>NZ_QWGA01000007.1:0-559939 GCF_003576245.1 Henriciella algicola
GGCTCGGCGACGTGGTCGACGCCCGCCTCCGCCGCCGCGCACCAGAGCAGGGCGGGGCGTTCTTCGAAGCTACCTCTGGTGAAGAGATCTTCGTGCGCACGGGTGACACCGGCAAGCTGACCGAAGGAGCAAGCGCCCCAGTCGAGATCGTCATGGAAGCCCGCCGCGACAAGCTCGCTCGCGGCAAGCTCAGAAAGTCGCTACCCACCGATACCGTCCCCGCAATCGATCGCTGGCGCACCTCTATCTCTGAGACCGCAACCTTCGAGACCGCAGAAACTACATCTGACTATGACCAGATCGACAGCGCCTTCGATGAAGCGCTTGCCAGCTGGTGCCTGCTACCCGGCGGCGGCAATCTCGGGATAGAGCGCACCCGCGCCCTCACCGCCATCGACATAGACACCGCAGGGCGCATCTCAAAGGGCAGCGCCGGCGCCCGCGCCTTCAGCGTCAACCGCGAAGCCGTGCAGGAAGCCGCACGCCAGCTTTCGCTGCGCAACCTTGGCGGGCTTGTCGTCCTTGACTGCGTCGGCCCCATCACGGCATCGACAGCCGACAAGCTGCGCGCAGGGCTTCACGAAAGCTTCGCGGCCTGTTCCACCCGCCAGATCGATGTGCTGAAGCCATCGCCCTTCGGCCTCTTGCAGGCAAAGCTCGCCTGGACGCATGCTCCGCTGGAGGACCGGCTTCTCGACGCGCAGGGACAGCCAACACCAGAGACCGAACTCCTCGCCCTCTTCAGGGCCGCTGCCCGCGAAACGGCTGCCAATCGCACCGGCTTCTACAGGCTCACCCTGTCGGCCCGTGCGCTGCAGGCCTATATTGCGCGGCGAAAGCAATGCGACGACCTGCTGCGCGAGGCCTTTTCAGGCCGGGTGAAAATCGCCAGCGGCAAGGGCGAGAAATCCGTGGTGAGAAAAGAATGAGCAAATCGACCTGCCCGATCTGTGAAAGCCGGTCAGCCGATCCGAAATTCCGGCCCTTCTGTTCCAAACGATGCGCCGACGTGGACCTGTCGCGCTGGCTGAAGGGCGGCTATGCCATCCCCGGACGGCCGTCAGATCAGGCTGAGGAAACGCCGAGCTACAAGGAAGAGCGCGACGAGTAGCGGCCACTCCGTTTTGGTGGCAGTCTGACGCCTGCCTCAAACAGAAAGCCCCTCGCCATGCGCCCATATCTCCTTTCCGCCAGCTTCCTCCTGCTTGCTGCCTGCGCTGTGCCCGGCGAGACATCGCCAGATGACGCCAATCCCGCCACCCCCTATGAGCGCATCACGTTCGCAGGCGAATTCGCCACCCCGGCAGAACGCGCGCGCTGCGAAGCGGCTGGAGGCACGGTCCAACGGGCCGGCATGCGCGGCTGGGAGAATTGCATCCAAACCTTCGCAGATGGCGGTAAGACCTGCTCTGACAGCTCCGACTGTATGGGCCAGTGCCGCAACACCGGCGAGTTTGCAGAAGCAGGCGAGCCCGCGACCGGCCAATGCACCATGAATGACAATGTCTTCGGTTGCTATCAGACAATCGAGAATGGCACGGCTGGCGGCGCGCTCTGCGTCGACTGATTGACGATCAGCTAGGCCGGGTCCGCATGGCGCCTGGCATCTCGTCATGGGTCAACTCGTCGGCGTGGGTCCACGTCTCTATCAGGATGTCGGCCGTATGCGGTTGCTTGGCCATATAGGCGAGCTTGTCGGCCGCCCCCATCAGGCTTGAGAAGCTGACCCCATCCGGTATCGGCCCCATGATCGCGCCGATATTCGCCGCGACCTGACAGCTGGCGCCTGAATAGCCGACCGGTTGGCTGACAAGCTCGCTGACCTTGGCCAGCAGGTTCTCAACCTCGGCCGGCGGGAAGCCTGCGCGTATCAGGATGATGAATTCATCCCCGCCGATACGGAAGAAGTGCGTCTGCTTGGGCAGCACCGCCGAAATGCGGCGGCTGACTTCACTGAGCACGTGGTCGCCCGCCGCGTGCCCGTGCGTGTCGTTCACGGATTTGAACTTCCGAAGGTCCATCAGGGCGAGTGCGCTCAGGTCCAGATTGCCGCTATCAAATCGCCGCGCGCAGTCCGTCATCGCCCGCCGATTTGGAAGGCCGGTCAGGCTGTCGGTCCGTGCCGCGCGGGCCTCGCCTCGATATTTGAGCGCAAGAACCGCATTGAACCGGAGCGCCGTCAGAAACAGCCCCAGCCCGACAAGGTGATGGTTGATCGGCAGATAGGGCGTGATGTTGATCAGCCGGCCATAGATCCAGACGGTAGCGAGGATTGTCGGACACCAGCCAATGAGCAGGCCAGCGGCCCGACCCTGACGCTGATAGGTCAGGACACCAAGCAGGCCGAGGATGATGAGCGGCGCAACGATGAACGCGAAAAGAAAGGCCAGCGACGCGCTCGCGGCGCCGAGGAATGGCGCAAGCAGCGTCGGCAGCGCCGCATATTGCAGGGCGCGGAACGCGCCATCGATCAGGGGCGGCGCGGCGGGTCTTATATTCGCCCGCAGGAAGATCACTGCCGTCCAGAGTAGAATGGCCTGAGATGTGAGAAGCAGGTGCCTTGTGTCCATTGCCGCGCCGCGAAACAGGCTTCCCATCAGCCCGCTGGAAATGAAGACATAGACTGCTGCGCTGACGGCAAAGCCAATAAAGGCGGCCGTGTCTGAGCGGTCCAGCACCCGGCCAAGTGCAGCTGTCTGGAAGGCGATTGCCAGAAACAATACGATCAGGGCGACGCTGATGACGCCAAAGACCGAGACTTCGCTAATAATGCGGGAGGGGCTCGCGATCTCGAATGGCAAGATCAGAAAGTCAGAATGCGCGATACGCACATAGTAGTCGGTGCTTGCGGCCTGGTCTGGCACCGGCAACGCCCAAACCGGATACTGCAAGGGCAGGGGCGCGATTTCCTTCACCGCTTCACGGCCATCCGGGGAGATCGACACCGCGTGCAGCGTCACATCTTTCAGGTAGGGGTATTTCAGCTGCAGCCATTGCGGTTTGTCGCAGACGCCTTGCCCCTCATGCGCAAATTTCAGCCAGAGGACGCCCGTTGAGCTGCGGCCTTCGAAAAGTCTGCCATCTGGGTCGCTGACGGCGGCGAAGGCGTTTGAGCGTGATGCAATGGTACGATCATCGACAGCCGGATCGGCATCCTGGTACACGCTGGCGCTGTAGTCACAACTTTGCGCGCTGGCCGCGGCAAAGCTCGCGGACAGGATCAGTGTGACAATGAAAATCACTGAGCGCATCAAGCCGTCCTTCGGCCGCGACCCTATCAATTCTACGTTGCGCCTGCGTTAAGGGACTGAGCAAATTGCTCAGGGTTCTCGGATCTATTTACGGAATACACCTGGCGGGTCTCAGCTGTGCAGGCCCCTTGAGTTGCGAATGAATTGCATTTACGTGCCGGACTGTTCTTATTTTCGAGGGGTCTTGGCGAATGCTGAAGAGACAGAAATCAATGCTCGTGGCCGGCGCGTCGGTGCTGGCCTTGGCACCAGTCGCAATGGCGCAGGATGAAGCTGGCGACGAAGCGCGGCTCGACACGGTGATCGTCACCGGTGAAGCCTCGCAGGTTGAGCTGCTGGAGGCATTTGAAGGTGGGCAGGTCGCACGCGGTGGCCGCGCCGGTCTTCTTGGCAATCTCGACTTCCTCGACGCTCCCTTCGCAGGGACCGCTTACACCTCGGATCTGGTAACGGCGCAGCAGGCTGACAGCGTCGGCGACGTGCTGCAGAACGACCCGGTCGTGCGCATCGCCAAGGGCTTTGGCAACTTCCAGGAAGTCTACGTCATCCGCGGCTTCCCGGTCTATTCAGACGACGTCACGCTAAACGGTGTGTACGGCATCCTGCCGCGCCAGTTCGTGGCGGCAGAACTGTTGGAGCGCGTTGAGGTCTTTCGCGGTGCAAATGCCTTCATCAATGGCGCGGCCCCGGGTGGCAGCGGCGTTGGCGGCACCATCAACCTCGTGCCAAAGCGTGCGCCAGACGAGGGCATCCGCCGTGTAACGGTCGGCTATGAGAATAATGGTCAGGCCTATGGCGCCGTTGATCTTGGCACGCGCTTCGGCCCGATGGGTGAGTGGGGCGTGCGCGTGAACGGCGTGCTGCGCGACGGCGAAACCTCCGTTGATGGTCAGGACCGCTCGCTGGGCGTCGCATCCATTGGCACGGACTATGATGGCGAACGCTTCCGCTTCTCTGCAGATTTTGGCTATCAGGATAACCGCATCGACGCGCCGCGCCCCCAGGTGACACCGCTTGGCGCTATCCCGAACGAGCCTGACGCAGACAGCAATTTCGCACAATCCTGGACGTATACGGACGAAGAACAGATCTTTGGCGTTGTTCGCGGTGAATACGACCTCACCGACAATGTCACGCTTTGGCTCGGCGGCGGCGCGCGAAACGGCGAAGAGGCCAACGTGCTCGCCAATCCGAGCGCAGCGGCGGACGGCTCCCTGACCGCCTATCGCTTTGATAATACGCGTGAGGATGATGTGGTCTCGTTCGATGGCGGCCTTCGCGCCGAATTCGAGACGGGCCCAATCGAACACCGCCTCGTTGTCTCGGCGTCGACCATTTCCTCGGAATCGAAGAATGCCTACGCCTTTTCGAACTTTGCGGGCTTCGCCACCGACCTTTATAACCCTGTCGATGTAACACCCCCGGCGGCAAATTTCTTCATTGGCGGCGACCTCAATGATCCGCTTGTCACGGAAGAAGTCGACAACCAGTCATTTGCAATTGCCGACACCTTGTCGCTCTTTGATGACCGGCTGCTCGCAACGATCGGCCTGCGCCAGCAGAAGATCGAAACGGCGACGTTCGACTACAATACCGGTGCCCGCCTCTCAGGCTATGAGGATGAGAAGGTGACGCCCGCACTTGGTCTTGTCTGGAAAGCCAGCCCTAACCTCTCTTTCTATGGCAACTATGCTGAGAGCCTTCAGCCCGGCCAGATTGCGCCAGCCACAAGTGGCGGGACGCCAATCCTGAATGCGGGCGAAGTGCTTGAGCCTTTCACTGGCGAGCAATTGGAGGTCGGCGCAAAATACGATGCTGGCAATTACGGCGCGACCGTCTCGGTCTTCCAGCTCAGCCGTCCGAACGCAATCGTCGCCAATCAGCGTTTCACCGCATCAGGTGAGCAGGAGAATTCCGGCGTTGAGTTCAGCATCTTTGGCGAACCTGTCGAGGGCCTGCGTGTCATCGGTGGGGCAACTTTCATCGATGCAGAACTCTCTCGCACCCAAGGCGGTGTGGACGAGGGCAATACGCCTATTGGTGTCCCGGAAATTCAGGCGAACCTGAATGCTGAATGGGACGTCGCCGCGTTGCCGGGCCTCACGCTTGATGGCCGTGTTGTCCATACGGGCGATCAGTATGTGAACACTGCAAATACGGTGGAGCTCGATGGCTGGACGCGTCTCGATATCGGTGCACGCTACACCACGGAATTTGCAGCCCGGCCTGTGACGCTCCGTGCACGGATCGAGAATGTGACCGATGAGGCCTATTGGGCATCTGCGGGCGGCTTTCCGGGGGCGAATTACCTTATCCTCGGCAATCCCCGCACGCTTATGCTGTCGGCTTCGGTGGACTTCTAGGCACCTGAGGACAGGGTATGGGAAAGCAGACGATCAAGGCATGGAGCTGGGTCCACAAGTGGACAAGCCTTCTGTGTACCCTGTTTCTGCTCATGCTCTGTCTGACCGGCCTGCCGCTCATCTTCCATGATGAGATTGACGGCGCTCTGAACCCGGACAGCTGGACGCCTGCCAATCCGGCGGCAGAGCACCTGACGCTCGATGAAATCCTCGATACGGCGCTCGAAAGCCGGCCGGGCGAAGTTCCGATCTTCATGAGCTTCGACATCGAGCGGCCCGTCGTGAACGTCACAAGTGGGCCAAGTGCTGATGCACCCGGTAGCGCCATGCACTTTGCCTCCTTTGATCTCACCAGCGGCAATCTCGTCCCCCCCGCCGACAATGGTGAAAGCGTGATGGAGTTCATCCTCCAGCTTCATACGGACATGTTTCTGGGCCTGCCGGGCATGCTTTTCCTGGGGTTTATGGGGATACTCTTTGCACTTTCCGTCGTATCCGGCGTGGTGCTGTACGCCCCCTTCATGCGCAAGCTCGAGTTCGGGACCGTCCGGCGCCAGCAGTCGAAACGGCTGAAATGGCTCGACTATCATAACCTGCTTGGCATCACCGCTGTGGCTTGGTTGCTCGTCGTGGGTTTGACCGGCGTCATCAACACATTGGAAGAGCCGATCATCGAGACGTGGAAATCGCAGGAACTGGCGGACCTCGTCGCATCAAATGAGGGTGTGGCCGCCTCGGCCTCGAGGGCCTCTCTAGATGCTGCCGTCAGCGCCGCCATCGAAGAAGCGCCGGACATGGAGCTCCAGTTCGTTGCTTTCCCGGGAAGCGGCTTTTCGACGAAGGCCCATTATGCCGTTTTCCTGCATGGCCGCACCCCGGTCAGCGAGCATGTCATTGCTCCCGTCCTCATCCATGCCGGAACCGGTGAGGTCGCCGGACTTCGTGAGATGCCCTGGTATGCAAAGGCGCTGTCGCTCTCGCGGCCCCTGCACTTTGGCGATTATGGTGGTCTTCTCCTGAAGCTAGTCTGGGCCGTCCTCGACCTGCTCACCATCTTCTTGCTCGTAACCGGCGTCTACCTCTGGCTCGCCCGCGGCAATCGCCGCATGCGGGTTGAGCGGCAGCTAGATAATGGCGAGGTCCTTGAGGCATGAGCGCCAGCAAGCCCCGCGTGAAACTGTCCGCAAAGCGTCTCGGCGCCATCTTCGCGGTGCCGGCGATTGCTTTTGCCGTCAGCCTGGCTGGACTGATTGCCGCGCTCCTCGTCGAAGGCCGGGCCGACCTATTCTTCGCTATTGCATCCGGATTTGGGCTGATCATTGCCGCAGCAGTGATTTTCCGGAAATAGCAGGAAGCGACTGGCTGGAGCTTAGGAAGCAAGCTTCACAGGTGCGGAGCCCGGGGTGACGAGCTGCGGGCGCCCGACCCAGAAGCCCTGGATCTGGTCAGCGCCGAATATCTTCATCTGGAGCGCCATCTCTTCAGAGCTGACGCCCTCGGCGCACGAAACCAGACCCAGCTCATGCGAAAGCCTCAACGCACCGCGCAGTATAGCCGTTTCCGTCGAGTCGCCGTTGCGGCTCGCCGCGTGCACGAGGCTATGGTCGATCTTGAGAATATCGAGGGGCAGGCGGCTCAGAAGAGAAAGAGAGGAATAGCCCGTCCCGAAGTCATCGAGCGCGATTTTCATACCCGCGCGCCGGGCCTCCTGAAGCGCTTCAGCGTTTGCTGAGAGGTTTCGAAGCGCCACATTCTCGGTGATCTCGAGAACGAGGTCGCCAGCAGCAAATCCATGCCGGTCGATGATACGGCGCAGCTTCGGAACAAAGTTATGGGTCTGCAACTGCCCAGGCGAAATGTTAATCGACACCGAGCGGCTAGTGTGCGGCCAAAGCTTCAGCGCTTGATCGAGTGTCGTCCAGAGAAGCTCATTCATCAGGCCGAGCTTTTCGGCGACGGGGATGAATTCGCCGGGTGCCGGCTGGCGCATTCCGGTTGAGGAAGTCCAGCGGGCCAGAAGTTCGTGGCAGACAATTTCTTTCGACCTGGCGTCCACAATCGGTTGCAAGGCCGGGCGGATATGACCGGCGGCGAGGGCCGGAGGAAATGAGATGGCGAGGCGTGAGGCGGAAATCGCTTCGGCATCAATGGCGGCGGTGTAGCGGCCAAAACCGCCGCCCGCCGCTTTGACCCGCCGCATTGCAGTATCGGCGCGGCCCAGGCAGGCCTGGATATCGCCTTCGGCCCCGCTCGTCGCGGCGTAGCCGAGGGAAACGCCGACATGAATGAGGCGGTCCTGCCAGCTCACGTCGTGGACGAGGGATGCGTAGATCGCGGCGATGGCCTTGTCGGTTTCTTCGGCTGAGAGGTCTGGATCAATGATCGCAGCGAATTCATCACCGCCGGGCCGGGCGGCAGAAATCACGGCTTCATGACTTTCCAGCCGGGCAGCGATTGCCTTCAGAACAGCGTCGCCAGCGGCGTGGCCGAATTGATCGTTGAGCGGTTTGAAGCTGTTGAGGTCGATAAAGGCGAGCGTCAATTCGGGATGCTTGCCAGCGCTGCTTTCCAGCATCTCAAGAAATGCGCGCCGATTGAGAAGGCCGGTCAGCGGATCAGTGGTCGCGAGCCGGTTTTTCTCAATGATTACAGCAACCAGCCGCTCATCAGTCTTCTGCCGGGAAATCTGGACCAGCGCCAGCAGCACGATGAGCAGCGCACAGAAACAGGCCATCGTGGCCGTCAGGATCTGCTGCTGGAGCAGTGTTTCCGCGCCGAAGGGGACAACCTCGACATAAAGCGGTGTCACCAGCCAGATCATGACGCCGTGCACCGGGGCGAGGGCGAGCTGGAGGCGGTAATCAAGGCCGATGGCGATGAAGACCGGAATGAAGATCGGATAGAGCAGCGTATCGACCGCGATATCGCCCATCCGGAACTCGGTATAGGTAAACGCCCAATAGGCGAGGAAGAGCAGGGTCAGCCCGGCATGCAGGACAAGGCGAACCCTGAAATCGCGGTGCGCCGAGAGCGCGATGGCCGCCAGAATGACGGTATAGATCCCCGCCTCGAGGAAGGATTCAGCGTTCACCCCGCCGGTAATGACCGACACGAAAAACGCTGCCCCGACGAGAACAAGCCCCACCAGACCGACGCGCAAGGCGATCCGGCGGAAGCGATCGTGCAGCTCCGCCAGGCCTAAGGGCCGCTCTATGGGTTTCCTCTCCATCCATCATCTATGGCATGAAGCGGTAAACTATGCGTAATCAGATAGAGAATTTCGACGGGGCGCTGGAGAGAACTCGTTAAGCACCCCCGGCCGTCACCCCGTATCATACCAGCCGACAAGCGCCCGCGCGACGCGTTCGGGCAGGGTGGCGGCGATGAGAGAGATCTCTTCACTGGCGCGCTTCAGATTGAGCGGCATGAGGCAGAGCGGGCGCGGGGCGCCGGCGGCGCGAAGGCGCGCAAGCGTAAAGGCCATGCGCCGGGCGGCACGTTCGGGGCGGCGGAGTACATCCATGATGGTGCAGTAGCGGTGTACCAGCGGTGTTTTTGAGCGGAAGGCAGCTTGTGGCCCCGAATGCTCGGCCGACAGGAGGGCAAACAGGTCAGACCCTGGTGGGGTGCGCTCTCTCAAAAGGGGGAGGAAGGGGAAGCCTCGCTTGCGGGGGTGTTTGGGGTGTGAGGGTGCAGGGGTAGGCTGAGAGGGTGCGGTTTGGTTGGCCGAGATCCCCGCCTTCGCGGGCCCTTCGACAGGCTCAGGGTGCGGCGCGCTCGCTTTCACGGACACCTCAATTGAGGCCGCCATCAGAATGAGAAGGCGGCGCAGTAGTGTCTCGATCAGGATGAGGCGGGCGCGCAGCTGCGCATAGAGCCGCCGGCCCAGCCCGCCCCCACCAGAGGAGAGGCCCGCCATGAAGTCGAGATCGGCCATCTCTTCGCGCAAAGCCCGAAGACCCGCCGCCACAAAGCTGGATGTGTCCTGCATGGCAGAGAGAATAGGGCGGGGCGCTATACGGTGGGAAAGTGTGGTTGATTTCGTACTAGAAATGAGTGGCTGAAACCGACGGTCACAAGCCTACAGTTGGCCTCTGTTCTTCTCAATCCAATTATAATGTCAGGCTGAGAATTTCTCTTTCCACTCTGGAGAGCGAAGGTTGCTGTTCCTCGACGATGCGTCGAATATCCGCTGCTGCTTCTTCATAATCGTCCACGTGAATCAGATCGATGAGTTTTCGAATTATGGGAGACGGCACGCCTATGTCTTCTAACGCTTTAGATCTCCCCGGAAGCCCCCACGATGTAAGATCGCCGAGGAACTTAGAATAATCTGCAGCAAGCGGATTACCAACAATAGCAGCCACCATCTCCTGCAGCATTTCTAGTGGCTGAATATACGAGTATTCGGCTCCCTTAAGAAAGTTGAATGCTAGATCGAGAGACTCATCAACGTCGTCACCATTGGCAACTTCAGAGAGAAAGTCTGCAATTGACGAACTCCGGATTAGTTTGTTCGCGAAAAATGCGAACTGCCGAGCTGATCGAATGCCGTGTTTGTCAAATGGGATGCGTCCCCAGATCGCTTCCATAGTTGGAAGGATGTTGCGGTATGTTCCGATGCCCGACCAAAGTAGATCGTCATTCCCAGAACTTAAAAGTTCATCGAGTTCAAAATAGCACTTTTCAATTTCCTGAACGCCGAAGCGGGCGTATGTGGTTAGAATATTTTCTGGAACGAAAGCGCGTTCAAGCACCTGAGCCCTTCGAATTCTGTTGTCACCGGAAAGTCGGTCAGGGCTGAGCTGAAGCAGTGCTTCATCCGACATCATGTCTTTAGACTGTAGGATCGGAATATCTAGACTATCATATACTTGTTCAGGCGCTTCGTTAAAAAGATATATGCGGCCAACGAAATGCTCGCCCATTCGGCCGGCCCGGCCTTTGATGTTATCAAAAGTAAATCTGTCCAACTTCCGTGTGCTGATATACTTATCGTATATAACTACAACTTCCGCGACCGTGTTCACGCCTTCAATCAGCGACGATGTGCACAAAAGTATTTTGATTTCACCGGCATTGAAAAGGCGAACCATTAGGTGTGCGATAGCGCGGGGGATACGCCCATGATGAATGCCTATCCCGGCCTCTAAGGCGTCAGCAACGTACCAGTTGGGATGATAACTGGATCTCATCCAATCAGCAATTCGTCGGAGAAGGTCGCTGGTTGATGTGACCCCTCGCGCAATTTGTTCGCGCGCGACAGTTCGCGCTGATTTCGGCGATCTGCAATAGACTAAGCAACTAGCGCTGCTTTCGTTGTTGAGCACCTGCGCTAGCTTATCAGGGTCTGTTCCTGGAGGGTCCAGCTTAATTATATCAGCAGCAACGGGTGAGTAATCGGTCCTAACAAATTCTATGTTTTGATGTATTTGCTCATTTATTGGATTCTTTTGAATAGACGGACCCAGTAGATATATTTGCGCTGCGCTGTCGATGTAATTCGTAAGTAACAAGTTCAAACTTTGGGCCCGCATGTCTCCACTGGTGAGATCGAGCTTGTAAAACTCATCAATTATGAAGAGGTCGACGTCAGGTACATAATGTCGTTCCAAAATACGTTCTTGTGTACCGACGATGATCGCTGGGCTTTCAGAAAGTTCTTGGAATGTTTGGGTGATGATTTGATAATCTGGAAAGCGCTTGCTTAGAGCGCGCCGACGCTCTTCTAGAAGCGCGATCGTTGGCACGGTAATTAGAACTCGCTTCGGCCTCTTCGAAGCTATCAAAGCATCAACAAGCAAGGTTTTTCCAAAACTTGTCGGTGCGGATAGGATGACGTTGTTACCGTCTAAGAGCTTTTGGAAAATTCGCCTCTGTTCGGCGTGGAAGACCATTTGTTCAAAGTTTGGGACCCGGTGTGCTTCAATCGCGAGCTGATCACGAAACAAGTCGGTCGCTTTAATGTACGGAAATAGGCCAGCTTCGCGAGCTAATGCGTCTATTACTGACCTTGAGCCAGGGAGCACTCGTTCGAAATCATCCGAACGGCGCAACAAGCGCACAACAATTTCTGCGTCTTCAGAGATGCTTCGTGTGCCGTCAAGCCAAGTCCGTGAGGCGCGATCGAGGATCTTGACTATCGCATCTGGTTTTGGGTCGGGGGCGGTAATCAATTGCAGCAAGCCCTGATCGATCATTCGTAGGCTCCCAGCTTTCGCTTGAATTCAGCTTCTAATTCACTTTTGGAGGCGAGCGGAACGTAAAAAGCGACAACACGGACGGTGTTGGCAATCGGCGACTGGGCGAGCCGTCGCACAACGTAATCGTACTCCTTTATGACGAGTCCTTGATACGTATTCTCACAACCAGAATAAGACTGAGCGGCAGCGGACTCTGAGGCAATGAGAACTGGTACGACAATTCGAGAGACGATTTCGTCTAGTTTGTTTCCGTCATTGAACAGCCACTGAAGTTTTTCATATCCGGGGGAACTCGGTTCGATCTTTGGGCCGACCAAGATTTTGGTTTCCTCCAAAAAACCGGCGTCGAGATGCGCTTTGAGACTCGTAAGCGCCGCGGATACACCGTCGCTTACATTTTGATAAAACTTTGCTTCTCCGAGCCAAAGTTCGACATCTTTTGTCCGCTCGTCATAAGTAACCAGCGTCGAGTCGAAGCCGGTCACCTGATCATTGGTTCGCATTTTATAGAACAATCGAGACACAAACGCCTGCGCTCGATACTGAGTGACGCCAATTATGTGGAGCAGGAGTTCGCCAATTTCGCCGCGCCGTTCGGCATTTGCGGACTTAAATACTGAATGGGCTGCGTTCTTGAGAAGTTTGAAATGGTTGTTGGTGCCAATAGCTTCAATCTCGGAAGGCCTGAGTGCGAAATGCGGAAGCCAATTTAAAAGATGTTCTGCCAGCTTTTTTGACCGCCAGCTATTAAGTTCAAAACCCGCGCACGCTATGAGGCCATCAACCCCTGATGCATCATTTTTCACTTGATGAACGATTTCCAGAAACTCATCAGGGAGGTTTGTTTGATCTACCATGCCATTACTTTCGCAATATGTTGCGAGCTATCGCTTACTATTTTCGGTTGCGCCAAAATTAATGTTCAACTTTCTCGTGATTCACAATAATTCGAAGTACTTTTGCCCACAACCACGATCGAGATACTAGAGGTAGAGTTTCGACGTGTATGTCAGGTCGCTGTTTCAGTGTCGACAGGCGTCGACTTGCGTCTTCCCCACCCCACACTTGCCGCCGCTGCCCACTTCCGCCAAGCTTCCTCCCATAACAGCGCCTGCCCATGAAGGTCGGCGCGTGATCAGGAGGAAAGCCAATGACCATCGAGAATTATGCGGAGCTTGATGCCACGGCGCTGGCGGGGTTGGTGCGCTCTGGTGAGGTGAGTGCGCTGGAGGTGCTGGAAGAGGCGATTGCCCGGGCCGAAGCGTATAATCCGAAGCTCAACGCGATCACCTACAAGGCCTATGACGAGGCGCGGGCGGCGGCGTCTGGCGGCGGGCTGGCGGACGGCCCTTTCCGAGGTGTGCCTTTCCTGATCAAGGATATTGCGAGCCCGGTGAAGGGCTGGCCGCAGACGAGCGGCTCGCGTTTTCTGGGGGATGATATTGCGCCCGAGGATGGCGCGCTGACGCGGCGCTTTCGCGAGGCGGGGCTGAACCTGTTCGGCAAGACCAATACGCCGGAGTTTGGCATCACCGGCACGACGGAGGGCGCGTTTCACGGGCCCTGCCGCAACCCGTGGAATACCGATCATATCACGGGCGGGTCGTCCGGCGGGGCGGCGGCGAGCGTGGCGGCGGGCGTGTTGCCCATGGCGCATGCGAGTGATGGGCTCGGCTCTATCCGCATTCCGGCGGCGTGCTGCGGCCTGTTTGGCATGAAGACGACGCGCGATCGCAACCCGAACTCTTCCTATGATGATGCGGCCGCGATTGGCATGACGGTGGAGCATGTCGTCTCTCGCAGTGTGCGAGATAGCGCGGCGCTGCTCGATGCGACGGGGTATCCGGAGCCGGGGGCGCCCTTTGCCTATCCGGCCAAGACGCGGCCCTATGCCGAGGAGGTTGGCGCGCCAGTCGGGCGGCTGCGGGTGGCGTTCCACTCCGAAACGCCGAGCGGGCGGCCTGTGCACCCGGAAATCCGCGCGGCGCTGGAGGAGACGGCCAAGCTGCTCGAGGCGCTTGGCCATGATGTGGAGGAGCGGGGGCTGGGCGTTGATTACCGTCGGCTCTACCTCGCGCAGCGGGCTGTTTCGGGGAGCAACTTTGCGGCGACGGTGGACGGGCTGATCGCGGCGAAGGGGCGCGAGCCTGAAGCCGATGAGATGGAGGCGCTGACCTGGCGCAACTATCGCGGCTCAAAAGGGCTGACGGGGGCGCAGGCGATGGCGGGCTGGGCGACGCTGCGCAGTATGAGCCGGGAGATCCTGTCGCTGCATGAGACGTATGACGTGATCCTGTCGCCTGTGCTGGCCGAGCCTGTGCCGAGGGTGGGCGAGATCGACCCGGTGAACATGGCGCCGCGCGATGTCGACAAGCGCCAGGCAGAGGTGTTCCCGTTCACGCCGCCGCAGAACTTTACCGGTCAGCCGGCCATGTCGGTGCCGATGGGCCTCGATGGCAATGGCCTGCCGGTGGGGATGATGTTTGCCGGGCGCTATGGCGATGAGGGCACGCTGTTCCGGCTGGCGAGCCAGCTGGAAGAGGCGCGGCCCTGGCAGGCGGTGCGGCCTCCGCTCTGGGGCTAGTGGGGGCGGTCTGGGGGTAGGCGCTCTGGGGCTCAATTTTCACGCTCCGGTTTATGTGCGCGGGGCCTGAGATAGAGAAATTAGATATATCATTGGACGAAGAGATACGAATCAGGGCCGCGTAAACCGATTATCCGGGGAGGTCTGCATGAGCGATTTCAGAAGCTTCGAGTCTGGCCTCGACGATAATCTCTTCACGCCGAATGCGCATCTGAAGGTCGCCGTCATTGAGGACGACCCGGTGGATGCGTTCCTGATGAAAATCCTGGTGAAGGAAATCGGCGGCTGGCTGGGCGTGGTGGAGTGCTTCAGCAGCGTCGATGAGATCCTGTCGGTCGATGCGCCGGAGTTTGACGTTATCGTGCTGGACCGGATGCTGGGTGATGGCAGCCTGTCGGAGGGGCGTATCAGGGAGCTGCGCGCGGCCTGTCCGCAGGCGGGGCTTGTGATGCATACGAGTGCGCTGACGCCGTCATTGCGGGCCTGCGCCATTCAGGAAGGCGCGTTTGCCGTCATGGAGAAGGGCTCGCTGGAGCCCGAAGAAGTGTGGCTGCTGCTGCAGTCGGCGGCGGTGCTGGGGCCGAAGCTGGCTAGACCGCTCAATTAAGGCGGGGCAGCTCTGCCGTCTTTGTCCAGAAGTCGATAATGGCGCGGCCAACCTCAATATAGTTCGCCTGTGAGGATGGCTTCACGATATAGGCGTTGGCGCCTTCCATATAGGCGCTGCGAATGTCCTGCTCATCCATCGAGGTGGAGTAGGCGACGACCGGGACGCAGCAATATTTCGGAGTGCCGCGAATGAGGTCGACCAGCTGGTGGCCATCGATGCCGGGCATCTTGATATCGGTCACGACGAGGTCTGGCACGCCTTCCCGGCTGAAGGAGTCGAGCGCTTCCACGCCGCCATCGGCAATCCGGATATTTATGGTATCGCTACACTTGCGCAGGGCAGAACTGATGAGGCGCTGATCGATCGGATCATCGTCAACCACAAGAACGTTCAGCTCACGAGCCATGTCCCAATACTCCTGAAACGGGAAACTCCAAGACGAATCTTGTGCCCGATTTGTAGGCGGAATCAATAGAAACGTCGCCGCCATGCGCAGTCATGATACGCGATACGATGGCGAGACCGAGGCCCGTGCCTTCGCCTGACTTGCCAGCTTCGAGGCGCGCAAACGGTTCAAAAATGCGTTTGTGCTGGCCCTCGGGAATGCCGATGCCGTTGTCGCTGAAGTAGATTTTCTGGCGCTGGTTCGGGACATCCAGTTCTGCGTCGACATGGATGGCCACGCTGTCGCCATCGCGGAAATTGCAGGCATTGCGAAGGAGGTTGGACAGGACATACTCGACCAGCCGTTCTGACCCCGTGATCTGCGGTATAGGCGCAACGCTGACGTTTGCATTGGCTTCGATGAGGAGGTCTTCGTGCGCGCGCTGGACCCTGTCCATCACGATATTGATGTCGACGGGGAGACGCTCGATCGTCCGGCTTTCCAGCTTTGAAAGCATGTGAAGATCGGAGACCATCTTCTCCATCTTGTTGAGGGTGACGGTGATATGTTCGAGCGCAAATGTCCCGTCATCGGAAAGCTCAACGCCCGCGCCACGGACTTCGCTGAGCAGCATGTCCATGAGGGCGCGCGTCTGGCGCAGGGGGCTGCGAAGGTCATGCGCGGCGATGGAGGCGAACTGGCTTGAGGCTTCGGACAGCTTTTCAAGCTTGGCTGCCTGTTCCTTGAGCTCGGTGATGTCTGCTGCGACGACGAGAAGTGTGCGGCTGCCATCCTCGAAACGCATCGGGATCTTGTCCGTTTTCACCCAGCCTGTCGGCCTGTCCTTGGGGGCGTAGGCCTCGACGATGCCGAGCTCTGGCACACCGCTATCTATGACCTTGAGATCATCCTTGTGATACTTCGCGGCCATGTCCGGAAAGAGGTCATAGGTATCGGCCCCTTTCAGGTCTTCGGCATTCATTCCGAGATTATCGGCCGCCAGTTTGTTGGCGCGGAGGATGATGTTCTTGTCATCCTTGTAGAAGACCTGGAGCGGCATCGCGTCGAAGATGAACTGTAGCTCTTCTTCGGAGGTCTGTTTGTCCTTCAGGGCCTGTTCGAGCTTTTGCCGGCTCTCACGCTCAGATGCCTCCAGAGAGATCTGGTCACTGACATCGCTATTGAGAACGAGCAGCCGCGACGGCAGACCGCCCGCATCGAGAATAATCATCCCACGGGTGCGGATATGCAGCCATTCGCCGTTCTCCATCCGGTAGCGGACGATCTGGTCAATGCCGACATCGGGGTCCTGGACAGCCTTTTCGACAGCTTCGTAGAAATTCTGGCGATCTTCGGAATGTACGCGGCTGTGCCAGTCCCGGGCTTCCTTTGAGCCAGCATCGATGCCCAGCATTTCCCAGAATTTCGGGCCGACAAACTGACGCGAGAAGTCCTTCAGGTCCCAATAGAAGACACCGTCAAAGCAATGCTGAAGGACGAGGTTTACGGCACGGGCATCGCTCGCAAGTAGCTGAAACAGCTCTGTTCGCAACTCCTCGGGGCCCGTGAATTGCGGCATCTGGGCGTCTCTCAACATTGCGGTCTCCCGAGAATATCCTATCGCACTAGCGAAATTCGCTTGATCCGCAAATGCTACGACTGCGAGTAGCCTGACTGGACTTGTTACCGGCTGGTGGGTTGCATGTATGCTTCCGCGCCTCAAAAGCTCGTGCTAATCTTCAGTTATGTCCTACGACGTGAATGATGGCGATCTGGTGCTGTGCGTCGATGCCTCTCCCAACCATGTAACGGGGGAAGCGGTGCCGCTTGTTGCGGGAGAAACCTATCGCGTCTGGACGGTATTGCCGTTTCTTTGCCCGTGCGGACGATCCGATGCGCTATTGGATGTCGGGGTTGGTTTCGCCTGGTGCCAGACGCGCTTTCGTCTGCTGCCGAAGCCGAAGTCCCGCAAGAAGGTCGAACGCAAGGAGAGCGCACCGAAAGAGCTGGAACCGGTAGATCGCGGCGGCTGATCTCGGCGCCCATACCGTCACAGGAGCATTGCGTCCTGACGCAGTTGCATTAAGCCCTTGTTTTACATCCGGAGATTGTGAGTGATCGGTGATGCATCCAAATGCCGTGGGCTATGAGACCTGCCTATGAAGAAGAGTAATGCCAGGTGGCTGGTCGGCGACGGCGAGATGGCAGAGCGTATTCGCGCCTATGATTGGAGCTCGCATCCGTTCGGTCCGATGGACGAGTGGCCGGACGCTTTGCGCATCGTCCTCAGCATTGCGCTTAACTCCAACATGCCGACCGCGATCTATTGGGGCCGCGACCTACGTCTTCTCTATAATGATGAATGGTCCGGGGTGCCGCGAGACCGCCACCCTAAGGCGCTCGGTCAAAAGGCCAGCGAGGTCTGGACAGATATCTGGGGCGTCGTTGGCCCGCAGTTTGACGCTGTGTTGAACCATGCCGAGTCCGTCACCTCGTTCGACCAGCTACTTGAGATCGAGCGCGGCGGCATCGCCGAGGAAACCTACTGGAACTATTCGCTGAGCCCAATTTTGGGAGCTGACGGCGAAGTGCTCGGCGTGTTCAATCAGGGGCATGAGGTCACTGACAAGGTTCTGGCCGCGCGCGAGAGAGCGGCTGAGATAGACAGGATGCGCGATCTATTTGCGCAGGCTCCGGGGGCAATCGCCGTCCTCAAAGGGCCTGAGCATGTTTTTGAGATCGCCAACAGCGCCTATCTCGATCTGATCGGGCAGCGCGACAGCGTTCTCGGCCACGCCGTATCTGACGTTCTGCCGGAAGTTGTTTCGCAAGGCTTTGTTGATCTGCTCGGTGAGGTTTACCGCACCGCAAAACCCTATGTCGGCTCGGAAGTGCCGATCGAGCTTATGCGTGATGGGCAGGCCGAGACGCGTGTCGTCGATTTCGTCTATCAGCCGACGCGGGATGCGGCCGGCCAGGTGGACGGCATCTTTGTTGAAGCGTGGGACGTCACCGACCGGAGCCAGCTTCTGGATGAGCTGCGCCATCTCACGACCACGCTCGAAGAACGCGTTCAGAGGGAAGTGGCCAAGAAGCTGGAGGCCGAGGAAAAACTGAACCGGGTGCAGCGGCTTGAAGCTATCGGGCAGCTGACAGGCGGAATCGCCCACGATTTCAACAATATGCTGGCGGTCATCATCAGTGCCCTCAACATCCTTCGCCGGCGCCTTGGAAGTGAAAGCGCAGATCATGTCCGCCTGATCGAAGCGGCCGAGGATGGCGCGCACCGTGCTGCGAAACTGACCCAGCAATTGCTCGCCTTTGCGAGGAAACAGTCGCTCGCGCCGAGCCGCGTCAATCCGGGCGAACTGGTGACGTCGATGGAGGAATTGATCGCACGTGCCATCGGCGAGCAGATCATCATCAATGTCGAAACAGACCCAGACGTCTGTGATATCCTTGCTGATGCCACGCAGCTTGAAAACGCGCTTCTGAACCTGGCGATCAATGCGCGCGATGCCATGCCTGAAGGTGGCAGTCTCCGACTTCGCGTGAACAAGCAGGCTATCGGTGAGACCCGCGCGGCTGAGCTGGAGGTTGAGCCTGGAGACTTTGCCTGCATTTCGGTCGAGGACACCGGCACCGGCATGTCCCCAGAGATTGCCGGAAAAGTGTTCGACCCATTCTTCACGACCAAGGAAGTCGGGAAGGGCACCGGACTGGGCCTTAGCCAGGTGATCGGCTTCATCCAGCAGTCGAAGGGACAAATTGTTCTCGATACCGAGGAGGGCCGGGGCACCAGGTTCAGCCTGTATCTGCCGCGCTGCAAGGAAGGGGCAGTGAGCGCTGAAGCGGCTGTCCATGTCGACGGCGCGCAGTCTGGTCGTGGTGAGCGCATCCTGGTGGTTGAGGATGACGAGCGGCTGAGAGGGTTTACCGGTGAAGCGCTGAATGAGCTCGGCTACTCGGTCGAGACGGCGCCATCGGGCGACGAGGCGCTCAGCCTGATTGCTTCAGGATATAAGCCCGATCTGGTGCTGACCGACATCATCATGCGCGGTATGACCGGCCACGAGCTTGCGCGGAAGTTGAAAGCGTTCGATGCGGGTTCAAATGTGGTTTTCATGAGCGGTTATGCCCACGATGCCACCTCAGCCGCCGATGTCCCGAGCGTTGAGCCCCTGATCAAGAAGCCTTTCACCATCGAAACACTGGCATCGACAATTTCGGTTGCTCTTCGACGGAAGGGCGAGCACGACTGATACGATCAGTGAAAAGGCCTTAGCTCACGCCTTCCTTCTCCACATCGAGCAAGTGCGCTTCGGCTTCGTCGCGGTGCTTTTTCAGGTATTTCATGAAGGGCGTGCCGCCGGTGCCGACATCGGTGTCGTTGCCGGGGGAATTGCCGGCCTGCTTGTTGATATAGGTCGCCGCATATTCGAGGTGGCGGGTGCGGAAGCGGGCAAGCTTCATGACATTGTCATTGTAGAGCTGGCGGGTGGCCGCGTCGCCTTGCTGGCTGACCCAGTCGCGAAGCGTGGAGGCAGCGCGCACATCCTCGATGAAGGCGCGGTGGCCCGTCGGGCGATAGGCGTGAAGCTCTTCGAGGTAATGGCGAAGCGGGTCGTCGGCGTGACTGATGGAGAGGAAGGCGTCCATGGTCGGCACGATGGAGGATTGCGAGCCGGTCTGGCCGCGGAAGGCCTGCGGCTTGTTCTCACCAGCCGGGACGCCCTCATAGATGAGGCCATCGCCAAGGGCAGGATTGTCCTTCCAGCCATGGATGTAAGGGCGCACGCGGTTGAAGTAGATGTAGGGGTCGCAGCGCTCCGGCATGCGGTCGAAGATGGCGTTGACGGCGTCCCAGCCCTCCGACATGCGCGCAAGGCCCGCAGCGACGGCGGGCGCGTCATTGGCCTCGCAGGCGGCGATCACTTCGGGGATGGTGGCCAGCATATCGCCCGCGCGTGCCTCGATGGCGACTTGGACGAGGACGAACCAGGCCTCATCCTCCCCGGAGAGGAAAGGCTGGATCATGTAGACGTTGGAGAGGTCCACCGGGCCGTCCGCGTCAATCTTGGCCCAGTTGTCGAGGACGTAGGTGGCATATGTCAGCAGCGGCTTGGAATCGAGCGCGTCGGCCAGCTGCCAGGCAGGCTTTGCGAGGCATTCGGGCAGGGAGATTGGCGCGTCACGCTCGCCCCAGACCCAGGACTGGATCATGAAAGTGTAGTGGACGAACGCCTTGCGGATCTGCTCATCGCTGGCGGTCTCGCAGAAGCTGGTGACATCGATGACAGGCAGGCGGGCGAGGATCTCACGCACGCGGCCGGTGACGATGGAGTGGGGGAGAGCCATGGCCGCGTCCACGGCGGGCTGCAGCTCTGCCGGAAGGGTGACGGCGCCCGCATCATGGCGGCAGAGAAAGCCGCGATCGCGCGAGATGTCGTACTGGTCGAGTGGTTTGAGCGTCGGCATGGTGTCCCCCTGATAGTTTCGTTTGAAACTATCTCACACCGAGTCGACGTAAGGTAAAGCCCCAACCTTCAGGCTGGGGCTTCGTGGGGGCGCCGCTGTCCTAGTCCCGCGCGGCGGCACTCTCATTGCGGATGTCGACGAACTCTGAGGTTTCCTTGATCGCTGGCCACTTCGTGGAGTTTGCAAGCTGGCGGGTCATTTCGAGGATAAGCTCAACATCCTGCGCGGCGCCGCGAAGGTCCCAGTCAGGGTCCCAGGCGTCGTTCTGGTTGTGGTAGCGGTTGGCGATATAGCCAGCGACCCATTCTGCGCCGGCTTCACGCCCGCCCTCGACGAGGTCCGGCCCGCCTGCAATGCCCATGATGAGGATGACCGGCACGCCGCGCCGGGCGAGCGAGAAATGGTCTGCGCGATAGAAGAGCCCGTTCTGAGGCAGGCCTTCCGGCGAGACATAGCGGCCCTGCGCGTCGGCGGCCTCGGCCATCATCTCTTCAAGCTCACTCTGGCCCTCACCAACCTGAATGACATCTTTTGCAGGACCGGCCGTGTTGAGGATGTCGAGCGTGAAGTTGGCGACCGTGGTTTCAAGCGGATAGATCGGGTCCTGCGCATAGGCTTCCGAGCCGAGAAGGCCGCTTTCTTCAGCGGTCCATGCGGCGACGACGACCGTACGCTCCAGCGGTTCACCTGCTTTCAGGATGCGGGCGATCTCCATGATGCCGGCCATGCCGAGCGCGTCGTCATTGGCGCCGGGCATGACGGTGCGGCCCTGCGCATCGGCGATCCCCTTGCCATAGGCGTCCCAATGGCCAGACAGCATGATGGTCTCATCCGGGCGCTCTGTGCCCGTGATCTTGCCGAGGACGTTCTGGCTTTCGATCCGCTCAACCTCGAGGCCGAGGTCTGCATTGAAGGTGAGGCCCTCGAGCGTGAAGGCTTCGAAATCCTCGCTGCGGGCGGCGATGCGAAGGGCGTCGAGGTCCTGACCAGCCGCTTCCATCCATTGCTTTGCCATATCGAGGTGGAGCCAGCCCTGAAGGTCGACCGATGGCTTGCCGGCCCCGTCGCTGGCGACGGCGTAATTGTCGCCCGGCCCGGAGGCGGCGACGTTCCAGCCATAGCCTGCGGCTTCTGTCTCATGGATGACGAGGGCAGCAGCGGCGCCGCGGCGGGCAGCTTCCTCGAACTTGTAGGCCCAGCGGCCATAATAGGTCATCCGGTTGCCGCCAAAGCGGCCTGCGACCGGGTCATCCTCTGCAACGCCGAAATCAGGATCGTTGACAAGGAAGAGGGCGACTTTGCCGGTGAGGTCAATGTCGCCATAATCGTCCCAGTCGCGTTCTGGCGCGCTCGCGCCGAAGCCGACAAAGACGATAGGGGCGTCTTCAATCGCAATTGTCTCGCGCGGATTGGCGGAGCTGATCTCGATGTCGCGGCCCTGACGCATGTCGAGCGTGGTGCCTTCCGCTTCAACATTGAGCGTGCGAAGGTCGACGACGCGCGAGTGGAGGAGGGTGACTGGATCGGTCCAGCCGCCATCGCGTCCGCCGGGCTCCAGGCCGATCTCCTCGAACTTCTCGATGAGGTATTCGACGGTTTTGGTTTCACCTGGCGTGCCGGGGGCGCGGCCTTCAAACTCGTCGGAGGCGAGCACCCTGACGATTTCGGAGAGGTTCTCTGTGCTGACCGCTGCTGCCTCAGCCGTGGCCGCGTCCGGTTGCGGGGTGGCGGCGGATTCGCTCTCTGGCTCATTTGCGGGCTGGGAGCAGGCGGCGATGAGGGCTGCCATGCCTATTGTGCTGATGAGTGTCCTGATCATCGGTGAAACCTCCGCTTGCGACCCGTCCGGATGGGTCAAACCACGAGGGTGTAACGGGTTTTTCGTGCGGACCAAACTCCGGGCTGAGGTTTGATCGCGATGAGCGGCACGGCAAGGCCGCGATCGGTTTCAGTTTTCCTTGCAAAAGGGGGTTCCAGAAAGCCCGCGACTCTATTATGGGGCCAAAAAGGGAGCTCCCCACATGAAAATCCGACAAGCCATTACCTTCGATGACGTGCTTCTGCAGCCCGGCCCGAGCGAAGTCATGCCCGCCAATGTGGACACGTCGACCTGGCTGACCAAAGCCATCCCACTCAATATTCCGCTACTGTCCGCCGCGATGGATACGGTGACCGAAGCCCGCCTTGCCATTGCGATGGCGCAGGCCGGCGGCATTGGTGTCGTGCACCGGAACCTGACCGTTGAGGAACAGGCCGGTCAGGTCACGCAGGTGAAGAAGTATGAGAGCGGCGTCGTGATGAACCCCATCACCATCGCCCCGACGGCGAGCCTGAAAGAGCTGAACGACATCAAGGCGCGCACCGGATTCTCTGGTGTGCCCGTGGTCGAGGCCGATGGTACGGTGGTTGGCATCATCACCAATCGCGACACCCGCTTTGTTGATGACCTCAACGCCAAGGTCGCGGAGCTGATGACACGCAATGTCGTGTCGGTCACGATGGAAGAGCCGATCGAGGCTGCCCGCCAGCTTCTCCACAAGCACCGCATTGAGCGTCTGGTCATCACCGATGACGCTGGCAAGTGTGTTGGCCTTCTGACAGTCAAGGATATGGAAAAGGCGCAGCTCAATCCGAACGCGGCCAAAGACGATCAGGGACGCCTTCGCGTCGCTGCAGCGTCGACCGTGGGCGATGCAGGCTTTGAGCGTACGCAGGCGCTGATCGAGGCAGGGGTGGATGCCGTCGTGATCGATACCGCCCATGGCCACTCGCAGTCCGTTCTGGATGCGGTGACGCGCGCGAAGAAGCTCTCCAACTCTGTCCAGATCATCGCAGGCAATGTCGCGACCGGCGACGCCACCAAGGCGCTGATCGATGCGGGCGCAGATGCGGTGAAAGTGGGCATCGGCCCAGGCTCCATCTGTACGACGCGCATCGTTGCCGGTGTGGGTGTGCCGCAGCTGACGGCCATCGAGGACTGCGCCAATGCGGCGGCGAAATCAGGCACGCCGATCATCGCTGATGGCGGCATCAAATTCTCTGGCGACTTTGCCAAGGCGCTGGCAGCAGGGGCATCGACAGCGATGATGGGCTCTGCCTTTGCCGGTACCGAAGAGGCACCGGGCGAGGTCTTCCTGTTCCAGGGACGCAGCTACAAGGCCTATCGCGGCATGGGCTCGCTCGGCGCGATGTCCCGCGGCTCTGCTGACCGGTATTTCCAGAAGGAAGTCTCAAACGACAAGCTGGTGCCGGAAGGCATTGAGGGCCAAGTCCCGTTCAAGGGCCCAATCGGCAATATCCTGCACCAGATGGTCGGCGGCCTTCGCGCAGCGATGGGCTATGTTGGCGCCAAGACGATTACCGAGCTGCATGAGAAAGCCGAGTTCGTCCAGATCACCGGCGCGGGCCTGTCTGAAAGCCACGTCCACGACGTGACGATGACGCGCGAAGCCCCGAACTACTCGATCGGGCGGTAGGGTTTTACCCAATCTATCAACCCGTCATCCCGGGCGCGAAGCGACCCGGGATCCAGAATATTGATTGGGCTGGGTCCCGGATAGCGCCTGGCGGCGTTTCCGGGATGACGCTGTGAGAAGTTAGCGAGGCTCACGCCACATCGGGGCCATGGGTGGGCTTTCGTTCAGGACGCTGAACTCGCCGATCTTTTCGAAGCCGAATGAGGTGTAGAAGCCGTGATTGGCGGGGTTCGAGTTCTCCAGATAGACGGGCAGGCCTTCCCGGTCGGCGGCGGCGAGGACAGGGGCTAGCATGGCCTTGCCGAGGCCTTTGCCGCGCGCGGGCTTTCCTTGTCCCGATCGTGAAAAGATAGATGTGCGGCGCGTGCGGGTGGTGTTTTTCGAGCGCTTCGCCTGCGGCCATGCCTCGCTTCATCGCGCCTTTCTTCCCGTGGATCATCTGGGCCGTCATGAGCTGGAACAGCGAAAGCGGCGGGAAGCGCAGATTGGACTCGTGGGTGGCCCACATGGTCGCGGCCTCATCGCCGTGCAGGTGGCAGAAACCTTCCTTCAGATAGACGTCGCGTGCCATGATGCGGAAGAGGGGGCGCAGCGCACGCCCGCCGCCGAAAAGCCAGAGATTGAACGGGTCCTCGGCGAAGGCTTCAGCGGTGACGTCGCCGATCTGGCGCCAGTCGCGGCGGGTGGCTGGTCGTATGGTGGCGGGGAGGTCGATGTTCATGGTAGTCTCCAGACCGCGCGCGCTCGTGCTTCGACTTCGCTCAGCATGAGCGCGGCACAGATTTCAAGATCAATTTGATCGCCTGTTACTGGGCATTGCTCTGTTGAAATTTTCAGTCACGCACGATCCGATAATCAATCACTGTGTTTGCTTCATCTGTTTTGAAAACAAGCCATTCGCTATCGATGCTGATAAGGCCTCGCTCTGACCCAAGTTGGTAGACTATGTCCCAATCAGAAAAATAAGTGGTCTCAGGCGGGAGACCCAAGATGTTTTCGACGTCTTCGCGTGTCCGACCCGCGAGTTCACCTGTTTCAACGTAGCGGTCCGCTATTCTATGGCGCCGATGGCGCGGATCGTGCCAATCGGTGCGGTTCCATCGAGCTTCGGTGAACGTTAGAGGCATTTGATAGAGCGACCAGTGAATGTTCCACGCCGCAAGGCTGAATCCTAAGCCGACTAGAAGGGTCCACGTGGTCCGATTGAGTCGCATTGTGAGCCTCTTGGTTTCAATCTTGTTCGGACAAGGATAACACAGCGCATTTGGACTGAGGCCAATAGAATGCGCGACGGTGGACGGATAGCGGCGGCGATTGATGTGCTGGGTGATGTGCTGAACCGGCACCAGCCTGTGAAGTCTGCTGCGCGCGACTGGGGCAAGCGGGCGCGGTATGCGGGCTCCAAGGACCGGGCCTGGGTGTCGGGGCTCGTGCTCGATGCCCTGCGCAAGAAGAACTCGATTGCCCATGCGATGGGCTCTGATGAGCCGCGCGCGCTGGTGCTTGGCGCGCTGAGCTTCGCATGGGGCTGGGACATCATGAAGATCGACTCTGCTATGGATGAGGAGCATGCGCCGTCCAAGCTGACGCTGGAAGAGCGCGAGCGGCTGGTCATGGCGCCGGATGTCACGGCGGAGCCGTGGGTTTCGGGCGACTATCCTGACTGGATGGAGCCGATGATGGACCGCGTCTTCGGTGAGGAAAAAGTGGTCGAGGCGCAGGCCATGGCGGTGCGCGCCGATGTCGATATCCGGGTGAACACGCTAAAAGTCGACGCCGAGAAGGCGGGCGGGCCGATGCGGTCTGCGAATGCTGAAAGCTCACCGCTCCTGAAGAATGCTTATCATATTCCAGCCCGTGATCCGTCCGAGCGCGAGGCGTCTCTGGAGAGCATTCCGGCCTATTCGAAAGGCTGGGTCGAAGTGCAGGATGCGGGCTCGCAGATTGCAGCGGCAGCATCGAATGCAAAGCCGGGCGAGCAGGTGCTGGACTTTTGCGCGGGCGGCGGCGGCAAGACACTGGCCATGGCCGCGATGATGGAAGGCAAGGGGCAGGTCCATGCCTATGATATCGATGGGCGGCGGCTGTCGGCGCTGATCCCGCGGCTGAAGCGGTCTGGCGCGCACAATGTGCAACTGGTCCATCCGAAAGAGCCTGAAGCGCTTGAGGCGCTTAAAGGTCAGATGGATGTGGTCTTCGTCGATGCGCCGTGCACCGGGACGGGCACCTGGCGTCGGCGGCCGGATGCGAAGTGGCGGCTGAAAGACAAGCAGCTTGCCAAGCGGATCGAGGAGCAGACCGAGATCATCGCGGCGGCGTCTGCCTTTGTGAAGCCGGGCGGGCGGCTCGTCTATGCGACGTGTTCCTTCCTGATGGAGGAAGATGAAGACCGGGTTGCTGGCTTCCTGGCAGAGCACCCTGAGTTTGCAGAAGAGAGCGCGGCGGATGCGGCGATTGCCTCTGGCCTGTTGACCGATGAAGGCGCGGCGAAAGTGAAAGCGGGCGCGAAGGGCGGCAAGTCGGTCCGGCTGACACCGCGCAAAGCTGGCACGGACGGCTTCTTCTTTGCAGTGATGCGCAAGGCCCGCTGATAGCGCGCGGGCTGGAATCAGTGCGATATGAGCACCATGCTGAAACCGCTTCCAGAGACTGTGCACCTGCGCGCCACGAACCGGCAATATCTTGTGCTGGCGAGCGCGAGCGCGCTGCTCGCGGCGATGCTGGCTTTTACCAACTGGACCGGAAATGGGCCGGCAGAAGAGATCAGCGTCTGGCTGACGGTGTTCTTTGCCATGACGACGCTGGTCGGGGTCTGTGCGGCGCTGTTCAGGCATGGCTGGCTGACGCTGGACCGGGACGGATTTGAATCAAGCGAGTTCAAGTCGCTTGGAAAGATCGGCTGGTCTGAAGTGTCGGAGTTCAGCCTGCATTATTCAGGTGGCAAAGGCATGCCTGCCTCAAGGCAGGTGGCGTTCAAGCTGACCGAGGAGAAGCGCAAGGCCCTGCCGCGCCTGTCGGGCATCCTGATGTATGGGCGGGTGCGCCTGACAGAGCCTTACAAGGTGCGCGGGTCTCAGCTGGTGACGCTGATGAACCGGTTTCGTGAGCGCGCGCTTGGGACTGCTGGAGCCAGTGAAGCGGCATGATGGTCTGGGTCATCATCCTCGCGTTTCCGATCTTTTTCGGGGCGATGTGGGTGGGGATCGTATCCTTCCTGTCATGGGCGAGCGGATGGCGAACGCTGGCGCGGGTCTATCAGGCGGATGTGCCTGAGACGTTTGCGGGCAAGCGGTTGATGCTGGTCACGCTGGGCCGGGGGCGTTTCCCGCGGGTGCATTATCGCGGCATGCTCTGGGCGGAGTTCGGCGAGGAAACGCTGTGGCTGAAGCCGCATATCCTGTTTCGCTGGGCCCATCCTGCGCTGGCGATCCCGCGCAATGTCATCACGCTGGAAGAGCGCAAGGGCCTGTTGCGCCGCTATGTTGACCTGAAGACCCGGGCCGATGAGGGGATCAGCTTTCACCTGCATCCAAAGCAGGTGAGCTGGATTGATCCGAATGGTGGGCCCGGCGAGACTGGCTAAGCCGCCGCGAGACCGCTGGACGCGCCCGCTTCTGCTGTCTGACGGCGGGTGTTGAAGCAGAGCATGGAGATCTGGTCATCGGTCAGCGGACGCGAGAGCCGGATGCCTGCATAGCAGTCATTGGTCCAGACAACATTTCCGCGCAGCCAGGTGTCGCCAAGCTCAAACGAGATCGAGCGCTTTCGAGTGATTCTGCCATCGTGCTTCATGCGAAGGCCGCCGATATTGAAGTCAACAATGGTCAGATCCCGGATGTCAGCGCCCAGTCGCACAGGAACGCGGCGATAGCAGACATGGCGCTCTGCGCGCTTTTTCCAGCGGCGAATGCGCGGGCGGCACCAATAGGCCGCGCCGCCCAGGAGGGCGAGCGAGAGGATGAGCGGAAAACCAAGGGCGGCAAGGCTATCTGCCCGGCGGCCTGACGATTGGTCTGTCTCTGCGCCAGAGGAATGGGGGCGGTGTTGCTGCTGAGGCCAGGCGCGGCTGGCGGTCTCGCTCTCACGGATGAGATTGTCAGGCGTACGCGCGGCATAGCCCAGCGTGCCCGGTGTCGTGACTGAGTGGCGAACCTGCGGCTCTTCAGTCCAGCTATCGCTGACCCGGCAGGCGAGATCCTTTTCGAGGCGGGCAAGCTCTGTGCGGACAAGGCGGGGGACACCGCGGCCCAGTACGTCGAGCGCGGCTTCCTTCGCGTCGCTGTTGTAGCGCTCCATCGCCATGGTCAGCTCGCCGATGAACAGGATCATGGCCGTCTGGCTGACGCTGACCTCATCGGCCTCCATGCCGCCATAGAGATCGAGCAGCGAAACGCCTTGCAGGCTGTCTTCCAGCTGGCTGACATAAACGAGCTTGCCGCGCTGGGTTGGCTCCAGCGAAATTTCGTAGGCCGTATCCACTGTGCGCAGAAGCGGGGTCAACGAGGCACAGGCGTCGTCGGCATGGGCTGCGCTGGCACCTGCGATCGTCAGCAGGAGGGCGGTTATCAGGCGTTGTGCGAACACGTTTTCTATATACTGGCGAACAGTTTATAAAATGTTGTTCTAAAACAACGCAGAGGGCGCATACACCTCAAGTTGTGAGAACGCTTATGGTTACCGGGTTATACGCAAAATGCGCCCCCTTTGGGTAGAACCTGTTCAGCCTGCTGACGAGACCTGGCTTTGCCCAAGTTTGAAGAATTCGGTGATGAGGCTGCGCTGGCGGTCTGACAGGTCCGGGTGCCAGATCTCGAAGATGAGCACGTAGCGTGCCTTGTCACTGCGATTCCAGGCTTCGTGCTCAATCGTGTCATCGAAGACGAAAACCTCGCCATCCTTCCATTCGCGCGTCTCGTTGCCGACCCGGAAGCCGCAATCGCCCGGCAGGATGATCGGCAGGTGACAGATGAGCCTCGTATTGATCTGTCCGTGATGGGGCGGGATGGCAGCGCCCGGCTCAAGCCGCGAAAACAGGACCGAAGGGGCGGGGGCCGGGTTTACGGCCTCGCCAATGGCTTCGATGGCCGCCCATGTCTTCGGGCAGCGGGCGATATTCTCTTCGACGCGTTTGCCCTGCTTGATGAGGTAGAAGGCGCTCCAGTCTGGATTGTCGAGCAGAGGGTGGGAGACGCCAGCGCCTTCGCGGCCAGCCGATTCGACATAAGGGGTGAAGCCAGCCTCGGCGGCAGCTTTTTCGCTGAGCAGGGTTTCAAGTTCGCTGCGGATTGCGCCCGTCTCGGCGGCGAGGGCGTTTGTCCAGCTGAAGGCGTCCAATGGGTAGAATTGCCGGTTCGGCAGGCCCGGATAGAAGTAGCGTGTTGGCTGGGACGGATAGAAGGTGGCTTTGCCCGTCAGGAAATCGAGGCTCTGGCGGAAGAGGTCGTCATCGGGGGCCGTGCCGAGATCGTGATCCTTTGCGAACTTGTCGAGCGTCACAGAAAGCTCATCAGCGGGGGAGGGCGTCTGCTCACCGGGTCCGGCAAGGAAGGTTTCGGCCGCGGTGATGAGCTGATGGATTTCCTGTGTCCGGATGAGGTGAGGCGTGATGTCGGAAAGTCCGCGGCGGAAGGCGGCTTCGGCATCCTTTGGCCGGCCCGAGCCGACGAGCGCCTGACCATAGTGGAGCCGCGCACGTACGCTGGACGGGTCAACCTGTATGGCTTTTTCAAGCGAGGCGACGCGGCCGGCCATGTCGCCCTGAAGGGATTTGGCAAAGGAGAGCGCGACCCAGATATCCGGACCGGGCCAGCCAAGATCAATCGCGCGCTGCAATGCTGTTTCAGCCGCAGGGCCATCCTGTTGCTGAAGCGCCTGCATCCCTTGCGCGGCGAAGTCTCTGGCTTGTGTCATGCGGCATGTCCTTTCCGGTGCATGGGCTGGTCGCATTGGCCCTTCCAGCCCCCGCCATTAGCGGTTAGGAGGCTGCATGGCCAGTTCACCCGATTCCGTTGCAGACAAGCACGAGCACGTCCTGATTGTCGATTTCGGCTCACAGGTTACCCAGCTGATTGCGCGGCGCCTTCGCGAAAGCGGCGTCTATTGCGAAATCCACCCTTTCAACAAGGTGGATGGCGCGTTCCTGGACAGCTTTGACCCCAAGGCGATCATCCTGTCCGGCGGGCCTGCGAGCGTCACATGGGATGACAGCCCGCGCGCCGATCAGGCGGTGTTTGAGCGCGGCGTGCCGGTGCTTGGCATTTGCTATGGCCAGCAGGTCATGATGCAGCAACTTGGCGGTCGCGTAGAAAGCGGCACCAGCCGTGAGTTCGGCCGCGCCTTCATCGAACAGGTGACGGATAGCGAGCTGCTGGAAGGCCTGTTTGGCGGCAAAGACGGCAAGGAAGAAGTCTGGATGAGCCATGGCGACCATGTCGCTGAACTGGCGCCTGGCTTTGGTGTGATCGCAAAATCGCCGGGTGCGCCGCTCGCCATCATTGCGGACCTTGATCGCCGCTTCTATGGCACGCAGTTCCATCCCGAGGTCGTGCATACGGTGCATGGTCGGGACATGCTGCGCAATTTCACGCACAAGATTGCCGGGCTTTCCGGCGACTGGACAATGGCGGCCTATCGCGAGGAAGCGATCGAGAAGATCCGCAAGCAGGTTGGCGACGGCAAGGTGATCTGTGGTCTTTCAGGCGGCGTGGATTCGTCTGTGGCTGCGGTCCTCATCCATGAGGCGATCGGCGACCAGCTGACCTGCGTCTATGTCGATCATGGTCTGATGCGCCTCAATGAGAGCGAGGAAGTCGTCGGGCTCTTCCGCGACCATTACAACATTCCGCTCGTCCATGTGGATGCGAGCGAGACCTTCCTCGGCGCGCTTGAGGGGATTTCCGACCCCGAGAAGAAGCGCAAGACGATTGGCGGGCTCTTCATCGATGTATTTGAGGAAGAGGCAAAGAAGATTGGCGGGGCGGATTTCCTCGCGCAGGGCACGCTCTATCCGGATGTGATCGAAAGCGTCTCTGCGATTGGCGGGCCATCCGTCACGATCAAGTCCCACCACAATGTTGGCGGCTTGCCAGAGCGCATGAACATGAAGCTGGTCGAGCCGCTTCGTGAGCTGTTCAAGGATGAGGTTCGCGCGCTTGGTCGTGAACTTGGCCTGCCGCAGAGCTTTATCGGGCGTCATCCGTTCCCGGGGCCAGGCCTTGCTATCCGTATTCCGGGCGAGATCACGCGCGAGAAAGCCGACACGCTGCGCAAGGCGGACGCGATCTATATCGAAGAGATCAAGAATGCCGGCCTCTATGATGAGATCTGGCAGGCTTTCTCTGTGCTGCTGCCTGTGAATACCGTTGGTGTCATGGGCGATGAGCGCACCTATGAGGCTGTTCTGGCGCTGCGCGCGGTGACGTCCACTGACGGTATGACGGCCGATTATTACCCCTTTGACCACGCCTTCCTTGGCCGGGTCGCGACCCGCATCATCAATGAGGTCAAAGGCGTGAACCGTGTCGTCTATGACGTGACCAGCAAGCCGCCCGGCACGATCGAGTGGGAATAGGGACCACCCGATCAGGGGCCAGATTTGCTGATTGACTGGAGGGGAACAGGATGAGCAACGCCGTACTCTACATCATGACGCAGAAGGGCTTTGAAGTCCTTCGCCGCCTGACCTCGACCTATCCTGGCGTGATCGAACGCGTCGTGATTGGCAAGGACTCCAATATCGAGAATGATTTCAGCGAAGAGATCTCAGTGCACTGCCGTGCTGCTGGTATCGCTTTTGACTTCAGGGGCGCGGAACCGGCGCTGAGGGGCGGTGAGTATGTTTTCGCGATCTCCTGGCGGTGGCTCATCAAGCATCCGGTGGAGCGGCTGATCGTCTTCCACGACTCGCCGCTGCCCCGTTACCGGGGCTTTGCGCCGCTGGTGAACATGCTGGTCAATGGTGAGAAGGAGATCGGCGTCACGGCGCTGTTCGGCGCGAGCGAGTATGATCGCGGGCATATCATCGGGCAGCAGACCAGCCCGGTCACCTATCCGCTCAAGATTGCCGACGCGATCGAGCTGAACAATCGAAACTATTGTGATCTCGCCGAAAGCATCGCCGCAAGGATTGCTGCTGGCGAGGAGATTGTCGGGGTTCCGCAGAAAGAGGCGAATGCGACCTATTCGATCTGGCGGGACGATGATGACTACGCCATCGACTGGTCAAAGAGCGCTGAGGAAATCCAGCGCCTCGTCGATGCGGTCGGCTCGCCCTATCTCGGCGCGCGCTGCAGGACGTCGAAAGGCCAGGAGCTGATCGTTGAGAATGTCGAGATGGTCGAGGATGTGCATTGCGAGATCCGCGATGTCGGCAAGGTCATCTTCATGCGCGAGGGGCGTCCGACCGTGATCTGCGGCAGCGGCCTGCTAGAGCTGACCGATGTGTGGCTGGTGACAGAAGAGGGGCGCGAACCCTTCCTGCCCATGAAGTCATTCCGTGTGCGTTTCTGCTGACAGGTCGCCAGCGCGGCGGAACTGGAATGTGAGCGACGCCCGGCTTCTGACTGAATTCCGGGCGCCGCCACTTTACACTGAACTGCTTGTTTATTCGCCTGCGGGGGCGTCGTCCCAGCTGCTGGTGAGCTGCTCGAACGTATAAGCGTCTCCATTGTTGATGACGGTATGGACGCTGCCGATGGCGCTGATGTCCTCGACCGGATTGGCGCTCAGGAAGACAATATCGGCTTCGAGCCCCGGTTCGATGCGGCCTGTGCGGTCGGCGATACCGAGATGCTGCGCGGTCGAAGACGTCGCCATCTTCAGGACGTCCCAGACCGGGAGACCCGCTTCCGTATAAAACCCGGCTTCCATCGCATAATAGGGCAGGCCACCTGAGGCGTCTGTGCCGATCATGATGGGCAGGCCCGCATCATAGAGACGCTTGCCGAATTCGAGCACGCGCGGAAACGCGGCGCGGGCGCGCTTGAAGTCTTCTGGCGTCCAGCCATAGACGCTCGCGGTGGTAAACTCCCTGAAGCCTGTCAGGATTTCCGGGTGGATAAAGGGCTCCCACGCGGCCGGTATGAGGTCCGGATCATCGGCATTGTAGACGAGGTGGTTCACAATGAAATTGAAGTTCAGGACCGTCTGGTTCTCGACGAGCGTGTCGACCAGTTCCTGAAAGAGCGGACCGTCATAATCGGCGAGTTCAAACCATTCGTACATGTACTTTGAATTGGGGCCGAACCCCGCGACGTATTCCTCGCGTGCACCGGGTTCCAGAAGGTCCGGACTGGTCGGCAGGGCGTGTTCAATCCCGTGCAAGCCAAGCGCTGCCGCGTCCGTCCAGCTGACCATGTGGAGATGGGCGATGGGTTTCAGGCCGGCGCGCTCGGCCGCAGCGACGCCCTTGGCGAGCTCCTCCTCGGTCAGGCTGACATAGAGCTTGAAGTAATCCATGCCGGCATCCGCCTGGCGCTGGGCTTCAGCGTCCCATTCGGCGTCGGTTGTCGGGTAGGCGAAGGCTGCGCCGCCCATTGGTGGGGGCTGGATGACAGAGCCTGCGTGGAAGGCTTCCGGGCCGATCCATTCGCCGCTTGCGATTTTCTGGTCATAGGCCTGATTGGCGAGTGTGCCGCCGCCCGGATTGCGCACCGTCGTGATGCCGAAGGCGAGGGCCATGCGGGCATTGAACTCAGTGATGTCGTCCCGGCTTTCAATCGTTACGAGCGGCGCGCCGTCGACGAACTTCGTCTCATGTGGGCCGGATGTGATGTGGGCGTGCGAGTCGATCATGCCGGGCAGGGCGTAGAGGCCCGACATATCGTGTGTCTGAGCGAAGGCCCGGTCGGGTAGGTCGCCTGCACCCGTCGCTGTGATCGATGCGCCGTCGACGATGACCCACGTATCCTCAATGATCTGTTCGCTGACCGGGTCGACATGGGAAAAGCCGTAATAGAGCTCCGCGGTGCCCGGAGCAGAATTGGTCTGGCAGCCGACGAGCATCAGTGCACCGATGGCGGTACCGGAGAGAAGAGGTTTGAACATTGAGGGCTCCTTTGATTGTAAAGAGCTCTTGACATCATGCCGAGCTGATCGTATGTCAAGAGCTCTTTACAAAAGGAGTTTTGAAATGGGTTGGAAATCGATTGCGCTGAGTGTGATCTGGGCTCTGGTTATCGCGGCGTGGGTCGGCGTGTTTGCCTATAAGGCGACGGATCCGTCGACCGAAGCGCTGGTCATCGCTGTGACAGCCCTCGCAGTTGGAACCGAGGCTGGCTTCTGGCTCACGGCAGGGATTCTGGGTATCGGACTTCTGGAGAGCCGCAAACGTGTCTTCGCGATGGTCTCACGACCGTTCAGACGCCAGTAGAGCAAAGGCAGGAATGATATGGATCCGGAAACGCAATCCTTTGAGGCAGGCCGGCGGCGCCAGAGCGCGATCTACTGGCTGACGGAATGCGTCATGGCGCTTCTTTTTCTCGGCGCGCTCATGGCCTCGCAGACTTGGTCGACAGGGGAGCAGTCGGCAAGCGATGTCGCCCTCGCGCTCCTGCCGGTTCTGGTGATTACGGTTTGGGGCGGCCTGGCGGCGCGCAGGGTGCTGGCGCTTGAGGAGTTCGAGCGGCGTGTGGCCGTCAATGCGCTCGCCATCAGCCTGTTGATGACCGTGTGGCTTGTGACGGTCTGGTCGCTGCTGGCGCAGTTTGCCGGCATCCCGCCATTTGCGAGCATCTTTATCGCCCCGGTCGCCGCGGCGATCTGGCAGGTCAGCTGGTTTGCCCTGCGGGCCCGCTACCTATGAAGAACCGGATGAAAGAGCTGCGGACCGAACGTGAGTGGAGCCAGGCAAAGCTCGCTGAGCTGCTTGGCGTCTCGCGGCAGAACATCATCGCGATCGAGAAGGAAAAGTACGATCCAAGCCTCGCGCTTGCCTTGAAGATCGCGCGGTTGTTCGAGACGTCGGTTGAGGCGATCTTTCTCGAATAGGCGCTAGGCCTCGCTCGCTTTTTTGCGGCGATTTATCGGCTCAGCCTTGAGCGTATCCCAGTTTTTGCGGTCGACGGCCTGTTCGATGTCGTCATCCTTCGGTGCTGGTTCGGGCGGAAAGTCGCCTGAGCGGCGCTCAGCCTTCTTTTGCTCAATCTGGTCGTCGGTAGATGCGGTGGTGCGGGGCTTCGCCTCCTTATCCAGTGTGGTTTTTCTCGCTGAACTGTCCTGACGGTTTTCCACGATATTTCTCCGATGTGTCGCCAGATCTGGCGTGTCTGTTCAGTTGTAAGAACACCTGGGTCTACACGACCGTTCCACCGGAGCCGGCGCGGCGAGCTCTCATAAAAACTTTTTGCGCCTGACGCCTTGCGCGTGGCTCGCAACTGTGTTGAGAATGCGAATAAGTCGCAAATAAGTGCATTTGCGTTTTTTAGTCTGGAGCGGTGGTCTCATGCGTCTCTATTTTGAGGATCTCTACACGATTGGCTGGCTTCGCTCGCAGCTCGAAGAGTTGCGCACGTGGCAGACTGAATTGCGCTCTCAGATCGGTGCGAAGCCAGGCGAGGCGGCGCGCATTGAGATGCATTACCGCTGGCTGAGAGTCGAAATCGAAAATCTTGAGAGATTGCCAGACCCGGTGGCCTGACCTCCGCCACCTGGTCACTCCACTGGCTGTGGCCCGGATCGAAATGCGTTTCCTTCCAATCGTTAGATCCGGGCCGCAGCCTTTTTTCCTGCAGAGGGCAGAACATGAACGATCAATTCCTCGATGACGTCTTCCTTCCCGATCTTGGCATTGCTGCTGGTCTCGCTGTTTGGGGGTTCCGGGCCTGCGCACGAGGTGGGGCAGGATGCTGCACAGTCGTTTCAGGCTTCTCGCGAGCATTTGGTGAGCGAAACGGCCCGCGAGTTCTGGGAGACGTCCTCAACTTCGCACGCTTCATCGGCCATTCCGGCCGCCGCAAAGTTGCGCTGGCCATGCCGGGATGTGCGCGGCTTTCAAGCGATGAATTGTCAATCATTGCGTGTCTGGCTGCAGGGCAGGCAGGTGACCGCGCTTTGATGGATGCACATCTGACCTGGCTGATGGCGTCGTCTCCGCCAGCCGATCTCAGCGACACGGTGCTCGCGATTACCTCGGCATTTCAACTTGCTGGCCTCGAAATCGAGATGCCGGAACTTGTCGTTTCCGCTTCGCGTCCAGCGAGATCCTCAATCGTCGCCGTGGAGAGCGGGCACGCCTGATCGAGTTGGCGATGGTTAGATGGCGGCCAATCCAAGCCAGCAGATCCAGCCCGATAGCGCGATCCAGGGGCCGAAGGGGACGGGGGTGTCGCCGGTGATCTTGCGGCGCAGAAGGCCTGAATAGATGAGGACGCCGATGAGGCCTGATGCGGCGGCGATGAGGAAGAGAAAGGGTAGCCCCTGCCAGCCAAGCCAGAGGCCGAGAGCGCCGGCGAGCTTTGCGTCGCCGCGCCCGAGCGCGTCTATCCCGCGCACGTGGCGATAGAAGAGCTCAATTCCGAGGAGTGCGAGATAGGCGGCCGCGCCGCCAATCAGATGGTCCAGCCAGTCGGAGCGGGCGTGCTGCCAGACCATGAGCAGGCCGAGCAGTGCGAGAAGCGCGTTGAGCGGGTCTGGGAGAATGAAGGTGCGCCAGTCGGTACTGGCAAGCGCGAGGAGGACCGCCCCCATCGCAAGCGTGAGCAGCAATATGCCGGGCGGGGCAAAGAGCCAGGCTGTGACGCCAATGCCTGCGGCGAGAAGGCCGTGGATAAAAAGGGGCAGGGCGCGCGTCATCGGCCAGCCCATACCGGGTTTTCCGGGGCTTGGCGACCTGCAGGCAAGCCCGCGCTGGGCGGAGGACCGGCAGGGGGCCGTCGCGTCAACATGGCCGAGGGGGCGTGCGGTCTCTAGATAGGTTGGACATCCGATGAAGCGTGAGGAAAATGATGAGCCTGCCCCAGAAAATGAGAGCCCTTCAGGTCGAAGAACTCAGCGAGAATTATCAGGGTGTCCGGCTGAACGAGATTGACGTGCCGCAGCCGGGAAAGGGCGAAATACTTCTGAAGATACGGGCCGGGAGCCTTGGTTTTCCAGACCTTTTGATGACGCAGGGCGGTTATCAGCATAAGCCCGACCTGCCTTTCATTCCGGGCGGCGATGTGTCTGGCGAAATCGCGGCGCTGGGCGATGGCGTGAGCGCGTTTGCGGTTGGCGACCGGGTGGTGACGAGCCGCCTCGGCGGGGCGTTTGCGGAGTACAACACCTACAGTGCGGCGACGGTGAGGAAGATCCCTCAGCACCTTGATTTTGCGTCTGCTGCGTCGGTCGGGTCCGCCTATCTGACGGCTTATGTGTCCCTGGTGCGCCGGGCCAATATCCAGCGAGGCGAGTGGCTGCTGGTGCATGGGGCGGCAGGCGGCGTTGGCCTCGCGGCGGTGGATCTTGGTAAGCATCTTGGCGCGAAAGTGATTGCGGCAGCGTCTAGGGATGACAAGCTGAAAGTCATTCAGGACAAGTATACGCCGGATGCGGTGATCAATTCCTCGAACGGCTTCCGGGAAAAAGTAAAGGAGATCACCGATGGCGGCGCCGATGTGATCTATGACCCGGTTGGCGGGGATGTGTTCGATGAGAGCGTGCGCTGTATTGCGTTTGATGGCCGGCTTCTGGTGGTTGGGTTTGCGTCCGGCCGTATCCCGGAGGTCAAAGTGAACATGCCGCTGATCAAGGGCTTCTCGGTCGTCGGCGTGCGCGCAGGCGAGTATGGCCGCCAGTTCCCGGAGAAGGGCCGCGAGAATATGGAAGCGGTCTGGAAGCTGATCGAGGACAAGTCAGTCACGCCGCATGCGCATGGCGTCTATAGCCTTGATGACTGGCGCAAGGCCTTTGCCGAGATGGAAGAGCGCCGCGTGGTCGGCCGGGTGATTATCGACCCGTCGCTGTAACGTCGTGGCCGTAAATCCAGTCGAGGCGTGAGCGAACCACGCCGGGCAGGAGCTGGCCCGCGATCCACATGGGCCCATAGGTCGCCGCCTGTTCGGCGGGTGAGCGCTTGTGGAAGGTCTTCATATTGGCGCGGGACGCTGCCTGAATACGGGAGGTGCGCGGCTTGCGTGCCTCCTCATAGCTGCGCAGGGCGGCGGGGATGTCGCCGCCCGCTTTCACCTTGCCGGCGAGCACGTAGGCGTCTTCTGTAGCCTGGGCTGCGCCTTGCGCCTGAAATGGCAGCATGGGGTGGCAGGCGTCGCCGAGCAGGGTGACGGGGCCGTCGCACCATGTTCCGAGCGGGAGTCGGTCAAAGAGCGCCCAGCGATAGTGGCTGTCGGCGGCTTCAATGAGTTCCGTCAGCGTGTCGTTCCAGCCTGCAAAGTCGCTGAGCGCTTCGGCTTTCGTGCCTTGTTCGGTCCAGCTTTCGCCCTGCCAGTCATGGCGCTCCACGATGCCGACGAAATTGGCGAGCGTGCCACCGCGCAGCCGATAGGTGACAGCGTGGCGGCCAGGGCCCGCCCAGACGCAAGCGGTTGGCGGAGGCGGCGAAGCAAGTTTGTCCAGCGGGACAGTAAAACGCCAGGCGAGGTTGCCGGTAAAACGGGCTGGGACATCGCCCAGCATCTGTTTGCGCAGAATGGAGTGGAGGCCGTCGGCCCCGAGGAGCAACTGCCCAGTGGCGCTCGTGCCGTCCTCAAACAGGAGGCGCGCAGTCGCGCCATCGGTTTCGTAGTCCGCCGCTTTCGCCCCAAGTTGAATCTTGATGGAGCTGTTCGCGCTTGCCGCTTCAGCTAGGATATCTAGCAGATCGGCGCGGTGGATATGGATATAGGGCGCGCCCCATGCCGGGGCCGCGCGCTGATTTACCGGAATCGAGAAGACGCGGCGTCCCGACTGGCCGAGCCGTAGCTCCAGCGCTTCGGGGGCAAAGCCTCGCTTAGCAATCTCGCCAGACAGGCCAAGCGTGTCGAAGACCTTCATCGCGTTCGGGCTGAGCTGGAGGCCTGCGCCAACTTCGGTGAGGGCGTCTGCGGCCTCATAGACATCAACAGTCCAGCCGGCGCGCGCGAGGCAGAGCGCGGCGGTGAGGCCGCCAATGCCGCCGCCTGCGATCAAAGCGTGGGTGTCCGTCTTCGTCATGGCGTCACTCTTGGCGCTCGCTGGGGGCGGGGGCAAGCATTGGCGTCAAGCGAATTGCCGCATAGGAAACCTTCTTGCTGGTCTCACGCTTTGGAGCCATTCTGCCACCATAAGAAAAGGGGAGGCAGGCATGGTCTATATGCTGGCGGGGATCGCGCTGTTTTTTGGCGCGCACATCTATTCGGCGCTGAGAACGAGGGCGCCGGAAAAGCGGATCGAGGCGAAGCTGGGGGAGGGCCCGTACAAGGGGCTCTACACGCTCGTTTCCATTGCGGGGTTTGTCCTGATCGTCTGGGGGTATGGCGCGATGCGTCCGGCAGCCATTATCTGGCAGCCTCCGGTCTGGACCGTCCATCTCAACATCCTGATCCAGCTGATCGCGATGCCGATTCTGGTCGCGGCATATGTGCCTGCCGGTTACATCAGGAAGACGCTGAAACACCCGATGCTGGCGGCCGTGAAGGTCTGGGCGCTCGGCCACCTTCTCGCCAATGGAGAGCTCAATTCGATTTTGCTCTTCGGCAGCTTCCTCGTCTATGCCGTGTTTGACCGGATCATGCTGAAAAAGCGCGGCGACAACGGTTTGCCGCCCGACGCCAGAGTGTCTGTGGTGGGAGATGTTCTTGCTGTACTGATCGGGCTCATCATCTGGGGCGCGATGATCTTTGGCCTGCATGAAGTCCTGTTTGGGCAGCCGGTGATTGCTGGCATGGGCTGAGGCACACTGACCACGCTGCGCTGTGATGCCTTCGGTTTCGCGCTTGGCGCTGGGGGACGGGCTCTGTTAGGAGACGGGCGTTCAGTTCTTTTGATGGAGATACGCCGCCCGTGTCCGCACAATCCCAAGTCAGACGAAAGACCGTTCGCGATATCATGTCCGCCAAGCAAGGCGAGCCGCTCGTCTGCCTGACCGCCTATGATGCGCCGACGGCTGCAATCATGGACCCCTATTGTGACCTGCTGCTCGTCGGCGACAGCGTGGGGATGGTGGTGCACGGCCTGACATCGACTGTGGGCGTCACCATGGAAATGATGATCCTGCATGGGCAGGCCGTGATGCGCGGGTCCGACAGGGCGTTTGTTGTCGTCGATATGCCGTTCGGTTCCTATGAGACGAGCGCGGATCAGGCGTTCCTGAATGCGTCGCGAATCATGAAGGAGACGGGCTGCCAGGCCGTGAAGATCGAAAGCGGCACCTATGCGGCCCATCAGATCGAGCACCTCGTCGAGCGGGGCGTACCTGTCATGGGTCATGTTGGCCTCCGTCCGCAGGCGATCAATGTCGTTGGCGGCTTCAAGGCGCAGGGCCGCGACGATGTCGAGCGCGAGCGTGTCATGGAAGAGGCGCGCGCGGCCGAAGAGGCAGGCGCGTTCGCCATCGTCATTGAAGGCGTCGCTGAGGATCTTGCCGACGAGATCACGAAAACGCTGTCGATACCGACGATTGGCATTGGGGCTTCAGCCTCCTGTGACGGGCAGATCCTGGTGACGCAGGACATGCTGGGCATCTTCGACTGGACACCGAAATTCGTGCGCCGCTATGGCGACCTGCAGTCCGAGATCGCAAAATCGGTCGAGGCGTATGCCCGTGATGTGCGCTCGCGCAGCTTTCCGGCAGAGGCAGAAACCTACAAGCTATCCGGTGGCGGCAAGGCGAAGCTGCCGAAAGGGTAGACGAAACAGTGATCGCGCGTTGCCGCAGACTGGGACCCCGGTTAGGGTGCGCGCTGATTTGATGTCCATTATCCAGTGGAGTAGGCCAATTGGCTGATATCTTTGAGGAAGTTGAAGAAGGCCTGCGCCAGGACAAGGCGGCGCGCCTTTGGAAAAAATACGGCGTCTTCGCCTATATCGCTGCGGGTCTGCTGATCGGCGGCGTGGCTTTGAATGAGTATCTCGATAGCCAGCGGTCGCAGGACCTCGAAGCGCAGTCGATCGCCTTTGAACAGGCTGATCGCGCGCTTGCAGATCAGGATTATCAAGCGGCGACGACCGGCTTCGACGATCTGGCCCAGTCAGACGTTGAGATCGCCCCGCTTGCGGCCAATTTTCTGGCCGAAACGCGTCTCTCGGGTAATGCTGACCGGGATGCGGCCATCGCAGCGCTTGAGCTTGCGGCAAATTCTGAAACGCCGATTGGCAAGCTGTCGCTCATGAAAGCGGCCTATCTGAAATCGCAGACTGCGAGCCGCGCCGAGCTGGAAACCTATCTCGGCACGCTGCCTGAGGAAGAAAGCGAGTTTGGCGCACTGGCGCTGGAGCTGATCGCGTCGAAAGCCGCGCAGGAGGGCGACACTGAGTATGCCCGCCAGGTTTTCAATGAGCTGCGCTTCCTTGCCAATGTGCCTGAGGGTGTATCGCAGCGCGCCGTCCGGGCGCTTGCGGCCCTGCCAGCGGCTGCCGCTTCTGAGGGTGAAGCAGCGCCAGAGGCCATGCCTGCAGAGACAGTTGAGACTGACGACATTCCGGAAGCCGGCGAAGCCGCTTCCATCGACGGAGACCAGCCAGAATGATGAATTTGACCTTCCGGGCAGCCATGCTCGGCACGCTCGCCATGAGTCTGTCGGCTTGCTCCTATATCAGCAATTTCCGCGCTGAAGAGCAGCGCCTGACCGCTGCGGAAAAAGAGGGCCGCATCGAGATGGTGCTCGGCGACGAGACCATCGAGGCTGATCCGGCGCTTGCGACACAGACGATCACGCTGCCTACGGCAACGCAGCTGGCGAGCTGGCCTGAAGCAGGCTCGCGGCCGGTGAAATCCGCTGGCCATGTTGCCGCGGCCGCCGACCTCGAAATCGCATGGTCAGTGGATGCCGGTCGCGGCACTGACCGCAACGGCGCGCTGACGACGCCGCCTGTGGCCAGCGAGACGGCGATCTTCGTCGTCGACGCCAGCCAGACCGTTCGCGCATTCAGCCTGTCGAACGGTTCACGCATCTGGAGACGAGAGCTCAAATCCGGAAATGACCGCGACAAGCGTGGCATCGGGTCAGGTCTCGCCTTTTCCTCGGGTCGTCTGATCGTGGCGAGTGGCTTTGGTTTCGTTGCGGCGCTGGACGCTGAAACGGGCCGTGAAATCTGGCGCCGTGACATGGAAGCGCCGATGACTGGCGCACCGACCATCGCTGATGGCCGTATTTTTGTGTCGTCCAATAATAATGAACTTTTCGCGCTGGATCTTGATGACGGCCGCGTGCTCTGGTCGGATCAGGCGATTGCCGAGACCGCCCGTGTCCTTGGTTCCTCCAGCCCAGCAGCTGTCGAAGATATTGTGATTGCGCCTTACAGCTCTGGTGAGATCATCGCGTATCTGGCGGCGAACGGCCGTCGTCTCTGGACCGAGGCGCTGTCGCGTCCTGGGCGTTTCACGCCAATTTCCTCGATCAACGACATCGCATCGCGTCCCGTCATCGGCAACGGTCTTGTCTTCGCGGCAAACCAGTCGGGCGTCATGGCGGCGATTGATGGGCGCAGCGGTGACCGTGTCTGGGTTCAGCCAATCGGCTCTACTTCGGCGCCTGCGCTCGTTTCCCAGTATCTCTTTGTCTCTGGCACGAACGGCCGTGTTGCCGCGATCAATGCCGGCACCGGCCAGGTGTTCTGGGTGACGCAGCTGCGTGAGTTCGAGCGCCAGGAAAAGCAACGCGGACGCATCTCATATGCGGGGCCAATCGTCGCTTCCAATCAGGTTCTGGTTGCGTCTTCGCGTGGATCGGTCATCGCGCTTTCGCCGCAGACCGGGGAGCGTATCGGCTCGCTTGAGCTGAAGGATCCGGTCTATCTCGAGCCGATCTCGGTTGGCGACAAGGTCTTCGTGCTGACAGACGATGCGCGGCTGATTGCAATCCGCTAGGATAGAGCAAGATCAGCCTGCGTCCTGAACGGTCAGGACAGGTTTCACGAAAGGACGGCGCATGCCGTTGAAGATTGCCATCGTCGGACGCCCCAATGTGGGTAAGTCGACGCTGTTCAACCGTCTTGCCGGTAAGCAGCTTGCGCTGGTCGATGACCAGCCGGGGGTGACGCGCGACCGCAAGGAAGCGCCGGGACGGCTCGCCGACCTGCCGCTCATCCTGATCGACACCGCGGGCTTTGAGGATGTCACTGACGACTCACTGGAGGCGCGTATGCGCCAACAGACCGAGATCGCCATTCGTGAGGCAGAGCTTGCGCTCTTCCTGATCGATGCGCGCGATGGTGTGACGCCAATGGACGAACGGTTCGCTGACCTGTTGCGCCGCGCCGACTTGCCGATTGTGCTGGCTGCCAACAAGGCCGAAGGCCGTCAGGGTGATATCGGTATCGCAGAGGCCTGGGGGCTGGGCTTTGGTGAGCCTGTGGGCCTGTCAGGCGCACATGGCGAAGGCATGGGTGAGCTTTACGGCGCTATCCGCACCGCGCTGGGCGAAGAGGCGTTCGAAGCTGCCTTCGCAGAGGAAGACACCGCGGAAGGCGATGGCTTTGACGATGAGATCCTCGACCGCATGGCCGAGATCGACATCGATGATCCGAACCTCACCGAAGAAGAGCTGAATGCTGCCCTCGAGGCAGCAGGTATCGATGATGCCGCTGAAGCCGAGGCGCAGCTTGCTGCGCGTGAGGAAGCACGCAAGAAGCCGATCCGGCTCGCCATTGTCGGGCGGCCGAATGCGGGCAAGTCGACACTCATCAACCAGATGCTGGGTGAGCAGCGTGTCCTGACCGGCCCGGAAGCGGGCATTACGCGCGATTCTATTTCGGTCGACTGGATGTATGAGGGCCGCAAGGTCAAACTGGTCGATACGGCTGGCCTTCGCCGCAAGTCCAAAGTCCAGGAGAAGCTGGAGCGGATGTCCACCGGCGAGACGGTGCGTTCGCTCAAACATGCCGACGTCATCGCGCTGGTCATGGACGCGAATGAAGCGTTCGAGAAACAGGACCTCCAAATTGCCGACCTAGCCGTGCGTGAGGGGCGGGGCCTCGTCTTCGTGATTTCCAAATGGGATACGGTCGACAATCACGCGCAGAAGATGCGCGAGCTGTCAGAGATGGCCAAAGTCCTGCTCCCGAATGCGCGCGGTGCGCCAGTCGTGACGCTGTCGGGCCTGACTGGCAAACGCGTGGACCGGTTCATGCCAGCCGTTGCCAAGGTGTACCAAGACTGGTCTGCGCGCGTGAAGACGGGTGATCTCAACCGCTGGCTTCGCTACACGATCGAGCGCCACCCGCCGCCGTCCGTTCACGGCAAGCGGATCAAGCCGCGCTATATGGCCCAGATGAAGGCGCGCCCGCCGACCTTCGTGCTGATGGCATCGCGCGCCGAGCACATGCCAGAGCAGTATAAGCGTTTCCTGGTCAACGGGATCCGCGAGGCCTTTGACATGCCGGGCGTACCAATCCGGCTTTTCGTGCGTCAGAGCGCCAACCCTTATGGGGACAAGTACAAGCCGCAGAACCAGAAGAAGACGAGCGGCCGCGGCAAGGGCAAGACACGCAGCATCAACAAGCGCAGCTAGGTTCGATCTGCTTTTGAGGCTGATCGGCGAAGGCCGTGCGGGTTTGACGTGACCCTTTTCATGCCTGCTCTATAATCCGGTCCGAGATCCGATTTTATTATGAGAGCCTGAATGCCTAAACAGATGTTTGGCGGCGTAAATGACCGCGCGGCGAAGGAAACACGCCGGGCCCGGCTCTGGCTGCGGTCGCTGGCCCGCCGCATCGACCATGAGGAAGTGGTCGAGCACGTCCATGAAGAAGGTCGCATGTCCGGCCGGTACATCTTCATGATCATCATTTCCGGCGCGATTGCGACGCTGGGCCTTCTGCTGTCTTCGCCAGCTGTCGTCATCGGCGCGATGCTTGTTTCACCGCTGATGGGGCCGATCATCCTGATGGGGTTCTCCCTGTCGATTCTTGAGGTCGCGGCACTTCGCCAGTCCATCGTGACGCTGACGGTCGGCGTGTTTGCAGCGATCGCTGTGGCCTACCTGATTACGGAATTTTCGCCGCTGACAGAGCCGACGCGGGAGATCATCGCGCGCACGCGGCCAAACCTGCTCGACCTGCTCGTTGCGGTCTTTTCTGGTCTTGCAGGCGGCTATGCCGTGATCCACCGTAAGGGCGAGACGATTGTCGGCGTTGCCATCGCGACGGCGCTGATGCCGCCCCTGGCGGTCTGCGGCTATGGTCTCGCTATCGGCTCGCTTGCCTATGCAGGCGGCGCGTTCTTCCTGTTCATGACGAACCTGCTCGCCATTGCGCTAACGGTGACGGTGCTTTCGCGTATCTATGGCTTCGGGGCTGAGCACAGCCCTCGTCACACGCTGATGCAGACGCTGTTCATCGTTGTCGTGTTCGCGGGTCTTTCCGTGCCGCTTGGTTTCACGCTGCGCGACATCGCCTATGAGGCGACCGTAACCAATCATGTGCGCGCCAATATGCTGGAGCCGTTCGACGATGACATCACGCGCATTGGCGACCTCAACATCTCTTTCCCCGCGGGGCGCGATATACAGGTTGAAGCGACGGTGTTCACGATTGACCGCAATCCGAATGCCGGCCGCCAGCTCGCGGAGAGTTTTTCCAGCCGGTTTGGCCGCGGTTTCGCCGTCAATCTCAACCAGGTTCTGATCGACGAAGAGAGCAACACTGAGGACATTTTGCGGCGTGCTGACTCCTCGCTGGCGGCACCGCTGCGGGAGGAAATCTCCCGGCTGGAGCAGATTGCCACGTCGTCGGTCGCCGCGCGCCAGCGCGAAGCTGACATCCGCTCCTCTCTTGCCTTCCCGGTGCTTGCCGCTGACATCGAGGCTGAGGCACGCCGGGCGACTTTCATCGCAGAGCCGTCTGATGATTTCAGCGTCGCGGCTTATCGCGCCATGGAGACGCGCCTCGCGGAGAACTTTGCTGACTGGCAGCTCCAGGTGGTGCCGCCCGTCGTTCGCCTGCCGGAGATTGGCTTCATCGCTGCGGGTGAGGCGCTCGCCGAGGAGGGTGAGACGGCGCTCACAAACAGTCTCTGGGCATTTGAGCGTTGGGGCACAGGACGTGTCGAAATCGTCGTGCGTGGACCGCGCGTGCCCGCGACGGGGACGCAGGCTGATTTGCTGGCCGCGCGGCTGGATGTCCTGCGCCAACGTCTGGAAGATGAAGGTCTTTCTGTCGAGACCAGCCGGCTTGTCCAGGAAGGTGAGCCGGGCGCTAGTGGACCGGTATTCAGTCTTCGGCCTGTCGGCTAGGTTTGCCGTTCAAACGTGATGCGGGCACCCGTGCGCGTTTCGCCTTCTTCGAGGAGAGGGGCGAGCTGTTTGACGACATCTTCTGGCGTCGGCAGCGTCATCGGGTCTTCGCTTGGCATGGCTTCGGCCCGCATGCCCGTGCGCGTCGCGCCGGGATCAAAGATGTTCACCCGAAGCGGCATCTTCTCATTCTCATCGGCCCACGCATAAGCAAGGCCTTCAAGCCCCATCTTGGAGGCCTGGTAGGGGCCCCAGAAGGCGCGTGGGCGTGGAACGACACCGGATGACACAAACACCGCCCGCGGCGCTTCAGAGCGCTGCAGGAGCGGATGCATGGCGCGAATGAGGCGCCAGTTGGCCGTTAGGTTCACCTCAATGGTTTCCTCGAAGCTGCGCGGCCCAACGGCCTGCAGCGGGCCAAGCGAGCCTAAGACGCCGGCATTGCCGAGCAGCCCGTCGATACGTCCGAACTTGGTGGCAAGCGCCTGACCGGCGACCTCAAAGGCGGTCTTTTCCTTCAGGTCCATCGGGATCAATGTTGCGGAGCCGCCGACGGCGTTGATCTCGTCATCCAGCTTTTCGAGCGCAAGCTTTGAGCGTGCGGCAGCGACGATGTGGTGGCCACGGCGCGCAAGCTCTAGGGCGGCAGCCTTGCCGATCCCGCGCGAGGCGCCGGTGATGAATGTAATACGCTTGTCCATGAGGGGCGGGTTAGCCTGTCAGGGCGTGCCTAGTCCAGCAGTGAAAGCTGTCTGTCCTTACCGCCTTCTTCCTGCATCTGATCGACGAGGCGCGTTGGATAGCAGCCCGTAAAGCAATGATCGGAGAATTGCGGCATGGTCATATCGCGCTTGATACCGATCGAGGCGTAGAGGCCGTCGACCGACAGGAAGCCCAGCGTTTCCACGTTGAGGAAGTTGCGCATCTGCTCCAGCGAATTGTTGGAGGCCAGAAGCTCACCCTTGGTCGGCATATCGATGCCGTAGAAGTCGGGGTTGACGATCGGCGGGCTGGCAGAGCGCAGATGCACTTCCTTGGCACCGGCGTCGCGGACCATCTGGACGATCTTCTTGGACGTGTTTCCGCGCACGATGGAGTCGTCGACCAGCAGGACACGTTTGCCTTCCAGGACCGACTTGTTCGGAGAATGTTTCTTCGAAATGGATTTCTGGCGGCCATGCTGGGTCGGCTCAATGAAGGTGCGCCCGACATAGTGGCTGCGGATGATGCCGAGCTGAAATGGTATGCCGCTCTGTTCGGAAAAGCCGAGCGCCGCAGGCACGCCGGAATCAGGGACCGGAACAATCACGTCCACATCCGCCGGGTTCTCACGCGCGAGCTGATGGCCCATGCGACGACGGACCTGATAGACGCTGCGGCCCTGGACGATGCTGTCCGGGCGGGCGAAGTAGACATATTCAAAGAGGCAGGGGCTTTCCGGGCGTTCCGGGAACGCGCGGAAGCTTTCGACGCCTTCTTCGCTGATGATGACGATCTCGCCGTTTTCGATCTCGCGGATGAACTCAGCGCCGATCATGTCGAGGGCGCAGGTCTCAGAGGCGAGCACCCAGCCCTGGCCAATCTTGCCGAGGACGAGCGGGCGAAGACCAACAGGGTCGCGCGCGCCAATCAGCTTTTTATTAGTGAGACCGACAAAGGCATAACCGCCTTCGACGGCCTGAAGCGCTTCCATGAAGCGCTCGCGCATGAGGCGGCGATTGGAGCGAGCGACAAGCTGCAGGACGACTTCGGTGTCCATGGTCGACTGGAAGATGGCGCCCTTGCTGATCAGCTCCTTGCGGAGGGCAACGGCATTGGTGAGGTTGCCATTGTGGGCGAGGGCGAAGCCTGTGTTCGCGAGATCTGCGAAGATGGGCTGGATGTTACGCATCGCTGGCTTACCAGCGGTGGAGTAACGATTGTGACCGATGGCGGCGCTGCCGGGGAGGCGGGAGGTCAGGTCACCGCCGAAATTTTCACCGACGAGGCCCATATGGCGCTCATTGTGAAACTTCTCACCATCGTAAGTGGTGATGCCACAGGCTTCCTGTCCGCGATGCTGGAGGGCGTGAAGACCGAGAGCGACGAGTAGCGACGCCTCCGGATGGTTGAAGACGCCTACAATGCCGCATTCTTCGCGAGGCTTGTCGTCATCATGGTCCCAGATCATCGACACCTCACGAGCTAGCTATGGCGCGCAAGTATGCCTCTGGCGAGGATTCGTCAAGGTTGCTCGGCTGCAGGGCTGCGTGCGAGCTCCGGCGCGCTTTCGGCGACATAGTCCGCGCCGCTCTCCAGAAGGGAGTAGGATTGGGCCGTGCGGATCCATTCCGGGATGCGGTCCTGGTCGAGCGCCATGCGCAGGAGAAAGACAAAGAATACAAGGATGACCGCGCCGCGGATGAAGCCGAAGGCTGCGCCCGTGATCCGGTCGAGAAAGCCGATGCCTTCAACGCCCTGAATGGATCGCGAAAGGTTTGCGCCGAACCAAGCCACGATGACGTAGACCAGCAGGAAGAAAGCCAGAAACAGGATCAGGCTGGGCAGATAGGCCGGTGTGTCCTGCGGCAGGAAGCGGGCGAACGCGGCATGAAGGTATTTGTTGGCGTAGTAGGCCGCTGCCAGCGCGGCGATGAATGCGCCAAGCGTCGCAAGCTCTCTCATGAAGCCGCGCGCAAACGCCATCAGCGTGGACAGGATCAGGAGAACGACCACGATGGCGTCGAAGGCTGTAATGGCGTCCATCATGGCTCTGGGTCCGGACCTATTAAATCTACCAGATCAGATAGGCGCGATAGAGGCTTCACGGTCAACCCTTCAAACGATCCGGTGCTGCCTTCGGGGACGAATGCATTCCTGAAACCAAGGCGCTGCGCTTCTTTCAGGCGCTGGTCCATTCGGGCGACGGGACGGATGGCGCCGGAGAGGGCGACTTCGCCGAAGAAAACAGATTTTTCTGGCGGTGGCCGGTCCGCCAGCGAAGTGAGAAGGGCGGCGGCGGCGGCGAGGTCGCCTGCAGGTTCTGCCATACGATAGCCGCCTGCAACCGAAAGATAGACGTCGCGGCCAGCCAGAGAGACGCCGCAGCGCGCTTCGAGCACGGCAAGGACCATTGCGAGGCGGTTGGCGTCCCAGCCGACGATGCTGCGCCTTGGCGTGCCATAGGCGGAGGCGGCGACCAGCGCCTGTACTTCGGCAAGGACGGGGCGCGAGCCTTCCATGGCGGCGAAGACGGCTGTGCCGCCAGATGTCTCATCTTCGTTTGACAGGAAGAGGGCCGATGGCTCTCGCGCAGGGGCGAGGCCGTACTGGTGCATTTCGAAGATGCCGATTTCATCTGTGGGGCCGAAACGGTTCTTCACGGCGCGGAGGATACGAAACTGGTGGCCGCGCTCGCCTTCGAAATAGAAGACGGTGTCGACCATGTGCTCGACGACGCGGGGGCCTGCGATCTGGCCTTCCTTGGTTACGTGGCCGACGAGGATGAGCGCGGCGCCGGACTTCTTGGCCCAACGCGTCAGCTCCTGCGCGCAGGCGCGGACCTGAGCAACAGAGCCGGGAGCTGCTTCGAGGCTATCGGACCACATGGTCTGGATGGAGTCGATGACGACAAAGTCCGGATTGGCAGACTTGAGCGCGGACATGACTTTGCGAAGATCTGTTTCGGTCGCGAGTTCAACCGGGCTCTCGGAGACTTTGAGCCTCCGGGCGCGGTCCTGTATCTGGGCGGCGGCTTCCTCGCCTGAGACATAGACGGTGGACAGGCCGTTGCGGGCGAGCCGTGCAGCGACCTGAAGGAGAAGCGTGGACTTGCCGATGCCGGGATCACCGCCAATCAGCGTGGCAGAGGAGGGCACAACGCCGCCACCAAACACTCGGTCCAGCTCATCGACGCCGATCATGTGCCGGGTAGGTGCGTCCTCGACAGCGTTCAGCGTGGTGAACTCCGCCTTTCCGGCCTTGCGGGAAGATGACTTCGGCGCAGCCAGACCCCCGGGCGCCGCCGAAGAGGTCTCCTCCACAAGTGTATTCCACTCCCCGCAGGCATCGCAGCGCCCTGACCATTTCAGATGGACGGCGCCGCAGGACTGACAGGTGAAGACGGTGTTCGCTTTGGCCATGGCGATGAGACGTAAACTGTTGCTCCGTGTGGGTGAAGCGGGTTTTGCGGACTTGTTTCATATCGAATTACGATAATTTAATTATCGAAAAACAATAATTATGGTAAGACGGAGTCGCTCAGGAACAGGGTCAATAACAAGAAAAGAGAAGGACCCATAATAATGAAAAAGAAGAGCGTTATCACCGCAATCGCCCTCACCGTCTGTGCAGGTTTCGCTGCACCAGCTTTCGCCGGTAGCACACAGCCCGCGAACTCTGTCGAAGCAGACATCACCGGCCTTGATCTGACGACCCCTGAAGGCCGCGCAAAAGTGGAAAGCCGCATCGAACGCGCAGCCGAACATGCCTGTCTTGCTCGCAGCGGCCCGCAGCCACTGTCGTACCAGCGTGCCACGGCCATCTGCGTCGATGCCGCGGTGAAGGATGCGATGGGCCGGGTTTTCCCGAAAGCCGAACGTGTCGCAGAAGCCAAAACGACATCTGAAGGCTAAAGGGGCGTGACCCCGAATAAATAGCACGGCCGGCCCTGACCAAGGCGCCGGCCGTTCTGCTTCGGGGCGCTGCTTTGCGGCAGTGCCACTGGCAAGGTTTGCCACCGCTAGCTAGAGAGGCGGTGTGAAACACATCGCGATCATCGGTGCCGGGCCGGCAGGGCTCATGGCAGCAGAAGCCGCTATTGAGGCAGGCGCGCAGGTTTCGATCTATGACGCCATGCCAAGTGTCGCGCGCAAATTCCTGATGGCGGGCAAGAGCGGTCTGAACATTTCTCACAGCGAGGAGGCGGCGCTTTTCCGGTCCCGCTACCGCGCGCCGGGTTCGCGGCTGCATGAGATGATTGCTGCGTTCGGGCCGGGCGACGTTGAGCGCTGGATGAACGGGCTAGGTATTGAGAGCTTCACGGGGAGTTCTGGCCGGGTCTTTCCAGCAACGATGAAGGCATCTCCTCTGTTGCGCGCCTGGCTGGCGCGGCTGCGAGAAGGCGGCGCGCGCATCCATGTGCGCCATCGCTGGCAGGGATGGGACGAGGCAGGGGCGCTGGTGTTTCAGGCGCCTGATGGAGAGGTGAGATTGAAGCCCGATGCGGTCATACTGGCGCTCGGCGGCGCGAGCTGGTCGAGGCTCGGGTCTGATGGGGCATGGGCTGAGCTGCTCGCGGAGAAAGGTGTCGAGCTTGCGCCATTCCAGCCGTCCAATTGCGGGTTTGAGGTGGCGTGGTCGAAACGTCTGCTCGACGGATTTGAAGGCGCACCGCTGAAAGGGGTGAAGCTGTCGGCAGGCCAGCAGGCTGGGCAGGGCGATGTCGTCATCACGAGGCGCGGTATTGAGAGCGGGGCGCTCTATCCTCTGTCTGCGGATTTGCTGCGGCAGATTGAGGAAACCGGTTCGGCACAGCTGAAGGTCGATCTTCTGCCTGATGTCGATATGGATGGGCTGAGACGGCGTCTGGCCGCTGCCAATCCAAAAGATTCAAGCTCCAACAGGCTACGTAAGGCAGCGCGGCTCGAGCGGACCAAGATTGCGCTCGTTAACGAGATTGCGCGGGGGGCGCCACCTGCAGACGCAGGTGATCTTGCTGCGTTCCTGAAGGCCTTGCCAGTTCGCATCGACGCGCCCGCGCCGATGGATGAGGCCATCTCGACGGCGGGCGGGGTGTCATGGGACGCGCTTGATGAGCGGTTGATGCTGAAAGCGCTGCCCGGCGTTTATTGCGCAGGCGAGATGGTCGACTGGGACGCGCCGACAGGTGGCTATCTCCTGACGGCCTGCCTTGCGATGGGGCGGGCGGTGGGCAAGGCGGCGGCAGCTAGTTAGCTATGGCTTCGCCCACTTGATCGACCTCGTCCTTCGACAGGCTCAGAATGAGGTCTATGGGGTGGTCGAGCGAGACCCTGTGCTGCTCATTCTGAGCTTGTCGAAGGATGATGCCGAAGCGGCGTCCTAAAGCGATGGCTGGATCGGGCCGTCGGCGCGGCCGTGGACGAACTGGTCGACATGGTCATTGCCGGACCGGTCGATCTCGCTGGCAGGGCCACGCCAGATAATCTTGCCCTCGAACAGCATGGCGATCTCGTCAGCAACCTTGCGGGCCGAAGCCATGTCATGGGTGATCGTCACGGCGGCGGCGCCGAGTGCCTTTACCTGCTCGAGAATGAGATCATTGATTGCGTCGGCTGTAATCGGGTCGAGGCCCGTCGTCGGCTCGTCGAAGAAGATGAGATCCGGCTTGGTGATAATGGCGCGGGCGAGGGCGACGCGCTTTTGCATGCCGCCTGAAATCTCTGCGGGTCGTAGCTCTGCAACAGAGGCGCCGAGGCGAACCTTTTTGAGGTTTTCGATGGCCTGCTCTTTCGCGTCGGACCGCTTTACCTTGTCGGCATTGAGCAGGCGGAAAGCGACATTTTCCCAGACGGTGAGGGAGTCGAAGAGGGCGCCGGACTGAAACAGCATGCCGATACGAGAGCGCATGGCTTCGCGGGTCTTGCCCTGATCCTTTGTGACGTCCTTTCCGTCGAACAGGATCTTGCCGGCATCTGGGGTCATCAGGCCTAGCGCGTTCTTGAGCATCACTGACTTGCCAGAGCCAGAGCCACCAAGCACGACAAGCGACCGCCCCGGGGCGACATCGATATCGACGCCGCGAAGGACATGGTTCGAGCCGAAGCTTTTCTCGACGCCTTTGAGTTCAAGGATAGGCTGCGTCATCAGATGCCGATCTGCACGAAGAAGGTGGAGAGGATGTAGTTGGCGGCAAGGACCAGAACCGCGGCGCCGACCATGGAGAGGGTCGCGGCGCGTCCGACGCCTGTCGCGCCAGCCGATGATTTCGAGCCTTGATAGCAACCCATCAGTGCGATCACCATGCCGAAGATGACGGCCTTGATGAGGCCGACAGCGACGTCCTCCATCGTCAGGAAGTCCATAGTGTTGCGGATATAGGTCGTCGAGTCGAAGTCGAGCGCATAGACGCTTACCAGCCAGCCGCCCATGACGCCGATAATATCGGCGATCAGGACGAGGAGTGGCAGGGTAAGAGCGGCCGCGAGGAAACGCGGCGCATAGAGATAGCGGAACGGATTGGCAGAGAGCGTCTTCAGCGCATCGATCTGCTCTGTCACTTTCATGGCGCCAATTTCTGCGGCGATACCCGCCGTGACGCGGCCTGCCAGCATCAGACCGGTAATGGTCGCCCCAAGCTCTCGCGTGATGCCGAGGACGACGATGTTCGGAACGAATTGTTCTGCGCCGAAGCGATTGCCGCCGGTATAGATGTTGAGGGCAAGCGCCGCGCCGATGAAGACGGCTGAAAGGCCGACAACTGGCAGTGAGTAAAAACCGATCGCGATGATCTGCTTCCAGAGCTGGGCAAGGTTCCAAGGCGGCGTGAGGGCAGAGAGAGCTGTGCGACCTGAGAACATCGACAGGCGGCCGATTTCTGCGAAGAGCGCGAGGGTGCCGCGCCCTGTCCAGGCGAGCGGGTTCGGAAAGCCGCCGGATTTAGTCGTAGATGCGTCTGACACGATGGCCCAGTCCTGTTACGAGTTCATAGCCGACTGTGCCGGCGCGTCTGGCCTGCTCTTCGAGCAGGACCTCAGCCCCGATGAATTGGGCGAATGCTCCCGGCTTTGCAAGGTCTCGTGCCTGCGTCACGTCGATCGTAATCAGGTCCATGGAGACCCGCCCGACGATCGGGCAGGTGATGCCGCCCAGCGAGGCCATTCCCTTATTGCTGGCTGAGCGCGGGAAACCGTCGCCATAGCCGAGCGCCACGGTCGCCAGGGTGCGCGGTGTGTCGAAGGTGTAGGTCGCGCCGTAGCCGACCGTTTCGCCGGGCTGAACGGTCTGTACCGTCAGGATCGGCGCTTCCAGCGTCATGCCGGGCTTGAGGAAGACGCCTTCTGGGAGGGGCGGGCCGCCGCCATAGAGGCCGATGCCCGGGCGTGCCACGTCAAACCCGTAATCCTGCCCCATCAGGCAGCCGCCAGTGTTGGCGAAGCTTTTCAGGGCCTGTGGGAAGTTGGAGGCGGCTTGCCTGAAACGCTCAAGCTGCTTGGCGTTGATGGCGCGCGAGCGGTCGTCTGAATCAACGAGGTGAGACAGGATGTGAACGGGCGGCTGGCCGTCCGTGAGTGCTTTCAGCTCTGCCACGTCTTCCATCCGAACGCCCAGCCGGTTCATGCCCGTGTCGATATGAACGGCGTAATCGGGGACGTCCATGAGGGCGAGCCAGTCCTTGATGGCTGGCAGCGCGTTCAGGACAGGCGTGATGTTATTTGCGCGGGCGAGATCTGCATCAGATGGCTCCGCGCCATTGAACGCCAGAATGGACGCGTCTTCGCCGATGGCGGTGCGGAGCTCTGCGCCTTCCTCGACATAGGCGACGAAGAATGTCCGGCAGCCCGCTTCATATAGGGCGGACGCGACAGGAGCGACGCCGTGGCCATAGGCGTTGGCCTTTACGACCGCGCCAGCCTCACTCTCAGGGATGAGAGCGGCAATCGTGCGCCAGTTGGCGACGATGTTCTGTAGATGCACGCGGGCGCGGGGGCTGAAACTCATTGATGCGGCATAGTCTGCCGCGAGGCCCTGCCGCAACCCATTCTAGCCGAAGTCTGGCTCAGGCTGCTGGCGCTTGAGGTTGCCGAAACGGGTCGTGTTCGCGTCGAAGGCAAGGGTGACGCGGCCAATCGGGCCGTGACGCTGCTTGCCAATGATGACTTCAGCGGTGCCGAGAACCTCATCCATACGCTGGCGCCATTTGGTCCATTTCTCCGCAGATGCCGGGTCCTCACCGCCAGACTGGGGCTCGGTCCGCTCCAGATAATAGGACTCACGGTAGACGAACATGACGACGTCAGCGTCCTGCTCAATCGAACCGGATTCGCGAAGGTCAGAGAGTTGTGGGCGTTTGTCCTCGCGCTGTTCGACCTGACGCGACAGCTGAGAGAGGGCTATGACCGGGACGTTCAGTTCCTTGGCGAGTGCCTTGAGACCCATCGTGATTTGCGTGATTTCCTGCACGCGGGAATCGCTGGCCTTGCCGGTCGTGGACGTCAGAAGCTGAAGATAGTCGATGACGACCATGTCGAGGCCGCTTGTACGCTTCAGGCGGCGGGCACGCGCAGCAAGCTGGCTGACCGAGATGCCGCCCTGGTCATCGATATAGAGCGGCAGGTTCTGAAGCTCTTCGGTTGCCTGGCGGATCTTTTCAAAATCGCTGGCATCAAGGTCGCCCTGACGGATGTGGTGAGCGTTGAGGCCTGTGCGGTCTGCGATGATACGCGTGGCGAGCTGCTCACACGACATTTCGAGAGAAAAGAAAGCAACGACAGCGCCTTCGACGGTCTTTTTCGAACCGTCAGGTTGCGCTTCGCGGCGGCAGGCCTGCGCAGCGTTGAAGGCAATATTGGTGGCGAGCGTCGTCTTACCCATGGAAGGGCGGCCAGCGAGGATGACGAGGTCAGACTTGTGAAAGCCGCCAAGCATCGTGTCGAGGTCGTCCAGCTGGGACGCGACACCAGCAATCTTGCCGTCACGCTTGAAGGCCGCTTCAGCCATGGCGAGCGACTCTTTGAGAGCCGTCGAGAAAGAATGGAAGCCGCGTCCGGAAGAGCCGCGGTCTGCTAGGTCAAAGAGCTGGCGCTCGGCGAGCTCCAGCTGCTTGTCGCCGTCTTCTTCAGGGGCTGGCTTGAAAGCGCGGTGCTGGACTGTCGCCCCGATGTCGATCAGGTCGCGGCGCATCGCGAAGTCTCGGATCATGCGGGCGTAGTCTGAGATTTCCGGACCAAAGGCGGCCGAGTCGAGCAGCTCTGCCAGATAGGACGCGCCTCCGATTTCCTGCAGCTTGTCGGCTTTCTCAAAATGCTCGCGCAACGTGATGCCATCAGCGACACGGCCGCCCTGGATCATGGTCGAGCAGACTTCGAAAATTTCCTGATGGGGGATCGAGTAGAAGTCAGTAGAGCGCAGGATGTCTGCGACGCGCTGGAACGCATTATTGTCGTAGAGGATCGCACCAAGGACGCCAGCTTCTGCCGACAGGTTGTGCGGTGCTTCGACCGACTTGGGCGTATTGGACATATCGTTCATGCGCGTGTCCTCGAAAAGGTTCTTACCGATGGGTTAACTTTACGCCTGAGCGGGGAAAGATTGCAGGCTTGACTTGCACACAAACTGCCATCGTCCACAGCTCTAATGGGACCTGTGGAATACCGCGATTCGGGCGTGAATGATTCGTGGCTGCTTTTGCGGGGAGGCCGGTTCAGGGCTTTAGCTCTCCGCAAAGAAAAAGGCCGCACCCGATGGGCGCGGCCTTGATTAAAGTCTGGCGTAAAACGCCTGGAGACTTATTCGTCGTCGCCGCCGTCGCGGGTGGCTTCCTCGCGCTCTGCGCTGGCTTCAGCCAGTTCAGCAGATTGCTCGGCAGCTGCGCCTTGCTGTTCGGCCTGAATCGTCTCGATGACATTCTCGCCTGCAGCCTGACGCTCAGCTTCTTCCATCGAACGGGCGACGTTCACGGTGATCTCGACGAGAACTTCCGCGTGAAGGCGAACGCCCAGCTCGTAGATGCCGATCGTCTTGATTGGCTGGTCGAGCTTGATCTGGCCGCGGCGGACCTTGAAGTCCTTCTCAGCCAGCGCATCAACGATGTCGCGGGTCGAGACGGAACCGTAGAGGTTGCCGGTGTCGGAAGACTGGCGGATAAGAACGACTTCTGCGCCGTCCATGCTGTTGCCGGTCGACTGTGCTTCGTCGCGTGCGTCTGCGTTGCGCTTCTCGATGAGCTCACGCTCTGCAGCGAAACGGGCGCGGTTGCGATCGTTTGCGATCAGCGCCTTGCCGCGTGGCAGCAGGAAGTTACGGGCAAAGCCGTTCTTCACGGTGACTTCTTCGCCAAGCTCGCCAAGGTTTTCGACGCGTTCAAGAAGGATGATGTCCATGTGTCAGTCCTCCTATTTAACGGTGAATGGCAGGAGCGCGAGCATACGGGCGCGTTTGATGGCGCGGGCAAGCTTACGCTGGTTCTTGACGTTCACTGCAGTGATCCGCGACGGGACAATCTTGCCCTTCTCGGAGATGTAGCGCTGCAGCAGTTTGACATCCTTGTAGTCGATCGCCGGGGCGCCTTCGCCCGAGAACGGATCAACCTTGCGGCGGCGGTTGAAGGTGCGCCGGGCAGGGATGTTGGTGATGTTGATATCACCCTGATTGTTTTCTGAAGACATAACTCTCGCTCCCTAGTCCTTGCGGCCCTTGCGGCCCATCATCGGGGACGGCTCTTCGTCCAGCTCTTCGACCTTGATCGTCATGTAACGGATGACGTCGTCGGAGATACGGTGACGACGCTCAAGCTCGTGCACGGCGGCTGCTGGACCGTCGATGTTGAGCAGGGAGTAGTGTCCCTTGCGCTGCTTGTTGATCGGGTAGGAGAGGTTGCGCAGACCCCAGTATTCGGTCTTGCCGACCTTTGCGCCCTGGCTTTCCAGCCATTGGCCGAGCTCTTCGATCTGGCTCTCGACCTGTGCAGGCGAAATGTCCGGACGCGAGATCAGCACGTGTTCATAAAGTGCCATAATGGTCTTTCCCTGGTGTTCAGAATGCGGCGCTGGAACGCGGGAAGACGTTCCGGCGATGGCCCCCAGTCATCCGGCTCATTCCGGACACCAGGACCGCACCCCGTGTGAAGAGGCGGCTTAAAGCCCAAACTGCCAAAAGAATCAAGCAGACTTGCGAGTCTGCGAGCAGCCATCTAGGCAGTCGGCCAAATCAGAATCCAGAGATCAGACTGAAGGGCAGGACCGCATGACCAAGTTCGCGTTCATTTTTCCCGGACAGGGCAGCCAATTCATCGGCATGGGCAAGGACCTTGCCGCTGCGTATCCAGAAGCGCGTGAAGTCTTCGAGACGGTGGACGCGGCGCTCCATCAGGACCTTTCGAAATTGATCTGGGAAGGCGATGAGGAAGAGCTGAAGCTGACGGCTAATACGCAGCCAGCGCTCATGGCTGTCAGCGTTGCCGCCATCCGCGCGCTTCAGACCCATGGCATCGGTCCGGACAAGGCTGCTTTCGTGGCAGGCCACTCGCTTGGTGAGTATTCCGCACTGGCCGCGAGCGGTGCCATCGAGCTCGCAGACGCGGCGCGCATTCTGCGTATCCGCGGCAATGCCATGCAGGCGGCTGTGCCTCCCGGTGAAGGTGCGATGGCGGCCCTGCTTGGTGCCACGCCGGAACAGGCAGTCTCGCTTTGCGAGCTTGGCCGCGCTGATGGCGGTGCCTGTGAGATCGCGAATGATAATGCGCCCGGGCAAATTGTGATTTCAGGCGCGAAAGCGGCTGTTGAACTCGCTGCTTCCAAGACCGGAGAAGTCGGTATCAAGAAGGCAATGATGCTGCCAGTCAGTGCGCCATTCCACTGTTCCATGATGCAGCCTGCTGCCGACGAGATGATGAAGGCGCTTTCGGACATCGAGATCAAGGCGCCCTCCGTGCCTCTGATCGCAAATGTTACAGCAGAGCCGACGAGCGACCCGGTCGCGATCCGTAAGCACCTGATCGAGCAGGTTTGCGGCCAGGTCCGCTGGCGCGAGAGCGTTGAGTTCATGGCGGCCCAAGGTATTGAGCTGACGGTCGAGGCGGGCGCCGGAAAGGTGCTCAGCGTCATGAACCGCCGTACCGCCAAGGACATTGAGGGGCTGACACTGGGCACGCCAGAAGACATAGAATCGGTTGCTAAGCGTCTCGGCTAGGGCGACAAGGGTCGAAACCGAGAACGAGACGGCAGAAGCCGCAAGCAAGGAAGGACGAGAGCCGCATGTTTGATCTCAGCGGACGCACAGCGCTAGTGACCGGGGCCTCAGGTGGCATCGGCAGCGCAATTGCGAAATCCCTGTCTGAAGCAGGCGCCAAGGTTGCCCTGTCCGGCACGCGTGAAGGCGTTCTGGAAGAGGTGCGCTCCGGCCTGCCGGGTGAGGGCGTCGTCGTTACGGCAAACCTGTCAGACGCAGAATCGGTCGACAGCCTTGTCGGGCGCGCCGAAGAAGCGCTGGGCGGCGGTCTCGATATTCTCGTCGCCAATGCAGGCATCACGCGCGACAAGCTGCTCATGCAGATGAAGCCTGAAGACTTTGATGATGTGATGAACGTCAATCTTGGCTCTTACTATCGCCTGACCAAGTCAGTGGTGCGGGGCATGATGAAGCGCCGCCACGGCCGTATCATCGGTATCACGTCCATTGTCGGTGTGACCGGCAATCCGGGACAGGCAAACTACTGCGCGTCAAAGGCCGGCATGATCGGCTTCACCAAAGCGCTTGCCCAGGAAGTCGCGAGCCGCGGCATCACCGCGAACTGTATCGCGCCGGGCTTTATCGAATCGCCCATGACGGATGTGCTGCCAGACGCGCAGAAAGAAGCGCTGCTTGGTCAGATCCCGTCTGGAAAACTCGGCCAGGGCAGTGATATTGCTTCGGCTGCGGTCTATCTTGCTTCATCGGAAGCCGCCTATGTCACGGGGCAGACACTGCACGTGAATGGTGGCATGGCGATGATCTAGGCAAAGGCACCCAACAGTTGCAGCCCTTGGCGTTCTCTTTATCAGTGTGCTAACGGGCAACCCAAGACGAACAGTCTTCCTATCAGACATTATGAGAGAGGTTTTCCATGTCTGACGTTTTCGAGCGTGTAAAAAAGATCGTTGTCGAGAATCTCGACGTTGAAGCAGACAAGGTCACGGAATCGGCGAGCTTCATCGACGATCTCGGCGCTGACTCCCTCGACCTGGTCGAGCTGGTCATGGCTTTCGAAGAAGAGTTCAACATCGAAATCCCTGACGACGTTCAAGAGAACATCCGTACCGTTGGTGACGCTGTCACCCACATCAAGGCTCACGTCTCTTAATCGGGAGTAAGCTGATGCGCCGCGTAGTTATTACTGGAATCGGCCTGGTGTCGCCGCTCGCTAATGGGCGCGAGGCAACCTGGGAGAGGCTTCTTGAGGGCAAGTCGGGGGCAGGTCCTATCGACCTGTTCGATACCAAGGACGTGCCCTGCAAGATTGCCTGTCAGGTTCCGTGGAATGATGGACGCGGCGGCGGTAGTGCCGACGATCCTCACTCATTCGATCCGGACAAGGCGGCGAGCGCCAAAGAGCGCCGTCGCATTGACGAGTTCATTCTCTATGCACTCGCAGCAGCCGACGAATGTGTTGAGGATTCAGGCTGGAAGCCCGAAACCGACGAGCAGAAAGAGCGCACAGGCGTTCTGATCGGCTCTGGCATCGGTGGCCTACAGTCCATCTACGACACCGCCATTACACTGCACACACAGGGCGCACGCCGCGTGAGCCCGTTCTTCATCCCGTCCGCACTGATCAACCTCGCTTCTGGCCAGGTCTCGATCCGTCACGGGTTCAAGGGGCCGAACCATTCTGTGGTGACGGCCTGTGCAACCGGTGCCCACGCCATCGGCGACTCGGCCCGTCTCATCCAGTATGGCGACGCGGACCTGATGCTTGCTGGCGGTGCAGAGGCCGTGATCTGCGAGATCGGCATTGCCGGTTTCTGCGCAGCCAAGGCCATGTCCACCAGCTTCAATGACACGCCTGAGAAAGCATCCCGTCCTTATGACAAGGACCGCGATGGCTTCGTCATGGGCGAAGGCGCAGCGATCCTGATGCTCGAAGAGTATGAGCATGCAAAGGCACGCGGCGCGAAGATCTATGCAGAGGTCGCAGGCTATGGCCTGACGGGCGATGCCTATCACATCACGGCGCCTGCTGAAGGCTCCGAGGGCGGCTACCGCGCCATGAAAATGGCGCTGGATCATTCCGGCCTCGACGTGAGCGACATCGATTATGTGAACACGCACGGCACCTCGACGCCGAAAGGCGACGAAGGCGAGATCGGTGCGGTCGAACGTCTGTTCGGTGAGCATGCGAAGAACCTGTCGCTGTCATCGACCAAGTCCGCTGTCGGTCACCTTCTAGGGGCTGCTGGTGCGATTGAGGGCGCTTTCTGTGCGCTTGCGCTGCGTGACCAGGTCATGCCGCCGACGCTCAATCTCGACAATCCGAGCGTCGACACGCAGATCGATCTCATTCCGCACAAGGCCAAGAAGGGCAAGGTTCGTGCAGCCATGTCGAATTCCTTCGGTTTTGGCGGCACCAATGCGTGTCTTATCCTCAAACAGGCTGACTAGTTCCCTAAGCGATAAAGCTCAGGCAAGGTAAGGCCAGCCTGTATAGTGGGGGAGTAGATATGCGGTTCATCAAGGCGCTTCTGGCGATTGTATTCGTGCTGGTCGTGGTCGGCGCAGCTGCGGCTGTTGGCGGCTGGTTCTGGCTGCAGAACGAAATCAGCGAACCCGGGCCTCTCGCCGAGAGCGCTGTGTTTGAAGTGCGCCAGGGCGACCATGTCGGCGGCGTTGCCCAGCGGCTGGAAAGCCAGGGCATCATCTCCAATGCAGATGTGATGAAGCTGCATGCGCGGCTCTCTGAACAGCAGGCCGGGCTGAAAGTCGGAGAGTACGCCATTCCGCCCCGCGCGAGCATTGCCGGCATCATGGAGCTGCTCGTGTCCGGCGATGTCATCAAATATCGGATCACTGTGCCTGAGGGGCTTACCACGGCACAGGTGCTTCGCATCGTCGAGAACCATCCGGAGCTGGAAGGCGACATGCCGGAGCGTGAGATTGGCGAAGGCACGCTTCTGCCAGACACCTATATTTTCTCGGCCGACAAGTCGCGCGCCGCGATGATCGAGCGGATGGAGAAGGCCCAGGACGACCTGCTCGAAGAGCTCTGGCCGCAGCGCGCAGATAATCTTCCAATCTCGACCATTGAGGAGGCGATCATTCTGGCTTCCGTCGTCGAGAAGGAGACCGGAAGCGCCGATGAGCGCCCGCTCGTGGCTGGACTCTTTACCAACCGCCTTCGGCGCGGCATGCGCCTCGAGAGCGACCCGACGGTCATTTATGGCGTCTCCCGCGGTGAACCGCTTTACCGGACGCTGAACGGTCAACGCGTCCGCCGCACGCTCTATCGCTCTGAGCTCGACCGTGTCACCGACTGGAACACGTATGAGATTGACGGTCTGCCAAAGACGCCGATCTGCAATCCGGGGCGTGACGCGATCGCGGCTGTGCTGGATCCGCCGGAAACCGATTACATCTTCTTCGTTGCCGATGGCACGGGCGGACATGCCTTTGCCGAAACTCTGTCGGAGCATAACCGCAACGTCGCTGCCTATCGTGCCTATGAGCGCCGTGAGATCGCGCGTGAGCGAGGCCAGGAGTGAGCGCACGCGTTTCATCAATGACAGGCTTTGCCCGGGTCTCTGGCGAAGCAGACTGGGGCAGTTGGGCAATCGAGGCGAAAAGCGTCAATGGCCGCTCCCTAGATGTGCGCGTGAATGTGCCCGGCGGGTTTGAAGAGGTGGAGCGCGCGATAAAGCAGGCGGCATCCAAGCTGTTTGCGCGCGGGAATATCCAGATTGGCCTGCGGATAGAAGTGTCTGGCGGCGTAGAGACGCTTAGCGTGAATCACGATGCGCTGCAGCAGCTGCTACGGGCTTTTGAGAAGGCGTCCGGCCGGGCCGCAGACCTTGGGGCTATCGCTTCGCTCATGGGCATCAAGGGCGTCGTGGAGACGGGCCAGAGTTCAACCCGAGCTGTCGCGAGCGAGGAGGCTGTCGCGGCATTACAGGCTGGCGGTGATGATCTCGTGGCACAGCTCAACGCCGCGCGTCTGGAAGAGGGCGCCGCGCTGGAAGAGATGCTCAGCGGGTATCTCGCTGAAATGGCGCGTGTGGTTGATGAGGCAGAGGCGCTTGCAGCTGACCAACCCAAGCTTCTGAAAGCCCGGCTCGAGAAGCAGCTCGCAGAGCTGGATGCCAGCGACAAGGTAGATGGCGAGCGGCTAGCGGCTGAGATTGCGCTGTCGGTCGCCAAGGCAGATGTGCGCGAGGAAATCGACCGGCTTCGGGCCCACATTGAGAGCGGCAGGGGCCTCCTGAAACAGGGTGCACCGATCGGCCGCAAACTCGATTTTCTCGCGCAGGAGTTCAACCGCGAGGCCAACACGCTCTGCTCAAAATCGGCCAGCCTCGATTTGACGAATGCGGGACTCGCGCTCAAAGGGCTCGTAGATCAGTTCAAGGAGCAGGCAGCAAATGTCGAATAGCGGCCATCCGAAAGACGAGGGCGAGCGCAGAGGCCTGATGCTCGTCATTTCCTCTCCATCCGGCGCAGGCAAGACTACGCTCTGCAAGAAGCTGATGGAGGAGTTTTCCGACATCAAGCTGTCGGTCTCCGCGACGACGCGGCCAGAGCGGCCGGGCGAAGTCGATGGCAAGGACTATCACTTCAAATCGGTGGATGAATTCCGCTCGATGATTGCGCAGCGGGAGTTTCTGGAATGGGCGCTGGTGTTCGATAACCTCTATGGCACGCCGCGCGCAGATACCGAGGCGCTGCTTTCCAGCGGCCATGACGTTCTGTTCGATGTGGACTGGCAGGGCGCTGATGCGCTGCATGATCAGATGCCGCGCGATGTCGTGTCAGTCTTCATTCTTCCGCCAAGCATCGAGGCGCTGAAGTCGCGTCTCGCGGCGCGTCCAGGTTCAACCGATGAGATCGTCGAGCGGCGCATGCGCGATGCAAAAGCCGAAATGCGTCATTGGCGGCGCTATGACTATGCCATCGTCAATGATGACCTCGAGATTGCCTATCAACGACTGAAGCGCATCCTGCTGGTCGAGCGACTGAAGCGTCTGCGTCAGCTCAGCCTGGAAGACCATGTGCGCGAGCTGATGGGCGAGGCCTGAGCCTGTATTGGCTGACTGAAAGAAATTCTATTCTGGGGGGCGTAAGCCAAAGCAATGACGACATATTTCAATAGCCGCACACCAGCGCTGGACGGTATCTACACCGCGCTCTTTCTCGCATCAGAGAAGATCTATGCAGAGTTGAAGAAGGGCGCCGGGCTCAAATTCGCGACTTCAAGCAATGAGTCGGGCGACGACCAGATCGAACTCGACGTTATCGCGGATGAGGCGTTTTTCAACGCGCTCAAGACGGACAACAATGTGCGTTATGTCGTGTCTGAGGAACGTCCCGGTCTGAACAAGATTTCTGACGGACCTTATAGCGTTGCGCTGGACCCCCTCGATGGATCGAAATCTGCGCTCGTCGGCATTCCATCTGGGGCGATTTTTGCGATCTTTGAGAACGCCGAAACCGATGCCGATTTCAACGGCAGGAACATCGTCAGCGGTGGCTTCTTTGTCTTCGGGATGAATCTTGAGGCCTATTTCGCCGATGGTGACAAGGTTTACAAAGGTCTTTTCGACGGCACGGACTGGACCGTCATGCCGATTGAGGGCGGGCTTCCTTCGGCCGACGTGCTGGCCATCAATGGGCAGAACCAGATGGTCTGGCCCGAATGGCTGCAACGCCATTATGCCAGCCTGCTCGATACGAGGGGCGGCACGGTAAAGCCGCACAATATGCGTTGGTACGCCTCCATGGTGTCGGACATGAAGCGTATGGTGCTGCAGGGCGGCCTGTTTGCTTATCCATCGGCGAATATCAAAGGGTATGAAGAAGGAAAGCTTCGCCTCGTCTATGAAGCCATCCCGATGGCCTTCCTTATTCAGGCGATGGGCGGCGCATCAACGAATGGTGAGCAATCAATCCTGGAAATGCCGGTTGAAAAGCTGCACCAGAAGACACCTGTCTTCATCGGTGAGAAGAGCAAGATCGCTGCTGTCGAAGCGGCCCGGAAGGCCGGCCCAGTCTGATAACTCCACCACCATGCGATGCACGAGAGCTGGTGCGCGCTACTACTCGGTGGTGGGGTCAACGACTTCAGGGCGCATGAGCATATAGGACCGGTCCTCCAGAATGCGGTAGACACCGGCGATGTTCTGCGCGCGCCAGTCTTCGTAGTTGCGAAGGTCACTATATGCGTCGAGCCTGAGCTCCCCCTGCAGCGTTTCGAGAGACTGGCCGGCGATCATGCCGTTGCGGACACCGTCATAAAGCTGTGTAATGTAGCCAAGATAGTGTTCGACGCCCTCGCGCCCGCCAATGTCAGCATGGCCGCCGACGAACATGTCCCAGTCGAGCTTCAGGATGTCCTTCGTTGAGCGGATCATGCCTTCAATGTCGTAGCCCTTCATGTCCTCATAGGGCATCCGGCCGATCAGCGCCCAGTCGACCACGAACATGACGTCCTGATCTTCGAAATGCATGCTGACTGAGCCATAGCCATTATTGGGGCCATGATAGCGAAGGCGGAGCGTTTCACCGTCGAGTTTTAGCGCCAGCTCATCCTCGAATGTGATGTCGGGAAGTATCGTTTGCGCCCCGCTCATGGCCAGGTTTTCTGCAGCCATCTCATGCGCCACAAAGACGGTATTGGGGGCGTCAAAGACCTCGGCGCCATAGGCGTGGTCGTGATGGTTGTGGCTATAGACGACATAACGAACAGGCAAAGCGAACTGGCGGTCCAGTTCCTTCTTAAGCCACGTTGCCGCTTCGGTGTTGAGCGTATCGATGAGGAGGATTTCCTCATCTCCCACCCAGACCATCGACCGGTAGCTGCCCGCCACGAACCGGTAGAGATCTGGCTTCACCTCTTCGAGGGCGTAGGTCGTTTCGTCTGCCTGTGCTGAGGCCAGTTGGATGGGCGCAAGGGCGATGGCGATCAGGGCGAGGCTGGTGCGGGGCATTGAGGGCTCCTTGAAACGGGAATGACGTTTCTGGAGCTATGGCGGCGCGCTTGCCTCTCAAGCAGCAGAGTTAGCCGGCGTTCCCGAGATAGGTGGCGAGCGCCCTGAACTCATCCTGGGTCAACGTTTCGGCGCGGGCGGTGGGGTCGATGTTGCAGCTCTCCAGCCAAGTGGTGGCGTCAATGCCGCGCGTCTTGGCGAGCGCCTTCAGACTTGCGCGGAGCATCTTGCGGCGCTGGCCGAAGGCTGCGGTAGACACCTTCTCTAGCGTATCAAGATCAGCAAAGCGCCTGTCGGGCGCTAGCGGGGTTAGAACAGCGACGGCGCTGTCGACCTTGGGCGGCGGGCGGAAGGCACCGGGGGGCAGGGTGAAGGCGATATGAGCATCGCAGACAGCATGGGTGAGAACCGCGAGCCGGCCATAATGCGGCGTGCCAGGGCCAGCGACGATGCGCTCAGCCACTTCCTTCTGGAACATGAGCGCCATCTCACCGCGCCAGTCACCGGTCTTGAGCCAGTCGACCAGAAGGGGGGTGCCGACATTGTAGGGCAGGTTGGCGACGATCATCGCAGGCAAGGTGCCGCCTGACTCTTCGATGATGCTGGTCCAGTTTATTTTACGGGCATCGTGCTGGTAAACGTGCAGGCGTCCCTCTGCGGCTTCAGGCCAGGTTTCGAGTGCGTTGGCAAACCGCTCATCGGCCTCGACGCAGATCAGTTTGGCGACGCCTTCGTTGAGCAGCGCGCGTGTCAGGCCGCCGGGGCCGGGCCCGACCTCGATCACTGTGCGCCCTTCGACGGGGCCGGAGGCGAGCGCCGTGCGTCGCAATATGTCCGGGTCAAAAAGGAAGTGCTGACCGAGTGCCTTGCGGGCAGGGGCCTCAGTAAGGCGGGGTGTTTCATCCGTCATGGCGGGCTCTCTGTGCGGCCATCTCGCTGGCAAGGCGAATCGCGGCGATCAGGCTGTCGGGGCGCGCCTTGTTCTCGGCGGCTGCATCATAGGCCGTGCCGTGATCGGGACTGGTACGTATGACGGGTAGGCCAAGCGTCGTGTTCACACCGCCCCACATATCCAGCGTCTTTACGGGGATCAGGCCCTGATCGTGCGTCATGGCAATGACGGCATCGAAGCGGCCAACCAGCGTTTCTGCGAAGATCGTGTCCGCTGACCGCGCGTCGGACACGTCGATGCCCTCCTTGCGCAGGCGGTCTGCAACGGGGTTGATGATGTCGCGTTCTTCAAGGCCGATTGTGCCGCTTTCGCCCGCATGGGGGTTGAGGCCGGTCAGCCCGATACGCGGAGTGTCGATGCCAAAGTCTCGCGTCAGAGCCCGTGCTGTCGTGCGGATCACCGTCTCCAGCGTAGTCGGCGTGAGGTAATCGAGAATGCGCATGAGCGGAACATGGATGGTGGCAAGCGCAACCCGAAGCCCGCCGCCAACGAGCATCATGACGGGGGGACTGGCCTGACCGGTTTCAGCCTCACAGAGCTCGGCCAGGTACTCAGTATGCCCAGGGTGACGAAAGCCAGCGCTGTAGAGAACGGCCTTTGAAATCGGGTTCGTGACGACGCCGCCAGCGAGGCCAGCGAAAGTGTCGGCCATAGCCCGGTCGATACTCTCAACGATAGCCGGGGCTAGCGCGCTATCGGGCGTGCCAGTGGTAAATGGGGGCAGGGGGTTGCTGAGCGACAGGACGGGTAGCTTATGCTTGAAAACGCGCGAGGCATCGGCTGGACTTTCAATCGTAGCCGCAGCCTCCCCGTAGATGGCGGGATCACCGGTCACATAGAAGGGTGTGGTGCCAGGGTCTGCAGACAGGGCGTCCCAGGCGCGCAGCGTGATCTGTGGCCCGCAGCCAGCCGGGTCGCCCATGGTGACGGCCAGCGGCAGGTCCTCAGAATTGGCCATGGAAGTGTCCGGACTGCTTTAGCTGCCGCGCTGGATGATCGTCGCTTCACGGCGCAGGTTGCGCAGCGAGCGCTGGGAGATCATCTGCAGCTCACGGCCAAACAGACGGTCTTCCATCTCCTCACGGGTCGGCACGGCGGCGCCAGACTGGCGACGGTCGCAGACATACATGACGGCGAGCGTACCGGATGTCGCGAAGACCTGCGTAGGCTGACCAATACCGACTTCGGAGATCATGTTCTGGCCTTCAGAGCCGAGGTCCTCGACGCGAATGTCAGACAGCTCGTTAGCGCTGAGATTCGGGTCACCATCTGCGGCAGCGACAGCCGCCTCGCAGCTATTGGCCTGGCTTGCGGCATCGCGAAGGGCGTCTTCCGACCCGTCGACCACGGCGAGACGAACGAGGTCGACGCGGGTCTCAAGCTCGTTAGGGTCGCGCTTGGCCTTGTAATTGATCAGATAGATGCCGTCCGAAACGGTGATCGGTTTGGAGATACCGGGGCCGGACATGCCACGCACGGCATCGGCCACCTCAGGATCAATATCATCGAGAGCCACCCAACCCATATCACCGCCAGCGGCGGAGGTTGGCGCTGACGACAGGCGTTGCGCAGCCAGTGAGAACGGCGCGCCAGCTTCGAGCTGTTCGAGAATAGTGCCCGCGCCCTGAATGGCCTGTGCCTTGTCCTGCTCGGTCGGGGCGTAGAGGAAGATTTCGTCCAGATTGTATTGAACCTGCGTCAGCGCGGTGCGCTGCTGTTCGATGGCTTCATCGATCTGGTTACGTGAAACGCGGATGCGCGAACCGTAGAGACCGCCCATGATACGGCGCCATGCAATCTCTGCGCGCATCTGGTCTTCGAGGCTGGATGGGTTCACGCCGGACTGGAGCAGGACATTGACGAGGCCATCACGGTCGAGACCGGACTGGCGTGCCATGTCAGCGATTGCGCGGTTGATGTCGTCTTCGGACACTTCAACCTCGTACTCGGCCGCTTCCTGAAGCTGTAGCTTCTCGTCGATCAGTTCATCGAGTGCTTGCGATGTAATCTGCTGGATCTGCTGCTGCGTTGGCTGTTGCGCACCGAGGGTGAGCAGCAGAAGGCTGCCGCGCTCTCGCACGTCGCTGTAGGAGATCGGCTGATCGTTCACGATCGCCACAATGCCTTCAATTGTCTGCGTTTCTTCCTGCGCCATGGCTGGTGCTGAAAGAGAGACGGTTGTGACGGCGACGAGCGCGGACGTCATAAGTGTTTTCATCATCGCAAACCTCCAAGGTGACGCGGTAGACGGTGCTGTTCCCTTGCCCGCGCGAAGCATACCCAGCATCACATGACGCGCAACGGTGTGCGTTCAGTGATGCTGGATGAAGCGCATCGCGGACTAGTCGAAATTGCGGGACCCCAATTCACCGATGGTCTTGAAGCCAAAGCGGAACACGATGGATTCCGAAGGCCCAAGCTCCCGGTTCGTTGTGCCCTGGCGCTCATAGACGAGCTCGAAGCGCGAGCAATCGTCTTCATAACCAATGCCGATGCCCTGGCGGATGTTGAGGTTCTGCTCAAATTCGCGCTGAAGCTCGAACAGGATCAGGATATTGTCGCGCACGAACACTTCACCGAGTAGGAAGAGACCTTCCTGGCGCACGCCCGAGCGCGTGATGCTCTCGTCGATCCGGTAATAGATCGCTTTCGTACGGGCGATATCTTCGATGTTGACGTTCAGAGCGGTGTCGAGCCGGTTGATATCCAGGCTGTCATCGTCGAGGCGAAGCTTCGTATCGATGCTGAAATAGTCATTGAACTCAACCGACGCGCTGACCAGCCAATCGCTGACGGTACCGTCCAGATTGCTCGGAACGTCGAAAGCCGGGTCGGCTTCGCTGCGCCACCGACGACCAACGAGACCGGAAATCTCAAACCCGTTCTTCCAGCGAGCGGTTGCCGAAATCCCTGCGCCCAGCTTTTTGTCGCCTTCGTAAAGGTCGTAACCGGCCTGCGCATTGGCATCGAACAGAGAAGATGTATCGAGCTCGAAGAAGGCGCCATCCTCAATCGGGATTGGCTCATCGTTCGGTGTACCCGTCGACACCGCACCCATGACGATTGGTTCTACCAACAGGTCTACATTGCGGCCCGGACGATAGAAGGGCATCGACAGCTTGACGCCCGTGGAACCGACACCGCGTGTGATGGTGTTGCTCTCATCCACAGTCGGAAAGTCATTGATGTTGTAATAGTCGAAGCGTGCTTCGGCGAAAGGCTCAACGATGAGGCCGCCTGGAATGATGCGCTGGGTAGACCAGTCAGCACCCGCAGACGCGCGGCGGCTGTCCACGCCTTCAACGCGCTCGAGAAAGGCTGCGGAGCCAGTTAGGCTGAGATAGCCGTACTTGCCGAAATCGACATCATACTGCGAGTTGATCAGCGGCAGGACGTCAGCGATGCGATCCTCTGCAATGCCTTGCGCTTGCAGGTTGTCAAAGGTCTGGATGGACGCATCGACATACCAGTTCTTTGCTTGGCCTTGCGTGTAGAGCTGCGACAGCAGCGTCTTGGGCTGGCTGTAATAGATGCCGCGGCGATCGTTCTCACCGTCAACGTCGTAGCGGTCTGTGTAGAGGTCATCGCTGGCCTCTTCGACGGCGAAACCCCAGTCCCAGTCTTCGGAAATGCGGAAACGGCCATCGGCGAAGAAGTGTCCTCGGAAGGCCTTGTTGTTGAGCCGCTCACCATCATCATCGAAACGTGCTTCGTTGGTGAAGCTGAAGTTCATGTTCACATCGCCGCTATAGAAGCGTTTGCGATAGTCAAACTCCAGGCGCGGATCGATTTTGGTGTAGAAAGCTGGCGCGACGACGAGGTCCTGATAGGGCGAAATCGCCCAGTAATAGCGCGGCTGGAGGAAAGCACCGTACTTCGTGGATGCGCCAAAGCGAGGCACCAGGAAGCCGGAACGGCGCTCTGACTGCGGATCCGGGTGCGAGAAATACGGGAAGTAGACAACCGGAACGCCCGCAATCTCGAACACGGCATCCCGGTAAGTGAACATGCCGGTTTCTTCGTTCAGCACTGCCTTGCGAGCGCGGATCGACCAGGTCGGTGTGCTCTGGCCTTCGCAGAGCTCACACGCGGTGAAGACGGCGCGGTCCAGCTCAGTAATAGTTTCGTTGCGGCGCTCCGCCGTGTTTGCGGCGGCGGTTTCGCCTTCCGGGGTGCGAAGTGAGAAGCCCGTGGCGAAACCATCAACGAGGCGAGAGTCGGTTTCAATCTCTTCGGCGAAACGCTCGGTGCCATCAGGCTCGGTGATAACGATGTCGCCCTGAGCACGAACCCGTCCGGTTTCGCGGTTATAGGTCAGCTTGTCAGCGGTGAGAACGCGTTCACCATATTCAGCGCGGACGTTTCCTTCAGCGACAACCAGGTTTTCGTTTTCAAGTACGTAAGCATTGTCGGCGTCGAGAATGACGCGCTCTTCCACAACAGCATCGTCCTGTTCGGAAACCTCTTTCGTCTCCGTATCCTGGGCAATAGCCGGAAGGGCGGCTGTCGCGACAAGTAATGACGCAAGAGAAATCTTCAAACTGGCCATGCCGCCTCCCCTCGATACGAACAGGTTACCTTGAATTCGCATAAGCGCAGTCCCGGCACAGGTCTACACTTCTAACCAGCCTGAAAGGGACTTTCCTGAATTTCTAGCTGATTTGTAAGGCGCAGCTATTAACTATACCTTTGAGGCCAGTCCACCCGCATGGGTCAAGGCGCGTCCTTCCAATTCGAGCTCCATCAACCTCGCCGCGCACTGTCTGGCCGTGCAACCGCTGGCGCGTGCAATATCGGCGATGGGAAGAGGGGTTGGCGAAAGGGCTTCCACGATGCGCTCTGTCAGGCCGTCATCCTCTGCTTGAGAAGTGTCGGGCGGGTCTAGTGGTAGTGTCGGGTGGAAATGGACAGTCGTGTCCTCAATCTGTGAGGCGACGGCTTCGAGGACGTCCTCTGCATGGCGCACCAGGGTTGCGCCTTCGCGCAGCAGCCGGTTGGTGCCAGCCGCGCGCCTGTCCAGCGGTGAACCGGGGACGGCCATCACTTCGCGGCCCTGCTCACCAGCCATGCGGGCCGAGATGAGAGAGCCTGAGCGCTCTGTTGCTTCGATGACGACGGTGCCCACGGCGAGGCCCGTAATGATGCGATTGCGGCGGGGAAAATCCTGCGCAGTGGCGCGGCGGCCGAAGGCGCGTTCAGACACGACGAGGCCTGACTGCTCAATCTCATGGTAGAGCGCCTCGTGCTGCGGCGGGTAGATCTGGTCGACGCCGCCAGCGAGCACAGCGATTGTGCCCGTATTGAGGGCAGCCTGATGCGCTTCACCGTCAATGCCGCGGGCGAGGCCCGATGCGATGACGAGGCCTGCCTTGCCAAGCGCGGCAGCAAGTTCTCTCGCGATCTTGCGACCTGCAGCAGAGGCGTCGCGCGCGCCGACGAGCGCAATGGCGGGACGTTGTAACAGGGTGGTGTCGCCCAGCACGGTGAGCACGGGCGGCGGCGGCGACAGTTCGCCGAGAGCGACCGGATATTCCTCGTCTTCGGAGAAGATCAGCTTCGCGCCACGATTGGATGCTATGTCCATTTCGCGTCGGGCTGCATCGAGGTCAGCCCGGTTGCCGGCGCGTTTTACGGCGTCCTGCGGCGAGCCGTATTTTGCCAGCAGCTGGAAGAAAGTAACCGGCCCGACCTGCGGCGCCCGCGCTAGCGCGAGCCAGGAGACACGGCGCTCCTCGCTGGAGCCGCTGTTCAAGCGGCGTCCTTCTTCTTCTGTCCGAATTTCGGTTCGGTGCCAGAGAGAAGACGTTTGAGGTTGGCGCGGTGGGTCCAGAAGACCAGCGCACTCAGCACGACAAGCACGCCGACGGCGAACTGCGTCTCACCCAGTAGCCAGCCACCGATCGGGACCAGCGTTGCCGCTGTGAGGGCTGCCAGTGACGAGATGCGTGAGAAGAAGAAGACGGCCAGCCAGATCGGTGCGGCAATCAGGAAGCCTTTCCAGGAGGCGAACAGAAGCAGGCCTGCATATGTCGCAACGCCCTTGCCGCCCTTGAAGCGTAACCAGATCGGGTAGCAGTGGCCGATGAACGCGAAGACGCCAGCGATCAGTCCGACATTCCGGTCACCGAAAACGAGGGCGAAACCGACAATGGCAAGGCCCGCCTTGAAGCTGTCGAGGAGGAGGGTGGCGAGCGCCAGATCCTTGCGCCCCGTGCGCAGGACATTGGTCGCGCCGATATTGCCCGACCCAATCTCGCGGATGTCGCCTAGACCTGCGGCGCGCGTGATAAACAGGCCAAACGGGATTGAGCCGAGAAAATAGCCGCCGAGAGCAGCGATGATGAAGGCGATGCCATCCATGATATTGTGTCCTGACAGGATACGAGCGGCGGGGAGGGGTTTTGTGTGCGTGTCTGGGAGTGAGGTCAAGACGCGGTGCGAAAGACGCAAATGCCTTTAACCATCGCTTTGCCCTTGATCATTATAGGATCTGTCGATGATGACAGCTGACACTGAAGCCGTTCAGACTGTGCCTGCACGGGAGAAAATCCTGCAGGCGACCCTAGACCTCATTCCAGACTGGGGGCCGGACCGCATCACGCACCGGCTGGTTTCAGCCGAAGCCGATGTGTCTCCGGGCACGATCACCTACCATTTCGATACGATTGATGCGCTGCTGTCAGACGCCTTCCGGCTCTACATGGCTGACTATGAGGCCGGGCTGGATGAGGCGCTTGAAGCGCGACCATTGCGGTCATCCCGCGATGTCGTGCAATTCCTGATGATGCTGATCGCGACCTCGCCAGAGCGCGCTGACTTGGCGCGTATCGAATATGCGATGATCGCCTATGCGCAGCGTGACGAGCTTCTCCAGCAGGAGGTGACAGCTTGGGCGGAGCTCTTGCCAGCACGCCTGTTTGATGCGCTACGCCGGATTGGCGATCGGTATCCAGATGTGTCGGTGTCGCGGCTCGTGCGCTATTGCCGGGGCGTCGAATTTGACGTGCTCTCGCGCGGGCTCAGCATCGATCTTGTCGAGCTTGAGGGTGAGCTTCTTTCTCTGCTCGACGTCTGAGACCTATCTCTGAAATACGGTCTCGCCGCCGATAATTGTGTGCATGACGCGGCCAACCATCCGGCGCCCGTCAAAGGGCGAGTTGAGGGACCGCGATAGCAGGTTCTCGCGCTCGCAATGCCAGGGTTTGTCCGGGTCGAACAGGATGAGGTCTGCTGGCAGGCCCGCGGCAAGTCGGCCTTGTGGTACGCCGATGAGCTTGGCCGGTGAGGATGTGATGGGGCGCAGCGCGTCGAGCAGGCTGAGCCGCTCATCCTGAACCAGAACGAGGAGTGCCGAAAGGACCGTCTCAAGGCCGGCGGCACCAAAGGCAGCTTCGCCGAATGGGAGACGCTTTTCTTCGGGCGGCTGTGGGTCGTGGGCGGAGACGACAGCATTGATTTCACCGGCTGCGAGGGCATCGATCAGTGCCTGTCGATCATCCTCATTGCGGAAGGGTGGATTGACCTTGCAGTAGGTCAGGTAATCGCCGACGTCGGTTTCGTTGAAGAAGAGGTGATGGGCGGCAACGCTGACATAGACTTCGACACCGCGGTCCCGGGCCTCACGGATGATGTCGAGGCTGCGCGCGGTCGAGACCTGATCGACGAGAAGGCGGCAGCCTGTTGCTTCAGCAAGAAGCAGGTCACGGGAGAGGCCAATCCATTCGGCTTCGCGTGGCAGACCAGAGAGCCCCATTCGCGCGGCGCGGGCGCCTGAATTCATGACACCCTTCGCAGAAAGGGCGTATGTGTCGGCGCGGCTTGAGACCATGACATCGCAGCTGGCGGCATAGGCCATAGTGCGGCGAAGGACTGAGGTGTCCTCAATCGGCCAGTCGCCATTCGTGAAGAAGACAGCGCCAGAGCCCTGCATCAGGCTGATTTCGGACATGGCCTTGCCCTGAAGCCCCATGGTCAACGCGCCTGCTGGATAAATCCTTGTCTTAGATGTCTCGCGGCCGCGATTGGTGATGAACTGGACGAGGGCGACGTCGTCAATGACCGGTTCGGTGTCCGGCATGACGACCATGCTTGTCACACCGCCAGAAACGGCTGCGCGGGACGCGGTTTCGAGCGTTTCGCGTTGTTCGCCGCCGGGTTCACCGGTCTTGACGCGGAGGTCTACGAGGCCGGGTGAAAGGCAAAGGCCTGACGCATCGATCAGCGTATCGGCGCCGCCGCTGACGTCTCCAACAGCGGAGATTTTGCCGTCCTCAATGAGCAGGCTTCCCAAGTCATCGAGGCCGGATGCCGGGCAGAGCAGGCGGGCATTTGTGATCAGGGTCCGGCTCATACGCTTCTTCCTGCGAGCAGTTTGAGCACAGCCTCGCGGACCGCGACGCCCATCTCGACCTGCTGTGTGATGACAGAGCGCTCACCGTCAGCGATGGCGCTCTCGATCTCGATGCCGCGGTTCATTGGGCCTGGATGCATGACGGTCGCGTCGCTGGCGGCGCGAGCGAGGCGTTCTTTCGTGAGGCCGAAATTGCGGAAATATTCGCGCTGGCTTGGAAGATAGGCGCCGTTCATGCGTTCCATCTGCAGGCGAAGCATCATGACGACATCTGCGCCCTCAATGGCGTCATCGAAGCTATGCGTGGTGCGCGCGGCGCCCCAGTGTTCTGTGCCCGATGGCAGAAGCGTAGCCGGGCCGCAGAGTGTGACTTCGGCGCCAAGCAGGTGCAAGGCGAGTGTTGTCGAGCGGGCGACGCGTGAGTGCAGGATGTCCCCGCAGATCGTGACTTTCAGCCCTTCGATCCGCCCCTTGGTGCGCCGGATGGTGAGCGTGTCGAGCAAGCCCTGCGTCGGGTGCTGGTGGGTGCCGTCGCCGGCATTGATGACCGCGCAATCCACTTTCCGGGAGAGTAGCTTGACCCCGCCGGAGGCCGAATGACGGATCACGATCGCGTCGGGGGACATCGCATTCAGCGTCATCGCCGTATCGATCAGTGTCTCGCCTTTCTTGACGCTGGACTGGGCGATGGGCATCGCCACGACGTCGGCGCCAAGGCGTCTCGCGGCGATTTCGAAGCTGGACATGGTGCGGGTCGAATTCTCGAAGAAGAGATTGATGACCGTCATGTCCTTGAGGTGCGGCTCCGGCCGACGACCCGCGCGCGTTGCCTCGGCAAACTCTTCGGAAAGATCGAGAATATGTTCGATATCGAGCCGGGACAGATCCTCAATGCTCAATAGATGCTTGTGACCAAACTTGTAGCTGTAGCCCGGAATGGACATGCGCTGCCTTTCGATTTTCGGCGGTTTAGGCGCGTTTCCGCCCCCCCGCAAGGCCTAGAACAGCGCGAAGCTGAGACAGGCAAACCAGATGACCGGCATGGTGATGAGAGAGAGGACCGTCTGCATCGCGATGAGATTGGCGGCAAGCGGCGCATCACCGCCGAGCTGGCGGGCCAGGATGTAGGAGCTGGTCGCAGTCGGGACCGATGCACTGATGACGGCGATGGCGAGCGGCGTGCCGCTGATACCGAGGACGAGCGCGCCGCCTATGGCGAGTATCGGCAAGCCGATGAGGCGCACGAGCGACCAGGTTACGGTCTTGAGGCCCGAACGGCCAAGCGCGGCGATGTCCATTCCGGCACCTGCAGCGAGCAGGCCGAGCGCGATCGTTCCCTGACCAAGAAGATCTATGGTGAGGTCGAGGAGGGGAGGGATTTCGATGTTGAGCGCAGCAAGAAGGCCGCCCACGGCGCAGGCGATGATGAGCGGATTGCGCACGAGCTCCTTGACCGGGTTTCGCTTTGGCAGGCCTTCGCGTTCGGCGTGGCTGGTGAGTGCTGCGACGCTGAGCACATTGGCGGCCGGGATCATCGCGGCCGCTGCGATAGAGACGAGGGCGAGGCCTTCATCACCGAACAGGGCGCTGGCGATAGATAGGGCGACAAAGGTGTTCCAGCGAACATTCGACTGGATGATCGAGCCGACTTCCGGGCGTCTTATGCCGGGCCAGCGGCGGGCCAGCAGCCCGAACGCGCCGAGCAGGCCTTGCGCGGCGATCAGCAAGGCCATGAGTGCCCATGGCGCCTCTTCAAAAGGCGCGTTGGCCAGTGCGCGAATGATCAGGGCTGGAAAGAGGACGACATAGGCGAGGCGTTCGATCGCGCGCCACCCATCATCCGTGATGGTCTTGCGCCAGCCTAGAAACCGCCCCAGCGCGACGATCAGGATCACTGGAACGAGCGCTGAGAGGAAGGCGCTCATGAGGCGTTTGCCAGCCTGTCGATGGCCGTCTGAAGGATGATGGCGGCCGCCGAAGCGTCGATGAGTTCTGCGCGCCGCGCACGCGAGAGGTCGCCTGCGATCATGGCGCGCTCGGCCTCGCTGCTGGATAGTCGCTCATCCTGAAAGGCGATGGGAATGTCACGCCGCGCAATGATGTTGCGGGCAAGAGCGCGGGCCGACTGGGCGCGCGGACCTTCACTTCCATCCATATTGAGCGGCAGGCCCATGACGAGGCCGACCGTCTTTCTCTGATCGATGATTTCGAAGAGGCGGTCGAGGGAAGGGCCAAGCTTGCGGCCCTTCTTGATGGTCTCGATGGGCGAGGCGATCAGGCGGCCTGCGTCACAGGCGGCGATGCCCAGCGTTTTGGAGCCGGGGTCAATGCCGATCAGCGGCCCGCTGGGTGGAAGATCGAACAGGTCGATGGTCGCCATGTGAGGCTCTGTGCCCCCTTCTCTTGAATTTGCCCTGCCTAGCGCGTATCGCACGGTTCTGTCGATTGGAGACCCGCTCATGAGTGTCACGAAGGAAGATGTCCGCAAGGTAGCCCGCCTGTCGCGCATTGCCGTGAGCGAGGACCGTCTGGAGCCGTTGGCCAACGAGCTCACCTCCATCATGGGCTGGATCGAGCAGCTGAACGAAGTGGATGTCGATGGGGTCGAACCGATGACCTCTGTCGTCGATGCAACGCTGCCGATGCGCGATGACGTTATTACCGACGGCAACATTCAGGACCAGGTGCTGGCAAATGCGCCAAAGAGCGAAGACGGCTTCTTCGTCGTTCCGAAGTCGGTCGAATAAGAAAGTAATTTAGGCGTTTGCTCGGCACTTGCTTTCTGGGCGGTGCTGACCCGAAACCCCGTAACAGGCGCGCGGCGTGGCGCCGACCAACGATTTATTCGGTCGGATACTTCTGACAGCAATCAGAAAAAAAAAGCCCCGCAGACGTGAACGCGTCTGCGGGGCTTTCTCGTTTCAAATTGTTCAATTCTACTGGAGTGAAGCGACCTCAGTCGGCAACTGATGCTCGTTCCATTCATAGATCGCTTTGATCTTGCAGCTGCTCTGGAACCCTGAATCGGGAATACCAGCGGTGAAACCGCTATAGGACTGGGCCACAAGACGCTGTTGATTGCTCAGGCATTCGCCATTTCGTTCACGCTCAACAGCGAGATTCAATGTGCCAGCGAGCTCGCTGCATGGATCATCAGTTTCAATCAGATATTCCTGCCCGGTTGATGCTCTTACGATCACGGTCCGATCTGTCGTTTCGCGGTAGGCGAAGGTCGGTTGAATGCCACACACTTCCGCCCGTTCGGTGCCTATGCGAGAGTCTGCGAGGTACGACATGGATGCGACTGATGTTGGTGCAACTGCCTGAGTGTTCGTGCATGCTGCGAGCGTAGCTGCCGCAAATGTCGCTGGAATCAGAGTACGCATGGACGTCTCCTTTACTGAAGGCCTCAATCGACTGAAGCGACGTCCGTGCTCAGCGCGTCTTCATTCCATTCGTAAATGGCTTTGATGCGGCAGAGATAGGCCGGGTCGCTTGCGTTGCCAAAAGTGTTCTTGGAGGCGGAGAAGCGGTCATACGAGGTGACGCAGCGTCCGCTTGAAAAGGCGTTGTTGAGCGAGATTGTCTGCGCGCCGTCGAGTTCATTACACGGCTTGTCGGTCTGGATCAGGTAATCCTTCGCGCCGCGCTCGACGATGATCGTGCTCTCTGTGCCTTCGCGGAAATCGTTGATCTGATCGCGAAAGCAGATGCGGTCGACCTTTTCGCCGAGACGCACATCATTGAGATAGTCATCCGGTCCCGCATTCGGAGCTTCAGCCATCGCTGCAGCACCAAACATCATGGACGCCGCTGTTGCCGCGCTGATCGTTGCGAAGGTTTTCATGGGATAACTCCTCATTGCTCAAGAGCTGCAAACCGCTTGCGCTCAACCCCTAATGTATACCGAATAGCATAGGCATCAAAGCGATTAATCGAAATGTTAGGGTTTGACGGCCGTTGGGCACGACGATGCGCCAGCATCCACTTCGCTATTCCTGCTCGCCCTCAGCTGCATCTTCATTCCATTCATAGATGGCTCTGATTGGACAACGTGCCGGTGGAATGTCCGTCCGGTCAGGGCCAAATGCGCTGCGGTAAGCATAGATCGAATCGCCTTTCGTGACGCAGCTCGCACCGGGAAACGTGTCGAAGCTGAGCGAGTTGGCGCCGTCGAGGTCGTAGCAGCTGCCCACTGTCTCGATGAGGTATTCATCGTTCACGCCTTCTTCGACGATGACGCTATTGCGCGTTGTCATCCGGAAGCTGTCGATGTTCGACGCAAAGCAGACCCTGTCGACCTGTTCGCCAAGGCGTGCATCGGTTCGCCAGGCTTCAGGCTCGTCTTTGCCGGCGTCCGGCTGCGAGGTGCAGGCGGCAAGGGCGAAGAGGGCGCTGGCCGGAAGGGCGAAGAGAAGTTTCGTGCGGTTCATGTGTTTCCTCCGATCTGCAACTGGCGCGAGAGTGCGCAGTCTATATCGCAACTAAACGACTGGGTAGCATCTCCAGTTCAAATGCGTCGTTTCAGTCACCGGGACTTGAACTCTCCAGCCCGGCCAGCATACGAAGGCGCAAACCTATTCTTGTGGATCCTTGCCAGATGACCGACCTCACGAAACTCACGCTTGCTGCGGCCCTCGATGGGCTGTCTGCCAAGGCTTTTTCCTCGCGCGAACTGACCGAGGCTTTCATCAAGGAGATCGAGGCATCGAACGACACGCTGAACGCCTATGTCGTGAAGACGCCTGAAAAGGCGCTGGCAATGGCGGATGCGGCAGATGCGAAGATCGCTGCGGGTGAGGCACGAGCGCTCGAAGGCGCCCCTCTTGGCGTGAAGGACCTTTATTGCACCAAGGATGTCCGCACTACGGCATGTTCGAACATTCTGGGCGAATTCACCCCGACCTATGAGTCGACTGTGACGCAGCAACTCTGGGATCGCGGCGCAGTCATGCTCGGCAAGCTCAACATGGATGAGTTCGCCATGGGCTCATCGAACGAGACATCTCGTTTTGGCCCGCCGGCAAACCCTTGGCGCCGTGAAGGCTCTAACCAGAATTTGACCCCGGGCGGGTCTTCGGGTGGCTCTGCGGCAGCTGTGGCGGCAGATCTCTGTCTCGGTGCCACGGCGTCGGACACGGGCGGCTCCATTCGCCAGCCTGCAAGCTTTACCGGGACTGTCGGCATCAAGCCGACTTATGGCCGCGCGAGCCGCTATGGCATGGTCGCGTTTGCGTCCTCGCTTGATCAGGCTGGCCCGATCGCCAAGACGGTCGAGGACAGCGCCATCCTGCTGGAAGCCATGTGTGGCCATGACGCAAAGGATTCGACTTCGCTGCCAGAGCCTGTTCCGGCCTGGCGCGAAAGCGTAAAGCAGGGCGTCAAAGGCATGAAGATCGGCATTCCAAAGGAATACCGCGTCGACAACATGCCTGACGAAATCGAAGCGCTGTGGACCCAGGGCGTAAAGTGGCTGGAAGAGCAGGGCGCCGAGATCGTCGACGTTTCGCTGCCCCACACGAAATACGCGCTGCCAGCATATTACATCGTGGCCCCGGCTGAGGCCTCATCGAACCTCGCGCGTTACGATGGCATGCGCTATGGCACGCGCGTTCAGGGCGACAATCTGGTGAATACCTATGAGGGTACGCGCTCTGAAGGCTTTGGCGCGGAAGTCCAGCGCCGCCTGATGATCGGCACCTATGTTCTCTCGTCCGGCTATTACGACGCGTATTACCTGCGCGCGCAAAAGGTCCGCACGAAAATTCTCAATGATTTCATTGAGGCGTACGAGAAGTGTGATGCGCTCCTGACGCCGACCTGTCCATCTGCTGCCTTCGCTTATGGCGAGAAAGCCGACCCGGTTCAGATGTACCTCAACGACATCTTCACGGTGACCGCAAATCTTGCCGGCCTGCCGGGCATTTCGGTGCCTGCGGCGCTGGATAGCCAAGGACTTCCGCTCGGCCTGCAGGTCATCGGCAAGGCGCTGGATGAGGCGTCCTGCTTCCGCGTGGCTGGTGCCATCGAGGAAGCGGCAGGCTTCGTGGCAAAGCCTCAGAAGTGGTGGTAGTCTGGAGGCCATGTCGACGCGTGGCCACCGCAACTTTCTCGAAAAGATCACAACCGGCCTGTTCTCGCTGAGGCTTTTCCGCTCTCGCGCGGTCCGCTGGCCTCTCGCGGCATTGCTTGCTGGGCTTGGTGTTCATGCTGCCACTGTGCAGTCGGCGACGGATGGGCCGAGAGGCTTTGCCGTGCCTGCTATCCTGTTCCTGTTCGCGCTATTCCTGGTGCTGTTGCCTCTGCTGCCCATCGCCGATGGCTGGGACGAACGAGACTGAGCCTCGTAACGCATCTGTGAGCGTGACGGCCTGTGCAGGCGAATGCTAGAAGGTCTTCATGTCGAGAAAAACCAGAACCGCGCTCTACGCCGTCCTTGCCTTTGTCTTCATGGTCCTGCTGATCCTGTCGATGGCCTGGTACAATGGGGTGAACCCATTCCACCCACGCACGCGGATGTACTGGCTCGCTGCCGTTGTCGCTGCGCTTTACATCTCGCTACGCGGCGCAATCTTCGTTGAGCGGATCCAGTATCGCCGCGAACGCAAGGCTGAAGAGGCTGAGACGCCAAGCCGCCTTAGCGCTAATATCAAGGACCGGATGGCGGCCCGTAAGGCGCGTGTGGCGGCGGCGCAGAAGAAACAGGGCAAATAGGCCCTGCCGGGAACGTAATCGTGATTTGAGGTTCTGCTCCGCCCGGCCCACTTAGGTCGCAAATCTGGAGGCTGAACCATGAAATCCATTTCCTTGTTGCTGATGCGCGCTGGCACAGGTCTGTTGCTTGTGATCTGGGGGCTCATCAAGATCATGTCGCCCGCCGCTGCTGTTGGAGTCTCCGATAAGTATTATGGCGGCACCGTCAGTATGGACTGGTTGCAGCTGCCGTGGGGCATTCTGCAAGTGGTAATCGGTCTTGCCGTGGTCGCCGGACTGTTTCGCAAATATGTATACCCAGCCCAAGCGGTTATCCTAGGCCTCGGGGTTCTCGTAATCTGGAAGTACATCCTCGATCCTTTGGGGCTCTATCTCCTGGATGAAAGCTCCCGGCAGGTCCTGTTCTTCCCTTCACTCGCCGTTTTCGCTGGCACGCTCATCCTGATGGCTTTCCGGGAAGACGATACGCTCAGCCTCGACCGCAAATTCGGCCTCTGATCGAGCCGCAATTCGGGGTGGCACGGGCGCTATTCGCCCGTTATGTAGCAAGCAGAAACTGCTTGAAGGACCACGCAATATGAGCGAGCGGCCGACCTATACGCTGAAGGGCGATACCGGAGACTGGGAACTTGTGATGGGCCTTGAAGTCCACGCGCAGGTTGCGTCTGAAGCGAAGCTCTTTTCCGGCGCTTCGACCGAATTTGGCGCGGACCCTAACTGCAATGTTTCGCTCGTCGATGCGGCAATGCCTGGCATGCTGCCAGTCATCAACAAGAAGTGCGTTGAGCAGGCGGTGCGCACCGGCCTCGGCCTCAAGGCGAAGATCAACAAATGGTCCCGCTTTGACCGGAAGAATTATTTCTACCCGGATCTTCCGCAGGGCTATCAGATTAGCCAGTTCGACCACCCGATTGTGGGCGAGGGCGAGATTGAAGTGGATGTCGAGCCTGCGCATGGCGACCCGGCCTATTCCTTCCCTGTACGGATTGAGCGCCTTCACCTTGAACAGGATGCAGGTAAGTCCATTCACGACATGGACCCGACGGCGACCTATGTGGACCTCAACCGCTCCGGTGTTGCGCTTATGGAAATCGTCTCCAAGCCGGACGTCAGAACGCCTTTGGAAGCAGCGGCTTACGTCAAGAAGCTCAAGTCCATCGTGGTCGCTCTTGGCACCTGCGACGGTGACATGGAGAAGGGTAATCTGCGTGCGGACGTAAACGTGTCGGTCTGCAAACCGGGCGCGTACGAAAAATTCCGCGAGACGGGCGACTTCAGCCATCTTGGCACCCGCTGCGAGATCAAGAACATGAACTCGTTTCGCTTCATCCAGGCGGCAATTGAGTATGAAGCGCGCCGTCAGATCGAGATCCTCGAAAGCGGGGGCAAGGTCGATCAGGAAACCCGTCTGTTCGATCCGAACAAGGGCGAGACGCGCTCCATGCGCTCCAAGGAAGACGCTCACGATTATCGCTACTTCCCCGACCCGGACCTTCTGCCGCTCGAATTTGACGATCTCTTCATCGAGAACATCAAGGCGAGCCTTCCGGAACTGCCGGATGAGAAGCGCGCGCGTTTTGAAAGCGAGTACGGTCTGTCGCGCTATGATGCCGGCGTGCTGACCGCCGATAGCGAACGCGCAGAGTTCTTCGAAGCTGTCGCCAAGGGCCGTGATGCAAAGCTCGCCGCAAACTGGGTCAGCCAGGAGCTGTTCGGCTATCTCAATCGCGAAGACCTTGAGCTGTCAGATAGCCCGGTGTCCGCCGCCCAGCTGGGCGAGCTTGTCGACCTCATCTCGAACGACACGATTTCAGGCAAGATCGCCAAGGACGTCTTCGCCCGCATGATCGATGGCGAGGGCAACCCCGGCGATATCGTCGAAAAGCATGGCCTGAAGCAGGTGACGGACACGGGCGCCATTGAAGCCATCGTCGATCAGATCATCGCCGAGAACCCTGAGCAGGCCGCGGCCGTGAAGGAAAAACCGAAGTCGATGGGTTGGTTTGTCGGTCAGGTGATGAAGGCGTCCGGCGGCAAGGCCAACCCTCAAGCGGTGAACGAGATCCTGAAGCAGAAGCTGGGGCTTTAGCCTTGCAGTCACTTCAAGCGGAGGAGCCATCCGGCGTCCGCCTCGATGGCGATTGTTGATAGGGCAGGTGATGGACTCTCAGATGAGCTGCGCTCATCGAGAGGGACGCTGCTAATGGCGGGCCTGCTTACAGGTACGCCGCAATCTTGTCCGCGAGCGCTTTCAGCTCTTCAGTGTCGGCTGGCTCACCGCTGGCATGGGGGCGGCCGGTCTGGCCTTCCATGATGGGCAGGATATGGAAGTGGAGGTGGTAGACCGTCTGGCCCGCGGGTGCTCCGTTGAACTGCAGGATGCGAAGGCCATCGGGCTCCAGCGCCTTTTCCACTGCCTTCGCGACCGTCTGGACGCGCTCCATATAGGGCCCGATTTTCTTCGGCTTCAGCTCAAGGAAGTTGCGCGCCTTTACGTCCTTCGGAATGACCAGCGTGTGGCCAGTCGTCTGCGGGAAGATGTCCATGAAGGCGAGGGCCACATCGTCTTCGAACACTTTCACGCATGGCATCTCTCCGCGCAGCATTTTGGCGAAGATGTTGTCCTGATCGTACTTCCCGTGAAGTGTCATTCAGCGTCGTCCTCAATATCTGCCTTAGGCTTTATCAGGCGGTCTGCCATGAAGACAAGGATCACGAAGAAGACGAACAGGAAGCCCTCAGCGTTCCAGTCCGCCGCGATTATTGGGTTGAAGTTGCCTGCGGAGACTTCCGGAATCCAGTCTCGTCCCGATGGTGAGGGTTTGGCCCTGAACCAGATTTCCGGGAGTACCGCGCGGAGTAGCAGGATCACGCCGTAGAAGAGATACATCAGCACGAACAGGGCGATGCCCAGCTGGTGAAGGATCATGTACCAGAGTGCGGCGACTCCGTAGCGCCGAGGTTTTTGATAGGCGCCGAACTCAGCTCCGAGCGCGTCTGGGCCTGCTTCGGCAGCATCTATGATGAGGCGTTTTGCGGCGTCATAGTCCGTCGATGGCACAGCGACGCTGACGCCCTGCAGGCCGGGAATGAGCAGCCAGTCATTCGATGCGTGGTAGTAGTTCTCGACCGCGGCGTGGATGCCCGCTGCTTCGAGTAGGCTTTTGCACACCAGCGCTTCAGGCAAAGTGGCGCAGCGCCGAATCGTGACGAGAGAACTCATCCGTCTTTCTTAAACGGCGTTCTCTCACGTAGAAAGTCGGCTTCCCTTTCAACCATCTGGCGTTCGCGGCCGAGATATTCCCCAACGGCGTCGGCGAGGCCTTCATGGGCGATCCAGTGGGCTGAATAGGTGGTTTCCGGCACATAGCCGCGCGCGAGCTTGTGGCCGCCTTGGGCGCCTGCCTCGACCGTCTTCAGGCCGCGCGCAATGGCAAAATCGATGGCCTGATAGTAGCAGGTTTCAAAATGCAGCATGGGCCGCGCAGAGACAGTGCCCCAATAGCGACCGAGCAACCGGTCGCCGCCAATCATGTTCAGCGCGCCTGCGATAGGTTCACCATCCTCTTCGGCGAAGATCAGCAGGATATCGTCGGCAAGGCGTTCGCCAAGCAGCGAGAATGTTTCCCGGTTGAGATAGGGCGAGCCCCATTTGCGCGCGCCGGTGTCCATGTAGAACTCATAGAAGATGTCCCAATGGTCCTCGGTGATGTCGCTGCCGGTGATGTGGCGGAAGGTCAGGCCTTCCTGCGCGCGCCGCCGCTCTTTGCGGAGATTCTTGCGTTTCGCCGATGAGAGCGCGTTCAGGAAATCGTCGAAACTTTCATAGCCATCATTCTTCCAGTGGAATTGCTGGTCGGTGCGGATGAGGAGGCCTGCTGTGTCGAGGCGCAGCGCCTCTTCGCCTGTCAGGAAGTTGATGTGCAGCGAAGAGATATCGTTGTCGGCGGCGATCTTCACAGCCGCGCCAAGCAGAGCCTCGCTGATGCGCACGGCATCCGGCCCCGGACGCACGAGCCGCCGCCGTCCTGTCACTGGCGTGAACGGAACGGCGGAGAGAAGTTTTGGATAGTAGCGCCCACCTGCGCGCTCGTAGGCATCGGCCCAGCTATGATCGAAGACGAACTCACCTTGTGAGTGGGACTTCAGGTAAAGCGGCATCGCCCCGCATAACCCGCGTCCCGCCTGCTCGATTATGATATGATGGGGTGCCCACCCGGTCTCAGGCGACGCTGCGCCGCTCTCCTCCATGGCTTGCAGGAATTGCCAGCTCAGGAAGGGGTCATAGGGCTCGCTAGGCGGGTTGGCGACCGCGTTCCATTCCTCGGCGCTGACCTCATCGAGGCTGTTGATCAGTCTGATTTCCAGGCGCGGTTCATCCATGGAGCGGAATCTAGCTCACGCCTCCGGCCTGACAAAGGCGGGATCGAAGCCCTCAAATATCTGCGCGATGGGAAGGGATTTCAGCTCTTGCGCACGCTCGGCCGTGTCGACTGTCCAGACAACGAGAGGCAGGCCGTAGTCTGTCGCCGTCGTCTGGGCCTCGCGCGCGTCCGACCAGTGGGCGGCGATATAGTCAGGCATGAGGGCGGCAGATGTGCTGACGAGCGCCTGAAGTGTGATGTCCTGCGACATGCGGCTGGGTAGGATCAGCGCGCCTTTCATGATGCTGGACGGGATAGCGGAGACCGCGCGGCGGCTGAAGCTCATCAAGGCCGCGCGCCCGTCAAAGGCCTCTACGCGCTCTGCCACAAGTGCCGTGAACCCTTCAGCGTCAGTTTCCCCATCGATTTTCATCTCAATGAGGAGCGGGGTGTCTGCGGTCCAGGCATCCAGAAGCTGATCCAGCGTCGCGAATGTGCCATTGCCCTTCAGGGTTAGCTTGGTGAGCTCTTCAGCTGAATGGTTTGCGACAAGCCCTTTGGCGTCGGTCATCCGCTGCAGTGTTGAGTCGTGGAAAACGACGGGCGTGCCGCAGGCCGCCGGGCGAACATCAATCTCGCAGCCGATTCCACCGCCCCCTGCAGCCAGGATCGCCTCAAGGCTGTTCTCTGGATAGGTGTCTGCGGACCAAAGTCCGCGATGAGCATAGTGGTAGTCGAGCAGATTGAATCGTTCGGCCAAATCGGTCCTCAGTTTGTAATTTCAAAAATCCCGTCGATTTCCACGGCAACGCCGAGGGGCAAGGTCGGGCAGGCCACTGCGGAGCGCGCATGACGCCCGGCATCACCAAACACATCGACCATGAGGTCAGAGCAGCCATTGATGACCTGTGGGATGTCCGTGAAAAGCGGGTGGGCGTTCACAAAGCCGCCGAGTTTTACAACGCGGCTGACCTTCGAAAGGTCTCCCAGCGCGGCCTTGCATTGCGCCAGCAGGTTGATGCCACAGCGGCGTGCGGCTTCCTGCCCTGCGGGCAGGTCCATGGTTTCACCAAGGCGGCCCGTTACAAGGCCATCCGGGGTGGAGCTAACCTGACCAGAGACAAACAGATGCTGGCCGGAGATGACGAAGGGCACATAGTTGGCGACCGCCTTCATGGGCTCTGGTAGCGTGATGCCGAGATTGATCAGGCGGGCTTCAGGTGTGCTCATGGACGGGCGACTCCGGTAGTTGATACGCGTGACCCTCTTAGACATATGCCTTGGTACCGGGCAAGGCGAGGTTCAGTCGGGCGTGTTTTTTCGTCGCTCCAGCCGCATGGCGCGACCTGTCTGCACGGCCTGATTGCCGAACTTGCCGCGCGCCTTGTCCATCGCGCGCTCTGCAGCGGCCCGTTTGGCGACGCCCGGATCGATCAGGTCGATCTGGTCGTGGCCCGCAGGATGCAGGTCTGAAATGCCGATGCCGATCAGCCGGTAGGCTGTCGTTCCCGCAGTCTCACGCTGCAGCAGCGGGCGGGCGACCCGGAACAGCGTCTGGGCGAGCTGAGTAGGCTCGGAAAGCGTGACACTTCGGGTCAGGCTCCGGAATGTCTTCGTCTTGAGTTTCAGTGTCACGACATAGCCTGCCACGCCGTGAGCCTTGGCGCGGGTGGCTGTTTCCTCGCAGACCGACCACAGGCGGTCGTCGAGAATCTGCGGGTCAGAGATGTCACTGTTGAAGGTCCGCTCCGAGGAGACTGATTTTCTTTCCCTGTCAGGTGAAACGCGGCGATTGTCTATCCCATGCGACCGGTCCCACAGGTGCTGGCCGCTTTCACCATATTTGCGCATCATGTCGGCGCGGTCTTTGCGCTGGACATCGCCGATCAGGTTCAGGCCGTCTTTCGAGAGGCGCGAAGCGAAAGCCGGTCCGACGCCATGAATGGCGCTTACCGGCATGGGGCCGAGAACATCCTTGGCATCCGCGCGGGAGAAGGCTGCGAAGCCGCGCGGCTTGTCGATCTCGCTCGCCATCTTTGCGAGAAAGCGATTCTCTGACAGGCCGATCGAGATGGTGATCTGCAGATCCCGTTCGATATCGCGCGCCAGCGTGGCGAGGAGGGCAGCGGGCAAATGCGCGTGAAGCCGCTTGGTGCCGGAGAGGTCGATGTAGCCTTCATCAATGCTCACCATCTGCACCATTGGGCTCAGAGCTCCGAGCTTTTGCCTGATCTCGAGCGAAACGGCCGAATACTTGCGAAAGTCGGGCCGGACGACGACAGCATTCGGGCAGGCCTTGAGCGCCTTGAACATCGGCATGGCGGAGCGGACACCGTCAAGGCGGGCAATATAGCAGCAGGTCGCGACGACGCCGCGCTGACCGCCGCCCACAATCACCGGGCGATTCCTTATCTCCGGATTGTCTCTTTTTTCTATAGCGGCGTAGAAGGCGTCGCAGTCGATGTGGGCAACGCAAAGCTCCTCCAGCCGCTCATGAAAAATGATCCGGTCGCTGCTACAGGACGGGCACTTAACGATTTTTGAGAAGTGGACTGCTGAACAGTCACGGCAAAGCGACGCCATGAATGTTCTTCTCATGTTCCGGGTCTTCAGGCAAGTTCGGGCGACGACTTAAAACATAGATTAAGACTCTTATGGGTAAGTATGCCGTTGAGGAATTGTTCAATTTTGGGGGATTAGACGGGGACATGATGAGCGGCGCACGCAAAAAGGTACTCGTTGTTGAAGACAACGAACTGAACATGCGCCTGTTCTGTGACCTGCTCGATGCCTTTGGATACGATACGCTGCAATGCCGCGATGGCGCGCGCGCCGTCGAACTAGCGCGCGAGCACAAGCCGGCCCTGATCGTCATGGACATCCAGCTGCCGGATGTTTCTGGTCTCGATATAACCCGCTGGATAAAGGATGACGAGACGATAGCGTCTATTCCGGTCCTCGCGGTGACTGCCTTCGCCATGCGCGCCGACGAGAAGCTGGTGCGCGAAGCAGGGTGTGAAGCCTACCTCTCCAAGCCAATACAGATGCGGTCTTTCCGGTCGACTGTTGATAGTCTGATCTCAGACAGGCAGGCCGCATGAGCGCACGTATCCTTGTCGTAGACGATATTCTTGCCAACCGGCGCCTCATGCAGGCCAAGCTGGAAGCCAAGTACTATTCGGTCCTTCTGGCTGAAAACGGCCCGCACGCGCTGGAGGTCGCACACAGTTCTGCGCCTGAAATCATTCTGCTCGACGTGATGATGCCCGGCATGGATGGCTATGAAGTCTGCCGCCAGCTGAAGGCCTCGCCTGAAACGGCCCACATTCCGGTCGTCATGCTGACTGCGTTGAGTGAGACCGCTGACCGCGTGCGCGGGCTCGATGCGGGCGCCGATGATTTCCTGACCAAGCCTGTCGATGACTTCGCCCTTATGTCGCGGCTCAATGCCTTGCTGCGCTATAATGCGGTGACCAACGAGCTGCGCCAGCGCGAGGCAAGCGGGGTCAAGATCGGTGCATTCAGCGAAGACGAAGCATCGACGCTGAACCGGCCGGTAAACGTCCTCGTTGTCGATACCAGCCCGTACAACATAAAGCGCCTGCGCGACCCGCTGGAACAGGCCGGGCACCGCGTCTTTACGCTGGACCAGGCAGATGGCCTGAAACAGTCCGGCAATGAGAAACTCGACGTGGTCCTCCTGGGGATGAGCAATCAGGGTTATGACCCGCTTCGGCTCTGCGCCCATTTGAGAACGAATGATGCCACGCGCGCCCTGTCCATCATTGTGACGGTGGACGAGCGCGATGTTGATCTTGCGGGAAGGGCGCTGGAGCTCGGAGCGAGCGATGTTATTCAGCAGCCGCTCGCCGTAGAAGAATTGCTCGCGCGTATTCGTACGCAGACCCGTCGGTCGCGTTACGTTGAGATCCTGCGGAACAGGGTCGACCGCGGACTGGAGCTGTCGGTCATTGACCAGCTCACCGGGCTCTACAACCGACGGTATATGAACAATCAACTGAGCCTCTGGATGAAGCGCTCTTCCATGGGCGGCACGCCGCTGTCCGTCGTGTCGGTGGACATCGACCATTTCAAAAAGGTCAACGACGTCTATGGTCACGAAGCCGGTGATCGCGTGTTGAAGGAATTTGCTGAGCGGATCATGGCCAATGTCCGCCCGAAGGATATTGTCTGTCGTCCAGGCGGCGAAGAGTTCCTCGTCATCATGCCGGAGACAGGCGGCGATCTCGCATGCTCGGCTGCTGAGCGTATCCGGCGTGCCATTGCGGCGGAAACGTTTGATGGCGGTACCCGTAGTGCCAGCGCGCTGGAAGTGACGGTCAGCGCTGGTGTTGCGACCTTCCTGGGCGATGAGGACACCATTGCCGATATGATGCGCCGCGCGGATGACGCGCTCTACAAGGCGAAATCGGCTGGCCGAAACCAGGTCAAGAGCCTCGCGGCCTAAGCTGCGGCGCCAAGGACGCTGTTAAGCGCCCAGACGTTTCGTGTAGGCCTCTGTCACCACAAAGACCGCGCACGGCGCTTCACGCAGCATGTCAGAGCTTTCTGAGCCCAGAAGCAGGCGCTTCCACCATGTCTTCTGATGCGAACCGATCACGATCAGGTCAGCATCGATCTTCTTCGCATAACTTGCGGCATCACGTGATGGATCGCCGTCGAGGACAGCGACGGTTGCGGCCGGAGAGTATGTGGCGGTGAGAGCCTCCATCGCTTCCTGGCGCCTGTCTGCGTCGGCCTGATGGGCCTTCGCATCAGCTTCGATCGCACCTGCCGCATATGGCGACTCAAACGTCGTGATAAACGGGTTCGAATCGATGGCATGGAGCTCGCCAGACGACGCGGTGAGCGACGCGGCGGTTTTCATGATCATGGGGGCAAGGTGGTCATCAATGTCGATGACGGCGATAACCTTGTTGAATTCGAGAGCCATGGGACACCTCCTGTCTTCAGTTACATAACAACTGAGACGGGCAGTGAGTCCATAAGCGCAATTACGTAACGCGAAAAAGAAAAAGCCGGACACTCGGCCCGGCTCGTTCAGAATTCGTCTTCAGGAAGATCCTACTTGATCTTGCCTTCCTTGAATTCGACGTGCTTCTTCGCAACTGGGTCGTACTTCCGCATCACCATTTTTTCGGTGATGTTGCGCGGGTTCTTTTTCGTGACGTAGAAAAAACCCGTCCCGGCAGTCGAGTTCAGGCGAATCTTGATGGTTGTCGGCTTTGCCATGACGGTTGCTCTCGCGAGTGTTCTGAGAAATCGAAGGGCGCTTAATGGAGGGGTGGCCGTGTAAAGTCAAGCGCCTGTCCGCAGGCTATGCCACCCAGTAGCTCAGATACGATCCTGTGAGTGGCCACCGGCTGTCCAGCGAAGGAATGGCGGGCGCAATTCGCTCACATCCTTCTGCTTCAGGCGCTCACCGATTTCGCCCAGCATGAAGCGTGTGACGTTCGGCAGATCGAGCGCGAGGGCGTCCGAAAGAGTCACCCATTGCAGGTCGTGCAGCTCGGCACCGTCCACCGCTGGGCGCTCATCGATGAGGACATCCTCGGCCTCTGCCATGAAGAAGCGCGCATCGAAGCGCTTCGGCCGATAGGGCGGGGTGATTGCGCGCCCGATCATGGTGAAGCCCTGAAGACACGGTGCTGCGCCTTGTTCAGCGTATTTCTGCCAGTCGCTTGCTGGCTGGCCGGGAAAGTCGCTGGCGCGGCCGACGATCAGGCCGGTCTCCTCGAAGGTCTCGCGGATCGCGGTCAGGCCAAACGCGCGTGGCTTGCGGCGCGTCTTGTGCGCCACTTTCTGGTGTTCGGTTTCCCGCAATTCGCTGAGCGAAGGGACACGCCCATCTGCGGTATCCACGCGGCCGCCCGGAAAGACGTATTTGTCCGGCATGAAAGTGTGCTTGCCAGAGCGCTTGCCCATAAGCAGTCGCGGCTGTGCCTGATCGCGCCGCACGAGAATGAGCGTTGCGGCGTCCTTGGGGCGGGGCGTTGGACGGTCCGTCTGGATGACGTCGCCGTCCCCTTCCTTGTCGAAGGCTGTGCCGAGTTTTCCGGCCATCAGCTCTTTCCTCCCTTGGCTCCCTTTTTACGGGAGGCTTTCTGTCGCGTCTTTTTGCGCGCTTTGGACATCTTGCCACGCGAGCGGCCCGGCGGACCAGACCTGCCCCCGCGCGAGGAGGGCGGCTTTTCTCCGGGCTTTCTGGGACGCGGAGGAGACAGCACCTTGAGCAGGAGGCCGCCTTGTAGCGGCGTCACCTCAGCAAGTTCTACCTTCACGACCTGACCCATCTCGAAGCGTTTGCCGGATCCGCGCGCGATGAGGGCCATCGCCCCTTCATCGTGCACCCAGTAATCATCGGAGAGCTTCGAAATCGGCGAGAAGCCGTCTGCGCCCGTGCTGCCCAGCCGTATGAAGAGACCGGCAGGTGTGACGCCTGTGATTCGGCCTTCGAACTCTGCGCCGACCTTGTCTGCGAGGTAGAGGGCGAGATAACGGTCCGTGGCTTCGCGCTCTGCCGCCATGGAGCGGCGCTCGGTTGCGACTAGGTGGCTGGCAATGTCTTCGAGCGAGGCCGCCATTTCCTTGGTCAGGCCATCCTCACCCATACCGAGCGACGAGATCAGCGCCCGGTGGACGATAAGGTCGCTGTAGCGGCGGATCGGCGAGGTGAAGTGGGCATATTTTGTCAGGTTGAGACCGAAGTGCCCATTATTCTCCGGCGAATAGACGGCCTGTGCTTGCGACCGCAGGACAATCTCGGAGATCGTGCCGGCATGTTCGCCTTCGGCATGGTCGTTCAGCAGCCGGTTGAAGCGGTGGGTCTGCGGACGCTCGCCGAGCGGCCACTTGATATCCAGCGTTTGCAGGAAGTCAGACAGGGCGGCGAGCTTTGAATCAGACGGCTGGTCATGGACGCGGTAGAGCAGGGGAGAGCCTAGCTTTTCCAGCGTCTCTGCGGCCGCAACATTGGCCTGGATCATGAACTCTTCGATCAGCTTATGCGCGTCGAAGCGTTCTTTCTCGATGATGCCGGTAACCTTGCCGTCCTCACTGATTTCAACGCGTTTCTCAGGCAGGTCGAGCGCAAGCGGCGCACGCAGGGCTCGGGCCTCTCCAAGCGCCTCATAGGCGCCCCAAAGTGGCTTCAGCACTGGCTCCAGCCATTTCTCGCCTTCGCCGCCTGTCTTTCCGTCAATCGCGGCCTGCGCTTCCTCATAGGAAAGCTTGGCATGCGAGCGCATCGTGCCGCGGATGAAGCGGTGCGAGCGTTTGGTACCTGATTTGTCGAATTTCATTTCGACCGCCATGCAGGGGCGGTCCTGATTGTCGACGAGAGAACAGGCGTCAGCCGAGAGCTCAAAAGGCAGCATCGGCACGACCCGGTCCGGGAAATAGGTCGAGTTACCGCGTTTCTGTGCTTCGCGATCAAGAGCGGTACCGGGCCTCACATAGGCCGCGACGTCAGCAATCGCGACAATGACCTTCCAGCCATCTTTGACCTTTTCGGCATAGACCGCGTCGTCATGGTCGCGCGCATCGTGCGGGTCGATCGTGATCAGCGGTATGTGGGTCAGGTCCTCGCGCGGGCTGTCCAGCGGTTTGATCGTCTGGGCTTCGTTGAGGACGTCGTTTGGAAATTCGACCGGGATATCGTGGCCATGGATCGCGAGCAGGGACGCCGCGCGAGGGTCGTCCATTCGCCCGATGATCTCTGTCACGACGCCGAAGGCTGGACCGTTTGGTCTGCCAGGCTTCGGCATGGCTGTGACGAGGTCGCCGTCCTCAGCACCCTTGGCATCCGTGCCGTCGATCAGGAAGGTACGCTTGTCCTTGCGGCTCGCCGGGACAACCCGGCCGCCGCGCGGCGTCTTCTCAAAACGGCCGGTGAGTGACGTCTCCTCGTCGCGCTGCTCAAACAGCTTCAGGAGCTTTGCGTGGTATTCGCCATTCGCCTCATTGATGCGGGCAAGGCCTTTGTCGCCGACTCCGGGGGCAGGCCCCTTGGTGCGGCCGCTATAGCCTGCATAGCGAATAGGGGGGCCGAACGCGCCATCGCGTCCAACACTGCGTCCGATCAACTCGCCATCGGAGTCGATCTCTTCAAAAACAATGACGCCTGTCGGCGGCGGCGTGTCTGTCTTCGCCCAGGCGCGTTTGCCTGTGCGCTCCAGCGTGCCGTCATTCTCAAGGTCTTTGAGCACCTGACGCAATGTCTGGCGCTCACGACCTTTTACCTTCAGCCCACGCGCAATTTCCTGCTTCGTGGTGGCTGAAGGATTGTCGGCGATGAATTGGAGAACTGTTTCTCTATCGGGAAAACTCATGCGACCCATATAAGGGATTCTGCGCGATTTGCCCGTATTCATTCAGGCTCGAAGCCTGAAATCAGACGACGAAGGCGAAGATCAGGCCGAGTGCGACCACTGCGGCAATGGTGGAAACGATGAGGACGTAACGCACGCCTTTGCCCGTTTCGCCCTGGCGTGCTTCTTCTTCCGGCAGTTTCGGTTCAGTCATCTTCAATATCCTGTCTTTCAGGTGCGGACAGACGCCCACACCGGGAATTAAGTTACTGGCCTACATCTGGTTCGACGAAGCAGATTGTAAAGCGATTCAACCGCCTATCCGTCGTCCTTCTTCGATTTCGTCGTCGTCTTCTTTGCCGCAGGCTTTTTCTTGGCGGTTGGCTTCTTTTTCGCGGGAGCTTTCTTCTTCGCGGGCTTTTTCGCCTTTGCATCAATCAACTCGACAGCCTGTTCAAGCGTGACCGTATCTGGTGTCACGTCCTTTGGCAGGGTCGCGTTTGTTTTCTTGTGCTTCACATAGGGCCCGTACCGGCCTTCATAGACGTGGATCGGCTCGTCATCGGCAGGGTGTTTGCCAAGCTCCTTAAGCGGGGTTGCCCCACGTCCACCGCCTCGCTTGGCCTTCTTGTCTTCGATCAGCGTCACTGCGCGGTTGAGGCCAATATCGAATAGTTCTTCGATGGTCTGCACATTCGCGAAGGTGCGTTGGTGCTGCACGTACGGGCCATACCGGCCGAGATTGGCGCGGATCATCTCGCCATCATCAGGGTGCTCACCGACGTCGCGAGGTAGAGACAGCAGCTTCACGCCCTGGTCCAGCGTAACTGCTTTGGCGTCCCATCCCTTCGGCACACTGGTCCGCTTGGGCTTGTCGTCCTCGCCACCGGCCATTTCAACATAAGGGCCAAACCGGCCCGTCTTGAGGAAGACCGGCTCTCCGGTTTCGGGATGCAGGCCGAGTTCTTCGCCCTCCGGATTGATGGCGCCTTCCTGCTCGCTGTCGGCAGAGAAGGGACGGGTGAACTTACAATCGGGATAGCGCGAACAGCCGACGAAAGCGCCGTGACGGCCCAGCTTCAGCGAAAGTTCGCCTTCGCCGCAAAGCGGACATTCGCGCGGGTTCTCTTTCGGATTGCCGTTCTCGTCCGTCTTTGGGAAGACGTAAGGACCGAGCGCCTCATTCAACGCGTCCAGAACGTTGGAAACGCGGAGCTCTTTCGTCTCCGCGATCGCTGCCTGAAACTGGACCCAGAACTCACGCAGAAAGGCTTTCCAGTCGAGCTTGCCGTCGGAAATGACGTCCAGTTGCTCTTCAAGCTCGGCCGTAAAGTCGTATTCAACATAGCGCGCGAAAAAGTTTTCGAGGAAGGCGGTGACGAGACGGCCCTTGTCCTCTGGAATCAACTGCTTCTTCTCGAGGCGTACATAGTCGCGGTCTTCGAGTGTCGACAGGGTGGACGCATAGGTCGATGGACGCCCGATGCCGAGCTCTTCCAGCCGTTTCACGAGCGACGCCTCAGTAAAACGCGGTGGCGGCTGGGTGAAGTGCTGGTCAGATTTGGCTTCGATGAGGTCGGCGTGGTCACGCTCGTTCATCTTTGGCAGGCGGCCTTCTGCGTCTTCATCCTCGTCGCCATCATCGCGGCCCTCAGTGTAGAGCTTGATGAAGCCGTCAAACTGGACGACCTGGCCGGTTGCGCGAAGCTGGGCGCGGCCATCTTTCGACATGAAGTCGAGCGTGGTGCGCTCAAAAATCGCCGCTTCCATCTGTGAGGCGACCGCGCGGCGCCAGATGAGCGTGTAGAGCTTTTTCAGGTCCCCATCGCCGCGATACTCTTCGGGGCGGATGGAGAAATCGGTTGGGCGGATGGCCTCGTGAGCTTCCTGCGCATTCTTGGCTTTGGAGGAATAGCGGCGTGGCTTTTCCGGCAGGTAGCGGGCGCCATAGTCGCTTTCGATCTGCTTGCGCGAGGCGTGATAGGCCTCTTCGGCCATATTGATGCCGTCGGTCCGCATATAGGTGATGCGGCCTTCCTCATAGAGCTTCTGAGCCGCGCCCATGGTCCGCTTGGCCGTAAAGCCGAGCTTGCGGGAGGCTTCCTGCTGCAGGGTCGAGGTGATGAAGGGCGGCGGCGGGTTGCGTTTGACCGGCTTCGATTCAACCGAGCTGACGGTATATCCGCCGACTTTGACCGCTTCGAGCGCCGCGGTCGCGCTCTTCTCATCGGGAAGCGAGAATTTCTTGAGGTTGTCGCCATCAAGGGCGTGAAGGCGGGCCTTGAAGCTCGTCCCGTCCTTGGCTCGTAGGTCAGCCTCGATGGACCAGTATTCCTGCGGCTGGAAAGTCTCGATCTCAAGCTCGCGCTGGCAGATGATGCGCAGGGCGACAGACTGGACGCGGCCAGCGGAACGAGACCCCGGTAGCTTGCGCCAGAGAACCGGAGAGAGATTGAAGCCGACGAGGTAGTCGAGCGCACGGCGGGCGAGATACGCATCCACCAGCTCCTGGTCGATCTCGCGCGGCTGCTCCATGGCAGTGGTCACCGCATTCTTGGTGATCGCGTTAAAGACGACGCGCTCGACCGGAATTCCTTTTAGCGCCTTGCGCTTTTCCAGCGCCTCAAGCAGGTGCCAGCTGATGGCTTCACCTTCGCGATCAGGGTCAGTTGCGAGAATGAGCTTGTCGGCGGACTTGGTCGCCTCGGCGATATCGCGAATGCGGCTCGCCGATTTGGAATCGGCCTGCCATACCATTTCGAAGTCATTGTCAGGATCGACCGAGCCGTCCTTGGAGGGAAGATCACGGACATGGCCGTAAGAGGCGAGGACCTTGTAGTCCTTGCCAAGATACTTGTTGATCGTCTTCGCTTTCGCCGGCGACTCGACAACGACAACTTTCATATAGGGTGACCTCCAGAGCGCGGCGGAACTTGTGTGCGGTGGCGGCCAGTGTCAACAGGACCGCGGAATCTCAACCGTCTTCGCGGTATGCCAGTACAGCCAGGCTAGCAAACAGCGCAAAGACCGCAGGTGCCCATGCCGCAATCAGCGGCGGCAGCGCACCCGACGCGCCAAGACTGGAGGAGAACTGCATGATGAAAAAGACACCAGCTGCAGCAAGCGATCCAGTAGCCACCAGACGGCTCGTCCCGCCAAGGCGCGACATGCGCAAGCAGACGAGTGCACCGATCAGCCCCATCGCCGTGAAAAAGAGCGGCATCGCTGTCAGCCCGTAGAGGCGAACCTTGAACCGCGAGGAGTCGAGGCCAGCCTGACTGGTCTGATGGATAAAGCCCGGCAGGCGCCAGAAGCCGATCGTGTTTGGCGAAGTGAACCGATCAAGCAGTCGGTCGGGGTCGAGATCGGTTGGAATGGCGAGCGCATCCATCCGCTCCGGTGAGCGGCCGGGAATGTTCTCGACCAGATTTTCAATCTGCCAGAACCCGTCGGTGATCCGCGCCCGCTCAGCATCAATGCGCCGGACAAATTCATAGCGATCCGTCGGCCGGCCATCCTGGAAAACCCGGCTTTCCTCGATCATCTTCACGTCCTGAAAGATCTGTCCGGTTTCATCGACAGACTGGGCGCTGATCACGATCTGCGAATTGCCATCGCCCTGCCGAAGCCAGACGTCATTGCGGCTCGAATCAACCCGCACCCCGCCTGTAATCAGGATTGAGTTGCGCGACTGTTCGAACTGGCTCGATAGCTGGGCACCGAGTGGGTTCAAGACCATCATTGAGAACAGGCCAAGCGCTACCGCCAGCACCATGACAGGTGCCAGAAACTCCCATGCAGACAGGCCACTCGCGCGAATGACGGAGAGTTCAGACCGTGTGTTGAGGCGGTTGTAGGCGATCATGGCCGCCACCAGGACAGCAAAGGGCAGGGTCTGCTCAATCAAGCCCGGAAGCTTCATGAAGGAGAGGCCGACCGCCTCAAGCGGGGACAGTTCGACGTCGCCGCCAACGGTCCGAAGCTGTTCGACGACGTCGACCAGCATGATCGTTGCAGTGAAGATGGCCAGAACGAGGGCGAGCCCGCTGAGGAGCTGCCAGATAATGTATCTCTGGATGCGGGTCATAAGCATCAGCGCGCCGCTCCCAGGATACGTGATGGCACTTTAAGACGCCATTTGAAGAAGATGAGTGAAAGCACAGCCGCAGTACCAAGTGGCACAAACCACTGGGCTACATTGGCGCCAATGCTGCTGCGGCTGGCCGATTGCACAACCAGCTGAACGATCACGAGAAGGAGCGCGCCGCCCGTGGCGAAGGCTATGCGCCGCGAATAGCCGCGTCGGCTAAAGTCCCCACCAAGCACCGCCATCACGGCGATGAGCGCCATTGCGATAGAAACTAGCGGTGTGGTCAGGCGTGCATTGGCCTCGGACAGGAAGGCTTCCTGGTCCTGAAGCTCCTGATAGCTTGTCGTGTCGATATAAAGCAGCTCGTGCAGGTACCGGTCGGATGCCTTCAGCACGACGGCGGCATTGTCATCAACGAATGGCGTCAGATCAAATGTGGACTGGTCGAAGTTGAGAACTGACAAGGCGTCATTTTCGTCGATCTGATGGATCTGGCCTTCCCACATGATGATGCTTGGCACGCCGTCGACTTCGACGAAGCGGCCGCGCTGGGCGAGATAGTCACGCGAATCAGTTTCGGTCTCGCGATTGTCGGAGATGAGTACGCCGATCAGGTCTCCGCCGCGCGATTCGCGCGCAAAAACTGTGAGACCCTCACCGGCAGTCGTGAACTGGCCGGGGCGGACGAGTGATGTGGCGAGATCTGTGCGCGCGTCCTGTACGGTTTCTCGCAAGAGACGCTGCGCTGTCGGCTGGACCCAGAGATTGACACCCAGATGGACAATGGCGGCTAGCACGGCGAGACGCAGGATTGGAGACGCGATATCCCAGCGCGTCATGCCTGCGGCGCCTGCCACGACGACTTCATTATCCCTGTGCAGTTTATTGAGCGACCAGATGGTCGCTACAAACACTGCGAGCGGCGTAAGAAGCGCAATGACCTGCGGCGCGCCGAGCGCGACGATGGTGAAATAGGTCAGGGCCGACTGGCGGTTTTCGACGATGATGTCCGTCTGCGACAGGCCCTGCGCCAGGATCGCCAGGAGGGTCAGGCCACCCACAATGATCAAGACAGAGCGAAACACTTGCCTGAAAAGATAGCTCTGAATGCGTTTCATTGCGCCTTTGAATACAGTTTTTTGTGTGCGTGGCACTGCCTAGCGAGTTGATTGGCGCGCGTCGATGCTTAGTTTTCGCGTCAAACGGAGTTTATTCATGAAAATCACATTTGCTGAACAAGCAGAAACCGAAATTGTCGCATTCGTAGTCGATCTGGATGGCGGTCTACCCGGCGCGGCCAAGTCGCTCGACGAATCAAGCGGCGGCCTGCTGAGCGAAGCGCTCGGCCAGACCCGCTTCACGGGCAAGCATGGCCAGACGGCCGTTGTCGTCCTGCCGAAAGGCGCATCCGCTCGCCGCGCCGTTCTTATCGGCGGCGGCAAGCCAGAGGGCCGCGATGCCCGCGCCCAGGAAAAGATCGGCGCGCTTCTCGTCAAAAGCCAGGCTGGCAGCGGCTTCAAATCGCTCGCGCTTCATGCTGACGACGCTGAGTTCGCGGCGCGCGCCGCGATTGGCGCTAAGCTCGCGTCTTATCGTTTCGACAACTACTTCACGAAGCTGAAGGATGACGACAAGCCAAGCCTTGAGACACTCACGCTCGTAACCAGCGACGCTTCGGCGGCCGCTGACAAGTGGGTACCGCTCGAAGCTGCCGCAGATGGCACCTTCATGGCGCGTGACCTCATGAACCTGCCGCCGAACATTCTCTACCCGGCCAGCTTCGCCGACCGCATCAAGGAACTCGAGAAGCATGGTCTCGAAGTTGAGGTGCTCGGTGAAAAGGAAATGGAAGCCCTTGGCATGGGTTCACTGCTCGGCGTCGGGCAGGGCTCTGTAAAGGAATCCAAGCTCGCCATCATGAAGTGGATGGGCGGCAAGGACGGTGACGCACCAGTGGCTCTCTGCGGCAAGGGCGTTTGCTTCGACACGGGCGGCATCTCCCTGAAGCCTGGCCCAGGTATGGAAGCGATGCGCGGCGATATGGGCGGCGCAGCAGCCGTCACCGGCGCCATGCTTTCGCTCGCCAAGCGCAAGGCCAAGGCAAACGTCGTGGGTCTGGTTGGCCTCGTGGAAAACATGCCGGATGGCAACGCGATCCGCCCGGGTGATATCCTCACCTCGGCCTCCGGTCAGACGATCGAAGTTCAGAACACGGATGCCGAAGGCCGTCTCGTTCTTGCTGACGTGCTCTGGTACGCTCAGAAAGAGTTCAAGCCGAAATCCATCGTCGACCTTGCAACCCTGACGGGCGCCATCGTGATTTCGCTTGGCCACCATCATGCCGGTCTCTTCACCGATAACGACGAGATGGCAGACCAGCTGACCAAGGCTGGCCTTGCGGAAGGTGAGCGCGTCTGGCGCCTGCCGATCGGTCCGGAATATGACCGCCAGCTGAAGTCGCAGTTTGCTGACATGAAGAATATTGGCGGCAAGTCTGCTGGCTCCATCACAGCGGCCCAGTTCCTGAAGCGCTTCATCAATGAAGGTCAGGCCTGGACCCACCTCGATATCGCAGGCGTCGCCTGGGTCGAGACAGAGAAGTCGCCGCTCGACCCGAGCTGGGCATCTGGCTACGGCCCGCGCCTGCTCGATCGTTGGATTGCCGACAATTACGAGGGCTAGACTTGGACGCGGCCAGTAAACCTGAATGGTGGTTCTACCACCTTAAGCGGACGACGCTTGAGCAGGCCGCTGGCCCACTCCTCGAAAAATGTCTGGAGCGGGGCTGGCGCGTACTCGCTGTCAGTCCCGACATCCGCCGCCGCGGGGCGCTGGATGCGGCTCTATGGACATATGACGACCAGAGCTTCCTGCCTCACGGCCAGGCTGAAGCAGCGGGCCTTGACCCGGCGCGCCAGCCAGTTCTGATCGCTGAGAAGCCCGATAACCTGAACGAGGCTGCCGTTGCGCTGCTGATGGACGGCGCCGACATGCCGGTGGATGCGTCCTATACGCGGTGCATGGTGATGTTCGACGATGGCGACACGCCAGTGCGCAACAAGGCGCGCAAGATGTACAAGGCGGCGTCGGACGCAGGGCTCACCACCCGCTATTTCCAGCAGACAGAGCAGGGCGGCTGGAAAGAGGCTGGCTAGGCCTTTGGTGGGCTGTTCGGCCTCGAAATCAGCAGGATGATGAGCGAGACGACGGTGAGGATGCCGAGTGTCCCCATAATCTCTGCACCATATGCCGGAATGGTGCCGGTCCAGAGCCAGATCAGCGCGTAGACTGCGGAGATCAGTACAGCCAGCGCGATCATCAATCTCAAAATACCGGTCATGGGCCATCGTCCCCTTCTCAAGTGGCAATCCTGCCTGACTCTAGTGGTTGAAGCCCAGTCTGTCAGCAGGAGTTGCCCGACTGCAGCCTGCTCGCTATAGGCCGCGCGAGAGTTTCACCCAAAGCAAGACTATTGAAGGAGCCATTCATGGCTATCCAACGCACATTTTCGATCATCAAGCCGGACGCGACCGAGCGTAACCTGACCGGCGCCGTCAACGCTGTCATCGAGAAGGCTGGCCTGCGTATCATCGGCCAGCGCCGTATCCAGATGACCCGCGCGCAAGCTGAGCGCTTCTACGACGTCCACAAAGAGCGCCCGTTCTTTGGTGAACTCGTTGACTTCATGACGTCCGGTCCGGTCGTCGTTCAGGTTCTCGAAGGCGAGAACGCCGTGAAAGCGTACCGCGATGTCATGGGTGCAACCAACCCGGCAGACGCCGAAGAGGGCACGATCCGCAAGCTCTACGCAAAGTCGATCGGTGAGAACTCGGTTCACGGCTCCGACAGCGAAGAGAACGCTGCGATCGAGATCCGCCAGTTCTTCTCTGAGGCTGACATCGCAGGCTAATCGCCCGTCAGCACCGATGAACTGGGAGCCCTCTCGTCCTCGGCGGGAGGGCTCTTTTCATTTGGTAAACGCAAGTTAACCGTTATCGCGCGATAGTTGATTCGTCTGAGCCTGGAGGATCCGCGCGGATGAAACGTTTGATCTATCTGTCGAAAGCCCGCCCGTCGCTGCGCGATGATGCGCTGTACGACATGCTTGCCGCTGCGCGCGACCATAATCGCGACGCATCAATCACAGGTCTGCTGATCCATCAGGAACAGCTCTGTTTGCAAGTGATTGAAGGCGACGAGGCCGCCGTTCGCGATTGCTATGCCCGCATCCGGAGGGACTGGCGCCACGAAAACTGTCAGGTGATCTTCCATGACGACGTGCCGGGCCGGATGTTCACAGGCTGGCCGCTCGCTTACCGGGCTGGACGTGATCTTGAGCGCGGGCAGGTCCGTCAGCTGGCAGACATCGTCGAATGTGCGACGCGTCTTGCGGCAAAGCCGACCGATTCCGATCGCTGGGCTATGGATGTGTATCTGCGGGCATTGATCGACAGCTTCAGCGCACTGACGGTGCAGTAATCATTCTGCAAGCGTCAGCAAGCGCGCGCGGGTAAAGCTCGTGCTCGGCAATCAAGACGCGTGCGGCCAGGCTATCCGGCGTATCGCCGGCCTTCACGGGCACGCGGGACTGTCCGATAATTGCGCCCTCATCGACGCCTTCACTGACCCAGTGCACCGTGCAGCCTGCTTCGCTATCGCCTGCCTCAATCGCGCGGGCGTGGGTATCAAGTCCCGGATAGGCGGGAAGCAGCGAGGGGTGGATATTCACCATCCGGCCTTCCCATTTGCCGACGAACCATGGCGTCAGCACGCGCATGAACCCGGCGAGCGCAATGATGTCGATCTCGTGCTGCGTCAGCGTCTCGTGAAGCGCTTCCTCAAAGGCGCGGCGGTCATTGTATTGCTTGTGCGGAATAAGCGCAGCTTCGACGCCGAAGCGCCTTGCGGTCTCAAGCCCCGGCGCACCTTCCTTGTTCGCGATCACCAGTCTTGGCTTTGCCGGATACGCCTCACCCACAGATGCGTTCAGCAGGCTCTCCATATTGGAGCCGCGGCCTGAAATCAGGATGCCGAGATTGAGCCGGGTCATGCGGGAACGAGATCACCAATGACAACCGGATTCTCGCCGACAGCTTCGAGGTCTGCGATCGCACGTTCTGCCTGATCAGGTGAGACGGCGAAGACGAGACCAATGCCCATATTGAAGGTGCGGTGCATCTCGTCCTCGGCGACGTTGCCTTCTTCCTGAAGCCAGCGGAAAATATCCGGCAGCGGCCAGGCCGCCCGGTCGAAACGCGGGGTCACGTCATCCGGCAGCATGCGAGGCACGTTCTCGGTCAGGCCGCCGCCCGTGATGTGAGCAAGCCCCTTGATCCGCTCATTGCGGATCAGCGGCAGCGCGGCGTGAGAATAAAGACGCGTTGGCGTGAGCAGGGCCTCGCCAAGCGGTTTGTTGCCGAACGGTGCAGTCGCATCCCACTTCAGACCTGTCCGCTCCACGATCCGGCGGATGAGCGAGTAGCCATTGGAGTGCGGGCCAGAAGACGCAATCCCGATCAGGACGTCACCGGCTTTCATTTCGGCAAAGCGAGGCAGGACATTCTCACGCTCAACAGCCCCGACGACAAACCCCGCAAGGTCATAGTGGCCCGGCGGATACATGCCCGGCATCTCGGCAGTCTCACCACCAACCAGCGCGCAACCGGCCTGTCTGCAGCCTTCAGCGATACCGGAAATCACGGCCTCGGCAATGCCCGCATCGAGCTTACCGCAAGCAAAATAGTCGAGGAAGAACAGCGGCTCTGCTCCCTGCGCCAGCACGTCGTTCGCGCACATGGCAACGAGGTCGATCCCGACCGTGTTGTGGATGCCGGTTTCGAAGGCCAGCATGAGCTTTGTGCCCACGCCATCCGTGCCGGAGACGAGGATCGGATCCTTCCAGTTCTCCTTTTTCAGGTCGAACAGCGCACCGAAGCCACCGAGGCCGCCCATGACGCCTGCACGACGTGTTGCCTTGGCCAAAGGAGAGATCGCATCGACGAGGCGTTCGCCTGCCTCAATGTCGACACCAGCGTCCTTATAGGAGAGAGAGGGTTTGTCTTTTGAAGTCATGGGCAAGCGCGTTACCATGTGGATGAATGTTCGGCCAGCCGACATGGCGGTTCCATCGTGCCAGCGGCCTTGCTAAGGACATTTCCAACCGGAGTCGGAAAGGCGACCAAATGACCAGACGAATCCTTCTGATGTTTGCTGTGGTATTTTTTGCGGCAGGCACAGCGGCGGCCCAGCTGCGCGATATCTATACGATCCGGGAGATCGAAGTCGAGGAAACCGCTGGCAGCGTGATCCAGGCCCAGCAGGAAGCCTTCGCCTCCGCTCGCGTCAAAGGCGCCTACCGGCTCTTCGAACGCCTCACGCTCCCTGAGGACCGCTCCGGCAAGCTTTCCTCAGGCGCGGTCAGCGCGGCGGTTGCAAACCGTCTCGCTGTGGCAGTCGACGTTGAAGAAGAAGAGCGCGGCGGCGGCAAATATGTCGGCAAGCTCGCTGTGGTCTACAATCCGACCAATGTTCGCGAATTCCTGGATGAACGCTCGATCCCCTATATCGATCAGCTGGCGCCGAAATCAGTTGTCTTCCCGGTCCGCAGCTCTGCGAACGCCGTTGCATGGAACTCAGCCTGGCCGAATTCTTCGCGCGGACGACTTGCGCCATTCGATACATCCCGCGGCACGTCGGCGACGACCTCTTCTGTCTGGCGGGAATTGCAGGGCGACGTCATGGCGGCAAATGCCCGCCGCGCCATCAAGGCAGAGCTTCTTGGCGATGCGGGTAGCTACCGCGTCCGTTTGATCAGCGTCACGGCTGCGGGCGAAACCGATCTCGGCACGACAGGGTCAGCTGCCACACTGGAAGCGGCCGCTGAAAACGCCGCTGACCTTCTTGATACCGTCTGGAAGCGTTCGGCGATCATCCGTTCGGGTGAGCGCACGCCGGTTGAGGCTACCGTTCTGTTTACATCGCTTCCTGAGTGGAATTCGCTGCGCAGCGCGCTGGCACGTTCCCCTCTGGTGTTCGGCTTCGAGATTGTCGGCCTTTCGCGTCAGGGCGCCGTGGTGCGGTTTGCCTATGCAGGTGAACGTGACCAGTTCATTGCCGGTCTGCGTGAGCGCGGCCTCATGGCCGACACTGACGATATGGGCTGGGTGATGACCTCTGCGGTAACGCGCGCGCCGAGCTAGTTCTTGTGTCACGCACGGATCATCCCCAACGGAAAAGCCGTCAGCTCAAGTTCGAATTCCCCGGCAAGGGGCATACGCTGGACACGCTGGCGGTCACCGACGCCAACAGGACCGCGGTCGCGCTCCTGAAGCGCTGGCCTGACTGGCGCACAGCCGCGTTCTGCCTCGTGGGGGATGAACTGTCCGGCCTGACGACAGCTGCTCAAGCCTGGTGTGAGCTCGCTGGCGGTTCGATGCTGGGGGCGAAGGCGCTATCCAAGCTTTCGCACAAGAAGATCGACGCAATCGCGAGCACGCCTGTTGCCGTTGACCGGGCCGATCTTGTCGAGAATGACGATAACCTCCTGTCACTCATCAACCTGTCTGCCAGTCATGGCGGCTCATTGCTACTGACAGGCCGCGTTCCACCTGCCCGCTGGCGCACACGACTTCCCGATCTGCAATCGCGGCTTAGCGCGATGACCTTGATTGAGCTTGGGCCGCCGGACGATGAAATGATCTCGATCCGTCTCAGGGCTGCAATGAAACGCCGCTATCTGAAACTGCCGGACGAGGTGGAGTCCTATCTGATCATCCGGCTCGAGCGTAGCTATGCGGCCATTGAAAACTTCGTGGAAAATCTTCACGAAATGAGTGACGGGCGTGAGGTAACAGTTCCTCTCGCGCGGGAAATTCTGGACGAGATGGACGGCACGCGCCCGCTATTTGAAGACTAGATGGGACAGACAAGAGGCAGTCGATGAGCACGACCGAAACGACGTCCCCGGCAAAAGCGTCCGCGCGACCCGATAAACCGTTGATGGAGCAGCCCCAGCGCTATCTGAACCGGGAACTGTCCTGGCTGAAATTCAATGAGCGCGTGCTCGAAGAAGCGCACAATATCTCGCATCCGCTGCTGGAGCGTCTGCGCTTCCTGTCCATCTCCGCCAATAACCTCGATGAATTCTTCATGGTCCGCTATGCTGGCCTGCGCGAGCAGCTACGTGCTGGCATCATGCGTATCAGCCAGGAGGGGATGACGCCGTCCCAGCAGGTTGAAGCCATCGAGAAACAGTCAGCGAAACTGATGGAGTCCCAGCAGGCCTGCTGGCGAGAGCTGCGCGGTCTGCTCGATGAAGAGAAGATCGAAGTCAAACGGATCGGCGAGCTTACCAAGACTGATCTTGGCTGGTTGCGTGATCACTTCGAGAGCCACGTCTTCCCGATCCTGACGCCGCAGGCGGTCGATCCGGCTCATCCATTCCCATTCATTCCGAACCTTGGCTTCGCGGTGGCTTTCCAGCTCGTGCCAGAAAGCACGGGCGAGGCCATGGTCGGCCTTGTGCCCATGCCGGCTTTCTCGCCGCGCTTCATTCGCCTGCCGGACAGAAACCGACAGTCGATCCGGTTTGTCCGCCTTGAAAGCGTCATCGCGACCTTCATGGACATGCTGTTTCCAGGCTATCGCTCCCTCGGGCATTGCGTCTTCCGCATCGTTCGCGACAGCGATATCGAGATCGAGGAAGAGGCCGAAGACCTCATCCACGAATTCGAGATCCTGCTGAAGCAACGCCGGCGGGGCCGGATCGTACGCATCCATATCGATGGCGACGCGCCCGAAGAGCTCGAGAAATTCATCACCCGCGAAATCGGCTCAGAGCCCCGCGATGTGATGATCCTTCATGGCCTGCTTGGCATGAAGAACCTCTCAGAGCTTATCATCGAAGACCGGATGGACCTGCAGTTCAAACCGTATGAACCGCGCTATCCCGAACGTATCCGCGAGATGGGCGGGGATTGTTTTGCCGCCATCAAAGCCAAAGACTTTGTCGTCCACCATCCGTACGAGTCGTTCGATGTCGTTATCCAGTTCATCCGTCAGGCGGCGATTGACCCGGACGTGGTGGCGATCAAGCAGACCCTCTACAGAACAACGCTGAACTCACCTATCGTCGCGGCGCTGCAGGAAGCGGCTGAGATGGGCAAGAACGTCACGGCTCTGGTCGAGATCAAGGCACGCTTCGACGAGGAGACAAACCTGCGCCTCGCCCGTGATCTGGAGCGGGCAGGGGTGCAGGTCGTCTATGGCTTCCTCGACTACAAGACCCACGCAAAGGTCTCACTCGTGGTGCGACGCGAAGGCGGTAAGCTTGTTTCCTACACCCATTTCGGAACGGGCAATTACCACCCCGTCACGGCGCGGATTTATACCGACCTTTCGCTCTTCACGTCTGACCCGGCCCTTGGCCGCGATGCAAACAAGCTTTTCAACTACATCACAGCTTACCGCGAGCCGCCTGAAAAGGCACCGGATTTCGACAAGATCGCCATGTCGCCCCGCACGCTTGAACCATACCTCGTCGAGATGATCGACCAAGAAGCGGAGAATGCGAAAGCCGGTAAGCCGAGCGGTGTCTGGGCGAAGATGAATTCGCTCGTCGATGGCGATGTCATCGATGCGCTTTACCGCGCCAGTCAGGCAGGCGTGCCGATTGTCCTGATTGTGCGCGGAATATGCTGCTTGCGCCCCGGCGTCCCCGGCCTGTCGGAAAACATCCAGGTCAAAAGCCTGATTGGCCGCTTCCTCGAACACTCGCGGATTGTATGCTTTGCGAATGGTGAGAATTTGCCATCGGCACGGGCGAAGGTGTGGATTTCCTCGGCTGACTGGATGCAGCGAAACCTCAAACGCCGCGTGGAAGCGCTGGTCCCGGTTGAAAACCCGACGGTGCATCGTCAGGTGCTGAACCAGATCATGATCGCAAACCTCAATGACGACGAACAAAGCTGGGAGATGGACGGCGACGGCGAGTTCCACCGCCTGCGCCCACCAGAGCGCGGCAAGGGGTTCAGTGCGCACCGCTACTTCATGGAGAATCCGTCGCTGTCGGGTCGCGGCAACGCACTGGTCGTCTCGATCCCGCCGAGGCTCGCGCCGAAGAAGCGGGGCTCTAAATGAGGCTAGCGCTGCAGCCTGAAAAAGCTGCCGTTGTAGATATCGGCTCCAACTCCGTCCGGCTCGTCATTTACGAGGTCACGGGCGCTGCGGCGCTTCCTTACTTCAACGAGAAAGTGCTGGCCGGGCTAGGACGAGGTTTGCCAGAGACGGGCAGGCTGTCGCCCGAAGGTGTTGTCGAAGCCGTTGCAGCCATCCGGCGTTATCGCGCGATCCTGACAGGTCTTGGCGTGACGCAGGTGACGGCAGTCGCCACGGCGGCGGTCCGTGATGCAGAAGACGGACCTGAATTTGCGCGCATGGCTGCGACCGAGCTGGGTGCGCGCCTTCGTATCCTCCCCGGCCCGGAAGAGGGCCGCCTTTCAGCGCTTGGGGTGCGCACAGGCTTCGACCAGCCGGATGGGCTTGTCGGCGATCTGGGCGGCTCCAGCCTAGAATTCCAGCCCATCTCGCCAGCAGGTCAGGACGGGCAGGGCGAAACTCATAAGCTCGGGCCGTTCGCCATGCCGCAGGGCGCTGATTTGAAGCCAGCGGAGCGGCGCAAGGCCATCCGCAAGGTCCTGAAATCGTCAGAGTTGATCAATCAGGGGCATCGCCGGCTTTATGCGGTGGGTGGGTCGTGGCGAGCGCTGGCCAGCATTCACATGGATATGAAGGCCTATCCACTTGCCATTTTGCACGGCTACCGCATGACAGGCCCTGCGATCCGATCCGTCGTACGGACCGTGCTGGCCACACAACGCGACAAGGAACTAGCGAGCCGTATATCCAGCCTTGTCGGGCGTCGCTACGACACGATCATCCATGCCGCGCTCGTCCTTGATGAAGTCTTTGACGCGGGCGGGTTCAAGGAAGTCCTGATTTCGGCGAATGGCCTGCGTGAAGGTGTTCTCTTTGACCGCGGCGAAAAACTTCTTTTTGAGACCATGCGCGAACCGTTCGGCGATGCGCTGATTGATGGCACGATCGCCTTCCTGAGGCTTGAAGCCTCGCAGCTCGCCTTTGGTGAGGCGCTCTACAAATTCATCAAGCCGGTTCTGCCAAGGTCGCATGCGCGCCAGCGCCTATTCAGGGCAGCCTGCCTGATGGCTGATTGCGGTGGGCGATTCCATCCCGATCACCGGGCGGACATGGCCTATTACCTGATCCTGCGCTCTCCCATTCGCGGGATCACGCATGATGAGCGCGTGCTTCTCGCCCACGCGACGGGCGCGCGCTACACGCACAAATTCCAGCGCCCGAAGCCGTTTGCGCGGCTCGGCCTCGAATCTGATGATCAGCTGGCCCGGATCATGGGCGCTGCCATGCGACTTGGGGCGGTCTATTCCGGGCGTTCAGCGCCGCTTCTCAAACAGGTGAAACTGAAAACCTCAAAGTCGAAACTGATCCTTGAGGTTCAGCCGGGCTGTGAGGACATGATTTCCGGCACGGTGAAGAAGCGGTTCGAGCAACTCGCTACCTTCATGGATCTCGACGCGCAGATTGTGACTGCTGATTAAGCTAAGCCGACGAATGCGCGCTTATTGTTCGAACAGCCGAACCTGACCGTTCTCAAAAGATAGCGCGAGTTTGCCTGTGAGCAGCGCGCGCGCCTTCTTGCCGAACACATCATAGCGCCAGCCAGTCAGGGCCGGGATGTCCTTGTCCGTCTCGCCGCGCGCAATCCGTTCGATGTCGGCAGCGTTCGCGATCAGACGCGGGACGACATCCTCGTCTTCGCTGACATACTTCAGAAGAACTTTCAGCATCTCTGGCGCGCCAGCGGGCGTCTGCGGGTTCTGCTTGCGTGGTGGAGCCGGTGGGGCATGCGCGTCAGGGTCTGCGAGCGCGGTTTCAACGGCGCGCATCAGGCCATCTGCATTGCGTGACCGGATAAAGCCCTTCGGTACGGCGCGCAGCCTGTCGAACGCCTCTTCCGATTTCGGCTTCTGGTCCGCGATTTCTTGAATAGCGTCATCCTTCAGGATGCGACGGCGCGGTCGGTCCAGCGTCTGGGCCTGACGCTCGCGCCATTCAGCGACAGACGCGAACACGGCAAGGTATTCCTTGTGCGTCTTGCGGACTTTTAGTCGCTGCCAGGCATTTTTCGGATCGGTGTCGTACAGCGCCGGGTCAGAGATGCTGTCCATCTCTTCGGCGATCCATTCCATCCGACCACGCTTTTCAAGCTCGTCGCGCATCCAAAGATAGGCGTCGCGCAGATGGGTGACGTCGCCAAGCGCATAATCAAGCTGCTTGTCCGACAGGGGACGCCGCTTCCAGTCGGTGAACTGGCTCGACTTGTCGATATGACGGCGAAGCACGCGCTGGATCAGATTGTCGTAGGAGATAGAATCGCCAAGGCCGAGCGCCATGGCGGCGACCTGCGTGTCGAAAACCGGGGCAGGCGGCGTACCGATCAGCTTATTGAAGATTTCCATGTCCTGCCGGGCCGCGTGGAACACCTTTACGCGCGAGGTGTCGGCCAGAAGGTCGAGGAAAGGTTTGAGATCGATCCCATCTGCCTTCGGGTCGATCACGCCTTCGACACCGGGCGCAGACGCCTGGATCAGGCAGAGCTCTGGCCAGAAGGTCGTCTCACGGTGAAATTCGGTATCGACACAGATGAAATCGCTCGCCGAAAGCGAATCGCAGAACTTTTGCAGCTCTTCCTGCTGTGTAATCGGCGTCAGCGTCTTGTCAGTCATGGCGCGCACGCGTATCGCATCCGCACAACAATGGCGAGGGGAAGGTTCACAAATCCTCTCAGGCCTCAAGAATCCTCGGAGTGAGAGAATGCACGCTTACCGCACCCATACTTGCGGCGAACTCACCAAGTCTGATGTCGGCGCCACGGTCAAACTTTCTGGCTGGCTGCACCGCCGCCGCGAGCATGCCGGCGCCCTGTTCATCGATCTGCGCGACCATTACGGCCTGACGCAGGTTGTGGTGTATCCGAATGCAGCCTTCTACGAAGACGCCAAGCGCGCGACTGCCGAAAGCGTGCTGACGGTCACCGGCAAGGTCATTGCGCGCGACGCTGAAGCGGTGAACCCGGAGCTGCCGACCGGTGAGGTGGAGCTTCCTGCCGAGACGCTGAACATTGAAAGCGCCGCAGCCAAGCTGCCGCTGCCCGTGTTCGCAGAGCCTGATTATCCAGAAGAAATCCGCCTGAAGCATCGTTATCTCGATCTTCGCCGTGAGACGCTGCACAAGAACATGATCCTGCGTAGCCAGATCATTGCGAGCCTTCGCCGCCGCATGATCGAACAGGGCTTCACCGAGTATCAGACGCCAATCCTGACGGCATCCTCGCCTGAAGGCGCGCGCGACTTTCTCGTGCCATCACGCCTGCACCCGGGTGAGTTCTATGCCCTTCCGCAGGCGCCGCAGCAGTTCAAACAGCTGCTGATGGTGTCGGGCTTCGACCGCTACTTTCAGATCGCGCCATGTTTCCGCGATGAGGATGCGCGCGCAGACCGTTCACCGGGTGAGTTCTACCAGCTCGATATCGAGATGAGCTTCGTTGAGCAGGAAGACGTCTTCCAGGCGATCGAGCCTGTGATGCGCGGCGTCTTTGAGGAGTTCGCAGACTGGCAGGGCAAGGGTCGCACCATGCCGGAAGGCCCGTTCCCGCGCATTCCATACGCCGAAGCGATGGCGAAATATGGCTCTGACAAGCCTGACTTGCGCAACCCGATCGAGCTTGTCGACGTCACTGACTTCTTTGCTGATGACAGCAAGACGGGCTTCTCCATCTTCGCGAAGATCATTGCAGGTGGCGGCAAGGTTATCGCCATTCCGGCTCCAAAGGCGGCCGAGCAGAAGTCCCGCAAATTCTTCGACGACCTCGACAAGTGGGCGAAGAAGGAAATGCAGGCACCCGGCCTTGGCTATGCGCGCCTGAAAGAGGCCGATGGCGGCGGTGTCGACAGCCAGGACCCTGTCCTGAAGAACTTCGACGCCGATCACCTGAAAGCCTTCCTTGAGCAACTCGGACTTGGCGCCGGCGACGGTATCTTCTTCTCAGCTGGCAATCACGACGCCGCTTACAAGCTGGCCGGCGCTGCCCGCAACAAGGTTGGCGAAGAGCTGGAGCTGATCGAGCAGGGCATCTTCAAGTTCTGCTGGATCGTCGATTTCCCAATGTATGAGTGGGACGAGGACAACAAGAAGATCGACTTCTCGCACAACCCGTTCTCCATGCCACAAGGCGGTATGGAAGCGCTGGAGCAGGCTGATACGGTCGAGAAGCAGCTTGAGCTGAAAGCCTTCCAGTACGACATCGTCTGTAACGGGGTTGAGCTGTCCTCCGGCGCGATCCGGAACCACCGCCCTGACATCATGCTGAAAGCGTTTGAGCTTGCTGGCTATGGCGCAGACGTCGTCGAGGCAGAGTTCGGCGGCATGCTGAACGCGTTCCGCTACGGCGCCCCGCCGCATGGCGGCATCGCGCCGGGCGTTGACCGTATTGTCATGCTGCTCGCTGAAGTCGACAATCTGCGCGACGTCACGCTGTTCCCGATGAACCAGCAGGCACGCGACCTGATGATGCAGGCTCCATCGCCAGTCGATGACAAGCAGCTTCGCGAGCTTCACATCCGTCTGGCCCCACAGGCCAAAAAGGACTGAGCGCGGGCCGGCTTGATTGTCGAGAAATGGAAAAGCGCCCTCTGACTGTTCAGAGGGCGTTTTTTATTGGCCAGCTGTCTGGATCAGGCCGCCGCGCAGCTCTTCAGCTCCTGGTAGCCGTACAGCCTGACAGGACAGCAGCGCGATCCCTGCGGGTACGTTTGTGTTCTCACCTGCGCAACTGCCTTCGAAATTGGTGCTCTCGAGGCCGGTCGCGCCTTCAAAGCTGACATTGATCAGCCGGATATTGGTAATGCGCGCACCGTGCAGGTCTGCATTGGCGAACGAGGTCCCGTTCAGGATTGCGTTATTGAACTGCGCTTCACGCAGGATCGCACCATTGAAAATCGCGCCGGTCAGATTGGCGCCGGTGAAATCTGTTCCCGACGCGCGTGCACGCGAAAAATCTGTCCCCGTCGCGTTCGCTACGCCAAGGCGTGCGCCGGTCAGGTGAGTGTCTGAAAGTGAGGCACCTGAGAGGTTCACATTGAGCAGGCTGGCCCGCTCAAAACGGGACCCTTCGAAACGTGTATTGGACAGTCTGGAGCCGTCGAGGGTCGCGCGGCGGAAATCAGTACCCTTCGCCATGGCGTCCGACAGGTCGATATTCAGCGCCCGCGTGCCACGCAGGAAGGCGCCTGAGACGTTGGCTTTGGGATAGTGCGCTGCCGAGATATCCCCGCCCGACATGTTACGTCCGCGAAGGTCGCAGCTCACGCAGGAGCCGCCATAGGAGGGGGCCCAGGAGACGCGCGTCGACTTTGACTGCGCGTTTGCCGCGCCGGACGCGGCTCCGCAAGCAGCAAGTGCCAGAATGACAGACAAGCGACTAAATCTAAGCATGCAGCGTATTTACGAGGTCTGGAGCCTGCTTTGAACTGAATTCCCGGTAATGACTGTAAACAGATGCAGGGGTGTGTCTCTCTAGCCGCACCGAGGGATGGTCAGCCCGGCAGGCAGGCGCGTTGCCTGATCACCGCATGCCTGACGCAATTGTCCTTGCGTCAGGCCTTTGGCGAGGCGGAAGTCTGCGCCGGACAGATTCGCACCGGCAAGGCTGGCGCCCGCAAAGTTCGAAGACCCGAAATAACCACCGACCAGTGTCGCGCTCTCAAGGTTCGCATTCGAGAAGTTCGAAGCGTTGAACCGCACGCCGAACATGTTGGTGACCGAGAGGTTGGTGCCGCGCAGATTCCAGTTGTCGAAGGTGGACAGCTGCATGTCGCTCTGGCGAAGGCGCGCACCTGAGACGTTGATATTGGCGATATCCAGATAGGCAAGATCTGCCTGGAAGAGGTTGCATCCGGGGCAGGATTGGCCGCTCCGCACCTTGGCGATCTCGCTGGCGTCCTGTGCCGTGGAGGGCAGGGCGAGGGCGGCAAACGCGAAAGCGGTCAGGAAATGTTTCAGCATGGCACACCTGTGGAGCTGGGAATGAGACTTACCCGGCTCTCACGCAATCGCGCTGCCAGATTCCCCACTTAGTTGAATCCGGATTCAGACCGTGTCGGCTCATTACACGTCGCACAATGGGCCACTCGCTCGTCGCCGGTTGCCATCAGGGTGAAGCTTGAACAGTTCGGGCACGGGTCGCCTAGATAGTCTTCTTCGTCCTCATCCTCCTCGCTGGCGGAGGCAGATGCTGCTTCGTCGCGTTCAGCGCGCTTGCGCTCAAGAATGACGATATTGTCTGGCAGCTGTCCGCGAGAGAAGCCGCGCGAGATAAATTGCACCGCCTCATCGGGCAGCGGTTGTGGGCCTTCGCGCGTGCCATCCTTCAGGCCGCGGCCAAGGCCATCATGGCTCACATCGTCGCCAAGTTCAGCAAGGTCATCACGGCGCAGATAGGAGATGGCCAGCTCCCGGAAGATATAGTCGAGGATCGAGGTCGCCTTGGTGATGCGGTCATTGCCCGTGACCTCGCCTGCCGGTTCGAACCGGGTGAAGACAAATGCGTCGACATATTCGTCCAGCGGCACGCCATATTGCAGGCCGAGCGACACGGCGATCGCAAAATTATTCATCAGCGACCGGAAGGCAGCGCCCTCCTTGTGCATGTCGATAAAGATCTCACCGAGTGCGCCATCGGCAAACTCGCCAGTGTGCAGGTAGACCTTATGGCCGCCTACGGTCGATTTCTGGATGTAGCCTTTGCGGCGGTCTGGTAGTCGCGTGCGGCGGGCAGGCTTGCCGGTCGCGTCGAGGCCATCCGCGCCAATGCCTGTGTGGGTCATCGCCCGGGCCTCTTCGGCGTGAAGGTCTTCGGCAAGCTCCATGATCGCGTTCATACGGTCTGATGCTGCGCCGTCTTCGCTGCGGTCCCGCGCGCGAAGATAGAGCGCGATGCCAGCCTCAAGGGCTGCGGTGCGGTCGTCATGCTCTTCCCAGTCGCTTGCATCGACGCAGACCAGCGCGCCGCTGGCTGCCAGCGGCACGGCGACAGCGAACTCGAATGCGCGGGGAACGGGCAGTGTGATGCCATGCTTGAGCAGCACTTCGCGTGCAATCGTTTCCGAAGCGGCACTGACGGCCGCATCTGCAGCGGCGATTTCATCATCCGAAAAGCCGATCATCCGGAGCAGTGGGCGCCCATCGGTATCAAAGCTTTCCGGCGCAAGCTTAAGGCGCGACGCGATGACATCATCGCCCAGCACCCAGCGTGAGAAGGCCGCGCCAAGTGGCAGACCCTCCTTCAGCGCATTGCGCACGCGGATGATCGCTTCGGCTGAAAAACCGCGTGCCTTCAACGCGTCGCTGTCGATGCCGTCCAGCCTGTCGAGGTCACAGCCTGCATCGAGCGCGCTGCGCAATTCGTCTGCGGCTTCAGGTGAGAGGCGCAGCAGCGCCGTGATGGCGGCTGGCGAAGGGCTTGCGCCTGCTTCTTCGGCGGCCTGCACAAGCGCAATCTCGCCCGACAGGCCGTCGCTTGTGGGCGCAAACTCGGTCTCATCGCTTGCGCGCAGCGGCATGGCAGCGAGGCGGAGGCCACTAACAGGTTTGAAATCATCTACGCTCGCGCCAAGAAGCGCCGCTGTTTCAGCAGAGAGCTTCCAGCCCGATACGAGACAGGCAAGCGCCTCACAAAGCGCGCGGCCGTTTTCAACAAATGACGCCTCGTCTGTTGCGCCGAGGGCGAGTGCGCCCGCCGCCACACCGTGGAGGACGACCACCACAGCCTCGTCCGGCACAAGCTGCGGAAGCGCCGACAGTGTGTCATGCAGCAGGCTGGCTTCCAGGCCCTGCTCGGAGATGAATGCTGAAACGTCCACCGCGCAGGCTGGCATGTCGCCAGAGGGGACAGCGCCCGGCCAGACGCTGAGGCTGATTCCTTCGTCGAGGGCGTGATCCGCCAGTGTCGGGACATCCAGATACTGTGACGCTTCGAGACCGATGGGCAGATGTTCGTCTGCGGCCATGGCGCTGCTCCTCAGCCAGCGCTCAAGCCCCGGAAAACCTTCGGGGTGGATAATGCCCGCTTCGATCATCTGCGCTGGCAAGCCTGCGTTCAGTGCTTCGGCCAGCTCTGCATTTTTCGGGGCAACACCCAGCTGCTCGACCAGATCGGCGAGACCCAGCCGTGCTTCCTTTTCGAGCCGCTCGCTTGTGCGCGAATCCATCGCCTCACGAAGCGCAGCCGTTCCGTCTGCGGCAAAACGCCTTTGCGGCAGCAGGACAAGCGTCTCCAGAGGCAGGACCGGACTGACGCGTCCTGACTGCATTGCATCGCGGAAGACCTTGTCTGCATGCTGCTGTCGGCTCATATCGTCTATCTCTCGCATCGGTGTCGGCCGGTCCTCTTCATCGCCAGATGGGTGATGCAGAAGGCTTGACGGCCCGTTACAGATATTGTGAGCCGATCCATAACTGGATTCGCCGCAGGACCTGCTCCATATTCCAGATTGCGCACAGAAGTTTCAGGATCGCGATATGCTCAAACTCTTCACCTGGTGGAATGGCGTCACGCTTGGCGGCCTGTTCGACATCAAACGCCGTAGCGACTTTGTCGGCACCGATGACTACGGCAACAAATACTATGAAGACCGCAAGGTCTCCATTGAGCGCCGCAATCGCCGCTACGTGGTCTATAAGGGCCTCGCTGAGCCGTCCAAAGTTCCAGCTGAGTGGCATGGCTGGCTACACTACACGCTGGATGAGCCACCGACGCAAAAGCCGCTCGATCGCCGTGCTTGGGAAACCGATCACAAGCCAAACATGACAGGTACGCTGTTTGCCTACCGTCCAAAAGGTGCGCTCAGCGAAGGCGGCACACGCCGCAAGTCGGACGCCGATTATGAGGCATGGACCCCAGATGCGTGAATCAGCTCTCGAAACAATTATCGGCGCTGCCGTGCTTGGCGTCGCCGCCGTCTTCATGTGGTTCGCGATCGGCAATGGCACTGATCGCGCAGAGGCTTCCTCCGGCACAGTAGAGCTTGGCGCGCGTTTCAACAGTGCCAAGGGGATCAATGTCGGCACTGAAGTCAGCATGGCCGGCGTGAAAGTTGGCACGGTGCGCAACATTCGCCTGAACACCGAGCGCGCCGAAGCGCTCGTGACGCTCGCTATCAGCCGCGATCTCGTACCCCTGGAAGATGGCACCACGGCACGTATCCAGTCCGAAGGTCTTCTGGGCGGCAATTACATCAATCTTGAGCCGGCATCCGGCTTTGGTCAGATCGAACCTTGCCCGCAAGGCGAGGAGCTTTTCGGCGAGAGCGGTTGCGGCGAGATCCTGTACACGCAGGGCAGCGTCGACCTTCTGACGCTGATGGCATCCTTTGCGAGCGGCGGCGGCGATGACAGCTCATCCTCGTCTGGCTCCTATGATGATGCGATGGACGCGCCAGCGCCTTCGAGCACTGACACCAGCGCGCCTGAAGATGATGCCGATCTCGACACAGAATCTCCGGAATCAGATGGCTCTGTCAGCGAGACCGACGAAGAACCGGCAGGAGACACAGAGTGAAACGCCTTTTCTGCACCGCAGCCATAGCCGCGCTGACCCTGAGCGGGGCTGCCGCGCAGGAAGAAACCACTTTCGACGAGACCGCAACTGACGCCATGACGGCTGAGGATGAGGCGCTCGAAGAGGAAGAAGAGGCGAGTAACGCGCCGACTTATTCTCAAGAGCGGATGGCAACGCTACGGGCGCTGGACAAGATTACAGGTCGTTCTGCTGACTTTGAGATCGAGGTTGGCGAGCCGATCGTCTTTGGCGTCCTCGAAATTGATCTTAAGGTCTGCTTCCAGACGCCGCCTGAAGAGCCGCCGGAGAGCGCAGCCTTCCTTCAGATCGAAGAAGCCGACTATGTTGAGACCAATACGCTTACCGAGCCGCGCCTTGCCTCAGAGGTTCGCGCCGAAATGAGCGACGTCGAAGCACCTGCTGATGCGCCTGCGGTGACTGAAGCTGATGAAGAAGAAGAGGCTGGTCCGCTCTTCTCCGGCTGGATGTTTGCGTCGACACCCGGTCTCAGCGCACTCGAACACCCTGTCTACGATGTCTGGGTAATCAGGTGCAAACAGCCTTCGCCAGAGAGCCTGTCCTCGCCAGTCGTTCCTGACGAATAGAAGTCGCCTTCATGCGATAGCGCCGATTGCAGGCGCGCCATGAAGTCAGCCTTCTTCATCTCGATCAGTCCGAACTGTTCGAGGTGCGGATTGTGAAACTGTGCGTCCAGCAACTCATAGCCACCCGCGATAAGCCGCGCGACGAGGTGAACGAGGGCGATCTTCGACGCATCTGTCGCGCGGGAGAACATGCTCTCGCCAAAGAAAGCCGCGCCGAGCGATACCCCGTACAGGCCGCCTACCAGCTCTCCATCCTCGTCCCAGCACTCAACCGAGTGGGCATAGCCGCGCTTGTGGAGTGAGCTGTAGAGGTTCTGGATCGGCACGTTGATCCAAGTGGTCGGCCGATCAGGCGTATCTTCGGCGCAGCCTTCCATGACGCGGCTGAAGGCTTGGTCGATTGTGACGCGGTACGGGTCCTTGCGGACCGTCTTGCGCAAGCGCCGTGGCACGTGAAACCCGTCGAGCGGAAGAACGCCCCTGATCTCCGGAGAGATCAGGAACAGATTCATGTCCTCGCGCGAATCGGCCATGGGGAAGACGCCCTGCCGATAGCAGTCGAGCAGCATGTCCGCATTGAACCGGTCTGACATGTATCCAGCGTTCGTTGGGGCCGCCTATTTGGCTGCGAGGAAGCGCTCCAGCCAGTGAATGTCGTAATTGCCGTCCACGACGTCCTGGGCTTCCACGAGGCGCTGGTGCAGCGGCAGCGTCGTGTTGACCCCGCCAACGACCATTTCGTCGAGCGCGCGGCGCAGACGCATGATGCACTCATTGCGCGTGCGCCCATGCACGATCAGCTTGCCGATCAGGCTGTCATAGTTTGGCGGGATCCGGTAGCCGGCATAGGCCGCGCTATCGAGCCGCACATCCGGGCCGCCCGGTGCGTGGAAATCGGTGATCGTGCCGGGGGACGGCGCAAACGTCTCAGGGTGCTCGGCATTGATCCGGCACTCAATGGCATGGCCAACCAGCATGACGTCTTCCTGCGTAAAAGACAGTTTCTTGCCATCGGCAATGCGAATCTGTTCGCGCACCAGGTCGATGCCAGTGATCATTTCCGTCACCGGATGCTCCACCTGCAGACGGGTGTTCATCTCGATGAAGTAGAAGTTGCCGTCCTCATAGAGGAATTCCATCGTGCCTGCGCCGAGATAGCCAAGCTTCTCGACAGCGCGGGCAACGATGTTGCCGATCTCTTCGCGCTGCGCCTGATTGAGGGCAGGGGAAGGCGCTTCTTCGAACACTTTCTGGTGACGGCGCTGCAGCGAGCAGTCGCGTTCCCAGAGGTGGGCGACATTGCCATGACTGTCGGCGATCACCTGGATCTCGATATGGCGCGGCGTGCCGAGATATTTCTCGAGATAGACTGCATCATCGCCAAAAGCAGAACGTGCCTCGGTTTTGGCTGCGCGGATCGCGCTTTCGAGCTCTTTTTCGGTCTTGGCAACGCGCATGCCGCGGCCACCGCCGCCAGCAGCTGCCTTGATCAGGACCGGATAGCCGATCTTCTTAGCGATCTTCTTGGCGTCGCCAATGCTGTTCACGCCGCCATCGGAGCCCGGAACAACCGGCACACCAGCGTCGATCATCGCCTGCTTGGCGGCGATCTTGTCGCCCATGGTGCGGATGTGCTGCGCCTTGGGGCCAATGAATTTCAGCCCGTGCGCTTCGACCATCTCCGCGAACTGTGCGTTCTCCGAGAGGAAGCCGTAGCCCGGGTGGATGGCATCAGCATTCGTGATTTCTGCGGCGGCGAGAATTCGCGACTTCTTCAGATAGCTTTCAGAAGACGGCGCCGGTCCAATGCAGACGCTCTCGTCGGCCAGCCGGACTGCCATTGCATCCCGGTCAGCCTCTGAGTGCACGACAACGGTCGCGATGCCCATTTCCTTACAGGCCCGGTGAATGCGCAGGGCGATTTCGCCGCGATTGGCGATAAGGACTTTCTCGATCATGCCGCTAGCCTCACTCGATGACGATCAGCGGTTCGCCGAACTCCACAGGCTGTGCGTCCTGCACGATGATTTCCTTCACCGTGCCGGCCTGCGGTGCCTCGACCGGGTTAAACGTCTTCATGGCCTCGACGAGCATCAGCGTGTCGCCCTTCTTCACCTTGTCGCCAACCTGGACGAAGGCTTTTGAGCCCGGCTCTGGCGAGAGGTAGACAGTACCGACCATTGGGCTGGTCACGGCATTTGCAGAAACGGGTGCAGCGGCAGGCGCCGAAGCGGCGGCTGCAGGCGCTGCGGGCGCGGCTGGCGCTGCGGCCGGAGCTGGCGCAGCTGCGTACTGGACCGGGGTAGGCGCGGCTTGCATCGGGCTTGCCTTGCTGACCCGGATGCGAAGGCCTTCATGCTCGACTTCTACCTCGCCAAGGTCGGCATCCCGAAGGATGGCGGCAAGTTCCCGGACAAGGCCGGTGTCGAGGCTGTTCTTTGCGGTGCTCATCAGATTGCGTGTCCTCAAGCTTTCATTCTTATCGCGGCTTCGAGTGCGACTTCATACCCATGCGGGCCAAGCCCTGCAATCGAAGCCATCGCAGCAGAAGCCACATAATTTGTCTGGCGAAACGCTTCGCGCGCCGCCGGGTTAGACAGGTGAACCTCAATCAGTGGAGCGGTGCAAGCGCGCAAGGCATCATGCAGCGCGATAGAGGTATGCGTATAAGCGCCGGCGTTCAGGATCAGGCAGCTCGCCTCGCGGGAGGCTTCCTGAACCCAGTCGACCAGCTCGCCCTCGCTATTGGTCTGACGGAACTCCAGCCCTCGCTCGCCCGCTTTTTTTCGCAGGCGCGATTCGATGTCTGCGAGCGTGTCATGCCCGTAGATTTCCGGTTCGCGTGTGCCCAGAAGGTTGAGATTAGGTCCGTTAAGGACATAAATCGGCTTGGTCATGGCTCCCGTTTGCGCGTGTTTCCGGGGCAAGGCAAGCCATTGATCCTGAGAGGAGAGCGCCAGATGAAAGTGTTCGTGAACGGCGATGAATTCGAGATCGAGGATGGCGCAAGCCTCTCTGACCTCGTGATGAAGCTCACTGATGATCCGCGCGGCATGGCCATTGAGCGCAACCGCGAGATCGTTCCGAAGTCGCTGCACGCTTCGACGGTGCTGCAGCCCGGTGACAGGTTGGAAGTTGTGCAATTTGTAGGCGGCGGCTGACCTTCCCTAGCGGCCTGCCTTTTAGCTGCCTCAGAGCGGTGCTACGCCTCAAGACTGACAGTTAAGGAGCGTTCCCATGGCCAAGAAGCTGAAGAAACACGAGGAAGTCGGCGAGGAATTCATCGCGGACGCGTCCAAGACCAAGCTCGTGCGCCATGAGTTTCCGTTCCCCCGTGAAGTTGTCTGGAAAGCACTTCTCGATGGCGAGACCTGGACCAAGTGGTTGCCGATCACAAAAGTTGAATGGACGTCGCCGCAGCCTTTCGCGGTCGGCACGACGCGCACCGTATGGATCGGCGAGCAGGCCGTAGAGGAAGTCTTCTTCGCCTGGGAAGACAATAAGCGCATGGCGTTCCGTTTCGACAAGTCGACGCTCCCCGTAAAAGCGTGTGTCGAGGATTATCAGCTGGTGAACACGCCGGGTGGCTGCCGTCTCGACTGGCGTTTCCGGGCCAAAGCGCCCTTCATTCTGGGGCCGCTGATCTCTGGCCAGATGAAGTCAGGCATCAAGAAGGGCCTGCCGCAGCTGGAGACCTATATTCGCGAGCACCCGGAAAAGTTCGGTCTTTCCTGATTGGTATACCAGTTCTGACACCAAGCCCCCTAGCGCCGGGCGCCATTGTCCCATACCTAGCTCGCCATGACAGACGACACGCTCAAGATCGCCGGGCGCGAGTTCAAATCGCGCCTCATTATCGGCACAGGCAAGTACAAGTCCTACGCCCAGAACGCTGAGGCTGCTGAAGCCGCTGGCGCAGAAATGGTCACGGTTGCCCTGCGGCGCGTGAACCTGTCCAACAAGGATGAGGACCGGCTGCAGGACCACGTCTCGCCCGACAAGTACACCTATCTGCCTAACACAGCTGGCTGCTTCACGGCCGACGATGCCGTTCGCACACTGCGCCTGGCACGCGAGGCCGGCGGCTGGGATCTCGTAAAGCTCGAAGTGCTTTCGGACCAGAAGACGCTTTATCCTGACATGGAAGAAACGCTGAGCGCAGCCAAGGCGCTGATCGCGGATGGCTTTCAGGTCATGGTCTATTGCTCTGACGACCCGGTCTACGCACGCAAGCTCGAAGAGGCTGGCTGCTGCGCGATCATGCCACTCGGTTCGCTCATCGGGTCGGGGCTCGGTATCCAGAACCCGCTGAACATCCGGCTGATCGTAGAGCAGGCCCGCGTGCCGGTGATCGTGGATGCAGGTGTGGGCACCGCGTCTGATGCAGCGATGGCGATGGAGCTTGGCTGCGACGGCGTTCTGATGAATACCGCCATTGCTGAGGCCAAGGACCCCGTCCGCATGGCGCGTGCCATGAAGCACGCGGTCATTGCTGGCCGCGAAGCCTATCTGGCGGGTCGGATGGGCCGTAAGCGCTATGCTGACCCATCCTCACCACTTGCGGGTCTGATTTAGCCTAGCTTGCCTGCTCGACGGCGGCGTCCAGCATCTGCGTGACGGCTGCCCGGTTCGCGCCTGAAACGAGCTGGTCGCCAACAAGGAAGGCCGGCGTGCCATCGATACCGAGGCGGCGGGCCAGCATCTTGTTGTCGGCAACAACTTTCTGAAGGCGCACAGAGCCCATGTCAGCACGCATACGGGCGACATCGACGCCTGCACGCTCTGCGGCCGCATCGATCTCGTCAGGTGTGAAACCACTTGAATTGTCGAGGTCCATGAGTTCGCGGTGCATCTCGGCATAGAGATCCTGTTCACCCGCGGCGAGAGCCGCGAGGGCAGCTTTTTCGCTCTCAGGCGAAAGGATCGGGAATTCCTTGAAGATAACGCGGACCTTGCCGTCATAGGCGTCCGGAATGTCCATCGTCCATTCCATCGAGCGCTTGCAGTAGCCGCAGCGATAGTCGAAGAACTCGACGATGGTCACCGGCGCATCATTGGGGCCGATGGAATAATCAGCTTCGTTCTCATAGAGGTCCGCCGATGCCGACGCGATTGCCTGGCGCGAGACCTCAGCCTCTTGGGCCGCCGCGCGCTGCTGGAGTTTGACGATGGCCTGCTCGATGATTTCCGGGTTTTCCAGAATGTAGTCGCGTACAATCGCTTCGATCTCTTCCCGGTTCTGCGGCGCACTATCGTCCTGCTGCGCGCAAGCGGGCGTAAAGGCTAGGAGGGAGAATGCGGCAAGCGGCGCCAGTTTGAAGGTCATGTCTCGTCCTGTATCGAATTTGTTCGGTGGGCGTCGTTACCCGGGAATCATTGAGTTTGTCTCAACACGCCCGCAGACCTGCCGCTGACAATCTCGTGATCTGCCGCCTAGCCGCGGCGGCGCCAGTAGTCCTGATTCTCGGGCAGGGCAGGGTCGGTCACGTTCCGTATGTCGTTCGCCCGCCTTGCTTGCGATGTGCCGTCCTCAAGATCCTCAATCGCGCGGCGCGCGAAGATATGCGCACGCTGATAGTCGCCGATGTGATAGGCGGACTCCGCCGTTGCGAGTTCTGCCTCCGCACGTCTGCCCTGTTTTTCGAGGGCGGATGCCAGCTGATTCCAGGCAAAGGAATTATCAGGCTCCCTGATCAGCGCATCACGCAGGGCTTCCTCACCAGCTTCAAGGTCTCCCTCATCAGCGCGGGCAATCAGCGAACGGCCGTAATTGATGAGCAGGAGCGGGTGGCCGGGCAGATATTCAAGCGACTTGGCGTGAGGCTCAACGGATTCAGCTGCGCGGCCCATCTCAAACAGAGCCTGACCCTTCAATTCCCAATAATACGGGTTCTCGGGGAATTCCTCGAGCAGGGAATCAATCTCGCTTAGCGCTGACGTCATGTCTGATGACTGCATTGCAGCGATGGCGCGGGCGTAGCGGGCTGGCTCACTCTCATCGTCGCGCGGATATTTCTGATAGACCCGGGCGAGCGGCTCAAGAAAACCGATCAGCTTGGCCTGCATAAGCTCAAACTCGCGCACCGTTTGCGCATCAGGCTCAACATCCATGAGGCCCGTGTCTTCGGCGAGGGCCCGCGTTGTCCTGATCCGGTCAGAGGCGAGCGGGTGAGAACGGAAGTAAGGATAGCGGCGCGACTCCGAGAGCACTTCCTGCACGCGGTACTTGTCGAAGAAATCGACGATGCCAGAGGGCGATTGTCCGAGTTGGGCGAGATAGGACACGGCAGCGGCGTCTGCTGTCGCCTCTTCGGCGCGGGTGTGAACGAAGAAGTTGAGCGCTGCGAACTGCTGTGAGCTCGCGATCAGCGCGGCGCCTGCGTCACCTGCGCCAGCGGCCATGGCTAGGACGCCAAGACCGATCGAGATGAGGGCCGGCCGACTGGCCACATTCGCGGCACGGGACCGCGAGATGCTGTGACCGCACGCGATATGGCAGGTTTCGTGGGCGATCACGCCCTTGATCTGCCCCGGCGTGTCGGCGGCAATCAGCAGTCCGGTGTGAAGGTGGATGCGCTGGCCATTTGCGACGAATGCGTTCAGTTCCGGATCGTTGATGATGTAAAGACCGACATCGTCAGGGTCGAGACCAGCAACTTCCAGGATCGGATCGGTCCAGTTGCGCAGCGTCGTTTCGATTTCGGCATCGCGGATCAGGCTCTGCGCAGAGGCCGTCATTGCGGCAGCTGCGGTGAGCGCTGCGGCAAGCGCACCTTTCAGAAAACGTGTCGGCATGGAACCTCACCTCTCATACTAGGGTGGAGCCTATGGGATGATTGCGGCTTTGGCGAGGCCAGCGACCTCAGCTTACTGAAATGTCAGGCAGTGGCAGTCTGCGGCGCGGTGAAGACAAATTCAGGCGCGAGAGACACCGCAAGCTTGTCCCCAGCCTTTGGCGTGAACGGACCCAGCGCAAGCGCGTGTATGGTCTCGGTGTCAGTCAGCTTGAGCTCAATTTCGATCAGCGACGATGTACGTTGCGCGGCGACGACCTCAAGCATCGCGTCTCCGGCTGGATCAAGCCGGACGGCTTCAGGGCGCAGGCAATAGGTTTCTGACGGGGGCACCTTGGACTGCCAGTTCTCTGGCAGCGCGCCCCGCCGCACCGAACGCAGCGGGCCGAGTGCCCGCGCGACAGACATGCTCACAGGTTTGAGATATAGCGCTTCCGGTGTGTCTTCCTGCAGGATGACGCCGTCGGACATGACCGCGACGCGGTCTGCCGCGCGCATGGCCTCTGATGCGTCATGGGTAACGAGAAGGGCAGGGATGCCGGCTTCGGTGACGGCAGCAAGCGCCGTTCGGCGAACTTCTGACTTCAGCGTTACATCAAGACCCGAAAACGGCTCGTCCATGAGGATCGCGATAGGCTGCGCAGCAAGAGCACGCGCGATCGAGACGCGTTGCTGTTCGCCGCCAGAAAGCTCATGCGGATAAGCCTTCGCGCGATGGGAAAGTCCGAGACGATCAAGCCAGTGACGCGCAGACTCGCGTCGCTCTTTCCTGTTCTGCCGCGTCAGGCCAAACCCCACATTGTCGATAGCATTGAGGTGCGGGAACAGCGCGAAGTCCTGAAAGATCAGGCCGATCTGGCGTTCTTCGGCGGGGACGTGTTTGGATAGAGTGGAAACCGGAATGCCGCCGTGGGAAATGTCCCCTGCATCGACCGGTTCGAGTCCGGCGAACAGACGCAGCAGGGTGGACTTGCCTGCGCCAGATTGGCCGAGCAGCGCGGTGATCTTGCCGGGCTCAAGCGTCAGTGACGCGTCCTGCACGACAGCACGGCCATCATAGCGGCGGGTGACGCCGCGCGCGTGAATTGGTTGAAGATTGCTCATCCAGCCGCCCTTGATTGACCGGCCCGTGTTAGCTGCAATGACAGGAGAACAACAGGGCCAAGTCCTGCTGCGGTGATGAGAAGCGATGGAAGTGTCGCTGCCGCGAGACGTTCATCCGACGCATAGGCAAAGGCCTGCACAGCCAGCGTATCCCAGTTGAAGGGACGCAGCATGAGCGTTGCGGGTAGCTCCTTCAGCATCTCGACGAACAGGATGATAGCGGCTGCTGACGCCCCGGACATGGCCACAGGCAGATCGACCCTAACAAGGCGCTGGAACCGGCTCGCGCCGAGGCTGCGGGCGGCGTTTCCAAGGCTCGCTGGCGCGCGGGAGAATGCGGCATTCAGTGGCTCTGCGCCGGCGGCGGTGAAACGGCTCGCATAGATCCAGACAAGGAAGATCAGCGCAGCCGGGCCGGCAACGGAAAACCCCGTCCAGGAAAGGATGAAGAGAGCGCCGAGCGCCAACACGATACCGGGCGCGGCATAGCCCGCGCCTGCTGCAAAGCGGCCTACAAACTGGCTAAAGCGGTTCTGACGTGCGCCGATCGTGATCGTCAGGGCGAGCACGAAGGCCGCGGCAGACCCAGCCAGGGCGAGCGTGAGGGAGTTGAGGAATGGCCGGACAATCTGCCCCTGCCCAAGACCTGTTTCGGCGCTGACCCAGATGAGGCGCGTAACGGGAATGACAAAGCTTAGCAGCAGCACGAGGGAGCAGCCGATCGCGACCGCCCAGCCGCTGAGCGCGCCGAGCTTCTGGCGGCGGGGGGTGCGCCAGCGCGTTGCCGTTTGCTGGATTCCGCCGCGCCCGCGCGCAATGCGCTCAATGAACTGGAGGCCAAATGCAATCAGGATGAGCAGAACGGCAAGGCGCGCGGCAACCGCAGGCTCACTGAAGCTGTGCCAGGCCCGAAAGATGCCAACACTCAGCGTCTGGACGCCAAGATAGCTCGCTGCGCCATAGTCAGCGGCGGTTTCCATCAGGGCGAGGGCCAGACCTGCAAAGATCGCTGGGCGCGCGGCTGGCAGGGCGACTTGCAGGAAAAGCCTGCGCGGTGACGCACCTAGGCTACGTGCAGCCTCCATCGTGCAGAGAGACAGATTGGAGAACGCCGCCCGCGCGGTCAGATAGGCATAGGGAAACAGGGCGCTTGCCATCACAAAGGAAAGACCCGGCACCGAATAGACATTCGGGAACCAGTAATCGCGCGCCGAAAGCCCGGTCATGTCACGCAGCGCCGACTGGATCGGCCCGGCGACGTCGGCTGCATCTGCCCAGGCATAGGCGAGCACATAGCCCGGTGCAGCCAGCGGCAGGATAAGCGCCCACTCAAAGAAGCCGCGCCCGGGAAACTCATTCAAACTGACAAACCAGGCTGTCGGCACCGCAAAGAGAAGGATCAAAGCTGCCGTCAGCGCGATCACCGCCAGTGTCGTCATCGTGTAGCCAAGCAACTGCGTCGACACGATGTGTGTCCACGCATCTCCGCCGCCGCCAATGACGCCGGTGAAGAGCGCAAACGCGACCGGCGCGCCAATCAGACAGGCCGCAGCCAGCGTGATCAGCGCGACCGGATTAAGTCGCGGCGGGTGAAAGGATGATGCCCGTATGGCCTGCATGTTGAAGCGCTAGTTCCAGCCCGCCTCGTCATAGATGCGCTGGGCTTCAGACTGGCGCTCGCCGAACGTGTCCAGCGGCGTGTCGCTGTCCTCAAACTCCGGAATAGCGTCCAGACCCTGTGGCCAGGTTACATCTTCGATCACCGGGATTTCCTTGGTCTCGTCGACAAGACGGTGCTGGCCATCGGAGCTCAGCAGATATTCAACGAACTGGATCGCCTCATCTGTGTTCTGCGCATTCGCAGCCATGGCGACGCCCGTAATGTTCACATGGATGCCCTCGCCGTCACCAAAGCTCGGGAAAGCGATCTGCGTGGCAGCAGCTGCTTCGCGGGTCGCATCGGAACCGCTCTGCGTCATGCGGACCCAGTAGTAGTGGTTCGTAATCGCGATGGAGCAGAGACCAGCGGCCACCGCTTCAACCTGGTCGGTATCGCCGCCCTGCGGCGTCCGCGCCATGTTGGCGACGACGGCATTGGCCCAGTTCTGAGCTTCCTCAGCGCCCCACTGTTCAACCATTTCTGCCATCAGCGACAGATTATAGATGTTGGTGGAAGAGCGAACGCAGATCTCGCCTTCGAGCGACGGGTCAGCAAGGTCCTGCCACTCATCGACCTGGTCCGGGCTGATACGCTCCGGGTCATAGGCGACACCGCGAATACGGCGCGCAAGCCCGACCCATTGACGATCTGGCTCGACCAGACGCTCAGGGATAAGCTGTTCAAACTCGCCTTCCGGCAGTGGCTGGGTCAGGCCTGCATCCTTGAAGCGCCAGAGGGCGCCCGCATCAGACGCGATGATAAGGTCAGCCGGGCTGTTCTCGCCTTCGGCACGCATGGTTTCCAGAAGCTGGTTCGCACCCGCCTCGCGAAAGCGTACGCGGATGCCGGACTGCTCTTCGAAAGCCTCATACATCAGCTTGTCAGAGTCATAGTGACGGGCTGAGTAGATGTTCAGCGTGCCGTTGCTGCCGGCTTCGACCGTTGCAGCCGTTTCGCCGTTTTTCTGGGCGGTTTCAGACTGCGTTCCTTGATCGTTTGAGGCAGGCGCTGCACCGCCATCCGAACACGCGACGAGCAGGGCCGTGAAGCTGACGCTCGCAATTGTTTTCATCGTCGTTTTCATGGCCTTGGCTAAATCACAAATGAGAACCAATCGCAACTAGCCGCTTTCAGTCAATGTCGATCAAGTCAATCTGTCGCGCTTCTTGTGAGGCAAGCTGGTTGAGCGCAGCGGGCGGCTTTGCCTAAAAGTGAGAAATGACCGCAGAGCGCGCCACCTCTCAGACGATCGCCATCGCTGGCGCAGGGCTTATCGGCCTCAGCTGCGCGCTTGAGCTGACCATGCGTGGGCATGACGTGACGCTGTTCGATCCCAACCCGGCAGAGATGTCGACAGGCTGGGCGGCCGCCGGGATGATCGCACCGGCCTATGAGTTGATGCTTCAGCCGGGACCGGTGGATGAAACGTTCGCCGCCTTCTGTTTCGAGAGTGCCCGGCTCTGGTCAGGCTTTGCCCAATCAATCATACGCCACACAGGTAGTCCTGTCGCGCTTTCAACCGCTCCGACCCTGGCGCTGGCCCGGCATGAGGAGGAGCAGACGCGCCTCAATGCTCTCGCTGACGTTCTGGATAGGCTCGGGCATGGCTACCGCCGCATTTCAGCATCTACGCTTCAGAACCAGTTCGGCCTCTCAGCTGCAGTCCACAGCGGCCTGCAGCTGCCAGATGATACGCAGGCCGACAATCGCCGCGTGATCAGCGCGCTCAGGCGCTTTTTTACCGGGCAGGGAAAGCTCATCTCGGCTGCCGTCACAACGCGTAGTGAGATGGAAGAGCTGGCAGCCTCGCCATTCGACGCCGTCATCTGGGCGCGGGGCACGGCGGAGACCGGATCTGAGGCCCAGGTAAAAGGACAGGCCATCGCGCTAAGCCCGGTCTCGGGTCAGCCATCCAACGTCCTGCGCTTTGGTGCCCGCTACATCGTACCCAAAGCCGACCGCACCATCATCGGTGCGACGAGTGAGCCAGATTTCGCAAGCAAGGGGATCGATCCGGCAGTCGCTGACGCGCTCCACGAAGAAGCCGCGCGCATTCTCCCGCAGCTCGCCGAAGCGAACAGGCTTGAGCATTGGGCCGGTTTCCGCCCGCTGGGAACGGTGGAACGCCCTCTTATCGGCTCGAAAGCGCCGGGCGAGTTCATAGCGACAGCACATTACAGAAACGGCGTTCTACTCGCGCCTGCGACCGCGAAGCTGATTGCCGATCAGATCGAAGGGCTTACTTACGAGAGCGCTTACAAAGCTTTCGCCCCGGCGCCCGGACACGGCGCGACGGCGTGACACTGGTTCAAACGACCGCACCATGTTTAGACAGGGCGATTCGAGGAGGAAAAGAGATATGCATTCGATCGGTGAAATGACGGAAGACCAGCTTGCCATCAAGGATGCGGTCGAGAAGACCTGCAGCCAGTTCGGTGAAGATTACTGGGCCAAGACAGACGAGACTGGCGACTGGCCAGAAGAGTTTTGCAACGCCATGGCCGAAGGTGGCTGGCTCGGCGTCGCTTTCCCGGAAGAATATGGCGGCGCGGGCCTCGGCCTGACCGAAGCGGCGCTCGTGATGCAGACGGTCACGCGCTCTGGTGCTGGCTATTCAGGCGCCTCTGCCATCCACCTCAATATCTTTGGTCCAAAGCCGCTCGAAAAATTCGGCACGCCAGAGCAGAAGCAGGAAAACCTGCCGCGTATCATCTCCGGCGAAGAGAAGATGTGTTTTGCCGTCACTGAGCCGAACTCCGGCCTCGACACGTCCAGCCTCGAAACCAAGGCTGAGCGCACGAATACCGGCTACACCATCAATGGCCGCAAGATCTGGACGACGGGCGCGCAGCGCGCTGACAAGATCCTGATCATTGCCCGCACCACGCCAAAGGACCAGGCGTCGAAGCCATACCTCGGTCTCTCACTCTTCTACACCGACTTTGACCGCGGCAAGATCGACGCCAAGCCGATCCCGAAAATGGGCCGTAAGGCGGTTGAGTGTAACATGCTCTACCTCGACGGCCTCGAAGTGCCGAAGGAGCATCTCATTGGCGAAGAGGGCCAGGGCTTCAAATACCTGCTGCAGGGCCTCAACCCGGAACGCGTGCTGTTTGCGGTGGAATCAGTCGGCCTTGGCTTCGCAGCGCTTGAAAGGGCGACCACCTACGCCAAGGAGCGCGTCGTCTTTGGTCGTCCGATCGGCCAGAACCAAGGCATCCAGCACCCGCTCGCCCAGCGCTGGGCAGAGCTGAAAGCCGCAGAGCTTCTCGCCTACAAGGCAGCCGGCCTCTACGATCAAGGCGTCGATTGCGGGGCAGAGGCGAACGCCGCCAAGCTGCTCGGCACCGAAGCAGGCTTCAAGGCGTGCGAGACGGCAGTCCTAAGCCATGGCGGTATGGGCTATGCCAAGGAATATCATGTCGAGCGCTATATGCGCGAAGCCATGCTCGCCCGCATCGCCCCGGTGAGCCGCGAAATGATCCTCAACTTCATCGCCGAACGCGTGCTGGGTCTGCCGAAAAGCTATTAGGCGACTGGCCTGCGGCCTGACACGCTTGTCGCGCACCCAAAGAAATGCTTGCGGAAGGTCACATCGAGGCCTTCCGCTCGCAATTGTGCTGCGAGATTTGAGGCGTCACCGAAATTGGTTGAGTAGGTGCCGATCATGGCAAAGTCGCGCGCACCTTTCAGGAACACTTTCTCGACCATCGGCAAGACCTGTTTGAGATAGAAGATATAGAGCGGCCTTAGCCACCATCCTTTGGGGTCCGAAGCCTCAATGAAACAGAATGATCCGCCAGCCTTCAGCGTTGATGCTGTCAATTCAGCGAGCTTCTGATGCTGATCGCTGTTGAAGGTCTTGAGGCCGAAGGTGGAGACGATGAGGTCGGCGCTTGCAGCAGGCAGATTGCTCGCCAATACATCGTCTTCGATAAAGCCGATCTTGTCCGAACGCATTTCATGTAGCCGTTTCAAGGCGCGCTTGTGCATCCCGCTCGAGATATCGACCGCCACGACTTTTTTGAGATCAGGGTAGCGTTTCAATACATGCGGCCATATTTCGCCGGTTCCCGCCATGAGATCGTAGCATGTTTCCGGCGTGTCGTGGGTCTGCGGCAGCGCGTCCACGCATTCCCTGCGCCAGCGTTCGGTAAACCCCATCGAACACACATAGCTGAAAAGGATGTACTTGGTGGAGCATCGGTCGAAAAGGTCTTTGACGAAGGCTGGATCGTAGATGCCTTTCCCTGGATTGGTCATCATGTGCTTTTCAAAGGTCGGCGCATGATCGTGCCTGAGAAGTTCAGGCATGCCTTGCCGTCGCCCGTAATGAGGCCCCTTACAAAGGTCAGGTTCCGGCCGGACCGCAGCACTTCGCCGCGCGCTTCGATATAGGCGCCTTCGGCGGGCCCCGAAAGGAACTCCGAGGTAAAGGCGACGGTGACCCCGTATTCGCCTTCGAGCTGTTCGTGCGCAATGGCGAAGAGGGAGAAGTCGGCGAAGGCCATCAGGCAGCCGCCATGGACGACCCCGCCCTTGTTCATATGCTTGCGTTCCGCCCTGAAGGCTGCGACCGGGCCCTGTTCGTCGACGCGGAAATAGAAGGGACCTGCCGTTTCGAACTCAAACGGCTCATCCGGCCAGGTTGACCAGCCTTTGAACTCTCCGCTCTCGCAAACTTCTCCTGTCACCATCGATTCCTCCGCAATTTATCTGTTCGCCCCCTCCTAGACGCGCTTGTTGCCTGCTGCCAAGCGACGCGGGGCTTGCCCTTCGACAGAACTCCCCCCAAAGCCTATGTTGACCCGAAATCGGATGGGAGAAGAAACATGGCTTTTGATGCCGAAATTCGTCAGGCGCTTATTGAGCAGGTGCGCCGTTTCGTAACCGAAAAATGCATTCCTCTGGAAAATCAGGTCGGCGAAACTGATGAAGTACCACAGGAAATCGTCGATGAGATGAAGCAGCTCGGGCTGTTTGGTCTGGCCGTACCAGAAGAGTTCGGCGGTCTTGGTCTCGATATGGAAACCGAATGCCTTGTCGCGCTGGAGCTTGGCCGTACCTCGCCAGCGTTCCGCTCTGTCGCCGGCACCAATATCGGTATCGGCTCGCAGGCGCTGGTCCTGTTCGGTACGCCCGCACAGAAAGATAAATGGCTGCCAGGGATTGCTGCAGGCGATCTGATTTCCAGCTTCGCCCTGACAGAGCCGGGCGCAGGTTCGGACGCAGGCAGCCTGACGACGAAAGCCATTCGCGATGGTGATCACTATGTGCTGAACGGCACGAAGCGGTACATCACCAATGCCAACAAGGCCGACCTCTTCACCGTCATGGCGCGCACGGCGCCCGACGTGAAAGGCCCCAAGGGCGTGTCGGCTTTCGTGGTGGAGCGTAACACGCCAGGCGTCAGTGTCGGTCAGCCAGAGAAGAAGATGGGTCAGCAAGGCGCTCATGTATGCGACGTGATCTTTGAAGACGCCCGCGTCCCTGTCGAAAACCTGATTGGCAAAGAGGGCGAAGGCTTCAAGGTCGCGATGAGCGTGCTCGACAAGGGTCGGCTGCACATCTCCGCCGTGGCCACCGGCATGTCCGAACGCCTCATCAAGGAAATGGTGACCTATGCCAGTGAGCGCGTTCAGGGCGGTAAGCCGATCATTGATCATCAGCTTATCCAGGCACTGCTCGCTGACAGTCAGGCCGAAACATATGCCGCTCGCTGCATGATCATGGACGCAGCGCGACGCCGTGATGCCGGTGAGAATGTCACCATACTCGCCTCATCGGCAAAGCTGTTTGCGACCGAGGCAAATGGCAAAGTCGCCGATCGCGCCGTTCAGGTCTTTGGCGGGGCTGGCTATATCACCGACTACGGCATCGAGCGGTTTTACCGTGACGCCCGTATCTTCCGCCTGTACGAAGGTACGAGCCAGATCCAGCAGATCATCATTGCGAGAGAGCTGAAGCGGGCGGCGCAAGCCGACCAGCTTTAATCGCCGCAATCACGCCAGAAGGAAGCGGACCACATGTCAGAAAATGAAGATGGTATTCAGGCATCCGATGTCGGCCTGAGTGAAGAGCGGCTCAACCGGATTCCGGAATTCTTTGCCGACAACTATCTCGACACCGGTAAACTGCCTTGCGTGGCAACGCTCGTGTCGCGCAATGGTCAGATCGTACACGAAGCTTATCGCGGCCGCGATGAGCTTGATGGCGGCAATCCAATCGGTCCTGATACCATCTTCCGCATCTATTCGATGACCAAGCCTATCACATCGGTTGCGGCGATGATGCTGTTCGAGGAGAGCAAGATCCGTCTTGATCATCCAGTTCACAACTACATTCCGGAATTTGCTGATACAGAAATGTGGGTGAAGGGGACGGTCGATGATTATGAGACCCGCAAGCCCCTGCGTCCGATGGAAATACGTGACCTCTTCACGCACACATCAGGGCTGACCTACGGCTTCCTGATGCAGCATGAAGTCGATGCCCTCTATCGGCGTGAGAAGATTGCACGCCCTGACGAGAGCCTCGAAGAAATGTGCAAGCGGCTGGCAAAGCTGCCGCTTCTCTTCTCGCCCGGCACGCGCTGGAATTATAGCCATTCCACCGATGTGCTCGGCCGCGTTGTCGAAGTCGCATCAGGAATGAAGCTGGATGAGTTCTTCCGTGAGCGGATTTTCGAACCTCTAGGCATGGTCGACACAGACTTCTTCGTACCGAAGGAGAAGATCCATCGTCTCATGGCCTGCTATTCCCGCGACCCGCAGACCGGCAAGATCAGCGAAAGTGACGGCAAGGGAGAGGCTTCGCGCGCCTATCGCCATCAGCCGCCGCTTCTCAATGCGGGCGGCGGACTTGTTTCCACGCTACGGGACTATCACAAATTCTGCCTGATGCTGCTTCATGGCGGCGCGCTTCACGGCACGCGGCTGCTCAGCCCGAAAACGGTGGAGTTCATGCGCATGAACCATTTGCCGGACAATCGCACGATCAAGCAGATGGGGGACAAGACCTTCTCCGAGGCGCGCATGGAAGGAAACGGCTTTGGTCTCGGTGGCAGCACGATCGTGAATGTCGCCGATTCCATGCAGCCCGGATCGATCGGCACGTTTAGCTGGGGCGGTCTCGCCAACACCTTCTTCTGGATCGATTATGAAGAAGAGATGATCGCGATCCAGGCGACGCAGATGATCCCGTCAGGTTGCTATCCGCTTCGCCCGCAATTCCAGCAACTCGCCTATGCAGCCATCGAGTGGTGAGCGAGGAAGACCGTAAGCGGCGCCAGAAAGCGTCACTCGATGAGCTAATCATCGAACTCGTGTCTGAGCGCGGCGCAGACAAGACGGTCTGCCCGTCTGAAGTGGCGCGCGCCAAGCGCGATGAGAACTGGCAGCAGCTCATGGGCGAGATCCGCGTGCGCGCGGTGAAACTCGCCGATGCGGGTCAGATTGCGATCTACAGAAATGGTAAGCCGGTAGACCCCCATGACTTCAAAGGGGTCTACCGGCTCGGTCTCCCGGGTACGCAGTAGTGCGCGCTTAGGCTTTCTTGAAGTCTGCCGGGCGCTTCTCGAGGAAGGCTTTCACGCCCTCTGCAAAGTCTGGTGAGCGGCCAGCCGTGCGCTGTGCAAAGCGTTCAGCCTGAAGCTGGGCGTCGAAGTCGTTATCTTCCGCCTGCCAGACGAGGTCGCGGATCAGCGCCAACGCCGTGGTCGGACCATCTGAAAGTTGCTTGGCGTATTTCTTGGCTTCGTCGAGCAGGCTGTCATCAGATACAACGCGGTTGACGAGGCCCCATTCGAGCGCCTGAGCGGCTGGGATCTTCTCGCCGAACAGGGTCATCTCCATGGCGCGGGCACGGCCAATCGCGCGGGTGAGGAGATAGGTCGAGCCGCCATCCGGGACGAGGCCGATGCGGCGGAAGGCCTGAAGGAAATAAGCGCTCTCGGCGGCGACGATGAAATCGCCTGCCAGAGCGATGGAGCAACCAACGCCTGCAGCTGCGCCATTCACAGCCGTGATCACCGGGTGAGGGTGGGTGCGGATCGCCTTGATGAATGGATTGTAGAGCCGGTCCAACTCACGGCCCGCATCTGGCTTACGCTCAGATTTCCCGCCGCCCATATTGCCGGACAAGTTCGCTCCAGAGCAGAAGCCCCGACCATTCGCGGTGATGATCGTGCAGCGCGCTGCGTCACCGGCTTTTTCGAGCGCCAGGCTCATCTCGTCGACAGTGTCGACACCGGCGGCATTCATGGTTTTCGGGTCGTTGAACGCGATGATCGCGACATCGTCCTGGACCTCGTAAGTGATCTTCTCAAAGCTCATCGCAGCTCTTCCTCCTGTAAGATTTGAAGGCGACTGTAGCGTGCTGCGATGACAGCAAAAACCGTGACGCCGGGGCAATCTTTGGATTGGGCGCCAGTTCCGGTACACTACACTCTAATCATATGGGTCTAGGAGGAAATCATGGCACTTGAAGGCGGACCAGGCGAACTCGGTACGATCCTCGCAAAACAGAAGGCCGCGCACCTGCGCGATGGTATCCCGTCGGTGGAAAAGCGGATCGACTGGCTCGACCGTTCGATCGACCTCCTCACGACCCATGGTGACAAGCTGAACGAGGCCATGCGCGAAGACTTTGGTCACCGCTCCGTCGATCAGTCCAACTTCACGGACATCGCTGGCTCCATTGGTGCGCTCAAGCATGCCAAGAAGCATGTGAAGACCTGGATGAAGCCGGAGAAGCGTTCGACCGACTTTCCGCTTGGGCTGTTCGGTGCAAAGGCGCGCATCCAGTATCAGCCGAAAGGCGTCATTGGCGTCATCAGCCCGTGGAACTTTCCGGTGAACCTCACCTTCACGCCGCTTGCTGGCGTGTTTGCGGCCGGCAACCGCACCATGATCAAGCCGTCGGAATTTACAGAGCGCACCTCTGAGCTGATGAAACAGCTCTTTGCCGAATACTATTCAGAAGAAGAGGTCGCAGTCGTGACGGGTGGGCCGGACGTCGGCGCGGCTTTCTCGAAGCTTGCCTTCGACCATCTTCTCTTCACTGGCGCGACCTCAATCGCCTACCACGTCATGCGCGCGGCAGCTGATAACCTTGTTCCTCTGACACTGGAGCTAGGCGGCAAGTCGCCCGTCATCCTCGGCGAATCGGCAGACCTCGAAAAGGCTGCCAAGCGCATCATGGCGGGCAAGACGCTCAATGCCGGCCAGATCTGCCTTGCCCCAGATTATGCCTTCGTGCCGAAAGCGAAAACTCAGGACTTTATCAAGGCCGCCAGCGCCTCAGTTGAGAGCATGTTCCCCACCGGTATCAAAGACAATGAAGACTACACCTCCGTCATCAATCAGCGCCATTTTGAGCGCCTGAACGGTTATATCGACGACGCCCGCTCAAAAGGCGCCGAGGTCATCAATCTGAACCCGAAACAGGAAGACCTGACCCAGCAGCCGCATCACAAGATTGCGCCGACCATCATCGTTGATCCAACCGATGACATGAAGGTTATGCAGGATGAGATCTTTGGGCCGATCCTGCCGATTAAGACTTACGGCTCTACCCAGGAAGCGGTGGACTATATCAACGCCCATCCACGCCCGCTTGGCCTCTACTATTTTGGCCAGGACGCCGATGAGCGCGAACACGTCCTGAACAACACCACTTCAGGCGGTGTCACCGTGAACGACGTCATTTTCCACGTCGCACAGGAAGACCTGCCATTCGGCGGCGTCGGTCCATCTGGGATGGGCAGCTATCACGGCGTCGATGGCTTCCGCGAATTCAGCCACCGCAAGTCGGTCTATACACAGGTTGGACCGGATCTGATGGCAATCGCGCGTCCCCCTTATGGAGAGAAGTACCGCAAACTGGTTGCTGGACGCCTCAAGAAATAGGCCCACGCGCCAGCGCGCCCCTTGAGCAGAGATGGGCCGGAACGCGCGTTTCGGCCCTTTTTTGCGCGCCTAGGTAGTTTCACTATTTTCATTTTTGCGGGATGCTGTTCTATCTCGCCGCTCAGCCACAAGGAATTCGGCGCTTGGAGAATAACCGGGAGAAAATCCAGCTGGCCGTGCTCGACCAGCTAGGCGAGGGCATCATCCTCGCTGACAAGGATGGCAAGATTGTCACCGTGAACCGCGCCGCCGAAGTGATTCATGGTCGCAGCGAGCTGGATGTCGAGCCGGACGACTATAGTGAAAGCTACCAGCTACTGACGCTGGATGAAGACCCATATCCGCCTGAAAAACTGCCCCTCACGCTCGCGGTCAAGGAAGCCCGCACGGTCGTCGACGTGCCGTGGAAAATCCGCCGGCCCGATGGCTCCATCGTGATTGCAGTCGGCACCGCGCGGCCGGTGTTTGGCAAGGATGGCAAACAGGTCGCGTCTGTCTTGACGATGCGGGACGAGACTGCGCGCTACCATGCAGAGCACAAGCTCAAGGACGCGCTCGAAGTGAAGGAGACGCTGCTTTACGAGGTCAATCACCGCGTCAGAAACAGCCTCCAGGTCGTCTCATCGCTGGTGACTATGCATATGCGCACGGTCGAGGATGCAGATGCCCGTGAAGCGCTCGACGCCGCGCGCCGCCGTATCGACGTGATCACCGCGACCCATCGAAGTCTTTATGAGCTTGGCACACATGACTGGGTGGACTGCTCCTATCTCCTGCCGGACCTTTGCAAGCAGATCGTCGAAACCTTTTCGGCAAAGCAGAATATCGTGCTGAAAACCCGCAAGACGGGCGTCGTCATTCTCGCGGTCAGCCAGGCGGTCTCGCTCTGCCTCGCTGTGACAGAGCTGATGATCAATGCCTGCAAATACGCCTTCAAGGGGCGGGCCGCCGGTCGGATCAATCTTGTCATGGAATGCTGCGATGATGAGCGCGTGCTCGTTAGCGTAGAGGATGACGGGATTGGTATCGAAGATGCGGACACCGACAGCCGCAAGGGTATCGGCTCCATGATTGTGAGCAGCCTGACCCAAAGCCTCGATGCGACTGTTGAGCGGGAGACGGGCCCCCTCGGCACGAAATTTACGATAAGCTTTGTGCGCACCGAAGAAGGAAAGCGTTCTGCGCTGGGTCTTCCAACCTCACCACAGAACGACCCCCTCGATCACTGGCAAAAGAACCGCCTGGCCTGACGCCGCTTCGTTAGCGCTTCAGGAAGTCGGGAATATCGTCGCCAAAGCCGCGAACGCCGTCAGAGGCTGGCTGCAGCTTGTCAGATTTGTCCGACTTGTTCGACCGGCCGCCGCGCGAAGATGACCGCGAATTGCGTGGTTTGGCGTCCTTGGCTGGACGCTCATCCTTGCGCTCTTCTTTCGGTGCGCTCTTCTTTTCTGGCGCATCATTGGTCTTGGCGTCCTGCTTCTCAGGCGCTGCCTCTTCTGACTGAACTCTGTCGCCGCCGCGCGAACGCCCGCGTCCGCCGCTGCGGCCACCGCGACCACCGCCGCCATCGCGGCCTCGGCCACGTCCGCGTCCGCGACCACGTCCGCCAGTGTCCTCGGGCAGGCTTTCGATTTCTTCGGCAAGGCCGGGCAGGTCCAGGTCCTTCACGTCCTGCTTGATGAGTTTCAGCACACCGTCCCAGGATTGCTCATCTTCAGGCGTCACGATCGTTACGCTTTCGCCCTTGCGACCCGCGCGGCCCGTGCGGCCAATGCGGTGGACATAGTCCTCATCCTTTGGCGGCGGGGCATAGTTGAAGACGTGGCTGACGTCCGGCACGTCGAGACCGCGTGCAGCAACATCAGATGCGACGAGAAGCTTGAGGTCGCCGTCACGGAAACGGTCCAGCGTCTGCGTGCGATAGGCCTGTGGCAGGTCGCCATGAATGGCGGCAGCATCAAAGCCATGCTTGTTCAGCGACTTGGTAACGATGTCGACATTGCGTTTGCGGTTACAGAAGACGATGCCGTTCTTCACTTCGCGTGATTCGATGATGCGACGCAGCGCGGTGCGCTTCGCCTTGTCATCATTGCGCGACAGCTTCACCACATATTGCGTGATCGTCTCCGCCGTTTGCGCCTGGCGTGCCACCTCGACCTTCATCGGGTCCTTCTGGAAACGCTGGGCCAGCTTGTTGATCTCAGGCGGCATCGTCGCAGAGAAAAGCAGCGTCTGGCGGCGCGGCGGCAGCAGGCCGCAGATTTTTTCAATGTCAGGGATGAAGCCCATGTCGAGCATGCGGTCGGCTTCGTCGATGACGAGGACTTCAACACCGGTCAGCAGAATCTTGCCGCGCTCAAACTGGTCGATCAGGCGGCCGGGCGTCGCGATCAGAACGTCGACGCCGCGCATCAGCTTCTGTTCCTGTTCCTTGAACGACACGCCGCCAATCAGCAGGGCCATCTCAAGCTTCAGGTTCTTGCCGTACTTCTCGAAATTCTCCGCGACCTGAGCCGCCAGCTCGCGTGTCGGCGCCAGAATCAGCGTGCGCGGCATGCGGGCCCGTGCGCGGCCACGCTCCAGGCGGTGGATCATCGGCAGAACGAAAGCGGCCGTCTTGCCGGTACCGGTCTGTGCAATGCCGGTTACGTCGCCGCCAAGGATGACTTGTGGGATAGCCTTCGCCTGGATCGGCGTTGGCGTGTCATAGCCCGCTTCCTCAATGGCCTGCAGGATTTTTGGGCCAAGGCCAAGGGCGGCAAAGGTCGTTTTCGGGGTTTCGTTTTGGGTATCAGTCAAATTTGTCTCTTTTCCGGAGATTGGATGAATTACGCTCGGGGTGAGAGCCGTCCGTATGACGGCTATGGACCGGGCGCTTTTCCATGCCCGGAAGAACATATGGCGCCGCAATAGCCGAATTTCCGCAGGTGCGAAAGGGTCTGCATGTCGCGCTAAAGAATTGGCCCGCTTCCAGACCGGAAGCGGGCCATTCGAATACTGTCGATTTAAGCTCGACTAGCTCGCATCAGCGAGGTTCTGGTTGACGAAGTCCCAGTTCACCAGATTCTCAAGAAACGCGTCCATATAGTTCGGGCGCGAGTTCTGGTAGTCGAGATAGTAAGCGTGCTCCCAGACATCCATCGTGAGCAGCGGCGTTGCGCCAGCTTCGGTCAGCGGCGTCTCGGCGTTCGGCGTCTTGCGGATACCCAGCTTGCCATCCTTCAGCACCAGCCATGCCCAGCCCGAGCCGAACTGACCGCCGCCGGCAGCCTTGAATTCTTCAGCGAACTTTTCGTAGGAGCCGAAGTCCTCGTCGATCTTCTTGGCGATCGCACCGGTCGGCTTGCCGCCGCCGCCTGGCTTCATCGAGTGCCAGTAGAAGGTGTGGTTCCAGACCTGCGCGGCATTGTTGAAAAGGCCAGCCTTGGAGCTGTCGCCAGAAGCGTCAGTGATGATCTTCTCAAGCGGCGCATCGGCGTGGTCGGTGCCTTCGATCAGCTTGTTGAGGTTATTCACATAGGCCTGGTGGTGCTTGCCATAGTGGAAGTTCAGGGTCTCTTCAGACACATGCGGCGAGAGGGCGTCGCGCGAATACGGAAGAGGGGGAAGATCAAATGCCATTAAGTCACTCCTTGTTATCTTGCTGCCTTTTTATTCAGGCGTTTGCTCACAGATATGGTTTCCATGACGCATAGTTCCACCCCGCCGACCCCTGAAATATGGTTGAATATTGATAGAAGGCTGCGGACAGGCGACGAAGACCGCTGGCTTTCGTCCCGCTATGCGCAATCAGAGGCCCGCAATGACCTGATCGCGCTCTATGCTTTCTGCTGGGAGCTTGCCCGTGTCCGCCTCATCGTGACTGAGCCGACGCTCGGCGCCATTCGCTTTCAATGGTGGCGCGATGCCCTGACAGAGCTGGAAGAGGGGCGCCCGCCGCGCGCCCATGATGTGGTGTCAGTTGTCGCGGTGATGCTGGATCGGTCCACCCTGAATACGGCTGATCTCATGTCGATTGTCGACGGCTATGAAACAGCCTTCGAGCAAAAGGACCGCGCCCTTGAGCCGGAAGCAGCCATTGCCGGCTTCGCGTCGAGAATCGTCGCGCCGTCTGTCGACCTCGGCGCTGACATCGAAAAACTCGCTCACGAATTTGCTGCGGCGCGCCGGGGCGAGGCAGTTGCGTCGCCTGCGCCTATCGTCCGCTTGCCGACCGCTGTCCTGCCTGCGCTAGCGCATTTTCGCCTGCGTAAGCTCTATGCCCGAGAGGTCTCGCCGCGTCCGTTATCAAAGCGGCTCAGCGTGTTACGGGCCGTCCTGTCGGGCAAGGTCTAAGCATCCCCAGCTTGGTGCGTGACATCGAAAATCAATAAAGCTACAGTCTTCTGATCGGCCCTTCGTCGGCCACGCGCTGCCCGCTACGGCGCATCAAACTTGATCAAAGGACACGTCATGAAGCTCAGGGCCTGCACAGCGCTTGCAACCATACTCACTCTGGCCATCGCGCCTGCGACCGTCGCCGCGCAGCAAGCTGGACCTGCCGAGGCGCAGACCAGCGTCGCAGAAGAGGTCGCCGCGGCACCTGAGTTTGAAATCGAGTTTGAGAAATTCACGCTGGAAAACGGCCTCGAAGTCATCCTGCAGGTCGACAGGTCTGACCCGATCGTCGCCTTCTCCACCGTTGTCCATGTTGGCTCTAACCGTGAGCGTCCGGGCCGGACCGGCTTTGCACATTTCTTTGAGCACATGGCGTTCAACGATTCTGAAAACGTGCCGCGCGGCTGGAACCGCAAGGCCATCCCCGATTGGGGTGGCAGCCGCAATGGTGGCACCTGGTCGGACGGGACGATCTATTATGAGGTCGTCCCGAAAGACGCCGTCGACAAGATCCTCTGGATCGACTCCGATCGGCTTGGCTACATGATCAATACGGTGACCGAAGCGGCGCTGGAGCGTGAGAAACAGGTCGTCAAGAATGAGAAGCGCGAGCGGGTCGACAATCAGCCTTATGGCTACACCCAGGAAGTCATCCGCAAGGCGCTTTATCCTGAAGGCCACCCCTATAGCTGGACCGTCATCGGTCAGCTGCCGGACCTGCAGGCCGCAACGCTTGATGACTTGAAGGAATTCTACACCGAATATTACGGGGCAGGGAATGCGACGCTCGCCATTGTGGGCGACATCGACATCGAAGAGATGAAACAGAAGGTCCAGCGCTGGTTTGGTGAAATCCGCCGCGGGCCAGACGTCGAACCGCTTACGCCGATGCCTGTCTCGCTGGAAGAGACAAAGTCCTTCTGGTTCGAGGACAATTTCGCGACGCTGCCAGAACTTCGTCTGACCTTCCCGACGGTCGCCTCCTATGACGAAGACGAGCAGTCGCTCAATGTCCTCGCGCGCCTCATCGCAGGCACCAAGAACTCGCCGCTCTACCGTGAGATCGTAGAGGAGCAGGCGCTCGCCCCGGATGTCTCGGCCTACAATAACAGCATGGAGCTCGCTGGAGAGTTTGTGTTCCGTGTACGTGCAAAGTCCGGAACGGACCTTGATGCCGTGAAGACTGCCCTCGATACCGCGCTCACCGACTTTGAAGAAAACGGCGTCAATGAGCTCGACCTGCAGCGTATCAAGGCCGAACAGGAAACAATTCTGTATAATGAGCTTTCGACGGTTCTTGGCAAAGCCAACCAGCTCGCTACGGATAATGAGTTCGCAGGCGATCCGGCCAACTCCATCCGCACGGCCGAGCTGCTTCGTGCCGTGACGGCTGAAGACGTGATGCGGGTCTATGAGACCTACATCAAGGACAAGCCATCCATCATCACCAGCTTTGTGCCGCAGGGCGAAACGGCTCTCGCGCTGGAAGGCGCCGAACAGGCCGAAGTCTGGATCGAGGATGTCCGCTCCGACGTCGCCAGCGAAGAAGTCTCACAGGGCGAAGAGGCTGACTACGAAAAGACGCCGAGCCAGTATGACCGCTCTGAGCCACCATTCGGTGAGGTACCGCTGATCGAGATGCCCGAAGTCTGGCAGGCATCGCTGGGCGAGGGCGCAGAGCTTTTCGGCATCGAGAATGATGAGCTGCCGCTGGTCACGTTCGATATTGTGTTCGATGCCGGCTCCTGGCTCGATCCGCAGGACAAGGTTGGCACGGCAAATCTCGTTGCTGAAATGCTGAACGAGGGCACGGCCACGAAGACGCCTGCCGAACTGGAGCAAGCCATCGGTCTGCTAGGCTCCGGTGTCAGCATCAGCGCTGGCGCGACCAGCGTCACGATCAGCGCCACCTCGCTTGCCCGCAACTTCGAGGAGACACTCGCGCTCATCGAGGAAATGATCTCGTCGCCGCGCTGGGATGCGGAAGACTTCGAGCGTGAGAAGTCTGCGGCCCTCACGACCATCCGCGACCGTCAGGCCAATCCGCAATACATCGCTGCTGGCGCTTTCGCGCAACTGATCTATGGCGCGAACCATCCGCAGGGCCGCTTCAGCATCGGCACCGAAGAGAGCGTCAGCGCAATCGAGCTCGATGATCTCAAATCCTACTTCGACCAGATGCTGGCCAGCGACGTGCGCATGCATATTGCCGGCGACGTCTGGCAGGCCCGCGCCGAAGCCGCCTTCGCTGGCGTCGCAGACTTGCTCTCTAATGAAGACATCGCTCGGCCTGAATATCAGGTCGCCGAACAGGATGATGAAGGCAAAGTCTACTTCATCGACGTGCCGGGATCGAAACAAAGTGTACTGAATATCGGTAAACTGATTGTCCCGACTACGGATCCTGACTACAAGCCTATCGACTTCGCCAATGAGAAGCTCGGCGGCGGTATCAGCGGCGACCTTGCCCAGGTCCTGCGTATTGAGAAGGGCTACACATACGGCGCCTATTCCTATCTGAGCGATGGTACCGAGCCGCAGACCTTCAGGATCGGCACCAGCGTCCGCGCCAATGCGACGGGCGCGTCCCTCGATGTCATCCGTGAGATGCTGCAGGATTACGGGCCGAGCTTTGACAATGACGCGGTAGAGCTCACCCGCCAGAAAGTCGTGAAGGCGAACACGCGCGCCTTCGAAAGCCTCAACGCCAAGCTCGGCATCCTGCATGAGATCAGCGAATATGACCGCCCGGTCGACTTCGTGGAGCAGGAACAGCAGGCGCTCCTCTCCATGCCGCTGGAGGAGTATCAGCGCGTGATCAGCGAATATCTCGCAGAGCCTCAGATGACCTGGGTCATCGTCGGCGATGGCGAGACGCAGCTTGAGCCTGTGGCCGAGTTTGCGGGTGGGGACGTCAACGTCCTCGATATTCACGGCCAGCCTGTCGAGCAGGCCGCCGCAGACGAATAAACTAGCGCGCGCCGGACGCCCAACCTCGTCCGGCGCCCCTATCTCGCCTGGGATGGATCGAGCCTCGGCTTCGGCATCAGGGCCAGGAAACCGAGCACGATGACGAACCAGATCCCGATGACGAGGAAGCAGTCCCGGAAAGCATAGACCGCCGCCTCATTCGAGATCTGGCGCCCTAGCTCTCCGAAAGCGGATTGAAACGCCGGCAGCTGCGGCATGCCGCTCCGCTCCAGCTCACGCGCAATCTGGACGTGCGTGTAGGAGAGCTGCGCATTCGATTCATTGACGCCGGATGCCAGATGCTCGCCATGAAAGATGAGCCGTCTCTGCAGAAGGATGGCGAGCAGATTGACCCCAAACGCCCCGCCAATCTGCATAAGGAAGGACGCACCGCCCGTCGCGGATGCCAGGAGCGGCGGCGGCACCGCGCGCACAGCTGTCGTATTGGCGGGCGGCATGCAGAAGCTGATGCCAACGCGGCTGAGGACGATCCAGAAGACCAGCGTCCAGTAAGGCGTCAGCGCCGTCACATGCGACAGCAGGAAGGCCGATGTCCCGAACGAGATAATGCCGAAGGCGAGCAGCCAGCGCACATCCACCTTGTCTGTCAGCCGCCCCGCAATTGGAAACCCGATCACCATGGCGAGGCCCGCCGGGATCATCATCACGCCCGCAGCTGTGGGGGAGTAATGCTGCACCAGCTGCACGAAGAGCGGGATCATATATGTCGATCCGTAGATCGCGATGCCGGTCGCCGAGATGACAAGCCCTGCCGACCAGAACTGCCGATAGGTGAAGATCTTCGGGTTCAGCGCGGGGAAGGGATGTCGTCGCTCCCAGAAATAGAAGGCGATCCCGGCGATGAAGCCGACCGAAAACTTTATGAGCGAGATGTCCGAATCCCAGCCATCACGATTGCCGCCCGCAAAGCCTGACAGGAAAGACACCGCTGAGACACTGAGAAGGATCAGGCCCTGCCAGTCGAGCGGTCGCTTTTCTGCCTGTTGCGCCGGGTCTGCCTTTGGCATCAGCAAGGGCGCTGCGGCCAGTGCCAGAAGGGCGAGCGGCACCGTCGCGACAAAGACCAGTCGCCAGCTCGACAGGTCCACAGCGACCCCGCCCAGTGCCGGACCAAACGCAGGCGCTAGCACGACCCCGATCGAGAAGATGCCGATCGCCGTCCCGCGCTGCTTGTCGGGGAAAGTCTGGAAGATCAGGAACATCGACATGGGCTGCAGCAGGCCCGCCGCCATGCCCTGCATCGCCCGCGCCACGATAAGGAGGGCCAGCGTGTTGCTGACCGCGCCGAGAAGCGAGCCAGCGACAAACATCAGCATACCGAATATATAGGTTGCGCGCGGTCCGTATGCGGACATCGCCCATGCGTTGGCGAGCATGGCGATTGTGGAGGAGGCAAGAAACGCCGTCGACATCCATTGCGCCTGATCCTGTCCAAGGCCGAAGGCGCCGATAATGGCGGGCAGGGCAACATTGATCGTCGTCGCCGCCAGTAGCGTCGACATGGACCCGATCAGCATGGAGAAAAGCAGGAGCCAGCGATATGACGCGCCGAACTGGGCAAATCGCTCGCGGATCGCGCTATTGGCAAGCGGCGGGATGTCAGCGGGCAGGGGCAGCGGCGCGCGAAATCTGCCCGGCCCCGGCGCTCCTGACGTGACGCTCACCCCGCATCCCCGGCTTCTGTCTTCTCGATCCGCACATACGCCATCGTACCCGGGCGCAGCGGCACGCCCGCAGCCTCCAGATCAATACGCACCGAAATGCGTTGTGTGATCTTGGTGAAGACGCCATTGGCGTTCGGGTTCGGCATCAGGGCCGCTTCAGCCAGTGTCGAATCATTGATCGCCGTCACGCGGCCTTCAAACTCGCGCCCCGGATAGCTGTCGATCTTCACGGTTACCGGCGCGCCGGGCTGAACGTGCCTGATCTCGGTTTCCTTGATATTCGCCGACACCCATGCCGCATCGGGGTCGTGCACCAAGGCCATGCGGAAGCCGCGCAGAGAATGCTCGCCGACATCGTAGAAAAGCTCATCCACCACGCCGTCGATGGGGCTGCGGATGGTGTGCTGGTCGACCACGACTTCCTGCGCCTCCACCCGCGCCTCTGCCTGGCGCAGCGCAGCGCGAAGGACCGACAGGTCGTACTCGATCAGGGCGACTTCCTCGCCCGCAATACTCGCGGTGCGCTGTTCTGCGAGCGCCCGGTCGGCATCTGCCTCTGCGCGCCTGACGGCCTGCTGCGCCGTGTCGAGTTCATTCTGCGCGCGGTCCAGCGCGGCCTGCGTCACTCGCCCGCGGGCGAAGAGATCCTCGGTGCGCGCAAAGTCGGACTGCGCGGTCTCGAAGTCCGACATGGCGGCAGCCACCGATGCGCTGGCTGACAATGTGCCGGCCCGGCGGGCGGCGACTTCGCTGCCTGCCTTGGATGTCGACAGATTGGCGCGCATTTCCTCGCGCTGGATTTCCGCACGCAGCCGGTCAGCTTCGGCCTGATACTGCGCCAGCGCGAGTTCAGCCTCGCGCCGGTCGATCTCGAAAATAACGTCGCCTGCCGCAACGCGGTCGCCCTTGCTGACGGCCAGTGTCGTGATGCGGCCCGAAATGTCGGTTGAGACAGCCACCATATCGGAGGCGATGCGCGCATCGGCGGTGGCAACATAGCCCGCACGCTCACTCAGGAACCGGAACAGAAAGATGGCAGCAAGCGCAATGACCGCCAGAATCACGGCCAGCCTTATGCGCCGCGCCGTCAGCCATGGCCAACGCCTTGAGAGACCGGACGCCCTGCCGGTTTCGGTCTGTGCGGCCCCGCCATCCATGAGCGTGTAGCCTTCCTGGTTTCCATCCCTGAAGGCTATCTAACGCCAGTTCTGACGATTGTTCGAGAGGTGACGCGAAGGCAACTCGCTTGCCCGCAGGCCTAGTCTTCGAAGCCGAGGAAGGTCGCTGCCTCGTCGACCGATTTGCGGTTCGACACGACAGAGTTTGCCGGGAACTCATCATCCGGCCAGCCCATGGCAATACAGGTCTGGATCACCTGATCATCCGGGATTTTCGCATGCTCGCGCACCACGGGGCTCTGCATAATGCCCTGGCTGTTGATGACGCAGCCTAGCCCCTTCGACCAGGCCGTGTTGACGATACAGTTCACGACGCCGCCGCAATCGAAGGGCGCGATATCGCTGCCTTGTATCGACTTGTCATAGGTCACCACGATGGACACCGGCGCGTCGAACTGACGAAAGCCGCGCAGCACCCAGTCCATGCGCGCTTCCTTGTCGTGGCGCTCGATCCCCATCACGGCGAAAAGCTGTTTCGCGATTTCGATCTGGCGCTCGCGGTGCGCGCCTTCATAGCCCGGGCCCATACGGAACTCGCGGCTGTCAGGCACGCCCGCCACATTGCGCTCCACATTGCCCTTGCGGATCTTGTTGAGCACATCGCCAGCGACGACATAGAAATTCCAGGGCTGGGTATTGAGAGAGGTTGGCGCCCGCATGGCAATCTCCAGAACTTCGCGCACAAGCTCCTTCGGCACAGGCTTCTTCTGGAAACCCCTGATGCTGCGCCGTTCGCGTACAACCTGTTCGTATTCCATGCTCAGTTTCTCCCTCGTGCCTGAATCGTCCTTGTCTGGCGCGCAAGCTAGTGTGCTACCGCTGCGGCAGCCAAGGCCTGTTCAGCGGCAAAATCTTCGCCAACGATCAGTTAGTCCCGGAAGGGTCTGGAACCCGCCGCCAGCTCAGGCCATTACTATCTCGACCTACACAACAGGGGGAAAGAGTTGGCTGATTATCTTGCAGTGTTTGCAACGCCAGAGGCATGGGCGGCGCTCGCCACCCTGATTGTTCTCGAAATCGTTCTCGGTATCGACAATCTTGTCTTCATCTCGATCCTCACAAACAAGCTTCCTGAAAAGCAGCGGCCTGCTGCGCGGCGCATCGGTATCGGCCTCGCGCTCATCCTGCGTCTGGCGCTGCTGGCAACGATCGCCTGGATCGTCGGGCTGACAGCGACGGTCTTTGACCTCGGCATTTCCGGCCCGCCGGGCGATCACGGCGAGGTCACTTTTGAAACCGCCTTCTCCTGGCGCGACATCATCCTGGTTTCTGGCGGCCTCTTCCTTGTCTGGAAGGCGACTACAGAGATCCACCACCATATCGACCCGGAGCCGAGCGACAGCGTCTTTGGTGACAAGCGCGCCAGCATTGGTTTCGCCAGCGTCCTGGTCCAGATCATCCTGCTCGACATGGTTTTCTCGATCGACTCGATCCTGACCGCCGTTGGCATGACCGATCAGGTGCCGATCATGGTCGTCGCTGTCGTCATCGCCGTCCTGGTCATGCTGCTCGCGGCGGGGCCGCTTGCGCGCTTTATCAACAACAACCCGACTGTCGTCATGCTCGCGCTCGCCTTCCTGCTGATGATCGGCATGGTGCTGATTGCAGACGGTTTCGGCGTTCATGTGCCAAAGGGCTATATCTACGCGGCCATGGCCTTCTCGGTCTTTGTCGAGGTGCTGAACCTGATCGCCCGCAAGCGCCGGAAGGCGGGCGACACCGCCCACTAGGTAACAGGCCTGATGTGCGCTCGCGCCGCACTATCGGCGCGGGCGGGCAGGGTGCATATCTATGTGATGATAACCGATCCGATCAAACGTGGCATCCAGCTTCGCTGCCCCAATTGCGGCGAAGGCAGGTTGTTCAGCCGTTATCTCGTCTTCCGAGATGAGTGTGAGGCCTGCGGCCAGGATTTCCGCTCCGCCGACACCGCCGATGGCCCAGCCTTCTTTGTGGGCTTTCTGGTCATGATCGTCTTTGCGCCGTTCTATTTCATTCTGCCAATGATCGATATGGCGTTGTGGCTGAAAATCCTTGGCTTCATCGTCCTGCTCAGCGCCATGGTCGGCACCGCGCTCGCCCTGTTGCCGATGTTCAAGGGCGTGCTGTTCAACCTCCAGCTTTCAAACAAGGCTGAAGAGGCTCAGTGGGAGAGCACGGGCAAACACGGAGCGCCGCCTCGCAACTGGAAGGGCTGATCTGCTGCAAACATTGCAGATTAGCGCCTTGCCCGGTCGCCGCAATCGGGCTCTAAATACACCCGGGACGCATTCACTAAAACCGGGACAAATTCATGAAATCGTTAGAGTACCTGCTCGCTGCGGCTGTTGCCGCAACCCTGCCGAATCTGGCCTGTGCACAGACTGACCCGCAGCAGGATCAGCAGCTATCGGCCTTCAGGACCGTCACTTACGGGCTGGAGGCGGACAATCACTGCCAACTCTTCGACTATGTTCAGCGTGAGACGATTTCCTACGTTAAATCGACCATGCTCAGCACGCTCCGGTCGCGCTACAATCCTCAGGGGCTAGAGGCTGAAGAGGCGCGCATTGTCGGCCTGGCCGCTGAACACTGGGATGGCTGCCTGCCGCGCGAACTGAGCGACAAGTGGCAACTCGCTGAACAGGCTGCGCTCTACGGCAACAGTGTGCTGGCAGCGGGCGGCGCCATACCAGAGAGGGTTCTCCCCTGCGCAATCAGCTCAGAGGGGCCTAGCCTGACCTATCCTGAATTGCTCGCGATCCGGGAAGACGTGGTCGCGCACTATGCTGACCGCGCAGACCGCCCGGCCTTTGAAGCGATGAGCGCAAGTATTTCCCATGGCATGACGGCCCAGTGCGAAGCCAACGGCTTCTCGCAAGACCTGAAGCCCGTCTACACCTGGAAGACGCAAAAGGTGCTGGCAGAGAAGACCGCAGCGGGTGAGGAAACCTCGATCACCGAATTCGGCCCGTGGACCAGCTACCGCTATTTTCCGTTCCAGGGGTTCAAAGAGTTTCTGGTGTCGGCCTATCGCACGCCAACAGGCGGGACTGGGCGTATCGTGTCGGTAGCCCTGGCCACTGAGAGCGCGTTGGGCGCTAGCGGTAAACTCTATGGGCGCGATGACGGTACGCTATCGATCGAACTGTCTGGCTCTGCAGACGCGATTGAGTTCCGCGCAGCAGGAATGGAGCCGGTCAGATTTCAGAAGACCGGCGGCACAGGCGGCAACAACTTCCTCGCCGAAGGGTCGTTTTCGCTCGATGAAGCCGCCACGCGGGCCCTGCTCGAGCTGCCTGAAGAGACGAAGCTGGCGATCTACTACCAGCCCGGCGGCCGCAATACCTGGATACAGTTCCAGAACTATTCAGATCAGGACGCCGTGCTGCCTGTGGGCCGGCTGAAGGCTGCCATCGACTGGGCCAGTGCGCCGGTGCCTGAATAGAACAAAGCGAGGGGCAGGGCGGCTTTGCGCCTACCAGCGCGGCCGTTTCGGCCCCACCATGTCCCTGAAGGCCTCGAACGTGCCGCGCGCAATCTGCGTCACGGTCGGCTTGCGGCCATGCGCGCCGCGCACGAAGTGGACACAGTTTGAGCCGGTGAGATGGTAGTCATGTCCGATGCGGCGGCTGGCGCGGTCTATTGCGGTGAAGTCACAGGCCGAGGCGCTGCGACCATGATTCCTGATTTCGCGGCCATCTGCGAATTCCGCGATCGATTGGGTGACAACGCCATGATGCCGGCGTGTGTTCGAAATGATCCGGCCATCCCAGCCGACGATGCCATAATGTCGAAGCACGCCGCCAAAGCGGACAGAGACAACATCGCCGGGCCGGAAGTCATTCTTATCGTTCATCGATAAATGCTATGCCGGTTTCTATGAGGCGTCAAGCAGGCTGATTTCGAGTGCGCTTTCAGACACTGTCCAGAAACACCGCCAGTACACCGTCACTGCACCATGATTTTCAGGCAAATAGCGGGATTTCCCGGTGGGAAAGTGTTCCTAGAAGCCCTTGAGTTCGGCAAACTCGTCGACGTCGGCCCGCTCGGCGCGAAGCTGGTTCACCGGATGGTCCGGGTCCGGGTAGCCGACAGCCATGCCGCAATAGAGCATCTCGCTCTCACCAAGCCCGAAATGCTCTTTCAGCGTTGGGCGAAGAATGCCCCAGCACTCCTGGAAACAGCTGCCCCAGCCACGCTCTTCGGCGAGCAGCGCCAGCGTCTGCATGAACATCCCAGTATGTGCCCACTGGCCATGACCCATCCGCTCATCGATCACGAAGAAGACGGCCAGCGGTGCATCGAAGAACCGGAAATTGCGTGAAAACCATTGAATTCGCTTGGCTTTATCTTCGCGAGGGATCTCAAGCTTCTCATACATCATCTCCCCGACCTTGCGGCGCCGCGCTTCATGCGGCTCCCACAGGTCCTTGGGATAGATCGGCCGATCCGTCCTCTCGCCGCGCGGGTCTTCGGCGAGCTTTTTCTGCGCCAGATCAATGACCGCCTGCTTTTCAGCACCCGTCACCGCGATCACCCGCCATGGCTGGAGGTTGCCGCCAGACGGCGCGCGCTGCGCTGTCGCCAGCCAGTCACGCACCTCATCGGCGGTGATCTGCTTGTCGAGAAATGCGCGCGTCGAGATGCGCTGATTTACGGCCTGGCTGACATCCATGGGTCGAGTCTCCTTGCTTGAGAGAAGCGGTCTAGGACAGCGACGCTGGGGAAGGGAAGAGCCTGCGCTTCAGAGGCGTGGAAGAAACAGATAGCGAAGCATCAAAATGGCGGTCGGGATGGCAATCCCGACAAGTGCGAGAGCCAGGACGAGCCAAAGCGAGGTGTCAAAGAGAAGGCCTGCGCAAAGCGCTGATATGGCCGCAACCTGGCAAATATCCAGCCAGTTCCCGTATCTTGCGAAATCGATCATCATGACAACGATCAATGCGATAAAGGGGGGAAGCAGCAGCGCTATCAACAACCAACCACCTGCGATCTGCCTCGCCTCCAGCCAGCCAAGCAGGGGTGCACAGACAAAGCTGCAGATGAAAACCGGAAGATCCCGCTTCCGCGGCGGCTCTTGGCGTGCGGTATACTGCGCGCGCAATTCGTCCGTCATCGTGGCACTGTTCAGGACCGCACCATTAGGCCCGAAAACTGGCGCGTGCTGTTCGGCATCAGTCATGCTGTGAAGTTACGACAGCATGCCGGTCATGAACACAAAAAAGAAGGCGCCCCGTCTGGAGCGCCTTCTGATCAATGAAAATGGTCAAAGCCTACTAGCTGTCGTCCATCTCCATCATGTCGTCGTCATCATGGTCCATATCGTCATGGTCCATCATGTCATCATGGTCTTCGGCTTCCGGTTCATCGTCATGCCAGATGCGCAGCGCGTTAACGCTCAGCTCTGCATTCAGGCCTTCGGCGTTGATGATGTAGATGCGCGGATCGCCGGTCGCGGCCATCGCATTCGCGTCAGCGTCGACGACGGTTGCGCCAGCTGCTGCGCCGACTTCCCATTCGTCGCCGTCCATCAGCTCATCGAGCGCGTCCTGTTCCTGGAACACGTAGACCATCTGGGACTTGTCGACGCCAGCCTGAAGGCCAACGGATGCCTTGCCGATATAGTATTGGCCGGTCGGCTCGCCATCGATGAAGAGAACGCCTTCGCCGCCAGCGCCGCCAACGATCAGGTCGGCTTTCCAGACTTCCGGGAAGACGAGCACGCCAGCTGCAGCATCAATGTCTGCGCCGCAGGTTTCTGCCACGGTGCGGCAATTGTCGAGGGTAGCTTGCGCTTCGGCAACATTCTCGAACTTATAGGCTTTTTCGCCGCCTTCCTTGTGGTTGTCGGCGAATGCCGGAGCACCTGCGAAAAGCACGGCTGCGCCAGCCGCGAGCGTAGAGTTACGAAGAAGGGTTTTTGATAGGGTCATGGCGTTCTGCCTCCTGAACTTGCGTTCACTCCGAGCCTTATTGCTCAAAGCTTGGTGTGGCAGAAGAAACCCTCACACGCGGGGCGTGTTCCAAAAAATGCAGGAAACGCCTGTCAGCTGATCAGAGAGAAAAGCTCGTCCCGCAGCCGCAGGCCGCGGTGGCGTTCGGATTGTTGATCTTGAACGCTGCGCCGATCAGCTCGTTCGAGAAGTCGATTTCGGAGCCGCGCATGAATTCCATGCTCATCTCATCGACGAGAACGCGCGCGCCATCGCGCTCGACGATGATGTCATCGTCGTTCTTCGTGTCCTCAAGGTCGAACTTGTAGGAAAAGCCCGAGCAGCCACCACCTTCGACTGACACACGAAGGTAGTCCTTGCCGGACTGTTTCGCCAGAATCGCATTAATGCGCCGGGCAGCATTCTCTGAAAGGGTGACGTCGGTCATGAGTCACAAGATAGGTAAACCTGCGCTTCCAGAAAAGAGAGCGGTGTTTGCGACACTGTGGGAAACCTCTCGCGGGCGTTTCCACGAAGAGGCTGAATCGGCCACCCGCACGCCGTTTCAGCGCGACAGGGACCGCATCATCCACTCTTCCGGATTTCGTCGCCTGAAGCAGAAAACGCAGGTTTTTGTGGCCCATGAGGGCGATCACTACCGCACGCGGCTCACTCATTCTCTTGAGGTTGCGCAGATCGCGCGCTCCGTTGCACGCAGGCTTGGTGTCGATGAAGATCTCGCAGAGGCGATGGCACTGGCCCATGATCTTGGCCATCCGCCCTTTGGCCACGCTGGTGAAGACCAGCTCGACGCCTGTATGGAGGCCTATGAGGGCTTCGATCACAATGCGCAGACCCTGCGCGTCGTGACACGGCTGGAACAGCGCTACCCCAACTTTGACGGCCTGAACCTGACATGGGAGATGCTGGAAGGGCTTGTGAAGCACAACGGCCCGCTGATTACCGACGGCACGCCTGTTTCCGCGCTGCCGGCCGCGTTCCGCGACTTCCCGCAGCTTGAGCGGCTGGAGCTTGACCAGTTCGCGGGCCCGGAAGCTCAGATCGCAGCGCTGGCGGACGACATCGCCTATAACAATCACGACATTGATGACGGCATCGCGGCGGGCCTTTTCACCATCGACGACATGCTGCACCTGCCAATGGTCGGAGATGTATTCCGGTCGGTGCGCATTGAGCATCCGGTGCTCGATACGCAGCGGACCGTTTATGAAGCGGTGCGCCGACTGATTGGTCTCTGGGTCGATGATCTTGTGACGGAGACGAGCGCCCGCGTGGCGAAGTACAATCCCCAATCTGCCGCTGAAGTGAGAGCGCTGCCAGAGCCTCTGGTCGCCTTCTCAGAGGATTTTGACGCGCAGCAGAGGGCGCTGCGGGCCTTCCTGTTTGAGCGGATGTACAAGCATTACAAGGTCAATCGGATGCGCAGTCAGGCCAAGCGTGTGCTGAAAGAGCTGTTTGAGCTTTTCCTCGCAGAGCCAGACATTCTGCCGCCGCCGCTGCGACAGGACGCTGAGCAGGCGCCAGAGGCGCGCCGGGCAAGGCTGGTCTGCGACTATATCGCTGGCATGACTGACAATTACGCCATCGACCTGCACCGAAAGGTTTTCAGCATTGAGGGCATTGTCTGAGCGGCCAGCAGGGCGAAGGACACGCTGATTCAAGGATCGTTAACAAAGCACTGGCAATTTCTTAACCAATAATCAAAGGCGACGAAGGGGCAGGCGTGCGATGAGCCACGGCAGCAACAGATACGACTACGCGTCCTATGAGGATGAATATCGCGGCTTCGAGATCCGCGACGACGAGTCTGCGCGTGGGCCGCTGATCCTCGCTTTGGCGATCGGGGTGCTGATCGTCTTCGCGGCTGTCGTCTGGAACACCTATCGCCAAGGGCTTCGCGAAGAAGATGGCGAGCTGCCAATGGTCCTGGCGGACGCTGAGCCATTCAAGTCGGTGCCAGAAGACCGCGGCGGCATCCAGATCGAGGACCTCGACCGCAGGCTTTACGACAATATGGACGGGTCGACCCGCCCGCCAGAGCCACAGCCTGTCGCTGGCGAGCGCGAGCTTGCCATGCTGGCAGGCCCGCCAATGGACCTTCGCGGTGGGTCTGGTTCAAGCTCATCGCAGGGCGCAGCCCCGGCAGAGGTGCAGGCAGATGACCTGCCACCGCTGGAGCAGCCAGTGCCAGTCGCCAGCGAAGAGCGCCATGATGAGCCTGCGATCGACCCGGCACCACCTGTTGAGCCGGTCAGAAACAATGGGCGCTTTGCCTTCACCGCCAATGGGCCATTCCTTGTCCAGATATCGGCCGTTCGCACGCAGGCAGCCGCTGACGAGGCGTGGAGCCGCGTCCTGAGCCGCTATCCGGATGTGTTTACCGGTGCCCAGAAAGTGGTCGAACGCGCTGATCTTGGCGCAGATGGCATCTTCTTCAGGGTCAGGGCAGGGCGCTTTGATACACGAAGCGATGCAAGCGAATTCTGCGAATCCTATAAACGTGCTGGTGGAGACTGTATCATCACTCGCGAGACGCCATGACCAACAAGGCTTGTATATTGAGCATTTCGGGGCCGGTTCTTCAAAAGGAGGAATCGGCCCTTTTCGCAGATCAGAAGCCCTGGGGCGTGATCCTCATGGGCAGGTCCTGCCAGACGCGCGACCAGGTGCGTCGCTGCGTAGACGATATCTGGGAGGCGGTTGGCCGCGAGATCCTGATCTTCATCGATCAGGAGGGCGGCCGCGTCGCGCGCCTGAAATCGCCTGAATGGCCGCTCTTCCCGCGCGGGGAGCTCTATGGTGAGCTTTATGGCCGCGACAGGGAGCTCGGGCTGGAGGCGACCTGGCTGGGCTATCGCCTGATGGCGGCGGAGCTGACGGCTATGGGTATCCACGCAGACTGCGCGCCGGTGTGCGACCTGCCGCAGCCGGGCGCGCATGACGTTATCGGCGACCGCGCATTCGGCACCGATCCGGATGTGGTTGGAGCGATCGCGACGGCGGCGCTGAAGGGGCTAGAGGATGGCGGCGTTGCGGGTGTGATCAAGCACATTCCCGGCCATGGCCGCTCGACAGCAGACAGCCACCTGGAGCTGCCGCGCGTCACGGCAGGCGACAATGAGCTCGCCTCCGATTTCGCCGCCTTTGCCCATGTTACCCATGCGCCAATGGCCATGACAGCCCATATTTCCTATGATCATTTCGATGAAGGACGTGCTGCGACGGTCTCTCCAATCATGATTAATGAGGTCATCCGGAAGCGAATCGGGTTTGATGGTCTCCTTATGACAGACGATCTTGGCATGCAGGCTCTTGGCGGAACGCTCACCGAGCGCGCTGACGCGTCCATTGCGGCGGGCTGCGATATGCTGCTCCATTGTTCAGGCTTCATGCATGACGCTGACGCTATCCTCACGGAAATGCGTGAGGTTGCCGAAGCTGCGCCTGAACTCTCTGGCAAGGCACTTGCGCGTGCTGAGGCTGCAGAAGCCGCGGCTCAGCGTGAAAAGCCGTTCGACGTCGAGGCAGGCTGGGCGCGTTTCAAATCGCTCATTCCGAACACAGGCTCCATTAGCGTATGAGTTCGCAACTTGTATCCAGCGACCTGATCGACCGCGATGACCTCGAAAACGGGGATTATTTCGCGGTTGATATCGATGGATATGAGGGGCCGCTTCACCTGTTGCTGGACCTTGCGCGCCGTCAGAAGGTCGACCTTCTGAAAGTGTCGATGCTGGAGCTGGCGAACCAGTATATCGACTTCATCGAAGACGCCCGGAAAAAGCGGATCGATCTTGCTGCTGACTATCTCCTGATGGCGGCATGGCTTGCCTTCATGAAGTCGCGCCTGCTGCTGCCGAAGTCTGAGAAGGCCGCCAATGATGAGATCGATGGCGAGGAGATGGCTGCGCGGCTCGCCTTCCGCCTGAAGCGACTTGAGGCGATGCGCGAGGCTGGCGAGGAGCTGATGGATCTCGCCCAGCTTGGGCAGGAAGTGTTCCTGCGTGGGGCGCCTGAACAGCCGCGCGTTATCAAGCATACCGAATACGATACATCGCTCTGGCACCTGATGCAGGCCTTTGGCGGTATCCGTCAGCGCCGCGAAGACGCCGCCCCGCACAAGGTTGTGCATCAATATGTTCTGCCACTGGAGCATGCGCGCGACTCGCTCAAAAGCTTGAGCAAGATGATCGATAGCTGGGCCAGCCTTGATGAACTTCGCCAGCGCATGAAGGATGTCGCAGGCGACATTCCTCCCCGCTCGGTCACAGCGAGCGTCTTTGCGGCCGCACTGGAACTGGCGCGCGATGGCGACATTGAGATTCGGCAGGGAGCTCACTTCCAGCCGCTTTACCTGCGCGGCAGCCAGGACAGACAGGAAGGGATAGGCGGATGACCGCAATACCCCGTTTTGAAAACGAGAAGCTGGAAGACGCGCCGGAGGAAATCCGAGACGCGGTACGCCAGCTATCGTTTGCCTATAAGCGCTCTGAAGAGCTGCTGAAGCGTGAAGCTGAAGGCGGCGCCGATGTTATCGCAGACGCACTCCGCCGGGCTGAAGCCATTCTTTTTGCTGCGGGTGAGCCGCTGAGCGCCGAACAGGTCGCTGAAGTGCTTCCGCAAGGTATCGATGCTGCAACCGTTCTGATGTCGCTCAAGGCGGCCTACGCCCATCGCGGCGTGACGCTGGTCGAAGTGGCTGGCAAGTGGCGTTTCCAGACGGCTGAAGACCTTGCCTATCTCTTCGTTGAAGAACGTCAGGAGCAGAAGAAACTGTCTCAGGCTGCGCTTGAGACGCTCGCCATCATTTCATACGGTCAGCCGGTTACGCGCGCCGAGATCGAGGCCGTGCGCGGCGTTGCCGTATCCAAGGGTACGATCGACCAGCTGATGGAAGCGGGCTGGGTCAAGATCAAGGGACGTCGCCAAACGCCGGGCCGCCCGGTGACCTATGGCACGACGAATGGCTTCCTGGAGCATTTCGGGCTGGAAAGCCTCGATATGCTGCCCGGCCGCGCCGAGCTGCAGGCTGGCGGTCTCCTCTCTGACGTCGTTCCGGCTGATTTCGACCCGGGCGACATGGATATGCCTATGTCGGATGGCGAAACCGACGACCACGCCAATGATGAGGACGGCGCCTTCATGACCGACTTCATGGATGGCGAGGACGATTGACCGCACGCCTTTGTGTGATCGTTACCCATTGAGACTTATCTGGATGGGCGCTACTTGTTCAGAAGAACTTCTGGAGACCTTCCATGGCCCCTAGCTGGATGCAGCTTCTTATCGTGCTGATCGTTGCCCTTCTGCTGTTTGGCGGACGTGGGCGTATTTCATCCATCATGGGTGACATGGCCAAAGGCGTCCGCAGCTTCCGCAAGGGGCTGAATGACGATGAGGAGGCAGACAGCGAGGACAAGGAAAAGTCCAAACAGTCGCGCCACCTCAGTGATGACAAGATGGTGAACGTCACGCCTGAGAAGGACAAGTCGAAAACCTCCAGCTGACAGGCAAGTGAGGCCGGCTAAGCATGCTTCCACAATTTGGTCTCACCGAGTTCATGCTCGTGGCGATCGTCGCATTGATTGTCGTGGGTCCGAAGGACCTGCCGCTGATGATGCGCAAGCTCGGCCAGTTCGTCGCCAAGGGCCGCGCAATGGCGCGCGAATTTCAATCCGCTTTCGATGACATTGCCCGCCAGGCGGAGCTTGATGAGCTGCGCAAGGAAATCGAGGATCTTCGCCGCGACAATGCGCTGACCGAAGCGGTCAATGACATGAAGAAGGCCGAAAGCGACATCAATCGCCGCGTCATGATGGAAAACCCCTGGCCTGAAGCAGGCAAGGAAGGCGGACCTGGCGTCGTTGCGGACGACAAGGCGGCGCCAGCAGTGTCCGGCGAGAGCGCTTCGAGTGAGAAGCCCGCTTCGACGGATGAGAAGGCCAAAGCCGAGCCGGACGCACCAGCCAAGCCTGACGATGATGGCAAGAAGGCTGCGTCCTCATGAGCAAGGACATGCGGGCCGACGAGCAGCCGAACTTCACCGATGAAGACAACGAGATGGAATCGTCGCGCGCGCCGCTGCTCGACCATCTTATCGAGCTGCGCACCCGGCTGATCTGGTCGATTGCGGCGCTGGCCGGGGCGACGCTGCTCTGCTTTTTCTTCGCGCGGCCCCTCTACAACATCCTGCTCGACCCGCTGGTTCAGGTTGCCGAGATCGAGCGCGGTGAGACGCGCTTCGAGCTGATCTATACCGCGCCGCTGGAAGTGTTCTTCGTCGAGCTGAAGCTCGCGCTATTCGCCGGTGTGTTCGTCGCCTTTCCGGTGATGGGCTGGCAGATCTATTCTTTCGTGGCGCCGGGCCTCTATAAGCGGGAGAAGGGCGCTGTCCTGCCGTTTCTCATCGCCGCACCGGTCCTGTTCCTGCTTGGTGCATTGTTCGTCTATTGGGTCATGCTGCCGCTGATTTCGAACTTTGCGCTTTCGTTCGAGCAACAGGCAGCAGAAGGCCGCGCGGCCATCACGCCGCAGATCAAGGTGTCGGAATACCTCTCGCTTGTCATGGCGCTGATGCTGGCCTTTGGATTGAGCTTCCAGCTGCCCGTCGTGCTCAGCCTGCTCGGTCGGGCAGGGATCATTGGCAGCGACACGCTGCGCTCTGGGCGCAAATATGCCGTTGTCGGCATTCTGGTCGCGGCCGCCTTCTTCACGCCGCCTGACCTTATCTCTCAGGTGATGCTCGCTGTGCCCGTCTTCCTGCTCTACGAGATATCGATCATCTGCGTCTCCATGATGGAGAAGAAGGCAGCTGAGGACGAAGCGATCGACACAGGCGAAAATTGACGGCCAGAGGTTCAGTTCAGACGGTTCCGCTTGCGCGCCAATTAGACTAGACGCATCGGCAAGACACAAAGAACTGCCTGAAAGCCCAACCAATGTTCGATCTGCGCGCCATTCGTGAGAACCCCGACCACTTTCGCAAGGCCTGGAACCGGCGGGCGTCCGGCCTGGGCGACAAGGTCGACGACATCCTCGCCCATGATGCGGCCCTGCGTCAGGCACTGACGGACAAGCAGGAGGCCGAAAGCGCACGCAACGCCAATTCCAAGCTGATCGGCAAGGCGAAGGCGAGCGGCAATGAGGCCGAGTTCGAACGCCTTCGCGATGAGGTCGCCGAAGCCAAGAAGACCATCGAGGTCGCCGGTGAGCAGGAAGAGGCCGCCCGCAACGAGTTGGATGATCTGATCCTTGGCCTGCCGAACCTACCGCTGGAGGAAGTTCCGGAAGGCAAGGACGAGGCAGATAATGCCGAGCAGAAGAAGGTTGGCACGCCAACCGCGCTCGCCTTCGCGCCGAAGGACCATGCTGACCTTGGTGAAGCCCTTGGCATGATGGACTTCGAGACCGCCGCCAAGATGTCTGGCTCGCGCTTCGTCGTCCTGCGCCACCAGCTTTCACGGCTGGAACGCGCGCTCGCGAACTATATGCTGGACGTCCAGACGGGCGAGCATGGCTATCAGGAAACCAGCCCGCCATTTCTCGTGCGCCCGGACGCGCTTGAGGGCACGGGCCAGCTGCCGAAATTTGGTGAGGATTCCTTTGAGACGACCGATGGCATGTGGCTCATCGCCACCTCGGAAATCTCACTGACGAATACGGTTCGCGAAGAAATCCTTGAGGGCGACAGCCTGCCGCGCCGCATGACCGCACACACGCCATGCTTCCGTTCGGAAGCCGGCAGTGCAGGGCGCGACACGAAGGGCATGATCCGACTGCACCAGTTCAACAAGGTGGAGCTTGTCTCGATCGTGAAGGACGAAGCCGAAGGTCTTGAAGAGCTGGAGCGCATGACGCGCTGCGCCGAGACGATCCTGGAGCGGCTGGAGCTGCCATACCGGCGCATGCTGCTTTGCACGGGCGATATGGGTTTTGGTGCCCGCAAAACCTATGACCTCGAGGTCTGGCTTCCGAGCCAGGATACCTATCGTGAGATCAGCTCGTGCTCCTATTGTGGTGACTTCCAGGCCCGCCGGATGAATGCCCGCTGGCGTGCCGCGCCGAGCGCTGACAATCCAAAACCGAAACCTGAATTCGTTCATACGCTGAATGGCTCTGGCCTTGCCGTTGGCCGTACGCTCGTCGCCGTGCTGGAGAACTATCAGCGCGAGGATGGCACGATTGGCGTCCCGGCTGTCCTCCAGCCTTATATGGGCGGGCTTGAGGTGATTGGGTAGGTCACTTCCCGTCTCCCCACCGAAAGGTGGGGCCCATGGCGGCTGGAAACTTTTGTCTCAACCGCCATGGATCCCAGCTTGCGTTGGGAAGGCGGAATAAGAAGTAAGCTGAATGAACCTCATCCTGAGCTTGTCGAAGGATGTGAAGCGAGCAGGATAAGCGAATGAGAATTCTCCTCACCAATGATGACGGGATCCATGCGCCGGGACTATCGGTGCTGGAGTCGATTGCGAGAGAGCTCTCTGACGACATCTGGATCGCCGCGCCTGAGGTCGAGCAGTCTGGTCAGTCGCGATCCATCACGCTGACCCAGCCTGTGCGCACGCGCGAAGTGCGTGAAAAATGCTGGGCTGTCATGGGTACGCCGACCGACTGTGTGCTTCTGGCGGTGCATGATTTGATGCCGGAAAAGCCTGACCTCATCCTGTCCGGCGTCAATCGCGGCCAGAACATTGCTGAGGATACGAGCCTCTCAGGCACGATCGCAGGTGCCATGTTCGGCATGCATCTCGGTGTGCCGTCCATCGCGCTCAGCCAGGCTCAGAGCTTTCGCGAGCGCGGCTCTCTACCTTGGGAAACCTCGAAAAGCTGGGGCGCCAAGGTGATCAAGCCGCTGATCGAGAAGGGCTGGCCGGATGATGTCGTTATGAACATCAACTTCCCGGACCGTGAGCCAGAAGATGTCGCTGGTATCGAGGTCACCCGTCAGGGCTTTCGCGACGAGCAGATCATCCACACCGAACGGCGCGAAGATCTGCGCGGCAATGACTATTTCTGGATCGGCTTCAAAGGCAGGCTGTCGCGTCCGCCGGAAGGCACTGATCTGAGAGCGATCTATGAGGGGCGCATTTCCGTCACGCCGCTACACGTGGACCTCACCCACAACCGTTACCTCGAAACCCTCAAGGCCGAGTGGAAACAGTGAGCACTGACCCGTTTCGCGCCGCACGCTTCATCCTGCAGCTCCGCCAGCAGGGCATACGGGACGATGCGGTCCTGTCGGCAATGGAGACTGTCGACCGGCGGGATTTTATCGACAAGTCGCTGCACAAGCTTGCGGCCGAGGATGCCGTCCTGCCACTGCCTTGCGGTCAGGTACTGCCCAAGCCGCTGACTGTGGCGCAGCTGCTTACTGCGCTGGAGATGACGCCGGGCGGCAAGGAAAACTATCTGCTCATCGGCGCCGGGAGCGGCTATACCGCCGCGCTCATGTCGAAACTCGCCGGCAAGGTCTGGGCAGTCGATCGCTTCAAGACGCTGGTCGATGCAGCGCGGAGTAATCTGGAGGCGCTCGGCATCCGGAATGTCAGCCTTCGTCAGGCAGACGGGTTTGTTGGCTGGCGCGAGCATGCGCCTTACGACCGCATCCTTGTCACGGGCGCAGTCACGAAAATCCCTGAAGATCTTTTCGCGCAGCTCGCTGCGGGCGGGAAAGTCGTTGCGCCGGTAATCGGCGTCGACGGTCGCCAGACCCTTCGCATCGTCACCAAGGTCGGCGCACGTAGTCACTCACCGCTTGCCGAGCCGCTCTTGCCACTCGTTGAAGGACTGGCTGAGGCGCTTTAGCACCCGTCTCAGCTTGCGGGACACTCACCCTGCGAGGCGATGCTGACGCCGGCTGCGGCCGCCGTGCAGGCATTGCCATATGTCTTGCCATCGCAGCCGCAGACTGGGTCGTACTGCTGGGTGCAGATTTCAGGGCGACGTACGCAAGTGCCTGCGCTGTCTGCCACGCGCTTGCAGGAGCCAGCGCTGTGTTCGCAATACAGGCCCTCGGCGCAGGCCAGTCCGGCGATGCCGCCGCACATCTCGCCTTCCGCTCGCGAACGGTCCGGTACGGGGGCCGAAGGGCCACCGTCAGACGGGACTGGAGCTGGCTGGCAGGCCGCGAGCAGGAACAGGCTGGCGGTCAGAAGGGCAAGGCGCATGTCATTTCCTCCGAAACGGTGTGGCTGAAAATGATTGGGCCACGCCTGCAGCCTGAATGCAAGCTGCGGGCGTGGCCCATAATCTTCTTCTTGTCTGGCTGAACTAGCCTTTTGCGCCCTCAGCGAGGAGGCGGAAGATGTTCTGACCGTGCTCGCCGCCAGCGTTGAAATGCGTCTGGGTCGACTTGTCGGTGATCTGGTCCCACTTGGCGGCAACAGCTTCGGCGGTGAGGGCGTCGCCCTGTCCAACGAATGCACCATTGGTTTCGACGATTTCCGCCATGGAGAACGCGCCAGCGCCAGCCGACAGGACCATGCCGGTCGGGGCGTCGTCCTTGACGAGGTTCATCACGCCCGGCGTGACATATTCCGGCTTCAGCTGCTTCAGGACTTCTTCAGGCATCAGGCCTTCGGTCATGCGGGTTGCAGCGACTGGGCAGACAGCGTTGATCTTGATATTGTTTTTTGCGCCTTCAATCTTCAGCGTGTTCATCATGCCGACGAGGCCGAGCTTGGCGGCGCCATAATTGGCCTGACCGAAGTTGCCGTAGAGGCCGGTCGAGGATGTCGTCACCACGATGCGGCCGAAATTCTGCTCTTTCATGATGTCCCAGGCCGCCTTGATCGGCTTGAAGGAGCCCATGAGGTGGACGTCGACGACGAGCTGGATGTCTTCCATCGTCATCTTGGAGAAGGACTTGTCGCGCAGGATGCCTGCATTGGCGATCAGGATGTCGATGCGGCCCCACTTGTTCATGGCGTCGTCGATCATCTTTTTCACGCCGGCATCGTCGGTGACCGAAGAACCGTTCGCGATGGCTTCGCCGCCGAGCGCTTCGATTTCCTTGACGACTTCATCGGCGGCTGCCGAGCTGCCGCCCGAGCCGTCCATCGATGCGCCGAGATCGTTCACGACGACCTTTGCGCCGCGGCGGGCGAGTTCGAGCGCGTGACAACGGCCAAGACCGCCGCCTGCACCGGTGACGATAGCGACTTTGCCGTCAAAACGAATGTCTGCCATGGGGTATCTCCTGACTGAGGTAAAACTTGACGGTCAGCCTTGCAGCACCCGCTCACGTAAACGTCAAGCATTCGCGCTGGGGAAGTGCTTGCTGGCGCGGGCCCGGCATGCTGCAACAGCGCTCAAGATCAGCAAGGAGGACTGACATGCTCGCTTATGTGACGCTCGGCTCGAACAATATCGAGAAAGCCCTGGAATTCTATGACGGCTTCATGCCGACGATTGGCGCAAAGCGCTTCTTCGACAATGGCCGTCTCTATTTCTATGGCACCGGCCCCGGCCAGCCCATGCTGGCCATTGGTGGCCCTTACGACGAAAAAGCTGCCACGGTTGGCAATGGCGTGATGCCGGCGCTGGCCTGCGCCGACAACGAAACTGTCGACAAGGCCTATGCGAAAGCCATCGAACTAGGCGCGACGCCAGACGGCGAGCCCGGCAAGCGCATGCCGACCTTCTATGGCGCCTATTTCCGCGACCCGGATGGCAACAAGATTTGCGTCTGCAAGCTCGGCTAGTCACTGGACTCTTGCCGCAAACGAAAGCCGCGGGGCCGATATGGCGCCCGCGGCTTTTTGTTGGTCTGGTTTCAGTAGGCAATCAGGCCGCTTCGACCTTTTGCTCCAACTTGTCATCGTGGAGGAGGCGCTTCACCGCCTCATCGATATAGCGCAGCAGCGGCTTGCCATCGGTCTCCGGCTGACGGTTCGCCCAGTCGCTATGGGCCTGGCGAAGCTCATTCAGCTTTTCCATCTTTTCATCGAGGGCAGCTGATGAGTTCATCACGCCGTCGACTTTGTCAGTCGTGACCGGGCGTGGCTCCATATTGACCTTCTGGTCGCGTAGCGGGGTGAAAGTCTTGCGTTTCATGTTCGCTCCTTCGTTTCCAGTGTTTGCTTACCCCTGAACAACGTGCTGGCAGACGCACCGTTCCGACAGATGATCTGACTCCCAGGTCTGGTGGATGTGAGGGACGCGCGATAAGGCAGTTAAGGATAGAGGGCATCAGGGAGTTAGCCGGATGGAATGGGGCTGGGACAATGCGCGCGCACTTCTGGGGATCGCGCTGATCTTCGCAATCGGCTGGGGCCTGTCTGAAAAGCGCAGCCAATTTCCATTGAGGCTCGTTCTGGGCGCGGTGGCCATGCAGTTCGCCTTTGCGCTCCTGCTGTTCGGTATTCCGTTCGTACGAAGCCTTCTTTTCAAGGCGAACTTCATCGTAGACGCGCTTCAGGAAGCGACACGCAACGGCACCAGCTTTGTGTTCGGTTATGTTGGCGACAACCAGGCCGCCAGCGCGATCATGACGGGCGATGCGCCGCCGCTCTTTTTCTTCCAGATCCTGCCGGTGGTGATCGTGGTCGCCGCGCTGTCTGCGATCCTCTGGCACTGGCACATCCTGCGCTGGATCACGAAAGGCTTTGCTTTCATCTTCCGCAAGCTGATGGGGCTTGGCGGGGCAACCTCGCTCGCTGTGTCAGCCAACGTCTTCATGGGCATGACCGAAGCTCCGGTCCTTGTGAAACCATACATCAAGGGCATGACGCGGTCCGAAATCTTCATTCTGATGACGGCAGGTTTCGCGACGATCGCTGGCTCGGTGCTGGTGATCTATACGACTTTCCTAGACGGCGTGATGGCCAATCCGCTGGCCCAGCTGCTGACCGCGTCGATCATTGCCGCGCCTGCAGCGGTCGCCATGGCGCTGGTCATGATCCCTGAGACGACGGACCCGTCAGAGCGCGCGCATGAGCCGGACTTCAAATACAATTCGACCATGGATGCGTTCGCGACGGGCGCCGCTGATGGCCTGCAGATCGTCCTGAATATCGCGACGATGCTGATCGCGGCGCTGGCGCTGCTCTGGCTCGTGAATGCCGGTCTTGGTGCACTGCCTGCGGTAGGCGGTGAGCCGCTCTCGATACAGCGTGTCCTTGGGTGGATCTTCTCACCGCTCATGTACATGATCGGTGTGCCTTGGAGCGAAGCGCCGCTTTCCGGCTCGCTCATGGGCATCAAGACGGTGCTGACCGAGTTTGTCGCCTTCATCGAACTCGGCAATGTGCCGGTCGAAGCGATGGACCCGCGCACCCGCATCATCACGGCGCACGCCATCTGTGGCTTTGCGAACTTTGGCTCTATCGGCATCCTGATTGGCGGCCTGAACATCATCTGCCCTGAACGCCGCTCGACCTTCCTAGAGCTGGCCTGGAAAACGCTGATCGCTGGTACGCTCGCGACCTGCCTGTCCGGCGCGGTGGTCGGTGCCCTGCCGGTGCAGCTGTTCACAGGTGCAGCAGGCTGACGCAGCGTGTGGGGTCGTCAGGCATGGGCCTGCGACCTACACTCTGGAACTCGTGTGTTTCTGATTTCCCGGGTTCTTTCATGCCGTCACGCCTCCTGCTTGCAACAACTGCCAGCCTTGCCCTTGCGCCTTTAGCGGGCGCGCAGGAATCTCGACGGCTGCCAACTTGCGATGAAATCGATCCGCCTTACTGGGGCGAAACCACCAACGGATATCACGTCATATACTGTTGGGGGCAGAAGCTGTATGATCCCGTTCTTGTCTACGGGGACCGAACAGTCTGGCAACCAGGAAGCGTCGCCACTCTTGACGAGGACGTCATCGCCACGGTGAATGCAGATCATCCCGCGCAGATTCTCAATGAGCTGCCGGGCGTGAATGTGCAGATGAATTCGGGGCAGGAGCATCTGATCGCGCTTCGTTCGCCTGTACTGACGGGCGGCGCAGGGCAGGGAAGCTTCCTGATCCTGCAAAATGGTGTGCCGACGCGCTCGCCGGCCTTTGGCAACGTCAATTCGCTGTTCGAAATCCACCATGAGGTGGCAGAGACAATCGAGATTGTGCGAGGGCCGGGGTCGGCCAAATATGGTTCGAACGCGGTGCATGGCCTGATCAATGTGATCCTTGGTTCGCCGCAGACAGGCACCTATGCCGATGCGCGCCTCTCCGGATCGACGCTCAACCGATACAAGGCGGACATTACCGGCAATCTCGACGACACGGCGCGGGTGTCGCTCTCGCTTCAGGACGATGCAGGCTGGCGCGATTTTACCGGCGTCGAGCAGCAAAAGCTGTCGGCGCAGTACGCGTTCAACGTCGCCGGCTGGGATGGGCTCGCCTTTATCAGCGCATCCAACCTCAATCAGGAAACGGGTGGCTTCATTGAGGGGTACAAAGCGTATCGTGACGATGACATTGTTACGCAGAACCCGAACCCCGAAGCTTACCGCGATGCGCAATGGGTCATGGGCGCCGTTCGCCTCTCTCGCGAAATTGGCCCCGGTGAGCTGACATTGACGCCATTCTATCGCTGGCAGGAGATGGAGTTTGCCCAGCACTTCCTGCCGAATGGCGGCATCGAAGAGAATGGGCACGACGCGTTCGGCCTTCAATCCAAGTATGAGTTTGCGGCGAGCGACGCTGTGATGCTGCGCATCGGCGCTGACGCGGACATTGCGTCGGGCTGGCTGAAGGAAACCCAGCTGGAGCCGTTTGGCTTCTTCCCGGGCGATCGCCGTTTTCCGGTAGGCGTGCATTATGACTACACCGTCGACACGACCGTGCTGGCCTTGTGGAGCGAGGCCGAGTGGGCCGTGTCCGATGAGCTGAGCATTCTCGCGGGGCTGCGCGGTGAAACGCACGATTACGACTATAAAACGGACGTACCGCCTGGGCCGAACGGCCGGTTCCTCGTGCCAGCTAACCGTGAAGACAGCTTTGATCTGTTGACGCCAAAACTCGGTGCGATCTGGGCTCCGGGAGACGGATCTATCAGCTACTACGCCAACTATTCGCGCGGCGAGCGGGCACCACAAGCGTCTGATCTCTACCGTCTTCAGAGCCAGCAAGGCATTGCCGAAGCCGAAGTCGAAACGATGGACAGTTTTGAAATTGGCCTTCGCGGCACGGCGCTCGGCGGAGACATGTTCTTCGATATCGCGGCGTACTCTGCCGAGAAAGAGAACTTCTTTTTTCGCGATTCCGACGGGCTGAATGTCACGGACGGATCAACCCGCCATACCGGCGTCGAAGCGCAGGCGAACTGGTTGGTGAACGAAGCGTTCACCATATCGGGCACGGCGAGCTATGCCGAACACACTTATACATTCGACCGCATTGTGGCTGCGGGCTCCGAAGTGATCCGCGATGGTAACGAGGTGGACACTGCGCCGAACTGGCTCGGCGACATCCGCCTGACGTGGCATCCCACAGAGCGGTTCGAGGCTAGTCTCTCGGCTGACTATATCGGTGAGTACTATGTCGATCCTGGCAATACGCAGACCTATCCGGGGCATACATCAACGCATGCGCGCGCATCCTACGCCTTTACCGAGACGCTCGAAGGTTTCGTGATTATTCGCAATCTGTTCGACGTCAATTATGCGGACCGGGCTGATCTTGCTTTTGGCAACAATCGCTATTTTCCGGGTGAGCCAATGAACGCGACGTTTGGGGTCAGGAAGCGGTTTAACTAGCTGACTGGCCCGTTTTTCGACCTCCCAGCTGTCGCTGGGGACGCGGGGTGTGTTTGCCGGTTTGAGGCTCCTCTGACTCGATAGATCCCTCCGTCACGGAAGGCTTCGCATGCCGCCCGTAGCGCGCTACACCTCTCGGCAAATCGAGGAGGAAACCCATGAAGCTTTATCACAGCCCGCAAGCGCCGAACCCCGAACGCGTCACGAACTTTCTGAAAGCGAAGGGCAAGCTTGGTGATGTCGAGGTCGAGGAAATCTCGATCATGAAGCAGGAGCACAAGACCGACGATTATCGGAAAGTTTCACCTTTCTCGCAGGTGCCGTCACTTGTGCTGGATGATGGCACCACGCTCACCGAGAGCCGCGCCATCTGCACTTATTTCGAGGGAATTTTTCCTGAGCCGAACCTGATGGGCGCGGACCCGAAGGAGAAGGCACTCATCGAGATGTGGGACCGGCGCGTCGAGCTGATGCTCTTCATCCAGTTCGCGACCTGGTTCCGCAATACACACCCGGCTATGGCGCCGCTTGAAGTGCCTCAACTGCCGGAGGCTGGCGCGAAGGCCGAGAAGGGTGCACGCGCCATGGCGAAACGTATTGATGCGCATCTGGGGGAGAACGACTTCCTCGCGGCGGGACGCTTCTCGATCGCTGACATCACACTCTATTGCTTCACGGGCTTTGCTGGCGTGATGAAGTGGAAGCCGCACGAAGAGTTCGAGAACATCGGCAAGTGGCGTGAGCGTGCGAAGGCGGAGATTGGTTAGCATTTCAGCGGCTGCGCCCGCGTGGTTCGACTTCGCTCACCATGCGGGCGGTTTCAATGTGGGACCTTGATCAGCATGGTGCGCGTCCTTCGATGAACGCAGGACGAGTGTCGAACCACCGGAATTACAAGACTTTAGCCGACTGGGTGGTGCAGGGCTCAGACCGTCCGCACCAGCCGGTAGCCGCAATCGAGTGCGTCCAGTTTCATCAGATGCCCGAACCGGGCGTGCCAGGTGCCATCCTTGAGGTCACTCTCAAGCCGGGCCAGCCCTTCGGACACATCGCCGATCTTCCAGAAGGAGGACATGGCCCGGCGGATGCGTTCATCGAGATAAGCGGCAGGCCGTCTCCAATAGGCGGCGAGAAACCCGTCGGTGCAGTCATGGGGGATGGGGACGGGGTCGATCACGGCTTCGCCCAGCCAGTCTGCATAGCGGTCCATTGGCGGCATGGCGGCTTCATCTAGCGTCAGCAGCGCCGGGAAATAATCGAACAGCCAGAACCCCTTATGGCCAGCATCGAAGGTCAGGAAGACAACTGGCCCGCGCGTTACCCGGCGCATCTCAGCGCAGCCTTTGGCCTGATCGCTCCAGTGATGGATCGTCAGTACGGCCATAGAGGCGTCGAAGCTCTTTTTTGCGAAGGGTAGGGCCTCTGCATTGCCCTGTATGGCGACGGCATCAGAAAGCTGGCGCTGGGCGATCATCTCTGCCGAGGGCTCAATCGCGGTCAGCTTACGGCCTTCGGGCTCGTATGAGCCGCTTCCTGCGCCAACATTGAGAATGGTTCTGGCGTCACCGAGCGCTGCATGGATCTGGCGGGCAATCCGCAGGTCGGGTTTGCGAAGCTGTGCGTAGTCGACGCCGATTGTGTCATAGAGCGCTGTCATGGTCGCGCTCATAGCACTGCTTTTCGGATCAGTCTCGCCAGATCAGATCGGCGCCCTCGACGCTTGGTGATGGATAGGCGGCATCGTGGGCGAAGGGCAGGTCCTCGCCTCGGCGAAGAGCATTGAGAATGGCCGCAAAGTCTGTCTGAAACTTGAAGCCAAGGTCGCGCTGAAAAGCAGACGCGTCGTACACCCGGCCAATTGAGGTGGGCAGCTTCCAGCCACGCGCGGCATAGAGGTCGGCTGCGTCAGGAAAGTAATGGGTGATGACTGGCGCTGCGGCTTTCAAGTCAGCGCAGTCCTGCCGCGAGAAGGGCGTCGGGGCTGAGACGATATAGACGCCAAAGCCGATGTCCGGCGCTTTCTCAAAGGCGGCCAGATGGGCGCGGGCGGCATCTTCCACCGTCAGGCGGCGGTTCAGGAATTCGTTTGCTTTCAGGTTTTCGGGAGGCGGGTCGGTCAGCGTGTCGTCGTCTTCAGGGAAGAAACGGGATGTGCGAAGGACCAGGCAAGCGAGCCCTGTCTGCTGATGGACCTCGTGGCAGAGGTTTTCGGCCGCGAGCTTGGTGACGCCATAGATATTACGCGGCGCAAGCGGGGCGTGGCTTTCATTTAGCCATGTCGCCTGGTCGCTCAATTCTGAGCGGATCGCCTGCGAGATCATCAAGGACGTGGTGGAGGTGAACACGAACCGGTCGTGGCCAGCTTCGACAGCAGCTTCGAGCAGGTTCAGCGTACCCGTTACATTAACGTCAATGAAAGCCTGTCTCGGGAAGCGTGCAATGTCCGGCTTGTGAAGGCCGCCAGCATGAATGATCGCTTCGATCCCGTGATCTGAAATGACGCGGTTTACGAAAGGCCGGTTGGCGATCGTGCCAATCTCGCTGGTGTACGCTCCCGGTGCGACGTCGAGGCCGGTGACCTTGTGGCCACTTTCCTCAAGCAAGGGGGCGAGGTGGCGCCCCAGCCAGCCAGAAGACCCGGTCAGCAGGACCCGCATGGCAGGCTACTCGGCCGCCACCGGCTCTCGCTGAGCAGCCAGCCAGGCGTCGATATCCTGCAGCGCCCGAACTGCCTGCACGCCCTTCTTGGCGCGGCCCTTGGCCTTGCCGCGGAGGCGTCGGCCTTCCTCATCCTTTTTGGGGATGGTTTCCGGGTCTGGATCGGGAAAGAGGCCGAAATTAATGTTCATCGGCTGGAAGCTCTGCTTGCCTTCAAGGTGGCCGCCCGTGATGTGGCCGACGAGAGCGCCGAGCGCAGTCGTGGGCGGTGGCGGCGCGAGCTCTTGGCCGAGCCGCTCAGCGGCAGCGAACCTGCCAGCCAGCAGGCCCATGGCGGCGCTTTCGACATAGCCTTCAACGCCTGTCACCTGACCTGCAAAACGAAGCCGCGGCATCGACTTCATGCGCAACTGGCTGTCGAGCAGCTTTGGAGAATTGAGGAAGGTGTTGCGGTGAATACCGCCGAGGCGGGCGAACTGGGCGTTCTCCAACCCCGGGATCATGCGGAAGATGTCGGCCTGCGCGCCATACTTCAGCTTTGTCTGGAAACCGACCATGTTCCAGAGCGTGCCGAGCGCATTGTCCTGGCGGAGCTGGACGACAGCGTATGACTTCACATCCGGGTCGTGTGGGTTGGTGAGACCGACCGGCTTCATCGGACCGAAACGGAGCGTTTCGCGGCCGCGTTCGGCCATGACTTCGATGGGGAGGCAGCCCTCAAAGTATGGCGTGTCTTTTTCCCAGTCCTTGAACTCGGTTTTCTCGCCAGCAATTAGCGCGTCAATGAAGGCGTTATACTGCGCCTCATTCATACCGCAGTTGATGTAGGCGGCTTTCTCACCGTGTGGGCCGGGCTTGTCGTAACGGCTCTGGCGCCACGCCTTGTCCATGTCGATGCTGTCGAAATAGACGATGGGCGCGATCGCGTCGAAGAAAGCGAGATCTTCCTCGCCCGTATGTGCGCGGATGGCTTCAGCGAGCTTGATCGAGGTGAGCGGACCTGTCGCGATGATGACGCTGTCCCAGTCTTCTGGCGGGATGTCGTCGACGGCTTCGCGCACGATCGTGATGTTGGGGTGCGCTTCGAGCGTCGCTGTCACATCTTCCGAGAAACCTTCACGGTCGACTGCCAGCGCGCTGCCGGCCGGCACAGAATGCTCACCGCCCTTGGTGATGATCAGGCCATTGGCGCGGCGCATTTCCTCGTGCAGAACGCCGACCGCGTTGGAGGTGTGATCGTCGGACCGGAAAGAGTTCGAGCAGACGAGCTCTGCCAGCTTGTCGGTCTGGTGTGCTTCGGTGCCGCGTACGCCGCGCATCTCATGGATGATGACGGGCACGCCCATATTCGCAGCTTGCCAGGCCGCTTCGGACCCGGCCATGCCGCCGCCAATGATGTGGATCGGTTTGATGCTCATGTCCCGCGATGTGCTGCTTCATGGGCGCAAGGTCAAGCTGACGCGGGCATCATCGCTGGACGCGGCAGCGCGGCGTCATAGCTCCGCTGCGGTGCCTGCCGGTCGCTGCAGGCCGAAACGACGTTTGAAAGGCAGGCTTTTGCAACTCACCGACGGCTCCGTGCGCGCATCCTTTTCGAAGGTCTGGATTCCGATGATATCGGGCGTTCTGGCGGTGAAAGCGATCGGTGTCTCCGATGCCTATTTTGTCGGGCAGCTGGGTGAGGAGAAGCTGGCGGCGATTTCCTACACCTTTCCGATTGTGATGACGCTGATCAGCCTGGCGATCGGATTGAGTGCGGGCGCTTCATCTGTCCTTTCCCGAATGATTGGCGCCGACGCGTCAATTGACGAACAGGCAGAACTTACGACAGGCGCAATCGGTATGGCGGTCATCATTTCCGTCGCGCTGTCTGTCTTCGGTTTTCTCTTTATCGGGCCGATCCTGAGCCTTCTCGGCGCTGAGGGGCAGATCCATGAAGACGCCAAGGCCTTCATGATGATCTGGTTTGCAGGCGTGGTTTTCCTCGTCGTCCCGGTCGCAACAAATGGTCTGCTGCGCGCGACAGGAGACGGGGTGAGCCCGGCAATCCTGATGAGCTCGATCGCTGTGCTGAACATTGCGATCAACCCTGTCTTCATTTTCGGGCTCGGCCCGGTCCCCGAATTCGGGATGCAAGGTGCAGCCGTCGCCACCATCACGGCGCGAGGGGTGTCCACGATCGGCGCGTTCTATCTGCTCTGGCGAAAGGATTTGCTCGCAGCCTCGATCGGGTCGTTGAAAAAAGGGCTTGCTCGCTGGCAGCAAGTCGCGCGCATTGGCTTGCCGGCCTCGCTCTCTATATCGGTGAATCCGATCGCGCTTTCGATTGCCACGGCCGCTGTTTCGACGATTGGTTCTGCAGAAGTCGCCGCTTTCGGTCTAGTGACGAAGATTCAGTCTTTCTCGGTCGTTCCGCTGCTCGCCCTGTCTGCGGCTTCAGCGCCATTTGTCGGCCAGAATAGCGGCGCTGGCGAAACGGAACGTTCGCGCGAAAGCCTCTGGTTCTCAGCGCAGGTCTCCATTGTGTGGGCAGTCATTCTCGCTGTTTTCTTCTATTTCGGAGGTGAGTGGCTCGTTTCCTTCTTCACCGAGTCTGAGAAAACGCGAGAGGTGGCCGCGCTCTACCTTGCTATCGTGCCACTTTCTTATGCAGGCTATGGGGTCATCATCTCGCTGACGGCCGCGCTCAACGGCCTCGGGCGTTCTGTGAGCGGCCTCTTCATCGGTGCAGGCCGGGCGATCGGCTTGTTAGCGAGCGGTGCTTGGATCGGTGTCCTGACGGGTGGGTTCCTGGGCCTCGCGATTGCGACCTTCATAGCCAATGCAGCGTCCGGACTGATCGGTCTTTTCATCATCAGGCGACATGAGCTGAAAGAACTTGATGCAGACCGCGGCACATCACCTGATTGCTATGAGAGCGACTAGAGAAGAGTGAATGGCTTCGCGCCATTCCAATGCATGGATGATGATTTGACCGACCTTAACGCAAAAGCCTCCCTTGAGCCTGAGGACTGGACCGCTTTCAGGCGCCGGGCCCATGAGACACTGGACCGGGCGCTGGACAAGCTTGAGCAGGCCGGGACCGGAAGGGTATGGACGCCGGTTCCTGAGAGCGTGGATGCGCAGATCGAGAAGGCCCTCAGTGCTTCGCCCCTCGGGGCTGATGCGGTCAATGACGTGCTAAGGTCGATATTGCCTTACGGGGTGGGCAACACGCACCCCCGCTTCCTCGGCTGGGTGCATGGTAGCGGCACGCCGTTTGGGCTGCTTCCCGCAATGATCGAAGCTGCGATCAACGCCAATTGCGGCGGGCGCGACCACGTTGGCCTGCGGGTGGAGCGCGCGCTGTCCGACTGGGTCGCTCAGCAGTTTGGCTTTCCGAAGACGGCCAGCGGCCTGGTGGTGACCGGAACGTCCATGGCGACGGTCGTCGCCATGAAGGTAGCGCGGGACGCGGCGCTTGGCTTTGCGTCTCGAGAGGCTGGAGTCGATGGTTCGAAGCTCGTCGCCTACAGTTCGGCAGAGGCGCACGCTTGCAATGCTCGCGCGCTGGACATTCTGGGTCTTGGGACTTCTGCGCTGCGCAAAGTGCCTGTGAACGATGCGTTCCAAATGGACCTTTCGGCGCTCAAGGCGGCCATCGCAGAGGACCGGGCTGCAGGTCTCGTTCCCTTCGCCATCATCGGGACAGCCGGTACGGTGAATACAGGCGCAATCGACGAGCTGAGCGGCATTGCGGATATCGCCGAGGCCGAAGGTCTCTGGTTCCATATTGATGGTGCGTTTGCGGCTTCCGGGATTTTGAGTGAAGACGTCGCCCCCAAGCTGCGCGGCATCGAAAGGGCCGACTCGATCGCCTTTGATTTCCATAAATGGCTGCACGTGAACTATGATGCGGGCTTCGTGCTGGTGCGGAATGAGGCGCTGCACCGCCAAGCCTTTTCAACACGTCCGGACTATCTGAAGGCAACTGAGCGAGGCCTCGCTGCCGGAAACCCGTGGCCAGTAGAGTATGGGCCGGAGCTGTCGCGCGGCTTTCGCGCATTGAAGATCTGGGCACATATTGCAGAGTTTGGCCCTGAGCGGCTTGGCGCCGCCATTTCTGACAATTGCCAGCTTGTCCGCACGCTGGCCGATCTCGTTGATGCGACCGCATCATTCGAACGCCTGGCAACTGTAGAAACCTCGATCTGCTGCTTCCGCTACGTGGCCGATGGTCTGTCAGCTGGCGACCTCGACGCGCTGAACGAGGAAATCGTCATCAGGCTACAGGAGACGGGTGTTGCTGCGCCTTCGACGACGCGGGTGAACGGGAAACTGGCCATTCGAGTGAACATCACCAACCACCGCACGCGTGAATCTGACCTCCATCTGCTCCTCGACGCCATCAAGGCGCTCGCGCCAGAGGCATTGGAAAAGCTCGGCAAGGCATAAGCGCGCCGGTACTTGCAATCGTGCCTGCAAAAGCTGTCAGCTTGGACGTTGCCGCTCACCCAAGAGAGGGTTACCTCAACCAGCATGACATCAAGCTTCAAAACGCCCCCGCAGGACATTCTCGCCAAGCTGATCGACCAGTGCCTCGCTGCCGGTGCCACGGCAGCTGATTGCTCTCTGGCTGTATCGGACGGCGTGAACGTCGATGTGCGTGACGGCAAACTGGAAAACGTCGAGCGCAGCGAGTCGCAGGGTGTGTCGCTGCGTGCGCTATTTGGTCAGCGCCAGGCGCATGTGTCGGGCTCAGACCTTTCAGATGACGCACTGAAGACGATGGCAGAGCGCTGCGTTGCGATGGCGAAAGCTGTACCGGAGGACAAGTTTGCGGGGCTTCCTGATGCGGAGCTGCTGGAGACGAACCCGCCTGAGCTCGATCTCGAAGGTGACGGCGAAATTCCACTCGAGCGCCTTGAGGCAGATGCGATCGAGGCAGAGGCTGCAGCACTTGCCGTGAAGGGCGTGAAGACGGTTGCAGGCTGCGGCAATGGCTGGAGCCGGTCGGAGCGTTGGGTGGCGGCGAGCAACGGGTTTTCGTCCTATCTGGCAGGTGGGTCCACCGGTCTTGGACTGGCAGCCGTTGCAATGCGCGATGACGCCATGGAGCGCGACTATGACAGCTGGAGCGTGCGCAAGATGGCTCATCGGCCGTCACCAGCAGAGATTGGCCGCACAGCTGGCGAGCGCGCTGTCGCGAGGCTCGGTCCTCGCAAGGTGAAGACGCAGAAAGCGGCGGTCATCTATGACAAACGTGTTTCTTCCAGCCTTATCGGTGCGTTTCTGTCAGCGATTTCCGGCCCATCTGTTGCGCGGGGCGTAAGCTTTCTGAAGGATCGCATGGATCAGAAGGTCTTTGCCGATGGCCTGAACATCATCGATGATCCTTTCCTTGAGCGAGCCCTCGGTTGCCGCAATCATGATGGCGAGGGGCTCCCGGTTGCGAAGTCAGCACTGGTTGAGGACGGCGTTTTGACCCGGTGGCTGCTCAACACATCTTCGGCGCGCCAGCTTGGGCTGCAGCCGAATGGCTTTGCGGCGGGCGGCTTTGGCAACCCGCCGGGCGTTGGCACATCGAACACGCATATCGAAGCAGGGGCGAAGTCGCCTGAAGCGCTGATGTCGGGAGCGGGCAAAGGCCTGCTCGTGACCGACATGTTCGGCCCTTCGATCAATCCGAATACGGGCGACTATTCGGTTGGGGTGGCCGGCTTCTGGTTCGAGAATGGAGAGATCCAGCATCCGGTATCAGAGGTGACGATTGCCGGGGACCTGCCCGCCATCTTTGCAAGGCTGATCCCGGCATCAGACCTCGAATTTCGCGGCCGCATCAATGCGCCGAGCCTTCTGGTTGAGGACATGTCGATTGCAGGCAACTGACACGCCCTTCAGCGATGATTTCATGCTTCTGCAGGAAGCCGTGATCGAGGCTGGAAACATGGCGCTTGCCCGCTTTGAGCGGGGTGACACCAAGGCCTGGGAAAAGACGCCGGGTCATCCCGTGACCAATGCCGACCTTGAAGCCAATCGTATCATCAAGCGCCACCTGACTGGCAACCGTCCGGACTATGGCTGGCTGTCGGAAGAGACCGCGCTCTCACGCGACACCCATCTCAGCGATGTTGTATGGTGCGTTGACCCGATCGACGGCACGCGCGCTTTCATGGGCGGCGAGCCTTACTGGGCGATTGCGGGTGCGCTGGTGAAAGATGGCCGGGCGGTCTGCGGCGTGGTTCATGCGCCTGCCCTGGGTGAGACCTATGCAGCTGAGCGCGGCAAGGGTGCGTGGCTGAATGGGCAGAGACTGCTCACCAGCAGCTGCGATGAAGAAACCGGCTGCAAGATGATCGCCTCCGAATCGATGCTGACCCATCCGGCCTGGCGCGTGCCGTGGCCAGAGATGAAACTGGCCCGCCCGAAGCCGAATGCGACGCTCTTGCGGATGTGCTGGGTTGCAACCGGCGAGTGGGATGCGACGCTGGCACTCTGGCGAAAATCTGACTGGGATCTTGCCGCAGGGACAGTGATCGTTGAAGAGGCGGGCGGCGTTGCGTCAACTCATCTTGGTGAGAGCTTCAGGTTCAATCGCAGTGAACCCGCCCAGCGTAGTCTCATTGCGGCTGGAAAGCGCCTGCATCCTCTGTTAGTGGAGCGCGTCAAAGGCGTCCGACTGCCTGATCCGAACTGGACGGTCAGGCCATATGACAGGGCGAACGATACGGAGCAGACGAAAATGGCCGATACGCCAGATACCAAGCAACTACTTCACCTTGTCATCGGCGGTGAGCTGAAAGACGTTCGCGGCATCGAGTTCGAAGACCTTTCCAAGCTGGACTTTGTCGGGGCGTTCCCGAGCTACAAAGCGGCCTATGACGCATGGAAGAACGCGGCGCAACGAACCGTGGACCATGCGGAGATGCGTTATTTCATCCTGCACGCACACAGGCTGCTCGACCCTGAAACGGGCTCCCACCATCACGTCTGATATGGCGAACGGGCCAGAGCGCAGCCACAGCCTTTTCAGGCTGATCAAGGAGCGGTTCAGGCCTCACCTGAAGTGGTTCGCTGTCGGCACGGCCTGCGCGGCCGTGACCGCAATTGCGGCTGCGTCATACGGCTATCTTCTCAAGCTGGTTGTCGAAGGGCTTGAAGACCTGGCGGGTCCGGAGAGCGTGACTGTGCCATCCAGCCTGTGGTGGCTGATCGGCATTATCGGGTTTGCGGCGGCGATCAGGTCTCTGTCGCTCTATGGCATGACGCTGGCCAACAATACCGGCGTGCAGCGTGCCATCGTCGATATTCAGGCAGACCAGTTCAATTCGCTGACCGAGGGGGACTTTGCGCGCCTGTCTGCGGACCGTTCTGGCGGCTTTGTGTCGCGCTTCATCAATGATGTGAACGCGCTCCGCGATGCGGGCCTGCGACTTGCGAACAACCTTACCAAGGGCGTCCTTACAGTCATTGGCGTGCTGATCACCATGTTCATCATGGACTGGAAGCTGACGCTGATCCTGATCCTCGTCTATCCGATTGCGTTTGGACCGGTGATCAGCCTTGGTAACCGTGTTCGGAAACGCTCCAAGCAGGCGCAGAAGCAGATTGGCGAAGTCGCCTCGCTCCTGTCTGAGAGCTTCCAGTCTGCACGCGTGGTCAAGGCGTACGGACTTGAAGAGTACCAGAAGGGCAGGGCGAAGCGCGGCTTCGTCGAGCGCTCCCGTCTCTTCCTGAAGGTCCTCACCGACAGAGCGGCCGTGGATCCGATCCTTGAGATCACCGGTGGTTTGGCGCTGGTCGGTATTCTCGCCCTGACCGCGTGGCGTATTGCTGATGGCGACACTTCGCTCGGCAATTTCGTCGGCGTTATTGGCGCGGTCGCAGTCGCGGCACCGGAAGTACGTGCGCTCGGTACGCTCAACGCGGTCGCGCAGGAGGGCGGCGCCGCTGCCGATCGCGTGTTCGAAATCATTGATGCCGAGCCGCAGATCAAAGACAGGTCTGACGCCCGCACGCTCGAGAATGCGCGGGGCAGCGTCGAATTTCAGGATGTGCACTTTGCGTACCCTGACGGGTCACAGGCGCTTAAGGGCCTCAGCTTTTCAGCCAATCCGGGCGAGACAGTTGCGCTGGTCGGTCCATCCGGAGCCGGAAAGTCTACTGTATTCAACCTGTTATTGCGTCTTTATGAGCCGGCTTCCGGCTCCGTCATGGTCGATGGCTCGGATGTCCGCGCCTATACGGGCGCGAGCCTTCGCAGGTCCACTGCTCTCGTCGCTCAGGAAGCGTTGCTGTTCGACGATACAGTCGCCGCCAACATCGCGCTTGGCCGGATGGGCGCGAGCCGCGAAGAGATCAAGGACGCTGCCCGCGCAGCAAGCGCGCATGAGTTCATTCTGGGGCTTCCGGGCGGCTATGAAGCGCCATGCGGCGAGATGGGGCGCAACCTCTCGGGCGGTCAGCGTCAGCGTATTTCTCTGGCCCGCGCTATCATCCGGCAGGCTCCGATCCTATTACTGGATGAAGCGACATCAGCGCTCGACGCTGAGAGCGAAGCCAAGGTTCAGGCCGCGCTCTCTGAATATGCGAAAGACCGCACAACGCTCGTCATTGCGCATAGGCTTTCGACGGTGCGTTCAGCCGACCGTATTATCGTGCTGGATGACGGCAAGGTGGCCGAGGAGGGCACCCACCAGGAGCTGCTACGCCAGGGCGGTCTCTACAAGCAGCTGGTCGAGCTTCAGCTGAGCTAGCCGTAGCTGCGCTGTTGCGGCATCTGTTTCGCCGAAGCACTCAGGAATTTCGCAAGCTTCTCTGCGCTCTCGGCACCCTGCACAGCGATACGGCGCATGGCGATGTATGTCGGCACGCCGCCAATCCCCATTTCGCGGAAAAGGTTTTCCTCGTCGCGGGTCGCCTGGGCATCAGCGTCGGAATCGAGCAGGCCAGCGATGATCTCGCGGTCGAGACCAATCGATTCGCCTACGTCCGCGAGGACCTCATGGTCGCCGATATCGCGCGCATGCTCGAAATAGGATGAGAAGAGCGCTTCCTTGGCCTCGATGCCTTTGCCTTGTCCCTGTGCCCAGCGAACGAGGCGGTGCGCGTCGAAGCTGTTCGGCCTGTGGCGAAGCTCACCGAAATTGAAGGGGATGCCTTCTTCCTCGCCATACTGGACGAGCGCTTCGCGCATGGAGGCCCAGCGATTGTCTTCGGTCTCGGGCCCAAACTTACTGGCCATGTAATCGCGGTAATTGACGCCGCCCTGAGGGATGGTCGGATCGAGTTCGAAGGGCCGGAAGATCAGTTCCACATCGACATCATCGACAAGGTCGATTGCATTGCGGATGCGTCTGAGGCCTAGCCAGCACCACGGGCAAACGAGGTCCGATACCATTTCTATGGTTAGCTTGGTCATCTCTTCCTCCTTGGGTTGGCGTCGTGCCTAGATGATGGCGGAGAGCGTGAAGCCTGCCACCAGTATCAGCGCGGCCCATGCGTTCGACTTGAACACCATCAGCGCATGGTCGTCGTCCTGGTTCATCTTATACACCTGCCAGATGGCGTGGGCGAAAAAGCCGATCACGGCCAGCACGCCAAGCGGCATGCCGCCATTTGCGGCGACGGCGCCACCGAAGAATGCCGTGGCTGCGAGATAGAAACAGAACGCGCCAAGGATGGTCTGCTCGCCCAGAAGGCGTGCCGTCGAGCGGACGCCGATGAGAGCGTCGTCCTCGCGGTCCTGCATGGCATAGATCGTGTCATATCCAACGGTCCATGCCGCGAAGCCGAGATAGAGCAGGATGGTGCCGAATGAGACATGAGTTGCCATCGCTGCGGCCACCAGCACGCCCCAATTGATGGTGAAGCCGAGCCAGACCTGCGGCCACCATGTCACACGCTTCATGAACGGATATGCCGCAATCAGCGGCAGGGCGAGCAGGGAGACGATCTTTGCGTCGGTCGGAATGCACAGCCATGCAATGAACGCAATCGCGACCTGAATGCCGAGGAATATGTAAGCCTGGGTGACAGTGACATCGCCAGCGGGGAGGGGCCGGTTCGCTGTGCGGGCTACAGCGCCGTCAAAATCCTTGTCCGTGATATCGTTCCAGGTGCAGGCCGCACCCCGCATCGTCACCGCGCCGACAATGATCAGGACATCCCACCAGATATCGATCCACGCAAAGCCCGTCTCCATTCGCGTATAGGCCAAAGAGGCCAGCGCCGGGAGCATGACCAGCCAGGTGCCGATAGGGCGATCCAGACGCGCGAGCGCCGCGTAAGGACGCAGCGTGTCCGGGAGGGATGTCAGCCAGTCGGGAAGCGCGCTGTCTGCAGGTGTGTTGGCGCGGTTGTTCTCAGCGCTATCAGCGGCCTCTGGCTGCGCGCCGGTTTCCGGAGTTTCAGGCGTTGTATCTGATGTCGTCGGATCGTTCATGGGCCCGGTATAACCGCAATCGCGCGTCAGGCGATAGACACGGTTTTGCGATTAATGAAGGCGCGAATGCCATCGCTGGCGAGTTCGCGGCCATACCCTGATGACTTCACGCCGCCGAATGGAAGTCGTGGGTCACTCGCCACCTTCGCATTCACGAATGTCGAGCCAGCATCGAGATCCCGTATTGCTGTTTCGATCTCTGTCTTTTCGGTCGTGCAAATGGACGAGCCGAGGCCGAATGGGCTGTCATTTGCGCGGTCGATGGCCTGCGAAAGGCTGGAAACCTTCCAGAGGGAGGCGACGGGGCCGAACATCTCTTCATGAGCTGCAGGCGCGCTTTCCGGAGCTTCCTCGAGTATCTGCGGGGCGTACCACCAGCCCTTGTCCGGTAGTGACGGTGTTTCGAGTAGGGGTTTTGCCCCTGCTGCGACTGACTTGTCGACCTGTTCGGCGAGGTCATCGCGAAGTGACTTCATGGCAAGCGGCCCGATCTTCGTATCGTCTGCCAGAGGATCGCCAATCTTGAGGGCTTTCATCCCTTCCACGAACCGGTCGCGGAACTCGTCATAGATGTCTTCATGCGCGAAGAAGCGCTTGGCCGCGATGCAGGACTGGCCATTGTTCTGCACACGGGCGTCAATGGCGGTTTCGACGGCGCTCTCAATATTGGCCGATGGCATGACAATGAACGCATCGGTGCCGCCAAGCTCCAGCACGGTCGGCTTAATCTCGTCTCCGGAAATCGACGCGACCGAGGCACCCGCTGGACCAGAGCCGGTCAGCGTCGCTGCACGCACGCGTCGGTCGCGCAGAACATTCTCGACGCCATCCGAGCCGATGAGCAGTGTCTGGAAGCATCCATCCGGAAAGCCGGCTTCCCGGAATACGTCCTCAATGTTTAGGGCGCAGCGCCACACATTCGAGGCGTGCTTCAAGAGGCCGACATTGCCCGCCATCAGCGCCGGAGCGGCAAAACGGAAAACCTGCCAGTATGGGAAGTTCCAGGGCATGACAGCGAGAACGGGCCCGATGGGAAGGTGGCGCACGAAAGACTGGCTGGCGTCCGTCTTGATCTTTTCGTCCTCGAGATAGGCTTCGGCGTGCTCGGCATAGTGGCGGCAGACCCAGGCGCATTTTTTCAGTTCCCCTTCTGCCTGCGCAAGTGGTTTGCCCATCTCGCGGCTCATCGCCGGGGCCCAGTCGTCAACGCGGCTCTCGATCACTTCCGCAGCTTTTTCCATCAACTTTGCGCGCTCATCAAAGCTCGTCAGGCGCCAGTGGGCGTATCGTTCATCTGCCTTTGCGAGTGCCGCATCCACGTCAACCTGACTGTGCGGTTCGAATGTTTCGATGATTTCTTCGGTGGCGGGATTGATGGAGCTGACACTCATCGTGCGGCCTCGCTGGTTTTGGCTTAACTCTCTGACAACAGAAGCCTATATGGTCGCCATGAGTTCCGTTCCCAGACTGTTCATCGATGCAGGCCTGTCTTCCGGAGAGAAGGTCTCGCTTAGCGACAATCAGGCAAACTATATCTTGCGGGTCATGCGGCTAGGTGAAGGCGCGCCTGTGCGGGTTTTCAACGGGCGCGACGGCGAGTGGATTGCCGCCGTTGTTCCAGAAAGCGGCAAGCGAGCGTCTATTGTCCCGGAGAGGCAGACGAGGCCGCAGGTAGAGACGCTGGATCTCACGCTTTTCTTTGCGCCGCTGAAAAAGGCGAGGACCGATTTCGTTGTCGAGAAAGCTTGTGAGCTTGGTGTGCGGCGAATCCAGCCCGTGATGACCGAGCGCACCCAATCGAGCCGCGTACGCCGTGACAGGCTGCAGTCTGTTGTGATCGAAGCCGCCGAGCAGACTGAACGGATGGATGTGCCCGAGGTCTTTGACGATGTGCCGCTTCAGGCCGCGTTGGAGGACTGGCCGGCCGGAAAGCCGCTCTATTATTGCGATGAGGCTGGCGATGCGCGGCCGATGCGTGAAGTGCTCTCCGACGCGAGCAGCGGCGCAGCGGGAATTCTTATCGGACCAGAAGGTGGTTTCTCTCCGAAAGAACGTGAATGGCTTCGAAAAAATGAGCAGATTCAACCGGTAACGCTCGGTCCTCGTATTCTCAGGGCAGAGACGGCCGTGGTCGCTGCGCTCACCCTATGGCAATCTTGTGTTGGCGACTGGCAGGAACATCCCTATCTGCCTGAAACCGAAAACGGCTAGAGGGGCCGGCATGACGACACCTACGTCAGACATCGACGAGAACGCCCCGCGTATCGAGTCAAAATCAGAGCTCGTCGAATGGATGGAGCAGGGCTGCGCGCCCAAGTCCGACTGGCGGATTGGCACCGAACACGAGAAGTTCGGTTTCATTCGCGACGGGTTGAAACCGCTTCCATATGATGGCGATGTCTCGATCCGTGCCATGCTCGAAGGCCTAGCCGACAAGTTCGGCTGGGAGCCGATTTCCGAATCAGGCCTGCTGATCGGTCTCAAGAAGGACGGTGCCAGCGTCAGCCTGGAGCCGGGCGGTCAGTTCGAGCTGTCCGGTGCGCCTCTGGAGCATATCCACCAGACCTGCAACGAGGTCGGCGACCATTTGAAAGAAGTGAGAGAGATCGCTGATCCGCTCGGCATCGGTTTCCTTGGCATGGGCTCGTCACCGCTGTGGACGATGGCCGAAACGCCCATGATGCCGAAGGGCCGCTACGCCATCATGCGGGACTATATGCTCAAGGTTGGGCGCCTCGGCCGCGAGATGATGTTCCGCACCTGCACGGTTCAGGTGAACCTCGATTTCGCCTCTGAAGCCGACATGCTGAAGAAATTCCGCGTGTCACTGGCTCTGCAGCCGCTGGGCACAGCTCTTTTTGCCAACTCGCCATTCACCGAAGGACGTCCGAACGGCTTCCTGTCCTACCGCTCTCACATCTGGACCGATACCGATCCGGACCGGTCCGGCATGCTTCCTTTCATGTTTGAGGATGGCGCTGGCTTTGAGAGGTATGTTGACTACGCCCTTGATGTGCCAATGTATTTTGTCCGCCGCGGCGGCAAGTATCTCGACGCCTCTGGTAAGAGCTTCCGCGATTTCATGGATGGCAAGTTGGACCTGCTGCCTGGCGAGAAGCCTGCCATCGACGACTTCGTCGATCACCTGTCGACCATTTTCCCGGAAGTGCGTCTGAAGCGCTTCCTTGAGATGCGCGGCTCTGATTCCGGTCCCTGGAGCCGGCTCTGCGCGTTCTCCGGCTTCTGGACGGGCATCCTGTATGAGCAAAGCTCGCTCGATGCGGCATGGGACCTGGTGAAAGACTGGACCGCAGCAGAGCGCGAGGCCATGCGTCAGTCTGTTCGGGTGCTTGGTCTTCGCACGCCGGTGCCTGGCGGCGGAACGCTCCAGGACCTCGCCAAGCAGGTTCTGTCGATCAGCCGGAATGGTCTCAAGGCGCGCGCCAAGTACAATAGCTCTGGCGACGACGAGACCGGCTTCATTGCTGAACTCGACGAGATTGCAGAAAGCGGGCTTACGCCAGCTGACCGGTTGCTCGAGCTCTATCATGGGGAATGGGGCAGGCGGGTCGAACCAGCCTTCGAAACGCTGGCCTACTAGCGGGCCTTTGCGTCTTTCTGATTACAAATGGCACATCATTGCTTGAGCCAGACCAAACTGCATGATCAAAGTGTGCGCTGACGAGGCGTGAGATCACGCGTGGAGAGGTTGAGGGTCTAGCTGATGTTTTCTGTTCTATTGTCGCTTCTGGCAGTGCCGCCACTCGGTTTCACGATGTGGCAGCTCAGGAAACATCCCAAGGGTCTCTATATCCTGTTCTTCGCAGAGATGTGGGAGCGTTTTTCCTATTACGGGATGCGCGCACTCCTCATCTTCTATCTCACCTGGCACTTCCTGTTCGAAAGCAGCTTCTCGCTAACGCTCTATGGCGCCTATGTGGCGCTGGTCTATCTCGGGCCTCTCCTCGGCGGCTGGCTGGCTGACAAGTATATCGGTTTCAGGAAGGCTGTGACCTTCGGTGCGATCCTGCTTGTGGCAGGTCACGGCCTGATGGGCCTGCATGGCCCAGCAGCGACCGAGACGCTCAACGTTGACGGAACTGTCTATGAGCTGGAGCGCCCTGAATACAGCGAGACGCGCGATCGTTTCATTGTCATCGACGGCGAGGAGATCGCCATTGATGGCTTCGTACAGCCTGAAGAGGGCTCAACGACGCGCATCGTCACCTTCCAGCAGGACGGCGCTGAAACGACGCTCACCGGTACGCTTGAAGAAGAGCGCAACCCGCTTTTTGCGACCATCCTGTTTGCCGCTCTCGCGCTGATCGTGGCGGGTGTTGGCTTCCTCAAGCCGAACATCTCGACCTGCGTAGGTGCGCTTTATGACCAGGGCGACCGCCGGCGCGATTCGGGCTTCACGCTGTACTATATGGGCATCAATCTCGGCTCATTCCTGTCGGGTATCTTCTGTGCCCTTGCTGCCGCGACGCTCGGCTGGTGGGCGGGCTTTGGCCTTGCTGCCGTCGGTATGCTCGCCGGCCTCCTCGTCTTCGTCTGGGGCCAAGGCTGGCTGGAAGGCCGCGCAGATCCGCCAGCAGATGTCGATCTGAAGACGCCGGTCTTTGCAGGCCTCAACCGCGAATGGCTGGTCTATGCAGCGGGTCTCGGCTTTGCAGTCGCAGCATTCTTCCTGCTGCAGATTGCCAGCATCATGACGATTGCCATGCACGTCGTTTTCCTCGTCGTGACGCTCGGCATTGTCATCTATATGCTCGTCAAGCTGGAGTCCGACACCCGGAACGCAATGATCGGTCTTCTCATCCTTACTGTGTCTTCAGTGCTGTTCTGGGCACTGTTTGACCAAGGGCCGACATCGCTGAACCTCTTTGCAGCGGCGCACGTCGACAATCAGGTTGGGGGCGAGCCTTTCCCGGCGCCGGTCCTTCAGTCGGCCAATCCGCTCTACATCATGTATTTCGCACCGCTGATCGCGGTCCTCTGGACCTGGCTCGGCAATCGCGGGATTGAGCCGAACAGCTTCATCAAGTTCGGTCTCGCCATGGTCCAGATCGGTGCAGGTTTCTTCGTGCTCAATCTCGGCATTCAGACCGCTGTGCCGGACGCCGACGGTGCGCTTCGCATCTCGGTGCTGTTCATCATGCTGATGTACCTGCTTCACACGACGGGTGAGATCTTCCTGTCTCCAGTGGGCCTCTCGGCTGTGACCAAGCTGTCGGCCAAGCAGATTGTCGGCTTCATGATGGGCTACTGGTTCCTCGCTTCGTCCTACGCGAACGTGATCGCAGCGGGTATCGCCCAAGCGACGCAGGTGCCTGAAGGCGCACCAGCTGAAGAAAGCCTCGCGGCATATAACGCGGTCTACCTCCAACTTGGCGGCGCGGCCGTTGGTCTCGGTGTTGTGCTGATCGTGCTCAGCCCATGGCTCCGCAACCTGACCAAGCATGCAGAGCGCAGCCACGGCCCCGGCGACAAAGAGCGCCGCGCCGAAGTGGACCCGTCTGGTGTCTCAATGGACCGGACGCAAAGCTAATCCTTCCTTCGCGTTGAAAATGATTGTCCCCGCAGGGTTCGCCTTGCGGGGATTTTCTTATTGAGGCGGGAAGCTTCAAGGTTGCGGCCTCAACGACAGCGCGATAGCGTCATGGTAGCGTTGTTGGGCGGGGAGTAGATTAATGAGGCGACTGGTATTGAGTGCGGCGTTTGCCGCTACAGCAGGTATTGCTGCGGCTACACCAGAAGACCGGGATGCGCAGCCGATCAATCCACCTGTGCCGAGCTATCCGATTGAAGCAGCAATGATGAATATGCCGGGTGCCTGTTTCGTGCGCTTCGATGTCGATGTTGAAGGACTGCCGGTGAATATTACCGCGACCTGCACAGACGCGATTTTCTGCTCTGAATCAAAGCGGGCCATAAGCCGGGTGTTCTTTGCGCCCAAGATTGTCGATGGCGAGCCCGTCATGCGCACCGATGTCGTCTACCCGCTGGAGTATCAATTGCAGGTCTGGGATCCGGAGCTTCAGCGTAATGTTCCGAAGGCCACCAGAGCCGATGCTGAACAGCTACCATGTGAGCCGGTGGCGGTGTCGTGAGAGCGAGAGGCTTACGCGTCGTCGTGTCTGCGGCGTTCGCATGCATTGCAACGTCAGTGGCAGTGGCTCAGGATCGCGATGCGCAACCGCTTACGTCCCCACAGCCATCCTACCCGTTTCTGGCATCGCTTTTTAATGTTCAAGGCGCGTGCGAAGTTCGCTTTTCAGTCGACGAGGAGGGGTTGCCGTTCGGGCTGACGACGCAGTGCACGCAGCCGATTTTCTGCCACGAGGCTGAACGTGCGGTTTCACGCGTGAGATTCTTGCCCAAACTCGTCGACGGCATTCCGACGGTTCGGCGGAATGTTATTTATCCCTTGGAATTTCGATTTTGGCAGTATGACCCTGAGACAGATACTTGGTCGGATCCTATAGATTACGACGATCACGATGCTGCCGAAGTCAACTACGGCCCAGTAGCACCATGCAAGGAAATTCCTGTCTCTTAGCCTGCGCCGCCCACTGTAAGCGCATCGACCTTCAGTGTCGGCTGACCGACGCCAACTGGGACGCTCTGGCCTGCCTTGCCGCAGGTGCCGACACCGTCATCCATGGCGAAGTCATTGCCGATCATGGACACTTTGTTGAGTGCTGTCGGGCCGTGGCCGATCAGGGTCGCATTCTTCACCGGTGCGATCACGTCGCCATTTTCGACGAGATAGGCTTCTGTGCACTGGAACACGAAATTGCCTGACGTGATGTCGACCTGGCCACCGCCAAAGTCGACAGCCCAGATACCGCGCTTGATGGATTTGACGATCTCGTCGGGGTCATCCTTGCCGCCCAGCATGACCGTATTTGTCATGCGCGGCATGATGCCGGCGTCATAGCTTTCGCGCCGTCCATTGCCTGTTGGTGCCATGCCCATCAGACGGGCATTCTGGCGGTCTTGCATATAGCCTTTCAGAATGCCGTCCTCGATCAGGACGTTGCGCTGGGTCGGCGTGCCTTCATCATCGAAAGAGAGTGAACCGCGCCGGGCGTCGAGCGTGCCGTCATCGACGACGGTGACGCCCTTGGCGGCGACCTGCTGGCCGATCTTGCCGGAATAGACACTGGTCTGCTTGCGATTGAAGTCGCCTTCGAGCCCGTGGCCAACTGCTTCGTGTAGCAGGACCGCGGGCCAGCCCGGGCCGAGAACAACTTCCATTTCACCCGCAGGTGCAGGGATGGAGTCGAGATTGATTTCCGCCTTGCGAAGCGCGCGTTCAGCCATTGCCTGCCAGCGCTCTGGTTTGATCCACTCTTCATATTCGGCGCGGCCACCAGCACCTGAGGTGGCCGATTCGCGGCGACCATTTTTTTCCAGCGTGACAGCAATGTTCAGCCGGACGAGAGGACGGACGTCATGAAAGGTTTCGCCTGCTGGCCGCAGGATATCGATTTCCTGATGGCTGCCAGCGAGTGAAACTGAAACCTGAACAACGCGCGGGTCCTTTGCGCGAACCCAGGCGTCGATTTCGGCGAGCAGGCCGGTCTTCACCGTGAAGCCAGGAGCTTCTGTCGGGTCGATAGGCTGGTAGAGCTTTCGGTTAGTGGGAACTGGCCCAGCTGCGAGGGAGCCAGAATAGCCGCGCTTGGCAGCTGAGGCGGTCTGCGCAGCGCGGCGAATCGCGTCGAGCGTCAGTTCACCGGCATGTGCATTGCCGCTAGCTTCTCCGGCAACCACCCTGAGGCCAAACCCCTGCGATGTGTCGAAGGCAGCAGACTTCAGCCTGCCATCGTCGAACATAAAGCTCTCAGAGCGTGCGCGCTGAACATAGATGTCGCCGTCGTCAGCCCCTTCACAGGCTTGGGCCAGGATACGGGTGGCTTCTGAGCGGTCGAATGGAAGATCTGTTTCAAGCATATGAAGACAATGGCCATTCGCCGCCCAGCCTGCAAGCGGGCAGGGGAGAGTTACTGCTGCTGAACCTCAAACCGGCTCAATTGGCGCTGTGCGAGGTCCCAGCCGGGTTTCAGCTCCAGAGACCGCTGGAAGTCATAATAGGCGCCAGGCACATCGCCGGTGTTCTCCCGAGCGATGGCGCGGTTGTAGTAGGCCGCAAACATATCGTTTGTATTGAGTTCAATAGCGCGATTCAGAGATACGAGTGCATCCGAGAAATTGCGCTGATAGATATGAGCTGCGCCCTCGTTCAGATAGGCAGCGCCAAGATCAGGCAGGATCGAGGTCGCGTTTGCATAGTCGCTAAGAGCTTGCTCATACTCGCCTTCGCGCATGCGTATGACGCCTCTATTGACGTAAGTCGCAGCTCGGTTCTCGCGCGTTAGCGTTTCCTCGCGGAGTGCACGCGAACAGGTCTGTTCTGCGATGCGATAGACGTAGTTACCGCTTTGGGCCTCATTGTAGCAATCTCGCGCAAGACCGCCGCCAACGACGAAGACCTGAGCGCTTGCGCTGGCGGCCGCGAACATGGCGACCGTGCCGGTCAGAAAGATACGTAACATGCCGGATACCTCCCTTTGGATGGGCTCAATATAGCGCTGCCCAGATACAAAGCGAAGCGGCTGCGACATATTTGATTTTGCTGAAGGGGCGGGTGGACGCAGCCCTACGCGACGGCTATTGCAAGGCTCGAATAATTACCAAGGAGTCGGGTTGTGCGTTTTCTCGTCGCTCTTCTTTCGATCCTTCCTTTCAGCGCCGCAGCCTTTGCCGCTGTGCCTGAGGAAGGCGGAATAAATCTTCAGACTGCTGCGACGCGAATCATGGAGCGTCTGCACTGGTTTCATAACTACCTGCTGGTGATCATCACGCTGATCACCCTGTTTGTGCTGGCGCTGATCGTCTGGGTTTGCGTCAAGTATAACAAGCGCGCCAATCCGGTCGCCCGAAAGTTCAGCCACAACACGCCGATTGAGATCGTCTGGACCGTTGTTCCTGTGCTGATCCTCGTCGCGATTGCGGGTCCGTCCTTCTCGAATCTGTTCTATCAGGAAAACCAGCCTGACCTTGAAGCGATCGCGACTGCTGAAGGCGACAACCCGAACATCTATCCTGATGCAGCCGCTCAAGGCTGGATCACGGTCAAGGCGCAAGGCAACCAGTGGAACTGGACCTATTCCTTCCCGGATGAGCTGGATGATGGCGGTTATCCCGTCGAGTTCGTTTCCAACCCGCTTCAGCGCGGCCTTTCGAGCGACAATCTCGATGAAGCGCTTGGTCCACGTAACCTCGCGGTCGACTATCCGCTCGTCCTGCCAGTGAACCGCTATGTGCGCTATCAAACGGCTGCATCAGACGTCATTCACTCCTGGACCGTTCCAGCTTTCGGCGTGAAAACCGATGCTGTTCCCGGTCGCCTCAATGAGGGCTGGTTCCTCGTCGAGGAAGAGGGCACCTATTACGGTCAGTGCTCCGAGCTTTGCGGCAAGGATCACGCCTATATGCCGATCGAGGTCCGCGTTGTTGATCAGGCGACCTATGACAGCTGGATTTCGACCCTTCGCTCTGGTGATTTCGAAGGCGCGTTCGGTGCGCTCGACCAGGCTCAAGTTGCAAGCAATTCCGACCGAGCAGATGCTGAAACGCGTCTCGCCCGCGCCGAGTAGAACCCAAGAGGATTTCTGACATGGCAATGGATCAAGTTTCGACCGTCCATGACGATCATGCCCACGATCACAAGCCGGGCTTCTTCACCCGTTGGTTCCTGTCCACGAACCACAAGGACATCGGTACGCTGTACCTCGTCTTTGCAATCATTGCGGGTATCGTAGGTTACACCCTTTCCGGCATCATCCGTCTTGAGCTGGCTCAGCCGGGTATTGGACCACTCACCAGCCTGATGGAGTTCTTTGGCTACACTGGCGATCAGGCCATTGAGCACGCCAAGCACTTCTACAACGTCGTGATCACCTATCACGGCCTCATCATGATCTTCTTCATGGTGATGCCGGCGCTTATCGGCGGCTTCGGCAACTGGTTTGTTCCGCTCATGATCGGTGCGCCAGACATGGCGTTCCCGCGCATGAACAACATCTCGTTCTGGCTCACCGTTGCGGCCTTCATCATGGCGTGTATCTCCATGCTGATCCCGGGCACTGGTCAGTTCCTTGGTTTTGGTGGTGGCTGGGTGCTGTATCCGCCGCTCTCCAGCGCGACCGGTCACCCTGGTCCGTCGATGGATCTCCTCATCCTGTCGCTTCACACGGCCGGTATTGCGTCCATTCTTGGTGCCATCAACTTCATCGTGACCATCCTGAACATGCGTGCGCCGGGCATGACCCTGCACAAGATGCCTCTGTTTGCGTGGTCGATGCTGGTTACCGCCGTCCTGCTGCTTCTGGCTCTGCCGGTTCTCGCAGGTGCACTCACCATGCTTCTGACCGATCGTAACTTCGGTTCGCAATTCTTCGATCCGTCCGGCGGCGGCGACCCGATCATGTTCCAGCACCTGTTCTGGTTCTTCGGTCACCCGGAAGTGTACATCATGATCCTGCCGGCCTTCGGCATTATCAGCCACATTGTTTCGACCTTCTCGAACAAGCCAGTGTTCGGCTATCTCGGCATGGCCTACGCTATGGTCTCGATTGGCGCGATCGGCTTCATCGTGTGGGCGCACCACATGTACACGGTCGGCATGCCAGCTGACATGAAGGCCTACTTCGTGGCTGCAACCATGGTGATCGCGGTGCCGACCGGGATCAAGATCTTCTCCTGGATCGCGACCATGTGGGGCGGCTCCATCGATTTCTCAGTTCCTATGGTCTGGGCGATCGGCTTTATCTTCCTGTTCACCGTCGGCGGTGTGACGGGTGTGGTGCTCGCGAACGCAGGCATCGACCACATCCTGCACGACACCTATTACGTCGTGGCTCACTTCCACTACGTGCTGTCGCTTGGCGCAGTGTTCGGTCTCTTTGCAGGCTGGTACTACTGGTTCGAGAAGATGTTCGGCGTGAAGTACAATAAGGGCATCGGTTACGCGCACTTCTGGACGATGTTCATTGGTTCGAACCTGCTGTTCTTCCCGCAGCACTTCCTCGGCCTGAACGGTATGCCGCGCCGCTACATCGACTATGCGGACGCCTTCTCCACCTGGCACTTCTGGTCATCGATGGGCTATGCGGTCACGCTGGTCGCGACGCTGATCTTCTTCGTCGGTGTGGTTGAAGCTGCTATCCGCCGCCGGAAGGGTGTTGGTAATCCGTGGGGCGAAGGTGCCACCACGCTGGAATGGACGCTGCCTTCGCCGCCGCCATTCCACCAGTTCAACGAGCTGCCTGAAGTGAAGCCAGAAGGTCACCACTAAAGGGCCGTTGAACGACTGAAACAGAGCGGCCCTTCGCGTTCAGTGTCGCGAAGGGCCGTTTCCATCTTGATGGAGCACATGAAACAGATGTCGCATGTCGATACAGCCGATATGACCCAGGACGCGCCGCGATATGCGACCGCCAGTGATTATGTGCAGCTTATGAAGCCGCGCATCATGATGCTGGTTGTCTTTACCGGGCTTGCTGGCCTCGTCAGCGCGGTCGGCGTCACGGGTGTTTCTGTAAACCCGCTCATGGCTGCAATCGCGACGCTTGCAATCGCGCTCGGCTCCGGCGCCGCTGGCGCGATCAATATGTGGTATGACGCCGATATCGACGCGATTATGAGCCGGACATCGACGCGTCCGATCCCATCAGGTGCCGTGCCGCGCGATGAGGCCATCGCGCTTGGTCTCGTGATGAGCGGGGTCTCCGTTCTTCTCATGTGGCTGGCGTCCAATGCTGTCGCCGCTGCGCTCCTCGCGCTTTCCATCGCCTATTATGGCTGGTTCTACACGATGCTTCTTAAGCGTCGGACGCCGCAGAACATCGTTATCGGTGGTGCGGCGGGCGCATTCCCGCCTGTCATTGGCTGGGCAGTCGTGACGGGCAGCGCGCCGCTCGATGCCTGGCTGCTGTTCGCAATCATTTTCTTCTGGACGCCTCCACATTTCTGGGCGCTCAGCCTGCTCGCGCACGGTGAGTACAAGAAGGCCAACGTTCCTATGCTGCCTGTGACCCATGGCGCAAAGGTAACCCGCAACCAGATTATGGCCTACACGCTGCTTCTGGCGCCGCTGGCCCTCGCGCCGGTGCTGACCGGGCTCGGTGGTCTCGTTTATGGCATCTCGGCAGCGCTTCTGGGTGTTGTTTTTGTCAAGCTGGCCGTCGACGTGTGGCGTAGTGATGCCGGTGCAGTGCCGGTGCAGCCAGAGGGTGCAAAAGAAGCCAAGCGTCTCTTCGCATTCTCGATCCTTTATCTGTTCCTGCTCTTCGCCGCGCTGATTATCGAGCACGGGTTTGGAGCATATATTTCGGTGCCGGGCCTCTGATGAGCGAAGCACCTCAAACCCCGCCAAGGCTCGATGAAGACGCCCGCCAGGCCCAGAAACGCCGTAACTGGTGGCTTGCGCTTGCCCTGTTCGCCTTCGTCATTCTCGTCGGTGTGACCACTGTTGTGCGCCTCGCGGACTCTGAGCTTGGCCCCGATGGCGGCTTTTACTGGAGCAATCCTCCGCAAAGCGACAGCCGGCCCATGCCTGACTTGCCGGAAGGTGACGAGAGCCAACCGGCAGAAGACGGAGGCGACCAATGAACAATCGTACGCTAGCTCTTGGGTTTGGCGTTGCCGCTCTCGGTATGCTCGGCCTCGCTTTTGCGTCGAAGCCACTCTACGACACGTTCTGCCGCGTCACGGGCTTTGGCGGCACAACGCAGGTTGCCGACGCTGCACCAGAAGAAATTCTCGATCGAACTGTGAATGTGCGCTTCGATGCAAACGTGATGAACGCGCCTGTCCAGTTTCGCGCGCTTCAGACCAGCATGGACGTTCATCTCGGCGAACATGGCCTCGCCTTCTTCGAGGTAACGAACACTGCTGATCACGATGTTAGCCTGATGGCGTCGTATAATGTGACGCCCCACAGGGCTGGCATCTACTACAACAAGCTGGAATGCTTCTGTTTTGAGGAACGCATCGTTAAAGCGGGCGAAACCAAGAAGCTGCCAGTCGTCTATTTCGTCTCACCGGAAATGGACGCAGATTCAAATCTCGCGGATGTGCGGACTATCACGCTGTCCTATACCTTCTACGAGACAGACAAATTTCGGGGTGCGGCCAAATCGGCTGCACTTAACTAGACGGTTGCGACTCCATTGGCCTGCGGGCTAAAAGGCGCGAAGAATTAGATGGATGATAGGGATTCCGGGCAATGGCACATGATGAAGTGAAACATGACTATCACCTCGTGAACCCATCTCCCTGGCCACTGCTGGGGTCGATGGCGATGGTTGTGCTGGCGGTAGGCGCCGTATCATACATGAAGGGGCTTTTCGGTATTCCGGAAGGTTCGCCTTGGCTCATGCTGATTGGCCTCGGCTTTGTCGGCTATGTGATGTTCGGCTGGTGGCGCGAAGTCATCAAGGAAAGCAAGGCAGGCGACCACACGCCGGTCGTCTCCATCGGTCTCAAATACGGTATGGTCCTCTTCATCGCGTCGGAGATCATGTTCTTCGTTGCGTGGTTCTGGAGCTTCTTCGAATTCGCCATCTTCCATGGTGCGCGCGTTGGTGACTCCTTTGATGCAGCAAACCCGCTTTACGCTGAGGCGCTTCAGGCAGTTGGCGGCCAGTGGCCACCCGCAGGCGTTGAGCTCTTTGACCCATTCCATCTGCCGCTCATGAACACGCTGGTTCTGCTGCTTTCGGGCACGACCGTCACGGCAGCCCACCACGCTCTGCAGCACGATAACCGCAAGACGGCTATCAACATGCTGGCAATCACGGTTCTGCTCGGCATCTTTTTCACCGGTCTCCAGATCCTCGAATACTCGCATGCTGGCTTCAGCTATGACGGCACGCTCTACGGCTCTGCGTTCTTCATGGCGACCGGCTTCCATGGTGCACACGTCGTCATCGGGACGATCTTCCTCGCGGTCTGCCTCATTCGTCTGATGACAGGCGGCATGTCGGCCAAGAAGCACCTGGGCTTTGAGTTCGCGGCCTGGTACTGGCACTTCGTTGACGTCGTGTGGCTGTTCCTCTTCGCATTCGTCTACGTCATTCCTTACCTGGTGCTCGGCCACTAGGAGGACTGATTGGCTGGCAATTTGTCACCGATAGAAGCCGGGCTCGCTTGTCGATGCCCGGCTTTTTGCAAGGCGCCTCTTCTTGCGGCAATTGCGGTCGCAGGCCAGCGAAAACGAACCGCAGTGAATTCCGATCAAGTCGCGCACGCCGGGTCCGCCCCATGACCTTCAAACCCATGCCACTTCTATCGGTGCTGACAATTGCCAGCCTGATCATTCTCGTCATGCTCGGTAACTGGCAGTATGCGCGCTACGCTGAAAAGAAAGCGCAGGGGCAGGTCGAAAACGATCCGTTCCAAACGTTGAGTGTCGAAGTTGATACGTCGAATGCCGGGTTTGCTCAGCAAGTGTACGGCATTGTCGACGGCGAGGCGATCTGGCGACGCTATGTGCCCGGACGCATCAACGGGGAAGGCCCGGTCGTCCTGCTGCTATGGGACGCCGTCGCTGGCACCGATCCGATACCGCTTCAGATTTCTGACCTCAGCGACTTTGAAGGCCGTGCCAACGCGTTTGAGCGCCCGGCACAGAGAGGTGGCCTCGCAGGTGGCAGCAATCCTGAGCGCGACCTCTGGTATGGTTTCAATGCAGAGCTGATGCTGGACAATCTAGGCTATGCCCAAGAGTCCGGCCGCGTTGTGGAGCCCGACACCATGCGCGTCGTTCTCGGCGCTGACATGTCGCGTTCGCGCACGACTGAAAATCCATATGCCATGCTGACCGGGCGGGACCCATTGCCGCCTGAACGCCACTTCGGCTATGCGCTCACCTGGTGGGGAATGGCGATCGGCCTGATTGGGGTCTACATCGCTTTCCATCGCTCTCAGGGGCGGCTGAAGTTCGGAGGCAAATCGTGAAATTCATTTCCACGCGTGGTCAGGCAGAGCCGGTCGGTTTTGTCGATGCATGCCTTTCAGGCCTTGCGCCTGATGGTGGTCTTTACGTGCCTGAAAGCTGGCCAGTCATCGAGCGTGCAACAGCCGATGAGAGCTATGTCTCGGTCGCCAGCCGGGTAATCTCTGCATTTGCGGGCGATGAGCTTGCAAGCAAAACAATTGAAGGCATTTGCGAGCGGGCCTATTCCAGCTTCTCGCATAAAAGCGTCGCCCCGCTCGTTCAGTGGGGCGCAAACCGCTTCATCATGGAGCTTCATCACGGGCCAACGTTGGCGTTCAAGGACGTCGCGATGCAGCTGATCGCCCAGCTATTCGATGAGGTTCTCTCCACGCGTGGCCTTCGGATGAGCGTCACTTGCGCAACATCGGGTGATACGGGCGGTGCAGCCGCTGCAGCTTTTGCCGGGGCGTCGCAGGTCGACCTCTTCATTCTGCACCCCTATGAGCGGGTTTCTCCAGTCCAGCGCCTGTTTATGACGACGACGGGCGCGGACAATGTGCACAACATCGCAATCGATGACGATTTCGATGTCTGTCAGGCCATCGTAAAATCCCTTTTTGCTGACCGCGACTTCGTCAATCAGACCTACCTGTCGGGCGTGAATTCGATCAACTGGGCGCGCATTGCGGCTCAGGCCGTCTATTATGCGACGACCCAGGCAGCGCTGGGCGCCGACCGCTCTCTTCGGTTTGTCGTGCCAAGCGGCAATATGGGCGACGCGCTGGCCGGCTATGTGGCTGCACGCTGCGGTCTTCTTTCAGGGTTTGAAGCTGTCTGCGCCGTCAATGGCAACGACACGCTGCGTGTCCTGTTCGAGGAGGGGCGCATGCTGCGCAAGCCCGCTCTTGCAACGCCAAGTCCGGCCATGGACATCTCCGTGCCGAGTAATTTCGAGCGTCTCGCTTTCGAGGTAAGCGGCCGTGACCCGGAACTGGTGCGCGGACTTTATGACAGCTTCGCCCAATCCGGCGCTGTTGACCTTCCCGACCGTATCTCCGGCCCGCTGGGCTGCAGCGGCCTCTCTGCGGCGGCGGTTTCTGATGCAGAAACACTAGACGAGATGAATAAGGTCCATGATGAGACCGGCTGGCTCATCTGCCCGCATACGGCGGTCGGCACGCATGTTGCGCGGCGCAAGCCCGTCAGCGGCGATGTTACAGATGTGGTTCTTGCAACGGCGCACCCGGCAAAATTCCCTGAGACCATCAAGGAAGCGGTTGGACGCGCGTGCCCGCTGCCGGATCGTGTTGCAGGTCTGGCCGACCGCGTCGAACGCTTCGAGCGCCTGCCGTCAAACGTGTCCGATGTTCGCCGCTACATCCTCGAAAATCGCCGCGCCTGACGCTCGCCAGCGTCTGCGAATGGGGCTAGGTTCGGTCCGATGTTGTCGGCTGACCCTCTCACGCTAGGCGAATGGTCATGGGATGCGCAGTCCTCGCGCCTCGCCATTCATATCGACGCGTCTACAGGGTATCAGGAGATTGACGGCGTCTGGACCCTGCAATCGGTTTCCAAAGTACTGGCAGGCCTTAGCCATCAGAGGCTTCATCAGCTTTTTTCTGACGGGGCATCTGGTACGGACCCGGTCTCCTGCCGCCTGAAGCTTTCGACAGGCAAATCGCTGACCCTGACAGGGCAATTCAAAGCGGATGGGTCGGCGTCGGGCGTGCTGATGCGCCGGGGTGAAGCGGAAGAATGGCTGGCCGACCCGTCAGGCGCAGAGCTGGAGGCCGCGTTCCAGCCAATCGTATCGCTCCACACCGGAGAGATTGGCGGTTTCGAAGCTCTGGCACGTTGGCCGAGAGCGAGTGCTGGCCACCCTTACAGCCCTGAAGACAGAGGGCTCGCAACGTCCATGTTGATGCGCGCCAGCGAGGCCTTGTCTGCGTGGATACGCGATAGCGGCCGGCAAGACCTCTTTGTGAACGTCAACGTGACAGCGCCAGACCTTGCTGAAGAAACGCTTGTCGCGTTGGTGGGCGACCTCATCGCGGGCCACGACTTTTCGCCGGGTCAGTTGCGAATTGAGCTGACAGAACAGGCAGCACTACGTGACCCGGAGACGGCCCTTCGGACGGTTGAAGCATTGAAGGACGCCGGGGCAGGCGTCGTGCTTGATGATTTCGGCACCGGCCATTCGTCCTTTGAGTGGCTGGAAGCCTTGCCTGCGGATGGCCTCAAGGTGGATGCGGACCTCATCAGAAAGCTTGAGCGCCCGCGCATGCAGACCATCCTGAAGGCCGTTACCGGACTTGCCCACGAGCTCGGCTTGAGCACGACGGCTGAGGGCGTCGAGGATCTGGAGACCGTGGGACGTCTGAAATCACTTGGTTTTGACTTCGTGCAGGGGTTTGCTTTCTCAAGACCGCTGCCTGCGGCGCAGGCCGGCAAGCTCCTGAAAGCCTAACCCTTTAGGCGTTCCCGCCCGCGCTGTGCAGCCGCGCAACATCAATGCCGATCAGTTTGAGCGCGGTTGACCATTTGGAGGCGTGGCCTGGCCCGAAAACGAGATCCGGGATCGGGTCGCTGACGATCCAGGCATTGTCGGCGATTTCGGTCTCAAGTTGTCCCGCGCCCCAGCCAGAATAGCCAAGCGCCATGATCGATTCCCGTGGCGCTTCGTCAGATGCGATGGCGACCAGCACATCACGCGTCGCCGTCAGGCAGAAGTCATGATTGATGGCCAGCGTGGCCCCCTCACAGTGGAAGTCATCGGTGTGGACCACAAAGCCCCGATCCGTCCCGACTGGGCCGCCATTCAGCACGGCGCTGTCTGGGATCTTGATATCCTGCTCGATGCCAAGCTGCGACAGGAGCTGGGGCAAGGTGAGGTCATCAATCGGCTTGTTGAGGACAATACCCATCGCATATTCGGGCTCGTGCGCGCAGACGAGCACAACCGACCTTGAAAACCGGGAGTCTCCGATTGAGGGCATGGCAATCAGTAGCTTGCCAGTCAGATCGCTCATCATGATCTGGTCACCTTTCCTTGGATGAAAGCTGACTCAGGCCCGGTGATTTATCAAGGTTCGATTGAAAGCTTGCCCGCACTTGCATAAGAAGCGAGCAGTTTCGCAAGGAGAAATTCAATGACGATCAAGCAAGGCGATAAACTTCCAGACGCCGTCCTGATGGAAATGACGGGCAATGGTCCTGAGCCACGCAAGACCGACGACATCTTCAAGGGCAAGACCGTCGCGCTCTTCGCCGTTCCAGGCGCTTTCACGCCAACCTGTTCAGCCAAGCACCTGCCGGGCTTTGTAGAGAAGTCCGAAGAGCTGCACGGCAAGGGTGTCGATGACATTGTCTGCACGTCGGTCAACGATGTCTTCGTGATGAATGCCTGGGGCGAGTCGGCCAAGACCGGCGGCAAGGTCCGTATGTTGGCGGACGGCAATGGCGCTTTCGCAAAGGCCATGGGCCTTGAGATGGATGCCAGCGGCTTCGGTATGGGTGAGCGGTCCAAGCGCTATTCCATGCTGGTGAAGGACGGCGTCGTCGAGCAGCTCAATGTCGAAGATGGCGGCGAATTCAAAGTGTCTTCGGCCGACTATCTTCTTGGCCAGCTCTAAGCCGAATTTAGGTCAGCAACACAGCTGACTCGGTCTATAAACGGCGCATGCCTTCGAGGTGTGCGCCGTTTTTCAATTTAGTCTTATTGAAAAACGATGAAAACGCCCCGATATCAGTCCTAGGTTAAGGAGGAAAGCCTGGATGGAACCATCTGTCATTGTCGTCATAGTCATTGCTGCAGTCGCGCTCATCGTGCTGGTTTCGGCCATCAAGGTCGTGCCGCAGGGATATAATTTCACGGTCGAGAATTTTGGTCGCTATACCAATACCTTGTCGCCCGGACTTCACTTCATCATTCCGTTCTATCAGCGCGTTGGCCGCAAGATGAACATGATGGAAAGCGTGCTCGACATTCCAACGCAGGAAGTGATCACCAAGGACAATGCGATGGTGTCTTGTGATGCTGTCGTCTTCATTCAGGTGATCGACCCGGTTTCGGCGGCCTACGAGGTCAACAATCTCCAGAACGCTATTCAGAACCTGTCCCTGACGAACATCCGGACGGTCGTCGGCTCGATGGATCTCGATGAAGTCCTGTCGAACCGCGACGAGATCAATGCGCGGCTTCTTTCAGTTGTCGATGCGGCGACGAACCCGTGGGGCGTGAAGGTCACCCGGATCGAAATTGCCGACCTGACACCGCCGGCTGATATCACTGAGGCCATGGCCCGCCAGATGAAGGCCGAGCGCCTGAAGCGTGCCGAAATCCTCACTGCGGAAGGCGACAAGCAGTCTGCCATTTTGAAGGCCGAAGGCGCCAAGCAGTCTCAAATCCTTGAGGCAGAGGGCCGCCGCGAAGCTGCGTTCCGCGACGCAGAAGCACGTGAGCGCGAAGCAGAGGCTGAGGCCAAAGCGACCGCCATGGTGTCTGAAGCCATCGCCAAGGGCGATGTGAACGCGATCAATTATTTCCTCGGCCAACAATACGTCATGGCCTTCGAGAAGCTCGCAACGTCGCAGAGCAACAAGACTGTGATCATCCCGGCTGAGTTCAGCTCCATCCTCGGCACGATCGAGGGCATTCGTGGCCTCACTGAGAGCGCTGGCAAGTCGCTTGCCGCCAACGCAGGCGGTGCAGTCCCAACAACCCGCAGGCGGGAGGAATAGTCGTGGACGCACTCATTGACCTGATCTGGCCCCTCAGCGCCTGGCACTGGCTTGTCCTCGCGCTGGTCCTCCTCGCGATCGAGACGATGCTTGGCACGTTCGACCTGCTCTGGGTCTCGATTGCGGCCGGTGCAACGGCAGTGTTTTCAGCGTTCGCAATCATTGGAAGCCATAGCTGGCAGGGGCAGTTCCTGTTCTTTGCTGTCGCGGCTGTTGGACTTGTCGTGCTTGGACGAACTGTCTTTGCGGACATGCGCAAGAAGGTTGCCGAGCATCCAACGCTGAACCGGCTGATGAGCCGCACCCTCGGTCAGCGCGCCACCGTGATCGCTGCTTTCGCGAACGGCCAGGGCAGGGTGCGCCTTGGCGACACCGAGTGGCCAGCCGAGACGACTGACGGCAGTAACCCGGACACGGGCGCGTCCGTCATTGTCGATGGGACTGAGGGCAACGGCCTCAAGGTGAAGCCAGCAAGCGCCTAGACCCTAGAAAAGATCGCCCTGTGGCGGTTCTTTGGCAGGCTTTGAAGGTGTTGGAGGGGACTTCGGTTTGGCGGCGCTTGGCTCGGACTTCCTGGTTGGCTTTGCCTCGCCTTCGATTACCGACGCGTCGACCAAGCCGTCGCTCAGCGTGATGCTCAGATGGTCGCCCGCCGACACGGTTTTCGACGACCGCAGAATTGCGCCATCTGCATTCCTTACCACGGAAAAGCCTCGAGCCAGCGTCGCCTGATAGGAGAGTGCTTCAAGCAAATTCGCGCCAGCCGAGAGTCGTTGCTTTCGCGTATCGATCAGGCGTTTCAGTGCAGGGCGCGCGCGCTTGGCCGTGTCCAGAAGCCGACGGCGGGCATCGCGCGCATCCTTGCTGAGCGGATCAGTGCGCAGGCGGCTTCCTGTCCGCGCGAGCTCAATATGCTTTGACTTGATGGCGCTAGAGAGCCCGCCGCGTAAGCCGGCGTCGAGGTAGTCGAGGCTCTGGCGCTTTTGCGCGATGAGGGTTTCAAGCTTCGGCAGGCGTGAGGCCCTTAGCCGGTCAGCGTCATGGCGAACCCGGCGCGACAGGGCCCGGGTCAGGCTTTGCGCGCGCTCTTCAATCGCCATCATCAGATCAGAGCGCACCGGTACAGCAATCTCTGCCGCGCCCGTAGGGGTCGGCGCGCGCGCGTCGGACACGAAGTCGATGAGCGTGGTATCCGTCTCATGGCCGACTGCGGAAATCAGGGGGATCTTACTCTCGAATGCCGCGCGAACCACGTTTTCTTCGTTGAATGGCCAGAGGTCCTCGATCGAGCCGCCGCCGCGTCCGACAATCAGCACGTCCGGGCGATCGCCCTCTGGCATGGCGTTGAAACCGCGAATGCCCGCTTCAATCTGCGCGGCGGCGCGGTCGCCTTGCACCAGCGCAGGCCAGAGAATGACGCGTACCGGAAAGCGCTCGCGGATCCGGTGCAGGATATCGCGGATGACAGCACCTGTCGGGCTGGTCACCACGCCGACCGTCCTTGGCAGGAAGGGAAGTGGCTTCTTGTGCCGCTCATCGAACAGGCCTTCAGAGGCGAGCTTCTTCTTGCGCTCTTCGAGAAGCGCCATGAGCGCGCCAGCGCCAGCCGGGCGCATGAAGTCGGCGATGAGCTGATAGTTCGATCGTCCCGGATAGGTTGAGAGCCGGCCTTCCGCGACGACCTCCAGTCCTTCCTCCGGCTTGAACGGAAGGCGCTGCACCGAGCCCTTCCACATCACCGTATTCAGGACAGCCTTGTCGTCCTTGATGTCGGCGTACATGTGCCCCGAGCGCGCAATTGTGACTCGCCCGAGCTCACCGCGCACACGCACATGATCATAGGTCGTTTCAATGGTGCGCTTGAGCGCCCCGGCGAGTTCGGAGACAGAAAGCTCAACGAAGTTTGACGGGGGTGTTTCACTCACGCCTGATCAGTCCTCGGTATTGCGGCCGATCTGGCTCTCGCTGGCAGCTGCTGGCTGGATGGCCGCTTTCAGGGCGCCAGAGATGCGCGTCATCATGAATGTGCCAGAGCTTTCTGCTGGATCGTCAAAGAACCAGACGCCGCTGATGACGCAGCATTCGGGATCCGTATCGCCCTGATAGCGCAACAGCTCCAGGCTGCCGTCCGGTCCTGCCGTTTCGATCTTGGTAAATCTGACGTCCAGCCCACGCCGCTCGCCGATAATCTCAGAGGTGCACTCACCGTCCGGTTCCATGCTGGTGATATCATCCTCAAGCACAGAGCCTGTGATGGTGCCCTCATCCTCGGAAATCCACGCCGTAAAAGGTACGGCGTCATCGGTGAGGTCATAGGCGTAGAAGCCGGTCCAGAGGCCGCTAAGATCGTGGCTGGGCGTGCGGGCGGAATAGGGTTTGGTCATCTAACCTGAGCTTGCCTCGCGACAGGCGCTATCATCAAGGGCTGATCTCCAGTCATCCCACAATTATTTGTCGCGGCTCTCCAGCCGGTCGCCGCCGTCAGTCAAGCGGGCAAGAAGCCTTGATCCATCGGGAAATCGCGTTCATCACCCCTGCCATGAAAATTCTCATTCTTGGTTCTGGCGGACGCGAGCATGCGTTGGCCTGGAAAATCGCACAGTCGCCTCTGGTGGACGAAGTTTTCTCAGCGCCCGGCAACCCCGGCATGGACAAGATCGGCCCGTGTTTTGATCTCGATCCAACCGATCTGCACGCGGTTCAGGAACTGGCGCTGCAAATCACACCTGACCTCATCATCATCGGCCCTGAAGCGCCGCTGGCGGCAGGGGCGTCTGATGCGTTGCGGGCCCGCGGCTTCGATGTGTTCGGGCCAAGCCAGCAGGCTGCGCAGCTCGAAAGCTCCAAGGGTTTCGCCAAGGACCTGATGCAGAAGTACGGCGTGCCCACAGCTGCATATGGTCGCTTCAGCGACCTGACGGAGGCGCTTGATTACCTTGAAACAGTCGACGGACCCTATGTGATCAAGGCGGATGGGCTGGCGTCCGGCAAGGGCGTGGTCATCGTCGAGTCGCAGGAAGAGGCGGAGAACACGGTTGAGGAATTCATGACCGGCAAGTTCGGCGAAGCCTCTGCCGAAATCGTCATCGAAGAGTTCATGACCGGCGAGGAAGCCTCCATCTTCGTCATGACGGATGGGGAGGGCGCCATCTACCTTCCCGCCGCGCAGGACCATAAGCGCGTCGGTGATGGCGACGTGGGACCGAATACGGGCGGCATGGGTGCCTACGCGCCCGCGCCAGTCGTCGATGCGCGCATCATGGAACTCGTCCAGACGCTGATCGTCGAACCCATGCTGTCAGGCATGGCAGAAGACGGCATGCCGTACCAGGGCGTGCTCTATGTCGGCATCATGGTGACCGAGAGCGGCCCGAAAGTCGTCGAGTTCAACGCACGCTTCGGTGACCCTGAGTGTCAAGCGCTAATGGCGGGCCTGCCGGGTGACATCGTCCCGGCGCTGCTTGTCTGTTCGACGGGCGGCTTGGTCGGCAGCCACGCGTCGCTTTGCGAGATGATGGGTCTCTCTGATTTTACCCCCAGCGCGACTGTCGTGATGGCGGCTGAAGGCTATCCAGATAAGCCTGTGAAAGGCACCACTATCAAAGGGGTCGATGCTGCGGATGCGATTGAGAACGTGACCGTCTTTCATGCTGGCACCGACATCAACGAGAAGAATGAGATGATTGCGACTGGCGGACGCGTGCTCGGCGTGACTGCGACGGGCGAAAGTCTGAAAGCTGCCATCGATAAGGCCTATGAGGGGGTCGCCGCCATTGATTGGCCGGGCGGCTTCTTCCGCAAGGACATTGGGCACCGCGCACTCAAATAGCGGGTTTTCTGCATCGGCCGGGCAACTGCAGGTTGGCATCCATCGTTATTCTCCTGTTCGCCACAAAGGAGATGACAGAATGTCGAACCCCAATATTGAAGTGCTGAATGACGTGACCAAAACCCTGATCGATAGCCAGAAAGGCTATGAGAAGGTTTGCGAGGTTGCAGACGAAAACCACGGTCTTCGAAACAAGTTCAAGACGCTCGCCTATGAGCGCAGTGAACTTGTGACGGCATTCCAAGCCAGGGTCCGTGACCTTGGCGGAGAGCCGGAAACCGAAGGCGGCACCGCAGGTACGCTGCACCGCGGCTGGGCAGAATTCACATCACTATTCATGAGTGACGAGAAAGCCGCCCTCGAAGCGGTAGACGATGGCGAGGATTATCTCGGCGACCGCATTGATTCGAAGTTGAAGAACTCTGATCTTGATCCGGAGACTATCGAGCTTCTCAAGCGCGCCAAGAATTCGGCCCGGCAGGGTGAAAATTTCGCAGACGCTCTCACCTGATCCCATCAGGTGAGCACATACCATTACGAATGGAGGGGCTGGCCATGTGCTGGCCCCTTTTCGTTGGGCGGTGCAACTCACGTCGATATTACCCTGCGAGACGCTTGTTCAGCGCTCGTGTTTCGCTAGGTTGCCGGCAGACAAGATGATCAGGGAGTAGAGCCATGGCCGAGGCCGATAACGCGCAGGATATGTTCAGCGGCACGAAAGAGGTCGCCGAATCTCACAAGTTCGACGAGGCCAATCTTGCCGCCTGGATGGAAGCCAATGTCGAAGGCTATGAAGGCCCGCTGACGGTCAAGCAGTTCAAGGGCGGCCAGTCCAACCCGACCTATAAGCTCTTCACGCCAAGCAAGACCTACGTCATGCGGCGCAAGCCTCCCGGCAAGCTGCTCCCATCGGCACATGCGGTGGACCGTGAGTTCAAGGTCATCAATGCGCTTTATCCTACCGGTTTCCCTGTCGCTCGCCCGTACGGACTCTGCATGGACGAAGACGTCATCGGCACGATCTTCTACATCATGGACAATGTGGACGGCCGCATCCTCTGGGACCAGACGCTGCCGGACTATGAGCCAGCACAGCGCCGCGCGATCTATGAGGCGAAGGTCAAGACGTTCGCGGACCTGCACAACACCGACTACAAGAAGGTCGGCCTGCAGGATTTCGGCAAGGAAGGCGACTATTGCGCCCGCCAGATCCATCGCTGGACGAAGCAGTATAAAGCATCCGAGACGATGCACATTCCAGAGATGGAACAGCTGATCGACTGGCTGCCGAAAAACCTGCCGAAGAACGAAGACGTTACCATCGTCCATGGCGATTATCGTCTCGACAACATGGTCCTTCACCCGACTGACCCGAAAGTCATTGCAGTGCTCGATTGGGAGCTGTCTACGCTGGGCGATCCTCTGGCGGATTTCTCCTACCACCTGATGAACTGGGTGATGCCGGGCAATGACGAATCGCGTGGCTCAATCGCCAATATCAAGGACCTTAAGGCCCACGGCATTCCGACGCTCGAGGAATATGTGGACATGTATTGCCAGCATACGGGCCGCGATGGCATGCCGGACCTCAACTACTACTTCTCCTACAATGCCTTCCGTCTGGCGGGCATTCTTCAGGGGATCGTCGGACGCGTACGTGATGGCACGGCATCCAATGCAAATGCTGCCTCGAACGCTGAGCGCGTCGTACCTCTCGCCAAGTTTGCGGCTGAGCGTGCGCGCATGGCCGGCATGGAAGGGTAGGGGCGCTTATGACGAAGGTGATCGAGGGACCGCTCCGCAAACCAGCCCAGATGCTGGCTGACCAGTCCTATGATGGGCACAGCTCCATTCATGATGATGCCGAAGCCGAGAAGCTTGGTATTCGGGCCGGGCCGATCGAAGGGCCGACCCATTTCAGCCAGTTCTCGCCTCACTTGGTCGATCTGTTCGGCAAGGAATGGTTTGAACGTGGCTGTTTCTCGACCCACTTCCAGAACATGGTCGTTGAAGGCGAAGAGGTGCGCGTCTTCATTGAGCCGAAGACCAACACCTATGCCTACTGCCGCGCCGAAAAGGCGGATGGCACGCCTGTACTCGAAGCGAGCGCCACGCTCGGCCCGGATCACGGCGAAACACTGCTGGCGGCCCGGATGGCGAAGCTGCGGCCTGCAGGCGACCTCGTCATCCTGGCCGATATGGAAACGGGTATGACCGGGCCGGACAATGAGCTGGTCAAGATGGACCCTGACCAGCATATGGGCGACCTCTATCCCTTCTCACTGACCGAGAAGCTGGAGAAGATCACCGAGCCGATGGACTGGTACAGTGACGCGTCTGCTTCTCCGTGGGGCAGGACGATTGTGCCGACAGAAATGGTGTCGGTGCTGGGCAACTATACCGGCGGCATGGTGAAGTGGCCGGTCAAGCGGCCATCCATCGGTCTGTTTGCCGATCTCGAGATCAAGATGGTCAACGGGCCGCTCTTTGTCGGAGAGACCTACCGGCTGAAGCGTGAGGTCGTTGCGCTCTCGCAGAGCCGCCGCGTTGAGAATTACTGGGTGCTGACGAGTTTCTACGATGAAGGTGGGTCAGAGTTGAAGGCGCAGATGCTGCTCAATCATGGTGTCATGAAAGCCAGCTATCCCGATTACCCCAAGGAGCTGCTCGCCTGAGGCGTGCTATTCGCAGGCGGTATAGTCGGAATCGAAGATATAAGTCTGCGACCCGATCGGCGTCGTGATATCCTTGTAAATATTGTTCGCCGGATCGTCCCAGGATTGGATGAAACGCTCCATATGCGTGATCCGGTCGCCGAGATATTTCTGTAGGTGAGCTGCGTCGATCATGCCCCAGTATTCGTCTGGGTCGACGCGGCAACCATGGGCCTTCGCGTCCGTGTACATGCGATCGTGCACGGTCTGTATGTAGTCGCGGTCCACACTCTGACCTTCGAGATGGGCAGTCATGTGATCCTTGCCGCTCCGGTACAGCGTGTACGGAAAGTTGTAGCCCATGGCGGCAGTCATGAGGTCCGTCTGGCCCGGTTCTTCTCCATTGCGCTGCCAACCATACCATTCTGGGAAGCTGAGCATCACCATTCCGTGCACGGATATGTGTGCGGTATTGTCGATGCGGAGGTCATCGATGCCCGGCACGAGCACCATTGCGCAGGCGGACATGCATTGGCCTGCTATGGTTACAGGCTCGCCGCGCTCGTCCAGAATGCGGCTCATGATGCGAGCTGTCGCGACGTTCCCGCCCGGACTTGAGATGATGATCTGGTCGGCAGGTGGGAGCTCTGCCAGCGCGAGAAACTCAGCCGGGAAGATCGCCGCATTATAGCAGATGGTCTGACTGCCCTCAATGAAGCCGACTCCGTCCATTGAAAGGCAGTCTTCAACAAGTTGGTCGAGTTCAGCATCATTTTCGTCGAAGACCGGAGCTTCCGCACCTGTCTGTGCGTTGGCAAAAAGGCTGATACAAACAGCACCAATGGAAAGCGCGATATTGCGCCGGGAGGGACATGCCATGGCGTCGAGGATCTTTCTATTAACGGTGTGCCCGAGGCTGGGAGAGTAGAACATATGCAACAACCGACAACACGATTGAGCATGGCGTCGATTGTCGCTGCCGCTGGACTGGCCGCTTGCGACGGAGCGGTCGTCGGCGAGGCGGGTACGCAGCTCAGCGCGCCGAGCGCTTGCGTTGAGCTTGCGGAGGGAAGCTACCAGTTCGCTGACGGCCTTTTCATCCCAGCCTCAGGTATTCCAGAAGAGGACAGTGCGAGCGACGGTCGTCCAGCGTCGCCGCTGCAATGGGCGGGACGGGTGCAGGATGACCTTCGCCAGGACGGTTATGAATGGATATCGCTGCGCACCCGCAATGGCATCGCGCTTGTTGGAGGCACTGTCTCAGATGAAGATGAGAAGCTTGCCGCGCTAGAAGCCGCAATTTCGGCGATCGAAGGTGACGTGATCGCGGAAGATGCCACGCGAGTGATCGTCGATAATATCGCTCTTGAGGGTGAACCGGCCCCGGTCGGGGCGCCGGTTGCCAGCCTGCCGGCCAATCCATCTGCGGCAGCCTGCACCGCGGCGTTCGGGGGCGTTCTTCAAGGGCGCACACTGGAGTTTTCAGCCAGCAATCGTGCAATTTCAGACGAGACAATGCCCGTGGCAGCCGCGATCGCAGGAACGGCGCTGCTCTGTGATCAATACCAGATCGAGATTGGCGCCCACACCGATGCGCGAGGCGCCGAATCCTTCAACCAGCGCCTCTCTCAGACACGAGCAAACACCATTCGCGACTATCTGATAGACGTCGGCACGGCGTCAGCGTCGCTTAGCGCGATCGGTTATGGTGAAGGCCAGCCAATTGATACATCCGAGACCACCGAAGCCTATGCCCGCAACCGGCGGATTGAGTTCAGCGTCAGCGACGCTGAACCCGCGGCCCGGAATGATGACGACTAGAACTTGTAGCGCACCGGAATGGATTTCGGCCCGCCGACGAAGTTTGCGCGAATGAAGCTTGGCTCACCGGCAAGCTCAATCGACTTCACGCGGGAGAAAAGCTCCTCATAGATCGCCTGCATTTCAAGACGGGCGAGGTGCATGCCAAGGCACATATGGCCGCCATGACCGAAAGAGATGATCTTGTTCGGGCTGCGATCAACGCGGAATTCGAACGGGTCGTCGAACACGTCTTCGTCGCGGTTGCCGGAAGGATAGCAGAGCAGCAGGCTTTCGCCTTTCAGGATCTTGCGCCCACGCAGCTCATAGTCTTCCTGGGCCGTGCGCATGAAGTGTTTCACCGGTGTTGTCCAGCGAATGGCCTCGTCCACGGCTGTACGGGACATGCCCTTCGGATCGTCCATCATTTTCTTGAGCTGTGCCGGATTGTTCAGCATGCCCAGAACGCCGCCGCCTGTAGATGCGCTGGTCGTATCGTGGCCAGCTGCCGCGACGATGATGTAATAGCTCATCGCTTCAAGCTGACCGATTGGTTCGCCATCGACCGTGCCGTTGGCGATGACTGTTGAGACATCGTCCTTCGGGTTCGCGCGGCGGTCCTGCGTGATGTTCGTGAAGTACATGAAGAATTGCGCGAGCGTTTCCTGAATGGAGGAGAGGCCCTTGTCTGCGTCGGCGCCTTCTTCCGACAGGCTCTTGTCGCGCATCAGATCAGGGTCCTGCGCGCCAAAGATTTCCTGCGTCAGCTTCAGCATCATCGGCTCATCTTCGACCGGGACGCCGAGGATCTGCATGATCACGCGAAGCGGGTAGTGGAGCGCGACGTCCTGCTGAAAGTCGCATTCGCCGCCCATATCCTCCATTCGGTCGACGAACTCCTTGGCGATAGTCCGGATGGCTTCTTCGCGCGTCTTCACCTTGTGCGGCATGAACCAGTCCTGCGTCAGGTGGCGCAGCTTGTAGTGCATCGGATCGTCGAGCTGGACGAGCGTCTTGAGGAGGTGCGGTCCGCCGGTCTGGGCATAGACGCGCTCTTCTGCCGTTTCATAGCTCAGCATCTCGCGCTCGCCATTTGTGAACAGCTTGTTCTGGCGGCTGACTTCCATGATGTCCGCGTGTTTCGTGACAGCCCAGAATGGACGGAAAGCTTCCGGCTCGCACCAGGCGACCGGGTCCTCGGCGCGAAGACGCGCAAATGCGGTATCGAGCTGCTCCATATGAGCGTAGACGTCCGGGCTCACGATCAGGTCGCTCGTGGCTCGCGCCGCTTCGCTCATCTGGCGAGACGGATCTTTCTTGGTCTCAGGCGGCTGGGCAACAGCAGTGTCGGACATGAGGGCCTCCCGTTCGTCGTCTGGTTGTATGAACCAGCATTATCCGACTAACGGCGTCTGTTAAGGCCTTTCTTTGCGTCAGGTTTGTGCTTCTTTTGCTCTGGCTTGCGCCGGGCAGGCTGCGCTGGAAGCATAGGGCCAAGCGTTTCCATCAGCGTCTGATAGGGCACTTCCTCTACAGCGCCGGGTGCGAGATCACCCAGTTCGAAGGGCCCGTACTCGGTGCGGATGAGCCGATTCACTTCCAGCCCGACCGATTCCAGGGCGCGGCGCACTTCGCGCTTCTTGCCTTCGGTCAGTTCCACCTTGATCCAGTTATTCGTGCCGGTTTCGCGCTCCAGCTCAGCAATGATCGGCGCATAGGTGACGCCGTCTACGGTGACGCCGTCTTTTAGCGCTTCGATCTTGTCAGGCGTGACCCGGCCATGTGCTCGGGCGCGGTAGCGACGGCGAAAAGCATTGCGTGGCAGCTCAAGCGTACGCGCAAGTTCACCATCGTTCGTCAGAAGCAGCAGCCCCTCGGTCGTCAGGTCGAGACGGCCGACAGTGACAGTGCGCGGCAGGTGCTTCGGAAGCTCTTCAAAGATTGTGCGCCGCCCGGCAGGGTCATGGGTCGTCGTGATGAGGCCGGACGGTTTGTGATAGCGCCACAGCCGCGTGCTTTCCGGGGCTTTTACCGGTTTGCCGTTGACCTTGATGGATTCCTTGCCGGTCACCTTGAAGGCAGGGGAGGTCAGCTTGCGTCCGTTGACCGTGACCTTGCCTTCCTCGATCAGCGTTTCGCTCTCGCGGCGCGATGCGATGCCAGCGCGCGCAAGCCATTTCGCGATGCGTTCGCCGCCCGACCAGTCGGGGTCGACATGTGATGAGGTCTGGTTCGGTTTGGTCCGTCTGCCGGGCCGGGGCGTCTCTCGACGATCCGTCATGTGCTGTTCCTCTAGAAGGGCATCAGCCTAGGTGAAGAACCGGCGACGCAATTGCAAGAGCCAGTGCGAACTCCACAGCAATCCATATCGGCATCATCCCCGGCGCGCGGTTCTCTTTCGCGTCGGCGAGATAGGACACAAGACGGCCAAGCCCTGCGCCAAACCAGCCCGCGGCGATCGGCATGATGGCGAGAAGTGCGAGTGGGCCATTGAGCCGAAGCAGAATGACCAGCGCCGTGACGTGCAGCATGAAAAGCAGGCCGCCATAGGTCGCGCGGAACTCTGAAAACCCACCGGGGCGGTCAGGATGCGGATCGGGAACGAGGCGCACGACGCCTTGCGCCCATTTCGGAGCGAAGAGCGCGCCAAGGCCGATCAGGGCGCAGAAGACGAGCGCCGCCGCTGATAATAAAACGAGAGGTGACATGGATACTCCTTGGCGCCTTACCGACGAACTGAACGATCCGGCTAATTGAGCTAGCTAGACGCCCGCTTTTTTCCAGGCCGATTTCGGCCATCTTCTGTGCTGCCAGAACCATTGCTCTGGATGAGCGCGTACCTGCGCCTCGATGAAGTTTGTGATCTGCCCGACGCAGTCGCGGACCGCATCGTCGCCCTCAAGGCCGTTTCGAGGGCGGATCGGCTCATGGATGGTGGTCTGAAAGCGGGCCGGGCCTGTGCGGACCGTAGAGACAGGAATGATCGGCACGCCATATTTGAGTGCAAGCCGTGATGGCCCCGGAGCTGTCATCGCCTCATGGCCAAAGAAGGGGACGCCGAGCCCCTTGTTGAATTTTTGATCATTCATCAGCGCGACCGAGCGGCCAGCAGAGAGCGCCCGCATAAGCTCGCGTGTGCCGAGGCCCTTCGGTGTCAGCACACCAATGCCGTAATCATGGCGGACCTTGTTGATACGCCAGTCGATATGGGGGTTGTTGAGCGCGCGATAGGTTACGAGGCAATCGACAGGCCGCCGGCAAATGACTGCGGCCATGACTTCCCAATTCGCAAAATGCCCGGAGATGAAGACAGCGCCCGTTTCGCTGGTCTCGATCGCATCAAGCCGTTCTGGATGAACGACGTCGACCCGGTCGCCCTCATATGGGTGAATCTTCGGCAGATGTGGTAGTTCGCCAGCCGTGCGTCCCACGCTTTCCCAGCTCGCTTCTGCGACCTTGTCGACCTGATCTTCAGTCCAGTCCGGGAAGGCCATGCGGAGGTTGCGTTTGACGGTCTTGTTCTGGCTGAGGAGAGGCGCAATGCGCTTCACGAGCCACCCGGCAAAATTCGAAGCGCGATCTGGCCCCAGCGCTTTCATGGGCCACCAGTAGATGACGTCCCACGCAATCGCTTCCAGCCGCCAGGCAAGGCGCTGGCGCCATGTGGACCGGTTATCGATGTCCTTCGGTCTTATATATTGCGGGCCGCTGTCGCTCATGATCGTAGCGCGTCTGTAACAGGGCTGAGAAGTTTAGCTAGTTCCTCGGGCCGTTCGAACTGTGCGGTCACGGGCAAGGTTATGATGCCTTCGCGTTGCTCAGGCGTAAGGCGCACGAAGTCCTTTTCCGTCGTGATGAGTTGGGCACCATGATCACCGGCGAGGGCCCGCAGATAATTCAGGTCGCGGTCGCTATAGGTATGGTGGTCGCCGAACGGAACGGCATCGAGCGGGGGCGTCCCAAACGCCGCCAGCGTATCAAAGAATTTTTCCGGGCGGCCAATTCCGGCGAAGGCGACATAGGCCCCCGGCGGAGGCGCAGCGACAGGTTGGATGCTGGCGCGTACGACCGATCCATCGAAGCCTGCGATTTCAGTGGGCGGATCACCATCGCCCATAAGAATGATGGCATCTGCCCGGGCAAGGCCTGCCTTCACTGGTTCGCGGAGGGGACCTTTCGGGATGACGTGGCCGTTTCCAAAACCTGCGACGCTATCGACAACAATAATAGAGAGGGTCTTCGCCAGCCCGGGGTTCTGGAAGCCATCATCCATGATGATGATGTCTACGCCATCGGTTTCCATGGCTTGACCGGCAGCGACGCGGTCGGCCCCGATCCATGCCTCGCCTGAGCGCGATAGCATGAGGGCTTCGTCGCCAACCTGAGACGCGTCATGAACGGCCGGGTCCACGCGAAGCGGACCTTTCTGCTTGCCGCCATATCCGCGCGATAGCGTGGCGGCGCGAACATCGCCCCGCATGCGCGTGAGATAGTCGCGTATGGCGGCGACGACCGGGCTTTTGCCACTGCCACCTGCCGTCAGATTGCCGACACAGATGACAGGAATGCCTAGCGCCGTTGGGGTGGCGTTTCTGATGCGTCGCGCGGTGACCTCAGCATAGATCGCGGCAAGCGGCGTCAGGAGGAGCCGCGTAACAGGCGCGCCCTCTCTGGACTTCGGATCGACGTCGCGGTCCCAGAAGCGTGGAGAGCGCATCATGCGGCGGGCTGCGCCAGCAAGCTCTGGAGCGCGGCAAGTGTCACGCGCATGGGTTCTTCAGCGCGTGACTCGAGCGAGTCCTTCAATGCCTGCGAAGGCTCCGGCAGAGGAAACGCGCGTTGTAGCGCACTTTGATCAGCGACGATCTGGAATCCCGGGTCGCCTTCCAGTGTCGCGGCAAGGTCGGAAAAATTGTGAATGTGCGGCCCGGTGAAAACCGGACGGCCAATCCGAAGGATCTCGACCGGGTTGTGACCGCCAATGCCCTCCGCATGGCCGCCGCCGAGATAGACGCTGTCAGCAACACTGGCGAACAGGGTCACTTCTCCAAGTGTGTCGCAAAGAAGGACGGCGTGTCCTGTCTCGGGCGCTTCATCGCGCGACCGCACCGAATAGCTGACCCCGCGCGCTTCAAGCAGGTTGATGATGGCGTCGCGGCGTTCTGGGTGGCGCGGAATGATCACCAGCGCAGGGCGCGGTTCAATTCCCTCCACGGCGTCGAGTATCCAGTTCTCCTCGCCCTCATGCGTAGACACAGCCACGAGACACCGGCGCCCCCCGACAAACGCGGACCTTATGGTCTGGGCATCGGCCTCATTCGCCTTATTGACTGAGAGTGACAGTTTGAGGCTGCCGGGGCAGGGCACGGTGCTGTCGGTGATCTTTCCCAGACCGTCAGCCGTTTGCCTGTCTGCGGCGATAATCGTGTCGAAGCTTGAGAAGACTTCACGGGCGAACCCCTGCCACGAACTCCACCCCTTGAAAGACTTCGCCGTCATGCGGGCATTGATCAGGGCAAGTGGTATCTCGCGGTGACTGACCTCCAGTATGAGGTTTGGCCAGATCTCCCCCTCCGCGAAGACACAAAGGACCGGCTGCCAGATGTCGAGAAACCGGGCCGCGATATCAGGTGTATCCAGCGGGGCCACCTGGTAGCGGCTGCGTCCGGAAAGGGCGACCGAGCTTGCCATGCGGCGGGCGATCAACTCTGCGGCGGTCTGGGTCTGGCTCGTGAAAAGGAAATGAAGGTCAGGATTGGATGCGCCCAGCTTCTCAGAAAGTTCCAGCAGCAGCCTCGTTTCGCCAATGCTGGCACCATGCATCCACACAAGGTGAGCAGGCGTGAGGTCAACATCTGATCGGGCAAACCTCTCTGGAATGCGGTCAGCATTTTCCTTGCCGCGTCTGGCCCGTCGGCGCAGCAGCGACCCGAGTAGGGGCTGCGCCGCGCGCGTCGTGGTTCTGTAAAGGATGCGGCCCATGCTCATCTGGTGAAGATAATCTGCTCTACGGGCTTCGCCAGACGCTGAACTGCTAGCGCTTTGCGACGATGGCAGCTGCCCGCTCGTGAGCTTCGCGCATCGCGGCTTCTATCTGGCGCAGTCTTTCTTCCTTGCCGACGTCCCGGTTCACGCTGAGAGGTGACCCAAGGACCATGGCCCCTTTCGTAAAGGGAAGAGGAATCATGAATCTGTCCCAGGTGTCCAGCCTGAAGACCGGTCTGCAATCGAGCGCATAGGGGATGATGAGGGCGTCAGTCCGCTGCGCCATGATGAGCGTACCCGGCTGTACGGTTTCGGCGGGGCCGCGGGGACCGTCTGGTGTGATGCAGACGACGCTGCCAGAGCGAAGGCGGCGGCTTGTTTCCGAGACGGCCGCAGCGCCGCCCTTATTCTTGTTCTTCTTCTTATGAGACGATGAGCCACGAACCGCCTCCAGTCCAAGGTGCTCTATCGCCTTGGCGACCGCTTCGCCGTCTTTCGACAGCGAGATGAGCATGGACGTCGGATACTCCTTCTTAGGCAATTTCCGCGCGATCTTGCTCCAGATGACAGGGAGAAGCAGGACCCGTGAGTGCCAACCGGCGACGAGAAGTCCGCTTTCACCTGCCCAAGCCTGTTTGAAGGTGTCTTCGCCTTCGACCGTCCAGCGGATCGTGCGCGCGCACAGAACCATATAGGCCCAGATAAGGTAGCCAAGCGTAGCGGATACGATGGGGGAGCGCAGGAGCGACTTCATATGACAGGCTGTCTCCCGCTTCGGTCGCCTGGAAATAGGATGGTGGGCGATACTGGGTTCGAACCAGTGACCCCTGCCGTGTGAAGGCAGTGCTCTACCACTGAGCTAATCGCCCGAAAACAGGAAGCGCGGTCATATATCGGGGGCTGTTTTGGGTCAACGCGATAAGACATCAACCTCGAAAGAAGCCTGTTTTTCAGAATACTTACGCAAAACTGTTATGCAAAACTGCAATCAGCTAACGCTGCGTCAGCCGGGTGCGACACATTGGGGTTGGGCCGAAAAGACTCTTGACGAAGGTCAAATATGCCCGCTCCCGCTTCAAAAGTAGCCTCAACGAGCAATTTAGTTGCATTTGAAAAGGTTCAAGGGGCGCAAATTTGCGGACGAATGGCGAAGATGAACAGCTGTTCAGTATGAACAGCCATTCATCTTCAAATCTAAACCTAATTTCATAGTCGGAAAGGGTTGTGAATCGGCGCTCAAGTTGTCATTTAACCGACACGAACGGGGTCTGACATAGACATGTCCCTCGTTGAATAAAACGAGCAACAAAGAAGGACAGACGGGCTGGAGCTAAGCCTCCGAGCCTCAATAAATAGTCTGGAGAGATTGAAATGAAAGATTGGTGCAACAACGAAGGTGCAAAACGTCTTCGTGAGAAAATTCGCGAGTACTGGGCAGAGCGCGGCTATGAAGTTGACGTTGACCTGGTCGATGCTGGTTTCGTTCCTGCCATGCGCAGCGCACGTACCGACCTGCGCAGCAACATGGTGAACGGCATGCCACGCCGTCGTATTGCAAAGACGCAGGAAGAAGTTCGTACGACCTATCGTCCGAACGACGCTGTCGTCGAAGCTGCCTAAGCCATCGCGATCGACCGGATAGCGGACATTACCTCGCTATAGGATGATGCGCGAAAAGCTGTGTCGTCCCAGCTATCGGGTGATGGACCATATCCAAAAGTAACGTACACGAAGGGCAGTCCGGCATTCCGGGCTGCCCTTTCGTCTGTCTGGCTGTCGCCAATCATGACGGCCTTTTCGGCAATGCCTCGGGCGCGATCGACCGTATACAGAATATGGTCGCCTGACGGCTTCTTTTCTGGAACGCTGTCGGCGCCGCAGATGATTGCAAAGCGGTCTGTCAGACCAAGGGCCTCAATCAGTGTCTCGGCGAGGTGCTGGGTCTTGTTCGTGCAGACTGCGAGCGTCGCGCCCATCTCTTCCAGTTCGCCGAGTGAGCGTGTGACGTCCTTGAACGGCGCGCTGCGTTCGCAGATATTCGCCTCATAGTATTGCAGGAAAGACTGCCAGAGCGGTTCGAGAGCTGCTGGTTCGAGGGCCGCCCCCTGAAACGCAAGTCCTTTCTCGATCATCGCCTTCGCGCCTTGGCCGATCATGTGGCGAATGCTCTCGAAAGGGACCGTCTCGAAACCCGCCTCGGACAGGCAATGGTTCAGGGCGAGATGAAGGTCGGGTGCGGTGTCGACCAGCGTGCCATCAAGGTCAAAGACAATCGTCCAGCCGGAAAGTGTGTCGGAAGTCATGCTTGCTTGTTCTATCCTCTCGCATCGAGTCGTTTGATGGTTTAGGCGACAAGGCAAGGCAGAACGAGACTTTTTGATCATGAAAGACCGGGCGGCGCTCATCCTGGCTGCGGGCCAGGGCACTCGAATGAAGTCAGACCTTCCAAAGGTGCTCCATCAGGTCGGTGGCCGCGCCATGTTGGACTGGTCGATAGACCTGGCGCGCCAGTCCGGCTGTAGCCGCATCATCGTTGTTGTCAGTGCCGGCTCGCAGGTGCTGCAGGATCACGTGACCAAAGTGCTGGGTGAAGGCGCCTTCGTCATTCAGGATCCGCCAATGGGGACCGGGCACGCAGTTCAGGCCGGCGAGCAGGCCCTTTCAAGCTTCGATGGCGATCTGATCGTGCTGTACGGCGATTGCCCTCTCATCCCCGAAACAGCTGTGAATGATCTGTTCGGCGAACTCGCGAACGGTGCTGATCTCGGTGTGCTCGGCTTTGAAGCCGAAGAGCCCGGTGCCTATGGCCGCCTGATCCAGCGTGCCGATGGCAGGCTGGAGGGCATCGTCGAAGCAAAGGAGGCGAGCGAGGAACAGCTCGCCATAACGCTTTGCAATTCGGGTGTGATGGCCGGGGCAAGCAAGTTCATGTTCGACCTGCTCTCAAAGGTCACCAATGACAACGCGAAGGGTGAGTATTACCTCACTGACATTGTCGGACTGGCGAACGAGGCAGGACGTGTTTGCCGCGCAGTAACCTGCGCTGAGGAAGACGTTCTGGGCGTTAACTCACGCGTTGAACTGGCACAGGCCGAAGCGGTCTTTCAGAAGAAGCGCCGTAATGCGTTACTGCGGGACGGGGTCACCATGACGGCGCCCGAAACCGTTTTCTTTTCGCACGATACGAAGATCGCAAACGACGTTGTGATTGAGCCAAATGTCGTGTTCGGCGCAGGCGTCGAAGTGGAGACCGGGGCTCGCATCCGCGCTTTCTCGCATCTCGAGGGCGCTGTTGTACGAACCGGCGCTGAAGTCGGTCCGTATGCCCGGCTTCGTCCAGGCGCTGAAATCGGCGAAAAAGCGCGGATCGGCAACTTCGTCGAAGTGAAGAACACAAGCGTCGGAAAGGGCGCAAAGGCCAATCATCTCGCCTATCTAGGCGATGGCTCGGTTGGCGCAGGCGCGAATATCGGCGCCGGTACGATTTTCTGCAATTATGATGGCTTCCTCAAATATCGCACCGAGATCGGCGCTGATGCCTTTATCGGATCTAACAGTGCGCTGGTTGCACCAGTGACAATCGGAGAACGGGCGATCGTCGGATCCGGGTCGGTCATCACTGAGAATGTATCAGACGATGCGCTGGCGCTCGGCCGCGGTAAGCAGGTCGAGAAGCCGGGCTGGAGCAAGGGCTTCAGAGAGCAGAAACAGCGCGAGAAATCCTCGAAGCGTTAGGAGACTGAAATTGGCATTTGAACGCGAGAAGGAAAACGCGGCGACGGCCGCGATCGAGTTTGTCGAGGACGGCATGACGATCGGCCTTGGCACGGGCTCCACAGCGAAGTTCTTCGTCGAGGCGCTGGCTGACGAAATTGCCGATGGTCTGGTCGTGCGCGGCGTGCCGACGAGTGAAGAAACGCGCCGTCTGGCTGAATCGCTGGGCGTCCCGCTTGTGCCAGTTGAACAGGTCGACCGTATTCATCTCACCGTCGATGGCGCCGATGAAGTCGATGAGCATGCCCAGCTGATCAAGGGCGGCGGCGCCGCACTGTTGCGCGAAAAGATCATCGCGAATGCCAGCGACCTGATGGTTGTCATCGCAGACCCTTCCAAGCAGGTCGAAGTGCTCGGCTCTTTCCCGCTCCCGGTTGAGGTGACGCCGTTCGGTTTCACCATCACCGCCAAGAAAGTCTACGACGCGCTCAAGACGTCCGGTATTTCGCGGCCTCGCATCGATGTGCGCCGGGGTAGCGGCGACAAGCCGCTCGTGACCGATGGTGGCAACTATATTCTCGACTGCGCGTGCTCGGTCATCCCAGACCCGGCCTATGCGGCAGAACTCCTGTCCGTCATACCGGGCGTTGTAGAACACGGCCTCTTTATCGGCCTCGCCCGCACCGTGATCATTGGCAGCGATGAAGGTGCTTCAATATTTGAATATTGAGGCCACTGCCGCCACCTAGGCTGGCAGAGTTCAAAGTACCAAAAGGAATTTCTCGATGGCTGAAGCTGAATACGACTTCGACCTGTTCGTCATTGGTGCGGGGTCCGGCGGTGTTCGCGCCGCCCGGATTGCTGCCCAGGCAGGTGCACGCGTGGCCATCGCTGAAGAGTACCGCGTAGGCGGTACCTGCGTCATCCGCGGCTGCGTCCCCAAGAAGTTCATGGTCTATGCGAGCGACTATGGCCGCAAGATCGAGGAAGCCCGCCAGTATGGTTGGCAGGTCGAAGAGAAGGGGTTCGACTTCCCCGCTTTCATGTCCGCGATGAACGCGGAGGTCGACCGTCTGTCGGCGATCTATTTGCGCAATCTGGCCAATGCAGGCGTCGACGTCTTTGAAGAACGCGCCGAACTCAAGGACGCGCACACCATAGTCCTGAAAGAGAGCGGCAAGACGTTTACCGTCGACAAGGTCCTCATCGCGACAGGCGGCACGCCGTGGCGCCCGTCACCGGAAGAGCTTCCCGGTGTCGAGCATACGATGACGTCGAATGAAGTCTTCCTGCTGGACGAGCTTCCAAAGCGTATCGTTATTGCGGGCGGCGGCTATATTGCCTGCGAGTTCGCGCATATTTTTGCGGGTCTCGGTGTCGAAACCTGTCTCGTTTATCGTGGGGACACCGTGCTCAATGGCTTTGACTGGGATGTCCGCACCGCCGTCCACGAAGGACTCAAGGAAGCGGGCGTGCGCGTCATCACCTCGGCCATTTTTGAAGAGATCCGCGAAGTTGAGGGCGAAGAATGCCCGTACTGCATCAAGCTCAGTAATGGGATGGAGATCAACGCCGACAAGATTGTGATGGCGGTAGGCCGGCGCGCGGCAACCGACGGTCTTGGCTGCGACGCAGCTGGCGTGAAGCTGACTGATAAGGGCGCCGTCATCGTGGACGACAGCTCGCGCACCAGCGTTCCGAACATCTTTGCCGTCGGTGATGTGACAGACCGTATCCAGCTGACGCCTGTCGCCATTCGCGAAGGCCATGCCTTTGCTGACAGCATATTCGGCGACAAGGACTGGCATTTCGAGCATGACAATGTCGCCTCGGCTGTCTTTACCCAGCCGGAAGTCGGTACGGTCGGCATGACAGAAGCCGAAGCCCGTAAGGCGCTCGACAATGTCGATATCTACAAGACCAAGTTCAGGCCCATGAAGACGATGCTGCTCGATGACCCGGAGCGGGTCATGATCAAGCTTGTCGTCGATGGCGACACTGATCGCGTTGTCGGTGTTCATATCGTCAGCCCAGATGCGGGTGAGATGATCCAGATGATCGGGATCGCTGTGAAAATGGGCGCAACGAAAGCGCAATTTGACGCGACCTGCGCCGTTCATCCGACCATTGCAGAAGAGATTGTGACGCTTCGACAGAAATGGGTGCCGGAAACAGAACCGGCCTGATCGCGCGCGGTAAATTCTTGCGGGCTTTGCACAGACTTGGCCCGCGCACTGCAATGATTGCGATACAGCAGCCTTATCTGTGGTAAAACTTGCCCATTCGAACGGAGGCCGCTAATACGCCCCGCTCTGGAGATATGAATATGACCTGGACGCCAAACAGCTGGAGGGCAAGGCCCGCCAACCACATCCCGGATGACTATCCGGACGTTGACGCACTCGCGAATGTCGAGGCACGCCTGAAGGCGTTCCCGCCGCTTGTCTTTGCGGGCGAAGTTCGCAGGCTGAAACAGCAGCTCGCGACGGTGTCGAAGGGCGAGGCATTCCTGCTTCAGGGCGGCGATTGCGCCGAGAGCTTCAAGGAATTCAGCGCCGACAACATTCGCGACACGCTGCGCGTCATGTTGCAGATGGCGGTCGTTCTCACGTTTGCTGCGTCCAAGCCAGTCGTGAAAGTCGGCCGTCTTGCGGGCCAGTTCGGCAAGCCGCGTTCTGCACCGATCGAGACAATCGACGGTGTCACGCTGCCATCCTATCGCGGCGACAATATCAACGGCATGGACTTCACGCCGGAGGCCCGGATGCCGGACCCTGAGCGTCTGATCCAAAGCTACTCGCAATCTGCCTCCACGCTAAACCTTGTTCGCGCCTTCTCTCATGGCGGCTATGCGGACCTTGCAAACGTGCATCGCTGGATGCTGGGCTTCGTCGATCGCTCGCCTCAGGCAGAGCGCTACAAAGCGCTAGCGGAGCGTATCACTGACGCGCTCTCCTTCATGGAAGCGTGCGGGGTGAGCTCCAAGACCGTGCCGCAGATGGCGCAGGTTGATGTCTACACCTCGCATGAGGCGCTTCTGCTCGGCTTCGAGGAGGCAATGACGCGCGTCGATTCAACGTCCGGCGACTGGTACGACACATCCGCACACATGCTCTGGATTGGTCACCGTACACGCCAGGTCGATCACGCGCACGTCGAGTTCTGCAAAGGCATCCATAACCCGCTCGGCATCAAATGTGGTCCAGGCATGGAAACCGATGAGCTGCTTCGCCTGATCGAAACGCTCAATCCGAAGGATGAGGCTGGCCGCATTACGCTGATCTCGCGCTTCGGCTCCGAAGGTGTGAAGGAAGGTCTTCCGCCGCTTGTCCGCGCGATCAAGAAGAGCGGTCGCAATGTCGTCTGGTCATGTGACCCGATGCACGGGAACACGCTGAAAACCGATAGCGGTTTCAAGACCCGTCCGGTCGACCGGATCCTGTCCGAGGTCAGCCAGTTCATCGATATCGTTTCGAGCGAAGGCTGCTATCCGGGCGGCGTCCACTTCGAGATGACCGGTCAGGACGTCACTGAATGCATCGGCGGCGCACAGGCAATCTCCGAAGCAGACCTGTCATCGCGATACCACACTCACTGCGATCCTCGCCTGAATGGCGAACAGGCGCTTGAACTTGCCTTCCTGATCGCAGAGAAGCTCCAGCTCATGAAAGAGGCGGTAAACGCCGAGGCTCGCCAGGCGAGCTGACTGGGGAGAAAACGCCATGCGTCGCAGGCGGGTTTGGCCCGCCTGGGCGCGGCCATCTGACATAGCAGACCTCTTGCGGCTTTCAGGGCCGATCGCTGTTTCGCGCGCGGCGATGATGCTGATGGGCCTGACGGACGTCATCGTCCTCGGCCAGAATGCACCGGAAGAAGTGCCATTTGTCCTGAATTCGTGGCTGCCGATCGGCGTGTCGCTAGGCCTGACCATGGGCCTCCTGATGGGCGTGTCAGTCCTCACGGCTGAGCTCGCGGGCATAGGGCAGGGCAAGGATACCGGACGCATATTCAGGCGCGGTATTCGCTTCTCGCTATGGTTCGGGGCAATCCTGACGGTAGTCATCTTCCTGACGGCCGGGCCGATGTTCCGCCTGTTCGGGTTCGATGATGAGGTCGCGGCCGGCACAGCATCCGTGACCAGAATTCTCGCGCTAGGCCTGATCGGCCATATGCTGACCCATGTGGCCGGGTCCTATCTGGAGGCGCTCCGGCGGCCGCTGATCGTCACGGCGATCATGTATGCGGGCGTCCTGGTCAATCTGGTGATAGATCTTGCGGTCGTCGCTGGATGGTGGGGTATGCCCAAGCTCGGCGCTGATGGTGTTGCGATTGCAACCACGGGGACACGCTGGTTCCTTGTCATAGTCTTTCTGGTCGCCGTCTGGAAAATGACGCCCGCGTTCAGGCCGTCCAGCGAAGCGCCAGCAGAGGAGGGCAAGCGTATGTTCTCCGTCGGGTACGGCACAGCGGTCTCAAATGTTGCTGAGTGGGGCGGCTTCAACTCGACCTTCATTATCGCCACGCTGATCAGCACCGCCGTGAACACGGTTTACGGCATGGCGATCCACGTCATCGGTTTCTGCTTCATGGCTTTCCTCGGCCTTGGAACGGCGACCAGCGTCCGCGTTGCGGAGGCGTATGGACGCAAGAATGCAGATCAGGTCCGCGAAGCCTCGCGTCTGGGCATAGTTGCGACAGTGCTGATCGGTCTGCTGTTAGGTCTGCTTGTCTGGACGTTCCGCGAACAGCTGGCGTCAATCCTGATCCGGTCGGACGCAGAAGTTGCCGGTGTCGCGATCCATGCGGCGCTCGTGCCTATCATCGGCTTCACCTCGCTCGTGATCGTATTCGACGGGCTTCAGAACGTCGCCTCCATGGCGATGCGCGCACAGAATGTTATCTGGCCGCCGACCTTCATCCACCTTGGCTCATACTTCCTGCTGATGCTACCGCTGACCTGGTACTTCGGGATGGAGCGCGGGGGCGGAGCCATGGGCATGATGCAGGCAGTCCTGATCGCGTCGCTAATTGCGGGTCTCGCCCAAACCGTTCTGCTGGAATCAAAAGCGGCGCGTCAGCTGAAGCCAACGCGCCGCCCCAAATAGGTTCCTGGCGGGACCTAGATGTCTTTCAGAGCCGAAGCAGGCTTGAAAGCACCAGACGTCTTTTCAGGGATCTGGATCGTTTCGCCGGTTGCCGGGTTACGGCCTTCACGAGCGCCGCGGGTCTTGGCGTGGAAGGTACCAAAACCAGCGATAGCGACCTGCTTGCGGTCCTTCACTGCGCCGGAAATGGTGTCGAAGACTGCGTCCACCGCTTTGCCGGCGTCTGCTTGTGACATGCCAGCAGATTCTGCGACGGCTTTCGTAAGTTCACCCTTATTCATTGGGCACTCCTCTTTGTTAACGGCGATTTTGTGCCGTGAGAGTTTTCTACACGATTCGAATGGGGTGGATATGCTGTAAACCCAATAACCACGGGCTATTTCAGCAGAATCCACCCCTCTTCGCCCTCAATCTGTGCAATTTCTTCGCTTGAGAGGGCTTCAGGAGGACCGAACAGGGCGCCAAGGCGACCGGCCTCGTCCAGACTGTAATAGTGGCGGGCGAGTGCCTCGACCTGCGCCTGATCCATCACCTCGCCGGTGCGCGGCTTAGCATCGACGAGCGACGGATAAACCTCCGCGAAGACGACATCGGTGCCATCGAGCGTTTCTGCATCCATAGGCGCAAGACCAGTTTCAAACGGCCAGATCTTGCTATTCGGCAGGGATTGGCGGAGCGCATGCACCGTCGGAATTCCGAGGAGCGACTGGCTGCCCACCGAGCCAGCACCATAAAGCTGCCAGCTCGACTTCGGCTTTGCCTTATAGTTCTCGCGAACCCAGCTTTCGACGCGCCGATACTCGTTGAGCGCAATGTCCTCGAAATTGCCTTTTGTGGAGGTAAGCGTCGTCAGCCGGTCACGGGCGGGTGCACCCCAGAAGGGCAGCGGGCCCTTGCTCATGGCGTAGTTCAGGCTGGCAGCCACGGCAAAGCGCGTATTGCTGTTATCGTCAGTCTCTTTGACCTTCGATGCCAGATGGTCGTGCATGGCCTGCCAGGCTGGCTTGTCCTTCGTCAGGCCAGCCAGCTCAGCCGTTCCTGCCGGATAGCCAAGACTGAAATCAAAGCCGACCAGAACCTTGTCGCCGCGCTTTACGAAACGCTCAACAAGACCGTGTATCAGCTCTCGCGCTTTCTTCCGCGTGGACGGGTTTGCGGCCTGAAACTGGAATTTCAGGCGCGCGTCACGTGCAAGTGCGCCGATCCAGACGGAATTGGCACCAAGCGCGGGTTTGCTCGCCGCGCTCCAGTCCACGATGATGTAAGCGTCGAAGAGACGCGCCATGACTTACCTCCATTGGGGGCATGCTCAGGCGAGTTTGACGAGCATCTTCCCTGTATTGCGACCCTGGAAAAGGCCGAGAAACGCTTCGGGCGCCATCTCGATACCCTCCATCACAGTTTCCTCGAACTTCATGTCGCCATTCTTGATCCAGGCGGCCATGTCTTTAAGGAATTGCGGCTGCATATCTGCGTAGGTCGATACAATAAAGCCCTTGAGTGTCAGCTGTTTGCCGACAACCTGAATAATGTTGCTTGGGCCGGGCTGAACGTCAGTGGCGTTGTACTGGCTGATCATGCCGCAGATCGCAAAACGACCCATAGGGCGGGCGCATTCGATGGCCGCCTGAAGGTGATCGCCGCCAACATTGTCGAAGTATACGTCAATGCCTTTAGGGGCCGCCTTCTTCAGGGCGCCCAGCAAGCCTTCATAACTATCATGCGCCTTGTAATCGATCACATGATCGGCGCCGAGCTCCTTGACGAGATTGCATTTTTCCGCGCCGCCGGCAGAGCCAATAACGGTGCAGTTCTTGATCTTCGCAATCTGCACAACTGTTGAGCCGACAGCGCCTGCAGCACCCGAAACGAACACCGTGTCGCCTTCCTTGAGATCAGCGACCCGAAGGATGCCTGCATAGGCAGTCAGACCGGGCATGCCTGCGATTCCAAGCAGTGCTGACTCAGGCAGGCCGGTCTGCGGCACCTTGTTGGCCATGTTTTCTTCAGGCTTGCCGGTCCACACGTCGCGCCAGCCAGCCATCGAAACGATCAGGTCACCCTCTGCATAGTCGGGATGCGCTGAGGCTTGCACATGACCGACCGCGCCACCTGTGAGGAGTTCGCCAATCTGGAAGGGCGGCACATAGCTTTCGCGGTCGTACATCCGGCCGCGCATATAAGGGTCTACAGACATCCAGCTGTTACGGACCTGGATCTCGCCACTCTTTGGCGCTGGCGCTGAGACATCGACCGTCTTGAAGTCGTCCATCTTGGGCATACCCACTGGTCGCTTTGCCAGGGCCCAGCCAGTTCCATTCAAATCAGCCATGTCGCGTTTCCTCTTATTTTTGATAGGTTTCGGACGGGAACATGGGTCAACATCCTGCCTCTGTGAAGGTGGGGACGAAAGAATTCGCAAGAGTCTTTGACCCGACAATCTGTGCCGTTCGCTTGCGTGCAATCGCACTCGAATGCGAAGGGGCAACCAATCTGGAGTAAATTACATGTCCCTCAAAACAGGCTTGATCGGTGCCGGTGTGTTCGGCGGCTATCATGCGGGCAAGATCGCTGAAGCGCAGACCACTGACTTTGTCGGTGTGTTCGATCCCGATGCCGCGCGCGCGGCTGAGCTTGCTGAAAAGCACGGCGTTAAGTTGTTTGCCTCGCAGGCTGAGCTTTTCGCCGCTGCCGACGCGGTCCTCATCGCGTGCCCGGCTATCTATCACGCCGAAACCGTTGAGGCCGCACTGGCCGCAAGCTGCCACGTGCTCGTCGAGAAGCCGCTGGCCCTCACAGGCGAGACCGCAAAAGCGCTCGCCGCAAAAGCCGATGCGGCCGGACTTGTTCTGCAGGTTGGCCATCAGGAACGTCTCGTTCTGAAGGAAATGGGCCTGTTCGACCTGCCTGAGACGCCGACCGAGATCGAAGCATGGCGTGAAAGCCCGCCGGCGCCAACCGGCCGCGCTGGCGATGTCTCTGTCATCTTCGATCTGATGATCCATGACCTCGACATGGTTGCGTGCCTGATGGGGCGCGCTGACAAGATCGAAGGGCAGGGCGCGATCATCCATTCCGGCCACATCGACGAAGCCACAGCCACGCTGAGCTTTGCGAATGATAGCCGCGCCGTCGTTTCATCCAGCCGCGCGGCAGAAGAGCGCCGCCGCAAGATGCGCCTCGCCTTCAAGAGCGGTGAGATCGAAATCGACTTCCTGACGCGCGAAGTCCGCAACACCACCCCGTTCGAAGTCCGCGCAGACGTCTCGCAATCCCTGCCTGACCCGCTAGGCGCGGCAGACCATGCCTTCTTCGCTGCTTGCCGCGGAGAAGGGCCTGTCCTTGTGCCGGGGCGCGAAGCAGTCGAAGCTGTGCGCGTGGCCGAAGCCCTAGAAACAACAATAAAGACAACCACCGGAGCCTGACCCATGGCCGCTGCCGAAAAAATTACCCCGACTGGCGATGCACCGATCCAGTTCTTCGACCTGAAGTCCCAGCAGGCCTCGATCCGTGGCGCGCTCGAAGAGCGCTGGACGACCATTCTCGATCACGGCCGCTATATTGGTGGGCCGGAAGTTGATGAATGCGAGCAGAAGCTCTGTGAGTTCACGGGCGCAGCTGACGCTGTTGTCGTTGGTTCGGGGACGCAGGCGCTCGTCATGCCGCTCATCGCGCTCGGCTATGGTCATGGAGACGCGGTCTTCATCCCGGGCTTCACTTATAACGCCACGGCGAATGCCGTCCTGCTTGCAGGCGCAACGCCGGTCCTGGTCGATATCGATCCGAAGACGTTCAACATGGACGCTGAGGACCTCGAGCGCAAAATCCAGCGTGTGAAGGCTAACCGCAATCTTCGCGCCCGCGCCGTGATGCCTGTCGACCTCTACGGCCTGCCAGCTGACTACCCGGCCCTTCAGGCTGTCGCTGACACCCACAATCTCCGCATGGTGGCCGACGCTGCTCAGGCCTTTGGCGGCCGTCAGGACGGCAAGTGGATCGGGACGCTGGCGGAAATCACGGCAACCAGCTTCTACCCCACCAAGACACTAGGCGGCTACGGCGATGGCGGCGCAATCCTCGTGCGGGACAAGGAAGTCGGCGACCTGCTTCGTTCGATCCGCTGGCACGGTACAGGCGACAATCGCAAGGAATCGATCCGCGTCGGCATCAATGGCCGCTGCGACTCGATCCAGTGCGCTGTCGTCTCCGAAAAGCTCGGCATCTTTGAAGATGAGCGCCAGCGCCGCATCGCGTCAGCGAAAATCTATGATAAGCGTCTTGTGGGGAAGGTCGAAGGCCAGATCGGCGCTGCAGGCGACGAGTCAGCCTACGGTCTCTACACTGTGCGCGTGCCAGAGCGTGATTCCATCCGGGCCGCGCTGCAGGAAAAAGGCGTACCGACGGCGATCTATTACGACACGCCAATCCACCAGATGCCGGCCTTCGAACAGTTCTCACCTCCGGGCGGTCTGCCGGAATGTGAGCGTGCCTCGAAGGAGGTTCTCAGCCTGCCAATGCACCCATACCTGTCGGAAGATCAGATCCACCGGGTTTGTGACGCACTCCTTGGTGCTTTGCAGCGCTGACAGTTTCTCTTAAGTGGGCGCCATGACAGACGTGCTCAAAATACTGGCGGTCCAGTTCAACCCCATCGTTGGTGACATCAACGGCAATGCGAAGCTTGCACGCGAGGCGCTTGAAGCGGGCGCGCGGGACGGCGCTGACCTCGTGGTCTTCAGCGAGATGTTTATCCTCGGCTATCCGCCGGAAGACCTCGTCCTGAAGCCGAGCGCAGTTGAGCTTAGCATGAAAGCGGTCGCTGATCTCGCTAAGGACGCGGCCAGCCTTCCCGCCTTTATCATCGGCTCGCCCTGGGCCGAAGATGGTGAGCTCTACAATTCAGAACTCTTCTGCCGCGATGGCGCCATCGAAGCGCGATATGACAAGCAGGAACTTCCCAATTACGGCGTCTTCGATGAGCAGCGTCTCTTCACCAAAGGCAAGTCACCCGCCTGTATCGTTGAAGTGAAGGGCGTAAAGATCGGTCTCGCCATCTGCGAGGATGTCTGGTTCGACCGCGTGCCGAATGCAGCAAAGGCAGCGGGCGCCGAACTTCTCGTCATCCCCAATGGGTCACCGTGGCGCCGCAGCATCCACAGTGAACGTGCCGAGGCCTTCGACCGCTGGAGCAGACTCGGCCTGCCTTACATCTTCGTCAATCAGGTTGGCGGTCAGGATGAGCTGGTGTTCGACGGCGCCTCCTATGCGACGAACTCAACTCACTCAAAACGCTGCGGTCTCGTTGGCCAGTTCGACACCGGTATGTCCATGGTCGAGTTCGACCTCGAGACACGCAAGCTGAAGCTCCCTGATGCGGGCTGTGAGCTCGACCCTGACGGTTGGCACATGGAATACCGCGCCGCCACACTGGCGCTCGGCGACTATGTGAACAAGAACCGGTTTCCGGGTGTCGTCCTCGGCATGTCCGGCGGCATCGACAGCGCGCTCACGGCCGCCATCGCGGTTGATGCGCTAGGGCCCGATAGGGTCTGGTGCGTGATGATGCCGTCGAAATACACCTCATCCGAAAGCCTCGAAGACGCAAAGAAATGCGCAGAGCTGCTCGGCGTTCGCTATGACATCGTCAACATTGCGCCCGGTGTGGGCGCGATGGACGAGATGCTCGGTGACCTCTTCGCCGGGCGCGAAAGCGACACGACGGAAGAGAACATCCAGTCCCGCCTCCGCGGCCTGACCTTGATGGCGCTCTCCAACAAATTTGGACACATGGTCGTGACGACCGGCAACAAGTCCGAAATGGCGGTTGGCTATGCGACGCTCTATGGCGACATGTGCGGCGGCTACAATGCGCTGAAGGACTTCTACAAGACCGAAGTGTTCGAGCTCTCCCGGTGGCGCAATGCAAACCATCCAAAAGGCGCGCTTGGCCCGTCGGGTATGGTGATTCCCGAACGCATCATCACCAAGCCGCCATCGGCAGAACTGCGCGAGGACCAGAAGGATGAGGACTCGCTTCCATCCTATGACGACCTCGATGACATCCTGCGCGGCCTTGTCGATGAAGAGGCCGATATCGACGACATCCTCGCCCGTGGGCATGATGAGGCAACTGTAAGACGTATTGAGCATCTCTTGTACATTGCCGAGTACAAGCGTAGGCAAGCGCCGCCCGGCGTCAAAGTCGGCGGCAAGAATTTCGGCCGCGACCGTCGCTATCCGATTACCAACCGTTTCAGGGATGATTGATGACCGCACCTGTCGTCCGTTTCGCGCCTTCGCCAACTGGCAAGCTTCATGTCGGCAATGTCCGCACAGCTCTCATCAACTGGCTCTTTGCTAAGGGGCAGACCGGAGGAGAGCAGGGCCAGTTCATCCTGCGTATCGATGATACCGATACCGAACGCTCGACGCAGCCCTACGAAGATGGCCTCAAGGCCGACCTGACCTGGCTCGGCCTCGTCTGGGATGACACCTTCAACCAGTCCAAACGGTTCGATCAGTACGATGCCGCCGCCGACAAGCTTCGCGGCATGGGTCTGCTCTATGCGTGCTATGAGACCGCCGACGAGCTTGATCGCAAGCGCAAGATCGCGCTCTCACGTGGTCGCCCGCCCGTCTATGACAGATCGGCGCTGAACCTCACCGATGAGGACAAGGCTAAGCTCGAAGCTGAAGGCCGCAAGCCGCACTGGCGCTTCAAGCTGTCCGGTGACCGCGTTGAATGGAATGACCTCGTTCGCGGTCCGCAAAGCATTGACACGTCCAGCGTTTCTGATCCGGTTCTGATCCGCGAGGACGGCTCGTATCTATACACACTTCCATCCGTCGTCGATGACATCGAGGCGAAGATCACTCATGTCGTGCGCGGCGAGGATCACGTCACCAATTCCGGCGCCCAGATCGAAATCTTCAAGGCGCTTGGCGGTACCGCGCCCGACATGGCGCACACCCCGCTTCTGGTCGATGCCGAAGGCGGCGCATTCTCCAAGCGCCTCGGCTCGCTCAGCATGGATACGCTGGAAGCGCGCGGCATCCTGCCGATGGCGATCCTGTCTCTGCTCGCCAAGCTCGGCACCAGCGACAATATCGAAGTGCGCAGCGATCTTGCGACGCTCGCGGCAGAGTTCGACTTCTCGAAAATCGGCCGCGCACCCGCAAAGTTCGACGAGAAAGACCTTCTCGCCCTGAACGCAGTCCTCGTGCACGACCTGCCATTCGAGGCTGTACGCGCAGACCTTGAGCGCATCGCGCCGGATGCGGCCAATGAAGCTTTCTGGCTGGCCGTCCGCGAGAATTGCGAGACCGTTCACGACGCAAAGCCATTCGCTGACATCGCCTATGGCACGATTTCATCTGTCATCGATGATGAAGACGCCGACTTCATTGCCGAAGCGCGCAATCGTCTTCCGGAAGGTGAGCTTACCAGTGAAAGCTGGAAGGCCTGGACGACGGAGCTGAAAGAGGCGACCGGCCGCAAGGGGAAGGGGCTCTTCATGCCGCTTCGCAAGGCGTTGACCGGTCAGGAACACGGCCCGGACATGTCAGTGATCTTCCCGCTGATCGGGCGCGAGGCAGCCGAACGCCGGCTTTCCCGCGCCTGAAGCAGGCACTGATCAGGAAATCGCCACAACCCGGTCGCGAAGGGCAGAGATCGCAAGCTCTGGCGTGCTCTCATGCACCAGTGCGCTGCGGAAGCTTTCCGGCGTGAATTTGCCATCGATGATGTGGTTCATCAGCTCAAAGAATGGCGCCCAGAAGCCATCCTCATCAAGGAAGGCCATTGGCTTTGCGTGAAGGCCAAGGCGCGCCCAGCTCAGCATCTCGACAGCTTCCTCCAGCGTGCCAATGCCACCGGGCAGCACGATGAAAGCATCCGACTCGTCGAACATCATCTGCTTCCGCATGTGCATGTCATCGACGATGCGGTGTTCGACTTCATCGAAGACGCGTTCCTTCTGGAGCAGGAATTTTGGCATGATGCCCAGCACTTCCCCACCAGCTTCGTGAGCAGCGCGCGCGCAAGCACCCATCAGGCCGACACCGCCGCCGCCATAGACCAGCTTCAGGTCCTGATCCGCGAGCGCGCGGCCAAGATTGCGGGCAAGGGTCAGATAGCCGGGGCGTACATCGTCAGATGACCCGCAATAGACACAGATTGATTTCAGCTTCGCCATTTCAGTCTCATTCGTTTTCAAGCGCGTTTAGGCTACTGCGTGGATTCGTTCCAGCCTCGCCCTGTTCGCCGCGCACATTTCGTCCCATATGGCAGCCATGACCGCACCCACTTCTTCGCAGCCAGACCGCGACCGGATCGAGAGCGCCGATGGTGGCCTTGGTAGCGCGATCGTCAAGATCCTGAAACTCCTCGCCCGTCCGGAGATGAAGAAGTGGCGCCCCATCATGGTGGTCGCCATCATCCTGACGCTTGGCGCCGCCGTGCTGGAAGTTGTCTCGCCCATCATCCTCGGCGATGCGATCAACCGGGTTGCGGGGGAAGACGGCGTGGAGGCTGCCCCGCTCGCAATTGCGATAGGCTGGATCGCGCTGGCCATCGGTCTTCGCTTTCTGGCGGCCGCGCTACCCCAGGCGCGTGACGCGCTCTTCAGCCCGGTAAGTCAGGATGCACAGCGCATTGCCTGCGTCGACGCCTTTGGTCACGCGCAATCACTTTCCCTCGGCTTCCATCAGACACGTCGGTCCGGCGCGCTCAACCGCGTCATTGAGCGGGGCGCGAGCGCGATCGACTACCTGATCCGGTTTCTCGCCTTCAATATCGGCCCGACTTTCGTCCGCCTCGCGCTCGCCTCCATCGCGCTTGGCGCCGCCTATGACTATCGGCTCGCGCTGATCGCCGTGGTGACGATCATTCTCTATGTGATTGCCACCGTCATCATTACTGAATGGCGCGTGCGCCAGCGCCGGCGCATGAACAAGGCTGACACAGAGCTTCGCGCCGTCTCCATCGACACGCTGACAAACTTCGAAACGGTGAAAGCCTTTGCGGCTGAAAAGCGTGAGACAGGCCGCTATGACACCGCCATGCGCCGCTACAACAAGCGCTACGTCGAAGCGGTCCGCAGCATGTACCTGCTGAACGGTGTGCAGGCCTTCATCATGAATGCCGGCCTGCTGGCCGTTCTGGCGCTTTCTGCCTGGAACTACAGCCGGGGCACGATGCAGATCGGTGACCTCACCGCGGTCATGCTCGTCCTGCTCAGCCTCTACGCTCCGCTCAACATTCTTGGTTGGGCATGGCGAGAGATCAAACAGGGCGCTGTCGATCTCGAAAAGCTCCACGGCCTCCTCGCCATGGTGCCTGAAGTGCAGGACAGGGCAGGTGCGATAGAGCTCGATAAGCCGGAAGGCGCGGTGAGCTTCGATAATGTCAGCTTCACGCACGATGCCCGCACTGTGGGCGTCGCCGATATCAGCTTCGACGTTGCACCCGGGCGTAAGATCGCCTTCGTCGGGACATCCGGGGCTGGGAAGTCGACGCTCTTGAAGCTCTTATTCCGCTTCTACGATGTACAGACCGGCAGCGTGCGTATCGACGGCACAGACGTACGCGACATGACGCAGGCCTCTCTTCGGCAGGCTCTGGGCCTCGTCCCGCAGGATGTTGTCCTGTTCAACGACACGATTGCCGCAAACATCGCCTACGCCAATCCAGAGGCCTCCAACGAAGCGCTCGAAGATGCCGCGCGCCGCGCGCAGCTTTTGCCCTTCATCGAAGCGCTGCCAGATGGCTGGCAGACCGAAGTTGGCGAACGCGGCCTCAAACTCTCTGGCGGCGAGAAGCAGCGCGTCGGCATAGCTCGCGTCATTCTCGCTGACCCGGCCGTGCTTGTCCTCGATGAAGCGACCTCCGCGCTCGACAGCGCGACCGAAGCTGCCGTACAGGACGCACTTGATGAAGCGTCGCGCGGGCGCACAACACTCATGGTCGCGCACCGCCTGTCGACCGTGCAGAACGCCGACGAAATCGTCGTTCTCGAGCAGGGCCGGATACTGGAGCGCGGAACGCACGGCGAACTTTTGCGCTCTGATGGCAAGTATGCACAAATGTGGGCGCATCAGGTTGCGCGGGACCGCCTCGCAACCGCCGCCGAATAAGAGGAACTACCATGGCAGACCGTGACGCGTCACTTTCTCACAAGACCTTCCCCTGGTTCAGGAGCGGTTTTGATCTTGAGGGCGTTGTCGGATTTCTGGCGGCCTGGTTGCTCGGGATCCTGCTCGCCATGCTCTGGGAGCCGCTCTTCTGGCTCGGCTTTATTCCCGGCGTCATCATTCTCTTTGCGACGCGCACGGCAGAACGTGTCACACCGCAGTCAGTGGACCATGTGACGTCGCCTTGCGACGGCGTCGTCGTTTCAGTGGAAGAGACCGAAGCGCCTGAAGGTCTCCGCATGGCAGGTCCAGCCGTCCGCATCCGCATCGCGTCCTCGCCCGTCTCTACCAACAATGTTCACGCGCCAATCGCGGGCGCCATTGATCGTATCGAGTGCACTGAGGGTGAGCCCAAGGCCGTCATCGCCATGAAGGCCGAATCCGAAGGGCTCGCGCGCCTCTCTGCGGTCTTCAGCAATGACAATATCCGCGCCGGGTTCGTTTTTGCATCCGGCGGTCTCGGCCCGCGCCTTGTTACCAAGTCTGACGCTGGCGACCGGGTCGCCAAGGGCAAGACTGTCGCCACGCGCCGCCTTGGCGGCTGGTGTGATGTCTACATTCCGGCGCGCTCACCGGGTGCCTGCATTGTTCAGCCGGGCCGCACCCTCACGGGCGGCGAAACCATTCTCTGGGATCTCTCGCTGACCAGCGTCGCATCCGAAACACAGAATGATTACGCGGCGCAGGCAACGGCCGGGAGCTATTCCGACAACACAGCCACGGTCGCAACGACTGCCGCTGCCGCAGTAGCGTCGCCTGAAGTCATGCCCGAGGAACTCGTCGAGGCAGACGCTCCTGTAGACGAAGCGGACCTGCCGGAAAGCGAAGCCTATGCTGCCGACTCGCAACCGACGCCGGAGGTCATTCCAGCCCCGGTAGAGGCCGAAGCCGAGGCGGCTGTGCAGGCGACTGAGGAAGACTGGATCACTGAGCCAACGCCGGAGACGCTGCCGCCAGAGGTCGCAGAAGAGGTTTCAGAAACACCTGACTTCGAGCCGGACGCTGACACATCGTCAGATGCTGAAGGCGATGATGGCGAAGATCCGTCCACCATGTTCGAGCGGCTTCGCCAGCAGGCACGTCGGCTTGCCGGTGAAGATGACGATCAGGAAAACCGCTAGTCCTGGCCCGGCTCTGCGCTGTTCATCCAGCGCAGGACCGGCCGCACAGGCAGGATCCAGGCGACGCCTGCAATGATATAAAAAGGCAGTTCGAGCCAGAACGGCCAATCGGTCATGTGGCTGCCGATTGTCCCGACCAGAAAGATCCAGATTGCAATGATGGCAAGGATTGCGATGGCCGCGAGCGGTTTGCGCATGATGGGTTCTGGTCCTGACTTCAATACACCTGCGACCGCGTGACGGCTTGCGAATTTGCGGCGTACGCTCAGATAGGTCGCCATGACACAAATGGCAAAGTCCCCGTACGCAGACAAATGGATCCGGCGCTGGCTCGTCGTGATCGCGCTGATGGTCTATGCGATGATCCTGATCGGTGGCATGACGCGCCTCACCGATTCAGGTCTCTCCATCACTGAATGGGATGTCATCAAAGGCTCTATCCCGCCGCTCAACCAGCAGGACTGGGCGGAAGAGTTCGCGAAGTACCAACAGACCACCGAGTTCCAGCAGCAGAACTACAATATGACGCTGGCGGAGTTTGAGTACATCTACTGGTGGGAGTGGGGTCACCGTCTGTTCGGGCGGCTCATCGGCCTTTTTGCTGTCGGCGGTCTCGTTTTCTTCCTGGCCCGCAAATGGATTGGGCGGGCGCTCACCACACGGCTCGTCATTCTGATTGCGCTTGGCGGCCTGCAGGGCGCGATTGGCTGGTGGATGGTGTCCAGCGGGATTGGTGAAACAGACCGTCTGGATGTCGCGCCGTACAGGTTGATGACGCACTTCGTTCTCGCGCTCGTCATCATTGGTTACACAGTCTGGCTGTGGCTGGATCTTGGCCGCACGCGCCGCGTCACCGCTTCCCAACTTCTTTCTTCACTGTCGATCGTGTTGCTCGCCCTGGTTTCTATCCAGATGGCATCCGGCGCCCTCGTGGCAGGTCTCGATGCCGGGCGGACCTATACTGACTGGCCGCTCATGGACGGCGCATTTGTGCCAGCGTCATATATTCAGGAAGGTCTTGGTATCCGCAGCCTGTTCGAAGGGCTGGCGGCGACCCAGTTCAATCACCGGGTGCTCGCCTATGTCCTCTGGGGCGCGGCTCTGGGCGGGGCAGTCCTTGCCTTGGGCAAACCTGCCGCCAAACCCTTTGCTTTGCTGGCTACCCTTGTCACAGCTCAGGCCGCTTGGGGCATCTACACACTCGTCAGCGGCGCACCGCTAAAGCTTGCCATCATCCATCAGGCGCTCGGCGTGATTGTGTTCATCGCCGCCGTGCGCCTTGTCTGGATCACTCGGTCGCCGTCGGAACCTCAATCGGCGACATCGTAATACGGCTAGGGTCGATCATGACGACCCGGTGATCGTCGCCGCTGACCGTGCCGCCGACAATGATGACGCCTCCGGGATAGCCACCGCCGCGCGCATCGCCCGTTGCCGCCAGTGACGTAAACATGCTCGGCACTTCGACCGTGATGCCTTCACGGATATCGAACGTGGCCGGCTCGCTATCGCCGACGGCCAGTTTGAGACGTCCATTGCCTTCAGACAGGATAAGCGTTTCGCGTCCCAGACGGCGAAGGCTTGCTGCCGCATCAACAGGGGCCGAAAACGCCGTCGCCTCATCAGCGCTGATAACGCAGGCCGTGATCGGGCCGCTCGCGGTCTGCTCATCTTCGACTTCAAAGACAAGCTCGCCGCCTGATTCCCGAATGGCGCCATTATAAAGCGTGTCCGGCTCCGCTTCGGTCCAGTAGGCAATCCGGTGGGTGGAATCAGCATCGTCCGCAGGTGGGGCAGCACATATGCCAGCGGCTGGGCCGACCTGATCACCTTGCAGGTCATACTGGATCGGCGCGGCAACGCCGCCGCCATAGATCCAGACTTTCAGGCTGCCCTCTGCGTCAATGCCAGGAAAGATCGTGACCGGCGTGCCGGCAAGCATCGCATAGCGTCCTTCCGCGAGCGCGCGCGTGCCTTCTCCGGTCGTCTCGGTGATACGCTCACCATCGAAGTCGAAAATCTGGACGCTGCCATCATCATAGGCAACGGCAAAGGTCGATCCGGCACCGCCCGCAACACCGATGCTGGCAACCGGCGAATCGAGCTGGCGGGTCGACCAGACAGCGGGCAACATATTTATTGCTGCCGTATCAGTGGTTTCAGACACAGCGTCCTCTTCCTGGGCCGCTGGTTCGCCCTGTTCTGCAGGCTCTTGCGGGCCAGAGCAGGATGCAGCATAGAATAGCAGGAAACCGGCGATCCCTGCGTTGACAGGGAAGGTCTGCGCGCTTAAACGCGGGCGCTTGAACATATTCCAACACTCCGAATGAGAGGCTCCCGAGGAGCAATGAAGACTTATAACGCACCAGCTGACGTGGAGAACAAGTGGATCGTTATCGACGCAACTGATGTTGTGGTCGGTCGCCTTGCTTCATATGTCGCCAAACGCCTGCGCGGCAAGCACCGCGCTGATTACACTCCGCACATCGATACGGGCGACCATATCGTTGTGATCAATGCGGAAAAGGCTCGCTTCACCGGCAACAAGCTGCGTGACAAGACCTATTACCGTCACACCGGATACCCAGGCGGCATCAAGCAGACCACGGCAGAGAAGATCCTCGGCGGTCGCTTCCCAGAGCGCGCGATTGAGCTCGCTGTGAAGCGCATGATGCCGGGTGAAAGCCCGCTCGCCCGCCAACAATTCTCCAAGCTTCGCGTCTATGCAGGGTCTGAGCACCCGCATGAGGCCCAGAAGCCGGAAACCGTCGATTTCGCATCGATGAACGTCAAGAATCTGAGAGACGACTGATCATATGTCCGATACCGCCAATTCTCTTGAAGACCTGAAAACCGTCACCAGCGGCGAAGCTGCAACCGAGACGGTTGTCACTGCAGAACCAAAGATCGACGAGTTCGGCCGCTCCTACGGCACCGGCCGCCGCAAGTCCGCAACGGCTCGCGTCTGGCTGAAGCCAGGCACCGGCAAGATCACCGTCAACGGCAAGGACCAGGAGCAGTACTTCGCTCGTCCGGTTCTGCGCATGGTGATCGAACAGCCGCTGATCGAAACCGATCGCCGCACCGAGTTCGACGTCATCTGCACCGTCAAGGGCTCCGGCCTTTCCGGTCAGGCTGGCGCTGTGCGTCACGGCATTGCACGTGCACTCGTCAACTATGAGCCAGGCCTGCGTTCGGTTCTCAAGCCATTCGGCTTCCTGACCCGCGACCCGCGTACGGTTGAGCGTAAGAAGTATGGCCGTGCAAAAGCACGCCGCAGCTTCCAGTTCTCGAAGCGCTAGGTTCGCATTCAGAATCTTTTTCCCGAAAAGGGCGCTTCGAAACCGGAGCGCCCTTTTTCTTTGCCCGCTGACATGACAAAGAGGCCTCATGACCGATCAACCGTTGAAAGCCGCTATTCTGGGCGCGTCCGGTTATACCGGCGCTGAGACCGTCCGACTTCTGCGAAATCATCCGAATGTCACGCCCGTCGCTGCCACGGGCAATGCGCTCGCTGGCAAGACACTGTCGGATATCTTCCCGCACCTTCGCGGCAAGTACGACCTCGACGTCATTAAGGCTGAGGATGTCGACTGGGGCGGCATTGACGTCGCATTCGGTTGCCTTCCACATGGGACGAGCCAGGACCTGATCGAGACCCTGCCAGCCCATGTAAAGGTCGTCGATCTCTCTTCAGATTACCGGTTTCGCGATGCAGTGGCCTATTCGAAGGCGTACGGCCGCGAGCATATCGCGCCAAAGCGTACGGCCAATGCAATTTATGGCCTTAGCGAACACGCTGGCGATGCCATGAAAGGCGCAGATCTTGTCGCCTGTCCGGGTTGCTATCCGACAGCGATCCTCATGGTTCTGCTGCCGCTCATGAATCCCATGATCATCGACCGTGATGCGATCATTATCGACGCCAAGTCCGGTGCGACTGGGGCAGGGCGGGGCCTCAAGGAAGGCAACCTCTTCAGCGAGGTCACCGAAGGCTTGCATGCTTATGGGGTTGGTACCCACCGGCACACGCCGGAGATTGAGCAGGAGCTGAATCTGCGCGCGGGCCTCAATGATATCGAAGTGACTTTCACGCCCCATCTAATTCCGATGGCGCGCGGCGAGCATGTCACCTGCCATCTGCGCGGAGACGTCGATGCGATCCATGCTGCTCTCTCGGCGGCCTATGAGGGGCAGCCTTTTGTCAGCGTATTGCCGCTCGGCTCACCGCCGCCAGATACGCGTCATGTGCGCGGGACGAATGATTGCCGGATTGCCGTCTACCCTGACAGCGCGAAAGGCCGGGTGATCGTGATTGCCGTCATCGACAACCTCGTTAAAGGCTCAAGTGGTCAGGCCATCCAGAACCTCAACCTGATGATGGGGTGGGATCAGGCCTTGGGGCTCGACGCGCTCCTGCCACTCTTCCCCTGAGACGCAGTTTTTTTGGCCGGCTTCTTCGCGCCCGCCTTTGACTTCGCCGAAGTCGTAGAGCTGGTCTTTGCCTTTGCAGTAGCCGGCTTGGGCTTGGGCGAAGCCGCCTTTTTGGCCGCCGCTTTCGGTTTTGGGGCCGGGCGGTCAGGCTTGGAAGGCATCGAATACTCTGTCGCGGGCATCTTGCCCTGCGCGATGTCAGAAAGGCGCATCTTCACATAGGTGCCGGGTGCGTCGCCCAGGCCCTTGTCTTCAACTGGCTCAGCTGGTTGAAGATCGCCCGCCTTGGGCTCAAGCCATTCCCACCAGGTCGGCCACCATGAGCCCTTGGTCTCGTCAGCGCCGGATAGCCAGGCCTCTGGCGTCTTTGCCAAGCCCTCATTCGTCCAGTGCTGGTATTTCTCAGCGCTCGGATGGTTGATCACGCCAGCGATATGGCCCGACCCGGCCAGGATGAAATTAACGTCGCCGCCATACTTCTGGGCACCCCGATAGATGGAGTGCCACGGACAGATATGGTCTTCGCGGCTCGCCTGAATGGTGACGGGGATCGAGATGTCTCCCATGGAAACAGGCTCACCGAAGACTTTGAAACGTCCTTCGGATAGCTCGTTCTTTCCATACAGGTTTTTCAGATAGGTACGATGCGTTTCGCCCGGAATATTCGTTTGATCCGCGTTCCAGAACAGAAGGTCAAACGGGCGGGGCTTCTTGCCCATCATGTAATTATCGACGACGTAGCGCCAGACGAGGTCGACCGGGCGCAGCCAGTTGAATGTCTGGCCCATCATCTCGCCCGGCATAATGCCGTCATTCTCGTCAATGACAGTATCGATGCTACCGAGCGACTCCGGATCGGTAAATACCATCAGGTCGCCCGCATCGGAGAAGTCCGACTGGGACGCAAAGAACGTCGCTGATGCAACACGCTCGTCGCCCGTCTTTGCCATATGGCCGAGAGCGCCGGTCAGAAGCGAGCCACCGATGCAATAGCCGATCGCGTTCAGCTTGTCCGCGCCGGTTTGGGCGAGGGCTTCGTTCATTGCTGCGAATGCGCCGTGCTCGATATAATCATCCCAGGTGAAGTCGCGCGTAACAGCGTCAGCGGATCGCCAGGACACGACGAAGACGGTCAGCCCTTTGTCGACGAGCCAGCGGATCAGCGAGTTCTCCTCGCGCAGATCCATGATGTAGTATTTGTTGATCCAGGGCGGAAAGATTAGCAGGGGGCGCTCAAACACCTTCTCTGTGGTCGGCTCGAACCGGAGAAGCTCGATCAGCTTGTTGCGGAACACGACCTTGCCAGCCGCCGTCGCGACATTCTTGCCAATCTCAAACGGTGTTTCATCCGACTGGCTGATCGACAGGCGGCCGCCACCTTTCGCGATATCCGCGCGGGCATTCCGCAAGCCGTCGACGAGGCTCTGCCCGCCCGTTTTCAACATGGCGCGTAGCGCCGCCGGATTGGTCGCGAAGAAATTGGTCGGTGACAGCGCATCTATGGTCTGGCGCGTATAGAACTGGGCCTTGCGCTTGTCGCTTGGCGAAAGGTCAGGCGCCGCATCCAGCAGCGACATCATCCAAGATGAGTTCAGCTCATACGCCTTGCGCATGAACTCGAAAGCGGGGTTGGATGACCATTCCGGGTCGGAAAAGCGCTTGTCCTGTGCGCCGCTGATCTGGCCGAGCGTGAAGTCCTTCCAGAGGCTGATCCAGCCGGTCCAGAGCTCCAGATTGGCGTTCAGCAGAGCTTGCGGATTGCTCGCGAGCGATTGGCCCAGCCGCCCATACGTATTGCCGACGCCGAAAGGATCGGGATTGGACGTAAGCCCCTCGCCGGGATTGGCGGTTGCCAGCACTTCATTGAGAAGCGCCTGCGACTCGATTGCGGCTTCTGCGAGGGCCTGCCCGATCGCCTGCAATTGCTCAGGTGATTGATCGGCGAGGATCGCATTCAGTGTGCGGTTTTCGGGTTCGCTCATATCACTCGTGCTTTTCATCACCCTCTATCGCCATTCTACACAAACAGCGGTAGGGAATAAATGTTTCAGGATGAATGAAGAGTACCGAAGTTTATGACGAAAGCCTGGTTGATCCCCGTTTTTGCACTGTTCGTGGTCGGATGCACGACAACCGAGACGACTGGAAGCGGCGTCCAGCCGCCCGAATGGTACGAGCAGCGCCAGGCGGAACTTGCGGCACGCGGCTTTCCTCAGATCGCGAATGTGCCAACCGTGCCTCAAACCGAAACAGATGGCGATGAGAGCATCGACGCCGATTCAAAGCGCGCCAAGGATCAGGCCGTTCGTCGCCGCACAGCTCTTTATCAGGCTATCGTGAAAGACCCGCGCGCGGCACCGACCTATCTCACGCCGCAGGAAATTGCGGCCTGGGGGCAGGAGCAGCTGAGCAAGCTGGAGGGGCGGCCCGGCCCTGCAGATTTCCTGACAGATCAGGAAGTCGCTTCCCTGCGGGCAAGGTTTGACAGGCGCCGCGCCCGGCGCTGACACTTCCTTTCCATCGCTACAATAAATTTGCCCTGCGGAGTTCGGTCATGGCCGGAGAATTTTATAAGATCAGGCGTTTGCCGCCCTATGTTTTTGAACAGGTGAACCGTCGCAAGGCGGCACTGCGGGCGAATGGCGCGGATATTATTGACCTCGGCATGGGCAATCCAGACCTGCCGACACCAAAGCACATCGTCGACAAGCTTTGTGAGACCGCGCAGAAGCCGGACGTGAATGGCTACTCTGCCTCGCGCGGCATCAACGGCCTGCGCCGCTCGCTCGTGAATTACTATAAGCGCCGGTTCGACGTGACGCTCGACAAGGACCGCGAAGTCATCGTGACACTCGGTTCCAAGGAGGGCTTCGCCAACCTTGCGCAGGCAATCTCTGCACCGGGCGACGTCATCCTTGCGCCGGACCCGTCCTATCCGCTGCACTCATTCGGCTTCATCATCGCAGGTGCGTCGATCCGGGGCGTGCCTGCGCAGACGCCGGAGCAATATCTCTCCAATCTCGACCATGCGATCCGATACAGCGTGCCGCCGCCAACCGCGATGGTGCTCTGCTACCCGTCCAACCCGACGGGCGCTGTGGCCGATCTCGATTTCTACCGTGAAGCGGTGAAGATCGCCCGCAAGCATGAGCTCTGGATCCTGTCGGATCTCGCTTACAATGAGATTTACTTCGAAGACCCGCCACCATCCATCCTTCAGGTCGAGGGCGCTCGGGATATTGCCGTTGAGACGACGACACTGTCGAAGACCTATTCCATGGCGGGCTGGCGGATCGGCTTTGCGGCCGGCAATGAGCGCCTCATCGGTGCGCTTGGCCGCGTAAAATCCTATCTCGACTATGGTGCCTATACGCCAATCCAGGTCGCCGCCTGCGCAGCGCTGGACGGCCCGCAGGATTGCGTCGCTGAAGCCCGTGAGATCTACCGCGCGCGCCGCGACACGCTTGTCGACAGCTTCCGTCGCGCCGGTTGGGATGTGCCCAAGCCGACCGCTTCCATGTTCTGTTGGGCGCCAGTCCCTCAGCAGTGCAAATCCATGAGCAGTCTCGAATTCTCACTCGCGCTCATAAATGAGGCAGGCGTCGCTGTGGCGCCCGGTTCTGGCTTCGGGGAGCGCGGCGAAGGCTATGTTCGCATTGCGCTTGTTGAAAACGAGCAGCGCATCCGGCAGGCAGCCCGCAACATCAAGAGATTCCTTCAGACCCACGGCAAAGCAGCTGCGGACACTGAAGGCTCAGTACTAGAAGGAAAGGAGCTGTCGTGAAGACATTGAAGCTCGGTATCGCAGGGCTCGGCCATGTCGGCTGTGGTCTCGTTGACCTCGTACAGCGTCAGGAAAACCTGCGCCTTCCAGGTCAGGTCGAGATTACGGGCGTCACGGCACGCAATCGTAGCCGCAACCGGCCTGTCGAGACAGACTCCTATCGCTGGCTTGATGACGCGGCAAAGCTTGCGGCAGATGACTCCGTCGATGTCTTCGTGGAGCTGATTGGCGGCTCTGACGGTCCTGCCAAGGTCGCCGTCGAAACCGCGATCAAGTCCGGCAAATCCGTCGTGACCGCCAACAAGGCGCTGATCGCCATGCACGGCCAGGCTCTGGCAGAGCTTGCGCGTGAACATGGCGTGGACCTCTTGTTCGAAGCAGCTGTCGCGGGCGGTGTCCCGATCGTGCGGGTGCTGCGCGACTCTCTCGCTGGCGTCGAGATCAACCGCGTCACCGGTATTCTGAACGGCACCTGTAACTTCCTGCTGAGCGAGATGCTCGATACTGGCAAGTCTTACGACACTGTCCTGGCTGAGGCCCAGCGTCTCGGCTTTGCCGAAGCTGACCCGACGCTTGACGTGTCCGGCATGGACGCGGCGCACAAGGCCGCCATCCTTGCGGCCATTGCATTCTCTGCCGATCTCGACTTCTCCAAGGTGTCGGTGTCCGGCGTCGACGGCGTGGAGCTGCTCGACCTCGATCTCGCTGACCGGCTTGGCCTTCGAATCAAGCTCATCGCAGAGGGCAAGATTGCGGGCGACGGTGTTGTGTGCCGCGTCGAGCCATTCGCCCTGCCAAAGAATCACCCTCTCGCGCGCATCAATGGCAGCCTGAACACGGTCCGTGTGGAAGGTGAGCCGCTAGGTGCAGTTACCCTGACAGGCCCTGGCGCGGGCCCGGGACCGACGGCGAGTGCCGTCATGGGCGACGTGGCTAAGCTCTTCAATCCAATTGCGCGTCCGGCGTTTGGCCATGCTGAACACCATGCGCGCCGCAAGTTCGTGGTCGCGGAAGCCGATGAAACCGCTGCATATTTTGTCCGCGTGAAGCTGATGGACAAAGCAGGCTCGCTCGCAGAGCTGACTGAAGCTCTGGCCGATGCCGGTGTGTCGATCGATAAATTGCTGCAGGACTCGGCTGACGAGGACGGCGCTGCGCCGATCGCCATCGTGACGCATCTCTGCTCACGCAAGGAGATCTCGAATGCACGCGAGCGCTTGCAGTCATTGGCGTCCAATGTAGGAACTCCGCAGATAATGGCCATTGAGGCTTCATCAGAATAATTGGGAGGGGGCAGCCGATCTGGCTGCGAGGAGAAGATGACGAATAGCGTTCTTGTTCCGAGTCTTGCTGACGCCATGGTTCGCGTAACCGAAGTGGCGGCGATTGCAGCGCAGAAGCTCGCTGGCCTTGGCGATGAGAAAGCCGCCGATCAGGCTGCCGTGGACGCGATGCGCACGGCGTTCAATTCGGTAGACTTCAAGGGCCGGATCGTGATCGGCGAGGGCGAGCGCGACGAAGCGCCCATGCTTTACATCGGCGAAGAGGTCGGCACCGGAAATGGACCGGAGATCGATATCGCGCTCGATCCGCTCGAAGGCACAACGCTCACAGCCAAGAATATGGCGAATGCGCTGGCGGTTCTCGCAATTGCGCCGCGCGGCGGCCTTCTGCATGCGCCAGACACCTATATGGACAAGATCGCGATTGGCCCCGGCTATGAAAAAGGTGTCATCGACCTCGATGCGACACCCGCCGAGAACATCAAGTCCATGGCGAAAGCGGCTGGTCGTTCGGTCGAATCGATCACTGTCTGTGTTCTCGACCGTCCGCGGCATGCCGACATCATTGAAAGTATCCGCAGTGTCGGCGCCCGTATCAGCCTGATTTCTGACGGCGATGTTGCCGGCGTGATCAACACGACCAATCCGGACACCGGCATCGACCTCTATATTGGTCAGGGCGGCGCGCCAGAAGGTGTGCTCGCGGCAGCGGCACTGAAATGCGTTGGCGGTCAGATGCAGGGTCGTCTCTTCTTCCGCAATGATGATGAGCGCGCACGCGCCAAGCGCGTCGGCGTCACAGATTTCGACCGCAAATATGATCTCGATGAACTTGCGAGCGGTGAGACCGTCTTCTGCGCCACGGGCGTGACGAAGGGCGGACTTCTTGACGGCGTGGTCGTGCGTCCGGGCATTATTACAACCGATACGCTCGTCATGAGCTCGGCCGACGGCATGGTCCGCAAGATCCAGTCGCGCCACCGCACCGCTTAAGGGATGCCGGACGGCGGCCATCTGTTCAATGTCGGTCAGTCGCTGGGTGACCGGTACTGGTCGCTCGCCGAAGTCGACGACAATAAGGTCCGGCAGCTAAGTCTGTCACTCGGCACGCCTGACTTTATCTCCAGGCTGCTCTTTCTGCGGGGTGTCCAACCGGGCGAGGCACCCGGCTTTCTGGCCCCGAAGCTCCGTGACACATTTCCCGATCCGTCGACATTCAGGGATATGGAGAAGGCAGCAGGCCTGATCCTCGACGCCATCGCCGACGGCAGGAACGTAACGGTCTTTGCCGACTATGACGTGGATGGCGGCACCTCATCGGCGCTGCTCGCCCGGTATTTCCGCGCCTGGGGCAGAGAGCTGGGCCTGTACGTTCCTGATCGCCTGACCGAAGGCTATGGGCCTTCGCCGGCCGCCTTTCGTTATCTGAAAGAACAGGGCGCCGACCTCGTCATCACTGTCGATTGCGGCGCCGCGGCAACCGAGGCGCTCGAGGAAGCCAATCGCATCGGCTTGCCAGTCATCGTCATCGATCACCACCTGATGGGGCATGAGTGGCCAGAGGTCGCGGCGCTGGTCAATCCGAACAGGCCCGATGACACGTCTGGCTATGGCCACCTTGCAGCGGCTGGCGTGGTCTATGTCATGCTCGCTGCTCTGAACGCAGAAGCGCGCAAGCGAAATATCGCTCCGGCAGGCGGCCTGCCCAACATGCTCGACTGGCTGGACCTTTGCGCCCTCGGCACGCTTTGCGACATGTCGCCCTTGCGCGATGCCAACCGTGCCTTCGTCCATCAAGGGCTGAAAATCATGGCCCGTGACGGCAATCCCGGCCTCCGCGCGCTGGCAGACGTTGCCGGGATCGGCCGGATTGAAAGCGTGTATCATGCGACTTTTGTTCTCGGGCCGCGCCTCAATGCCGGCGGCAGGGTTGGTGACCCATGGCTTGCGGCAAAGTTGCTCGCGACAGACGACCGCCAGGAAGCGATTGAGCTCGCAGAGCGCCTTCATGGCCTGAACGATGAGCGTAAGGCTGTAGAGGCCCACATTCTTGAAATCGCAACGGCACAGGCAGAGCGCCAGCTGGAGCAGGACCCTGACCGTCATGCCCTCGTCGTCTCTGGCGAAGACTGGCACCCCGGCGTCATCGGCATCGTCGCAGGGCGAATCAAGGACCGCTTCCACCGGCCGACAATCGTGATTGGCTGGGGCAGGGAGCTTGGTCCGGTGGCCAAGGGCTCAGCCCGTTCTGTGCGCGGGGTGAATATCGGGGATGCGATCGCCCAGGCTGCACGCGAAGGGCATGTCCTTTCCGGGGGTGGCCATGCGATGGCAGGTGGCCTCAGTCTTGAGCCTGAACAGATCGAGCCGTTCTCGAACTGGCTGAACGCTCATCTCAGTGCATTCTCTGATGAAAGACATGCCGCACGGGAATTGAAGGTCGATGCGCTGCTCGACGCTGGCGCCATCTCACCGGAGACGTTTGACCTCATCGCGCAGCTTGGCCCGTTTGGTCAGGGCGCGCCGGAGCCATATTTTGCGCTGACGGATATGGAAATCACGCATGCACGGCCAATCGGCGCCAATCACCTGCGTCTGACCGCCGAAAGCACTACTGGGCGAGTTGAGGTGCTGAGCTGGCGCAGTGTGGGCACACCGCTTGGCGACGCCTTGCAGGCACGCGGCCGGTTTCACCTGGTCGGACGCCTGAAATGTGACGAATGGAATGGCCGCCGCCGCGCCCAACTGGAACTCGTGGACGCCGCGCCATCGGTTGTCTGAACCCGGCATTTCCTTGCATGGCGGGGCATTCCGGGATGGTGGTCACCCATCGAAAAATCGCTCAACTGCAAAAATCTGATTTGTCCGCATAGAGCCGCTTGCAAGCCGCGCGACTGGCAGCTATATCGCGCGTTCCAAACCGAGCGCTCCCTTCGTCTATCGGTTAGGACGCCAGGTTTTCAACCTGGAAAGAGGGGTTCGATTCCCCTAGGGAGTGCCATTTTTTGAACAATTTCGCGCAAAACACGATTTGTTATCCCCTTCGGGGATGACATTCCGATTCGGCTTTTCTACTATTCTTATCGGGAATGGTGGGTTGATGAGCGCGTTGAAACCAGAAATCCAGAATATAGAGCCTTCAACCTCTGTGAGGGTGATTGGCGCTATCAAATGGTTTGACCCTGCAAAGGGCTATGGTTTCGTCATTCCGGATTCCGTGACGTCTTCCGAACTATCCGGCGATGTGATGATCCATATATCCGCGCTGCGGGCATATGGCGAATCCGACGCGGACGAAGGCGCCCGAATCATTTGTGACGCAGTGGCTGGCGAGCGCGGCTGGCAGGTCGACCATATCATAGAGATGGACCGCCCCCGCGAAGTCGTCGCCAAGGAAAAGGGGAAAGCCCCAGATCCTGAAGATGTTGTGGTGAAATGGTTCAGCACGGAACGTGGATTCGGTTTCGTAAACCGGGTCGAGGAGGAGGGGGATGTCTTCATCCACATCTCTGTCCTGCGTCGTAGCGGTATTTCGTCGGCAGAACCGGGCGAGCAGTTCACCGTGACGATTTCCGAAGGAACGCGCGGGGCCTATGTGAGCGCCGTCCTTACAGAATAGATACATCGCTGGCTTCCAAGACGTGTTGTGCGTGCGAAAGGTGCGGGCTAAACCCGCTGGCATGAAAACACTTCTCGCCATTGCGGCCCTGAGCTTCAGCACGCTGGTGCTGCCGTCTTCCACTGCTTTTGCGCAGACGGCGCCCGCCGATCCGCTTGAGACATCGAGCGTCACCATCGACTCGGCGAATGGTAGCCACCAGTTCGACATCGAGATCGCCGATGAGAGCGATGAGATTTCCTACGGCCTCATGAACCGCGAATCGCTGGCGCCAGATGCGGGCATGCTGTTCGACTTCGGCAATCCGCGTGAGCCGGCGATGTATATGAAGAACACACTGATCCCGCTGGACATGCTTTTTATCTCGTCGACCGGCTCTGTCGTCATGATTGCCCGCAACGCTGTTCCGGGCTCCCTACGAACGATTTCGCCGGGCACACCTGTTAAAGGCGTCCTGGAGATCAATGGCGGCCGGGCAGCAGAGCTTGGCATTGAGCCGGGCGATACCGTGCGTCACGCAATCTTCGGCAACGATGCCGCAGAGTAGCGAAGTCCACCGCGACCCGCCTGCGGGTTTCGAGATATCTTCCTCCCGCGGTCCGTTCACCATGCGAAACGGACCTGTCTGCCGCGCGACCGAAAAAGGCGACATGCGCAGCGGCATCTGGGTTCTGGATCGCCACTGCAACAGCATGGGTTTTATGCATGGCGGCATGGTGAGTTCATTCGCAGATGGCGCGCTTGCCTGGGCCGTCTGGTATGAAACCCGGAAAATGTCAGTGACGCTGAAGCTCACCACCAGCTTTTACGGCACCATTCGTCCGGGCGACTGGCTTGAGGCGCATCCCCGCGTCATATCTAGTGATAACGGCGTTGTGCACGTCACGACAGACATGCTGGTGGGCACGGTTTTGGCCGCGCGGGCGGACGCAGTTTTCCGCGTGCTGCGTCGAACCGCTAAATAGGGCTTGCGGCGTCCCGCGCGTCTGCATAGAAGGGCAATCCGATGTCGGAGCGTGGCGCAGCCTGGTAGCGCACCTGATTTGGGATCAGGGGGTCGGAGGTTCGAATCCTCTCGCTCCGACCATCGATATACTGGAGGCGAACATGGACGCGCGGATCTATAAGCCCAGAAAGACTGCCATGCAGTCAGGCCGGGGAAAGACGCGCGAATGGGTTCTGGAGTTTCGTTCCGAGAATGCCCGCTTCGCTGACCCACTTATGGGCTGGACCAGCATCAACGACACGACAGGCCAGGTGCGTATGCACTTTGAGACGCGTGAGCAGGCGATCGACTTTGCAAAGCGCGAAAAGCTGACCTTCACTGTCGATGAGCCGCGTGAGCCAAAGCGTCTGGTGAAATCCTACTCCCAGAACTTCGCTGCCGATCGCAAACAGCCCTGGACGCATTAGTTCGGCGCGCTTTTCGGCCCCTTAGCTCAACTGGATAGAGCACCGGACTTCTAATCCGACGGTTACAGGTTCAAGTCCTGTAGGGGTCGCCATTGCTGGCGGAAGAATTATGCTGCCCGATTGGGAGGCAGCGATGAAATTACCAAAAACCGGAGCAAGCTGGTCCGAGCTGAAGTCCGAGATGTCGGCGCGCGGCGCAGGCGATGCCAAATGGCGTGATGGCAAGACGGCTGTCTATGTCTTCAATGCCGGCCCGGAGGTCGAGCAGGTCCAGAAGGAAGCCTACACCGCCTTCATGTCTGAGAATGGCCTTGGGCCGCTTGCCTTTCCGTCGCTTGCGGAGATGGAGAAGGAGGTCGTCTCCATGGCGCTGGATCTTTTGCATGGGCCAGAAGGCTCGACTGGCGCGATGACGTCTGGCGGGACTGATTCGATCACGATGGCGCTCAAGACAGCGCGCGATTTTGCCCGCTCGAAAGGCCAGTCGGGGCCTGCAAACATCGTCCTGCCGCAGTCGGCGCACCTTGCCTTCGACAAGGCCGCCCATCTCATGGACATTGAAGTGCGCCGTGCGCCTCTGAAGACCGATGGCAGCTATGAGGCTGACCCTGCCGCCATTGCGGATCGGGTTGATTCGAACACTGTCATGATTGTCGGCTCCGCGCCGAATTTCCCGCATGGAATCATTGACCCGGTTGCGGCGCTGTCTGAGCTCGCCATAGAGAAAGGCGTCTGGCTTCATGTCGATGCCTGCGTCGGCGGCTTCCTTGCGCCATTTGCGCGGATGAATGGCGTGCCTGTGCCGGCCTTCGATTTTGAGCTGGATGGCGTTCAGTCGATGAGCGCTGACCTTCACAAGTATGGATACGCTGCCAAAGGCGCGTCGACCGTGCTTTTCCGGTCTGCTGACCTCTATCAGCATATGCCGTTTGACTTTGCTGGCTGGTCTGGCGCGCCGATGAAGACCCCGACTCTGGCCGGGACGCGGCCAGGCGGGGCGATCTCTGCAGCGTGGGCTGTGATGAATCATCTGGGCGTCGAGGGATATTGCCGCCTCCAGGGCAAGGTCTGCGCCGCGCGCGAGAAAGTAGAGCAGGGGCTGCGTGAGCGCGGGTTCGAGATTCTTGGCACGCCGCTCCTTGGCCTCATCGCGTTTCGTCATCCGGACCTTTATTCCTTCGCGCTCTATGGCGAGATCTACAAGCGGGGCTGGTTTACCTCGGTCACCAAGGAGCCACGCAGTCTCCATCTCATGCTGTCGCCCAAACACGCCGATATGATCGATGACTATCTGCGCGATCTCGACGCGGCGTGTGAGACTGTCCGGGCTGGTGAATCTGCCCCTGCAGAGACCGTTCAGCCGCGCTACAATTGAGGTTGGCTGCAGCTTGCTGCAAAAAGATCAAACAGGGGATTGGACAATGGCAAGTCCCGGCGTTATGACGCCGTTTCCCCAGTGACCCGCCCGGGTAGCTCAGGGGTAGAGCAGCGGATTGAAAATCCGCGTGTCGGTGGTTCAAATCCGCCCCCGGGCACCATTTTTCTTAGCTTCCGCATCGTCGCTGCGCGCCTCACATGAAGCGTGCTCTTTTGGTTTTGATCCCCGCTTCGCGATGGATCGGGCTCAGGGCTGCGTTTAACTCATCCCGCTCACCCCGGCGCAGGCCGGGGTCTCGTGAGGATGTTGAGCTTCCTTCAGTGATTTTTTGCTTCATCCTTCGACAGGCTCAGGATGAGGAAGCGCGTTCGGCCGCAGGCCCTCTCGGGCAGCGGTACTCGGATCCGGGGACACCTGCGCAGGCAGGTGTCCATGACGTGACATTGAGAGTGCTCGGTTCGGCTTAAAGGCTGCACTCTGGATACCTGCCTTCGCAGGTATCTTCGGGAGGTGGGTATTTGGTTTGAGGGGACGTAGGTGGCCGCGTGGTTCGACTTCGCTCACCATGCGGAGCTTGGGTTGATGGTTGTGGCTAGGGTGGGATGAGTGCGACGGATACGTAGGCAGGAGCCCTCGACATTTGCGATGTTTCGCTTGTTAGCTGTTTGACGGGCGCCTGCGATTTGGTGTCGCTTAAGCCCTGCCACACGTCCCAGATATCCAGCGACAACCGCTTCCAAGGCTTGCGCGGCACGAACATGGTCCAGTCATTCGGGTCTGGTTTGTCCGCGAAGGCTTGTAGCGTGATATAGATACGGCCCTTCCTGCAGACCGAGTAGCCGACAAGACCAGAGCGGTGCTCTGTGCGGCGGGCCGTAAGGTAGCGGTCGAGCCAGTACAGCTCCCAGAGGAAGATGGGCCAGTACCAGAGCTCGAGCTCTGCCAAGACATCAAGGATCCAGTCTCGGGCGATCATGCGGGGAATGTACCCCGTAGCCCTCAAGTGTCGGAAACTCTGGTGCAGGGGTGGTGTTTCTGACGGTGCACTGACGGTGTTTTTCCAGGATCTGCAAACAGTGCGGAAAACAAACCCACAGTCTCAGTCATATGCCAGATAGGCCAGCACCGAACATTCAGGCGACTCTTCATCGAGTGATCGAATAAAGTCGGAGATAACTAGAAGAGATTTCAGGTCGGCTCCCGGCTTCGCTCTCACTACAAAGGTGAAGAGCTTGCCCGGATTGTCCGCGCAAAGGTCGTGAAGCACTTCATAGAGATAATTTATGTTTTGCGCCAGATTAGGATCGCCCAGGGCGCGCGCCAGATCAGGCATCCAGCTGTTTTGCCGACCCTGTTCCGGGTCAATCTCAATTTCGGCCGAAAAAAACGCTTCGCGCTTCGACGCAGCCAAACCTGCTTCCGATGCTTTGCTGATCAACGGATGTATCGAGACGTAATTCAGGTCTGCAGTCCTAATGAGATCGCTTGTCCAGCGTACAGAGGGGGTGCATGGCCCGCAACTAGCAAGAAGGAACCAAGCCGCCCACGTTCCAATTTGAGTGACGTGCGCAACGCTTCGATTTCAGATCCTCAGGCATTTGTAATTGCTGAATTAGCGCCGGGTTCGTCCACTTGCAAATCCTTCGCATTTTCAGCTGGATGCCGGTTGCAGCCAGCGCGTCGCCTCGCCGCATGCGAGGGGGCAGAATTTTCTGTCAGCCGCGTTAGTTATGATGGGGATGGCATGTTGCCATCGCGCTGAAAGCGTCCTAACCCGACGCTTTCGACGCCCGTCCTTCGAGGAGCTCACCTCATATGACCGAGATTGAACGCTTTGCCCTCGACTATCTGCCAGTGATCCTGTTTCTGGGACTTGGTGTGATCCTGTCGCTGCTCTTCATTATTGGCGCTGCCATCCTGGCCCCGTCCAACCCGGACCCTGAAAAGAATTCGGCCTATGAGTGTGGCTTCAACGCTTTCGACGATGCGCGCATGAAATTCGATGTCCGCTTCTATCTGGTGGCCATCCTCTTCATCATCTTCGATCTGGAAGTGGCCTTCCTCTTCCCGTGGGCTGTCAGCCTCGGCACCATTGGCGTGTTTGGTTTCTGGTCCATGGTCGTCTTCCTCGGCGTGCTGACGGTAGGTTTCATATACGAATGGCGCCGTGGGGCGCTGGAGTGGGAATAGATGGCCGACGACTATAAGCCATATGCACTTGGAGCCGGCCGCGCCGGTGTCGAAGGCGGGCACGATGTGCGCGCTGACGACCCGTTCTTTGCCGGTCTTTCCGATCATCTTGCCGACAAGGGCTATTTCACCGCACGGGCAGACGACCTGATCGCCTGGGCGCGGACCGGTTCGCTCATGTGGATGACGTTCGGTCTGGCGTGCTGCGCTGTTGAAATGATGCAGGCAGGCAATCCGCGTTATGACCTTGAGCGCTTCGGCATGGCGCCGCGCGGCTCTCCGCGTCAGTCAGACGTGATGATCGTCGCCGGTACGCTCACCAACAAGATGGCGCCAGCGCTTCGCAAGGTCTACGACCAGATGCCGGAGCCACGTTACGTCGTTTCCATGGGCTCGTGCGCAAATGGCGGCGGCTATTATCACTATTCATACTCAGTCGTTCGCGGCTGTGACCGTATCGTGCCTGTCGACATCTATGTGCCAGGCTGCCCGCCGACCGCAGAGGCGCTCGTCTATGGTATGCTGCAACTTCAGAAGAAGATCCGCCGCGAAGGCTCGATCGAGCGCTAGGCGGAAAGGATTTACTGGTCATGAGTGAAGCCCTGAAAGAGCTTGGCGAGCATATCAGCGACTCGTGCGCTGATATGGTGAAAAGCTTCCATGTGAAGCATGGCGAGCTGACGCTGCTCGCTGAGCGCGATTCGATCCTGCGCCTTTCGAAATTCCTGAAGGACGACAATCAGTGCGTGTTCGAGACGCTGATCGATATTTGCGGTGTCGACTATCCAGAGCACAGCCAGCGCTTTGAGGTCGTCTATCACTTCCTGTCGATGCGCCTGAACCAGCGCATCCGTGTGAAGGTTTCAACCGATGAGAGCGCGGCTGTGCCAAGCCTTACCGGCCTGCACCCGAGCGCCGACTGGTTCGAGCGCGAAGCGTTTGACATGTACGGCATCCGCTTTGCCGGCCACCCGGACATGCGCCGTATCCTGACCGACTATGGTTTCGAAGGGTATCCGCTGCGCAAGGACTTCCCGCTGACGGGCTATACCGAAGTGCGTTATGACGACCTTGAAAAGCGGGTCGTCTATGAGCCGGTGAGCCTGGTTCAGGAGTACCGAAACTTCGATTTCCTTTCGCCGTGGGAAGGTATGACCAAAGACCTGCCGGGCGATGAAAAGGCGGAGAAGGAGGCTGACAATGGCTGATAGCGCTTACATTTCGTCCTCCGACGACGACCGCAAGTTTACGCTGAACTTTGGCCCGCAGCACCCGGCTGCGCACGGCGTGCTCCGCATGATCATGGACCTCGACGGCGAAGTCGTCGAGCGGATCGACAGCCATGTGGGCCTTCTGCACCGCGGCACCGAAAAGCTGCTGGAGTACAAGACCTACCTTCAGGGCCTGCCTTATTTCGACCGGCTCGACTATGTCGCGCCGATGAACCAGGAGCATGCCTGGTGCCTTGCGATCGAGCGGCTGCTCGGTCTCGAAGTGCCGCGCCGCGCCAAGTTCATCCGCGTGCTGTATTCCGAAATCGGCCGCATCCTGTCGCACATGCTGAACATCACGACGCAGGCGATGGACTGCGGTGCGCTGGCCCCGATCACATGGGGCTTTGAAGAGCGCGAAGTGCTGATCGGTTTCTATGAGCGTGCCTCTGGCTCGCGCATGCACTCTGCCTATTTCCGTCCGGGCGGCGTCCACCAGGACCTGCCACCTGATCTTCTCGACGATATCCTGCACTTCTGTGGCCGTTTCCCGGACGCGATTGCGCATATCGAGGGGCTGATCACTGACAACCGCATCTTCAAACAGCGCAATGTCGATATTGGCGTCGTGGATGAGAAGATCATCATGGAATGGGGCTTCTCAGGCGTCATGGTGCGTGGCTCTGGCCTCGCATGGGATCTTCGCCGTTCGCAGCCCTACGAAATCTACGACGAGATTCCGGGCGACGTCTTCAAGGTCGTTGTCGGCAATAATGGCGACAATTACGACCGTTATGTCTGCCGGATGGAGGAGATGCTCATCTCCTGCGACATCATGAAGTGGTGCATCGAGAACATGCCGGAAGGCGAAGTTCTGCTGGCTGGATCGAAGGTGTCGCCGCCGCGCCGCGGTGACATGAAGCGCTCGATGGAGGCGCTTATCCACCACTTCAAGCTCTACACCGAAGGCTTCCACGTGCCCGAAGGCGAGGTTTATGCCTGCGTCGAGGCGCCGAAGGGTGAGTTTGGTGTGTATCTGGTTTCTGACGGGACGAACCGACCATATCGCGCAAAGATCCGTGCGCCGGGCTATCCGCACCTCGCGGCCATGGATCACCTGTGCAAGGGGCATATGCTGGCAGACGTCTCTGCCATACTGGGTTCGCTCGACATCGTGTTTGGGGAGATCGACCGCTAATGGCACTTCGCCGTTTTGATCTTGAGGCTGGGGGCGAGACTTTCGCTTTCAAAGCCGAAACAGAGCCGACGATTGCGTTCTGGCTGGGCAAGTACCCAGAGGACAAGAAGCGTTCGGCTGTCATCCCGCTGCTGTGGCTGGCGCAGAAGGACAATAATGGCTGGCTGTCCGAGCCGGCCATGCGCACGGTCGCTGACCGTCTCGAGATGCCGTATATCCGCGTCTATGAGGTTGCGACCTTCTACACGATGTTCCGCCTCCAGCCGGTCGGCAAGAATCACGTCCAGCTTTGCGGCACGACGCCTTGCATGTTGCGCGGTGCCAACGACCTGAAGAAGGTCTGCGAGAAACGTATCGGCAAGAAGATGGCCGTGACCGATGATGGCCGCCTGTCCTGGGAAGAGGTCGAGTGCCTCGGCGCCTGCGTGAATGCGCCGATGGTCCAGATCAATGACTATTACTATGAGGACCTGACGCCGGAGTCTCTCGATGAGATCCTGTCGCGCCTTGCTGGGGGTGTCGACGTGCCTCCGGGGACGTTTGTCGATCGCCAGAACAGTGCGCCGATTGGCGGGGCGACGACGCTGAAAGAGGCGGCCCTGTTTGACGGTTCGCGAAATGGTGTGTCCGGGCTGCCGAACCTTCCAGAAGCGACGAAGGGCGATAACCCTGAGCCGGAAGCCAAGGGTGAGCCGGCCCGTTCGAAACCGACCAATACCGACCGCGAAGAGCCCTCCAAGGCGACGGTGGAAGCTGCCGACGAAGAGGTGGAGCTTGAGGGTGAGCGTCCAGCCGCATCTGAGGCCAATGCTGAAGGCGGTGATGATCTCAAGAAAATCAAGGGCATCGGGCCGAAAATTGAGAAACAGCTCAATGAGCTTGGTGTGAACACCTTTGCGCAGATCGCGGCATGGAGCGGCGATAATGTGAAATGGGTTGACGGGTATCTGTCTTTCCGGGGCCGGATTGAGCGGGAATCCTGGATCGAGCAGGCCAAGACACTTGCATCTGAGGACAAGAGCTAATGCTGCAGGACAAGGATCGCATCTTCACCAATCTTTACGGCGCGCACTCGCCAGGCCTTGAAGCGGCCAAGAAGCGCGGTGCCTGGCATCTCACGCGTGAGATGCTGCAGCAGACGCCGGAATGGATCTGCGACCAGATCAAGGCGTCCGGCCTTCGTGGCCGCGGCGGTGCTGGCTTCCCGACGGGCCTCAAATGGACCTTCATGCCGAAGGAAGTCCGTGACCGGCCGCACTATCTGGTCGTCAATGCGGACGAGTCCGAGCCGGGGACGTGCAAGGACCGCGAGATCATGCGCCATGACCCGCACCTTCTAATTGAAGGCTGTATGGTTGCGTCCTATGCGATGCGCGCGCATGCCTGCTACGTTTATCTGCGCGGCGAATACATTGCCGAGCGCGAAGCGCTCGAGAAGGCGGTGAAGGAAGCCTATGAGGCGGGCCTGATCGGCAAGAACAACAAGAATGGCTGGGATTTCGATCTCTACGTCCACCATGGCGCAGGTGCCTATATCTGCGGCGAGGAGACGGCGCTGCTCGAAAGCCTCGAAGGCAAGAAGGGCCAGCCGCGCCTGAAGCCTCCATTCCCGGCCAATGCTGGCCTCTATGGCTGCCCGACAACAGTGAACAATGTCGAGTCGATCGCGGTTGCGCCGACCATTCTGCGCCGCGGCGCCGAGTGGTTTGCGGGCTTTGGCCGTCCGAACAATACCGGCACGAAGCTGTTCTGCGTGTCCGGCCATGTGAACAAGCCGTGCAATGTCGAAGAAGAGATGTCGATCACTTTCCGTGATCTCATCGAGACCCATTGCGGCGGTATTCGTGGCGGCTGGGACAATCTGAAGGCGGTGATCCCGGGTGGCTCATCGGTGCCGATGGTGCCGGCCGAGCAGATCATGGACGCCTATATGGATTTCGACACGCTGCGGGACCTGCGTTCAGGTCTTGGTACCGCGGCTGTCATCGTGATGGACAAGTCCACGGACCTCATCCAGGCGATTGCGCGGATTTCCTACTTCTACAAGCATGAGAGCTGCGGCCAGTGTACGCCGTGCCGTGAGGGCACGGGCTGGATGTGGCGCGTGCTGGAGCGGATGGCCAAAGGGCAGGCAGAGATGTCGGATATCGACATGCTGCTCGACGTCGCAGGTCAAGTCGAAGGTCACACGATCTGCGCCCTTGGCGATGCTGCGGCCTGGCCGGTACAGGGCCTCATCCGCCACTTCCGCCATGAGATCGAAGACCGCATTTCCGAATACCGGGCGCCGCGCACCATGGTGCAGGGCGCAAACGTGGCAGCGGAGTAGGGCAGACACGACTGATGAGCACGCTCCGCAACATCCTCACGACCATCTGGTGCGCCGTGATCATCGGGACGAATACGTTCGCCCTGATCGTCATAGCGCAGTATTTCGGCGTGGATGTGCTGGCGCTGAATTCAGTTTTGCTGCCAGTGATGCATATGAGCGCTATGATCGTGCTCGGCATCCTGTCGCTGGTCTCGACCAAGTATCTCTGGGTGATCCTGGGGGTGTCTGTGCTGTCACTTGTGCTGACGCTTGCGCATGACATGCTCGTGATGCGGGTCTGGCGCCCGTCCACGATGCTGGACAGCCTGCTGGTGATCGTTCCGACCTATCTCCTTGCGCGCTGGAATTCGCTGTCGCGCGAGACGAAATTCAATCCCGTACAAGAGTTCTAAAGCGATGGCTGACGACCTTTTCAAACTGAACATCGATGGCAAGGACATTGAGGTGCCCAAGCACTACACGCTGATGCAGGCGTGTGAGGAAGCTGGCGCCGAGATTCCGCGCTTCTGCTATCATGAGCGCCTATCGGTGGCCGGCAATTGCCGTATGTGCCTGGTTCAGTGGAAGGGCGCGCCGAAGCCGATTGCGAGCTGCGCCCAGACCGTTGGCGACATGCGCCTCAACCCTGATGGCACTCCGCCGAACATCCTGACGTCAGGCGACTATGTCGAGAAGGCCCGTAACGGGGTGATGGAGTTCCTCCTCATCAACCACCCGCTGGATTGCCCGATCTGCGACCAGGGCGGTGAGTGTGACTTGCAAGACCAGGCCATGGCCTATGGCCGATCCGGCTCGCGCTATGCGCTGAACAAGCGCGCGGTCGAGAACAAGAATATGGGACCGCTGGTCAAGACGATAATGACCCGCTGTATCCAGTGTACGCGGTGTGTGCGCTTTGCGGCCGAAGTCGCCGGTGTCGAAGAGCTGGGCATGATTTCGCGCGGCGAGGATGCCGAGATCACGACTTATCTGGAAAAGTCGCTGTCGTCGGAGCTTTCCGGCAATGTCATCGACCTTTGCCCGGTCGGCGCGCTGACGTCGAAGCCTTATGCTTACAATGCGCGCCCATGGGAGCTGCGCAAGACCGAGTCGATCGACATCATGGATGCGATGGGCGCGGGCATCCGCGTCGACGCCAAGGGTGCTGGCGTGATGCGCATCATGCCGGTCATCAATGAAGAGGTGAACGAGGAGTGGCTGTCAGACAAGTCGCGCTTCGTCTGGGACGGCCTTGCCCGCCAGCGCCTCGACAAGCCTTATGTTCGCGAGAATGGCAAGCTGCGTCCGGCAAGCTGGAGCGAGGCGCTCCAGAAGACCGCAGAGGCGTTGAAAGCCTCGAAAGAGAAGACGGGCTTCATCGCAGGTGACCTCGTCGAAGTTGAACAGGCCCGCGCGGCGCTGGACCTTGCTCGCAGCCTCGACATTGCATCGACTGATTGCCGCCCGGCAGGCGCAACCTATGGCGCTGATGGTGTTCGTGAGAAGTACATTCTGAACCCGACGCTGATGGGCGTTGAGGAGGCCGATGCGCTCCTGCTGATCGGCACCAATCCGCGTGTGGAAGCTTCGGTCTGGAACGCACGTATTCGTAAGGCCTGGCTCTGGAATGATCTTCAGGTCGGTCTGGTCGGCGAAGGCGTCGACCTCACCTATGACTACGATCACCTCGGCACGGGCCCGGCAGACCTTGATGGCCTGCTGAAAGGCGACAGCGCTTTCGTCAAAGCTTTCAAGAATGCCAAGCGCCCAATGGTTGTCGTTGGTGAGCATGCGCTGGTTGGTGAGAATGGGCTGGATGTGCTGAACGCTGCGCACCAGATCGCGCTCGATGCAGGTGCAATCACCGAGGAGTGGAGCGGCTTTGGCGTGCTTCACAATGCAGCTGGCCGCGTCGGCGCGCTCGATACCGGTTTCGTGCCGGGCGAGGGCGGTCTTGATACGAAGGCCATGCTCGAAGGCGGCGTTGATACGCTGGTCCTTCTGGGCGCTGACGAACTCGACCTCAGCAAACTTGGCGATACGACCGTGATCTATGTCGGTTCGCACGGTGATCGCGGCGCATCGCGCGCCGACATTATCCTTCCTTCTGCGGCCTATACCGAGATGGAAGCGACCTATGTGAACACCGAAGGCCGCGTGCAGATGACCGGTAAGGCCGTCCAGCCGAAAGGCGAGGCCCGTGAGGCCTGGGCGATCTTCCGCGCGCTTTCCGAGCTCACCGGCAAGCCGCTGTCCTATGATTCGGCAGACCAGCTTCGCGAACAGATTCGCGAGCATAATCCGGTCTTTGCAGGTCTTGGCTTTGCCCCGGGCAAGTCCGGCCATGAGGCGCTGTCCAAGGCGCCTGAAAAGGCCAAAACCCTCGCCGGAGCGCGTCCTTTTGAAGCGCCCTTCGAAGATTTCTATCTGACCAACCCGATCGCACGGGCGTCAAAGACGATGGCGGAATGCTCGCTCATGAAGCGTGGCCTTGAAACGCCGGTAGCAGCGGAGTAGGCGAGCGCCATGAGTGCATTCATCCAGGAACATGGACTGCTTTTCGGCTGGCTGACCGTCATTGGTCAGATCCTGCTGTTTACGGTTGTCCTGCTGCTTTCGCTGGCCTTCCTCCTGCTCATGGACCGCAAGGTCTGGGCAGCTGTGATGATGCGCAAAGGCCCCAACGTTGTCGGGCCTTTCGGCCTGCTTCAGAGTTTTGCGGACTTCGGCAAATTCCTGCTGAAGGAAATCATCATTCCGGCGGGCGCGAACAAGACGGTCTTCCTTCTGGCGCCCATCCTGTCGCTGACACTGGCATTTGCCGCCTGGGCCGTGATTCCGGTTGCGCCAGGCTGGGTCGTTGCTGACCTTAATGTCGGCATTCTTTACCTGTTCGCCGTCTCCTCGCTTGGTGTCTACGGCATCATCATGGGCGGCTGGGCATCGAACTCGAAATACCCGTTCCTCGGCTCGCTGCGCTCTGCAGCGCAGATGGTGTCTTATGAAGTCTCTATCGGCTTCATCATCATCACGGTGATCCTTCTCGTAGGATCGATGAACCTCAGCGACATCGCGAACAACCAGTCGGGCGGCTTCTGGACCTGGCACGTGTTCAGCTTCAACAACATCATACTGTTCCCGGTGATGGTGGTCGTCTTCGTGATGTTCTTCATCTCGGCGCTGGCTGAAACCAACCGCCCGCCATTCGACCTTCCGGAAGCGGAATCCGAACTCGTAGCCGGCTATCAGGTGGAGTATTCCTCCACGCCGTACCTCCTTTTCATGATCGGTGAGTATCTCAACATCGTGCTGATGTGCTCGATGATGACGCTGCTCTTCCTTGGCGGCTGGCACGGGCCAATTCCGTTCGGCGAAGAGTTCGTCTCGAACTTCCCGGTCTGGATGGTCAATCTTGGTCACCTCGCCTGGTTCATGGCGAAGACCGTTTTCTGCTTCTTCCTGTTTGCACTCGTGAAGGCTGTCGTGCCGCGCTATCGCTATGACCAGCTGATGCGCCTTGGCTGGAAGATCTTCCTTCCGACCTCGCTGGCCGCCGTCTTCATCGTTGCAGGCTATGTCGTTTACACAGGAGTTCAGGCATGAACATCGTTCAGTCCCTCCGCGGCGCCATGATGACGGACTTCCTGCATGCCTTCAAAATCGGCATCCAGGAAATGTTCAAGCGCAAGGCGACCGTGAACTACCCGTTCGAGAAGAACCCGCTCAGCCCGCGTTTCCGCGGCGAGCATGCGCTGCGCCGTTATCCGAATGGCGAAGAGCGCTGCATCGCGTGCAAACTCTGCGAAGCGATCTGCCCAGCACAGGCGATCACCATTGAGGCGGAGCCGCGCGAAGATGGTTCGCGCCGCACGACCCGCTATGACATCGACATGGTGAAGTGCATCTATTGTGGCTTCTGTCAGGAAGCCTGCCCGGTAGACGCCATCGTCGAAGGGCCAAACTTCGAATTCGCGACCGAAACCCGCGAAGAACTGTATTACGACAAAGACCGTCTGCTTGCGAATGGCGACCGCTGGGAGCGCCTCATCGCACGCAATCTTGAACTCGACGCGCCGTACCGTTAGGGCGGGGCGCCTTCACTTTCCTGCAGCGGTCTGACCGCTGGCAACATTGGGGCTCACACCGGTGGAACTCATCGCCTTTTACATATTGGCAGCGATCGTGACGGTCTCGGCAGTCGCCGTGATTGCCGCCAAGAACCCGGTTCATTCCGTGCTCTGGCTGATCACGGCCTTCTTTACATCTGCGGGCCTGCTCGTCCTGATCGGGGCGGAGTTCCTCGCCATGTTGCTGGTCGTCGTCTATGTCGGCGCGGTCGCGGTGCTCTTCCTGTTCGTGGTCATGATGCTGGATGTCGATTTCGTCGAGCTGAAGCAGGGCACGCTGGGCTACTGGCCGTTTGCCGCCCTGGTGGGTGTCGCATTCGCGGCCGAGATTGCGCTGGTGACCTTTGCGCGCGCCACGACAGGTGATGAGATCAACGCCAATCCGGGCGCGGCAACAAACGCCGAGGCCATCGGGCAGGTGATGTACACCGAATACCTGCTGCTGTTCCAACTCTCCGGTATCATCCTGCTGGTCGCCATGATCGGCGCGATTGTCCTGACTCTGCGCCACAAGCCGCATGTGAAGCGCCAGAACATCGCCAAGCAGACCGCACGCACCCGCAAGGATGCGATCCGCCGCATCGACGTTGAGTCAGGCAAGGGGCTTTAGGTCATGGATATTACCGTCAATCACTTCCTGGCTGTCTCGGCTATCCTGTTCACGGTGGGTGTCGTCGGCATCTTCGTGAACCGCAAGAATATTATCGTCATCCTGATGGCGATCGAGCTCATCCTTCTGTCCGTCAATATCAACCTGGTCGCCTTCTCGGTGTTCTCGGGCACGATTGTCGGCCAGATCTTCGCCATGCTGGTTCTGACAGTGGCTGCTGCCGAAGCGGCCGTCGGGCTCGCCATTCTCGTTGTTTTCTTCCGCAATCGCGGCGACATCGCCGTCGAGAGCATCGACCTGATGAAGGGCTAGGCCGGATATGCTTCCTGATTTTGCACTTCTCTTCATCGTCCTGGCGCCGGGCCTCGCTGCCCTGATCGCCGGGGTGTTCCAGAAATATGTGACCGATACCGGCGCCATGGTGATCACGACCGGTACGGTCGGGCTTGCTGGCATCCTGTCGGTCATCCAGCTTTTCATGTTCGCCTTTGGCGGCGGTGTCGCGGAGGCGGTGCATACCGCAGCGCCAGCAGCCGGGGATCATGGGGCGGCCGTCGTCGCGCCGGTCCAGCACATCATCACGCTGCTGAACTGGATGGATGTTGGCCAATTCCAGGCTGACTGGGCGCTCCGCGTCGATGCGATGTCCATCGTCATGATGGCGGTCATCACGGGCGTTTCCGGCCTCGTCCACCTCTATTCATGGGGCTATATGAGCGAAGACCCGCACCGGGCGCGGTTCTTTGCCTATCTGTCGCTCTTTACCTTCATGATGCTCATGCTGGTGACGGCGGACAATTTCATCCAGCTCTTCTTTGGCTGGGAAGGTGTTGGTCTCGCGTCCTACCTGCTCATCGGCTTCTGGTATACGAAAGCAGCCCCGAACAGCGCTGCCATCAAGGCCTTCGTGACAAACCGCGTCGGCGACTTCGGTCTCGCGCTCGGTATCATGGGTGTGTTCGTGGTGTTCGGTTCGGTTGAGTTCGAGCCTGTGCTGAGCGCCATCCGTGAGAATGCGACCGTAACGCCGCTGGCGCTTGCTGAGGCTGCGCCGATCCGCGAGCTGATCGTGCCATTCCTCGGCCTCAACGTTCCGGCGCTTGAGCTGATCGGTGTGCTTCTCTTCATCGGTGCAATGGGTAAGTCGGCGCAGTTCTTCCTGCACGTCTGGCTGCCGGACGCCATGGAGGGCCCGACGCCGGTTTCCGCGCTCATTCACGCCGCGACCATGGTGACGGCGGGTGTCTATCTCGTCTGTCTCGTATCGCCGATCTATGAGTACGCACCGTTCGCTGCCGGCATGGTGACGCTGATCGGTGCTGTGACCGCGCTTTATGCGGCGACGGTCGGCATGGCGCAGAACGACATCAAGCGCGTCATTGCGTATTCAACGTGTTCGCAGCTTGGCTACATGTTCTTTGCCGCTGGTATCGGCGCCTATCAGGCCGCGATGTTCCACCTGTTCACGCACGCCTTCTTCAAGGCGCTTCTCTTCCTCGGGGCAGGCTCTGTCATTCACGGGATGCACCATGAGCAGGACATGCGCCGCATGGGCGGTGTCGCGAAGTTCATGCCGCTGACCTATGCCGCGATGATGATCGGTACGATTGCCATCATCGGTCTTGGTATTCCGCACACATCGTTCGGTTTTGCAGGCTTCTTCTCCAAGGATGCCATCATCGAGACGACGTTTGCGGCCGGATCGAACGGTGTGAGCTTTGGTGTGCTCGCCTTCATCTTCGGTATCGTGGCTGCGCTGCTGACCAGCTTCTATTCCTGGCGCCTCATCTACATGACGTTCCACGGCCCGCGTGAGGACTCGATCCCGGCAGAGGCGCATGGTCATGATGATCACGCTGCGCATGACGATCATGGCCATGATGACCATGGCCATCATGGCGACCCGCATGAGAGCCCGCTCGTCATGCTGATCCCGCTCGGTCTCCTGTCGCTCGGGGCGATCTTTGCCGGCTTTGTCTTCTACGACTCCTTTGTGGGTCACCATCAGGCCGAGTTCTGGGCTGGCGCGATCTACAACGCGGCGGACAACACCGTGCTGGCTGACAAGTACAATGTGCCGGAATGGGTGTTCTGGGCGCCGCTCTTCGTGACGGTGACCGGCTTTCTGATCGCGACCTTTACCTATTTCTTCAACCGGGGTTTCGGGGCGAAGATCGCGGCATCGGGCGGCCCACTGCACAGCCTGTTCGCCAACAAGTGGTACTTTGACGAGATCTACAATGCGACCTTCGTCAAGGGCACGAGCTGGCTGGGCGGCTTCTTCTGGAAAACCGGCGACAAGCGCATCATTGACGGCTTCGGCCCGGATGGCGTGACGTCGCTCGTTCGGTGGGGCTCGCGCCGTCTGTCGGCCATGCACACCGGTTATCTTTATCATTATGCATTCGTGATCATCCTTGCGGCCCTCGTCTTTGGCGCGGTGATCTTCTGGCGTGTCGGAGGCGCGGGCTGATGGGCAATTTCCCAATTCTGACAGCGGTCACCTTCCTGCCGCTGGCTGGTGCCTTGCTGATCATGCTTGTGCAGGCAGCCACGGGCAGCAATGGCCAGGATGAAGAGACGCGTGGGCGCCAGTCGCTCATGGCGGGCCTGATCTTCTCGGCGGCCACTTTCGTGGCGTCGCTGGTCATGCTGGCGAGCTTCGAGGTCGATGCGCCGGGCTATCAACTTGTCGAACAGGTGAGCTGGTTTGCCGGCATCCAGTACAAGCTGGGCATTGATGGCATGTCGCTTCTGCTGATCCTGCTGACGACGCTGCTGACGCCGATCAGCCTCATTGCGTCCTATGGCACGGTGAAGCACCGCCTGACCGAATATACGATCGCGTTCCTCGTCCTCGAGACCTTCATGATCGGCGTGTTCTGCGCGATGGACCTCGTCCTGTTCTATGTCTTCTTCGAAGCAGGCCTCATCCCGATGTTCATCATCATCGGTGTGTGGGGCGGGGCGGACCGTATCTACGCCTCGTTCAAATTCTTCCTCTACACGCTGCTCGGCTCGCTCTTCATGCTGGCGGCCATCGTCTTCATGTACCTGCAGGCTGGCACGTCCGACATCATGGTGCTGGAGACCTATGCCTTCGCACCTGAAGTGCAGACCTGGTTGTGGCTTGCCTTCTTTGCGTCATTCGCGGTGAAGCTGCCCATGTGGCCGGTCCACACCTGGCTTCCGGATGCGCACGTTCAGGCGCCGACGGCCGGTTCTGTGATCCTGGCAGGCGTATTGCTGAAGATGGGCGGCTATGGCTTCCTTCGCTTCTCGCTGCCGATGTTCCCGGATGCGAGTGAGTTCTTCCAGCCTATGATGTTCGCGCTGTCGGTGATTGCCATCGTCTATGCATCGCTTGTCGCTTTCCGCCAGACCGACATGAAAAAGCTGATCGCCTATTCGTCCGTCGCCCATATGGGTTTCGTGACGCTCGGCATCTTCTCCTTCACCGAGGTCGGCGTGCAGGGCGCGATCTTCCAGATGATCTCGCACGGGCTTATCTCCGGCGCGCTCTTCCTCATCGTCGGCATGGTCTATGACCGCGTTCATACCCGTGAGATCGCAGCCTATGGCGGCCTCGTGAACAAGATGCCGATCTATGCGGCCATCTTCATGCTGTTCACCATGGCCAATGTCGGCCTGCCTGGCACCAGTGGCTTTGTCGGGGAAATCCTGACCATGACAGGCGCCTTCCAGGCCTCCACCTGGGCAGCAGCTGGCGCGGCGCTCGGTGTGATATTCTCGGCTGTCTACATGCTGACGCTCTACCGTCGCACGGTTTTCGGCCCGGTTACCAACCCGGCGCTCGAAAACATCACCGATGTCGGCAAGAAGGACCTTGTCACCATTGTCCCGCTCATCATCGGCACCATCCTGCTTGGCGTCACGCCAAATCTCGTATTCGACATCACGCGCGAAAGCAGCCTGCGCGCGCTTCAGATGATCACCGGAGGATAGAGGCACATTATGCTCGACTTTCAGGCGATGATCTCTGCCATTGGCCCGGAGCTGCTGCTTGCGCTCGCTGGCCTGGCCGGTGTGCTTGCTGGCGCTTATATGGGCGACCGTTTCAACGGCCTGTCCTTCAAGCTGGGCGCGGCTACGCTCCTGCTGGCCGCACTCGTTGTCATCATGAACTGGGAAGGCGGCGAAGCCTTTGGCGGCCTCGTCACGACCGGCCCGTTCGTGAACTTTGCCAAATGTATCAGCTTCGTAGCCGGTGCCGTGACGCTGCTCATGGCTGAGGGTTTCCTCAAGCGCCATGAGACGATCCGTTACGAATACCCGCTTCTGGTGATCTTTGCCTCACTCGGCATGGGGATCATCCTTTCGGCGTCGAACCTGATGACGCTCTATATGGGTATCGAGACGCTCAGCCTTTCGTCCTATGTGCTGGCATCGTTCCACCGCGACTCGATCCGCTCTTCGGAAGCCGGCCTGAAGTATTTCGTTCTGGGCGCGCTGGCCTCGGGCATCCTGCTTTACGGCATTTCGCTGGTCTATGGTTTCACCGGGTCGGTCGACTATGGCGATATCGCGAGTTCTGAGCGCACGATTGGCCTTGTTTTCGGCATGGTGCTGATGATTTCCGGCATGGCGTTCAAGGTGTCGGCAGCGCCGATGCACGTCTGGACGCCGGACGTCTATGAAGGCGCGCCGAGCCCGGTTGTCGCCTTCTTCGCGACGGCGCCGAAAATGGCGAGCATGGTGGTCTTCGCAAACCTGCTCTTCACCGCGTTTTCTGGCGTGTTCGAAGACTGGCAGATGATCATCGGCATCATTGCGACGCTTTCGATGCTGATTGGCGCCTTCGGTGCGCTGATCCAGACGAACCTGAAGCGGCTTCTTGGTTATTCCTCGATCGCCAATATGGGCTATGCGCTGGTCGCTGTCGCGGCAGGTGCCGAGTATGGCGCGGCAGCGCTTCTGGTGTTCATGACGACCTATGTCATCGCATCCATCGGTCTCTTTGGCGGTGTCCTGTCGATGCGCCGCGAAGGCGGTATGGTCGAGAGCATTGATGAGCTCGCTGGCCTTGTGCGCCGCCGTACGGGTCTTGCCATCGCGCTGACGATCCTCGTGATTTCGGTTGCAGGTTTCCCGCTCGCCGTTGGCTTTATCGGTAAGCTGGTCGTGTTCCAGGCAGGCTGGAATGCCGGTCTCCTGCCGCTGCTCATCGTGCTGGTGCTAAGCTCCGTGATCGCATTCGGTTACTATCTCCGCATCATTCTGGTGATGTGGGTGAAGGAGCCAGCAGAGCGGTTCCAGCCGGTAGGTGCGACGGTGGCCCTTTCGGTCTATGCGGCCGCGGCTGCCTGTCTTGTTCTCTTCGTCTTCGTGTCGCCATTCATTGACTGGGCGACGCAAGCGTCGGCCGGGTTCATTCAGTGAGACCAGACGCACCAGTTCTCTGGTTCGACGAGATCGACAGTACGAATGAAGAAGCTCGCAGGCGGGCGCAGGCCGATGATTTCGGACCGGTCTGGATTGCCGGACGCAAGCAGACCGCTGGTCGTGGTCGCCTTGGCCGCCAATGGGATTCGCCAACCGGCAATCTGTTTGTCACCGCCCTGTTTGAAGAAGAGGGCGGGCTGGTAAAGGCGACCCGCTACCCCTTCGCTGCCGGGCTCGCCATACTCGATGCCGCGTCGGCCTTCATCGAAGGCGGTCAGCTTCAGCTGAAATGGCCGAATGATGTGCGCGCGAGTGGCCAGAAGCTTTGCGGTATTCTGGTTGAGGCTGGCACCACGACGGCGAAGTCCTGCTGGGTCGCGTGTGGCATGGGGGTGAATGTCCGGTTTGCGCCTGAAGGCGCAGGGCAGGCGGCAACGAGCCTGCTGGACCTTGGCGCACCTCAGATCGTCAACGCAGAGATGTTTCTCGACGCGCTTCGTCCTGCTTTCGTGAAACGCAGCGCGCAGGCCTCATCTGACTTTGAGAGCCTGCTCGCCGATTGGCAAAAGCATGCCGAAGGACTGGGCAAGCAGGTGACTGTCGGCAAAGGCGCTGACGCGCAGAGCGGCATCTTCAAGGGTGTCGGCCCAGATGGCGCGCTGCTACTTGCAAGTGCTGACGGGACGACGCACACGATCCGTGCAGGCGATGTGGAGCTGGTAAAGGAGATTGGCAGTCATGCTGCTCGCGATTGATGTCGGCAATACGAATACGGTCTTCGCGCTCCATGATGGCGAGGACTGGGTCGCCATGTGGCGCAGCGCCACTGACGCGCGCCGGACGGCTGATGACTATATCGTCTGGCTCGAGCCCCTGATGAATATGCGCAAGGTGTCGAGCTATGACATCGATGCGTGCGTGATTTCCTGCGTGGTGCCGCAGGCGCTGTTCAACTTCCGCAACCTTGCCCGCCGCTATTTCGCGACTGAGCCGCTGGTCGTTGGTGAAGCCTCGGTGGAGCTTGGTGTTCCCATTCGCATCCCGCGCCCTGAACAGGTGGGTGCTGACCGTCTGGTCGCCGCAATCGGAGCGCACATTGCTTATCCGGGCGCGCTGATCGTGATCGATAGCGGCACGGCAACGACGCTGGACATCGTCGGCCCGGATGGCGGGTTTGAAGGCGGCATCATCAGCCCCGGCATCAACCTCTCCATGCGCGCGCTGCACGATGCAGCGGCCCAGCTGCCGCGAATTGCCATTCAACGGCCAGAGAAGATTATCGGCGACTCGACCGTGGCCGCGATGCAGACGGGCGTCTTCTGGGGCTATATCGACCTCATCGACGGCCTTGTCAGGCGCGTGAAGGAAGAATACGGCCAGCCGATGACAGTCATTGCGACCGGCGGCGTTGCCTCGCTCTTTGAAGGTGCGAGCGCGACCATCGACCATTACGACCAGACCCTGATGGAGTCTGGGCTTCTGGAGATTTACCGCCGGAACCGGAAAGGATCCGATGCCAAATAAGGACACGCCCGAACTCGTCTTTCTTCCGCTTGGGGGCTGCGGCGAAATCGGAATGAACCTGAATGCCTATGGCTATGGCCCGGCGCATGACAGGCGCTGGATCCTTGTGGACCTTGGCGTGACCTTTGGCGACGACACCACGCCGGGCATCGACCTCATCACGCCTGACCCTGAATTCATCGTCGAGCATGCTGACCAGATCGACGCGATCTTCCTGACGCATGCGCATGAAGACCATATCGGGGCTGTTGGGCTGCTATGGCCGCGGTTGCGCGCGCCGCTTTATGCGACGCCGTTTACCGCCCATCTCGTCGCCGGTAAGCTGGCCGAGCGCGGGCTGAAACATGTCGATGTGAATGTGGTGCCTCTGGAGGGCGAGGTCGAAGCTGGGCCTTTCAAGGTCCGCTACATGACGCTGACGCACTCCATTCCGGAGCCGAATGCGCTCGCCATCGAGACGCCTGCCGGGACGATCCTACACACAGGTGACTGGAAGATCGACCCTGATCCGTTGATCGGCGAAGGCGTCGATGTCGATGGGCTGAAAAAGCTCGGAGACGAAGGCGTGCTGGCCATGATCTGCGACAGCACGAACGTCTTCGTCGATGGCGAAAGCGGCTCTGAAGCGACCGTGCGCAAGAATCTGATCGAGCTGATTGGCGGGCTGAAGGGCAGGGTGGCTGTGGCGACCTTTGCGTCTAACGTCGCACGCGTGTCGACCGTGATCGAAGCGGCGCGTCAAGCGGGGCGGAGTGTCTGCCTCGCGGGCCGCAGCATGCACAAGATCGTCGATGCGGCCGTCCAGACGGGCGTGCTGAAAGACCTGCCTGACCTCGTCAATGAGGCCGATGTGGGCAGCTTCCCGGCAGACAATATCCTGATCCTCTGTACAGGCAGCCAGGGCGAGGAGCGCGCTGCGCTGGGCCGGATTGCGGCCAATACGCACCGACATATCTCGCTGAATGCCGGGGATACGGTCATCTTTTCCTCGCGTGTCATTCCGGGCAACGAGAAGGGCATCTTCGAGATGCAAAATGCGCTGGCCGAAAAGGGCGTGCGCATCATCACCGACAAGATGTCGAAAGACGTTATCCACGTGTCCGGCCACCCGGCGCGTGATGAGCTGGAACGGATGTATCAGTGGGTGCGCCCGCGTATTTCCGTGCCGGTCCATGGCGAGCGGCGGCATATCGTAGAGCATGCAGGCTTTGCCCGCTCCATGCAGGTGCCCGAAGCTGTGACGCCCCGCAATGGTGACATGATCCGGCTTGCCCCCGGGAAAGCCGAAGTGATCGACACGGTGCCCCACGGCAGGCTGCACCTTGATGGTAACCGGCTGGTGCCTGCAGGCTCTGAAGGCCTGAAGGAGCGGATTGCGATCTCGAAGTTCGGCTATGTGTCGGCCAGCGTGTCCTTTGATGAAACGGGCAGCATTGCTGACGGGCCACATCTCGCGGTACGCGGCATGTCGGAAGAAGACGGTAGCCTCGCCGATGAGTCCGTCGATGCCATTGAAGCTGCCTGCGACGAGGCGCTCGATGGTCTTTCGCGCAAAAAGCGCCTAGATGACGACGCAGTTGAAACCACGCTGGTGCGGGCCATCCGCAAGGCGTGCGAGAGGACCTTCGGGCGCAAGCCGCTGGTCGATGTCATGGTTATGAGAGTGTGAGGGATAAAATGGCTGAAGACTTCAAACTGGGCCCGCTGAACCATGTCGGTGTTGCTGTGCCGTCGCTTCCCGATGCGATCGAGACCTACAAGACGCTGTATGGCGCGACCGACATTACCGAGCCGTTCGACATGCCTGCGCAGGGCGTGAAAGTCTGCTTTGTGAACCTGCCGAACAGCCAGATCGAGCTGATCGAGCCGCTGAACGAAGAAAGCCCGATCCATAACTTCATCCAGAAGAACCCGAAGGGCGGCCAGCACCATGTCTGCTTCGAAGTGGCTGATATTCATCAGGCCGTCGAGGTGATGAAGACGCGCGGCGCGACCGTGCTTGGTGAGCCACGTATTGGCGCGCATGGGACCCCGATTGTCTTCGTGCACCCCAAGAACTCGAACGGTGTCCTCGTCGAGCTGATGGAGACCCCGAAGGGCGACCACTAATGTCACTGGTCGGCGGTATCGTCATCTTCTGCATATCCTGGTGGATGTGCCTGTTCGTCGTCCTGCCGATTGGCGTGCGCGGCCAGTTCGAGGATGGCGAAATCCCGGAAGGCACTGAAGAGGGCGCACCGGCTGAGCCGATGCTGGCCAAGAAAGCGGTCTGGGCGACGATTGGCGCGGTGGTGTGCACGGCAATCGCCGGCATCATCGTCGTGCCATTGCTGCGCTTTTACGGCGCCTGAGCAACCCGGCGTGAAAAAGCGCTGCGTGCTTGCAGGCGCACACTAGCCAATTGCAGCGACTGACAATAACACAGGGGGCCGCGACCCGCCTTGTTAGGAGTGAGCCAGTCTCAATGCGCCTGTCCAGATATTTCCTGCCAGTTTCCAAGGATGTGCCAGCTGACGCGGCCATCGTTTCGCACCAGCTCATGCTGCGCACCGGCATGGTCCGCCAGAATGGCGCCGGTATCTATACCTGGCTGCCGCTCGGCTTTCGTGTCCTCAAGAAGATCGAGCAGATCGTCCGCGAGGAAATGGACCGGGCAGGGGCGGTTGAGCTGCTCATGCCGACGATCCAGCAGGCTGAGCTCTGGCAGGAGAGCGGGCGCTATGAGGCCTATGGCAAGGAGATGCTGCGTATCACCGACCGCCATGAGCGCGAGATGCTGTTCGGCCCGACCAATGAAGAGCTGATCACCGACGTCTTCCGCGCTTATGTGAAGAGCTACAAGGCGCTGCCGCTGAACCTCTATCACACGCAGTGGAAGTTCCGTGATGAGATCCGCCCGCGCTTTGGTGTGATGCGGGGCCGCGAATTCCTGATGAAGGATGCCTATTCCTTCGACCTCACCGAGGAAGGCGCGCGCAAGAGCTATCAGAAGATGTTCTGCGCCTATCTTAATGCTTTCGACCGGATGGGGCTGACCGCTATTCCGATGCAGGCCGACACCGGCCCGATCGGCGGCGACCTTAGCCATGAGTTCATCATACTCGCCGATACGGGCGAAAGCGCTGTGTTCTGTGACCGGGCGCTGCTGGATGTGCCAGCGCCGGGGCTGGACCTCGATTTTGATGGTGAGTTGTCAGACGTCATGGAAAAGCGCACGCAATACTATGCGGCGACCGAGGAAAAACATGACGAGGCCGAATTCGCCAAGGTGCCGGAAGACCGTCAGGTGTCGGCGCGCGGCATCGAGGTTGGCCATATCTTCTTCTTCGGCACGAAATATTCCAAGGCGATGAATGCCACTGTGCAGACCGCCGAGGGTGAGAATGTGCCGGTGCAGATGGGCAGTTATGGTATTGGCGTCTCGCGCCTGGTCGGCGGCATCATTGAGGCCTGCCATGACGAGAACGGCATTGTCTGGCCCAAAGCCGTTTCGCCGTTTGATGTTGGCCTCATCTCGATGAAGCCGAAGGACGAAACGGTCTCGGGCGTGGCTGACGGCGCCTACGCAGCGCTGCAGGCGGCCGGTCTCGACGTGCTCTATGATGAGACCGATGAGCGCCCGGGCTCGAAGTTCAACCGGATGGACCTCATTGGCCTGCCTTGGCAGATCGTTATTGGCCCGCGCGGTGTCGAGGCTGGCTTGGTCGAGGTGAAGAACCGCAAGACCGGCGAGAAGTCCGACATGACGCTGGAGCAGGCCATCGAGATGGTGAAGGCCGACTGATGGCGAAAGCTGCGCCTTTCGGCCAGGTGGAACGCGCGCTCGCCTGGCGCTATCTGCGCGCACGCCGCCAGCATGGCGGTGTGTCGCTCATCTCTATCATATCCTTCTTTGGCATCATGCTGGCCGTGACGGCGCTTATCGTCATCATGTCGGTTATGGCGGGCTTTCGCTCTACGTTGCTGAACGCGCTTCTTGGCGGGCAGGGGCATGTCTTCGTTTCCGTTGGCGGGCTGCCTGAAGCCGATGTCGACGTCCTGACGAATGAGATCATCGAACTCGAAGGCGTCGAGCATGCCTTCCCGATCATCGAGCAACAGGTGCTGGCGACGTCCGAATATGGCCGGACGGGCGCCATTGTGCGCGGTGTCCGGACCGAAGACATCGGAAACCTGCCTTATCTCGAAGGCGGCCAGTCGACGGCGGATGCAGCCGGTTTCGGCGAGGGGCGCAATGGCGGCGATGTGGTTCTGATCGGCGCCTTTCTTGCGCAGGATCTGGGGCTTCGCATTGGCGACAAGATCACGCTGATTGCGCCTGAGGGTGTGGCCGGGCCGTTCGGTGTCACGCCGCGCTCCAAGGCCTATACGATCGGCGACACGTTCACGACCGGCAGTGTCGAACTCGACAAGCTTTACGTGCTGATGCCGATGCAGCAGTCGCAGCTCTTCTTCAACAAGCGCAATGAGTATCAGGCCATCGATGCGCGGCTCTACAATCCGATGCGGACTGAGCCGATCATGGCAGAAATCCGGTCTCTGACAGGCGGGCTACGAGTCGAGGACTGGAAGCTGCGGCGCGCAGCTTATTTCAACGCGCTGAACGTCGAGCGCGGCATGATGCGGGTCATCATGCTAATCCTGATCACCATTACGGCGCTGAATATCATCACGGGCGTTGTGATGCTCGTGAAGAACAAGACGCGCGACATCGCGATCCTTCGCACCATTGGTACGCCGCGCGGCGCGATCATGCGGATTTTTATCATGATTGGCGCAATCCTTGGTCTGACGGGCGCGCTGATCGGCCTCGTGCTGGGCGTGTTGATCGTGCTGAATATTGGTGTGGTCGAAGGCTTCCTGAGCTCCATTCTCGGCCGCGATATCTTCGATGCCGAAGTCTATGGCCTCGATGGCCTGCCGGCAGAGCTCGATTGGGCGGAGGCTGTATTCACGACGCTGTGGGCGATGAGCATGTCGATCCTTGTGGCGATCTGGCCGGCCTGGAGCGCGGCACGTCTCGATCCTGTTGATGCGTTGAGGTTCGAGTGATGAGCGCTGCACCTGTTCTTGAACTTCGCGGCATCGTTCGCGAATACCGCTCTGGCCCAACCGTCCTTCAGGTCCTGGATCATGCCGACCTGACGCTGAACCGCGGTGAGCTGGTCGGTCTTGTCGGTCCTTCGGGGTCTGGCAAGTCGACGCTGTTGCATACGGCTGGCCTTCTGGAGCGCGCCGAGGGCGGCGAAGTCCTGCTGGATGGTGAAGGTGTTCTGAACCTGTCGGACGCTGTTCGCACGCGCCTTCGCCGCGAGAAGCTCGGTTTCGTCTACCAGTTTCACCATTTGCTGCCGGAGTTCAACGCGCTCGATAATGTCGCGATGCCGCTCATGGTGAATGGCGTAAAGCGGAGCCTTGCGCGCGAAAAGGCCCGCGAGCTTCTGGCCGAGATGGGCCTCTCAGAGCGGGTTGATCACCAGCCAGGTGCGTTGTCAGGCGGTGAGCAGCAGCGCGTCGCGATTGCCCGCGCCCTGGTAAATGACCCCAAGCTGGTCATCGCCGATGAGCCGACCGGCAATCTCGACCCGGCAACGACCGAGCGTGTCTTTGCCAGCCTGATCAAGATTGCGCGTATGGAGGGGGCTGCGGTCCTCGTCGCCACCCACAATATGGCGCTCAACCAGCATATGGACCGGGTGCTGACGCTGAAGGCAGGAAAACTCACAGCCTTTGCAGGCTGAGCCCTTCGACTCACTGGCATTACGGGGCATAATCCTCGCCTGAGAGGAGCCCGCCTTGTCCGAGCCGCTTTTTATCCATCTTGCCGTGCGTACCAGCTTCTCGCTTCTCGAGAGCATGATTACGCCAAAGGATCTTAAAGCGTGGGCCGTTGGCAATGGGGTGCCGGCCGTTGCGGTGACCGACAGGAATAATCTGTTTGGCGCTCTGGAGATTTCCGAAACGCTATCTGGCGCTGGCGTTCAGCCGATCATGGCGTGCTGCTTCGATGTAACGGATGGCGGACATCAGGAATGGCTGACGCAGGTGTCTGTCTATGCCCAGAACGAGATTGGCTACAAACGTCTCATGGAGCTGTCATCCTATGCCTATCTTGAGGCGGCGGATGGTGTGCCGCGCCTCAAGAGAGAGCATCTGTTTGAGAAGACAGACGGCCTGATCCTTCTGTCCGGCGGGATGCGGGGCGAGGCCGCGCAGTACATCCTGAAGAACAAGCAAGCTGATGCCGAGGCGACCCTGTCCAGCTTTGCGCAGGCTTATCCGGGGCGCTGCTATGTCGAGCTGACGCGGCATGGCCTGCCGGAAGAGGCAGACAGTGAGCCGGGCTTGCTGGAAGCGGCCTACAAGCTCGGCCTGCCAGTGGTCGCCACCCATGATGCGCGGTTCCTGAATCCGAAGCATGCCCACGCCCATGACGCGATGATGTGTATCGCGAATGGCGAATATCTTGGTCAGGACGATCGCAAGCGGGTCTCGCCGGACCAGTACCTGAAAGCACCTGCCGACATGATTGAGCTTTTTGCCGATCTGCCGGAAGCGGTCGCCTCGACGGTGGAGATTGCGAAACGCTGCGCGGTGCGTGCGCGCACGCATGAGCCGATCCTGCCGAACTTTGGCGACGGCACACGCTCCGAGTTTGAAGAGTTGCGCGTTCAGGCAGAGGAGGGGCTGGAGCAGCGCCTTGCAGAAGCGCCGCAGCTCTACGCGCCGAAAGAGACCTATATCGAGCGGCTCAATTATGAGCTTGGCATCATCAAGAAGATGGGCTTTCCGGGCTACTTCCTGATCGTTGCCGACTTCATCAAATGGGCCAAGGAACAGGGGATCCCTGTCGGCCCGGGCCGTGGTTCTGGTGCGGGCTCCGTTGTGGCCTGGGTGCTGACGATTACGGATCTCGATCCGCTTCGCTTTGATCTTCTGTTCGAACGCTTCCTGAACCCGGAACGCGTGTCGATGCCTGACTTCGACGTCGACTTCTGTCAGGAGCGGCGCGGTGAGGTCATCCGTTATGTGCGTGATAAGTATGGCGCCGACAGTGTGGCCGCGATCATCACCTTCGGTACACTGCAGGCAAAGGCTGTCGTGCGGGATGTCGGCCGCGTCATGCAGATGCCCTACGGCCAGGTCGACAGGCTGGCAAAGCTCATTCCGTTCAATCCTGCCAATCCACCGAAGCTGCAGGATGCCATCGACGATGAGCCGAAATTCGATGACGAAGTCGCGCAGGATCCACGCGTCGGAGAGTTGCTGAAAACAGCGCTGGCGCTAGAGGGTCTGTATCGCAATGCCGGCACGCACGCTGCTGGCGTTGTTATCGGCGATCGTCCGCTTACGGAGCTTGTGCCGCTTTATAATGATCCGCGTTCTGATCTTCCGGCTACGCAGTTTAATATGAAGTGGGCTGAGGCGGGCGGCCTCGTCAAGTTCGACTTCCTTGGCCTGAAGACCCTGACGGTTATCGACCGCGCGCTGAAATTCATCCGGCGCGATGGCCGCGATGTCGGACCTGAATGGGATACGCTGGATGACAAGGACACTTACGAGCTGATGGCCAGCGGCCAGACGCTGGGCGTGTTCCAGCTTGAAGGCCAGGGCATGCGGGACACGCTGCGCAAGGTGCGCCCGCACAACCTTGAAGATGTTATCGCGATCATCTCGCTTTATCGTCCAGGTCCGATGGACAACATCCCGGTCTATGTGGCGGGCAAGGAAGACCCGAAGAACGTTCACTACCAGCACCCTGATCTCGAGCCGATCCTTGAAGCGACCTATGGCGTGCCTGTCTATCAGGAACAGGTCATGCGTATGGCGCAGGAGATTGCGGGCTACTCGCTTGGCGAAGCTGACCTTCTGCGCCGCGCCATGGGTAAGAAGAAGGTCGAGGAAATGGTGGCGCAGCGCGCGCGCTTCCTCGACGGTGCGCAAAAGCTCAAAGGTATCGAAGCGCCGCTCGCCAACGAAATCTTCGACACGATGGAGAAGTTCGCGGGCTACGGTTTCAACAAGTCGCACGCCGCTGCTTATGCGCTTATCGGTTACCAGACGGCCTATCTGAAGCGCCACTTCCCGGTCGAATTCCTTGCCGCCTCGATGAGCCTCGACCTGCAGAACACCGACAAGCTAGCCGCCTTCGTGCAGGAGTGCCGGCGGCTCGAGATCGAGATCATCCAGCCGGACGTGAACCGGTCAACGGCTGACTTTGACGTTGAGAATGGCGCGCTCGTCTATGCGCTGGGCGCGCTGAAAGGCGTTGGCCTTGAGGCCATGCGCCAGCTGGAAGCCGAGCGTGCGGTGCGCGGTCCCTTCCAGTCGCTGCATGACTTTGCAGAACGCGTTGATCCGAAATCCGTGAACAAGAAGTGCTTCGAGCAGCTGTCGCGTGCAGGTGGCTTCGACTCGATTGAGCCGAACCGGGCGACCTGTCTTGCATCGGCGCACCTGCTTTCCGCCATGGCGGTTTCAGCGGCTGAGGACCGGGCTGGCGGGCAGGGCGGCCTGTTCGGTGATGCAGAGCCTGCCGTGAAGGCGACTTTGCAGGAAGTGTCCTCCTGGAATGGCCAGCAGATCCTCGACGAGGAATTGGCCGCTGTCGGCTTTTATCTCAGCGGCCATCCGCTCGACGATGTGCTCGACAGTCTCGAGGAAGGACGCATCACGCTGTCCAACGAGATTGCCGATGTTGCCGTGGATGGGCGACCGCTTGAGCTGATTGGCGTCGTGCGCCGCCGGGTCGAAAAGCCGGCCCGTAATGGTGGCAAGTTCGCCTTCCTGACACTGTCTGACCCGACCGGTGAGGTCGAGCTGATGGTCATGCCGGAAGTGCTCGATAATTTCCGTGATCTCATGTCACCGGCCAGCAGCATTTGCGTCATGGTGAATGTTCGGCGGCAGGAGGAGGAAATCCGCCTCTCGGTGAAGCATGTGAAGCCGATTGAGAAAGCGCGGATCGGTAAGAAAGCAAAGGCGCTCGTCGTGCGCCTGTCGCGCGGGGCAAACTTTGATGAGCTGGCGGCCGTGGCCGAGCGGCTCATCAATGCGCCGGGCGCGGACCGGGGCGAAATCTTCCTTGAGCTACCGCTTGTTGATGGCCGGATCGTCTCCATGAAGCTTCCGGCCGTCTATGCGACGGGGCTTGAGGCGTTGCGCGCGCTCAAGATGGCGTCCGGCGTCTCACGCGTGGACACGCTCGCGGCCTGACAAAGCCCGGTTGCAATTGGGCCCGTTTTACGTATATGGCAGCGCTCTAAACCCCCGATGCGCGGATCATCCGGTGTCGAGCTCAGTGGTTTGAGCCCGATAGTGTCCGTGCCGGTCAACCGGAAGAGGAAGAAAGATCATGGCTCTGCCTGAATTCACGATGCGTCAGCTGCTCGAAGCTGGTGTTCACTTCGGCCACCAAACCCACCGCTGGAACCCAAAGATGAAGCCCTTCATCTATGGCGATCGCGCGGGTATCCACATCATGGACCTGTCCAAGACCGTGCCACTGCTTCACCAGGCGCTGGTCCAGGTTCGCGACACGGTTGCAAAGGGCGGCCGCGTTCTTTTCGTCGGCACCAAGCGCCAGGCTGCGCAGCCGATTGCAGAAGCTGCAGAGCGTTCTGCCCAGTACTTCATGAACCATCGTTGGCTCGGCGGCACGCTGACCAACTGGTCAACCGTTTCCAAGTCGATCAAGCGTCTTCGCGAACTCGACGAAGTTCTCTCTGATCGTGACGCCTCTGGCCTCACCAAGAAAGAGCTCCTCGTTGTTGAGCGTGAGCGCGACAAGCTGCAGCGCGCCCTTGGCGGTATTGCAAATATGGGCGGCCTGCCGAGCCTCATGTTCGTTATCGACACGAACAAGGAGCAGATCGCCATCAAGGAAGCCAAGAAGCTTGGCATCCCGGTTATCGCCGTGATCGATACCAATTGCGACCCGGACGATGTCGACTTCCCGTTCCCGGGCAATGACGACGCCGCCCGCTCGATCTCGCTCTACTGCAACCTGATTGCAGACGCGGTTCTCGATGGTCTGGCTGAATCGTCGGCTGGCCTCGGTATCGACCTTGGCGAGTCCGAAGACATCGACGCGATGGCCGAAAGCGACGTTGCCGCCGCTGATGCTGCTGCCAGCGAAGCTGCTGAAGCAGACGCAGGCGAAGAAGAAGCCAAGGCTGACAGCTAAAACCTGAAACTCAATCTGGAAGGATCATAGAGATGGCACAGATCACCGCCGCTCTGGTCAAGGACCTGCGTGACCGCACGGGCGCAGGCATGATGGATGCGAAAAAAGCGCTCGTCGAAAATGATGGTGACACGGAAGCCGCTGTTGACTGGCTGCGTGCGAAAGGCCTCTCCAAGGCCGCCAAGAAGGCTGGCCGCGCTGCGGCTGACGGCCTAGTTGCTGCGCTGCTGTCATCTGACGGCACGTCCGGCACGCTGGTCGAGCTGAACGCTGAGACCGACTTCGTTGCCCGCAACGAGAAGTTCCAGTCCGCGCTCGCAGGCATCGCCAAGACCGCGCTCGAAACCGACGGTTCGCTTGAAGCAGTCCAGAACGCACCAGCGCCAAAAGGCGATGGTACGGTCAATGACATGATCACCGGCCTCGTTGCGACGATCGGTGAAAACATGACGCTTCGCCGCGTTGCGAAAATGACCGCTGAGGGCGGCCAGGTCGCTGCTTACGTTCACAGCCCGGAAGCTGAGAACATGGGCAAGATCGGCGTGCTCGTGGCTGTCGAAGGTAGCGACAATGCGAAGCTGGCTGAAGCTGCCCGCAAGGTTGCGATGCACGTTGCTGCAACGAACCCGGCATCGGCGACGACGGCTGACCTCGACCCTGAGCTGGTTGAGCGTGAGCGTCAGATCCTGACCGATCAGGCCCGCGAAAGCGGCAAGCCTGACAATGTCATCGAGAAGATGATCGAAGGCCGCCTCAACAAGTTCTACAAGGAAGTTGTCCTTGTCGAGCAGCCATTCGTGATGAACCCGGACCAGACGGTCGCCGCGTTTCTTGAAGAGCAGGGCGCAACGCTGAAGGGCTTTGTGCGCTTCGGTCTGGGCGAAGGTGTCGAGAAGGAAGAAGACGATTTCGCTGCTGAAGTCGCTTCCATGACCTCCGGCTCCTAAGACCTGCAAAACTCATCTTAAAGTCTCCCGGCTGCCCATGACAGGCAGCCGGGAATCCTTTACGAGCTAAGCGGCCTTGGGAGACAGTCATGACAACAGAGACCGACCATAGCAGCGAGCTCGTCTATAAGCGTGTTCTCCTGAAGCTTTCGGGAGAGGCCCTGATGGGGCCATCGGAATTCGGCATCCATATGCCGACCTGCCTACAATTCGCCGAAGAAATCTCTGGTGCGATCCGCCAGACGAATGTCGAGCTGTGCCTGGTTATCGGTGGCGGTAATATCTTCCGCGGCCTTGCCGGTGCTGCCAATGGCATGGATCGCTCTCAAGCTGATTCGATGGGCATGCTTGCCACGGTGATGAACGCGCTGGCGATGCAGAGCGCGCTTGAGCAGATCGGCACGCCGACCCGGGTTCAGTCCGCGATCCCGATGGACACAGTCTGTGAGCCCTATATCCGCCGCCGCGCTATCCGCCACATGGAGAAGAAGCGCGTTGTTATCTTCGCCGCGGGCACGGGCAATCCATACTTCACCACCGACACGGGTGCGGCCCTTCGAGCTGCCGAGATGAATTGCGAAGCCATGTTCAAGGGCACGCAGGTCGACGGTGTCTATTCGGCCGACCCGAAAAAGCATGCTGACGCCGAGCGCTATGAGAAGCTCGGCTATCAGGAAGTCCTCGCGCGTGATCTTCGCGTCATGGACGCTTCCGCCGTCAGCCTGATGCGCGATACAAGCATTCCAATCGTCGTGTTTTCACTCCACAAGAAGGGCGCGTTGCTAGACGTTCTGCGTGGGGTCGGAACATCGACGCTCATCTCTTAATGTGCGAGAACAAGTGCCATGAGTATAAACAAAAAAGATCTTGAGCGCCGCATGGAAGGCGCCGTCGCTTCGCTCCAGTCGGACCTTGCTGGTCTTCGTACGGGGCGCGCATCGCCGAACCTGCTCGATACGGTGAACGTGCCAGCTTATGGCTCGACTGTTCCTCTGAACCAGGTTGGCTCTGTCTCTGTGCTCGATGCACGTACGCTTTCGGTCAACATCTGGGACAAGTCCGTGGTTGGCGCCGCTGACAAGGCGATCCGCGAATCAGGTCTTGGCCTGAACCCGGTGACCGATGGCACGACGCTTCGTATCCCGATCCCTGTCCTCAACGAGGAACGCCGCGCTGAGCTGTCCAAGATTGCCGGCAAATATGCTGAGCAGGCTCGTGTTGCGGTGCGCAATGTGCGCCGCGATGGCATGGACCAGCTGAAAAAGGGCGAGAAGGACAATGAGATCAGCAAGGACGAGGCTCACGGCCTCTCCGATGACGTCCAGAAGCTCACCGACACTTACATTGCCCGCATCGATGAGATCGTGAAGGCAAAAGAAGCGGAGATCATGCAGGTTTGAGTGCGCAGCCGGCTTCTAACGGGGTTCCCGAATTTGCCGATCCATCCAGTCTGCCCTCCCATGTCGGAATTATCATGGACGGGAACGGTCGATGGGCGACCCGGAATGGCCTGCCGCGTTCAATCGGACATGAGCGCGGCGTCGATGCGCTGCGCGAAACGGTCAGGGCAGCCCAGAAGCTCGGCCTGTCCTATCTGACGGTCTATTCCTTCTCGACCGAGAACTGGCGCCGGCCCGTTGCTGAAGTCACGGCTCTGTTTGCGCTTCTACGTCACTTCATCAAGAAGGACCTGAAGCGCCTGAAGAGCGAGAACGTGAAGATAAGCGTTTTCGGAACGCGGGCCGGGCTTCCTGAGGATATCTGTTCGTTGCTGGATATGGCTGTCGAGGAGACGGCAGGGAATACGCGCTTCAATCTTGGCATCGCTTTCAACTATGGCGGCCGTGAAGAGATTGCGCGCGCAGCAAAGCAGGTCGCAGAGAAAGTCGCGGCTGGCGAGCTGAGCATTGAAGCGTTCACGGAAGACGCTATTTCCCAGCATCTCGACACAAAGGCGTTTCCCGACCCGGACATGATCATCCGGACGGGCGAAGAGCATCGTCTGAGCAATTTCCTTACCTGGCAGGGCGCCTATGCAGAGCTTGTCTTCATGGATGTCCTTTGGCCTGAATTTGGCGAAGCCCAGCTAAGAGAAGCACTCGAAAAGTTCGGCGCGCGAGAGCGCCGGTTTGGTGGTCTGGGCAAGGAGGCGCGCTAGATGGTTGCGTCGAGGCCGGGTAGCCACAAGTCAAAAGAGCTGGCGCTACGACTGCTGTCTGCGCTCGTCCTCATACCATTCGCACTCTTTGTTGTTGCCACGGGCGGGCTGGTGCTTGCGATTGCCTGCGCGATCTTTGCCGCCATAATGGGGTACGAATGGGCGCGGATGACAGCGTCGCCAATCATGCCAGCCACCGCTGTCCTCGCAGCCGCCTGTGTGTTCGCCGCTTACTTCGGAGACTGGAGCGTTTCGTTCATCGCGCTTCTGGTCTCTGCAGGTCTGATTTTCCTTATTCACCCGTCACGCATAAACGACCGCGCAGTGGCCGCCTTCGGTGTGTTCTATAGCGCCGGCCTACCGCTCGGGCTGTTCTTTCTGCGTGAGGGGACCTGGTATGGGCAGGCAGCTGCGCTGATCCTCATGGGGACAGTTTGGGCGTCGGATACTGGTGCTTATTTTGCGGGCCGCGGCTTTGGGGGCCCGCCGCTGGCGCCAAAGGACTCCCCATCGAAAACCTGGAGCGGCGCCATCGGGGCCATGATCTGCAGCGGCCTTTGCGGCCTTATTGCCGCGGGGCTTCTGGATGCGTCGCGCGTTTCCTGGCTGTTTGCAGGTTTCGCGATCTCGATCGTTGCTCAATGGGGCGACCTGTTCGAATCGTCGCTGAAGCGGCGCTATGGCGTCAAGGATACGAGTGGCTTCCTGCCTGGCCATGGCGGCGTCATGGACCGGGTGGATGGCCTGGGCATGGCCGCTGTTTTCTGCGCTGGGACGATGGCGCTCGTTGCCCCGCTACATGGATTGCTTGGATTGCAGGCCAGCTGATGGCCAGAAAGCTCAGCATACTCGGATCTACGGGTTCCATCGGGCAATCGACCTTGTCGGTCGTTGCCCACGCGAATGCAGTTGGTGACGAGCCTGCTTTTGAGATCGAAACGCTGACCGCTCACACAAATGTTGAGCTGCTTGCGGCGCAGGCCGTTAAGTTTGGCGCGCGTACTGTTGTTATCGGCGAAGAGCGTTTTCATGGCGCCCTGAAGTCGCGTCTGGCTGGAAGCGGGATTGAGGTTCTGGCAGGCGCATCGGCCATCGAGGACGCCGCGCGTACCCCTGTGGACCGGGTCGTCGCTTCCATCGTTGGTATCGCGGGTCTCGCCTCCACCCATGCCGCGCTTGAGGCAGGCAACGATATCGCGCTGGCAAACAAGGAAAGCATGGTCTGTGCGGGGCCGCTTCTGAAGAAGGTCGCAGCGAAGACAGGGGCGCTCATCGTTCCGACTGATTCTGAGCACAATGCGATGTTCCAGGTCATGGAGCGCGCCGAGGATGTCGAGCGCCTTATCCTGACGGCGTCGGGTGGGCCGTTCCTGCGCACGCCGCTTGAGCAGCTCGCGAAGGTAACGCCTGAGGAAGCATGTGCCCACCCGCGGTGGTCGATGGGGCGGAAGATCTCTGTCGACAGCGCGAGTTTCATGAACAAGGCGCTGGAGCTGATCGAGGCAAGCTATCTGTTCGACGTGCCTGAATCGCGCATCGATGTGCTCGTCCATCCACAATCGATCATCCATTCGCTCGTCAGCTATATCGATGGCTCATTCCTTGCACAGCTGGGTTCACCAGACATGCAGACGCCAATCGCCCACGCTCTATCATGGCCAGAAGGCCGTGTGCCGACCGCTGTAGAGCGGCTGGATCTCGCGTCTATTGCCCGCCTTGAATTTGAGAATGTCGACGACAGGCGTTTTCCTTCAATCAGGCTCGCGCGCGCAGCTCTCAACGAATCAGATGCGGCTGTGATCGTGCTCAACGCGTCCAATGAGGAGGCCGTGGAGGCCTTTCTGACCGGACGGTGCAAGTTTACGGATATCAACCGGGTTAATGAGGAAGCGGTAACGCAGCTGAGCCGTCGTTTCACTCATAATGACGACTGTCTAAGCCTTGAGGAAATCGGTTATATAGATGCCGAAGCGCGAACGCTGGCGCAAGAACTCGTCATGTCGAGCATGGCCCGCGCGAAGGATTGATTATGTTTGATGGATTTCTAAGCCAGGGCCCGATCTTCATTGTCTGCCTCGTCTTCATGCTGGGCATTGTGGTCGTTATTCATGAGCTCGGCCACTATCTCGCGGGTCGTTACTTTGGCGCTGGCGTTGAGTCTTTTTCGGTCGGTTTCGGAAAGCCAATTTTTGAGAAGAGTGACAAACGCGGCACGAGATGGCGTGTGAACTGGATCCCGCTCGGCGGCTTTGTGAAATTCGTAGGCGAGAGCCAGCTTCCGGGCGATGTTGGCAAGATAGAGCAGGGGCCTGTGGGCAAGCCATTCCATGAGATTGGTGTGTGGCCGCGCACGGCGATTGCTGCTGCAGGGCCGGCGGCAAACTTTGTTCTCGCCGCGCTGATCTTCGCCGTGTTCTTCTATTTCAACGGTGCCTATCAGGCCCGCGTTGGGGTCACGAGCGTTCTGGAAGATGGCGCCGCAGCCGAGGCCGGTATTGAGACGGGAGATATCTTTGTTTCGATGGGAGGCGAGGCTGTCGACAATGCCGGCGACCTGCAGACGATCGTCTCCATGTCGAGCAACAAGGAGTTACTCACTATCGTTGAGCGCGATGGTGAAGAAATCGAGCTGACTGTTACGCCGCAGCGTCAGATGCGTGAGAATGCGGTCGGACAGGTTCAGGCGCTGGGCACCATTGGGATCACGCTTCAGGAGCTGCGCGATACTGCGGAGCGCATCGACTATAACCCGGTGGAGGCGCTGGCCATGGGCGGCGTTCAGACCTGGGATACGGTTGCCAAGACTACGGACATGATTGGCCGGATGATCACTGGCAAGGAAGCGTTGAGCTCTCTCAGCGGTCCCGTCGCCATCGGTGATATCAGCCGCCGCGTCGTAAACCGGACCATGGCGAACAATGAAATCCCGCTTGCGACCCGTATCAACGCTCTATTCTGGAGCATGATGACCATCTGCGCGGCGGTGTCTGTAGGAATTGGATTCTTTAATTTACTTCCTCTTCCTGTGCTTGACGGTGGCCACATCGTGTTCAATTGCTATGAAGCGTTTGCGGGCAAGCCATTGCCAGCAAGGATACAGGAGGGGGCCCTGATGGCCGGTATGTTCCTGCTTCTGGGGATGTTTGTTTTCATCACCTGGGGCGATGTACTGGAAACAGGGCTGTTCAACAGCGCTCGGGGCTGATAGCCGAATTGCGTTGTAAATTGAGAGAGACGCCATGCGATCAGTCTTCGTTGCTTCCATGTTTAGCGTTGCCGCGATGCTCGGCACGTCGACAGCCGTCGGTGCCCTGCTATCTGCGAAGGCCCAGTCGCCCCAGACGGCAGAGCGCATCCGCACCATTCAGGTGGAAGGCAATGAGCGTATCGAAGACCGTACGATCCAGTCCTACCTGCTCGTCGAGCCGGGCGACCCATTCGATGCCGAGCGTATCGATCTCTCTCTGAAAACGCTGTTCGCGACGGGTCTTTTTGCTGACGCCTCGTTCGAGAAGTCGGGTGCTGATCTGATCGTTCGCGTGGTCGAGAACCCGATCATCAATCGCGTGATCTTTGAGGGCAACAGCTCCATCGATGATGAGAAGATGCGTGAAGAGATCCAGGTCGCGCCGCGCGGTATCTTCACCGCAGCGCGCGTGCAGGCAGACGTTCAGCGTATTCTTGAGCTTTACCGCCAGTCCGGTCGCTTTGCTGCAACCGTCGAGCCGCAATACAAGCCGCTTGAGCAGAACCGCGTGGATCTCGTCTTCGTAGTGAATGAAGGCCCTGTTACGGGCGTTCGCTCCATCAACTTCATCGGCAACGAAGAGTATGCGGACCGGCGTCTTCGCAGCGAGATCGCTACGCGCCAGTCGCGCTGGTGGCGTTTCTTCAGCTCGAACGACAATTACGACCCGGGCCGCCTTGAGTATGACCGCGAGCTCCTGCGTCAGTTCTATCAGAACAATGGTTATTACGACTTCCGCGTCGTTTCGGCCGTGGCTGACCTGACGCCTGACCAGGAAGACTTCTACATCACCTATACGGTCGATGAGGGCGTTCAGTACAACTTCGGCACGGTCAATGTGTCGACCCAGCTCGACAAGCTGAATAGCGACGCGCTGCGCAATGCGCTCTCGATTCAGGAAGGCGATCTCTTCCGCGGCAACCGGATCGAGGACGCGATCGACACGCTGACCTATGCGGCTGGTATCGCTGGCTACGCATTCGTCGACATTACGCCAGACCTTCGCCCGAACCCGGAGACGAACACGGTCGATGTCACCTTTGCGATTGATGAGGGCCCGCGCGTCTATATCGAGCGGATCAACATTGTCGGGAATACCCGTACGCTTGACCGGGTTGTTCGCCGTGAGCTGCGCGTCTCCGAAGGCGACGCCTTCAACCGCGTCCTGCTCGACCGCTCGCGTAACCGCGTGCGCGCACTCGGCTACTTCAAGGAAGTGACGATCACGGAAAATCCGGGGTCTGAGCCAGACCGTACGGTTGTCGATGTCACGGTGGAAGAACAGCCAACGGGTGAGCTTTCCTTCGCCGCTGGTTACTCTTCTGTCGACGCCTTCCTCTTCGATGTGAGTGTCTCGGAGCGCAACCTTCGTGGCCGCGGCCAGACCGCTGTCGCCCGTATTTCGGCGTCGCAGCGCCAGCAATATGTCGACCTCCGCTTCCGGGAGCCTCGCTTCCTTGACCGCAATCTCGCGGCCGGTATCGACATCTTCTCGTCGCGTTCCGACTTCTCGAATATCGGCTTTGGTGGCTTCACCTCGGACACGATTGGTGCAGGTGTGAACCTTGGCTTCCCGCTGACAGAGAACACCAATCTTGGCCTGCGCTATCGCCTCCAGCAGGATGAACTCGATATCAATCTCGGCAACGTCGTGATTGATGGGAATGGCGACCTGGTCATCATCACCGACACGTTTGATGGCGGCACGCCAGACGATCCAAGCGACGATACGGTTTTCGACCGTCCGGCGAACCCGAATGACGACCTGCCGGCCAATGCGCTCGTGGTCGATGCGTGTTCGCCGCTCTACAATAATCGCAGCTTCTCGAACTGCCGTAATGAGCGCGCCGAGCTGTCTTCGATCATCGGCTATACCTTCAACTGGGACCGCCGGAACGATCCAATCCAGCCAACGGGCGGCTTTGACTTCTCGTTCAGCCAGGATCTCGCAGGCGTTGGCGGCGACGTTCAGTACATCCGGACCGAATCCTCTGCAGCTGCCTATCAGGGCATCTTCAAGGGCGTTCGTGCCAGTGTCCGTCTCTCTGGTGGCTTCATTGGCTCATGGGGCGGGGACGAAGGTATCCGGATCAATAACCGCTTCTTCCGCGGCGGTAGTACATTCCGCGGCTTCGACGTGGCTGGCCTCGGCCCGCGTCGTATCGTTCGTGAAGTGGACGCCGAAGGGAATACGCAACGTATTCGCAAGGGCCGTGCGCTCGGTGGTAAGGCCTATTACCAGGCAACGGCTGAGCTGACCTTCCCGAACTTCCTGCCTGAAGAGTACGGCATTGATACCGCGCTCTTCCTCGAGGCTGGTTCTGTTGGTGAACTCGATGAGATCGATACGGAACCACGGAACATCACGCAGATCGGGCCAGACCTGTTTGCGATCGAAGAGTCACAGACCTCCATGCCTCTACGGGCATCGGCGGGTCTTTCGGTGGGCTGGGACTCGCCGTTCGGACCAATCCGGTTCGATTTCTCTCAAATCCTCAAGAAAGAAGAGTACGACCGGACCGAGACGTTCAGGTTCAGTACCTCAACACGCTTCTAGAAGTTCTCAGGAGGAACTCATGAAACTCATTAAAACCGCAGCGGCGTCAGTCGCTGTCATGATGTCGTCTGCAATCATTGCCGCTCCGGTGGCGCAGGCGCAGAATTCCGAAGTTGTCGTCATCAACCAGCAGCGCGTCATGGCTGAAAGCACAGCTGGCCAGGACATTGCGCAAAAGCTCGAACAGATCGGTACCTCGATCCAGAACGAGCTCACGCCAGAAGCAAACGCGCTTCAGCAGCAGGGTGAGTCGCTCGAAGCGCGCACGGCAAACATGTCGATGGATGCGATCGCTGCTGATCAGGCGCTCCGCACCGAGGTCGAAGCGTACGCCCAGCGTGCACAGCAATTCAGCCTGGATCGTCAGTTCGCGGCGGCGGAGCTTCAAGCAACAGAACGCGCAGCATGGCAGCGTTTCTATCAGGCGCTCCAGCCTGTGCTGGAACAGGTCATCACCGAAACGGGTGCGAACGTGATGCTTGATACGTCACAGACCGTGTGGTCATCCGAAGCTGTCGACGTCACCGGGTCTGTCCTCATGAAGATGAACGCGGCGCTTCCAACGGTTGAAGTCACCCGTCAGCGCCTCTCGGCAGAAGCTCGTCAGCGCCTGATCCAGCAGCAGCAACAACAACAGCAGCAGTAGCATTCCGCCGTGCCAGCAGACTCAAGGTTCTTCCGTTTTCTCGGGCCCCTAAGCCTTGGGGAGCTGGCCACTGCGACGGGTGCTGAGCTTCGCGGCGATGCAGACGCCGTTGCGACCAATGTCGCAGCTGCTGCTCGCGCGCGCGGCGGTGAAGTCTGCTACTATGAAGGTAAAAAGCGGCCGGCGGCTGATGCAATAAGTGCAGAGGCTGCCGCCTGTTTTGTGCGTGAAGAGTTTGCCGACGCCATGCCTGATGGTGTGGCCGCGCTCGTGACCCCGCTGCCTCGCTACGCTCATGCTGTTGCGGCACGTCGACTGATCCAGTTTCGCGATTGGGGTGATGTAGTAGAGCCGCACGAGGCGACGAACATCCATCCGAGCGCACGAATTGCTCCGACAGCGCATATTGGCGAGGGCGCTGCCATCGGCGACCGTTCGATCATCGCACCTAATGCGGTCATCGGCCCGGGTGTGCAGATTGGTCGTGATTGCGTCATCGGGGCGAATGTCAGCATCCAGTGCGCGCTTATTGGAAACAATGTGAAAATCTATTCCGGCGCGCGAATCGGCGAGGCGGGCTTCGGTGTCATGCCAGGGCCGGGCGGTGCAGAAGATGCGCCGCAGTTCGGCCGCGTCATCATGCAGGATGGGGTCACCATTGGTGCGAATAGCTGCGTTGATCGCGGTGCCTTCGATGACACCATCATAGGTGAGAACACCAAGATCGATAATCTCTGCCAGATCGCTCATAATGTCGTCCTTGGCCGCAATGTGCTCATGGCGTCGTTTGGCGGTATCTCCGGCACGGTGACCGTAGGTGACGGCGTTCAGCTTGGCGGCCGCGTCGGCATTGCCGATCATGTCGTCGTCGGTGAGGGGGCTCAGATTGCGGCGTCTGCCGGTGTGTTCCGCGAAATTCCGGCTGGTGAGACGTGGGGCGGAACGCCTGCACGACCTGTCCGTGACTGGATGCGCGAAATCGCCTGGGTGCAGAAGCAGACTTCGAGGGAAAGGCGAAAATCTTGACCACTACAATCCACCCGACAGCGATTGTCGAAGAAGGTGCGAGCCTTGGTGAGGGCGTCAGCGTCGGCGCATTTGCCTATATTGGCGCGGAAGTCACGCTGGGCGATGGCTGCCGTATTCACCAGCGCGCAACTGTCACCGGTCGCACGGAGCTCGGCGCGAACGTCGAGGTTTTTCCGGGCGCGGTGATCGGTACTGCGCCTCAGATCCTGAATTTCAAGGATGATGGGACGTCTCGCCTGATCATTGGCTCCTCAACGGTCATCCGCGAACATGTGACCATTCATGGTGGCTCGCCGGCGCATGGTGGTCTCACCAAGGTTGGTGAAAACTGTCTGTTCATGGTCGGGGTTCACATCGCCCATGATTGTATCGTCGGCGACAAGTGCGTTTTCGCGAACAATGTTGCGCTTGGCGGCCATATCGTGGTTGCTGATCAGGTCTGGATGGGCGGTCTTGCTGCTGTTCACCAGTTTTGCCGCATCGGCCAGCATGCCTTCGTTGGTGGTGGGGCCATCGTCGTCGCTGACGTCATTCCCTATGGTTCCGTGATCGGTAACCATGCCCACCTCGCCGGTCTCAACATCGTGGGCATGAAGCGGCGCGGGTTCAGTCGTCAGTCCATCCATGATCTTCGTGCGGCCTACCGGATGCTGTTTGCCAAGGAAGGCACGTTCAGCGAGCGCGTGAAAGACGCCGAGGAGACCTACAGTGATTGCGCGGAATTGATGGAGATCATCAACTTCATTCGCGCGAGCAAGAACCGGTCGCTTTGCCTGCCTGAATAGGCCAGTCAGCATGAAGAAACTCGCCATCATCGCCGGACTGGGAGACCTTCCGGTCTCGATCGCGTCGGCAGCCCAGGAGCGGGGACAAGGCGTCCACGTCTTCCGCCTGTCCGGTTTCGAGGAGGAACGACTTGAACGCTTCGACCATGAGACGGTCGGGATCGGTCAGATCGGGCACCTGATCAAGCGGCTCAAGAAGGTCGGCTGCGAGCAGGTCGTTCTGGCTGGCATCGTCAAGCGGCCGAACTTCTCCAACATCAAGCTCGACATGCGCGGCGCCAAGCTTCTGCCGCGCGTCCTCAAGGCCGCCCGCAATGGTGACGATGCGCTATTACGTGTCATTGTGGGCGAGCTTGAAGCTGAAGGTTTTGAGGTGATCGCAGCCGAGGCTGCAGCGCAGGACCTGACTGTCGGTGAAGGAATTATCTTCGGCCGGGAGCCATCAGAAAGTGAGCTTGCGGACCTTCGGAAGGCTGCGGCGATCGCGGGCGAAACCGGGCGATTGGATATCGGGCAGGGGTGCGTCGTCTGTGATGGGCTTGTCTTGGCCGTCGAGGCGCAGGAAGGCACTGACCGTATGCTCGCCCGGATCACCGATCTGGAGGATGAGATCAGGGGCACGTCGATCTCGCGGCGCGGCGTGCTTGTAAAGCGCCCCAAGCCCATTCAGGAGCGCCGCATCGATCTGCCGACGATTGGGCCAGCCACGATTGAGAAAGCTGCTGAGGCAGGGCTGGTCGGCGTCGGTGTTGAGGCTGAAGGCGCGCTTCTTCTCAATCGGGACGAGATTGGCAGGCGATGCGCCGAGACAGGTGTGTTCCTGTTCGCTTTCCCCAAGGATTGGACCTGAGCATCTATGGCATCCAGCATCTACCTCGTTGCCGCTGAAGCCTCCGGTGACCTCCTGGCTGCAGAGATTGTCGACGAACTGCGACGACTGGAGCCAGATGTCACCCTTAATGCCATTGGTAGCGACCAGTTGGCCGCGCGTGGTCTTCCTTCGCCAATAGATGTGTCGGTGCTGTCCGTGGTTGGCTTGCTTGAGGGCGTGAAGATCTACCGTGAGGTCGTCGCGCTCGCGGATGCGGCAGCAGACGCTATTATTGACGCGGCGCCGGATACTGTCGCCTTGGTGGACTCCTGGGGGTTTACGCTGCGCGTCGCCCAGCGCGTGCGCGCACGCGCCCCGCATATCAGACTGGTCAAGGTCGTCGGGCCGCAAGTCTGGGCGACCCGACCTGGCCGGGCGAAAACGCTGGCTGAGACAGTCGATCACCTCGTGTGCATTCATGGAATGGAAGCGCCATTCTATGAGCCTTTCGGGCTCCCTGTAACCGTTATGGGCAATCCGGCGCTATCACGTGGTCATAAGGGTGATCCGCAAGCCGGGAGGCTCGCGATGGGCGTCGGTGAAGCGCCAGTACTTCTCGTACTTCCGGGTAGCCGGCGCAGCGAGATAGATAGCGTTGCGCCTGCATTGCTCGAAGCGGCCCAGCAGGTACAAGAGACACGCGAGGATGTACGTGTCATCCTTCATCCGGCCTCGAATATTCGTCCATATTTCATTGAAAAATATGGCAACCGGTTCGATTGGGTCGAGCTCAGCCCAGAGGGTGCCGACCGTTTTGATGTCATGTCAGCCGCAACTTATGCGCTGGCCTGTTCGGGGACCGTTACGAGCGAACTCGCCTTTCAAGACACGCCATTCCTCGTTGGGTACCAGACCGGTTGGGTCACCTGGTCGCTTGCCCGCTTCTTCCTGTTCAAGCCGACGCATATCACGCTGCTGAACATTGCGGCGGATGATACGGAAGTCGTGCCGGAGTTCGTTCAGACCAAGTTCAAGGCCGGAAGGATGGCAGACGAAGCGCTGCGCATGCTAGGCGATGAAGAGGCACGGCAAGCTCAAATCGCCGCACAGAAAAACGCCCTCGCACGTATGGGCGAGGGCGATCTTCGATCTGCTGAGATTGCAGCAAAGGTGCTGCTTAAGCGGGACTAGCCGCGCTCTGACACCGGCTTGAAGTCTCGCAGCGGTGCGCCGGTATAGATCTGGCGCGGACGACCGATGCGCTGGGTCGGGTCGTCGATCATCTCGTTGAGTTGAGACACCCAGCCGACGGTGCGGGCGAGCGCGAAGAGAACCGTGAACATCTCGGTCGGGAAGCCCATCGCATCGAGAATGATGCCGGAGTAGAAGTCGACGTTTGGATAGAGCTTCTTCTCAACGAAGTACTCGTCTTCGAGCGCAATCTTCTCAAGCTCCATCGCGACCTTGAGGATTGGCGTGTCCTTGATGCCAAGCTCGTTTAGAACTTCGTGCGCGGTTTCCTGCATCACCTTGGCGCGCGGATCGTAGTTCTTGTAGACGCGGTGACCAAAGCCCATGAGGCGGAACGGGTCTTCCTTGTCTTTGGCGCGGGCGATGAACTCCGGAATGCGGTCAACCGAGCCGATCTCGTGCAGCATGTTGAGGCAAGCCTCATTCGCGCCGCCATGCGACGGGCCCCAGAGACAGGCGACGCCTGCCGCAACGGCTGCATATGGGTGCGCACCAGACGAGCCCGCGAGACGGACCGTCGATGTCGACGCGTTCTGCTCATGGTCGGCATGCAGGATGAAGAAGCGGTCCATCGCTTTGGCGAGGGTCGGGCTGATCTTGTAGTCTTCAGCCGGGACCGAGAAACACATGCGCAGGAAGTTCTCTGCGTAGGACAGATCATTGCGCGGATTCACGAAGGGCTGGCCGATCGAATATTTGTACACGCGCGCGGCGAGGGTCGGCATCTTCGCGATGAGGCGGATCGATGCGAGGCGGCGTTCTTCCGGGTCAGCGCTGTCCATTGAGCTTGGATAGAAGGCGGACATGGCGCCGACCGTGCCGGTCAGCATCGCCATCGGGTGGCTGTCACGGCGGAAACCGTCAAAAAAGCGGTCCATCTGCGTGTGAAGCAGGGTGTGCTGCGTGATTTCGCGTGCAAAATTCTTGAACTGCGAACCGGTTGGCAGCTCACCGTTCAGAAGGAGGTAGCAGACCTCCAGATAGCCGGACTGTTCTGCCAGCTGATCGATTGGGTAGCCGCGGTGAAGGAGAACGCCTTCTTCGCCATCAATGAACGTGATCTGCGACTCACAGCTCGCGGTCGACGTGAAGCCAGGATCAAGCGTGAAAACGCCAGCATCGCCGTAAAGTTTTTTCACGTCCACGACGTTTGGACCGAGTGTCCCGCTCAGGACTGGCAGATCGTGGGTCTTGCCATCAATTTCAATTTTCGCCGTCCCGGCAGGTTTCGTCTTGTTGATCATGTCTGCTCTCTCATCCGTGTCGGTCTATTCACTCTGCATGTCAGTGCGAGCGAGGTGAAAATCAATGCGTGACAGGGTCTCATTGCGGCCGAGCCATTCCATTACCGGCGCGAGGTCCGGTGCAGGAAGTCCTCCGGTCAGGGCCGCACGAACGGGCGGACCAACCTGGCCAAAGGACAATTCGTTTTCAGCGCAGTAAGACTGTAACGCCTGTTGCAGTGCGGTATCGCGCCATTCCTCTACATTGGCAATGGCTTGCCGCAAATCAGACAGGCGTTCGAGGTTGTCACCGGACAGGGCCTTGCGGGCCTTCTTGTTGAGATTGTCGGTATTGGCGCTCCAGAGGAAGCTGAACGCTTCGGCCAGTTCTGGCAGGGTCGCACCACGATCCTTCATGGAAGGAAGGGCGGCGGTGATCCGCTCCATGATGGTATCGTCCATAGGCTCGCCCTTGGCTTCTTCGAGCCATGGCTTCAGAAGCGTCAGAAGGCGCGCATCGTCGCAGGCGCGAATGAAATGCGCATTGACGTCGTTCAGCTTGGCAAGGTCCAGCCGGGCAGGCGAACGATTGATCGCCTCGATCGAGAAGACTTTCGCCGCCGATTCGAGCGTGAAGATTTCTTCGTCGCCATGGCTCCAGCCAAGACGAAGGAGATAGGAATTCAGCGCTTCGGGCAGATAGCCCATATCGCGGTAGGCGGTCGTGCTGAGTGCGCCATGACGCTTTGACAGCTTGGCGCCATCATCGCCGTGGATCATCGGCACATGGGAGAAGTGCGGAACGTCCCAGTCCATCGCCTGATAGATGGGGATCTGGCGGAATGTGTTGCGCAGGTGATCGTCGCCGCGAATGACATGGGTGACGCCCATATCGTGGTCGTCGACGACGACGGCCAGCATGTAGGTGGGCGAGCCATCAGCGCGCAGCAGTATGAGGTCGTCGATCTCGCGCGCGGCGACCTTTACCTCGCCCTGGACGCCGTCCTGTACGATGATCTGACCATCATCAGGCGCGCGTAGGCGGATGGTGTATGGTGCATCAGGCGCTGGCGCTTCGCCGCCATCGCGCCAAGGCGAGCGGAATGGGGCGAGCAGTTCTTCAGCTTTGCGCAGCAGCGACTGGCGGTCGGCTTCGCTGACGCCGTCTTGTTTCGCAGCAGCGCGGGCGGCTTCGCCCTCGTCGCGGCGGGCCTGCAGCTCTTCCGGGGTCGCATAGCAACGAAAGGCACGGCCATTCGCGACCATTGCTTCGGCGCATTCGACATGGCGTCCGGCCTGCGCGCTCTGGAAGACCGGTGCCTCGTCGGCATCGAGGCCAAGCCAGCTCATGCCATCGAGAATCGCATCGACGGCTTCCTGGGTGGAACGCGCCTTGTCGGTATCCTCGATCCGCAGCAGGAATTTTCCCTGGTTGCGGCGTGCAAACAAGTAGTTGAAAAGAGCTGTGCGTGCGCCGCCAATGTGGAGCATGCCAGTCGGGGAGGGGGCAAATCGCGTTATCGTCGTCATCAGTCTGACAAACTGTCCGGTTCTGCTTCTGATCAGGTATCTGGGCGCCATGAACACTCTGAAAGGGCATCAGGCAAGAGGCGCGCTGATTTCCCTCGCGGAGGCTCGGCAGAGAGCCGTGTTTTACACCTCGTTCTGAACGGCCCGCTCTATTTCGCACTCGGACTTTGTCTCGGTGCGATTGTCTATTTTACCGTCCCTTTCGAGCCGCCGCTGCTCGTACTTCTAGTGCTGACGGCGGCAACCAGCGGCGCTGTATTTTTTGGCCTTCGACATGCAGACGGCTTTGGGCTCCGTCTCACGCTAATCCTCATCATGGGGGCTGTTTCCGGCTCGATGGTGTCCAAGATCCATACGATGGTCCGGCCAGCGCCGCCTGTGCAGCAGATGATCGGTCCGACCATGATTGAAGGCTGGGTGAGCGCTGTGGAGCCCGGTGAGAAGGGCGTGCGGTTGCGCCTCGACGTCCACGCAATCGGCGGCATCAATCCTGAACGGCTGCCGAAACGTATCCGGCTTACGCACTCGCTATCTCTGAATGTCGCACCAGGTCGATTCGTGCGTTGCTGGGCTGTTCTCAGGCCGCCGCCGCAGCCCGGCATGCCCGGGGACTATGCCTTCAACCGGCAGGCCTTCTTTGATGGGCTGGACGGGGTCGGATATGTTCAGGGGCGGTGCCGAGGCGGGACGCTGGGGGAGCAGCGGGGCTTCATGGAGAGGCTGAGCAGCACGGTAAGCGTCACGCGCCGGTCGCTCGCGATACATGTAAGGGACGCGGCTGGTGAACGCGCTGGCGGGTTTGCTGCAGCGCTGGCGTCTGGCGACCGCAGCTTCATGGAGCAGGCGGATGTCGAAGCGCTTCGCCGCGCAGGACTTGCGCACTTGCTCGCGATCTCAGGTTTGCACCTCGGGATCGTTGGCGGCCTCGTCTATGTCAGCGTGCGGCGCGTGCTGTCGCTCTGGGAATGGTTTGCGTTGCGCGTCCCCGTGCAGAAGCCGGCAGCTGCCGTCGCGCTTACTATGACGGTGCTCTATCTTGTGCTTTCGGGCGCAAGCATTTCGACCCAGCGAGCCTTCATCATGGCCGCAGTCTTCTTCGGGGCCATTCTTCTGGATCGATCACCTCTCAGCTTTCGCTCTTTCGCCGTCGCGATGGCGGCCGTCATCCTGATCCAGCCGCACAGCGTGATGACACCCGGTTTCCAGATGTCGTTCGCCGCCACGGGAGCGCTTATTGCTACCTATCTGGTCTGGCGGGAGAAACGTCAGGCCCAATCCGACAGGAGGCCGGGCAACGGTTTTGTATTCACGCTGCAGTCTCTCGTGGTGACGTCGATTGTCGGCGCGGCGGCCACTGCGCCATTCGCGCTCTATCATTTCGACCGCGTGGCACCGGGCGGTCTTTGGGCGAATCTTCTTGCCATGCCCATCATCACATTCGTTAGCGCGCCTTTGGCTGGGCTGGCACTCGCAACGGCGCCCATCGGGCTGGACGAGCCATTTCTTCGCCTGTTTGGCTGGTCGCTCGAACAGGTGCTGGCGATCGCACACTGGGTCTCAAACCAGCCGGGCAGTGACTTCATGATTAGGGATCCGATGCCCGCCGGTGTTCTGCTCGTATTGAGTGTCGGGCTAATCGCAATCTGTGTGGTGCGAGGCCTGCTATACCGCGTGATCGCGACTGCCGGGACCGTTCTGACTGCCGCAATCGTATGGATGAGCATGTCGTCTATCATCCTTCACTGGTCGGCATCTGGTGAGGTGCTGGTGCACGACGAAGGGATGGGATGGCATAAACTCTCCGTCGCCAATGGCGAGGGCCTCCCGCCACTTACGCTTGGCGATCTTGAAGCCGGCGATGAGTGCCGCGGAACGACCTGCAGATTCGACACCGCTGCTGGCCTCATCGCAATCGTCGATGGCGAGGCGTCCTGTATACGAGAGGCCGCCTATGTACTGCTCGCTGAGGATCGCCAGACGCTCTGCACAGCGGAGGAAAGCGTCATCACATGGAGTGACGTAGAGGAGGCAGGTGGCCTCAGCCTGGCCCGGAGCTGGAGAGGTCGGACGCACATTCGCGCCATGCCTTGCGGCAGGCGCAAATGGCAGCCTTGTTCTGGAAACGCTTTTACCGACTAGTCGTACCGACGTACGAGCGCGACGAGACGGCCCTGGATGCGCACCCGGTCCGGCCCGAAGATGCGGGTCTCATAAGCCGGGTTCGCCGCTTCAAGCGCGATCGACGCGCCCTTCTTGCGAAGACGTTTGAGCGTCGCTTCTTCCTCATCAATCAGCGCCACGACGATGTCCCCGCTATGGGCATCTTCGGTTCGCTTCAGGATGACGAGGTCACCATCGTGGATGCCTGCATCGATCATGGAGTCACCCTTCACCTCGAGCGCGAAATGTTCGTCGCCTTCAGGAAGGTCGGCAGGTGGGTGAATGCGATTGGTTTCGTGCTGGATCGCCTCGATAGGAACACCGGCAGCAATGCGGCCAAGCACAGGGATTGTCTTGCCGGACATTGTCGGCGCCGGCATCGCATTCCCGACAACACTCGGGCGAAACACCTGACGTCCGCGCGGTGGCGCAGCAGGAGCTGCCGAATCCGGTAGCTTCAGGACTTCGAGAGCACGTGCCCGGTTCGCAAGCCGTTTGATGAAGCCGCGTTCTTCGAGCGCCGTGATCAGGCGGTGAATACCCGACTTGGAAGCGAGGTTAAGCGCTTCCTTCATTTCGTCGAAAGAAGGTGAGACCCCATCGCGTTTGATTCGCTCATGGATGAAGAGCAGCAGCTCTTTCTGTTTATTGGTCAGCACGTTCTGGCCTCCGGATCAAAAACCTGTTTGTTCACATGTGTTCTACATGCGTTCCCGTTTCAGGTCAATCGTCAAGAGACTTTCTCAGATTTTCGCAGATGCCAGCGCGGTTTTGCGCTTTCATGAGGCTTTCACCAATCAGGAAGCGCCGTGCCCCGCTTTTCGCTAGGCGCTGGATGTGTTCGGGTTTGGAAATACCGCTCTCTGAAATGAGGGTCTTCCCTTCGCCGAGCAGTGGGGCGAGCCTTTCGGTCGTCGACAGGTCGGTCACCATGCGCTTCAGGTCTCGATTGTTGACACCTACCAGAGTGCACGCCAACGCATTGGCGCGCGCGAGCTCGTCTTCATCGTGCACTTCCACGATCGCATCCATGCCAAGCTCAGAAGTTGCGGCCAGCAACTCAGTGGCCAGCGCATCATCGACAGCGGAGAGGATGACCAGAATTGCATCGGCGCCCGCGGCGCGCGCTTCTGCCACCTGGATGGGGTCGATCATGAATTCCTTGCGCAGCAGCGGAATGCTGACCGCGTTACGGATGGCGCGAAGGTCATCGAGCGACCCGCCGAAGCTCGGATAGTCCGTCAGTATTGAAAGACAGGCCGCCCCGGCGCTCTCGTACTCCTGTGCGATAGCGACTGGGTCGGCCCCGGGCAGGATATCGCCAGCGGAAGGGGATTTGCGTTTGAGTTCGCAGATCAAGGCGGCGTCCCCGGTGGAGGCAACCTCGGCAAGGCGGCGCTCAAAACCCCGCGGTGCGGGCGCCGACTTTGAAGCTTTCAATAGCTCGTCCATCGTCGTCTGACGTTTGAGTTCAGCGACTTCGCCTCGCTTGTATTCAATGATGCTATCGAGCGCGGTTGCCATCAGGAGGCCTTCCCTGAGCTGATATCTGCCAGAAGAGAAAGAGTGTGCAGTGCACGGCCGCTATCGATTGCGTCGGAAGCGAGCGTGACGCCGTGGCGGAGATCTTCCGCGATGCCAAGTAGCGTCAGGCCTGCCGAGGCGTTGAGCAGGACCACGTCGCGAAACGGGCCGGGCCGGCCTTCAAGCAGGTCGCGGATAGCCCCTGCATTGTCGTCCGGCGCGCCGCCTTCGAGAGCGGATAGGGGACTGGTGTCCAGCCCTGCATCGGCCGGTGTTATCGTGAGCGAGGTGATCTGGCCGCCAGCAACTTCGCGGACCTTGGTCTCACCCGAAATCGAGATCTCGTCGATGCCATCGACGCCGTGAACGACCCATGCCTTTTCGATGCCGAGCTTTAGAAGCGTTTCAGCCATCGGGTCGAGCCAACGCTCATCATAGACACCGAGGATCTGGTGCGTCGCATTGGCGGGGTTCGACAGGGGCCCGAGAAGATTGAAAATGGTGCGGATGCCGAGGCTTGCACGGATCGGCGCGACATGGCGCATCGCTGAATGGTGACTGCGGGCGAACAGGAAGCCGACGCCAGCTTTTTCAAGACAGTGTTCGAATGTCTGCGCCGTGATGTCGAGTTCGACACCCAGCGCTTCGAGCACATCAGCTGAACCGGTCTTTGGTGGCACCGAGCGATTGCCGTGCTTTGCCACGCGTCCACCACAGGCAGCGATAACGAGCGCACTTGCGGTCGACGTGTTGAGCGATTTCCAGGGGAGCCCGCCCGTGCCGCACGTATCGAGGAGGGGGCCGGCTGCGTCCACCGTGCGTGCATGGCGGCGCATGGCCTTAGCGCCCGCAAAGAGCTCATTCGACGTTTCACCCCGAACGGCCAGCCCCATCAGGAAGGCGCCGACCTGTTCGGGGGCGCCTTCACCAGACAGGAGAGTGTCGAATGAGGCTTCGAGGACCTCAACGGCCAGTTCTTCCGACCGGGCAAGCGCCTTGATTGCGATGTCGAGCGATTGGGTCATACGTCAGTTTTCCAGCACTTCGTGTTGAGCGCGATAGAGGCGATAGGAACGCTGATCAAGCTAGCCTGGCTTCTAGTAGCCCAGAAATGCTGTAATGTGCGACAGGATGGCCGGATCAAGCGCGAGATCGCGGTGGCTGAGACCGTCCACGATCAGGGTTTCCGCATTTTCCAGAGACGCCCCCAGCGCTTCAATTGGTGGGGCAGGGCAGCTCTCATCGGCATGAGAGCCGATGAGCAGGATGCGGCCTTTGAAATCGGCGAGAAGCGCGGACAGGTCTGGAGGACTGAGATCCTCGCCCTGTCGCTCCGTTAGGAGTTCAGCTGCACGCGCGATGACGTCATCGGGTACGCCCTTGCGGCGTTGGCGGTCACTCCATTGCTCAATTGGCGGCGCGATCATCACGAGGTAGTCGGCTTGCGCGCCTTTCGAAATGGCGTCCGCTGCCGCAAGCGACCCGAATGAATGAGTGATAATTGCGTCTATGGGCTGCTGATCGGCACAGAGGCCCAGGACGGACCGACCAGCGAGCTGCCAGTTGCAGGTCTCGGCGGTCGAGGCCCCATGCGCTGGCAGGTCCGTGAGCAGGGCTGGACGGCCATTCTGGATGAAGTCCATAGCAAAGCGGCGCCAGATGCGGTGAGTGTCGTCCCAGCCATGCACGAAGAGTGTCGGGGCGCCGTCACCGGCCCGCCAGGCCGGCGTCGAGAGCGACTCGCCCGGCACGTCGAAGCGGGTTTGCGGCGGCAGAAGATTTTGACCGGGCGCGGCACTGGGGGAACGCGGCTTCAGCTCATCGAGGAGGGCTTCCGCATCCTTCGTCAGCTGGTCCATGTCGTCCTCCGGGTTCGAGCGTCGCCTATTTCGTAAGCGCTACGAAATTCTCGATCAATTCATGGCCGTATTCGGTGCGGATCGATTCGGGGTGGAATTGAACGCCGTAGACCGGCTTGTCGCGGTGGTGGACGGCCATGATTTCACCGTCGTCTGTCCATGCGTCGGCGATGAGTGCGTCCGGAATGCGGTCCTTCGGAATGGCGAGGGAATGGTAGCGCACGACCTCATACCTCTCAGGAAGCCCCTTGAAGAGGCCGGTCTGTGTCGTGCGGATCGCGGAGACCTTGCCGTGCAGGATGGCGCCGGCCTGAACGACCGGCTCGCCATAGGCATCACCGATCGACTGGTGGCCAAGACAGACACCGAGGATGGGGAGATCATCAGGGGCCTGCTTGATGAAATTGACGCAGATGCCCGCCTCACGCGGCGTGCAGGGGCCCGGCGACAGGATCACGCCCGACGGCTTTATCGCCAGCGCTTCATCGACGGTCAGCTCATCATTGCGCACCACACGGGTGCGGGCGCCTGCCTGCTCGACATAGTGGACCAGATTCCAGGTGAAGCTGTCATAATTGTCGATGACGAGGATCATTGGTCGAACTCATAAATGGCCGCGAGATCGGCGGCACGCTTGAGGGCGCCCGCCTTGTGAACGGTTTCCTCAAACTCGTATTGTGGATCACTGTCGAGGACGACGCCGCCGCCTGCCTGGATGTGCAGCTGTCCGTCCTTGAGCACAGCTGTTCGCAGGGCGATGCAGGTGTCCATATCGCCATTCCAGCCGAAATAGCCAACGGCGCCGCCATATATGCCGCGTCGGGACGTCTCGAGTTGGTCAATGATCTGCATAGCGCGGATCTTCGGTGCGCCGGACACGGTGCCAGCAGGCAGGCCCGCCAGAAGCGCATCGACAGCATCCAGGCCTTCGCGAAGGTTGCCTTCCACATGGCTGACGATGTGCATCACATGGCTGTAGCGCTCGACGATGAACTGCTCGCTCACCTCGACGCTTCCATAGGCGGCGACCCGGCCGACATCATTTCGCCCGAGATCGAGCAGCATGAGGTGTTCGGAACACTCTTTCTCGTCGGCGAGAAGGTCTGCAGCGCGGCGGGCATCCTCAACAGGGTCGCCTGATCGTGGTCGCGTGCCTGCGATCGGGCGGATCGCGACCCGGCCGTCGCGCAGGCGCACGAGGATTTCAGGGCTGGAGCCGACGAGGCGGACATCGCCCATATTCATATGGAACATGAAGGCCGACGGATTCAGCCTGCGAAGCCCCCGGTAAAGGCTGATCGACTGGCGCTTGAATGGCGCCGAGAAGCGCTGGCTGGGGACGATCTGAAACGTGTCGCCCGCACGGGAATACTCCACGGCCTCGCGCACCATCTCGAAGTAGCGTTCCTTGCTGGTGTTCGATGTGAACTCCAGCGCATCGGCTGACTGGTCCCGCGAAGAAATGGGCGTTGCCTTCTGCAGCTGCTGCTCGACACGGTCGAGAAGCGCGTTTGCGGCCGCCTCATTGCCCGGCGCATGGCGCCCGATAAGAACCAGTTCCTGATAGAGGTGGTCGAAAACGATCACGACGCCAGGGATGACCAGGACGCATTCGGCAACCTTGAGATCGTCGCGCGCGGTGATCTCAACCGGTTCGACATACTGGATCATGTCATAGCCGATATAGCCGAATGCGCCCGAGGCCATTGGCGGCAGGCCCGGCTCGTCGGTTTCGGCTTTTGCCAGCTCAACGAAGTGGCGCAGCGCCTCAATCGGCTCCATGTCGAGGGTTTCAGGAGCGCTGAAATCGGCATCCGAGGAAAGCTCTGCCTTCCCATTCAGGATGCGGAACCATTTCAGGGGTTCGACACCTACGAAAGAGTAGCGGCCAAGGCGTTCGCCGCCATGGATTGATTCAAACAGGAATGAACCAGCCTGGTCGGCGCCAAGCTTGAGCATGGCCGACACCGGCGTTTCGATATCGCCGATCCGCCGTCTTACAAGCAGCCTGTCCCGGCTCATGTGTCTGGATTGACCCGCGCCTTGTAGGAGGCAAGAGCGTTCTGGTTCACCTGCAGCTCTACATCATCCTGAATGCCGGCGATGAAGGCGCTGAAGAGGTCGTTGCCGATTGAATCGGTCAGCTCCTGCGAAGCGGTCATGGCAGCTTCATCGGAAGCAAGATCAACGCGGTCGATCTCTACCAGCTGGATCAATGCGACGGTGTCGCCTGTGCTGAGCGGCGCATTCACGATATTGCCTTCCTCGCGCAGCGAGAAGACGGCACCGGCGAGTGCTGGTGGAATACCACTTTCGGGCGCTGGGTCGCGGGTGAAGAGAATGTCCGGCGCTGAAAGCTCTGCGCCGTATTCTGCTGCGGCCTCAGCAAAGGTGAGTTCGCCGTCCTCAACACGCTTCTTGATGTCATCGGCCGCCTCGCTAAGCGCAGTGGTACGGCGCTGGGCTTCGAGACCTGTGCGGAGGTCATCACGAATCTCATCAAGATCAGGCGTGAATGGCTCGATAATCTCGTCGACACGCACGATGAAGGCGCTCTCATCCTGCCCAAAGCGGGAGGTCTTGCCGCCCTCGGTAAGTTCAAACGCACGCTGGAGAATGGCCGGGTCTTGCTGCAGAGCGCTGAGTTGGCGACCGACGCGCGTTGCGCCGTTCCGCTCAACCGGAGCAAAGCTGAGAACAGGCGTTCCCATATCCCGGCCGATTTCTTCAAGGCTCGCACCCGTGCCGATCAAATTATCGAGACGTGTGATCGAGTCGTAGTAGAGACCGACCGCCTGCTCACGCGATAGCGTATCGACGATTTCCTGACGCACGTCTTCAAAGGGCTCAACCTCGCCGGGCGTAATCTCCTGAAGACGCGCCACCGTATAGAAGCGACCAGACTCGAACGGGCCGAAAATACCGCCAATCGACGCCGTTGGCGCGAAGAGCCGGTCCGCGAGAGACTGATTCGAAACCGAACTCTGAAGACCAGAACGCTCGCTAGATGAAACCAGGTTGGTGATCGTCGAAGGATCTGCGCCGCCTGCGATACGCCCGAGCTGGGCGCGCGCATCTTCTTCGCTAGCAAACACGAATTCGGTCCAGGTGCGGGTGTCCGGGCCGGCATATTCGCGGCTCTTCACGGACTCGTAATAGGCAACGAGCTCGTCTTCGGTAAATTCAGACTGGTTCAGGAAGTCGTCCACGCTGAGCTGCAGCAGACTGATGCGGCGACGCTGAGGGTTTTCCAGCTCATCGCGGCGCTCAGTGTAGAAGGCGGTCAGTTCCTCATCAGTGATCGGCTCTGGTTCTGGCAGATCATTAAAGGTCAGGAAGAACCACTGCGCCTGGCGTTCTTCATTGGCATAGCCCGATTGAAGGCGAACAATCGCGTCAGGCGACTGCAGCGCCGCGCCAACAGAACGGCGAATCCGGCTGATCGAGAGGTCGCGGCGAAGGAAGTTCTCAAAGCTGGCGGGGGTGAAGCCGCTCTGGTTCAGAAGACCGCGATAGAGTGCGGGATCAAAGGACCCGGTATCTGTCTGAAAGGCCTCGTCACTCCGGATGGTCTCAAGGACGGCTTCATTTGTGGCGCGGGCGCCAATGCGGTCAGCATAGGCGACGAGTGTTGTCTGAAAGAGCTCGCGCTGGAAAATCTGGTCGATAATGCCGCGCTCGGTCGCCTGCGCTTTGCTGATGGCGCGGCCGCGATCGTCGGTAGCCGTGCGCAGCTGGCGTTCAACTTCCTGGTCGAACTGGGCTTCTGTCAGCTCGACGTCGCCCGCTGATGCGAGGTTGTTGCCGATGCCGCCCGAAAAGACGTCCGTCACGCCCCATGCGCCCATTGCGACGATGATGAGAATGAAGAGAAGCCCCGCCAGTTTGGTGCGGAGCATGTTGCGGATCATGGACAGCATATGCCGATAGCCTCGCCTATTACCTTGTAAGCTGCTGAAGTGCTTGCTAGGCGAGCGCGCTGGGAGTTGCAAGAGATGGAGAGCGGCATGGTCAGGCCCTTGATTGCGGGTAACTGGAAAATGAATGGCCTGTCTGGTGACAGGGAGATCATTTCGCAGATTGCGAAGGGACTGGAAGCGCTGGAAGACGTGGCTGATTGCCTTATCTGCCCTCCGGCAACGCTGATCTCGAAATCCGCTGATGCGGCATCTGGCACGCGCCTCAAGGTCGGCGCGCAGGATTGCCATACAGCCGTGTCTGGTGCGCACACCGGCGACATCTCTGCAGAAATGATCGCCGATCTCGGTGCGACCCACATCATCGTAGGGCATTCGGAACGCCGGGCTGATCATGGCGAAAGCAATGAAATTGTCGCTGCAAAGGCCGAAGCGGTGTTTCGCGCAGGGCTCGTACCGATCATCTGTATTGGCGAAACGCTGGGCGAGCGCGAAGCGGGAAAGACAATTGAAGTCGTCTCGTCGCAACTGGCCGGGTCGATACCGGCAAGTGCTTTCGGGAAAACGTTCGTTGTCGCCTATGAGCCTGTCTGGGCCATCGGCACCGGCAAGGTCGCTTCGGTCGAGCAGGTCGAAGAAGTGCACAACAAGATTCGCGAAATCCTTGGCGAGCGTTTCCCGGGGCAGGCCGATGAGACGCCAATCCTCTATGGTGGCTCCATGAAACCGGGCAATGCGGGTGAACTTCTGGCCGTTGGCAACGTCGATGGTGGCCTCATTGGTGGCGCAAGCTTGAAAGCGGATGACTTTCTGGCCATCTACGCCGCTTGTATCAGCGCAAAGTGATCTTCAGGGCTTGGCCTTGGTGACTGAAAAGCCTATCCCGCGCGATTGAGATATTCAGGGACGATCCATGACCGTTATTCTCGTCATTCACATCCTCGCCAGCCTTGTTCTGGTTGGCGTGGTTCTCATGCAGAAATCTGAGGGCGGTGCTCTTGGCGTTGGCGGCGGCGGTGGCGGCGGCGGGCTCATGTCCGGTCGCGGTGCAGCTGGCGCGCTGGTGAGAACGACGATTATCTTCGGTGCGATCTTCTTCATCACCAGCCTCGTGCTGACCACGATCACGACGCGGCACCTTGGTGACGACCGCACTGACGTTGAGCGCGCACTGGATGAAGAGTTTGGCGGCTCTGGAGCCGGTGGCTTCGATCTAGAAGACACGAGCTCCCCGCTTCTGGATGACGACCCGGTATCCCTGCCTTCGCAGCAGGACACAGGTCCGGTCCTTACAGAGCCGGAGCAGGATACGAGCGATCCACTTGCGGCTGATGTGCCTGCCGACACGACGGGTGACACGAGCGGCGAGGAAACAGAACAGGGCGATGATACGGCAGACGCGCCGACGCAGCCCTAACTCATAGCAACGGCATTGCGCGTGTGCGCAATGCCGCGAATCGGGCAAACTGACTTCCCATGATCCGCTACATTTTCATCACAGGCGGCGTGGTCTCCTCGCTGGGTAAAGGTATTGCTTCTGCGGCCATGGGTTCGCTGCTGCAGGCGCGTGGCTACAAGGTGAGGCTGCGCAAGCTCGACCCCTATCTGAACGTTGATCCCGGCACGATGTCGCCGCGCCAGCACGGCGAAGTCTTTGTGACCGATGATGGCGCCGAAACTGATCTCGACCTTGGGCACTATGAGCGCTTCACGGGCGTGTCGGCGCGCCAGTCAGACAACATCACCACTGGCCGCATCTATCAGTCGATCATCGAGAAGGAGCGCCGCGGCGATTTTCTCGGTGCGACGATCCAGGTCATTCCGCACGTCACGGACGCCATCAAGGATTTCATCCTGTCTGATCCGGGCGACGACGTGGATTTCGTGCTCTGTGAAATTGGCGGCACGGTCGGCGACATTGAGGGCCTGCCCTTCTTCGAGGCGATCCGCCAGGTCGGCCAGGAGCTTGGGCCTGAGCGCACCTGCTTTATCCATCTGACACTGCTGCCATACATTCCGGCCGCGGGTGAGATGAAGACCAAGCCGACGCAACACTCCGTCAAGGAGCTTCGCTCCATCGGTATCCAGCCGCAGATCCTGCTGTGCCGCTGTGACCGGCCGATCCCTGAGAATGAGAAGGGCAAGATTGCGAGCTTCTGTAATGTGCGCCCATCAAGCGTCATCGAAGCCCGCGACGTTGGCCATATCTATGATGTGCCGGCGGCGTATCATGCTGAAGGCCTCGATACCGAAGTTCTCTGGCACTTCCGAATCAATGACGCGCCGCTGCCTGACCTGACCCGTTGGAACGGCATCGCTGATACGATCCACAATCCAGACGGCGAAGTCTGCATTGGTCTGGTCGGCAAATACACCGATGTGCCTGACGCCTATAAGTCAGTCTCCGAAGCGCTGGTCCATGGCGGCCTGGCCAACAAGGTTCGCGTTCAGGTCCGGATGATCGATTCCGAACAGTTCGATGATGAGCATCATCCGCTCGATATTCTCGACGGTGTGCACGGCGTCCTCCTGCCGGGCGGGTTCGGCGAGCGCGGCGCGCACGGCAAGATGAGAGCCGCGCAGTTCGCCCGCGAGAAGAACATTCCATGCTTTGGTATCTGCTACGGGATGCAGCTTTCCGTCGTCGAGGCGGCTCGCAACCTCGCCGACATCAAGAATGCCTCGACCACGGAGTTTGGTCCGACCGATGAACCGGTGGTGGGCCTCATCGAAGAGTGGACCAAGGGCAACCAGAAGATCACGCGGGACGAAAGCACAGACAAGGGCGGCACGATGCGTCTTGGCGCCTATCCCGCGCTTCTCGAGCCGGGCTCCAAGGTTGCGGAAATCTATGGCACGACCGAGATTTCAGAGCGCCACCGTCACCGTTATGAAGTCAACCGGTCCTATATCGAGCGCATGAAGGGGACAGGCGTGCGGTTCTCCGGCATGTCGCCGGACGGTCTCCTCCCGGAGATTATCGAGCTGGACGATCATCCGTGGTTTATCGGCGTGCAGTTCCACCCCGAGCTGAAGTCCCGGCCATTCGAACCACACCCGCTTTTTGCGAGTTTCATTGAAGCAGCCAAAGTGCAGTCACGTCTCGTCTGACGGGTTGCAATTGGCGAGTCGCGCGGATATACGCGCGGTTTGATTTTCACGTAGTGTTCCCACTACACACAAACTGGAACGACAACATGGCAGTCCCTAAGCGAAAAACGACGCCGTCCAAGCGCAACATGCGCCGCGCCCACGACCGTCTGTCCACCCCGACCTTCATCGAAGACGCGGATTCCGGCGAGCTTCGCCGTCCGCACCACATCGATCTGAAGACCGGTGTGTATCGTGGTCGCCAGATCCTTGAGCCTAAGGACTAACGCCACGCGCAGTCTTGCGCTGCGAGGTGACACAAAGTAACCGACATGACGCCCCTGGGAGACCGGGGGCGTTGTCATATCTGCTGAAGACGAAAAAAGAGAGTGCGCCCCAATGAGCGAAATCGTCGATATCTATGCCCGCCAGATCCTCGATAGCCGCGGCAACCCGACAGTCGAAGTCGATGTGACGTTGGACGACGGCTCTACGGGCCGCGCCGCTGTGCCATCCGGTGCCTCCACCGGTGCCTATGAAGCCCATGAGCTGCGCGATGGCGGCAAGGAATATGGCGGCAAGGGCGTCAATCAGGCTGTCGACGCCGTCAATGGCGAGATCAATGATGAGCTGGTTGGCCTCGACGCGACCGAGCAGCGCCTGATCGACGGGCTGATGATCGAGCTCGATGGCACCGACAACAAGAAGCGCCTCGGCGCGAACGCAATCCTCGGTGTCTCCATGGCGGTCGCCAAGGCGGCTGCCGAGAGCTGCGGCCTGCCGCTCTATCGCTATATTGGGGGATCGAACGCGCGCATCCTTCCAACCCCGATGATGAACATCATCAACGGCGGTGAGCACGCAAATAATCCGATCGACATCCAGGAATTCATGATCATGCCGGTCGCGGCAGACAGCATCGCCCATGCCGTCCAGGTCGGGTCAGAGGTGTTCCAGTCGCTGAAGAAGCTGCTCCACGCTGACGGCTTCAACACAGCTGTGGGTGATGAGGGCGGTTTTGCGCCGGACATCTCCTCGACCGAAGCGGCGATCGACTACATCATGAAGGCCATCGAGAAAGCTGGCTATACGCCGGGCGATGAAGTCGCGCTCGCGCTCGATGCCGCTTCGACAGAGTTCTACAAGGACGGCAAATACATCCTGAAGGGCGAGAACAAGACGCTCGATGCGGCCGGCATGGCACGCTATCTTGAGGACCTTGTTGACCGCTATCCGATCATCTCGATCGAAGACGGCATGGCAGAAGATGACTGGGACGGCTGGGGCATCCTGACCGAGACGGTCGGCGACAAGTGCCAGCTCGTCGGCGACGACCTGTTTGTCACCAATCCGGAGCGCCTTGCCCAGGGCCTGGAGCGCGGCGCCGCAAATTCCATCCTCGTGAAGGTCAACCAGATCGGCACGCTGTCTGAAACCCTCGACGCTGTCGAGCTGGCGCATCGCCATGCCTATACGGCCGTCATGTCCCACCGCTCTGGTGAGACAGAGGATTACACGATCGCGGACCTCGCCGTTGCGGTAAACTGTGGACAGATCAAGACCGGCTCACTTTCGCGTTCGGACCGTCTGGCGAAGTACAATCAGCTGATCCGCATTGAAGAAGAGCTCGGTGCGGCCGCGCTCTATGCAGGGCGTACGCTGATCAACGCCTAGGGTCGCCGCGCGGCCATTAAGAGTAAATTTACCCAAATGGATTCCTCTGCCGATTCGCTTGTCGGCAGAGGTTTCTTTTATGACCCCCAAATATGCAGCAGCAGCCCTTTCCGCGCTGATCGCATACTTCGCCTATCACGCCTTTGCGGGTGAGCAGGGGCTTGGCCGCTGGACCGATCTGCAACAGGAACTGTCAGAAAAGCAGGCCGAGCTTGATGCCATCACGGCAGCGAATGACGTGCTGCGCCGGGATATTGCACGCCTGACGCCCGGCCGGGTGGATCCCGACCTCGTTGAAATCATGGCCCGTGAAGACCTGAATCTCGTCTATGCTGATGAGATTATTATCATAAATGACAGCTCCGGGGCTGCATTTTGACATAGGTGCTAAAACTGGACGAAGGCCCGTTTCGGGGTACATAAGGGGGTCTTGATAAAGGGAGGCCTCATGGCCAAAACGCCGTCCAGAAGCAAGACTTCCAAATCTCCACCCAAGCTCCAGCGCGACGAAGCGCTGAAATACTATCGTGACATGCTATTGATCCGCCGGTTCGAGGAACGGGCGGGCCAGCTTTATGGCATGGGCAAGATTGCAGGGTTCTGCCACCTCTATATCGGCCAGGAAGCTGTCGTCACCGGCATGCAGGCCTGTCTGAAAGAGGGTGACCAGATCGTCACCGGCTACCGCGACCACGGTCATATGCTCGCCTGCGACATGGATGCCAAAGGCGTCATGGCAGAGCTGACCGGCCGCAAGGACGGATATTCGAAGGGCAAGGGCGGCTCGATGCACATGTTCTCGCGGGAGAAGAACTTCTTCGGCGGTCACGGCATTGTTGGCGCGCAGGTGCCGATTGGCACGGGCCTTGGCTTCTCGAACAAGTATCGCGGCACCGACAATATCTGCGTGACCTATTTCGGCGATGGCGCTGCGAACCAAGGCCAAGTCTATGAGAGCTTCAACATGGCGTCCCTCTGGGACTTGCCTGTCGTCTATGTGATCGAGAACAACCAGTACGCCATGGGCACGAGCGTCGCGCGCGCCTCGGCAGAGACCGAGCTGTTCAAGCGCGGTATCTCCTTCGAGATCGAGGGCGAAGAAGTCGACGGCATGGACGTCTATGCCGTGAAAGCGGCCGGCGAGAAGGCCGTGAAGTACGCCCGCTCCGGAAAGGGGCCGTACATTCTCGAGATGAAAACCTATCGCTATCGCGGCCACTCCATGTCGGACCCGGCAAAGTACCGCAAGCGTGAAGAAGTTGACGATATCCGCACTCATCACGACCCGATTGACGGCCTCAAGGGGCGCATCCTGGAGCAGGAAATTGCGACCGAGGAGGAGCTCAAGGATCTCGACAAGGAGATCAAGGAACTGGTGAAAGAAGCTGCGGATTTCTCCCTGGATAGTCCTGAGCCAGACCCGGAAGAGCTCTGGACTGATGTGTTGCGTGAAGTGGAGTCTGCCTGATGGCCATCGATGTTCTGATGCCGGCCCTGTCGCCGACAATGGAAGAGGGCACGCTTGCGCGCTGGCTCAAGAAGGAAGGCGACACGATTTCGTCTGGTGACGTCATCGCAGAGATTGAGACCGACAAGGCGACGATGGAAGTCGAAGCCGTCGATGAAGGCACGCTCGCCAAGATCCTCGTGCCTGAAGGCACCGAAAATGTGAAGGTGAATGCGGTCATCGCACGCCTCGCAGAGGAAGGCGAAAGCGCCGAAGATATCGATGATGCGCCCGCATCTGATGATAGCGAGAATACGTCAAAAGCGCAGACTGAAGCCAAGAACGCGCCTGAGACTGAAGGCGATGGCGATGACAGCGACGAAGCTTCAGCAGAGGAGGGAGCGTCTGCGCCGCCAAAGCCTGATGAAGACTCGCTGACCGACCCGGACGTCCCTGAGGGCACGAACTTCGTCGACACGAGCGTCCGTGATGCACTGCGCGATGCAATGGCAGAAGAAATGCGCCGCGACGAGACCGTCTTCGTCATGGGCGAGGAGGTCGCAGAGTATCAGGGCGCCTACAAGGTCACCCGGGAGTTGCTGCAGGAGTTTGGCGACAAGCGCGTCGTCGATACGCCAATCACAGAGCATGGCTTTGCTGGCCTCGGTGTCGGCGCGGCCTTTGGCGGCCTCAAGCCTGTCGTTGAGTTCATGACGTTCAACTTCGCGATGCAGGCGATCGACCAGATCATCAACTCGGCAGCCAAGACGCTCTACATGTCCGGCGGCCAGATGGGTTGCCCGATTGTGTTCCGCGGACCGAATGGCGCGGCTTCCCGCGTCGCCGCCCAGCACAGCCAGGATTACTCCTCCTGGTATGCGCATGTCCCGGGCCTCAAAGTCGTTGCGCCCTATGATGCGGCTGATGCGAAAGGCCTCCTCAAGGCGGCGATCCGCGACCCGAATCCGGTCGTCTTTCTTGAGCATGAGCTGCTCTATGGCGAGAGCTTCCCGGTTCCCGACATTGAGGACTATGTCCTGCCGATTGGTAAGGCGCGTGTTCGTCGTCCAGGCGCGGATGTGACTCTGGTTGCGCACTCCCGTATGGTCGGCTTCGCGCTTCAGGCGGCTGAAAAGCTTGCAGAAGATGGCATTGAAGCAGAGGTCATCGACCTGCGCTCGCTGCGTCCGCTGGACACGGCGACCGTCATTGAAAGCGTCAAGAAAACCAACCGCATTGTGACGTGTGAGGAAGGCTGGCGCTTCATGGGCGTGGGTGCCGAAATCTGCGCAACGGTGGTGAACGAAGCGTTCGATTATCTTGATGCGCCTCCAACCCGCGTGCATCAGAAAGATGTGCCGCTTCCATACGCTGCAAACCTCGAAGCCATGAGCCTTCCGGGCACCGCAGACATCATCAAGGCGGCCAAGCAGGTGTGTTATGTCAAGTGATCACAAAGAACTCTCCAAGCCCGGCACGATCCAGCAGGACGCCTTTGCGCAGGAAATGATCCGGTTCTGGATCTCGAACAATCAGGACCATGTGAGCCTGAAAGTCGGCGCTTCGGGTGACCCGGAAAAAGAGCCGCCCATGTGGGGTTTCATGCTGGCCGACATCGCCAAACATGTGACACGCGTGCTGCGCGAAGAAAATCCTGACGGTCCGTCCGCGCAGGAGATCATGGAGCAGATCCTTGGCGGCATCGGCGAACGACTTCGCCATGCGCCAGACCTCTCGGGCACCACGATCAAGGGCAAGAGCTAATGGCCATCAATATTACCATGCCCGCACTTTCTCCGACCATGGAGGAGGGCACGCTCGCCCGTTGGATGGTGAAGCCTGGCGATACGATCTCTTCGGGCGATGTCATTGCGGAGATTGAGACCGACAAGGCGACGATGGAAGTCGAAGCCGTCGATGAAGGCACAATCGCCAAGATCGTTGTGGAAGCCGGCACGGAAGGCGTGAAGGTCAATTCGGTGATCGCCGTGCTCGCTGAAGAGGGCGAAGACCCGGACAATGTGGAAGCGCCGGAAGCGGCAACAGCTGGCGGTAGCGAGAAGAGCGACGACTCTTCCAATGATGACGAGGAGGCTGAAAAGCCTGCCAAGTCTGAAGAGAAAAAGGCGCCCGACGATAAGCCCAAAAAGAGCGATGCCGAGCGCACAACCTCCACGGGTGACAGCGCCCAGAAGCCGCGCGAGGCCGAAGGCAAGGACGTGCGCAAGGAGTTGGAAGGCACATCGCCAAAGCTCGCTGATGTCGGCAGTGGCAAGGACCGCATCAAGGCAAGCCCGCTGGCGCGCCGTATCGCGGCGCTGCGTGATATTGATCTCTCCACGCTTGAGGGCTCTGGCCCGCGTGGACGGATCGTGAAAGCAGATGTCGAGGCCGCAGAGCCCCGCAAGAAGCAGGCAGCTTCTGAGAAGAAGGCGGCAGACGCCCCAGCCGATACGGCGAAGGCTGCGCCTGATGGCCTGATCCTGCCGCAGGTGCTCGATGATCGCGTCTATGATCCAGAGAGCTATGAGCTGAAGCCGCTCGACGGCATGCGCAAGACTGTGGCGAAACGCCTGACCCAGAGCTTCATGCAGGTCCCGCACTTCCCACTCAACGTGGATATCAAGCTCGACAAGCTTCTGGCTTCCCGCGCCGATATCAACGAAGCCGCACCTGAAGGCGTGAAAATCTCGGTCAACGACATGCTGATCAAGGCATCAGCCCTGGCGCTGATGTCTGAGCCGGATTGCAATGCAAGCTTCACTGATAAGGGCATCGCCTACCACAAATCGGCGCACATCTCGGTCGCTGTTGCGATCGATGGCGGGTTGATTACGCCGGTGATCCGCGATGCGCAGACCAAGGGTCTTGCCACCATCTCGCGTGAGATGAGGGACCTTGCGACCCGCGCACGTGAGAGGAAGCTCAAGCCGCAGGAATATTCGGGCGGCACGTTCTCGATTTCCAATCTCGGCATGTTCGGCATCAAATCTTTCGGCTCGATCATCAACCAGCCGGAAGGCATGATCCTGTCGGTCGGGGCAGGCGAGAAGCGTCCTGTCGTTGATGACGCCGGTGAAATCGTGCCGGCGACCGTCATGACGGTCACGCTGTCCTGCGACCACCGTGTCATTGGCGGGGCTGAGGGCGCAAAATGGCTGGCCGCATTCAAGCGTTACGTCGAACATCCGCAAAGCATGCTGCTCTAAAACTGGAGGCCAAGAATGGCTGACTATGATCTCATCGTCATCGGCTCCGGCCCTGGCGGCTATGTCGCCGCGATCCGCGCAAGCCAACTCGGCATGAAGACGGCGATCGTCGAACGCGAGAGTCTTGGCGGCATCTGTCTCAATTGGGGCTGTATCCCGACCAAGGCGTTGCTGCGGTCTGCCGAAGTGCTGCACTATGCGAACAACGCCAAGGATTTTGGTCTGAAGATCGACAAGGCTGACTTCGATCTCGAAGCCGTCGTGAAGCGGTCGCGCGGCGTCGCAAAGCAGCTGTCATCCGGTGTCAGCCACTTGATGAAGAAGAACAAGATCGACGTGATCATGGGCGAAGCAAGCCTTAAGAAGGGCAAGCCAGCGCCGACCGTTTCTGTGAAAGAAAAGGACGGAAAGTCAAAAGAATACAAGGCGAAGAACGTCATTCTTGCGACGGGGGCTCGGGCACGGGCCATTCCTCAGGCTGGGCTTGAGCCGGACGGTGATCTGATCTGGACCTATCGCGAAGCCATGGTGCCGAAAGAGACGCCAAAGAAGCTTCTCGTCATCGGTTCAGGTGCAATCGGGATTGAGTTCGCCAGCTTCTACAATGAGCTTGGAAGCGACGTGACTGTCGTTGAGGCCGTAGACCGGATTCTGCCTGTTGAGGATGAGGAAATCTCTGGCCTCGCGCGTAAGCAGTTCGAGAAGCAGGGCATCAAGTTCCACACGGGCGCGCAGGTCAAGTCGCTGAAGAAGTCGAACGGCAAGGTCACGGCCGACATCTCTTCAGGCGACAAGACCGAGAAGCTGGAAGTCGACCGGGTGATCCTCGCAATCGGCATTGTCGGCAATGTTGAAGGCCTCGGCCTCGAAGAGCTCGGCGTTAAGGTCGAGAAGACCCACGTTCTCGTCGACGGTTTCGGCCGCACAGGCGTGGACGGCCTCTATGCCATCGGTGATCTCACTGGCGCTCCCTGGCTGGCCCACAAGGCGAGCCATGAAGGCGTCATGTGCGTTGAAGGGATCGCAGGCGCCGAGGATGCACACGCATTCGACGCCTGGAATGTGCCCGGCTGCACCTATTCGCACCCGCAGATCGCCAGCGTTGGGCTCACTGAAGCCAAGGCGAAAGAGGCCGGCCACAAGATCAAGGTGGGTAAGTTTCCCTTCATCGGCAATGGCAAGGCAATTGCGCTTGGCGCTGCTGAAGGTCTCGTGAAGACGGTCTTCGACGCTGAGACAGGCGAGCTTCTCGGCGCGCACATGATTGGCGCCGAAGTCACTGAGCTCATTCAGGGCTATGTCATTGCGCGTGAAGGTGAGCTCACCGAAGAGACGTTGATGCACACGGTCTTCCCGCACCCGACCCTGTCAGAGATGATGCATGAGAGCGTGCTCGCCTCACAGGGGCGTGTCCTTCACATGTAGCGGTCGCCGCCTGCAGTCTGGCGGCGTCTCGCAAATTGACCTTGAGGGCGGCGCCCGGCATGTTTCGGTATATGTCGGCGCCCCTCAAAAACACCGCCTATGCACTCCAGCTGCACCATCGCGGTGAGTTGATGACGCCCCTCGCACAGGGCGCGCTCTGGTGGGCTGCGCGCCGGACGCTCATCGTTTCTGACCTGCATTTTGAGAAGGGATCGAGTTTCGCAAGGCGCGGTCAGCTCCTGCCACCATATGATACCAGCATGACGCTGAAAGTGGTCGAGACGCTGGTCGATGAATTTGCGCCAGACTGCGTTGTTTCCCTCGGTGACAGCTTCCACGATCCGGCCGCAGAAGCCCGGCTTTCGCCCGCTGAACGCCTCCGCATCCGCGCCCTCACAGCGCGGACGGACTGGGTCTGGGTGGAAGGAAACCATGACCCGGATCCGCCGGCCCATCTTGGTGGGCGCGGCGCGAAGACATTCCGGATGGGCGACTGTGTCTTCCGCCACGAACCCACCGGGGAAATCGGCGAAATTTCCGGACACCTCCATCCGGTCGCCCGCGTAACAGGACGGGGCAGGGCAGTCCGCCGCAAATGCTTCATCAGCGACGGACACCGTCTGATAATGCCATCCATGGGCGCCTACACAGGTGGATTGAACATTCTCGACGATGCCGTCACGCGGCACTTTGCAGGTGGATGGATCGCATTTGCTGCGGGGGAGAAGCAGGTCCACATTGTAGATCGCAAACTGCTCGCGCAAGATCACACCGCAGCACGCAAGGATCAGCTCTGGCGTTTGTAATTGCTGGAAATTGTCCTAGCTGATGCACTGGTAAAAAGAGGTCTACATGGAACAGCTAGAGAATATCGATTTCGCCGCGCTCGCCGCCGAATACTGGCCAGTCTTGCTGAGCGGCGCGCTGAAAGTTTTTGGCGCACTGGTCGTCCTGGTCATTGGCCTGCGGATAGCCGGCTGGCTCTCATCAATGGTGCGCAAGCAGACATCGAAGCGCGCCGGTGTGGACGAAACGCTCGGCGCATTCTTTGGCTCTCTCGTCCGCTGGTTTGTAACGGCTGCCGTTATCATCGCGTCGCTGCAAGTATTTGGCGTGCAGGCGACAAGCTTCGTTGCGGTTCTCGGTGCCCTGACGCTGGCGATCGGTCTGTCGCTGCAAGGTGCACTGGGAAACATCGCGTCCGGCGTGATGATCATGCTGTTCCGCCCTTACAAGAACGGCGATTTCGTCGAGATCGCTGACCAGGTCGGCACGGTCAAAGAGATCAACCTGTTCCAGACCATTCTGGCGACGCTGGATAATGTGAAGATCATCATCCCGAACACCGAAGCGATCGACGGGGTCATCAAGAACTATTCAGGCTATGATACGCGCCGCTGCGATATCGTTTTCGGCATCGATTATGACGACGACATGGATAAGGCGCTGGGCATCATCCAGACGCTGGTGGACGCCGATGAGCGCGTCTTCCGCGACCCGGAACCGTTTGTGAAGGTGACCAATCTCGGCGACAGCTCCGTCGATATTACGTGTCGCCTCTGGTGCAACGCGACCGACCTCTGGAACCTGAAATTCGACCTCACCAAGAAGGTGAAGGAAGAGTTCGACGCACAAGGTATCTCCATTCCTTATCCGCATCGCACGCTGGTCCAGAAAGTGGCGAGCTAGCCGCGCAATCAGGAGAGTATCGAGGCAATGGCAGACACAGGTCCGGTGGAAGCGCCGGTCGTCACCAAGATCGGGGAGCCCGGCGGCGAAAGCCCCAAGGCTTCCCGGCCTCAACGCTCGCTGCAAAGGCGCCTGTTTTCGGTTGGTCTGTTACAGGTCGCCGGACTGGTCGCGGCGAGCGTCCTGCTCGGCTTGTTCCTGCTTTCGCTGGATCTTGACCCCAACAGCGACAGTCTGAATTTCAGGGGCGCTGTCTGGGGCGTCATCCAAGCCGTGTTCAATTCCATTCTCTGGCTGATCAGCACGCTCTGGAAGCCGTTCCTTGCCGGTGCGGCAATCGTCGTTCCAGCGTTTCTTTTATGGCGTCTGGCCAGTTTGCCCTTTCGAAAATAGGCGCGCGAACTAAGCTCTTCCCAAACATAAAGGGAGACTATTCGTGGATATAAACAAGCTGATGTTCAAGCCGGGCCTCATGGAAGGCGAGCGGGTTCTCGTCACTGGTGGTGGCACCGGTCTCGGCAAGGAAATGGCCGAAGGCTTTCTCAAGCTCGGCGCCGAAGTGCACATTTGTGGCCGGCGCGGGAAGGTTTGTGAGGACACTGCAGAAGAGCTGATGTCCAACCATGGCGGCAAGGTCGTGCCTCACGCCTGCGACATTCGCGTTGCCGAAGCCATCACGGATATGAACGACGCGATTTGGTCAAAGCATGGCGCGCTGACCGGCCTCGTGAACAACGCTGCTGGCAACTTCATCTCGCGGACCGAAGACCTTTCAATTCGCGGCTTTGACGCGATTTCGAACATCGTCTTCCGCGGAAGCTTCTACATGACCCACGATATCGGCAAGCGCTGGATTGCCGAGAAGTCGCGCGGCAACGTCATCTCGATCCTGACGACCTGGGTCTGGAACGGTGGTCCGTTTGTGGTGCCATCCGCCATGTCCAAAGCGGCGGTGAACACGATGACGCAAAGCCTCGCAGTAGAGTGGGGCCGTTATGGCCTCCGCTTCAATGCGATCGCGCCAGGACCGTTCCCGACCGAAGGCATGTCGAATCGCCTCTCACCTGAAACCGAAGGCACCGAGCGCCGCGATTCTGGCGCAGCGAACCCGATGGGCCGCGTCGGCGAGATGCACGAGTTGGTGAACCTGGCGGTCTTCCTGATGGGGCCGGGCGCCGAATATGTGAACGGCCAGACCATCGCCATTGATGGGGCGATGTATAACGCGTCCGGCGGCAACTTCGCCCAGCTTACCCAATGGGGTGACAGTGAGTGGAAGGCCGCGCGAGAAGCGATTGAGGTTCAGAACGCCAAGGACAAGGCGGCACGCACCGTCTAGTGGCGGCGCATCTCTTCCCCTGGGGCGAGAAATCGCTCCAGGGATTCGCCATTCCAGTTGGCGTGTGCAATCTCGATGCGCTCATGCACATCTTCAGAAACTGATGGCAGCTTGTGTATCGGAACGAGCAGTGGCCGCAGCCCCCGAAGATTTGCTGTTTGGATAGCGATACCGGGCCGGGCATTGAGCTCGAGCAGCGTGGGGCCCTTATGCTCGCAGATCACGATATCTACGCCGACATAGCCAAGACCGATATGGTGACCGAGGCGACTAGCGAGTTCCAGAATTTCGTCCCATGAGGGCACCTGAAAGTCGCGTACGGGCGTTTCGAAGTCAGGATGCACATCGACTGAATCGTTGTGTTGGACGCCCCGCGTCGTGACACCGGTCACGAGATCGATCCCAGCGCCGATGCCGCCCTGATGAAGGTTCGCCTTGCCATCTGACTCGGCGGTGGGAAGACGCAGCATGGCCATGACCGGGATGCCGCGAAAAACGATCACGCGGACGTCCGGTACGCCGCCAAAAGCCAACTTCGAAAAGGCTGAATGGGGCACCAGCCGCTCTTCGATCATGACCTGATCAGACCCGTCACCCATCGAGAACATGCCGCTCAGCATGTTGTTGAGGTGATAGCGGATATCTGACCACAGCATGATCTGACCGTTCATGCGGCGCAGCCCTGTCTTCGCGACACCGTTAAACACCATAATGCCGCCGCCGCCCGACCCGTTGGCAGGCTTGACCACGAAAGAGCGGTGCTTCTCTGCGATCTTTTCAAGCAGGTGCATCTCGCCGCCATAGCGAATGACGCCGTACAGCTCTGGCACGGTGACCCCCGCCTCAATGGCGAGTTTCTTCGTGATAACCTTGTCATCGACGAGCGGATAGAAGCGCCGTGGATTATAGGCCGCGATGAAGTCCAGGTTGCGGCTGTTCATCCCGAGCACGCCGGACTTGGCCAATTTAGATATTGGACCGAAACCGATCATGAGGTTTTGTCGCTCGCATTCGCTAGAACCTTGAAGCGGAAATACTCGGTGACCTTGTAGCCTGTGTAACGGCCAAGCATCAGAACCGCCGCGAGAACTATGAGCAGCAACTCCGGAAATACGATGGCGAAGTGCTCAATGTATTCGCTGGTCAAGATGTAATAGGCCGGAATGGCGCCCGCGAGCGAGCCCAGCGCCTTCTTCAAGGCTTCCTTGGCCCCGTCTTCTTCCCAGGTGAGCGACATGCGCTCAATGGTCATCGTGATAATGACAAGTGGGAAGAGCGAGATGGAAAGCCCGGTCTGAATTCCCATCGCTTCGCCAGCGAGCGCGATGAACATCATCACGAATGTCACGATGATCAGCACCGCCGCGAGACGGGGGACGAGCAACAATTGAAGCTGATTGAAGTAAGCGCGCAGTAGCAGGCCAACAGCAACGATGCCCGTGAAGAGCATGATACCGGTAAACAGCTGCGTTTCACGGAACGCCAGCGCGATAAGGACAGGCATGAACGTGCCGAAGGCCGGCATGCCGATGACCTGCTTGAGGATCACAATGATTAGCGCACCCAGTGGGATCAGCAGAAGCACGCGGAAGACGAGCTGAAGGTCAATTGGCAGGCTGAGCAAGGAGGTGGCGTTCACCCAGGGTGCAAACTCGGAGCCGCGCTCCATGGCCCGGGACAGCTGGCTTTCAAAGTTTCGTGCGACCGACCATGAGACACCAACGCGGTTAAAGCCGTCACCATCCACGATGGGCTGGCGGTCGTAGACAATTGGAAGCGTGCGCGCATCGTTCAGCGGCTCAGCGGTCGTCCCGTTTGCGCTGACCCATGTCTCGCCAAGCCAGTACTCAACCCACGTCGTCAGCGGTGCCTGACGCGTGTCCGTATCGAGGATAATGCCCTGTACATGCCGGGCAGGCGTCCCCGCCGCATTAAGCAGAAAAACGAGCCTGTCCGATGCGTTCGAAATCTCAGGTGGCCCGCCTTCGATGATCGTGGAAATACGGTCGTCGCTTTCGTCGGCGCTTAGGCGTGCGAGCTGCGTGATGAAGCTGCGCTCACCTGCGGATTTCTCCAACGCTTCCGTCAGGATCGAATCGAGCGCGACGAGAAGAGGCGTCGCATTCTCCTGAATTGCGCGGCGACGTTCAGATCGACGGTAATCCGATATGGCCTCAGGAGTCGGTCTGGCATCATTGGAGTAGCGCTGATCGACGGCGATCAGCTTTGCACTATAGAAAAGGACGGCACTGCCATCCTGCGCGCGGCGCTCAAAGACGGCCTGACGTCCGGTTTCTGTTGTGTCGGTTTCTACGCCAAAGCCCGATGCCACAAAGGTTTCGTCAACGACAGTGAACTGGCCTTCGGAGTTGGGGAGGGCGAGGCGGAGAGTGACTGGATCACCGCGCCCCCGGAATGAGACTTTCGCCTCAATCGTCCAGGTGTCGGAATCGAGGTTCGGCACGACTGGAAAGCCGAGGCGCGTGACCTTGTACGAAAAGATGCCGAGCGCGGCCGCGATGAGTGCGCCCACGATGATCAGCAATTGAGTACGTTTCAAAAATCAGCTCCGAGTCGCCCTTAAACCCCAACGGCCCGACTACTTAGAACACCGTGCCCGCTTCGTATAGATTTCACTTGCGTCAACGACGATGTCTGCCTTCTCGAGCATGTTCCGGCCGATCAGGGTTTCATAGTTGAAGTTGCCTCGATCGGCGAGTGTGACCTCATCTTCAATAAGAAGACCGCCAAGGCAGAATTCGAGCTCTACGACCGGGCGGTGAATTAGACCGCCGCGCTTTGTCTTGATTGCGGCCCAGCGTACGATTTCTGTCTCGATCGTGCGTTCGTCGCCGTCTTCATTTACAACCTTGAACACGATGTCGCGTGTTTCGTCTTCATCGTCCCAATCCTTGCGGGAGGGCGCATCAAGGATCACGGCGTGGATCGAAGACGTTTTGGCGCCGGTGTCGAGTTTTGCATCGAGCTCAATGTCGAGATCTGCAATTCGCACATGCTCCAGCCAGCCAAGAACGTTCTTGTCTGTGTCTGCAGCGGCGCTGAGGGCCGTGCCAGCGATAATGGACGACGCGATGAGAAGTTTACGCAACATGGATTCTTGCCTGCCTTTGTTTATTGGGCGCTTCAAACAGCAAGAATGTGATTTTCGCGTGGCGAAACTCGTATCTAACTTTGACGCTCAAGCATCGCTGAGTTCACGAACCAGCTGGTTGACGGCACCATAGTCAATCTTGCCGGTCCCAAGCACCGGTATGTCATCGACATGATAGACCTTTCGGGGGACGGAAAGTTCCGAAACGCCGTGCGATTGGGACCAGGCCAGGATCTCGCTCCGGTTTGCTTCTGCAGATGTCGTCAGAAGCACGATCTGCTCGCCCTTGCGCGGATCAGGGATGGCGCCAGCCGCATGCATGTCATCAGGCCAGATAGCGCTGGCGCAGTTCTCGACAACCGCCAGCGAAACCATCTCGCCGCCAATCTTGGCAAAGCGCTTCACCCGGCCTTGAATGCGGATGCAGCGATCCTTGTCGATGGCGACGATATCACCTGTGTCATGCCAACCTTCATTGAGTGGCTCCAGCACACCCGGATTGTCCGCGCGCATATAGCCCTGCATGACATTCGGGCCGCGAATGCGAAGTCTGCCGCCATCCTCGATGCCTTCGACCGGAACTAGTTCGTATTCCATATCGGCCATGAGGCGGCCGACGGTGCCGGGTTTGTTCAATTCGACACTGTTTGCTGCGACCACAGGGGAAGCTTCGGTCGCACCATAACCTTCGAGGATCTCGATCTGGAATTTGCGGCGGACGAGCTGGCGTGTTTCGTCTCGCACGCGTTCCGCGCCGCAGACAGCAAGCCGGACACTGCTCATGTCGCCTTCTTCACCGGCGCGGGCATATTGAGAGATGAAAGTGTCGGTCGCGAGAAGGATGGTGGAACCTGTCTGGCGGATACGTTTGGCGATCTCGCGCGGCTGGAGAGGCGTCGGGTGGAAGACCGCTTTGACGCCAGCCATCAGCGGAAGGAGGGCGCCGACCGTCAGGCCGAAGCAGTGAAAAGTTGGCAGCGGATTGAAAACCGAGTCAGTCTCCGGCGAGAGACCGATATGGGCGCGCACCTGCTCGACATTGGCGACGATGTTCTGGTGGCTGAGCACGACGCCCTTCGGCTCACCTTCGGTGCCGGACGTAAACAGGATGACGCCGGTCTTCTTGTGATCCGGTCCTTGAAAGACCAGCGACGGGAATAGGGGACCGACGGCCCCCTTCACCTTGTCAGCAAGGGACAGGTTCTCTCGCACGTCCTCAAGATAGATGAACTCCGCGTCTTCGCTCAGGCTCTCGACCAGCGGCTCCAGACTGCCGAGTTCGATGAACTTGTTTGCCGTGATGATCTTGGACACTTCGGCGGCGCGCATGGCCGCGCGGAGGTTTGCCGACCCCGCTGTGAAGTTCAGCATTGCCGGGATGCGGCCAGCAGCCAGTACGGCCAGGAAGGCGATGACGGCGCCCGCACCGGTTGGCAACATGATGCCCAGGACTTCATTGCGCGCGGTCTTGGCGCGAATCGCAGATCCCAGCGCAAAGGCGGCACGCGCAATCTCCGTATAGGTCAGCTCGCGTTCGTCGCCGTCCACGATGGCCACAGTGGCACCGCCAAACTCTTTGCGCGCCCGCATGAAGGCGGAGAAGATGTCGGTCCGCGTTCGTTTCAGGTTGAATGAGATCGGTTCTGGAACAGAGGTCATGGAAAGCTTCGGCATTGTGATTTCTAAACTTAGTGTCACAAAATGTCACAGAGAGTGATAAAGGCAACTCGCGCAGGGCAGCCGGTCAATGCCGCCTTGCGATATTGCAGCTTGATGATGGGGGCGTGGCAGTCCATCTATGCCGCATGGTTACACTCATCGAGAGCAAGCAGAAATTCCGGCATCCGGAGAAGCGCAACAGGCCCGATACGCCCGTCTTGCGCAAGCCGGACTGGATCCGTGTGAAAGCCCCGACGAGCCAGGGTTTTCGGGATACGCAGGAAATCGTCCGCTCCAAAGGTCTCGTGACGGTTTGTCAGGAAGCTGGCTGTCCGAACATCGGCGAATGCTGGGACAAGAAGCACGCTACGATGATGATCCTCGGTGAGGTGTGCACCCGGGCCTGCTCATTCTGCAACGTCTCCACCGGCAAACCGTCGCCTGTCGATGAGGATGAGCCGCGCCGTGTCGCTGAAGCCGTTCAGGAAATGGGCCTCCAGCACGTTGTGATCACGTCTGTCGACCGCGACGACCTTGAGGATGGCGGCGCGCGTCACTTCGTGAATGTGATCGGCGCGATCCGCGAGGCATCGCCCGGCACGACAATCGAGATCCTGACGCCAGACTTCCTGCGCAAGGATGGTTGGGAAAACGCAGTCATTGATGCGCGCGCTGACGTCTTCAATCATAACCTTGAAACCGTCCCGCGCCTTTATTTCTCTATCCGCCCGGGCGCCCGCTACTATCATTCCCTGCGCCTTCTTGAGCGCGTGAAGATGCGTGACCCGAACCAGTTCACCAAGTCAGGCCTCATGGTCGGCCTTGGTGAGACCAAGGAAGAGGTCATGCAGGTCATGGATGACATGCGCTCTGCTGGCATCGATTTCCTGACCATCGGCCAATACCTGCAGCCGACGCGTAAACACGCAGCTGTCGATCGCTTCGTCCACCCGGATGAGTTCAGCTCCTATGAAGAGATCGCGCGTTCCAAGGGCTTCCTCATGGTGTCCGCTTCACCGCTCACCCGGTCGAGCTATCATGCCGATGAGGACTTTGCGAAAATGAAGGCGGCACGACTGGCCGCTAACCAGTAGGAGCAGCCTTTGCCGCGCCTCTCAAAGCAGCTGGTGATCGAGCATCGCGCCGATGAGGTGTTTGATCTGGTCGCCGACATCAAGCGCTATCCCGAATTCATCAAGTGGATCCGTACCATGAAGGTGAGCGGAGAGCGCGAAGAAGACGGCGTGCGCAAGTATCGCGGCGAGGTCGATGTCGGCTTCAAGGGCTTCTCCGAGCGATTTGCGACCGACATTGCCGCCGATGATGAGAACCGCACCGTTGAGGTCTCTCTGGCGCGTGGCCCATTCAAGAAGCTTCAGAACCGGTGGAAGATGTCGCCTGACGGGGAACTCGGCACAGTCGTCGATTTCTTTATCGACTATGAGTTCCGCAATCCCGTCCTGTCGCTTCTCGCAAAGGCGAACACGACCCTTGCCGTCAACAAGATCATGAAGTCGTTCATTGACGAAGCTGACCGCCGGTATGGTGAGCGGCGCACCTAATCTTTTCTGGTTACGGGATCTGCTGCCGGATCATGTTCAGCGCAGCCTCAATCGTCGCCATTCGAACCTCATGGCGTCCGATATCTCCGAAATAGCAGGCTTCGTGCAGGACAGCCTTATTCTCGCGGGCGCAGGCGATGTGAACCGTGCCAACCGGCTTCATCGGCGTGCCACCGCCGGGACCCGCAATCCCTGTAACCGCAATCGCAAGGTTCGCGCGGCTTGAATTAAGGGCGCCCTCTGCCATGAGGCGGGCGACGGCTTCTGAGACCGCGCCATAGTCGGCAATCAGGTCGCCCGGCACGCCGAGCACCTCTTCCTTTGAGCGGTTCGAGTAGGTCACGAAGCCTCGCTCAAAAACGTCTGATGAGCCGGAAAACTCCGTGAAGAGCGCGGCGATGAGCCCTCCCGTGCAGGATTCGGCTGAAGCGATTTTCACACGCCGCTCTCGCGCTTCATCCATGGTCAGCAGGCAGAGATTACGAAGACGGTCTGGAAACATGCGGTCCTCCTAGATGATCTTGCGAAGCGTTGCAGCGGCCTGGGCGGCGATGCCTTCGCGGCGACCGGTGAAGCCCAATCCCTCGGTTGTCGTTGCCTTGATGCTCACGGCGTCAAGCTGCAGCCCGGAGAGCTCTGCGGTCCGCTTCCGCATGGCTTCACGGTGCGGTTTGATCTTTGGCGTCTCACATATGAGCGTGATGTCGCAATGGGTGAGTTGCCAGCCGGCTTCACGCGCGAGTTTGATCGCGTGGCTCAGAAACACGCCGGAATCGGCATCCTTCCAGCGATCGTCAGATGGTGGAAAGTGATCGCCAATATCCCCAAGGGCCACAGCGCCGAGGATCGCATCCGTCAGCGCGTGCCAGCCTGCGTCGGCGTCCGAATGACCTTTTAGGCGGGATCCATGTTCAATGAAGATGCCGCAAAGTGTGACCCCGGGGCCGGGCTCAAAAGCGTGAACATCAAAGCCGGTGCCGAATCTGAATTCAGCCTGTTTCCCCGTCATCATGGCCTCCATTTTCTCAAAGTCATCCGCAAAGGTAATCTTGGAGAGCCGCTCGTCCCCATCGACCAATGCCGCTTTTGCGCCAAGTGCTTCGACCGCTTCAAGGTCATCGACGAAACTGGCGGCTTTGTCAGCCAGCGCAGATGCTAGAATACCAGCCTTGAAAGCCTGGGGTGTCTGCACGCGGTAGAGGCCTGAGCGATCTACTGTCTGCAGCGTTTCGTCAGTCTGTCGCTTCAGCGCGTCTATGACCGGCAGGGCAGGGGCTGCGGCGTCATGGGTTTTCATCACCTCGAGCAAATAAGTGATCGTCTGGGTTTTGAGGCCGGGGCGCGCAGCATCGTGAACGAGAATGATATCATCGGCATCGGGTGAGAGCGCCTCTACCGCGTTGCGCACGGATGCTGTCCGGTCGTTGCCGCCTGCGACGAGTACGACACGCTCGTCGCCTGAAATCTCGGTGGCAAGTCTTTCGATATGATTAGAGGGCAGGACCAGCCCGATGCGGTCCACTCGAGAGTCCGAAAGAAAAGTGTCCAGAGACCAGCGATAGACCGGCTTGCCCGCCAGCATCTCGAACTGTTTGGGCAGTTTTCGACCAGTCCTGCTGCCAGACCCGGCCGCAACAATGATTGCATGAACTCTCATAAGAGCAGGGGCTTACCCGCGCTGATGCAGAATGGCCACATGAATTATTGCTGCGGCACCGCCCCTCATGCGCAACTATTGTGCAAAGCAAAAAATTGTTCAAACTAAATGTATGTACACGATGCACCAATCTTTGGCAGAGCGCGTTTGGCTTGCTCCGATGTCGGGCTCGACCGATGCGGCATTTCGCAGGCAAGCGGTACGTTTCGGCGCTGAAGCTGTCGTATCGGAGATGGTCGCAGGCGAAACACTGGCTGCGGCGCGCCCGGACGTCGTCCGCCGCACATGCAGGCATGAGGGACGCGGACGCTGGATTGTCCAGCTGGCCGCGCGGCGCCCTGAAGACATGCAGCGTGGCGCTGAGTTGCTGGCCGAAGCTGGCGTGGACCAAATCGATATCAATATGGGCTGCCCTTCGCGGCAGGTGACCGGCGGTCAGTCTGGCTCGGCCCTGATGAAAGAACCCGATCTGGCGAAATCGATCATCGATGCTGCGCTGCAAGGTGCGGGCGGTTTGCCGGTCTCGCTCAAGATGCGTCTCGGCTGGGATGATCACATGCTCAATGCGCCAGACCTCGCACGATACGCACAGTCAGTCGGGCTGTGTATGGTCACTGTTCATGGTCGGACACGCTGCCAGTTCTACAAAGGGACGGCCGATTGGGCGCGGGTTCATGACACCGTCGAAGCCATCGATCTTCCAGTCGTCGTCAATGGCGACATTGAAAACTGCGCAACGGCTGATGCCGCGCTCACAGCATCTGGCGCTCATGGCGTCATGATCGGCCGCGCTGCGATGGGGCGGCCCTGGCTGCTCGGACAGGTTTCTGCCCATCTTGCCGGGCGTCGTGACTGGCGCGCGCCAGATGCGGCTGAACAGCTCGATAGTCTCATCGAACAGGTAGAGGACAGCATGGTCCTTTATGGAAAGGCGCTCGGCCTGCGCATCGTGCGCAAGCACATCTCCGCCGCGGTCGATCATCTTGATGCCGACTGGAGCGATGCGGAACGCAAGGAGCTGCGTGCGCGCGCCTGCGGTTTTGAAGATGCCCAGCCACTCTTCGCGTTTCTCAATCAACTCTTTGAAGACAGACTGCAGGTTGCGGCATGACGGACAAGACGAACCTATCGGACCTGATGCCGGTTGCCGTTCTGCAGATCGACAATCGCCGGAACATCATGTCAGCGAATACAGAAGCGCAGATGATCCTCGGTCATTCGCTGGCCAGCCTGCAGGCGCACAATCTCAGTGAGTTCGTTTATCACGACTCGCCGCTGTTCGAACTTCTCGACCGGGTCGCGAGCGAAGAGGGCGACATTTCCTCGCATGGCCTGACGATTGCCGGGCCATCCGCCGTTCGCGGGAAGCTCTATGATATCCGGCTTCGCCCTGGGCCGGACGGTTCAATCATTCTGGCGATCGCAGAGTCGTTGGTACGAGACCCCTCAGACAGCGCTGCCGGCATTTCCGGCTTTGGGCGCATTCTCGGTCACGAAGTGAAGAACCCGCTCGCCGGCATCTCCGGAGCCGCGCAGCTCCTGCTGCGCAACGCCAGTGAAGACGAAGTGCCGCTGCTCGAGATCATCAAGAGCGAAGCGAGCCGTATCGAACGCCTCGTCAGCCGCCTCTCCGCCTTTGAGCTCTTCTCGGCGCCGCGGCGTGACCGGTTCAATATTCACCAATTGCTGGACAAGATCCTGATTGCTGAAGAAGCGGCGCATGGCGGTAAGATCGCCCTGAAACGCGCCTATGACCCGTCGCTGCCTGAAATACTTGGGGACGAGGATCACCTGCACGAAGCCTTCCAGAACATCGTACGCAATGCAGCAGAGGCAGCGAGTGAAACCGGCGGGCAGGGACAGGTGACGCTCCAGACCGCCTTTGAGACCGGCTTTGCATTCTCCAGCAAGCGCAATGCGCGGCGACTTCAGCGCGCCATCCGCATCACTGTTGAGGACAATGGCCGGGGCATAAGCTCTGAGACACGTGACCAAATGTTCGACATGTTCAGCTCCACCAAGGCAGGTGGCCGCGGCCTCGGCCTCAGCGTCGTCTCCGAAGTCGTCGCGGCCCATGAGGGCCGGATCAAGGTCGAGAGCAAACCCGGCCAGACCAAGTTCTCTGTCTTCCTGCCCATGAAACGGGATATCGTTCAATGACACAAAAAACCGTCCTGCTCGCCGAAGACGATGCAAGCATCCGGCTTGTCGTAAACCAGACGCTTGTGAGTGCAGGGTATCAGGTACGGGCAACGAGCTCTGTCGATGCGCTTGAGCGCTGGGTGCGCAATGGTGAAGGCGACGTCGTGGTCACCGATGTCTATCTCGGCGATACCGCCATCTTCGAAGTCCTACCTTCGATAAGGCTCGCCCGACCAGACCTTCCTGTTATCGTCATGAGCGGGCAGAACACCATCCTGACAGCAGCATCTGCAGCGCGCCACGGCGTCTATGACTATCTGCCCAAGCCTTTCGACATCGATCAGCTGACCGGTCTGGTCGGCCGCGCGCTGAAAGCGCCGCTGCGCAAGGATGCCGCCGCAACAGAAGCGCTCAAGACAAGCGGAGAGCAAAGCCTGCCGCTGATCGGCCGATCAGAGCCAATGCAGGAAGTCTATCGCATCATCTCGCGGGTGATGAACACCGACCTTACCGTGCTGATCGAAGGCGAGTCCGGTACCGGCAAGGAGCTGGCCGCGCAGGCGATCCATGAGCTCCAGAGCGACAAGAAGGGCCCCTTCAAGGCGCTGGACCTTGCCGCCATGCCAACTGACCGGATCAGCCAGGACCTTTTTGGCACGCCGGACAATCCAGGTATCGCCTTTGATCCGGGTGCCACACTCTATCTCGATGAAATCGGCGATCTACCGGCCGAAGCGCAGACCCAGCTTGTAAAGCTTATGCGGGAAGCGGGCGGCGCGCGGATCATCGCCTCAACCCGCAAGCCGCTCAGCACGCTGGTCGAAGAGGGTCGCTTCCGCGAAGACCTGTTCTACCGGATCAATGTCGTGCGTGTATTCATGCCGCCGCTCAGGCAACGCAAGGAAGACATTCCGGAGCTCGTCAGGGCCTTCCTGATCCGCGCGCAACGAAAGGGTCTGCCGAGCAAGCAGGTAGAACCTGCGGCGATGGATCTGATCATGGCCTATGACTGGCCGGGCAATGTGCGTGAGCTAGAGAACCTCATCATGCGCCTTGCTGCGCTCAGCCCCGATTCCATTATCTCCCAGCGCGACGTTGAGCGTGAACTTCGGTCCGAAGCGCTCAAGGACATCTCTTCGTCTAGCAACTTCGAGAAAGAGGTCGAGACGCTGCTGCACAAATACGTGATGGCAGACCTGTTGCAGGCCGACCCGGACGATAGTGATATTCACCGCAAGATCATGGAGCAGGTTGAACGTCCGCTCATAAAGCTCGCCTTGTCAGTGACTTCCGGAAACAAGCTCAGAACGGCGGCGCTTCTTGGGGTGAACCGGAACACGCTACGCTCGCGCATCAACCAGCTTGGTCTCGCAGACGACTAATTGACCATGGCATAAGTGTTGCTTTATGGCCTCAGTGTTGCGGTTTGAACACAACTGCACGAGTGAGGTATAGTTTGGTCGACACCACTGCACCAGGAAAGCCGCGATCAGGCTGGGCATTGTTCCAGTGGCTTTTCCTTGTGGCTGCCTTCCTTGCTGCGGCTGTCACCTTCGTCGCGGTGTCGGGGATGGACCCGATCGATCCGGTGAGCCGCGACGTTCAGGCGATGATCATCGCCAACACGCTAATTATCATTACGCTCGGCATAATCGTCGTTCAGCGTTACCGCGCCTCCCGAACGCTAGAGAAGGGCGCTGAAGGCAATCGGCTTGCGCGGCGCTTCCTGCTGTTGTTCAGCCTCTCCGCAGTCATTCCGGCGCTTGTCGTGTCGGTGTTCCTTTGGGCAGCGATCTCGCGCGGCTTCGATACCTGGTTCGGCGAACGTGTTTTTACGTTGGTTGAACAGACTGCCACCGTCGCGCGCGAAAATGTGGATGAATATAGCGACGCGCTTGAGGAGAATACCCGCCTCGCCGCGTCCGATATCAATAATGCGCTCGAGGGTCTGACAGAGGAACCGGAGGCCTTCTCCTCATATCTCGGCATGCAGGCGCTCATCCGAAATATGCGCGTTGGGTATGTGATCGACCGTCAGGGCCGGCCGCTTGCAGTGGGTGAGAATGCGACGAATGACAGTATGTACCGTCGGCCAACACCTGAAATGTTCGACGAGGCGGATGCGGGCGAAGTCTATCTCTCGCTCTTTGAAGCTGAGGGTTTCACGACATCACTAATCAAGCTGGGCGGCATGGAGGACGCATATCTCTATCTCGCGAAACCGCTGGACCGGGATGCTTTCGCGCGTCTTCGCCGCGCAGAACAGGCGCTGGAAGAATATCGTACCGCAGGCGAGTTGAGCACACGTTCACAAGCGCTCTTTTTCGTGGCTTACGGTCAGATCGTTGCGCTTGTGCTGCTGATGGCGATCAGATTGGCGCTTGAGGCAGCCAGCCGGATCACCGGCCCGATCGGGCGCCTTGCAAACGCAGCGCAGTCCGTGCGCGATGGCGATCTCGATATCCGCGTACCACTCCCACAGGGAGAAGATGAAGTGCGTGCGCTGACCCGGTCCTTCAATGTCATGACTGAGCAGCTCGGTGCACAGCGCTCAGCATTGATCTATGCGAGGGAAGAGGCTGAGGATCGGCGCCTATTTCTTGAGACACTGCTCGAAGAAGTGAGCGCCGGCGTCATCCGCATCGATGAGAATTTCGTCGTTACGCTGGCTAACCCTTCAGCCCAGAAGCTCCTGGAAGCAGAGCCACCTGTAGAAGGCTGCAATCTTTCAGAGATTGCGCCAGCCTTCATGCCGCATGTCGAGGAAGCTATGGCAACCCGCCTGCCGATTGATGCGTCGCTGGATATGCGAACGGCCGGTGGTGCGCGTCACTTCAGGCTGAAGGCTGCGCGCGATTCGACAGGCGGTCTTGTCCTGACCTTTGATGACGCAACCCGGCTCGTGACAGCCCAGCGCCAGCTTGCCTGGCGTGACGTGGCCCGCCGGATTGCGCATGAGATCAGAAACCCGCTGACGCCGATCCAGCTGTCCGCTGAGCGCATCCGGCGCCGCTATAGTCAGTACATCCCGCAAGATGACACGGTGTTCGACAAGTGCACCGATACGATCCTCCGGCAGGTCAGCGATATCGGCCGGATGGTCGAGGAGTTCTCTGGTTTTGCGAGAATGCCCAAACCCACTTTGGAGAGTTTTGATCTCGCCCAACTTATTGATGAAACCGGATTCTCGCAGCAGGTGGTCAGCCCGGACATCGCGGTCGAGATCAGTCATGTCCGCAAGCCTCTGATCATTTCTGCAGATGAAAGACTACTCGGTCAGGCCATTGGAAATATCATCAAGAACGCCGCCGAGGCGATCGAGCGCTTGTCAGCTGTTGATGAGACGCAGGGCGCCATCGAGATCACGACTGAAGACACCGAGGAATCGATTACAATCATCATCGAAGACAACGGGCCGGGTTTCCCCGAAGAGGCGCGCGAGCGCCTGCTCGAGCCCTATGTTACCACCCGCGAGAAAGGCACTGGCCTTGGTCTTGCTATCGTGAACCGCATCATCGTCGATCATGGCGGCGCAATCCAGTTGCAGGAGCGCGACGAGTCACGCCGCGGCGCCAAGGTGCGCATCACGCTGCCAAAGCAAGCCAATCTCGACGAATTCGCCGAACCAGAGACCATGGAGGCTCTCTCATGACCACGGACATTCTAGTAGTCGACGACGAGCCCGATATTCGGGACCTGATCTCCGGCGTCCTGGAAGATGAAGGCTATTCTGTTCGCAGCGCGGCGACAGCCAGCAAGGCGCTGGAAGAGGTTCGCATGCGTGCGCCTGGTCTGATCATCCTAGATGTCTGGCTGCAGGGCAGCGACATGGATGGCCTCTCCGTCCTGAAGTTCATCAAGTCCATCGACCCGCTCATCCCGGTCATCGTGATCAGTGGTCATGGCAATATCGAAACGGCAGTGGCCGCCATCCGGCGCGGCGCCTATGACTTCATCGAAAAGCCGTTCAAGTCTGACCGTCTGTTGCATCTGGTGGCCCGTGCGATCGAGTCGACCTCCCTCAAGCGCGAGAACGCCTCCTTGCGGAATATGGTCGTCAGTAGCGACGACTGGATCGGCTCAAGCCAGGCTGCGTCAACGCTTCGCGCTTCTATCGACAAGGTTGGGCCAACGAACTCGCGCGTCTTGGTCACAGGCCCGGCAGGAGCAGGTAAAGAACTTGCCGCTCGCCTGATTCATGCGCAATCCAACAGACAGAACGGTCCGTTTGTCGTTGTAAACGCAGCCAATATTGCGCCAGACCTCATGGAACAGGAACTGTTCGGTGAGGAGGACCATGATGGTCGCCCGAGGCGGATCGGTTTCTTTGAGAAGGCGCACACGGGCACGCTGCTGCTGGACGAAGTCGCAGACATGCCTCTCGGCACGCAAAACAAGATCCTCCGCGTCCTGACAGAGCAACGTTTTCAACGCGTTGGCGGCAAATCCGATGTTCACGTCGATGTCCGGGTCATGTCCGCGTCGACAAAGGACCTAAAGGAAGAGATTGCCGCACAGCGCTTCCGCGAAGATCTGTTCTATCGGCTGAGCGTCGTCCCGATCCGCGTGCCCTCGCTTGCTGAACGTCGCGACGACATCCCGGCACTGATTGACCATTTCACGGGGCGCATTGCAGACAGTTCGGGTCTCAATGCTCGAACATTCTCATCTGAAGCCATTGCAGTGCTGCAGTCCATGGATTGGCCGGGCAATGTCCGCCAGCTCAAGAACCTTGTGGAACGCATTCTCATCCTGTCGCCGCACGATGCGAAGAGGCCTGTGTCTGTTGACGAGCTGCCACAAGAGCGTAGTGGCCTTTCCAAAGGCGCGAACCCGACGGCTTCGGCCGATCTTGTCGGCCTGTCTCTTCGTGACGCACGTGAACAGTTCGAGCGCGAATACCTGTCGCTCCAGATCACCCGGTTTGATGGCAATATATCGCGAACAGCAGAGTTCATTGGCATGGAGCGCTCGGCACTTCACCGGAAGCTCAAAGCGCTTGGCGTGAATGCGTCTGCGTCCCGGTCGGACGTCTAGTCATGCGTGTGATTATCTGCGGAGCAGGGCGGGTTGGTCAGGGTATTGCCCGACGTCTGGCCATTGAGAACCATGACATTGTGATGATTGATCAGGACACCAAGCTGATCGACGTGGTTCAGACCGAACTCGATGTTCGAGGGGTCGTCGGCCATGCCGGACATCCTGAAGTCCTGGAAGCCGCCGGCGGTAATGACTGCGACATGATCATCGCGGTGACCTATTCCGATGAGATCAATATGGTCATCTGTCAGGTGGCCGATACGCTGTTCAACATTCCCAACAAGATCGCGCGCATCCGGGCCCAGCAATATCTGCAGGTTGGCTATCGCCAGCTCTTCTCGCGTGAGGGTCTCGGCATTGACCTCGTCATCTCGCCCGAAATCGAGGTTGGCGACGCGATCCTGCAGCGGTTCAGCACGCCCGGCGCGATCATGAGCGTTAATTTCGGGCGGGGTGACGTGCAACTCGTCGCCATTGAAGTGCTGGACGACAGCCCGGTGCTCGATACCGCGCTAGACCAGATCCAGGGGCTGTTCCCAAGCCTGAGCGCACGCATTGTGGGCATCAACAGGGCAGGGCACGTGTTTGCGCCGCGCGGCAACGACCAGCTCAAAACAGGCGACACAGCCTATGTGGCAGTTCTGAAGTCGCACAGCCACAGGCTGAACAGCATCTTCAACCGTCCTGAATCTGAAATGCGCCGGGTGGTGATCGTCGGCGGCGGCAATGTCGGCCTTTATGTTGCAAAAGGGCTGGAGAAGCAGACCGGCGTTCGGGTGCGCGTTATCGAAGCGGAGATAGAGCGTGCTGAGCGCGCTGCGGCTGAGCTGTCGCGCACCATCGTCATCCATGGTGACGGGCTTACACGCTATATCCTCGAGGAATCGGACGCTCCGACAGCTGACCTCGTCATTGCAACCACGCATGACGACAAGACGAACATCCTGATCTCCAAGCTCGCCAAACAGATGGGGGCAAAGCGTGCACTCGCCTTGGTGAATGCACCGGAGCTCGCCACACTGGCGCGTGAGATGAAGCTGGACGCCGTCCTGGACCCCCGCGCGCTTACGGTTTCGCGCGTGCTGATGAAGATGCGCCGGGGCCGAATTCTGGCGCTGCAGTCACTGGAGGATGGCGCTGCTGAGATCGCCGAAGGCGTGACGCTGGATACCTCGCCGCTTATCGGCAAGTCGCTTGGTTATGATGATCTCCCGAAAGGCATCACCGCTGCTGCGGTTCTACGCGATGGCGAAGTAATCTTCGCGTCGAGCGATGTCACGGTCCGTGCCAATGATCACGCGTTGCTGTTTTATGAAGGCGCGATGACCAGCAAGGTAGAACAGTTCTTCCGCGTTAGCGCAGACTTCTTCTAGAACGGTCGCCGAGCCCTCAGAGAGTACGGCCAGCATGAACTATCCTGCCATCATCAGAATGCTTGCATTCAGTGGCTTCGGCCTCGTTCTGGCGATGGGGCTATCGGCGCTTTTTGCCGTGCTGGCCGGAGAGTGGGCTCAATTCCGCGTCTTTCTGACCACGGGTACGCTGCTCGCAACAGTTTGCGCGGCGACCATCGTCATGATCGGTCAACCAGAACGCAGAGCTCAACCGTCGGACGGTCTGGCATTCATGGTGTTCTTCTGGGTCTTTGCAGGCATCGCCTGCGCTCCCACTTTCCTGATGGGACTTCCAAATGAAAGTGCGGTAGCAGCTCTACACGAGGCGGTCTCTTGTCTCACGACAACGGGGCATTCGGTTTTTGACCCTGCAACCACCGTGTTGCCAGACTCGATCCTCTTCTGGCGCGCGCTGCTTCACCTTGCTGGTGCGCTAGCTACCATTACGTTTGCGGCAACCGTTCTGGCCGCCCTTAGCCTGGATGGCCCCGGCATACACAGGACGCTACTTTTCAGTCATTCCGACGAGAGCTTTTTCGATTCGATGCCCCGCGTCATGCGGATCACCAGCGTCTATTTCGGCATCTGCCTTCTCATCGTATTTGCGCTCGAAGTCGTCGGGGGGATAGCTGTCGGCACCGCGTTCCTTGATGCGGTCAGTGCGCTGACAACGGGGCTAGCCGACCCGCGCAGCGCTTCGTCGGACATCGTCAATGGCACACGTTCTTTCGCGCTGGCACTTGGTCTGACCCTTGGCACGCTCGGCTTATTCTTCCTGATACAGATCGCTAATCGCGATTGGCGTGCGGCCATATTTGACGCAGAGACGCTTGCCTTCAGCCTATCCCTTCTTGTCTTTGCACTCATTGGGCTTGCCTGCGGTCTGACCGGTCTCAATGCGATTGGCTGGTCTCTCTCCAGCCTGTCGACCAGCGGCATCGCACTAGTCGCGCGTGAAACGACACGAGACCTGCCACTCCTGGTTCAGCTTGCGCCGTGCATGATTGGGGGCGCGGCTCTGTCCGCTGCAGGCGGCATGAAGCTCGCGAGACTCTATGTGCTTTTCAGGCGGGTGGGACAGGAATTCCTGCGAATGGGTTACCGCGAATCGCTGGTGCATTTTCAGTTCAGGGGACGCCTACAGTCTGATCGGACGCTAATGGGCATCTGGGTGTATCTCGTCGCCTACATTATCGCCGTCGTGATGGGCTTGCTACTATTCTCCTTCGTCGGCCTCGGTTTTGAGGATGCCTTGTCGACAACATTCGGTAGCCTGACGAATTCTGGACAGCTGATCCCGCAAGCGCAGCTCAAAGACGCAACGTTCTATCAAGTCCTCGCCATTTTTGGTATGATACTGGGCAGGTTGGAAGTTCTCGCATTGATTCCGCTCCTCACCATCTCATTTTGGCGTCGATAGGCAGCTGGGACTTGCAATGCGGGGGCAATCCGGATAGCGCCTGCGAAAACGCATAGCGAACAGCGCCAGCATACGGATAAAGACCATGTCGTCGGATAAAAAACAGAACCTGCAGGACACGTTCCTCAATGCTGTCAGGAAATCACGCACCCCTCTCACAATCTTTCTTGTGAACGGCGTAAAGCTTCAAGGCGTGGTGACCTGGTTTGATAATTTCTGCGTCCTCCTACGCGGGGATGGGCGTCCGCCTCAACTCGTTTACAAGCATGCCATCTCGACCATTGCGCCTGGTGCGCCGGTGCAGCTGTTCGATGAGGAAACCAGCGCGGACAAGGATTGAGCAGCGAGCTGATCGATAGAACGCCGGTACCGGATCGGGCCGGCGTCATCATTCCCTGGACCATGCCTGCTGACAGGCCCGACCGCGAACGGCTGTCGGAAACCTCGGGTCTGGTTGAAGCGCTTGGTTGTAACCTCGCCTTCCTGCGCCCGGAGAATGTGCGCAAGCCAAGCGCGTCCCACCTTCTCTCTGGCGGTATCCTTGAGCGTCTGCGCGAGGACATTGCGGCCTCCGCCTGCACACTCTGCGTGATTGATGCTGCGCTCACGCCTGTACAGCAGCGCAATCTTGAGCGCGCGCTGAGCTGCAAGGTCATCGACCGGACCGGTCTTATCCTCGAAATCTTCGGTCTTCGGGCGCGCACCAAGGAAGGCAAGCTGCAGGTCGAGTTGGCGCGCCTTTCCTATGAGCGGTCGCGCCTCGTACGCACCTGGACGCACCTTGAGCGCCAGCGTGGCGGTCAGGGCTTTCTGAGTGGCCCGGGCGAAACGCAGCTTGAGGCCGACCGCCGCATGCTCGACCGCCAACTTGCCTCCTTGAAGTCCGATCTCGAGGAAGTCCGCCGGACGCGCGGCCTGCAGCGCTCTGGTCGTCGCGATGCAGGCTTTCCAGTGATTGCGCTCGTTGGCTACACCAATGCTGGCAAGTCGACGCTGTTCAACCGGATGACCGGCGCCAATGTCTTTGCTCGTGACATGCCATTCGCCACGCTTGATCCAACCATAAGGCGGCTCGAATTGCCGGGTTTGGGTGACGCAGCACTCGTCGATACGGTTGGCTTCATCACAGACCTGCCCACACATCTGATCGACAGTTTCCGCGCCACCCTCGAAGAGACGCTGGAAGCCGACCTGCTCATTCATGTCCGCGACCGGTCCGAGGACTCCGATGAGGCCCGAAAGCAGGATGTCCTTTCGGTTCTTCGCCGACTGGAAGAAGAAAGCGGACAGCCGCTACCTCCAATCATCGAGGCATGGAACAAGATCGACCTGCTACCTGAGGACATTCAGGAAACGCTGCGCATGTCTGCGAGGGCAGGCCTGCAGGAGACGCCAGCCGTTATCACGTCTGCGCTCACCGGCGAGGGCATTGATGACCTGCTGGCGCTCGTGCAGCATTCCATCCAGGATGAGCTCAACTCATTTGCCGTGCAGCTAAGCCCAAGTCAGGGTGCCGCGCGGGCCTGGCTGTTTGAGTATGGCGCCGTCAGTGAAGAGACGGTGCAGCCGGATGGCCGCACCGATCTTCTAGTTGGCTTGAGCGAGAAACACGAAGGCCGTTTCCGGTCACAGTTTCCTGACGTCGAGCTGTTCGCTCAAACCGCTTCTTGAGAGATCATACCGCTTTAAGGAGCGCGTGACGCTTCTTGCCGGCGGATAGCTTCACGGCATCCCCATCGCCGAGATCTGCGAGCGTCAGCGTTGCGTTCTCATCGCTGACCAACTCGTCATTCACACGGACAGCGCCCTGTTTGATGAGACGGCGCGCCTCGCCATTGGATTTGGACAGACCCGCCAAAGCGAAAGCCGCTGCGACCAGAATGCCGCTTTCCAGCTCATTGCGCGCGATGTCAGTTGTCGGAAGAGCGTCATCCCGGCTTCCCGCGCCAAAGACCGCAGATGCCGCCCGTTCAGCGTCCTGCGCGGCATCCGCGCCGTGCAGAAGCGTCGTCGCAGCATTTGCGAGCGCGATCTTGGCTTGATTGATTTCAGCCCCCTCGAGGCTTTCCAGTTTCGCAATCTCGTCTAGCGACAGATCTGTGAACAGGCGCAGGAAGCGGCCAACATCGGCGTCTTCAGTATTACGCCAGAACTGCCAATACTCATAAGGCGATTTGCGGTCCGCATTCAGCCATACGGCCCCATCTGCCGTCTTGCCCATCTTCCCGCCGGACGCAGTTGTGATGAGGTGCGCCGTCAGGCCGTAGGCGTCGCCGCTTTCGGCTTTGTGCACGAGGTCGACACCACCAACGATATTGCCCCACTGATCCGAACCGCCGATTTGCAGGCGGCATCCATGCTGCCGGAACAGCTCCAGGAAGTCGTAGGACTGCATGATCAGGTAGTTGAACTCAAGGAAGGTGTAGGGCTGCTCGTTATTGAGCCGCCGCGCAACGGTTTCCTGCTTGGTCATCGTGTTGATGGTGAAATGGACGCCCACTTCGCGAAGAAGCTGCAGGTAGCCCAGCTTGCCGAGCCAATCATCATTATTGACCATCATGGCGTCAGTTGGTCCGTCCCCGAACTTCAGAAATGGCTGGAAGGCTTTTTTGATGCCTTCCATGTTTGCCGCGATCTGTGCGTCGGTGAGCAACGGACGTTGCTTCTCCTTGTCAGTCGGGTCGCCAACTTTAGTCGTGCCCCCGCCGATCAAGACAATGGGTTTGCCGCCGCAACGCTGAAGGTGCCGGAGCATCATGATCTGCACCAGATGGCCCACATGGAGACTGTCGGCGGTCGCATCATAGCCGATATACGCGACCGGGCTTCCACTCGCACAATAGTCATCCAGCTCCACTGGATGGGTGACCTGCTTGATAAAGCCGCGGGCTTCAAGCGTGCTCAGGAAGTCTGACCTGTATTGGCTCATGCCGGTTTCTCCATTATCGAAGGGCGCTGCTAGCACGGGTCACGTATTAATTGGAACAGCCTTCAGATCATTTTGAACCAGTGTGGGCTGCGGGCTTCATGTCCGGCACATCTATTGACGCGGTCGATGCAGCTCTGATCCTGACAGATGGCGAGCGGGTACTCGACTTCGGTCCGGCTGCTGAACGCAAATACACGCCTGAGGAGCGCGCTGTCCTGAAGGCGGCCGTTGATGCCGCTCGCAAATGGGCCTGGACCGGTCCGCAGCCAGAAGCCGCCTTCCGCAAAGCGAATGCCGTCCTGACGAAAACTCACTCTGATGCTTGGCAGCAGCTGATCAATGGCTGGAATGGACCAGTCCCAGCCATCGCAGGCGTGCACGGGCAAACGGTGCTTCACAAGCCGCCCGCCAATGGCGCACGCGGAAACACACTCCAGATACTCGATGCAGACAGCCTACACTCAGAGTTCGGCGTGTCGCTGGCATACGACTTTCGCAGCGCCGACGTTGAAGCAGGCGGGCAGGGCGCGCCGCTCGCACCAGCCTTTCATGCCGCCCTGCTACAGAACCTTGGCGATACGAGGTCAAACGCGGTCCTGAACCTCGGAGGCGTCGCGAACGTCACCTACCGTTCCGCTGACGGAAACCTCGTCGCTTTCGATACCGGGCCCGCCAACGGTCCTATCGATGAATGGATGGAGCAGCACGGCGCAGGCACCCATGACGAGGATGGCAAGACTGCCGCCGCGGGCCGTGTCGACGACATGTCCATCGACCTCTGGATGGACAAGCCATGGTTCGACCTTCCCGGACCGAAAAGCCTCGACCGCTTCGATTTCGACGCAACGCTGGCGCGCGGGATGAGCCTTGAAGACGGTGCTGCGACTTTGACGGCATTCTCAGCGGAAACAGTCGCGCACGCGGTCCGCAATTTTACAGAGCGCCCCGACCAGATCATCGTATGTGGGGGTGGGCGGCGTAACCCTCAGCTGATGCGCGAGCTTAGGCAACGCGTGCCATGCGGGGTGAAAAGTGCCGAAGATGTCGGCTGGCTCGGCGACTCCATTGAGGCGCAGGCTTTTGCATTTTTGGCAGTGCGTACGCTGCGAGGCCTGCCAATCAGCTGGCCCGGTACGACAAGTGCGCCCGCACCGATGGCGGGCGGGCGCCTTATCGATTAGTCGTCGTCGCCCTCGTCCTCGTCGTCTTCGACGTCGTCGGACTGGTTGGCAATCGCGGCAGCCCCGCGCTTCTTGGACGTATCCGCCTCAAGACGCATCTTCTGCTCGTCCTCGACGAGACGGCGGTCGACATAGGCTTCGCATTTGGCAATCAGTTCTTCGTGCTTGTCGACGAAGAAGTGATTGGCACCGGCGATCGTGTCGCGCTCGATGACTTCACCCTTTTGAACGCGAACCTTCGTCAGTGAACGCTCAACGTCTTTCGGGCCGGAAATCTTGTCGTTCTCACCCGAGATGATGAGACCCGAAGCCGGGCAGGGCGCGAGGAAGGAGAGGTCGTAATGGTTGCATGGCGGCGCGATCGCGAGGAAGCCGTCAATTTCAGGACGGCGCATCAGCAGCTGCAGCGTGATCCAGGCACCGAAAGAGTAGCCTGCGCACCAGACAAAGCGCGGATTCTCGGTCAGGTTCTCCATGTAATCAAGGACATAGGCGGCATCTTCGAGCTCGCCAACGCCCTGATCATAAACACCCTGCGAGCGGCCAACGCCGCGCGTGTTAAAGCGCAGAACGCCAAAGCCACGCTTCTCGAACATCTGGTAGAGACGGATCGTGATCGGATCCTGCATGGTGCCACCAGCACGCGGGTGCGGGTGAAGAACGAGAGCAATCGGCGCGCCTTCCTGTGCCGGTTCGGTGTAGCGGGCCTCGATACGGCCTGCCGGACCAGGAATAATGAGTTCTGCCATGCTGGGCGCCTCTTTCTTTCTGTCGCGTAGAGCTGGGAAGTGAAGAGGGCGCTTTAGGCGAAAGCAACCGCAGAATGCAAGTTTTTGTGTAAGGACGCGCCGTGTTATCGTATGTGCAGCACCATGATCTACGCAGATTACAACGCAACGGCACCGCTCCGTCCCGAAGCGCGAGACGCCATGATCGCCGCGCTCGAAGTCGGGGCAAATCCGTCCAGCGTTCACGGCCCCGGTCGCAAGGCACGTAAAATACTTGAGACAGCCCGGCGGCAGGTCGCTTCGGCCATATCCGCCATCCCGCAGGACCTCATCTTCACATCAGGTGGCACGGAAGCCATCGCGCTCGCCATCAATGGCGTCGTGCGACAGCTTGAAGGCAAGTGCACGCTGCTCGTCTCCGCCATCGAGCATGAAGCGGCAGCCAAGAACGCAGGCTATTCAGGCGCGGCCGTCCAGTCCGTCTATGTTACCCGCACCGGGGAAGCGGATCTTGAGGACCTGTCCTCTCGGCTCGCAAACTGGGACACGGACAGACACGGGACACCTGTGCTCGTCCTGATGCTCGCGAACAATGAGACCGGCGTGATCCAGCCCGTTGCCCAAGCTGCCGCGCTGGTGCGTGAAGCTGGCGGCCTGGCAATTTGTGACGGCGTTCAGGGGCTCGGCAAGATGCCGGTGAACGTTTCGCTTCTGGGTGTCGATTATCTCGCGCTGTCTGCGCACAAGGCAGGTGGGCCACAGGGAGCGGGTGCACTCTGGCTGAGAAGCGGCGCGCCGCTGAAGGCTGGATTGTATGGCGGCGGTCAGGAGCGATCCCTGCGCTCAGGAACTGAGAACCTTGCCGGCATTGCAGGCTTTGGCGCTGCAGCAGAAGCGAGCGTCGCAGACATCAGCAATTTCACGAAGCTGGCTCAGCACCGCGACCGAATGGAAGCGCGCCTGAAAGCTGAGGGCGGCGTGACCGTGTTCGGCGAGGAAGCGCCGCGACTCCCGAACACATCGAACTTTGCCTATGGCGGATTTCGGGCTGAAACGCAGGTCATGGCAATGGACCTCGCGGGCATTGCGGTCTCATCCGGCTCTGCCTGCTCGAGCGGCAAGGTGAAAAGATCACTTGTCCTCGCAGCCATGGGCGCAGATGACGCTCTTGCAGAAAGCGCAATCCGCACCAGCTTTGGGTGGAGGAGCAAGCCTGAAGACTTTGACCGCACTGCGGACGTCTGGCTGAAGGCTCTGCACCAGAGAAAGACGAAGGAGACGGCTTGAATGCCTGATGACGTAAGGGTCAAGGATAGTATCGACAAAGGCACCGTCGCAGCGGCGAAGGCGCTTGAGTCCGAGAACTACTCTGCTGGCTTCAAGACAGACATCGAGACCGAGTATGCGCCGAAAGGCCTGAACGAGGACGTCATCCGCTTCATCTCCGAGAAGAAGGGTGAGCCGTCCTGGATGCTCGACTGGCGCCTGCAGGCCTATGAGCGCTGGCAGACGATGGAAGAGCCAGACTGGGCAAAGGTCGACTACGAGAAGATCGATTACCAGGGCATCTACTATTACGCGGCGCCGAAACAGGGCGCGAAGTATGAGTCCATCGACGACGTCCCGAAAGAAATCCTCGAAACCTACGAAAAGCTCGGCATCCCACTTCGCGAAGCCGAAGTCCTTCTGGGTGTCGAAGGTGCAGCGAATACGGCAGCTGAAGCTCGCACTGACGATCAGAAACCCCGCGTCGCGGTTGATGCGGTCTTCGATAGCGTCTCGGTGGCAACGACCTTCCGCAAAGAGCTTGAGAAGGCCGGCGTGATCTTCATGTCGATTTCAGAAGCGCTTCGCGAACATCCTGACTTGGTTCGGAAATATCTCGGCTCTGTGGTGCCACAGTCTGACAATTTCTTTGCAACGCTGAACAGCGCTGTCTTCTCTGATGGTACGTTCGTTTACGTGCCTGAAGGCGTCCGCTGCCCGATGGAGCTCAGCACGTATTTTCGCATGAATGCGGAAAATACAGGCCAGTTCGAGCGCACCCTGATCGTGGCCGATAAGGGATCTTACGTCTCTTATCTCGAAGGCTGCACCGCGCCGATGCGCGATGAGAACCAGCTTCACGCCGCCGTTGTCGAGCTTGTTGCGCTCGAAGATGCCGAAATCAAATACTCGACCGTCCAGAACTGGTGGCCGGGTGATGAAAACGGCAAGGGCGGTATCTTCAATTTCGTGACAAAGCGCGGTGATTGCCGCGGCGCTCGTTCAAAAATCAGCTGGACGCAGGTCGAGACCGGTTCAGCCGTCACATGGAAGTACCCGTCCTGCATCCTGCGCGGAGATGAAAGCCAGGGCGAGTTCTACTCAATCGCGGTGACCAATGGCCGCCAGATGGCCGACACTGGCACGAAGATGATCCATCTCGGCAAGAATACCCGCTCGCGCATCATCTCGAAGGGTATCTCAGCTGGCCGGTCGGACAACACGTATCGCGGCCTCGTCTCGATCCACAAGAAGGCAGAGAAGGCGCGTAACTTCACGCAATGTGATTCGCTGCTGATCGGCGGCGACTGCGGCGCGCACACGGTGCCGTATGTCGAGAATCGCCGTGCCGACGCGCAGCTGGAGCACGAAGCGACGACGACCAAGCTCTCTGAAGACCAGCTCTTCTATGCCCGCCAACGCGGCCTGGGCGAAGAAGAGGCTGTCGCTCTTCTCGTGAACGGGTTCGTGCGCGAAGTGATGCAGCACCTGCCTATGGAATTTGCCGTCGAAGCCCAGAGCCTGCTCAAGGTCAGCCTTGAAGGGTCTGTGGGCTAGCGAGCATCTATGGCGCTGACTGAAACGACGTTTGCAAACTGGCTCCAATCGTTTGGACAGGCTTTGTCAGCGCTCAACAGCAAGCGTATCGTCGAACTCTTCTCAGAGGACGTCAGCTTCCACTGGACGCCGTTTGACGCGCCGAGCGAAGGGCGCAAAGCGCTGCTGGCGGCGATGCAGGAAAGACTGAGCCGGCAAAAAGACCCGGTCCTCGATTTCGATATCATCGCAATCAGCGAAGACGCGGGCTGGGCCCACTGGACGGCCTCATTCACGCGCGATGGCACGGATGATCCGGTTCGTGTGGACGGCATCCTAAAGGCAACCTTTCGGGGCAGTGAATGCTGCGAATATCGACAGTGGCAGCATGTGCTGGAGCCGGGCCAGGGCGACCTCATGCGAGACTTCGACGCCTGAACTTACTTTCGTCTATTGGTTGATACCCATTAACGGTCGGCACACGGATTGCTGTTATGGAACGGAGAGTATCTTCAGGCTGACTTGATTGGACCTTCATGGCCCGCCTTTGTTTCATTTTGGGATGTCTCGCGCTTGCTTCCTGCGCGTCACCGGCCAAGCCGACCCCATATTATATCCCCTACGATGGCTATGGCGCGTCTGCGTCCTTCTCCGGTTTTTCCCGCGGCGAAGTCATCGGCCGCGATGATGGGCGCTATGCCGCCAGCCTTTCCGTTGCCGACATTGGCCCCGGCCTCGACCGTTTCATGTCGCCTCAGGCTGACGGCCTTATCCTTCTTCCGAACCGTCTGGACCGCTCGAAGCTCGACTATTCAATCGAGAGCCTGAAAACCATCGATGAGTGGCTGAAAGACGTTCACACCGTAAACCGTCTGCAGGCTGCGGAAGGCAGGGCAGGGGAATCGCTCATCGCTGACGGTCGCGGCGACAATACTGTGACCTTTGCAGGTCTCTATCTCGGCGAAGTGATCCGCGCCAATTCGCATCTCGATTGGCGCTGGGAGCGTTTCGACCGCTTCATGGCCGCCAATCCGTATTTCACCGAGCACTATGGGTTTGACCCAGGCCTCGACAGTTTCGTGCTGGTTGGCCCTCAGGGCGTCGCCACACCGATCAATACCGCGCTGAAGCGGATCCTGAACGGCCAGGAAGAAAGCCTGCATTACATCGGCACGCTTCTGCTTGATCCGATCGACCTTGATGCTGCTGTTTCCGGCCATGATTTCTACGGTCTGACCGATATAAGCTGACATTTGCTTGCGGGTGCGGCGAAACGGGCTTTGAAAACAGGGCCGACATCTCTACATCGGCAGCATGTTGAAGCTTGATAATCTGACCGCCGATGTTGGCGAAGGTGATGGCCGCAAGACCATCCTCAATGGCCTGTCGCTGGAAGTCCCTGCAGGCGAAGTCCATGCGATCATGGGGCCCAATGGCGCTGGCAAGTCGACGTTGTCCTACGTGCTGACTGGCCGCGAGGGCTATGAGGCCACAAGCGGCACCGCGACCCTCAATGGCGAGGACCTCCTTGAGATGGAGCCCGATGAGCGCGCAGCCGCCGGTATCTTCCTGTCATTCCAGTACCCCGTCGAAATTCCCGGCGTGCCTGTCATGACGTTCGTTCGCGCCGCGATCAACGCCCAGCGCAAGACGCGCGGCGAAGAAGAAATCTCAGCGCCCGACTTCATCAAGAAGGCACGCGAGATCGGCCAGAAGCTGAACATCGACGCCGAGATGCTGAAACGCCCGGTCAATGTCGGCTTTTCCGGCGGCGAGAAAAAGCGGCTCGAAATCTTCCAGATGATGATGATGGAGCCCCGCTTCGCCATTCTCGACGAGACAGACTCTGGTCTCGATATCGATGCGCTGAAGACAGTAGCAGATGGCGTGAATGCACTTCGCAGCGAAGATCGCGGCATGCTCGTCATTACGCACTATCAGCGTCTCCTCGACCATATTCAGCCAGACCGCGTGCACGTGCTCGCCAAGGGCCGGATCGTGAAATCCGGCGGACCCGAGCTCGCCCTGCAGCTCGAAAAGGAAGGCTATGACGGGATCCTCGGGGAGGTCGCTTGACTACGACCGCCCTCAAGAACCCAAGCGAAGCCGAGCGCCAACTCGCAGAGCTGTTCTCGCGCCACACGCCTGAAGCTGCGCAGAAGGCAGCGTTTGAGGCCTTCGCACGGACCGGCCTGCCGCACCGGCGCATGGAGCAGTGGAAGTGGACTGATGTCCGCCAGGCTGTCTCTGAGCTGGCACCGGTAAAGGCTGAAGCCGACACGTCGATTGAACTTCCGTCCAATGCGGTGAAGTTGAGCTTCGACGGCTCAGGCTGGACCATTCCTGATGAGCTGCCTGCTGGGATCAATATTTTCCTGAAGTCAGGCGGCCACGACTTCGCGCAAGCGGATGCGTTGCCCGTCGGGGCGCTTGCAGCCTCGATGACCGGTTATTCCAGTAAAGACATGCTGATGATTGAGGTTTCGGCCAAAGTCGATCGCCCGCTGGTTCTGGCCTATCAAGGCGGCGGCGACGCAGCTTTCTCGCGGGTCGTCTTCGTCGTTCGTGAGAACTGCCATGTCGACATATTCGAACACTATAGCGGCGGGGCAGGGTTCTCATCCTTCCTGACCGAATTTGGTCTTGCCGAAGGCGCGAGCGTCAAACGGACGCTGCTGCAGGAAGCCAGCCAGCAAGAGGTGACGGCGATCACCACCACGGCGCATCTAGATACCAAGGCCGTGTTCACCCAGAGCGCGCTATCCTTCGGCGGCAAACTTTGCCGAATCGAGACGCATTTGGAGCATAAGGGGGAGGGCGCCGAGGCCACGCTCAACGGCGCCTATCTTGCTGCTTCTGGCTACCACACCGATTTCACGACCCATGTCACGCACGGCGCTGAATCCTGCGTGACGTCGCAGCTGACCAAAGGCGCAGTTGCAGACGGCGGCCGCGGCGTTTTCCAGGGCAAGTTTCTGGTGCCGCGCACGGTTGGCCAGTTCACGGACGCAGAGATGCAGCACCAGGCGCTTCTCCTAGAAAACGGCGCCGAGATCTTTGCCAAGCCTGAGCTTGAAATCTATGCCGACGACGTCGAGTGCGAACACGGCAACACATCCGGCCAGCTAGACGAAGATGCCCTTTTCTACATGCAGCAGCGCGGCATTCCAAAGCCGGAAGCGCGCGCACTGCTCACCGAAGCGTTTATCGCAGAAGCACTTGAAGAAGCGCATGACGACGTTCGCGCCCAGCTCGTAGATGCCACCCGCCGCTTTCTTCGGAACCAGCGGGGCGGCTGATGGCACGTGCTCTCGACCTCAATGCCGTTCGTGCGGAATTTCCGATTCTGAGCCGCGAAGTGAATGGACGCCCGCTCGTCTATCTCGACAATGCGGCGAGCGCGCAGACCCCAGACGCCGTTCTGGACAGCATGTCGAACCAGGCACGGACTGCCTATGCCAATGTGCACCGCGGCCTCCATACGCTGGCGAATGAAACAACAGAGGCTTATGAGGGCGCCCGCGAGAAAGTACGCCGCTTCCTGAACGCCCCGAGCGAAGAGAACATCATCTTCACCAAGGGCGGCACCGAGGCGATGAACCTCGTCGCCAACGGCATCACAGACATGATCGAGCCGGGCGATGAAATCGTCCTGTCAGTAATGGAGCATCACTCCAACATCGTCCCTTGGCATTTTCTGAGAGAGCGCCATGGCGCCGTCCTGAAATGGGTGCCTGTATCAAAGGATGGCTCGCTCGACATGCAGGCGCTGGAGGCAGCCGTCGGGCCAAAGACGAAGCTCGTTTCGCTAACACATATGTCCAACGTGCTCGGCACGAAGGTTGATGCGAAGCGCGCGACAGAGATCGCGCACGCTGCCGGCGCTTATATCCTGATTGATGGCTGCCAGGCCGGCGTTCACCTGAACCTCGACGTTCAGGACATTGGTTGCGACTTCTATGTGCTGACAGGTCACAAGATCTACGGCCCGAGCGGCATCGGCGCGCTCTATGGCACGGCAGAGGCACTCGATGCGCTGCGCCCGTACCAAGGCGGCGGCGAGATGATTGAAATCGTCGAGCAGGACCGGGTCACTTACAACGTCGCCCCTCACAAGTTTGAGGCGGGCACGCCGCCAATCCTGCAGGCAATCGGCTTTGGCGCCGCCATCGACTGGTTGTCAGCCTTCGATATGGAAGCTGTGCGGGCGCATGAAACTGCACTTCTGCAGAAGGCAACAGCCGAGCTTTCTGCGATCAATGGCATCCGCATTCACGGCACATCTGAAGGCAAGGGCCCTGTGCTGTCGTTCAGTGTTGAGGGCGTGCACCCGCATGACATTGCGCAGCTCCTTGATCGCTACGGTGTCGCCATACGTGCAGGTCACCATTGCGCTCAGCCTTTGATGAACCACCTAGGTGTTAGTGCAACCGCACGGGCGAGCTTTGCGCTCTATAACACAGAGCAAGAAGTCGATGAGTTCATCGAAGCGCTAAACAAAGCGCGCGGAATGCTGTTATAAGGTCCTGCAATGCCAGATGATATGAGCCTCTCAGAAACGCCGGAAACGAGCGAAGACACCAGCGGATCGAAGATTCCGCAGGAAGAACTCGATCGGCTGACCGATGAGCTGATCATGGCGTTCAAATCGGTGTTCGATCCGGAAATCCCCGTCGACATCTACGAACTGGGTCTGATCTACAAGGTCGACATCGACGACGATCGCAAGGTCGATATCGACATGACGCTGACGGCGCCTGGTTGCCCGGTTGCAGGCGATATGCCTGGTTGGGTCGAGAATGCGGCCCGCACCGTGGAAGGTGTCAACGATGTCGAAGTCCGTCTGACCTTCGATCCACCATGGGATCCGTCGCGTATGTCCGACGAAGCGCGTCTCGCGCTGAACATGCTCTAGTTGAAACACGCCTCAAGCGATCACACCTGTTAGATATGGCCAGAAGACCACGTCCCCAACTCATCAAGCTCACCGATGAAGCGGCTCGCCGCGTCGAGGAGATCATGAGCGAAAAAGGTGCCGGCTATCTCAGGGTCGGCGTCAAGAATGGCGGCTGTGCCGGCATGGAATACGTCATGGACTACGTCGATGCGCCCGCCGAACTTGATGAGGTCGTCGAAGACAATGGTGTGAAGATCGTTGTCGATTCGAAGGCCGTGCTCTTTCTTCTCGGCTCGATCGTCGACTATGAAACGACGCTGCTCCACGAGAAATTCGTGTTTCGGAACCCGAACCAGACGGATGCGTGTGGCTGCGGCGAAAGCGTGACAATCAATCCGGCCGCTGCCGAATAGAACTCGCTTCGAACGCAACCAGTTGCTTCGAATATAATTGCTGGCGGCAGAACCTTCACAAGAGGATCTGGTTTTGAAGCCGCCAGCGCTGAATTTATTCAATTGCGATTGGTCCTGCAGACCTACTCAGCCGCAGGCGGCGAGCACGTTGCGGCGAAAGCACGAAAAACGTCATCGACTTCGGGCAGTACGAGCGCAACTTCGCCCTCTCGCTGAATATTCATCGTGACATCCTCGCCGAGAATGGTCGCGTTATAGATTTTTCCCGCATCACCGTGTGACTTCGAGTGTACCAGATCGACAGCCGGAATCATGGTCCAGAGCGATTTGCCGTCATCAACTCCGTCCCGGATTACATTGACATCGACAGTGCGGCGGAACGGTGCGTTCGCTTTCATCTTGCGAGACAGGTCGCCCCCTTCGAAGGAGATCATGGCCGTCAGCTGTCCATCCGCGTTGCATGAGAGGAGCGTCGCCACGCCGTCATTTTCTTGCGCAAAGATGGATCGTGGAGCCTCAGCACTGTGCTGACCGTAGGGCTGCCAGTTTGCAGCGAATGCCGCTGGGATGGTTGCTGAGCAGATAATTGCGAGTGTTGCTACCTTATTCTTATTCATGATGATGTTCCTAAATGGCTTGCCCTGCCTGAACACCACATCGTTTATCATGAATGTATTATCGAATAAAGATATATTCGGTGGCTTTGAACCCGATCCTAGAGGAAACGGCCAATCCCCTGTCTGCTCAGGGTGTCAAATTGAGCCTTTCGACCGGCCCAATGCTATTTGCCAGATTCGGATTTCCTGACAGTCTCCGCCAGTTCAGCGGCCTTTTGACAGACATCTATAAAACGGCCCACTTCTTCATCCAGCGGCGGCAGATCCAGCGTTTCATCGAAGTAGTTGGTCGCCTTGATCCGTATAGGCAGATCCTGCAACAGCGCGCCCATCGCAACGGCGGCTTGAGATGCTTTCTGGTTCGCCAGAACTCTGTCGCGGCGCCGCACATTGTAGAAGGCGAGGTCGAAGGCGTAATCGCCAACCCAGAGATAGACCGGAATGGAACGCAGGCGGCTGGCGCGCTTTCCATGGAGCAGCTCAATGAAGTCGACGCCCTCGAAGCTGTAGAGGACGTTCAAACCGTATTCGTCGCTGCACGAGAACATCACGCCCGGCCTTTCCGTGGCGGTCGTGTGGAGCGTGTACATGGTGTAGTTGATGTCATCGCGGCCTGAACCGCGAAAGGTGACGGACCGCTCCCACCCATTCATTTCCCACCCACCTTCAGATGGGGGATCAGCCGGGGGTTGCTGAGCAGTCGCGCCCATACAGACACCGACAAGCGCGGCAATAGAAACCAGAAAACGATGATACATCAGACAGCCCTCACTCTACCTTGAAATGAGAAAAGGTCAGAGTTTGAGCGCGTGGTCAACCTGCACGAACCGGCTCGGGCAAGAGCTCGCTTTTGCCCTCTCGTCCCGCTTCTCTCGCAAGCGCCGAACATCCGTCTTCCACTCGGCTCTCAAGCAGGGCGAGAAACTCGGACTTTGAAAGGCCGGGCTGGATCGGCTGGAGGAATTCGATCACTGCCTTACCCGGCTTCTTCATAACTTCCTGTTGCTGCCAGAACAGGCCAAGATTGGTTGCAACTGGCACAACTGGCACGTCCATCGCTTGCTGCATATGCCAGACGCCGGGTTTGTAGGGAAAATGGAAGCCGGGAGGTGCGAGATGGCCCTCTGGATAGATCAACACGCGTCGGCCCTCATTTTTTGCCTGTTGAACACCCTCGGCGAGCGACTCGGCGCGCCGGTGACTGCCACCGCACGTGTCGATGACGATGGCACCAAGCTTGTTCAGGATGCGGCCAACCAGTGGAAACTTCTCCAGATGGTCGCCGGTGACGAAAACAAGGTTGTTCACTTCCGGATAGATCAGGAAACCATCGCCCCAGCTCTGGTGTTTGGCCGCTAGAATGAACGGCCCTTTGGGCAGGTTCTGCTTGCCGCGAACGTTGGTGCGGATGCCCGCGATCCATCGAAGGGCGAACCGCGTCGACATTGTGTACAGGCGTACAAGGCCACGGACGGCTGCCTGGCCGGGGAGCAACATGGCGGGCAGGGCGAGCATCACGCAGATGAAGGACAGGACGTCATAAACGCCCGTGAAGAGATAGCCTCTGATCATGGGACGATCCTTTCGACGACTACTTCTGATGGAGGATGGCAAGAATGGTCCGGGTAAACGTCGGCGCATGCGCAGCGAACGGCCCGGGCAGTCGGTTATAGACCTTGTTGAGGCCGGACTGCATGACGACGCCGAGGCACATCGCCGTCGTCAGTGCCGGGTCCCCATGGGGAATTTCACCAGCTTTCATCATTGCCGCGATCAACGTCTCAAGGATGGTGACCGGATCATCGCTGCGCCGCTCATCATGGGGGAGAAACTTGTTCAGCGAGACAAGGTGGAACGAGAAGAGCAGCCAGTCATCATCTGCAATCGCGCAATAGGCCTCAACGGCGCGCGCAACCCGATCTTCTGGCGAGCCTGGCGCAGACAACGCCTCACGCAGCATTTCCCCGAGCCGGTTGTGAGTCGCCATGAAGAGGGAGAGCGCCAGCTCGTCCTTGCCCTTATAGTGCCGGTAAAGCGCGCCCTCAGACACACCCGCCGCATTCGCGATCTCACGGGTTGTCGCCGCATTGATCCCTTCATCGATAAACAGCTTCAGCGCCGCGCGTTCGATCTTTGGACGGGCATTGCGGGTCCGTGGCTTGTTTTGTGATGGATCAGGCATCGAAAGCAGGGCGCTCCAAGTAGTGAGTATTCGCTCACTAACATATGTGTCCTGTTTGGCAAGTCTCTGATGTGGTGAGCCCGACTGCGGCGTATGGGCCGTACTGCAATCGCGCATTGATTGGTCTTGTTTGCAATGTAAGCCCTCCACAGATATAGCGACGAGCCTGAAATCCGCGGAGAAAAAGAGATGAATTCAAGACTGGTCCTGGCTGGCCTGACAGCAGCAAGCCTCGCACCACTGGCCTCAGCACAGGAAGCTGGCGGCGCAACCGGCGGAATCATCGGTCAGCTCATCTTCTTCGTGCCGCTGATCCTCATCTTCTACTTCCTGCTCATTCGCCCGGCGAACCAGCGTCAGAAGAAGCACCGCCAGATGATCGAGGCCGTCGTACGCGGTGATACGGTCATCACGTCCGGTGGCCTTATCGGCAAGGTCGTCAAGGTCACCGAGCAAGAGCTCAGCGTCGAGCTCGCCGATGGCGTTCGCGTGCGCGTCGTGCGCTCAATGATTGCTGACGTTCGCAGCAAGAACGATCCGGCACCGGCCGCGAACGACACCAAAGCGTCCTGATCGCTCTGAGGGGAGTGGGCCATGCTGAATTTTCCGGCCTGGAAAGTAATCCTGATCCTGATCGTGCTCGTCTGGGGCGCGCTCATGGCAATTCCAAACGCATTTACGGATGGCTTCCTCGGCGTTGAGCCGCGCGAACCGCAATCCGATGCGCCGCAGGACATTGCAGCCTATGAAGCGCAAATGGATGCGGCCGAGGAATCATGGTGGCCCGGCTTTCTCCCAACCAACAAGGTCAATCTCGGTCTCGACCTTCAGGGCGGCGTCTACCTGCTGACACAGATCGATCCTGCAGAAGTCGCTGCAAACCGCCTCGAGACACTTCAGACCGATATCGTACAGGCCCTCAACCGCGATCCGCTGATCCAGCGGGACGTCCCAGAACAACAGGGCACCACGCTCCCCATCCAGCTTCGCAATCCGGAAGACATGGAAGAGGCGCTTCGTCGCCTACGCCGCATCAATCCAACCATTGGCGCAACGGGTAGCGACCGCGTCCTGTCCATCGAACGAGTAGGCCCTCAGCGCATAATGGTCAGCGTGAGCGAAGACGCGCAGCAGGCCCTCGCCGCTGATGCGCAGGGCACGATGATCACCATCATCCGCCGCCGTCTTGATCCAGATGGCGTCAGCGAGGTCTCCATCACGCCGCAGGGCGATACGCGTATCGTCATCGAGGCGCCAGGTGAAGCCGATCCGCGCCGCATCAAGAACATCCTCGGCCAGGCAGGCCGCCTGACCTTCAACATGGCGAATATGGACCAGTCAGCCGTCAACGCTGCGCAGGCCACACGTCCCCCGCCAGGCTTTGAGCTTCTCGTTGATGAGTTCGGTCGCCCGATGCTGGTCAATCGCACACCGGTGGTGACCGGTAGTGATATCGCGAGTGCTAGCCAAGGCAGGAACCCTGATGACAACTCGCCGGCCGTGGACTTCCGCCTGAATGGCACCGGCGCCGAACGCTTCGGTCAGACAACGGCAAACAATCGCGGCCAGATCTTCGCAATCGTTCTCGACGGCACGATCATGTCCGCGCCGCGCATCAATGAGCCAATCTGGGGCGGCAACGTACAGATCACGGGCCAGTTCACGCTCGACGAAGCCCAGGATCTTGCAGACATTATTGAAGCTGGTGAGCTTCCGGCAAAACTGAACTTTATTGAAGAGCGCACGGTCGGTCCGGGCCTCGGCGCTGACTCCATTGCGGCTGGTACGAATGCAAGCCTTATCGGCCTCGCGCTCGTCGGCGTCTTCATGATCATCGCGTATGGTCTGATCGGAAGCTTCGCTGTCGGCTCGCTGCTCGCGAATATCGTGCTGATCCTTGGCGCGCTGTCTGGCCTCGGCGCAACGCTGACCCTGCCGGGTATCGCAGGTATCGTCCTCACGATCGGTATGGCTGTGGACGCGAACGTCATCGTGTTTGAGCGGATCCGTGAAGAACAACGCAATGGCCGCTCTCCAACAACTGCCGTCATCGCGGGTTATGAGCGTGCGCTGTCGACGATTCTCGACGCCAACATCACGACCTTCATCGCCGCTGCGATCCTTTACCTGCTCGGCTCAGGCCCGGTGAAAGGTTTCGCTGTAACGCTGGCCATCGGTATCGTAACATCGGTGTTCACGGCCTTCGTCGTGACCCGCTGGTTTACCGCAATGTGGCTGCGCCTCGCGCGCCCTCGCAAGCTTTCGATTTAGGGGGCCGCTATGCTTCTCCAGTACTGGCCGAACAATACCAATGTCCGCTTCATGTCGTTCAGACTGCCGGCGCTGCTATTCTCGGCAATCCTGATCGCCGCATCCTTCGCCCTCATCTTCACCAAGGGCATGAATTTTGGCATCGACTTCGCTGGCGGCTCGGTCATCGAGATTGAACAGCCTGAGGGCGTTCAGGAAGAGGATGTCCGTGAGGTGATGGGCGGCCTCGGTCTTGGCGAGGTCGGCGTCAATGCCGCTCGTGGCACCGGTGTCGAAGCGATCGAAGTAATCGTCATCCGCTTTGCGACCCAGCCTGCAGAACCCGGCATGGACCAGGACACGGCCCAGCAGCAAGCCAATGACCGCGTGCGCGCAGCGCTCGCAGAAGCGTTTCCAGGGCTGAATGTACGAAGCAGTGCTGCTGTCGGCCCGAAAGTTTCTGGTGAGCTTCTCAGAAGCGGCCTGATGGCGCTTGCCGTCGCGCTGGCGCTGATGATGGCCTACATCTCCGTCCGCTTTCAATGGAAGTACGCGCTCGGCGCCGTTGCTGCGCTGTTCCACGATGTCATTATCACCATGGGCATGTTCTCGCTCACCCAGTTCGAGTTCAACCTGTCCACCATCGCAGCACTTCTGACGATTGTCGGTTACTCGATGAACGACACCGTCATCGTGTTTGACCGCGTCCGCGAAGAGGCCCGCAAGTACAAGAAGATGGAGCCGGACAAGGTTATCGATCTTGCCGTCAACCAGACGCTGTCGCGTACTTTGCTGACATCCGGCACCACACTTCTGGCGCTGTTCAGCATCTACCTTTTCGGTGGCACCGTGCTTAGCGGCATGAGTTTCGCGCTCATCTTCGGCGTGATCATCGGTACGTATTCGTCGGTGTTCGTCGCATCCTCAGTGTTGCTCCTGCTTGGCCTCGACCAGGGTGAGAAGCAGCGCCGCGAGGTTGAAGGCTTCCAGGGCGTCTGACGCTAGAAGGAAAACTGTTCGCGAAGGATACGCTCATCCAGGGCGTGCCCGGGATCGAATAGCATGGTGAGCGGCTTGCTGCGGTCTTCAGTGACAGAGACCTTCGCAATGTCGCGCACTTCCTGGTTGTCCGCTGCAGCAGAGACAGGACGCCGGTTTGGTTCGACGATCTCGAATTCCACACGCGCATCGTGACGCAGGAGAGCGCCGCGCCAGCGGCGTGGCCGGAACGCGCTGACCGGGGTCAACGCCAACAGATTAGCGCCGATTGGCAGGATAGGGCCGTGCGCCGAGAGGTTGTAGGCGGTTGAGCCTGCAGGCGTCGCGACCATGATGCCGTCACAGGTCAGCTCACTCATCCGCTCATTGCCATCGACTCGAATGCGCAGCTTCGCGCTCTGGGCCGTTTCGCGGAACAGCGAGACTTCATTGATCGCAAGGCGTTCGAAATGCTCACCATGCACATCAGTCGCAACCATGCGGAGCGGCACGAGCATGGCTTTCTCAGCCCGGTTCAGCCGATCAATCAGGTTCTCCTCGACATAATCGTTCATAAGGAAGCCGACCGTGCCGCGGTTCATGCCATAGACGGGCTTGCGATCATCAAAGCGCCGCCGCATCGCATTCAGCATCGACCCATCGCCGCCAAGCGCCACGATGACCTCAGCTTCCTCTTCGGAATACTGGCCATACTGACGGGTCAGGCGCTGCAGGGCTTCCTGCGCTTCCGGTCGCCGCGATGCGGTGAAAGAGATCTTGATGCTCATTTGCGTGGTGTCGCTGTGCTTGGAGCGAAGGTCAAGCTTGCGTGGGGGGATAGTGCAAAAGGGGGCAATTGCTGTATGTTCCCGGAAAGACTTGGAGGAAGATCATGCCGGACGATATGAAATCAATTGATGTGAAGAGCGCTGTTTCCGCAGAGGAATGGCAAGCGCGCGTGGATTGCGCGATGCTCTACCGCCTCACAGCCCTACACGGCTGGGACGATATGATCTTCACGCACATCTCGCACCGCGTCCCGGGTCCAGAGCACCACTTCCTGATCAATCCATACGGTATGCTCTTCGACGAAATCACCGCGAGCTCGCTGGTCAAGGTGGACCTTGAGGGCAATATTGTGATGGACACGCCATACTTCATCAATCCAGCAGGTTTCACCATCCACTCGGCGATCCACGCGAATCGCGAAGATGCGAACGTCGTCATGCACCTGCACACCGATCAGGGCGTTGCTGTTTCCTCGCAGAAGGAAGGCCTGCTTCCGATTTCGCAGACAGCGATGATCGTGCGCGCGGACGTTGCCTATCATGACTATGAGGGCGTGGCGCTCGACCTGGATGAGCGTGAGCGCCTTGTTGCTGACCTTGGCCCTCAGAAGCATTCCATGCTGCTGCGCAACCACGGCACGCTGACCTGCGGCGAGACCGCAGCCATGACCTTCACACGCATGTTCTTCCTCGAACGCGCCTGCTCCATGCAGGTGATGGCGCTGTCAGCAGGGCGCGATGGCGTGCTCGAATGCGATGATGATCTGCAAGGCAAAGTTGCCGGGCAGGGCGGCATGACAGGCCATAGCTCCGGCATGGGCTCTCTTACCGAAAAGCTCGTCTGGCCTGCGATGAAGCGCAAGCTCGACCGCCAGTCGCCGGGCTACGACACCTGACTTTCAGCTGCTGCGACAAAAGCGGTATAGCGGAAAACACCTATGGATACCGGCTTGTGGCTTTGCCATATAGCCGGGAACCCATTCACGAGCCCTAAATACGGGAAAGGTGAAAAGCCGATGAAACATCTCAAGGCGTTCGAAGATGCGCTGACTGATATTCGCGATGAGGGCCGCTACCGCGTCTTCGTCGACCTTCAGCGTCATCGCGGCAATTTCCCGAAAGCGACCGCCAAGTTCGAAGATGGCGAGCGCGAGATCACTGTCTGGTGCTCGAACGACTATCTCGGCATGGGCCAGGACGATGACGTCCTGAACTCCATGCATGAGGCAATCGACAGCTTTGGCGCCGGTTCCGGTGGTACCCGCAACATTTCGGGCACGACGCGCTACCACGTCGAGCTGGAGCGTGAGCTGGCAGACCTTCACGGCAAGACCGGCGCGCTCCTGTTCACGTCTGGCTACGTTGCCAATGACGCGACCCTGTCTACGCTCGGCAAGATCCTGCCAGGCCTCATCATTTATTCCGACGCGCTGAACCACGCGTCGATGATTGAAGGCATTCGCCGCTCAGGCGCTGACCGCCGCATCTTCCGCCACAATGACGTCGAACACCTTCGCGCCTTGATGGAAAATGACGATCCGTCGCGTCCAAAGCTTATCGCTTTTGAGAGCGTCTACTCGATGGACGGTGATGTTGGACCGCTGAAAGAACTCTGCGATCTCGCCGATGAATTCGATGCGCTCACCTATCTCGACGAAGTCCACGCTGTTGGCATGTACGGCGAGGAAGGCGCAGGCGTTGCCCAGCGCGAGCAGCTGATGGACCGGATCGACATTATCGAAGGCACGCTCGGCAAGGCTTACGGCGTCATGGGCGGGTATATCGCTGCGCACGACACTATCATCGATGCGATCCGCTCGATGGCTTCGGGCTTCATCTTCACCACCTCGACCTGTCCGGTCATGGCAGCTGGCGCACTTGCTAGTGTCCGCAAGCTTCGTACCGAAGACGGGCGCTCGCTTCGCGCCGACCATCAGGCAAAGGCGGCGCTCCTGAAAGAGAAGTTCCGCAATGCTGGTCTTCCGGTCATGGACAGCGTGACTCACATCGTCCCGCTACTGGTTGGCGACCCTGAAAAGTGCAAGGCGCTCTCCGACACGCTGCTCTTCGACTTTGGCATCTATGTCCAGCCCATCAACTATCCGACAGTGCCACGTGGTACGGAGCGTCTTCGTTTCACGCCGGGTCCTGTCCATGACGAGGTCATGATGGATGAGCTGGTTGCCGCCATCCTGGCTGTCTGGAAACAGCTAGGACTTGAGGAAGCTGCCTGATCAGAAGCCTGCTCTGAAGGTATTATGAGCACAACAAATGCCCGTCCGCCTCCTGAGGGAAGCTGGCGGGCATTGTCGCATTCGTCGCACACGCTCGCGTCTTGCTCCCGGACGCGAGCACTCTTAGAGAGATCAAAACGCAGAATGAGGATCTGACCATGCCCGATACGTCTTCTTCGGCAAGCTTTGACCGCACGCGCTTCTTTTCCGCCGGTGTGAACGACACCGACAAGGAATTGGCAGATGCAATCGCCAAGGAGCTTGATCGTCAGCAGCACGAGATCGAGCTGATCGCCTCTGAAAACATTGTCTCAAAGGCGGTTCTTGAGGCGCAAGGTTCGGTCCTTACGAACAAGTATGCAGAGGGCTATCCGGGCAAGCGCTACTATGGTGGCTGCCAGTTCGTCGACCTTGCTGAAAACCTCGCCATTGAACGGGCGAAAAAGCTGTTCAACTGCGAATACGCCAACGTCCAGCCTAATTCCGGCAGCCAGGCAAACCAGTCTGTCTTTCAGGCGCTGATCAAGCCGGGCGACACTATCCTTGGCATGAGCCTCGATGCTGGCGGCCACCTCACGCATGGCGCAAAACCGAACCAGTCGGGCAAATGGTTCAACGCCGTCCAGTATGGTGTGCGCGAAGACACCCATCTCATCGACTTTGACGAGGTCCGCGCGCTTGCGAAAGAGCACCAGCCAAAGCTTATCATCGCAGGTGGCTCTGCCTATCCGCGCCAGATCGACTTTGCGAAGTTCCGTGAGATCGCTGACGAGGTCGGTGCCTCGTTCATGGTGGACATGGCGCACTTCGCAGGCCTCGTCGCGGGCGGCGCGCACCCGAACCCGCTCGATCATTGTCACGTCGCAACGACGACGACCCACAAGACGCTTCGCGGCCCTCGCGGCGGCATGGTGGTTACCAATGACGAGACCATCGCCAAGAAAGTAAACTCGGCTGTCTTCCCGGGCATCCAGGGCGGCCCGCTCATGCACGTGATTGCTGCAAAGGCGGTTGCTTTCGGCGAAGCCCTCACCGACGACTTCCGTGCCTATGCCGCGCAGGTCGTGAAGAATGCGCGCGCCATGTCAGAGGCCGCAAAGGCTTCTGGTCTCGATCTCGTTTCCGGCGGCACCGACACGCATGTTGCCCTGATTGACCTTCGTCCGAAGAAAGTCACTGGCAAGGATGCTGAGGCCGCTTTGGGTCGCGCCTACATCACCTGCAACAAGAACGGCGTGCCGTTTGACCCTGAAAAGCCAGCGATCACCAGCGGTATCCGCGTCGGCTCGCCAGCAGGTACGACGCGCGGCTTTGGCGAGGCAGAGTTTAGTCAGATCGGCGAATGGATCGGTGAAATCGTCGATGCCGTCGCAAGCGGCGATCCGTCCTCAACCGAGGCGCGCATTGCCGAGGACGTAAAAGCGCTGACTGCCCGTTTCCCCATCTACGAAACGCTGGGGTAGGCCTGAGGTGAAGTGCCCGTTCTGCACCGCTGAAAACACTGCCGTGAAGGATTCGCGCCCGGCTGAGGATAACACCGCTGTCCGGCGCCGGCGGGCTTGCGAAGTCTGCGGCGGCCGGTTCACGACCTTTGAACGGGTGCAGCTGCGCGAGATCATCGTCGTCAAACGCGATGGCAAGCGCGCCTTGTTCGACCGTGAGAAAGTCGCAAAATCGGTGACGATCGCGCTCAGAAAGCGCGCTGTGGGCGATGAAGGCGTCGAACAGCTCGTTTCCGGCATCGTCCGCAAGCTGGAAAGCAGCGGCGAGACGGAAGTCACCTCCGAAGACATCGGCGAACTCGTCATGGACGCGCTGAAAACCGTCGATCCTGTCGGCTATGTCCGGTATGCGAGCGTCTACAAGGACTTTCGTGATCCAACGGATTTCGCGAAATTCATCGACTCCTCCGCGCTGGACGAACCCGGTTCAGACGAGTGAGCGGTAAGGTCTCCGTCACACTGAAGCTCGCAACCTCGCTAGATGGCCGCATTGCGCTGTCTAACGGTGTCAGCCAGTGGATCACCAACAGCAAGTCTCGCGCCCGTGTCCATGAGATGCGGGCGCGTCATGACGCCGTGCTGGTCGGTGTCGGCACGGTGCTGGCCGATGACCCGCTTCTGACGGCGCGAACAGTTCCAGCGCCAGCCATTCAGCCTGCTCGCATCGTCGCCGACAGCCACCTGCGCACACCGCCTCATTCCCGGCTGGTGGAGTCCGTAGGCCTCGGCCGCGTCATCCTCGCTCATGATGACCACGCAGACAGCAAGGCCTTTGCGAAGACCGGCGCCGAAACCTGGCCCGTAGGCACCTCAAACGGACGGCTAGACCTCAATCAGCTCCTTAGGCGTTGCGAAGCTGAAGGGCTACAGCGCATCTTCCTCGAAGGGGGCGGCACACTCGCGGCAAGTTTTCTGGCGGCGGGCCTTGTCGACGTGCTTGCCTGGTTCCGCGCGCCCATCCTCATCGGCGGCGATGGTGTCCCGGCAGTCGGCGCGCTGGGGCATGAACAGATGGACCAAACCACGCGGTGGGAGCTACAATCGCGCGAGTCGTTCGATGCAGACTGCCTCGAAATCTGGACACCCGCATCCTAGCACTGCAACGCGCGGGTCAAATTGACCCGAGGAAAGTGATTGGTACGCCTCAATCGCATGCCTATATGCCGGGTGAGGAAGAGGAATTACCATGTTTACTGGGCTCGTCACCGATATCGGCCGCGTCGACAGCGTCGAGGACACCAATGGTCTGCGGCGCATGCGTGTCGTGTCGCATTATCCTGTCGACAGCATCACAATGGGCGCTTCCATCATGCATGAAGGCGTTTGCCTGACCGTCGTCGATTTCGGCGAGGAAGGAGAGGGGAGCTGGTTTGAAGTCGAAGCAGTACCGGAGACACTGTCGCTGACGACGCTCGGCGCGCTGACGACGGGCTCCGGCGTCAATCTGGAGCTGTCTCTCAAACTGGGTGAAGAGCTCGGCGGTCACCTCGTTTACGGTCACGTCGATGGGCTCGGCGAAATCGTGTCGGTGAAACCCGAAGGCGACAGCTTCCGCGTCACGATACGCCCACCTTCAGAAATCGCGCGCTATTTCGCGACGAAAGGCTCCGTCACAGTCAGTGGCGTGTCCCTGACCGTCGCGAAGGCGCACGACAATGGCGACTTTGATGTCGCCATCATTCCTCACACTTGGGAAGTCACAACGCTCAGCGCATTACAGCCGGGCAGCAAAGTAAATCTTGAGGTCGACATGCTCGCGCGGTACGTCGCCCGGATGATCGGTGCCGACGCACCAGAGACCAAGGGCACAGCATGAGCGGCGATCTCCACCACGCTATTTCCTCCATCGATGAGATTATCGAGGACGCGCGCAATGGGCGCATGTTCATTCTCGTCGACGCTGAAGACCGCGAGAATGAAGGCGACCTCGTCATCCCGGCGAGCTTTGCGACCCCGGAAGCGGTAAACTTCATGGCGAAGTATGGCCGCGGTCTGATCTGCCTCTCCATGACGAAGGAGCGCGCCCGCACGCTCAATCTTGACATGATGGCGCGCGACAACCGCGAAAGCATGCAAACGGCCTTCACCGTATCCATCGAAGCCAAGGATGGCGTGACCACCGGTATTTCCGCTGCAGACCGCGCAAAGACGGTTGCGGTCGCCATTGACCCGACAAAGGACCATCACGACATCGTATCACCGGGCCACGTCTTTCCACTGATCGCGCGCGATGGCGGCACGCTGGTTCGCGCAGGCCATACCGAAGCAGCCGTCGATATTTCCCGCATGGCCGGTCTTTATCCGGCCGGCGTCATCTGCGAAATCATGAATGATGACGGGACAATGGCCCGTCTTCCTGAACTTGTTTCCTTTGCGCAGCTGCACGGCCTCAAGATCGGCACGATTGCAGACCTGATCGCCTGGCGCCGCAAGAATGACCGCTATCTGGAACGCCGCGTCGAAGCCCCTCTCGACAGCGAATATGGCGACGGCTTCAAGACGGTCGTCTTCCGCAACACGCTCGACAATTGCGAACACATCGCCGTCGTTCACGGCAAGATCACCCCGGACGAGACTGTACTGGTCCGCGTTCATCGCACGGACGTACTCTCTGACATTCTGGGTCAGAAGGGGCCACGTGCGAACCTCGTCGAGCGCGCGATGAAGATCATCGCGAATGCCGAAGAGCCGGGCGTCGTCATTTTCGTGAACACGATGCGTCCGAACTCAATTGCCTCGCGCCTTGGCCTGAAGACCTCCGAGGGCGACGATGGACATATGCCGCTGCGCGAATACGGCGTCGGCGCGCAGATCCTGCGTGAGCTTGGCGTACGCAAGATGATCTTCCTTTCAGACACCAAGCCGACACGCGTGGCAGGCCTTGAGGGCTATGGCATGCAGATCGAAGGCTGGCGAACCCTCAACGACGGAAACAGCTGATGGCCCACCGCATCCTGATCGCGACCTCGCGCTACTACGAACACATCTCCCTCGAGCTTGAAGCAGGCGTTGCCGAGGCGCTGGCAGACGAAGACGTGACGCTCGAAACTATCGAAGTGCCAGGTGCCTTCGAGGTCCCGGGCATCATCGCCATGGCTGCAGACAGCGGTCGCTATGATGGCTTCATCGCCCTTGGCTGCGTCATTCGCGGTGAGACGAGCCATTACGACTATGTCTGCGGCGAGAGCGCACGTGGGCTGATGACCCTCGCCGTCGAGCGCCGTCTTGCAATCGGCTATGGCATTCTCACCGTCGAGAACGAAGAGCAGGCCCTCGCGCGCGCTGATCGCAAGCGCAAGAACAAGGGCCGTGACGCAGCTATCGCCTGTCTCGAAATGCTGAAACTTCGCAAGAAGTTCGTCGGATGAGCAATACCCAGAAGCTCCCATTTGAAGTGATCCGTGCCCGCCGGGCAGGGGCGCGACTTGCTGCCGTGCAGGCTCTCTATCAGATGGAGCAGACGGGCCGGGGTGCCCGCGCAGTCATCCGCGAATTCATGGAAGACCGTCTTGGCTTTGGCCCGGACGAGGAACCGGTTGAAGAGGCCGACCCGGACCTGTTCAAGGCGGTACTGCGCGCGACGGTGGAGCATCAGGCGGAAATCGACAAGGCGATCCTGAAGCGCCTCAACAAGGGCTGGAAGCTTTCACGCCTCGATTCCACGACACGCGCGATCCTTCGCGCAGCCACAGCCGAATTCATTGCGCATCCTGAGCTTTCACGGCCTGTCATCATCGACGAATATGTCTCGCTCGCACATGACTTCTTTGAAAAGACAGAGGCGAATTTCGTGAACGCCGTACTCGACAATATCGGCAAGGATATCCGCCCCGGAGAATAGGGCCGCATGAGCGAGTTCGACTGGATTGACCGTTACCTGCGCCCTCTTGCGAAATCGCCGGGCGCTGACGGGCTAAGAAACGATGTCGGGGTCCTCCGTCCAGCCGGTTCACCGCTTATCGCGACGCTCGATACGCTCGTCGAAAGCATCCACTTCCTGAGCAGCGATCCGCTTGATACCGTCGGACAGAAGCTCCTGCGGGTGAACATCTCCGACATTCTCTGCAAGGGCGCTGTGCCGAGAGACGCCTTGCTTTCAATCGCAATGCCGGAAGCCTTCACTGAAGACCAATTCGCAGCCCTCTGCGAGGGGCTCAGCCGAGACCTCGACACCTGGAACATCGCCCTGATCGGCGGCGACACGGTGCGCACGACAGGCCCCCTCTCGCTCAGCCTGACACTCACTGGCACTTGCCTGACCGAAAGCGTTATCCAGCGAAGCGGAGCACGCGAAGGCGACACTCTCTATGTGACCGGCAAGATCGGCCGCGGCGGCCTGGGCCTCCGCGATGCCCAGAGCGGCATTGAGAGCGATCATGCCGCTCATTACCGCGTTCCAGACATCCCCCCTCTGAACATCGCAGATCTGATCGCCGCATTTGCGACTGCCTCAATCGATGTTTCCGATGGATTGATCTCCGATGCCGGGCACATCGCGCAGGAGAGCGAAGCCTCTATCCAGATCGACCTTGGACAAATCCCCTTCGCGGAGACCGTTCGCGATGCGGAACATGCTCTGGAGATGGCGACCTCAGGCGACGACTACCAGACGCTTTTCACCGCGCCAGCCTACGATCAGCATCGTCTTCATGCGACCGCGAAAACACTTGGCCTCGACGTCACCGCAATTGGCTCCGTATGCGCAGGTGAGTGCATCAAGCTAAGCCTGAACGGCGCTGATGTACCCGTGCCGGCCCGTACGGGTTACCGTCACTAGGCCCTCCGACGCCTCCATTCGGCCCATTCGAAGTTTCTTGCTAATCGTCCCGCGGTTTGGCAGTCCTGAATCCACACAACGAGTAGAGTTGATTCACTTTGAATACAGCTCCGCCACAAAAGGGAGGAAGGGCACTAATGACCCTATGGTACTGGATCGCACTGGCGGCGGGTTTCGCCGCTGTGCTGTATGGCTGGCTACAGTCGCGCTCGATTATGAGCGCCGATGCCGGCACTGAGAGAATGAAGGAAATTGCAGGCGCAATTCAGGAAGGGGCGAACGCCTATCTGAAGCGCCAGTACACCACAATCGGCATCGTCGGTGTTGGCGTCGTCGTCGTGCTCTTTATCGCTTTCAGGAACTGGGAAGTTCCCGTCGGCTTTATTATCGGCGCGGTTCTGTCCGGCGCCGCCGGCTTCATCGGCATGAAAGTGTCCGTTCAGGCAAATGTCAGAACAACGCAAGCCGCAAGCAAGAGCCTCGCAGGCGGCTTGAACATTGCGTTCAAGTCCGGCGCTGTGACTGGCCTGCTCGTGGTCGGCCTCGCGCTGCTCGGTGTGGTTGCCTATTACGGCCTCCTGACCGGTGTCGTGGGCTATGGCGAAAGCGACCGCGCCGTTGTCGATGGCCTGGTCGCTCTTGGTTTTGGCGCGTCGCTCATCTCGATCTTTGCCCGTCTTGGCGGCGGTATCTTCACCAAGGGGGCTGACGTTGGCGGCGACATGGTCGGTAAGGTCGAGGCTGGCATCCCCGAAGATGACCCTCGCAACGCTGCCACCATCGCAGACAATGTTGGCGACAATGTCGGTGACTGCGCCGGTATGGCGGCTGACCTTTTCGAGACATTCGCCGTGACCATCGTCGCGACCATGGTTCTCGGCGCGATCTACTTCAGCGGCCTTGGCTATCTCGGGTCCATCATGTTGCTGCCGCTCGCCATCTGTGCGGTCTGTATCGTGGCCTCGATTGCAGGCACCTGGTTCGTGAAGCTCGGTAAGGGCTCCACCAATATCATGGGCGCTCTCTATAAGGGCCTCATCGCGACTGGCGTATTCTCGCTCGTTGGTCTCGCCATTGCGGTCAATTATGGCCTGCCAAACGGCTTCGGTGAACTTGAAGGCGCTGGCGCAGCGCTTCGCCTTCTTAACAGTGACGGCGGTGAAGCGGCCACGGTCACCGGTCTCGACATCTTCTTCTGCGGTGTCGCGGGTCTCGTCGTGACAGCGCTGATCGTCGTCATCACGGAATACTATACCGGCACGGCTTACCGTCCGGTCCGCTCCGTGGCGAAGTCATCAGAGTCTGGGCACGGCACAAACGTGATCCAGGGTCTCGCTGTCTCGCTCGAATCGACCGCGCTTCCAGCGATCGTCATCATTGCGGGCATCATCCTGACCTTCAATCTGGCAGGCCTCTACGGCATCGCCATCGCTACGACGACGATGCTGGCGCTTGCAGGCATGATTGTCGCACTCGACGCTTTCGGCCCGGTGACGGACAATGCTGGCGGTATCGCTGAAATGTCCGACCTGCCGAGCGAAGTACGTGACACGACCGATGCGCTCGACGCCGTCGGCAACACGACCAAGGCTGTGACCAAGGGCTATGCCATCGGTTCTGCCGGTCTCGGCGCGCTCGTGCTCTTCGCGGCCTATTCGGAGGATCTCAGTTACTTTGCCACCAATGCGGCAGAGGGCAGCGTTCTTCTTGGGGCAACGGTCAACTTCTCCATCGCCAACCCGTACGTCGTGGTCGGCCTTCTGTTCGGTGGCCTCCTGCCATTCCTCTTCGGCGGCATGTCGATGATGGCTGTCGGCCGCGCCGCTCAGGCTGTCGTGGAAGAGGTTCGTCGCCAGTTCCGCGAAATGCCAGGCATCATGAAGGGTGAGGTCAAACCGGACTATAGCCGCGCCGTCGATATTCTGACGCGCGCAGCCATCAAGGAGATGATCGTTCCATCACTCCTGCCGGTGCTGTCACCAATCGTCCTGCTTCTGGTCATCTGGCCAATCGGCGGTATCTCCGCAGCGCTCGCCGCTGTCGGCGCCATGCTCCTCGGCGTCATCGTGACGGGTCTCTTCGTCGCGATCTCCATGACGTCCGGTGGCGGCGCTTGGGACAACGCCAAGAAGTACATCGAAGATGGCAATCATGGCGGCAAGGGCTCTGAGGCCCACAAGGCTGCCGTGACCGGCGACACTGTCGGTGACCCTTACAAGGACACTGCAGGCCCAGCCGTGAACCCGATGATCAAGATCACGAACATCGTGGCGCTGCTGATGCTGGCCGTTCTCGCCCACTAGGCCGAACGCCATACCCTAAAAAGAAAGCCCCGGTCCAAACTGGCCGGGGCTTTTTCATATCTGGATTGTAGAGGCGATGTGGAAACCGCCTCAAAATCTGAAGAGAGCCTAGTTGCGGCGACCGGTCGGGTTGCCTGGGGTCGCTTCGTTGGTTGGCGGCAGCACAGAACGGCCGACATTGCCGAAGATCTGCTCCCAGAGGCCAAGCTCGCGGCCACGGGTTGGCGTTTCGCGCGACGCATAGTTCAGCACGCGGCCATCATTCTGATCGTATTCGAGCACTTCCTCGACCACGTCCTCGTCGCTGAAACGGATAGCGGTGACGGTACGCGTGGAGATGTCAGGACGATAGAACGCGAAACGCTCCTGGATCGTCGTGATATACATCCATGTATTGTCGTCAAAGATGCTGCGGGTCGATGGTGACCCAAGCTGGGCCAGAACGCTCGACCGCGTATCGATGCCCGGCGTGATCTGGTTGGGCGCAACCTCGTCGGGCGCGTAACCATGATATTCCTGCATGGGCGAAATGCAGCCAGCCGTCAGACAGGCCAGTGCCAGGCTAGCGAGAATGGTCCGATGTGCCATGAACAATTCCTTTCACTCCCAAATCGCTTACATGGCGGCAGAGGCGATTGGCAAGTTATAGAGCGCAGATATGGAATGGCTCCGCAAAATTCTTCCCGGCAATTCAAGACGAACGGAGAAAGAGGCCGTATCGAGCCTGTATAAATCCATTCTTGGCCGGGCCCGGAATCCGGGCGTTTTCGGTGATCTGGGCTTTGCCGACACGATGGACGGGCGCACCGGCGCACTCGCCATATATGCCGGGCTCGTAACCACGCGCCTCTCAGGCATTTCAGCTGAGGGCAGGGCGGTCTCATCGCGGCTTACCGACCGGATATTCGATGACATCGATGCCGGCCTTCGCGAGACAGGCGTTGGCGACGCCTCGATTGCCCGGAAGGTCAGGACCATTGGTGAGCGTTTTGTTGGCTTGGGAATCGCGGTGAACGAGGCCTTTCTGACTTCAGACCCGAAGACCACTATCCAGGACATCCTCAAAAGAAACGACCTCACGGGCGGTACCGGCACAGAAAACGCCGCGAGCGATATCGTTGAAGCGAGACGAATTCTAGACGCCCAGCCTGATGAGGCGCTGCTGTCAGGCCATCTTGACTGGTAGTCCTTATGAAGACATCGCCAGTTGCGTTCAGTGAGTTGCACTGATCTAGCCGCGTGCGTACTGTCCCGCCAATTCAAGATTGGACCCGTTTTCTCCAATGAGCGACCTCACTCTCTCAATCGACGCCATGGGCGGCGATGCGGCACCGGAAGTTGTGCTGGATGGAATCAAGCTGTTCAGCGCCAGGTCGAAGGACATCCGCTTTCTTCTCCACGGCCGCCATAGCGAGATCGAGCCCGGCATTGCCTCGCGTGGTCTGGAAGGCATCTGCGAGATTTGCGACCAGCCTGAAGTCGTCAGCATGAACGCCAAGCCATCCTCGGCCCTGCGCAAGGCCAAGGGGACGAGCATGTGGAGCACGGTTGAGGCCGTGAAAGACGGGCGCGCTGCCGCGGGCGTCTCGGCGGGCAATACGGGCGCGCTGATGGCGATGTCGATGCTTGCCCTTCGCAAGATGGAAGGTGTCCACCGCCCCGCCATGACGGCTATCTGGCCAACGCTTAAAGGGCGGACCGTCGTGCTCGATGTTGGCGCCAACCTGGATGCAGACGCAGAGCAATTGGTGGAGTTCGCCGTGATGGGCGAATCCTATGCGCGCGCCGTGTTTGGTATCGAGAAACCAGCGGTTGGCCTGCTCAATATCGGCTCCGAAGAAGAGAAGGGCCGCGACGCGATCAAGCTCGCCAGCGAAATTCTGCGGACCCGGGACCTCGGAATTGATTTCAAAGGTTTCGTTGAAGGCAATGATATCTCCATGGGTGTCGTCGACGTCGTGGTAACCGACGGCTTTACCGGCAACGTCGCCCTGAAGACCGCTGAGGGCACGGCACGGCTTGTCTCTACTTATGTGCGTCAGGCCCTCACATCGAGCCCGCTCTCAAAGGCAGGCGCTCTGCTTGCCCGGCGCGGTCTCATGGATCTGCGCACCAAGATGAACCCATCCAGCGTCAATGGCGGCGTGTTGCTCGGTCTCAATGGCGTCGTGGTCAAAAGCCATGGCGGCACCGATGCCGAGGGCTTTGCAACAGCCGTTGGGCTTGCGGCGAATCTCGCACGCAGCAATTACATGCAGGAAGTCGCGACGGGGCTGACCCGTGTGGGGCGCCAGGACATTGCAGCAGAATCGGTCAGTAAATGAGTATGCAGCGTAGCTTTATTCGCGGGTCGGGCGCCTATCTTCCCGAGCGCATTCTCACCAATAGCGACCTCTCCAAAATGGTCGATACGTCCGACGAATGGATTCGTGAGCGGACAGGTATCGAAGAACGCCACATTGCCGCTGACGGTGAACTCACCTCAGACCTTGCGACCGGCGCAGCCAGGCAGGCGCTTGCCAATGCCGGCATAGACGCAAGCGAGGTCGACCTCATCGTGCTGGCAACCACGACGCCAGACCAGACTTTCCCGGCCACGGCGACGACCGTTCAGGACAAGCTCGGGATAAAGCAGGGCGCAGCCTTTGACGTTCAGGCCGTCTGCTCAGGCTTTCTTTTCGCGCTTGCGACCGCTGACTCCATGCTGCGTCAGAACCTGTTCTCGACGGCGCTTGTCATCGGCGCAGAGACGTTCACGCGCATTCTGGACTGGTCTGACCGGTCTACCTGCGTCCTTTTTGGCGATGGGGCAGGGGCTGTTGTCCTGCAAACCGGAACTGGCGCGAAAGATGAGGGCGTGATTGCCCACCATGTACGCACGGACGGATCCAAGAAAGAGCTTCTCTATGTCGATGGCGGTGTCTCTTCGACCGGCACCATTGGCCATGTTCGCATGCAGGGGAACCAGGTGTTCCGTCATGCCATCGCTAACATCTCCAGCGCGGTAGAGGCGGTCCTCAGCGACACGGGCTATACGATTGACGACATTGACTGGTTTGTGCCTCACCAGGCCAACCAGCGAATTCTCAACGGTGTCGCCAAGAAGCTTGGCCTCGACGAGGAAAAGGTCATATCTACTGTGGCGAAGCACGGGAACACGTCCGCCGCTTCCATCCCGCTCGCCCTTCACACGGCGATTTCGGATGGTCGCATCAAAAAAGGCGATCTTGTGCTAAGTGAGGCTATGGGCGGCGGCTTTTCCTGGGGCGCTTCCCTCTTCCGGCTGTAATCTTTTCGTTAAGAAATCAGCCATATCTGTTAACCAGAGGAGCTGAGTTCGTGAGCAACAAGACCGTTACCCGAGTAGAGATTTCCGACGCCATTGTGCGTGAGGTGGGTCTCACCCGTCAGGAATCAGGCGATATTCTCGACCGAGTGCTCGATCTTATCGGCAAGAGCCTCGAGCATGAGAATGAAGTAAAGCTGTCGCGGTTCGGTAACTTTGTGGTTCGCAAGAAAGCAGCCCGCGCCGGACGCAACCCGAAGACCGGTGTTGAAGCCAAGATTTCGGCGCGCCGCGTGGTGACTTTCAAACCTTCTCCGCTTCTCAAGACTGCCGTGGAAACAGACGACGACTAAGAGGGGAAATTCATGGGAAATGCCGCAAAGCGGGTCAAGAAATCCGCAGCTGCCTATCGTTCGATTGGTGAAGCCGCTGAAGAGCTCGATCTTCAGCCTCACGTGCTCCGCTACTGGGAAGGCAAGTTTACGCGGCATCTGAAACCCATGAAGCGGCCCGATGGTCGCCGGATGTACCGGCCAGACGATCTACGCGCCCTCCAGGCAATCAAGCTTCTGGTTCACGAGAAGGGGTTCACCCTCAAAGGAGCAGGACAGCTGCTCAACGAACAGGGCCTCGATGCCGTTCTCGATGGCGCGGCCATTCTCGGTTCGAAAGTGAACGCCCAGCAGCCTGATCAGACTTCAACCGCCGAAGGCCCAGCGCGAAAGCTGCAGGATTCGGTGCGTGCGGCTTTCTCATATGAGGACACACCTCAACAGACCGGCCTCAAGGGCGCCGAACGCCTCGAAACCATGCTGAGTGACCTCATGGACATCAAGGCACGTCTTGACGCTGCACGCCTTAGAAAAGCGGCCTGAGAGAGCTGCAGCAACAGTGATTGCATTACATAAGCGCCGCGATTAAGCAGGCGCCTAGTCGGAGCGTAGCGCAGCCCGGTAGCGCACTTGTCTGGGGGACAAGGGGTCGTGGGTTCGAATCCCGCCGCTCCGACCATCCTATTCGCGGTCGAGCTGAGCCCTATAGAGCGTTGTCTTTACGGCTTTCTCCCAGCCTGTGACGAGCACTTTGCGTTCAGCAGCGTCCATTGAAGGCCTGAAGACCGTCTCGCTCTGCCAGAGCGCCTCCAGCGCCTCCACGCTATCGAATACGCCTGACTGCAGCCCGGAGAGGAAGGCCGCGCCGCGGGCTGTACTTTCGATCATGTCTGGGCGGTCAATTGTCGTCGCCGTGACGTCTGCCAGAAACCGCAGGAACCAGCTATTGGCCACCATGCCGCCATCGACACGGATACGGCCAGTGTCGAATCCGTCCGCATTCAGGGCCGTCAGCAGGTCAAGCGTCTGATAGGCAACCGATTCAAGGGCTGCGCGGGCAATGTCAGCCTTGTCGGTGCCCCGCGTCAGACCGAACATCGCCCCGCGGGCATCTGCGTCCCAGTGCGGTGCCCCGAGCCCGGTGAATGCCGGCACAAAATAGACGCCCTCATTTCCCCCGGCCTGCTGGGCTAGAAGCTCGGTCTCGCTCGCGCTCTTGATGATCTGCAGGCTGTCGCGAAGCCACTGGGAGACGGCGCCCGCAATGAAGATAGACCCCTCAACCGCAAATTGCGGAGCGGCCCCAGTACGACACGCCACCGTCGACAGGAGACGGTTCGTCGAGGTCAGGCACTCCTCACCGCTATTGGCAAGCAGGAAGCAGCCTGTGCCATATGTGCTCTTCACCATGCCTGGATGAAAGCAGGCCTGACCAAATGCGGCCGCTTGCTGGTCGCCTGCGACGCCGGTGACGGGCAGGGCGCGGCCAAACCATTCCGGCACTGTTTCGCAAAAGGCAGCAGCGCTTGTCTTCACCTCGGGAAGCACAGACCGCGGCACCTTCAGAAGCTTGAGCAGCTCATCATCCCAACATCCTTCACGGATATTGTAGAGCAGGGTCCGGCTCGCATTCGTTTCATCTGTGACGTGCGTCTTGCCGCCACTCAGCTGGAACATCAGGAAGCTGTCGACCGTACCGAAGGCGAGTTTACCAGCCTCGGCCAGGCTTGCCGCTTCGGGGACATTTTCGAGAATCCAGCGCAGCTTTGTGCCAGAAAAGTAGGGGTCGATGGTCAGGCCACTGCGCGAATTGACCATATCTTCGTGGCCGCCCGCCTTCAGTGCGTCGCACATTGATGCGGTTCGCCGGTCTTGCCACACGATCGCGCGATGCACCGCCTTGCCAGTTTCCCGGTTCCAGACAAGGACTGTCTCTCGTTGATTGGCGATGCCGATAGATACGACTTTGCCGCCCGTTTCTGCCTCGCCGGCCTTCATGGCGCGGCGCGCAGTTTCCAGCGTCGTTGTCCAGATATCTTCGGGCTCGTGCTCGACCCAGCCCGGCTTGGGGAAGTGTTGTGTAAACTCCTCTTGGGCAACCGCGACGACGTCACCTTTTGCGTCAAACACCATAGCCCGGCTGGACGTTGTTCCCTGGTCGAGCGTCATGATGAGCGCATCTGATGGCATCGGGTTTCCTCCTGTTTCCCCGGAACAGTCTCACCCAATCGGTCAAATTTCAAAGACCTGTCTTGAGAGGATGTTCACACCTTTTCTCTATGGGACGTCCAGTAATTGCGCAAAGAGGAATGGTGATGGGCGATGCATCGCACCCGGCGGAGCCACCAAAACTGAAGTCAGCCAACATCCTTGGCTCGATCGATATTCCCGACGAACAGCTCGGCGCGATTCGCGAGAAGCAGATCGACGCAGTCGGCTCACTGCTGCCTGTCATTGGCCTGGCGAACCTCATCAACGCGGCTGTGGTCATGGTGTCATTCGCCAACACTGCGGCCAACCGCCTGCTTGGTGTCTGGACGATGACCATGGTCATCGCGACGTCAATCATGCTCATCGGCTTCTTCGTGATGCGGCGACGGGCCAACAGCCCTGGCGAGCAGATGTCCGCCGATTCCGGCAAGAACAGCATTGACCGTTTCGCGCGTTTTGCATCCGTTCTCGGCATTCTGTGGGGGATCCTGCCGCTACTCATCCTTCCACTGACCGATCACACGAACCAACTTGCCGTGAGCTCGATCGTCGCTGGCGTCATGTTCGCTGGCGTCCTCCTTGTCGGTCGCATTCCAGAGGCTGCCATGGGCTTTCTGGTGCCAACAGTCATTGGCTACATTGTGGGCTTGCAGCTCGGTCAGGATCCACGGAACGACTTTCTGTCGGTCCTTGCTTTTGTTTACGCGGTCGTTCTCTGGACCTCGTCAAAATGGTCCTTCAACCAGTTCGTCGAACAGCACCTGAATGGATCGGCCGTAAAGCATCAGGCACAGCTTATTGGCCTGCTGCTGCGCGACTTCGAAGAAAGCACGTCTGATTGGCTGTGGCAGACAGATCAAAGCAACTCGCTGATCGACATTCCGCTTCCTACGGTTTCGGAGCAGAACAATTTCGAACTGATGGCTGTGGGTGTGAGCCTGCGCTCGCTGTTCAAGGAGAATGAGGCCGCAAAGACACTGGCACGCTGTCTCGACCGCCAACAGAGCTTTCGTGACCTTATTCTGGAGGTCGACGGCGAAGACGAGACTTGGTGGTCGCTGACAGGTAAGCCGATCTTTGACGGATCGGGCAAGTTTCAGGGCTTCCGGGGCGTCGCTTCAGACATCACCCAGTCGAAGGCGATCGAAGACCGTATCGCCTTCATGGCGCATTTCGACCCGCTGACCTCTCTTCCAAACCGGGCCAACCTGCACGAGTGTCTGGAAAAGGCATCGAGCCGCCCGGTGGCTGAGGGCCGCAGCCGCGCTTTGCTGTGGCTCGATCTCGATAATTTCAAATGGGTCAATGATACGCTTGGTCATCCGGCCGGCGACGAGCTTCTTTGCCAGGTTGCCATACGCCTGAAAGACGCAGCACCTGATGCAGATGTTATCGCACGCCTTGGCGGCGATGAATTTGCGATGCTTCTGGAATGCGAGTCGCAGGACGAATTGATCGAGACCGTCAAATCCATGAGCGAGCGCCTTAACCGGCCCTACGACATCTGGAGCTCGATCGTACATTGCGGTGCCAGTATCGGCGTGCGCATCATTGAGCAGCACAATATGGAAATCCAGACGCTGCTCAAACATGCAGACCTCGCCCTTTATCAGGCCAAGGAAGCGGGCAAGCGCACCTGGTGCGTCTTCAGCCAGAACCTCGAAGACCGTGCGAGGGCACGTCAGAGCATTGAGCTCGACCTAAACAAGGCGCTTGAGAACAACGAACTTCGCCTCTTCTTCCAGCCACAGCTGAATGCGCAGACGAATGAAATCATTGGCGCTGAAACCCTCATTCGCTGGCAACACCCGACGCGGGGGCTTATCGGCCCGGATCACTTCATCCAGCACGCCGAAGATAGCGGAATCATCACCCGGTTGGGCGACTGGGCACTTCGTGAGGCGCTGAAGGCTGCTCGCCGCATGCCAGAGAATATGCGCGTCGCGGTAAACATCTCGCCGCTCCAGATCCACAGCTCCAGTCTTGTGACGACAATCATCAACGCGATCGCGGTCAATCAGATCGACCCGGCACGCCTGGAACTGGAAATCACCGAATCGGTGCTGATGACAGACACCGAATTCACGCTGAAACGACTGAACCAGCTCAAGGAAATCGGCTTGCGTATTTCGCTCGACGATTTCGGGACCGGCTTCTCTTCGCTGAGCTATCTGCGCCGTTTCCCGTTCGACAAGCTCAAGATCGACAAGAGCTTCGTCGAAGATATCGACCACAATCATGAGAGCCGCGCCATCACCAAGGCGACGCTTCAGATCGCCAAGGCGCTCAACATGAGTTGCACAGCCGAGGGCGTCGAAACCGAAACGCAAAAGCAGTATCTCACAGAGATCGGCTGTGACGAGCTGCAAGGCTACCTGATCAGCCGGCCACAGCCGCTCGACAAGCTTGGCCATCTCTTCCCTGTGCTTACTGAAGAAGAGGCGGCCAAATCGCTCGCTCAATCTACGGCAGGTATTTCGATGTCGGGAGATGTGATCCGTCTCGAGGGTCAGCCGCGCGACCGTCAAAAGGCGACGGGTTAAGCCGTACTCATCGAGGAATGGGCTGGCTCAAAGCGAGCAGCTGCAAGTCGTCTGCATACGAGCGCGTTTCATGCTTGACCGGTGCGCGTGGCTTGTCTAATCAGGCGCCTCACCGCCAAACGCGGTGGACGATCTGCGCGGGTGTAGCTCAGTTGGTTAGAGTGCCGGCCTGTCACGCCGGAGGTCGCGGGTTCGAGCCCCGTCACTCGCGCCATTTCGTTCGAAATGGCAAAACAGATCAAGAAAAAGGCGACCGCCTCAAACGGTCGCCTTTCTTTTTGGCTGCAATAGGCGAGCCTTCAGCTATCTGCAAAAGCAGCCGGGCGCTTCTGCAGTTCTGCCATCACCGCCTCGATCTGGTTCTTGCTGCCGATCAGCTTGTCCTGCAGCACTGATTCCTGGAGCAGGGCCTCTGCAGCGGTCATGTCCGGCAGATTGTTGAAGATCTCCTTGTTCGCGCGGATGGCGTCCGGGTTCTTGCCTGCAATCTGCGTCGCAAGCTCCATGGCGCGCTCATATGGTGTCTCGCTGATCTCTGTCGCAAAGCCGTACTCAGCCGCGTCAGCACCAGAGAAGATACGTCCCGTATAGGTGAGCTCGCGCAGGCGGTCATCGCGGCAGAGCGAGCCCATGATTGCCGTGCCCGCCATGTCCGGAACGAGGCCCCATTTGATCTCCATGATGGAGAGTTTCGTCTCCGGGTGGATGATCCGCATATCTGCGCCCAGCATCACCTGGAAGCCGCCACCGAAGGCGACGCCATGCACAGCGGCGATGACAGGGATGGGCAGGGCACGCCAGCCCCACACGGCCTGCTGTGCCCGGTTGGTGATGCCATGCGTGCGTGGGGTGAGCCCCTGACGGCCACCCGGCGACCCGCCGCCGCTATTGCCTTCAGCCATCTTGCCGAAATTGCCCATATCGAGACCCGCACAGAACGCGCGGCCATCGCCAGAGAGCACGACGCAACGCACAGACTTGTCCTTGGACAGCTCCTCGGTTGTCGAGAGCAGCGCCTCGAACATCGCATCGTCCAGCGCATTCATCTTGTCTGTGCGAACGAGTTTGACGTCAGCGACGCCATCTTTCTTCGTGACCTGAATCCGGTCGGACATGTGCGGTCTCCTCATGCTTGGAAATCTCGCTTCAATCTGCCCAACGAAAAACGCCGGGACAAGTAATGTCCCGGCGTCATGGTCTTTCGTGTCGCGGCGCGCCCTAGAGGAAGAGCTTGGCGAACTCACGCTTGCGACGGTTCTTCCAGGCGCCCTTGTGCCAGGCAGCAGATGCCAGAAGCGGAACAACAGAGCCCGCCTCAGCAAACACCATCTGCTCATGCACGGTCTGCACCTTGCCCCAGCTCGCAGCCTCTTTCAGCGTCGAGGAGGAGCAGGCGCCGTCACGCGTGTCGGCAACAGTGATCTGCACGGCGTATTTGTGCATCTCGCATTCCTTGCCGAGGATTTCAGCGCAAACCACTGTATCCTGGACAAAATTCTTCGGCACACCACCGCCCACCATGAGGAGACCCGTCGTACCGGCAGCGATCTTGACGTCCGTCAGCTCGCGGAAATCAGCCACGCTGTCGATCGACATGTAGTTACCCGGATTTTCGACCTGGTGCTTCACGAGGCCAAAGCCTGCCGAGCAGTCAGAGAAGGCCGGCACGAAGATCGGCACATTGTGATCATAGCAGGTCTCGATCAGCGAGCCCTTCTTGACCGCGTTCTCCTTCAGCCACTTACCCATCTCCCAGATGAACTCACGCGAGGAATAGGGGCGCGGCTCAAGCTTGTTGGCGATGTCATAGATGACGTGGTCGCAGGCCTGCAGCTCTTCTTCATCGATGAACGTGTCATAGATACGGTCGATGTAGAGGTCGCGCAGGATGTTGTCGTCGACCGACTCCGGCGCCTGATAGTGCTTGTAGCCAAGCGCCTCGAAGAAATCCATGTCGATGATCGACGCGCCGGTTGCGACGATACAGTCGATCAGGCCGTCCTTCACGAGGTCACGGTATACGTGCATACAGCCACCCGCCGAGGTGGAGCCTGCGAGCGTCAGGATGGTCGAGCAGTCCTCGTCCTCAAGCGCCATGTTGAAGATATCTGTCGCCCGCGCGAGGTCGCGCGAGGTGAAGGACATCTTGCCCATCGACTCGACGATAGGACGGGCGTCGAACTTGGTGATGTCGATATGCTCTACCGGCTTGCTCAGCAGCTCGGCCTTACGATTGGAATTGTCAGACATATAGGTCTCCGATGACTTGGGAGGCGTTGTAACGGTGTGGGGTGATTGGGTCCAGAAGGCAGGCGGCCCTCACCCTTTCAGGCGAAGGCCGCTCTCAGACTAGATTGAAGGGATGACTACGCCATGACGGCGACGGTCGTCTCGCTGTAGAAGCCATTGAAGCGCGAGGAGAGGGCCTGACCATAGGCACCGAGATGGCAAATCTCGACCCAGTCGCCTTCCTGCACATCAGCAGGCAGCTCGAATGGACCATTCATGACATCAAGGCTGTCGCAGGTTGGGCCGAAGAAGCGGAAAGCTTCAGTTTCGCCCTGGTCGCGTGGCTCGACGGTGTGAAGCTTCACTGGGAACTTCCAGGCACACTGGGCCGCGTCGAAGAGCGAGCCATAGCTGCCATCATTGAGGTACAGGTCACCGCCCTTGCGAAGCTCAACACGAGCCAGCGTCGAGCCGCCTTGCGCACAAAGCGCACGGCCAGGCTCGCCCAGCACCTGAAGGCCTGCAAAACCATGAGCTGACAGCGACGAACGGATCGCGCTGAAATACTCACCCATCGGGCGCGGCGACATGCCTGGATACGGAACCGGGAAGCCACCACCGCAATCGATCGAATCGATCTCAACGCCCGATGCGTCCACGATGGAGCGGACATAGGCCAGCGCCATGTCGTAGTCGCTGATCTCAAGGCACTGCGAGCCGACATGGAAGGTCACGCCTAGCTTGAAGGCGTGGCGGCGTGCTTCGCCGAGCAGCTCGACGGCCTGGTCGCGGTCTGCGCCAAACTTGCCAGAAAGCGGCATCGCTGCGCCGCCCTTTGGCAGCGCGACACGCAGGTGAAGCGTCAGGTCACTGGCATAGCCCGTGACTTCAAGCATCTTCTGAAGCTCGTCAGCAGAGTCGAACGAGAAATCACGCACGCCACACTCATACGCGTGACGGATCGCTGCGCGCGACTTCACAGGGTGCATGAAGAAAAGCTTCGCGCCGGGTACGACACTCTGGACGAGGTCGACTTCGCGGGTCGAGGCAACGTCAAAGTTGCGCACGCCGCTGGTCCACAGCGTTTTCAGGACGGCCGGATGCGGGTTTGCCTTCACGGCATAGAGAACCTTGCCGGGGAAACCGTTCAGGAAGGTGCGCGCAGCTGCCGCAATCTTCTTCGGGTAGAGAACGAAGATCGCGTCATCGCCTTCATAGGCGCGCAGGACATCGCCAACGCTGGCAAAGGCCGGAAGGCCAGAGCGGTTGGAGGTATCAGGAAGAATAGCAGGGCGCGCCAGCGGCGCAGAACCAGATTTAAACATGGCAAAGATTCGGATTTTGGCTGGCACGAAGCCAGTGAACTTATTGACTGCACCAGTACAAACGCCTGATGCGCACGACAGTTCGGCGGGCGAACCCGCTACGGCCTTATAAGTTCAGCGACCGCAGCCGCATAATCTCCGAATTTCTTGTCGTAATAGTTGTAGAGCCCGGTGTCCCAAGCCACATCCAAACGGCTGTAGGCTGCCGCCAAAGCGATCATGTTCGGTGCCATCCAAGTATCCTCGTCCAGCATTACCGGGCTCAGCACCCGATGATGAAAGTGAAGACATCTGGGCTCACCCGTACTGACGCCCTTTCGGGACCGTCGTAGCTCGCTTGCGTGTCGGCGCTCGAAATATTGAATCGCGATTCAAAGATCAAGTATTTTTTACGTCATGTAAGACGGCAAATGCGTGGGCCAGATCCGCGACAAGATCGGCAGGGTCTTCTAGGCCTGCATGGAGCCTCACAAGCCGCCCCTGACGGGCCTGTGTCCAGTCTTCCGGCAGCCGTGTGAGTTGCTCATCGCAGGGGATGATCAGGCTTTCAAAACCGCCCCAGGAAAAGCCCATCTTGAAGAGTTTCAGCGCCGACAGAAAAGCATCGACATGGCCGTCTTCCGGCGCATCCAGAAGAAAGCCAAACAGGCCGCAACTTCCTGAAAAGTCCCGCTTCCAGATTTCGTGATCGGGATGGTTGGGCAGGGCAGGGTGGATGACAAGGCTGACATCGTCGTGCTTCTCCAGCCAGTTCGCGATCTCGAGCGCACTTGCTTCATGCGCTTTCAACCGAGTGCCCAGCGTGCGTGTGCCCCTCAGCGCCGCATAGGCATCATCTGGCCCTAGCGAGATGCCCCAATCTTCGGTCAGTGCTTCAATCGCCGCGGCATGCTTCTTGTCATTCGTCACGACCGCGCCGCCAAACGCATCCGCATGGCCCACTACATATTTGGTGAGCGCCTGAAGCGAGATGTCGACGCCAAGGTCGAGCGGGCGATGAAACACGCCAGCGCCCCAGGTATTGTCCATCACCGTCGTGATACCGGCCTTTCGCGCAATCTCGACAATGGCCGGCGTGTCCGAAATCTCAAAGGTGAGAGACCCCGGCGATTCGAGCACGATCAATCTGGTCTCTGGCGTAAGGGCCGCCATCAACGCCTCAGGGTCGCGTGGGTTAAAGCGCGCGGCGCTGACTCCCATCGTGGGCAGTCGCTTTTCACAGAATCGCCTCGTGGGCCCATATACTGAATCGGAAAGCAGAACGTGGTCGCCAGCTTCTACGACAGCCGCAATCGCCACAGCGCAGGCACTGAGGCCCGAGGGCGTCAGCCGCGCATACTCGCCGCCTTCCAGCTCACACAAAGCCGCTTCCAGCTCCCGGTGCACCGACAGCCCCATCCGGCCATATCCGGTCCCGCCACCGTAAAGCGATTGCCGGTCCGGCAGGAGCACGGTCGATGCACGCTCGACAGGTGGGTTTACGGTGCGCCGCTCGGGATTGCCCTTGCGGTTATGGATGAGCCGGGTCGGAAGTTTCATGCCGATGCGGTCGCAATCTCGCTCTCTGGGTGGGAGGCCCATTCTGACCAGGAGCCGTCATAGACAGCGACGTCCCAGTTACCGATCTCGGCCAGAGCGAGCGCGATGACTGCGGCCGAAACGCCGGAGCCGCAGCTTGCAACAACCGGCCGATCTGCATGGTCGCCCAGCAGCGCGTTGATCTGCTCTTTCGACACAAGCTTGCCGTCAGCGCCAACCAGCTTGCCGGACGGGACATTCCCGCTGCCGGGAATGTGACCGGAGGGCAGATCCGGGCGTGGCTCTTTCTCAGTTCCGGCAAAGCGTCCCGCAGGGCGGGCATCGAGAATCGGTGTGTCGCCAGACGCTGAGGCTGCAGCAACCTGCTCGCGCGACTTTATGAGGTCTGAGCGTACGCGCGGCGTAAAGTGGCGCCCGCCAGTGATAACAGGCGGCAGGTCTTCAAGTTCGCCGCCCTCAGCCTCCCAGGCGCGCAAACCGCCGTTCAGCACGTACACATCCTTGTGGCCCATGACGCGGAACATCCACCAGACGCGCGCGGACGCGAAAAAGTCATTCGCATCATAAACGACGACCCGGTTTCCGTCACCGATGCCGAGCTTGCGCACACGCGATGAGAACTTCACCGAGTCGGGCATCATGTGTGGCAGATTGCTTTCCGTGTCGCTGATCTCGTCAATGTCGAAATAGACCGCGCCCGGAATGTGCCCCCGGTCATAAGACTGGCGCCCCGCACCGGCACTTGCCGTCCAGCTTGGGAACCAGCTTGCATCGACTACGCGAAGGTCGGGCGCCTTCAGATTATCTTTCAGCCAGGCCGCTGAAACGAGAGGTGATCCATCAGCCATCAGGCTTCCTCCATCCAAGGCGGAACGGGCAGATCCTTACTGCGCAGGAATTCAGGATTGTAGAGCTTCGACTGGTAGCGATTGCCGTAGTCGCAGAGGATCGTCACGATCGTGTGGCCCGGGCCAAGGTCCTTCGCGAGGCGGACGGCGCCCGCAATGTTGATGCCGGCGGACCCGCCAAGACACAGACCCTCATGCAGGATCAGATCATAGAGGATGTTCAGCGCCTCATCATCCTGACACCGATAGGCATAGTCGACCTTCAGGTCTTCGATGTTCTTGGTGATACGGCCCTGACCGATACCTTCGGTAATCGACGTGCCTTCTGATTTCAGCTCGCCATTCTTGAAATACTCATAGAGCGCCGCGCCGCCGGGATCAGCGATCCCGATCTTCACGTCCTTGCTCTGCTCCTGAAGGTACTTCGCAACGCCAGCGAGCGTGCCGCCTGAGCCGACCGCGCAGATAAACCCGTCCACCTTGCCGTCGGTCTGCTGCCAGATTTCAGGACCCGTCGTCGCATAGTGCGCTTCAAGGTTTGCAGTATTGTCGAACTGGTTCGCCCAGATCGCACCATTCGGCTCTGTCTTTGCGAGTTCTTCGGCGAGCTTGCCGGAATAGCGCGCATAGTGATTGGGGTTGGAGTAGGGGACAGCATCCACCTCGATCAGTTCTGCGCCAAGCAGCTTCACGGCCAGCTTCTTTTCCTGGCTTTGCGTGCGCGGCATCACGATGACCACGCGGTAGCCAAGCGCACTACCCACCAGCGCGAGGCCAATGCCGGTATTGCCGGCTGTACCTTCGACAATCGTGCCGCCCGGCTTCAGCGCGCCAGAGCGCTCTGCGTCGCGAACAATGCCCAGCGCCGCGCGGTCCTTCACGGACTGGCCCGGATTGAGGAATTCGGCCTTGCCGAGAATGGTGCATCCGGTTTCCTCTGAAACCCGCTGCAGCTTGATAAGTGGTGTATTCCCGATCGCATCGAGAACCGAATTGAGGATCATTCTGACTACTCCGTTTGCAAGACCGATGTAGCTATCAGCCATGTCAGTGACAACACCACGCAGGGCTGATCCGGTCTTGCCTCGCGCGCGTACTAAGTTCGAAGTCTATCTGTTCGAGCGCAAGTAAATGTCCAACACCGACACCTATCACGCCTTCATGCTGGATTATGCGACCGGCAACCTCTCTGCCAGTATGAGCCTGGCGGCCACCCTGCATCGCCTCATGTCAGAGGAGGGCGATGAGATTGCGCGCGTCTGGGAAGCGGTGCGCGCCAATATCAATCCGACCGGTGAAGATCATCAGGAAGCCATCTACCGGATGGAGGATATTGCCACCGAGATCATCCATACCGACTATGACGCGGTCATGTGGCGCAAGGGCATCTCCGGTGCACGCTTCTGCAAGCTTCCTGAAAATAGCGGATCACTGATGCGGCTGGAGCCAGGCGACCGGGTGTTCGCCCACGGACACAGCACGTTGGAAGCGATGATCGTTCTGGAAGGCTGCCTAAAGGATGGCCGCGACACGTTCGAGGCTGGAGAGCTGGTTCTCGCGACGCCCGGAGAGCGCCATCGCCCCGCCGCATCCGGGAACAAGGCATGTACCTGCTTCGTTGCTCGTGCAGATACGCCATTCTGGAGATTCACGTGAAAACCACGATCAGCACCCTCGCGCTGGCAGCAGCGCTGACCGCCGCACCAGCCTTTGCCGATAGCGCTGAGACCGACAGCATCAGCGCGCCGGTTTCAGACGAAGCCCCAGCGGCCTGGCAGCCCCAAGACGGCGATAAGATCGTTTTCAACGTCCTGCGCAAGGGCAATGAGTTCGGCACGCACACCATCTCCTTCGACGTCGAGTCGGAAGATAGCTTCACGGCGCGCTCTGATGTCGAGCTGAAAGCGGGCCTCGGCCCGATCACCGTGTTTCGCTACGAACTCGACGCGACTGAAACCTGGAAGGACGGCAAGCTGGTCGGCCTTGAAGGCAAGACGAATGATGATGGCGACGACGAATTCGTAGAGGCGAGTCTCGACGGCGACAGCCTTAACGTTAATGGCTCTGCCTATTCGGGCAATGCACCGCTCGGAATCATCCCGTCCAGCCACTGGAATATCCAGCAGGCATTCAGCAGCCAGATCCTGTCCACGGAGACGGGCGAACTTCTGGATACCAATGTCGAGAAAATCGGCCGCGAGACCCTGACGATTGGCGGTGAGGAAGTCGAAACCACCCACTATCGCCTGAAATCAGATCTGACTGTCGATCTCTGGTATGACGACCAGTCTCGTTGGGTGAAGCTCGGCTTTGAAGCCCGCGGTCAGCAGATCGATTACGTGCTGACTGAGCTCTACTAGGCAGCACTCACACCAAAACGACAAAAGGCGGGCCGCAAAGCCCGCCTTTTCTTATGCCCGCGAAAGCTGGAATTGACCGACATTGATCCGGCCGTTCCCGAAACCAGCCTCGCAATAGCTGAGATAGAAGCGCCACAACCGGCGGAAGCGCTCGTCGAATCCGAAAGTCTGGATCTTGTCCCAGGCCTCTTCGAAGCGATCGGCCCATAGCTTCAGCGTGCGGGCATAGTCTTGACCGAAATAATGCACGGCATCAAAACGAAGCCCCGCATTGCTCAGCGACTCGCGAAGCGCCACTTCACTTGGCAACATGCCACCCGGGAAAATGTAGCGCTGGATGAAGTCGGTCCGCTTGCGGTAGCGACGGAACAGGCGGTCCTCGATCGTGATAATCTGGAGCGCAGCTTTCGCATCATCCTTCAAGCTCTCACGCACTTTCTCGAAATAGCTCGGCCAGTAAGCCTCACCGACAGCCTCAAACATTTCGATAGAGGCAACGCCATCATATTTCCCCTGATGGTCGCGGTAATCCTCCAGACGGATCTCCACGCGGTCCGACAGTCCCTCTCTCTGCATACGGGCAGCTGCATAGTCGCGCTGCGCCTCAGAGATGGTGAGACAGGTGACCTTCGACCCGCGCGCCTTCGCCGCATATTCGGCAAACCCGCCCCAGCCGCAGCCAATCTCGAGAAGCTCGCTATCAGGCCCGGCAGAAAGCTGGTCCGCAATGCCTTTATACTTGGCCGTCTGGGCCTGCTCGAGTGACAGGTTCGGCTTGTCGAACAGGGCAGACGAATAGGTCATCGTCTCATCCAGCCAAGCCGAATAGAAGTCATTGCCAAGATCATAGTGGGCCATGATGTTGCGGCGGGCACCGGCGCGGCTGTTGCGGTTGAACATATGGCGTAGCTTGTTGATCCCCCTCACAAGAGAGCCACCAACCGCTAGCTTTCCAGCCGCCTCGAAATTCTCCGAGAAGTATTCCAGCACCGCTGTGAGGTCCGGCGTGGACCATTCGCCATCCATATAGCTTTCGGCAAAGCCGATATCGCCGCCAGCCAGCGCACGTTTGGCAAAGCCGAACTCGTGAACATCGACCACAGCATGCGGGCCCGGATTTCCCTGATCGAACAGGACCGAACGCCCATCCGGCAAATTGAAGCGAAGCGAGCCGTTTTCGGTTCGAAGCAGGAAAAGCCCTGCAAGCCGGAAGCCCGCTGGAACACCGGACAATTGCCTCAGCGACGAGACCGTTGCGCGAATTTCGCCTGACTGCTGGTTCATTGGTGTTTCTCCTTCAAGACGCGGCCTGATGGTGTCGCAACAGACACTCTTTGCTGCGCCTGATGCGGTTTGGAATGATAGTTTGCGCCTTTTAGCCAAAGCTTCAAAGCCTCCCAGTGGATCGCCAGGGTGACCCCAAGCGTGGAGAGCGGCATGAAGATGGCCTTGCGGATGAGGGCGTGGTCGGTGGCCGGGGCCGCTTTGGTCGACAAGGTCGCCATATGTTTGACGCCGCCGTCTGAGACCGTGCTCACGCCAAGGCGCAGCGCGGTCTCATCGCGCTGAAGCGAGAACTCATACTTTCCCGAGACGTCGAAGAATGGCGAGACATGGAAGATCTTGTCTGCGGCATGCTTGCTCCATGCACCATCAGCGGCGGCGACATAGACGTGGCGCTCACCGAACGTGTTGCGCACTTCGTAGATAACGCCGGCAGGGCGGGCGTCCGCGTCCTCCGCAATCCAAACGGAGATGGGCGCAAACTTGTAAAACAGGTGCCGGGGGAAGGTGATGAGCTTCAGTTTGAGCGCAGACGCGTCCACGTCCGCCTCGAGCAGCCGCTCCTCTGCCCAACCCCGCAATGACTGCCCGCCCTGGGCGCCATGCTCATCGCTCCGAAAGCCAAACAAGGCACCTTCATCGACACCAAATAAGCGGCACTGACGACGCGCATCTTCCAGCCGGTCAACATCAACCTCGACCATGAAGACGCGATAGCTAAAGTCCGACACGAACGGCGTGAACCGCCGGTGCACCGTTTCACCCTGGTGCAGCTTCAGTGCAGGGGCAGCGTCGCTCACTGCGCCGCAGCCCCTGCGGCCTTGGCATCCACCGGCACGGCACGCTCCGCTGACGGTACGAAGAGTTCCACGTTCTCAGCGACCCAACGAACCTGTCCGCCAAGCGAGAGCGCCGCGCGAAGACCGCTCTTCAGCCCATCTTCATGGAAGCCAGACCCCAGCCACGCGCCCGCAAGCCAGAGTCCCCGGTCGCCCTGAATCCGTTCCAGAGACCGGCAGGCTGCAGCGGCCGGTGCGTCGAATTGCGGGTGATCGAAACTCACCTCGTGGAAAACCTTGTCCGCCGCAGGCGGCACTGAAGGGTTCAGTGTCACAAACAATGGGCGCTCATTTGGCAGATTCTGCAGTCGGTTCATCCAGTAGGTCAGGCAGATATTTTCGCCGTCAGAATACTTCTGGATAACGTTCCAGCTTGCCCAGGCCGCTTTTCTGTCGGGCATGTAGGCCGGGTCGCGGTGCAGGTAGATGCGATTTGGGCGGTACCCGACCGAGTTCAGCAGGAAGCGTTGGTCCTCATAGGCAGGGGCCAGCATCTGCCGCGCCGTATCGGAATGGACAGCAAGAATGACATCGTCAAACAAGTGTTCACGTCGATCCTCGGTGGTGACGCGTACATGCTGGCCGAAGGGGCTGACCTGTTTTACTGGCGCGCTGAGACGCAAGCGCGATCCGAGAACCTCCGCCGCCTTGTCGACATATTGCTTGGACCCACCGGTTACCGTGCGCCATTTCGGGCGCTCGGCATGCATCAGACGGTGGTTCTCAAAGAAGCGAAAGAAGCTGAGCGCCGGATAATCCATCATCTCCGAAGGGGGCGTCGACCAGATCGCGCCGCCCATCGGAAGGATATAATTCTGCTTGAAGTCCTCGCTGAATCCTTTCTGGTTTAGCCAGACTCCCAGCGTCTCATTGCCGATCCGTCCGGCCGCTAGGTCCTCGCGGGCAATGTCGTTGAATTTGAGGATCGTGCGCCAGAATTTATGAAACCGAGGTCGCAGCAGGTTTCGCTTACGCGCAAACATGCCCTTGATGGTCGAGGCCCACTCGAACCCGTCCTCATTGGACACGGCAAAGCTCATATCGCTTTGCTCTGTCTCGACGTCCAGCGCATCGAAGAAACCGGTGAGGTTGGGATAGTTGCGGCCATTATAGACGATGAAGCCGACATCGACGTTCAGCTCTTGCCCATCATAGTCGATGGTCCGCGTGTGAGCATGACCACCGGCGCGCTCTCGCGCTTCGAACACGGTGACGTCAGCGGTGTCCTTCAGCGCATAGGCAGCGCCAAGACCGGTAATTCCTGAGCCGATGACAGCAATTTTCTTCATTCTCAGTCCTGCTTTTCCTTCAGCGTTTCCCAGGCATCGAGCGCACGCTGGCGCCCTTCCTTGTGAGCGATAATCGGCTTGGGATAGGTGCTTCCAAGCTCAACGCCCGCCTTCTTCAGTACGTCGCGGCCCGCTTCCCAGGGTGCATGGAGATGTTTGTTGGGAAGCTTCTTCAGCTCTGGGCACCAGTGACGGACATAGGCGCCGGTCTGGTCGAACTTCTGGCCCTGCGTGATTGGGTTGAAGACCCGGAAATAGGGCGATGCATCCGCGCCAGACCCTGCCGTCCACTGCCAACCGGCTGCATTCGATGCAGGATCCGCATCGACAAGCGTATCCCAGAACCAGTCTTCGCCCTCGGTCCAGTTCAGCAACAGGTGCTTGGTCAGCAGAGACGCTACGATCATGCGAACGCGGTTGTGCATCCAGCCTGTCGCCCAAAGCTGGCGCATGCCAGCATCGACGATCGGATAGCCGGTCTCGCCCTTCTGCCAGCGCTCGAGATCCTTCTTACTGGATCTCCACTCCATCACATTGAATTTGCTGTCGTAATTCTCACGCCCCATCTTCGGGTTATGATAGATCAGAACGTAGGAAAATTCACGCCAGACGATTTCGGAAAGGAAAGACCAGGCGCTTTCCTCTTCTTTCAGTCCGCGATTGATACGCCCCATAACCGCCCGCCAGATCGTCGCCGGGCTGATCTCGCCATGTCGCAGGTGAGGGGAGAGGCCTGACGTGCCGTCCTCATCGGGCCGGTTGCGCATTTCCTCATAGTCGCGGATCGGACCGTCGAGAAAGTCCTGCAATCTCTCCCGCGCACCATCCTCGCCCGGGGTCCACATCTCGTCGAAGCCTTTGGACCAATCGGGCTTGCTTGGATGCAGGCCCCAGCTCTCAATCTCGTCCCCATCAATGCCGATGCCATCGAACTTCTCAGGCGCTGGAAGTGGGTCCGGCGCCTCATAGTTTCCGCGCACGGCGCGCCAATAGGGCGTGAATACCTTGTAGTAGCCGCCAGACGTCGTCTTGTACGCCCACGGCTCGGTCAGAAGCGTGGTGTTGAAGCTCTTTGCTTCGATGCCGTCATCCTTCAGCGCCTTCTTGATGTCGGCGTCACGGTCGATCTCGGGCTGCGTATATCTGCGTCCCCAGAAAACCGCTTCGGCGCCGGTTTCCTTGATAAGGTCACGCAGGATTTTCTCAGCATCGCCCTTCCGGCAGATCAGCTTTCCGCCGCGCTGCGAAATGGCTGAGCGGAGCGACTTCAGCGATTTATCCAGCCACCATTTCGATGCGCCGCCAAGCTCGCGGCCGCCAGCAACCGTATCTTCGAGAATATAGACGGGGAATATCTTCGCGTTCGCTTTGACAGCGGCTGCAAGGGCCGCATGGTCTGCTAGCCGAAGATCGTTCCGAAACCAGACGATCACAGAATCCGGATTGTCCTGTCCCAGCGTTTTTCTCCTGCTTGCCCAATGTTGTAGTCGTTTACGTGGCAAACTGTGGCGTGGATCATTCTTGTCCACATCCCATGTGTCTGGCGCCAAAGGAAAACTTTGTTTAGTCAGACAGGACGCGACCGAAAATTAGAAGCTGGCACGGGGTAATGCGGCTTGAGACAGCAGATATCCGAGATTCTGGAAAAAGCTCGCGACAAGCAGATCATCTGCGTCGGGGACCTGATGCTCGACCGGTACGTCTATGGCGGCGTCGGCAGGGTGTCGCCCGAAGCCCCCGTTCCAGTCCTTCGGAAGACCAGTTCAACTGAAGTGCCGGGCGGTGCAGGCAACGTCGCCCGAAACCTCAGCGCGCTTGGTCTGCGCACAGTCATGATCGGCTGCGTCGGCGACGATGACGCTGGAACGCAGCTTACTGACCTTCTTGAAGCCGATCCGCTGATCAGCTGCCAGCTTGTGCGCACCACACACATGGCCACCGTAATCAAGACCCGTTTCATTGCAGGGACGCAGCAACTCCTCCGCGTCGACACCGAAGACGACGGGCCGGACCTCGTGGATGCCTCACTTGAGATCGGCAAACTGGTTGGAGCGGCGACGAAGACAGCCTCGCTGATTATCGTGTCTGATTACGCAAAAGGCGTGATCAATCCGGTCGTCTTTGACGCTTGCATCAAGGCTGCGAAGGCCAATGACATTCCGGTTCTGGTCGATCCGAAATCGAAGGATTTCAGCATCTATGCGGGCGCCAGCCTGATCAAGCCGAATGCGAGCGAACTCGCCGCCGCAAGCGGGCTCCCCACTGCAAGCGACAGCGACGTCGATGCCGCCCTCAGTGCGATGGCAAACCTGCTACCGGACACCCGGCTTGTGGTTACCCGCGCAGGCAAGGGCATGTCCTGGCATGAAAGCAACAGAACCTTCCACATGAAGGGCGAAGCCCGGCAGGTGTTCGACGTGTCCGGCGCGGGTGACACCAGCATGGCCGCGTTGGCCGCCGCGATTGCTGCAGGCGCAGACCTAAAGGACGCCGTCGCCCTCGCCATCGCTGCATCCGGCATCGTGGTTGGCAAGGTCGGTACGGCCACTGTCAGCGCAGAAGAGCTTCACCGCGCACTTTCAGCGGGTGAAGCGCCTGTCTCTGCAGGTCTTCTAGGCCGTTCGGACATTGCTGAACTGGCCGTACGGTGGCGGGCATCCGGCCTGCGTGTCGGCTTCACCAATGGCTGTTTCGATATCCTGCACCCCGGCCACCTCCGGGTCCTGCGCCAGGCCCGCGCACAATGTGACCGCCTGATCGTCGCGATCAATACCGACGCGTCGGTCAAACGCCTCAAAGGCGAGAGCCGGCCTGTAAACACCGAGCAGGACCGCGCTGAGCTTCTCGCAGGCATCGCCTGCGTGGACGCCGTCACCAGCTTCGACGAGGATACGCCCGCCGAACTGATCGATGCAATCCAGCCAGACGTTCTGGTCAAGGGCGGCGACTACAAGCCGGACGAGATCGTCGGCGCCGATACGGTCAAGGCGCGGGGCGGTGAGGTGGTCGTCGTGCCGCTTCTTGAAGGGCGATCGACCACCAGCATCATCGAGCGCTCGCGCAGCTAGTTTCCGCGCTCGCCTGAAATATCACGTTCGGAGTTTGGGCGACGGATCGGGGCGACATCCACGACTTCCTCTGCCGCCCAGGTGTCGAACGGCTCTGCTGGCTTTGGCAGAGTCTCTTCCAGCCAGACCGACAGCGTCTCGGCGCGTGCCTCGACACTCTGCGCCAACGTGCCGTCATAGCTATAGACCAGCCGCGGGCGCGGCAGGCTCGGCAGGAAAAAGCGCCTGACAGGCTTGCTGGCAGTAAGGCTCGTCGAAACCACACACGCTTCAACGGCGCCGCTGCATGCGCCTACCGCCTCAGTCCACTCAGCCACGTCCATATCCGCTGGAAGCATGACACCCCCAAAGCGCTGGCGGAAATCTTCATCAGAGGGCAGGGCGCCAAGCGCGCCTTCCAGTAGAGCTTCGGTCCCGGGCGCAGCCACGATCAGAACGCCGCGCTTGCGGTTATCAGCGGACACGTAACGGGACACGGCTGCTGCAACGTCTCGGGAGGCCAATGCGCTGGCTTCCGTTCGCATCCGCTTCCCTGACGCAGGCGACGGCGCGCGGTAGGACGGCGCGTAAATGACCGCGCTCTCATCAGATGAGAGCCCGGCTTCATCCATGAAGTCGGCATAATCGCCCTTGCTGACAACGCTCGACGCCGGAAGCAGGCCAGCTGGCTGCGGCGTGGTCGGGTAGGGCGCCAGTACGATGATATCGACGCCCCAAGGGCTCGCCCATCCGCCCGGCGGCGTTTCCGCTGGACGCTGAAGCCAGTCTTCTTCAAACGAGTAATCCGGCTCCGCAGCCTCGCGCTCACCCTGACCAAGCCAGGACGCGTAGACTCTATCCTTGAAAGCGACCCAACCGACAGCCAGCGCAGCGATAATGCCAAGCGCGATCAGGATAGGGCGCATATTCAGTCCTCTAGAGCGGTTGCCAGTCCCGAGTATTTCGGTTGATCGACCTTCAACTGCGCAATTGCGGTCTTTTTGAGGTGATCCATCAGCGCCGCCGACGCAACCGTCAGCTCGCCCGAGCGGATCTTGTCGCGAAGTTCCTCATTCAGCGCCTCGCGGGATTTCCCGTCACTGCCGGGCAGCAAGGCTTTGAGACGCTCATACTCTGCCGCGTCATTGCCTTCGCGCGCTTCGAGGTCCCGAAGGATCGTCGCCAGCACGTTGGACGCAACGCGCGCATGGAATGCAGCGCGGCCTTTTAGCTCCGGCATTGCCGAATGATCGACGAAATTCTTTACCGCCTGGACGAGTTCACTGACACTTGGCTGATCATGCATGACGCTGGCCCTCCAGAAGGTTCACAAGGTCCATTTCTGTCTCGGAGACGCGCCGGCCAATGGCGGCACGCTCAACACTGGCATCGGCGCCAGAGCGGAACGTCTCGTACATGCCCATACACATGATGCCCCACTTCATGCTGCCCAGCATGTCCCACCAGTCGATATCGCGCGGCGTGAACTCTGCGCCGCCCGCAGCGGCATAGGCCTCTAGCAGAGGCTCGACATCGCCAAAGCCGCCAAGCCGTTTGTCAGACTGCCCGAAGCGCCAGGAATTGGTGCACATCCAGCCAATGTCCTCACGCGGGTCGCCATAATGGGCGAGTTCCCAGTCCAGAACGGCCGCCAGACCCTGCTCATCCACCATGATATTGCCGAGGCGGAAATCGCCATGCACCAGCATCGGTTCCAGCGGCTTGGGCGCATTTTCTTTCAACCAGACAATCGCAAGGTCGAAGATGGGCCTGCAGACACCGATCTCCTGATAGGTCTGCTCATACTGCTCGACCTGCGCGAGGCCGGTGCTCTCGCGAATACGCGGCACATCAGAGCCATCAATGCGATGAATACCAGCCAGTGCACGGCCACATTGTGCCGGCAGGTTTTCCCGTGCCTTGGCATACTCATCATCGCGCAGGATGCGACGCGCGATCGTCTCCCCTTCGACGCGGGACATGATGAAGCCTTCGCCGACGCCTTCATCCGGCTCCAGCACATGGACGACTTCAGGCACGGCCACGCCGGCATGCTGAGCCTTACGGATCAGCTTTGCTTCGTTCGGCAGGCCAATCGCTCGCGAATCATCGGTCGCTTCCATGCCTTCCGGCGCGCGGCGCAGGATCAGCGTCTCCGGGGCTCCGGTACCATTGAGGGTAAGCAGCCAGGTTTCCTGGCTTGCGCCACCTGACAGCCGGTTGGCAGAGGCCAGCGCTGTCTGCTCGCCATACACGCGTCTAAGGACCGCCTGCAGCCTGCTATCGAATTCTTGTTTCTCACTCATCTTCGCCACAATTAACGGAAATCATATGATCTCCAAGCCATACTCAACGTAAACCCAGACCACTTTTCAGGAGCGCTTTTATGGCGGATAAATCCGGTCACTCTGACAACGGATTGATGGCACCCGAGCCAAAACGGCCCAGTCTGTGGGCATGGCTGCGGGGTAGATTCCTCGCAGGCATGGTCATCGCCGCCCCGATTGCGATCACCTTTTTCGTCCTGCAATTCCTGATCAATTTCATCGACAACAGGGTCAAACCCCTGCTGCCGCCGATCATTCAGCCAGAGACCTATACGAACATAGCGATTCCCGGCTTTGGCGTGATCGTGATGATCGTCGCGCTGACGATACTGGGCGCCATTACCACGAACCTTCTCGGTCGTTCGGTCGTGCGGGGCGCAGACCGGCTTCTCTCCAGCGTGCCAATTGTCCGCAACGTCTATGCCGCCTTCAAACAGCTGATCGAGGTGCTCACCAACAACCAGCAGGCCTCCTATGACCGCGTAGTGATGGTCGAATACCCGAAGGTCGGCTCATGGTGCATCGGCTTCGTATCGTCCAACGCCAAGGGTGAGATCGCGCACCGTCTCGGCGCCGACTTTATCGGTGTCTTCGTTCCAACGACCCCGAACCCGACCTCGGGCTTCCTCATCTATGTGCGAGAATCCGAGTGCATCGAGATGGACATGTCGATCGAGGACGGCGCCAAGATGATTCTGTCGGCTGGTCTCGTCGTGCCCGAGCACGGCGAAGAGACACCAGAGCAGCGCTCACTCCCGCTGGCGGACGATCGGACTGAGAAGCTCCCTGAGGATGCTTAGCGCCTGACCCCGCTCGCTCACCAGGCCGGGGTCGGTTTCAATCGCATAGCGTGCATCCTTGCGGGCAATCTCGATAAGGTCGGCGTCGGTCTGTAGGTCGGCAATCCTGTAATCAACGGCGCCGGACTGGCGTACGCCGAGCACATCGCCGGGGCCGCGCAGCTTGAAGTCCGCCTCGGCAATCGCGAACCCGTCCTCCGTCTCGCGCAGCGTCTCAAGCCGCTTGTGCGCGAGCTCACCGAGGGGAGGGCGGTAGAGCAGGATGCAATAGGATTTGCGCTCACCGCGTCCCACCCGCCCGCGCAGCTGATGCAGCTGTGCAAGGCCAAAGCCTTCGGCCCGCTCGATCACCATAACCGTGGCATCGGGCACATCAACGCCAACCTCAATCACCGTCGTCGCGACAAGCACTTTCGTATCGCCGCGTCTGAACGCTTCCAGAGCTTCATCCTTCTGGTCGCCGCGCAGCCGGCCATGCACGAGGCCGACCTTCTGCCCGAGCCAGTCCTCCAGCGCAGCGGCGCGGGCGACGGCTGAGCTGTCATCTTCATCTGCATCGACGCGCGGACAGACCCAGAAGACACGCTCACCCCGGTCAATCGCCCGTCCGATCGCTTCGACGACGTCCTCGATGCGTGTGTCGGGAATCGCACGCGTCTCGATCGGCTGGCGGCCTGCAGGTTTCTCATCAAGGATCGAAATATCGAGGTCGCCATGCACCGCCTGCGCCAGCGTTCTCGGAATAGGTGTCGCACTCATCACCAGCATATGCGGTGCTGACGCCTTCTCGATGAGGCGCATCCGGTCGGCAACGCCAAAGCGATGCTGTTCATCCACCACGATGAGGCCAAGCTTCCGGAAAGAAACGCTCTCCTGAAACAGAGCCTGCGTCCCGACAGCCACATGGATGCTGCCATCGGCAAGACCCATCAGCGTTGATTCGCGCTTTGGACCTTTCTCACGGCCTGTCAGGATCGCGACCTCATGGCCGAGGGGCGCGAGCAACCCTGCTACTGTCTCATATTGCTGACGCGCCAGCACTTCGGTGGGCGCCATGAAGGTGGCCTGGTAGCCAGCTGACACCGCTTTCAACGCGGCCATGACCGCGACCAGCGTCTTACCCGCGCCGACATCCCCCTGCAGCATCCGCCTCATCGGGTGCGGCCTTGCAACATCATCTGCGATCTCGCGGATCGCCCGCCTCTGCGCGGATGTCAGCTTGTAGGGCAGACGCGCCGACAGCGCATTCAACGCATCATTCGGCCCCTCAAGCGGCGGCGCAGTCCTGCGGGCGCGGCTTTCGCGTGCAAAGGCAAAGATGATCTCACGTGCCAGGGCTTCGTCATAGGACAGGCGCCGGCGTGCCAGTTCGAACGCGTCAGGGTCGAAAGCGTCAGGCGTATGCAGACCGGCCAGCGCCGCCTTGAAACCCGGCCAGTGCTGCGCGGCGACGAGATCACTGCCCAGCCATTCCGGCAAATCGTCCGGAACGAGGTCCAGCGCCGCGATCATCGCTGAATGCACACGTTTGTTCGTCAGTCCGGCCGTCAGCCGATAGATTGGCTCTACGGGCGGCGGCGGCTCACCCCGCGCCGGGTCCACGACATGGTCTGGATGCGACATCTGCCGTTCACGCTGAAACTCACTGACGAGGCCAGACACGATCCGCTCCTTGCCAACCGGGAACTGTCCCTGAAGCCAGCGCGGGTCAGCACGAAAATAGGTCAGCGTCAGAAAACCGCTGCCATCGAAGAGCTGGATGCGGTGCGGTGCCCGGTCAGAATAGGGTGCCTTGTACGACATGACTTCGCCGCGAACCGTTGAGACTTCGCCAGCAACCAATTCTTGAAAGCTGTCGCGCACCCGGCGGTCCAGCCATTTTTCCGGCAGGTGCAGCAGAAGATCCCAGACCGTATCGCCGTCTATAAGCCGTTCGAAGACCGGCTTCAGCTTGGGACCAATCCCCGGAAGCTTGTCGACGGGCTGGAACAGGGGAAAGAGTCGTTCATCACGCATGGGTCAGCTGACAATATCGAAAGCGTCGCAGGCTTCAATTGAAGAGGTCGGTGGGCAATCGCTCAAGCTTCACCTATGTGACGGTTTCACGCTCAAACAGAGGTATCTCTCGTGGAAGAACGTAAACGCAAACTCCAGTTCCGCGCGTCGCGCCGCGGCTTCCGGGAAATGGACCTGATCATGGGCCAGTTCGCCCAGCAAAAGATCGACGCCATGTCCGAGACCGAACTTGATGAGTTCGAACGCCTGCTCGCCACGCCAGACTGGGAAGTCTACGCCTGGATTATTGGCAACAAACCTGTGCCGCCAAATTATGCAGGGCCTGTGCTGGACCAGTTGCTCGGCTTTAGATACGACGCGCGCGCTCTCTAAAAACACGGCGAACGCGCTGAAGGCGCGCTCCTGTCTGTCCCGCCAGGTGATCGACCAATGCCCAGCCCTTCGCGCCTCACCAGCCTGTCTGCGCCGACGAACGTCTCAGGCGCGCCCTTCGGGCTGGACATCAAAGCCTTTCAGGACACCCTTCTGAACAAGGGCGGCATCGCGCTCTATGTCGCGCGGGACGACAAGACTGCGGCGACTGCCCTTAAGCTCGCCGAATTCTTCCACCCGACGATGGACCGCGTCCTTCTGCCAGGCTGGGACATGCTTCCTTATGACCGGGTCAGCCCGAGCGCCGCTGTGGCATCCCAGCGCTGCGCCGCGCTCGCGCGCATTGCGCAGCAACGCGAAGGCAGCAAGCCGCTTCTGGTCATCACGACGGGCTCATCCCTGATCCAGCGCCTGCCACCGCGCGAAACAATGCGCGCGGCCAGCTTTTCCATGAGTGTCGGCGAAGAGCTCGCAGAGGACGCGCTCACTGACTACCTGTCCGTCAACGGCTACATCCGCTCCTCTACGGTGAGTGAGCGGGGCGAGTACGCCATTCGCGGCGGCATCATCGATATCTATCCGCCGACCAGCGATGAACCGATCCGGCTCGACCTGTTCGGTGATACGCTGGACCAGCTGAAAGCCTTCAATCCGGAAACCCAGATTTCGACGCGCGAGCTGCCATCAATCACGCTTGCACCCGTCTCGGAGATTCTCTTCTCCAGCGACACGCTCAGCCTGTTTCGTGAGAAATATCTCGATGCCTTCGGCGCGCCAGGCGGCGACACGATGTATGAGGCCGCGCGGGCCCAGATCAGGCGGCAGGGTCTCGAAAACTGGCTCCCGCTCTTCCACGACCATCTCGACAGCCTGTTCGATTATATCGGCAACGACGCCCTGATCGGCTTTGGCTATCTGGCGGGCGAGGCCTCAAGTGAGCGCCGCTCACAGGCCGAGGACTATCACGCCGCCCGGCTCGAAGCGGCCACCGAGGACCGCCCATCGCGCGTCCTTCCGCCAGACGCACTCTATCTGAGCAATCGAGAGCTCGACGAAGAGCTTTCCGCACGTGGCATCGCCCGCTTCTCTGCCGCAGGCGCCGAAACTGGCATCGACCTCGGCGGTAAGCACGGCCGCGACTTCGCACCGGAACGCGCACAGCCAGAGACGAACGTCTTCAAATCGGCCGCCGCCCATGCGCGGGCGCTGCGCGAGAAAGGCCTGACCGTTATCTTCGGGGCGTGGACGTCCGGCTCTGCCGATCGGCTCGTCAATGTCATGGACGATCACGGGCTCGGCGCACTGCCGCGAGTCTATTCGATGGAAGCGGCGGTCACGGCTGGCCTCAGCATCTGCGAACTGCCGCTGGAGCAGGGGATCGAGACCGATTCCCTCGCCATCATCTCAGAGCCCGACGTGCTCGGTGACCGGCTCGCAGCCCCTCGTCGCAAACGCAAGGCCGCGAACTTCATTTCCGAAGCCGCATCCCTCAATACAGGCGACCTCGTCGTGCACGTCGATCATGGTGTCGGTCGCTATGCCGGCCTCAAGACGCTGGAACTGACCGGCGCGCCGCATGACTGTCTGGAGCTCGAATATTCCGGCGGCGACAAGATCTACCTGCCGGTCGAGAACGTCGACCTCATCAGTCGCTATGGCAGCGATGACGCCGAAAGCGCCGTTGATAAACTCGGCGGCGTCGGCTGGCAGACCCGCAAGGCGAAAGCCAAGAAGCGCATCCTCGAAATGGCAGCAGAGCTGCTGGAGATCGCCGCCGCGCGCGAACTCAAGAAGGCCGAACCAACGACGACAGGGCAGGGGCTCTATGAAGAGTTCGCCGCCCGCTTCCCTTACGAAGAGACAGACGACCAGCTCAACGCCATCGAGGACACACTCGAAGACCTCGCCAGCGGCAAGCCGATGGACCGCCTGGTCTGCGGCGATGTCGGCTTCGGCAAGACGGAAGTTGCCCTTCGCGCCGCCTTCGTGGCCGCAATGAGCGGTATGCAGGTCGCCGTCATCGCCCCGACCACGCTGCTCGCGCGCCAGCACTTCAAATCCTTCGCCGAACGCTTCGCCAACTGGCCGGTCAAAGTCCGCCACCTGTCGCGCATGGTGACACAGAAGGAAGCGAACGACGCCCGCGACGGCCTAACCAGCGGCGATGTCGATATCGTCGTCGGTACCCACGCACTCCTGTCAAAGTCGATCGAGTTCAAGCGCCTCGGCCTGCTCATCGTCGACGAGGAGCAACGCTTTGGCGTGAAGCACAAGGAACGCCTGAAAGAGCTGAAATCGGACGTCCACGTCCTGACGCTGTCGGCAACGCCGATTCCGCGCACCCTGCAGATGGCGCTCACCGGCATTCGCGACCTTTCCATCATCGCGACCCCGCCCGTCGACCGCCTGTCAGTGCGGACCTATGTCGCCGAGTTCGATACTGTCACGATCCGGGAGGCGCTGCTGCGCGAGAAGTATCGCGGCGGTCAGGCCTTCTTCGTCGCCCCACGCATCTCTGACCTCGATTTCCTCGAAACCTTCATGCGCGACAACGTGCCTGAGGTGAGCTTCATCGTCGCCCACGGGCAGATGCCACCGACAGAGCTCGAAGACATAATGACCGCCTTTTATGAGGGCGAGTATGACGTGCTCCTCTCGACCACAATCGTGGAAAGCGGGCTCGACATTCCGCGCGCCAACACGCTTGTCATCTATCGCTCCGACATGTTCGGCCTGGCGCAGCTCTACCAGCTTCGTGGACGCGTCGGTCGCTCCAAGCTTCGTGCCTATGCCTACCTCACCACGCCGCGTGAGCATGTGATGACGCCGGGCGCTGAGCGCCGCCTTCGCATCCTGCAATCGCTCGACAGCCTTGGCGCAGGCTTCCAGCTTGCGAGCCACGACCTCGACATGCGCGGCTCCGGCAACCTCCTCGGCGACCAGCAGTCCGGCCACGTCAAGGAAGTCGGCGTCGAGCTTTACCAGTCCATGCTGGAAGACGCGGTCAACGCCCTCAAATCCGGCAGCGACCTCGAAGAAGAAGTCGCAGATGACTGGTCGCCGCAGATCAATCTCGGCGTCGCGGTTCTCATCCCGGAAGACTATGTCGAGGACCTTGGCGTCCGCCTCGGCCTCTACCGCCGCTTGGCTGAGATCGACACCGATGAAGGCCGCGAGCGTTTCGCCGCCGAGCTTATCGACCGGTTCGGCCCACTCCCCGAAGAGACCAAACAGCTTCTCGACATCACCGCCATCAAGGCAGCCTGTAAGAAGCTTGGCATCGGCAAACTCGATTCCGGCCCGAAAGGCATCGTCATGGCCTTCCGCGAAGACACGCCCGTGGAGCCGCGCGAGCTGATGACCATCGTCCAGTCGCGCCCGAATTCCATGAAGCTTCGCCCGGATGGCAAGCTGGTCGTCACCCGCGCGCCGGACGAGAAGGAAAAGCGCATCCAGCTCATCCGCAATCTGCTTCGTGAACTCAGCGCCCTGACACCCGCCTGACCGCCCCTTCGCCGCTGCAGACCAGCGACCGGTGCGACGCGACGGCAAGTCTTGGCAGCCAGACCCGCTCTTATATGGTCTCGCCATTGCGAAATCAGGGAGGAGCGAGGCGATGGCCAGCGGACCACTTACAGGCATCAGGATTGTTGAATTTCAGGGCATTGGGCCGGGGCCGTTCTGCGGCATGCTCCTGTCAGACCTTGGCGCAGACGTCGTGCGCATCGACAGGGCAGGCAAGGGCGGGCGCGCTGCCACGCCAGCCAATGTCGAATCACGTGGTCGCCGCTCCATCGCGCTCGACCTCAAGAACCCGGACGATGTCGAAACCGCGCTCAAGCTGATCGAAAAGGCTGATGGCCTGATCGAAGGCTTCCGCCCGGGCGTCATGGAACGCCTTGGCCTTGGCCCGGATGTCGTCCTCGCGCGCAACCCGAAGCTTGCCTATGGCCGGATGACCGGCTGGGGTCAGTTCGGCCCGCTGTCACAGGCTGCCGGCCACGACCTCAACTATATCGCGCTCACCGGCGCACTCGGCGCCATGGGCCGCAAGGGTGAGCGTCCATACCCGCCGCTCAACCTCATTGGCGACTATGGCGGCGGCGCGCTCTATCTCGCCTTCGGTCTTCTGGCGGCAATCCTCAACGCCCGCGGCGGCGGTGAGGGGCAGGTGATCGACGTTGCCATGACAGACGGCGCGGCATCCCTGACCTCCATGTTCTTCGGCATGCGCGCCATGGGTGTCTGGAGCGATGAGCGTGAGGACAACATGCTCGATGGCGGTGCGCACTTCTACGACACCTATGAGACCAAGGATGGCGGCTATGTCGCCATCGGGTCGATCGAGCCGCAATTCTATGCGCTCCTGCTGGAGAAAGCCGGCCTCACCGACCCAGACTTCCAGCGCCAGATGGACCGGTCCAAATGGCCAGAGCTCAAAGCCAAGATCATCGACGTCTTCAAGACCAAGACCCGTGATGAGTGGTGCGAGATCATGGAAGGCACCGATGTCTGCTTCGCCCCGGTCCTCTCCATGACCGAAGCGCCAGAGCATCCGCACAACAAGGAACGCCAGACCTTCGTCAACTATGAAGGCGTGACCCAGCCGGCCCCAGCGCCGCGCTTCTCCAAGACGCCAGGCGAAATCCAGCGGCCTCCCGCCAGCCCGGGTGCCCACACAGACGAGATTCTGAGTGACTGGAAGATCGGCTGATCACTGAAAGCGGCAGCTGAACGCCGCACAACAAACCGTGCGTGAAGGTGTTCAGCCAGGCTTTGCTATCCATAGGTCGTCGGCCGCAGAGATGGGAGAAACAATCTCCTGACGCTTTGCCCGCCGGCGTCCTTCTTGCTTGAACTGGGCTGCCACTCGGCAGCCCTTTTTTTTGCAATTCTATATTATTGAAAACTTTCTCTAAACTCTCAGCTATATTTGTGTTTCATATTTTTTATGAACGTCCCGATTGATGTAACGGATAAAGCTAGGCGATAACCTATATCAATAACTGCCAGCTAGAGTTGCAATTCACGAGGGGTTCCGATGAGCACAGTTTTGACCGCTTCGCCGCGCAAGGTGAGTGATGCCGATCGCGGTATTGGGCAACTCGTACGTCAGGCGCGTCGCCGCGTCGGCATGACGCTAGACGATCTCGCCAAGCAGCTTGGCCTGTCATATCAACAGGTTCACAAGTATGAGAACGGCACCAACCGTATCAGCGCTGGCACACTCGCAGCGATTGCCAACCTGCTCGCAGTGCCGATCGACCATCTGTTCCCGGACGAGGTCCTGCTTGGAAATGCTGATGGCGGCGACAGTGAAATCGACCGGATGCGCGCTGAGGTCAGCCGCGTCACACGAACGATTGATGACCCCAAAAAGCTTGAGGCGATTATCACAATTCTCAAGACGTTCTGAAGTATAGAGACCTATCGGTCTCGCCTTGCATACTTGTCGAACTGGTTGGGATGCACAAACGTGTCCTGAAACCAGGGCGATTTCTCATTTGAGAACTGTTTTCGCGTCCAGTCGATGAACTGGCGTCCATGCGACAGGCGCTGCATGCGCGGCGTATAAGTCAGCCAGAACTGGATCGGTGCGACCTCCTGAAGGTCCAGCGCTACCAGTCGCGGGTCGAGTTCGACGACATATGAGGGCATCACCGCGATTCCCCCGCCAGCTGCGCATATCTCGCGCAGGACCGTGCCCGAATTCGTCTGTAGCTTGAACCGAATCGCCTTCTTCAGGTCCACCGCCCGGCTGGACCAGTTTTCGATCTGGTAGGAGTAGGCGTCGTGGATCAGCACGTCATGCCCCTGCAGGTCATAAAGACTGGCCGGTGCCGTGCGACCGTCAAGGTAATCCATCGTCGCAAAGAACATATAGTGCAGCACACCAAGCCGGATGGAGAGGATATCTCTCTGACGCGGCTCGCTGAATGTTATGCTGAGATCGGCGTCACCGGCGGCGAGATCTGCATCGCGATCGGCAATCTGGAAATCGAGGTCGACGCCCGGCCGTTCGTCCTGAAATTGCGGGATAAGACGCGCAAGCCAGTGCGAGGCAACGCCGTCCTGCCCTGAAAACCGAAGGCTGCCGGTTCCTTCGAGATCGAGGTCACTCACCGTATTGATGATATCATTGGCGCTATCGCTCATGGCGCGTGTGCGCCTCTGAACCTCTCGTCCCGCCTCGGTCAGCTCCACGCCCTTCGTCGTGCGGTTGAACAGCCCGCAGCCGAGCATTTTCTCGAGCTCGTCGATTTTCCGGCTGACGGTAGGGGTCGATTCGCCGAGACGTTTGCCTGCTGCAGTCAGGCTTTTCAGCTCAGCGACAACTCCAAAAACGCGCAGCTTGTCCCAATCGAGGGATGTCTTCTTCATTCAAATGCCTTCCGGACCAAGGGCGACGCCCATGCCCTGACCCCGAATTGGAAAAAAGTAAATTGCACAACTTGACAACCCTTGCGCGAAAAACGAAGAATCTCGCGTAAAGGGAGTTTTTTATGACCATTCACCGCACAGTTGTATCACAAGCCGCCCGACCTTACTGCAATTCCTCACCCGATCTGGTGGCACACATCATGGGAAAGTACGCGCTACGGCGTGCAAGACCAACCGAAGTCGTTGAGACCCTGAAGCTTGGCGAAACGCTGGTCGGCGGCGCATTGGCCCGCCCGGAAGTCGTCGCCACCGTCGATGCGATCACGCAGATGACGATCTGGAACACCGGCGATCCGATCGCTGGTATCTTTCTGGTGGTGCCCGTCACAGAAGAGGGCAGGGCGGCTGTCGAGAATGGCAGTTTCAACCCGGCAGACCCGGCCATCCGCCACATTGCACCGGCCAATACGCCAATCTTCGGCGTCTATTGCGGCATCTATGCTGGGGCCACGCGCGAGGCGCGAAAATCGGTCCTCATGGCCGCAGGTGATTTGCGGCTCAATGCCTTCGCCCCCGTACCAACCTATGCCCGCGGCGCCACCGAAGATGGGGCCCGATCGATGCTGACACTCGGCTATCGGCCGCTGCAGGGCGGCCTGAAAGACCTTTTCGTTTCTGATCCCGTGAGCGCCGACCAATGACGACGCCCCTCGCTTATCCGGCGACAGGCTGCAAGGCCCTGCGCCGTCCGCCCACACCTGACAGTTTTCGCGCCCTGCGTGTGCGCCCGGTCCAGTCGCTCGACGACCTCCAGCGCGTTTTCGCGATCCGCGCCGCCGTCTTCATGGCTGAACAGCGCTGCCCCTATGATGAGGAGTATGACGGCAATGACCTTGCCGCACTCCACCTCATCGCCTTCATCGGCCGCGAACCCGTTGGCACACTGCGCCTCAGATGGTTTGCTGACTTCGGCAAGATCGAGCGCGTCTGCATCCTGCCCTCCATGCGGGGAAGGCACATTGAACGCATCCTGCTGGCCCACGCGATCGAAATTGCCGCCCGCAAGGGTTACCGCCTGATGATCGGCCAGATCCAGGCACGTCTCTGGCCTCTCTGGTCGCGCGTTCTCCATTGCGAATTGCAGGAAGGACGCGAGAGCTTCAGCTTTTCGGACTTCGACTATCTCGAGATTGACATCCCGGTCCCACGCCACCCAACCCCGCTCACCGCCGGAAGCGACCCGTTCATTCTCATCCGCCCGGAAGGAGACTGGGACCAGCGCGGCATCCTCGAAGAATCCGCAGAACGCTCGACCGGTGAGGATCGAGAGGAGGCGGCCTGATCCCAAGCCGCCTGCACTCCCCGAACACCGTCACTGCACCGTCAGAAACACCCTGCCTGCACCAGAGATTCCGACAGCTGAGGGGCACAGGGTAGATTAGTCCCATGATCGCCCGTGACTGGATCCTCGACGTTTTGGCAGAGCTGGAGCTCTGGTACTGGCCCGTCTTCCTCTGGGAGCTGTACTGGCTCAACCGTTACCTCATAGCGAGACGCGCAGAACACCGCTCTGGCCTTGTTGGCTACTCGGTCTGCAAGAAAGGCCGCATCTATATCACGCTACAAGCCTTCGCGGACAAACCAGCCCCGAATGACTGGACAGCGGTCGCGTCGCGCGAGCCTTGGAAACGGCTGCCTCTTAATACCTCTGAGTTCTGGCAGGACCTGAATGGCGCTAAAATTCAAAGACCCGCCCGTCTGACAGCACGCAGATTAGCTGAAGTTTTAAGCACCACCGCGCATTCACCCCTTCAAATCATCCCACCCTAGCCACAACCATCAACCCAAGCTCCGCATGGTTAGCGAAGTCGAACCACGCGGCCACGATCAGCCCCACCAACCCAAAAACCCACCTCCCGAAGATACCTGCGAAGGCAGGTATCCAGAGTGCAGCCTCCAATCAGACGCGCTGCCTCATCGTGTCCCTCATGGACACCTGCCTGCGCAGGTGTCTGCGGATGCTAGTACCGCAGCCCGACAGGGCCTGCGGCCGCACGCGCTTCCTCATCCTGAGCCTGTCGAAGGATGGAGAAGAAAATCACTGAAAGAAGACCCGAAGCCTCCCGAGACCCCGGCCTGCGCCGGGATGAGCGGAATGAGTGAAAAGCAGCCCTGAGCCCGATCCATCGCGAAGCGGGGATCAAACCGAAGCGCGCCACTCATGTGACGAGCGAAGCGAGGAAGCGGAGTGAAAAAAAAGAAGGCTAGTCTGGCGGAGGGACGGGGATTCGAACCCCGGGAACGCTTGCACGCTCGCTAGTTTTCAAGACTAGTGCATTCAACCACTCTGCCATCCCTCCGCGTGGGGCGCTGTCTCTGACATTATGCGCGCAAATGCAATAGCAGTGCTGAACCTCATTTCCGCCTTAATCTGAGGCGACCTCACTGCTCAGGATCCCAATCAAAGAAACCCTTTGTTTGGAATTTGCACCGTAATTTGAACCACTGGGGAGGCTAGGTTGGCTGTTGCTTGCGCAGGCAGGTTTCGGCCAGAGCTCAACCCGCGCATCAAACGAGGTCCCAGAGTGACATCGATTCCTGTGTCAGCCCGCTTCCTGACGAGTGCTATCGCGCTGTGCCTAATATCACTGCCGGCGTCAGCAGACACCGTAGATTTTGATATTTCGCGGCCGGGCAGTGGACTGAACTATTCAGCGCCGCTCCTCAATCCGGCAAATGCCAGAACGTCATTCGTCGCCGCCAAGGAAAGTGGAAAAGCGTCCTGGTATGGCCGCGCGTTCAATGGCCGCCCGACGGCGAGCGGTGAGATATTTGATGCCGCGCAGCTGACAGCCGCTCATCCAAGCCTGCCACTGCCGAGCCTCGTAAAGGTCACGAACCAGTCAAACGGCCGGGAGATCGTCGTCCGCGTCAATGATCGCGGGCCCTTCACGGGCGGCCGCATCATCGATCTTTCGCGCCGGGCCGCTGAAACACTCGGCATGCTGGAGCAGGGGGTTGCCACAGTAACGCTGGACTATCTGGGCCCAGCGCCTTCAAAGCAAAACGTCCAGTACGACACGACCAATCAGTACGCCGTAAACGCTCAGGCCGAATCCTGGCCTGAGCCGGAGAGCAGGGGGCCACAACCGACCCTTTATGACGACACGCTTCTCGGCGGTGTAGAGCCTTCGCTCGGCGTGCCTGACCCGGGCAAGTCCGTTCCGACGCCAGCGCAGCTCGGCAATCCGGCACCGGTTGCACAGCCAGTCGCACCGCCAGTCGCCGCGCCAGTTGCCTCTCACGCGACGCCGCCGGTCAGCGCCGCGCCTGATCAATTTGCCAGCTATCAGCCAGGCCCGGATGATCTGCGCCCGGTTGCGGCAAGTGATCTTGCTCCCATCCCCGCGGCTCCTGAATCACCTCCTGCGCAACCAGTTGTTCCAGCTGCCGCGAGCGGTCCGCAGCTTTACGTGCAGGTTGGCTCATTTACGCGCATCAATAATGCCCAGGACGTCTCCCAACTTCTCGCATCCAGCTTCCAGATCGACATCGAAGCGGTCCGGATCAACAATGCCGACTATTTCCGCGTTTTTGCAGGCCCTTTCGCCACACGTGAAGCGGGCGAGCGGGCGCGCCAGAATTTGAAATCGCTGGGGCTCGGCGAAGGCTTCATCGTCAGCCGATAGAGCAGGGCGATTTCGTAATCAAAACCCTACCGCAAAAGGCCAGAAGTTTCAGTTAGCCTTCAAGAGATCTGTACCTTGTTGGGCTAGCGTCCCCTTATGACCGAATAAATCGGTCCGTGCGTCGGCAGAAAGTCGGACACGAAAACATGACTTCAGAATGAGGTTGCCATGGCTTTCAACGCCCATGCTGGGCTGCGCGCGCTCGCAGCGACGACACTGCTAGCTTCCATGTTACCGCTATCGGCTCATGCCGGTCCGAGAGATGCCGCGCCGATCGACTTCGTTCGCCTCACTTCGATTGAGCAGGCGAGGCCCGTGCCGATAACAGCCAGAGCCGGAACAGCGAGGCCGCGACTGAACCCGAAAGCTGTTCAGGACACATGGCGCGGACCGGTGACTCATACCGGCTCAGGCACATTGCCCCAGGTGCGCCGCAAGATCGAATTCGCCTATCCCGGAAGCGTTCGAACCCCGGTATCCCTAAGCCCGCCGATCAGTGCGCCTTCACCTGACCTTGGCGGCGCGACCATGAACGAGGTCGCGATTTCCTCCGCGCTTTCCCGCTCTGGAGAGCGGATGGTCGCCGGCCATCCAAGCTTGCCGCTTAACAGCCTCGCTCATGTCCGCAATCCACAGAACAACGCCGAACTCGTTGTCTATATTACGAGCCGCACATCAGCGCGGCGTGAAGAGACACTGACGCTTTCCCCCGATGCCGCCGAACTCCTTGGTATATCGAGGCCCTTTGGCGCTCAGGTCATGGTCGAGAACCTCGGCCCCGGCGCTCCAGTTCGCGCAGAATCCGACCGAGAGCCTCAAGTCCTGCAAGCCAGCTTCGAACCTGAAGCCCCAGTTGAACGCCAGGCCGCTCCGCCTCCCACATCAGGCTCGCTTTTCGTTCAGGTTGGCTCGTTCACAGAGCGCAGCAAGGCCAGTGACGTTGCAGGCCGCATCGGCGGCGGACTATCGAGCGAGTTGCAGGCGGCGAATGTGAGAGGCCAGACCTATCACAGGGTCATGGTCGGCCCGTTCCAGTCGCGCGATGCGGCGGACAGAGCCCGCGCCAGCCTGCGCCAGCTTGGCTTCCGGGACGGCTTCGTCACGTCTGGCTGATACAGCCTCCTGCATTGACCCGGGTTCCAAAACGCCGTCTGTGGTCTAGGTTATCGCTTCACCGCGTTACCTATTCCCGGAGACCCGAAAATGCTTCGCCCGAACCTGCTTGCCGCCCTCTCTGTCCTCGCAGCCGCGGCGCTGCCGGCATCTGCCCAGTATATCGACACTGAAGCAGAATACGCCGTCATCATGGACTATGAGACCGGCGACATCCTGTTCTCCAAGCGCGGCTCTGAGGCCATGATCCCGGCCTCGATGACCAAGATCATGACGGCGCACGTGGTCTATGACGCCATTGAGCGCGGCGAGATCTCGCTCGACGACGAACTGGTGGTCAGCGAGCGGGCATGGCGCGAAGGTGGCTGGGCCACGGGCGGTTCGACCATGGGCCTCAAGATCGGCGAAACGCCAACGGTCGAGGAACTCCTGCGCGGCGTGATCGTGCTATCGGGCAATGATGCGTGCATTGTTCTCGCCGAAGGGCTCGCGGGCTCTGAAGAGGCATTCGCGGACCGGATGACCGACCTTGCGCATGAGCTTGGACTGGATTCGGCCAATTTCGAGAATGCCAGCGGCCTCCCGGCAGACGGACACGTCATCTCTGCTGCAGACCTCGCCAAACTGGCAGCCCTCGAAATCCGGAAATACCCGCAATACTACAAATACTATTCCGAGCTGGAGATGAGCTGGAACGGCATCACCCAGGGCAACCGCAATCCGCTCCTCTATTCGATGGACGGCGCCGACGGCCTCAAGACCGGCCACCTCGAAGTCTCGGGCTATGGCCTCACCGCCTCTGCTGAACGAGACGGCCAGAGAATGATCATGGTGCTGAACGGTCTTCCAAGCTCGCAGGCCCGCGCTGAAGAGTCAGAGCGCCTCATGCGTCTTGCCTTCACCGCTTTTGATACGCGCACTGTCGAACCTTCAGAAGAGGCCTTTGCCGAACTTCCAGTCTGGAACGGCGAAGCCAGCACTGTCGGCGTCCGCCTGGAGCAGCCACTTCGCGTTGCGGGCCATAAGCGCGCCTTTGACGAAGCGTCGACGGAGATCGTCTATGATGGTCCGCTCTCAGCACCGATCGAAGAGGGCCAGCAGGTCGCCACGCTGGTTATCACCATGGAAGGGCGCGACGAACCTGTCACGGCGCCCTTGATTGCGACGTCGTCTGTTGAGAAGCTCGGCTTCATGGGCAAGGCAGTTGCCGGGCTCAGCCTCAAAATGGGAGCAGGCGGTGACCAATGAGCCGTCGCGGGCGGTTCATAACGATTGAGGGCGGCGAAGGAACCGGCAAGTCTACGCTGATCGCAGGCCTGGAAACGCATTTCCTAGAAAGCGGCCAGCCGGTCACTGTCACACGGGAGCCGGGCGGCACTCCGCTTGCGGAGACATTGCGCGGCCTTGTTCTGTCACCCCCATCCGACACGCGCTGGAGCGCTATGAGCGAAGCCTTGCTGGTTTATGCCGCGCGGCGCGACCATCTCGAAAAGCTGATCCAACCGGCGCTCGCAGGAGGTCAGAACGTCATCTGCGACCGGTTCGCTGACTCTACGCGTGTCTACCAACGGCTCGGCGGTCTGGCACCGGCGGTCATCGAAATGCTGGACGACCTTGTCGTGGGAGAGCTGCAGCCTGACCTGACACTCGTCCTGGATGGCCCCGTTGAAGAGCTGATGGCCCGGCGCAAGGCGCGCGGCGGGTCAGACGTCTTCGAGGCCATGCCGCTCGATTTCCACAAGGACGTCCGGCAGGGCTTTCTCGATCTAGCCGCAGCTCATCCAGACCGCTGCAAGGTCATCGACGCCACACAGCCGGAAGCCGCAGTTCTCTCCGACGCGCTCAAAGCGATTGAAGACGCCTCATGAGCGGAGAGATCGCGCTCCCAATGTTCGGCCACAAGGCCGCGCAGGACAAATTCCTGAAGGCCATGGATGGTGGACGCCTTCACCACGCCTGGATCATTGAAGGGCCGTCAGGTATCGGCAAGGCACGTTTTGCGCTTCGTCTGGCTGCGATGCTTCTTGGCGCCAAACCGGCTGATGAAGGTGACAGGGCCGGTGCGGCGACATCTGACCCCGTCATGCAGAAAGTGCTCTCATCCGGACATCCGGACTTGAAGCACGTCCAGCGTGCGGTCGGCGACAATGGCAAGCTGAAGCAGGACATCGCGGTCGACCAGATCCGCGAGCTCAACCAGTTCTTTTCCCTGAAGCCGGCGCTCGGGGGCTGGCGCATCGGCATTCTCGATTCCCTCGATGAGATGAATGCCAATGGCCGCAATGCGCTGCTGAAGACACTGGAAGAGCCACCGCCACGCGCGATGCTGTTCCTGATCTCTCACGCGACAGTGCCCGTGCTTGCGACGATCCGGTCACGCTGTCAGTCGCTTCGGCTGACCAGTCTTTCCAAGGAGGAGACGCTGCAGGCTTTGCAGGCTCAGGAAGTTGAATCGCCGCAGCAGGTCGCGGACCTCGTGGCCGGCCGGCCGGGGCGCGCAGAGGCGTTGACCGGCCCCAAAGTGCTGGCAGCCTCACACGCCGCACGAAGCTTTCTCAAAGCCCTGCCAAAGCCTGCCGACGCCGTCCTCTCGACGACGATACAGGCAGCAGCCGAGGACGAGGCCGCTTTCGGCGTGTTTGCTGAAGAGCTGATGAGCTGGGTCAGCGAAAAGGCTGAGGCATCGCCAGCCTGGGCGGATATCTGGTTCCAGCTCCACAATATTGTCGCCTCACAGCGCAATCTGCACATGACACCCGTTCAGGCCGCATCAAAGCTCGTCTCGACCCTTCAAACCGGCACCGGGAAGGTCTAAGTCGCAGCCTATGTTCGACACGCATGTAAACCTGCACGCCGAGGCGTTTAAGGCGGACCGCGAAGAGGTACTCGCACGCGCCCGGGAAACTGGCATTCGCCGTTTCCTCGCGATTTGCGATCGGTTCGACAACTATCCGGCCGTGAAGGCGATCGCAGACGCGAATGACGACATCTGGAACACGGTTGGCGTCCATCCGCATCACGCCAAGGACTTTCAGGATCTCACCGTCGAAGACCTGATCCGCGCGGCAGGGGACCCGTTCACGGTCGCCATCGGTGAGACGGGCCTCGATTTCCACTATGGCTATTCGGCAAAGGCTGAGCAGATCGCGAACTTCCGGCGCCACATCGCAGCAGCACGCGAAACCGGACTGCCCCTGGTAGTCCATACGCGCGAGGCAGACAGCCTGACGGCCGATATTCTGGAAGACGAATACAAGAACGGACCGTTCGGCATCCTTCTTCATTGCTATACGGGCGGCCAGGAGCTCGCGGACCGCGGTCTGGCGCTCGGTGCCTATTTTTCAGTGTCCGGCATCCTGTCCTTTAAGAATGCGAAGGATGTTCGCGCCGTCATCTCCACCATTCCGCTAGAGCGCATTATTCTTGAGACGGACTGTCCGTATCTCGCGCCTGTGCCTTATCGCGGGCGCCGCAATGAACCTGCCTATCTGCCATATGTTGCTGACGCTCTGGCGGCACTTCACGACAAGTCGCGCGAAGAAATAACTTCAATATGCGAAGATAACGCATTGACTTTATTCAATAAAGTAGATATATGAACAGAACCGGGCGCTTCACATTTCTCGGAACAGGTTCCTCCGGCGGCGTACCGCGCGTCGGGAATGACTGGGGCGCATGTGACCCGAATGAGCCGCGCAACAGACGCAGACGTTGCTGCGTTCTCGTCGATGCAGGTCCGTTGGATACACCTGACAAGTGCACACGCATCCTGATCGACTCATCTCCAGAGCTACGCGACCAATTGCTTGATGCGGAGGTCCGTCACCTGGATGCTCTGGTCTACACGCATGACCATGCAGACCAATCCCATGGCATTGACGACGTTCGGGCGCTGGCACTGCGTATGCGCAAGCGCGTGCCGACCTATCTCGATGCGCGCACCGCTGAGACGCTGACAAAGCGCTTCGGCTATTGTTTCGAGGGGCATGGCGGCTATCCGCCCATTCTCGACCGCCAGGACGATATCGTTCCGCTAGAGCCGTTCAGTATCGACGGAGAAGGGGGGCCGGTAACGCTCCTGCCAGTTGAACAGATGCACGGACGGATCATGAGCCTCGGCTTCCGCATCGGGAACCTCGCTTACTGCAACGACCTGCACGATTTCCCGCCTGAGAGCCTCGAAGCGATCGCTGGCGTCGATATTCTGATCCTCGACGCGTTACGCTACACCGAACATCCGAGCCACGCACATCTGGACCGCGCGCTCGGCTGGATTGACGAGCTTGCGCCGAAGAAAGCCTGGCTCACAAACCTGCATATCGATCTTGATTATCAGACGCTCTGTAATGAGCTGCCCGCGCACGTGCGGCCTGCCTATGACGGCCTCTCCGTCGATTTCGAGCTCTGACCGCATCTCATTATTTCCCATAATATTGATTATGCGATTTTTGTTATGAGCGGCGCGGCCACATCCCCGGCCAGTTTTATCTCCGGCTCAAGCGATGTATTTAGCGACGCTCACACTAGCGCCACCAGCGTCTCACGCAGCTACGATTGACGCGTGCGGCGCAGCGCCGTCTCATACAGAAACCGCCCTATCGGGCTTTGAACCGACTGGTACGACTGGGCCAGTTAACGTCTCGGATGTTCGTACGAACCGCCAATCATCAAACCGGAGCGCCAGCTTTTCATGACAAAACCCTCCGATAGCGAGTTTGAACGCCTCAAATCCATCATGCAGCAATTGCGCAATCCTGATGGCGGCTGCCCCTGGGATCTGGAGCAAACTTTTGAGACAATCGCGCCTTATACGATCGAGGAAGCTTATGAAGTCGCCGATGCGATCGAGCGTGAGGATTTCACTGATCTGAAAGACGAACTCGGCGACCTTCTTCTACAGGTCGTTTTCCACAGCCAGATCGCTCAGGATTCCGGTCTTTTTGACGTCGAGGACGTCGCCCGTAGCATCAATGACAAGATGGTCCGGCGCCACCCGCATGTCTTCGGAGATGCCGAGGAACGCGACGCCGATACGCAGACCGAAGCCTGGGAAGCCATCAAGGCGCGCGAACGCGCCGCCAAGGGCGCCGTCACCGAAGACACGTCCGCACTTGCTGGCGTCGCGAAGGCACTTCCTGCGCTCATGCGCGCCGAGAAGATCCAGAAGCGCGCCGCCCGCACGGGTTTTGACTGGACCGAGCCGCGCGACATCCTGATGAAGCTTGATGAGGAATGCGACGAAGTTCGCGAAGCTATTGATAGCGGCGACCTGGACGCTATCGAGGACGAAATCGGCGACCTTCTCTTCGTGGCAGCCAATCTCGCGCGGCGCTTCAAGCTTGACCCGGAAATTGCGCTTCGCCGCTCCAACGCCAAGTTCGAGCGCCGGTTTCGCGCGATGGAGCAGCTGGCGTCCGATCAGGGCAAGACATTCAGCGAGCTGTCGCTCGATGATCAGGGTGCGCTCTGGGACGACGTCAAACGCCTTGAGAAAGGCTGAGCCGAGGCGGGTCTAATTTGTCTCTGAACCAGGTGCCGGCGCGATGAATTCGGCATCCGGCATAGGCGGCGCAGGCGGTGTCTTGTCTGGATCGACAGGAATCCCCTCCGGGATCGACGTGTCAGCCGGATTCTCGAAGATACGGCGCAGGATACCTGGCGTCACGGCTGATAGCGGGTTCACAGCGACCTGCGCGCGATCCGTCGTACCGCGCACCGAATAGGTCAGCGAGAAGATCCCCTCGCCTTCGCGGCCCACAAACAGATCACCGATGACTGGCACGCCGCCCAACATGGAATTCATGCCAAAGCTTGGCACCAGAACGCCGCTGAGGCGAATTTCATCGCTCTCCTGCTCGAACCAGCCATTGAGGGTCAGACCAAGCGCCGGACCGTTGGCACGCGCGCCTTCGATCACAAATCGGCCGGACTGGACGGCAACAGGCACGCTGATATCAGTGAACAGCACCCCTTCCCCGCTCAGCGTATCGGCAAGGCCGCGCAAGGATGCCAGCGAGAGCACCTGCGTCAGGAACGGCGCATCGCGCATTCGAACATCGGAGAGCTCCAGCCGAAGCCGCGCCGGGTCTGTCCCGCGCGCAAGATCGCCGTTCAGGCTCAGCGAACCACCAGTCAGGAAGTCCTGGCGCAGCAAGGCCCGCATGAAGAAGCCCGCATCATCGCTGTCGAGGCTGATGCGCGCAGGCTCTTCGGCGGTCGGACCTATGTAAACGGCGCTCATCTGGCCGCCCGACTCGATCGTGCCGTCAGCGCGCACTTCGCGCACGCCTGTCTCTGCGCTCACAAAGCTCAAGGAAGCGTCCTCTAAGTCGAGTCCGCTACGAAGGCGCAGCGTGTCGAGGTTCGCGGTCAGCGTGACCGGCAGGCTAATGCCAGACGCATTGCCGCCCATGGATGCAAAGTCCCCGAACAGCGAACTCACATCAAGGAACGCGCCGTTCAGTTCGCTGACGAGCTTGCCATTCGGCTCTACCCGGACACTGCCGCTCACATCCATGAAGCCGTCATGATAGGCCTCGCGCACCTCCAGAGACTGGAGCCGCCCCGTCTTGGACAGGACAACATCGCCATCGAAACGGGCTTTCTCGCTCAGAAAGCGGAAGGTCGAGGCGTTCGTTTCCGATTTCGCGTCATAGGAGAGTGTCGCGCGCGCCGGCTCACCTACGGGCTTGATATAACCAATTTCGGAGATATCGACGCGCGACTGCTGGAGCTCGAAACCGACCTCCACGCCGGCGATACCGTCTGCGGCCACCTGGGCCTGAAGCTCCACCGGGATGTCCTCAGACACATAGGCCCTGCCGACTACACCAAACCGGTTCAGGAAATCAGGCGAGACAAACGCACTTGCCGACAGGTCCGCCGTGTCGCCGCCATCATTGAATTCATCGCGCCATGTAAACTGGACCGGCGCCGGGCCGAGATCACCAAAGCCGGTCATGACAAGGCGCATATTCTCAAGCGAGACATCTACGCGCATATTTGTCAGGTCGAGCCCCGGTAGCGCTTCAGCGAGCGTGCCGTCAGTCACTTCGGCCTCGACGGAAATCTGCATGTCTTCAACCGGGACATCATCCAGCGCGGGACGGAGCAATTCGATACTCGCCGTGGCATCTCCGGAGAACCTCTCCGGGTCGAGCGCGTCCGGATTGTCCCGCATGAGGCGAGATTCCGCGATGTTGCGCATCACATTGACGAGCGGCCCCTGCCCTCTGGCTGAAACACGGAACAGCTCGCCCTTCGGGTTGAAGCGCGGGAAGTGAACGCTGCCTTCGCTGAGCACCCAGCCGTCATAGTTCCCTTCGCTCAGCTGTACCTGCAGGCCGTTGCCGGTCAGGCGCCCGCTGCCCGTTGCATCGGTGACAGGCGGTAGGTCATCAAGGAACTTCACGGCTGCGTCTTCGACGAAGAAGCGCACGGCGAGGTCCTCATCGCGCAGGAAGCCTTCGGCAAAGCTGTCGCGCTGCAGCTCGAGCTGATAGCTCGCCGCAGTTACACGCCCGTCCAGCACGCGGTCGCGCGCGAAGTCCCGTGCCCCCGTGCCGAGCGTCTCAGGCCAGAAGGCCAGAACCTGGTCCTTGGTGATCGTTCCGAGCGCTTCGCCTTGAGACGTGATCTCGAAGGGCAGCTCGCCCTCTTCCGGTTCACTCACCGGCGCGATGTCAGCGGTGCCGACGAACTGGATGCCGCGTGTCTCAACTTCATAGGCCGACAGTGACACCGCCGTCGTTTCCATGTCGAGCGTGCCCTGCAAGGCAACGCGGTCCAGCTGCCAGACGTCAGGAAAATATGGCGTGAAATCCAGAGACGTACTTTCGGAAGCAAGATCGAACGCGATCGTGCCGTTCTGACGCACCAGACCGTCGATCCAGCCGCTGAAGACGCCGCCAGCACGCTCAGTCTCAATGGCGAGGTCGCTGAAGGCCAGCCGGTCGTCTGCAGGCGCATAGGCAGCGTCGAAACGCAGCGCCTCGAAATCGAGATCGCGCCCAGCGAGCGTCACCCTGCCCTCTTCGGCGTCGGCTGCAAGGCTGAGCCCCGCAATGCCTTCTTCCTCGATATAGGTCAGACCAATCGTGATATCGGCCGGAAAGCCAGTCACCAGCGCCTCGCCAGCCCCGAACCGGCTCGCGAGGTCACCAATGCTCCAATTCGTGATGCCAACCTTGAAATCCAGTTCAGTGTATCCGTCAGGCACACTCAGCGACGTAGTGAGGTCACCCGGAAGTCCGATCCCCTCCCCGCTGCCGGAAAGAGCCGCCTCAAGCCCGGTCCCGGTCTGGTCGAAACGGCCATTCGCCTCATCCATGACAGCAATAACGCCGCCCTCCTGGTCGAAAAAGCGAAGCTCCATGTTCTCGAATGCGGCAACCTCGAGCGACGTCGACGTCCTGCTGGCTTTCAGGCCGTCGAGAAGGTTCGCGAGCGTTGTGTTGGAGAGCGCCAGCCACCCTTCCGGCGTTGTTGGCAGCTCACGCGCTTCGAATTCCGGCAAAGGCTCGCCAGCGAAAGTCCATTCAGTTGGTGAGATATTGCGCACATCTGCCCAGCCATTGCGCAATTGTGTTTCTGTAACTTCGACGCGGCCGAAGATGAGCGAGCCTGCATCGAGCGTAATGACCGCCTGTTCGGCTTCGCCTGCGAGTTGCCCGTCATTATCCGCAAGCTTGAGCCCACTGGCTGCGAAGATCATCCGCCGGTCAGCAGGCGACCATTGAAGCGCCAGACGCTCAATATCGACGTCTCGTCCGTCGCGGGCGGCAATGAGCGCTTTTTCGACTTCATCCTTGAAAAGACTGAGCTCTACCGGCCCACGTGACAGCATATATGCAAGCGCCACAGCCCCCGCGATCGCCAGCAACAGAATGCCGCCAATGATCTCGAGTGTAACTACAGCTGCAGTCTGTCGCACCAAGGCCCGATTGTCTCCTTTACGTCAGCCGGTAGGCTCGACTTAATCTTTCAATACAGCAGAAATAGGACAATCCACCGATGTCATCAGTAATATCTGCAGGCGATGCAGCTCCGAAAGTCCACCTTGAAACCACGGGCGGCAAGGTTTCAATTCCATCTGACAGCGGGCGCGGACTGATCCTCTTCTTCTATCCGAAAGACAACACGCCCGGATGCACGAATGAGGCCAAGGATTTCACGGCACTTAAAGACGAGTTCGACAAGAAGGGCTTCGACATTATCGGCATCTCTCGCGACAGCCTTGCCTCTCATGAAAAGTTCATTGCGAAACAGGAGATTGGATTTCCTCTCGCCACTGATGAAGACGGATCCGCATGTGAAGCCTTCGGCGTCTGGAAGGAAAAGAACATGTATGGCCGCAAGTTCATGGGCATCGAGCGCTCTACTTTCGCCATCGGCGCTGATGGCATGATTATTGAAAGCTGGCGTAAGGTGCGAGTGAAAGGACACGCAGAACAGGTGCTGTCTGTACTTTAACCATTTGTGCATCGACACAGTCAAAGCTCAGGCGAACTTAGTAAAAATTTTTATCAATTGTGAGAAAAATGCGGCACTTTCCTGGATTCACCCTTTTCCGGCGGGAACAAATTGCGTTAAACATTTCCGTGAGGGTGAGCTGTGGATAAATTCGCAGCCAGTGTAAAAGTACCAACAGAGGCGGGGCCGTCTATGAAGCGCAAGACGATGAAAATCGGAGAGCTTTTCAGTCGCCTGTTTCCGGAACGGCAAATTTACCATCGCAGCGGCGGCACCGTCCGCTACTTCACCGTCTCTCCTCTTCAGCAGTCTGTCCTTTCCATAGCGATCGCCGCCGTCGTCGGCTGGACGCTCTACGCAACGGCCAGCCTCGTCTTTATCCCGAACAGCACGCTTTCAGCCCAAGGCCAGCAGCAGATCGACAAATATGAGCGCTGGGTGCAGGAACTTCGCGCCCGTGACGCGCTCTCCCGCTCGCAGCTTGTTGAGCGCACCGAAGCCTTCCAGGAAGCCACGGTCAGCTTTGAGCAACGCCACCGCACGCTCGAAGTGATGCTGGATTCCCTTCGCAATGGCGGTGAGCTTGAAGTCGCTGCCCTTCGCGGCGATGGCAGCGCGCTTCTCGTGAATGCATCAATTGAAGAAGCAGACCGCCGCCAGGCCCGCACCAGCGGGGAGTTTCAAGAAGCAAGCGCGTCCAATTCCGGTGTTCGCGGCCAGATCGCAGAGCTCCAGCGTGAACAGCAGGCCTTCCTCGATGAAGTCGAGGATATCGCCATTGAACGCGCCGAGGCAGCCCGCGGCGTTCTTCGCCTGACCGCTGTCGGCACCAACCGCATCGCCGAAACCCGCGAAATGGGCGGCCCGCTCGTGCCATTCGCCAATCTTGCTTCAGGCAACTTCGACACGCCGGAAGAAGCTATGTTCGCTGAGCGCGTCTCACAGGTCGCCGCTCGCATGGAAGAAGCGCGTTTCTATCAGTCCGTCGTCTCCACACTGCCGCTGGCCGATCCGGTCGGCGTGCCATCGCGTCTGACGTCTGATTACGGCCTTCGCGTCGATCCATTCAATCAACGTCCAGGCTGGCACAACGGCGTGGATGTCGGCGCTTACTGGAATGCGCCGATCACGGCGACCGGCCCTGGCACCGTCAGCTTTGCGGGCACGAAGTCGGGTTATGGCCGCATCGTCGAGATCGATCACGGTCACGGCTTCAAGTCACGTTACGCACACTTAAGACGCATCAATGTTGATAAAGGTGATACAGTCGCGATTGGCGACGTCGTGGGTGCCATGGGCTCCACAGGCCGGAGCACCGGTCCGCACCTTCACTACGAAGTCTGGTTTAACAACAAGCCATACGATCCAGTTGAGTTTCTGAGGGCAGGTAAACATGTTTACGAAGAATAAGGACGGCGCATCGGCGCAAAGCTACACGCCGCCGGTTGATACGAGCAAATCAGCTCCAAGCCGGACCGGAACCCGCTCTACAGGCGTCGCTTCCATCATCTGCAACGATATGGAAATCAAAGGCTCCATCAATTCCGAAGGCGCCCTGCACATTGACGGTGTTGTCGATGGCGACGTGACCGCTGGGGACATCACGATTGGCGCGACCGGCAAGGTCATCGGCGAAGTCAAGGGGGAGGCCGTAAAGGTCAAAGGCGAAGTGCTAGGCTCCATCCGCGGCCGCCGCGTTGAGCTTGAGACCGGCGCCCGTGTCGAAGGCGATATCCTTCATGCCTCTCTCAGCATCCAGCCGAACGCCATTTTCGAAGGTCAGGTCAAGCACGCTGAGGACCCGCTGAAGACGTCCGCTCCGAAGGCAGCACGTCCGGCTGGCAGCGACACGTCATCGTCGGCAGCGAAGCCTGCTTCGACGGACAGCAAGCCAGCCAGCACCACCAGCGCACACGGCTCTGCCCTGTCCTGATCTGGAAATGAATTGAGAAGTTTGGACGGCCGCGCGAATTGCGCGGCCGTTTTTTTATGCGTCTTCGCTGCTTCCGGCAGACACATTGTGAGCTAGCGACGCGCTCAGGAAGCCATCGAGATCACCGTCCAGCACACCGCCCGTATCGGACGTTTCATGACCGGTGCGCAGATCCTTGATCAGCTGATAAGGCTGCAGGACGTAGGACCGGATCTGGTGCCCCCAGCCGATTTCCGACTTGGAGTCGTGGCTATCCTGCGCAGCTTCGCGGCGCTTCTGGAGCTCCAGCTCATAGAGTTTGGAGCGCAGCATCTCCCAGGCTTTCGCGCGGTTCTGGTGCTGCGAGCGGCCTGCCTGACAGGCGACGACAATCCCGGTCGGCTCGTGCGTCAGGCGGACAGCCGAGTCCGTCTTGTTGACGTGCTGGCCGCCAGCGCCAGAGGAGCGATAAGTGTCGGTCCGCACATCTGACGGATCAATATCGACCTCGATAGTCTCGTCGATGACAGGTGACACCGTGACAGAGGCAAAAGACGTGTGACGGCGCGCCGAAGAATCGTAGGGTGAGATCCGCACGAGGCGGTGAACCCCGGACTCCGACTTCAGCCAGCCATAGGCGTTGAGGCCGGAGATGAGTAGCGTCGCCGACTTGATGCCGGCTTCTTCGCCGTCATGCGCGTCGACTTCCTCAACCCTGTAGCCGCTGCCCTCTGACCACCGCACATACATGCGCCGCAGCATGGATGCCCAGTCCTGGCTTTCCGTTCCCCCTGCCCCGGCATTGATCTGCAGGTAGCAATCATTGGAATCGGCTTCACCCGACAGCAGCGCCTGAAGCTCAGCTTTCGCTGCACGCTCGCGCGCCCGCTTCATATTGGCGGAGATGTCGTTGATGAGATCGTCGTCGCCATCGGCGAGCTCGAGCAGCTCGCGGCCATCGGCGGCTTCCTGCTCCAGCTCCTGAACCGTATTGATCCCGGTCTCCAGCTGCTGGCGTTCAGCCATCAGCTTTCGGGCCTTTTCAGGATCGTTCCAGAAGTCTGGTTGTTCTGAGAGCGCGTTGAGCTCGTCTAGGCGTTTCTGGGCGACGTCCCAGTCAAAGACGCCTCCTCAGCAGCGCGGAGGACTGCTCAATTTCGTCAATAAGCGAGAGAATTTCTGTCGACATAAGATTTTCTATGTTTTCAGTTCGTTACAGGGTGGCCGGAATGCACAAATCTGTCGCCCCGGTCAATAAATCCCACCCAGATTTTCATCGGCGATGTCATCGCGGTCCTGCGCATCCGAAATCCCGTTCTGGCCAAAGCCTTCCGATGACGGGTCGGCAAGATCGCCGAACACCCCGCTGGTCGCACCCTGATTGCCAGAGATGGAGAAGCCGTCTTCCTCATCGAAGACCGCGCCCGGTTCTGTGCCTGGACGGAACGCTTCGACAATGATCTCACCCGAACCGGAGGTTGGCAGACCGCCCGTGTCGTGATCGACCGAAACGAGGCGCACGCCCGGCGGAATACGGAACGGCATGGCTGGAGCATCTTCCAGCACCTCTTCCATGAAGCTGACGAACACCGGCAGCGCCACAGAGCCACCTGCCTCACCATTGCCCAGCGTTTGTGGCTGGTCGAAGCCGACCCATACGCCGACCACGAGGTCTGGCGAGAAGCCATAGAAGAGCGCATCGAAATAGTCGTTCGTCGTGCCAGTTTTGCCAGCGAGAGGCTTGTTCAAGCGTGCGGCCCGGCGCGCGGTACCCCGCTCCACGACGCCTTCAAGCATGTGAACGACCTGATAGGCGATGACCGGATCAATCAGCTGTTCACGATTGTCTTCCAGCTGCGGCGGTTGTTGCCCGTCCCAGCTTTCAGCAAGACAGTTTTCACAGGCCCGCTGATCGTGGCGATACAGGGTCTCGCCATAGCGATCCTGAACACGGTCAAGCATGGTCGGCGTGACTTCCTTGCCGCCATTCACGAAGGCGGCATAGCCGGTCGCCATCCGCCACGGTGTGGTTTCGCCAGAGCCAAGAGACATGGCCGGAAAACGCGGAAGATTGTCATAGAGGCCAAAGCGCTCTGCGAGGCCCGAAACGTCATTCATGCCGATATCGACGGCGATACGCGCGGTCACCTGGTTGAACGAGCGCTCAAGCGCCGTGCGCATTGTCACTTCGCCATAACTGCGGCCCGCTGAGTAGTTTTGCGGCTTCCACGTCGTGTTCGAGCCTTCATCGTAATAGACGAAAGGCGAATCGAGCATCCGCGTCGATGGTGTGTAGCCATTCTCGAGCGCGGCGGCATAGACGAACGGTTTGAAGGCCGAACCTGGCTGGCGCATACCCTGGGTCACCCGATTGAACGGGCTCTTGAAGAAGGAATAGCCACCAACCATAGCCATCACACGGCCCGTATGCGGGTCGAGTGCGATGATTGCACCTTCCACTTCTGGCACCTGCTTCAGGCGGGCCGATTCAGACGGGACGGAAATCCAGTCTTCCTCATTGCGGCGCTCACCTTCTTCGGTCGGCTCGGCGCCATCGCGAAGGGTTTCGGTGCGCTCGACGTCGACGAGGATAACGTCGCCCCGGGCAAGGCCTTCGCCGCCATCCGGTCGGTCCCAGCCACGGGCCCAACGGACATCTTCTTCAGGGATGCGCGTAGTGCGACCGTCATTGAGGATAATGGTTGCCGCATCGCTTGCGACTTCGCGCACCATGCCGGCTTCCCAGTCGCCATAGCCTGCAGGACGTTCGACCTCCTGCAGCTGCGCTGGCACATCGCCAGACGCATCTATCGAGGTGAACGGCCCACGATAGGAGTGGCGACGGTCATACGCCTCAAGGCCGGATTGAAGCGCGTTCTGGGCTGCGAGCTGCATCTGCGTGTCCAGCGTCGTGCGGATAGAGAGACCACCGCGCTCCAGCGCCTCTTCGCCATACTCATCGATGAGCTCACGGCGCAGCTCCTGAACGAAATAGGTCGCGGCCGCATATTCGGGCCCGCGCAGCCGTTCCACCACTTCAAGCGGCTCAGCCTTGGCTTCGTCAGCCTGCTCTTCGGTGATGTAACCATCCTCGAGCATTCGGTTGAGCACATAGTCGCGGCGCGCCAAAAGGCGTTGTGGGCGGCGATATGGGTTCACCGTCGATGGTGCTTTCGCCAGCGAGGCGAGGATCGCCGCTTCCGACAGGTTCAGCTCAGGCAGCGACTTGTTGAAATAAATGAGCGCGGCAGAACCAACGCCATATGCGCGCACACCGAGATAGATCTCATTGAGATAAAGCTCGAGGATCTCGTCCTTGGTGAACGTGTTCTCCATCCGGCGAGCAATGATTGCCTCTTTCACCTTGCGCTCAATGCGCTGATCGCGCGTCAGCAGCATGTTCTTGGCGACCTGCTGGGTGATTGTCGAGCCGCCCTGAAGGTTGCCATCGCTTCCCGACAGCTTGATCTGCGCGGAATTGATCGCGCCGCGCATGATACCGACATAGTCGAGGCCGCCATGCTCGAAGAACTTCTTGTCTTCGGCAGCGACAAAGGCCTGTTTCACATGGTCAGGAATGGATTCGATCGGGACGAAGACGCGGTGCTCTTCGGCAAATTCAGCGATGAGCGTGCCGTCACCCGCATGGACGCGGGAGGTGATTGGCGGCTCATAATCGGCAAGGCGCTCATGCGATGGCAGGTCACGCGCCAGCGACGCTACCCAGATCATCACAGCGATAAATATAAGCGCGCCAATAATGACCAGGCCAATCGCGACACGGCGCGCCAGCTTCCAGGTCAGATAGCGTCTCCAGACCGGCTGTTCACTCATTCAGATGTTCCGTCCCTGCCCAGTATTGGATTTGCGATAGCGTCGCTTCGCACCATTAATTGTCCAGAGTAAGGCGTGCTGACGGCAGACGGAAGCCGAAAGACGCTAATTTACTGCAGTGTGGGCGGCAGACCGGTCGAAATACGCGTCGATGGCGCGTGCTATCGCCTTGGCCGAGCGTTCGCGCCCCTCGGCTGAGGCCAGCCTTGCCGCGTCCGTGCGATTCGTCAGGAAGCCCACTTCGATCAGCACCGCAGGCACATCCGGTGCAAGCAGCACGAAAAAATTCTCCTGCCTGTGGCTATTGCGGACGATCGGTCCGGCAGAGGCCAGCTCCGGGATAAGGATCTCGGCGAAGATCGACGAATTGGTCTTTGTCTCGCGCTTGGTGAGGTCGGTGAGAATGCTGGCCACCTCATTCGACGTGCCATCTTCTACAGGAAGGTGCCAGCCATACTTGTTCGCCATCGGATCAACGCGGTTCTGGCCGCGGGAATTAAGCGTATAGACCGTCGCGCCAGATACAGAGCGATTGGCTGCCGCATCTGCATGGATCGAGATGAATAGATCGGCGCCCCAGTTGCGGGCCATCGTCACCCGGTCTTCGTGCTCGATATAGGTGTCGCCCTCGCGGGTCAGGTGCACCGTGTACCGCCCGCTCGTTTCAAGCGCCGCCTTGAGAGAAAGCGCGGTCTTGAGGACTACATCTTTCTCGCGCGTTTTGTCTGCGGCCAGGGCGCCCGGGTCGTGGCCGCCATGGCCGGGATCGATGACGATGACCTGCCTGGCTGGCGGCAGCGAGGCCACGGCCGTCTCGCCCGCCTCTGGCACCTGCCCTCCCCCGAAAGCGGCGCGGCGGTCAACGTCAATCGCTGCGTCCCGGTCGAAACGGTCCGGCGAGACACGAACAAGATCAATGACAAGCCTATGGCGTGGATCGGACACGGTCGGCCCTATATTCAGCGCACGCGACACGGTGACGGCATGAGAGAGATGAAACGCGATCCCTCTCGAGGAGCTCTCATAGGTTGTGACCGCTCCGGCAGGCGGCGGCGTGCTCGCCGTCTCATCAAGGCGAAAATCGACAAGATCGACAGCAATCGATCTCATGCCTTTATCACTGAGCGAAAAAATGCCGTGCGCCAGCTCACCATCGGCGGCCAGCGTGATTCTGGTATATTCGCCCGCGCCCTCGACGCGGATCTCGTTGATCTCGGTCGCAAAGGCGTGGCCGACCACGCCTGCAAGGAAGCCGATGATGAGAAAAAGTGTTCGAAACATCTCGCCCGCAGCCTGCTGGAAATTGGATTAATCGCGTGACCCAGAGTCTGCACTGCCTTCATTAATCAAGCGTTTACTGTCGCTGCTTGCGCTGCCTATTTTGATATTCTCTGATTTTATAGCTTTTCTTTAGCGTCGGCTTTCGGCATGGTCAGACGGACCTCTATTTGGAGGCCAAGACCATTTCCCAGATGGTATGCGAACGGAACCACTCCGCGCATGGCCTGATCGGACACGGAACAACTTGTAATGTATCTTTCGCCACTGAAAGCAACGTCGAGACTAGCGCCTACTGGCGCGCAGACGCGCTGGCGCAGGATATCCCGTCACAACTTAACTGGCGTTCGCTGCAGCACGGTCCATTACCGCGCCGCGCCGCCAGATCACAAGGCGATAAGCTATGAGCAAATTGATGCTGATCGATGCGGTCCACCCGGAAGAGACCCGGGTGGCGCTCGTTTCGGACGGACGCGTAGACGACTTTGACTTCGAAACCGCAGGTAAGGAACAGCTAAGGGGCAACATCTATCTCGCGAAAGTCACGCGCGTAGAGCCATCCCTTCAGGCCTGTTTTGTCGAATATGGCGGCAACCGCCACGGCTTCCTGGCCTTCAGCGAAATCCATCCAGACTATTATCAGCTTCCCCAGGAAGACCGCGAAGCGCTGCTGCAGGATGCCGCCCGCGCCGCCGCTGAGGAAGACGAAGATGATGTCGATGATGAGCGCGACACCGACGAAGATGATGACGACAATGGCGAAGGCGACTCAGACGCCGATGAAGCCGCAGCCGAAGCCGCTGCTGCCAAGCCAAAGCCACAGTCGAGCTCAAAGCGCTACAAGATCCAGGAAGTGATCCGCCGCCGGCAGGTCATGCTGGTACAGGTCGTCAAGGAAGAGCGCGGCAATAAAGGCGCAGCGCTGACCACTTTCCTGTCGCTGGCTGGCCGCTACAGCGTTCTCATGCCGAACACGCCGCGCGGCGGCGGCATCTCCCGCAAGATCACCAATGGCGCTGACCGCAAGCGCCTGAAAGAAATCATGTCCAGCCTCGATGTGCCGAACGGCATGGGGCTGATCGTGCGTACAGCCGGCGCTAAGCGTACCAAGACCGACATTCGCCGGGACTATGAATACCTCCAGAAGCTCTGGGACAATATCCGTCACCGGACCATGGAATCGATTGCGCCTTGCATCATCCATGAAGAAGGCGGCCTCGTGCACCGCGCGATGCGCGACATGTTCGATAAGGACATTGAGGAAGTCGTCATCCAGGGCCCGTCCGCCTATCGCGAGGCGAAAGACCTCTCGAAGATGATCATGCCGACGCAGGCCCGCAAAGTGAAACAGTGGAAGTCCGCTGCGCCGCTTTTCGTTTCTGAATCGGTCGAGGACCAGCTCGACTCCATCTTCTCCCCGACGGTGCAGATGAAGTCCGGTGGCTATCTCGTCATCAACCAGACTGAAGCGCTGGTCGCCATCGACGTGAACTCGGGCAAGGCGACCAAGGAACGCAATATCGAGCAGACGGCTCTGCGCACCAATCTGGAAGCAGCCGAAGAAGCCTGCCGCCAGATGCGCCTGCGCGACCTTGCTGGCCTGATTGTCATCGACTTCATCGATATGGAGGAGAACAAGAACAACCGGGCGGTCGAGAAGAAGCTCAAGGATTGCCTCAAGATTGACCGCGCCCGTGTTCAGTGCGGAAAGATCTCGCAGTTCGGCCTGATGGAAATCTCGCGCCAGCGCCGCCGCGCGGGTGTGCTCCAGGCAACGTCGGACCCGTGCGAAGCCTGTAACGGCACCGGCCGTCGCCGCTCCGTGCCGTCTGCGGCGCTGCAGCTGCTGCGCGCCCTCGAAGCCCGTGCGGCTGGCGGTGGCCTTTCCTCCATCACCGTGCACGCACCGACAGAAGTTGCGCTCTACCTGCTCAACAATAAGCGCGAAGCCGTTACCGATATCGAGGATGTCGCCGGTTTCGCCATCTCGATCAGCTCGTCTGACGAGCTTCTGCCGGGCGATTTCCGCATTGATGCGGAGAAAGACCCGAACCAGAAGTCGCGCCGCAATCGCAAGCAGGATCGCAGCCGCCATATCATTGGCGATGAGGATGACGATCAACTGCCAGACGAGGCAGATGACGAGGCCGCCGAGGACGAAGCCGATGAGGCTGACGAGTCCGAGAGCGAGAACGATAGCGACAATGAAGCCGCCTCTGACGACCAGTCGGACAATGACGACCAGTCTGGCGGATCGCGCAAGCGCCGTCGCCGTGGCCGCCGCGGCGGTCGCCGCAGACGCCGTGAGCCAAACCCGATCGTGCCACTCGATGGCGGCGCGCTCCTTGATGGTCTCGCCCACAGCGCCCCGGCCATGCTGGACGAAACCCCGCCTGCCCTGCCCGATCCGGACGAGGCAAGCCGCGCCACGGCATCCCAGCCGCAGCTCGCCAAGACTGTCGCCCTCGACGCCGTCAAACAGGACGCAAGCGACAGCGACGGCTCGTCAGACAATGACGGCAATGACGCAGAAGCCTCTGACAGCAAGCAGGACGAGAAACCTCGGTCGCGCCGGTCACGCTCACGCCGCAGAGGCGGCAAGCGCAACGGGAAGCCAAAGAACACTGAGGCCGAGGTCGACACGTCCGCCGAAGCGTCTGGTAGTGACGAACAGGCAGGCGAGCCTGAAGCCGCGCCAGAAGCGACACCAGTTCCGGCTGAGGTAAAGGCAGAAACGCCTGAGCCTGTCGCCGAAGCGCCTGCTCCCGAAGAAAAAGCTGAAGAGCCAGCGCCCGCGAAAACCTCGGCCGTGTTCGAGGAAGACAAGCCGATCGCAAGCGAGCCTGTCCTGGTCACCAATGACAAGTCGGACGACCAGAAGGAAGAGGCGTCCAAGAAGGACGAGAAGCCAAAGCGGCGCGGCTGGTGGTCCCTTCGCCGTTAGGGCGAAACCGGCCCGGCCAAGATCACCACTCAATAAAAAAGCGTCAGTCCCCGGACTGACGCTTTTCTTTCTAGATTGAGCTGTTTGATCAGGCAGGCTTTGCGTTCGCAATCCTCGTGCGCGCAATCTGCTCAGCCACTTCGTTTGTCGGCGCATTCTGCTTCAGCGCTTCATCCAGCACTTCTTCGAGCGTCTCGATCAACACGTTCAGCTTGCCCATCACCCAGTTGCGCGAATAGGCGCCGGAGATTTCGGCTGCGACGTTGATGATGCCGCCGCCATTGATCACATAGTCAGGTGCGTAAAGAATGCCGCGGTCACGCAGCGCCACGTCCATTTCAGCGATCGAAAGCTGGTTGTTGGCGCCGCCGGCAACGACACGGGCCTTCAGGCGCGGCAGCGTTTCCGGATTGATGACGGCGCCCAGCGCATTCGGGGAGAAAATATCGACATGCTGGTCATAGATCTCGTCCGTCGAGACGATCTTTGCGCCAGTGCGTGCGCTTACCTCTTTCAGGAGCGCCTCATCGATGTCGGTGATGATCAGTTCCGCGCCTTCCTTGGCGAGGTGGTCACAGAGATACCCGCCGACATGGCCGACACCCTGCACCGCGATACGGCGGCCAGAGAGGTCATCGCTGCCGAAGGCGCGCTTTGCGCTGGCCTTGATGCCGCGATAGACGCCAAGCGCGGTGATCGGCGACGGGTCGCCGCTTGCAGCCTCGCCCTGGTCCAGACCGGCGACGTATTTCGTCTGCGTCGCGACGATTTCCATGTCCTTGGTGCTGATACCGACATCTTCAGCGGTATAGTACGTTCCGTTCAGGGACTGGATCGCGCGCCCAAAGGCCTCGAAAAGCTCGGGTGACTTGTCGGTTTTGGAGTTGCCCCAGATCACGGCCTTGCCGCCGCCGAGCGGGAGGCCCGCCATCGCATTCTTGAAGCTCATCCCCTTGGAGAGGCGCAGCGCATCGCGCAGCGCTTCCTCGCCGGTCGCATAGTTCCACATCCGGCAACCACCTGCGGCAGGGCCAAGCGCCGTCGAGTGGACGGCGATAATGGCCTTCAGACCGCTCGCCTTGTCCTCGAACATGTGGACACTCTCATGGCCGTCGAAGGAAGGATGGTCGAACATGGATACTCTCCTGACTGTCTCGTCCCGGCCTTAGCGTGCTGGCATGCACGGTCAACTGCTTCGTTCACTTGGCAGGTATGCTTGAAACGCCGGACGGCAGCTGCGCAGAAGGATCTTGCATGAAAGCCCACATATCCGCGTAAACTGTTTCGGCCTGCAGGTCTCTCAGCAGCATATGATACCCATTCGGGTAATAGGCTGTGCGCACATGTGGCGGCAGCACCTTCATGGTGCGCTTCACCCCGGCAGCCGGAATGACGATATCCTTCGCCCCATAGGTGAGCAGCGTCGGCAGATCCGCTGGAAGGCGCGGCGCGGCAAGATGCGCCTCCTCCATCAGTGCGACGACGCCATAGACCTGATCGATCCGGTTGTCGGTCATCCGCAGCGGGTCGGCCCACATCCTGCGCAGCATTTCGATATTGTCTGACGGCTCGATCTTCACGCCGCGCGGAGGGCGAACGACCCAGCCGGGCCTGCTATGCGCAGACGCCCAGAGCGCGCCGCGATAGAGCCAGTTCATGGATCCCCAACCGCGCAGCCCCGGTCCTGACAGGATCAGCCGGTCAGCACCAACTGGCGGGTTGTCCCCAGCAAAAGCCGTCATCGACATCGCGCCGCCCATGGACACGCCCACAATGGTCAATGTCGCATCCGGATGGCGCTCACGCACCAGACGCACAGCCTGACGCAAATCTTCGCGCATCAGTTCCGGTTCAGGCCATATCCCCCGCTGGAGCGATCTTCCGAAGCCGCGTTGGTCGTATGCATAGGTCGTGACGCCGCGCTCTGCGAACCATGGCGCCGCCATATGGAAAGCCTCGGCATAGTCATTCATGCCGTGCACGCCGACGATCACATGGTCTATGTCTTCCCCGTCCGTCTTGCCCGGCCATACGGTCAGCCCCAGCTGCGCGCCATCAGAGCTGACAAAGGTCGACTCGTCCGGCACCAGCTTCGCTTCAACAGGTTGATCAGGCATCAGGGCGCCCTGCATCTTCGGCGTCGCGCAGGCACAAAGTCCAAGCAGGAGAAGATAAGTCAGCCATTTCAAAGCAGGTCTCTCACTTTCTGTCGGAGGACGGGCAGGATGTCCGTCTCGAACCAGGGGTTTTTCTTCAGCCACGCATTGTTGCGCCAGCTTGGATGCGGTGTCGGCAGGATACCGGCCTCAAGATGGGTGCGCCAGTTACGAACCGTTTCAGTGAGTGTCTTTGAGGCCGCCTGCCCAAGATGCCACTTTTGCGCATAGCCACCGATCGCGAGGACCAGCTCAAGATCAGGCAGACGCTCCAGCAATCCGGCCCGCCAGGTCGGCGCGCAGACCTTCATCGGCGGCAGGTCACCGCCGTTCTTGTCATAGCCAGGAAAGCAGAAGCCCATCGGCGCGATGACGATGCGCGACTCGTCATAGAACTCGTCCTCGCTCACCCCCATCCAGTCGCGCAGGCGCACACCGGACGGATCCGCGAATGGCTTTGACGAGCGGTCAGCGAGATTGCCCGGTGCCTGACTGGCGATGAGGATACGCGCACCCGGCGCAGCCCGGACAATCGGGTTGGGAAAGCGCTGCATCTGGCCCGCGCACATGCGGCAGGCCCGTAATTCCTCAAGATAGCTATTCAGGTCAGCGCTCACTTGGGCCAAGATGGACGCTCAACGTCTCAAGACAAGGAAAAGCGCGCATGTCCGATCCGGTAGACCTCGTCATAGACGCCCGGCCCCGCGATCTTGGCGGCGGCTTCAAGGTGCGCCGCGTCCTCCCCTTCCATAAGCGGCGCATGGTCGGGCCTTTCATCTTCTTCGATCATTTCGGACCGGTGGACTATCCGCCCGGCAAGGGCTTTGACGTTCGCTCGCACCCGCATATTGGCCTTGCGACGGTCACCTATCTGTTCGAAGGCGCGATCGCGCACAGGGACACGGTTGGCTCTGACATCACGATCCGGCCGGGCGCAGTGAACTGGATGGTAGCTGGCCGCGGCATCGTCCATTCCGAACGCACCCCTGATGAGGAGCGCGCTGCCGGCATGCGCATGCACGGCATCCAGACCTGGGTCGCCTTGCCAAAAACGCACGAGGATTGCCCACCATCCTTCACCCACCATCCGAAGGACACGCTGCCTGAATTTTACCTTGGCGGTGCCCGCGCGCAGCTCCTCGCCGGGGAAGCCTGGGGCCATCGCTCACCGGTCGAGTTCCCATGGGGCATCTGGTATCTCGGCCTGACCACGGCGGATGGCGCCGACTTTGAGATTCCAGGCGATGCAGCTGATGAGCGCGCCATCTATGTCGCCGGTGGCTCCGTCCAGATTGCCGGAACGAGCCATGGCGATGGCGCCATGATCATTCTGAAGCCCGGACAGACCGTTCAAGTGACCGCCGCCCCCAATAGCCATCTCATGCTGGCAGGCGGTCAGACCATGGACGGCCCACGCCTCATCGACTGGAACCTCGTCGCGAGCCGTCAGGACCTGATCGACGAGGCACGCGAGGGCTGGACCGCATCGATCGCGGGCAACTGGCAGAATACCCGTTTCTCACTGCCTGATGGCGAAGAGGAATATATTCCCCTGCCCGGCTCCGACTGACGCAAGGACAGCGGCCTCCATCCGCTTTCTTGTGAGGCTCGCACGCCTGTGTCACAACACCGCCAGATATTAAATCAGGAGTCTTTCATGATGCGTACATTCTGGCCCGCCGTTTCGCTGCTTGCCCTTGCAGCCTGCTCTGACCCGGCCACCCCAGCCGACGAGACGGATACGAACCAGGCTGACGCGAACGTCGAGGCGGACGCTGGCGACATGGATCAGACCGCGTCCTTCGAAGACTCCGAGCTGATCCTGCCGCTGCCAGAAAGCACGTCCACTGAGATCACCGCTGAAGACATCGCCGCGCGCGTCGCGACACTCGCCGATGACGCCTATGAAGGCCGCGGCCCGGGTAGCGAAGCTGGGGAGAACTCAGCGCTCTGGATCGCCCGCGAAATGGAACGCGTCGGCCTTGAGCCGGGCGGCGAAGATGGCGGCTGGTTCCAGACCGTCGGTATGGTCGAGCAGACGCTGGACGAGTCCGTTTCCGGCATGACGATCAACGGTCTGTCCGCTGGTGAGCCAATGGAGCTCACGTTGAAAGAAGACGCCGTCCTCTGGACCAAGCGCCAGAATGAAACAGAGCTGTCCTTCAGCGATTCCGAACTCGTCTTCGTCGGCTATGGCGTCGTCGCCCCGGAATATGACTGGAACGACTATGAAGGCCTCGACGTCGAGGGCAAAACCGTCGTGATGCTCGTCAACGATCCGGGCTTTGCGCGCGGCACCGACGATCTCTTCAATGGCCGCGCCATGACTTATTATGGCCGCTGGACCTACAAGTTCGAGGAAGCCGCACGTCAGGGCGCGACAGGCGCGATTGTGATCCACGAAACAGAGCCTGCGTCATATCCATGGGAAGTCGTTGGCAACTCCTGGTCTGGCGCACAGGCTGACCTCGTTCGCGGCGATGGCGGCGCGAGCCGCACGACCTTCGAATCCTGGATCACGCGCGATGTTGCTGTGTCACTATTCGAGGATGCCGGCCTCGACTTCGAAGAGCAAAAAGCTGCGGCCAAGGAGCCAGGCTTCGAGGCTGTCGACATGGCTGACCTCACCGTGTCCGGCAATATCGTCCAGACGGTGGACACGATGGACTCCCGCAACGTGGTTGGCGTCCTGCCTGGCACTGAGCGTCCAGACGAGTACGTCCTCTTCACCGCACACTGGGACCACCTCGGCAAGAAGAGCGGCGAGCGCACCGGCGCACCAACCGAAGACTTCTACCAGGATGACATCTTCAACGGCGCTGTCGACAATGCGACCGGCTCTGCCGCGCTTCTCGAGATTGCCGAAGCCATGGCGGCTAGCGAACATCCACGTTCCGGCCTTTTCGTCTCCGTCACGCTGGAAGAATCCGGTCTGCTCGGCTCGGCTTACTATGCTGATAACCCGACCGTGCCGCTGAACCAGATCGTCGCTGGTATCAATATGGACGGCATGCTGCCTGTTGGCCGCACCAAGGAAATGGTCGTCGTCGGGTATGGCGCGTCGGAGCTTGAGGACATTCTCGAAGCGAAGCTTGAAGCACAGGACCGCGTCGTCGAACCAGACCCACGTCCGGAAGCCGGCTCCTTCTACCGCTCTGACCACATCTCCTTCGCCAAGAAGGGTGTGCCGATGCTCTACGCAGATGGCGGCATCGACAAGCGCGATGGCGGGATCGCCGCTGGCCGCGCTGCTGCCGACACCTACACCGCGCAGCGCTACCACAAGCCGATGGATGAGTATTCCGAAGACTGGAACCTCGAAGGCATGGTGGAAGACGTCACCGCTCTCTACGAGGTCGGGCTAGAGATCATCAATTCCGATGAATGGCCGACCTGGTATGAAGGCAATGAGTTCGAGGCGGCCCGTCAGGCCTCCCTCGCAGAAGCAGACGGCGAGTAAGTCTTGCTTTCCTACCAGCATGGCTATCATGCCGGAAACAGGGCTGACGTGTTCAAGCACGCAGTCCTGTTTTCAATTCTGAACATCGCCCGGCAAGCGACCCATCCATGGCTCTACATGGAAACCCATTCGGCTGCCGGGACGTATGACCTCTCGGACAAACAGTCCCGCAAGACGGCAGAGGCCGATGAGGGCGTGCTGCGCCTCCTCGCAGACAAGACCCCACCATCGCTCATTAAGCCCTGGCTGGACCATGTACGCGCAGCGACGCCCGCAGCCTATCCCGGTTCCCCCGCGATTGCCCGCCACTGCCTTGGCGAGAATGACCGGATGGTCTTCTTTGAGCGCCACCCTGCTGAGTACGAGAAGCTCGTGACCAGCCTTGGCGACGACAAGCGCACCCGCGCCATCAAGGATGATGGCTATAACGGCGCCCTAAGGCTCCAGCCGCGCAGCCGCGAGCGTGCCTTTGTCTTCCTCGATCCGAGCTATGAGACAGAGCGGGACATGGAAGAACTCGCAGGCTGGCTGCCCCGCGCCATGAAACGCTGGCCCAAAGCGGTATTCCTCGTCTGGTTGCCGCTCTTCAAGGATGAGCGCGAGCTGGAGTTCGGCCAGTTTCTCTCCAGCCTCGATTTCGGCTTTGTGGCTGGCACGCGCTGGAATGAGGAGAGCGACAAGGACTCCGCACTCGACGGATCTGCCATGATCGGGCTTCGGACCTCACCCGCAATGGGCCGGCCTGCTTTCGAGATTGCTGAACAGCTGGACGCCTACTGGTAGGCTGCGTCAGGACGATCAGGCGACGTCGCGCTCAATCGGACCGATCCACTCATCATCATCGCTCGGCGCCGCGCGCGAGGAATTCTTGCCGACCGCCGATGGCGGCAGCGTCAGGATGGCCGTCGTGCCCACACCAACGCGGGACTTGAGGACCACGTCGCCGGACATCAGACGCGCCAGATGGCGGCAGAGCGTCAGCCCAAGACCCGTACCACCATGGTCGCGGTCGAGATGGCTGTCGGCCTGATAGAAAGCGTCAAACACCTTTTCAAGCTTGCTTTCCGGAATACCCTGACCGAAGTCACGCACCGCGATGAATGGCGCCCCATCTGGGTCCACGCCCGCCCGGATGACAATCTTCTTGCCCGGCTCGTTAAACCGGATCGCATTCGTCACCAGATTGATCAGGATCCGCTTCGTTGCCGTCTCATCGGCATGCAGCATGCTCAACTTCGCCGAAACGCTCACATCGAATACGTCGGTCGATGCCTTGCCCTCAAAGCCCGCAGCCAGCGTGATCGCTTCAGACAGGAGCGCGCGCGTATCGAGCTCCACGGCATGCACCGGCATCCGCTCGAGGCCGACCTTGGAATAATCGATGATATCATTGATGAGCTTCAGAAGGTGCGTGCCGCTGGCGTGAATATTATCGGCATATTCGCGTACATCGTCAGGCGACAGCGCGATCTTTGATTCGCCCGTCATGAGCTTCGAAAAGCCCAGAATGATGTTCATTGGCGTGCGCAGCTCGTGGCTCATCGTCGACAGGAAACGGCTCTTGGCTTCATCTGCCTCGACAGCTTCGCGTTGCGCTTCGATAAGCTCGCGCTCGCGGGTCTTCAGCGCGGTGATGTCAGTATGCACGACAACCGCCCCGCCCTTGGCGGTCTTGCGGGTTGAACGCATCAGCCACCGACCACTATCCAGAAGCACAGGCACACTGTCCTCGCCCTCTTTCGAATAGTCTGGCTTTTCGCTGGCAAACCAGTCGCGATGCCGGGCATTCGCGATCGTGAGATCATTCTCGGAATCGTAGAATGCAAAGGCGTCGTTCGAGGACTCGATCGCATCAGCAAGCCGCTCACGCGCGCCGTTGCTCTCATGAACTGTCGCGACAAGGGACTTGAGCTGGCGGTAGCTATTGATGCTGCCTTGTACCAGAACGGCCATGAATATGGTGCCCAGGACCGCGATCGTGAGAGCATAATCGCCCCCGCGCACAAAGTTCATTACGGTCACAGGAAACAGGCAGGCAAAAACGAATCGGGACGTTATGCGAGGCGCAGGGCCGAGTATGCTCGTCAGACCCGCGGCCATGCCTGCTTGCATCATCCAGACGAAGAGAAGGTGCGCATCACTTTCATTGCTTGCGAGCATGAGAGACGCTGCGCCCCACACCGTACCAATCGCCAGGGATGCAAGTTCAGCCTTGCGCAGATAGCTGCCAGTAACCCGTTCCGGCTTGGGCCGTTTTCTGAAGCTCAACCAGGAAAAAACCTGAATGATCCCCATAAACATGATTGGCAAATACCAGATCAGGATGCTGCGCAATGGGGCGTGCGCGGCAGCACCCACGGCAACCAACAGGCCATTCACGATATTGATAAGACCCATGGCGAGCTGGTTCTTGATAACCATCACCTGCTGCTGCGCATAAATCTGCTGCTGCAAGCCTTCGGTGCCCTTTGGCAGGCGACCAAAAAGCGCGACGACGGTCTCAGACGGGTCTTGGGATCTGTCCATTACACAGGAAGCCGTAGCGGTATTTAGTTAATCGCTCCCAAAACTGTGGCAAAAATTCCGCTAAGACCTGCATCCTGAAATGAATTATGTAGTTCTACCCTTGCGCGCCTCCAAGACTTGCTTTCCGCTAAGGGTATAGCTTCTGTAAGAGTGGGCCAGTAAGCGTGAGTAGTTTGAAGAGCGTCGGCATTATCGGAGGCGGTCCGGCAGGCTTGAGCATCGCGCGAATGCTTTCGGAGACAGGTGCATTCGATCCCGTTGTTTTCGAAGCGCTGAGTGAGCCGGGCGGCAAGTCCTTTACCTATTACCACGGCCAGAACGTCGTCGAGATGGGAACCTGCTACGCCACCTTCTCTCATCGAATCACAAATCGTTGGATGAAAGAACTTCGCATGCCGATGTCTCCACTCGGAGACCAGCGCTTCGAAGGCGATGATTTCATGAAGTTCGTTAAGTCAGGAGATGGCCCCGCCCTTCCCCTTCAGGTCATGCGGTACTGGCGCGACAAGCAGAAACTCGAAAACTCCCTGAATGCAGATAAGCCGTCGCAAGCTGCCCTCGATGAAGCTGCGATGCCCATCCAGGACTGGCTGCGGGCACGAAAGCTCGGGAAAATTGAGAACTTCATGCTGCGCTCCACAACGAACATCGCCTATGGCTTCATTGACGAGGTTCCAACTGTCCAGGCCCTGCGCTGGAACGACATGAACCTGATTTTCACGGGGCTTCTCAAACAACTGAAAATGCCTGTTGAGGGTTGGGGGGAGTTCTGGCGGCGGATCGCGCACGACCTTGATGTTCGGCTCAATTCCAGGATCACGGCGATTGACCGCTCAGGTGCCCGCCCCACTCTCACGACCGAGGATGGCACTACGCACAGTTTCGATTTGATCGTCTGCGCTATTCCGCTTGATGAGTTCACGCGCATGACGAACGCGACTGAACTGGAAACCAGCATCTCACAATCGGTCGACTGGAACGGGTACACAACAACGCTGCTGGCGGCAGAGGGCTGGTTCACCGACGTTCACGTCGAGGCATTCAAGGATTCAGTCGTGCCGGGCGCAGCGCGCGGCCAGCTCCTTTCAGCAAGACACGACGGGTTTGAGGCAGAACTCGGCGGACACCTCTACCTCGCAGGACAATTGTCAGGCGACTATACCTCTTCCGAACTTCAGGAACTGCTCCGCGCCGGAGTCGAGAAACGCGGTGCCAACGTAACCAACGTCATCCTGCAGAAGATGTGGAAGTATTTCGCCCAGTACCGTCCCGAGGCGATCTCTGGCGGCCTATTAACCGACATGCGCTCCATCCAGGGGCAGAATTCGACATGGTACACAGGCGCAATCTTCTCGCACGAAGCTGTCTCGCACATCGTCAATTTCAACGCAGATCTGGTTCGGAACATGCATAGCCGCCTGCAATAGTTTCTACAGGTTGCGCGATGAACCTCTTCTTTCGATTGCTGCTCGTTTTCCTGCGCGCCAGTCTGGCCCGCCCACGCGTCAGCCTGTTCGACGTGACGCGGTTGCGATCACGCGTGATGCTGACCGATCAGGACATGTTCGCGCACATGACGAACAGCCGGTACTTCTCTTTCAGTGATCTTGCCGTCATCAATTACATTGTCAGGACGGGCACCTGGCCCAAACTGAGAAAACGCGGATGGTTTCCTGTCGTCTGCGCTGAATCCGTTACGTTTTCCAGAATGCTGAGCTGGCGCGACCGTTTCGAGATAGAAACCCGCCTCGTCGGCTGGACGGACACCTATATGTGTCTTCAGCACGACTTCACCCGCAATGGAAAGACTGGCGCGACAGTGCGCATCATCGCACGTTTTGCAAGCCGCAAGCGCGACCGGGTTACCATGGATGACGTTGTCGCCTATCTCGGCGTTGAGCGTCAGTCTCCGCCGCTACCTCCGGAATATGAAGCCATGGTAGACGACGTGGAAGCAGCTCGTCTCGCACGCGCGAACGAAAGTCGCGTGCCAGCATAAGTTCGATTGCCTCGACCGGCTGGATCGATTGGCTGAGCGCAATACCATAGAGCATCCAGATCACCTCAACCGGAGACCTGTCATGCATTTTCTAGCTCTTGCCGCGCTTGGACTCGGCGTTGCCTGCCTGATCGCCGCCTACCGCGCCTGGCGCCGCCAGAAGTGATTTGGGAAAATGGTGGGCGGTAACGGGCTCGAACCGCTGACCCTCTCGGTGTAAACGAGATGCTCTACCAACTGAGCTAACCGCCCTTCGCGCGACTTTTGCTTCACCCTTGCCAGAAATGCAAGACGGCCCCTGTAGCATCTCTGCAGGGGCCGTCTCTTCATGTGTTATTTTGTGCGTTGGAGCCTAGTGGCGGACAGTTGCCTCGCCGTCGCTGTCGCCAGACTTGCCCGAAAGCGAGGCCTGCAGCGCAGCTTCATCAGCATCCGACCACTCAATCTCTGACAGTGGCTGGACGAGGGCATGTGAGAACACCTCATTGATGTCCGTCACTGGAATGATCTCCAGCCCTTCCTTCACCACGTCCGGGATCTCATCGAGGTCCTTCTCATTCTCCTGTGGAATCAGCACCGTCTTGATGCCGCCGCGCAGGGCCGCGAGAAGCTTCTCCTTGAGACCGCCAATCGGCAGGACGCGTCCACGCAGGGACACTTCGCCCGTCATCGCCACATCGCGGCGAACAGGGTTGCCAGTCAGTAGCGAGACGATAGCTGTCGTCATGGCAATACCAGCTGACGGACCGTCCTTAGGTGTCGCGCCATCCGGCACGTGCACGTGGATGTCGGTCGTGTTGAACTGGCTCGGCTTGATGCCAACCATGACCGCACGCGAGCGCACCAGCGAGCTTGCCGCCTGGATGGACTCTTTCATTACATCGCGGAGGTTACCCGTGACTTTCATGCTGCCCCGGCCAGGCATCTTGACCGCTTCGATGGTCAGGAGATCACCGCCAGCTTCGGTCCAGGCAAGGCCCGTCACCGCACCGATCTGATCCTCATCGTCTGCGAGGCCGTAGCGGTGCTTGCGCACGCCGGAGTACTCGCTGAGGTTTTCAGACGTGATGGTGATCACTGTCTTGTCGCTCTGCGCGATCTGCCTCACCGCCTTGCGGGCAAGCTTGGCAAGCTCACGCTCAAGGCTACGGACACCGGCCTCACGCGTGTAATAGCGGATGAGGTCGCGGATCGCGCTGTCGTCCACCTGCCACTCGCTGTCTGCGAGGCCGTGATCCTTGCGGATTTTCGGGAAGAGGTGGCGCTTTGCGATCTCCAGCTTCTCGTCCTCGGTGTAACCGGCGATGCGGATCACTTCCATACGATCGAGAAGCGGCTGCGGCATGTTGAGCGAGTTCGCCGTCGTCACGAACATCACGTCCGAAAGGTCGTAATCGACTTCCAGATAGTGGTCGTTGAACGTCGAGTTCTGCGCCGGGTCGAGCACTTCGAGAAGCGCCGATGCCGGGTCGCCGCGATGGTCCATACCCATCTTGTCGATCTCATCGAGAAGGAAGAGCGGGTTGCCCGTCTTCGCCTTCTTCATCGACTGGATGATCCGGCCCGGCATGGAGCCGATATAGGTCCGGCGGTGACCACGGATCTCGCTTTCGTCCCGCACGCCGCCAAGCGACACGCGAACGAATTCACGGCCCGTCGCCTCGGCAATCGACTTGCCAAGCGAGGTCTTACCGACACCTGGAGGGCCGACGAGGCAGAGAATCGGGCCTTTGAGCTTCTTCGTGCGCTTCTGCACGGCAAGATACTCGATGATCCGTTCCTTGACCTTATCGAGACCATAATGGTCTTCGTCGAGCTGGCCCTCGGCCTTGTCGAGATCGGTCGAGATATCCGTGCGCTTGCCCCAAGGCAGCGACACCATCCAGTCCAGATAGTTCCGCACCACGGTGGATTCAGCCGACATCGGGCTCATCTGGCGAAGCTTCTTCAGCTCCTGATCAGCCTTCGTGCGGGCTTCCTCACTAAGCGGGGCCTCGCGCAGCTTGTCTTCCAGCTCGGCGATCTCATCGCGCTCGCCTTCAGGAGAATCGCCGAGCTCACGCTGAATGGCCTTCATCTGCTCATTCAGGTAATACTCGCGCTGGGTCTTCTCCATCTGACGCTTTACGCGGTTTTTAATCTTCCGCTCCATCTGCATCATGCCCATCTCGCCCTCCATGAGAGCGAAGACCTTTTCGAGGCGCTCACGCGCATTCGAAAGCTCGAGCAGTTCCTGCTTGTCGGAGAGTTTGACCTGGAGCTGTGAAGCGACCGCGTCAGCCAGCTTGCCGGCTTCGGTGATCTGCGAAACCGTCGCCACGGACTCTGGCGGGATCTTGCGGTTTAGCTTTGCATAGTTCTCGAACTGGTCGATGACAGCGCGGGCCAGCGCCTGCACTTCACCCGTATCGCCCTCTTCCGGCTCAACGAGTTCGACATCGGCGTCGAAATAGGTGTCACGGTCATTGAACGACACGATACGTGCGCGCGACGAGCCTTCGACGAGCACTTTCACCGTGCCGTCTGGCAGCTTCAAGAGCTGCAGGATCGTTGCGACCGTACCGAGCGAATGTACGTCATCGCCGGTCGGCTCATCGGTGGATGGGTCTTTCTGCGCAACGAGCATGATCTCGTTCTCGCCTTCATCGACCATTTCCAGCGCGGCAACCGACTTGTCCCTGCCGACGAAAAGCGGGGCGACCATGTCTGGAAAGACCACGATATCCCGGAGCGGCAATACTGGGAGGGTTTTTTTGGGCATTCATGCCTCCTCTAAAGAAAATGGATCCTGCTCAGCAGCGATCCGGGCCGGGCGTCACCTTACGTTCTGACGATTCCGGCCTTCTGAGAATGATGTGGCAACAAAAACGGCCCGTTCAAGCAGTGTTGAACAGGCCGTCGTGTCGCATTTCCTGTGACTTTAACGTCAGGAAGCTTCGCTTGGCTTGGCCTGCTTGGCGTGGACGTAGAGCGGCGCGGCGTGGCCCTCCACAACTTCGCCATTGACGACAACCTCTTCGACACCGCGCAGCGTCGGCAGGTCGAACATCGTGTCGAGCAGAATGCCCTCCATGATGGACCGCAGGCCGCGTGCGCCTGTCTTGCGGGCAATCGCCTTGCGGGCAACGGCCGTGAGGGCTTCATCCGTGAAGGTCAGCTCAACGTCTTCCATGTCGAAGAGGCGTTGATACTGCTTCAGCAGGGCGTTCTTCGGCTGGGTCAGGATTTCGATCAGCGCATCCTCATCGAGGTCCTCCAGCGTCGCGATGACAGGAAGACGGCCGATGAACTCTGGAATGAGGCCATAGCGCTGAAGGTCTTCAGGCTCAGTCTCACGCAGCACTTCGCCAACACCGCGGGCATCCGGATCCTTCACATCGGCGCCAAAGCCGATGCGGGTGCCTTCACCGCGCGAGGAGATGATCTTGTCGAGACCGGCAAACGCGCCGCCCACAATGAACAGGATGTTCGTCGTATCGACCTGGAGGAATTCCTGCTGCGGGTGCTTGCGCCCACCTTGCGGCGGCACAGCGGCAACAGTGCCTTCCATGATCTTCAGAAGCGCCTGTTGGACACCCTCGCCCGACACGTCACGCGTGATGGACGGGTTGTCGGACTTGCGCGAAATCTTGTCGATCTCATCGATATAGACGATGCCGCGCTGGGCCCGCTCGACATTATAGTCGGCAGACTGAAGCAGCTTCAGCACGATATTCTCGACGTCCTCACCGACATAGCCAGCTTCGGTAAGCGTCGTTGCGTCGGCCATGGTAAATGGCACATCGAGGATACGCGCCAGCGTCTGCGCCAATAGCGTCTTGCCGCACCCCGTCGGGCCGACAAGCAGAATGTTCGATTTCGCCAGCTCCACCCCGTCAGACGAGGAGGCATGCGAGAGACGCTTGTAATGGTTATGCACGGCGACCGAGAGGATGCGCTTTGCGTACTTCTGGCCAATCACATAATCGTCCAGCACGTCACAGATTTCGCGCGGGCTCGGAACGCCCTCTTTCGATTTGAAGCCTGCCGCCTTACTCTCTTCACGGATGATGTCCATGCAGAGCTCCACGCATTCATCACAGATGAACACGGTGGGGCCAGCGATCAGTTTTTTGACTTCGTGCTGGCTCTTTCCACAGAAAGAGCAATAGAGCGTATTCTTAGAATCGCCGGAGCCGTTTTGCTTTGTCATGGCTACCTCTTAGCTTGGGAGCCTTTAACGCACGATTTATGCCGCGCGAGAAATCCCTCTAGACAGTGATCTTATTTGGTGAACCCGGTTGCGCAAGTGCAGATGCACAGGCGCCCCGCTCCACTACTTTTCTTCGTCCTTGCGCCGCTCATAGACCTGATCGATCAGGCCGAATTCCTTTGCCTCTTCGGCCGTCATGAACGTGTCGCGGTCCAGCTTGCGCTCGATCGTGTCATAGTCCTGGCCGGTATGCTTCACATAGATGTTGTTCAGACGGCGCTTCAGCTCGAGGATTTCCTCTGCATGACGCTCAATGTCGGTCGCGACACCGCGGAAGCCGCCAGATGGCTGGTGCACCATGACGCGCGCATTCGGAAGCGCGATCCGCATGTCCTTTTCACCTGCCGCCAGAAGCAGTGAGCCCATGCTTGCCGCCTGGCCGATACAGACCGTCGAGATCGGGCAGCGGATATATTGCATCGTGTCATAGATCGCGAGACCGGAGGAGACGTATCCGCCCGGGCTGTTGATATACATGGCGATGTCTTTCTTCGGGCTCTCGGACTCAAGGAACAGGAGCTGCGAAGTGATCAGGGCGGCCATGCCGTCGTCGATGCCGCCCGTCACGAAGATGATCCGCTCTTTCAGCAGCCTCGAGAAGATGTCGAAGGCGCGCTCGCCGCGACTTGTCTGTTCGACAACCATCGGGACGAGATTGAGAGCGGTGTTGTAAGGGTCGGTGTTCATATGACGCGTTCCAGCCTGGCTTTAGTCTGTCGAATTTTCCGGACTCTGTGGTCGCAGAGAGTCCCATATTTGTCCATTGCACTCTACACACAAGAGCTTTGCGAGACTGTAAACAGCTCGGCCGGCAGAAATGAAAATGCCGGGACATCTCTGCCCCGGCATAATCGCATTGCTACAGCTTGGTCCTAGACCTTGTAGTACATGTCGAATTCGACCGGGTGCGGGTGCAGCTGGAGACGCTCAACGTCTTCCATCTTCAGGTCGATATAGGCATCGAGCTGGTCGTCATCGAACACGTTGCCCTTCTTCAGGAAGTCGCGGTCTGCATCGAGGCACTCGAGCGCCTCACGCAGCGAGCCGCAAACCTGCGGGATGGTCTTGGCTTCTTCCGGCGGCAGATCGTACAGATCCTTGTCCATGGCATCGCCCGGATGGATCTTGTTCTCGATACCGTCGAGGCCAGCCATCAGCAGGGCCGCAAAAGCGAGGTACGGGTTCGCCGTCGGATCCGGGAAACGGGTCTCGATACGCTTTGCTTTCGGGTTGGAGCCGAAAGGAATACGGATCGATGCCGAGCGGTTGCGAGCAGAGTAAGCCAGCATGACGGGCGCTTCGTAGCCTGGGACCAGACGCTTGTAGGAGTTGGTCGACGGGTTGGTCAGCGCGTTCAGTGCCTTGGCGTGCTTGATGATGCCGCCGATGTAGAACAGGCAGCTTTCCGACAGACCTGCATAGCCGTCACCAGCAAACATCGGCTTGTCGCCATCCCAGATCGACTGGTGGACGTGCATGCCCGAGCCATTGTCCTTGAAGTAAGGCTTCGGCATGAAGGTTGCCGACTTGCCGTACTGGTGCGCCACATTGTGGATGACGTACTTATAGAGCTGCAGACGGTCAGCCATCTTGGTCAGCGTCGAGAACTTCATGCCAAGCTCGTGCTGGGCAGGCGCCACTTCGTGGTGATGCTTTTCTGGCTCGAGGCCGATCTCACCCATGACGGCGAGCATTTCCGAACGCATGTCCTGCTCGGAATCGATCGGCGGGACCGGGAAATAACCACCCTTCGAGTGCGGGCGGTGGCCCATATTGCCTGTTGGGTATTCCTTGCCGGTGTTGAACGGCAGCTCGGTCGAGTCAAAGGAATAGCCGGTCTTGTTAGGCGCCGTGTCCCAGCGAACATCGTCGAAAACGAAGAATTCTGCTTCTGGACCAAAGAAGGCGGTCGTACCGACACCGGCCTGCTTCAGATAGGCTTCCGCCTTTTTCGCCGTGGTGCGCGGGTCGCGGCCGTATGGCTGCATCGAAATCGGGTCGAGAATGTCACAGAAGACCGCAAGCGTGGTCTGCTGGAAGAACGGGTCGATGATCGCGGTGCTCGTGTCCGGCTTGAGCAGCATGTCGGACTCGTTGATCGTTTTCCAACCAGCAACGGACGAGCCGTCGAACATCTGGCCTTCTTCGAAGAAATCCTCGTCGACCATGCCTTTATCGAAGGTGACGTGCTGCATCTTGCCGCGCGGGTCGGTGAACCGGAGATCGACGAACTCGACGTCCTTTTCCTTCATCATTTTAACGAGATTGTCGGCCATTGAGCCCTCCTGTTGATTTGTTTGTCTTGTGCAATGAAACGAGCGCCTGGCTAGAGAGCGCCGTCGCCTGTCTCACCCGTACGAATGCGCACTGCTTCTGTCACCTCTGAAACGAAAATCTTTCCGTCGCCGATCTTGCCGGTTTGCGCGGCTTTGGTGATCGCCTCGATCGCATTGGCAACGCTGGAGTCGGAAACGACGAGCTCAAGCTTCAGTTTCGGAAGGAAGTCGACGACATATTCTGCGCCCCGGTAAAGCTCGGTATGTCCACGTTGGCGACCGAACCCCTTGGCCTCCGTTACGGTCATTCCCTGCATGCCGACACCGTGGAGCGCTTCTTTTACGTCATCGAGCTTGAATGGCTTGATGATCGCTTCGATTTTTTTCATCGCCTTGCCTTGTCCTTCCTATCAGGTGTTCGCGCCACACCTATCAGCGTCATCGCCGAGGTCGATTGTCTTCCCGCGCGCAAGCGATCAGCGCCGCCCCTGTTGCCTAATTTTTCGGCGCGCATGCACAGAATTTGATCGGCGGCACGATCGCTAAAAGTGACGCATGCGTCATTGTTTTTTTAAGTCATCCATAGTAAGAAGAGTTATCTTAATTAGCGACGTATCCTAATCTATGACTACGACCAGTGTTTATATCGATCCGACCCGTGAGGTCCCTCGTCTTCAGCCTCTGAAGGCCTGGCGCCACATGAAGAAACTCATCACGAACAAGGAAGACACCGAACAGGTGTTCGAGATCATCGAAGCCCTGAATGGCAAGGCGACCTATCGCGATTTTGAACGCTTCATGGCGACCCCGGCCGGTCAGGCCGAATACGCCAAACGCATTCACCTGCCGCCGATTCTCGATCACCACGAGCCGCTGCATGAGCTTCCGGAAGGCAGCGTCGGCCGCACCTATGTCGAGTTCATGGAGCGCGAAGGCCTTTCTGCCGCCGGGCTTGTCGCGGAAAGCGAAAAGCGCCCTGGAAAGCTGCGCGGGCACAATGATGATCTGCTCTGGTACGGCAATCGCCTGCGCGATACGCACGACATGTACCACATTCTCTCTGGCTATGGCCGCGACGCACTTGGTGAGGCAGCGCTGCTTGGCTTCACACACAGCCAGCATGGCGGGCTCGGCGTGAGCTTCATCTGCTTCATGGGCGGGCGCCAGATTGCAAAGCGCGTTCCCAAAGAGGCCGATATTCCAGGCGTCATCAAGGAAGGGCGCCAGAACGGCAAGACCGCCAAACGCCTCATTGAGCAGGACATCATCTCTCTTCTGCCCCGCCCTCTTGAAGAGGTCCGTGAGGAGCTGAACATCAAGCCGCCTGTCGCCTACCACCGCGCTCACGAAGTGATGCGCGCGCACGGTCTCGACCCCTATTCAGACGGTCTCTAGCCGGGCGCCTATCTGGCTGGTTGTTCTGGAACTGATTTCATTGGATGCTGGTTGCCCTATCTGGCGACCTGCCAGTCCAATCAATCAGTCCGGGGCATTTCATGATCTATTTCGTCAGACACGGTGAAGCAGAAGCTGGCTGGGGCACCGCGCCCGACCCGGGTCTCTCTGCGCTCGGCCTGAAACAGGCCGAAGCGGTCGCTGCCGAACTGGAAAAGCATTCTGTCAGCCAGATCCTCGCAAGCCCTATGCGCCGCTGCCAGGAAACCTCACGCCCGTTCGCAAACCTCTCAGGCCTGCCCGTCGCGACCGACCCGGCCGTCAGCGAAATCCCGACCCCCCAAGGTCTCAGCGACCGGGTCGAATGGCTCCGCGGCTTCATGGCTGGCACTTGGGACGCCGCGCCCTCTGTCGTTGCCGACTGGCGCAGCGATCTCATATCGCGCCTCGCTTCGATCGAAGACGAAACGGTCGTCTTCTCGCACTTCATCGCCATCAACACGATCGTCGGCCACCTCGAAGGCAGCGACCTCGTGACGAGCTTCCGTCCCGGACATTGCTCCGTGACAATCCTCAAGCGGGATGGCGACACGCTCAGCGTTGAGCGGCGCGGCAGTGAAGCGGCAACCAAAGTGCTCTGAAAAACACTGTCAGAAACACCGCCAGTACACCGTTACTGCACCATGATTTTCCGGGAAACGCGCTGCACTTTCCCGGAGGAAAGTATCAATAAGGGCAAAGATGACGTCCTCCACCCCTGAGACCAATCACCCCGACCTCTGGCTGCCAGACTGGCCCTGGCCAGAAGCCGACAGCCACAAGCACAAGCGCGGCTCACTTGGCGTGGTGACAGGCCCGGCTGCCTCAACTGGCGCGGCCCGCCTCGCTGCTCGCGCTGGCCTTCGCATCGGTGCAGGCCTCGCCACCCTTTTCTGCCCACCGTCTGCAACGCTGGTAAATGCCGCCCACGAGACGGCCGTAATGATCAAGCCGTTCAGCACGCCAGACGCCCTTGCAGAACTGGCATCGAGCTCAAAATGTGTCCTGATCGGCCCTGCTGCTGGCGTCGATTCGACGACGCGCGAGAACACGCTCGAAGTCCTCAAACATGCAGGCTCCAGCGTCCTCGACGCTGACGCGCTGACCGTCTTCAAGGATCAGCCCGACGCCCTCTTCAACGCAATTACACTCCCGGCCGTAATCACACCGCATGATGGCGAGTTCAGCCGCATTTTTCCGGGCCTTCTGGACCAGTATACGCGCGCCGAAGCGGCCGCGATTGCAGCTGAGCGCTCAGGCGCAGTTGTCCTTCTGAAGGGCAACGAGACCCTGATCGCCGCCCCGGATGGCCGCCTAACCGTGAACAGGCATGCCTCGCCCTTTCTTGCCACAGCAGGTAGCGGCGACGTGCTCGCTGGCATGATTGCGGGCCTTATGGCGCAGGGCATGGAGGCGCACCGCGCGGCCTGCGCCGGTGCCTGGTGCCACGGAGAGGTCGCGCGCCGCGTTGGCCCGGGCCTGATTTCAGAAGACCTTCCGGACGCCTTGCCCGGCCTGCTCAGCGAATTTTATGCAAGACGCGCTTGATAGGCACACCCTCCCCCAGTAGGAGACCACCTCTGGCCGAGGCCCACATGCGGATGTGGCGAAATTGGTAGACGCACCAGATTTAGGTTCTGGCGCCGCGAGGCGTGGGGGTTCAAGTCCCTCCATCCGCACCACTTCACAGCGAGCGCAAAGCCGCCTCCGGGCCAGCTTCAGCGCATGTGAAATTGCTTCAGCGCCATGCATGGACAGTCCAGACACGCTGTGACATACACCGCCGCTTCTAGGAAAAACCAACGCCAAAGCCTGAAGCCACAGGGCTAGACGGCATAAGGAATGACAAAATGGAATGCACCGAAACGTCTGATGGCCTGAGCCGCATGTACAAGGTCAAGGTGCCTGCCAGCGAGCTCAAGGCACGCCTGGATGCGCGGATCGAGGAAATCCGCCCGCAGATGCGCCTCAAGGGCTTCCGCCCAGGCAAGGTGCCTGCCTCCCACGTCCGCAAGATGTTCGGCCAGTCCCTCATGGGCGAAGTCATTGAAGCTGTGATGAAAGAGACGAGCGAGAAGGCGATCACCGACGCTGATGTCCGCCCGGCTTCGCAGCCTGACATGCACATGGAAAGCGACATGGAAAAGGTGATCGAGGGCGAAGAAGACCTCGCTTACCACATGCATGTCGACATCATGCCGGACTTCGAGCCAGCAGACATGTCCGGCGTCACCATCAAGAAGCCAGTCGCTGAAGTCGACGATGCGCAGCTTGACGAAACGCTCGACCAGGTCGCTGAAAACAACATGAAGTTCGAGCCACGCGGCAAGACCGCGAAGGCGAAGGACGGCGACGCTGTCGTCATCGACTTCGTTGGCAAGATTGACGGCGAGCCTTTCGAAGGCGGCGCAGCTGAAGGCCACACGCTGGTTCTTGGTTCCGGCAGCTTCATCCCGGGCTTCGAGGAACAGCTGGTCGGCACGAAAACCGGAGAAGAAAAAGACGTCGAAGTCACCTTCCCTGAAGAGTACCAGGCCGAGCACCTTGCTGGCAAAGCGGCTGTCTTCGAAGTGAAGGTCAACGAAGTTCGCGCGCCGAAGAAGCCGGACATCGACGAAGAGTTCGCCAAAGGACTCGGCATCGACTCGCTCGAAGAGCTGAAGACCATGCTGAAAACGCAGCTCCAGCAAGAGCTGGACAATGCATCCCGCGCCAAGGCGAAGCGTCACCTCCTCGACGCGCTGGACGAGAAGCATGACTTCGAACTGCCGCCAAAAATGGTCGACATGGAATTCGACCAGATCTGGCAGCAGCTGCAGTCCGAAATGGATGCTGGCCGCGTCAGCGACGAGGACAAGGAAAAGTCCGAAGACGAGCTGAAAGAAGAGTATCGCAAGATCGCAGAGCGCCGCGTGCGCCTCGGCCTCGTGCTCGCCGAAATCGGCCGCATCCAGGAGATCAAGATCTCCGAACAGGAAGTCCAGCAGGCCCTCATCCGCGAAGCCCAGCGCTATCCGGGTCAGGAGCGTCAGGTGCTCGAATTCTTCCAGAAGAATGAAGGCGCGATGGCACAGCTGCGTGCGCCAATCTATGAGGACAAGGTGGTCGACCACCTGCTCGAGACCGTGAAGGTCAAAGAGGAAAAAGTTTCCCGCGAAGAGCTGCTGAGCGACGACGAAGAATAGTCCTCGCAAGCGCGCAAAATTTGAGAAGCCCGGTCCTTAAAGGCCGGGCTTTTTCTTTGGGGGAATTAGCCAGTCGGCCGGTAACTGTTCTCGGCCACGAGACTGCCAGACTTAGGCGCAGCCAGATTTGGCGGCACAGCGATGTCGACCCGCTGGCTCCATGTCCCCGGCGCGATCTCTACCGGAACAGAGATTTCATCCCAGCCAATCGAAACGGTCAGCAGATACGCACCCGGCTCAAGCGCGTCGAAGCCGAATTGCCCAAAGGCGGCGGTCCGGTGCTGCACTGGCACCAGGGCAGCATCCAACGGCATTAGCGATACAGGCTGCGCCTCAAGCCGGACCTCGCCCCTGCCCGGCTGGCCATCGCCGTCGCGGTCGATGAAAACACTGCCGGTAATCTGGCCTGAGAGGCCATTACCCAAGCCGCGATTCGGTTGGTCAGCAGCGCCTGATACGCGACCGACAGGCGCAATCATCTCAATGGCCCGAACCTCGACAGACGATGCGCTGACACGCACGACCGCCTCAGCATGTTGCTGTTGATGGTCAGGCTGGGTGGCGACCAGCTGAACAGCAGGCTGAGCCGTATCAGGCTGAAGCGGCTGCACATCAGGAAGCGGCGCACTTTCTCGCGGAGCGGTCGCGACACTAGCATCCGGCATGGACACCATCTGGAGCTTCACAGCGTTGGCACTGCCCTCTCTCGGCCCTGTTGCTGTCTGCTGCTGCGCTTCAAGCAGAAACGCGCCCCATGCTTCCTGACTTCTCCAGTCGGCTGGCTGGCGCAGCCCAGCAAGGCTGGCAGAATTGCGCGGGCTGCGCACGGCCTGCGTTCCAGACCGGATGGCCAGGTCACCAGCAAAAAGCTCCGACATCGCTCCGTCTATCAAAGCGCCTTTGCTGGACAGGTCGCCAGACGGCGCAAAAGCGTAGACTGCCTTTGAATTGAGAACGAGGGCGTCGACGCGACCCACTTCGGCCCCGAACACGTGACGCGCTTCCGGTTCTGCAGGCCTCGCCATGGCGGGTGCATGCACGGTTGCCGCAAGAACAACCAGCATCATCACGAGGTTTTTGAGAAGCCGAAGCTGCATATCCATCCGCGCGTCCAAAGTGGCCTGATGAAGCTTGGTGCGCACTTGTGCACATGCCTCAATCTGTCCCACTTCAGGGACGACCGGCCGCCTGTTATCAGCAAGTGGTAGACGAAGAAGATTAAAGCCGCGCTTCGGAAAAGATTGAATTCGAGCGATCAGGCAATCGGTTATCGTTGACTGGCGATATCGTGCTTTTGCACGAATACGGCCCTAAAGCTCTGATGATTAGGCTGCAACCACATGATTATGCGTATATTTTTAGCTTTGAGCGCAATTTTGATTGTGGCCTCGTGCAATCGCACAGCATCGCCAGACAATCAGCAAGCTCCGCAAGAAGAAGCAGAGTCGCGCCCTAACGCAATCGTGCCCACCACATCCTATCAAGCGGCATTTGACGTTCTGCCTGAACCCTATTCGCAGGCCGATTACAGTCTGGGCCGGCGCACCTTCAAGAATTGCCAGTCCTGCCACACGATCACTGAGGGCGGCCGCCATCTGGTGGGGCCGAACCTGCATGGCATCTTTGGACGCACGGTCGGCACCGCTGAAGGCTTTCAATATTCAAAAGCGCTCGAAGCTGAAGCCTTCACCTGGACGCCTGAGCGTCTTGAGGAATGGCTGGACAATCCACGCGACTACCTGCCCGGCAATCGCATGACATTCGCTGGCATACATCGGTCTGCCGATCGTCACGCGGTCATCGCCTATCTCATGGTCGAGAGCGGATATGCGGCCCGACTGGAGGACGCCAGCAAGCCGTAAGAGCATTCGCTCGCGTCAGAACCGCCGAGCGATGGAAACGAATAGGCCCGCTTCTTCGAACTCTCCGCCAAGCTCGATGAGCGAGCCCGCCGAAAGGTCATAGGCGCCGCGGCGCAAGACATATTCGAACTGGTGCTTGAGCGAGCGCGCATTCTCCGACCCCTGATCCAGCCAAAGCTGGTTCACGAGCCAGATGTTGCGCGCGACTTCTCGGCCATAGCCTGCCTCAAGCCGATAGCGCTGGCAGCCATCCGAATGGGCCCGCACGGCCGCTTCGGCAAACCAGAAACCATATCGCTGACGGTCTTCACTCTGACGGGAAAAGGAATGGGCGAGACCCGCGCGCGCTTCGCCGCCCGTTGACTGACAGCCAGACGCACCGCCGATCGCTTCACCTTCCAGAACACCCGCCTCGGCTGAAGCGACCCATGTGTCGGACAGGGCAAAGCTCCGCCGAACCGTCGTTCGCCAGCCACTTGCTTCGAATTGCGAGAAATCATCGAATGTGACGCGCTCATACTTGGCGGTCACGGTCCATCGGTCCGATAGGCCGTATTCGGCGTAAAGATCTGTGCGCCAGCCCTGCAGCCCTTCAACCTCGGTACGGTTGAGCGCCGCGCGGGTATAGGCCGCCAAGTCAGGCTGCCCCCAAGGCGCGGCTTCGGCGCTCGCCACAAGAACGAGCGCCGCAAGACAAGGCGTAAATCGAACCATTCGCGGAGAGCTATAACGCCCTCCGCCAAAGGTTGAAGTAATTTCTAGAGACGGAAGCGGATCTGGTCGGACCAGAAGCGCTCAAGGCGCGAAACCGTCTTGTTGAGCTGGGTCAGGTCCATCGGGCGGACACTTGCCGTTGGCTCAAGGGCATCTGCCTGCTTGGCGAAGAGGCCTTCGACACGCTTGCGGACCTTGTGGCCACGCTCAGTCAGGCGCAGGTGAACGGTGCGCTTGTCAGCTTCCGAACGCGTCTGGACGAGGTAGCCACCTTCCTGGAGTTTCTTGATATTGTAGGAAAGGCTGGTGCCAGCGAAGGCGCCGCGAGCACGCAGCACGGAAGCTGGGGTTTCGCTCTCGCCAATCTCATAAAGAAGAAGAGCCTGAACACCCGTCAGGTGACGCTCACCGCCACGCTCGAGGTCGTCCTTGACCACGTCGTGCAGCCGGCGATGCGCCTGCTCCAGCAGCGAAAGGGATTTCAGGAAAGATTCTGCGACCGTATCTTCACCGGCCACTGCTTGTGCAGCGTTGTTCATTGTAACCACCATCATCACTCAACTTTTGTTGTAGTTTGAACAGAGTTACGCCCTTCTCCCTGATATTTCGTTAATCATGACCTTTCTGTACCGTGTGTTCGTTAACAAAACACGGTCATATGGTTAATATCCAGTCATGCATGCGATCCGACGACTTATCTCAATGATTGGTAAACTCTTGTAAGGCAGTCTTTTCACTTACCTGCGCATGATGTGCGAAGGTGAATGCAGGAGAAGTTTAGAGTATAGACTGCCTTAGAGACACGATGATGCACTCGAACGTCGAAATGCCCATGTCGGACCATTCAGATAAACGCGACTTCCCGCGCTTTGAGGTGAACACCTCTGGCACGCTTATTCTGCAGACGGGTTTCAAGATGAGCTTCGTCGTGAAGGACATGTCACAACGTGGCGCGAAGATCCTGCTTCACAAGACGTCTATCCTACCGGACGCGTTTACCGTCGAGATCGTCAGCCCGGACCGCACCAAGGTCAAACGCTGCGAAGCCAAGCGCCAGTGGCAGCGAGGCCCACTCGTTGGCATCCGGTTGCTGAGCGCCAAGACGATTACGCTTTAGCTCGCGCGTCATTTTGAGATAGAAGCTGGCTGTCTCATGACTGCTTCGACTTCCCACCTCATTATCAGACCTGCCCTCCTCGATGACGTGGAAGCGATCATCCACGCCGACATTGCCGCGTCGGCCCTTTTTGCGCCAACAGGCCTTCTGTCCGCAGAAGCGCTTGCGGACCACGTTCTTGAGGAGGACCTGCTCGCATCGATTGAGGCAGGCCAGCTCGATGTCGCCGATCTCGGAAGTGACGGCGTCGTTGGGTTCAGCCAGTTCACGAAAATGGGCGACGATCTCTATCTGCAGCAGATCTCAGTGCATCCAGCTTTCGGCAAGCGCGGGATTGGGCGCAAACTGATGTCGAGGCTGGATGTGCACGCGGAAAAGTCCGGGGCGCAGCAGACTACGCTGTCTACCTTCCGGGACCTCGCCTGGAATGCGCCTTTCTATGCGTCTCTGGGTTTCACGGAGCTGCCCCGCAGCGCGTATGCCCCTTACATGACGGCGATTGAGACTTCTCAGGCGCCCTTGATGGACGTTTCGAAACGCGTTTTCATGAGAAAACCCGTTCGCAAAAGCACAAAGCGCGCTAAGTAGCGCGGTATGACTTCGCCATTCCCGCAAAGCTATCCGTCCACCCGGCTCCGCAGGCTTCGTCAATCGGCCTGGGTCCGCAATCTTTCATCCGAAAACCATCTGACGCCTGACGACCTCATCTGGTCGATGGTTGTGCATGACGGCGATGAGCCGACAATTCCTGTCGGGTCCATGCCGGGCCTGTTCAGACTGAATGTGGATGAAGCGGCCAAGGCGGCCAGACGCGCTAGCGACCTCGGCATACCGGCCATCGCAATCTTCCCGCACATCAATCCGGAGCGGAAAGATGATGCGGGCTCTGAAGCGCTGAACCCCGATGGACTGGTGCCGACAGTGATCAAGGCCATGAAGGATGCTGCGCCTGATGTCGGTATTATCTGCGATGTGGCGCTCGACCCATTCACGGCGCACGGCCATGACGGTGTCATTGATGCGGACGGTTATGTGCTCAACGACCAGACGGTTGACCTGCTGCGCCGCCAGGCGGTGATGCAGGCAGAAGCTGGCGCTGACATCGTTGCTCCATCCGACATGATGGACGGCCGGGTCGGCGCGATCCGCGATGCGCTGGAGTCAGCGGGCAAGGTCAATACCATGATCATGTCCTACGCGGCGAAATATGCGAGCGGCTTCTACGGCCCTTACCGGGATGCCATCGGCTCAGCCTCGGCGCTGAAGGGCGACAAGAAGACGTATCAGCAGAACCCCGCCAATAGCGACGAAGCGCTCCGCGAAGTCGCTATGGACATTGATGAGGGCGCTGACCTTGTCATGGTGAAGCCGGGCCTTCCCTATCTCGACATCATCCGGCGGGTTTCCGACACGTTTGCTGTGCCGACCATCGCCTTCCAGGTGTCTGGCGAATACGCGCAGATCAAGGCGGCGGGCGAACGCGGCTGGATCGATGAAGAACGCGTGATGATGGAAACGCTGCTCTGCTTCAAGCGCGCTGGCGCGTGCGGTGTGATCACTTATTTCGCCGAAGCGGCGGCGCAGATCCTGAATGAGTGATCGCGCATACGGTCTCACCACGCTTTTGCGCTCCATCGCTGCTGGCGCTGGCATGCTGGCCGCTACGTGCCTCGCTGTACCGGCGGCCGCACAGCAGATCGCAGCCGAAGCAATAGAGCTGCCTGATCTCGAAGGTGGGCGCTGGGGCGTGTCCGTCGTCTCTCTCGATGGCGAAGAAGTGTTTTCGGTGGCCGCAGATCAGAGGTTCGCGCCAGCTTCGACGCTGAAAGTGGTGACCACTGCGGCAGCGTTCAGAATGCTTGGCGACTTCGACTCCGGGCGATGGCCGGGGGGCACGTCGGCGCGTCTGGAAACGACCGCTGAGTCTGTCCATCCAAACCTCGTCCTCATAGGCGCTGGCGACCCGACCCTGTCGGCAAGCTCACGCTGCACGTCGAACTGCTTGCAGGATCTCGCTGATGCGATCGCGGCAAGCGGCGTCACCGATCTTAACGGTGTCGATGTTGATGACTCCCTCTTCCAGCCGCCTCACTGGCCGGCTGGATGGACGCATGAAGACTTTCGCTTCGGCTATGCGACATCCATTTCCGCGCTTAGCGTCAACAGTGGTGTGGCGCGGGCACGCCTGACGCCCGGAAGCCGCCGCGGCCTTCCGCCCGAAGTGTCCTGGGAATGGGTGCCGTTCTTCGACATCAATACCGACGAGGCCGAGACGGTCTCGACCCGCCAGTTCAATGTCGACCTTATCCGCCGTCCCGGCGCAGAGGAGGCCTACCTGCTTGGCCGCCTGCCACTCGCCTCACCGCCGGTCCATCTCCAGTTCGGTCTCGATGATCCCTCGCTCTATGCAGGCGAAGTCCTGAAAGCGATGCTGGAGGAGCGCGGCATCACAGTTCATGGGCCGGTCTTTCGCGGCACGGTCATCCATGAGCCGGAGGCTGATGCCGACGATACAGCCCCCCCGCCGGATTTCGTCCTGCCCGGGCCTGATACAACAATGCTGCTCGAAGAAGTCCTGCACGAGAGCAATAATTTCTACACTGAAGTCCTGCTCCACCACATCTCGCTGTCAGTGCGGGACCGCTCTCAGGATGCGGGCCTTGAGCTGATGGGCGACATGCTGGTCGATGCGGGTGCGTCGCGAAGCGAGTTCAGCCTCTCCGATGGCTCTGGCCTTTCGGTCTATAACCGCCTCACCCCGTCCGCGATGACAGACCTGCTTGTCTGGGCGAGCCGCCAGAGCTGGTTCGACACCTGGTATGGCTTCTTCTCGCAAGCGGGCGTCGACGGCACGCTGAAATATAGGTTCACCGAGCTTGGCCGCGACGACCGTTTCCGCGCAAAGACAGGTAGCCTGACGGGTACGGGTTCTTTGGCGGGCTATTTCACTGCGCGTGACGGCAAGCGCTATGCATTTGCAGTGTTCGCGAACGACTCATCGTTGCGCTCATCGGCAACACGCCGCCGGATAGACGAATTGCTTGAGGACGTCATTGAGCGGATCGATTGATCCCTGACAGTTAGCGACAATGGCGAAGCGCTATTCGTCCCAGGTTTCGTATTTGCCGCGCATATACTGAAGCCCGAAGTCGATGATCTCGGCCAGAACCGCTTCATCCACGTCGGCCAGCTTGTTGATATAGAGACACGACTTGCCGAGCTTGTACTTGCCCAGGCGCGCAAGCTTCTCCTCAAGGTCGAGATATCCGGGCATGATGTAGACTACGAGGTTCGCCTTGCGCCGCGAGAATCCCGTCATGAAGAACTCGCCTTCACGTCCGCTCTCATACTTGTAGGCATATCGCCCATAGCCGATCAGCGACGGCCCCCACATGCGCGGCGCGAGGTTCGTTACCCTTCCGAAAATTTCAAGTAATCGCTCGGCGTCCGCGCGTCGCACCGGATGTTCGACCGACGCAACAAACTCCTTCGGAGATTGGTCAGTCGGTTTGGTCTTGTTCTCGGCTTTTGCCATCGCTCACCCTCCCTGTGCGCTTAGCACTGTATGAGCGCCGAGCTTTACGGGCAATCTTAGTCGCCGAGAGACACTTTATCACCGAGGTCGAGCACCACGATGAGCACCATGAGCGCGATCAATAGCGCCGCCGAGAGGGTCACATTGATCCAGAAAGCGCGCGTCGCGTTCTGCTGATCGACCCAACCGCGCGGCTTGATGCCTTTCAGACGGAACACAGCCAGCGCGGAGACAAGCAGGCAGACGATGTTGAGAAAGAGCAGCATTCCCGAGCGGCCAGCCAGCGTCCATTCCTGAGCACCTATAAAAAGCCCAAAGGCCGCGCCCGGCGGCAAGAGCGCAGCGGCGACCATCACTCCGACCAGCACTGCTGACTTTCCCTGCGCCATCGAAAGCGCAGCGGCGCCCCCGGCTGCCAAGGCGAGCGCAACACTATCGAGCCGCACCTGCGTCCGCGACATCAGCTCGTCACTTTCCAGATTGAGCGGCAGCGCAAAAGAAATGAGGAAAGCGACCAGCAGCGCGACGCCGAGGCCACCCGCCAATGTAACGCCTGACTGCCGGATGAGGGACATCTTCCCCAACCCCGCACCGAGCGCGAAGCCGAGAATTGGCCCAAGTAGAGGCGCAATCACCATGGCACCGATGACGGCGGCAACGCCGTCCGAATTGAGACCGATCGCGGCCACGACCGTGGACAGCCCCGAAAGAATGAGGAAATCACGTGTGAGCGTCGCGTCCTTGACCACATCGTCGAGAAGTTCTTCGCGCAGAACGCGAAGATTGCTCGCCGCCTCATCCTGCTCCAGCTCGCGCGGCTCAGGCAGGCTCGCCTCAACCGGGATCATCGTGACACGCCAGTCGCGGCAGTCTTCCAACGCCTGCGAAACCGCATCTATGAGAACCTGACAGCGACCGTCATGCATGAGGACGCGGATCATCTTCCGGTCTTCCTGCTCAATATCGAACTGGATCCAGTCTACCGGCTCTAACGCCTTGATGGCCCGAACGACGATCTCGCTGTCGCGCTTTTTCAGATGTATTTCGACCTGTTTCAAATCACTGCTTCCGCGAAGTGTCGAAGCGGGTGACGAGGCTGGACGTATCCCAGCGCTGGCCGCCTTCGGCCTGCACGTCTGCATAGAACTGGTCGACGAGCGCCGTAACCGGCAGGCGGGCGCCGCTTTCACCGGCCGCTTTCAGGGCGATGCGCAGATCCTTGCGCATCCAGTCGACAGCGAAGCCGTGCTCGAACTCGCGCGCAACCATCGTCTTCCAGCGGTTTTCCATCTGCCAGCTCTGGGCTGCACCGCCAGAAATGGCTTCCATGACCTTCGCCACGTCGAGACCATTGCTCTCCGCAAAGTGGATACCTTCTGACAGCCCTTGCACGATGCCTGCGATACAGATTTGGTTCACGGACTTGGCGAGCTGGCCTGCGCCGCTTTCGCCAATATGCGTAATGCGCGCGCCATAGGCCTCCATGACAGGCCGGGCCTTCGCCATCGCCTCACCATCGCCGCCGCACATAATCGTCAGCCGCCCGGCTTCTGCGCCGGCCTGCCCGCCGGAGATGGGCGCATCAACAAAGTGCGCACCGCGTGCGGCGCACCGCTCATACAGGCTGCGGGCAAGGCCGGCGCTGGCTGTGGTATGGTCAATGACGATGGCGCCGTTCGCCAGCGCACCCTCGATCTGGTCGAAGACTGCCTCGACATCCGGATCGTCGCCAAGGCAGAGGCAGACATATTCAGCGCCCGCGACGGCATCTTCCGGAGTCGTGGCCGCTTTGCCCTCATGCTTGGACGCCCAGTCTTCGGCCTTTGCCGGGGTACGGTTCCAGACGGTGACCTCATGGCCTTTTGACACGAGATGGCCAGCCATCGGGAAACCCATGACACCCAGCCCCAGAAACGCACACTTGCTCATAACGATCTTTCCGTTGCCGCCTCGTGCCACATAACCCGTTTGGCATCTTCGCCAACTAGCCCGGCCCGCTGGATCTGGCCAGATTTGTTTAAAATTCAAAGATTACGCCAAACTCCACCCTAAGAACGTTCGTGTAGGCAGAGTGTACGGATCAGAAAGATCGGACACGATGGCTAATGTTCACGCCTTGTCGCGTGCTGGTGGCAGAATGCCGCTGGCGCCGATCCGCCAGACTGGCGGATGGAAGCTCGCTTATGCGGACTTCCTGACGGCGCTTTGTGCCCTCTTCCTTGTTCTGTGGCTTGTTCATGGAGCAACGCCTGAGCAGAAAGAGAGCGTTGCAGAGCAATTCGGTGCGCCTGGCCTTGCTAGCGCGCAGGGTTTTGAGCCGCTCTCCCTCACCCCCGTACAAAGCGACGTCGCCGCGCTTGCCGATACGCTGCGGAACTCTGCGCTGCTGGCAGAACCTGCTGGCCATGTCGCGATCAGCGAGATTGAGAACGGCGTGCGGATCGACCTGCTCGACCCTGATCTTGCCCCACTGTTCGAAAAGGGCGCGGCTTCACTCAATGCGCGCGGTGAAGACCTGATCGGCCTGACGGCTGTAGCGCTCAGCATGGTGGATGTGCCCTTCTCAATCGAAGGCCATACCGACAGCGACCCGATCAACCGCGTCAATTATTCGAACTGGGACCTGTCCGCAGACCGTGCGAACGCCGCCCGACGGGCCCTGCTGGCACATGGCATCGCCCCATCGCGCGTCCGCAGCGTTGCAGGTCTTGCCGATACGCGGCCGCTGGATGCCAACTCTACCAACTTGCCTCAGAACCGTCGCTTGAGCATAGTCGTCCATATAGACTGATTTTCTGCTGGGAGCTTTCTGCTCCCGCCGCGGACGGGAGACTTCATGGCAACAGAGCTTGTTGCAAACTGGCCCATGTGGGCCAGCCTGTTTGTGATCCTGTGCGCAATCGTGGCCTATGTGCTGGACCGCTGGTCGATGGAGTCTGTCTCCATTGGCGTCGTGGCGGCGCTGTTGCTGCTCTTCACGATACCGGGCGCAACCGCCTTTGACGGGACAGCGATCACGTCGGCGGACCTTCTGTCGGGTTTCGGAAACCCGGCCCTCATCACAATCATGGCGCTTCTGGTCGTTGGTCAGGGTCTGTTCCAGACCGGCGCCATTGAAGGGCCGACCAAAGCGCTTGTGCGCTCTTATGGCAGGCGGCCCATCTACACGCTTTGCCTGACGTTCTTTGCGGTGTTCGCGATCAGCGCGTTCACCAACAATACCCCCGTCGTCATCATGTTCCTGCCGATCATGAGCGCCATTGCGATGCGCATGAATGCGTCACCGTCGCGCCTGATGATGCCACTCAGCTTCGTGTCGATCCTGGCGGGTATGACGACGCTTATCGGCACATCGACCAACCTGCTGGCAGCAGATGCGTACCGGCGCACTGAAGGTATTTCGCTCGATTTCTTCGAGCAGACGCCAATGGGCCTGATGCTCGCGGGGATTGGCCTTGCCTATATCGCGATCTTCTCGCGCTATCTCCTGCCAAACCGGGATACGTTCGCGCAGGAAATCGTGCCCAGCGGGAAGCAGTTCGTCGCGCAGATCGAGGTCACGCATGACCACTTCCTCGTCGGGCAGTCCCCAGTGGCCGGCATGTTCCCGGACCTCAAGGACATGACCGTGCGCCTGATCCAGCGCGGCGAGAAAGCCATGCTGCCGCCTTTTGAGGACGTAGAGCTTCGCGTTGGCGACCTCGTCATCGTCGCCGCGACGCGCAAGGCCATCAGCGACCTCCTCGCCTCCAAGCCGGGCCTGCTGCAGCAGATCTGGCAGGGGGACGAGGACGAGAAGGTCGACACGAGCGTGCCGCAGCTCAGCCTGATCGAAGCGGTCATCGCGCCCGGCTCACGCATGGCGGGCCGGACTGTTGAGATGCTCGGCTTCCGGCGCCTAACCTCTGCGGTGGTTCTGGGTATCCAGCGGCGCTCGCGCATGATCCGGTCGAAACTTGGCGAGATCCGCCTCGAGGCGGGTGACACGCTGCTTCTCTGCGCGCCGCAAACAGTGTTTCAGGAGCTTCGCACGAGTCGCGACATCCTGCTTCTGGAATGGTCCCAGAAAGAAATTCCGGTGACGGCGCACAGTCTTGCCGCGCGCCTCATCGCGCTCGGTATGGTCATACTGGCGGCGACCGGCATCACCAGCATCCTGGTGGCGTCCGTGCTTGCGGCCCTCGCAATGATCGTCACCCAGTGCCTGAATACGCGTCAGGCAAGCCGGGCGCTCGATCTTCGGATTTTCCTCGTCATCGCTGCCGCGCTTTCGATGGGCACGGCGCTCGAGAAGACTGGCGCGGCGACGCTGATCGCGAACGGCGTGGTGACCCTGGCAGAGCCTTTCGGGCCGGTCGTCATCCTCTCTACCATCTTCATCTGTGTGGCCCTGCTGACCAACATTCTCAGTAATGCGGCCACGGCCGTCCTGTTCGCGCCCGTGGCGCTGGAAGCGGCGCACACGGTCGGAAGTGACCCACTGCCCTATATCCTTGCAGTCATTTACGCCTCAAACTGCAGTTTCGCCTCGCCGATCGCCTATCAGACGAACATGTTGATCATGGCGCCCGGCCATTACCGGTTTTCAGACTTCATAAAGTTTGGTGGGCCACTTTTGGTTGTGATGTGGGTCGCATTCACCATAATGGCCCCTTGGCGTTTTGATCTATGAGTGCCTTAATCGATGACTATGAAACTGGATGAGTCGCTATTTACCGTACCGGGTGTCGGGCGCGGACTACGTTTCTATGTCACCGGTGCAACCCCATGCCCCTATCTGGACGGCCAGATGGAGCGCAAAGCCTTTACCCATCTCAACCAGTCTGCCCCTGATACGCTTCACAACCAGCTGAGTGAAGCAGGCTTTCGTCGCAGCCAGTCGGTGGCTTACCGTCCGGCTTGCCCTTCCTGTAATGCCTGCCGCAGTGTGCGCGTCGACGCCTCTCAGTTTTCGCCAAGCCGTAATCAGGACCGTATCCTGAAGCGCAATGCGGACCTCGTCCGCCGGCCAGTTGCCCCAAAGGCGACGCGCGAGCAGTTCCGCCTGCTGAAGCGCTATCTCGTTTCGCGCCATGAGGGTGGCGGCATGTCGGATATGGGCTTTCGCGAGTTTGCCGGCATGGTGAACGAGACCCCTGTGCAGACCCTTATGTTCGAGTATCGCGAGGGCCCGGAGGAGGACGCACCGCTGGTCGGTGTGTCGCTGACCGATGTGCTGCGCGACGGTTTCTCGATGGTCTACACCTTCTTCGACACGCGCCAGCCCAAGCGCAGCCTCGGCACCTATATGATCCTCGATCATATCCGCAGCGCTGAAGACTACGGCCTGCCGCACGTCTATCTTGGCTACTGGATCAAGCAGAGCCCGAAGATGGACTATAAACGCCGCTTCCAGCCGCTCGAAGTCCTTGACGGGGCCGTCTGGCGTCCGCTTGAAGAGGATAAATAGAACCCGGACTGTCAGAGGGGCAGAACCGGGCGATCCCTAGAGGATCCGGGGGAGGATATGATACGCAGACGTAACCTGCTTGGCGCAGGTCTTCTTGGCATAGGCGGTGCTGCCGCATCCTTTGGCAGCCCGGACCACGCGGCAAACCTTGCCGCGCCTGCGATCAGCCGCAACCGGCGGCGCCTCAACATGGTGACGACCTGGCCGAAGGGCCTTCCGGGCCTTGGGCGCGCGGCAGAGCGCGTGGCCGAACGTATCCTCGCCATGTCCGAAGGCCTGATCGAAGTGAAGGTCTATGCCGCGGGCGAGCTGGTGCCCGCCTTTGAAAGCTTCGACGCCGTCGCGAATGGCTCTGCCGACATGTATCACGGCGCCGAATATTACTGGACGGCCAAGTCCACGGCCTACCCGTTCTTCACGGCCGTTCCGTTTGGCATGACGGCGCAGGAAATCATGGGCTGGATCGACTTTGGCGGCGGACAGGAGCTCTGGGATGAGCTCTCGGCCGGCTTCGGCATCAAGCCGCTGCAGGGCGCCAATACCGGTCACCAGATGGGCGGCTGGTTCCGGCGTGAGATCAACGGTCTAGACGACCTCGTCGGCCTCCAGATGCGTATTCCGGGACAAGGCGGTGACGTGCTGCGCGCCCTTGGCGGCTCAGCAAAGTCCCTGCCCGGCGGTGAAATCTATCAGGCGCTCCAGACGGGCAATATTGACGCGACCGAATGGGTCGGGCCGTGGAATGACTACTCGCTCGGCTTCTACCGCGAAGCGCCATACTATTACGGACCCGGCTTCCATGAACCGGGCGCGAGCCTTGCTGTCGGCATCAATCTCAAGCTCTGGGAAAGCCTCACGGCAGGCGAACAGGCGCTCATCAAGGCAGCCTGCGAGTCCGTCAATCACCTCTCACTGGGCGAGTTCACCTATCAGAACTCCGTCTATCTCGACCTTCTGGTGCGAAAGCACGGCGTGCAGCTGCGTTCATTCCCGGATGAAGTCGTCGCCCGTATGGCGGAGGCGTCCCGTGATGTACGCGCCGCATCTGGCCGCGACGGTCTTGAGAAACGCATCTATGAGAGTTTCGAAGAGGCGTTGAACAAGATGGCTGGCTGGGCGGCGGTCTCTGACGGGCCGTATTACGCCGCCCGCGAACTTGGCCGGAAGACCGGAGGCTAGGCGCCCGTTATGGACCCGCAAGTCTTCCTGACCCTTGGCAGTTTCCTGAAGTGGATAGGGCTTGTTGCCTCGCCGCTGCTTCTTCTGCCTCTGCTTATCCTCGTGATACCGGGTCCGCTTCACAAAGCTGGGCAGACTCTTGCTGATGGGCTGGACCGTTCGCTCGACTGGGTCCTGCGCGCTGCCATGTTGGCGGCGGTGCTTTTGTTCATGCTCCAGCTTGTCGTCGTGATCGGCAGCTATGCGCTGGCCCTGACGGCGACCTGGCTGTCGGAGTCGGTCATCTACGCTTTCGCTGCCATGTTTATGTTGGGCGCCGCAACCGCGCTTCGCGATGATGCGCATGTGCGCGTCGACATTCTTCGCCCACGCTTTGGCGAGAATGGCCGCAACTGGATCGAGCTCGCAGGCACCTACCTCCTTCTCTTCCCGATCTGCATCCGCCTTCTCATGGCAGGCGAACAAGGGCTAACGCGCAGCTGGACGCTGTTTGAAGGGTCACGCGAAAGCGACGGCTTGCCGATCCTCTTCCTGTTCAAGACGCTGGTGCCGATCTTTGCGGTGTTGCTGATCCTTGCTGGCCTTTCGGTCGCCCTGAAAGCAGCGCTGAGACTGACAGGCTTCGCAGGCTCTGCTGACGAGTCCACACCGCAGGAGCGCCATTATGGAGCTTGAACTCCTGCTCGCGCTTCTGATGTTCCTGACGGCCATCGGCGCCCTGCTCGCGGGTTACCCGGTTGCGCTGACACTTGGCGGCGTCGCCCTGCTCTTTGCCCTGTTCGGCATCACGCTGGGCGTCTTCCCTGAGCCACTGCTTCTGTCCCTGCCAAGCCGCATCCAGGGCGGCTCGATCATGCAGAATGAGACGCTGATTGCGGTCCCGCTCTTCGTTCTGATGGGCGTTATTCTTGAGCGTTCGCGCGTCGCAGAGGACCTGCTGCACATTGCCGGGCGGCTGCTTGGACGTATGCGCGGTGGTCTCGGCTATGCCGTGGTCCTCGTCGGCGCATTGCTTGCGGCATCGACCGGCATTGTTGGCGCAACCGTCATCACGATGACGCTGATCGCCCTGCCGACCATGCTGGCGCAGAAGTACGACCCCAAGCTCGCGACCGGCACGATTGCTGCCTCGGGTACGCTTGGCCAGATCATTCCGCCGAGTATCGTGCTCATCCTGCTGGCAGACGCAGTGTCCAATGCGGCGAGCCAGGCCGCCAATGAAATGGGCGTTGGCAGCTTCGTCGTGTCCGTAGGCGACCTGTTTGCAGGGGCGCTCATTCCGGGCCTGCTACTGGTCGGACTTTATCTCGGCTGGATTGCAGTCATGGCAATCCTGAAGCCAGAGTCCTGCCCGCCTGTCATCGACGACGACAGCCCACCGCTGACAGGCAAGGAAGTCGCCTTCGGCCTCGGTGCTCCGCTTTTCCTGATCATCGCGGTCCTCGGTGCCATCCTGTCGGGCATTGCGACCCCAACAGAAGCGGCATCGATTGGCGTTGCTGGCGCGCTGCTTCTCGCGGGTCTCCGCCTGTCTGAAGCGGGAGACGCTTTTCTCGTGCGGATCATCGCTGGCGCCTTCGCGGCGCTTCTCCTCATTCTGGTCATCCGCAATGTGATGGATCTGCGCCTAGGCGTGGCGACGACAGATGCGATTACGCTGGTTGGCATCGCCGTGATTGTCGTGTCGGCGATCCTGTTTCTGGCGGGCACGGTTGCCGGGATGATCATCCTACACCGGCGCGGCTTTCTTTCACTCGCGCTGAAAAGCGGCGTTCACATTACCTCGATGGTGTTCCTCATACTGATCGGCGCGTCGCTCTTCTCGCTCGTGTTTCGCGGTTTTGGCGGCGACGACATGGTGGCCGACCTGCTGCATGCTATTCCGGGCGGGCGCTGGGGCGCGCTCATCGGCGCCATGCTCGTCATGTTCGTGCTCGGCTTTTTCCTCGACTTCATCGAGATCGTCTTTGTCGTCGTGCCGCTGGTCACACCGCCGCTTATCATCATGGGGTTTGACCCGGTCTGGCTTGGCATCCTGATGGCGCTGAACCTGCAGACCAGCTTCCTGACCCCGCCCTTCGGCTTTGCACTTTTCTATCTGCGCGGTGCTGCGCCTGACAGCGTCCAGACGATCGAGATCTGGCGCGGCGCCCTGCCCTTCATTGGCTTGCAGCTTCTGATGATCCTCGCCGTCGCATTCCTGCCGCAGCTTGCAACCTGGCTGCCATCCGTTCAGGCGAACTAACCGTACTCGCAAAGAAAAATCCCGGTCTTTCAATGCGAAAGACCGGGACCTTAATATTCAGATCTAAAAGCTCGAAAGCCTAGAACTTTACTTCCGGAGCGTTCGACAGCGCCGTGCGGTCGCCGCCAAGGTCGAAGAATTCGCGTTCCTCGAAGTTGAACATGCCCGCCACGATGGAGTTTGGGAATTGCTCACGCGAGGTGTTATAATCCTGAACGGCCGCATTGTAGAAACGGCGTGCGGCGGCAAGCTTGTCTTCGATGACGGAAAGCTCGTCCTGCAGGTCCTTGAAGTTCTCGTTCGCCTTCAGGTCCGGATAGGCTTCGGACAGCGCAAACAGGCGGCCGAGGGCCCCGGTCAGTACGCCTTCGGCCTGCGCCATCTCACCCGGCGACTGCGCCGCCACGGCTGAATTACGTGCCTGAACGACCGCGTCGAGCGTTTCGCGCTCATGCGTGGCATAGCCTTTCACCGTTTCCACCAGATTGGGGATCAGGTTCTGGCGCTGCTTCAGCTGCACATCGATGTCGGCAAAAGCCTGATTGCAGCGCTGACGCTTTGCGACGAGCGCGTTGTATATACCGATCAGGAAGACGACCAGAATGGCCAGCGCGCCGATCAGAACGTAAAGAAATGTCATGGAGGTCCCTCCACCTCGAAGATTGTCCCGGCAGACTCAGTAGACCCGCCCCTGCGGGAAGACAAGCTAACCGGTGAATGTGCCTGACTTTGGAAATCCGCGTGGTGCCGCCTTTCCCGCCTGCGCCCGTTTGCCGATCCACTCTTCCCATTCAGGGAAGGTGCGTGAACGCCCGGCTGAATCGGTCACAGCGAAGCCTTCTTCGGCCTTGAAGGTCATGGCATCGGCAAGCTTGTCCTTGCCGCGATAGGCCTGAAGCTTCACGCCCTTGCCGCGCGGCATTTCCGGCAGCTCCTCCAGCGGGAATATGAGCAGCTTCTTGTTCGTGCCAATCACGGCGATCTGATCACCATCGACGATACGGCTAATGAGCAGATTTCCACCGGCCGTATTCACGACGGACTTGCCAGCCTTGCGGTTCGACTCAAGCTCGCCTTCCGGCACGATGAAGCCATAGCCCGCATCTGACGCCATCAGGCGTTTGCGGCTGGCGTCCAGCCTGAACATGGCAATGATCTCGATATTGTCCTCAAGATCGATGGACAGCCGGATCGGCTCACCGTGACCGCGACCACCCGGAAGCTTGTCACAGGTGAGCGTGAACGCCCGGCCATCGCTGGCGAGCAGGACGATCTTGTCAGTCGTCTGCACTTCTTCGCTGAGATAGAGGCTATCTCCATCCTTGAACTTGGTCGTTTCAAGGTCGAGGCCGTGCCCTTTCATGCCGCGGATCCAGCCCATTGAGGACAGAACCACCGTCAGCGGTTCCTTCGGCGTAGAGGCCTCAAGTGCCGCGGACAGGTCGATTTCTGGCGCATCCTCAAAGGTTGCGCGGCGGCGGCCGAGTTCGGTCTCCGGATCGAAGACCTTGCGAGCCTCTTTTAGCTCCTTGCCGACCTTGGTCCACTGGCGGCGCGTCGAGCCAAGCAGGGATTCGATGTCGGCACGCTCTTCCTGAAGCGTGTCGTTCTCCTTGCGGATTTCCATCTCTTCCAGCTTGCGCAGGGCACGCAGGCGGAGGTTGAGGACCGCTTCGGCCTGAATGTCGGTCAGTTCGAAACGCTTGATCAGCTCCTGCTTGGGCTCATCCTCCTCGCGGATGATGCGGATCACCTCGTCGATGTTGAGGAAGGCCTTGAGGTAGCCTTCGAGCAGGTGCAGGCGTTTCTCGATCTTGTCGAGACGGAAGCGCGCCCGGCGCACCACGACCTCACGGCGGTGATCGAGATAGGCGATGATCACTTCGCGCAGGCTCATCACCTTTGGCGCGCCGCGATCCAGCACGTTCATGTTCATGGAGAAGCGCGATTCCAGATCGCAGAGCTTGAACAGGCTCTCCATCATCACGTCAGGATCGACGGTCTTCGCGCGCGGTTCCAGCACGATACGGATGTCTTCAGCGCTCTCATCGCGGACATCACTGAGAAGCGGCGCTTTCTTGGTCTCGATGAGCTCGGCGAGCTTTTCGATGAGGCGGGATTTCTGGACCTGGTACGGGATCTCGGTGACGATGATCTGCCAGGTACCCCGGCCAAGATCTTCAACAGACCAGCGCGCGCGAATACGGAAACCGCCGCGGCCTGTTTCATACGCTTCGCGAATGGCGCTGCGAGGCTCGACAATGACCCCGCCCGTCGGGAAATCCGGGCCCGGCATGACATTCATCAGCTCGGTGATCGGCGTATCGCGGTCCTCGATCAGGAGGAGTGCCGCGTCGATAACCTCGGCGACATTATGCGGCGGAATGGACGTTGCCATGCCGACGGCGATGCCGGACGCGCCATTGGCCAGAAGGTTCGGGTAGCCAGCCGGCAGCACGACCGGCTCACGATCAGTTTCCGAATAGTTGTCCTTGAAGTCGACGGCGTCCTCATTGAGCCCGTCCAGAAGCAGCTTTGCCGCCTCTGTCATCCGCGCTTCAGTATAGCGGTAGGCGGCCGCATTATCGCCATCAATGTTGCCGAAATTACCCTGACCATCGACCAGCGGGTAACGGACGGAAAAATTCTGGGCGAGCCGGACGAGTGTATCGTAGATCGCGCTGTCGCCGTGCGGGTGGAAGTTACCCATCACGTCGCCGACGATTTTCGCACATTTGCGGTAGCCGGACTCCGGATCGAGCTTAAGTTCCCGCATGCCGTAAAGGATGCGGCGCTGGACTGGCTTCAGGCCGTCGCGCACATCCGGCAGGGCGCGGGACGTAATGGTGGACAAGGCATAGGCAAGGTAGCGCTTGGTGAGGGCCTCACTCAGCGGCTCATTGATGATGTTGCCATCTTCGGGGTCCAGAAGGTCGGACATGGTGGCTCCTTCGGGCTGTGCCTGTTCAGGAATCGGGCTTCGGCTCAGACTCTATCAGAATGACGGACGATTATAAGAAATGATCAGCACGCTAGAGCGGGGTATTAAACAGGTTGGTGTCGTAGCAGCACTGCTTCTGGCTGCAATTGCCTTCAATGCGTTCGTGCCCGTGCAGCACAACCCGCTCCGTCCGCTCAGCCTGACCGACCCGATCGGGTTTGCGACGCCAATCAAGCTCTCGCGCCTCAAGGGTGATTTTGACCAGTGCTATGCCCTGCTAGACCGCGCCGAAGTCGGTTACACCGCCCTGCCGGAAGGAAGCGGCACAGAGCGCTGCCCGCTGGAACGCCCGCTGACGCTGGACCGCTCGGCCTACCCCTACTCCGTCGCGCCACTGAAAATGACCTGCGCGCAGACCGCATCACTTTTTGTGTGGGAGCGAGAGATCGTTTCGCCTGCCGCCGAAAAGATCCTCGGCGAAGAGGTCGACCGCATACTCTCCTATGGCTCATTCTCATGCCGCAATATCGCTGGCTCAAGCAATCTCAGTGAGCATGGCCGTGCCAATGCGATCGACATTCGCGGCTTTCGACTTGCCGATGGCCGCGTCATCGATGTGCGCCAGCACTGGCGGGAGGATAGCGAGTTCGGGACATTCCTGGAGGAAGTGCATGGCGGGGCCTGCCAGCTCTTCTCCGTCGTGCTTGGGCCTGATTACAATGCCGCCCACGCTGACCATTTCCACTTCGATATGGGCGGCTCAAGCATCTGCCGTTAGGGCGATTGCGGACGCGCCAGCTTCGCCGCCAGCCGCCGTCTCGGTTCCGGCATGTCGCGGTTCATCGTGTTGAATAGCCGCCGCTCAATGAAATGCCCGGTCAGCTCCAGCCCATGCGCGATGTCCTGCTCTGTGGCCGGAGAGCGCGCGTCGATCAGGAAGTTTGGCAGATCGAAGAGCCGGTCCAGATACTCTTCGGCTTCTGAGCCTTTTACCGCCCGGCCTGTGCGCGGAGAAACATGGGTGAGACCATCATTTGAGCCGCTCACAGCGCAGGCATCAAGGTCTAGCCCGAACCCCAGAGCGGCGAGCAGCCCAAGCTCCCAGCGCACATATAGGGCGGGCCAGACCTCAGTATTGTCCAGCTGATCGAGAAGCAGTTCAGTGGCAGCAAACAGCGCAGAGCCTGCATGGTCGCCTTCGTTCAAGGCGCCGCGCAAGAGCGCGCAGATAGACGCGACTGCATTGAGGGCCAGCGGAAGGTCAATCAGGCGGGATGCGCGCTGGCGCGAGCTTTCGGCCACATCGAACCGGCCAAGTTGTTCTTCCAGCCGCCCGGACCAGGAAAGCTCAACCGTATTGCCGGGCTCATACTGGGCGCGTTTTTTTCGCGATGCGCCGCCATAGACGAGGCCAGAGCGGCGCCCGCGTTCACGTGTCAGCACGTCGAGGATCAGTCCGCTTTCGCCGAACTTGCGGCCGCCGAGGACAAGGCCCTCATCGCGCCACTGCATCAGCTATCGAACTCCAGTCCGAGATGGGCGTAGCTCTCGCGCTTTTCCTGCCACTTCTCGTCCACCTTCACGAACAGGAAGAGGTGAACGCGCGTATCCAGCAGCTTGCCCAGCTCTTCGCGCGCGGCGCGGCTGACCCATTTGATCGTCTGGCCATTCTTGCCGAGGACCATAGACTTGTGATTGTCACGGCCAACGATGACGGCCTGCTCAATGCGCACATCGCCATTCTTGAAGTCTTCCCAGGTCTCGGTCTCTACCGTCAGCTGGTAAGGCAGCTCCTCGTGAAGGCGCAGCATCAGCTTTTCACGCGTGATCTCGGCGGCCAGGAGGCGCATCGGGATGTCAGCGGACTGGTCTGGTGGGAACATGGCCGGGCCTTCCGGCATCTGCGCGGCGAGATGGTCCATGAGCAGGTCCAGCCCGTCGCCATTCTCAGCAGAGATCATGAAGATGTCGCTATAGGCGCCTTCCTCATTGAACTGGGCGATCAGAGGCAGGACTTCGTCATGCGGGAAGAGATCGATCTTGTTGAGCGCGAGGATGACCTTTCGGTTATTGCGCTTCAGCGTGCGGATCACGTCGCGGTCATCCTCGACGGACTTGGTCTGCGCAGGCGCGGCCTTTCCCTTGCGGTCCGCGATCCATGCGGCAGCATCGATGAGATGTACGACGGCATCGGCGTCCTCCGCGCCGGTCCAGGCGGATTTCACCATGGCACGGTCAAGGCGCTTCTTGGCACCGAAGATACCGGGCGTGTCGACGATCACCAGCTGCGCGTCGCCCGAATGGGCCACGCCGCGCACCGGAAAGCGCGTGGTCTGGACCTTGTGGGTCACAATCGCGACCTTGGTGCCGACCATCGCATTGGTCAGCGTCGACTTTCCCGCATTTGGCGCCCCGATAATGGCGACAAAGCCTGCTCGATTGATGTCGTCAGCCTGCATTCCGGATCAGATCCCTTAAAAGTCGGTCGGCCGCAGCCATTTCGGCTTCCTGCCTTGAGCGGCCCTTGTCTTGCGCTGAACCGCGCCCTTCGACCCTGGCCTCAACGAGGAAGACCGGCTCGTGATCTGGGCCGGATCGCTCGATAATATCATAGGTCGCATAGGGCGCGCGATTTGCGCCGCACCAGTCGCTCAGTCTTGTTTTCGGGTTCTGCTGCGAGATTTCCCGATCCACAAGCTCCATGATCCAGTGGCGGCTGATAAAGGCGCGGGCCGCTTCCAACCCGCCGTCGCGATAGATCGCGGCAACGATTGCCTCAACGGCATCGGCAACGCTCTTGTCATAGCTGCCGCGCTTATTCTTCTCCATCGACGCATCAAAGAAGAGGAACTGGCGCAGGCCCATGGCGTCGCCAACCTCTGCGCAGGCTTCACCGCTGACAAGCTGGTGGAAGATGCGCGTCAGGTAGCCTTCGCGTTCGGATGGAAACTTGGCGATCAGCACTTCAGCCATGATGAGGCCGAGCACCCGGTCACCAAGGAATTCGAGGCGCTGGTTAGAGAATTGCGCGTCGCCGTCATAATTGTCGATGAGGCTGGGATGGGTCAGCGCCCGGTTTAGCCACTCGACCGTGCGGAACGTGTAGCCCAGGCGGCCCTCAAGCTCCTGACGGTCTTCTGCCGAAAGCTCCGGGCGTTTGCGTTTCACCGTCCGTCCGGAGGCGCGCAGTCTTGTACGTTTTGGACGGCCTGGTTTCATAACCGCGCTTCTACAGGCAGCGCCTCGATAATGACAACTGCCGAAGCCCATGGATGGTCATCTGTGATGGTGAGGTGAATCACCGCCTCGTGCCCTTCAGGCATCATCTCCGCCAGACGCTTGGCCGCCCCGCCCGTCAAGGCCATGGTCGGCTTTCCGGTCGGCAGGTTCACAACGCCCATATGCTTCCAGTGCACACCGCGCCGGGGAACGCCTGTACCGAGCGCCTTTGCGCAGGCTTCCTTGGCCGCAAAACGCTTGGCATAGGTTTCAGCCGAGCGGCGCCGGCGCTCTGCCAGCGCGATCTCCGTTTCAGTGAAACAACGCTGCTTGAACCTCTCTCCGAAGCGTTCGATCGACTTCTCGATCCGCTCGATATTGCAGAGGTCATTGCCCATACCGATGATCATGAGCGGATGCTCCTTCAGGCAAGGCCCCGGCTGCCGGGTTTGACCGGCGGGAGCGCCTTGAGCTCGTCCGGCAGATCGTCCGGATCATAGTCCGGAAAGTCGACCTGCGCGAGCGAGACGAGTTTGCAGCCAACATCGGCGCGGCCATTCGACCGGTCGATCACGCAAGACCCGCCCACGACTTCACCAGGCAGCTTGCCAAGCGCCACGACAGTTTCGCGGAAAGACAGCCCGGTCGTCACGATATCCTCGGCGATCAGGATCTTCTCGCCCTCAGCGATTGAGAAGCCGCGGCGGAACTGAAGTTCACCATCGACGCGTTCGGCAAAGATGGAGCGGCAGCCAAGCTGGCGCGCGAGTTCGTAGCCAGGAATGATGCCACCGACAGCAGGCCCGGCAACGACGTCGATCTTGCCGAACGTGTCGGTGACTTTCTTCGCGAGCGCCTTGCAGAGCCGCTCTGCCAGTTCAGGCTGCGAGAAGACGAGAGCTTTCTGAAGGAAGACAGGGCTGCGGCGCCCAGACGACAGAATGAAATGACCTTCGAGCAATGCACCAGCTTCGCGAAAACAGTCCAGCACATCGTCATTGGTCAATTGGTCGTCTCCTCGATCCGCTCAACGCTCTCCACGACGGCGAGCGCCCGCAATGCGGCTCTTATGTGCTCGAGATGGCGCAAGTCCTCAACCTCGATATCGAAGATAAGCTGAAGAAAATCAGCGGCGCGTTCGCCCGTCTCAACGCGGGTGATGTTGCCGCCTGCCTGCGCCACGGCCGAACACTGGAGCGCCATGACACCTGGTTTGTTCACTGCCTGCACGCTGATCCGGCCGACGGCCACGACGCCCTGCTTGGCAAGCTCGTTCCAGCGAAGGTCCACCCAGAGGTCAGGACGGTCTTCGAACGCGGCAACCTGACGACAGAAGATCGTATGGATGACGAGGCCCTTTTCTGGCTCCCGCAGACCAATGATGCGGTCCCCGGGGATCGGGTGGCAGCACTCACCCAGATGGAGGGTGACACCCGGGGTCAGGTCTTCGCCTGCAATCATCTGGCTGGCATGCTGGTCGTCGATCAGCGTGCGATCATGCGCATTCGCTTGCGCAGGCTCATGTCCCGGGAACGCCGCACGAATGAAGTCTGCGGTTTCGTAGCGTCCACGCCCGACGGCTTCGGCGAGGTCTTCGGCCGTCTCAAAGTCCGCGCGCCTGGCCACACGCACCATGTCGATTTCGAGCGGCTCTATGCCTGCCCGCCGCAGATCCCGGTCCATCAGGGCGCGCCCAAGACGAACAAACTCGATCTGCTCACGGCCCCTGATAAGCCGGCGGATGGCCGATCGCGCGCGGCCCGTTACGGTCAGCGCTTCCCAGCCAACAGTCGGGCGGGAGTCTGGCCGACGTAGAATCTCAACGACATCACCATTCTTCAGCGGTGTACGAAGCGTACGGTCCACGCCATTGACCCTGACGCCATCACATGTGTCGCCGACGGCGGTATGGACAGCATAGGCAAAGTCGAGCGGCATCGCGCCTTTGGGCAGGATGATCAGCCGGCCCTTAGGCGTGAAGACAAACACATGCTCGCGGTACATTTCCAGCTTGGCATGCTCGAGAAACTCATCCGGCTCTGCCCCATCGGCGAGAAGTTCGCCGAAGGCACGAAGGTTCATGCTCGGGTCGAGGCCGGCCGCCTTGGACGATTCAATATCAAAACCGTATTCGCTATTCTTGTACGTCCAGTGCGCGGCGACGCCGTGCTCTGCCGTACGGTCCATTTCCTCAGTCCGGATCTGCAGCTCGACAAGCCGGTTGCCAGAGGCGCGTACTGTCGTGTGAAGCGAAGCATAGCCGTTCGGTTTTGGAACGGAGATAAAATCCTTGAAGCGGTCGGGCAGACATGCCCAGACTGTGTGGAAGGCGCCAAGCAGCTGGTAGCACTCACCAGTCTCACGCACGATGACGCGGAAACCGAAGATGTCGGCCACATCGCGGAATGAAATCGACTTGCGTTCCAGCTTGCGCCAGATCGAATAGGGCTGCTTGCGGCGCCCCTTCACACGGGCTGTCAGCCCCTGCTCTGCGACGACCTGCTTGATAGCAAAGCGGATGCGCTCAAGATCGTCGGCATTTTCCGACATCAGCTCTTCAAGCTTGGCAACGATGCTCGCGCGTGCTTCGGGATTGACGTGATGGAAGCCGAGATCCTCAAGCTCTGAGGCGACCTGGTAGAGACCAACCCGGCGCGCAAGCGGTGCATAGATTTCAAGCGTTTCACCGGCAATGCGCCGACGCGACTCTTCCTTCGGGATGAAGTGGAGCGTGCGCATATTGTGTAGCCGGTCAGCCAGCTTCACCAGAAGGACGCGGATGTCGTTGACTGTCGCGAGGATGAACTTCTGGAAGTTCTCAGCCTGCTTGGATTGTTCGGACTTGTAATCGAGCTTGCCGAGCTTGGTGACGCCGTCGACCAGTTCAGCGACATCATTGCCAAATCGGGTCTCGATTTCATCCAGCGAGACGTCGCAGTCCTCAACCGTGTCGTGAAGAAGACCGGCCATAATCGTGCACTGGTCCAGCTGGATGCCGGCAATCAGCATCGCGACCTGCACAGGGTGGGAATAGTAAGGGTCGCCGGATTTGCGCAGCTGCTCGCCGTGCTTTTCCTTGGCGAAATCATACGCCTCGCCGAGGCGTCTGGAGTCTACTTCAGGATAGTAGGCCCGGACCGCGTCAATCAGGTCTTCGCGGGTTGGAATAGCGGCGCGCGCACCAGCATCGCGCCGCTCCATATTTGGGGGCGACCGATCAATGTTGCTGGCGGCCGCACTGCTCATGGGACTATCAGAAACGGTCGTCGCGACCCGACTCCAGTTCGGCCTGGTAGGCGCGCATCACGTCTTCTTCGGTGGCTGCAGGTGCAGTCTGGAGCGCTGCGCGATCTGCTTCGCGCTCTTCTTCCTCGCCAGGACGCACTTCCTGCAGGTTGGCGATCAGGCCTTCGCGAACGACGTCGAGGCTGACGGAGCGGTCAGCAATCTCTCTCAGCGAGATGACAGGGTCCTTGTCATTGTCGCGCTCGACAGTGATCGGCGAACCTTCGCGGATCATGCGTGCGCGCTGCGCAGCCAGAAGGATCAGGTCAAAACGGTTCGGGACCTGCTCGATGCAGTCTTCGACAGTAACTCGTGCCATATGGGAAATCTCCTGATAGCCGCTCTTTATATGCGTTGCAGCACACCGATACAACCCGTCACTTGCGGTGGCTGCAGTCCGGCGCTAGCCTTGCGGATATTTCGTTACGACTTTGAATTCTGGATTAAAAATGGCATTTTATAAAGACGAACGACTGATGTTGTTCATCGATGGCGCAAGCCTCTACACAACGGCCCGATCGCTTGAGATCGAAATCGACTTCCGCAAACTGCTGGCAGAATTCAGAAATCGCGGCAGGCTGCTTCGCGCCAATTACTACACGACCATTGTTGAGGGCGAAGATTACAGCCCGGTCCGGCCACTCGTCGACTGGCTGAGCTACAATGGCTACAACGTCATCCATAAGGCCGCGCGCGAGTTTACTGACCGGGAAGGGCGCCGGCGCGTACGCGGCAACATGAATGTCGAGATTGCCGTCGACATGATGAGCGCCGCCAGCACGGTCGACCATATCGTTCTCTTTGCAGGCGACAGCGACTTCCGCAGGCTCGTCGAAATAGTGAAGGCGCAAGGCTGCCGCGTCACGGTCGTCTCTTCGGCCAAGACACAGCCCCAGACGATCGGCGATGAGCTTCGACGCGAAGCCGATGTCTTTATCGACCTTGAAGACCTTTCAGACCTGATTGGACGTCCACGAAATGGAACGCCTGACCGGGCCGTGGCTTATGCAGATGATGACGATGACTGATAAAACGACCGTCCCGCCCGAAGCGCCGCCCAATTGCGAACTCTGTCCCCGGCTTGTGACCTACCGGTCGCAGAACCGGCTGAACCATCCAGGCTGGTTCAATGCACCTGTCCCCTCTTTCGGCGACGAGAATGCGCGGCTCCTGGTCATCGGGCTTGCCCCGGGCGTCACCGGAGCGAACAAGACCGGCCGTCCCTTCACTGGCGACTGGGCAGGTGACCTACTTTACGCAACCTTCGCCAAGTTCGGCTTCAGCGAAGGCGAGTATCAGGCCCGGCCGGATGACGGGCTAGTCCTGAAGGATGCGATGATCACCAATGCGGTGCGCTGCGTCCCGCCGAAGAACAAGCCGGTTGGCAGCGAAGTCAATAATTGCCGCGAATACCTCACTGCGCGTATCGATGCCTTGCCAAAGGCGCAGGTATTGCTCTGCCTAGGGAAGATCTCGCACGACTCGACGCTGCGCGCCTTCGATCTCAAAGTGAAGGATCACCCCTTCGGACATGGCAGTGAGTACCGCCTGCCCGACAATCGCATCCTTCTGTCGAGCTATCACTGCTCGCGCTACAACACGAATACCGGACGGTTGACGACGGAGATGTTTGAAGCCGTCTTCGCGCGCGCCAATGAGCTTCTCGGCCGCTGATCGGCAATCCTTCAACAGCTAATCGCTGTGCGGGACTAGGAGAGCTGAGGTTCGCGCTCGTATGATCTGTCTGATTCGGTCTAGACGAGGTGGTCATGACAGGCTCCAATCAAGCACAACTGTTCGACGACGTTCCAGCAGACACATCCGGCTATTCGGCCAAGGATATCGAAGTCCTTGAAGGGCTCGAACCCGTCCGCAAACGTCCCGGCATGTATATCGGCGGCACGGACGAGCGCGCCTACCACCACCTCTTTGCCGAGGTCCTCGATAACTCGATGGACGAGGCGGTCGCTGGCCATGCGAGCCGGATCGAGGTGCGCCTCGATGCTGACGGCTTCCTGACAGTCACCGACAATGGCCGCGGCATCCCGATCGACCCGCACCCGAAATTCCCGGACAAGTCGGCGCTGGAAGTCATCATGTGTACGCTCCACGCGGGCGGCAAATTCTCAGACAAGGCCTATGCGACTGCAGGCGGCCTGCACGGTGTCGGTATTTCGGTCGTGAACGCGCTTTCGGAGCGGGTCGACGTTGAGGTCGCCCGCGACCGCAAACTGTACGTCCAGGTGTTTGAGCGCGGACAGGTCATGTCGCCGGTCGAGCTGAAGGGCGCAGCGCCCAACCGCCGCGGCACCAGCGTCCGGTTCAGGCCAGACGTCGAAATCTTCGGCGACAAGCTGCGCTTCCGCCCATCCCGCCTGTTCCAGATGGCGCGCTCCAAGGCCTATCTCTATCGCGGCGTCGAAGTGCGTTGGTCCTGCGACCCGTCGCTTCTGCCAGAAGATTCAAAGATCCCGGCCGAAGCCACCCTCACCTATCCGAATGGTCTCGCTGACCAGCTGGAAGAGGTCTTCAAGGGCAAGGCGACCATTACCAATGAAGCCTTCTCGGGCCTCGTTGAAACCGATGAAGGCAAGGTCGAGTGGGCCATCGCCTGGACGGCCGCTGGTTTTGGCGAAGCCGACGGCTTCTCGCGCTCCTACTGTAACACCATCCCGACACCGGATGGCGGCACCCATGAAGCAGGCCTTCGCTCTGCCATCACAAAGGGCCTGCGTAACTATGGTGAGCTGACGGGCCAGAAGAAGGCGACCGCAATCACCGCAGACGACATCATGTCCTATGCTGGCATTCTGCTGTCTGTCTTCATTCGCGGTCCTGAATTCGTCGGCCAGACCAAGGACAAGCTGTCAACCACGGCCGCCTTCCGCCTTGTCGAGAACGCCGTCCGCGACCGCTTCGACCACTGGCTTGCCGCCAGCCCGAAGGAAGCTGACAAGCTTCTCAACTGGGCGATGGAACGCGCGGATGAGCGCGCCAAGCGCCGCAAGGACAAGGAAGTCGCGCGCAAGTCCGCCACCCGCCGCCTGCGCCTTCCGGGCAAGCTTGCAGATTGCTCTGCAAATTCAGGCGATACCGAGCTTTTCATCGTCGAAGGCGACTCTGCTGGCGGCACGGCGAAGACGGCCCGGGACCGCAAGATGCAGGCGATCCTGCCCCTGCGTGGCAAGATCCTGAACGTCGCCTCGGCTTCAGTCGACAAGCTGGAAAAGAACCAGGAACTTTCCGACCTGATGCTGGCGCTCGGCACGGGCCTTAAGACGCGCTTCAATCTCGATGATCTTCGCTATGAGCGCGTCATCATCATGACCGACGCTGACGTGGACGGCGCACACATCGCCTCTCTGCTCATCACCTTTTTCTACCAGATGACGCCGGGCCTCATCGAAAGCGGCCGACTCTATATGGCGATGCCGCCGCTCTACCGCCTCAGCCATAAGGGCAAGTCTGTCTATGCGATGGATGACGCGCAGAAGGCCGAGCTGATCGCGTCAGAATTCAAGAACAGCGAGAAAGTCGAGATCGGCCGCTTTAAGGGTCTTGGTGAGATGAATGCCTCTCAGCTCAAAGAGACCACGATGGACCCGAAATCGCGCACGTTGGCGCGGATCACCCTGCCGGACTCGATGGACGAACTCACGGAAATGAAGCCTGCAGAGCTCATCGACACGCTGATGGGGCGCAAGGCCGAGCACCGCTTCAAGTTCATCCAGGACAATGCCCAGTTCGCGTCTGAACTTGATATCTGACGCTTCCGCCACGCGACTGGCGTAAATCTTGCGGGCCAGACAAGGGTTTCTTCACGACCCTCCGGTATAGACCGGAGCGATTGGTGACCTTGGTCTGGGCGCAGGTAAATGAGCATTCACTGGCAGTATGTCCGGCACGACAAGCTGGATTCAAACCTTCTCGACGCTGAACATAGTCTCCACCAGTCGCCGCTCTTCTGCGACGCTTCGCTTGCGGCCCTGCTCGACGCCTATCCGCGCGAGCGGCTCGGCATCTGGACCTTTGGTGAGCACGCCGAAGGCGATGAGAGACCAATTTTCGGCACCGCCAACGATTTGAGCGGCGAAGAAATTCTCGAAGCCGTGAAGAAGGGCCGTATCTGGCTTAATCTGCGCGCCACGAATGAACTCGTGCCCCATTATGCAGAGACGGCGGACCATATTTTCGACAGCCTGCAATCGCGGATGGGCCAGCGCATCATAAAGCGCGATATGAGCGTCCTTATCTCATCGCCGGGCATTCACGTTCACTACCATCTCGATATTCCGCTGGTCGCCCTGCTGCAGGTTCGCGGCACCAAGACGCTCTACCTCTATCCGGAGGCCGAGCAGTTCGCGCCGACCGAGCGCCTCGAGGCGATCGCGCTCGGCGAAGGCGATGAAAGCCTTTTCTTTGAAAGCGCATTTGACGCTCATGTTCAGCCAGTCGAACTGAAGCCTGGCAAGGGCATCTCGTGGCCTCAGAATGCGCCGCACCGTGTCCAGAATGGCGACATGATGAATGTCTCACTCTCTTGCGAATTCATGACATGGCCCGCGCTGTTCCGCGCAAACGCACTTTACGCCAATGGACGACTGCGCCGCTCGTTCGGCGCCCGGCCCGGTCGCCCAAAGGGCATGGCGCCCGCAACTTTCGGCAAGGCGGCACTCGCCCGCGTTTTCAAGAAGTTTGAACGCGGCGAGACGACGCCAGAACCTCGTGATCCGGCCTTTGTACTGGACCTCGATAGCCCGGGCGCTGTTCGCACGCTTTAAGACGCGTCGCCCGCGGATCTGCCGTTGGAAATTCGCGTCCAAAGCTCCGAGCGCCATTGAAAGAACCGGCAAACGGGTCACAATACCCTCTGAATACGGATTTCCGGCTGAGGGGCTGATATGAAAATTGCGATGCGTCTGGCAGTGGCGCTGTCTGCTGCGACCTTCCTCACCGCGTGCGGCGGTGGCGGACAGGACACCGAAAACGAGACCAACGGCGAACAGGCCGAGGCTTTCGACCGCGACCCTTATCCATCAACCTATACGCCCTACCCCTCAGGCGCTGTGCTTCTTCAGAACGCGACCGTGTACGATGGCGTTGGCAATGTCTTCGAGAATTATGACGTCCTTCTGGAAGGCGGAAATATCGCCGGCATGGGCGAAGACCTTGATGCGGGCGATGATGTCGAGGTGATCGACGCGGCCGGCAAATTCGTCACGCCCGGCATCATCGACAATCACTCCCACCTTGGCGTCTACCCCTCGCCCGGCGTTAGCGCCCATCAGGACGGCAATGAGATTTCAGGCCCCGTCACCGCAGAGGTCTGGGCCGAGCATGGGGTCTGGCCACAGGATCCGGGCTTTACCCGTGCGCTGGCAGGCGGCGTCACATCGATGCAGATCCTGCCGGGTTCGGCCAACCTCTTCGGTGGGCGCGGCGTGACACTGAAGAACGTCCTGTCGCGCACCGTCCAGGGCATGAAGTTTCCGGACGCGCCTTACACATTGAAGATGGCATGCGGCGAGAACCCGAAACGCGTTTACGGCTATGGCGGTGGACGCTTCCCGGGCGGCGCCCCGTATTCACGCATGGGCAATGTCGCAGGTTACCGCAATTCATGGATCGAAGCGCGCGCTTATCAGGAAAAGTGGGACGCGTGGGAAGCAGATGGCGGCGACATGCCGACCCGCAACCTCGAGCTGGACACGCTGGCAGGCGTTCTCGATGGCGACATCCTAGTCCACATGCATTGCTACCGCGCCGATGAGATGGCGCAGGTGATCGATATGTCCGAAGAGTTTGGCTACAAGGTCACCTCATTCCACCACGCTGTCGAAAGCTACAAGATCGCTGACGTGCTGGCTGAGAAGAAAATCTGTTCTTCCATGTGGGCCGACTGGTGGGGCTTCAAGATGGAAGCCTATGACGGCATCCGCGAAAATATCCCGCTCGTCCACCAGGCTGGTGCCTGCGCGATCGTTCACTCTGATAGCGATATCGGCATCCAGCGCCTCAACCAGGAGGCCGCCAAGGCGCTTGCCGACGGGCGGCGCGCCGGAATCGAGATTTCCGACGCCGATGCATGGACATGGCTGTCGGCAAATCCGGCAAAGTCCCTTGGTATTTTCGATCAGACAGGCTCGCTGGAGATCGGCAAGGACGCTGACGTTGTTCTCTGGAATGGCGACCCGTTCAGCTCCTACTCAAACGCGGAACGCGTCTATATCGACGGCGCGCTCATGTTTGATCTTGAGCAGCCAGACTTTACCCCCGTCACAGATTTCGAGCTTGGCCAGCCTGGCGAAGGAGACCTGAAATGATCTTCAAATTTGTAGCAATTGCCGCGTCCACCTCGCTCATTTGTGCCAGCGCGCTTGCACAGAACCTCGCCATCCAGAATGCCACCCTGTTTGACGGTGAGACTGTTCGCGAGGATGCGACCCTTGTCATCCGCGATGGGACGGTCGTGGCTTGGGCGGATGACGACCGCCTCCCTTCAGGTCTCGAAATCATCGACGCTGAAGGCGCCTGGATCACGCCGGGTATTTTCTCCGCCTTCTCGCAAGTCGGAATTGTGGAAGTTGGCGCTGAGGACTCAACGAATGATACCTCCGCAGGCCAGTCGAGCTTTGGCGCTGCTCTTGATTTGAGCGATGGTTTCAATCCGCGCGCAACAAGCATCGATATTACCCGGATTGAAGGCGTCACACGGATGGCTGTCGCGCCAAGCCTCGGCTCTTCCCTTTTCGGGGGGCAGGGATTTATCGCAACGACGACCGGAGAGCCCGGTTCAATCATTGAGCGACGTGCTTTCACCTTCATCAATCTCGGTGAAGGCGGGGCCAGCATTTCGGGCGGGTCACGACCTGCAGCCTGGGCGACACTTCGCGCCGCTTTCGGTGACGCGAGAGCCTTCCCGACGCGGTATCTTGCGCATAGCGAAGGCGACGCACTCGGCAGGATGGACGCCGAAGCGTTCACGCGGGCTGCCCGCGGCGATCAGTTGCTTCTCATTGCGGTTAGCCGTGAAAGCGACATTCGCGAGGTCATCGCGCTGAAGAAGGCCATGTCCAACCTGCAGATCGGGATTATCGGCGCGCAGGAAGGCTGGATGGCCGCAGACGCGCTCGCTGACGCAGATATCCCGGTCATAATCGACCCATATGACAATCTGCCCGGCAGTTTCGCCCAGCTCGGCGCGACCCAGCAGAACGCTGCACGGCTTCTCGATGCCGGTGTGACAACCGCCTTCGCCTATTTCGACAATAGCAGCCATCAGGCCCGCCTCATCCTGCAGAGCGCCGGCAATGCCGTGGGCAGCGGCGTCGACCATACGGACGCCCTGCGGGCGATCACGTCGGTGCCAGCCGACATTTTCGGGATCGATGGTGCAGGACGACTGACGGCTGGCAGCCTTGGTGACCTCGTCATCTGGGACGGCGACCCGCTGGAAGTCAGGAGCGCACCCGTCCGCATATTTATCGACGGCGTCGAACAGCCGCTCGAGAGCCGCCAGACAAAGCTGCGCGACCGCTACCTCAAGCTTGATGAAAGCGAACGCCCGCTCGCCTACAAGCGCTAATCAGCGCTTGGCGACATTCTCGACTTTCTCAAGAGGTTCAATCGTCTGCACATAACCGGCTTCAGCCGGGATATGCAGGCACGGTTTGCCATTCTCGTCCTTACCGACCACGGGCAGCACGGTGACGACCTTGCCCTCCCGGAAGCGGCTGATGGCGGTCGGCACGCTTTGCGCTTCGGCGAGCTTTCCAAGGTTCATCTTGGTAGGGAAGATGATCGTCGCCTCGCCCGCTGCTTCCATGTCGAGAGCAAGCTGCGGAGACAGCCAGACAGCATCTGTCGTTTCACGCCCATCATGGGTCGCAAGTTGCTGCGGCGGTGTCGGCGCCAGATAAAAGTGCGTATCGAAGCGCTTCGGCATCATGTCCGGCGTGATCCAGTGGCCAAAGTGAACCAGCGTATCAAGCGCAAGCACGAGGTCATGCTCTTTCACCAGCTCAACAAAGCTCTTCTCACGCCGGTCAACTGCCTCGCGAAACGGGGCAAGCTTGTCAGCGACATCGACGCCAACAAGCGCTGCACCCTCGCCCCGCGCACTCACCGGGCGCGCAAGGATAATGCCTGATTCTTCAAAGGCTTCGCGAAGCGCAGCCACCCGGGCGATCCGGGCCTTGCCTTCATAATTGCCATCGCTCAGGGCTTCCCATTCGTCCGAGGCATCTTCGTCATTCGTCTTGCCACCCGGAAAGACCAGCGCCCCTGCGGCGAAGTCGATCTGGTAGTGGCGCTTCACCATGAGGACCTGCAGGTCCGGCGCATCGCGCAGCAGGAGAACAGTAGCGGAAAGTCTTGGCGCGGCATCGGTCATAACGAATTCTCCCTCAGATCCAGCAAATTTGCTGCAAATCCACTCGTTCCAATCCGCGTGATCTCAACGAGCGTCTGTCATTGTTCTTGTCTCGATACATTCACAGACAGGGATGCGGCATGCAACAGGTTCGGACACGCACATCGGCTCAGCCATCAATTATTCCAGGCGAAGGCGAGCTGCGGCTGTCCCCTGTCATCCATCTCCTCACGGGCGACATCGTCAATCAGGTCGCCGAGATGCAATTTGCCTTTGATGATCGCGTCTCTTTCGGCGCCGGTAGCCTCTTCGTGAACCGCATCAGCCCGGCTCTTTGGCTCGCCCATCAGGTTGAGTCGGTCGCACGCCTCGCCAATGAGACGCCGCAGGCAACGGCCCGCCCGATCATTGTCGAAGCGCCGATCGCGGCCCTGATGCACCCGGACACACCGATTGCCTGCGAAGCCGCCGCTGCCCGCAGCCGCATCTGCCCTCAGGAAATCTGCATCGAGGTTGGCGACGCGACCCTGTCCCAGTCCAAATCCGACATCCTCAAAAGCATCGAAGCGCTCCGCCGCCGTGGTTTCCGGGTTGGCGTCAATGCAACGCGCTCATGGTGCACGCCGCTCGACACGCATCTGCGCCTCCTGCTGGATTCGGTGCGCATCGACGCACTGAAAGTCTGGAGCGAAGCCGATCTCCTCAACCGCATCGAAGCGGCAAGCGCTTGCGGCATGGCGGTCATCGCTGAGAATGCGCGTTATCGCGACGGTGAGAAGCTCGCTTCTGTGGGCATCGAGCTTGCCCGCGCCCCACGGGTCGACGGCTAGCCGAAACGGCGCGCTGCTTCTTCGGACGGCGGCGTTTCCATGGCGCGTGCCTGCTCTGAATAGAAATCCAGCTTTTCGAGCAGATAGTCGAGGTCACCCTTCGGGATGGCCTGGAACTGCGTCAGCACGCGTTCGATCATCCGCATCCGGAAGCGGGCCTTGTCGTTCGGGCCGCCATCTACTTCGGTTTCGTGGAAAACGTTCACGGCGGCCTTGAAGGCTGGCAGGAGCTTACGCGGAAGTCCGGCCCGGTCGAAGATGGCCGCGAGGCCACGCGGGCCCGCATCATGGATCATCAGCCACGCCTTGCCATGCGTGACGCCGGCGAGCTCTGCCATGGCATGTTCGACAAACTTCATCTGCCCGAGACACAGCGCGCGCATGATAAGCGAGTTGGTCAGGCGGCCATTGAGGTCCAGCTGGTGAACGAAATAGCCCATATCCTGACTACGGTCCGCCTGCTCGACGAGGTCCACTGTCGCGCGTTCACGTGCCCCGGCAGCAAGATCGATAGCGAGTTGCGCTGGCAGCTCATGCCGGTTGACCAGCATGTCGAAGGCCTGCCCCGAAACAAGCGACACCAGCTTTTCAGCGACATGGACCGGAATATGCTCACGCGCGATCAGCGCGGTCTTCACGCCCTCATTTTCAGCGAAGCGGTCAATGGAGCGATCAAACGCCTTGTTCGTCCAGCTGGCGCCGCGATTGCGCGCCAGCGCGGCCACGGCATCGGCAATGCCCTCGCCTGCAATCGTCTCACAAAGTGCAGGGTCGATGCGCTCTCGTGACGCAATGGCGATCTGCTTGGCGCCCTCAACAGCGCGGACAAGCTCAATGAGGTCCTGGTCGGTCAGGGATGGTGAATACTGAAGCACGGGCAGCGCGACGGACTCCACGTCGCGCGCAAGCTTCAGCGCCACGTCACGCGGCAGGCGCGGCGAGTTGCGCAGCGCCACAGCCAGCGTTTTGCGAACGAGCTCTGCTGCGTCCTGCGCGAGGATGCCAATAATCTCTTCTGCGTGGCGGCGTTCGGCGTCTGTCAGAGGGTCAGTCGCAATCCGTCGGCAGAGCTTGTGCGCAATGCCAGCCCGTTCGTCCGGTGTCTCACCTTTCATGAGCCGCTCAATGTCCCCTTCGGACAATTGCGGCCGCATGCTTGAAATACCCATCGATAGCGCCTTCCCTCAGCCGAGGAATCAATTTGCTGAGAATTGTATTGTGCCGGTTAATGTCCGGTTTACCAATGGGTCCGGCAGCAGACCTGAAATAAATCTGGGAGTAGACATGCTCGAAGGCATTCGCGTCATAGAATACGCAACCTATATGGCCGCCCCTGGCGCAGGCAGTATCCTGAGTGACTGGGGCGCTGAAGTGATCAAGGTTGAACCGCCCGGCGGCGACCCGATCCGCAAATTCTTCGCAACCATCGGCACCGATATCCAGGACAATCCGGTCTTTGATTTCGACAATCGCGGCAAGAAATCCATCGCGCTCGACACGACCACCGATGAGGGCCGCAAGATCCTGCGCGAACTTGCCGAGAGCGCCGACGTCTTCCTGACGAATGTTCGCCCCGGCGGCCTCGCGCGGTCTGGTCTCGACTATGAAGGACTGAAATCAGTCAATCCGAAACTCGTTTACTGCAGCCTGACTGGATACGGCCTCGATGGCCCGGATGCCGACAAGCCTGGCTTCGACGTAGCGAGCTTCTGGGCACGCTCCGGCGCAGCGCGCACCACTATCCCGAAGGGCGGCGAGCCATTCCCGTGCCGCACGGCTTTTGGCGACCATACGACCAGCATTGCAGCTGCCGCGGGCATCTGCGCCGCGCTGGTGGAGGCCACCAAGACCGGCAAGGGCCGGCTGGTAGAAGCTTCGCTGCTGCGCACCGCCCTCTTCACGCTTGGCTCTGATTTCGCGATCCAGCTCTTCTTCGGGCGGCTTGGCTCCACCAAGCAGCGCCATGAGCAGACCGTGCCGATCATGAACTTCTTCCGCACCAGTGACGATCACTGGCTCTGCATCGTGGCGCGTCAGGGCAATTCCGACTGGGCCCCGATCTGCCGGGTCATCGGCCGCGAAGACCTCATCGAAGATGAACGTTTCTCCTCGCCAAAGGCGCGCCGCAAGAACAGCGTCGAATGCGTCGGTGTCCTCGATGAGGGCTTCGGGGCGATGACGAAGGAAGAAGCTGCCAAGCGCCTCGATGAGCATTCAATCGCCTGGGCACCGGTCCAGACGATGGCCGAAGCGGCCGCCGACCCGCAGGTTCTGGCAGCCGGCGGCATCGTGGACGTCCCATCAGCCGCAGGCGATGGCAGCTCGTTCAAGTCACCAGCCTCGCCCGTCCGCTTTCCCGGCGCCAATGACGGACCGAAAGGCCCGTCACCGAAGTTCGGTCAACACAGCCGCGAAGTCCTCGCTGGCCTCGGGCGCAGCGAGGATGAGATCGCTCAGTTGCTATCTTCCGGTGCGGTCTCGGACGGCGCGAAACCGGCAAAATAGCTACGGATCTCGTCACCGCGTTCAGCCTCAAGCGCGACGCAGAGCCCGATGCTCTCGCGCGCTTCGGCTAGCGCGCGCTCATAGCCGGGCGCCAAGTCCCCATATGCGCCGAACAGGGCCTCGAGCTCGACAATAGCCGTCGGTGAGCAGAGATCGCCTGCGAGCCGCGGCGTCGAGCGTGGGCGCTGGCCGGGAATACGCTGCACGAATTCCGGATAGTTCGCCTGTAGCCACGCCCATGCATCCTGTTTGACCTCGCTCTGGCGCATCTGGCCGGACATGATCGAATAGGTTTCTCGCGTGCCAAGCTGTCCTGACATGGAAAGCTCCATGATGACCGGCAGCAATGCCGGGTCATTGTTCTGGCCAATCGCATAAGCAACCGCCTGCTCGAAAGTCGGGTCATCGATGTTCGAGAGCGAAGACACCATCGCATCCAGGAAGCGCTCCCCACCCTGCTGCATGCCAATGGCAAGCGCGGTCGAGAAGTCGTCGCTCGTCAGCCCGCGCACTTCGCCGCTTACAGGAAGACCGACATAGGCATTCGCCGCACGCGCGAATTCTTCCCGCAACTCTGCGTCATTGCCGGTGCGTGCCAGAAAAGACTCTAGACGCGACGCCAGAATACGTTCGCTCTCAAGATCGGACTGCGTCGCTCGGTCGAGGCGGGACCCAAACACGCGCGTGATCTCGGCCTCCATGCCTGCACGCGCCACCTCGTCAGTCGACACGGCACGATAGAGCGCCGAATACGCACGCACCGCGCCATCGACGACCTGACGCTGGTCATGCCGGGCCGCTGCATTCGCAATCGCCATCAGTGTCGGGAGGGCAAGCTCCCCCGCTTCGAAACTCGCAACAGCACTATCGACCGCAACCATGGCTTCACCCGCCTCCAGCGAAGCGAAGTTCACAGCAAGCAAAGCCCACTGTGCGTCTGGCAGGCTGAACCGCCAGTATCCGGCGCCGCCCGCATTTGGCATGATCCAGTCTGGACAGGTCTCGAACTGGTCGAGTGTCAGGGTGGCCGACTGCTCACTCATCATAGTGCAAACACGTTCACGCGTGTCGCCGCTCGCCGCGACGAGACAGTAAGGAATCGTCCACCGACGGCTTTCCTCGATCGGGCTGCCGAGCGGTTCGTACCGGCTTTGCGACAGTGACACTTCCGGCGTACGGCCTTCGCGGCATTGGAGGTCGGCGCTGATGAGAGGCAGACCTGACTGCTCGACGAAACTACGGAATGCCGTCGTCAGGTCAGGCTCATCTGTTTCGTCAGCGATGACCTCAAAGAAGTCAGGACTGTCAGCAACCGAGTCCTCGAAACGCGAGATATAGCGGCCCAGCGCTGGGCGGAATTTGTCAGACCCAAAATAGGAATCCACCATCGCGATGACGGCAAGGCCCTTGTCATAAGTGATCGAGTCATAAGCGTTCCGGATATCCTCGTTCAGCGTGATCGGCTCTCTGACCGCGCGTGCACTGCGCAGGCTGTCGAGCGACATGGCGCTGATACTGTCGGCAACGGCGTCCAGCTCATAGCCGCCATCCGGCTCCATATCGGCGAGCACAATACCCGTCGCCCAGCTGGAAAATGCTTCTTTCAGCCAAAGGTCATCCCACCATGGCGGCGTGACCAGATCACCGAACCACATATGCGCGATCTCGTGGCTGTGAATGTTGAGTAGCGCCCGTCGCATCGCTGGGCCACTCGTCGGCCCGTAGAGAATGCGGCTCTCGCGATACGTGATCGCGGCGGCAAGCTCGGTTGCACCGCTCGGCCATTGCGGGGCCGCGATGATGTCGAGCTTCTCATAAGGGTATGGAACGCCGAGCTCCCTCTCAAAAAAGGCAACCATCGGTTCCGTCATCATCAGCGCGTAGGAGATTTCGTTCGCTTTGCCTGCGCGGGTGTAACCCGTCAGCGGAACTGGAAAATCCCGAACTTCATTAGGAGAGAGCGAAGGGCCATCAAGACGGTCGAATGGCCCCACTGCTAAGGACAGAAGATAGGTCGGAAGAGGTCTGGTCGACTTAAAGCTTATCCGCTTAAGACCTTCTTCTTCCAGTATTTCTTCACGCTCAATCGAAGTGTTTGCAATTGCCGTATCCGTCTGCGGTACGGTGAGCGTCAGATTAAACGGCGTCTTGAAACGCGGCTCATCGAAGCCTGGCATGAAGCGGCGCGCCTGGATGCTTTCTGACTTCGCCAGCGCATAGGCATTGCCCTGCTCGTCAACCTTGAACAGACCGGTGAGGTTGGCGTCAAAAGGCGCGGTATAGTCAATGGAAACGCGAACAGTTCCGGCGCTAGCCCGGCGTGGAAAGTGGATCCAGGCAACCCCTGAATTCAAGACATCGCGCCAGGTCGCCGCCTCATCCTGCATATTCGTGCCGGAGACGGTGACGTCCCTGATCTCGAGCCCCTGCCCGTGGAGCCAGAAGCCCTGCGCCGGCTGGTCGAACTCGACATCGATTTTCACTGTACCGCCAAAGCGTGTGCGGCGCGGATCGATCCTCAGATCCATGTCATACGCAACTGGTCGAACCCCATCGGGGAGCGGGCCTCGCGGCGCGCGCTCATAAAGATCGGAGAGTTCCGGCTGTGCCTGACGGGGCGTCGGACCACATGCAGCTAGGCCGACGACAAGAGCACATACAAGAATAAGACGTTGCATTGAGGATCCTGAATTACCTGTCACAATTCATATGAGCCGCCACACCCCTGCGTCACCCTGAAATGGACGACCAGCTGTATTTCGCTGGTTGAGACGGGCCGACTTCTCATGGCGTCCTTCCTGAATCGCCCCTATAAGAACGCCATGAAAATCGCGACCTGGAACGTAAACTCCATCAAGGCCCGCATGGCGACGGTGCTTGATGTCCTGAAAACTATCGATGCAGATGTCATCTGCCTTCAGGAGATCAAATGCGAAACCGAGAACTTCCCCTATATGGAGATTGAAGAGCTCGGCTATAACTGCGCCGTCCATGGGCAGAAGAGCTATAATGGCGTCGCGCTCCTCTCTCGCTACCCACTTGAAGACATCGTGACCGGCCTGCCCGGCAATGAAGACGATGATCAGGCCCGCTATATTGAAGCGCTTGTGCTGGCTGATCGACCCGTTCGTGTTGGCGGTCTCTACCTGCCAAATGGCAATCCTGCCCCAGGCCCGAAATATGACTACAAGCTTGGCTGGATGAAGCATCTCAAGGCCCACGCCGAAGCGCAGCTGAAGCTTGAAGAGGCCTTCGTGCTGGCGGGCGACTACAACGTCATTCCTCGCGATGAAGATTGCTGGGATATCGCTGTCTGGCGCGATGATGCGCTGGCGCTGCCGACAACGCGCGCCGCTTTTCGTGAGCTAAAATGGCTAGGCCTGACCGAAGCCTATGAGGCTGCTGACGGGCGCGCGCATGAGTACAGCTTCTGGGACTATCAGGCCGGCGCCTGGCAGAAAGGCCATGGCATCCGGATCGACCATCTTCTGTTGTCACCGCAGGCCGCAGACCGGCTCGAAGGCGTGGAGATTTACAAGAAGGCCCGCGGTCTGGAAAAGCCGTCAGACCATGTGCCAGTTATCGCGACGCTTACTGACTAGGCTCGCCTAGTCTTTCGTGGCGCAGTGCGTGTTGTAGGCATTTACGCGCGCATTCGCATTCGACGCCTTTTCCTGCAAATCAGCCTCGACCGCGCGTAGACGCGCTTTCAGGTCTTCATAAGCTGCCCTAGAGCTATCGGCCTGGCGGGCTTGCTCAGTACTGAAATTGCGCATCGCCTGATTGTTTTCCCAGGCATCGCCCGCATCCTCGACCTTCGGCACCAACGCGTCGCGCTCTGCCTTTAGCTTCAGGACATTCTGCTGCGCCGTCCGGATCGTCTCTGCCTGCTGAACACAGCTTTCAGACGCGGCCGCGAATGGGGCCGCCACAAAAGCGGTCAGGGACAAAGCGGCTACGGTCAGGGAGTGTGGCATCTTGATCATCCTCTGAGGCTATCGGGTCTAGCCTGAAGTCTCGGTGAACGGCGTGACCATTCCATGGCCGCAATCTGCAGCTTTTACGACGATTTAGAGATCGGCGTAAACATGGCGCTCGGCCTTGAAACCTTCATGGGTCACGGCGCCCTGATAGGCAGGGCCGACAAGCTTTGCGAACTTGGCAAGCGCGCCTGAGGCGTATTTCGTCTCCCGCGGGGCCCAGCTCTTGCGGCGCTCTGCAAGCTCAGCTTCGCTGACCTCAAGATCGATCGTGCCGGTTGCGGCATCGATAGAGATCATGTCGCCGTCCTTAATGAGGCCGATGGGCCCGCCTTCCTGCGCTTCCGGCCCGACATGGCCGATACAGAAGCCGCGCGTCGCGCCGGAGAACCGGCCATCTGTGATCAGCGCGACTTTGTCGCCCATGCCCTGACCGTAGATTGCAGCCGTCGTCGACAGCATCTCGCGCATGCCTGGGCCACCCTTCGCGCCTTCATAGCGGATGATCAGGACGTCGCCTTCCTTGTAGTCACGCGACTCCACGGCCTTGAAGCAGGCCTCCTCACCATCGAAGACGCGGGCCGGGCCGCGGAACTGAAGCGAGTGGAGACCCGCAACCTTCACAATGGCGCCGTCTGGCGCGAGTGAGCCCCAAAGGCCCACCACACCGCCGGTCTTGGTGATTGGCGTGCTGGCTGGAGAGATCACTTTCTGCTCAGGATTCCAGGTCACCTCTTCAAGGTTTTCGGCCCATGTCTTCCCGGTCACCGTGATACAGTCACCGTGGATAAGACCCTCTTCCAGAAGGGTTTTCATCAGCATCGGCACGCCGCCTGCCTCACCAAAATCCTTGGCGACATATTCACCGCCCGGCTTTAGCGAGGCGATGTAAGGCGTCTTCTCGAAGATACGGGCCACGTCCTTCAACTCGAAATCGACGCCGCATTCATTGGCCATGGCTGGCAGGTGAAGCGCTGCATTGGTCGAGCCGCCGGTTGCGGCGACGACGACAGCTGCGTTTTCAAATGCCTTGCGCGTACAGATGTCGCGCGGGCGCAGATTGGTCTCAATGAGGCGCATAACAGCCTCGCCAGAGGCAACGGCGTACTCATCGCGGTTGGCGTAAGGCGCTGGCAGCGCGGATGAAAGCGGCAGGGCGAGACCGATTGCTTCGGAGACGCAAGCCATTGTATTTGCAGTAAATTGACCGCCGCACGCCCCATCGCCCGGACAGGCGAGTTTCTCCAGCGCGTGGAGCTTTTCCTCGGTCATGTCATTATTGCCTGCCGCATGCGCGCCAACCGCTTCGAAAACGTCGAGAACGGTCACGTCCTTGCCCTCAAACCGGCCCGGCAGGATAGAACCGCCATAGAGGAAGACCGATGGCACGTTGAGGCGCAGCATGGCCATCATCATGCCCGGCAGCGACTTGTCACAACCCGCAACGCCAACAAGCGCATCATAGCCGTGGCCGCGCATGGTCAGCTCGACGGAATCTGCAATGACTTCACGCGAAACGAGCGATGAGCGCATGCCTTCATGGCCCATGGCGATGCCGTCTGTGACTGTGATCGTACAGAATTCACGCGGGGTGCCATCGCCAGCTTTGACGCCTTCAGAAACCGCATGGGCCTGTCGCATCAGGGCGGTGTTACAGGGGGCCGCTTCATTCCAGCAGGAGGCGACGCCGACGAAGGGCTTCTTGATGTCCTTGGTCGACAGGCCCATTGCGTAATAATAGCTGCGATGCGGGGCGCGGGCCGGGCCTTCGGTGACGTGGCGCGACGGCAGGCGTGACTTGTCCCAGGTCTTGCTCATTTCGCAGGCTCCTCAAGCTTGATCTTCGCTGATCTGATAGAAGCCCGGCCGGGTTGAGGCTAGTGGGCGACAGCGAATTTCCGCCGGAAAGTGTGCGAAAAATTCTGCCCTTTTGCCCTCAAAACACGGTGCAGTGACGGTGTACCGGCGGTGTTTTTGACGGTGCAGCGCCAACCTTGCGCAATTTTATTCCAATTTCAGCCGCATCAGGAATTCAAGGTCGCGGTGATCTCCGACCGGAAAGTCGAACTCTCCCACCTTCTCGAACCCAATCCGCTCATAAAGCCTGCGCGCGCCATCATTTTCCGAAAAGACGCTGAGATAGAGCTCCGGTGCCTGCGAGATCTTTGCCCAGTCGATCGCCTCCTCAATGAAGTGCGACCCGAGCCCCCTGCCCTGTAGCGGCGCGTCGACATAAACCCGCATCAATTCCACCGCACCTTCTTCGGCATCATCTGCAGGCAGCTCCAGCGGCGAGCAGACGAGATAGGCGCCGAGTGTGCCATCCGGCAGTGCGGCCACCCGGACAAGAAAGTCCGGGCTGTCGATCATGTGCGCGTAGATCGTGCGCGTGTGAGAGTCCTCAAGATAGGCTTCGAGATCAGCCTTGGAGTAGATGTGGCCAAACTTCTCGACAAAGGTCCGTCGCCCAAGCTCTTCCAGGGCGGCCGCATCGCCGGTCGTCGCAGCGCGAATGGTGATGCCGGTGAGATCAGCTGGCATTGAGACAGTCCATCTCGTCGGCGCTGAGTTTGAGATCGGCAGCGCTCATGATGTCGGTCAGCTGCTCCATCGAGGTCGCACTGGCGATCGGCGCGGTGATGCTCGGCCGGGCCATGACCCAGGCGAGTGCGACCTGCGCCAGTGTGGCATTATGCGCTTTCGCAATGTCATCCATCGCGTCGAGCAAGGCCATGTTGCGATCTGTGAACCAGTCGCCCATGCGTCCGCCGCGCGGGCTCTTGTCGAGGTCATCCTTTGAACGGTATTTGCCCGTCAGAAAGCCCATGGCGAGCGAGAAATACGAGATGACGCCGAGCCCCTCACGCTTGCAAAGATCTTCAAGTTCACCTTCATACTGGTCGCGCGTGATGAGGTTGAAGTGCGGCTGGAGCACTAAATAGCGCGCGCGGCCTGGCGCTTCTCCGGCTTTGAGCGCTTCTGACAGCTGGGCTGCATCATAGTTCGACGCGCCGACAAAGCGGACCTTGCCAGCATCGACCAGCTTCTGGTGCGCCTCCAGCGTTTCGTCGATCGGCGTGTCACTGTCCGGCGCGTGGGAGAAATAGAGATCGATATGATCGGTCTTGAGACGTTTCAGCGAGGCCTCGCAATTCTCAATGATAAGCTTGGCTGAAAGGCCAACATTGCCGCCGCCCATATCCATGCCGGTCTTGGTGATCAGGAAAAGCTCATCGCGGCGCTTGTCGGCTGCCAGCCATTCGCCAATGACGGTTTCGGACTCACCGCCTTCATGCCCCGGCGCCCAGCGGGAATAGACGTTGGCCGTATCCACCGCGTTGAAACCGCCATCTAGGAAGGCATTGAGAATGTCGAAGCTGGTCTGCTTGTCAGCCGTCCAGCCGAACACATTGCCGCCAAGGACGAGCGGTGCGATCTTCGCATCCGGGTGGCCGAGAGTGCGCTTTTCCATGACTGTCCTCCGCTGGGTTTTTCTTTGGCTAGAGGATAGAGGGCGAGTGCAGCGGGGCAAGATGATAGGTGCCAGAATGGAGAATTGAAACGGCAGCGCGGTCGCCCGTGGTTCGACTTCGCTCACCATGCGGGCTATGAGAGGTCAAGCTTACCATGCGGGCTTTGAGAGGTGAGGTTCGAAAGACGGCGTTTGAGAAGCTATTGCTTGGGGAAGCGTGCCTTGCTCGGGTCTGCTGGGGCCGACTTCGATTTTGACAGCGCTTTCAGGCGTTCAAGGTCGCCGTCGATCAACGCTTCCTTCTTGGCCCGCGACCATTTCTTGATCTGCGCTTCATAGGAAATAGCGTCAGTGATGCGGTCGAAGTGCGTTGACCAGACCAGTTTGACCGGGCGTCGCTTGTAAGTCCAGGCTTCTGGGTGGTGACCTGAATTGTGCTCACCAAGGCGTGTGGCAAGATCAACGCCGCGGTAGGTGCCGACATAGTATTTGTTGTCGGCACACCTCAGAATGTAGACGAAACAACCACCAGTCATGCTCCTCAATAGCCCGCATGGTGAGCGAAGTCGAACCACGCGGGCGGCGACGCGGACGCTATGAACAGGCCCTACTCTTCAGCCTCAAAGATCGCCGTTTCAAGCGTGCCGTTGGCGTCCATCATGCCGCGATACATGCCGGCGGAGTTGAAGACGTAGGCATACTCACCTTCGCCGCCCATGACGATGACGCCGCCATCGCCGCCGAGGTCAGCAACCTGGCCAAGCGCGTTATCGGCGGCGGTTTCGATGTCTTCGCCAGCCAGTTCGACACGCGCGCAGATTGTCTTGGCGACGCCGACGCGGATGAAATATTCGCCGTGGCCGGTTGCCGAGACAGCGCAGACGCCGTTCTGGGCGTAGGTCGCCGCGCCGATGAGCGGCGAGTCGCCGATGCGGCCGTGCATCTTGGCGGTCATGCCGCCTGTTGTCGTGGCCGCGGCGAGGTTGCCATTCTGGTCAATCGCGACGGCGCCAACCGTACCGTGGCGGTCTGCATCGGTGCGTTGCTGCGTGTCCAGCACGCGTTCCAGCGCTTCGCGGCGGCGGTCTGTGGTGAAATAGGAATTCTCGACCATGTCGAGACCGACCGATTCAGCGAAGCTGTCGGCGCCCTCGCCTGCGAACATCACGTGTTCGGACTGGTCCATAACAGCGCGGGCGGCGAGGATCGGGTTCCTGACGCGGGTGACACCTGCGACGGAGCCGGCATCACGTTGGCTGCCCTCCATAATGGAGGCATCAAGCTCATGCATGCGGTCGGCGGTCATCACCGCGCCGAAACCTGCATTGAAGAGCGGATCGTCTTCCATTGTGAGGACGGCGGCCTGGACTGCGTCGAGTGAGCTGCCGCCGTTTGAGAGCACATCCGCGCCAGCCCGAAGCGAGGTTTCGAGCGCGGCGATATAGGCCGCTTCCTGCTCATCGGAGAGGTTCTCACGCAGGATGACCCCTGCCCCGCCATGGATTACGATCCGCCAGTCCGGGCGTTCAGCTGCGGCCATATCGGTCTCCGTGTCTGGCGTTTGCGCGGTTTCCGAAGAGGTGTCGGCATCTGTTTCCGATGCTGTGTTCAGTTCTGACTGCTCGGGCGCTTCGGGCGCACACGCGGCCAGCGTGCCTGCGAGATAGAGGGTGGCGAACACGCGGTACATGGCAAATCCTCGCTGAAAACTGGGGCGTCTTTCGCCTGCCAGTGTGCAAGGGTTGAGCGCCCTATGGCAAGGGCGCCCAAATCATCAATGCCTACTTGTCAGACCCTGGACCCGAACGGCCGGACAGGCCGCCCGGCTGGTTCGCCTTCCGGAACAGGTAGAAGAGGATGCCGATGTCAAAGATGACGAAGGCAGCGATGCCAACGAATATCAGCCAGTTCATCCTCTTATCTCACCTTCTGGCCTCACGCTCAGGCCTCATGCTTAGGAGAGATCAGCGAGCTGATCGCGGGCCGAGCGGAGCTTGGCAAGCGTTGCCGTCCACTCTGTGATCCGTTCGCGGTTCTCTTCGACGATCTCTGGTGGGGCCTTGGAGACGAAGTTCTCATTAGAGAGTTTCTTTTCGGTACCCTCAATGTCCTTGGAGAGTTTCGCCATCTCCTTGTCGAGACGCGCGACCTCATCAGACAGGGTAATGAACTCCTGCACTTCAAGTGCGATGGTCTCTTCGCCGGACGCGATCGTGACCGCACCGGCCGGCTTCTCAGCGGCGATATCGAAGGATGACAGGCGGGCGAGTTGCCGGATCGGCGTCTCGTTGTCCTTGGCCCAGCCCTTCACCTCGTCGGAGGCACCGATGAGCGAGGCAGCGACCTGCGCGCCAGCGGGCACATTGAGGACCGCCCGCGTCGAGCGGATCTCGGACACGGTATCGAGCACCCATTGCAACTCTGCCTCGGCATCGCTGTCGGCCCAGGCGCCCGCGAAGGCCGGCCAGTCCTGCACCATGAGGAAGTCAGCGCGCTTGCGGCCTTCCTGCTCGGTCTGGGTCCAGAGCGCTTCGGTGACGAAAGGCGTGAACGGGTGGAGCAGCTTCAGCGTCTGGTCGATGACCCAGCCGCAGGCCTTGCGAGTTTCGGCCTTCGCGGCCTCATCCTCGCCGTTCATGACCGGCTTGATGAGTTCGATGTACCAGTCGCAGAGCACATTCCAGATGAACTGGTAGAGCGCTTCAGCGGCTTCGTTGAACTTGTAGGCTTCGAGCGCGGTCGTGACGGCCGTCGCCGCCTTGCCGAGCTCTGCCGCGATCCAGCGGTTGAGCGGGAGCTTGAGATCGCCCGGCGCAAGGTCGTGGCCGAACTCGCACTGGTTCATTTCTGCAAAGCGGGCCGCATTCCAGAGCTTGGTCGTGAAGTTGCGATAGCCTTCAACCGCTTGCGGCGAGAGGCGGATATTGCGCCCCTGTGCGGCCTGACGGGCAAAGGTGAAGCGCAGAGCGTCGGCGCCGTACTGGTCGATCAGCTCCAGCGGGTCCATGGCATTGCCCTTGGACTTCGACATCTTCTGGCCCTTCTCGTCAAGGACGAGGGCGTGGATGTAGACATCGTGGAACGGGATTTCGCCGTCCATGAAATGGATGCCCATCATCATCATCCGGGCGACCCAGAAGAAGATGATGTCATGCGCGGTGATCAGCACGCTGGTTGGGTAGTAGGTTTGCAGATCGTCCGTATTCTCCGGCCACCCCTGCGTCGAGAATGGCCAGAGCGCGGAGGAAAACCAGGTGTCGAGGACGTCTTCGTCCTGCTTCAGTTCTGTTGGCTTGCCGTAGTGCGCCTCAGCTTTCGCTTTCGCGTCAGCTTCGTCTTCGGCAACAAAGATTTCACCATCCGGCCCGAACCATGCCGGGATGCGGTGGCCCCACCAGAGCTGGCGCGAGATGCACCATGGCTGGATGTTGTCCATCCAGTTGTAATAGGTCTTGGTCCAGTTTTCGGGCACGAATTTGGTACGGCCTTCGCGGACAGCCGCGATGGCGGGCTTGGCGAGCTCTTCCGCGTTCACATACCACTGGTCCGTGAGCCAGGGCTCAATGACGACGCCGGAGCGGTCGCCGAAGGGCTGTTCGACTTTCTTCTTCTCGATCTCGACCAGCAGGCCGAGCGCGTTGAAGTCTTCCTCGATCTTCTTGCGCGCTTCGTAGCGGTCGAGGCCGCGATAGGCGTTCGGGATACCGGCCGCATCGGCTTCGGCGCCATCAACGATGGAAGCAACGTGCGTGAGGATATTGAGGCGAGGCAGGCCTGCGCGCTCCCCGACCTGGAAGTCATTGAAGTCGTGCGCAGGCGTGATCTTTACGGCGCCGGAGCCCTTTTCAGGGTCGGCATGCTCATCCGCGACGATCGGGATGCGGCGGTTCACGATCGGAAGGTCGACGAACTTGCCGACAAGGCCCTTATAGCGCTCATCATCGGGATGAACGGCAACACCTGTATCACCGAGCATGGTTTCGGGGCGCGTGGTCGCGACGACAATATAGTCGCGCGTTTCCGTGCCGGCCGGATTGCCCTCTTCGTCGAATACAGGGTGCTCATAGGTCACGCCATCGGCGAGCGGATAGCGAAGGTGCCAGAAGGCGCCCTGCACTTCTTTCTGCTCGACTTCGAGGTCTGAAATGGCAGTCTGGAAGTGCGGATCCCAGTTTACGAGGCGCTTGTCGCGGTAGATGAGGCCCTGATTGTAGAGGTCGACGAAGACCTTGCGGACAGCTTCCTGCATCTGGTCGTCGGGATTGTCCCGGTCGCCCATGGTGAAGCGCTCATTCTCCCAGTCGCAGGAGGCGCCGAGGCGCTTCAGCTGCTGGATGATCTGGCCTCCGGACTTTTCTTTCCATTCCCAGACGCGGTCGACAAAAGCTTCGCGGCCAAGGCTGGCGCGGCTTTCATTGCCGGCTTCTGCCAGCTGGCGCTCAACAACCATCTGCGTTGCGATACCGGCATGGTCGGTGCCCGGCTGCCAGCGGACATTCTTGCCCCGCATGCGCTCAAACCGGATCAGGATGTCCTGAAGGGTATTGTTGAGCGCGTGGCCCATATGCAGGACGCCGGTGACGTTTGGCGGCGGGATGACGACCGAATAGGCCTGCGCACTCGTATCGCCGGAGGGGCGGAAGCAGCCCGCCTCTACCCAGCGCTCATAGATGCGCCCCTCGGCGCTCTTGGGATCGAAGCGTTGGTCAAGCATTTTGTCGGTCCATAGTCGTGGTCAGAAAACACAAAAGAAAAGGCGCGCCGGTTAAGGCGCGCCTCGTCTCTATATCAGGGTGTGAACGAGGGTCTAGCGCGCCATGCGGGCGATGCGCTGTACTTCTTCTTCGACCTTGCGCTCAACAATCGTTGGCAGGTTGGCATCGAGCCATTCCTTGATCATCGGACGCAGCAGTTCGCGCATCAGGCCATCGAGCGTGTTCGGGTTGGCTTCTTCCTCGGCCGAGCGCTTGACCATGAGCTTGCCAAGAGCGGTCGCGGCCGCGCCAGCGATACGCTCATCGGTGAGCGCGTCGCCGCCGGTCTGGGCTGACGAAGTCGGTTGTTCGGTCATCTGAGGCTCCGGCTCTGGTTGTGGCGCGCTGAATTCGGCAATCGCTGGCTCTGTTTCCGGCTCAACCTCTACAGGTGGCGCCGGGTCAAAGCTGGCGGTAAAATCGGTGGCCTGAGGCTCTGGCGTGAAGCCTTGCTCGACGGGTTCTGGCTGCGGGGCGACGCCTTCCAGCGGCGCAGCGGCGTCGAAGGAGGTGTCCTCGAAGCTCTCTTCCGTGGACCAGTCGCCATCATCATTGCCAGAAAGCTCATACTCGCCCTCTTCGCTCGCATAGTCTTCGGTGTCGGCTTCGGTTTGCGGAGCAGCGAGCTCCTGCGGCGACCAGGTCGCACCCGGTGATCTGGCGGCTTCTTCGAATGCCGGGGCATCTATCGACGGCTTGTCCTCGAAGGTTTCGAGGCCGAAATCCTCAAGGTCGTCATCTTCTGCTTCGAATGGCTGAGGTGCTTCTGGCGCAAAATCGGCTTCGCCCGATGTGCTGCCTTCGGCGGAGAGGTCTTCGAACATGTCATCGTCGGACAGCAGGCTGCCGGATGCGTCTTCGGTCTCCATGAGGTCGAAGTCTGCCTCGCCGCGGGATTTCTCCTGCTGGGCGAAAAAGTCTTCCTCAGGGTCGTTGACCTCATCCGATTCGGTTTCGGCGACGACGTCATCGAGAGACAGATCATCAAAATCGTCGTCTTCTGAAACGTTTACATCGACAGAGCGGGAGGCCTGCGGCGCATCCTGAGCTGCTGATGAGGGCGCAGGGCCATCATCGGCGATAATCTTGCGAATGGAGGCAAGAATTTCCTCCATCGTTGGCTCGGATTGCGCTTTGTCAGCCATTTTCAGCTCCCGCAGAAAAGAATTTATGCCCTGATCCGGCTATACCGCGCCAGTTAACATGATGTTATGACGGATTCGAACGCGAATACACCGGTCAGGCGAACTTTCGTGTCAGTCCTTAACCACGTTGAAGCCCGAGACGGGTGGGTGTCAAATCCCCCATCGCGGCAAGCAGTGCATGGGCGGCAACATAGCGGTCGCGTTCGGCAGTCACACGTGACAGGCGCGCCTCCAGAAGCTGCTGCTCCTGATCGAGCACATCAAGCGTGGTGCGTACGCCAACGCTGAGCTCTTCCTGTGCGCCTTCATAGGCAAGTTCTGCCGCCTCGACCTGCCTTGCAGACGCATCGACAGCGCGGTCAGCCGCCTGAAAACTGTACCAGGCGCGCGCGACCTGCGTGCGGACGATTCGTTCGCTGAGGGCGATCTGGCTGTTGGCCTGCCGGCGGGCGATCTGGGCTTCGCGGACGAGAGATGTGTTCAGCCCGCCGGTAAAAAGCGGAACGCTGGCCTGCGCGCCCGCAACGATGCTCGAATCAGTGAAGCCGTCTGTGTGATATTCCTGGACGCCGGCCTGCGCGATCACGGACACTTCAGGCTTCAGTGCGCCGCGGGCGACTTCGACGCCCTGACGTGCCGCCTGCTCTCCCAGACGTGCCGCTTCGATATCAGGATTGGCGTCCAGCGCGCGGGCGAGCGCAGCTTCGAATGTCTCCGGCAGTTCTGGCAGCGGCGGCACGGGTGCCAGCATGTCTGACGCCTCAAGCCCGGTGAGGAGCGCATATTGAGCGAGCGCTGCCTCAAGATCCGCCTGCGCAGAGGCGAGTGCGGCGCGGCCACCTTCCAGGCGGGCGCGGGCGAGCGACACATCGGTGCGTGTCGTGTCACCAACCTCGAACCGGTCAGACGCTGCGGTGAACTGGCCCTCCAGAAGGCGGATGCTGTTCTCGCGGATCGCGATGACTTCGCGTGCCCGGATGATGTCGACATAGGCGATAAGCGTATCGAGCAGGATGGACTGACCGGTCGCTTCAAGCTGCGCCAAGGCGGCGAGCGCGCCCGTTTCAGCCTGCGCGATGCCTGCGTTCAGCCGGCCACCCGTATAGACGGGCAAGCGCGCTTCGAGCTGCGCCGAGGCGACGGGACGGTCGCCGAGATTAAAGGCAAAAGGCCGGTTCGAATCGATCGATTCGTAGACATAGCTGCCGAAGAGCGTAACGCGCGGCTTTCTCTGGGCGCGCGCCTGCTCAATCCGTTCGCTGGCGATTTCAGTTGAGTCGCGCTCAGCCTCAAGCACCGGATTGTTCAGCCAGGCCGCCGACAAGGCATCCTGCAGCGTTTCTGCGCTGGCCGGCAATGCTGTGATCGCAAGTCCGGTTACCAGCAATGACGCCGTTTTTCTTATGCGACGCATCGGTCGTGCCCTCCCTCGGCAAGGGTGACCCTATACGTCTTTTCGAAAAAAGTGAACAGCGTTCACTTCCTGAGCGACGTTCGCCCAAGGGAAGCCAGACTGTGATCAGGACAGCGTCGGCGCTGCGCTAGAAAACGAAGCTTTTCGGCTTTTCAAACCCAGCAAGGCCCGGCGGGCAGCAGTCAAAGACTTCGCGGTACGAGACGGTTTCGCCTGCCTTGGTCCAGATGCGTGCCCGGCCTAGATCACGTCCCGCAACGACTGGCGCACCGAGGCGGCCGCCCTCTGCAAGCTGGCTGAACCAGGCTTCGGGTGCCTGCTCAATAAGGCCGCAGACGAGAATGATGTCGAATGGCGCCTGATCGGCGAGACCTTCGCGAAGGTCACCCTGTACGGCGACGGCGCGGTCATAGTCGAGGCTGGCGAGTTTCGCTGTCAGCTCATCGACGAGGTCCTCGTCTTCTTCCAGAGCGATCACGGTTTCGCAGAGATGGGAGAGGATGGCCGTTTCATATCCTGCACCTGCGCCAATCACGAGCGCGATGTCATTTGGTTGAGGGTCGAGAGACTTGATCATCTTGCCGATGTCGCGCGGGGTCCAGAGCGAGCGGCCTTCGCTCGTCTCGATCTCACACTCTGCATAGGCGATGGACTGCGCGCTCTTTGGCACGAACGCTTCGCGCGGGGTGCGCAGGAAGGCCGACACGATCTCGGGATCGGTCACATCATTCGGGCGGATCTGTGAATCCACCATGATCCGGCGCATCTTCGCAAAGTCCATTGGCGCAACCTTTCAGGCAATAAGTGCTGCTTGCAGTCGCCTTATCTTAGCCCGCCTGAAGGTGCAACGGCGGGCCTATGTGCGAAACGCCGCAATCGCACATTGCATGCGACACGGAGCGCTGCTATTCGACGCTCCTTCTCTCGGCACGGCCCTGTGGCGGAGTGGTGACGCAGCGGATTGCAAATCCGTGTACGCCGGTTCGATTCCGGCCGGGGCCTCCAGAGAAATTCCCCAGCCGGAAAAAGACATCACGCGACGTCGAAGACCATTTTCATGGCGCCGTCGACGCGGCGGTCGAAGATATCATAGGCATGCGCACCATCAGACAGTGGCAGCGTGTGGCTGATATAGCGTTCCGGCTTTATCCGGCCCGACTGGATCAGTGGGATCAGCTCCGGCCATTCCTGCGGCACTGAACACGTCCCGATCCGGAAGGTGAGCCCCATGGCGAATGCCTTGGCCATCGGGAAGTCCATGGACCGGTCCTGATTGACGCCGATCACCGAGACAGTTCCCCGCTTGCCTGCAAAGCCAAGCGCAGCGCGAATCGTTGCCGAGTGGCCCACCGCTTCGATCACGCTGTCACACATCCGGCCCTTGGTGGCTTCCTTGATATATTCGCGAGCGGTTTCGGGATCTGGCGTTTCGAGACCAATGCTGCGGCCTATGGCGCGGCGTTCCTCGACGATGTCGATGCCAAAGACGCGCGAGGCACCGACGGCCAATGCGCCTTCAGCCGCCATCAGGCCGATCGGTCCAAGGCCGACCACTGCCACGGTCGCTCCGCGGGCAATGTCCGCATTGCGCACACCGAACCAGGCGGTCGCCATCGCATCGGTCATGAGCAGCGCCTGCTCCATGGTAATGCCTTCAGGAATTTTTGCGGCGTTGAAATCTGCCGCCGGGACGCGGACAAATTCGGCCTGTGAGCCCTGCAAGGCCGCCGACAGGCCATAACAGCTGCCGGAATTGGTCTCACACTTGTTCACGACCCCTGCGAGACAATACCGGCACTGGCCGCAACCGACCGCCGCCGAAATCATCACCTTGTCACCAACCTTCAGCTGATGGACGGAGCGGCCCGTCTCGACCACTTCGCCAACGGCCTCGTGGCCGACACAATAGCCGGTATCTTCAGAGAAGGTTTCGCCGTGATAGATGTGAAGGTCGCTGCCACAGATCGCGCATTTGTCGACCTTGATGATGGCGTCCCGCTCTTCCTGAAGGCCGGGATCGGGCACGGTTTCGAAGGCGATATCCTTTGGCCCGCGATAGACGAGTGCTTTCATGATCTACCTCCCTGCCCTCAGTTCACATTTGGCGCGTTGTATTCGCGGATCTTCAGCTTTCCGAGCTGGGACATGTGCACCTCGTCCGGGCCGTCCGCGATGCGCAGGAACCTGTTCAGCGTGAAGAAACGTGCGATTGGCGTGTCATTGCTGACACCCATGCCGCCATGCACCTGAATAGCACGGTCGCAGACCGTCTGCGCCATTTGCGGCGCGATCACCTTGATGGCGCCAATCAGGTCTTTCGCCTGCTTGTTGCCGAACCGGTCCATCGCATCGGCGGCCTTCAGCGTCAGAAGGCGTGCCATCTCGATCTCACAAAAGCTCTTCGCAATGTCCTGCCGGATCGAGCTCTGGTCCGAGAGCTTCTTGCCGAAGGCGACGCGGTTCTCTGCCCGACGCGCCATGATCTCCAGCGCCCGCTGCGCCTGACCGATGGAGCGCATGCAGTGATGGATGCGGCCCGGCCCGAGACGGCCCTGCGCGATTTCGAAGCCGCGGCCTTCGCCGAGGATCATGTTCTCCTTCGGCACGCGGACATTGTCGAAGCGAAGCTCACATTCGCCGCCCGGTGAGTTCTTGGAGCCGAACACGGTCAGGTGACGCACAATGGTGATGCCGGGCGTGTCCGGCTCAACAAGGATTTGCGAGTGCTGCTGGTGACGCGGATTGTCGAGCAGCGTCTTGCCCATGACGATCCAGATCTTGCATTTCGGGTTCATTGCACCCGAAATCCACCATTTGCGGCCATTGATAACATAGTCGTCGCCGTCCGGGAGGATGGTCATTTCAAGGTTGGTTGCGTCGGACGAGGCAACCTGAGGCTCTGTCATCACGTAAGCAGAGCGGATTTCACCGGCCAGAAGCGGCTCCAGCCACTTCTTCTTCTGCTCGGGCGAGCCATACTTTGCGAGGACTTCCATATTGCCGGTGTCGGGCGCCGAGCAGTTGAAGAATTCGGATGAATGCGGCACGCGGCCCATGATCTCTGCGAGCGGCGCGTATTCCATATTGGTCAGGCCCGGGCTGTAATCGCCATATTCTTCCGGCAGGAACAGGTTCCACAGGCCTTCAGCCTTGGCGTGCTCCTTGATCTTGTCGATGCCCGGCCAGCGGACCCAGAGATTGGCCGGGTCCTCATCCCATTCATGATACTCTTCCTCTGTCGGGTAGACGTATTTGTCGAAGAAGGCTTCGACGCGGGCGATCAGGTCTTTGGTCTTCTGGCTGTATTCAAACTGCATGGCTTGTTTCCTTGTCCCTTGAATGTGGTTCAGCTGATCCAGCGCAGGGCGCGCTCGAGCAGCCAGATTGTTCTGCTGTGAAGATTGTCGCCGATGTCCTTGGGCGCCTTGCCGGCGCAGGCGCGCGCATATGTGCCCTCGAGGATGATGCCGAGCTTGTAGCAGGCGAGAACGCCGTACCAGTCGATCGCGGAGAGGTCGCGCTCGGTCTGCGTCGCGTAGTGGGCGATGAGTTCCCTGGCCGTTGGGAAGCCCTCCCAGGGCTGGACAGCGACCGTGCCTTCGTCCGAGGTATCCACCTCATCAGGCCAGGTGGCCATCAGCCAGCCAAGATCGAGCAACGGGTCGCCAATCGTTGTCAGCTCCCAGTCCACAATGGCGGCGAGTTCAGGCCGGTCGAAGCGGTACATGACATTGCCAAGGTGATAGTCGCCGTGAATGATGCCGGGCTGGAAGCTGTCCGGGCGGTTCGCTTCCAGCCAGTCACCAACGCGGTTGATGCCGGGAATGTCCTTGCGGCCGTCCCATTCGGGAAAGTCGTTGTAGCTTTCCAGCTGCGACTTCCAGCGACTGACCTGGCGCTCCAGATAATTGTCCGGCTTGCCGAACCCGTCGAGACCGACCGCCTTGTAATCTAGCGCGCCCAAAGCCGCGATACCATCGACGAGAGACAGGCCCATCTCGTGGCGAAGTTCTGGCGAGCTGACGAAGGGTTCGGGTAGTCCCTGTGAAGGCGCATACCCGTCTACCGGCTCCATCAGGTAGAACGCGGCCCCGAGCACATCTTCATCGCCGCAGGCCGCGATGAGGCCGGGATGGGGAACGTCTGAGCCAGCAATCGCCGCCAGCACGCGGGCTTCGCGGCGCATTGTTTCGTTCGAATTGGCGCGGAGCGATGGGGGCGGACGGCGCAGGATACAGGTGCGCCCTGCCCTGTCGAACTTCAGCAGGATGTTCTGCGTGCCGCCAGCGAGGCGGACAGCGTTTTCGATGGGGCCGCTGCCAAGCGCCTGCTCATCCATCCATGACGCGAGCCGCGTCAGGTCCACTCCTGTCTCCACGTTTCCTCTCCATTAAATCATTTGGATAATATGCTTGACGAACAAGATGCGAAAAGACAAGCCTTCCCCATGGTACGCCTGCACGACAAAACTGAATCCGACGCGGTTGGCGCCCTGAAGCGGGCCGCCATGAAACTGTTCGCAGAGCGCGGCGTGGACGGGGTAACCGTGCGCGAGATCGCCAGCGCAGCGGGCCAGAAGAATCATGGCGCCGTCGGTTATCACTTCGGATCGAAGGCTGAACTTATCCGCGCGCTGGTGGTGGACGGGGCCAGGCTGATCGATGCCCGCCGTCACGCAGAGCTTGCCCGAATCGAAGCCGATAGCGGTGACCCGGCGCTGGAAGACGTCGTGCGTATCCTCGTCTACCCCTCAATCGGGCTTGCCGAACCCGGAGAGGAAGAATGCTATAATCGCTTCGTCGTCCTGTTCGCGATGACCCATCGCGCCCTGTTCATGGATGCCCTTGCGGGCCAGTGGAACACAGGCTTTCAGCGCTGCATCAAGCTGCTGCGCGCCCGGATGAGCCACCTGCCACCGCGCCTTCAGACCGAACGGATCGTGTTCATCGAATCCTATCTTGGCGCCGTCCTCGCTGCGCGAGAGACGCGCCTTGCCGACGATAGCCGCGCGCATTCGATCTGGTCGACGACCGAAGTGCTGGACCACTTTATCCACACGATCTGCGCCATCGTCACAGCGCCCGCGCCAGACCCGTCATGACCGGCAACCTGCCCCTACGGGCGTAACGTGGCGGCATGATTGACTGACCCGCCGGGATGGCTCTCTTTTCTCGGCATAACCAAAAACGACGGCGCAATTTTCGCGCACAGACTTCTAACCATGAGGGTGGAAACCGATGAATCTCGATTTCTCAGATGAACAGAAACAGTTGCGCGATCAGGTGCGACGCTTCCTGAAGGAAAACTGTCCGCCAGCCGCTGTGCGGGCCATTCTGGAGGGCGGCGACGCCTATGACGCCAAGCTCTATCAGGGTCTGGCTGATCTTGGTGTGCTGGGCGCGGCAATCCCGGAAGAATATGGCGGTGTTGGGCTTGGTCACCTTGAGCTTTGCGTCGTTGCAGAAGAGCTTGGCCGCGTCCTTGCGCCCGTGCCGGTCGCCTCGACCGTATATCTCGGTGCCGAATGCCTTATGCAGGCTGGCAGCGAAGACCAGAAGCAGGCATGGCTGCCGAAGATCTCCGCCGGTGAGGCCATTGGCTGCTGGGCCATCAATGAAGGCAGCGGACGCATGCAGCCTTCGAAAGTCGCCCTGACCTTCGATGGCAAGACGGTGTCCGGCTCGAAGGCGCCAATCACGGATGGCGAGATTGCGGACTTTGCCATCGTACTGGCCAAGGAAGGCGGTGAGCTGTCGCTCTGCCTCGTCGACCTTTCGGGCAGCGGCGTGACCCGCGAAACCCTCGATTCGATCGACCCGACACGCGGCCAGGCGAAGCTGACCTTTGACGCCACGCCGGCCACCCGTATCGGCAGCGCCGGCGATGGCTGGCATATCGCAACGCAGGTGATGGACCGCGCCGCGATCCTGATCGGCTTCGAACAGCTGGGCGGCGCCGACCGCGCGCTGGAAATGGGCCGCGACTATGCTCTGGAGCGTATGGCCTTCGGTCGTCAGATCGGCTCATTCCAGGCCGTGAAACACATCCTTGCGGATATGTATGTCTCTGCCACGCTGGCCCGGTCCAACTGCTACTATGGTGCATGGGCGCTCTCCTCCAGCGCAGCAGAGCTACCGATCGCGGCAGCGACGGCCCGCGTTTCGGCGACCAATGCGTTCCAGCACTGCGCCAAGAACAACATCCAGGTCCATGGCGGCATGGGCTTCACCTGGGCGTTCGACTGCCACCTCTATTACCGCCGCTCCAATGCATTGGCCCTGACCATCGGCTCGCTCTCCACCTGGGAGAGCCTGCTCATCGAACGGATGAGCGCCGGAAATGTCGAAGCGGCCGCCTAGAAGGGAAGGAAAAAGACAATGGATTTCAACGATACACCGCAAGAAGCTGAATTTCGCAAAGAGGTCCGCAGCTGGCTCGATGCGAATGCCCCGAAACACCTTGAGCCAGAGCTGAAGCGCGCAAGCTTCGGCTCCAACGGCCTCGAGAGCGAAGACCCGATCAAGGCGTCCAAGGCGTGGCAGAAGAAGAAAGCCGAAGCCGGATGGGCCTGCCTGCACTGGCCGAAGGAATATGGCGGCGGCGCACGCTCTGCCATGGAACGCGTGATCTGGAGCCAGGAAGAAGGCCCATACGCCGTCCTTTCCGGCCTGTTCACGATTGGCCACGGCATGTGCGGCCCGACCGTGATGGAATGGGCCAATGAAGAGTGGAAGGAAAAGCTCCTGCCCCCGCTCGCAAGCGGCGAGGAAGTCTGGTGCCAGCTCTTCTCCGAGCCGGCCAGCGGCTCTGACCTTGCAGGCCTGCGCACCAAGGCAGTGAAGGCCGATGATGGATCCGGCGACTGGATCATCAATGGCCAGAAGATCTGGACCAGCGGCGCGCAGAACTCTGACTGGGGTCTTCTCATCACGCGTACTGACCCGGACGTGCCAAAGCATAAGGGCCTCACCATGTTCTTCCTGCGCATGGACAGCCCCGGCGTGAAGGTCGTGCCGATCAGGCAGGCGAACGGCGCATCGGGCTTCAACGAGGTTTATTTCGACGATGTCCGCATTCCTGACGATCAGCGCCTTGGCGATGTTGGTCAGGGCTGGAAGGTCTCGCTCACCACGCTGATGAATGAGCGCCTCTCCATCGGCTCTGGCATGTCGACTGGCTTTCCGGAGCTGTTCAAATTCTGCATGGACATGGAGATCGACGGCGAAGCGGCGACCGCCGATTCAGGCGTGCGCTCCAAGCTCGCCCAGTTCGCGGTCAAACAAAGCGGTCTCAAATACACTGGCATGCGCGCGATCTCAGCGCTTTCCAAAGGTGAGACGCCGGGACCAGAGAACTCCATCGGCAAGCTGGTGGCGGGCGCGACGATGCAGGAACTCGCCATGTATGCGCTCGACCTTCAGGGCGAGGCTGGCGTCGTCTGGAACGAAGACAGCCCTCAGAATGGCCGCTTCCAGGCCATGCTGATGCGCTCACCGGCGACGCGGATCGAAGGCGGGTCTGACGAGATCCTGCGCAACATCATTGGCGAACGCGTTCTCGGCCTGCCGGGCGATATCCGCGTCGACAAGGACGTTCCGTTCAAGGAAATCCCGACAAGCGGAAAGGCGAAAGCATGAGCTATCCCCTGCCCAACAATTCGACCGACCTTTCAGGACAGGTCGCGCTGGTCACCGGCGCGTCCTCCGGCCTTGGTCTTCGCTTTGCCAAGGTTCTCGCAAGTCAGGGCGCCAAGGTCGCGATCGCGGCCCGCCGCCTCGACCGGCTGGAAGCGCTGGCAAAGGAGATCGAGGAGGCAGGCGGCACCGCCCTGCCCGTCCAGATGGACGCCACGGATGCCGACCAGATGGTTGCCGCTGTCGCCAAGACTGAAGAGGCCCTCGGCACTGTCACCATCCTCGTCAACAATGCGGGTATCCCGGACGCCCAGCGCGCCCACAAGATGGATATTGAGCTGATCGACCGCGTGCTGGACATCAATGTGCGCGCGCCGTTCGTTCTCAGCTGTGAAGTGGCTCGCCGCCTCATGGCTGCGGACAAGCCGGGGCGGATCGTCAATATCGCGTCAGCCGCAGCCTATCATTATGCTGGCAATGGCGCAGCGCTCTATTCGGTGTCCAAGTCCGCCGTCGTGCGGATTACCGAGACGCTGTCGGTCGAGTGGAGCCGCAATCATATCAACGTCAATGCCATCGCGCCGGGCGCTTTTGAGTCCGAGATGATGGACGGCATGCTGGAACGGATGGGCGACATTGCCCAGCACTTCCCGCGCAAGCGGATCGGCAATCCGGCCCAGCTGGACGCTGCGCTCCTGTTCCTGGTCGGCCCGTCTTCAGATGCCGTCACAGGCACCTGTATCCGCGTCGATGACGGCCAGGGCTCACGCTAGAGCCAAAGGGAGAAACTCCATGTACGATTACAAGACGATAAGCGTCGAGGTGCGCGGCGGCGTGCACTATCTGACGCTCAACCGCCCGGACATGCTGAACGCCATCAACACTGAGATGGTGGGTGAGCTGTCTGACTATTTTGGCGGGCTGTTTCACAACCGCGATTGCCGAATCGTCGTGATGAAAGGGGCCGGGCGCGCATTCTGTGCCGGACTCGACATCAAGGCACGCGGCGAAGGCGAGTCGCCGTTTGGCGGCGGGTTTGGCTTTCAGGGCTATCTCGCGGACGTCTACATCAAGATGCGCCGTTGCCCCCAGCCGATCATCTCACTGATCCAGGGCGCAGCCTGCGGCGGCGGCTTCGCCTTTGCGCTGGCCTCCGACATCCGTATTGGCGGCGAGAGCATGAAAATGAATGCCGCTTTCATCAAGCTTGGCCTCTCGGCCTGCGATATGGGCGTCAGCTATTTCCTGCCGCGCCTTGTCGGGGTGACGATTGCCTCAGAGCTGATGATGACCGGCCGCTTCATCCATGCGGACCGCGCGCTCGCTGTCGGCCTCGTCAACCAGATCGTGCCGGACGCCGAGCTTGATTCGGCAGGCGAGGTTTTCGTCGAAGAGATGCTGGCGACCTCCCCCATGGGCCTCCGCCTCACCAAGGAAGGTCTCAACATGGCGGTTGATGCGGCCAGCCTTGAGGCGGCAATGGCGATCGAGAACCGGAATCAGGTACTCTGCGCAGGCACGGAAGACGTTAAGGAAGGCATGCAGGCCTTCATCGAGAAGCGGAAGCCTGTCTACAAGGACGCCTAGACCAATTCCGCTTTCAGCGGGATCGGTCGTCGGTTTGTTTGCGCTCACGCCAGCCCGCTGATGCGGGCGGCTCCGCGGGGGCGGCGCATTCGCGCCGGGCTCGCCTTGCTCGCCTCCGCGTTCCCGTCGAAGTCGGAAAACGCTCTAGTGAAAACCCACTGCAGACAGGGTTTTTCGATGGTGACTGGACTATTGTGAATCCCAGCGGGATTTTCGTTAATCCTTTTACGACGCATTAACCATTCCGACTCATACCTACACTCGTCTTCTTTGGAGACACCCACCATCACCCAACGCCTCGGCGGGAGATTTTCAGTCTCCCGCCCTTTTTTTGTCAGGCGCTGCAGCGGGGAGTTTGACACGCGCGTTTGCTCTGGTATTGGAGCCGTCTCGCAAGTGATCCGCGATAGCTCAGTTGGTAGAGCAGGCGACTGTTAATCGCCCGGTCGTAGGTTCGAGTCCTACTCGCGGAGCCACTTCCCCTTTACAATTTTAGTTTGTTGCTGGTGCGGGCCTGTCAGGGCTTGCAGGCGCTTACGCCGAGCACCGGTATGACCGTGCGCCAACCTTCTTCGGCGGTGATGGTCAGTCGGCCATCTTCGATGCGCTGGCCGCCCTGCAGCTCTTCACCGGGCTGGAAAGTGACAAGCACCTGCTGGCCCGATGGGGTCAGGAAAGCCTGCTCCGTCATGAACTGGCCGAAGATGGTGCCGCGATTTGCCGTCTGGGCCGCATCCACTGTTTCATTGGCGATAATTATACGGGCCTGGCCGCTTGCTGCACGCTGGAAGAAGATCAGCCGGTCAGGCTGGGTCTTGCTCCACAGGAATAGGCCGCACTCATTGCTGGCGAGGGTCTGGGCCTTAAGCCCGGACTGGGGAATGACACTGACAGCTGGCGCGAGCCCCTGCGCGGCCAGTGCTTGGTCAGCGGCTGAGCGTTCCACAGGTGCTGCCTGAGGCGCAGACGCGGTATCTGCCGCCCCCACAGTTTCGCAAGCAGCAAGCGTGCTAAGGCCCGCCAGAGCGGCAAGCGAAGTTGCGATTCGGTTCATTGTGCCCCCTGCCCTGAGCCGCCCGTCTCGCGAATGAAGGTCCAGACGCCGTCACGGCGATTGAACCCTGCGCTTGCGAGAAGCGATTCGATCTCATCATCATTCGTGTTGGCGACGACCTTGATTTCCGATCGTCCGTAAAGGGTTGCCTCTGCGGCGACGGCCACCGTGTCACCAGTCGGGCCGGAGCCGTTCATGTCGATATTGAAGGCCCCGTCGACGCAGTCCAGCGTGCCGGAAAGCTCGGAGAATTCGCGGCCGAATTGCTGCGCAGCGATAGACAGCGTGTCGGAGCTTAGCCGCCCGGTGGCAGACGTGCACCGATTGCCCTCGATGCGGAGCGCGCCCTGCGAGAGGCGGAACACGCCGCCAACAGCGCGCACTTCCGGCGAAAGGCTCTCCATGGCGGAGATCCGCTGCTCAATCCGCAGATTCGACGCGCTGACCGTATCGCCGCTGATGCCGACGCTCCCGGCGCCGCGTCCGCCTGCACCGCCCCACTGGAAATCGACTTTCGGCTGCATTGTGATGAGCGAGGCTGGCTGCAGCGCGACATCAATGTCGCCGACCGGCTGGCCATTCAGGTAGACGCCCATGATACGGCCATTCCAGATGGTGCCCTCAGACTGGGTCCAGTTCACGCCCATGGCATTTAGCGGAAGCTGGCGAAGCGCAAAGCCAAGCGGTATCTGCGATGCCCCTGCCCAGATGAGGGCTAAAAGGGCGGCGATGATCAGGAAAACGCGCATCTCCGCTCAGCCCCCCGCCACGACATCGATGGTCGCGCGCACCCGCTCGCCGGAAGACTGGTCAATGCTCATACGCTCAATCCGTCCACCGAGGCGGTTCTCCACCTCGTTCATCCAGTAATATAGTTGGCGCGCATCAGCTTGCTCGAAAACAAGCGAGAAACGACCCGCCTTCCCGCCCTGAAGGCGCGATATGGCAAGGCCTGCGCCCTGCGCGGCGCGCGTGACTTCGGTCTTGAACGCGTCACCCGTGTAAGGCGCGCGACCCGCTGAGGTTACGCCCGCCGAGAGCGGCATCTGTGCGCGCTGAACCGCGAGAAGGCGCTCCACCTGTGCCAGATCGAATGCGGCGCGCTCACGGTCGAGGCGTGCATCTGCCCGCGCCGTCAGAAGCGGCGAGACAATGCCATACCAGACGATCAGGATTGCCAGCAGCGCACCTGCTGCGCCGATCAGCAGCTGTTCGCGAAGGGTGAGACCCGTCCACCAGTTCTTCATGATGCGGCCCCCTCAATCGTGAGCTCGGCGAGGACCTGATCGCCCGTCTGGCGCGCCTGTCCGAGTGTGACGCCAAGTCCTGCCGTTTCAAGCTGCGCGGCAATGGCGTCCGCCTCGGCATAGTTGGAAATGAGCACAAGCGCTGTGAGCTGGCCGGTGGCAGCGTCATAGCGAAGCGTGCGGATCTCGGCCCCCTCCGCCACCGCCAGTGCCTGATAGAGCGCCGCAGAGGCGATGGTCGGGCGCACGGACGCGGTGCCGATGCGCTGCGACTGGCGAAGCTGGGTCAGCGCGGCATCGACATTGCCATTCGACGACGGCACGGCGGTTGAGATCAGGTCCACCGTCTGCGTCCGCAAGGCGTCTGCCTGACTGTGATAGGCGGCGGTTTCAAGGCCAATGCTGGCGAGCCAAAGGATTGCGGCAGCAGCCGCGAGCAGCCCAGCAAAGCGCCAGCGACTGGCGCTCTCCAGACCCATGCGGCGGCGACGGGCATAGACGCCCTGACGAAGCGAGATGATCGAGCCGGGCTCAGCTGTTTCGTAAACTTGCGCGAGCGTTTTGAGGTAGCCCTCTCCGGTGACAGCACCTTCGCCCGCAGGCGTCGTCCCGAGCCGCCGCGCCAGCGCCGCGCCATGCACCCTGCCATGCGTGGGTGCCAGCAAGCGAAGGACATCGTCAGGGAGCGACGTATCGACCGCAAAGGCGCGCCCATCCCGGCGCAACAGGATCTCGTCCGGGGCTTCGAAAGCGTCGGCATCCTCCGGCATGAGGCTGTGGGCAGAGACGACATCGCAGCTGCCAAGCTGGTTGGCTGAAAGCCACGCCATCCAGCCAGCCATATCGCTCGCAGAGGTCACCAGAACGTCACGGGTGCCATCTTCAGCGGGACGGCCGACTGCAATGTGGAGCCGGTCGACAGGCTCTGCCACATCATCCTCAACGGCATAGAGCGCGGCCTGACGCACTTCGGCGGGACGCGTAGCAGCAATCTGGACGGAGTGGCGGGTGACGGCCGTGCCCGGCACAATAGCGACCGGGAAGACGTCATCAGCGTCTTCCGGCACCGTCTCGGCAAAGCGCCAGATGCCGTTCGTATGCCACCCGAAAAGCGGGGCATCGGCCTCAGAGGCTGGCATGAGGATGTAGAGATTGGCCACGATCTATCCTTTACGCTCCCGCCATATCGTCTCGATACGCTGGGCGCCATCACGGCGATACATGATTTCCACTGTGCGGCGGGTGCCTGCAAAGTCGACCGCGGCATCTAGGCGGACATATTCCGATTGCACTGCGAGCATGTCACTGCGTCGAAGCTCTGGCGAGATTTGCTGGACAGCCGGTTCAGTGAGAAAGGCTTCGACGTCCGGCCAGCCACCGACGGGCCGCTGAAAGATGAGGTCTCTCGCCCCCTCGACGCTCAGCGCACCAGAAAAAGCCAGCGACAGGAGCGGCGCCTGCTCACCGGTCAGCGTGTTAATGTTGAAGGATGGCTCATCGGTGCCCGGCAGTGCGCAGACCAGCGGTTCCAGCAATTCCATCACATCCGGCGTGTAGTAGCGCACGGCGCGAAGCTCTGACACGTCGACCATCGGAAGGCCCGGCGTGCGGTATTGAAGGCCCGGTGAGGCATAATAGGCGTTCTCCGCCCCGTTCAGCCCTGGCGACTGATCCGCATCGATCCAGTCGGCCGCGCTATAGACGAGGCCCGTGAGATTTGGGTCATCGACCTCGGCAAGCTCCAGCAGGCTTTCATAATCTTCAGGCGCATTCGGGCCGCTTACACCGATGGCGCCGTCATCTGGCCGTGCTGCAGCAGTACCAAGCCGGTTTATGTTGAAGCAGTTGCCGCCATCGCTCGCGCGCATCGTGATCTCACCGCCCTCGATCGGAAAGCGCACAGGCTCGGCAAAGCCCGGCATGTCGGCGGACAGGCGTCCTTCGCTGGCAGTAAACATCTCCTCGATCAGGGCGCGCCCGACCTCCTCAGAGGCGAGGGCGAGCCAGTCGGCCTGACTGGCGGCATCAACCGTACGTGCACGGGTCGTTGCCGACATGACGGCAGCGCTGAGCGTCACGGCGACAACGGACATGGCCGCGACGATCATTAGCACAGTGACGAGGGCGACGCCCTCTTCGGACTTCTTTGCGTGGTGGTTCATGTGCCTACCCCGCCCGCGAGGCTGGAGATAAGAAGGATCCGCTGGTCATCAAAGCGGATTTCCATGTCGATGCGGTCCGGAAGCCCAGCGCTCGCACCGCCTGCCGCGCTTTCCCAATAGAGCGACATCTCATCGCCGCGCCAGAAGGTGAGGTTCACAGTCTCAATACCCGTCAGCAGCACCTGCCGGACGGTGGGCGTTGCCTCGATCGGGTTTGGGCGCAGCGCCGCGATGCGAACGAGCTCGCCATCGGGGGTCAGCTCGTAGCGGATGTATTGGAGGCCGGAACGCGCCTCTGCCTGCTCCGGGTTGATCCAGCCATTGCGGACAAAGCTGATCAGCGCGTCTGTCTGTGAGGTTTCGCCGCCTGTCAGCCCCATCGGCCCGCCGCGGCCACTTGCACTCTCGGCTGCGCGGGGTGTCGCCGCTTCAAGGTCACCGCGGATATAGGCCTGCGCGATGTCGAGCGAGCGGATATAGGCCTCGCGGTCGCGGACCTGCTTGCCCGCACTTGTCGCGCCAAGAAGCATGCTGCCGCCCGCCACCGCCATGATGGAGAGGATGAGCAGCGCCACCAGCGTTTCGACGAGCGTGAAGCCTGCCTGACAGGTTGTGGGACGGCGGGTCATTCCTCCCCCTCCTCATCATCTGCCGTGTCGCTTGTCTGGGCCGGTGCCGGAACAGCCTTCAATGTCATGAGCCGGGCGAGGACCTGTTCGCGGCCTTCCTCACGCACATTGACCTCAAAGCGGAATAGCGTCGGGCGGTCTGTCGGATAGACGATCAGGCCCCATTCGAAAGGCCGCCCCATCTGGACTTCGGTGCCCTCTGACAGGCCAAGCTCAATCGGTTCCCGGCTTGAGACGGCGCGTGTGAGCGCATTCTCCGCGGTCGTGCGGGCAAGCAGACGTGCCTCCAGGCGGCCAGTGTTCTGCACAGCGTTCGTGGCAAGCTGCATCAGCGGGATCGCCGCCAGCGACAGGATACCGAGCGCGGCAACTGTCTCGACGAGGCTGAAGCCCTGCTGGCGTTTCGATTGCTGTTTAGAGGCCAGCGTCATTAGCGACCTCTCCGTCAGGGTTGAGCTCGACACGCTCCGACCAGCCCTGCCAGCTGACGGCGAGCGTAACCGGCTCAGCGCGTCCTAGCGGATTGAAGACGATACGTTCCGGCGCTGCCTGCCCTGCCCTTCGCTGGTCCTCTGGCGGCAGGATTTCGACGTCTACGCCATCCGGCAGACGGAGCGTGCCGCCCTGAAGCGGAAGCCATTCCTCGCCCGTCCAGCTGAGGAGTTCGAAGCCAGTTTCGGTCTGCTGCAGCCCGATCACTTCGCCCGTCAGCACGGCCCGGTCCTGCGCCTGCATCAGCGCGGCTTCCACCTCGCGCAGCACACGCGCTTCTGGCCGCTCACGCGGCGGGAGCGTCATCACCGCGACAGTGGTCGCAAGGCCGATGATGAAGATCACCATCATCACCTCGACCAGCGTCATCCCGGCATCGCGCCGGATCAGGTGAGCGCGCGGTGCCAGCAAGCGCTAGCTCCAGTTTCCGATGTCTGCGTTCTCGTCTTCGCCGCCCTCTTGGCCATCCGCGCCGAGCGAATAGAGGTCATAGGCGCGGCCAGACTTGTCACCCGGGCGCTCATAGACAAATGGCCGGCCCCACGGGTCGAGCGGGATGGAATTGACGTATCCGCCAGAGCGGTAAGTGCCCGCAGCGCTCGCTCCGTCCGGCTCGTTCACCAGCGCATCGAGGCCCTGCTGTTGTGTCGGATAGTCGTACATGTCGAGGCTGTATTGTTCGAGCGCATTGGTAAGCGCCGTGATGTTAGTGCGCGCGGTCTTTACCTGCGCGTCAGTGCGGGCGCCGAGCACATTGATCAGGACGACTGTCGACAGGAGGCCGATAATGAAGACGACGACCATGATCTCGGTCAGTGTGAAGCCAGCTTCTTTCGATTTTGGCTTTGAGCGTGCCTGACGGTGTTTTCTCGCGAACATGAGTTTTGTCTCCGTTGGCGCTAGCCGATGGCCAGCTGATTGATCTGAAGAATGGGCAGCATGATGGAGAGGACGATCAGCGCGACGATGCCCGCCAGGATCACGATCATGATCGGCTCCAGCAGGCCAAGCGCAACGGTCGAGGCGTTGTCGAATTCGTCCTCTAGATAGTCGGCCGCGCGCTCCATCATGCCAGCTAGGTCGCCGCCGCGTTCACCGCTGGCGACCATGTGGAGGAGGATGGGCGGAAAGACCCGCTCGGCGCGCATGGCACGGGCAAGGCCGGTGCCCTCCTCCACGCGGCGTCTTACTGACAGGGTCGCCTTCCGGAACACGGCGTTCGACATCGCGCCGCGCGCTGCGCTCAGGCAATCCGGCACCGGCGAACCAGACGCAGAGAGGGTCGCGAATGTACGCGCGAAAGCGGCCGCAGACACACCGCGCGAGAGCCGCCCGATGATGGGCAGTGAAAGAATGAACCGGTCGCGCGCTTCAGCCACATTGGGCTGGCGAAACAGGCGCCGCAGGCCCCAGACGCCAGCAATCAGCAGGAGAAGAACGACGATCCCCCACTGGCGGAGGAAGTTCGAGACGCCAATGACGGCTTCGGTGAGCCAGGGAAGGTCCTGCCCCAGCGTGTCGAACTGTTCGACGATAGCGGGGACGACGAAGACCATGAGAAGCGTCACGACGATCAGCGCGATGACACCGAGAACAATGGGATAGATCAGCGCTGACAGGATCTTGTTGCGCATCTTGCGCGACTTTTCGAGGTGGACGGCGAGCCGCTCCAGCACCTCATCCAGCCGGCCTGACGACTGCCCGGCCGACACCACGGCCCGGTAGAAGGGCGGAAAGGCTTTCGGCGCCGTGTTCAATGCTTCGGGAACGGAATGACCATCGGTGATGGAAGAGCGCACGCCGAGGAAGACCTTGCGTGTGGCGGGCTTTTCAGCCTCAGCCGCGACGGAGCCGATGGCTTCCTCGACCGGTGTGCCAGCCTTTACAAGGAGCGCCAGCTGGCGGGTCGCGACGACGAGGTCACTACCCGCGAGCTTCTGGTCATGGCCCGTCGCTGACGTGCCTTCGCGGACTTTCCGGCTCTCGGCGATGGAGAGCGGCGAAAGCTGGCGCAGGCGCAGTTCCTTGCGGGCTGCGCGCGCCGAGTCTGCGGTAATGACGCCGCGCGTCTTCTTTCCGTCCGTGCCGATTGCCTGATAGTCGAAGACAGCCATGCTCAGGCGTCCTCATCCTTGCGGCAGACCCGCAGGACTTCCTCAACGCTGGTCTGGCCGGTCGTGACGTAGCGCGCTGCATTACGGAACAGCGTGTCGTGATCCGCGAAGGCACGCGCTTCCAGCTCATCCTCGGACACGTCTTCCCGAATGAGGCGGCGCATCTCCTGATCGACGAGCAGCAGTTCGTAGACACCCAGACGGCCCTGATAGCCTGTCTGGGCGCAGGCCATGCAGCCGCTCGGACGGTAGAAAGTGTGCGCCTCGTCTGCCGGTATAGCGAACATCGCCTTCTCTTCGGGCGTCGCCTCGTGCGGGGTCTTGCAGGTATCGCACAGCTTGCGGACAAGACGCTGGGCCAGGACGGCGCGCATCGTGGCGGCGAGCACGTAAGGCTCGATCCCCATATCGCGCAGTCGCTGGATCGCACCGACTGACGAGTTGGTGTGCACCGTCGAAAGGACCGGGCGGCCCGTCGACGAGAATTCGAACGCGACTTTGGCGGTTTCCAGGTCGCGAACCTCCCCTACCATGACGACATCAGGGTCGTGGCGCAGGATGGCGCGTAGCGTCGCGGCGAAGGTCAGGCCGACCTTGTGGTGCATCTGCGTCTGGCTGATGCCTTCGAGGCCATACTCGATCGGGTCTTCCAGCGTCATGACATTGCGCTGGCCGTTATTCAGGACCGACAACGCCGAATAGAGCGTGCTCGTCTTGCCGGACCCGGTCGGACCCGTGACGAGGGTGATGCCGTTGGGCTGGGCAAGGACCGTTCGGAAGCGGGCGAGTGTCTCTGGGTCCATCCCAAGCTCATCGAGGCCCAAAAGTGCGTTGCGCGTATCGAGAAGACGCATCGTCACCCGCTCGCCATAGCGTGATGGTAGCGTTGACACACGAACATCGATGGACCGCCCGCCAATGGACAGCGAGATACGGCCATCCTGCGGGATGCGTTTCTCTGCGATATCGAGACGGGCCATGACTTTCACGCGGCTGGTCAGCGGCGCAGCCAGCTTGCGCGACGGGGTGAGCACTTCCTGCAGGACGCCGTCGATGCGGTAGCGGACCGAGAGATTGTCCTCGTGCGGCTCAATATGGACGTCCGACGCACGGCGTTTGACGGCCTCGTAAATGAGACCGTTGATCAGGCGCACGACCGGCGCGTCATCATCGCCATCAAGCAGGTCCGCCGTCTGCGGAATATCGTCGATCAGGGAGTGGAGGTCGCCATGGCTGTCCATGGCGTCGGCTTCCTCATTCTCGATGGCGCTACGGGCATAGGCTTCTGAAAGCTCGCGCTCGAAACGCCCTGCATCGAGCGAAGTGAAACGTAGCGGACGGCCGAGCGCGCGGCGCGCCTCGATGATGGCCATCGGGTCAGCGCCAGCGCGTACGCCCAGACTGATCGCACCGTCCTCTTCGCCCATGACCACCAGGCCTTTGTCCTTTGCAAAGGCATAGGTCAGGCTTCGGGTTTCGGTCGATGTGTCGCTCATCTCTACTCAATCTGCAGGCAACAGGCCTGCCGGTCTATTCGCTCGCCTCTGGGGGGCCGAGCACTTCATCGACGAAGGTATCGAGGGTGATCTCGCCCTCCTGCGCCCGCAGCAGCTCCTGCGCGCGGATGTAGTTGTAATTGCGCGCCGTCACGCTCTGAGCGTCGCCCCGGCTGCGCACGATGGTCGGCTTGATGAAGATCATCAGATTGGTGCGCGTATTGGACCGGCCCTCAGACTTAAAGAGGTTACCCGCAACCGGAATGTCACCGAGGAACGGCACCTTGGAATTCACCGTCGAGTCCGTCTGCTCGATCAGACCGCCAAGCACGATGATCTCACCGTCATCGGCCAGAAGGCTGGTGCGAAACTCGCGGGTGTTCAGGATGATATCGGGCGAAAAGCCGCCGCCGATGAAATCATCTACGCTGGAGACCTCCTGATAGATATCGAGACGAATCGTACTGTCTGACGAAATACGCGGCGTGACTTCGAGTTTCACACCGACCTGCTCTCGCTGGACGGTTCGGAACGGGTTGGAATTGTCATTACCCAGTACTTCACCAGACGTCAGCGGTACGTCCTGACCGACGAGAAGCGATGACGTCCCATTATCAAGGGTCATATTGAAAGGCTTTGAAAGGACACGCGAATTTGTGTCCTGCTCGACAGCGTTGATGATCGCGCCGAACAGCGTGTCGCCATCCTGCCCACCAAAACCGAGGACGCTACCATTCACGCCGAGCAGCGAATTGATCGCCGCATTGGTGAACTGGTTGCCGCCCTCGCCGCCGCCGATATCAGGATCGATGATCGCGCCCGCCAGCGCCAGCAGATTCGGCGCCGAGCGGGAGAAATTGGTCGAGGCAAACGGCGTGGAGCTGTCGCCCGTGCCAGATAGCAGGAACTGCACGCCAAGCTCGCGCGCGGTGTCGTCCGACATCTCGACGATGATCGCTTCAACGAGGACCTGTGCGCGGCGCTGGTCGAGTGCATCAACAACGCGCTCCATGGCAAGAAGCGTGTCCGGCGTTGCGCTGATCACGAGGGAGTTCGATTCCACATGCGCAGCGATCGTTGCTGGCGGGGCGGCATTCTCTGCCGGGCCACGCTGGTCTGCCATCGTGGCAGCGAGCGATTCCAGAACGGGCGCGATCTCTTCCGCCGTCGCATTGTTGAGAGAGATGACGCGGATATTGTCACGCGTCGGCTCTGCCGCGTCGAGTTCTGTTGCGACCTGTACGGCCCGTGCGACGGTCGGTGCGTCGCCGCGGATGATGACCGAGTTGCTGGTCTGCGAGGCTGTCACCTCGAAGTTCTCACGCACATTGCCGTCCTGCGTGCCAAGCAGGTTTACGAGGATCGTCTCCATCTCGCGCGCCGGGACGCTTTTAAGGGAAATCGTCCGCAACTCTGAACGGTCAGCGCTATCGAGCGACTGAATGACTTCGCGGATGCGCGGCATGTTGGAAGCATAGTCGACGACCACGACAGAGTTGGACCGCGCATTCGCGACGACCTGGCCTTGCGCGTCGATAATCGGTTTCAGCATCTGGGCCGCTTCAACGGCGCCAAAACTGTCGAGCGAGAAGACCTGCGTGACGAAAGCGTTCGGCCCGCTCGCCGGACCACCTGCCTCACCAACCGCAAGCGCCTCTGGAACCACGCGGTAAACACCGCGTCCGGCCGGAATGGCTGCAAAGCCATTAACGCGCAGGGTCGAGAGGAAAACCTCGAACACCTCATTCGTCGTCATCGGCGTTTGCGACAGGACCGTCACACGCGTGCGGCCGACATCCGGGTGCAGGATGAAGGTATAGCCGGTGATCGTCGCGACATCGTCGATCAGCGCGGTTATCTCGACATCATCTAGGCTGAGCACGTGCCGCCCGCCCTGCGCGTCCGCTGGCATCAGCTGCGCGCCTAGCCCGAGCACGGCAATGGCCGCGAGGAGTTTCTTCATGACGTCATCCCTCCTCGAAACGAATGTCGAGATCTTGTGTCTCCCCGCCCCGCAACACTGTCACACTGACAGTCTGCGCCGAACTCAATTCCGCAGCGAGGGCTGCGGTGTCGAGGTCGCGGACGGGTTTCTGGTTGATTCGGATCAGGCGGTCGCCCGGCTGGAGCCCTGCCTGTTGCATGAGGTCCGGGCCGCTGCGCGGCTGCAGGACGAAGGCTTCGACCACGCCGTTGGACATGTCCGCGGCCGGATTGAGGCTGGCGAGCAATGTCCGCGCGCTGACGCCCGGTTCAAACAGGGGCGTGCGCGAAGCAACGGTCGTTGAGGGCGCCTCGGCAACTTCAGCGGCATCGCCAATGACGGACAGGCCCGCCTCGCGGCCACCGCGCATAAGTGTCTCATCAGTGCCATTGCGCGAAATGATCACCCGGTCGCTGAGGACGCGCACAAGCTCTGTGCCCGGGATGATTTCATCGCCCGGCTGAAACCGTTGGGAGCGATTGTCCGGTGTGACGATCGTCGCCGAATCCGCAGCCGGGTCGGTCGACATGAAGATCGCCGCGAGTTTCAAGTTCAGCGTCGTCTCTGGAGCATCTGGCACGGCACTCGGCACGCGGCCGGACGAGACGAACGGATTGGTGGTCATCAGAAGCGAAAGATCGCCGCGAACGTTGGAGCGCGTTACCTGTTGAATGGGCGCGGGAAGCGGCCGCAACGTCAGTGAGGACACCGCATCCGACGGCGCAATCAGCAGCCAGCCGATCCGCGCAACCAGCATGGCGATCATAACAACGAGAACGAATTGCAGCACGGTGCGCACGCCATCGAGCAGGCGTCCGGCATTGTCCGGCAGCGAAAATCGTCCCTGAAAATCCATACCATCCCTCAATGGTCCGGGGGCAGGATCAACCTGCCCCCGTTCCGGTATATCTCAACTGGTACGTGTTGAAAGCCTGCGCGGGTGCTGCGCAGCTCACACGTGCAGTCTAGAAGCGGCGCTTCAGGCCAAAGCCGATGGACGTGCCGAGGTCATAGACATCGACATCCACGCGGTCGCCGCCAGCGGTCTGGTAGGCTTCGTAAGAGTCGCCGAACAGGTTTTCGACCTTGAGCGAGAACTCATACTCACCGCCCCACGCCATGAAACCCTGGTTCCAGACGATATCGACGGTGACCGGCGGCTCTTCGATGATCGCAGGAATATTGAGAGCAAGCGCTTCGCCGGAGCGGATCCGCTCACTTGCATAGTTCACCAGAAGGCTGACTTCGCGCATCGCGTCGACATCTTCATAGATGAGCTGGAAGTTCGCGAGATGCTCTGACTGGCCCTGAAGCTGGCGGCCATCCTCAATAAGGCCGGCGCCCGGCAGCAGGAATGGTTCCGGGTCGAGCGGCTGTTGGTTGGTCACAACACACTCGTCTTCGAACCGGGCACAGAACTCTGCGCTGGTCAGGCCAAGATCATTCGGGTTGCGGCCTGCCGACACTTCAGAGTCAGACCAGGTATAGTTGGCCTTCATCGTCAGATCGCGGTCGCGGAAGAAGTCCCAGCCGAACTTGTCGAACAGCGGGAGGCGCTGCTCATATTCGATCTCGGCACCGTACAGCTCTGCGCTGGGTACGTTGATGAAGGTCGTCTTTGGGGTGTCACCGGTACGCTGGTTGATCTCTTCAATCGGGCGCGTCATGTCCTTGTAGAAGACACCGAGCGTCAGGAACTGATCCCGGCCGAAATAATACTCACCGCGAATGTCGTAGTTCTTGATCTCGGCGTTCACGAGGAACGGGTTACCGAGGAAGTTCACATCGGTTTCGGTGTTAAGGAATTCCGTCGGCGCTAGTTCGCGGAATTGCGGGCGGGTCAGCGTTTCGGAATAGCCAGCGCGGACCTGAAGATCATCGAACGGGTTCCAGGTGATGGTCGCGGCCGGCAGCACATCTTCAGTGTGCTCACAGCTTCCATCCGGCTGGCGTTCGATACAGGCCTCGACGAAATTGGTCGATGGATCTGCGCCAATCACCAACGTATCGACGACTTCGATTGCGCGCTCATAGCGAGCGCCAATGGCGCCGCGCACATATGGCGTGATCTGCGTATCGAGACCAACATAGCCGGCATCGACTTCAAGCGTGGCTTGATACCGTTCCGGGAAAGCCGAACCACCAATGGAGCTCACGCCGAGGTCGCCTGAACCTGCGAGTGCGTTGAACAGAAAGTCGATGCGCGTGCTGGAGGTGGGCAGGCCTTCGATAGCGAAGAGGCGCGAGGTCGCGGTCCGGTCATTCTCTGTATAGGCGTAACCGGCGCGCAGATCGGTTTCGCAGAAGAAGTTACAATCACTGCCGCCAAATGTCAGCGGAAGCTCGAAATCGATGCCGAGGTCGCGTGAGCTGTCATCAATGCGGCTGAAGCCAAACGTCGTGTCGGCGGCGTTCGACAGGGTCTGCAGACCGTTGCCGGAGTCCTGATAGAGGATGTTGAACTGGTACGGCGCATCGCGAAGGGCTTCAGAATAGGACGCCCGCCACTCGACCTTGAGGTCCATCAGGCTTGGGAAAAAGTGCTCACCGGCGAGCTGCGTGGTCCAGAGCTGGCGCTCGAACCATTCGATTGCGTCGTCACGTTCAAAGTTATCGTCGAAGTCGACGCCCTGAACGGTGCGCGCTTCCTTGTCGGACGAGCGCACGATGAGCGCCGTGCCCTTGACCTCATGATTGTCATAGAGGTCGAAGCCGATGGTCGCGAAGCCGTTCACATCGACAGAGTTTTCCGTCGAATAGAAGTCGTAGTTGAAGCGCTCGGACAGACCCGTGCCCGCGCTGTCTGCAAAGCCGCGCGTGCCCTGACGGGTGCGCCATGCATTCGAGTAGGATGCAGCAACAAGGACACCCATGGAGATGTCCTGATTGAGGTCATAGAGGTTGCCACCCGACAGGCTGAAGCCGACATCAGCCGGAACAGTGCCTTCCTGAATGATCAGAAGGCTCGAATTGTCCGTAAGGGCGCGGGCGAAATCGGCATCAACGCCGGTTTCCGGGATGGTCGGCATATCGCGGTCAGAGCCGGAGATACCGAGGAAGTCCTGATCGGTGCCATCATAGAGCAGTCCGTCCTGGAACGTCGTTTCCGTGTCCCCCGACACAGACGCTGAAATCTCGAAGAAAGCTTCATCCGGCACGGCCTTGGTGCGGATGTCGACAAGACCACCGCCAAACTCACCCGGTAGCTGCGGTGAAAAGGTTTTCTGAACCAGAATGCTTTCGAGCACCGAGGTCGGGAACAGATCGAGCGGCGCAACACGGCGAAGCGGTTCAGGGCTCGGAAGCGGCGAGCCGTTCAGTGTGGCACTGGAATAGCGCTCATTAAGTCCGCGGACATAGACGAAGCGGTCCTGAGCAGTGGAGATACCCGCGACGCGCGCCAGCGCAGCTGCTGCATCGCTGTCACCGGTAACCTGGAAATCGCCCGCATCGATGAGGCTTGAAACCTCGGAGGTCGAGCGTTTTTCATCTGGAATGAACTGGCCGCGTACGACGACGCTTTGCTGACGGAGCTCTTCGGCAGATGCTTCGTTTGCGGTCGTGTCCTGGGCGGTGGTGTCCTGCGCGACCGATGCGGAAGCGAGACATGCTGCGGACGCACCAGCAAGCAGTGCGAAGCGCAGGTAGTTAGCGGGTTTTTTCATGACTTCCCCCTCGGGCTGAGAGGCTTCCCTCTCGAATGAGCGACTGAATGCGATGAGGCAGGGCAGCCCTTTTTGAAGGAAAACTGCCCTGCCCCGAACGTTTGATTGGACCTAGTTGGTCGTTTCGGCACCCGTGATGTCGACTGTCCAACCGCGGAACCAGGTGTCGTTTGCGTTCGCAACCGCACCGATATGCGTGGTGGTCTGAAGGTTACCGATGCCGCCGACTGCGAACGGCGTTACACCCAGCTCTGCGCTGCCCGGCACAACACCGGTTGCGTTCGGCACGAAGGTGAAACCGCTGAGGCTGTTGGTGCCGGTGACGATGTTGTCACTGCCCGCAAAGGCTGGCGTGCCTTCATTCGTGCCACCCGGACGGTCGCCATCAGTCGCGAAGTTCTCGGTGTTGTCGAGGAACAGCGATTTGATGCGAAGCGTACCGTCGCCGAAGTTGGTGTAGGTCTGGTCGCTATCGACATCGAGACCGACTGACCAGTCAGCGATGATGCCGTTTGCGATCACACCGCGGGTACCGCGACGAAGCAGGACACCCTGTTGCGTGGCCGAGTCGCCGGAGTTGATCAGCGTGAAGTTCGACAGGTTCGGCGCCGAGATTGGCGTCTTGTCGTTATCACCGTCGCGGTTGTCAGCTTCGATGCCGCGCGGGTCGCCCGACATGTCTGGCGAGACACCCGGATAGGCGATCGCGTACTGAAGCGAGCCCGTCCAGCCATCGGTCCAGTCGAGGGAGTCGTCACCGACGCCGGTCACGACAACGTGGTCTGCAGAAACCGTACCGCCGAACCATTCGATGCCATCGTCGAGGTTGTTGGCAACCTGGACATAGCTGACTTCCGTGCCGCTGCCGACGCCCTGGAAGGCGATGCCGTTCAGCTCGTCTTCGTTGGTGAGGCGGGTACCAGCATACTGGACGCGGGTGTAGCGAAGGCGGCCGCTGTCATCCGTGGAGGTCGCGCCGCCGAAGAGGCCCGAAGCACCTTCGCCGGACTTCTCACAGCTGACCGTGCCACCGGTAGCGCCAGCATCGATACAGGCGTTGATCGGGGCGCGGCCGTTGATGACGATGCCGCCCCAGATGCCCTTGGTTGAGCTTTCGATCGTCGAAGGATTTTCGATCGCGCTTTTCGCCGTGAAGACAACCGGTGCATTTGCCGTACCGTTCGTCACGAGGCGTGAGCCGCGGCGGACGATGAGGTAAGCGTCAGCGTCTGCGCCAACGACCGTGACACCGGGCTCAATGGTGAGCGTTGCAGAAACGCCGCCCGGCACTGGAGAAGCTGGATCCGGGCCGAGGTCCACACCGACAGCAACGACGCCGTCGAGCTCATAGATGAGCTGGTCGCCATTGGAGAGGGTGAGGTTCGAAGTGAGGTTGCCGCCCGGCACCAGACAAAGCGTCTTGCCATCCAGCGTGCCGCTCTCGGTCGTTCCGGTCGGGCAGCCGACAGGCGCGAAGAGCGTACCGGTCTGTGCGAAGCTCGCCCAGTTGCTGGCAGCCGACTCATTGGCCGAGAAGGCACCGACATAGTTGACGTTGTCGAAGAAGGAGTTGCTGTCGAGAACGTTCGAAGCGGGGACGTTAAGCTCCTGCGTGCCCGGGAAGAAACGGTTCTGCAGCGAGTTCTCACCACCGATGATGTTGTTGGCCGCAGCGTAAGCTGGCAGCGGACCATCATCGCTATCGGTTGCGAGCGTCTGGGCGGCGTCGATGAAAATCGATTCCACGTTCAGCGTGTTATCATCGAGGTTCGTGTAGGTCTGACCGCTGTCGATATCGAGGCCTGGGGTATAACCACCAGCGACGATGCCGTTGACGATATTACCACGGGTGCCGCGGCGAAGCAGGATGCCCTGTTGGTTACCGGACGTGCCGATCAGCGTGAAGTTGGCGAGGTTAGGTGACGAGAATGGCGTCTTGTCATTGTCGCCGTCACGGTTGTCAGCCTCGATGCCGCGTGGGTCACCAGAGGATGGGACGTCAGAGTAAACGACAGCGTATTGCAGGTTGCCCTGCCAGCCGTCGGTCCAGTCGAGCGAGTCGTCGCCAGCGCCGGTGACGACGACATAGCGTGCGTTCACAGTGCCGCCGAACCATTCAATGCCGTCGTCGAGGTTGTTGTGAACCTGGACGTGGGACACTTCCGTGGCGCTGCCGACACCCTGGAAGGCGATGCCGTTCAGTTCGTCTTCATTGGTGAGACGTGCGCCAGCATATTCAACGCTGAGATAGTTGATCTCACCGGAGTCGTCGGCTGCATCAGCACCGCCGAAGAGGCCCGAAGCGCCTTCGCCGGATTTTTCACAGCTTGCCGTACCGCCCGTTGCAGTCGAGTCGATACACGCATTGATCGGCGCAGAACCGTTGATGATCAGACCACCCCACTGAGCGTTGGTCGCATTGTCGATCAGGCTGGAGCCGACTTCTTCGTCGTTGACGGCTGCGCGAGCGGTCATGCGGACGACGCCGTTCGCGGTGCCGTTCACGTCAATCTGCGAACCGCGGCTGATGACGATGTAATCGTCAGAACCGTCGCCGGTGCCATCGACAGCTGCGCCGAACAGACGGGCGCCTTCGCCGAGGGTGAGGGTCGCTGAGGTGCCGCCATCTTCGCCGATGAAGACAGCGCCGCGGATCGCGACCGAAACGCCAGCGGGAATGCTGACGTCCTGGGTGATGGTGGTCTCGCTGCCAGCTGCATCACCGATCGCGCAGACATCAACGCTGGCGAGGCCTTCAGAAGCGATCGCAGCGAGCGTGATTTCACTCGTGCCGGTCGGGCAGCCTGCCGACGGAATGAGCTGGATCGAGGAAGAAGATGGTGGCGGAGGCGGTGGCGATGTTGGCGGTGGCGGCGGCGGAGGAACAGCCGGAGCGCCAGGTGAAGAAATGCTGGTGTCCGAACAGGCCGCGACGGCGAGCGCGAGAACGCTCGTCGTGAAAGCCAGACGCAAGGTGTTCGCCTTTTTCATAGAGAAGCCCCCTTCAGGGTTAACTGAGTCCAAATCACACGGATCGGGAAAAACAGCCCCTGCCGACTCCCGATCTCGGGGGCGCTATGACACACCTCAAAGACAGTAATACGACATCATAAAAGCTTCACATGAGCGTCACGGATGTGACATACATGCATTAATACAGAACAGTTAAGTACATTGTCTGTTACGGCGTTTATTACGCTAGTTTACCAGAAACATCGCACACATGCTCACCCTTCAGACCCATATTACCGCAGGTTAATGCCGCCTAGCGAGCACCGTCGGAACTTGCGGCCCACTCACCTTCCAAACAAAAACGGCCGCACGAGGCGGCCGCTTCTCGATTTTCCACAGGTTTCACGCTGCGGCGCAACATGCCGCCAGCATGAACTCAGTCCGCCGCGTCCGATGACGCGGTTTCGCTCTCCAGCGTTCCAACGCCTGCAAGCGCTGCGTCGAGCGAGATCATCATCAGCTCCCCTTCGCGCGAGAAGAACAGGATTGATCCGTCCCCGGACATTCCTGCGCCGAAGTCGATGCCGGATGTGTTGACCGGCTCACCCAGGTTTTGCGGCTGGCCCCACGCACCATCGGCACTTCGCTCCGCCGTCCAGATGTCGACGCTGCCAAGTTTGGGCGTGCGCGCGCTGTAGAAGAAGATCCGGCCGCCATCAGGGGTAACTGCGATATGCGCCTCGGCCCGGAAGGTGTTGAAAACATCAGGCATGGAAGAGACGACCCAATCGCCAGCTTCCTCGTCCATACTCGCTTCGAATATGTCGTGGCTACCCTTACTGTCATAGCCATTATCCGTGAAGTAGAGACGCCCCTGCGCGTCCATCGCGGGATTGAGCTGGTCCGCGCCGGTATTTATCGAGGCCGGTAGTGGCTCTGGCGTGCCCCAGCCATCTTCCTCGAAGGCGACGCGCCAGATATTCGCGTCGCGCTGGCCGCGCTCAAAAATGTCTGCATCCGACGCATAATAGAGCATGCCGTCAGCATGACTGAAGGATGGAGTCGTCAGTTTGATCCGGGCCGGAAACTCCAGCTTGGACGGCTCAGACCATGACCCGTCATCCTGTTTCCGCATCTCGAAAAGATGGGTGTAGTCGCGCGCTTCCTTGGCAAACACGCGGACCGTGCCATCCGGAGATTCCGTCAGGCTGTAGGCGCGGCTGAAGACGGTCGGCGCCTCCGCATCTGGCAGGACAGGCGTCGGCGTATCGATTTCCGGGACTTTCGCACCGCAGCTCGCGAGAACCACGAGACCGCACACTAGACCTACTCGCATGAAAACCTCCGGACACAATGCAAATACAGACCGCGCCTCCTAAACGCCGCACATGACGTTTTCGCAACAGAAGCTGCAGTCACACATGAACGCATGGAATGGAGAGTGGTGCCGGCAGAGGGACTTGAACCCCCGACCCCCTGATTACAAATCAGGTGCTCTACCAGCTGAGCTATACCGGCAACACTCGCCCTTTACGCCGTGCCGGAAGGCGGGGCAAGAATAGTTTGCAAGCTCATCGCAGCGCCAGATCTTAACGAATTTGGGCACCAATTCGCCTCAGCCGCGTTCATTCATCAGTGTGACAGCAAGGAGCACTGAGATGAAACGATATATCCTGCCCTGCATGATGGGCCTCGCGCTGACAGCTGGCCCTGCCTTTGCAGATGAATCGCGCACCCCGCCGCCGACAGAGCCTTATTATGCCCCACAGCCGTCCGGTTGTGACCTCGTCCGCCTCAAGATCTACTTTGAGCCCGGCACGGCAACCCTCACCCCATTTGCGAAAGACGCGATCGGTCAAGTCAGCGAGCAGCTGGCAGGCTGCTCGGTCCAGCGCCTCAACGCCACCGCCATTGCGGGCGACAGCTCAAGCGAGGCCCCCGTCGTCGGGCTAGCTGAAAACCGGCGCGCCACCGTCATGGCCGAGCTGCAGGCTCAGGGAATTCGCGCATCCGATGTCGCTATGAACACCGATCTTGGAAATTCCGTCATGTCGAGGACAGTCGATATCGAGCTTCAGACCGTACCGGCCCGGGTAAGCTAGACGCACCTAGCGTTTACCATGGCCATTGGCCCCGGCATTGCAGAACATGCCGGGGCTTTTCCATTTGTCTTAATCCAGTTTTGAAAGCACTGCGCACCCGGCGACGAAGGTCACCACTGTGTGCGATAGATCGACCAGCAAGCCGCCCGTCGAATGCCAAGGCGTGTAGAAGAAGTCGTACGCCATGAGCGGGACGCCGATCAGAAGCGACAGCGTCAGGCCGAACGATATCGCAGCCCCAAGGCCTAGAACGCTGCTTTTGCGCATCAGCCAAGCGAAACCGAAAGACAGAACGATCGGCACAAGGAACCCGCCCAGCATCCACATCGGATTGGCGTCTTCCTGGCCCTCTGTCGCGACACCGTTCGCGGTCAGAAAGCTCATAGCGTCTCCCGCCTCGTTGATGAAAATACCTTGGGCGCTCATGTACACTTCAGAAAATAGCAACCCGTACCAGAGAAAGCCGATGAAATAGATGACGATGGCTGAGACCAGGACACCCACCAGATTGATACCTGCAAGACGTGGCATTGTTTCCTCCTAAACCCGTTTCATTTTTTGCTCGCCGCGCCTAAGAGTGCCCCCTCAAAGCTTGGCGCCGTGGATGATGCGCCCAAATCGAGATTGACGGAAGCCATAATGACGAAGTCCGCCCCCCGCCGAATTCTGGTCACTTCTGCCCTGCCTTATATCAATGGGGTCAAACACCTCGGCAATCTTGCCGGGTCGATGCTGCCGGCAGACGTGTATTCGCGGTTTCAGCGCCTGCGCGGTCATGACGTTCTCTATATCTGTGCGACCGACGAGCACGGCACACCTGCAGAACTCGCCGCCCAGGCCGCGAATGTGCCGGTTCGCCAGTATGTCGATGAGCAGCATGAGATCCAGAAGAAGGCGGGTGAGGACTTCCTGCTTTCCTATGACCACTTTGGCCGCTCCTGCAGCGAAGAGAACGCCGCGCTCACCCAGCATTTCGCGCATGTGCTCGAGGCAAACGGCCTCATCGAAGAGCGCACCATGCGGCAGGTCTATTCGATCGATGATGAGCGCTTCCTGCCAGACCGCTATGTCGAGGGCACCTGCCCTCATTGCGAGTTCGAGAAAGCGCGCGGCGACCAGTGCGACAATTGCGGACGCCTGCTCGACCCGGTCGACCTGATCAATCCTTATTCGGCCGTCTCCGGATCGCGGAATGTCGAAGTCCGTGAAACGCGCCACCTTTTCCTGCTCCAATCGCAGATGCAGGAGCGCATCCAGGCCTGGATCGAAGCCTCGACCGACTGGCCGCCGCTTGCGCGGTCCATCGCGCTGAAATGGCTGGATGAGGGCCTGCGGGACCGCGCGATCACGCGTGACCTATCCTGGGGCGTGCCTGTCACCAATCCTGACGGGTCGATCCGCGAGGGGTTCGAGACCAAGGTCTTCTATGTCTGGTTCGATGCGCCGATCGAGTATATTGCCGCGACCGAAGAATGGGCGAAAGCGAAGGGCGAGCCAGAGGCATGGCGCCGCTGGTGGCGCACTGATGAGGGCGCTGACAAGGTGGACTATGTCCAGTTCATGGGCAAGGACAATGTCGCCTTCCACACGGTTGGCTTCCCCGTGACCATCCTGGGCTCGCAGGAGCCGTGGAAGCTTGTCGACCGACTGAAAGCCTTCAACTGGGTCACCTGGTATGGCGGCAAGTTCTCCACCTCCAACAAGCGCGGCGTCTTCATGGACCAGGCGCTGGACCTGCTGCCAGCTGACTATTGGCGCTGGTACCTGACCGCGAATGCGCCGGAAGGCTCCGACGCAGCCTTCACATGGGAAGGCTTCCAGTCCTCGATCAATTCAGACCTTGCCAATGTGCTCGGCAATTTCGTCAACCGGATCACCAAATACTGCGCGTCCAAGTTTGACGGCAAAGTGCCGGAAGGCGGCGAAGCGGGCGAGGCCGAAAGCTGGATGGTGGCCGAGCTTGAGACCCGCCTGCCACAACTGGTCCAGCACTATGAGAATATGGACTTCCGCAAGGCGGCCGCGGAAACGCGCGCCATCTGGGCGGCGGGCAATGAATACCTCACCAAGGCTGAGCCATGGGTGAAATACAAGAATGATGTCGATGCGGCCGCCGTCGGCGTTCGCGCAGGCCTCAACCTCGCGGCTCTGTTCGGCATCATCGCCCAGCCCATCATTCCTGAAGCGGCTGCGATGATCCTTGATGCGTTGGGCGCGCCGGAAGACCGGCGCACGCTCAGCGAAGAGGCATTCGCCGACATTCCAGCATTGCTCGATGCCCTGCCGCGCGGCCATGAAATCTCGCCGCCGGATGTCCTCTTCCGCAAGATTGAGGATGATCAGGTCGCTGAATGGACAGAGCGGTTCGGCGGCGAAAGCTGACATGCCGCTGCAGAACCGCGTCGATCCCTATGCCGCGATCCATGCGGTGTCGGCGCGCGGGACGTTCATGGGCAATCGTGGCGGCTGCTTCCACACGGAACACCGCACGCTGAAGCGCACCCATTGGAAGAGCAGGCAGTGGATTATCTGCCTGCTCGACTTCAAGGGCCGGAAACGCCAGCTGATGGCGCCCGGCCAGTATACCGAACTCTTCTTTCTTGATGAGGCAACGGCGCTCGCAGCCGGTCATCGCCCCTGTTTTGAATGCCGACGGGATGATGCGCGCGCTTTCAAGGATGCGCTCGTTCAGGCTGGACAAGTAACCGACACGGCGCGCGTCGCTGACATCGACAGGCTGATTGCTGGTGAGGTGCAGGATCGACTACGCGGCAAGGCAACCGCGCCGCAGGCCGAGGCATCCAGTCTCCCAGACGGCACCATATTCGACTGGCAAGACAGGGCATGGCTGAAGCTGAGCGGGGCATGTCTGCCATGGAGCTTCGATGGTTACGGTCCCGTATCCCGCCTTCCCGAGGCGCCCGTCAGCGTGCTGACACCGCGCGCGACCCTCGCCGCGCTGGCCGCCGGGTATAGGCCCTACATCCACAGCTCGGCGACCCCGAACTGATATCCGGCCCCATCTCTGGCCCGTGTTGAAAAGTCTGATAGTGTCTCCCTTACGAAAACGAAAAGGGACACGACCATGGTTTCCAGACTGAAACTGACCGCCTGCGCATCCGCCCTCTGCATGATGCTGTCGACGCCAGCCTTTGCGCAGCAATCAGTCCCGGAACCGGGCACCGACCTCGTTGAACTATATACTTGGCTGCACGCCAATCCGGAGCTCTCCTTCAAGGAATCGACCTCTGCCTCCATCATGGCGGCAGAGCTTGAGGCGCTGGGCTTCACCGTCACCACCGGGCTTGGTGATGAATGGACCCGCGCGAAGTCGCAGCGCGATGAAGGCACAGTCCGCGATGGCGTCGGCGGCTATGGCGTCGTTGGCGTCTATGAGAATGGCGAGGGCCCGACCGTCCTGATCCGCGCAGATATGGACGCGCTGCCCGTCCCCGAACAGACCGGTCTCGACTACGCCTCGGAGGTGATCAGCACGACGTGGACCGGCGTAGAGAGCCCTGTAATGCACGCCTGCGGCCACGACATCCACATGACCAGCTGGGTCGGCACCGCGCGTGAGCTGATTGAGAGCAAGGACGATTGGTCCGGCACGCTCATCATGCTTGCTCAGCCTGCGGAAGAACTCGGCCTTGGCGCCAAAGCTCTGCTTGAAGAAGGTCTTTATCAGGACTTTCCGTTGCCGGATTATAATCTGGCGCTTCATGTCAGCGCCAGCTCACCGGCCGGTACGGTGGCCTATTCGTCCGGCTACGCCCTCGCCAATGTCGACAGCGTCGATATCCTGGTCAAAGGCGTTGGCGGCCACGGCGCCTATCCACATACGACCAAGGACCCGATTGTCATCGGCTCTTCGATCGTCATGGCGCTACAGACCCTCGTTTCGCGGAATGTCGACCCGCAGACCCCCGCCGTCGTCACCGTCGGCTCTTTCACGGCGGGCGCAAAGCACAACATCATTTCGGATGGCGCAGAGCTTCTTCTGACGGTCCGTTCCTATGATGATGCGACACGCCAGCTTCTGCTTGATGGCATCACGCGCATCGCCAAGGCGCAGGCCGAAGCCTTCGGCGCGCCAGAGCCAGAAATCTCCATTGACAATGACTACACCCCGTCGACCTACAACACCCCCGCCCTCGCCGACAAAGCGATGACCGCGATCCGCGCGGCCATTGGCGAGGAGAATGTCATGGAAGTGACGCCGGTCATGGGCGGTGAGGATTTCTCCCAGTTCGGTCGCACCGAAGAAGATGTCCCCGGCCTGATCTTCTGGCTCGGCGCGATCAACCCGGACACCTATGCCGCCGCGCAGAATGGCGGCGATCCGCTGCCATCGCTCCACTCACCTTTCTTTGCGCCGGACGCCGCGCCGACCATCAAGACCGGTGTCAGCTCTATGACCGCTGCGGCGCTCGCCCTCTTCAGCGAGACAGCGTCAGAGTGATTTCAGCCAATCCAGCAGGATCGCGTTCACCTCATCCGGACGCTCCTGCTGGGTCCAGTGGCCGCAACCTTCCAGCAGGTGGGCCGCCTTCAGATTTGGCAGATTAGGCTTCATTGCTTCTACGGGATCGCCCGGAAACATCTTCAGGACGAGATCACGCGTGCCGCCGATGAACAGGCTCGGCTGGTAGATCTTGCTGTCGTCCAGCGATGTCAGGAAAGCATGGTCACGCTCATGATTGCGATAGCGGTTGAGCGGGCCGCGAAAGCCGGATTCGCGAAACTGGGAGTCGTAATAGGCGACATCTTCCTCGCTCAGCCACGGCAGCGGCATGTCTGGCTCCGGCAGACGATGAAGCAGCGTGTCGCCATGCTTCTTGTCGATCGGCCATGTCCCGTCAGGCGCATCACCTGAGATGGCGTAATAGAATTTGCGAATGGTCGCGGCCGGATCCGCCTCGAGCTCTGCTTCCGGCGGGCCCTGATCCTGAAAATAGACCTGATAGAAAAACATGCCGCGCGCGGTGAAAAACTCGCGGAAGACTTGGATGGCCGGTTTGTCGCCCAGCGGAAGGTACGGGACCGAAAGGCCGGCTACGGCCTTGAACTGGTCTGGATAGAGCAGCGCCGAATTCCAGGCGATCGGCGCGCCCCAGTCATGACCAATCACAATGGCAGGCCCACCGGGCTGGAGCGCCTTCGCCACGCCGGCAATGTCCGCCGTAATGGTTTCCATGTCATAGGCTTCGACAGGCTCTGGCTTGTCAGAGCCGCCATAGCCGCGCACGTCGACCGCAACCGCGCGGTACTCTGCCCCGCCGACAGCAGTCAGCTGATGGCGCCAGGAATACCAACTCTCCGGAAAGCCATGCACGAAGAGGACAAGCGGGCCGTCCTTTGGCCCTTCTGCGGCCGCCCGCAATTTGATTCCATTGGTCTCAACGTGGAAAAATTTGGGCATGTCGCGCTTCCTGCTTTAGCACCGCCATTGCAGACGGAACGGGATGTCTGAAGCGCGAAGTCTCGCACCCATCCCGCAAGCCTGCAATCATGGCGTCGGGGAAGCCCGCCCGCCTGCCCGCTACTGGCCGCCGGCTGCCGCGCGCTGGCTCTGATTAATGGCGATGACCGTCTCAGGATGGGTGAAGAAGCGGTAGCCGACATCCTGCCCATGATCTTCGATCGCCTGCAGGAAGGTCGCAAACTCGATCGGAATGATGTTGACCGGGTCGCTCGCCGTCTCGTCGCTGCCAGCAAGCTTTTCAGAAAGCGCCTGCGCGTCCGAATAGCTGGTCATGACAGGCGTCACCGGGCCTTCAGCGGTCTGTAGCTGTACTTCGAGACTGCCGCTCGTGACAAAGAAGACCGGCGCCATGAAGTCACCGACCTCAGGGGTCAGCTCACGGGCGTTCGCGATTTCAGCTTGCGAGCCCTGAAAGATAATCGCGCCCTTCCAGTCGAGCAGCAGACGCCCGAGGTCCACGATGCGGATATTCATCGACTGGTCTTCGAGCGGGGCAAGCTGCGCCTGCGCGGCGCCGGGGGTCAGGAAGACCACGATTGCCGGATCGCCCTCTTCGGACTGCACCGAGGCAATCCCGCCGTCCGGATTGGCGAGCACGGCGACCTGTAGTCCCTGCAGCGCGATGATCATCGGATTGGGGGCAGCGGCCTGCGCGCGCTGCGGCTGCGCGGCTTCCTGCGCCTGAACGAGAGGGGCGCCCACTGCGAACGCAGCAGCGGCACAGGCCAGTAGACGGTTCATGAAAACTCCCCTCTAGAACGCGTAACGGGCGCAGGCTTAACACCTGCGCCCGCAATCGCAAGGAGAGACCTGATCAGCCCTGTTTCAATTCGTCGAACGGCACTTTCTTGTCCACACGAACATCCTGAGGCAGGCCCAGAACGCGTTCGGCGATGATGTTTTTCAAGATCTCGTCGGTACCGCCCGCAATGCGAAGGCCCGGCGCCCACATGAAGCTCTGCTGGAACAGTGCGTTCGCAGGCATCGTGTCGGTATCATTCATGATGCCGTAATGGTCCTGCATCTCGATGGCCGAGTTACAGATGTCCTGAAGCTGGTTGGCCGTGATGATCTTGCCGATGGAGTTTTCAGGCCCCGGCGTATCACCGCGCGACAGCGCCGTCTGTGTGCGGAACTTGGTCAGGCTGTAGCCCTGTGCGGCGACATACCAGTCAGCAAGCTTTTCACGGAAAGCCTGATCGGTGAGCGAGCCCGTATCGCGGGCATACTCCATGATCTCTTTCCAGTCAGGGCCCGGCGAACCACCGACGGCCAGACGCTCGTTCATCAGCGTCACCAGCGCGACTTTCCAGCCATCGCCAACTTCGCCCAGACGGTCGGAATCGGGGATGCGAACATCAGTGAAGTACACTTCGTTGAATTCGCGGCCACCAGATGCCTGGTGGATTGGCTTTGCCTCGACGCCTTTCTGGTGCATGTCCACGATGAACATGGTGAGGCCCTTATGCTTAGGGGCCTTCGGGTCGGTGCGGGTCAGCACGATGCCGTAATCAGAGAAGTGCGCACCGGTGGTCCAGACTTTCTGGCCATTGATGACCCACTCATCGCCGTCCTTGATGGCACGGGTCTTCACGCCCGCAACGTCAGAACCGGCAGCTGGCTCAGAGAAGAGCTGGCACCAGATTTCCTCGCCGCGGAGCGCCTTCTCAACATAGCGCTTCTTGTGCTCGTCAGAGCCGAACGCGATGACCGTCGGCACGCACATGCCAAGGCCGATCGTGAACGGGCCAGTTGGGGCGTCGAACTTGCCCTCTTCCTGATTCCAGATGACCTGTTGCATGGCCGTGCCACCACGACCGCCCCATTCCTTGGGCCAGGTGATCTGCGCAAAGCCGCCTTCAGCCTTGGTCTTCTGCCATTCCTTTGCGCGCTTCAGGAAGTCCTCACCGGTTGGGCGGCGCGGGGAATTGGCGTCTTTTGGTTTCAGGTGTTTTTCAAGGAAGCTGCGCGCCTCGACGCGGAATTCTGCTTCTTCTTTTGTGTCATTGAAGTCCATTTTAAGTCCTCCTAGGCAGCATTCTTGCGCTCAAGCGCGCTAACGAGTTTCTCTTTCCAGACCTTTGGCGATCCAGCCTGCACCGCCAGCAGCTTGGCGCGGCGATAGAAGAGGTGGCAGTCCACCTCCCAGGTGAAGCCCATGCCGCCATGCGTCTGGATATTCTCCTTGGAAGCAAACCAGTAGGCTTCGCTCGCCGCAAGGCGGGATGATGCCGCAGCCTCCGGCAGCTCCGACGCATCGGTCGAAAGTGCCCACGCGCCGTAATAGCAATTTGAGCGCGCGACCTGGTTCTTCACATACATGTCAGCAAGCTTGTGCTTGATCGCCTGGTTGCCACCAATCGGACGGCCGAACGCATAGCGATCCTTGGCAAACTCGGTCGCCATTTCGAGGCAACGGTCTGCGCCGCCGAGCTGTTCGAACGCCAGCAGGACGGCTGCGCGGTCGAGCACACGGTTGTGATAGTCTTCACCTTCGCCGGCCTTGCCGAGGCGCTGGGCCGGGGCACCGTCAAAGGTGATCTCGGCGTGGCTGCGGGTCGGCTCGAGCGTGCTGACCTTCTTGCGGCTGACACCTGCTCCAGTCAGGTCGACCAGCACGAGGCTCGCGCCAGATCCTTCCTTGGCGAGGACGACCGCGTGGGTCGCAATGTCACCATCGGTGACCGGGATTTTCGTGCCGGTGAGCTTCGAGCCATCAAATGTGGTTTTGAGCTTGGAAGGCTCCGGATTGCCCGGGCCTTCGCTGGCAGCGTAACAGCCGACCACTTCGCCGCTGACGACCTTCTCAAGCACTTCCTTCTTCTGCTCTTCAGAGCCTGCCGCCTTGAGAGCTTCAGCGAAGAAATAGGTGGTCGAAGCAAATGGCACAGGCGCGAGAGCGCGGCCCATTTCTTCTGCGATCACGCAAAGCTCCAGCATGCCGAGGCCAAGCCCGCCATACTCTTCCGGGATCGCTGTCCCGATCCAGCCCATCTCGACGACCTTGTTCCAGACGCCATCATGATGGCTCTTGCTTTCGTCGTTCAGCACCTCACGGACATGCGCGGTGGTGCATTGTGCATTGAGAAATTTACGCGCCTCGCCCGCGAGAAATTTCTGGTCCTCTGAAAAGTCGAAATTCATACGACCTCATCTCCCTTTGTAAGCCTTTGAAAGGGAGCATAGCGCGGTCTCCGCAGGCGAAAAGCGGTATCGCAAGGTAAGGAAGCTGCTGCGCGATAGGTGAAATTTCACCGACCTGTTTCACCGCGTCTCAAAACTGCTGTGCCATAGCAATTCCCAGACTGGAGTACGCGAATGGCCAAGGCACTGTTTCACAAGTCACAGCGGGTTTTCATCAAGCCCGTCGGCACGTGGGGAATCATCGAGAAAGTCATCCCTCACTGGGTGAAGGATGTCGAAGAACCTCTGCGCGTGACCTATGATGTCGGTCTTGGACGCGAGTTTTCCGCCCCCGAGCTTGTCTCTGAAGAGGTGATGCACGGCCGGTCCAAGGCGCGGATGGAAGATGACCCGACCACGGAACACTGGCGCATCCAGCGCGCCAAGAACCGCTGGCAGGAAAGCGATGACGTTTCCGGCCACCCTTTCCCCGGCACGTTCCCGGTCGTCATGACCGATGAGAATGACTGGGGCGGCTGGCGCGTGCCGGGGTCAGAATATGACCGCGATCCACACAAGATCGAGTATCAGGCCCGCCTGATCGTGAACTCGCCGCAACTTCTCTCCATGGTTCGCAAGCTGGCCGAGTATACTGCCCGCCATCCTGATCAGGTCCCCGACGAGATGAAGACCCTGCTTAGACCGGCCAAGGATGCGCTGCGCCACATCTATGATGTCGCGAGCGCGCCGAGACAGGCTGCAGAGTAAAGTCAGCCCATCCCATCGCGGGTGATTGAGAGGCCCGAGGAGACATCCTATCTGTCATGCAGGACGATGACAGAGGATGAATCATGCTGCGCACAGACACGCCCGTTTCGGTAAAGCTGGAAGAGTACACGCCCTATCCATTTGAGATCGACCAGGTCTCGCTGGACTTCTCTCTCGAACCAGCAGCGACACGGGTGAAAGCACGCATGAATGTCCGCCGCACGCAGCCAGGCGCGCTTGTTCTCGACGGCGTCAAACTGGACCTCAATGAGATCCGCCTCGACGGTAAAACGCTCGGCCCTGATGCCTATGAGCGTACCGACGAGACGCTGACGATCCACAAAGTCCCGGATAAGTTTGTCCTTGAGACCGACGTCACCATCAACCCGTCCGCCAATACCGCGCTATCAGGTCTCTACATCTCTGGCGGACGCTTCTGCAGCCAGTGCGAGGCGACGGGCTTTCGCCACATCACCTACTGGCCAGACCGCCCTGACGTGATGAGCCGCTTCCATGTGCGCATGGATGCCGACAAGTCTAAGTATCCCATCCTGCTGTCCAACGGCACGCCAGGCGAAAGCGGCGATCATTCTGATGGCCGCCACTACGCCGAATGGGACGACCCGCACCCAAAGCCGTCCTACCTCTTTGCCCTCTGCGCTGGCGACTATGATGTCTGGCGCGACACCTTCACCACGATGAATGGCGACCATGTCGACCTCGGCGTCTATGTCGACAAGGGGCAGGCCGCCAGCGCCGAATGGGCAATGGAAAGCCTCAAAGCCTCGATGAAATGGGATGAGGAGCGGTTCGGCCGGGCCTATGATCTTGGCGTCTTCAACATCGTCGCCGTGCGCGACTTCAATTTCGGCGCCATGGAAAATAAGGGTCTGAATATCTTCAATTCGGCCTACGTCCTCGCGAGCCAGGAAAGCGCCACCGATGCCGACTTCGAAGCGATCGAGAGCATCGTCGGCCACGAATATTTCCACAACTGGACCGGCAACCGCATCACCTGCCGCGACTGGTTCCAGCTCTGCCTCAAGGAAGGCCTGACGGTCTTCCGCGATCAGGAGTTCTCATCAGACCTGCGCTCACGCCCGGTCCAGCGCATCAAGGACGTCATGCGCCTTCGCGCACGTCAGTTCGCTGAAGATGCTGGCCCGCTCGCCCACCCTGTCCGTCCGAGCAAATATGGCTCCATCGACAATCTGTACACAGCGACAGTCTACGAGAAGGGCTCCGAGCTTATCCGTGCACTGACCGTCTTTATAGGGATCAATGCCTTCAACAAAGGCATGCAGATCTATTTCGACGAGTATGATGGCACTGCCTCTACTATCGAGGACTTCTACAGCTGTTTCGAAAAAGCGTCCGGCAAGGATCTCAGCCAGTTCCGCCGCTGGTACGCTCAGGCCGGCACGCCTGAAGTGAAGGTGGAGGAAAGCTGGGACGCCGCAAGCAGCACGCTCACACTCACCCTCTCGCAGAAGACGCCCGCAACGCCCGGCCAGCCAACTAAAGAACCTGTGCCGATCCCGCTTCGCACCGCCCTGCTCGACGGCAATGGCGCCCATGTCAGCGTCGAAGGCTGGGACAATGGCGAAGGCGTCATCGTGCTTGAAGATAAGAAGATAACCGTCGACCTGAAGGTCACGGGCACAAGCGAAAAGCCGCTCCTCTCCATCAATCGCCAGTTCAGCGCGCCGATCCGTATCGACCGTGAACTCACCAATGAGGTTTTGCTGGAGCTTGCAGCCGCCGAAACCGACCCATTCAACATCTGGGACAATTTCCAGACGCTTGCCCGCACCGAAGTCTTTCGCCTGCTGGATAATCCGCAGTCGCCGCCAGATGAGGCGCTGGTTGGCGCACTCGGCGATGCTGTCCGGTCGAACGAAAGCGACCCGGCTTTTGCCGCGCTGCTCACCGCGCTGCCTGACATTGGAGAACTGTTCCAGCACCGCGAACCGGTAGACCCCGCAGGCCTGAACGATGCCCGCAAGCGCCTGCGCAAGGCGCTGGCCGAGAACCTCAAACCCGACGCCGAACGCATTCTTGCCAAGCCGTCCCCTGCCCCGTTCAAACCGGACGCCGAACAAGCCGGCATTCGCGCCCTGCGCTCTGCCATGATTGGCCTCACCGGCGCGCTCGACACCGCCGACGCGTCACGCAAGCTGAAGAGCCTGTTCGATGCTGCGCCGAACATGACCGAAAGCCTCGCCTGCCTTCGCACGCTCGTGCCGTTTCAGACGCCAGAGCGCGACGAGGTAATTGAGAGCTTCTACGAAACCTGGAATGAGAACCCACTGGTCATCGACAAGTGGTTTGCCGTCCAGGCTGGCCAGGGCACAGCCGACGATGCACGCCGCCTGTCACAGCATCCCGATTTTGATCTCTCGAACCCGAACCGGGTGCGGTCGGTGGCCGCCGCCTTCTCGATGACCAACCTTGCCGCCTTCCACGCCCGCGACGGCGAGGGGCACAAGGTGATCGGCGACATTATCCTCGAAGCCGACAAGCGCAACCCGGCCCTCGCCGCCCGCCTGCTCACCAGCTTTGAGCAGTGGCGGAAGCTGGAGCCCGTCGCCAAGGCCAGCGCTGAAAAGGTGCTCAAACAGCTTCAGTCGGAGTCGCTTTCGAAGAACGCGTCCGACATCCTTGCCCGCGCCCTCGGCTAAGGCGACAAGCCCCTATTAACCCTAACGAAAAGCTTTTCTGATCAAGCAGGAAAGTTGACGGGGTTGATAAGGGGCACGCCCTTGGCGAAGCAGAATGACAAGGAAAAGCGTCCCAAGCGGAACGCCGAAGGTCGGCCGGCCTCCCCCGCTGTTCTGGTCGTCACCTTTGTGATCCTTGCTGCGTCCATCGCCATGGTCGCATGGAATGCCCAGTCGACGCGCGATGCCAATGCACTTCGTCTTGCTGAACGCGACGCACTTCTCACCAGCCATGCGCTGAACTCTGCTGCCGACCGTGCAACGGAAAAGCTGGATGTCCTTCGTGCTTCGGGTCGCAGGCTCGGCGCCATTGATGCCACAGACATCGGTGTCGATAGCCTCATTTCGATTCAGGCTGCGCGCGGCTCCAATGATGAGCGCAATCGCCAGCTCGCTGCGCTTGCGCAGGAAATGATCGCTGCCGGTGTGCGCCTGCGGATCACGCCGAACAACGAAATCATGCTCATCCACCCGCTCGATGAAGCGGCGGGTACCGTCATGCGCGTGTCGCTGGACAAGTGGCTGCCCGGTGCAAATGCATCCCAGCGCATCATTCTTGACGGTGATCGCACAGTGTCTATCGGCGGCGACAGCGTCCTTCCCCCAAATGCAGCCGTGCTGAATGGTAAAAGCAGCTTTCGGTGGCAGGGTCTGACTAGCCGCTCGCTGACCGCTTGTTCAGACGTAGCCGGAGCCAATTTCAGGCTCTGCCTCAACCGGGCGAGCCCGATCCTGACGCAGGCCAATGCCCTTCAGTTTCTCCTCTACGCCATCCTTCTCGGTGCGCCCGCTTTGGCGGTCTTCGGCCTCTACCGCACCGCCCGCGGTGCGAACCCCGCAGCCGAGGCGACGAAGCGCGACGATCCAAAGGCCGTACGCGTCGCGAACGCAGCCGAAAATGGCCAGCTTGGCGCATGGCAGATATCCCCAGAGACCGGCATGGCCTGGCTGAATGATCAGACTGCACGCCTCTTCGGCTTGCAACTGGCTGGCGAGCTTCACCTGTCCGAACTCATGGAACAGATATTCCCCGAACATCGTGAGAACTTCCAGCGCGCAATTGATGCCTGCCGGACGGGCAAGCCGATGTCCGTCGATGTGGCGACCAAGATGTCACGCGGCGAAACCTTCGTCGAGTTTCGCGGCAGCATGGACCGGCTGGATCACGCCGCTCAGCCGACCATGAGCGGTGTCGTTTTCGACGTTACTGAAGCGGTCCGGCAGCGGGAGCGTCAGCGCTCTTCTGAAGCTCGCCTACGGCTCGCCATTGAACACTTTCCTTGCCCGTTCGCCCTCTGGGATGGTCGCCGCCGGCTTACCTTCTGGAACAAGGCATTCGTACAGCTTTTCCAGCTGGAGGAGGTCGTCAGGGTCGGTGTCGCCTATGAGACCATCATGCTGGCCCGCACCGCCAATGCCGTCAGCGAACGCGGCTCGGAAGAAGACCCCCACACGACAATTGTCGGGCTGGCGACAGGCCAGTGGATCAAGGTTGTCGAACGCCGCTCGCCCGCTGGCGGTGTCATCACATTCGGCCTCGACGTAACGCAGGATGTGAAGAGCGAAGACGAACTCGTCCGCCAGAAGAAGAAGCTCAGCGCTGCCGTGCAGGAGCTTGCCCGCTCCGAAGGGCATAACGCAGAACTTGCCCGCAAATACAATGAAGAGAAGGCCAAGGCCGAACGCTCTGCTGACTCCAAGAGTGCCTTCCTAGCCAATATGAGCCATGAGTTGCGCACGCCTCTCAATGCGATCAACGGCTTCTCGGAAATCCTCGTGAACGAGATGTATGGCGCGCTCGGCGATGAGCGCTACCGCGATTATGCGCGCGATATCCTGACCTCAGGTCAGCACCTTCTCGACATGATCAACGACATCCTCGACATCGCCAAGATCGAGGCTGGCAAGATGACGATCGACCCGAAACCGATCGACCTCGTCGACCCGGTCGATGCCGCTGTCCGCATGATCCGGCGCAAGGCTGAGGAGAAGAACGTCCACCTCTCGCTGCAGGCCCCCGATGATTTGCCTGAGGTCGATGCTGACCACCGCGCTGTGCGCCAGATGGTGCTCAACCTACTCTCAAACGCGATCAAGTTCACCGACGATGGCGGGCGCGTGATTGTTGCTGTGCAGGATAAGGGCGACTTTGTCCGTGTGGCCGTTCGCGACACAGGCGTCGGCATCCCGAAAGAACATCTTCCGCGTCTCGCTCAGCCATTTGAACAGGTTCATGAGACGAGGGAGCGCAATTATGAAGGCACGGGCCTCGGCCTCGCCCTCACCAAATCCTTTGCTGAAATGCATGGTGGCCGCTTCTCGATCGCCAGCGAAGTCGGCAAGGGAACAATGGTCAGCTTCTACCTGCCGGTCAGCAAGACCACGACGTCGAGCCCCAGCATCGCAATGGCCTGATCAGCCGTCGAGGCTCTCATCCGCCTCATCTGTGCGGGGCACTGCCCGCTCTGCGATAAACCCTGCCGCTTTCTCAACGCACAGACGTCCAGCATCAGACAACGCACGGGCGCGGGCAAGATCTCCCTTCGCCGCAGCGCCTGATCGCGCCGAGACAGACTGTTGCGCGACCGGGACGCGGCTACGGCCATCGAGCAGGGTCAGCTGAAGTTCGCAGACGCCTTCGGTTCCCTCCAGTGAGAACTCAGACACGCGCCAGTAGAGCTCATACTCGCCGCTCACGCCCGTCACATCATCGACAGCCAGCCCCGGCGCATCGCCCTGGAAAGCATCGAGCAGCGTTACCTGGAACATGCGCGTCGCCCGATCGGCCCAGGCCACGCCGGAGACAACTTTCAGGCCGCCATCCGGGCTCTGCGATGTGATCGTGCGCGACGCAAACAGGCGCGGCGCATCAGGCTCGCGGATCACCACATGCGTGCGCAACTCAGCCAGTGCCTGCGGCTCTGCCAGCCGATAGACCGCTTCTGGCTTTGGCTGTTCTGGCAGGACGGACACACAGCCAGCGGCAGCGATCGAAACCGTGAGCGCAGCGGCGGTGCAGATGCTTCTCTTGGAGGTCATTCTCCATCCTTCTCATATGGCAGCGGATCGCTCCGCAGGAGGCCTTGCGGGTTCTGTTCGATTTCACGCGTCAATCGGTCCAGCCGCGCAATGAGAACGCGCAAGTCCTGCGCAACGATCCGGAAATCGACAACAGCATCTGTCCCTGGCCCTTCGATCACGGTCGCAGCTGCATCAACAGCGCCCTCAACGCGCTCGATGGCGGACTGGGCAGACGTCGTGACCGCTTCGAGATCTTCAGTGATCGACGAGATCTCTTCGCCAATGCGCTTGACCTCGACACTCGCATCACGGCCAAGCTGGCCAAGATCGCGCGAGGCCTGATCGAAGCTCTGCGCCGCATTATTGGCGTTCTGGAGGAGGTCGTTCACATCGGTGAAGATCTCGCCATTGCCGCTCAGCGCTGATGTGATGGCTTCAACATTCTGCACCGTGTTGGACACGGCATCGATATTTTCCTGGCTGAGTAGCTCATCGATCCTCTCAAGCGCCAGTGTTGCCCGGCCCATGACCTCTGTACCGCTGGAAACCAGCGCGCTCAGCGGATTGGATTCGGTCTTGATCTCAGGGATGTTCTCGCTTGAAGCGCGCTTCAGCCATTCAGCCTGCGGCGCACCGGCGTTGATCTGGATGAAGGTGACCCCGGTGATACCCGCAAACTCGATCGAAGCGGTGGAGTCGGTCTTCACGGGCGTCTCATTGTCGACGCGAAGGCGCGCGCGGACCTTGGAGGCATCATCCCGGTCAATCCCGATCGATGTCACTTCGCCCACCTTGATACCGATATACCGGACCGATGCGCCCTCCTCGAGCGTCACCGGCCCTTCAAAGACCGCATCATACACATCGTAATCACGGTTGAACTGCGACTGGCCAAGCCACAGCACAAAGCCGAGAGCCGCGAGCGCCGCGATGATGACGAATGCGCCAATCAGCGCATAGTTTGCGCGTGTTTCCATTAGCTCTCTCCAGCCTGTGCTGCCCGCCCGCGCGGGCCGCAGAAATAGTCCTGTATCCAGGGGTCGTCATTGCGACGAAGCTCTTCAATCGTACCGGCCGCGATGACTTTCTTACGGCCAAGTACCGCGATCCGGTCACAGGTCGCAACCAGCGTATCAACATCATGGGTGACCAGAAACACGGTAAGCGACAGCGCGCTCTGCAGCTCGCGCACCAGCGTATCAAAGCCTGCCGCCGTGATCGGGTCGAGACCGGCCGTCGGCTCATCAAGGAAAAGGATCGGCGGGTCGAGCGCCAGCGCCCGCGCCAGGGCTGCCCGCTTGCGCATACCACCAGAGAGGTCTGACGGGAATTTCGGCCCGGCGCTATCATCCAGACCGGACATTCGCAGCTTCTGGTCGGCAAGCTGCTTCATAAGTGGTTCTGGAAGGTCTGTATGCTCACGCATCGGGACCATAACGTTTTCGCGCACGGTGAGGTTCGAAAACAGCGCGCCGTCCTGGAACATGATGCCCCAGAGGTTCTGGACTTCACGCAAATCATCGCCCGAAAGGTCTGTGACGTTCTGATCGAAGACCTCCACCGTGCCGGTCTCCGGTGGCTTCAGTCCGACGATGGCGCGAAGCAGGACTGACTTGCCGGTACCCGACGGGCCGATAACACCAAGCACCTCGCCTTTCATCACATCGAGATCGAGCCCCTCATGCACCGTGTGCGTGCCATAAGCGGTCGTGAGCCCGCGAACCTTGATCGCAATTTCTTCGCTCATACGCCAAGCTCCAGATAGAAGATGGCGAATAGCGCATCGATGACGATGATCGAGAAAAGGGCCTGAACGACCGACTTCGTTGTCGACTGGCCGAGAGATTGAACGCTCCCACCTACCAGCAACCCCTGACGACAACCGATCAGGGCGACGACAAGCCCGAAAACCGGCGCCTTGGACATACCGACCCAGAAATTCTCAATTGGAACATAGTTCTGCAGGCGATTCATGAACACGGTCGGGTTGATATCGAGCGCTAGCCAGCTGACGAATGCACCGCCGCCAACGCCGAACAGGACAGCTATAAGTGTCAGGACCGGCGTCATCACGAGCATTGCGAAAGCGCGCGGGACAACCAGCACATCCATCGGGTTCAGGCCAAGCGTTGTCATCGCATCGACCTCCTGACGCATGCGCATCGCGCCGATCTGCGCTGTAAATGCGGAATTTGTGCGACCAGCCAGAATGATGGCTGTGAGGATGACACCGAACTCGCGAAGGATCGCGATGCCGACCAGTTCAACGGTAAAGATCGTTGCGCCAAATTCTGAAAGCGTCGTTGCGCCGATAAAGGCGACCACCATGCCAACGAAGAATGAGAGGAAGGCAACGATCGGCACCGCATCGAGGCCAGAATCTTCCATCACAGAGACAAGCGCCGTCCAGCGCATCTTGGACGGACGCGTCACGATGTGCGCCATCGCCATGATGGTCTCACCCAGAAAAGAGAGCGTCTCGACCGTCTCGTCGATGAAATGCATCGTGGCGCGCCCGGTCCGCTCCAGAAGGTCAACGACGCCGAATTCCCTCTTGCGCGCCTCGTCGTCACGCTCTGGGCGCAATTCACCCGCCTGCTTCAGAAGCGCAGTGGCTTGGTCGCTCGCATTGACTGGCTCAACGTTGCCTGCGCCTGAGCGGCAGGCGAAACGGTCGATGACAAAGGCGCCTGCGGTGTCGAGCTTGCCGAGCTCGGCGCAATCGACCTCCAGCCCATCAAGTCCGGAGGCATCTTCGGACGCAAGCCTGTCTGAAATCTTGCCGACCGTATGGATGGTCCAGTCGCCGGACACGCTGAGCCGGCCGCGCGAGGCGTCAGTCGTCAGCTCATATTCAGGCGTAACTGGCATGCCGGTCCTGTTTCTCGCTCAAAGCGTATGCGCGCGCGGACCTTGAGCATGACAGCAAGCTGCTTACAACATCCGGCAATACAGCTAGAGCTTATTGCATATGATCACGCTTTCAATTGAGCACGTCTCATCCCCGCTGGCGCGGGAATTTTCCATCTCACGTGGCGCCAAGACATCTGCCGAATCAGTACTCGTGACGCTGCAGCAGGACGGGGCGGCAGGCCGCGGCGAAAGCGTGCCCTATGGACGCTATGGCGAAACGGTCGAAAGCGTCATAGCCGCCATTGAAGAACACCGCGCTGCCATTGAAGGCGACCTTACGCGCGACGCGCTCCAGACGCTTATGCCCGCAGGTGCCGCGCGCTGCGCCGTCGACTGCGCCATGTGGGATCTTGAAGCAAAGCGGACAGGCAAACCCGTCTGGCAACTCGCTGGCCTTCCAGAACCGGCACCCCTCGAAACAGCCGTGACCATCGTCCTCTCCAGCGCAGATGAAATGGCGAAAGCGGCCAGAGATGCGCCCGGCAAATTGCTCAAGGTCAAGCTTGGCGGCGACGGCGATATGGACCGCGTGCGCGCCGTCCACGAAGCACGCCCCGACGCCCGACTCATTCTCGATGCAAACGAACAGCTTGAGGCTGGCGCCCTACCCGGCCTTGCCCGTGAGGCAGCCAAGCTCGGCGTCGTCCTGATCGAACAGCCCTTCGCTGATGGCCAGGATGGCGCGCTCCTGAAGCGCCCGCCGGAAGTCGCGATCTGCGCCGATGAGAGCGCCCACACACGTGAGCAGGTGCAGGACCTCGCCCGGCTTTACGACGCGGTGAACGTCAAGCTCGACAAGACTGGCGGCCTCACCGAAGCCATCGCCATGGTCCGCGAGGCCAAGGCCTGCGGTCTCGGCGTCATGGTTGGTTGCATGGTGGCTGGCTCCATCAGCATGGCCCCGGCCGTGCTTCTCGGTACGCTCGCCGACGCCGTCGATCTCGATGGCCCGCTCTGGCTCTCAAAGGATGTCGAGCACGGCCTGACATATGAGGGCGGAACCGTTTTCCCGCCCTCAAGAGATCTATGGGGCTAGGCGTCCAGAACGTCCTTCCAGCCAGATGGCGCATGCGGCCCGATGAAGAGCTGCTCCAGCGCGCCGATGCCCTCTGACGATTTCCCGTCAGGGCCTTCATGGGTCACCTTGGAGATCGCCTGAATGTGCAGATTGGTCGGCTCTTTCCAGGTCATCACGCCCGGTTTGAAGTCCTCCCGTTCGATCGCATACTCGCCCTTATAGACGCCATGGCCCCAGCTCGGATGGCCATAGCCAAGCCCCTTCATCTGGAAGATAGACTGCGGTTCATAATGAACCTTGTGCAAGCGGCCCTGCGTATCAGTGACCTCAAGAAGGCCCTTGCTGATCCGGCGTGTACCGGCCTCATACTCAGCCGAGAACTTCGGATGATCGAGATGCATCAGACCGTCCGCATCGGCGCCGTCCATGCCCAGCACAGCGCGCGTGTTCCAGCTCTCGCCCTTCTCATCCTCATTGACGTGGAAATAGACGGCGAGGTTCTCGAAATTGAGCGGCGTCCAGACCCAGTAGAACTGGAACGGTTTTTCAGGAACCACGGGCTGCGGGTCCTGCGCCCCGATTGGCCGCACACCCCAGCTTCTGTCGCGCGTGCCGTAATAGCTCGACACCTCGATGCGCTCGCCGTCCACCTCGATCCAGCCATTCCAGTAGCCATTCTGCGTCATGCGGGTGACATCCATCACCGTGCGCGAGCCTGAGCGGCGTTGGAAGCGTGGCTCCTCAACCGGGAAGTGACGCCCTTCAAAGGTCAGCTCGCCCGAGATGCCCTCAGCACCTTCCAGCGTGATCTTCACAGAGTGAAGCGGCTGGAGCACGTCGATCTTCATCGGCCCGACGCGCGTATCCATCCGTTCATGGTGCATGACCCGCGACAGGTGTACCGAATGCTGCACCCCGTCCTTCAGGACCGAAAACGCGCCGTCCATGATGTTGAGGTGCGGGTAGACACCAAAGGCCGCGCCGAAGAAGACAGAGCCATCCTTCGAATAGCCATTGAAGAAGTAGCGGTCGTAGAAATTGCGGTCGGACCCTGCGACCCAGACCGGTTCAGGTGTCTGGTGGATCGGGTATTCGTCGCCCCATGTGAGCATTGGCTAGCCTTTCTTTTCTATACTTGCGCCGAACCCGATAAGGTTTCCGGCAGGGTCCCAGAGATGAAATTCGCGCATGCCATGGCCAAGCTGATCCTTGGGTTCAGCCTCGATACGCCCCGGCACGAAGTCGTTATAGGTTGAGGCTTCGAGCCATTCGGCGTGAAGCAGGTCGAGATGCTCGACACAGGCGATTTCCGTATAGCAGGCTGTGTTCTCCGCTATGGACCGGTCGGCACATTTCCAGAGATGAAGCGCCAGCTTGCCGCGCCGGACGATTGCGTAATTCCCATCGTCGAACACAGTCGTCCGAAAGCCCAGATGCTTTTCATACCAGCGGGCGGCCTCGCCCGGATCGGGCGCAGCAAATTTCGGTGCCGTGTGTGATCCCTCCAGCGGATCGTACATCCGGTTTCCTTCCCTGTCGTGACCTCTTGGCGGGTCTTTCCTCTTGCCTACACTGTCGAAACCGGAGACCGGGATCAATCACTGACGCGGGGAGAGACATGACGTCGAAAGTTACTGCGGAGGAAGCAAACGCTTTCCTCACCAAGGCCTTCAACAGTTCCCAGAACCGGTCCGAAGTCATCCTGATGGAAGATGGCCACGCCATCATGCGCCTGAAGGCTGGCCCAGAACACCTGCGCCCCGGCGGCTACATCTCCGGCCCGACGCAAATGACCCTGGCTGACAGCGTCACCTATATGGCGATCTTCACGCGCCTCGGGATCACGCCGATGACGGTGACGAGCAACCTCAACATCAACTTCCTGCGCCCCTGTATCGGCGAAGCCGTTATCGCAGAGGCAAAGCTGATGAAGCTCGGCAAAACGCTCGCCGTCGCCGAGGTGGAAATTCGCGCCGAAGGCTCCGACAAGGTCGCAAGCCACGTCATCGTGACCTATTCGATCCCGGCAAGCTGAGTGCGGCCCGGCCCCGGCCGGGTTTCCGCTCGCCTTCGCGCGACCGTCTGCTAAGCTTGTCCGGAAAAGACTCTGGAGGGGTGTCATGATCCGCACAATGCTTATCGCAACAACTGGCCTTGCCGCGTTCGGCGCAGGCGCTTCGGCGCAATCTGCCGAAGAGCAGCTGGAGTCGCGCTACCGCGCCCTCGCGGCGATCATCGATGCCCGCCTCGAGAGAGAAGCGGTGCCTGGCGCATCCTTTGGCCTTATCCATGACCAGTCGCTGGTCTGGTCTCACCATTATGGTGTCGAAGACAAGGAAACCGGCACGCCTGTCACGGGCGATACGGTGTTCAGCATCTGCTCTGTCTCGAAGCTCTTCAACGGCGTTGCAGCGATGTCGCTCGTGGAGGAAGGATCGCTCGATCTCGATCAGCCGATCTTCGACTATGTCGGCACGGACGGCCCAAAGGATGAAACGGGCGCCGAGGAAACCGCCACCCTTCGCAATATTCTCAGCCATGTCTCAGGCTTGCCTCGCGAAGGCGTGGAGGACTTCTGGACCGATACGTCATTCCCGGACACTGCCGCCCTCATGGCCTCGACCAGTGCCCATGACCAGCTCTACAGGCCCTATGATCACTGGCAGTATTCCAATCTCGGCATGGCCCTTATCGGCGAGGCGATTGCAGGGGCAAGCGGCAAAAGCTGGGGCGACTATATCACCGATACGATCCTCACGCCGCTCGGCATGAGCGAGACGCGCACCGACATGCCGTTTGAAGAGGTCGGCAACGGTTTTGCGCGCGGCTATTATGTCCGTAACGGCAAGGGTGAGCGCGCCCCCGTCCCGGAGCACACATTCAAGGCCTACGCACCGGCCGCGGGTATCGCGTCCAGCGTCAATGACATGGCGAAATTCGCCAGCTGGCACTTCCGTCTGCACGAAAATGGCGGTGAGGAAATCCTGAAAGCAACCACGCTGCGCAACATGCAACGCGTCCATTGGGTCAACCAGGATTTCGATGGACCTGCCTGGGGGCTCGCCTATGCGGCAAACCGCTACGGAGAGAAAACGCTGTGGGGCCATGGCGGCTACTGCCCCGGCTCGCGGACCGAGTTCGTCATGCGCCTGCCCGATAAGACCGGTTATGTGATGATGATGACGGCCAATGACGTCATCACAGGCTTCTACACCCGGCTTGCCTATGACTTTCTCAATGCAAAGGTCACGGCAGTCCATGGCGCGGATGACGAAGCGGCAGAGGACGAAGAAGACACCGGCGAAGTAGATACCGAGGCGCCCGATGTCGATCTGTCCGACTTTGAGGGCTATTACGCACCCGAAAACTATGACTGGGACCGCTATATCGGCATCGATGACGGCAAACTGTTTTCGATCTCTGTCTTCAACAGCGATCCAGTGAAAAACATGGAAATCTTTGTCCATGACGAAGGTGACCGGTTCTACCGCCAGCGCGACGATGAGAGCGAAGGCGAGCCCGTCATTTTCGAACGAGACGAAGCGGGGAACGTGGTCGCTATCGTCCAGCATAGCTATCGCAGCTACAAGCGGTGAGCCAGGCCGCCCCTCGCCGCGCATTCCGCTGCGGCATAGGCACTCTCCCCTATGTCTGGAGGCGTCCGCAGTGCTAGTCTGACCTCATAAAAGTCCAAGGGAGGACAAGTATGAGCGAACAGATACTCGATGTGCTCATCGTCGGTGCCGGTATTTCCGGCGTTGGAGCAGCCCGCCACATGAAGACCCGCTGCCCGGGCAAGAAGGTCGCCGTTTTTGAGGCGCTGGACGGCTTTGGTGGCACGTGGAAGGTGCACACCTATCCCGGCATCCGCTCTGACAGCGACCTCTACACCTTCGGCTACCGCGACAAGCCTTGGACCGGCCCGCCTATCGCCACGGCCGACGAGATCCTCACCTATATGGGCGAGTTCATCGAAGAGAACGGCCTCGCCCCGCTCATTCATTACAATCACAAGATCACGAAGGCTGAATGGTCGTCGGCTGAAAAGCTCTACACCGTCACCTATGAGACCCCTGACGGCGAGCACACCGTAAAGGCGCGCTTCCTCTGGATGTGTCAGGGCTATTACGACCTCGACAAGGGCTACACGCCCGACTGGGACGGTATGGACAGCTTCAAGGGCGAAATCGTCCACCCTCAGAACTGGCCGGACAATATCGACCTTTCCGGCAAGAAAGTCGTCGTCATCGGCTCTGGCGCAACTGCCGCCACGCTGGTGCCGAACATCGCAAAGTCATGCGACCACGTCACCATGCTCCAGAGGTCGCCCACCTATTTCTCGACCGGGCGCAACGCGAACGACCTCGCCGACGAGCTCCGCCGCCTCGAAATCGATGAGGAGTGGATCCACACCATCATCCGCAAGAAAGCGCTGACCGATCAGCGTGACTTCACAGCGGCCGCACGGTCTGACCCGGACGCCGTGAAGAAAATGCTGTTCGACAACATCAAGGCCGTCATGGGCGAGGATTGCGACATGACGCCGTTCACGCCGAACTACCGGCCGTGGCGCCAGCGCATTGCCTTCGTGCCGGATGGCGACTTCTTCCACGCGGTGCGTGAAGGCAAGGCCAGCGTTGTCACCGACCATATCGACCGCTTTGTCCCCGAAGGCATCAAGCTCAAGTCCGGCGAAGTGCTTGAAGCCGACATCATCATCACGGCGACTGGCTTCAATCTCAAATTCCTCGGCAACATTCCCTTTGTTGTCGATGGCGAACCGATCGATTTCAATGACCGGCTCACCTGGCGCGGCATGATGATCGAGGATGTGCCGAACATGCTTTATGTCTTCGGGTATTTCCGCGCCAGCTGGACGTTGCGTGTCGACCTGCTCGGCGACTTCATGGTCCGCCTGCTGGAACATATGGACCAGACCGGCGCCGCCGAAGTGCGCCCGCAAGTGCCCGCAAATGAGCGTGCCCTCGAGCGGATGAGCTGGATGGACGCGGTCGACTTCAACCCCGGCTACCTGCAGCGCGGTGAGCACCTGATGCCGAAGCGGATCGATCATCTCGAATGGCAGCATACGCAGGACTATTGGCACGAGAAGGACGCCCTTCCAGAGGTCGACCTTGATGAAGCTTCCCTCGTCTATGAAGACGCCTCAGGTCAGCTTGTCGGCAAGGCCTCAGCCAACGCCGCCTGACCGGTCCACTGAGACGGAATGCACCATTGATGGCCTCCAGCCGCCTGCTCTAGGACTGCTGGCTGGAGGCCCCAAATGGCATTGACCCTTATCGCTTCAGTTCTTGGCTTTGCTGGTGTCGCCCTCGGCGCATTCGGCGCGCATGGCATGTCTGGCCGGTTCTCACCGGAAAGCCGCGGCTGGTGGGAAACCGCCACGCTCTACCTGCTTGTTCATGCGGTCGCCGTCTTTGCCGCCAGTCTGTCAGGACGCACCGGACTCTTTTCCGCTGGCGGCTGGGCGATGATCATCGGGGCCGTGATCTTCTCCGGCACGCTCTACGCCATGACGCTCGGCGCACCGCGCTGGTTCGGCGCCATTACGCCGATTGGCGGCGTCGGCCTGCTCATCGGCTGGGCCCTCTTCGCGGTCGCTGCCCTGCGCAGCTGAGTTTCACTCCATCAGGTTTCCGCAAGGTATTGGCAGCGCGCGCGATTTGAATATGGTGCGGCGCCAGATACTGCACATGTGAAATAAATGGAGGAAACCATGGCCAGTCTTTTCGATCTCACCGGCAAGGTCGCGCTCATCACCGGCTCGTCCCGCGGCATCGGCAAATCGATCGCCGAAGAGATGGCAGAGCAAGGTGCAAAGGTCGTCATTTCCTCGCGCAAGCCCGGCCCCTGTCAGGAAGTCGCTGAAGCGCTGAATGAGAAGCATGGCGCAGGCACGGCGATCTCCGTCCCGGCCAATATCTCCTCCAAGGATGAACTTCAGCACCTTGTGGACGAGACGCGCGCCTCTTTCGGCAAGATCGACATTCTGGTCTGTAACGCCGCCTCCAACCCGTATTATGGCCCGATGGAAGAGATTGGCGATGAGCAGTTCGAGAAGATCCTCTCCAACAACATCATCTCCAATCACTGGCTGATCCAGATGGTCGCGCCAGAGATGAAGGAGCGCAAGGACGGCGCAATCGTGATCATCTCATCGATTGGTGGCCTCAAGGGCTCTCCGGTGATCGGCGCCTACAACATCTCCAAGGCGGCTGATTTCCAGCTTGCCCGCAACTATGCGATCGAGCTCGGCCCGCACAATATCCGCGTGAACTGCGTCGCCCCCGGCCTCATCAAGACCGACTTTGCAAAAGCGCTCTGGGAAAACCCTGAAAACGCCGCCCGCATCGAAAAAGGCACGCCGATGCGCCGCATTGGTGACCCGGTCGATATTGCCGGCGCAGCCATTTTCCTCGCATCGGACGCTGGCAAATACATGGCTGGCCAGATGATCGTCGTCGATGGCGGCTCCGTCATCGTCTAGGAAAGACCACACCCATGCATAAGGTAGACCTGCCGGGCGACGCCCCGGCAGACCCGACCGATTTCGACACGTTCCGCCAGATCGATGTGCGCATCGGCACCGTGCTGGAGGCCGCCCCGCTTGAGGGCGCGCGCAAGCCGGCTATCCGCCTCGTCATCGATTTCGGCCCGGGTGTCGGCGAAAAGAAATCCTCGGCCCAGATCACCGAACACTACACCCCCGAACAGCTTGTCGGGCGTCAGGTCATGGCCGTGGTGAACTTCCCGCCACGCCAGATCGGCAAGTTCATGTCCGAAGTCCTGACCCTTGGCTTCCCCGACGACGGCGGCGCCATTGTGCTGGCCGCACCAGATACGCCAGTCCCGAACGGAGCCCGCCTCGCATGAGCCTCGCCTATAATCCAGAAGACTATTCGCCGATGTTTCAGGGCTTCCTGAAGGGGATCAGCTCTGGCGACTGGCCAAGCAAGCCAAAAGGCATCGCGAAGCTCGGCATCATGCCCGAAGACTGGCTAAAAGAGATCGAGCCCGGCCGCGTCCACTATGTCTGGCCAAACGATGGCAGCCACGACATCCAGCCGGGCCGCGCCTTTGGCGGCTGGGTCGGCGCCCTGTCCGATCACGTCGTCTCCATCTGCATGTTCTCCGCCCTCACTGACGGCGAGGCCTTCACCACGCAGGACCTCCAGATCAAGCTCTTCCGACCCGTCAGCCACGGCGACATCACCATCAAGGCGCACGTCGTGAACCGCTCGAAATCAACCGGCTATATCGAAGCCGAATGGCGCAACGCCGAAGGCAAGCTGCTCGTCAAAGTCCTCGCCTGGAAAGCCATCCGTACGGTGGAAGCGATCCACGGGCAGAGGGGTTAGGCGGCCGGACAGCGGCCCTGTCCTCAAGCCTCTTCTTTGGCTCTCACGTTCCGAAAACCCCTGCGTAAGCAGGGGTCCATGGTGCTTCGCCTGAACCTCCGTGTCCCAGCGTGGGGTTTTACGATGGATACCTGCCTTCGCAGGTATCTGCGGCACGCCGCGCGTAATCTTACACGTGCCCGTCAAAACACGCGTCACCCTCGACGGGCGTAAGCCCGTCTGAGGGTCCAACTCCAGCCATCGCCGCCCTGCGTGCCATCAAAGTTCGAAAGATGGACGCTCAGACCGCGTCCCGCGGTCGAGCGTGGCGCTCCGTTGTGGGTTCTATCCCTACCATTCCGAAGACCCCTGCGAAGGCAGGGGTCCAAGGTGCTTTGCCTGAAGCGTCAGTTGCGGGTTTTAGGGATCATCCTGGATACCTGCCTGCGCAGGTATCTTCGGAATGAAACGCGTCATTCAAATCGCAGGATTCTTGGCGCTGGCCCCCTCCGCCCTGCCGGGCACCTCCCCCGTGAACGGAGGAGGAAAACGCAACGCTGATGGTGGTCTCCTTCCCCCGCATGCGGGGGAAGTGGCCTGCGAAGCAGGTCAAAGGGGGCTGTGGGACAAAACAAATCCATCCCCACCCTCTCAAACCACTCCCATACTACACACCTCCCATCACCAGACAGGGCGGTCCGGACCGACCGGAAGGTGATGGCTTCGAAGCTGGTCTGCCCTTGGGCAGATCAATCGATCCGGTGGATCGATTGAAAGCGCAGAAGGCCGCGGCAGCGGCTCGCTTGAGAGCCATGCAGCGGGGAGTGCGAAGGTGACCGGTGCTGCGGGTGGGGTGTAACGCCCCTGCCATGTGGTCGGCGTCATGTGGGGTAATCAGTGCTGC
>NZ_QWGA01000007.1:560240-648309 GCF_003576245.1 Henriciella algicola
GAAAGGCTGGCATTACCTACAGCGTCCACCCTGGACGCGCCCGGCCCTGTCACTCAGGGCGAGACTGAAAGCGCACCGCCAGCGGAAGACCCCGTGTGGCGATACTGGTGTTTCCACCGACTTGAACACAGTGCGCGCAAGCCCCAACATTAACGTGTCTGGCGCCACTGCAATTGGCGCGGAACCTTCTGCGAAAATTCACAAAACACCCTGTTGACGTTGCCTCAAAGCGCTCCTAACTCAGCGCCGTTAGCAGTCACCACAGGTGAGTGCTAATCCAAGGAACACATTGCCCCGGTGGGGCGAAGCCAAAGGTAACTGAGACATGAAATTCCGTCCTCTGCATGACCGCGTTCTCGTGAAGCGCGTTGAAGAAGAAGCCAAAACCGCTGGCGGGATCATCATTCCTGACACCGCCAAGGAAAAGCCACAGGAAGGCGAAATCGTCGCTGTCGGCTCCGGCGCTCGCGGTGACGACAATGAGATCATCCCGCTGGAAGTCAAAGCTGGCGACCGCGTCCTGTTCGGCAAATGGTCGGGCACCGAAGTGAAAGTCGACGGCCAGGACCTTCTGATCATGAAGGAAAGCGACATTCTCGGCATTGTCGAGTAAGCGCTCCCCTTTTTCCAAACACAAACTTCGAACTGAATTTCAGGAAGGAAGACAGCTATGGCTGCTAAACACGTAAAGTTCGGCGCTGATGCGCGCGAGCGTATGCTCAAGGGCGTCGACACGCTCGCAAACGCTGTAAAAGTCACCCTCGGCCCTAAAGGCCGTAACGTCGTCATCGAGAAGTCCTTCGGCGCACCGCGCACGACCAAGGACGGCGTCACCGTCGCCAAGGAAATCGAGCTTGAGGATAAGTTCGAGAACATGGGCGCACAGATGCTGCGCGAAGTTGCTTCCAAGGCAAACGACGTTGCTGGCGACGGCACCACGACCGCAACGGTTCTCGCTCAGGCCATCGTCCGCGAAGGCATGAAGCGCGTTTCCGCCGGCATGAACCCGATGGACCTGAAGCGCGGCATCGACAAAGCCGTTCTCGAAGTGACCTCTGACCTCGCGCATCATTCGCGCAAGGTGAAAGAGAACTCCGAAATCGCACAGGTCGGTTCGATTTCCGCCAATGGCGACAAGGAAATCGGCGACATGATCGCTCACGCGATGGAAAAAGTCGGCAATGAAGGCGTCATCACGGTCGAGGAAGCAAAATCCCTCGAAACCGAACTCGACGTCGTCGAAGGCATGCAGTTCGACCGCGGCTACCTCTCCCCGTACTTCGTGACGAACCCGGAGAAGATGGCTGTCGAACTCGAAGATCCATACATCCTGCTGCACGAGAAGAAGCTTTCTTCGCTCCAGCCGATGCTGCCGATCCTCGAGCAGGTCGTTCAGTCCCAGCGCCCACTGCTGATCATCGCTGAAGACGTCGATGGCGAAGCCCTCGCAACGCTCGTCGTCAACAAGCTGCGCGGCGGCCTCAAGGTTGCTGCTGTTAAGGCCCCTGGCTTCGGCGACCGCCGCAAGGCCATGCTGCAGGACATCGCTGTCCTCACCGGCGGCCAGGTCATCTCCGAAGACCTCGGCATCAAGCTTGAGAACATCTCGCTCGACATGCTCGGCACCGCCAAGAAAGTCGAGATCGACAAGGACAACACCACGATCGTCGATGGTGCTGGCTCCAAGGACGAGATCGAAGCCCGCGTTGGCCAGATCAAGAAGCAGATCGAAGACACCTCTTCGGACTATGACAAGGAGAAGCTCCAGGAGCGCCTTGCCAAGCTCGCTGGCGGTGTTGCCGTGATCAAGGTCGGCGGCGCAACCGAAGTTGAAGTGAAAGAGCGTAAGGACCGCGTCGATGACGCCCTCAGCGCAACCCGCGCTGCTGTGGAAGAAGGCGTAATACCGGGCGGTGGCTCTGCCCTGCTCCGCGCTGCTCAGCACATCGACGTGAAGGGTGAAAACCCAGACGAGCAAGCCGGTATCGACATCGTTCGCCGCGCCCTCGAAGCGCCGATCCGTCAGATCGTCAACAATGCCGGTCTCGAAGGTTCTGTCGTCGTTGCAAACGTCCTTGCCAACAAGGATCGCGCATACGGCTTCAACGCCCAGACCGAAGAGTATGGCGACATGTACAAGATGGGCATCATCGACCCGGCAAAGGTCGTGCGCTCTGCCCTCCAGAACGCTGCTTCCGTCGCAGCCCTGCTGATCACCACCGAAGCTGGTATCGCCGAAGCGCCTAAGAAAGAAGGCGAAGGCGGTGGCATGCCTGACATGGGTGGCATGGGCGGCATGGGTGGCATGGGTGGTATGGGCTTCTAAACCGGTCTGCGAAGCAGAATTATCGATCCAGTGGATCGATAATAGGTTTGGAAGGCCACGGCAGTGGCTCGAAACTGGCGACAATCAGAAAAGAGCCACCAGCCCACCCACCAGACGCAAAAAGGAAAGCCCGGCGCACCACGCGCCGGGCTTTTTCTTTGCAGGCTTAAATTATTGCGCGCCGCGAAGATTTATTTCGCCAATCTTGAGCGAGGTTATCGCCACCGCCATCAGAATCGCGCCTAGACACCTGCAGTCGCAGCAATTCCTCCAGCAGAAGCTGCGGCGTGTATCATTGCTGGGTGGGGACAAGAAATTGACGGACATCATCATCTACGCGGTCGCCGGCCTTGTCGCGATCGCACTCATACTGGGCATCCGCTGGTTTGCTGCGCGGCATGCTGCTGGCGTGAAAGCCGAAGCGCTGGAAAAGATCGAAGCGGAGACCGGGCAAGCCCCTGACTTCCTTCACGCTTTCGGGGCAACGGCGATCGGGCTCGACCTTCCGACCGGAAGGCTCACCGTGTACGATCGCAAGTCCGGGGTCACGACTTACGGCCCTGGCGATATCGGCACATGGTTTGTCGGTGAGATCTCACAGGAAGTGCTATCGCCACAGATGGCACATGCCCTGTCCAGCGGGGATGCTGAAACGCGGGTGGCGGCGCGTCGCACAACCACGAAGTACGTGGTGATCTGCGATACGAACAATGAACGCCTCTGCCAGACTGGCATCGTGGGAAGCGCCGACGAGAAAGCCGTGCACGATGCGCTGGAGAAAGCATATCCAGGCAAGGAGAATTTCGAGGCGATTGGCGCCAAGAGCATGGCTGAAACGCTGCGGGGACAGCGCTAGGCTCAACATCATCAGACTATTCGGGGACAAAATTTATGAAGACACTCATCATTCCGGCGATTGCCGCATGCCTCGCCGCACCCATCGCCTTGGCACAGTCAGATGCGCCGGAACTCGGCCGGTGCGCTGCACTCTACGATCACTATGATGGTCACGTTCACCTGGAGGAGACGGACTATAGTCCCTTCAAATTGACCTATGACTACGAGGCCCGCGCGACCATCGCCCGCGTCCGAGCCGAGCAACTCGGCCAGCGGACCGACTGGCCGGCAGCGGCGGGCTGGGAGACCGCGAGCCATACCAGTTTTTTCTTCGACAATCTTGAGATCAAGAAATGTGACGAGGCGCTTGGCTTCCAGCCTGATCCGTTTGGCAAGAACATGTTCGGACGCAAGGGGGCGGGCGACGTTGAGCGTCCTGACAACCTCGCCTGTCTGACCATGATGATTGTCGCGGTCAGCCAGCTGTCGACCCCTGAAGACGATGCACAGATTTCGGCAATACAGCAGCACGCCAACTCAATGAGCGCGCCGCTGGCCGAGGCGGGTTGGGGCGAGGATGAATCCCAGGCGATCGTTCAGCCACTGGCCGACATTTTCAATAGGCGGTACGCCGATGAAGGCCCGGTCAATCCGTACGGAAAGCTGTCCGGGGATGGCGAGCTCTCAGAGTTTTCGCGGGCCTGTATCGCCACCTGGCCGAAACAGGAGCAGAATGTCTGGCAGATGGCGGCCAATAGCAGCGCGCCATCGCAATCGGCGGGCGCCGCGGGCACGCCCGCATCGTCTGAGACCTCAAACATCTGCCTCGGCGTAGACACGCTCTATTCAGAGTTCACCTCTGCCGGCGTGCCAGCAAGCCGCTCGATGCCTGCCGACATTGCAACAGCGCTGCGCGTTCAAGGCGAGGCAAACTGTACCGAGATACGCGTCGGGCTGAACGGCGGGGGCTATGAGAGTGTCCTGCGCTGCAAATCCCCTGGCGTCGTGCTGCAGAACAGCGCCGGAAACAAATCCCGCACACGGCAGGACGCGATTTTCAATCTCGAATGGCAACCCCACGATATTACCCAGTGCTCGGCTTTCTCCGACTGGGAGGAAACACGCCTGATCGATGATGATGATACATGGAGCCGCATCGGCCGCGTCTTCACCGCCCCCGATCAACAAGCGTCCGTCGCTTTCATGCAGACCCGCAGAGCGACGGGCGGCAAAAGCTTGTCTGATCAGAAAATCCGGTCCGAAATCTGGATTGGCACGCCCACTGGCATCGCAGAGCTCGACTACGTGCCCTATGAGGATTGATGATTGAAGCGTATATAAGCCCGGCGCACCACGCGCCGGGCTTTTTCTATGCCTCGACGAAAATAATCGTCCGCCCCCGTCAATCCTCGATTACGTTGCTGATCTCCTCGTCGGAGTAGCCAATGTCTTCCATGACCCTGCGCGTGTCAGCATCTGCTTGCGCTTTGAGATCCGCTTCCCACTCATCCATGAAAGCTTCTGCTTCAGCACCCGTCAGTCCTTCTTTCATCGCGACCGTATCGGGCAGATCATCGGCACTGGAGATAGCCACACAGCTTCCAAAGTCATCCATGCTGATGAACGAGCCGGTCCTCCCACCAAAGTCATGGCGTGTCCTGTATCGCATCTCATCATGGCGAAAGAGGACGCTGAATCCACCGGGCCCATCGCTGAAATGATGCCCCGCGACCAAGGTCTTCTCACTGTCCTGCTGCAGGTCATAATGCTTGGAAAGCCGCCGGGTGGAAGTGTGATATCGGCGAAGCTCGCCTGTCTCAGCCCCATCAGGCACAAGGCCTTCATCTCCGGGCCTGTCGACCACATAAATCGACTGTCCCTTGTCGATCAGCCAGACATTCGACGTGTTCTTGATGGAGACCTCTGCCTCCAGCCCGGTATTGATCGTCACTGAACCCTCATACGTACAAAGATAGTTCTCCTCGGCCAGGACGAGGCTTCTCTCATCGATTTCATGAGCGCCCGCATACGGGGCCACCATGATTGCCGAGACACAAAGCCCCGCCCAACAAATCCGACAAGCCATCTCATCTCCCTTTGATATCGTTCTGACACCTTGGATAGAAATTGAGGCCTGCGCAATGCCCTCGGCGAAAAACGTCGACGCCATCCGACTGAGCGAAACTGTTCATCTTTCCTGACGTAAACTGTCCCTTGAAAGCCCCCTGCCCCAAGCGTAAGCATTTGCCCCATGAGCAAGATTTACGACAGCGCCGCAGCCGCCCTTGATGGCGTGCTATTTGACGGCATGACGATCGCTGCGGGCGGCTTTGGCCTCTGCGGGATTCCAGAGCTTTCCATCGCCGCCATCCGCGATGCGGGCACGAAAGACCTCACCATCTACTCCAACAATGCAGGCGTCGACGGCTTCGGTCTCGGCGTCCTGTTGGAGAGCAAGCAGGTGAAGAAAATGGGCTCGTCCTATGTCGGCGAGAACAAGGAATTCATGCGCCAGTATCTCGGCGGAGAGCTGGAGCTGGAATTCAACCCGCAAGGTACGCTTGCCGAACGCATGCGCGCTGGCGGCGCTGGCATTGCTGGTTTCTACACCAAGACCGGCTACGGCACGCAGATCGGCGAAGGCAAGGAAGTGAAGGAATTCCACGGTGAGAAATACATTCTCGAAGAGGGCATCTTCGCTGACCTCGCCATCGTGAAAGCCTGGAAAGCCGACACGACCGGCAACGCCATCTTCCGCAAGACCGCGCGCAACTTCAACGAGCCTGCCGCCATGTGCGGCAAGATCTGCGTCATGGAAGTCGAGGAAATCGTCGAACCGGGTGAGCTTGACCCGAACCACATCCACCTGCCGGGCGTCTTCGTGCACCGGCTGGTACAGGGCGAGTTCGAGAAACGCATCGAGCAACGGACTGTAAGGAAGCGGGAAGAAGCATGAGCATGAACAACTCTCTTAAGTCGCTCACCCCCGCGAAGGCGGGGGCCTCAGGCCGCAAGAGCTCCACCCTGCTGAACCAGATCCCCGCCTGCGCGGGGATGATCGGAGGTTATTGATATGCCCTGGACACGTGATGACATGGCCAAGCGCGCCGCGCAGGAGCTTGAAGACGGGATGTATGTCAACCTCGGCATTGGCATCCCGACGCTGGTCGCCAACTATATTCCGGACGGCGTTTCCGTGACGCTGCAGTCTGAAAACGGCATGCTGGGTATGGGCCCTTTCCCTTATGAGGGCGAGGAAGACGCAGACCTTATCAATGCCGGCAAGCAAACCATCACCGAGCTGCCGCACACCGCCTTCTTCGACAGCTCCATGAGCTTTGCGATGATCCGCGGCGGCAAGATCAACATGGCCATCCTAGGCGCAATGGAAGTTGCCGAAAACGGCGACCTCGCCAACTGGATGATCCCCGGCAAGCTGGTCAAGGGTATGGGCGGGGCGATGGACCTCGTTGCTGGCGTGAAACGCATTGTCGTCATCACGGACCATACGTCGAAATCGGGTGAGCCGAAGCTGATCAAGGAATGCACCCTGCCGCTGACCGGCAAGGGCGTGGTCAATCGCATCATCACCGACCTCGGCGTCTTCGACGTGGTCGATGGCGGTCTCGAAATCGTCGAGCTTGCCCCCGGCGTGGCGCGCGATGAGGTCTATGAAAAGACCGCCGCGAAGATCGTGAACTAGAGAAGTATCCGCTCACCCCGGCGAAGGCCGGGGTCTGGTGAAACAAAGCTTCTGCGTGGCTTGCTGAGATCCCGGCCTTCGCCGGGATGACCGGCGGTTCAGTCAGTCCGCTTCCAGCACGGCGAACAGCCTGCGCTCATCCTTGCGCAAGCGAACCGGCCCGGCTTCTGCATCCGGCGTTTCGCCATTTCGGGCCATCTCCACCAGCTTCGGATGGATATACGAATTGCGGGCGATGGTCGGCGTATTGCCAAGCCGTTCTGCGGCAGCTTCGGAAATGCCCTTGATGCTGTTTGCGCCTTTGCGGAGCGCTTCTACAGCGGCAACTGAGCCCGCCCATGTGCGAAAATCTTTCGCTGTAAATCCCCCGTCCCCTGCGTCCCGGATAAAACGGTTCACACGGGTCGAGCCGACATGCCCATCCGGCGTGCCAAAAAGTGACTGGCCCGGCAGGCACTGGAGTTCACCGACGGCATGGGCAAGGCTTTCATCGCAAATGGAGACTTCCTGCTCCTTACCGCCCTTGCCTTTGAATTTGAGGCGGATGGTGTCTTCGTCCGTCTGGCGGACGTGGCGCTTATAGAGCGTAGACGCTCCAAAGGTGCCGTTCTTGGCGTGTCGCTCAGAGCCAACCCTGATAGCGCCTTTGTCGAGCAGGCGGACGATAGCAGCGGTGGCGAGCTCAACATGGTCCGCCGGGTCTTCCAGCACGGCCTTCACCCGTTTGCGGATACGCGGCAGGGCACTGCCAAAAGCCAGCATGTCAGAGAACTTCACGCCCTCACAATGGGCGCGCCAGTCCTCGTGATAGCGGTACTGTGTGCGCCCGGCCTCATCCTTGCCCGTTGCCTGCAGATGGCCCTTCGGCTGCTTGCAGATCCAGACATCGGCCCAGGCGGGTGGAAGGACGAGTGCTTCAGCCCGAGCGCGCTCCTCGCCCTTCAGCACGTCGCCGCAATCATCGAGATAGGTGAAACCGCGCCCATGCGGGCGGCGCGTCCAGCCGGGCTCCGAGCTACAGACATAGACCAAACCTGCGTCTGCAGGGTCGAGAGATTCGCGGGCGAGTGAAAAAGGCATGAAGTCAAAACCTGCCAGAGGCCTGCCGGTTCCTGCACCATTTGGCGCAGCGTCATGGCTTGCAAGCGCGCGCGCCAGACTGGACAGTGCGCGAAGACATTTCAGGGAGTTTTCAGATGGCTAAAGGGTCAATGCCGGTACTGGTCGGCGTCGGGCAATCGATGAGCGAATGGGACGGCACCAACGGCCCGGATGGCGCGCCATCGCCGCTGAGCCTCGCCGTCACGGCATCGAAAGCCGCCATCGAGGATGCAGGCATCGAAGCCTCCGCAATCGACACGCTGACCTTTGTGCGGATCTTTGAAGACTCTGTGCGCGGCGCCAAACACCCACACGGCCACAATACCAATCTGCCCGGTACGCTGGCACGCGATATCGGCGCAAAGCCAGCCCGCCTCATCTATTCAGATGTTGGCGGACAGAGCCCGCAAGCCCTCGCCAACGAAATGGCGAACCGAATCTATGAAGGCGAGCTTGATGTCGCGCTTGTCGCAGGCTCCGAAGCGAACCGCGCGTCCAAGGGTGCGGTGAAGAACAAGGTCGAGATCAACTGGGCCGATAGCGACGACGCCGACTATGAAGACCGCGGTCTTGGCGGCGAGATGCTGTCACGTGCTGAGATCAAGCACGGCCTGATCGCGCCTGCCTTTTTCTATGCCCTGTTCGAGAATGCGATTGCCGCCCGCGAGGGGCGCACCCGGTCTGGCCAGCGCGAGGCCATGGCAAAGCTATTCCATCCTTTCTCGAAAGTCGCGTCGAAGAACGAATACTCCCAGTTCCCGGTAGAGCGTTCGGAAGAGTTTCTCGCGACGCCATCGCCGAAGAATTACGAGTTCGCTGACCCCTTCCTGAAATGGCATATCGCGCAGGATGCGGTGAACCAGGGCGCCGCCATCCTCATCATGTCCGAGGAAAAGGCAGATGAGCTGGGCGTTGCCAAGGACAAGCGCGTCTATCTGCATGGCGGCGGCGAGGCGAGCGACGACCTTCTCTCGCTCCGTCCAAAGATTGATGGCTCTTGGGCGATGGAAACCGCGATCTCCCGTGCGCTTGAGCAGGCAGGCCGCACCTCTGGCGGTATTGCCTATTTCGACCTCTATTCCTGTTTCCCTTGCGCAGTCTTCTCATCGACCGCGGCCATGGGCATCGACCCGTTCACCGATGAGCGGCCCCTGACGCTGACGGGCGGGCTGCCTTTCTTTGGTGGGCCGGGCAACAACTACTCCATGCATGGCCTTGCCGAGATGGCGCATAAGCTCCGCGATGAAGCCGGCGCCTTCGGCCTCGTCCTCGCTAATGGCGGCTGGATGACCAAGGAAGCGGTCGGTGTCTGGTCCACCACGCGGCCGGATGCCTACAAGCCAGTCGCGCCATCGGCCAAGCCAACCGAACAGGTCGAGCTTGATCCGCAGCCAGATGGCGGCACGGTCGAAAGCTACACCGTCGTACATGGCCGAGATGGCCCTCAGCACGGCGTCATCTTCGGGCGGACCGACGACGGCAAGCGTTTCCTCGCTGTCGCAGATCCAGCCGCGCTGGACCGGCTGCGTGAAGAAGAGAGCCCAGTCGGCGCGCGCGTCACGACCCGCACGGAAGGTGAAGTCACACATTTCAGCTTTGCGTGACCTCTCTGTGCGGTATGTCTGAAGGATGACATCCAGACGCATATCCACCCGCCTCGCCGGTGTCGCAATTGCGGCAGCTACGCTGACCGCCTGCGTCACGCAGCCAGACCCCTGCACGCCTGAATGGATCGAGTGGAAGACCGATCAGGTCCTCGAACGCTTTGCGTACTCGAACCTCGACACCATAAGGGCGCTGCGGCGGGTTTCCGGCGACATCGAGAATCCAGGGCCGCTTCTGGCGATCCAGCTCGCGACGCTCGCTGACGATTTTACCGACCTCGCCAGCGACTTTGACAGGATTGTCCTGCCTGAACTCAATGATGCTGTGGCTCTCTGCTCACGCCCGCAGGAATTCATGCCGGCCTTCGCCGCTTTCCTGCGTGATGAGGGCGTCGGCGAAGACGTCATCGTCTGGGTTGAGGCGCTCGGTTATGTCGCCATGGAACAGCGCCGCAGATGAGCGAACCGTCCGCCACGCCGCTTATTCATGGCTTCGAGTTCGACAGCGATGGCGGCGTCAAACGCCTGAGCTGGGAGGATGTAAAGTCTGCCCCCGCCGAACGCCCCGGCGTCTATCGCTGGCTGCACCTCAACCGGCTGTCGCCAGAGGTGCGCGACTGGCTCACCGGGACGAGCGGCATCGACGATGTGATCGACGCCTCACTCCTCCAGGAGGACACCCGCCCCCGCTGCATCCGGCATGGCTCCGGCCTGCTCGTCAATCTGCGCGGCGTGAACCTCAATGAGGGCGCCGAACCCGAAGACATGATCGCCATCCGCATCTGGATGACCGAGAATGTCGTCGTGTCGCTGAGGGCCTTCCACATCCGCGCCGCGCAGGATTTGCGCGACCAGATCATGGCGGGCGATGTTCCAGCTTCGACTGGCGAGATCATCACTTTTATCGCCGCCCGACTGACCGACCGGATTGAACCCGTGGTCTCGGAACTCGACGGTCAGGCCGATGACTTCGAGGAGCAATTGCTGCAGCCCGGCGCCAGCCTGCCGAAAACGGCGCTTGCAAACTTCCGCCGGAAAGTACTGGCACTGCGCCGCTACATCATCCCGCAGCGCGAGGCGCTGTCGCACTTGGCCCGAGAGGGTGAAGACATCCTCTCACAGGGCGACGTGTTGCACCTGCGCGAAATCGGTGACCGCGTCACACGCATTGGCGAAGAACTGGACTCCATCCGGGAGCGGTCTCTCGTCCTGCAGGAACAGGTCGTCGAGGAACGCGCCGAACGGATGAACCAGCGCCTCTTTGTGCTGGCGATTATCTCCGCCGTCTTCCTGCCGCTTGGCTTCGTGACGGGTCTGTTCGGCGTGAACCTTGGCGGCATGCCTGGCGCGGCGAGCCCCCTCGGCTTTACGATCCTCTGCGTGATCATGGGCGCAGTTACCGCTGGCTTGCTTTTGCTGTTCAGGCGCATGCGCTGGCTCTGACCTACTCCTTGCGGAAAATGACGCTCAGATTGTTAGCGGGCATGTCAACGATGGTCTCAAGCGTCAGGCCAGCCCGGACGGCCAGTGGCAGGACTTCCTGCACAAGGTCACGCACACCCCAGCTCTGATCACGGCGCTTCAGGTCTTCGCTGAAGGCAGCGTTGGAGGGCGCGATCTCACCGTCCTGCGCAAATGGCCCATACAGCATCAGCTTGCCACCGGACTTCAGGAGGCGCCCTGCCCCTTTGACGAGGCCTTCGGCCGCTTCAAACGGCGCGATATGGACCATATTGGCGCAGAAGATACCGTCAAAGCTCTCAGGGCGTTCAGCTTCTCCCCAATGCTCTTCCGAAGCATCGATGCGGACTGGACCAGAAAGCCTGTGACCCGCCTTAGCGTGCCCCACCCAGGCGGCCTGGCTGGTCATGCTGATCTCGTCGAGGTCTGAATAAGTCCAGTCAAGTTCTGGAAAACGCTCAACAAATCGGGCGCCATGCTCGCCGGTGCCGGACGCGATTTCGAGGATCTGGCCGTCGACGGGCATATGCGCCGCCAGCACATCACCGATCGCCCCCACGTTTCGCGCAACCGATGGAGAGTAACGCCGTCCGTCCTCGCCGGTATTGCGGGCCTCTAGGGCAACGGATTTGCCGCTGGAGCCGATATCGTCCTGGTCGCCTGACATTCAGGCGTCGTCCCGCTCGAAGTTGAACCGCTCAGTATCGACCGTTGCCTGCATTGGCGGTGCATAGCGCGGGCCGACCGCAGACTGCGGCGTGAAATGCGCATCAAGCTGTTCGACAATATGCGCCGAGAGCGTGATGCGGCCTGCTTCGATATTGTCTTTCAGGTGATCTGTACGCGTCGTACCCGGGATCGGGAGGACGTGATCGCCCTTTGCCAGCAGCCAGGCGAGCGCGAGTTGCGCCACCGTGCAGCCGACCTCTGCGGCAAGGCTGCGTGCCTGCTCAAGCAAAGCGAGATTGCCGGGATAGTTCTCCGCTGAGAAGCGCGGGAAGAGCCGGCGCATATCGCCATCCTGCATGCTCGCCGGATCATACGGCGGATCAGCAAGGAAGCCGCGGCCCACAGGCGAGAAGGCCACGAAGGCGATGCCAAGCTCCTTGCAGAGCTCCAGCACGGCGATCTCAGGATTGCGAACCCAGAGCGAATACTCGGTCTGAAGCGCGGCAATCGGGTGCACGGCATGGGCCCGGCGCACCAGTCCTGCCCCCATTTCGCTGAGGCCGACGAAGCGGATCTTGCCTGCATCTACGAGTTCAGACAGCGCACCGACCGAGTCTTCGATCGGCACGTTCGGGTCCGGGCGGTGCATGTAATAGAGGTCGATGACGTCCGTGTTGAGCCGCTTCAGGCTCGCGTCGCAAGCCGCCTTGATCGACTCCGGTCGCGCATCGAGCACGCGTTTGCCATCCTTCACCGCCAGCACGCATTTGCTGGCGAGGAAGCACTCATTGCGCCGGTGACCGATGGAGGATGCAATCAGCTCCTCATTCGTGCCCGCGCCGTAGATCGTTGCCGTGTCGAGGAAGTTGCAGCCCTGATCGAGTGCGCTGTTGAGCAAGGCCGAGGCCTCTTCTGGCGGCGTGGGTGGCCCATAGGCATGGCTGAGGTTCATACAGCCAAGCCCGATGGGCCAGACCATCGTGTCTCCAATCTTGCGGTCCGTCATGGCGTCCCTTTCTGCCTAGCTGCGCGGCGCGAATTGCTCTCGCAGGGCCGGCTTCAGGATCTTGCCATTGGCGTTGCGCGGAAGCGGCTCGTCCTGGAACTTGATCTCCACCGGGACCTTGAATGCAGCGAGCTGGCTGGCGACATGTGCGCGAAGCTCATCCTGCGTCACGGACTTGCCGGGCTTCAGCTGGACGACGGCGCCAACTTCCTCACCCAGCACCTTGTGCGGAATGCCGACAACAGATGCGTCCATGACTGCCGGGTGGTCATAGAGGGCGTTCTCGACCTCGATACAGTAGATATTCTCACCGCCGCGGATCAGCATGTCCTTGGCGCGGTCGACGAGGAAGAGGAAACCATCTTCATCGAGGCGGGCCAGGTCACCGGTGACGACCCAGCCATCCTTGAAGGTCTCGGCGGTCGCATCCGGGCGGTTCCAGTAACCCTTGCAGTTTGCCGGGCTCTTGCACCAAAGCTCACCAACCTCGCCGGGCGGCAGGGTATCGCCGTCCGGGCTAACGACTTTCAGCTCTACCGCTTTTGGCGGAGCGCCTGCGCTGGTCGGTCGGTGGACATAGTCTTCACCGATATTCAGCGTCGCTGTGGCGCACGTCTCTGTCATGCCCCAGCCATTGCCGGGCATGGCTTCCGGGAAGCGCTTCTTGATCGTCGCAACAAGCTCTGGCGCAGATGGCGCACCGCCATAGGAGACGGCGAGGATCGAGGAGAGATCATACTTGTCGCGGTCTGGGTGCTCGAGCACCTGCCAGGCGATGGCCGGCACGCCGCCAATGGTGGAGATCTTCTCCGCCTCAATGATCGGCAACGCCTTGCCTGCATCCCACTTGTACATGCTGACGATCTTATCACCGCGCAGCAGCGTGGGGATGAGAACGGCGAATGAACCGGTCGCGTGGAAGAATGGTATGGAAAGGAGCGTCGCGCGCTGCTCGTTCGGATCCGGCTCTGGTGGCTGTTCACCGCGGCGCAGGAACATGCGCGCCTGACAGGTCATGGAATTGAGGAAGTTCGAGATGACGGCGCGGTGCGTCGCCAGCGCGCCCTTCGGCTTACCTGTCGTGCCGGACGTGTACATGATGGTCGCATCATCATCCGGGCCGAGATCGATTTCAGGCAGGCCTTTATTCTCAAGATCGGCCCAGCTGTTCGGCTCACCCATAAAGCTCTCGAAATTGTGGACGCGCGGATTGTTGCGCTCTTCTTCGGTTTCGCGCGCGATGATGACGGCTTCGAGATCAGAGAGGCCAGACATGTGCTCACGCATGCGCTCAAAGATCTGCGGGTCGACGACCGCAACCTTCACGCCGGCATTCTGCAGCCCGTATTCAAGCTCCTCGCCGGTCCACCACGAGTTCATTGGCGTTGCGATTGCGCCGATGCTGAGCGCCGCGAAGAAGGCAACCGGCCACTGAGGATAGTTGCGCATGATGATGGCGACGCGGTCGCCCTTCTGCACGTTGAATTCCGACTTCAGGACATGGGCGAAATGGCTGACGGCCCGCCAATGTGCGTTGAAGGTCACGCGCTCATTCTCATAGACGAGGAAGGTGCGCTCGCCATGCGCTTGTGACGCCTCCACGAGGAAGCGGAGCGTCGGCGGCGCCTCAGGGTAATAGCGCATGGTCACGCCATTGATCTCGCCTTCTGCGACGGCGAGCGGCGTTCCTGGCTGGGCAAGCATTTCATTCGCCTGCGCAATGGTCATTGCAGGCCAGGCGGGTGCGGCATCAGCGGCCATGACGTAACTCCCTAATAGTTTTGATAGGTCGCGCGCACTCAATCACGCGCGCGCCAGTCATGGAAGTGCAACCTGTCGCATGCAGGCGAAAATCCGTCAGAAAATTAGGGGTGTTCGGCTATGATGACGCAGCAGGTGCCGGTGCAGCCGCAGGCGCAGCACACCAGTCCAGATCGGAGAGGTGGCTGGTGTTCTCGCCAAGCTGCCATTTGCCAGTACCGGCCCCGTCATTGCGGCAGAGATAGCCAGCCGCTTCAAGCAGGCCCGCATCGAACGGGTCGGGCGCAAGGCCAGACGTGCGATAGCGCTCTGCAGCCTCCGCGACTTCGGAAACGGCGACCTTGTCGTCGAACCATTGCGGCAGCGTCTGCAGGCCTGCGAGGCGAGCGCGTGACAGCTGAAGCTTCGCTTCTGCGATACGGATCATGGACGAGGTGTCCGGAATGCGCTGCATCGGGACGGCGCCTTCTTCCGGCACGATGGTTGCCTGAAGTGCTGTAGCCTGCTGCAGGTCCTGAATGCCGTTTGGCAGTTCGATCGCGTTTTCGGTGCGGATGCGGCCGCGCTCATACAGGACGCGCGCACGCTGGGCCGAGGAAAGCGTCTGGGTTTCCAGCATCGTGTTGAGATCTTCGATGCCCGCATATGGGTGCCAGGCAGAGGTCGCCCGCGACACGGCCGTCTGGAACGCCGTCGGCTGCATGTTTACTTCAGCTGGAACAGTTTCACAGCCGACCAGCATGAAAGCGCCGATTGCGGCGAGCACTAGAGATCTCATTGTCTTCCCCATGGAAACGCGTTTGTAGCGACCATATCCGCAGCCGCCGTCATGGCAAACGGGCTAACCGAAAAGTTAGGCAGAAAATCGGCTAAACAATCAGGCGCGTGCGAAGCGGTCGATTTCGCGCATGTCACCGCGCCCGAGGGCGTCGATCGCACGGGTCGCGATGCTGTGTGCATCGAGGCCTGCCTGCGCGTACATGATCTCTGGCTTGTCCTGATCCTGAAAGATGTCCGGCAGGTGCAGCGTGCGAACCTTGAGGCCGTTATCGAAAGCATTCGTCTCCGCCAGATGATGCAGCACGAACGCGCCGAAACCGCCGCGCGAACCTTCTTCCACGGTGAGGAGCACCTCGTGTTCGCGTGCAAGCCGGCTCACCAGCTCCTCATCCAGAGGCTTGGCGAAGCGCGCATCAGCCACAGTGCACGACAGGCCCTGCGCAGCGAGCATTTCAGCGGCTTTCAGGCATTCCTGCAGGCGTGCACCGAAGGACAGCAAGGCAATCGTGGAGCCTTCGCGCACGATGCGGCCCTTGCCAATTTCAAGCGCTTTAGGCTGGGCAGGAAGCTCAATACCGATGCCATTGCCGCGTGGATAGCGGAAGGCGCTCGGCCGGTCGTCAATCTCGACAGCCGTGCGGACCATGTTCACCAGTTCAGCTTCATCGGCCGCGGCCATGCAGACCATGCCCGGCAGCGCGCCGAGGAAACCGATATCGAAGCTGCCCGCATGGGTCGGGCCGTCGGCACCGACAAGACCGGCACGGTCAATCGCGAAACGGACTGGAAGACGCTGGATCGCCACATCGTGGACGACCTGGTCATAGCCGCGCTGGAGGAAGGTCGAATAGATCGCCGCAAATGGCTTCATGCCGTCAGCGGCGAGACCGGCGGCAAAAGTCACAGCGTGCTGTTCGGCGATACCGACATCGAACATGCGCTCCGGGAATTCTTGTTCGAACAGGTCCATGCCTGTCCCGCCCGGCATGGCAGCCGTGATGCCGACAATCTTGTCGTCGCGGCGTGCTTCCTCGATCAGGGCCTTTGCGAAGACCTTGGTGTAGGCAGGCGGGCCACCGGCTGATTTCTGCTGCTCGCCGGTGATGACATTGAACTTTGCGACGCCATGATACTTATCGGCGGAGTTCTCGGCCGGTTCATACCCCTTGCCCTTCTGCGTCACGACGTGAAGCAGGACCGGGCCGGTTTCCATCGCCTTACAGTTCTCAAGCACCGGCAGGAGCACGTCGAGGTCGTGGCCGTCGATCGGGCCGACATAGTAGAAGCCAAGCTCCTCGAACATGGTGCCGCCCATGGCGAAGCCGCGAAGATATTCCTCAGCCTTGCGGGCCTGGCTTTCCAGACCGATCGGCTTGGCGATGAATTTGGCGAACTTGCGAAGGCCCCGATAGGAGCGCGAGGAAACGAGCTTCGACAGGTAATGGCTCATCGCGCCGACCGGCGGGGCGATGGACATGTCGTTGTCGTTCAGGATGACGAGCATGTCGCTCAGGTCAGAGCCTGCATTGTTCATCGCTTCATAGGCCATGCCGGCCGACATGGCGCCGTCACCGATGACGCAGACGACCTTGTTGTCCTTTTCCTGCAGGTCGCGCGATTTCGCGAAACCGAGGCCTGCCGAAATGGACGTCGAGGCGTGAGCGGCGCCGAACGGGTCGTATTCGCTCTCATCGCGCTTGGTGAAGCCGGAAAGGCCGCCGCCCTGGCGAAGCGTGCGGATACGGTCCTTGCGGCCCGTCAGGATCTTGTGCGGATAGCATTGGTGGCCAACGTCGAAGATGAGCTTGTCGGATGGCGTGTCAAAAATGGCATGGATGGCGAGCGTCAGCTCAACCACGCCGAGACCTGCACCGAGGTGACCGCCGGTGCCGGACACTGCGTCGATCACTTCTGAACGCAGCTCATCAGCGATCTGCTTCAGATCCTCGCGCGAGCGGGACTTCAGATCAGCCGGGGAATTGATCGTATCAAGAAGGCGGGTTTTCGCAGGCAAGCTCATGCAGCCGGGTCCTTTCAACGGACAGTCTTTTTTGCGTTCAGACAGTCCTTAGCGTGTCCTGTCCAGAACATAATCAACCGATTGCAGCAGGATATTGGCGCGGCCACGGAAAAAATCGAGGTGCTGGCGAGCCTGTGCTGCAAGAAGATTTATGCGTTCGCGCGCGCCTTCAATCCCCAGAATGGTCACAAAGTTGGCCTTGCCGGCGGCTTCGTCGCTGCGCAGCGTTTTTCCGACGACATCCTGATCACCCGTGGCGTCGAGAAGGTCGTCTGCAATCTGGTAGGCGAGACCAAGGTCCTGCGCGAATCCGGCAAGCGCGTGCTTGGCGTTGGCGCTCGCGCCGCCGACGATGGCACCTGCTTCAACCGAATAAGAAATGAGCGCGCCGGTTTTGAGACGCTGCATGCGGGTGATGGTGTTGAGATCGCGGGGGCTCGCTTCCTGCAGCATGTCGATCATCTGGCCCCCGACCATGCCGGTCGCCCCGGACGCGTCGGCGAGGCGCTCAATCAGGCGCAGGCGCACCGCCGGGTCGTTATGGGTCTCGTCGCTGGCGAGGATCTTGAAGGCGAGCGTCAGGAGCGCGTCACCAGCGAGCACGGCGGTCGCTTCGTCGAAAGCCTTGTGCACGGTCGGCTGGCCCCGGCGCAGATCGTCATCATCCATGCAGGGCAGATCGTCATGGACCAGCGAATAGGTGTGGACACATTCGAGCGCCGCAGCTGTCCTAAGGAGCGCCTTATGGTCGGCATCGAACAGCGCGCCCGTCTCAATGACGTAGAAGGGGCGCATCCGCTTACCATTGGCGAGGGCCGCGTGCCGCATTGCCCGCATCAGGTCAGCCTCTGGCCCCTGCGCAGGCGGAATGAGCTGATCCAGCGCAACCGTTACCTTGTCGGCGATCTCGGTCAGGCGGGTCTCGAACTCCATAAAGCGGTTCCTTACTCGAAGCTTGCGCTTTCGGTTGTGGGTTTGCCATCCGGCCCCTGGACAATCTGCTCGATCTTGAGCTCTGCCGCTTTCAGCCGGGCTTCGCAGTGCGATTTCAGTTTCGCCCCACGTTCATAGATTTCGATGGACTTCTCAAGCTCAACCTCGCCGCCTTCCAGCTGGCGCACGATGGTCTCAAGCTCCCGCAGGGCCTGCTCGAAGCTCATCTTCTCGATGTCTGTCACTGTCTGATCGCTCATGAGAGCCAGTCCTCATACTCGTTGAGCAGCCGCACCCTAAGCAGGCGCAGGCTGCATCACAATGGTCAGGGATCAAGATTTCCCGCGATATTCGTAGATGCGGTAGCTCCAGTAATTGTCGCCACCATCGCGCACGCAGACCCAGCCGATACGCGCCATGGCTGGTCTCAACATGCGATTAAACCAGCCATGCGCGGCGAGGTACACCTTCCCGTCAGCTGCAGCCTCATGCAGATGCTGGGCAGCCTTGTTGGCCCGCTCACGGGCCTGACGGTTGCTTTCGCCATCGAGGCTGTGGCCGTAGAGCCAGGCCGTGCGGGCGATCACATTCCACGTCTTCGGAAGGTATTTGTGGTTGCGCAGCCGCGGCGGCGGCAGAGGTGCCTCCACAAAGACCGGGAATGTCTCCGGCTCACGCCCTGAGGCCAGCATCGCCGTTTCAATTGCACGGGGTGCCGTCGAGCTGAGGACAATGTCAGCATCGGCGACAGCGGCTTTTAGATTCTCAGGTGCCTGCTGGCCTTCGGCAAGGCTGCCGACCTCATAGCGGTCCCACCAGTCGCGGTATTCACGCCAGTCCAGTCGCGGCCCAGCCGTCCGGTCCAGAGCTGGACGGCCATGACGGGAAACGATGATCGGCCCGCGCGCTGTTTTTGCTTTTTCGCGCTTGGCTGCACTCATTACACTTCATCCCAAATTGAAAGCGGAGGCGAGCCTTTCACGACTCGCACAACCGGCTCAACTGATGAAGCGCTTAACTGGACGCACTAGTGTCGGCAAGATCAATAGCTGCCGCAGTGCGCCGCAATGAGTTGCCAATGCCCATGAGACGGCCAGCGGGTTTGATCTCACTGATGCAGACCTGATCGAGGCGGCGGCGGGCTGATTTCATCACACCCGACACGCGATCATTCAGCTTCTGCTCGCCCGTGCGCCAGGCGTAGCCAAGGATACGGTCCGGCCGGATAGCGAGCGCGCGGCTGCGCACAACGCCGGAGCCAACGGGCAGCTGGAAATTCGAGTAGTGACGCTTGTAGTGGTCGAGGCCCGGCCCGGCATCGTAGATCTTCGGGCCGTCGCGGTTCGCCATTTCTTCCAGCATGTTCTGGACGACGAAATTACCTGGGGAATACTGTGCATAGTCAGCTTCATAGGCCGTGATCCAGCCATGAACGACATTGCGAGACTGGAGCACAAGCTCGCTTGCCGCATGCTGTCCATCGAGGTGCAGGCTCACGAGCCGCAGCCGGAAGGTTTCGTCCTTCTGATGGCGGAGTGCATCGAGCAGCTGCTGCGCCCAACGGGTGCCGAGCACATCGTGCCGACCTGTGCGCCTGAACTGCTCACGCTTCAGGAAGATAAGGCGGCTGAACGTGTCATCGCTTTCATCATCAAAGCGGAATTCGACCTCGGAGAAATCGCGCTCCATGTTGCGGGCAAGCCGGCGCATCTTCTTGAAATGCTTGGGCCAGCGCTCACCCTGATTTTGCATGAAGCTGTCCCAGCCTGCACTGACATCGCTCATGTTCGCGCCAGCAATCGTCAACCGGCCTTCGCTCTCAGTGTCCTGTGGCAGCCAGCCAAAGCTGGACATGCCGAGAACGCCCATGCCGCGCAGGAAAGCATGCGCGGTGAGGTCTGTGTTCACTGAAAGAACCGGCCCATGCCAGTCAGAGAATGGCCCACCAATCGGGCGTGCCCAGGCGCCGGGCCTTCTGTGGATCGGCCACGCACCGACGAGCTCTCCGCCCTCAAACGCAAGTCCGAGGCGCGCATCCGGGCGCACTTGCGAAACCAGCCGTGCATATTCCGGGTCGAAGAAAGGATCATCATAGCGAGGGCGCGCATCGCGCAGCGCGTGAAATTGCGACCAGACATCGTTGGTCACTTCATCGAAACGCAGGAGGCGAAAACGGTTCTTTTCCATGCCGCACCTTTAAGCAGATACGGATTAGGAATTTGCAAAGATCGCGCCACAATTCGCGCATAAGGAGTAAGGTCTAGAGCCCTCTCCAGAGACGCTTTTTCATGCACGGATCGGCATCAGCGCGTGCGCAGGAGTAGGTCGAGAGGAGCACCGTGTCGGCGCGGCCAATGAGGTTTTCAGCCGGTACATAACCCACAGAAGCGCGCTCTGCGGAGACGCCGGGCGCGAGTTCACACCCTGCCTCGTCGATCACACCATCATCGCCAACCGGGCAGTGACCGGTGACCGAGCGGCCATCTTCGGAATTGTCGCGATTGTCGCCGATGAAGAGGTAGTGCCCCTCTGGCACATCGAAGACAGGCGTATTGTCGAGGCTGCGGATCTGGCTTGGGCCCTGCTGCCACTGGTGGCTGAGCCAGGACTTCTCGCCAATCGTCTCGCGGTATTCGCGGGCCGTTTCCGTGCCGCGGAAATCATGAGGGCGATAGGTGACGCTGCGCACGAATTCGCGGTCGATCGGCTCACCATTCAGGTAGAGCTGTTCATTGACCATCTGGACCCGGTCGCCCGGCAGGCCAATGATCCGCTTGATCATGACCCGGTCGGTGTGTGGGTGCATGAAGACAGCGACATCGCCGCGATCCGGCTTGCCGCCAAGCACCCTGCCCTCACCCTGCGGGATCAGGCGCCATGCCCCCCATGGCAGGCTGTAGCGGCTATAGCCATAGGCAAACTTGTTGACCGCTACGCGGTCGCCGACCTGCAGGTTCGGCACCATGCTTTCGGACGGGATGACGCGCTGCTCATAGATCAGGAAAGAGAACATGTAGAATGCCGGGATGAAGATGAGCAGCGTCACCGCCCATTCCCGCAATTCGTGCAGCACTTTCTGCTTGAGCGTCCGGGTATCCTCGGGCTCTGATTCAGTCATGTCGGATGAAGTGCTCATGACAGGCTGATACAGATCCTTTGAGAGGGCCGCAGGACACGACCGGCTTTGAAAACAGATACTTGCCGGGCACCGCAAAGGTTCCGAGCCGTCATGGCTTTGAGCACAGCGGGCGCTGCGGTCAAGTGGATGATTGGTCGCTTCTGCGATTCTTCAGGAGATGTGACCCGTCTGCTGCGCCGCCCGTTCAGGGTGCGCGGTACCAGTCCACGCCGTCGCCATCGCGCTCAACAACCGCCTTACCTTCGGCGATGAGATAGTTGAGGTGGGCAATCGCCTCCCCCGTCGCGAGCGAGAGCGATTCCTCGCCGATCTTGCGTCCGAAGATCGCAGGAAAGGTGTCGACGACCCGGCGTGGCCCCTCTGCAAGGCGTTGGGCCAATCGCTTCAGGCCGACATCGTGTCCTCTGATCAGGTGGTCGAGACGCTTGTGCGCGCCGCGGAACGGTGTGTTGTGCGCTGGCAGCACCAACACGTCGTCGCCCACTGCGGATTTCAGCTTCCGGCAGCTCTGTAGCCAGTCCTTCAGCGGATTTGCCTTCGGCTCCGTCGGGTGAACGGACACGTTAGATGAGATGCGCGGCAGAAGCTGGTCGCCGGAAATCATCACATTCTCACTCTTGCAGAAAAGGCAGACATGTTCGGGCGAGTGACCATTTCCCATGACGATCTGCCAGTCTCGACCACCGAGGCGAATGGTTTCGCCATCAGAGAGGCGGCGATAGGCATCCGGCATCTGGCTCACGCCTTTGCCGAAGCGGCCGAACCGGCTGCGATACGTATCGACCTGCGCTTCATTCCAGCCCGCAGCGACATAGAAGTCGGTGCCCGCCGCAGGCGCTTCGCGGCCCGTGTCTGCGACCAGCATACGGCAGGAGATGTATTCCAGCTGGCTCATCCAGAGTTCGGCGCCGGGGAATTTGCGCGTCAGCCAACCTGCATTGCCGACATGGTCTGGGTGCATGTGGGTGACGATCACGCGCCAGACGGGCCGGCCGCCCAGACAGTTGTCAAAGATGGTGCGCCAGGCGTCCTTGGTTTCAGGCATTGGCATGCCGGTATCGACGATGGTCCAGCCACGCTCGCCATCATCGATCAGCCAGAGATTTATCCATTCCAGCGCAAACGGCAGGCGCATTCGCACCCAGTAGAGGCCAGGAATGATCTCTGTCGCTTCGCCTTGCTCGGGGACCCGTTCATCGAACGGGTAGGTCAGGCCGGGCTTTGCCGGCGTTTTCGTCTGTAAGCCATCCATGAGTTCGATGGTGACACGTGAGTCACCGGTTACCAATCCATGACGGCGCGGAAGACCCTATCATTTCTGCTAGCAGGCGATGACATTCACAGCGAGGCCACCGGTGCTGGTTTCCTTGTACTTGTTGGACATGTCGTTGCCTGTCTGGCGCATTGTCTCAATGACCTGATCGAGGCTGACTTTGTGGTGGCCCGTACCCTGAAGCGCGAGGCGCGCGGCATTAGCGGCCTTCACCGCGCCAAAAGCGTTGCGCTCAATGCACGGGATCTGGACCAGTCCGCCAACGGGGTCGCAGGTGAGGCCTAGGTTATGCTCCATACCTATTTCGGCCGCCACGCATACGGTTTCAGCGTCTGCGCCCCAGACGGCGGCGAGCCCGCCGGCCGCCATCGAGCAGGCCACGCCAACTTCTCCCTGACAGCCCATTTCTGCGCCAGAGATCGATGCGCGCTGTTTATAGAGCAGGCCGATGCCCCCTGCGGTCAGCAGGAACCGACGCGCCTTTGAGAGGTCGAGCTTATCGTCATCACAGCAATAATGGCGCATGACGGACGGCAGGATGCCCGCTGCCCCGTTGGTTGGCGAGGTCACGACGCGCCCGCCCGCCGCGTTCTCTTCATTCACCGCCATGGCATAGACATTGAGCCAGTCGAACAGCTGCTCACGCTCATTGGAGCCCGGATTGTCGACGAGGCGGCGATGAAGGTCTGGCGCGCGCCGCTTCACATCCAGCCCGCCCGGCAGCGTGCCTTCAGATTTCAGGCCATTGCGGATGCACTCCATCATGGTCTGGGCGATTTTATCGAGCCTTTTCTGTGTCTTGTCGCGCGATCTTCGTGCATCCTCATTGTGGAGAACAAGCTCATCGACACGCCAGCCATGGCTCTTGCAAAGCTCAATCATCTCTGCCGCTGAGCGGAAAGGGTGCGGCGCGCCGCGTGCGCTGGCGACCAGGTCGCCGCTGGCTGGCTTTTCAAGCTGTTTGCGTGAGGCGATGAACCCGCCGCCGGTGGAGTAATACTCCCGCGAATAGGGTTCAGTCCCTTCGGCGCCAAACAAGGTAAGCACCATGCCATTGGGGTGCAGGTCGGGGACGACGTCTGTGCAGAATTTGAGGTCCTTCAGCGGATTGAAGTCGATCTTCGGGCCGCCATCCAGCTGAATGGATTTGGTCTGGACGATTTCGCGGAAACGCGATTCGGCCTCTGCCGGGTCAGCGGTTTCAGGCTGCATACCTTCAAGGCCGAGCATGACCGCCTTGTCAGTGCCGTGCCCGACACCCGTGAGCGCGAGCGAGCCCTGAAGCGCGACCTCAACCCGCACTGCGCCGTCCAGCCGCCCTGCCCTGTCAGCCTCCTGCAGGAAGCGCCGCGCAATGCGCATCGGCCCTACTGTGTGAGAGCTCGACGGGCCTAGCCCGATACGAAAAAGGTCAAGAACTGACAGCATGCAGATTATGTCCGATACGCGAAAAACTGGAACGCCTACCGGGCTATAACCTGCTTGCCTTTGCGGCAAGACCAACGCAGGCTAGCACACACTTGGCCCGACAGAGGCCGCCGGGAGGACACCTATGACAACTATGACACGCCGCCGCCTGCTCGCAGGTGGCACAACGCTCGCCGCCTTTCTGCCATTCGCGAACGCCTGTGCCCCAGCAACCGTCATGGCCGCAGGCGCAGGATCAGCCGAGCTAGATGGTGTTGCCATGGCGCAAATGATTGCGCGCGGGGAGACCACGTCGATCCAGCTAACTGAGGCTGCGATCGCCAGAGCTGAAGCGGTAAACCCGCAGATTAACGCACTGGCGACAAAGACTTTTGACCTGGCGCGCACACGCGCTGCAGCCAGCCCGGCAGGCGAATTCGGCGGCGTTCCGACGGCTATCAAGGATCTCGACAACTGGAAGGGCGCGCCGACCATGTATGGCAGCCGCGCCTTCCGTGGAAACCTTGCTGAGGAAGATTCGGTTCTGCCTGGCCGCTGGCGCGATGCAGGTGTGGTTGTCATCGGCAAGTCGACGACGCCAGAGATGGGGCTCACCTCATCGACAGAGCCGCTGGTTACCGGCGCGACGCGTAACCCCTGGGATCTTTCACGGTCCCCTGGTGGATCTTCAGGCGGTGCGGCCGCCCTCACGTCAGCGCGCGTGGTCCCGTTTGCCCATGCAAGCGATGGCGGCGGGTCGATCCGTATTCCTGCTGCCTGCTGTGGTCTGTTTGGACTGAAGCCATCACGCGGCGCGCTGGTGTCAGCATCGACCGGCTCTCCGGTTGAACTCAGTGTGGATCACGCAGTTACACGCACCGTGCGCGACAGCGCCGCCCTGTTTGCCATGGCTGAAGCGGGTGAGAGCCTGCCAAAGATTGGAGAGATCACGGGGCCTTCCTCCCGCCGTCTGAAGATCGCCCTGGTGACGGAGACCGGCACCGACGCGCAACTGGACCCGGAAGTCCGCGCGGCGACCGAACAGGCCGCAACCCTCTGCCGTGAGCTTGGCCATGAGGTGATTGACTGGGACCTGCCAATCGATGCACGCAAATTCCAGGACCAGTTCATCTTGTTCTGGGCCGCCGGGGCCGCACAGTTCATGCAGGACGCCGCCGCAGCGCTTGGCACGGCGCCCTCACCAGAAATAATCGAGCCGTGGACGCTTGGCCTCGCCGCCCTGTTCAGTGAACGCCAGGGCGAATTCGCCGATACCGTCGCTGACCTACAGGCCTTCTCATCGATCTATGCGAGCTGGTTTGAGAATTTCGACGTGCTGCTCACGCCAACAGTGACCAAGCTGCCGCCGAAAATTGGAGAGCAGGCGCCCGATGGTGACTTCGACACGGTAATGAAATCAGTCACCGACTATGTTGCCTACACGCCTTATATGAACGTCTCGGGCGCTGCCTCCATGAATGTGCCGCTCTTCTGGTCTGAAGGCGGGCTGCCGATCGGCTCCATGTTCTCAGGTCGTCAGGGCGATGACGGCCTGCTGCTTGCCCTCGCCTATGAGCTGGAACAGGCCAGACCGTGGATTTCCCGGCGTCCGGCGTTGATCGCGACTTGACGGGCTACCTGTAAGCTGAAAGCGGTGGCCAATGTCCACACCGGAAAACCGCCCCGTATTTCTCACTGGCTCAGGTAGCTGCGCGGAAATCGTCATCAATGCGCCCGCAAGGCGCAATGCGCTCAGCATGTCCATGTGGGCAGCCCTGCCCGTTCTCGTCAGGACGGTCGACGCCGATAGCGCGGCGAAGGCGCTGATTATCCATGGCGGCGATGTCGGCCATTTCGCGGCCGGCGTGGACATCTCTGAGTTCGAGACAATCTATTCTGACGAAGCCAACACGCGCGAAACGACGGCAATCATCTCCGATGCGATGAGCGCGATCGAGAATTGCAGCAAACCGGTCATTGCCGCCGTCGAGGGAAGCTGTTTCGGCGCGGGCGTCGCCCTGGCCGTTGCCTGCGATATCCGAATGGCTTCGCCTGAAGCATCTTTCGGATTGCCGCCTGCAAAACTGGGGATCGTCTACCCTCCGGCCGACCTTCGGCGGCTGGTCAGACTGGTTGGCCCTTCAAATGCCAAGCATATGCTGTTTTCTGCGCGCCGGTTTTCGGCTGACGAAGCACATGCGTTGGGGCTTGTGAACGAAGTGGCACGAGACGGCAGTGTCATCGAGGCCGCCCGGAAGACAGTTCAGGAGATTGCCGCAAATTCTTCCTGGTCAGTGAAAGCACTGAAAGAGATGGTGCGCGACGTCCAGAATGATGCGAGCGACGAAGCGCTTCTGAAGTATATGGTCGACGGTGCGGCTGGCGAAGACTTCCGCGAAGGCTACCGCGCCTTCCTCGAAAAGCGTAAGGCCGCATTCCCTTCCGGATAGGTTCGCCACGCGAATACATGCTGCGGCGCAACTTTAGATGTCTATGTTTCCCCAAAGTGATGCAACAAAACATCACTAGTGAAGTATTTTTGCATAACGCTGATTTCTCCCATTGAGAATTTGCGGCAGCACACTTTATGGCGTGCTGCGGTGCGATCTCCAATGACTGTTGGGGTTATCGACACGCAAATCAGAAAAATAACGATCTGGGAGTCTAAACTTTATGCAACGCAGCAAATTCCTCCTCTCGACGGCCGCTTCCGTCGCCATTCTCGCGCAGGCTCCTGCCTTCGCCCAAGAGGCACCAGAAGCAGAACGCGAGTCGGCAGTGGACCGTGTCCTTCAGAAGGTCACCGTGTCTGCAACCAAAAAGCAGAACGTTGAAAACGTGCAGGACGTTCCTGTCTCCGTGACCGCGTTCAACGAAGACACGCTCGACGCACTGAACGTCGCAAACCTCGAAGACCTTTCCTACTCCACGCCGAACGTCTCGCTCGATGACGTTGGCACGGCACGCGGCACGGCAAACTTCGCTATCCGTGGCCTCGGCGTGAACTCGTCGATCCCGTCGATCGACCCAGCCGTTGGTGTGTTTATCGATGGCGTCTATCTCGGTGTGAACAACGGCGTCGTCGTCGACCTGTTCGACCTCGACAGCGTTGAAGTCCTGCGCGGCCCACAAGGCCTCCTGTTCGGCCGTAACACCACCGGTGGTGCGCTGGTCGTCAATACGGGCAACCCGACCGACGAGTTCAGCTACAAGGCACAGGCGACCTTTGACGGCCCGATCGACGATGATCGCGGTGGCCTCAACTCCACCATCCAGGGCACGGTTTCCGGCCCTCTGATCGATGGCGTCCTGAACGGCAAGATCGGTGCTTACTACAACACCGACGCTGGCTACTTCAAAAACCTGAACGACGGCGACAATCACGGCGAAGCACAGGTCGCGATCTATCGCGGCGCGCTCGAGTGGTTTGCAAGCGATCGCCTCACCTTCCTCGCGAAGGCTGAGTACACCGACAGCCGCGTCGACGGCCCGTCCGGCCAGAACCGCTCCTACTTCGATCGCGACAGCTTCGACTTCTCGATCAACAGCCCAGGCACCGGCGAAGCCGAAACCATCTTCGCATCGCTGCGCGCTGACTATGATGTCGACTTCGGCAACGGTACGATCACCAACATTCTCGGCTACCGCGAATATGACTCCCTGAGCACCGGTAGCGACATCGACGCAACGCCGTTCACACTGTTCCACTCAAACGCAGAATTCCTGCAGGAACAGATCTCCAACGAGCTGCGCTATGCTGGCACGTTCGGTAATGTGGACCTCACCACGGGCGTCTACTACTTCAACCAGACGCTCGACTATACCGAAGTCCGCAACCTGCCGACCACGCGCCCGGCACCGCTTCCAGCGACCATTCCGTGGATCTTCTACGGCGGCGGTTCGCAGGACCACACGGTCTACGGCGCTTTCGCAAACGTCGATTACTCGATCACGCCTGACCTGATCGTGACGGCTGGCCTTCGTTATTCGAAGGAAGAAAAAGACGCCGACGTGACCTTCATCCGTCCGCGCTTCGAGTGTTCTGTCGTTGACGGCACCTGCCCGACCGACGGCTTCAACCAGCTTCTCGGTGCCCTCGGCGCACAAGAGCCAAACGGCTTCTCCGATGGCGACGACTGGTCGAACTGGACCCCGAAAGTTGGCCTGCAATACTTCTGGTCTGACAACTTCCAGACCTATGGCTACTACACCAAGGGCTTCCGCTCGGGCGGCTACAACTTCCGCATCACGGATGTTGGCGTCTTTCTGAACCAGATTGTGCCGGCAACCGGCGGCAATTTCGGCTTTGACGAAGAAGAAGTCGATGCGTTCGAAATCGGCTTCAAGTCCGGCAGCGAAGACGGCCGCATCCAGCTTAACGGTGCAGCCTTCCTGACCGAAATCGCCGACATGCAGCGCGAAGTGAACACTGCTGGCCCATCGGGCGTCGTTCAGAACATCCTGAACACGGCTGACGCGACCATCATCGGTGTCGAAGTTGAAGGCCGCGTTGCGCTGACCGACAACTTCCTGGTCAACTTCAATGCTGGCCTGATCGATGCGAGCTATGACGATGTCCGTTTCGACATCTCCGGCGACACGCAGGTCAACATTCTTGACCAGCGTCTCGACCTGCCGCGCGTTCCTCCGGTCACCTATGGTGTCGGCGCGATATATGACATCGATCTCGGTGACATGGGCGCCCTGATCAGCCGCGCAAATTATCAGTACCGCGACCGTATCGCCTACACCGATAGCAACTTCGGCTGGATCCAGGATTCCCATCAGCTGTCCGCGAACATCAGCTGGGAAACGCCTTATGATGGCTTCACCGTGTCGCTTTTCGGTCAGAACCTACTCGACAGCGTTCAGGCCGGTAACGACACGCAGCTGCCTTTCCCTGGCCCGCTGTCCAACGGTGTGCAGACCCCTTACCAGCCATTCCCGGGTGGCGGCACGTTCTCGCCGCTCAAGAAGGGCCGTCTGGTCGGTGTGGAGTTCACGCTCCGCCGCTAGTCAGGTATGACATTCGAAACATGAAAGGGCGGCTGAGAAATCTGCCGCCCTTTTTCTTTGCCGGATCAGTGAGGCCTAACGATAGATCATCTCGATATTCTCAAACGCTCCTCTGGCGTGATCTTCACAGAACATCTTGTGGTCCTGCTTCAACCGGTCGGCCGCCTCTGCGGTGAAGCGAACGATATCGTCGATGAAGAGATGGCGAGGACGTGTTGCCTCCAGAATGGCTGGTTCGACGTCATAGTCGATCTGACCGAGATCATCTGAGCGGGCATGCGCCTGAGCAAGCGCCGCGCCGCACGCCTTGGCGTATTTCTTCCAGGTCTTGTAGCTCAGCTTGTCGATGTCGATGTCGTCCCGAAACGGCGCGCGCTCCCGGCTCATGAAGCTTTCGCCGTCGATCTCAACCGCGCCATAGAAGATGTCGCCATGCGCAAGCTGGACACTCTGGCCGTGGGCGATCCGATCGGCCTTGGAGCCCGCATTGAAGTCGCTCGGCGGTGTCAGTCCTTCGAGGGCAGAGAGGCGTGCCCGCTTGAATTCGATGATGATGTCGTCGGTCGCGTCCTTGGATGGCCCCTCGATCAGGACGTAGTATCTAGGGAGGCCGAGCGAGGCCGTCCCTTGCCCGTGGCGAACACAGACATCCTTCACCTTGAGCTCACCTGCCCGGTCGGGAACATCGAAGCCCTTGCGCTCGGCAAGCTCATTGACCGCCTTCTGGAACTTCTCTTTCTCGCTGGAGAGAGGCTGGAGCTCATCGTCGGAGCGAAAGCCCCGCCCATTCGGTTTCAGATAGTCGTCCCAAAGCCAGTCCCTGCGCTCTTCCCAGGCTTCCTCGAACAGGCGCTGGATGACCTCTGGCGAATTGTTCAGTCTGAACGCGTCGTGCTCCTCATTTGAGTGACGCGCATAGGTCTTCATCGCTTTGAGATAACCCTTCACGAACTTCGCTACGACCTTCCGGCGCTTCTTGCGCTTCATGCCCGAAACCATGTCAGTCGCGACCCAGAAGCCCACGGCACCCCTTTTGATATCCCAGGTGAATGGCGCGTAGATCGTCTCGTCAAAATCGTTGACGCCGAAGATCGGCGCACCATTCGCATCGGGCATCACACCAAAGTTTTCGGGGTGAACATCTCCGAGCGCCATGACCGTTGGCATACTTGCATCTTCGCCGACGAGATCGCGGTAGAAGAGCAAGGCCGTGCCGCGGAAGAATTTGAAGTAGTCACCTGCCAGCGTGTCGAATTTGTTGGCGGCGCCCGGCGCGCGATTGGCGATGCGGGTAGCATGGTCCTCGCGCAGGGTTGAGCGAACATGTTCGCGCCGCGCCTGGCCGGTCAGCATGCGAGGCGGGATGACTTGCTCTCCATTCGCCAACCGTTCGGCGAGCACCCTGAAAGCATCGACCTTGCCGTTAGCCTGGCGCCAGGGCTTGGGCTTCTCGGCTGGCTTTTTCTTCTGCGTGCCAGACTTGGCTCCACCTGAAGATTGCTTCGTGCCCGAAGCCGGTTTTTGCTTCGTAGACTTCGTGGGTGTGGCCGCTTTCGCCATCGGATCTCCAACATTGATTTTCTGTTAGAGTTTCAACGCGCGGACTTCATTCGCGGTTGCACATGGGGCATCTCGGCTTTTCGCTTGGCTTTCGCAGGGTCAGCGATGCTTTGGCTCGTCCCAACCAAGGAAACACAAGGGAGAGTCTCAATGAAAGTTGCCAGCCTGAAGAAGCCGGGCGGTCTGCAGAATATCCAGATCGAAACGCGCGACGACCCGAAACCCAAGGCCGGTGAGGTACTGGTGCGGGTGAAGGCGAGCTCGCTGAACTATCACGACTTCGTTGTTGCGCAGGGCGGTATCCCCACGCCGGATGGCCGCATCCTGATGTCCGATGGTGCTGGCGAAGTCGTCGAGGTCGGTGAAGGCGTCACCCGCTTCAAGAAAGGCGACAAGGTTCTTTCGACCTTCTTCCCCGGCTGGCGCGACGGTCCGCCCGAACTCGACAAGATGCTGGCGGTGCCGGGCGACCGGATCGACGGCTTTTCGGCTGAACTTGTTGCCGCGCCTGCAGAGGGCCTGACCCGCATGCCGGAAGGCTGGAGCTTTGCTGAAGCGGCGACCCTGCCCTGCGCGGCGCTGACCGCATGGCGTGGCCTGATGGTGGAAAACTCCATCCAGCCAGGCGACTGGGTGCTCACGCAAGGCACGGGCGGCGTATCGATCTTCGCACTCCAGTTTGCCAAGGCGGCTGGCGCGCGCGTGATCTCGACATCTTCGTCTCAGGAGAAGCTCGACAAGCTGAAAGAGCTCGGCGCGGATTATGTGATCAATTACAAGGAAACACCCAATTGGGGCGCAAAAGCCAAGGAGATCACGAGTGGCCGCGGCGTCGATGAAGTGATCGAGATTGGCGGCCCCGGCACGATGGCTCAGTCCATCGCAGCATGTCGCATTGGTGGTCACATCTCGCTGATCGGCGTGCTGACCGGCATCTCCGGGGAGGTGCCAACGGCTGCCCTCTTCAGCTCAAATATCACCGTGTCCGGCATTACGGTCGGCTCGCGCCAGTCTCAGGAAGACATGATCGCCGCCATCGAATCATCCGGCATCAAGCCGGTGATCAGCGACCATTTCCCACTCGAGAAACTGGCCGATGCGTTCGCTCATCAGGCGAGCCAGAAGCATTTCGGCAAGATTGTTGTGGACATCTGATCCCCAGCAGAAATCGCAGTTCTGACAGACAGGCCGGTATCCCCGGCCTGTCTTGCTTTGCGCTTATATATAGATTTTCACAATAGCTATTCAGCGGCGTTTTGATTTGTTCGATGAAGCTTGATCCGGTATGTTCAAGGTTCAGATCAACGCACAGGTTAGAAGGAAGGATTTAACCCATGGCTGACGACGCCAAGTGCCCAGTAATTCACGGTGAAGAGCGCCACTGGCTCTTCAAGGGTCCACGCAACAAGGATTGGTGGCCGAAACTCCTCAACCTCGACATTCTCCATCAAAATCACCCGGCTGGTGACCCGATGGGTGAAGACTTCGACTATGCCGAAGCCTTCAAGAAGCTCGACCTCAAGCAGGTGAAAAAAGACATCGCGGTCGCGTTGAAAGACTCCAAGGATTGGTGGCCAGCTGACTATGGTCACTACGGTCCATTCATGATCCGCATGGCTTGGCACTCTGCAGGTACCTATCGCGTCGGTGACGGTCGCGGTGGTTCCGGCACGGGCCAGCAGCGCTTTGCGCCGCTCAACTCGTGGCCAGACAATGGCAACCTCGACAAGGCACGCCGCCTTCTCTGGCCGATCAAGCAGAAGTATGGCGCAGGCCTGTCCTGGGCTGACCTCATGATCCTCGCTGGCAACGTCGCGCTTGAGGATATGGGCTTCAAGACCTTTGGTTTTGCTGGCGGCCGCAAGGACGTCTTCGAACCAGAGAAGGACGTCTACTGGGGCACTGAAGAAGAGTGGCTCGCCACGTCTGACAAGCCGAACAGCCGTTACGCTGAAGGCCGCGCGCTCGAGAACCCGCTCGCAGCCGTTCAGATGGGTCTCATCTATGTGAACCCTGAAGGTCCGGATGGTGAGCCTGACCCGATGAAGGCCGCGTTCGATATCCGCGATACGTTTGCCCGCATGGCGATGAACGACGAAGAAACTGTCGCGCTGATCGCTGGTGGTCACACCTTCGGTAAATGTCACGGTGCAGGCGACGCTTCGCTGGTCGGTGCAGAACCGGAAGGTTCCGACATCGCAGCGCAAGGCTTCGGCTGGCACAGCACCCACGAGTCCGGCGTTGGCGGTCATGCCATTACCTCCGGTCTGGAAGGCGCCTGGTCGCCGACCCCGACCGAGTGGAACATGAACTACTTCCGCATGCTGTTTGAGTATGACTACGAGCTCACCAAGAGCCCGGCAGGCGCCTATCAGTGGGAGCCGAAGAACGTGAAGGAAGAAGACCTCGCCCCGGCAGCTGATGACAGCTCCAAGAAGGTCTCGACCATCATGCTCACGACCGACCTCGCGCTGAAGACCGACCCGTCCTACGAGAAAATCTCCCGTCGGTTCTATGAGAACCCACAGGAGTTCGCGGATGCGTTCGCACGCGCCTGGTTCAAGCTGACCCACCGCGATATGGGCCCCAAAGTCCGCTATCTCGGCGAAGAGGCACCTCAGGAAGACCTGCTCTGGCAGGATCCGATCCCACCGGTCGATCATGATCTCGTTGACGCGTCCGACATCAAGTCGCTGAAAGAGAAGATCCTTTCTTCCGGCCTTTCTGTCTCGGAACTCGTTTCCGCTGCATGGGCTTCGGCTGCCTCGTTCCGCGGCTCCGACATGCGCGGCGGTGCCAATGGCGCCCGCGTGCGTCTCGACCCGGCAAAGCACTGGGAAGCAAACAATCCTGAGCAGCTCGCCAAGGTCCTTTCCAAGCTGGAAGAGATCAAATCGGGCTTCGACTCCGGCTCTAAGAAAGTCTCTATGGCCGACCTGATCGTGCTGGGTGGCTGCGCCGCTGTCGAGAAGGCTGCCAAGGACGCCGGCCATGATGTGGACGTACCGTTCACGCCGGGCCGCACCGACGCGACGCAGGAAATGACGGATGTTGAATCCTATGCCTGGCTTGAGCCAAAGGCAGACGGCTTCCGCAACTTCGTGAAGGCTGACTATCTCGTCCCGGCTGAGGAACTCCTCGTCGACCGTGCACAGCTCCTGACCCTCAGCGCACCTGAGATGACGGTTCTGGTCGGCGGCATGCGTGTCCTTGGCACCAACTCTGATGGCAAGCCGCACGGTGTCCTCACCAGGCGCGTCGGCCAGCTGACGAATGACTTCTTCGTCAACCTGCTCGACATGTGCACCGCGTGGAAAGCGTCCGAAGAGAACGAGCACCTTTATGAAGGCCACGACCGCGCAAGCGGCGACCTCGTCTGGACGGCCACCCGCGCCGACCTCGTGTTCGGTTCCAACTCGCAGCTGCGCGCCATCTCGGAAGTGTACGCTGAGAACGGCCACGAGAAGAAGTTCGTCAACGACTTCGTGAAGGCCTGGAACAAGGTCATGATGCTCGACCGTTTCGACATCAACTAGGCTCGACGCCAGTTACAAACCAGGAAAGCGCCCCGGCCCGTCCGGGGCGCTTTTTTGTTGGGGAAACCAATAAATTCCTCGCCAATGGCTCGCCTAAGCGAATGCCCCGAACTAGCATGATGGTCAGACACGCTAGCGCGGAGGGATTATGGCGCTTCGGATATCTCTGAACATCAACGGCACAGAACATGGTGTGGACCTTGAAGATCCACGCCCGACATTGCTCGACGTGCTTCGTGAACGGATAGGGCTTACGGGCACTAAAAAGGGCTGCGACCGCGGCCAGTGCGGGGCCTGTACAGTGCTGGTGGACGGGCGGCGCGTGAACAGCTGCCTCACTTTGGCGGTCAGCCTCGATGGCGCCGACATCACCACAGTTGAAGGCCTAGCCGATGGCGACACGCTCCATCCGGTCCAGGCGGCCTTCATTCAGAATGATGGCTTCCAGTGCGGCTATTGTACGCCCGGCCAGATCATGAGCGCGGTGGGGCTGCTCAGTGAAACGGGTGGCCAGGCATCCGCCGAAGCGATCCGAGAAGGCATGAGCGGCAATCTTTGTCGCTGCGGCGCCTATGCCGGCATCCAGGACGCGGTACTCGAAGCGCAGGCGAATATCGCCAAGGCAGGCAAGTCATGAATACTTTCGATTATGAGCGCCCAGAAACGGTCGCCGACGCGATCAAGGCGGGCAGTAAACCCGGCGCCTCCTACTATGCCGGCGGCACAAATTTGCTGGACCTGATGAAAGCAGGCGTGCGCACCCCTGACAGCCTTGTCGACATCACACGCCTTGATGAGCTGCAACGTATTGAGCCACAGAAGGACGGCTCCCTACGTATTGGCGCGATGGTCCGCAACTCAGACCTTGCCCGTAATGATCTCATTCAAAAGGATTTTCCGGCTGTCGCCGAAGCGCTTCTCGCTGGCGCGTCGGGACAGCTCCGCAATGCTGCGACTGTTGGCGGCAACCTGATGCAGCAGCCGCGCTGTGCCTATTTCTACGACGCTCACAGCGCCTGCAATCTCCATAAAGCGGGACAGGGCTGCGACGCGCTCGAGGGCGTGAACGGCAAACACGCCGTGCTTGGCTGGACCAAGACCTGTATCGCGGTTCACCCGTCCGATTTCTGCGTACCGCTCGCAGCGCTTGGTGCACTGGTCGAAGTCGATGGACCGGATGGAAGCCGGCAGATATCGATCGATGAGTTCTACCGCCTTCCAGATGCGTCCACGCCTCCGGGCAGCACGCTGAAGCAGGGCGAGATCATCACGGCCGTCACCCTACCCTCTGATGCCAAGCGTTTCGCCGCGCGCGCCCGCTATATCAAGCTACGCGACCGGACCTCCTATGCGTTCGCCATCGTGTCGGCTGCGGCCATGCTTCATATCGGCGATGGCCGGATCAAGGATGCACGCATCGCCCTCGGCGGTGTCGCCGCCAAACCGTGGCGCGCCCGCGAGGCCGAGGATGCACTGAACGGTGCCGAGGCAGGCGAGGCCGCATTCCGGAAGGCCGCCGATGCCGCGCTCGCTGACGCGAAACCTTCGGGCGACAATGCGCACAAGATCGAACTCGCAAAGCGGATCCTGATCCGCGCGCTGAAGGCGGCCGCCGACGGCACCCCGGCAACCATGCCGGACCTGCCCGGCTCTGTCTTCGCAACCGGGAAGGAGGCACGATAATGGCTGATACACCGATGGTTGCCGCCCACCATGTCCGGCTCGGCTCGAATTCCGGCCAGTCGATGACGCGCAAGGACGGCCTTGCCAAGGTCACCGGCAAGGCCAATTACGCGGCCGACAACCGGCCCGAAGGGCTGCTCCACGCTGTCTTTGCAGGCGCCAGCATCGCCCGCGGCCGCGTCACCTTGCTGGACACGAAGGCAGCGCTCGCCCATCCGGGCGTTGTCCATGTCATGACGCCGGAAAATACCCCTGCCCTGTCGCAGGACCCGGACGAAAAGACGACGCCGTTTACCGCGCGGATCGATGTGCTCCAGCATAATGATGTCCGCTATGCCGGACAGCCCATCGCCGTTGTCGTCGCCGAAACGCTCGAAGCCGCCATTGAAGGCGCACGCCTCATCAAGGCAGAGTATGACGAGCAGCCAGCGCGGATCGGTTTTGACGATGGTGAGGCGTTCACGCCTGAAGCGGTCGGCATATCGACCCCACCGAAGTTTGCGACCGGTGACCTTGAGGCTCAACGCAAGCAGGCTGCGTCCAGTGTCAGCGTCGTCGTAGAAACACCGCTCCAGTATCACAATGCGATGGAGCCGCATGCGGTCGTCGCCGCGTGGGATGGCGACAAGCTCACTGTCGACATGCCCAATCAGGCTATCGGCCTCGCCAAGCCAGGCATCGCCAATTATTTCGGCATCCCGGCAGAGAATGTGACGCTCCGTTCGCCCTATCTCGGTGGCGGCTTTGGCTCCAAGGCCGTCCTGTTTGGCCCGCAAATGCTGGGCATACTTGCAGCGCGCGAACTGAAAAGGCCGGTGAAACTGGCGCTCAAGCGCGACCAGATGTTCGGGCCGGTCCAGCACCGCAGCGCGACGCGCCAGACGGTCCGCTATGACATCGACGCCGACAACCGCCTGCTCGCCTTTGAGCATCAGGCCAACGTCTCGACTAGCAGCTTTGACAACTGGCTCGATGGTGCAGCGAATGCGGGCCTCAGCCTCTATGCGACCCCAGCGATCAGCGTCGCCCATTCGGGTACGCGGTTTGACACTGGCACGCCGGGCGCCATGCGCGCGCCGGGCATCGCGACCGGGTCTGCGGTCATTGAATGCGCCATAGACATGGCGGCTGAGAAGGCTGGTATGGATCCGCTGGAGTTCCGCCTGCACAACTATGCAGAGAAAGACCACTCCAACGGAAAACCTTATTCAGCCAAGGCCTTGCGCGAATGTTATGAGACAGCCGCTAACGCCTTTGGATGGACAGACAGGCCACCCAAACCTGGCCAGATGCGCGATGAAGATGGCCTGCTGACTGGCTGGGGTATGGGCACGAGTATTTTCCATGCGCCCTTTTTCCCTGCCAAGGCGCGAGCGGTTCTGCGCAAGGATGGAACGGCGCGCGCTGAAACGTCCGGCGCCGATATGGGTCAGGGTGCATGGACCGCCCTTTGGCAGATGGCGGCTGATGGCCTTGGCATGGCTGCCGACGATATCGACTTCGACATCGGCCACTCAGACCTGCCGGACGGCAGCGTCGCAGGCGGCTCGGCGCACACGGCCTCGGCTGGCGGCGCGCTCTTTGCAGCTGGCAATGACGTTATCCGCCAGCTCGCAGAGATTGCGACCAAGGATAGCGACTCTCCTCTCTTCGGCGCAGGCAATGAACGGCTGATCGGCGAAAATGGTCGCCTGTTCAAAGCCAGCGACCCGAGTGTTGGCGAACCCTACACCGCCATTCTGGAACGTGCGGGGATCGATGAGATTGAGGGCCAGGGCCGGGGCAACCGCGACAAGGCGAGCACCGAGACCTATGCCATGTTCTCGCACGGTGCCGTCTTTGCCGAAGTGAAGGTTGATCCGGACCTCTATCAGGTGCGCGTCACCCGTCTCATCGGGGCGTTCGCAGCGGGCCGGATCATCAATCCGCGCCTTGCGAAAAGCCAGCTTACCGGCGGTATGATCTGGGGCATGAGCTTTGCGCTGCACGAGGAGGGCGTTCACGACAAGCGGACTGGCCGCCCGCTTAACAATGACTTTGCGGGCTATCACATCCCCGTTCTGGCGGACGTGCCGCATGTCGAGGCGCTGCTGGTCGATGAGGACGACCCGCATGTGAATGACCTTGGCGTCAAGGGTGTCGGAGAGCTTGGTATTACGGGCACAGTGGGCGCGATCGCAAATGCCGTCTGGCATGCCATCGGCGTGCGCACGCCGCGCTATCCAATCAAGATCGAGGACCTTCTCAAGGGCGCCGAGGCGCTGAAAGCCTAGTCGTCAGCCAGTATGTCCAGCACGCTTTTTGAGATAGACTGGCGGACGGTGTCATACCCCTCCCAGGGGTCTGATTTCAGCGCTGACAGCCGACGCCGGATCGTCGACAGCGTATAGTCGTGCCCTGAGCTGATGCGGGACAACTCATCCCAACGGACGGGTGTCGCAATCGGCGCCCCCGGCCTCGCGCGGAGTGAATAGGGACAGACCGCTGTCGCGCCGCGTTCATTGCGCAGCCAGTCGATGAAAATGCGCCCCTTGCGCTTGGCTTTGGACATCTCGGCAACGTAGCGACCCGGATCAGCTTCAGACAGCTTTCTTGCGAGCCCACGGGCGGCGGATTTCACTTCATCCCAGCCCTGTCGACGTTCCAGCGGAGCGATCACGTGAATGCCTTTGCCGCCCGTCAACAACGCAAAGGTCTGCAGCCCAGCCGCATTGAGCACATCGCGCACTTCGAAGGCTGCGCTTTTCACATCTTCAAAATCCAGCCCTTCATCCGGATCGAGATCGAGAACGAGACGGTCGGGGCGTTCCAGCCGGTCCGTGCGCGAGCCCCAGATGTGCAGCTCGAGGGCGCCGATCTGCGCTGCTGAAACCAGCGCTTCAGCCGAGTTCAGTAGAAGGTAGCCGGACGTCTCGCCATCCTTTTCCTCAATCTGAACTTCGTCGATCGCACCCGGGACGGAGTCTGTATGGTGCTTCTGATAGAAACACTTGCCGCCTGCGCCGGACGGACAGCGGACCAAGCTGACGGGATGGTCCTCAATGTAAGGCAGCATACGCGGTGCGATCTCCGCCAGGTATTCGGCAATTTCGCGCTTGGTCGCGCCTTGCTCCTCATAGACGACACGGTCCGGATGACTGATCCGTACGCCAAGTACCTTTCCATCATCGGCGTCCTGGACTGTCTCCGTTTCCTTTTCGCGGCGCGTCTTCACTTGCTTTGCCTCCTTGTCCTCGCGCAGACCCTGAAAGCTCGGATGGCGAAGCAGGCCGTCGGGCGTGCGCTCTGTATAGGCGATCTCGGCGACGAGCTTCGGCGTCAGCCAGACAGCGCCGCGCCTGGCGTCAGCAGGCAGGTCTTCGAAAGCGCTCGTCTTGCGCTCCAGTCTGGTCATCGCCGCCGACAACTCATCCATCGTCGCTTCATCAAATCCGGTACCGACCCGGCCGCGATAGTGGAGTTTACCGTCCTCGAATTCACCGAGCAGGAGCGACGCGAACGCCCGCCCCTTCTTGTCTGACTTGCGATAGCCGCCGATCACAAACTCATCGCGGCCGACGCATTTCGACTTGATCCAACCCGATCCGCGCCCGGACAGGTATTTCGATGTCGCCTTCTTGGAGATGATACCTTCAAGCCCCATACCGCAGGCCTTGCCGATGACATCGTCACCCTTGCCCTCGATGTGGTCCGAGAAGCGGACGATCTCATCCTCGTCGGGAATGATTTCGCGTAACGCAGCTTTTCGCTCCGTGAGCGGCTTCTTGCGTAAATCCTTGCCATCTCGCGAAAGCAGATCGAATGCGTAGAAAGCGAGCGTCGCATCATTCTCACCCTTTATAGCTGCCTGAAGCGAGGCAAAGTGGCTGTGCCCACGTTCATCAAGCGCCACAAGTTCTCCATCGATGGCCGCAGTCTCTACTTCAAGCGCAGCGAGTGCTTTTGCGACAGCGGGATAACGATCCGTCCAGTCCTTGCCATTTCGCGTAATGAGCCGAACCTGATGACCTGCGATCAGTGCCTGAATGCGATAGCCGTCAAACTTGAGCTCATGCAGCCAATCGTCACCTGAGGGCGGGTCATCGCGGAGTTTGGCAAGCTGCGGCTCGACAAAATCTGGAAATTCGGGGGCCTCGTCTTCTCCCAGTATGTCGGCATCACCGCCAGCCGCTGCCTGTTCGATCTCTTCGAAATCGCGGTCACTCGTCACGCTGGTCTGCCAGGTTTCACGTGGGTCGGACTTGCGATCGGCTTCGTCATCCTTTTCCTTGATCAGGAGCCAGTTCTGCCTGTCCTTGGTGGAATTGTTCTTCATCAGGACGAGCGCCCAGCCACCCTTCAGCCGCGCCCCTTTGAGATTGAACTTGAGCGATCCTTTCTTGAGGCCTTCATGGGGGTCTTCGCGCGGCTCCCATTCGCCTTGGTCCCACAACATGACGGTGCCCGCGCCATAGCCGTCGGGGATCACACCTTCAAAGCTGCCATAATCGAGGGGATGGTCTTCGGTCCGCACGGCCAGACGCTTGTCCGCCGGGTTTAGGCTCGGACCCTTGGTCACCGCCCAGCTTTTCAGAACACCATCAAGCTCAAGCCGGAAATCGTAATGAAGCCGGCTCGCATCATGTTTCTGGATGACAAAACTTAGCGCGCCGTTCTTCGATTTGGAGCGCTTTGATTTTGAGCCATCAGGTTCCGGCGTGCGCGTGAAGTCACGCTTTTCGCGATAGGTCTTGAGGGTGTCTGACTGCGACTTCGCCATCGAGCGTCAAGCCGCTTTGCCGGACTTCGACTTCGATGACTTGGAGGCAGCCTTTTTCTTCGATCCGCCCTTATCCTTGTCGACGCTCTTTTTGAGCGCCTCCATCAGGTCGACAACCTTGCCGCGCCCGCCAGAGCCGCCGATATTATCGGAGCTGTCGTCATGACTGATGGCACCCTCGTCCCGCTTTTCCTTGATCAGGTCCATGAGCGCATCAGCATAGCTTGATTTGAACGCCTCCGGCTTGAATGGCTTCGCCTTGCGTTCGATCAGCTCGCTCGCAAGGTCCAACATTTCCTTGTCGGGTTTCATGTCCGGGATATCGCCGAAGACGGTATCGCTCTCGCGGATTTCGTCTGCGAAACGCAGGGTCTCCAGGAGCAGCCCGTCGCCGCACGGCTTGATCGCTACGACGTAGTCGCGCCCACGCACCGCCATCTGGCCGAGGCCGACCATCTTGTTCTTGCGCAGGGCCTCACGAATGACCGTGAAACCTTCCGCTGCGACCTCATCATCGCGCGGCACGACGTAATAAGGCTTTTCGAAATAGCGCGGGTCAATCTCGCAGGCTTCGACAAACTGAACCAGATCGATGGTCCGTTTGCTTTCAAGCTTGATCTCGTCGAGCTCGTCCGGCTCCAGGATGACATATTCGTCCTTGCTGGTCTCGAACCCTTTGACGATCTCATCTGTGTCGACGGGTCCCACGCCTTCTGCGACCTTCTGATAGCGAATGCGCTTGCCGCTGGGCTTATGAATCTGGCGTAGCGAGACGCGCTTTTGCGAACTTGTCGCCGAGTAGAGCTCGATACCGATATTCACGAGGGAGAGGCGCAGATAGCCTTTCCAGTATGCACGCATAGCCATTGTCGGACCTCCAATGGCGAATCAATGCCGATCCCGGAATTCGGTTCCGGAAGGCGTTGTGATGGCTGGGTCACATCAGGACGCACTGAGCGTGCTGTCACCCTCAACGGCGGCGGGCACGATGCCTTCTTCGAGTAGTTCGTGCAGCTCATTGATATGCGTGCTGCCACGTTCTGTGTTGGCGTTTGAGGTCATCACGACGGTGAGCCCAAGATCCGGCAGGATGTAGATCATCTGGCCGCCATAGCCCCATGCGTAGCGCACGGGGTATCCGCCCGCTTCGCTGATGAACCAGCCATAGCCATATTGCTCGCCGCTCCATGGCGACACGGTACGCGGCGTCCAGCTTTGCTCGATCCAGTCTTCCGACAGCACACGCTGCCCGTCGACCATGCCGCCAAGACGGTAAAGCTCACCAAAGGCGGCCATGTCGCGCGGGCTCATCAGCATATTATTGCCGCCGAAATAGATGCCCTGCGGGTCGGTCTGCCAGCGCGGGATTGCAATGCCGAGAGGCTCGGCCAGCCAGTCTTGCGCCAGCTGATAGGTGTCGCGGCCCGACGCGCGGGTCAGCATTGCGGACAGAAGGTGCGTGTTGCCTGTCGAATAGAGCATCCGTCCGCCGGGCTCATCGACAAGGGGTCTCCCCAGCGCATCCCGGACCCAGTTCGGGCTAACCACCCATGAACCGTAATTGCTGCCAGATGTGCGCTCCAGACCGGACTGCATCGACAGCAGGTGTCCGACATTGATTTCGGTCAGAAGCGGATCAGGGTCTGCTGGCGCCTCGGCTTGTAGGACGGAGAGAACGCTTTGATCAGCGCCTTCGAGGACGCCTGTATCAATGGCGATCCCGACCATGGCGGAGATCACGGACTTTGACGCCGACTTGATGTTCACGCCCTGGTCGAGCGATGGTCCGCCATTGAACCGTTCTTCCACCAGCGTCTCGCCGTCGCGCATGACGATGAGCGCGCGAAGCTGTGGCAGTCCCCTCGCCTCTTCAATCGCTGCCGCAATCAAGGTCTGGTCGAGACCTATCGTCTCCACGCTGGCCGTCTCGGGGCCGGACGGGGCCTGCTGGGCCGAAGACGCAGGCGGCTGGGACGGGGCACCGCAGCCAACGAAAGCGAGCGCGATCAGTGTCGGTAAAAGTCGCATTCTCAGTATTTAGACCGGCGCGTCGCGCCTCCAACAACGATTGTCACGCCTAGTATTGTCCCCCCAGCGCGACATAGACATCGATCGCTGAAGTCAGCCGATCGAGACGCACCTGAACCAGATTGGCCGACGCGTCGAAGTAGGTTTGCTGCGCATTGAGCAGGCTTGTCAGATCGTCGGACCCGGCACGGTAGCGAAGCTCGGCCGCTTCCAGTGCTTCTGCTGCTGCCTCCTCGGCGATCTGAAGCTGCGCCTCACGTGCCGCATTGGTTTCGGTGGCCTGAAGGCTGACATCCACATCTCGCAGCGCGCTGAGTATGGCCTGGCGATAGGCGGCAAGTTGTGCGTCCCGGCGCGCCTCGGCGGCGTCGAGTTGCCCATCAAGCCGCCCGCCGTCGAATATGGTCTGAGCCAACCCTGCCGAGAGTGAGCCTGTCAGGCTTGAGCCCCCAGTCAGAAGCGCACTGAGGCCCGCGCCAAGGTCGATGCTTGGAAAGAACGCTGCGCGCGCCGCAGCGATATTCGCATTGGCGCCGCGAAGCGTGGCCTCTGACTGAAGAAGATCTGGCCGGCGCAGGAGAAGCTGTGATGGAAGGCCCGCATCGATTACAGGCAGGGACACGTCCAGAATATTGCCCCCCGAAACCGCAAAGCCCTGCGGCACCTGCCCCGTCAGAATGGCGAGCGCGGTTTCAAAGCCGGTAATCTGCGCTTCGATTTGCGGAATGCGTGCTCGCGCATTCGCAAGCTGTGCACGTTGAGCCGAAACATCAAAGCCGGAGATTGCCCCAGCTTCGTACCGGACCTCGACGATGTCGAAAATGCGTTCAGATATTTCGAGGTTCTGCTGCGCCACTTGCAGTTGGTCACGCGCTGCCAAGAGCGAGAAATAATTACTCGCGACATCGGACTGTACGGTGAGCTCCAATGCGCGCTGATTGAAAATGACGGCTTCCAGGCTGGCCTCAGCGGCCTCACGGCTCGCCGCATTCGCACCAAAGAGATCGAGCTGGTAGGAGGCGGACAGGCGTCCGCTGGCATCGATATCATCAAGCCCGCCGCCTTCAGTGTTGCTTGACGCAGAGAGGCTGCCGCTTGCCTGAGGCAGGAAGGCGGCATTCGTGATCTGAAGCGCCGCGCGTGAAGCCCTGATATTCGCAAGCCCCTGCGCCAGCGTCTGGTTCGCCACCAGCGCTTCGTTAATTAACGCGTCGAGGGTCTCAGCCTCAAAGGCCTGCCACCAGACCTCATCTCGGGCAGAAATGGTCTCGACTTCGCCTGCATAGTCATAGGCCGCTGGAAGGTTCACGCCCGCCTCGCTGACCGGCGTGGCTGGCGCAAGGCTGGTCGTACAGGCGGTGAGGACGATGAGGCTGCCGGAGGCAAGGATTGATCGCATCATGGGACTACTCCGAAGCAAGCGCAGTGACAGGGTCGAGCCGCGCAGCCTTGCGCGCAGGCAACAGGCCGAAGATGAGGCCGGTCCCGAGCGCAGATGTGAAAGCCAGGACGGCAGGCATAGCGGTGACGGCGATGGTCATGCCGCTCTCAGCGAGGATGAAGCAGACGCCGAGACCGAACAGGACGCCAGCAATCCCGCCGAGACCGCCAACGACCAGCGCTTCGACGACAAACTGGGTCATGATGTCAGACCGTCTCGCCCCTGTGGCCATGCGAACGCCGATTTCGCGCGTGCGCTCAGACACGCTCACCAGCATGATGTTCATCACGCCGATACCGCCCACAAGCAGCGAAATGGATGCGACCGACCCGAGCAGGATGGAGAAAGAGCTCTGCGCTTCCTGCATCGACTTCAGGAAGGAGGCCGTATTGCGAAGCTGGAAGTCCTCAGTGCCATGCCTCGACATGAGAAGCGCATGCGCGGCCTCCTCTGTCTCGGTGATCCGATCGGTATCGTCGACGGCCAGAGTAATCGATGACAGATAGGCCTGGCCAAAGAGGCGCATCATGCCCGTCGTGATGGGAACCAGGGCGATATCATCCTGATCCTGCCCCCAGCCTGTCGCGCCTTTCTCCTCGAGAATACCCGACACTTCAAAAGGGGCACCGCCAAGGAAGACGTATTCGCCGACAGCGCTCTGGGGATCGTTGAACAGGTTGCCCGCTGTTGTGGTGCCGAGAACGACGACGCCAACGCGGCGGTCCATATCGTCCTCGGTAAAGAAGGTGCCGTACTTCATTCCGCGGTTCTGGGCCGTCGGCCAGTCTTCCGACACGCCCTCCACCTGCGCACGCACATCGTTCGAGCCCACGCGCAGCGTCGCGCTGCTTGAGCGAGACGGTACAGCAGCAACAATATTATCGAGCTCCGCCAGCGCTTCGGTATCCTGCAGCGTCAGTGTCGCGATCGCATCGCCGCGCATTCGCTGCCCCGGCGCACCGGGCCGTGCAAAGAGGAGGTTTGGCCCCAGCGACTCAAACCGGGCCATGACATCCTGCTGACTACCCTGCCCGATGGCGAGCATGGCAACAACGGCTGACACACCGATCACGACCCCAAGAAGGGTCAGCGCTGTGCGAAACAGGTTCGCGCGAAGCGACCGGAATGCCATCTTCACCGCCTCAAACACCTGCGCAACCGGCGACGGCCCCTTGCGTGAATAGCGATAGGATTCTCTCGCCTCATCATGGCCGCCCTGATCGCCAGTATCAGAGAGGATGCGGCCATCCTGAATGGTGATCACGCGTTTTGCGCGCGCAGCGACCTTCTCATCATGGGTGATGAGGATGATGGTCCGCCCGCTTTCATGCAGGTCTTCCAGAAGCGTCAGAAGCTCTGCACTCGAGCCAGAATCGAGCGCGCCCGTCGGCTCATCGGCGAGAATGATCTCAGCGTCATTGACCAATGCCCGCGCAACGGCGACCCGCTGCTGCTGACCACCTGAAAGCTGGCCGGGTTTGTGGCCGGTACGTTCTCCAAGACCGAGGCGAGCGAGAAGCTCACGCGCCTTGCTGCGACGCTCTTCCTGTCCGAGCCCGGCATAGACGGCCGGGATCTCGACATTCTCCGAAGCGCTGACGCTGGCGAGCAGATTGTACCGCTGGAAAATGAAGCCGAAGGTCTCTCGGCGGAGAGATGCAAGCTCGTCTGCGTCGAGCTTCGAAATGTCTTCTCCGCGCACCGTGTATGCACCGTCTGTTGGCCTGTCCAGACACCCAAGAATATTCATGAGCGTCGACTTTCCGGAGCCGGACTGGCCAATGATCGCGACGAATTCTCCCGGATTGATCCTCAGGGAAACGCCGTCCAGCGCGCGGACCTCTGTATCGCCCTCACCGTAATAACGGCGGACATTTTCAAGCTTGATGAGCGGATGTGACATAGGGAAACTACTGGCCTAGCCGCGCATGAAGCGCGGTCCTCCGCCCCGGCGCCCACCACTTTCCCCGCTCGGCCGCTCAAAGGCGACATTCCCAGTCACGACCTGTTCGCCAGGTTCGATCCCGTAGATAATTTCGGCCATGGTCCGCGTTTTGAGGCCAACAAGCACAGGGCGCGGCTGAGGCGTTCCATCATCGCCAAGCACCAGCACGATTGCACTTTCAGCCTCAGGATTGGCCGCCCGTGCTCGCGCCATTTCCTCACGGCGCGCAGAATCGCGCCGGCCTTCCCCGCCAGGCGCCGCCTCAGCCTCCATGAAGCCGCGCCTGCGTTCGCCGTTCTCTGCGACAGGGCGTCCCTCGCTGCGCTGGCCTCTGGCCGGACGCGACTGAACTGCGGTGACGGGGACAAGCACCGCATTCTCCGCCTGCCCGGTCACGAAGAAGACCTGCGCCGTCATCTGCGGCTTCAGCCTGCCTTCCGGGTTCTCGACGTCCACCAGAGCCTTGTAGAGCACCACATCATTCAGCACTTCGGGTGTTGGAAGCACCTGGCGCACGCTGGTCTCCCACCGGCGGGTAGAGTCGCCAAGCGTGGTAAAATACGCATCCTGCCCACGGTCTATGCGCAGGACATCCGCTTCAGACACATCGGTCTCGACGGTCATCACTCCGAGGTCCGCAATGGTGAGAATGATCGGCGCGGTCTGGTTCGCGTTCAGAGTCTGGCCCTCGACAGCCGCCAGCGACACAACGGTGCCCGAGATTGGCGCGTAGATGCGCGTATATTCTAGATTGGCAAGTTCAGACTGGAGCGATGAGGACTGGCGCTGAATCTGTGCATTAATCGCCTCCAGCCGCCCCTGCGCGACCGTAAGTTCGGCCTGCGCGGTTTCAAACTCGGCGCGTGCGATCGCATCTGCCTCGTAAAGCATTTCAGCGCGCTCTGCTTCGGCGCGCGCAAGCTCCAGCGTTGCCTGCTGCTGCTTTCGGCTTGCCTGTAGCTCGGACAGCTGGGCCCGGTTCGCCTCGACGCTCGTCTGCGCAAGTGTTGGATCGATCCGCGCGAGGAGATCGCCCTTCTCGACCTCGTCGCCGATCTCGACCAAGAGCTCCTGAAGCTGTCCCGACACCTGCGCACCGACATCAACTGACTCCTTCGGCATGATCTTGCCCGCCGCAGAGATGGTCACCTCAATGTCACCGCGGCTTGCTTGCGCGGTCTGGTACTCCGGCGCCTCAGGCCCCTTTAACACGGTTGCCTTGAGCCCAAACCAGACTGCGAGACCAACAAGAAGCAGCCCGACCAGCAGTGCGAGGCGGGACCTGAAAAGGGAGGAAATCATCAGCTTGCGGCTTTCTTTGACTCGTATCTGGAAGATGAGACGACCGGGCACGCCAAATCCGTCGCTGCCAGATGCAGAAACTCGAGATATTTTTTCGTGGAGGGAAAAGTGGTGCGCCCACGAGGATTCGAACCTCGGACCCGCTGATTAAGAGTCAGCTGCTCTACCAACTGAGCTATAGGCGCCTGCCACTTGGGAAAAAGCGATGTAATGCGTCGGTTTGAGAAATCAATCACTCAAAACTGTAGAGCGAAGCATAGTGGCGATGGCGTCCGCATCTTGCTCGCTGCGGAGCGTCGGCACTGCGGCGAGCAGAATGCGTCGCCAAATCCAGGTATAGACTAAGCGTGCCAGCGACCTCCGTCGCCCGCCTCTCAGTTATGCGGTCGTATTCTGCTCTGACTGAGCGCCTTCATGGACGGGTTCATAGCCCCAGGCGCTAGCAGCTTCTCCGGTTTCTTCCCAGATCCCAGCGGCTTCCTCATCGGTGATAACCGTCTTCCAGCCATCATTGCCGAGACCGGGGTTTCGCTCAGGATTGAGAGCCTTGCTAGCCGCGATCGGAAGGTCTCTGACGACTTCAAGCTCCGGCAGCCCAAGCAGCTCCGCGCAGGGACGCACAACCACTTCTGGCTTCCCAACCACGTCTTCGTAGCGAACGCTGACCCGCGGCATTGGCGAGTCGTGCCAGAGCCGGTGGAAGTCACTCCAATGGCCGCCGATATAGTCGCCGCGAGCCGTCTTCATGACGTCCTTCGTTACAAGCAGCTTCCTGCGCGAAGCAACTGCCCGGACCGGATGGCGAACCATGCAGACGAAAGCCTCGCCCTCGACAGGGTCTTCCGGCGGCATCTCGTGGGTCTTCACGAGGAAGGTTTCGCTCATGGCAGCGAGTTCGCGGCGCAAGTCCGGCTTCTCGTTCAAGAGATCGAGCGCGCCATGTTGAAGTGCGAGCCGCGGCGGCTGCCCGTCATCCTGATACTTTATGAAATTGGCGAAATATTCGGCATTCAGCCGCTCTGGCCATGGCGCCTGGCTCGGATAGCCATCGGCGGTGATCACTCTGTAATTGAGATAGATCAGATTGCGGACGAAGGCGTTCCCGCAGCGTGGCCAAGTGGCGATATAGACGATCATTCGAGCAGCCCCATCGGTTAGTATCAATTCGACCGAGGCTGGTAACCATGGCCGCATTCTAAGGTTGGTTTGTAAAGCTGATCGCTTGATACTCAAGTAGCGAATTTGAGCCTTTGGGGTCGCGCAGCGCCGATCATGCGTCTAGAGCGCCGCTTTGCGCCCGAGCTCTTTCAAGTGCCACTCATAAGCCGTGGCGATCACGTTATCGACGTCTGACTGGACCGGCTTCCAGCCCAGCACGCGCGCGGCCTTTTCGGCTGACGCGATAAGCGCAGGAGGGTCGCCGGGGCGCCGCGGGCCAATCTCTCTTGGCACAGGCTTTCCCGTAACCCGCTCAACCGCGTGAACGATCTCAAGCACGCTTGTGCCGGTCCCGGTTCCGAGATTGAAAACGTCGGACGCCCCGCCGCCGCCAAGATAATCCAGCGCCTTCAGATGCGCGTCAGCGAGATCCATCACATGGATGTAATCGCGAATGCACGTCCCGTCGCGCGTGTCAAAATCATCGCCAAAGATGGTCAGCTTGAATGTGTCGTTCAGTACGCCTTCGATACAGAGCGGGATGAGATGCGTCTCAGGGTCATGGCGTTCACCAATTTCGCCATCAGGCGAAGCGCCAGCGGCGTTGAAGTAGCGAAGCTTCACAGAACGGATGCCATGGGCAGTTTCGTAGTCATCCAGCACCTTTTCGACGAACAGCTTCGACATGCCGTACGGATTGATCGGGGCCTGCCTCATGCTCTCGGTGATCGGCATTTCCGTTGGCACGCCATAGGTGGCGCACGTCGATGAGAAGATGATCTTGTCGGTTCCGGCCTTGGCCATCGCATCCAGTAGCCTGACCGTGCCGAGCGTGTTATTCTCGTAATAGAGACCCGGCTGATCCACAGACTCGCCGACATACGCGAAGGCCGCAAAATGGACGACCGCCTCGGGTTTGAACTTTTGGAAGGCTTCATTTAGCCGGTCGGCGTCTAGTAGATCACCCTCGAACAGTTCGCCGAACTGGACGAAATCCCGCCAGCCGCGCGACAGGTTGTCATAGACCACGATGTTCCAGCCGGCCTCGGCGAACGCCTTGCAGCTATGGCTGCCGACATAGCCAGCCCCGCCGGTCACGAGCACGGTTTTTGTCATTTGTAGATCCCCGTCAGTTTTATCAAATTCATGCAAAACAAATGAAAATGACGCGCTTTCACTCGGTATCGGGTTTAGCTGAATTCTTCACCGAGGCCACAGCTACCTCTTGGCCCGGTATCGTGTCAAAAGTGCAGATACCCTCGCACTAATGCTCCAATGTGACAGGTGCCGAAAAAATAGCTCCCACAATGCTCACAACATGCGCAATTCAGCTAAGATTTCAGTTGAAATGGACTTCCGGCTTAATCATTGCTGGGAATCCATGTTGCTTAAGGCAAACAGAAAACTTTTTTGAGAGCCACATATTCTTTGCACTCTGCAGCTAGTGTAGATCGCGCGTTTCCCGAAGAGATTGATTTGCAATGAGAATATTGATCACAGGTGCTGTCGGATTTTTAGGTATGCACACCGCAAGCCGACTTAATGCTGCAGGGCACGAATTGATCGGCATAGATAATTTCAACGATTATTACGACCCGCAGCTTAAACATGCACGCCACGCGAAGATTCGAAGTTTTTGCAAAGTGCACAAAGTTGATTTGGCTGAGCTAGATGCCGTCAAGGCAATCATAGCGGAATTCAAGCCAAACGTAATTGTGCATCTCGCCGCGCAAGCAGGGGTACGTTATTCGATGCAAGATCCGATGGCATACGTCCAAGCCAATGTAGCGGGCCACACTTCGGTTCTAGAGGCATGCCGCATTCTTGGAGCGGATTTCTCTCACTTAGTCTATGCGTCTTCAAGCTCAGTATACGGTGGTAATAGGAAAATACCGTTCTCAGAATCCGACGAAGTAAATGATCCGGTTTCGATATATGCCGCCACAAAACGCGCGGGTGAATTGCTAGCCAGCACCTACGCTCACCTATTCAGGGTGCAAGCGATCGGACTGCGCTTTTTCACAGTCTATGGGCCTTGGGGCAGGCCGGATATGGCATATTGGTCGTTTACCCGCGACATTCTTGCCGGGACGCCGATCCGCATTTTCAATCATGGCAAAATGATGCGCGATTTTACTTACATCGATGACGTAGTAGATGGCATCCTTGCGATGGTAGAGAGATCACCGACTTTTGAAAACACTTCTCGACCACACCGTGTATATAATATTGGGAACAACAATCCCGAAAAGTTGATGGACGTCGTTGGGTTGCTCGAAACACTGCTTGGAAAACCCGCTGTGAAAGAGTTTGTAGAAATGCAATCCGGCGACGTGGTTCAGACTTACGCAGAAATCGAGGCTGCCGCGCGCGACTACGGGTTTTCACCTAGTACGTCTATTGAGCTAGGTTTGTCGCGCTTTGTTGCGTGGTACAAAGAATTTCATGGTTACAGCGGGTTAGACAAAAGCCCCGATTTGACTGTCTACCGCTAAACAAAATTTAGCTTAGTCGCCATTTGTCAAACTTCGTACTGCGGCAGTGACGCGAAAGCGGTCTTCAAGGCTTCGCCCCAATTGTCGGAGATCAGAGAATAATATGGGTCGTCTTCCTCGATCCGGGTCTTTTTGAGGATGTTGAGGCTGTCGGTTTCGTACAAGAGGAGATCGAGCGGGAGGCCGACGGAGAGGTTCGCCTTCAAGGTGGAGTCGAAGGATACCATGAGGAGTTTTACCGCTTCGGCAAAGGACATGGCCGGGTCATGTGCGCGGACAAGGATCGGGCGGCCATATTTGGTTTCGCCGATCTGGAAGAAAGGCGTTTCCTTGCTGGCTTCGACGAAATTGCCTTCCGGGTAGATCATGAAGAGACGCGGCTCGCTGCCGGCAATCTGGCCACCAAGGATCAGCGTCGCGCGGAACGGCGACTCTGCATCGGGGCCGGCGGCCGGCGCGCTTTCCTTGATTACGTCGCGTAGCGTCTTGCCGATAAGGCGCGCGGCCTGAAACATGGACGGCACTTCAAGGATGGAGGGGTTGCGCTCCTCCGGCGCCTTGGTGCGCTCCTCAAGCATGCTGACCACAGCCTGCGTGGTCGCGAGATTGCCCGCCGTCATCAGGACGAAGGTTCGCTCACCCGGAACATTCCAGGTGAACATCTTGCGATACTTTGAGATGTTGTCGACGCCCGCATTGGTGCGGGTGTCGGACATGAAGACGAGCCCCTTATCGAGGCATAGACCCACGCAGTATGTCATTTTTGCTTATTGCTGCTGCTGTTGCTGCTGCACCTGAACCGACACTTCCAACCCCTGCTGAGCACTCCCAAAGCTCAGCCCCGAAACTGGTGCGGCGTCCATATAATCCAGCCCCGTCGCCACGGCGACATAGCGCGCGTCCGGCGAAATGGCGTTGGAAACATCGAATCCGACCCAGCCAAGACCTTCAGCATACGCTTCTGCCCAAGCATGGGAAGCGTCCTGTTGCACACGGTCATCCATCATGAGGTAACCGCTGACATAGCGGGCCGGAAACCCCATGAGACGGGCGCAGGCGACAAAGATCTGCGCGTGATCCTGACAGACGCCATGGCCTGACGCAGCAGCCTCTTCAGCCGTTGTGGCGACACCAGTTTTGCCGGTTTCATACTTTACGGTTTCAGCGATAACGCCCATCAGCGCGTGAAGACGTGAGACCTCATTCTCATATCCCGTCCCTACCTGGTCGCAGATTGCCTGAATGGCACTGCCAGGGCGCGTGAGCTCTGTCTTGCGATGGTAGAGCCAGAGCGGGGTCCAGCCGCCATGCTGGCCGACAATGCCGCTTTCGTCCTGCGTCACGACCGTGCCTTCGGCGCGGATGATGAGCTCGTTCGCGCCCTCTTCCAGCCCAATCAACAGGGTGTGGTTGTTGAACTGGTCGATAAAATGGACCTGCTCTAGCGCCCCCTCAAACGTCACATTCCAGTCGTCGACGCTCTGGCCGCGCCGCGTCTTGGGGATCAGCCGAATTTGCTGCAGCCCGTAAACGGCAGGTTCGGCGAACTGGTAATGTGTCAGATGAGCGATCTTGAGGCGCAAAATTCTTCCCTATGCGTAGAAGCGATAGTCTTTCTCGATCTGCAGACCGAGCGCGTTATTGGACTGAAGGATGGACTGGATGAATTCGTGCAGGCCGCCGTCAAAGATTGTCTCCACATCAGTACTGATGAGACGGCTCAAGGTTGCCTCGCACAGTTCGCGGCTTGGCCGGGCCTCGCCATATTCCTGCTCAAGATAGCCAAGATTGCGCGACAGGTTCGAATAGCAGAATGCGATGGAGCGCGGCAGGCGCTGATCGAGGATGAGGAACTCCGCAATCGCGCGCGGTCCGCTTTCTTTATTGAGCCACGCGAAGCTGCGCTCAGCTGCCGCTGACCTGAGGATCGCCTCCCATTGGAAGTTGTCGATCGTCGAGCCAACCATCGAGACCGACGGCAACAGCACGAAGTATTTCACGTCCAGGATGCGCGCGACATTGTCCGCCCGCTCCGTGAACGTGCCAATCCGGCAGAAATTGAAGATGTCGTTGCGCAGCATTGTGCCATGAAGGGCGCCGCGCACCTGCGCACTCTGCTGGCGAATGAGCTCGAGGACGTTTGGCAGGTCGGCATCCGAGACACGCTGCGAAAGGGCATCTTTAAGCTTCATCCAGGTGTCGTTGACCGCTTCCCAGACTTCACGCGTCAGCGCGACACGGACCACGCGCGCATTGTTGCGCGCGGCCTCTACCACAGACATGACGCTGGACGGGTTGGACCGGTCGCGAAGGATATAGTCGATGACGTCAGAGCGCTTCACATGCTCATGCGTTTGGAGGAACATCTCTTTGACGTTTGCGGTCGAGAGGACCGATTCCCACTCCGCATCGTCCGGCGCGGAGCGAGTCATCGTCATGCGGGAGCCGGCCTCGATCAGACGGGCATTGTTGGCGCTGCGCTCAAGGTAGCGGCACATCCAGAAGAGGCCGCCCGCTGTCTTACCTAGCATCATGACTCAAGCACCCATGTATCTTTGGTGCCACCGCCCTGGCTCGAGTTCACGACCAGTGAACCTTTTTTAAGCGCGACGCGCGTGAGACCGCCCGGGGTGATGTCGATGCCGTTTGGCGAGACGAGCACGAAGGGGCGAAGGTCGACATGCCGCGGAGCAAGGCCCTTATTGGTGAAGATTGGCACCGTCGAAAGCGCGAGCGTTGGCTGGGCGATATAGCCATCGGGCTTCGCTTTCAGCTTGGCGCGAAAATCAGCGATTTCCTTGCGGCTGGCTGCCGGGCCGACGAGCATGCCGTAGCCGCCAGAGCCGTGAACTTCCTTCACAACGAGCTCTGACAAATTGTCGAGCACATAGGCGAGCGAGTCCGGCTCTGAGCATCGCCAGGTCGGGACGTTCGGAAGCTTTGCCTTCTCGCCTGTATAGAACTCGACGATGTCCGGCATGTAGGAATAGATCGCCTTGTCGTCCGAGATGCCTGTTCCCGGCGCATTCGCGATCGTGATCCCCCCTGCCCTGTAGACGTCGAGTATACCCGGCACGCCAAGCATCGAGTCCGGATTGAAGTTCAGCGGGTCAAGGAAGGCATCGTCTACTCGGCGGTAGAGGACATCAACCGCCGTGTACCCTTGTGTGGTGCGCATCGCGACACGGCCATTCACGACGCGAAGGTCATGCCCCTCGACAAGCTCTGCGCCCATTTCGTCGGCCAGAAAAGCGTGCTCGAAATAGGCAGAGTTATGAATGCCCGGCGTCAGCACGGCGATGACCGGTTTGCCATCGCAGGCCGGCGGCGCGCAGGCGGCAAGCGACCGGCGCAGGCGCTTCGGGTAGGTCGATACCGGGCACACACGGTTCTGAATGAAGAGCTCGGGAAACATCTCGAACATCGTCTCGCGGTTTTCGAGCATGTAGGAGACGCCCGATGGCGTGCGCGCATTGTCTTCGAGAACGAAGAACTCATCCTCGCCCGTGCGAACGATATCTGTGCCGACAATATGGGTGTAGATGCTGCCGGGCGGCTCCACGCCGATCATCTTCGGCAGATAGGCTTCATTATTGCTGATCATGTGCGCAGGGATACGCCCCGCCTTCAGGATCTCCTGGCGATGATAAATATCGTGAAGGAAGGCGTTCAGCGCGCGCACGCGCTGCTCGATACCTTCGGACAGTTTTTGCCATTCGCGTTTGGACAAAACGTGCGGAACGATGTCGAACGGGATCAGCCGTTCGTTAGCTTCTTCGCGGCCGTAAACATTAAAAGTAATACCTGTGCGCCTGAACGCCTGCTCGGCTTCTTCGGCTTTTCTGCGGAGGCGCGCATTCTGCTCGCCTTCAAACCATTTATGATACGACTTGTACGGTTCACGCGGCTCGTCGCCTGTTCCGAACATCTCATCGAATGGCTGTTTGTCTTTCGACATGCGTCTCGCTTGTACCTTTCCACAGCTATACATCACACCTAGCTGCCGGAAATTTTGGAGGCAATGGCGCGCGGGCTGACCAGACGGACTTAGATTGCGCCTGCCGCAAAACCAGTCACGAAACCAAGACTTTAAGCTCCAAACTTAAAAAACGCGCACTTCTGCCGAAGGCGCGTTGGGTGAGCGGTGCTGTGATTGGAAAGCAACACTTATCCCTACCATCTGCGAACACGAATGCAACCGTTAACGGCATTTCACGTTGTGGTCAGCATGAGACAGATGCAACACACCAACCCGATCACGCCGGTTGAGGGGCCGGAAGAGAACCCACCCCTGGAAGTCGCGCTGCTGACGTGGGAATACCCGCCCATTCCGACAGCGAAAGGCCGCGTGGCCTGCGAAGTCGCGCATGGTCTTGCGCGTCATGGTGTGAACGTTCGCGTCTTTACGATGGACCGCGACGATGTCGTCCGCACCGATCATGAGCGCATTGAGGTTATCGGTTGCGCCGGCCGCATCACGGGCCTTCGCCGTCTGATGCGCAAGATCCCGGGTCTTGAGTTTGCAGCAACCGCTGCAGCCTTCCGCGAGTGTGTGCATGAAGAACATGAGCGCCGCCCATTCGATCTGATTGAAGCCTCAAATTGGGGCGCGCCCGCCGCTATGCTGATGGACTGCGGTCTGCCGATTGTTATCCGCAACTCTGCGCCGCACGGAATTGATGAAGCTGACGCGAGCACACTCGGCCAGCGCATTTCCAACCGCATCGTCAGCGGCATGGAAGCGCGCTGCAACCACAGCGCCGATGCCATCATCTCCAACAGCCGAAGCCACGCGAACGCAATCCGCAACTGGTATGACATCACACCAGGTCTCATTCACATGGTCACCCCGCTTTCGGTTGATCCGGTGATCAGGAAAGCTGGCATCTCTGCCCAATTTCCGCCTGCCCATGCCCGGCTTCGCCTCGCCTATATCGGCGACGATAGCGAGCGTAAGGGCTTCGACGAAATGCTTCTGGCCTTCCAGAAAGTCAGTGAACAGCTCCGTGATCAGGGTGAGCCCCTCCCCGAGCTTCATCTGATGGGCCTCGAAAGCGGTGCGTTGGATGCGCGGGTATCGCAGCTTGGCGTGTCGACGAGCCTGCTGGAACAGGTCTTTGACTATGGCCGCGTCACAGATGAATCGATGACGCACATTCTGGCACGCTGCCAGGCCGTGCTCGCACCATCGCGCTATCAGTCCTTCGGATCAGTCTATCACGAAGCAGCCGCATTCGGCCGCCCGCTGATCGCTTGCGCCGAAGATCCAGCTGCTGTTGAGCACATCCACCGCCACGGTTGCGGTCGGCTGGCAGAAGCATGCACGCCGGACGCTATCGCCGAAACCGTACTCAACCTCTTCAATGACCGCCACACCATGCTCGAAATGCGTAAGGCGGGTCTCGAAGCGGCCAAATCCTGGACTCGTGAAGAACTCGGTGCCCGCACCCTTCAGATCTACCGCCGCGCCATGCGCCTCGAAGCCATCGACATCCCGGGCAGCCAGCATTCTCGCGGCTATCATGGCGCTCTGGAGCAAGTTCGGATCTAACGATCCAAAATTAGCATCTGCAGCCCCGTGTCCAATCAGGATACGGGGCTTTTTGATTATTCTGCGGAAGTCCGTCTCACTTCATTCTGTTTAAAACAAGCACGGTGGATTCCACGAGACTAAGCCTTGTTATGGTTAGCAATTCTCGGACAGCGCGAATTGCTGGTAGATCATTCGCCTAGCCGCGAGTGCACAACCTGCAGTCAACCCGAAAATAGATATCATTTTAAAATTTATCCGGTTGACCCGGTAGGTCTGGCGGGACTAACTCACGCTAGAAATGTTGTGTGGGGAGACGCAATTCTGCTTCACCCTGCACTGCGGTAGCCGTTTTAGAAGCAACGCCCTTTTTCGCCTCAACTTTATAATTATCCATCATCAGTGGGGCCATTATCGTTAATATTCTTTGAGCGACTGCGCAATTCGGGACTAAAGTGTGTCGTCTAAAATATTATCTTGAGCGCGGGCAGCAGTGACGCCCTCCTAAAAAGAAACCCCTTATGTACGGCAATGGCACCCCGTTCAGATGTGCAATCCTCGCCCCCCCCCCCAGATGCATCAGTACGATTCCGCACACTACGCGCTCTCCAGTTCCACGGCTACTGAGATGCACAACGCATATTCTCAGCGCTCAAGCACCTCATACCTCAGTTTGTGTCGGAGGCCTCAATGAGAAGGGCTACCCACTCGATGACGGGCGCTTCATCGTCGACGTCGACGGCCTATCTTTGCTCTACGTGAGCTAGACTTTGCTAGGCGATCCGACCAAGGCGAAAGATAGAATAGCCGCATCCACTTTACCCTTGCGATCTGGCGCGCGAGAAGGTCGCTGCCGATTTCGAGGTGATGAGAACAGAAGGTGTAAATCTAGGCATCACCACATAAAGCCAAGGCCAAACGTGCGTTCTTGGTCGCGGGAAAATCGGCCTTCGTCGCCTCTTACCGCAGCATAACAAGTTCTTCGAATTCAAAAGATCACCCATGCTGATCACGCAAAGGATGAAATGATGCTAAAGAGTGCTTTGAAGGCTGTTGGAATGAAGTTAATTCCTCGTGTCACCTTGGAATTGCTTTCAGCTCGATCACAAAGACAAATCATGGAACGAGAACGTTCGAGCGGTCGCTTGGACGCCTCGCGAAAGTTTATCGAAAAACATGGGCGAACAGTTTTGAGGGGCCCCTTCAAGGGTATGCAGTATCCCGAAGATACTGCGCGCGAGCGCAATCTCGTACATCGCCTATGTGGGAGCTATGAATCTGAACTCCACCCCTGGGTCGAGGAGATTGCTCGGAAAGACTATGCAATGCTGCTAGATATCGGCACCGCAGATGGTTTCTATTCAGTAGGCTTTGGACTTCTAATGCCGAACACTCGGGTTGTCGGCTTCGACACAGATCGCTGGGCGCGCAAAGCCACGAGGAAGCTTGCTCTTGTGAACGAAGCGTCCAATGTCGATACTCAAGCGATGTGCGACAACGCGTGGATCAATAGTCACGTACTACCGAACACCCTCATTTTTTCCGACTGTGAAGGCTATGAGGCGGTGCTTTTCGATTTGAACAAAAGCCCGATTCTAGAGCAGTGCGACATGATAATCGAGCTTCACGAAAGGCCTGCTCCTGGGGTTGAAAAATTACTCCGGGAGCGGTTCGCAAAAACACATAACTGCCGAATGGTAACATATGTTGATCACGACCCGGCCTCATTTCCAGAGCTGGAGGACGTCGAACCACGTATGCGCGAACTCGTGATAAGTGAGGGCCGCGGCGGCCCACAGAATGTCATATTTCTCACACGCCGCACGGATTAGCAACGCAGATGATCAATGCCAGACAACTCCCAGCACGGTGAAGAGCTTTCCTCCCAGAGCGCGGAACGAGTGCGCCTGCGTCGCCGAGAGAATTCTCTAAATCCGGTAGCGGGGGATGCCAGCTTAAGTGTGAGGGTGGCCCGAGGCAGCACGGTGGCGTTGGGATCACATGGCATCTTCCTTGTGCTCCAGATTGCACAGCTTGCAATTCTTTCCCGCCTGCTCACGCCTGACGACTTCGGCGTGGTCGGCATGGCTTTAGCAGTAACTGGCTTCATCCGCCTTTTTCAGGACATGGGCCTTACATCTGCCACGATACAGCGGCGCCATATAAACCAGTCCTTGGTGAGCGCGCTTTTCTTTTTGAATATTGCTGTAGGCTTTGGCCTAATGCTGTTGTGCTGGATCGCTGCGCCCCTCGCTGGTTGGCTATTCAATGATGAGCGAGTGACCCTCGTAATCGTTACGCTCGCGCTTACGATGCCCATGCTTGCGCTTCGCGCTCAACATCGTGCAATTGTCAGTCGGCGAATGGAATTCGTCACGCTCAATTTAGGACAGCTCGTTTCTAATGCTGCAGGGGTGTTAGTTGCTTGTAGCACGGCATGGAGGACCGATCTCGGCTACTGGTCGATCGTCGCAGGTCAACTGGTCACCGGCGCCGCCGATGTTCTATTTTTCTGGATCGCATCGTCTTGGCGACCGTCAATTCCAAAGCGCGGCAGCGGAGTGCGCTCAGCGGTCGATTTTGGCGCAAGAATAATGCTTTCAAATATCTTGGGTTGGATGTGGAAACAATCGGACAACGGCCTGATTGGCTGGCGTTGGGGAAGCGAAAATTTAGGCTACTATGCGCGCGCCTACTCTCTTCTTCTTGTGCCGTTGATGCTTATAAGCGGGCCAGTGGCTTCGGCTGTAATCCCGGCACTTAGTCGCCTCCAAGACGAGCGCGAAAAATGGGCTGATTTGTTCACGCGCGCGGCTCGTGCTGTCACAGCGCTAAGTGCGTTGTTTGCGACAGTATTGTTCGTCAATGCGGACTTCATCATTGATATTGCGCTTGGGCCGGGCTGGGACAAGAGCACAATCATCTTCGCAGTTCTGATACTATCGATTGTACCGAGCATCGCTTGGGAACTGGCTCGGTACGTTTTCCTTTCGCTTGGACGGAGCGACGTGATGCTCAAATACAGCCTTGTGGCCGGCCCACTACATCTCGTCGCATTTGCAATCGGTCTGCAGTACGGCGCGGTCGGTGTGGCTTGGAGCCTAGTCGCGGTCTCGTGGCTTCTCGCTGTTCCTATTCTTGTCGTTTCCGCTCGCACTGCAAGCATTTCGTCCAGACGCCTGATTATCGATGTTGCTCCTCCCGTGGCTGGCTTCGCCGCCGCTGTCGGCGCTATCCCACTGCTTGCTGGACTGGACGCCTCGCCAATTATTCGTGCTCTGGCTCTCGCTACGGTCGCCTCGGTGCTTTTCATCGTTGGCACAGCTGCCGTCGCTGCGTTTTGCGCTTCATGGCGAAGCGATATTAACTGGGCAGTCAACTGGGTCGAGCAGATTATTAAGAAAAGGGCGGTTTGAACGCTGTCTTGGCAGCTGCGTCATGTCGCGGAATTATTATGCACATCATACTGATCGGCTATCTCCACAATCATGGCGGCATTCAGACCCACACCCATTGGCTTGCCAATGGGCTGGTCTCACGCGGCCACAGCGTCGAAGCAATTACACCCGGGCCGCAGCGTAATGACCCGCCGGGCCTGCCTCAGAATGGGCACTATGAGATTAGCGAATACCGCACTATCGGCGATATCCTTCGGATTGGTCGAAAGGCGCGCCCCCGCCCCGATGCAGTGGTCGTGGCAGGCACAGGCTGGAAGGCGATGACACTAGCTTACGCGATCAAAGGTGCACGGCGGCGCGTCTTCTTCGAAGTGATGAGCGGAGAGCGCAATACTTGGTTAGATCCACGTGATATGGCTCGCATCGGTTTCCATGCGATGGTGGCCCAAGGCAGCGGCGTCGAACGCGCATTCGTTCGCGAATTTTCATGGTGCCGGCCACATGTGACCATCCCCGCATTGCCGGAGCCTCTGGAGGTCGAGGCCAACATTCCGGTGGCGCCGAAGCTGCCGCGGGGAGGAGAAGGCAAACTTCGCCTTGGCTATTTCAGCCGCCTCATTAATTACAAGGGGGCAGGCTGGCTAATCGAGAATTGGGATTGTCTTTCTCAGCATGCCGAGCGGCTCGATATTTGGGGTACGGGCCCGGCCCACGATGAATTTGCTGCGTTAATCAACAAGAATGGACTTGGAGACCGCATCTCACTCAAAGGGCGCTATCCGCGTGGGCAAGAGTATATCAATCTGCTCCAGCGGTATGACCTCACACTTTTGCCGACTTGGGGGAAAGAGGGCGCGCCGCTGGTGTTGCTGGAATCGATGGCCTGCGGCGTGCCGTTTGTTGCCAATGGTGTTGGTGGCATTCCCGACTATGCCAACCCACAAAGCGCGATCACATCGGGCAAACTCGAGGAGTTTCTTTTACTTTATAATGATTTAGCGGCGCGTATAGGCCGTGGCGAGATTGATGGCGAGGCGCTGCAGGAACATTACCGACAAAACTTCAGTTTTGAACGACTTGTTGATCAGTGGGAAGGATTTCTCAACTCGCCCCTTCCTGCAGTTGCCGGAAAGCAGCAATGAAAATTGCATTTATTACAGGAATCACCGGGCAGGACGGTTCGTTCCTTGCCGACCTTCTGCTTTCGAAAGACTACGAAGTGCATGGAGTTTTGCGGCGCTCTAGCACGATTGATCGGCCGCGCATCGATCACCTGACGCGAGACCCAGCTATCTACAACGAGCGTCTCTTCCTGCATTATTGTGACCTTGACGATATTACGACGCTGCGGCGTCTCTTGCACCAAGTCGAACCAGATGAATTCTATCATCTCGCCGGTCAGAGCCATGTTGGGGTTAGCTTCGAGATCCCCGAATCGACCTGCGATTTCACCGCGATGGCGACGCTGCGTATCCTTGAAGTGCTGCGCGACCTCGACAAAAAACCCCGCTTCCTGACGACCGGCAGCAGCGAGATATTCGGCTCCCCAACCGAAAGTCCGCAATCACTGGCCACCGCGATGCTGCCGCGATCGCCCTACGGAGTGGCCAAAGCCTTTGCGGTTAACATTACCCGTGTCTATCGCGAGGCGTTTGGAATGTTTGCTTGCACCGCGGTTTGCTACAATCACGAGTCCGAGCGGCGCAGCCCAAGCTTCGTGACCCGGAAGATCAGCAGAGCCGTTGCTGCAATAGCTGACGGTCGTCAGGACAAGCTGGCGCTCGGCAATCTCGATGTCTGGCGCGATTGGGGCTATGCGCCCGAATTCGTCGAAGCAATGTGGCGAATGTTACAGGCAAAGAACGCGCAGGACCTCATGATCTGCACCGGCGAGTCGACGTCGCTCGAGCAATTCCTGGATGTCGCGTTCCGTCATGCGGGTCTCAATTGGCGGGATCACGTCGAGACCGATCCCCGGTTCGTAAGGCCTAGCGAGCCGGCGAGGTTAGTAGGCGATCCATCAGGCGCAGAAGTTGCAATAGGATGGCGAGCGAAAACCAAGGCGGCCGATGTTGCGCGGCTGCTGGTGGATATTGACCGCCAGCAGCTAGGATAACGCGATGTCCAGCGCGAGAAGAAAAGAGTATATCTTGGCAGGCAAGGCGATTGTTATTCAGATGGGCGCTCGTCGTAATTATGCGGTGCCTGCAGCATTGGCAAAGGTTGGCCGCCTGGAGGCGCTTTACACTGATCTTGCCGGGACAAGCGGTGTCGGGCTATTGGCGCGAGCCCTTGCGAACACTCCGCTGCCGGCTAGGCTAAGAGCACCTCTGGCGCGGCTCGGCAGCCGAATGCCGCCGGAATACGTACGGCCGTTTACTCATACCTTTGACCGTGCGTCCTTACTTTACGAATGGGGTAAGTTCCGAACACCCGACGATCGCGGACGGGTGTTGGCGAGACGACAGTTCAATGCGGCTTGGTCGAAGGCAATGTTAGCCAAAGGCTTTGGCGATGCTACACATGTCTATGCGATGATGAGCGGTCAGACGCTAGAGGCCGATGCGTTTCTAGAGAAAGCTAAAGAGGCAGGACTTAAGATCGTTGCTGACGTTACGATAGCGCCTTCTTATGAGCGTATCGTCGATGCCGAATATGCGGCCAACCCAGGCTGGGGCCGCCCCGTAGTGTCTTATCGAAGCGCAATGGGTAGCGACAATCCTGCCTACCCACGCATGATGACGCTTGCTGATCGCTTCCTGTGCGCATCTCCCTTCGTGGCAAACGACCTTATTAACAACTGGGGCGCGGATCCAGAAACGGTCTGGGTCGAGCCTTATACCTTACACCCGTCATGGCTGGAACTGGTGAATGTTCCCGTCGAAGGGCGCGTGCTTTTTCCGGGCAGCGCCGATCTGCGCAAGGGAATCCACTATTTCGCGCGCGCCGCCAGCATCTTGAGAGATCGTAACCGGAAGTTCGAATTTAGGGTCGTAGGTGATGTCAGTGATGAGGTCCGATACCATGTCGAGACCACGCATCTCAACTTCCAAGGACGACTAACGAGGGGGCAAATGGTCGAAGAGTACGAACGCGCCGATGTCGTTGCACTACCCACACTGGCAGAGGGCTCTGCGGGTGTAACTTACGAAGCATTGGCATGCGGCATTCCTGTCATTACAACCTTTGCGGCGGGTTCGCGTGTCAAGGACGGGGTCAGCGGGATCATCATTCCTGTCGGAGATCCGGAAGCGCTAGCCGATGCGATTGAGGATATTGTCCGCCACCGGGAAAAGCGAAACCGTTTCGCTAGTGCCGCGCGTGCGTCCATGAAATCCATGGCTTGGGACACCTATCCAGACCGTTTAGTGAAAGCTGTTTTTGCCGATGCAAAGATAAACATGTAAATATAATCCTCGGCAATAACGAAGCCGACAGGGCAACGCCTTCGTCGCTGCCGGTTCCCGATCTTGGAGACCAATCATTTCGCTCGAAGAAACTCTTTTTTTTGCAGTTTGCCTGCTCACGGTGATGGCACTCGGGATCGGACTCGCTCGACGTGGCGGATACATACACATGCCAGTACTCTTCGCCGCCGTCTATGCAGGGTGGGTCGTGCCGCAGCTGTGGAGCCTAGTTGTCAGACGGGTCGCGCCGGAGGGGGCACTCGCCGCGCTATTGTTTATGTCGTTGCTATGTCTGGCTGCGGTCATTCTCGGCTGGAGAATGGGCACGCGACGGACCGTCAATCCGCTTGCCGGATTACTTCCGCGGGTGCACGAAGGAAAAGTTGGGAAAGCGGCAGTCATCCTTACCGGCTTCGCACTTATCGGCTTTCTGGGGTTGGGCGCCGATCCGATAGAAGCACAAGGCAGCACGATGTGGACCGGGCATGCGGCTATTTTCTCTCTCATTCTCAGCATCAAGACCGCGTCTTTTGCGCTTTCGTTAATGTATTTCCTTCGACGCAAGACCGGGCTCAGCACCGCTCTGCTCGTAATTAATGTGGTGATGTTCGCACCCTACATCATATTCTACTTCCGACGGCATGTGATCCTAGAGGCGTGTCTAATTGCAGCCTATGCATTTTTAGTAGTGCGCAGCTACGCGGTACCGAGAGTCGCCGTAATCGCAGGTCTTATGGTGACGTCGATGGGGATGTTTGCCGCAGAGGAAATACGTGGAATTTCCGGAGAAGGCCAAGTGCCACGCCTCTCCGAAATAGCCGAAATCGATTTCTTAGCTCTGAATCCGATAAACAATCCGCAAGCGTCACCTGAGATAGAGAACGCGGCGAATCTAGTCTCCGCTGTGCAAATTAGCGATCGCTACACGTTGGGCGGTCAGTTCTGGAACCGCTTCGTATTCCAGTATGTCCCCGCGCAGTTCGTTGGGGCCGATGTCAAGCAGGGTCTGATGCTGACTCCCTGGCCAGCTGAACTCACATATAGCGTAACCGGTTATGTACCGAGTGCAGGCAGTACGCAGACAGGAATAGCAACGGCATTCATGGAGTTTTGGTATTTCGGTTGCCTGCTGTTCTACTTCAATGCTTATATCATGGGCCGACTATGGCTCAGAGCGCTAGCCGGAAACAGCTGGGACAAGGTGTGGTATGCAGCAGGAATTGTGCCCTCGCTGCATATGGTGACGCACCACTCCGCGGTATTTTATGTTTCCTTTTCCTTTTTTGTCGCCATTCTCACCTTCGTTGCATATTTTCTTCGCGGCAACCTCCGGGCGAACAATCCGGGAGGTCTTAGATCAGCTGGATTGCCAGCGCCAAAAGCTTAAAAACGGGATTGCGCTCTCTGGGGAAAATAAATCTTCAGCTTTAAAGGGTCAATATGACGAAGCTGCCACCATCGCCGGCCTTATGGCAGGCACTCCTCGCCTTTATTCTCGGTATATTTCTTCCCGGAAAATTGCGGCGAGCAATTTATCGCGCATTGCTAGGTTACCGAATTTCGCCGGAAGCGAATATTGGTCGTGCCTACATCCGCGTTGGAATGCTTGTGATGTCAGAGGGCGCTTACATCGGAACGCTCAGCGTCATTCGCAATGTGGATAAAGTCGAACTGGGCAAAGGCGCCATTATCGGCACGTTCAACTGGATTTATGGCTTTCCATCTGGGATCACTGAGCACTTCCAAGAAGCGGGGCGTGCCTCCGAATTAATCATGGGAGAGGGAGCTTCGCTCACTTCGCGTCATATCGTTGACTGCACGTCCCGCGTGACGATCGGTGCATTCACGACTGTGGCCGGTTTCTATTCGCAGATATTAACGCATGGAATCGACATCCGAACTAATCGCCAGACATCCCGACCAGTAACAATTGGCAAGTATTGCCTAATTGGATCGAGAAGTACCATAGTGAAAGGAGCGGTGCTGCCGGAAGGGACCGTGCTATCGGCAGGGTCTATGTTCCGCGGCACTCCTGAGGAGAGCCATCACATATATTCAGGGGTCCCGGCTACACCGGTGCGCGCACTCAGCATCGACGACCCTTATTTTACCCGCCTCAATGGGCCCGTTTCCTGATGCAATCCCGAAAGCAACCAGTGAATGAATCGGCGGATCTATCAGTCGGGATAGTGGTCGGTTCAATGTCGCGATCCGCTGGGGGACTTTTCGATGCGGTCTTAAATCCAGCACAAAACATTCTAACCCAGTCGGTCGATGTACGTGTCTATGCGCTACGTGACCAATATAGCGAAGCCGACCGCCTCGCTTGGCGGCCCATCAACCCGGTCCTTGTCAATTCACACGGCCCCAGGGCCGTCGGCCTCGCCCCTTATCTTCACTCGAAATTGCGGCAAGGCAACCACGACGTACTTCATTTGCATGGGATCTGGCTTATGATTTCGCGCGCCGTTGCGAAATGGAAGAGAGAGACCAGAAAGCCCTTGATTATCTCGCCGCATGGGATGCTCGATCCATGGGCGTTGAAGAACTCGGCTTGGAAGAAAAAAATTGTCGGACACGCATTCGAGTACGCAAATTTGCGGGGCGCGGACTGTCTTCACGCGTTGAATACATCGGAGGCCGAGGCGATTCGCGCCTTCGGTCTCACCAACCCGATCGCAATCATTCCCAACGGTTCGAACCTGCCGGAGCTAATTGGGGACATGCGTAAGCGAGATGGGCGCCATAAAATGCTTTTTCTCGGCCGGATCCACCCGAAGAAGGGATTACTAGAGCTGATACGCGCCTGGGCAAGTTTTTCGCAGCAAGCGCCCGGCATTTTTGCCGACTGGGAACTTGTTATCGCCGGCTGGGACGACGGCGGGCATCTGTACGATCTAGAAGCCGAAATCAAAAAATTACGAATTAGCGACAGCGTGCGCATCCACGGGCCGGTCTTCGGCGCCGCAAAGGAGGAATTGCTGCGAACAGTAGATGCCTTCATCCTACCGTCCTTTTCTGAAGGTTTGCCAATGACGGTGCTCGAGGCATGGTCGTACAAACTGCCAGTGTTCATGACTCGTGAATGTAACCTTTCCACCGGGTTCGCGAGTGGTGCGGCAATTGAAATCTCCACCAACCCCGGTGAAATGGCAAAGGCAATTGCTGATACGATAGGCGGGGGGCAGCTGAATAGATTGGGGGCAGCAGGTCGCCGACTGGTCGAAGAGAAGTACATGTGGACGCAAATCGCAGCACAGCACGCAGATACTTACAAGTGGCTCCGAGGACGGTCCGGCAAGCCCGAGCACGTGGTGCTAGATTAGAGTAACAGGTCAATGGTCTCCCAGTCCAAATCTAGACTCTTGGTCGTCGACGCATTGCGTGGCATCGCAGCGCTGCTTGTTGTGATCTATCACGCGCGTGCAGATTATTGGGTCGGCGTGTCTAGAAGCTGGGCGCAGAACGGCTTCAGCTCCGACCCATCAGTGTGGATCGGCTATGCGACCTATCCATTCTCATATGGTTGGTTCGGTGTGCAAATATTCTTTGTCTTAAGCGGTTACTGCATCCATCGGCGGCTCGCATTCGAGTTGGCTAAGTCGCGCAACACGCAGGTGAATTGGCGGCGTTTCTTTATCCGCCGCTTTCTCCGTATCTATCCTATTTACCTTGCGGCCCTGCTGTGCACGGCCCTAGTCGATCATCTATACCTGCGCCAAGGTGGTGTACTGACGGTAGGCGAGTTGAGTACACGAAGTCTGTTGGCTTCCATCTTCACCTTGCAGGGAATTGTTGCACCGATGTTCGGGACAAACACGGTCTTCTGGACGCTCTCGATCGAAATACACTTATATCTCTTCTATCCGCTCCTGTTTGCGTTCAATCGTTCGCATGGGGCAAAGCTCGGGCTCGGCTTCGCATTCGCCGTCAGCGCAGCCTATGTCGGTGCTTATCTTGTGTTCGATCTTGAGCGCCTCTTCCCATATGCTCATGGAGGGGGGCCAATCTTCTTACCATTTGTTTTCATGTGGGCGGCGGGCGCATACCTTGCCGATATCGAAGCCGGTCGATCGCCGGCATTAAGCGGAGCACTTTGGCATTTCACATGGGTCAGCGCGCTGATCGGCGGCTTCTTATTGCATATGCTGACCGACGAGGTAGTTAGTGCGCTTCCGCTCGCGGTCGGCGCGGCGGGCCTTGTATATTGCGGCAAGTCGCTTGAGCTTAAATTGCCTTGGATATCATCCCGCCTGCTCCTCCCGTTTGTCTCACTGGGCGTTGTCAGTTACTCGCTTTATGCAACTCACAGAGTGGCCTTCGGTATAATAAACGTAGCAGGCCTCTCAGGTCAGTCCGCCTTCATTCTGAAATTCATTCTCGCAATGGCGTTCGCGATCATCGTAGCGAGTCTTTTTTACGTGGTCGTCGAGAAAACGTCTTTGAATCTTTCCTCGAAATTTCGTGCTCCGCGCTTGGGCGTAGGGCAGGCAAAGGGCGAACGTTTCTAATGGCAATCGACATCATCACAAATCGCGCGGAGCGCAAATGGACACGGTCTGAGCAGCTTGGCCGGGTTCTCTGGGCGCTTGCCAGGCCACTGTTCCGCTTCAGTCCGCGTCTCTTTTGGGGATGGCGTCGGATGATCTTACGCTTGTTCGGAGCGAAGATAGGGAGCGATGTACATGTCTACCCGAGTGTACGAGTGACGATCCCATGGAACATCGAAATCGGCGACAAGGCCGCGGTTGGTGACTATGCGATTTTATACGCATTGGGGCCGATCTGCATTGGCGAGCGCGCGACCGTTTCGCAGTATGCCCACCTTTGCGCCGGCACCCATGACTGGCGTGACCCCGCAATGCGACTGATCAAGGCGCCGCTCGTGATCGGAAACGACGCCTGGATTTGCGCTAACGCCTTCGTCGGGCCGGGCGTGGTTATTGGTGCGAATGCGATCGTAGGCGCCGGAGCGGTGACGATGAAGAACGTCGATGATAGCACTATCGTTGTCGGCAATCCTGCTCAGGTATTGGGCAAGAGAAGCGAAAGCGGAATTCGGTAATAGCGCTTAGCGCTGTGTCAGCCGAATATGTCTGCAGCGACGCTGTTTGGCCCTTTTCAAAGCAGCGCAGAGACCCGCCTTATTCGACGATCTCTACACCGCCTATTACAGAAACATGGTCCGGACTCGGTTTCTAGATGATTATTTATTTTCTACGGCGATAGTTCACGGCGCAATCAGGGATACGGTATCGATTTCGTCGTAGCGTGGCGCTTGATCAGAACGTTGTAACTCCACGAAATATGCACTTCATGACTTCTTCACACAATCTCACAGTCATAGTCTTAACGCGCGATGAGGATCAACACATCAAGCGAGCGCTCGCCTCTGTCGCTGGGATAGCATCGCATTGCTATGTAATTGATAGCGGATCGACCGACCGAACGTGCGAATTAGCCCAAGCTGCCGGCGCTACCGTGCTGGAAAACAGTTGGGTCAATTACTCGACCCAGTTCAATTGGGCGCTGGACCACCTGCCAGCTGAAACTGACTGGGTTCTACGCCTCGACGCAGATGAATATTTGACCCCGGAACTAGCCGCGGAGATCAAGGAAAAGCTGGCCCGACTTCCTACTTCGGTCGCTGCGGTAAATGTAGGTAGAAGGATCCACTTTCTCGGCCGGCGAATCAAATGGGGAGGAATTTTCCCGATCCGCGTGGCTCGGCTCTTCCGATATGGCAAAGGACGCTGTGAGAACCGCTGGATGGACGAACATATTATTTTCGAAGGCCGGGCGGCGGATTTTCGAGGTGAACTGATTGACGATAATCGTAATTCGCTGACGTGGTGGACCGAGAAGCATAACAATTATGCATCGCGCGAAGTCGTAGATTTGTTAAATTTGTCAGACAGGTTCATGGCGAGCGAGACGGTCGCTAATCTCGCCCAGCGGCAACAGGCGGGTTTTAAACGCTGGGTGAAAGAGCACATCTATGCCCGCGCACCATTGGGGCTAAGGGCGTTAGTCTATTTCTTGTATCGCTATTTCTTCCGGCTAGGCTTCCTCGATGGCCGTGAGGGTTTGGCATTCCATTTCCTGCAGGGATTCTGGTATCGGTATCTTGTTGACGCCAAATTGTTTGAGGTGCGCAAGTACATGGCCGAGAATAGGGTTGATGCACCAAGCGCAATAGAAGACGTTCTTGGTATTCAGGTCGTTAATCACGTATCTCCACCGCCGGATTCTTCGAAGTGCGTAAATAAGAGGAGTAAGGAGAGCGCTCGCTATAATCGTAATCAGTAGCATTGAAATTCTTAACTTTTTATCCTCGGCCAAGATGCTTATAGATCGGTGTGTCTTCGCTTCCTTAATCAAAAGCCATATGATAGTTTACCGCTTGGGCATTCTACCAGCCTTCGTGAAAGATCTTGCAAGTGCCGACGCGCAATTGATCCCAAGACAGTCCGCGCGGAGGTCCTCACTGATACATGGCGTTGGCAAACGTGACCTAGACTATTCAGCCAGCGGTCCTCCCAACCACCTCCAGTGGAAAGCGCGCGCAGGCGTTCTCGACACAAGCCGACCACATCTACGATCTTTCAGCCGGCCGCCAACATAATGACGACATGATTGAGATCAGCTGTCATGATACTAGCGCTGGCAGCATCGGGAGCTAAATTCACGTAGCCCCTAATTCCGGCATAGATCAGCCGCCGTCATGCCAGCACGATGCTCTTTTGGCATTTAGATAATCTGCTGTTCGCTTACTCTGCTCTTTTTGATCCGTCTCCTCGTCAGTGGAAGAGGTTAGAACCGTTGGTGCACGGCTTACCACATTCGTTGTCCAGCCAATCGAGGATGCCCTCCCTCGCGCGATTCTATTAGTTTGCAGGTTTCCTCGCCGGGAGCACGTTTTTCGTCTTGGGCATGACACATCCTCCGTTACTGTTGGCCAGTCAAACATTCTTAAGATAGCGGAACCTGTGAGGGGACAGTTCCCAATAAGCATGAGATTGAAGTCGATCCTCGTCTTCAATCCCACCCTTGAGAAAATGCAAATTAATGCGGCTGTCACACGTCTTCACGAAGGCTGAGCAACACTCAAGTTGGCATGCGCTTTGCATAACTTTCGCGCATAACGATGACCGCCAGGCGAGCTTAGAGTTGCATATGGGAAGTCGGATTGTAAGGATATCAGACGCCACCCACAGTGAGGATAATTGCAGATGAATCGATTGCTTTTAACTCTGGCTTTGCTCGCCGCGCTAATGGCGTCGGCATGTAGCAGTGGTTCATCGGCGAATGCCAATATGGCGCAGTCCTTACCTGTTCCGGACACCACCACAATCGTTCAAACGGGCGATGTTCGAATAGGCCCATTCGACATGTTGCAAATACGTGTGTTCGGCGTGGACGAGCTTGATGGTGACTATCAGGTCGATCATCTTGGCCGCATGAAAATGCCCCTTATTGGAGAAGTAGAAGCCAAGGGACTTACCGCTTTTGAACTAGCTAGCAATTTAGAACGTAGGCTTGAAGACAACTATCTTCAGGATGCAGACGTAAGCGTTACAATCGAAGAGAAGCTCCGTGAGCAAGTTACCGTAGAAGGCTCTGTGAACAATCCCGGAATATTCCCCGTCAAAGGCGAGATTGGCCTACTTCAGGCGGTGGCGCTCGCCGGCGGCACCAGCGACTTGGCCAATCCGCGAAAGGTAGTGATTTTCAGACAAGTCGAGGGACAGCGCGTAGTTGCGGGATATGACCTAACTGCCATCCGCCGCGGCGAAGCTGATGACCCACGAGTGTTCGGAAACGACATAATAGTTGTAGATGGCTCAGAAGCCCGCCGTACTTATGGCGACTTTTTAAGAGCAGTGCCACTGCTGGGCTTGCTGATTTTATAGTGAAAATTTCTCAGGTACCAAACCAATGAATTACGACCGCTTTGAATCTCTTCCTGAAAGGAATGGAAGGCCAAGCGCCTTGGCGCATGCTCGCCGGTATGAGCGGTTCGAGGCTACCCACCCGGAAGAAGGGGACCTCCATGAGGATGGATTCAATTTCTGGGAAGTCGTACGCATAGTTCTACGCCGGAAATGGATGATCCTCGCTATTACGATTTTAGGCGTTGCAGCAGCTGTTGTTTTGACGCTCCGAGTTACACCACTCTACAAAGCTATGACAACCATTGAAGTTCAACGGGAGGAGACTCGTATTATAGAAGGGGCGTCCGTGGATCCGGCTGTGGTCGCAGACGATCAGTACATGGCTACCCAATACGCATTGTTGCAAAGTCGCTCACTTGCTGAACGTGTTGCTGAAGTGCTCAACCTTCCTTCTGACGAACGTTATGCTGACCAAAATCTACCACGAGACGAACGTCTTGGTGAAGCGGCAACCAAAATTGTCAATAATATAAGAGTTCGTCCCGAAGGTCGCAGTCGAGTCATCAACGTCGAATTTATCAGCCCCTACCCTGGTGAAACCGCTAGGATCGCAAATGCGCTCGTAGAAAATTTCATTCAGACGAACTTAGAGCGGAAATATAATACGACTGCTTTCGCACGAGACTTCGTAGAAGAGAGACTACAGACAACTAAACAGGCACTGGAAGAATCTGAACGCCGGCTTGTTGAGTACGCTGCTAGCGAGGATATTCTGGAGATCGACACTGAAGGCGGCGGATCGTTAGACGCCACGTCGATTGTATCGTTGAATCAAGAACTTGCAGCTGCAGAAAGCGCTCGCATCGATGCAGAACAGAGATATCGCGAGGCTCAAAATAATCTAACCACTCGCGCTATGTTGGAGAGCGAAGACCTTAGCAGGTTGCGCACCCGGCGCTCCGAGCTGAATGCCGAGTACCAAGAGAAGCTCGGCACCTTCAAACCTGGATATCCGGAAATGGAGCAGCTTCAAGCGCGCATCGAATCGATTGACGCTGAAATTGAGATCGAGCGGGAGGCCATTATCGCTGCGCTTGGAGCTGAGTATAATGCGGCTCAGGCTCGTGAAAAATCGCTGCGCGATCGCGTCGGAGAACTAAGGGGAGAGCTCCAAGATCTTCGCGACCGTCGTATTGACTATACAATAATTCAGCGCGAGGTGGATACAAACAGAACTCAATACGAAGCCTTGCTTCAACGGATGAAAGAAATCTCAATCGCTAGCGGTGTGGGATCAAGTCAGGTCTCGATTATCGATAGAGCAATTGTACCTGACGCCCCTTTCAAGCCGAACTTACAACGCTCTTTGCTTCAGGCCCTTATATTGAGCCTTGCATTGGGCGTAGGTCTCGCGTTTGCACTAAACTACATCGACGACACAATAAAATCTCCTGATGATGTGAAGAACAAGCTTGGTTTGCCAGCCATAGGTGTTGTGCCAAAGGTAAGGAATACTACCGATATTGTAACTAGCGAACTTGCAGACCCTCGATCTGCAGTATCCGAGGCCTTTTTTTCGACCCGCACCGCTCTTCAGTTTACTACGTCAAGCGGCGCACCGCGCAGCCTGCTAATGACATCGACTCGTCCTGGCGAGGGAAAGACAAGTTCAACCATAGCGCTCGCGATGGCTTTTGCTAAGATTGGGCAACGCGTCCTGATCATCGATGCTGATATGCGAAAGCCTTCATTCGTTGCAGACTCGGGCGCGTCGATTGGCCTGTCGGGTATGCTCACCCGCGAGGCCGACCTTCTCGACAATATCGTTGCGTCACGCCACCAAGGTCTCTTTCTTTTGCCAGCTGGCGTAATCCCGCCAAATCCAGCGGAACTGCTGTCCAGTCCTCGGCTCAAGGCTGTTATTGCCGAAGCAGAACAAGCTTTTGATATTGTACTGGTCGATTCTCCACCCGTTCTAAGCTTCACTGACGCCCCATTGCTCGGTTCGCTTTGTGAAGGCGCTGCGATTATTATACAGTCTGGGGCAATTCGGACTCCGCAAGCCACGCGCACTATCGGACGCTTAATGGAAAGTCATAGCAATCTATTAGGCGCAATTCTCACAAAATTCGACGCCAAGAAGGTTGGTTACGACTCTGCGTACTACTACTATAGCTACTCGGCGAAAGGCGCGTACGCTTATCGAGAACCCGCGATACCAAACAAAGAGAGCATCCGTCGGAAAGTCCACCTATTCTCGGATAGTGATAGTGCCCCACAAATCTTCGATTCTGAGAATTAATGCGCCCAGCATTGGTCATACTAAGCTGGTTAGCCCTGCTGTGGGTCGGTTTTATTCTTGTTGGAGAATTGGCGGGAAGCGTTAAACCTAAAGTTAATGCCTCCATAGCAAGTTCTGATATATTCGACAGGATAGATTGGAAGAGCGTGCAAGACCCGTGGGGTGGCGAAGATACGCGCTTGGCATTACAATCATATTTCTATGATAATCCTCTTTCCGGGCGCCCGTTTGCCATAAGGGTAGTTGGCGCATCAGGTGTCAGTTCAGCAGCCCGAACAGAGAAGCGTAAACTTGCTGAACACCTAAAGCGTATCTCTCCGCGCAGTGTAACGGCCAGAGCGGCTCTTGCCGAGCTCGCTTATTCGGATGGAAACTACGCTGGCACGGTAGTAGAGATTTCGCAGCTAATGCTTCTCGACCGAAACAACACTAATTACTTCGTTGATCTCCTGACGACATTAGGACAGCGTAGCCAATCAAGGCGCGCGGTTGAGCAGCTACTGAAAGAGAAACCCAGTTGGGGCGCACAGCTTGTGTCTCGACTTGCAACGGAGCTCGAAGATACAGAATTGCTGATTTCATTCGCTCGCGATTTCCCTTCAAGCCAGTCTGCAATCGTGCGCGGACTAGTGCGCAATGGCGAAACCGATCGCGCTTACACGGCATTTCTGGAGTTTCTGAACGATGATGTCAGACAGAGCAGGACAGTGCCCTTTGATCGTGGCTTCAATCAACTCGAAGGCTCGGCCCCATTTACTTGGCAAATAAATCACTCATTCGCGAGCTTCGAGAATCGAGGCGGTCTTTCAGTCAGCTTTTTCGGCCAGGGACACCCGTCGATAGCCGAGCAGATTATTAAGCTTTCTAGCGGGGTCTATAAGGCCTCCTTCACCATGCAGGGAGATCTTTACCGCAACGGCGGTCATTTCGAATGGACTTTGAAATGTTTGGATGCACGAGACAAACTATTCACTTTCCCAATAATGGAACTTTCAACGGTCCCCGAGACTGTGAACGTGTCATTCTCTGTTCCATCTGAAGGCTGCGATTTTCAGCTTCTCCGATTCTCTGGGGTCGCAGGAGAGTTTCCGCGAACCGCGAGGGCTAGTGTGACCGACGTATTTATTTACCCAGCTTTAGAGAGCGATGAATTATGAGGCTTACTCGAGTTAGGCGCCACACGATTCGGCTTGTTTTTCCTGTCTTTCTAAGCCTTGTAATCTTATTCGGTGGTTCGTCCGTTATCGATTTGGCGTCGAGGCTGTGGCTATCTTTCGTCTCACTCCTCATACTTTTCGTAACAATTCCGATAGCCGCGCGAAAGCATTGGGGGCCAGAGGCGATGGTTGGCGCTATTCTATCCAGTCTATGGGTGATTTGGAGTTTTCTACAGCAGATTCCGCTGCCCGCTCGGATCTGGCAAAGTCTCGGCGATCGATCTGCGATTGAGAACGGACTTTCCCTGCTCGATCTATCAACTACATCAATGATGCCAATCTCTTTGTCACCCGATGGCACTCGGCTTTCACTTATTGGAATACTACCCCCGTTAGCCGTGCTCGTTAGTTTAATTGCTCTTGGCTGGCGCTATGGAGCAAGCCGACTAGATTGGGCTATACCTATGTTAGGTGCTGGAAGTGCTCTTCTGGGTCTTGTCCAGATACTTGGGGGTAATACTGATCAGCTCTATTTCTACGAGTTCACAAATAGAGGACTTCCTGTAGGCGTCTTTGCAAATGTCAACCATCAGGCGTGTTTTCTATTGATGTGTCTACCGTTTGTCGCGGCTTCGATAGGACAACTCCGAAGGGACTGGGCTTCCGGGGACGGTGACCACGCTAAGGCTATTCTCCTCGCAACTATTGCCTGCACCATACTTGTAGGCGTAGTGGCAGCCGGGTCCGTAGCTGGATACGCAATGCTGATACCCGTACTTGTCTTAAGCGTGTTATTGGCTCGCAAGCCGAAGGCGTCAGGGCGGGCGCCAATCGCGTCGCCAGCAATTGTTGTTGGTGCTACACTTGCTGCCGTCGTCTTAGTCGTTTTCAGCCCAATCATAGACGGCTTGGGAGTAACTTCGTTCGATAATTCAGAGATGTCGCGGTTGGGTATATGGCAGGTAAGTGGCAAAATCCTGAGCGATCATTGGCTTGCTGGTACAGGCCCTGGGTCTTTTGCCGACGTCTACAGGCTGTATGAGAACCCAGATGCGGTGACAGCGACGTACGCAAACCACGCGCACAACGACTATCTCGAAGCCATGATCGAGTATGGGCTGCCTGGCGCGCTAATTGTTATTGTTAGCGTCGCACTCATATTGACGCTCTTCGTAAGAGTGTGGACCCAACAGCAGATCGAAAATCGGAGATTAAAACGAGCGGCCTCGACGGCTCTATTGATAGTTCTTCTTCACAGTCTCGTAGATTACCCTGTTCGCACTCCCGCGATCGCATGCCTGTTTGCGACATGCTTTGCAATTCTAATTTTGAGTAGCGACGATAAAAGCAAACGGCGCCCAATACGTAAGAAGAGACCTGACGTTTTCAGCTCTGAAGATAATCGCCGTCTGATAATTTAGGATCGCGGCTCCATTAAAACGTTTCTCCACCGCTCCATCGCGGCGCCTTTTGACGAGGAGGTATCGAGAAATTGGCGAGCGCGAACGCCCATATCTTTTCCCCGCTTTGGCATGCCAGAGAAGCGTACGATTTCATTCGCCAACTCTTGCGCCTCGCCTGCCTCTACTGATGCGCCAAAACTAAATTCAAAAATCAGTCGGCTGATTTCACCGTCCCTCGATCCGATCATAAGTACAGGGCGCCCAACTGCCGCAATACCGTATAGTTTGCTCGGCAGGATCAGTCCCTCAAACTCCTGTTTCAGACTGATCCAGTGTAGATCCGGGACACCGAGGGAAGCGGCTAGTTGGTCGCGCGGCTGATAAGCTCGGAATACGATATTTCTCAATGCGCGGTTGGCAGCAGCTTCCTCAACGAAAACCCGCTGTTGCCCCCCTCCGACAAAAAGAAACTTGATGCGAGGCTGGTCTCGCAGAAGCTCTGCCGCTTCTAATATCGTATCAGTGTCATGCGCACGACCCAAATTTCCTGAATAGCCAACGACGAAATCTTCCGGATCAAAACCCCATGCGGCTCGTAGTTCTTCTACACCCTTGGCATTCGGCTGGACCGCATCATCATCAGAGAAGTTATGAATGACATCAATAGGCCTCGAAGGCTTCGCATCAGTCTGCAGAAAAGCTGCCATGCGGTCTCCGATGGCGACGTTTATGGCTGCTTTCCGAATGGATCGATTTCGGCACCAACGCAGGATGTTGACCAGCGGCCAAACTAGTTTGAGACCATAAGCCTCCGCAATTTCCGGATATACATCCTGAAACCAGTTCCCTCGTTTCGCTCGTTTGAGCCGTGCCGCAAGTCCTATTGGCACACCAATAAGCGGTGGGTCGGTCTTCGATATGACGATGCTGTTTTTTCGAGCGTGGTGTAGAATTGCGAAGAACGCCGCTACATAGAAGGTAAGATAGTCTATCGCTCGTCCCATAAGGTTGGACCGGCCAAATCGCGCCGTCCAAACCCTGCTAACCTCAACGCCCTTCCAGTTCTCGGTCTGCGTCAGAACCTGACTTGGATCAGAATAAAGCATCCGGGACGTGATGATCCGCACGTGGAAACCAGACTGAGCGAGGTGTTGCGCAACATCGCTGAGGATCTGCGCAGTTGCACTATGATCGGGCCAAAAGAAGCGATTAACAAAAATGATGTCGGGAGTTTGGCTCGTCATAGTAATTCAGTCGGCCTCCTAGAAGAGATCGATCATACCTTTCGTCTCTTGGCTCGAACTGTCTCTCTGAAATTCGACAGAAGTACACACGCAGCGACCGCCAAAATTCCAAACCCGTTCGCCAGCACGTCATCAAGATCAAATGTTCGACCGACTGCTGGCTGAGTAACTTCGATAATAGCTGACCCAATCAATGCACCACCACTTAGTGTGATCAAAGATAGATTAGGAAAGGCGAGAAGTCCCACCAGCGTAAGGCTGAAATAAGCCGCCACATGTCTTGCTTTGTCCCAAGGGATGACCGATCGGACATCGACTTCACTTTCTGGACCTATGAAGGAGAAAAATGCCAAGAAAGCGATAATCAGCACGAAACACATCCGCGCGGCCCATACGCCGATGATCAGCATTTCCTGAGAACAAGCCTTACTTCGCACCGAGACCGGTAAACATCACGCGCACGGTCTGGATACCAATAAAAACATCGGTCCAGACCGAGAAGTGCTTCACATAATAGAAGTCGTATTCAAGCTTCCGGCGGACATCATCCACGCTTGTGACGTGGCCCTGCTTCACCTGCGCCCAGCCGGTGATCCCAGGACGCACAATATGGCGATACCTGTAAAACGGAATTTCCTCTTCATACCATGAGGATAGGCTGAGCGTTTCGGGCCGCGGGCCAATCCAGCTCATCTCTCCGATAAAGATATTCCAGAGCTGCGGCAGCTCATCAATTCTAGTCTTTCGGATAAAGCGACCTGAGCGTGTGATGCGCTGGTCGTCGTTCTGTGTCATGTCCAGCTTACGCTCATCTCCGGCGTCAGGCGCCCGCACAGTCATCGAGCGCAGTTTGAACATCGTGAAGGTCTTGCCACGATATCCCATGCGCTCTTGCCGGAAGATCACGGGCCCTGGACTATCAAGCTTGATCCAGGCAGCAACAATCAAGAACAAAGGCGAGAGAAGCACCAAAGCGACTGCAGCAGTTACGGCATCGATATAGCGCTTTGCCGGCGCATAGATGGAATCGGGCGCCAAGTGGCCAAACGAGTTTTCCGAAAGGTGCTCAACTCGCACCCTGCCCTCAAGTGATTCAACAATCTGTTTTGTGTTGTAGATGACGCGGCCGGCGATCGCTTCTTCAGCGAGATAGCGCTCCCACTCCGGACCAAGCTTAGGGTCACGCAGATTCACCACCAGCGGCAAATGACGCTGCTTGGACGCCGCCTCTGGCGATGCGAAATTCACCCAGCTCACCCCAGGTATCGAAGCAAGCTCCTTTAACTTCTGCGATGAGACAAGACCGAGATTAGCCTCCCGAAAACGTGCGACGTAGTAAGACAGCGCGATGAACCAGCATGTGGTTAGGACAAAGCTCACCAAGAATTGGGCCCGGCTGTAATCAAGTCTGAGGATAAAAAAGATCGCGATAATTATGCCGTAAGACGACAGGAATGCAGGCGTGATGCTGGTGAATGCATTCGAGCCTGGCAGCACGGTGACTTTCCGAAAGACCATGTAGCCGATGAGCACCGCACAGAGCGTGCCGAATAGAGAATTATCGTAACTCGCGATCTGGTCGGGTAGCCGTTCGAACTGCCCGCGGAGAATGACCGGCGCAACGACACCAAAAAGGATCGCGCCTATAAGTTGGTAGCGTATACGGAACAACGCATCAGCAAGGCGCCGAGAAAACCGGTCCTGCTGTTCTGTGCCCACCGCAAGATGACTGAGTGTGTTCATGTCCCCTGACCTACTCTACTAATCAACTCGCCTTGGCGAGCTGCTTTCTGGGAAGCGTGACTTCAACGTGACGGGTCATCATCCCTAGAAGAACTTTGACGCGGTCAACATCCGGAAGTTCGACGATCCATCCAATCCTGTCCTGAAAGGCACCGGACATGACGCGAATTTCGTCCCCTACGCCGAACGTTGCTTCAAACTCGATAGCTCCATCTTCGCCCGTTTGAGCTTTGAAGCTCTCGACCAAATCAGTTGGAATTGCTGCTGGCCTGTTCCCGAAACGAACAATCCTCGACACGCCAACTGTGCTATCGATTGCACGCCATCTCATGCGCTGCATATCCACATTCACAAAAACATACCCAGGAAAGATCGGGCGAAGAACACGTCGGGTTTGTCTAGCATGGCGCACCGTGCGCCAAAGCTGAGGGCATGTTGTCTCGAAGCCCTGCCGGTTTAAATGCGAAACAGCGATGTTTTCTTTACCTGCCAACGTCTGTGCGGCAAACCAAGTGTGCGATGCGTTTACGCTCATGTTGCCTCCTCAAGACTGAAGCCCTTGATCAACTGCAGGTGTACTAAGCACAACACACCCGAACGCCGCCATCAACCGAATTTAAGAAAACGTTTACCGATTTTTCTTGACTGCACGATGACTAGTCAGATGCCACGCAAGAATGATGCCTCTTGATTCGCGGGCGAAGATGCAATCGGCTTGTTGTGCTAGCATAAAGCATGTGAGACGTAATCTGCTCACCCGCTGCAGGAGCCGACGAGTTTGTCTAGCTGAAGCAATGCGAGCGAGATCAATATTATGTTCCGTCTGTTTTCCAGGCCCGGTAAATCAACTAGCGAGCCTAAGGCGGCGTCCACGCCCCCCGGAAAGCGCGCGTACGCAATCGGAGATATACACGGCCGACTTGATCTTCTTGAACAATTATTGGCGCGCATCGAAGAAGATCTCTCAAAACGTCCGCCTAAGCAAACCCATCTCGTTTTCTTGGGGGACCTCATAGATCGCGGGCCGCAGTCAAAAGGCGTCATCGAATTGCTGATCGACTATCGGCCCGCTGATTTGAAGTGTCATTTCCTCATGGGAAATCACGAGGACGCGCTTCTTCGCGCCCTCAAAGGCGAGCGCAAACAACTCCGTGAATGGTTGCATCATGGCGGCGACACGACCGCAGAAAGCTATGGAGTGGATATCGCTTATGTCCAAACACTTGGCGAAGAGGCACTTGAACATGCCCTGCTCTCAGCCATACCCAACAGCCATATTCGCTTCTTGAGCGGATTTCTCGATAGTGTTGAGTTTGGTGACTACCTTTTGGTGCACGCGGGCATACGGCCGGGGCTATCAATCGCCGAACAAAGCTCGACCGATATGCGCTGGATCAGACGAGAGTTTCTCGACAGCGAGGCCGATCATGGCAAGGTTATAGTCCACGGACATACTGTCGAAGACGAGATAACGCATCGGCCAAACAGGATCGGGCTGGATACCGGCGCTTACAAAACGGGCGTTCTGAGCGCTGTACGCCTAGAGGACGAGGTCGTTGAGACCATTCAGGTGCGCGAAAAGTGTGCAACTCCGACCTGAATTCGGCATTTATTACTCAATTATGAATATTTGCGATCACATATATACAATCTAAGGCTTCTTTGGTAAAAGGAAGCTGGGACAAAGGAGCTAGAAACATGCGCCTCACTAAATTTATTGCAGTTCTGGCCGCGTCGGCTGGGGCATTGACCTTCGCTCAAACCGCTGTTGCGCAGGACGAAGCTGGGTCTGGATCCACGCCAGATCTGCAGGGTGACGTTGTTGAAGCGACAGGTGACACCGGCTCTGTCGTGGTCGAACGTCAGGGAAATCTGTATTCCCTTTCAGAAGGCGATGATCTGTTCGAAGGCGACATCGTTCAGACCACGAGCGGCGGCACTACCACGCTGGAATTCACGGCCGCAAACGGAACGCCTTGTAGCGTGACACTCGAGCCGCTGGAGATTTTCACAGTTAGTGCCGCCTCCTGTTCCTCTTCACCAGTTGCAATGACGTCGACGCAGATTGCGGCACTTGAAGGCACGGCTGTCGCAGGTACCGCAGGAAGCGGCGTTGGCGCTGCAGTGTTCGGTATCCCGGCAGGGCTGGCTGCTATCGGTGGCGTCGCTGCTGCGACGGGCGGCGACGATGATGGAACCCCGGCAAGCCCAGGCTGAAGCCCACTCTCTATTGATCTCGAAAAAGGCGTGCCACTTCGGCACGCCTTTTTTCATGCTTTGCTTCCACGTTGCTGAAAATTTCAAGGTGTTTGCGTTAACGAAGACAGGACTACGTAAGTCTGATTTTTCAGGCTTTTTTGCTTTCCGAATTTACCAATTGTGCCGGTCTGAACCAATAGCTTAACGATTTACGACACCATCGCCTCAAATTCAGTGGCAGTCCTCAAGCCAGTATTATGGCTGACCTCATAGTCTTCTCATCACCAACTCAAAGAAGTCGGGGTGATGGACATGAAAAGAACACTCGTTTTTCGCTTTTACATGATGAGCACTTTCTGTGTCTCATCCCTGCTGGCTGGCTGTATGACTGTCGCTCCGCTTGAGCCAGTCAAGAACGCCCCGGCGGAATTTCGCGGAGACAACACAGTTGCCGTAGAATTCGTCTCCCCGATGCTGGTCGGGGCCAGGTGTGCGCAACGCGGAGCTCATATTTTCGGTGTGCCGCAGCTGAACTCGATGGGTTGCGGTGATGGACGCATGATCACCATGCCGAACCCCTGCCAGACAATAACGTCTGGCTGGTACGCCCGTCTCCTCTGTCATGAACTTGCGCACGCCAATGGCTGGAGCCGTACCCATGAGGGCGGCAGCTACCTACCTGATGACATGTCCGGTATCGGTGCACAGACTGCTTCGGCAGACAGGCCAGCATCCAAGCTCAGTAACCTCACGCCTGCAAGCCAATCTCCGCAAGCCATTGCGGCAGCAGAAGCGCGACGCGAGGAAGCGGTACTGGCTGACCAGGACGCCGCAGCTCCAGCACCCGAGGTGATGCAAGCGTCCTTCGAGCCTCAAGCTGAAGAAGCCGAAGCGAAGGACGCTCCCCTGCAAATGGAGTTTTCCTCGCACGTAAAACTGGCTAGCTTCTCTGAAGAAGTATCGCCTGCCATCGCGTCAAACACCACGGCGACCTCACGGTTCAATATCGGCCTCCGCCCAAGAACCGAAACGGCTCCAGAGGTGTCCGAAACAGTGCCAAGCTTTACCCTCGCGGATCCCAAAAAACTTGACCTGCCTAGAATAGAGCCCAGTGCCTCGAGCCTCAACTTTCAGCCGATTGAGATCAGCATGCAGATTAGCTCCAGCGCCGGCTAGAAGGCCTTTCCCACAATGTGAGAGGCGGGAGCGTAATTCGCTCCCGCCTCTCACTATTTGCTTCACAAAAGCTCAGCCGCGTTCACTTCCAGCGCATCGATCTTGCGAGCAGCCTTTTGCTGCCACAAGTGGCCGGTCAGAAGTGTTTCCACCCGGCGTGTTCTCGATAAATTCTTAGACGCCATCCTTCAGCTTAGGCTAAGGTAGCGGGCCATCTCTGCGTGCCACACTATTCTGGCGCACCAACATTGGCTTTTGGTGCTGCCCGCCGACTAGGTCTCATTGCTCCTAAAGGGGCCCGTCAAATGTCTTGATACGGTGTAATTTCACCGAATGCTCCTACCTAGTGGAGACAGCCTTAGAATTGGCTACAAAACCACTCTCAAGACGAATTCATGCCCCGTTCTATTCCCAATGCGACACCTGCTCAAATTGATGGTGCCCGCTACCCTAGGCAACCGGCGTATGCGGCTGCGGATAAGTTCCCTGACGCCCTCACCGCGATGCCACATCTCGGTGACCGTGCACTTGAAGGCTCTCTCGCCGAGCTCGGCTTAGAACCCACCTCGCCTAATGCGGCCTCTATAACATCCCGTATCCAGGACATTTTGGACGAAGTCATCACGGATACGATCCAAGTCCGAGAGATTACTCCAAGCCGCGCAACTCGGCGGGAAGAGCTCGGTCGATGGCTCTGGAACCGATCAGAACCATCGCCTCTATCATTCGCCAGTGAAAGCGAACTCGCCGACAGGCTGATATTGAGGGGCGCCATTCCGATGCGCGGCACGCTCAATCCATTCGAGATCGGTGACTACGACCCCGCTGACGTGCGAGCTGCAGCCGCTGATCTCCATACTGAGCTCAGCGGAAAGAAAGGCGCTGATGCTCGATTGGATGCACAGCACTTGGTGACGAGATTGGTCGAGCTTTTCGAAGACGTGACCGGAGAGATAGCTACACATTCGACAGGCACCGATAGCTGGCACCACAATAAGAAATCCGTCCCCCAATCCAAGGCAGGACAATTCATTCTGGCCGTCCGGGATGCCTCAAAGCTGGGAATTCCCGATCACACACTCTCAACTGCCTTGGCGACGTACATACGCAAGCGAAATAGAGACCCCGCCTGAAACCGGAGAGTTCAGTACATATTTTCCGAAGGCCTCCAACACCCACTTCCGCTGGGCTGCCTCTTTCATTTTTGAAGGAGGCAATTCATGCCAAACAATCAAAAGGTGCAACGCTTAGGCCGCAGACAGGTCGATCTTGTCGATATCGATAAGCTGAAGCCCTCAAAGCGGAATGCAAGAACTCACTCCGCAAAGCAAATCGAACAGATTGCGCGCAGCCTGAACAAGTTCGGATGGACCAATCCCATCCTCATTGATGAGGATGCCACCATCATAGCAGGTCACGGCCGTTGGCAGGCAGCAAAGCTGCTCGGCATCGCCAGTGTCCCTGTTTTGGCGATTAAGCATCTTAGCGATAAGGACAAACGGCTCTATGCAATCGCCGACAACAAACTTGCTGAAAACGCTGGATGGGACGACGCTATTCTGAAGCTTGAGCTTGGCGAATTAGCGGACCTCGATATCGACCTCACCATTACCGGGTTCAGCAATGCTGACCTCGACATCATCCTAATTGATGACTCGGCCTCAGTTGCTGAAGAGGCCCCACCTCCGCCAGCTGGCCTGGCCATTACAAAACTCGGCGACCTATGGAATGTCGGCGAGCATCGATTGCTCTGCGGCAACGCTCTTGATCCAGCAAGCTATGATAAACTTTTGCAAGGCGAAAAGGCCGACGCGGTGTTCACCGACCCGCCCTACAACGTTCCGATTGCTGGTCATGTCGGCGGCTCCGGCAAGGTGAAGCACCGCGAATTCGCCATGGCCTCAGGTGAGATGAGCGAGGAGGCCTTTCGCGGCTTCCTCAAAACTCTCTGCGAGCGCCTCAAAGATCACACAACCGATAGTGCTATCGTATTCATCTGCATGGATTGGCGCCACGGCGCTGACCTCGACGCCGCTGGGCGTAGCGTGTTCGAAGAACTTAAAAACCTCATCGTCTGGGATAAGGGCGTCGGCGGAATGGGGTCACTCTACCGCTCCCAGCATGAGCTAATCTATGTGTTCAAAGCAGGTCCCGGCAAACATACCAATAATGTTGAACTGGGCAGGCATGGGCGAAATCGCACTAATGTCTGGGCCTATGCCGGAGTACAATCTCGGCGAAAGCAGCTTCTCCTTCACCCGACCGTCAAACCAGTCAGACTTGTCGTCGATGCACTGATGGATGTTACCCACCGAGGCGATCGCGTTCTGGACCCGTTTCTCGGCTCCGGCACTACCCTGCTTGCTGTTCAAGAAGCGCACCGCCGAGCGCGAGGAATCGAACTTGATCCGCTCTATGTCGATGTGGCGATCCGCAGGCTGCGCGATAAAGCCGGGCTGGATGCGGTACTAAGCGAGACCGGCGAGACGTTCAGCGACCTCGAAGCCAAAGTCGCAGGAGGCGAAAATGAGCGCTGATGCCGAGAAGGATTACCAAATCGGCTACGGTAAACCGCCGAAAACCACCCAGTTCAAAAAGGGGCAGTCCGGCAACCCGAAAGGGCGAACAAAGGGGTCGAAAAACTTTCGAACAGCGCTCACTGATGAGTTGTCTCAAATTGTACAATTCACGGAAGATGGCCAGCGGAAGTCGGCGACGAAGCGTCAAGTCATGCTTCGCAATCTCACCAACAAAGCCGCCAAGGGCGACCCGCGATCGATCGAGCAAGTGCTCAAACAACTGCAGCAAATGCTTCCAGAAACCCGTGAGCCTAAAGAAGAAAAGCTTTCGCCCGATCAACAAAATCTGTTGGACGATTTCGTGCGTCGCAAGGTCAAAAAGCTCGACGGAGGGGCCGCTGATGAATGAGGTGGCAGCTTATCGCCAGCTGCTGCGATCCGAATTCAGCTACTTCGTGCGGGCCGCATTCAATGCCATGCATCCGGCTACACCCTACGCGCACAACTGGCACATTGATGCACTCGCATACGAGCTTGGTCGCGTAGCAGCTGGCGAGGAGAGAAGGCTCCTCGTCAACATGCCGCCGCGTGCGCTTAAGTCGTTTTCGGTTTCAGTCGCATGGACTGCCTGGCTGCTTGGCAAGGACCCAGCTAAGGAGATCATGGTCATCTCGTATGGTGACGAAGTTGCGGGCAAGCTTGCGCGCGAAACCCGCGAACTCATTGAAAGCGATTTCTATCGTGCAATCTTCGCGAAAACACGCCTGAGACGCTCGGCGGCGACAGATCTTGAAACAACACGCAGCGGCGGCCGGTACGCGGCTACAAATGGCGGGGTAATAATTGGCCGCGGCAGTGATTTCATTATCCTCGATGACCCCCAAAAGCCTGAAGACGCTAAATCAAGGACCAGGCGAGAGAGCACAATCGATTGGTTCGGCAGCACGATGAGCACGCGCTTGAACAACCCTACAACTGGCGCGGTCATCGTTGTGCAGCAGCGTCTTCACGAGACTGACCTTTCCGGGCATCTTTTGACGAATGGGGGTTGGCTCCAGCTCTCCTTTCCGGCGGTTGCGGTTCAGTCCCAAAAATTTCAGCTGAGCTTGGGAGAGACTTACAACTGGGCCGCTGGCGAGCCCCTACATGAGGACAGACTACCTATCAGTCTGCTAGAGCAAAAGCGCCGGGAGATGGGGACTGCGAACTTCGAAGCCCAATACCAGCAATGCCCCGTGCCTGCGACAGGTAACCTCATCAGGCCCGGCTGGTTCAGATCCTACGAGGAAGCGCCTGACGTGCCCGAATACTCGCAGATTGTTCAATCGTGGGACCTTGCTGTGGGAGCAACAGGCAACTACTGCGCTTGCGTCACTGCGCTCATTTATGGCAACTCAGTCCTCATTCTCGATGTCTTTCGCGAGAAGCTGTCCTTTCCGGACCAGAAGCGCGCTGTCATCCGCTTGGCGAAGAAGTTCAAGGCCAATACTATCCTCGTCGAAAAGGCCGCTACCGGGACGCCGCTTATTGATGAGCTCCGCGACGACGGTGGTGGATACATCCCCTCTCCCATCGGCATCACCCCCAAGGGTTCCAAAGAACAGCGTGCTGCACTGGTGAGCCCTCGTATCGAAGCGGGGGACATATTCCTACCTGCCCAAGCTCCTTGGCGCGACGCGTTCGTTCACGAAGTCATAGCGTTCCCAGCCGGCACCCACGATGACCAAGTCGACGCGCTTGTGCAGCTGCTAGGCTGGAAAGAGCGTGATGCCTATCCTGCCGGTGGCGTGGAGTCCTTCGACTCCGACGCTTATGACAATCTCGATTACGCCTTTTCGGAGGCGAAGTTTATGGAAGACGAGTTCTAATCCGTTTTAAAATTCATCACTGTATTTAAGGCGGTCGATTCAATTCACGATCCTGTTGCGCAAAATGAACGGACCTGTCAGCGTGGCGATGTTAGTTACGGGACTGTTTCAATGACATCGAAAAACAAGACAGCGCTGGTCACTGGCGTGACGGGACAGGATGGGGCGTATCTGGTCGAACTCCTGCTGGAGAAGGGCTATACGGTCCATGGCGTGAAACGCCGGTCTTCCTCGTTCAACACCGGACGTATCGAGCATCTCTATCAGGACCCGCATGTCGATGACCCGCGCCTGATCCTCCACTATGGCGACATGACCGATTCGACGAACCTCATCCGGATCGTCCAGGAGTCCCAGCCAGACGAGATCTACAACCTCGCCGCACAGAGCCACGTCCAGGTCTCCTTCGAGACGCCTGAGTACACCGCGAACGCCGACGCCGTGGGCGCGCTTCGCCTGCTCGAGGCGATCCGTATCCTCGGCATGGAAGACAAGACCCGCTTCTACCAAGCGTCTACCTCGGAGCTTTATGGCCTCGTTCAGGAAGTGCCACAGAAGGAAACCACCCCCTTCTATCCGCGCAGCCCTTACGCTGCCGCCAAGCTCTACGCTTACTGGATCGTGGTGAACTACCGCGAAGCCTATGGCATGCACGCCTCCAACGGCATCCTCTTCAACCACGAGAGCCCGCTGCGCGGCGAGACCTTCGTGACCCGCAAGATCACGCGCGCGGCTGCCGCCATCAAGCTTGGCCGTCAGGAAAAGCTCTATCTCGGCAACCTCGACGCCCAGCGCGACTGGGGCCATGCCCGTGAATATGTCCGCGGCATGTGGCTCATGCTGCAGCAGGACAAGGCGGACGACTATGTTCTCGCCACCGGTGAGACGACCCATGTGCGCCAGTTCGTCGAGTGGGCCTTCGAAGATGTCGGCATCAAGCTCGAATGGAAGGGCAAGGGCGTCGACGAGAAAGGCTACTGCTCGGAGACCGGCAAATGCCTCGTCGAGGTCGATCCACGCTACTTCCGCCCGACCGAGGTTGAGCTCCTGCTCGGCGATCCGGCCAAGGCGAAGAAGCAGCTCGGCTGGAGCCACGAGACCTCACCGCGCGATCTCGCTCGTGAGATGGTCCAGTCGGACCTCAAAGTCATGCAGCGCGACCCGGTCTGGAAGGACGCCTGATCATGTATGACCTCGCTGGAAAACGGGTGTGGGTTGCCGGCCATCGCGGGATGGTCGGCGCCGCAACCGTGCGCCGTCTGGAGCAGGAAAACTGCGAGGTGAT
>NZ_QWGA01000008.1:0-450879 GCF_003576245.1 Henriciella algicola
ATCACCTCGCAGTTTTCCTGCTCCAGACGGCGCACGGTTGCGGCGCCGACCATCCCGCGATGGCCGGCAACCCACACCCGTTTTCCAGCGAGGTCATACATGATCAGGCGTCCTTCCAGACCGGGTCGCGCTGCATGACTTTGAGGTCCGACTGGACCATCTCACGAGCGAGATCGCGCGGTGAGGTCTCGTGGCTCCAGCCGAGCTGCTTCTTCGCCTTGGCCGGATCGCCGAGCAGGAGCTCAACCTCGGTCGGGCGGAAGTAGCGTGGATCGACCTCGACGAGGCATTTGCCGGTCTCCGAGCAGTAGCCTTTCTCGTCGACGCCCTTGCCCTTCCATTCGAGCTTGATGCCGACATCTTCGAAGGCCCACTCGACGAACTGGCGCACATGGGTCGTCTCACCGGTGGCGAGAACATAGTCGTCCGCCTTGTCCTGCTGCAGCATGAGCCACATGCCGCGGACATATTCACGGGCATGGCCCCAGTCGCGCTGGGCGTCGAGGTTGCCGAGATAGAGCTTTTCCTGACGGCCAAGCTTGATGGCGGCAGCCGCGCGCGTGATCTTGCGGGTCACGAAGGTCTCGCCGCGCAGCGGGCTCTCGTGGTTGAAGAGGATGCCGTTGGAGGCGTGCATGCCATAGGCTTCGCGGTAGTTCACCACGATCCAGTAAGCGTAGAGCTTGGCGGCAGCGTAAGGGCTGCGCGGATAGAAGGGGGTGGTTTCCTTCTGTGGCACTTCCTGAACGAGGCCATAAAGCTCCGAGGTAGACGCTTGGTAGAAGCGGGTCTTGTCTTCCATGCCGAGGATACGGATCGCCTCGAGCAGGCGAAGCGCGCCCACGGCGTCGGCGTTCGCGGTGTACTCAGGCGTCTCGAAGGAGACCTGGACGTGGCTCTGTGCGGCGAGGTTGTAGATCTCGTCTGGCTGGGACTCCTGGACGATCCGGATGAGGTTCGTCGAATCGGTCATGTCGCCATAGTGGAGGATCAGGCGCGGGTCATCGACATGCGGGTCCTGATAGAGATGCTCGATACGTCCGGTGTTGAACGAGGAAGACCGGCGTTTCACGCCATGGACCGTATAGCCCTTCTCCAGCAGGAGTTCGACCAGATACGCCCCATCCTGTCCCGTCACGCCAGTGACCAGCGCTGTCTTGTTTTTCGATGTCATTGAGTCAGTCCCGTAACTAAACTTTTGGGCACAGAATGTGCGCCGCCCCAAAGTCCATTAGCGAAGGGCTCGCGCAGGCTCAACTGCTTCACCCACAAAGTGCATGTTTATTGAGGTTTGGCGCTCTTTTGCCACGCCAGAAGAGGCCTGATCGGGCCCGGGAAGGGCGACTTCCAGTCACCAGCGGCTGATGGCTGGTCCGAAGATGGAGGAACTATCTCTGCCGTGACCAGCGACTCGCTAATATCCCAGCGCTGGACCGGATCGGGATCGCAGAGCGATGCCTCCAGCTCGTACTGGCTGATGTTCAGAAGATGCGGTGGAATGACCGCCGAGACAGTGTGCGTGCCTTCCGCAAATCTGTCAGACCCGTCTCCAGGGGTGTAGCCGACCGTGAAGACGGTTTGCTCATTCCAGCACACTCTGAAGGCGGGCTGGACGCGTTGAGACGCATCGTGGACTGTAAAGGTGAGGTGCAAGTGCAGGGGTTTGTCACAAGCGAAGGGACCGCTGAAATTGCTGGCTCCGTCGGACACGTAGAATTCATCAATGAAGGCAACGGCGGTTTCCTTCTTGCCGATGGAAGTCGGCGGGTTCGCAGTCTTGGCGGCGATGTCGCGGAATTGATCAGCACCTTTCCAGACAAGTGGCGCTTCGCCGGATATAGATCTGCGCACACGGTCAAAGATCTTCCTGTCGAGCGCGAACTTCTTTTCCAGCATTTCAAGTTCAGCGTCCGACAAAGTCGTGACCTGCTCGTCGCGAATCCCAACACGTTCTTTCGGAACCGCTAGCGGCGGCTTGCCGACGCGTTCGGCCAGCAGCGCAATGCTGCTTTCAATATCCTCCGTGAGGCCGACAAAGAAGAAGTTCGACAGGCGCTCCTCAATCTCCTCCTCGTGTTTGATATTCAGCGTCTTTGACAGGCTGAATTCGAATGCGCGTTGAGAAAATTCCGCGAGACTCAGCGTCAGATTGCTGTGACGCATTTGATGATAATAGTAGGAGATGAAGTGACTGACTGGGTCTCTGACGAAGGTGAAGACCTTGACGTCCGGATTGCCTACGACCCTGGAATCTCTGGAAAGCAGCGAGGCATTGGTGCCAGCCAGCCTGCCGCCATAGTGACCGGTCATGCATACGGTTCCAGGACGGGATTTGACCGGCCTGGCTAACTCTCTTTCCAGCACGAACCATTTGTTCAGAACGCGCTTTACGCTCGTTCCCGCAGTTTTGGGGATATGATAGAAAATATACGCCAAACTGACCTGCACTCCCTACATTTCTAGGACAACCCGTGATTGACGGTGCCCGAGGGGTGTTAGCTATTCAGGTGTATTGAGTGAACAAGCTTTGCGCAGTCATACGCTGTGTGTGCGATACTGACAGGCCACTCTAGCGGGCCTGCAGCGGCTTCCACCACCACTCATTCTCGATGAACCAGTCGATGGTTCGGGCTAGCCCTTCCTCAAATGTGACCGAGGATTTCCAAGCGAGCTCGTTCTCAATCTTGCTGGCATCAATGGCGTAGCGAAGATCGTGGCCGGGGCGGTCGGTTACAAATTCGATAAGGTCGCGGCGCGGCTTTTCTGCGGGGCGGCGCGCATCGATGAGGTCGCAGATTGCCTCGACGACCTGAAGGTTCGTGCGTTCTGAATTGCTGCCGATATTATAGGTCTCGCCCGGCGCGCCCTTCAGTGCCACGGTGGCGAGCGCATTGGCGTGATCTTCCACGAAGAGCCAGTCGCGGACGTTCTCGCCCTTGCCGTAGACGGGCAGCGGCTTCATCGCGAGCGCGTTCAGGACGACAAGCGGGATCAGCTTTTCAGGAAAGTGGTAGGGCCCGTAATTGTTCGAGCAGTTCGTCACGATGACCGGCAGGCCATAGGTGCGGCCCCAGGCGCGGGCGAGGTGATCGGATGAGGCTTTCGAAGCCGCATAGGGCGAGGACGGCTCGTAGCGGGAGTCTTCGGTAAAGATGCCCGAATCGAGCGGCAGGTCGCCATAGACTTCATCGGTCGACACATGGACGAAGCGGAAGCTGTCTGACTTGTCCAGGTCTTCGTCCCAATAGCGACGCGCCGCTTGCAGCATGGTGCTGGTGCCGACAATATTGGTCTGGATGAACTCACCCGGCCCTGTGATCGAGCGGTCGACATGGCTTTCGGCGGCAAGGTGAAGGACCGCATCAATCCTGTTCTCGACCAGCAAACGGTAGACGAGCGCCTCGTCGCAGATGTCGCCCTGAACGAAGCGGTAGTTTTCGAGGTCCTCGATTGTCTTCAGCGAGCTGAGATTCGCGGCATAGGTGAGCTTGTCCAGATTGGTCACATCGTGACCGAGGTCGCCAGCCAGATGCCGGCAGACAGCTGAACCAATAAAGCCAGCGCCGCCCGTTACGAGAAAGTTCATGTCGCGTCCGTGTGCAGTCTATCCTCATCGCGCAGGGCTGGCGCCCGGTGGCCAGCTTGACGATGCTCAACGCCCGATGTCATAGAACGCCCCTCAAGTCGAGGCCAGTGCGGCCACAGATGATTGGTAGAGCAGGGGAATTGGTATGAAGGGCATCGTTCTGGCCGGGGGCACCGGGTCTCGCCTGTTCCCGATGACGATGGCAGCCTCTAAACAGCTGCTGCCTGTGTTCGACAAACCAATGGTCTTCTACCCAATCAGCGTCCTCATGCTGGCTGGGATCAAGGACATCATCATCATCACGACACCGCATGACCAGCCCGCCTTCGAGCGGCTGCTGGGTGATGGAAGCCGCTTTGGCGTCAACTTTACCTTCCGCGTCCAGCCAGAACCGAAAGGCATCGCACAGGCCTTCACGATCGCCGAAGACATCATTGATGGTGAGCCGTGCGCCCTCGTTCTGGGTGATAACATCTTCTATGGTGGCGGCCTTGGCGGCCTTCTGCTCAAGGCGGCGGCGATTTCCGATGGCGCGACGGTCTTCTCCTATCCGGTCAGTGATCCGGAACGCTATGGCGTTGTCGAATTTGGCGCTGACGGCCGCGCTGTGTCCATTGAAGAGAAGCCGGAGCAGCCAAAGTCGAACCATGCGGTCACCGGCCTTTATTTCTATGACGCCAGCGTGTGCGAGCGGGCCAAGGCCCTGAAGCCATCGAAGCGCGGCGAGCTCGAGATCACCGACCTCAACCGGACCTATATGGAAGAGGGCAAACTGTCCGTTCAGCCGCTGGGACGCGGCTTTGCCTGGCTCGATACGGGCACGCCTGACAGTCTGCTGGATGCGAGCCAATTTGTGGCGGCCATCGAGAAGCGGCAGGGCATGAAGGTTTGCTGTCCTGAAGAGATCGCCTTGCACCGCGGCTTCATCACGCGGGCTGAGCTGGAGAAGAATGCGGACTTCTACGGCAAGTCTGAATATGCCGCCTATCTGCGCAAGCTGCTTACCCAGAAGGGCTAGGCACTAGGCTGTTCCGAGAAAATTTCGCACGACGCTGGCGCTCATCGGTTGCCATTCGGGCATGGGGCCGAGCAGGCCGTCGGCAAGAGTGACGTCCAGCACCAGACCTCTCGCCCGTTCTGCCGGGGTCGGAAAGGTGCTGCCGGGTACGGGCGTCATCTCAGGCGCTGGGCCGCCGTATTCATCAGACACGTCGAATATCTCGCGGGCCCATCCGTAGCGGCTGACAGGATCGGGCGGGCCAAGGTGGAGGAGTGGCGGCACATTCTCGTTCGCGACCATCAGATCGCTCAGCTTCAGGAGGTGGGCGGCCAGCGCATCAACATGGGTCGGACGGCCATATTCATCATCGACGAGCCGAAGATGATCGCGTTGCGCGGCGACGGCGAGGATCTTGGTGATGAAGTTTTCGCCTTCGCCAGAGAAGAGCCAGCTGACGCGCGCGATAGAGTGGCGTCCGCCTGCTGCGCGGACCGCGAGTTCCCCATCGAGCTTGCTTTGTCCGTAGACAGAGTTGGGCGCAGGCTTTGCCTGTTCGGTCACGGGCTGACCGGGATCGCCTTCGCTGAACACCATGTCCGTCGAGATGTGGATGAGGGGGATGTCTTCTTCGGCGCAGACCTCAGCGATGAGGCCAGCACCTGTCGCATTGATCTCGTGGGCGCGATCAGCCTCAGCCTCTGCACCGTCGACATTGGTATAGGCCGCCGCATTGATGACGAGCACGGGACGCGCTTCTCGAATGGCCTGTGCGATCGAGACCTGGTTCGTTATGTCGAGCAATTCTCGGCCCGGCGCACTGCAGCCGAGGCGGCCAAGCGCCCGGCCCAGCCGCCCTGAGCCGCCCGTGACGAGGATGGCGTTCGCGTCCATCAGTCTGCTTGCGTGAATGGGGATTTCAGCGCGCCGAGGTCTGGCCAGTCATGGTCGCGCTTCGAGAGGGTGACGTGTTCTCTGATCGGCCAGTCGATGGCTGAGCGTTCTCCGTTCCAGAGGAGGCCGCCCTCGGTCTCCGGTGCGTAGTGATCGGTAACCTTGTAGTAGACGAGCGTATCAGGATCGAGCGTCTGGTAGCCATGGGCGAAACCAGCCGGGATGTAGAAGACTTGCGGCTGGTCACTGTTCAACACCAGGCACACCGATTGGCCGTAGGTGGGCGAGCCAGTGCGGATGTCGACGATCGCGTCGAAGATCCTGCCGCGAACGACCTGGATTAGCTTGGCCTGCGCATGGGGAGGGGCCTGAAAATGCAGCCCGCGCGTCGTGCCGATCTCGGCGGAGAAGGCATAATTGTCCTGAACCCAGTTTTCCTGCGGCAGGCCCGCTTCTTTCCAGTCGCGGGCATTCCATGTTTCGCAGAACCAGCCGCGCTCATCGCCTGCGCGTTTCAGGCTAAGCAGCGCTGGCCCGGATATGGAAAAAGTCTCGACAGACGTGATTGGCATGGCGCTTGATTGCCTTCACCGCAGCGAAGGTCAAGCCATCGCTGGTTGCAATCTGGGGTGTGTCACGCCTAAAGGCTTGGGATGCTTGTGGAGGGAAAAGCGTAGATGACGATCTCTATCAAACCGGTGGTGTTGTGCGGGGGGAATGGGACGCGGCTGTGGCCGCTGTCGACGCCGCAACATCCAAAGCAGTTTCTCAACCTGCTCGGTGCCTCATCAATGCTGGAAGTCACGCTGGCGCGGGTTCAGGGGAACCCTGTCGACGGCCTGTCCTTCAGCCAGCCCATGGTGATCGGGGCAGAGCGTCATGGGCAGCTGATGGGCGGTCTTGCTGGCAACGCCGACATCCTGATGGAGCCTGTCGGGAAGAACTCAGCTGCGCCCGTGGCAGCAGCGGCACTTTCAGCAGATGCCGATGATCTCGTCCTCATCCTGCCCGCCGATCATGACATTGCAGATCTCGGCGCATTTCATCGCGCAATCCTTGCCGGTGCGAAAGCCGCTATGGCGGGCAGTGTCGTGACCTTCGGGATTATCGCGGAAACGCCTGCGACCGGCTATGGCTATATCGAAGCAGCCAGTAAGTCCGGCGAGGTTATCGATGTGGTTCGCTTCGTTGAGAAGCCGGACCTTGAGACGGCTAAATCCTATATTGCTTCCGGAAATTTCTTCTGGAATGCCGGTATCTTCCTGTTCCGTGCAGGTGACATGATCGAAGCGTTCAAGGCGCACGCGCCGGACATTCTCGAGGCGGTCAGCGCCGCCATGCCGAAATCGAGGCAGGGCACGGCCGCAAGCTTTGATACGGCCGCCTTCGAGGCCTGCCGCTCTCAGTCGATCGACTATGCCATCATCGAGCATCATGACGATCTGAAAGTCGTGCCCGTCGATATGGGGTGGAGCGATATTGGCGACTTCCAGGCGCTGTGGGAGCGCTCGGAGAAGGATGAGAATGGCAATGTTCTTATCGGCAATGTCAGGGCCATCGACTGCAAGAACTGCTATATCCGCGCGGCGGATACCTCGATTTCGGTGGCTGGCCGCGAGAATACGGTGATTGTTGCAGCGGGCGGCGAGATGCTTGTCTGCGATATGCACACAGTCCAGTCGGTCAAGGAACTGGCGAAGGCCTGAGGTTTAGGCGCCGGCTGTTGGAATGACAAAAGGCGGACCCGTAGGGCCCGCCTTTTTCAATTCTGGTTCTGGAAGATATCAGCGCGTCGGCTGAGAGACTTCCGGATTGATCTCGATCAGATTGACCACATAGACCAGCGACGCGTCTGGCGGCACGAGGTCATCAAGGCCAGCATCGCCATAGGCGAGCGGCGGCGGGAGGTGACCGATCAGGACGTCGCCTTCCTTCATCAGGCTGAGAAGCTGTGCAAAGCCCGGGATGAGGTCGCCTGCGCGAACGACGAGCGGCGTTTGACGGCCCCAGGTCGAGGCGACGAGGGCGCCGTTTTCTGCAAGGCGGGCTTCATAGTCGATGGCGACGAGGTCGTCAGCGCGCGGGTTCGGCCCGTCGCTTTCGCCATCCTCGATCTGGAAATAGGTGAGGCCCGATGGCTGGCGCTGAATGCCTTCGCGCGAGCGGTCCCAAGGCAGGAAGTCTTCCCAGACGGCCGCCGACACGCCTGATGGCGGTGGGAGGCTTGCGACTTCCTCGGCGTTCAGGAAGCCGTCGAGGCGGATCTTGAAGACGAGGTCGGAATTTGGCGGGATGGCCGCGCTTGGTGACGCGCCGCCATAGGCAAGTTCTGCCGGGATGTAGGTCATCCACTCATCGCCGGGCGTCATGCGCTTCAGGATTTCGGTCCAGCCTGCAATGACCTGGTCGATCACGAAGATTGCCGCTTCACCGCGATCATAGGAGCTGTCGAACTTGGCGCCGGTCTCTTCGAGATAGCCTTCATAGGCGACGATGACCGTTGCGCCATCGAGAGGGGGCTCACGATCTTCGGGGCCCTGTGCGATCTCGATCCAGCGAAGGCCTTCTTCAGTGGTCTGCAGGCCTGCGCAATTGGTCGGGAAGGGCGGCTGGAAGGTGCCGGAGCCGCGACCAAAATCAGGGCAGGGCGCGCTGGCCTTGGCGGCGCGCTTTGCGGCAAGAGCCGCTTCGCTGTCAGCCGCTGCGGCCATAGGTGTATCAGTCTGGGACGCCGGGGCGGCGGTCTCACAGGCGGTCAGTACAAAGGCTGCGGCCGCGAGTCCGGTGAGAACTCTGGCAAACTGCCCATGCTTGCGTTGCGGTTGAGCCATTGTGACGCCCCCCTCCAAGTCTATCCGCAGTCTGCCTAGCAAGATTTATTCCGTTGGCAGAACATCAATCAGGTTGACCTCAAAGTTGAGGTCGGAATTTGATGGGATCGCGCCGGGATAGCCGCGCTCACCATAGGCGAGGTCCGAAGGCACATGGATCAGCCAGCGATCGCCCGGCTTCATCAGGGATAGCGCTTCCTGCCAGCCGGGAATGACGCCATTCGCCTGGAACATGATGGGCTGGCCGCGCTGATAGGCGCTGTCGAACACTTCGCCGCTTTCAGCAAACCGGCCTTCGTAAAGGACGACGACCGTATCATTCGGCTCCGGACTGACGCCATTCTCGGCGCCGCTTTCGAGAACAACGTATTCGAGGCCGGAACCGGTCGACTGCACCGCTTCGTTAGATGAGTCCCACGGTGTGTAGGTGCTCCAGGCTTCTTCATCGGCGGGGGTCGGCGCGAAGACCTGCTCCAGCGAAACGCGGAAGATGAGGTCGTCGCCCGGCTTTATGATGCTGTTTGGACGCGGCGTCTGGCCATAGGCGAGCTCGGCCGGGATGTAGAAGACGTATTCGTCGCCTTCCGACATCAGCTGCAGACCCTGCGTCCAGCCGGGGATGACCTGACCCACGCCAAAAATGGCAGGGCGGCCTTCATCAAAATTACCGTCGAAGGTCGTGCCGTCAGTCAGGCGGCCCTCATAGAACACCTGAACGGTCGAGCTGATGGTCGGCGAAGCGCCGTCTTCAGGCCCCTCACGGACGACCACATATTGAAGCCCGGACTCGGTTTCCTGAACGTTTTCTGCCTCTGGGTCCCATGGGAAGAACTCATCAAAGCTCTGCTCCTGTGCATTGCAGGCGGTCAGAAGGACCGCGCAAACGAGGCCAGAGAGAGGTTTCAACATATGGGCAGTCTCCGTCAGAGGCTTTTATCTGTTTGAGTTGAGGAACTTAGGCAAGCTTTGCCTGCCTGTCACCTGCGGCTTGATGGAGCGTTCGCCTGGACCGGTTTCGCTTTCAGCGAAATCGGTCGTCGGTTTGTTTGCGCTCACGCCAGCCCGCTGACGCGGGCGGCTCCGCGGGGGCGGCGCATTCGCGCCGGGCTCGCCTTGCTCGCCTCCGCGTTTCCGCCGGAGTCGGAAACGCTTTAGCTGGAACGGGGCGGATAACCTGCCCGGTCAAGCGCGTCGATAATGTCCTGCGTGTGCTGGGCATCGCGCGTTTCCATCAGGATATCGAACTCTGCGCCCTTGGCTGGCACATCGAGCGCGATCCGATTGTGCGAGACTTCCATGATGTTCGCGCCATTGTCGCCGATGATCTTGGAGACAAGCGCCAGAAGGCCCGGGCGGTCATCCCCGATGATGCGGATACGCGCGAGGCGCTTTTCACGCACAAGCGCCCGCGTCAGCACGGAGGCGAGGAGCCGCGTATCGATATTACCGCCGCAGAGAATGAGGCCGACCTTGCGGCCAGCGAACTTTTCAGGGTGGGCCAGCAGCGCGGCGAGGCCTGCGGCGCCCGCGCCTTCGGCGATCGTCTTCTCGACATCGGCAAACAGGGTGATGGCACGTTCGATATGCGCTTCCTCAACGAGGAGGATTTCATCCACCAGCGCTTCGACGACCTCTTTTGTGAGGTTGCCGGGCGTCTTGACCGAGATGCCTTCAGCAATGGACGCGCCGCCTGTCTTGGCTTCGCGGCCCTGAATGGCAGCCAGCATGCTGGGGTACATGGACGCCTGGACGCCGACGATCCTGGTGTCTGGTGTCAGCGCCTTGGAGACGGTCGCCATGCCGGAGATCAGGCCGCCGCCGCCGATCGGCACGACGAGCACATCAAAGTCCGGACCATCTTCAAGCATTTCAAGTGCAGCTGTGCCCTGGCCCGCCATGATAAGCGGATCATCGAAGGGATGAATCCAGGTCAGCCCTTCGCGTTCACGGACCGTTTCGGCAAAGGCTTTTGCTTCGTCGAAAGTCTGGCCCTCGAGCAGGACGCGGGCGCCAAAGTCGCGGGTATGCTGGACCTTGTTGAAGGGGGTGGTCGTCGGCATCGCAATGGTGACGGGGATGCCAAGGCGGCGGCCATGATAAGCGACGCCCTGTGCATGGTTGCCAGCAGATGCGGCGATCACGCCGGCCTGCTTTTCCTCTTCGCTGAGACGGGCGAGCTTGTTGAGCGCGCCGCGCTCCTTGAAGGCGGCGGTGAATTGCTGGTTCTCAAACTTCACCCAGACTTCCGCGCCCGTAATCGCGCTGAGCGTTTTCGACAGACGCATGGGGGTGCGCTCAATCTGTCCTTCAAGGACGCGGGCGGCGTCGCGTACATCGTCGAGGCTGATCGGAAGTTTCTTGCTCATGGCGTAATGTCCAGTGTCAAACGCGGCGCACCCTATTGAGGGGACTTTGGCCGCGCAAGCTGCCAGAGCCGCTGTGTGTACTTGCCTGTAAATTCCCGTTTGTTTAAGCGCGAGCGCAGACAGAGTGAGGAGCGCCAGAATGAAAACGCTTTCCCTTCCGGGTCATGACATAACCATTGGAGAGGGCCACCCTCTTACCGTCATGGCTGGCATGAATGTTCTCGAGAGCCGGGATCTGGCGATGCGGATCTGCGAGCATCTGAAGACCGTCTGTGAGCGGCTGGAGCTTCCCTACGTCTTCAAGGCGAGCTTCGACAAGGCGAACCGCTCTTCCATCAAGTCCTATCGTGGGCCGGGCCTCGATGAAGGCCTGCGCATCCTGTCCGACGTGAAAGAGGCTTTCGGCGTCCCGGTTGTCACTGATTACCATACGCCAGAGCAGGCCGCCCCCGTGGCAGAGGTCGCTGAGATTATCCAGATCCCGGCTTTCCTCTGCCGTCAGACCGACCTCGTCGTTGCTGGCGCAGAAGCGGTGATGGCAAGCGGCGGCTGGCTGCACGTGAAGAAGGCGCAATTCCTGGCGCCATGGGACTGCAAGAACATCATTACCAAGATCGGCGAAGTGACGGGTGAGGCCCGCAATCCAACCATTCTGTGTGAGCGCGGATCTAGCTTTGGCTACAATAACCTTGTCGTCGACATGCTGGGCATTCCGGCGATGAAGGCGCTGGGTGTGCCAGTCACGATTGATGCGACCCATGCTGTTCAACTGCCGGGGGCTGATCCACGTACATCTGGCGGGTCAACCGGTGGACGCCGCGAAGGCGTCGCGATCATTGCGCAGTCTGCCATTGCAGCGGGTGCGGACGGTGTCTTCCTCGAGTTTCACGAAGACCCTGACAAGGCGCTCTGCGACGGGCCCAGCTGTCTGGATCTGGCCGAGGCCGAAACTCTCCTGTCGAAACTGAAGGCGATCCATTCCATCGCTGCGGGTTCGTAGACTAACTCGTCCCTGACGGAACGAATACAATATTCTTGATAATATAGAGAATATGCACGAACGGTTAGGACTCACCGACTAAGGCTGCCTGCAATTATATTCGGGTGACCTCATGTACCGTGTCCTTTCCTGCCTTCAGGATGACCATGCATTCTTCTATGTCGTGATGGCCGTGCTTGTCTGCACGATGGCGGCTGTCTGCGCGCTGATAGTGTTTCATCGCGGCATGGAGAGCGAAAAACAATCGACGCGGCGCCTGTGGGCCGCGGCGTCAGGTGTTGTGACCGGGCTGGGCGTGTGGGGAACACACTTCGTTGCGATGCTTGGATACCGCCCCGGTTTCGAGGTCGCCTTTGACGGTGTGGTGACAATCGTCTCTGCGCTTGTGGCCGTGTCGGGTTTTGTCGCGACATCGCAGCTTCTCATTACTTCCCTGGACCCGATCCGCCGCGCTCTGAGCGGTTTCATGGCGACGGCCACACTGGCAATCATGCACTTCTACGGTCAGAGCTCTCTCAAGGCGTCGGCGCTATTTGAATATGATGCCGGGTACGTCGCCGCTGCTGTGGCGCTTTGTGGCCTGTTTTTCTCCATCGCTTACTCATACGGGATCAGCGAACACAAGAAATGGCGCAATGTGCTCGGCGTCGTGTCTACGCTACTCGCCGTCGCGTCGGTGCATTTCGTCGGAATGGCAGGCATGACCGTGTATCCGATACGCGGCCTGCAGGAAGTCTCCTGGTCTCTTGCGCCTGGCGAACTGGCGCTGGCGATCGTTTTTGGCGTCGTCGCCATTCTCGTCTTCGCCATGATGGCGGCAGGCTTCGACAGGACGATTGCTGGCCTGCGAAACCGGGAGTCGCGCCGGATTTCCATGCTCGCAAATTCTGCGTCTGAAGGCATCGTGATCGCTGATGCGAAGGGCCAGATTGTCGAAGTGAACCGCGCTGCCGAGGATATGCTGGGCGCTGACCGCAGCTTCCTGGTTGGCGCCGAGGTGCTCCCGATCCTGAGTATGACTGGCCTCGCCTCGAACGCTGAAAGCTATCGCGAGACTGAGATCGTCAGCACTGATGGTGTGTCTATTCCTGTCGAAGTTCGAACGAGGAAGCTGGATAGCGGCACAGACGCCAATGCAGCAGGTGCGACGATCTACTCGATCCGCGACCTGCGTGAACGCCTGCGCCGGGAAGCGGAGATCCGCGAACTGGCCTTCAATGACCAGCTGAGCGGTCTTGCCAACCGTGAATCCTTCCAGCGCGAACTGCTTGCCAGCCTGGCGCGCGGCGGCGGCGAACATACCGCTGTCATCCTGTTCGATCTGGATGAATTCAAAGATGTGAATGACCAGTTCGGCCATGGGGCCGGCGACACTGTGATTGTCGAAACGGCGAAAAGGCTGAAAGCCCTCGCGCCGAAAGGCGGTCTTGCAGCTCGTCTTGGCGGGGATGAATTTGCCTTGCTGACGGGGCCGACCCTGCCAGCGGACCGAATTTTTGAGTTCGCGAGCGAATGCGTGCGCGCGCTTTCCCTGCCTATTCAGCATGATGAGATTGCCATCCGGTGCGGCGCGAGTGCCGGCGCAACCCGTATCACCGAGCAGACTGATGACGCTGGCGAATTGCTCAAGACGGCTGACCGCGCGCTTTACGCCGCCAAATCAGACGGCCGCGGCCGTGCCCGGCTTTACGATAGCGAGCTGCACGAGCGCTTCGAAGCGCGCCGCGATGTCGAAATCGCGCTCTCTCGCGCCGTCGAGAATGACGAGTTTGTCCTTCACTACCAGCCCAAGGTCTGCGCGCAGACGCGGAAGGTACTGTCGTACGAAGCATTGATCCGCTGGGAACGCCCGGGCCACGGCCTCGTCATGCCGAATGATTTTATCGAGATCGCCGAACAGAGCATGATCGTGACCGAGATCGGTCGCTGGTGCATCCGCGAAGCGTGTGAAGCAGCTTCGCGCTGGGAGTCGCATGTCGGCGTGTCGGTGAACCTGTCAGCGCGCCAGTTCCTCGATCCGAAACTCTATGGGGATGTGCGTGAGGCGCTGCGCCGGACCGGTCTTACGCCGAACCGGCTCGAGCTTGAAATCACCGAGACGGCAATCATCCACAATGTGCAGGTTGCGGCAAACCTGCTGGAGAAATTCAAGAAGCTTGGCGTCCAGATCGCACTCGATGATTTCGGGACGGGTTACTCATCCATGCGGTTCGTGCAGCAATTGCCGTTCGACCGTATCAAGATCGATAAGTCATTCGTGCTGGCCATGGAAACTGACCCGAAATCCTTCGCCATTGTCGATGCGATCCTGCGACTGGGCCATAGCCTGTCCATCCCGGTCGTCGCCGAAGGTGTCGAGACAGAAGCGCAAGCGCTGCGTCTGCTGGAAGCAAACTGTCATGAGTTTCAGGGCTTCCTCATCAGCCGTCCGCTGCCGATGCCGGCCTCCCTCAAGGAAATCATCGAAGACAAGACGCGCGGCGCAGCCTGATCGTTCGGCTCAGGCCGCTTCAGTCTTCTTCGCGTAGAGCCCTTCAACGCCCTGATAGGGGTCGTGCTCTGCCACCAGGTGGCCCGGCGCGACTTCGATGAGCTGCGGGTTGTACTGGTCCGCATCCGGATCATCGATCAGGGCCGACTTCATAAAGCGCAGAGGCGCACGGCTATCTAGCGGTGATGGCAGGTCTCCGCGCAGCTTGATGCGCTCCTTGCTGCGCTCAAACTCAGGGTCAGGCGTCGGCACGGCTGAGATAAGCGCCTTGGTGTAGGGGTGGCGCGCGTCTTCATAGATCGCCGTGCGGCCCGCAACTTCGACCACCTTGCCGAGATAGAGCACCATGACGCGGTGGCTGATCTCACGCACGACCGAGAGGTCATGACTGATGAAGATCATGGCGAGGCCGAACTCCTTCTGGAGATCGATGAGCAGGTCGACGACCTGCGCCTGTACCGACACATCGAGTGCAGACACAGCCTCGTCGCAGATGAGCAGCTTTGGACGCAGGATCATGGCGCGGGCAATGCCGACGCGCTGGTTCTGGCCGCCGGACAGCTCATGCGGGTAGCGGTTGATGAGATGGGGCTCCAGCCCGACGCGGGGCAGGAACTCACGCACCATCTTCTCGCGCTCTGCCTTTGACAGCTGCGGCTTGTGAACGGTCAGCGGCTCAGCGATGGACTGACCAATCGTCATGCGCGGGTCGAGCGAGGCGAGCGGGTCCTGGAAGACGATCTGCAGGTCTTCGCGCAAGGCGTTCATTTCCTTGCGGCCAGCCTGAGTGATGTCGCGGCCCATCCAGGCGACCGTTCCGGCAGACTGCGGCACGAGTTTCAGGACAGCGCGGGCAAGGGTAGACTTGCCGCAACCGGACTCGCCGACCACGCCGAGCGTTTCGCCGGCATGCAGGTCGAACGAGACCCCGTCGACAGCTTTCAGCATCTTCGTCTTGCCGAAGAGGCCACCGCCAACATTGACCGGGAATTGGACCTTCAGGTCGCGCGCTTTCACGATCGGCTCTTCAGTCTGTGCAGGTGGCTCACCGAGTTTCGGGCGACCTTCGCGGTTTGGCTGGTCGATGCGGGGCACGGCGTTGAGCAGCATCTTCGTGTATTCGTGCTGCGGCTTGTAGAAGATGTCGTCGCTGGTGCCGGTCTCAACGATTTCGCCGTGGCGCATGACGATGACGCGGTCACACATGCGGGCAACGACGCCCATATCGTGGGTGATGAGCACGATGCCTGTGCCGGTGTCCTTCTTCAGGTCGTACATCAGGTCGAGCACCTGCGCCTGCACCGTCACGTCGAGCGCGGTGGTCGGCTCGTCTGCGAGCAGGAGCTTTGGATTGCACAGCATGGCGATGGCGACCATTACGCGCTGGCGCATGCCGCCGGAAAGCTCATGCGGGAACTGGTCGAGGCGGCGGCGGGCTTCAGGGATGCGGACCTGCTCCAGCCATTCGACACAGCGCTTTGTGGCTTCTTCACCCTTCATGTTCATGTGCAGGGCCAGCACTTCGCGCATCTGTGCGCCCACGGTGAGGTGCGGGGTGAGCGAAGTCAGCGGATCCTGGAAGATCATTGACATCTGCGCGCCGCGGATCTTGCGCAGGGTCTTCGCCTTCGCGCCGACCATTTCCGTACCCTGAAAGTTGATCGAACCGGTGACGGTGCCGTTATCTGCGATCAGGCCCATGGCAGCGAGGGCGGACTGGCTTTTACCGGAGCCGGACTCACCGACAATGCCGAGACATTCGCCCGGCGCGACATCGAAACTGGTGCCTTTCACGGCATGAACAGTGCCATCCGGCGTGTCGAAATCGATTTTCAGGTCGCGAACGGAAAGGATGGGGTTGGTCACGTGGGGGGCAATCCTTCGGGTGGCAGGCGTCTTCGTTTCTCAACGGGCCCGACAGGCGGGTCCAAGTCAACAGGTTGCACCAGTTGGCGGGCGTGTTCCGGGCGCAAAAGCGCGGCGCAGGGGCAGATTGCCGCGAGACTTCTGCTTGCGTGACCGCGCCGGTCCGTCCTACCAGTGGCCGGGACCATACCAGGACAAGAAACTCCGGAGAAAACGCCATGCCCGTAATGACATTCCTGAACACCTGTATTTTCGACCATGGGGCGATCCAGAAGCTCCCCGGCGTCCTGAAGGGCCATGGCGTTTCGAAGCCGTTCATCATCACTGATCCGGGTATCAAGGCGGCTGGCCTGCTGGATACGGTGCTCGGCGCACTTGGCACTGAGCCGGGCGGTATCTTCTCCGACACGGTCGCGAACCCGACTGAAAATCAGGCCATTGAGGTCACTGAGCTTTACAAGTCGGCTGGCGCGGATGGCATCATCGCGCTTGGCGGCGGCTCTTCCATGGACCTCTCCAAGGCGGTTGGCCTGCTGGCGGCGCATGGCGGCCCGCTAGAGAAGTATGCTGCGATGTCGGGTGGGTCGAAACATATCGGCAAGCTTGATCCGCTGATCGCCATTCCGACGACGGCAGGCACCGGCTCAGAGGTTTCCGTCGGCATGATCACGACGTTGAATAATGGCCGCAAGGAAACCTTCGCCTCGCCGAACCTCATTCCACCTGTCGCGATCTGTGACCCGGATCTGACGCTTGGCCTGCCGAAGATGATGACGGCTGCGACCGGCATGGACGCTGTCACGCACTGCATTGAGGCGATCCTCGTGCCAGCCTCAAACCCGCCAGCTGAAGGCATCGGTTATGATGGCCTGACGCGCGCTGTCGGTGATGGCTGGTTGCGCCGCGCGGTGCAGGACGGCTCTGACAAGGAAGCACGCTGGCACATGATGATGGCGTCCTATGAAGGCGCGCTTGCCTTCGTGAAGGGCCTTGGCTCTGTGCACGCTCTGTCGCATGCCGCTGGGCGCCTGCATGAGAAGAAGCTGCACCATGGTACGCTGAACGCGATCTTCCTGCCGCACCTCTTGCGCTTCAATAACGGCTCGGCCGACGGCAAGTATGAGCGCCTGCGCTTTGCGATGGGGCTCAAGCCAGGCGCTGACCTCGCCGAGGCCATTGAGAAGCTGAACGAGGATATCGGCATTCCGTCGACGCTGAAGGAAATTGGCCTTGATGCGTCCGATGGCCCGGGTGTCGTCGAGTATGCGCTGGCTGACCTTGCCCACCGCGGCAATGCGAAGACGGCCACGCAGGCCGATTACGAAAAGATATACGAACTCGCCCTTGGCTAGTCGCTGCGCCTAGCGCTGGCAGTGGCCACAATAGAAGCTTGAACGCCCCGACTGGACGATCCGTCTGATCGGGGCGTCGCAATTCTTGCAGGGCTCACCCTCGCGGTCATAGACGGCGAAAGTGTGCTGGAAATAGCCAAGCTCTCCGCTGGCCGCCTTGAAGTCAGAAATGGATGACCCGCCTGCGGCGATGGCTTCGCGGATGACGTCATTGATGGCGATGGCGAGCCGCCCGCCACGCACGCCCGAGACGGTCGACGCCTTGCGCCGGGGGCTGATGCCTGCCCGCCAGAGTGCCTCGCAGACATAGATATTCCCAAGCCCCGCAATCACGCGCTGATCCAGCAGGACAGACTTGATCGGCCCGGACTTGTTCTTCAGCGCCTCGCTCAGCCAGGCATGTGAAAAGCCATTGGAGAGCGGCTCAGGCCCAAACCCGGCAAGGCGTGGATAGACATCGAGCTGCGAGAGCGGCCAAAGCTCCATGAAGCCAAAGCGGCGCGGATCATTGTAGGTAACCGTCTCGCCGCCCTCCATCTGGAAGACGACATGGTCGTGCTTGGCGTCTGGCGTAATCTCGTGATGGAAGCTGCCCGGGCAGCCTGCACCCGTGATCGTGAAACGGCCTGACATGCCAAGGTGCATGATCAGTGCGTCGCCTGTCTCCAGCTCTGCCACCAGGTATTTGGCGCGCCGTCCCAGCCGCTCGATCCGCTTACCTTGCGTGCGCTCGATAAAGTCGCTCGCAAACGGGAAGCGCAGGTCAGGGCGGCGGAGCTCTGACGTGATGATGCGCCTGCCATCCATGACGGGGGCAAGGCCGCGGCGAACTGTCTCTACTTCGGGCAATTCAGGCATGGAAAGCCGATATAGCGTTTCAGGGATGCTGCAACTATGGTCGCCGCGCATGACAGATGATTTGAAGACAGACAAGACGGTAAGCTTCGGCTTTGAAGAGGTCTCGCCCGAGGAAAAAGTCTCGCGCGTGAAAGGCGTCTTCGCGTCGGTCGCAAGCCGCTATGACGTGATGAATGACCTCATGTCAGCGGGCGTGCACCGGCTATGGAAGCATGACACGATTGCCAAGCTGAACCCGCAGCCGGGTGAGAAGCTGCTCGATGTGGCGGGTGGGACCGGCGATCTCGCAAAGGCCTTTGTCGACCGCGCCGACAAGGCGGGGCGTCGTCGCCAGAATGACGCGCAAGCCAGCGCAATCGTCTGCGATATCAATGAAGCCATGCTGAATGCCGGCCGGGCGCGCCGCGATATGGCGGCTTATCACGATCGCCTCGACTGGGTGTGCGGCGACGCGCAGGCGCTGCCATTCGAGGCACGCAGTTTTGACGCGCTGACCATCGCTTTTGGGATCCGCAATGTTGCTGACCGGGCAGCTGCGCTGTCGGAGTTTCGCCGCGTCCTGAAACCGGGTGGGCGTCTCGCCGTGCTGGAGTTCAGCCACATGACCGCGCCATCGCTGCAGAAGATGTATGACGCCTACAGTTTCAGCGTCATTCCGAAGCTTGGCGAAGTCGTCGCGAGCGATCGGGAGTCCTACCAGTATCTGGTTGAGTCCATCCGCCGCTTTCCAAAGCAGGAAGAGTTCAGAAAAGAATTGGACACAGCCGGTTTCTCGGCTGTGTCCGTGACCAACTTTTCAGGTGGTATCGCCGCACTCCATTATGGATGGGCGGTTTGATAGATCTACTCGTCCGGCGTATCGACGGACATGCCGTCTTCACTGACCGAGATCGACAGGTCGGCATCGCCGCCCGCTGCGCTCGGCTGGCCAGCGAAGTACCAGACGCCGAAACCGATGACGGCCACCAGAAGTGCGCCGACCAGGAAGTAGAGAAAACCGTTACTGGATTGAGTATTATCAGCCATTTGCCAACTCCTTGTTGTGGCGATCAAAACGCCAGTGCACTGAATGCGTTCCCAAATATTGGAGAGACGAGTTGCTGAAAGCACTTGCTGATTATGGCCGGCTGATGCGTGCAGGCACGGCGCTGGTGCGCCATGACGTGATCCTTCCGGGCGAATACCAGACGCGGCTGCCACTGCCTGCACGGATGGCGGGGCGCGTGCTGCGGACGTTTGGAGGGCGCGCGAAGGGGCGTCCGGGTGAGCGGCTGGCGAGCGCACTGGAGAAGCTTGGGCCTGCCTATATCAAGCTCGGCCAGTTTCTGGCCACGCGGCCGGATGTGTTTGGCGCTGAAACGGCGCAGGACCTGTCTCGCCTGAAGGACAAGCTGGAGCCTTTCAGCATGGCGGAGGCGCGCCGTATTCTGGCAGAAGAGTTTGGCCAGGAAGAAGCTGAAAGCCTGTTCGCAGGCCTTGGTGAGCCTGTCGCTGCTGCGTCGCTCGCGCAGGTCCACAGACTGGAGACGTCTGACGGGCCGAAGGCAGTGAAGATCCTGCGGCCGGGCGTCGAGCAGATGATCTATCAGGAATTGCGGGCCATCCGACGCGCGGCGCGAACGGTTGAGCGCGCATCGGTCGAGAGCCGCCGTCTTGAACCGGTCAAGTTTACCGAAACGGTCGCGACCTCGATGGAGAAGGAGCTCGACTTCCGTCTGGAAGCAGGCGGCGCCGACCAGATGCGCGCAATCTCCGAGAAGGAAGACTGGTTTCGCGTGCCAGCCGTCGACTGGGACCGTACCGCCCAGCGCGTGCTGACGATTGACTGGGTTGAGGGTATCCCGCTGACGCGTCCAGAAGCGCTGGAACAGCCGGGTCTGGAGCGGGTGGCACTCGCCAACAAGATCACGCGCGGCTTTCTCTCCCACGCCATTGGGCACGGTGTCTTTCATGCCGACATGCATGAAGGCAACATATTGATCCTGCCGGACAATGAGGTCGGTCTGGTCGATTTCGGCCTGATTGGGCGGATTGGCTTCAATGAGCGCCGCTTCCTTGCTGAAATCCTATGGGGCTTTATCCGGCGCGACTATCAGCGCGTCGCCGAAGTTCACTTCGAGGCGGGCTATGTTCCGGCGAACCAGTCTGTCGGTGAGTTTGCGCAGGCACTGCGCTCCATCGGTGAGCCGATCCACGGCAAGCCCGCTGAAGACGTCTATATGGGCCGCATCCTGCTCCAGCTGATGGACTATACGCGTACCTTTGGCATGCGACTGCGGCCTGAGCTTGTCCTGCTTCAGAAAACCATGGTGCAGGTCGAAGGGGTCGCGCGTTCGATCGACCCGAAGCATGACATCTGGAAAGCGGCAGAGCCGATCGTGAAGGGCTGGATCGCGCAGAATTTCGGGCCCGCCGGGGCGACGAAACTGGCAGCGCGCCAGGCCCGCGAGGTCACTGACAGGTTGAAACGGCTGCCGCACGTCATGGATGCCTTCGAAGACTTTCTGGAGGCCGAACGGGCACGCGGCAAGGAGCCAGTGCGCGGCACGGGGCCGTCTTTCTGGTCTCTCGCAAGTCTCATTGGAATGGCTGTCATCGCAGGGTTCGCGCTCGCGCAATTCGCGTAAAGCGAGAATGTCCTGTGCGGTTGCCGGGTGCGTGATAGGTTAACGGGTACTTAACCTTAACACTGCCCGGACGACCCTGGAGGGCCACCCCATGAAGTATATTGCCGCGACCGCCGCCATCTGTCTTTTCCCTGCATGGCAGGCTGCCTCCGCGCAGGGCTATGGCTGCGCTGAACTGACCGGGGCCAGCTATGCGCACACGTGTGGCGGCTCTACCTCTGCGACGAAGATCATCCGGGTCGAGCGTCAGGCCTATGGCCAGCCGCCATCGCCGAGCAGCCATCACGGGTCGAGCGGCCATGTGAGCGGTGCGCGGGTCGGGCATCATCCGGGCGGGTATGCGCACCATTCCAGCGGCTATTACGGTCATGGCGGATTCCCGGTGCGCCATGCCGACCGCGCGGCTACGAGCTATGGTTTCGAATGGTGGACCTCAGACCGGTATTACGGCCACGGCTATCGCCCGACGACCAGCTATGAGACCCACTATCCCACCCATCACGGGCGCAATATCGGCGTCCATAGCGGCACCCGCAGCTATGTGACGACGCCAGTGAGCCCATGTGGCTACACCGCGCCGCGTGTCACAACGACCTATACCGGCTGTGGTGGCACCGTGTATTCGTCCGCCCCGCGCGTGACGACGTATACAGCGCCAACGACCTATACAGCGCCGGTCACCTATTCCAGCCGGACCAGTTACGACACCTATGACGCACGTAGTGACGCATATGCCTATGAAGAGGCGTATGACTATGACTACACGCCGGTCGTGGCGCGTGCCTCTGGCTATTGCGCGCAGGAAATCACGCCGCTTGGCGAGGATCGCCGCGGGCGTAAGCTCTATGAAGTCTGCTACCGCGACCTCTCGCCGGTGAACGACGCCCAGGCCATCGAAATCCTTTATTCGCGTATTGCGCGAGCGGCTGACGCGGCCTGCGACGCCAATCGCGGCTCGCTTTCCTATCAGCGTGAAGAGCGCCGTTGCGAGGCGAATGCCATCGAGCGGGCAGTCTACGATACGGGCATCGATGCGCTGCAGCGCCATCACCTGATCAGTACGGGGCAGGGCGCGCCGCGCGTCACGGTCGGGCCGCTGCAACGCTACTAGGCGAGGCAGATCGACAGGCGGGCCTCGCATCGCGCAGGCTTGCCGTCGATTTGTAAACCAAATCCGTGCTAGGGAGGGACCGGGCAACCGGACACCCTGTCATGAGCAGCAAGCGTATTCTTCTCATCATTGGCGGCGGCATCGCGGCATACAAGTCGCTGGAGCTGATCCGCACGCTGGCCAAGCGCGGTATTTCCAGCCGCTGTATCCTGACGTCGGGCGGCGCGAATTTTGTGACCCCGCTTTCTGTGTCAGCCCTGTCCGGAGACAAATGCTATAGCGACCTCTTCAGCCTCGATGATGAGGCAGAGATGGGCCATATCGAGCTGTCGCGCTCGGCTGACCTGCTGGTGGTCTGCCCTGCGACGGCGGACCTGCTGGCCAAGGCGGCGAACGGCCATGCCAATGACCTTGCCTCGACCACGCTGCTCGCCACCGACAAGCCGGTCCTGATGGTGCCCGCCATGAATGTGCGCATGTGGGAGCATGCTGCGACGAAGCGCAATGTGGAGACGCTGCGCGGTGACGGTGTCGAGGTGATGGAGCCTGATACGGGCGCCATGGCGTGCGGTGAATTCGGACCGGGACGCCTGCCAGACGTCGAGGCGATTGCCGACCGGATTGACAGCGCACTGGCGCGCCAGTCCGGACCAAAGCCACTTGATGGCAGGCATGTCCTTCTCACGGCAGGGCCGACGCGGGAGCCGCTGGACCCTGTGCGCTATCTCTCCAATCATTCCTCCGGCAAGCAGGGCTATGAGATCGCAGGCGCGCTGGCAGAGCTCGGCGCGCGGGTGACGCTGGTGTCTGGCCCGGTCGCGCTTGCGCCGCCGCGCGGCGTTGATCTTGTTCGCGTCGAAACGGCGGTGGAGATGATGAAGGCCTGTGAGACCGCGCTGCCTGCAGACGTGTTCGTATCGGTGGCAGCGGTGGCAGACTGGCGCCCGTCCACCCCGGCTGACCGCAAGCTGAAGCTCAAGGATGAGGGCAAGGGCCCGCCCGCGCTCGCCCTGTCTGAGAATCCGGACATTCTCGCGGCCATCTCGCGCCTTGAGAAAGGCCGCCCGCAACTTGTCGTCGGCTTCGCAGCCGAGACAGACGCGGTGGAAGAGAATGCCCTTCGCAAGCGGGCAAGGAAGGGCTGCGACTGGATCGTCGCCAATGATGTGTCTGGCGATGTGATGGGCGGCGCAGAAAATGAGATCGCGCTTGTCACAGATGGCGGGGTCGAGAACTGGCCGCGTATGGACAAGGCGGCTGTGGCGCGCCGTTTGGCAGAGCGCATCGCTGATCATCTGTCCGGCAAGGACAAACCGCGCGTCGCTGCCGAATAATTTGTTGCGCCTGCGAAATAGGCACATGCATTGCATCGTGACCGGTTGATTCAACCAGAGAAATCAAATCTCAGCCAACTGCGCACGTGCGGAACGAAATGCATTGACTCTTGTTAGCTAACCGACGTGATAATGAATTGTTGGTGATTGCGTCTCTAAGCTAAAGCGTACAGTAACCCGGACAGGACCATGAAGCTCATTATCGGCTATTTCACTTTGATCGTCGTCCTCCTTGCAGGTCTGTCCATCTTTGCGAATGCGCATGCCGCGAGCGAGGCGAAAGCCGAGGATGTGCCGCCGGCAGCCGAGCTTCAGCAGACGAATGGCGCCCTCCAGCCTGCCGCCTCGTTCGGTGAAGATGTGACCGCCTACGTCATCTAGGCCTTTTCAAGTTGACTCTTGCGGGCGACTCCGTCGCTTTGCCTCTCATGCAAGAGATCAAAGTCGCCATCCGCACGCTGCCCCATTTCGAGGGCCTGCCATATCCTAAATATGAGACCGAAGGTGCTGCGGGCATGGATGTGCGCGCTGCCTATGATGAGGGCGACGCATTCGAGCTGAAGCCTGGTGAGCGCACCATGGTGCCGACCGGCATCAGCGTGGCGATCCCGGAGGGGTATGAGATCCAGATGCGCCCGCGCTCAGGGCTCGCAGCAAAGCATGGCCTGACCTGCCTCAACAGCCCCGGCACGATCGACAGCGATTATCGCGGCGAGCTGAAAGTCATCCTGATCAATCATGGCAGCGAGACGTTCACGATCGCGCGCGGCGAGCGGATCGGCCAGATGGTGCTGGCGCCGGTCACGCGTCTTGTCTGGGAGGAGGTGGACAGCCTGCCTGAGACGATGCGCGGTGAAGGCGGCTTCGGGTCGACCGGGCGCTAGACGCCTGCTCGATAATCGGACCGGGCTGGCCGATTTTTCTTGAATTACGCTCTGGCAATCCTTATTATCGAATTACGATAAGAAAGGAACGCCACATGGAAATCACCAGCCCCTTCACGATGATCGTATTCATTGTGCTCGTTTGCGTCGGTGCCGGCGTGATCAACAATTACATCAAGATGAAGGCTGACCGCGAGAATGGCGCCGCTAATCAGGATGAGCTGGAATCGATGCGCCGTGATATTGCGCGGCTGACAGAGCGGGTACGCGTGCTCGAGACGATCGCGACCGACAAGGATGAACGCCTGCGCGATGAGATCCGCCGTCTGGCCTAATCGCCGGACCTAGATCAGGACGCCGTCTTCCTTGGCGAATTTTGCCAGAAGATAGGCGTCCGTTTCCTCGACCGTCTCGAGCTTGCCAAAGGCGAACGCATTGCGGTCGATGACCATGTCGCGTGGCCGAAGCGTGCGCGATATCTCCAGACCCTCGAGCGTGCGGGCCCGTGAGAAGGCGACATAGGCCTGACCATGGGCGAACATGCCCCTGTCAAAATCGATAAACACCTTGTCCAGCGTCAGGCCCTGCGCCTTATGGATGGTCACGGCGTAGGCGAGGCGCAGCGGCACCTGTTTGAATGTGCCGACAACCTCGCGTGAGACTTTCTTCGTCTCCGGGTCGAGCGTGTATTTGTATTTTTCCCAGGCGGCGGGCTCTATCTCATGGATGTGGCCATCCAGCTCCACCCAGACATTGTCGCCCTTGAAGCCCTCGACCGTGGCGAGTGAGCCGTTCACCCAGCGCCCTTCAGGGTCATTCTTGATGAGCATGACCCGCGCGCCCTTCTTGAGCTCCAGGTCAGCTTCTGTCGGGAAGGACTTCTCGTCGAACTGGCCCTGAACGTTCGCCTCGAACTCATGCGACTTGCCCGGCAGGTCAGCCAGGCGCGCCTGATTGATGCGGAAGGCGTTCGCGTTGTTTGGCGTCAGCACGACATGGGTTTCGCTGGCTTCAACAGCTGTGCGACCGGAAACAGCGCCCTGTAGCAGGCGCTCATCCGTTGGTGCGAGCCGCCCCTGTCGCATCGCGCCGAGCAGCGCGAGGAAACGCGGGTCCTCCTGCCTGAACACATGTTTCAGCGCCAGCAGGGCGAACTCTGCCTGTTTGAAGCCGGGGGCGTTGAAGAAATAGTGCCCGCCATAGCGTTCATTCAGGATTTCGGCTTCTTCACCACGCGCAACGGGCGGCAGCTGGTGCAGGTCGCCGGACAGGATCATACGGACCCCGCCAAACGGGCGCTTGTTGCCGCGATTGAGCTGAAGGCTCTTGTCGATCGCGTCCAGCATGTCGGCGCGGACCATCGAGATCTCGTCGATGATCATCGTCTCGATCGCCTTGATGAGACGTGCACCGCGCAGGCGCTTGATGTCGGCTTCCTCGATCAGGCGCGGCGGGAATTTGAAGAAGGAATGGATGGTCTGGCCGCCAGCATTCATGGCAGCAACGCCCGTCGGCGCGAGCACGACCGTATTCTCGCCAGCTTCGGCCAGGAAACGGCGCAGCATGGTGGTCTTGCCCGTGCCCGCCCGTCCCGTCAGGAAGAGATTGCCCTGCGCACCCGCGCCCCGCGCGACCCATTCGGCGGGCGCGGCATAGACCGTATCAGGCAGGGTATTTGTGTCAGACGTTTGCATTTCACGTAGCCTTAGACGCATCCGCCCTGCTAAGCGAGGGCATGGCACTCACTCCGCAGCAGCTCGACCGTCACAAGCGCCATATCCTGCTCAAGGAGATTGGTGGGCCGGGTGTGCAGAAGCTTATGAATGCGAAAGTGTCCATTATCGGCGCGGGTGCCCTTGGTGGGCCTTGCGCCATGTATCTCGCCGCTGCTGGCGTAGGTGAGATAGAGCTTTGGGACGCCGATACGGTGGACCGGTCGAACCTGCAGAGGCAGGTCCAGTTCACGGAAGACGATATCGGAGAGGCAAAGGTGCGCAGCCTCGCCGCGCGGCTGAAGGCGGCCAATGCCGATTGCCGCGTTAATGCCCAGCCCCGCCGCTGGAGCGTCGCGCAGAAGCTGTCAGGCGATATCCTGATCGATGCGACTGATAATTTCGAGACCCGGTTCGAGCTGAACAGGGCCGCACATGCGAGCGGACGCGTCCTCGTGTCCGGCGCGGCCACACGCTGGTCGGGGCAGGTGTCTGTGTTCGCGTCTGGCGTTAAGGCAGGCACGCCGTGCTATCAGTGTTTTGTGCCTGAAGCGCCGCCTGAGGCAGAAGCCTGCGAAGATGTCGGCGTCGTTGGCCCGGTGACTGGCATCGTCGCCTCGCACATGGCACTTGAGACGCTGAAGCTCGTCACCGGCGCCGGCCAGCCGCTGATTGGCAAGATCATCGTGCTGGACGGATTGGGCGGGGTCACGCGCCAGATTGGATTGCCGCGCGACCCGGCCTGTCCGGTATGTGGAATTGAATCCGGCGCCTAGCTGGAAAGGTCGGTGTAGATGAGCGCGGTAAAACGCTCAGCGTTGATGAAGCCCCAGTCCCATTCGCCTGCCCAGGGCGCGAGCGGATTGGCGGCCTGAACAGCCTCAAGCGACGCACCGCCCGACATTTCCTCTTCCACCGCAGCCACGGCAGCGATCATCATGTCACGCAGCTTCTTGATATCCTCACGCGTCGACTCCGGGCCATGGCCCGGGATGATGCGGGTCTCGTCATTGGTCATGTCGTAGAGCGTCGAGAGCGCCTTGATGTAACCAGCAAAGGTGCCGCCGCTCCACACATCCACGAATGGGAAGCGGCCGGAGAACATGACATCACCCGTGTGCAGCACATTGGCTTCTTCGAAATAGACAGCCGAGTCGCCGTCGGTATGGGCATCAGGAAGGTGGATGATGTGGATCGTCTGGCCGTTCAAATGAACGCGCATCTCTTCCGAATAGGTGAGTAGTGGCCATGCGGCTTCAGGCGCAGGTGGGGTGACGCGTGTTTCGCCGCCCATCTGGCTTGAATTCTCGGTGGTGAGGCGCGTGCGGACCCCGTCATGCGCGAGGATGGTCGCGCCGGTGTCTGCCATGGGCACGTTACCGCCCGTATGGTCGCCGTGCCAGTGCGTGTTCAGAAGGAAGCGCACTTCGGCTTCGCCAGAGATATCCTCGATAGCCGATAGCAGGGCAGGGGCCATGTCGGCATACTGGCTATCGATCACGAACGTGCCATCCTCGCCGGAGAGGACACCGATATTCCCGCCGCGGCCTGTCAGCATATAGATGCCATCGCCAAGGTCGTTGGTCTCGACAGTCGTGGGCGAGGCGGTCTGCGCCGTATGGGTGTGCGACCCGTGCGCCAATGCGGGCGCAGCACCTGCAAGTGCGAGCACAGCCAGCGCCGCGGTGGGTTGGGTAAAAGTCTTGAATGTCATTTGATGCCTCCCTCAGCTTTCGGGAGACAAGATGAGCCGGGCTCGGCGTTCGTCAATGGCGCGCGAGGCGGCCTTACGATCAGGCGGCGGAGGCCTTGGCGGCTTCCGGGCAAAGGATCTTGCGGATGTCCGACTTGTCCTTCGCCTTACGAAGCGCCTCACGGACGCTCGGCTGGCGAAGTGTACGGCTGACCTGTGCGAGGGCGCGGAGGTGATCAGCGCCCGACCCGACAGGCGCGATCAGCATGAAGACGAGGTCGCAAGGACGCTCGTCGACAGCATCAAAATCGACACCCGATTCCAGACGTACAAAGCCGCCAATCGGGTGTGGCAGACGGTCAATCCGGGCATGCGGAATGGCGACCCCTTCGCCGACACCCGTAGAGCCAAGACGTTCGCGCTCCATCACGGCATCGAAGATGTCGCGTGCATCGAGCTTCGTCCTGGCCGCAAGCGCCTGGCTGAGCAGCGTCAGCGCCTGTTTGCGGCTGTCTGCCGAAGAAGGTTCAAGAATTACGCCTTCAGCGAGAAGGCTCGTCAAATCAGTCGCCATAACGCGTCCGGATATTCTGTCAGGATTTGCTGTCTGCGGCCGGGTCGACCCAACCGATATTACCATCTGCACGCCTGTACACCATGTTGAGACCAGAGTGTTTAGCATTCCGGAACATGAGTGCGGGGGCGTCGGCAAGTTCAAGCTGAAGGACAGCGGCCGAGACCGTCATAGTGCGAATTTGTGCGGCAGCTTCTGCCACAATTACAGGCGCATTGCCGTCTTCGCCGGTTTCTGCGGGATCTTCATCCTCACCTTCAGGCGTGCCTTTCAGCACGAAGGCGGATGCAGGCTCGCTCGGGAAAGGCGACTGGCCGTTCTTGTGGTGATCCTTCAGGCGGCGCTTGTAGCGGCGCACGCGCTTTTCGATCTTGTTCAGCGCCTCATCGAGCGCGACATAAGGGTCTTCGGCCTTGCCGGTCGACTGCAGAATAATGCCGGATGGCAAATGAATGTTGCAATCGATTTCGGTCTCGTGACCGTTCGGACTGACGGTGACGTGACCATCAAAATCCCTGTCGAAGTATTTAGTGACGGCTGCTTCCAGGCCCGTTTCGATACGAGTCTTGAGCGACTCGCCGAGGTCCATCTTCCGTCCTGCTATTTGTATCTGCACGGAACTCTCCGGTTATGGGTCCCTAGTATAACGCCCAAAATCTGGGATTACGAGGCGTCGCCTCCATAATTTCGTGACACGTTGAGTCAATGCGCCCGGCGCAGGGCGTCTGACGTCAAGCGCTGGCGCGTATCTGGCGCCGTCGCTGCACACTGGAAGGAATATTGAGGCTTTCGCGATACTTCGCGACTGTGCGGCGGGCGATCTCGATGCCGAATTCTGTGAGAATCTCGACGATCTTGTCGTCTGACAGCACCTTTTTACCTTCATCGTCGATGAGCTGCTTGATGCGATAGCGGACCGCTTCTGCAGAGTGTGCATCGCCGCCAGCCGTGCCGGGAATGGCGGCAGAGAAGAAGTATTTCAGCTCAAACAGGCCGCGCGGTGTGCCCATATATTTGTTCGAGGTCACGCGGCTGACGGTGGACTCATGCATGTCGATTGCGTCAGCCACCTGTTTCAGGTTCAAAGGGCGCAGATGCGCGACGCCGTGCGCGAAGAAGGCGTCCTGCTGGCGCACGATCTCGCTCGCGACCTTAAGAATGGTGCGGGCGCGCTGGTCGAGTGACTTGATCAGCCAGGAAGCGTTCTGCGCGCACTCGGAAATGAATTCCTTCTCGCGCTCGCGCATTGGCAGGGCGCTGACCTCGGCATAGTAGGCCTTGTCCATAAGGACGCGAGGCAGCGTGTCTGAATTGAGCTCCACGGCAAACATGCCGTTTGGCATCTCGCGGACGAAAACGTCTGGGGCGACGGCGATCGTGGTGCCGCTGGCAAAAGCGGAGCCCGGGCGCGGTGTGAGCGATCGCAGTTCGGCGATCATGTCGAACACGTCTTCCTTGTCGACACCGCAGATGTCGCAAAGGCCCTTGATGTCGTGCTTGGCGACGAGGTCGAGATTCCTGACGAGCGCGTGCATGGCCGGGTCGAGCCGGTCACGATCTTTCAGCTGCAGGGCAAGGCATTCGCTGACGTCGCGGGCCATGACACCCACCGGTTCGAACCCCTGGCAGACTTCGAGGACGGCCTCGACATTCGCGGGATCCGCGCCAAGCGCGCTCGCCACTTCTTCAAGGTCGGTCTTGCAATAGCCTGCCTCGTCCGTCTCATCGACGAGACGTGCGGCGATCAGCTGGTCAGCCTGCGAGAGGCCAGACATGGAAATCTGCTTGTGAAGATGTTCATGCAGCGTGGTTTCAGAGCTGAGCGAGCCTTCAAAATCATAATCGTCGCCAGAGAAGCTGCCGCCTGATCCTGCCTGCGACCAGTCGGTGCGGGCGGACGGGCCGGACATTTCATTTGCCGTCGTCGCACTGTCTGACGTGGTGCCGCCGTCATAGAGGTCTTCCTTGGGCGCATCCATCGCTTCACGCGCTTCATTCAGCGCGGAGTTGTCATCGAGGTTGAGCTCTTCGCGCTTGGATGCGCGTTCTGGCAATTCGCGGTCGCTATCATCGCGTTCGCTGCTTTCGCCGTGTTCGAGCAGGGGATTGCGCTCGATCTCCGCCTCAACGAACTCAGCGAGTTCGATATTTGAGAGCTGCAGCAGCTTGATCGCTTGCTGCAATTGCGGGGTCATCACCAGGGACTGGCCCTGGCGCATGTCGAGACGTTGTGAAATGGCCATTGGCGTTACGCAGCAAACCGCTCGCCGAGATAGACCCTGCGCACATCCTCGTTCGACAGGACATCCTGAGGCGTACCTTCAAACAGCACACCACCATCATAGATGATCGATGCCCGGTCCACGATCTGAAGCGTCTCTCGCACCTGGTGGTCAGTGATCAGAACGCCTAGTCCGCGTTGCTTGAGATAACCGACCAGATCGGAAATGTCCGACACGGCGAGGGGGTCGATACCGGTAAACGGTTCGTCCAGAAGCATGAAACTCGGTCTGGAGGCGAGTGCACGTGCGATCTCCACGCGGCGCCGTTCACCCCCCGAAAGGGAGGTCGCAGGCTGTTCGCGAAGATGTGTGATGTGCAGCTCTTCCAGAAGGGCTTCGACTTCCCGCTTTCGAGCGGCCTTATCCTTTTCGACGAGCTCAACGACCGAGAGGATATTCTCCTCGACGCTCATCCCGCGAAAGATAGAGGCTTCCTGTGGCAGGTAACCGACACCCAGGCGTGCGCGCTGATACATAGGGAGGGTGGTTACATCCGCCCCGTCAATCTCGATCGTCCCGGCATCAGCGCCGATCAGACCCATGATCATGTAGAAACACGTTGTCTTGCCCGCGCCGTTCGGCCCGAGAAGACCAACAATCTCACCGCGTTGCAGGGAAAGGGACACGTTTCTGACGACCGTGCGCTTGCCAAAAGACTTGGCCAGCCCGTGTGCTACGAGACCAGTAGCTTCTGTCGTCATAAAACCCATTCCCTTGCCCGGCGCGGAAGTTTGCCGCCCGGATAAATGCTTATGCCATCAGGCTTAATATCCGTTTAGACCGGTCCGTTCAATTTGATGCATCTTCCGCAGGCGCTTCGCCCGCCGGGCGCTCATTCGGTGAGATGTTGAACTGGACCTGACCATCACCGCCATCAAGCGTCGTGCGGCCTTCTTCCAGGCGCATCACAAGGCGGCGGCCGGTTGCCACGTCTTCGCCGCGCACGAGGACAACTTCACCGGTCAGTGTAATCGTATCAGCCTTCGCGTCATAGGTGCCGACATCGCCGGTCGCCTTGAGGTCTGGCGTCACATAGAAAACCTCGCCTTCAGCGACCATGGACTCGATGTCGCCAAAGCCGCTCATGCCGGCGGTCTGGGTTGCACCCGTGCCACCGTAATAGATGGTGACCTTATCGGCGCGCAGGCGAGCATTGCCTTGCATGATATCGACATTGTCGATCAGCACGACCTGGCGCTGGCGTTCCATGACTTCGCTGGTATCGGCATTGACCCGGATTGGCCCGCCTTCGCCGGAAATCTGCGCAAGGGCCGCCGGTGCAGCGATTGCAGCCATGGCCAGTATCGTGGTCAGACGTCTCATCATTTCAGTACTTACTCCTCATCGACGGCCGGTGTCGCCGTATTTGCGGCCGATGCGTTGCCATGTGCATCGCGTCCGCCAGGAAAGATCATCATATTGACGTTACCGCGGCAACGCAGCCGATCGCCATCTTCAACAATTTCATACGTGTCGCAGGTCACATCGCCAAGGGGACCTGAGCCGACAAGTGGATCGATTCCGTCCACGCGTCCTTCGCTAATGAACATTTTCGCTGAAGTAGAACGGAAATCGTAGCCTTGGGCATCAATCAGCCGGACGTCTTCAAACAGGGCGAGTGTCTGCGCGGCCTGATCGTAAAGGCCTGAGGGCGCATCAATCTCGGTGCCGTCCTCCGTCACCAGCCGGGGGTTCTGCAGGGCGATCTGCTCTGGATTGTCGCGCTGGCGCTGGGCTGTGTCAGCCGTGATCACAATCGTGCTGCCGGTTTCGTCGCGGCCGGTGAACCTTGCATTCACCATGGTGACGACCTCTTCCGAAGTCAGCTGTTCGATCTTTCCGGGGCCGCTTGTAACAGCATTTGCCGCAAGGTGGCCGACCATGATACCAGCGGCAATAGCGGCGCCCGCCGTGAAGGCGAGCCTCAGCATGCCGACAAGCGAAGACCGTTTGCGCGCCTGCGCAAGCGTCATCTGCCGCCGAGGCTCCCAGAGGCTGAGGGCGCTATTTGAGTCTACAGCCAATAGCCTTGCTTTCCATTGCTACATGCCGTGTTCACGGCGCCCCTTACCCTCAGCCTATCAACGCCAATTGCGGCAATAGTCTGTCCCTAGCTGTGCGCGAAAATGTCTGTATCGCCCCAGCCTTCAAGGTCAAGTTGTGCCCGGACAGGCAGGAAGTCAAAACATGCCTGCGCGAGGGTCAGTCGGCCCTCTCTTTTGAGCATCTCTTCCAGGCCCGCCTTGATGGCATGGAGGTGCAACACGTCATTGGCGCAATACTGAAGCTGCGCGTCTGTGAGCTCTGGCGCGCCCCAGTCCGAAGACTGCTGGGCTTTCGACATGTCGACGCCTGCAATCTCACGCGCGACATCCTTCAGGCCGTGACGGTCTGTATAGGTGCGGCACAGTTTGGAGGCGATCTTCGTGCACCAGACCGGCGCGCAGTCGATGCCGAGCCACTGCTTCATCATGGCAACATCAAAACGGGCAAAGTGAAAGAGCTTCAGGCTGGAGGTGTCCGCCATCATTGCTTTCAGGTTCGGGCAATCGAAGCTGCGGTCCAGCTGGACGACATGCGCCGTCCCGTCGCCGCTCGAAAGCTGGACGACGCAAAGCGCATCACGGAACGGGTTGAGGCCCATCGCTTCGGTATCGACGGCAATTTCCCGGCCAAGATCAAGATCGCCGGGCAAATCGCCTTTATGCAAGGTGATTTTGTTCATGGACTGACGCCTTAGAGATTCTATTGGCGGACGCAAACGGTAAGTCGCAGAAAAGCCTTATGGAGCGCGGCTCGCAGAGCGGATATCGCGGTTTCGATTGGCCATCTGAACGCTCACCACATAGGCCTTGTCAGACTGCATGCTTGCGAGGATCAGGCCGGCCTGGTCGCTGTCCATCAGGCGCAGGAAACCGGCAGCGAAATTCGGGTCCATCTGGTTGAAGATGGGCGCAGCCTGATCAGGCTTCATCGCGCTATACATTCGGGTGAGATGCTCGAGGTCAGCTTCAGCGTTCACCGTCATCTCTTCCCAGCGCGACTCGACAGCCTGCTGAAGGGCGGAAAGCTCTTCAGCCTTCCGGCGAAGATCTGCCTCGCGGGCGCGAAGGTCGATCTCGCGTTGCTGGAAGTCGGCAGAGCGGGCCTGAAGCACACTCTGGTCGCTGGCAAGCGCGGCTGCGGCTTCTCCGGTGAGGCAGAATTCAGACGGAAGACCTTCCATCGGCTCAGTCGATACGGTCGAGGTAGCTGGTTCGCCATTCGACGCTGCAGCCGGCTGCGAAACGGGTGTGGCAGGACTTGCGGCGGCTTCGACCGCTGCGGCTGGAGGAGACGTGTTCTCCGCCGATGCCAGCGTGTCAGGCAGGATGCGCACAACGCCGCCCACGGTGAACAGAACACCGAGCGTGATCAGAACATGTGTGTGCGCTTTTCCGGCCATTGAGCGTTCAGGTCCTAATTATGGCTCTGGGTGACCCAGGCTTCTTCATCTTCGAAGAGAAAATCGCCGCTGCGCGCAGCTTTCTTTAGCCGATCCTGGCGCGCGCGCATTTCTTCAATAAGTTGTTCGAGACCGCCTTCGGACCCGGCGGGCATTTTTGCAGGGGCTGTCTCGCGCGCCGGTTCTTCATAGGTCGCGGCAGTGCGTGCGGGGCGGCGCGGGGCGCTATCTTCCGCGCGTTCAATCAGCGCTTCCAGACGATCGCAAGTCGCGTCGGCCTCTTTCATCATCTTGCTGAGCCGGGCGGCAAGCTCACCAGCCTGATTGCGGGTTTCCGTGGTCGCCGAAGAAACGGCCGACACCGATTTGGTCATCGCCATGATGGTGGCGCCGAGGCCGTCCCGGGTGTCCTGAAGCGACTTTAGCCTGCGCGACAGCTGCACGCAGTAGATGCACGCTGCGAGCGAGACGAGGAAAAGCGCAAGGTCAGTGATCTGAAATTCTGGCATGCGCTACCTCAACATGAATTCGGTTATCAGGACGCCGCGAGCGCGCTCTGCGCCAAGGACGAGTTCGGCGCGGCGGGAAAGCTGTTCCTTCAGGTCCGGATAGAAGGCTTCGGCTTCGAAGTCGGAAACATCGATGGCGCGCAGATAGGTAAGGAAGGCATCCTGCAGCATGGGAGACGCCGCCTGAACGGCCTCCACTTCGGCAGCTGGCGTCATCACGACAGCGTTGACCTTAACGTATCGCGCATTGGCCCCATCACCGACCGTGATGAGCATGTCTTCAAGCTCGACATAGCCGGTGTCGGCGCTCGCCAGCGGGGGCGGTCCTTCAGCATGTGTCGTGACCGCGCAAGCGGCCGATTCGGACTCACCGGAGGGCGCGAGAAAATAGACAACGCCGAATGCTGCGGCGCCACAAATGACAGCAATAATTGCAGAACTTACAAGGAGGTTGCCGCCGCTTTCGGCGGGCGCGGCATCATCTGCGTTCGGATTGCGGGCGTTATCAGCGGCCATCTGCCCCTCTCGGCAATGCATCATTCCACACCGCTGCTTTAGTAAATCCCCGGTAAAGGAAGCGTTAATGATTTCGCCCGATTTATTAATCATTCCATCTGGAGCGCTTTTCAGAAGCCGGGGCTGATATCCGCTATGAAATTTCTTGAGACCTTGAGATCCTTGCCGCCAAGCCGCCAGCTTGCCCTCGCGGCGGCGGTGCTTGGTGTCATCTTTGCGATGGTGTTCCTCGTCCAGGGCGCGATGAGCGAACCCAAATCGCTTCTCTACTCAAAGCTGGAGCCAGCGACCGCCGGTGAGGTGATCGAAGAACTGGAACAGCGCGGCATCGACTATGAGCTGCGCGGCGACTCGATCTTCATCGCGCAGAGCCAGCGCGACCAGGTTCGCTATGCGCTCGCCCGCCAGGGCCTGCCGCAGCAATCGGTCCAAGGCTATGAGCTGCTCGACGATGTGAACGGCTTTTCGGTAACGTCTGAGATGTACAATGCCGCCTATTGGCGCGCGAAGGAGGGCGAGCTGACGCGCACCATCCTCGCAATAGACGGCGTATCGGCAGCGCGTGTCCATATCGGCGCGAGCCTCGGTTCTGGCTTTGCCCGCTCGCAGACGCCGCAGACGGCATCCGTTACGCTCAGCACGGCCCATGACCTTTCGCCAGGTCAGGCCGAAGCAATCCAGTTTCTCGTCGCACTGGCCGTTGCCGGTCTCGCGCCGGAAGATGTCGCCGTGATCGATCCGGTAAAGGGCGTCATTGCCGGTCCGAACGTGGCGAAGGCCTCCCAGCCGTCGATTGCCGCCGACAATCAGGCGACCATGCTGGAAGACAAGATCATGCGGCTGATTGAAGCCCGCGTTGGCGCAGGCAATGCGCGCGTTTCGGTCAGCGTCGATGTGAACCGCCAGCGCCAGACCATTTCTGAACGTACCGTCGACCCGGAATCGCGGATCGTCCGCAGCCGTACGACAAATGATGTCAGCGAAACCAGCGCAGGAACGAGCGGGGCGCTCAGCGCGGCCAGCAACCTTCCACAGGGCACGGCTGGCGGCGAGGGCAATTCCAGCACGATGCGCAACTCGACCGAGAGCATCAATTACGAATTCAATGAGCGGCGCACCGAAACTGAACTCTTGCCCGGACAGGTGGAGCGTATCTCTATTGCGGTGCTGCTCAATGAAGATGCGCTGGTTCAGGAAGGGCTCGACCCAGCGGCTGCTCAAGCGGCTGCGCAGGAAATCCTGAGCGACTTCGAGCAACTTATCCTGTCAGGTGCCGGTCTCAACACTGCGCGCGGTGACACGCTGACCGTAGAGCTCATGCCTTTCCAGGTGGCCGAGGTCGCCGAGATGATGTCGGCACCAAGCATGGTTGAGACGCTGGTGCAGAACTATTTCTGGTCCGGTCTGCAGGCGGTGCTGCTTGGTCTGGTCGTCATCGTTCTTGGCCTCGGCGTGGTTCGCCCGCTCCTGTCTCAGAAGAAGCTGGAAACCGCTGCGCTCGAAGGGCCAGTGCCGGGTGACGCCGACACTGCGAGTGAGGAGTCGCCGGACCCATTCGTCTATCTCTCCGACTATACACGTGAGCGCCCGGACGAGGCTGTTGCCCTGCTGCAGTCCTGGCTGAGCGAGGACAGAAAGGCCGCGGTAAATGAGTAGAGCTGTCTTTGCCAGATTCCCCAATTTCGATTCCGTGCATGCGGGGGCGCCCGTCGCAACGGCAGCGCCAGCCCCCAATCCGCGTGACCGACTTGTGGAGCTTGAGCAAGCCCATGAGCGCGAAATGGAAAAGCGCAGGCGCGAGCAGGATACCCAGTTCAGCCGCCAGATGGGCGAAGTTCAGCTCATTCTCGACTCGCTCGCCGGCAAGGTCGAGAAGATCGAAGCGGATGCACGCCGTCAGACAGCAGCGTCGATTGCGGCCATCGCAGAGCGACTTTTCCCGAAACTCGCCCGGCGGTTCCTCGCTGAGGAGATTGCCCTCCACCTGGAAAAGATGATCCCGCCCGGTGAGGTCTGCATTGACATAAAGGCCGAACCACATCTGGCTGAGCAGCTGTACGAAACAATCCAGCGTTCCGCCCAGCTGGCCGACATCTGCAACGTGATACCGCAGGAAGATGCCTGCGGAAGCCGGGTCGATGTCAGCTGGAAAAGCGGCGGTCTGGATTTCGACTTTGATGGTCTGCTGGAGGCCTGCATTGGCCACCTGCGCAGCGAGCGGCCGAGTGAACAGGAGAGTGGGTGATGGCAAATCCTGAGGTTCAGCCAACTAGTGACGAGAGTGAAGACCGGCGAGATACCTCTCCGGTCAATCAGTTTCGCCGCGCGATCTATGGCGTCCCCGTTACCCTGACCGTATCCGTCGGCCAGCGCCGCCTCAGCGTACAGGAAGTGCTGGACCTCACGCCTGACTCTGTCATCGCGCTCGACTCGCGCATTGAAGACCCGGTCCGCCTGATGGTCGATGACAAGCTCATCGCACGGGGTGAACTGGTCGAGACCGACAATGGCGGCATTGCCGTCAAGATCACTGAAATTGCGGAAGAGGCTGATGCTTCTGAAGGCTAGGGATAGCGGACTGATCCTGCGTCTTGCCAGCCTGATTGCCTTTGCCCTGATCCTTGGCTTTGCAGCGCACGCGCAGGAAGCTGGCGAGGCGGGCGCGGCGCTGGATGCGGTGCTGGGTCAGGACGGCGAAGGCGGGCTGAGCGGCACCGTCATTATCCTGTTCCTTGTCGTGACGGTGCTCAGCCTCGTGCCGGGCCTCGCCATGATGGTGACCTGCCTGCCATTCCTGGTCATCGTGTTTTCATTCATCCGGCAGGCGCTTGGCGTTCAGCAGGCCCCGCCGAACATGATGCTGATGGCGCTCGCCATCTTCCTGACCTTCTTCATCATGGAGCCGACCTTCACGCAGGCCTGGGCCGATGGTGTCTCGCCCTATATTGACGGCGCCATCGATGAAGAAACGGCCTGGCAGCTGACCACAGATCCGTTCCGCACCTTCATGACCGCACGCGTTGAGCCGGGCACGATCACCGTTCTGGGCGATGCGCTCAACCGGCCTGTGGTCGAAGGCGAAGAGCCAGCCTTCTCGATGCTGGCGACGGGGTTCATGCTTTCTGAAATAAAACATGCATTTCAGATCGGATTTGTAATCTTTCTTCCATTTCTTGTTATTGATCTCGTCGTAGCGTCAGTCCTCATGGCCGTCGGCATGATGATGGTTCCGCCAACCGTCGTGTCGCTGCCGTTCAAGATCGGATTTTTCGTGCTGGCCGATGGCTGGCTGAAGATCACCGAGGCACTGGTAAGAGGATACGCCGGATGAGCGAGGCTGCGACGAGGCCCGGATCGAACGTTACCCAGATGCGCGCCCGTGCAGGCGCTGCACCGGGTAAGGCTGGCGCGATTCCGCCGGCACGGCGGGCGGCTGTCGTTATTGCGATGCTTGGCGAGCAGGCTGCGCGTCCAATCGTCGAGAAGCTGGACAATGCCTCGCTCGCGCAGGTCGCCAATGAGCTAGAGGCCGTTTCCTATCTCGGCCGCGAAGAGCTGACCGAAATCGTCATGGACTTCCTGCAGGCGCTACGCGCCACCAATGGCTCATTCCGGGGTGGGCGTGAACGCGCGCGTGAGATCGTTTCAAGCTTCCTCGATGAAAATCGCGCTGACATTGTTTTCGGCAATGTCGAAATGCCGAAACCTCAGCCCGTTTCCAAGTCCAGCGATGTCTGGACGCGCCTTGAAGCGCGAAAGCCAGCCGTCGTGGCTGCCTATCTTTCGCGGCTCACAGCGAACATCAGCGCGATTATCCTGCGCAAGCTGGACGTGGCCTTTGCGTCGGAAGTTGTTGGTCATCTTCAGGAGCCGATGCTGGACAGCACGATTGGCTATCTGGTTGGCGGCGAAGATGTCGATAGCGAGATCGAGGATGTCGTTGCCCAGATGGTTGAGATCGAATTTCTCAATCAGGTTCAGACGACGGAGAGCGAAGGAAACGCCAACGCCGAGTCGGTTGGCGAGCTCCTCAGCCTGCTGCCGAACCATACGCGGGCGCGTATCATGTCCTTCATCCGCACTGAGCATGAAGACAAATTCGAGAGCATCGAGAAAGTCATGTTCACGATCGAAGGCCTGCCAGAAATCCTGGCGCGCCAGTCGGTGCCTGTCGTGTTCAAGGAGCTGGGCGAGGATACGCTTGTGCCGGTTCTCGCGACCCTGACCGGCCCTGCGCAACGCGTGCAGGACTACCTGCTGGAGAACATCTCTTCACGCCTTGCGGTACAGTATCGCGACTCGCTGTCAGACCCGAACCGCACGCCGGTCGAAGACCCGGATGCGACGCAGCGCACCTTCCTGACGACTCTGATGTCGATGAAGCGCCGCGGGCTTATCACGCTGGAAAAGGCGCCGGCGAAGGCAGGCTAGGGCAGCAACGGGCGAACCATCACCCGGGCGTCTCTCGTCTGACCGAGTTGTTTACTGGACAATCAGGTCAGCGTGCAGGGCGCCTGCCGCTTTCATCGTCCGGATGATGTCGCCCATTTCCTGTGGGGACACGCCGAGCGCATTGAGGCCTGCGATCAGCTGCGAGAGCGTCACATTAGCGTCGAGCGTTGCGATGTTGCGCGTGCCGGTCTGACCGATTTCGATCTGCGAACGGGGCAGGACGATCGACTCGCCATCGGCAAACGGGTTTGGCTGCGAGACAACAGGTGTTTCGGTCACTTTGATCGAAATATCGCCTTGAGCGATGGCCACACGCGAAATGGTGACATCCTTGCCAAGGACGATGGTGCCGGACTGCTCATCAATCACGATGCGGGCAGGCACAGCGACTTCAATTGGCAGGTTCTCGATGCTGGCGAGGACGCGAGAGGGTGAACCTTGGAGACTGCGCAGGTCGATATCGACGGTGCCCGGGTCGCGCGTGTAGGCGACGGGAGAGCCAATCGCGGCATTGATCGTATCTTCGATGCGGGCCGCCGTGGTGAAGTCTGGTTCGCGAAGGGCCAGGACCAGCGAGTTGCGGTCATTGAACTGGTAGGGGATCTCGCGCTCAACGCGCGCGCCGTTCGGGATGGCGCCCTGCGTTGGCGTGCCGCGACGGGCACGTGCGCCGTCTGCCTTCACGTCGATGCCAGAGACCACGATGCTGCCCTGAGCGACGGCGTAGACTTCATTGTCAGCGCCCTTGAGGGGCGTGAGCACCAGCGTGCCGCCTTCAAGGCTTTCGGCATCGCCGATGGAAGCCACTGAAATGTCCAGCGTCGAGCCGTTGCGGGCAAAGGATGGCAGTGTCGCGGTGACGAGCACAGCAGCGACATTGTCCGGCTTGATGTCCTCGCCCTGCACGTTCACGCCGAGGCGCTCAAGCATGTAGGTGAGCGAATCCTCGGTGAAGGGGGAGTTTCGCACCGAGTCGCCAGTGCCGTTGAGGCCGACCACGATGCCGTAGCCGATCAGGTCGTTCTGACGTACGCCTTCGACGTCGACCACATCGCGGATCCGGGTCTGCGCGTCGGCTTGCAGGGCAGGCGGAGAGGTAATGGCGAGCGCTGCGAGGGCGAGAAGAGCGAGGATCGGCTTCATCAGATCACCTTAGGAAGTTCATGAGGCTGAGCTGCGAAAGTCTTGCGGTCAGCATGTAAGAGGCTTCGAGGCTCGCCTCGAGGGCTTTAAGTTCTGCGGCGGCTTCATACTGGTCGCGGGACGTCATTCCCTCCAGCAGACTGTTCACGACCAGCCGCTCCTTGGCCAGGCTGTCGAGACCTGTTGCAACGCGCTCCTGAAGGATGCCGTTAGCGGCGCGCAACTGGGTCAGTGCAGCATCAGCCTGCACCAGGCTGTCAGCCGATGCGGAGATGACGTCAAGGGTTTCGGAGGTTGCGAGATTGTCGAGGCCATCGCCTGGGCCGGCCATCGCTAGCACGCCGAGATTGCGAAGCGTCTGTAGGATGGCGGGGTCAAGGCCTGTGACAGCGTCGCCGTCAGAGCTGGTCTTCGCGCCGCGATAGAAGCTGTTTGCGAAGTCGCCCGTATCCAGATCAAAATAGGCGTCGAGCCGCGTGTTGAAGTCCGCCTTGTCGGTGGCTGCGTCCGCGATCGCGCGCAGGTCCGCCATGAAGTCATCAGGTGACCCGAAGGGTGCCTTGTCGGTCGCATCCCCGGAAAACAGGAAGCGTTCGCCGTGGCGTGAATTGAGAGCAATCAGGGCCCCGTCGAGTTGAGCGCGCGCATCCTGTGCAAGTGCTGTTCGTTCTACGGGTGAACCTGCGCTCAGGCTGTCGAGCGCGCGCACTGAAATCTCGGCGAGGCCTTCCTGCATGCGCGAAAGGCTTTGCTGTGTGATATCGAGGCGGCTTTCGCGCAGTTGCAGCAGGCTCGTGTCGCGGTCAATCTTGTTGAGCGCGTCATTCGCGACCATCGCTCTGCCGATCTGTCCAGAGAGGTGGGCGGTCGGGTCGGCGGTACGCCCAGTGACAGCTTCGCTCGATGTCCGGTCGATCCGGTCACGAATTGACTGAATGTCACGGCTGAGCTGCGTCGTGATCGAGTTCGCAAGATAGGACTTGTTGATCATCCTAGAGCTCCATCAGCCTGAGCAACATCTGATTGGCGACTTCAATGACGCGTGCATTCGCGGCATAGGCCTGCTCAATCTGAAGAAGCAGCTGCATCTGTTCGTCTACATCGACGCCGGTCTGTTTCTGTTCGGCTTCGACCATGATGGAGTGTTGGGCGGCAGTTGAGGCCTCAACGGCTTCGCTTGAAACGCGCATCTGGCCTGTGCGTGAGGCGAAACCTGCGACAAGGCCTGTCGCGGTATAACTTCCCTGAAAGCCGCCATCGGCAAGCGTGCGGTTCGCGGTCATCGCGTCCAGCATCGCGTTGAAAAGGCTGCCATCCCCGGCGTCGCCAGGTGCAACGGCGTCGAGGCCATCGCGAAGCAATGAGAGTTGGCCGCCCTGAAGCGGATCGATCAGCGGGTTGATCGAAATTCGGGCTGCGACACCTGCGCCAGCGCCTGGATCTGTATCGATCAGAAGGCTCGTATTTGCGCCGCCGGCAAGATCGGCATTGTCGAGGCGCGCCATGATATCGCTCGCCACGGTGTCGAGCTGGTCCTGAAATCCGGGTAGGTCTGTGTCGCGCAACGTGAAAAGCGCGCCAAACAGGCCACTTGAGATGGCGCCATAAGAGGCCGCGCCGGGTGTGATTTCCACGTCGCCGACCTTGAGGCCGGAGAGGGCGCCCGTATCGATACCGTCGCCGGGGCCGACAGCTGTGCCGGGGGTAAACTCCAACTCGCGAGCGCCGCCTGCCAGAAGGAACACGCCTTCCTTGGTGACGATGTCGATCGTGCCCCCATTCCGCGCAACAGTCTGCACGGGCAAAAATTCGGAGATTGTGTCTACGTAGCGCTGGCGCTCATCCATCAGCGCGGCAGCCTTTGCAGAGCTTCTATCAGTACCGGCAAGTTGCGCATTCAGCGCCTGCACCTGCTTCAGCGCATCATTGACGGTATCCACGCCGTTCGCGATTTCGCGGTCGGCCTCAATACGTTCAGAGGCAATGAAGTCTGACAGGCTGTTGAATTCAGATGCAAGCGCGCGGACGGAGTCGACGATAGCATTCAGATTGGCCTGCGACTCGGGCGTCGCCGCTGCGTTGGCAAGCGCGGACTCGAAGTTCGACATCATCGAGAAGAGACCTGTGCCATCGACACTGTCGCCCAGTCGCGCAGACAGGGATGCCCAGGTAGATGACATGACGCTCGCCTGCGCCAGATCGCTGCCTGAATTCATCCGCTGCGCCGTCAGCGGATCACTCGTTGCGCGCCCCACGCCATCCACCCGTACGCCGGATGGATTGGTGGAGGTCATCTGCTCACTGACAAGCACCGAACGCCGGACATAGCCCGGCGTTGTCGCGTTCGATACGTTCGTTGCGACCATATCCGCCCGCAGACCGGTCACTTGCAGACCGGTGCGGGCGGTATTGATGGCGTTTGACAGACTCAAGGCTTAGCCCTCGCGCTCAGCGACTGGTCTAGCGTTTCAGGTTGGTGGTTTCCTGAAGCATCTCATCGACGGTCTGCACGATCTTCGCATTCGACGAATAAGCGCGCTGTGTTTCGATGAGGTCGGTCAGCTCAGCTGCGATGTCCGTCGTCGACTCCATCAGCGAGTAGCCTGCGACTTCACCGACTGGGCCCGTACCGGCATCCCAGAGATACAGGTTGCCACTTTCAGCGGAGACCGAGAATGCCTGACCGTCCTTGGCGCGAAGACCATTCATGTTCGGCACATCGCCGACAGGTATCTGGTAGAGCGCGCGGCGGTAGCCAGAGTTATAGACGGCTTGCAGGAAACCTTTCTCGTCGACTTCAACCGACTGAAGGTCGCCGATTGGGGCGCCGTCCTTGGTCACATTGGTCGGTGAGAACGGGGCAGACAGCTGGGTCACGCCCGTCGTGCCGCCCGGCTTGCCGACCATCACGTCAACGTCGCCATGAGGAAGGGTGAGGGTCATGATGCCCGTATCTTCGTCATAAACGGTGCCGACAGCAGGGGTGACGTCGTCAAGGCGGCCGCCTTGGTCGACAGCATCGGTAAAGTCGAGGGTCAGTTCTGCAATCGGGTCTGTGCCATCTGTCGCGCTATCAAAGACCTGCACGGTCCACTGATTGGTTGCGCCGTCAGCGGGTACGTTCGGGACGAAAGACAGCGACAGGGTCTGGGCGCGGCCGATATTGTCGAAGTATTCGATCGGAAGATCATATGGCTGGCCAGAGGCGCCTGCGAGCGTCGCATCGGCTGGCAGGTTGATACCGAGATCGATACGGGACGTCGGCGAGGCCACATATTGAGAGGCGGAGATGTTCACCGGCTGAAGGTTCGCGCCGCTATTGCGGCTGACGGTACCAATGCCGCCATCGCTATCCACGGCCCAGCCCAGAAGGAACATGCCGCTTTGGGTGCGAAGGTTACCGGACTCATCTGCATAGAAGGAGCCGGTCGGAAGGAGCATGAGTTCACGTTCAGACGCGAGAGAGCCCACACCAGCGCCATCCGTCACCGGAAGGAGGCCGCGGCCGCCAACGGCGATATCGGTCGAGTTACCCGTATTGATGAGTGACCCGGTCTGCTGAATATCCTTGAAGGTGTTCACGGTCACACCGCCAGCCGCGTAAGCGGAGGCCTGCTTCTGGATCACCATGCTGGAAAAGTCAGCGACGCTGCGCTTGTAGCCGTAAGTCGAAGAGTTCGCGATATTGTCGGAGATCGTGGACAAACGGCTCGCGTTTGAATTCAGCCCCATTACTCCTGCATTCAGGGACGACGAGATACTCATTGACAACTCCTTTGTCAGATTTCCTCTGAAATTGGAGCTGAATGTTTAATAGACGGATAATTAGCTCGCGGCGGGGTCTGGCGCGTCCGTCATGATGGTGATCGAGATGCGGCGATTACGCGCTGCGGAAGGGTCACCAGGCACCAGGGGATCAGTATCGGCCCGACCAGAAACCTCGCGGACACGGCTGACCGGGAAGCCATTGGCGGCAAGAAGCTGGCGGGCTGTATTGGCCCGATCCGAAGACAGGCGCCAGTTGTCATAGCCAGCCGCGCCCCGGAACGGGCGGTTGTCAGTGTGGCCGACAATCTTCACGTCATTCTCAAAGGCGTTCAGCGAGTTGGAGACTGCGTCCAGAAGGTCTGTCATCAGTGCTGTCGGCTCACTGCGGCCAAGTTCAAACAGGGGGCGGCTTTCGGAATCGACGATCTCGAGCACGATGCCTTCTGGCGTCATCTTCACCATGAGATGCTCGGAAAGGCGTTCTGGATCATCGCCCAGTTCCTCGCGCATCTCTTCAAGATCGCGCTGGATGTCCGTGTGGCGCATCTGCTCGAGCGAATGGCCGTCACCAATGCCTGTTGCGCCGGTACCGACCTTGGCAGCGGAATCGTCTGCCATGAGAGAGCTGCCATTGAGTCCGTCAGCGCCGCCGCCGGACACACGGCTGACAGGAATGGACGGGTTGAAGTAGTCAGCGATGCCCTTGCGCTGGTCTTCCGTCGTCGCATTCAGCAGCCACATCAGCAGAAAGAACGCCATCATGGCGGTCACAAAGTCCGCATAAGCAACTTTCCAGGCACCGCCATGGTGCCCGTCGCCTTTGACAACTTTTTTTCTCTTTATGATCGTGACGTGATCGTGATGCGCGTTTGACGGCGATTGTGCCATGAGATGGACCCGCTTTCTGCAGTTTCAGCATCCCCAATAACAGAGAGTGGCTGACACATCGTCTAAGCGGCAGGCGCGATTGGCGCCGTATCCCTAACGAAACATTTACCAAATCCACCGACACCGGACTGTGGAGAAATAGCCAATCAGCTGAGGGGCTGGCGTGTCGGAAACATTGCTCAAAATGATGAGGTCAGCGGGCGGATTACCCCCGTCCCTCCTGCAATGTGAGCCACTTTGGGCAACCATGTCCAAAGCGTGCGAGACATGGCTGAAAGAGGCCCTCGGCTTCGAGATGAAGGCCCAGATCGGTGCGCGCCAGCTTTGTAACCATGAACAGGCCAAGCTGCGTATTCGTGAAAAATTCGGCTATATTTGTTTACCTCGAGGTACTGGCGGCCTTCACGGTATTTCGCTCGGCGCCTCGCTTGCCGAACGGTTCGTTGCCCGCCGTCTCAAGGAAGACCTTTCACACGTCGAGATCGCGCCGCCGCTCTTCCTTCGCCTGATGTGCGACAAGCCAGTGCGCAGACTGATGAGCGATCTGTCGCGTGCTGTTCCTGCCGGTCTCGCCCTTCCGGACGACTATATGGTGGCTGACCCGGCAGGCCTGCCCGAAGTGTTTCCCGAAGGACCCAAGCTCGTCGCCATAACTTTCAATCTGTTCGGACGCGGCGATGTTGAACCTACGGCCCGGCTGGACTTCTATTATGACGTCGAGAGCCTGACAGCTCATGCCGAACGGCTGGATCGTGCAGCCGCCGCGAGCGTGAAGCCGAAACCTGCGATCGACAAATCCAATCTGATCAAGTCGATCCGCCGGTCGAGTGTCGGTCTTGATGCGGTGCTGGCCAAGCTACCAATCACGGTTGCCGATTGCTCTCGTCTGAAGGTTGGGCAGGTGCTGCCACTGACGGATGCAGATGACGGCAAACTTTACCTGCACGCGGAGACCCTGACCGGACCTGTGGAAATCGGTGAGGCCGAATTAGGCAACTGGAAAGACAGACGCGCCATAAAGCTGACTTCGCCCCTGCTGGAGAGTTTCGTTCAGGAGCTATCGGGCGCCTGAACGAGGGAATTATCCGCGCCCCAAACGGCGCGATGGAGGATGAGTTGAACGCAATTCTGGGCATCTTGGTGACGGTCGGCATGGTCTTCGGCGGCTATATGCTGGCCGGCGGTCATATGGACATCATTACACACGCGCTTCCGTTTGAAGGCATGATGATCGGCGGCGCAGCCATCGGCGCGCTTCTGGCGGCAAACGACTTTGGTACGATCAAGCAGACCGGTGCCGACGTCCTCGCCGCCTTCACGGGTTCGAAGTGGAAAAAGAGCGACTATCAGGACCTTCTTTGCCTGATGTCGGAGCTCCTCAACGTCCTTCGCAACAACCCGGTCGACATCGAACAGCACATTGAAGATCCCGAGCAGTCATCGATCTTTCAGCGCTATCCGAAGATCCTGAAGGACGAAGACGCGATCAACATGATCTGCGACACGATCCGCTCCATGCTGATGAACTTCGACAATGTTCATCAGGTTGAAGAGCTGCTCGAGAAGCATCTGGAGAGCCTGCACGAAGACAAGCTCGCAGGCTCCCACGCCCTTCAGACCATGGCAGACGCGCTTCCTGCGCTCGGCATCGTTGCCGCTGTGCTTGGCGTCATCAAGACCATGTCGTCCATCGACAAGCCGCCTGAAGTTCTTGGCGGCATGATCGGCGGCGCGCTCGTTGGCACATTCCTCGGCGTATTCCTCGCCTATGGTCTGGTTGGTCCGTTCGCCTCGCGCGTCAAAGCCATCCGGACAGAGGAACACTTCTTCTATTCGATGATCGGCGAAATGCTGGTTTCGAACCTCCACAAGAACCCAGTCAATATCTGCGTCGAGGTCGCAAGACGTCATGCGCCGGCGCGGGTACGTCCATCTTTTAACGAAATCGAAGAAGCGCTGAGGGGGCTGAAGCAGGCAGCTTGAGGAAGTTCACGGGCATATGTCTTGGCGCTGCATTGCTGGCGCAGGCGGCTTCTGCACAGCAGGAGCCGCCGATTGTGTCTGGTCAGGCAGACGAGATCGAGCGTCTTCCCGGAGAGCTCGACAGCTTCGTTCAGGAAGCAATCAATGAGGGCCTCTTGAGGCCAGCAAGACCGCAGTCTGCAGAAGCATCTACCTCACCTGTGGCAGACAGGCCTGCCGAAAGCCCGAGCCCTCAGGACATCCGCCCGCAAGTGACTGAGGCGGCGGTCGAGCACGCGCCAGAGCAGCCAGCTGCGGCTGCGCAAATCAAGGTCGAGTATCTCTGCCCTGAAACTTCTCCCTACGACTTTTCGGAGTTCTCCGATTTCGCGTCCTATAGCGATCTCGCCCAGTGGCGTGGTTTCCTCGAAGGTGAAGAACGCACGACCGCACTCGGCCGTCTGATGGCGAAAGCCTATCTGTCGCTCGGCATGATCGCCGAAGCGCGCGCAGAAATCGCCGGAGATCAGGGGCAGGGCGGTGTCGCACTTCGCCTGCTGACCGATCTTCTGGAGCGTGATGGCCGGCCTAACCTGGCATTCTTTCGTGACGTCGCGAGTTGTTCAGGCGCGGACAATGTCTGGCTGGCCGTCGGGCAACTGAAGTTGAATGATGCAAATGGCGCTGATCTTCTGGCGCAGCACTTTGCAGACTTCCGCGCGCTGCCCCTTCGCCTCCGCGCGGACGCGGCGCTGATCATTATTCCGGCGCTCGACCGCCTCGACCGGCCGATCCTTTCGGAACGCCTGATGACCAGCTTCACGGCAGAGGAAATCGCGCAGAGCCGCGAGCTTCAATTCGTGAAGGCGCTCCAGCGTCTGTCTATGGGATCTCCGAGCGCGGCTGAAGACATTCGCGGATATCTCCGCCGCGCGCAGTATCGCAACGAAGCGGCTGCGGCTCTGCGCCGTCACGGCAAGGCAATTTCCAGCGATCTCGAACGGGAAATTGTCGACTACTATATCAATGAGCTTGGCAATCTGCCGGCTGAAGCCTCCGTCTCTGAAAATCTCGACTTGATCCTGCACGACCTCAACAGTGCGGTTGGATACGATCTCACGCTGCGTCTTGCCGACGTGCCCGCGGCGGCGAACCCGCAGGCGCGCCAGCGCCTTGCCGGACATTTCGAGGCGATGCTGGACGAAGACCTCCATAGCGACACCTTTCTCGTGAATCTGAAAGCCATGGACGCGCTTTTGAAAGGCGAAGAGCTTCTCGCGGACCGGGAAGGCACCGAAGCACGATTTGCACGCGCAGCGGCGATAGCTGCCAATCTTGGCCTTCCCTCCATGTCCGCAAAGCTTTCTGAACGCCTGACCCACGACGCGGCTCTGGCGCTGGCCCAGGCAGAGCTGGCATTCCGGCTGAAGGATGAAGCCGCGCTCGCCCGTCTCCTCGCAGACAACCCGGGCAGTGTCGCAATTCGCAAGATTGCGCTGATTGATGCGATCAATCGCGGCGATCGCCAGGCCTTCAATCGTCTTGCTCGCGGCATTCCTGAAGATGTCGACACTGCCCTCATGTTGATCGAGGCAGACGCTGCCGCAGGCCACTGGGTCGTGCCGCAGCGCTATTACACGATCGCCGCCAGAAGCGGTGATGAAGAAACCCAGACCCGCGCTCTTCGCGTCTCCGACGCACGGCCTGCTCCGGAAACTCCGGATGAAGGCGAGATTGCGCTGACCGATGTGTCCTCAAGGCTCGAGCGCCTGCGCGAGTCACTCGGGCCAATTCCGACGGAGGTTCGCTGATGTCGAACGCAATTTACGCCGCTCTCGCCCGCCAGTCCGGCCTGATGACTGAAATGCAGGTGGTCGCGAACAATCTCGCAAACTCGAGCACCACCGGGTACAAGTCTGACCGCGCCATCTTTGCTGAGTTTGTTGCCGGCACGCGCAATAATCTGGCTGACCTGTCCATGGGCACGCTGGCAGGCCATGAATTCGACCTGGAGCAAGGCGGTCTTCGCTTTACCAATGGCACGTTCGACCTCGCCATTCAGGGCGAAGGCTATTTCCTCATCGAAACGCCGCAGGGTGAACGCCTGACCCGCGCAGGCCATTTCCAGCTGAACGCTGAAGCAGAGCTCATCACCGATACTGGTTACCGCGTGCTCAATGCTGGCGGCGGCGCCATCCAGATCCCGGAAGAAGCGACGAATGTCAGCATCGCGGGTGACGGCACGATCTCCTTCGATGGTCAGATCATCGACCAGGTTGGCGTCGTCCAGCCAGAGGGCCAGCTCAGCCGCGCAGGCGACGCCATGTTTGCGGCCGAAGAAGGCTTCCAGCCAATCGAGGAGCCCCGCGTCGTGCAGGGTGCCCTCGAACAGTCAAACGTCTCGCCGGTGCTTGAGATTGCGCGCATGATCGAAGTGCAGCGCGCCTACGAAGCCGGGCAGGCGCTCATCGAACGTGAAGACGACCGGATTGCGAAATTCATCAGCACTTTACGACAGCTCTAACGCACAGGACGTGGATCGAGGGAGGACCCTATGAAATCACTGCAGATCGCAGCCACGGGCATGGCGGCACAACAGTTACGTGTCGACGTCATCTCGAACAACATCGCCAACATGAGCACGGCCGCATACCGGCCGCGCACGGCAGAGTTCGCCGATCTCATGTACCAGCAATACCTGACGCCCGGGACGATTTCTTCCCAGGTTGGTACGGTTGTCCCAGCGGGCGTCCAGCTCGGCACCGGGGTGAAGCCATCGTCGGTCTCGATGGAGATCACCCAAGGCTCGCTTCGTCAGACCGGCTCAGAGCTCGATATCGCCATCGACGGGACCGGCTTCTTCGAAGTCCAGCTGCCTTCCGGAGAGTCTGCCTATACCCGTGACGGCAAGCTGAACCGCAGCGCTGAAGGCCAGATCGTGACCAAGGATGGTTTCGAACTCGCCGACGGAATCACAATCCCGGAAGATGCTCGCCGCATTTCCATCAGCAGCGATGGTGAGGTGGTCGCCTATTTCGCGAACGAAGCACAGGGCCAAGCGATCGGCACGATCTCTCTGGTCCGCTTCGTCAACGAAAAGGGCCTTGAGGCCATGGGCGACAACATGTTCCGCGAGACCGAAGCCTCCGGCGCGCCGAACAGGCTAGTTCCTGCAACTGAGGGCGTTGGCATCCTGCGCCAGGGCTATCTGGAAGATTCAGGCGTCGACGTTGTCCAGGAAATCTCTGAGCTGATCGAGGCGCAGCGTGGATATGAGCTGAACTCCAAAGTCATCACGGCGGCAGATGAAATGCTCGCCGCCACGACGAGAGTGAGGTAGTCCGATGAGCATCGTCGCTACACTCGCAAGCGGTTTCATGCTTGCGCTCACCGCTTCCGGTTCAATCGTTGCAGAAGACGTCATCCGCTCCGGCGAGGTCATCACGCCGGGCATGCTGGTTACAGAGGATGGCACGCCGGTGTTCGACAGCCCGCTGATCGGCCGCGAAGTTCGCCGCACCGTCTATGCCGGGCGCGAGGTTTCCATGGAGAACACGCAGTCGCCTCGCCTGGTGACTCGCAATCAGATCGTCACCGTGAAGTATATTCGCGGCGGCCTTGAAATCTCGACCACCGCGCGCGCGATGGAAGAGGGCGGTCTTCATGACACGGTTTCGCTGCTCAACACCAATTCCCGCAAGATGGTGTCTGGCGTCGTCCAGTCGGGTGGATGGGTGCTGGCACAATGAAAACGACATTCCTTCTTTCGCTAATTGCGCTCGGATGCGCAGCATGCGCGTCTTCGCCCTCCAGCCAGCAGGCCATGATGGCGGCCCCACCAGCGAGCCCACCGCCAGTCCAGTCCATGGCAGCGTTCCCGCAGGCGCCGCTACACAATGACACCAACTCGCTCTGGACCACGTCAGCAAACTCTCTGCTCAGCATGCGCCGGGCAAAGTCAGTTGGTGATCTTCTGACGGTCGTCGTCGAAATGGACGATCAGGCCAGCATGCAGAACTCACTGCAGAGCACGCGAGGCACCAATCAGGACTTCAATCTTGATGCGCTCTTCGGCCTGCCAGAGTGGGCAAACGGCGTTCTGCCGGGCGGGGCGAGCGTCTCGCCGGGCATCGACTACAGCCGGAACTCTGCCCTCAATGGCAGCGGTGCCATCAACCGGGCTGAGCAGGTGACTTTCCGTCTCGCTGCTCGCGTGATCGGGCTGGAGCCAAATGGAAACCTTGTCATTCAGGGTTATCAGCGCACCCGCGTCAGCAATGAAGTCCGCGTGCTCACCGTTACAGGTGTCATCCGCTCGCAGGACATCACTCGCATGAATACGGTGACCTATGAAAAGATCGCCGACGCCCAGCTTTCCTATGTAAGTTCAGGGCAGGCGACAGAGCCTGTACGTGCAGGCCTCGTGCCCAAACTCCTCGACACTATCGTTCCATTCTAGAGCCAGCCTGACATGAAGCAGATTATTCCCGCAATCATTGCTGCCATTTTCGTCGTACTTGGTGCAGGCGGCGCCCTCTTCATGAAGGGGGCGTTCTCCTCAGGCGGCAACGCTTCAGCTGGCGCCGAAAGCCACGAGGCCAAGGCGTCTGGGCATGGCGAGGAAAAAGGCGGTGGTCATGGCGGCGGTCACGGCGCGAAGTCTGGCGGGGGCATGTCCGGCGACGTGGAATACTACAAGTTCAGCCGTGAGTTCGTGGTGCCCATCACAGAGGGGGAGCGGGTCGACAGCCTCGTCATCATCAACCTCAACCTGGAGATCGACAAGTCCGTCTCCGATCAGGTTTATGGGATGGAGCCGAAGCTGCGCGACAATATCATGAGCACGCTCATCCGCCTTTCGAATGAAGGCGTGGCACTTGGTGATCTCACCAATCCTGAAAACTATGAGACGATCCGCTCCATGATCCTCGCAAACCTTCGCGAGGTTCTGCCGACAGGCCTGGAGAATGTGCTCATTCTGGACATGGCAAAGCAGCACATCTAGCGCGCTGCCTTACCGGCCAGTTCCTGCAATTCGTTAGAGTTTACTGGGTGACGCGGCGAACCTGGCCAAGGTCGCCCGACAGGCTGGACGATGTGCCAATGCGCAATTCGCCGTTCTCCGTGCCGACATCGGTCACTGTGGTCAGCACTTGAGGTGCGACCGTGCCAAGGAAGGTGTCGCCAGCATAGAGGTCGATGCCAAACTGGTAGATCTCTCCGGATGCGGCAGCACCACCATTGGAAAAGCGGCCATCCCAACTTTTGCTCTCGTCATCGATTTTGAGGCGGTCGCTATAGACTGCTTCACCGGATGAGTTTGCAATCGTCAGTACGGCGGCTGTTGCTTCGTTTGGTGCGTCGAACGCAAACTCAACCGGATCGCCGGAATAAGGCACCCAGGACGACTCGACAGTCACGGTCTCCCCCAGCCATTCGCTGGCGAACATGGAATGCAGATCACCGATCATGCTCGCCATGCTCTTCAGGCTCGTATTCGATTGCACCTGCTGTTCCAGCGTCGAGAAGGATGCGAGCTGTTCAACGAATTGCGTCGAGTCGAGCGGCGAAAGCGGGTCCTGATGGCGCAGCTGCGCGGTCAGAAGCTTGAGGAAGTTATTGAACTCCTCACCGACAAACTGGGTGCTCGCGCTCTCATTGGTCTGCGAGCCCGTCGCCTGACCAGACTGTGTGTTCTGCGCGGATTGTGCGATCTGGGTCGCCTGCGCTGCGTTAATAACGCTCATTTCCGAAACTCCTTCCTAGAGTTTGATGTTCAGGCCGCTCGCTCCGAGGGTGATCGGTGCGCGGCGTGTCTGTGGCATTGCAGGTGCCGCCAGGAATTCGGCGTCATCATCTGCGGCAGCGGTGTAGTCGATAAAGTCAGCCGGCTGGTGATACTGCGACCCGTCTGTTGAGCCTTCGCTGAAGGTCATGTCACGCGCCGAAAGACCGTGCTGTTCCAGCGACTGGACGAGATCGAAGTGAAGCAGGCGAAGCTGCTTCATGGCTTCTGGCGTGTCCGCTCTCACTGCGACCTGCTGGAGGCCTTGCGCGTCGAACTTGAACTCGATCGAGACGCGGCCAAGCTCCGGCGGGTCCAGCTGCACCATGATGCGATCAGGCTTGTCGCCGCCAGCGAGCTTGTTGCTGACGATGTCCACGATCTCCTGCGGCGCGGCGACGACGGTCGCCTGCGTTGCGACCATCACTGGGCCCATGCCGGCTGCACCACTGGCGGGCGCTTGCGCCGTCATGGGGGCTGATGCCGGAGCGCTAGCAGCGAGTGAAAGCGTGGGGGTCTGCTGACCGTTATCGCCTGTCCCGGTGGCCTGCGCGCTCACGTCCAGACCGCCGTTCATAAAGGCCGCGTTTTCGATTGGGGTGTCAGCAGCTGGCTGCGCAACGGTGATGGCGGACGGCGTATCCGCGCGATCAAGACGCGGCGCGTCTACGGGGATCGTGCTGGCGGGCACAGCTGCTGCTCGAAGTGGTGTTGCGGACACATCCTTCAGGCGGCCGGTACCTTTATCAGTCGTTTGCGCCGTGGGGTTGAGCGTTGCCATCACGAGATCTGGACGCCCCGGCGCTTCATTGCCTCTTATCAATGCGTTCGCATTGGAGCTGGCGTCTGCTGCCAGGACCTTATCAGTCTTTATCTCACTAACATTGGACGCGTCTGCTTCTGATCCATCAGCGTGCTGCGATGAGGCTTTGGCCACCAAGCTGACATCAGTCGTATCTGGAGTAGCTGCCACGTTACGAACCGGCTCATCGGAAGCCTTTTCGCCGCTCAGGACTTCCGTCTCTGCGAGGGGGCGGCCAGTGTCTACGGAAACGGGGTCAGCCTTGGAGCGGGCGACTTCAAGTTTGGCATCTGGGTCAGTATCGGCGGCGCTCGCGATATCAATGATATCGGCTTCCTGCTTCGAGGTAGCGTCGACCTTTACCTCACCCGATGGTCTCACTTGCTCAGTAGATAGCAATTCTGGCGCGGCCAGTTCGTCGGATGCTGGGGACACAGGTGCAACGTCGGTATCGCCCGCCGGCGCAGCCACGACTTGTGGTGCCCGATCAGGCGCGACCGCAACGAGGTCAGACTTTGCATCAACCTTCTCCGAGCGCAGTTCGGTCTCGGTTGTCGTATCTTCGGTCGGTGCGTGTGCTTGAGATGAGAACGCCAGGACAGCTGCGCTGCCCGCGCCATCTGAGCGCTCGCCATCTTTTTCCGGCGAAGCCTGGTCGCTTTGACCTTCAGTTTCGAGAATTCTAGCGAACGCCGACCCGCGCCCTGACGAAGAAGGCTCACTGCGCGCTTGCGCCGGATCGGCCAGAAGCGGGCCCAAAGGTCCAATGGCTGCGGGCATTCAGTGTCCTTGGTTAACTCTGATTAGCGCTCTCTTAACCAAATCTGCCCCACCACAGGTAAAAGCGGATTTAACGCTGGCCCAAAAAAACGCGTCAATCGCGCTGGCCAGCCAGATGCAGGGAGGCAGAACTTGATCCCTCTAAAAGTATTGACGCCAAACGCCGATCAACTCGCGCCAGCAAGACGCAATGCGGTCGCACCGCCGCCGCTGCCATCCTCGCGCTCGCCAGAAAATGCACAGTCTGCAGCGCCTTCGCGCGCGCAATCTTCCTATGCCCCGCCCGTGCAGCCCGTCCGCGCGCCTGCTGCGCAATCGGCTACCGCGCCAGCCACATCTGAGACCAATTCTGACGTAAATATGCGCTTCGAACAGATGCTCTGGGCCGAAATGCTTCGGCACACGGGGCTCGAGGAAGCTTTCTCCAGTGTTGGTGGTGAGGGCGCTGCGGCTTTTACACAGTTCGCCGTCGAAGCCATTGCGCGTGATCTGGCTGAAAAACATCCGCTTGGTCTGAATGCCGTCGACAGGGCGGTTGAGGCCTATGAGATGTCCAGAACCGTTGGAGACACCTGATGAGTGCGCAGACCAGCCCCGACAGCGTACTCAGCAATCTGCTGGAGCTTCTCGAAGCAGAACACGACGCCTTGAAGGCCGGGCAGGCGAGCAAGGCCAGCAGCCTCCTTCAGCCGAAAATGGAGGCTATGCAGGCCTTCGACCTTCTCGTCGAAGATCCGGCGCGCCTGCGCGGCGTGCCTGATGTAAAGATCCGTATGGAGCGTATCGTGCGCCTTGCTACTGAGAATGCAAACCTGTTCTCGGCTGTCCGCAACGGGGTCGGCCAAGCCGTCACGCGCGTGAGCGATTCATCGGCGCAATCCTATGTCGGCGCTTACACGGCTGCTGGTGAAAAAACAGCGTTTTCCAAGGCAACTGGCGGCTACGCAAAAAAAGCCTGAGCCAGTTAACCGATTGTCCATGAGTGTCGTCTAATCAAGGCTCATAACCAAGATTGGTTCAGGACAAATACCTGCTGTCAGGATGACATGAGTTGGAACTTCGAGGTCGGGTCTCACCGGCTCGATCTGGAACTTAAAAGGGGATAACTGATGTCCAGTATTCTTACGAACAATAGCTCGATGGTTGCGCTCGAAACCCTTCGCAACATCAACCGCAATCTTGAATCCGTTCAGAACGAAATCTCGACGGGTAAGAAAGTTGCGTCTGCCAAGGACAACGCTTCCGTCTGGGCCATCTCGACTGTCATGTCGACCGACGCTGCAAGCTTCGAACAAATCTCGTCTTCGCTCAACAAGGGCTCCGCAACCGTTGGTGTTGCCCGCGCTTCTTCCGAGCAGATCACCAGCCTTCTTCAGGACATGAAGAACCTGATCGTTGACGCCCAGCAGGACCTCAACGACAGCGACCGCGCGAAGATCCAGAAAGACGTTGCTGCTATCCGTTCGACGATCACGAACATTGTCAACGGCGCACAGATGAACGGTCAGAACCTGCTCAAGGGCACCGATGACCTGAAAGTTCTCGCCTCGCTCGACCGCGACGGCACGGGCGCAGTTGCCCCAGCCTTCATCAACGTCTCCCGCGTTGACCTTCAGGCCACGGCTGCTGTTGCTGAGGCTGATAAAGAAGCCACGGATGCAGGTTATGTTTCCACAGCATCGACGACCGGTTCCAGCGATATTGCGAAAGATTCGGGCGATCCAGGCACGATCACGATTACCGGTCTCACGGGCACCAACATTGGTGATGGTGATACGGCCACAGTGACGCTCAAGGGCGGCGTGATCAACGAAGGCGACGTCTTCACGTTCGATCTCGGCGGCGAAACGATTACGGCCACCGCCGACGCTGACGATACGCTCGCAGATATCGCTCAGAAGTTGACAGACGACATCGGCACGAAGACGATCACCAACCTTGGTACGGTCAGCTTCACGGCCGGTACGGATCCAGAGTCTGACGACACGACCATCTCGATCGCTGCGTCTGGCGGTACGGTTGCGCTTGACCCGGCAGATGTCGAGACGACCTATGCGCAGGCCATTATCGAAGACGGGAACGACGTTGTCATTACCTTCAAGGGCGGTGCGATCTCTGAGGGTGACACCTTCACTGTGAACGTCGGCGACACCGATTTCAGCTACACGGCCAAGGCTGACGAAACCATCAACGATGTTCTCAGCGAACTTGCTGGCGACATTGAGGATGCGGGTATTACCAACCTGACGGTTTCAACCACCGCAGCGACCGACCCACTGACCGGCGATGCAACGCTGACCCTGACGGCTGATGGTGGGGATGTGAACATTCTGACCACCTCGCTCGCTTCAACCAACGCAGCTGTCGCAGCTGGCGGCCTCGGTGCCCTCGCTGACATCGATGTGTCTGACTCTGCCGGTGCAACCGCAGCTCTGACCTCGATCGAGACCCTTCTCAACAAGGCGATCACGGCAGCGACCACCTTCGGTTCGGCCCAGAAGCAGATCGAAGGCCAGACGGAGTTCGTTCAGAACCTGGTCGACTCGATGAAGTCAGGTATCGGCGCCATGGTCGATGCGGATATCGAAGCAGCATCTGCAAAACTGCAGGCTCTGCAGGTTCAGCAACAGCTTGGTGTCCAGGCGCTTTCGATCGCGAACAGCGCACCGCAGACCCTGCTGTCACTGTTCCGTTAAGGACGATGAATTGAGGCCGGGCGTCCCATTGGGCGCCCGGTTTCACCCAGCAATTACAAGTGAGGGCACATGCACAATTTGGCGCACAAGGCATACAGCACTGTCACCAGCCGCACGGCTTCTGACAAGCAGATCGAACTTGCCCTGTTCAGCGAAATTACGAACGCTCTCAAGGATGTGGCGGCGCAGGATGTGCCGCTTCCTGCCGTTTGGGCAGATGCGATCGATCGCAACCTCCAACTCTGGCATCTTCTTTCCGTGGATCTGGTCAGCCCCGAAAACGGGCTGGACGACAGCCTCCGTACCAACCTTCTGACGCTCGCTGAAATGGTGCGCCGCGTCAGCTATCAGGTACTCGCAGGCGACACCGATATTTCCGACCTCGTCGAGATCAACGAAACGATAATGAAGGGGCTCGCTGGCGAAGTTGGCCCCAGCCAGATGGAGACAACGACCTAAATGTCCGGACTGATACTGAAGCTCGCCGCTGGCGAGAAAGTCGTCATCAACGGTGCCCTGCTGGAAAATGGCGATAAACCATCAAGCCTGAGAATTGCTGACGCGAATGCCCGTGTCCTGCGCTGCCGCGATGCGCTGCGCCCGGATGAAGTGGATACGCCGGTCAAACAGGTTTACTATGCCATCCAGCTGCTGATCACAGGCGACCTCGAAGAGGACCGTGTCCTGCCAGCGCTTTTCCGTGAAATCGACAGCCTGGAAGACGTTTTCCGCGGCATCGATCCACAAGCGATCCCACAGCTTCGTCAGATGCTGCGCCGGGGCAATCACTATTCAGCGCTCTGTCACATGCGCAATCTGGTCGAGTTGGAAGCCGAGCTTTTCCGCCATGCTCACCTGAAGAGCACAATGGCCGAGCCACAGCAGGCGAAGGTCGCCTGATACGCCATGGTGCAGCCAGCGATCCCCATGTCGGGCCTGGCCGGCTGGAGTTTTCTCCAGTCCACCTATAACCGTCAGCTTGAAACATTTTCGGACAGCGCGAGCGTCAAGAATGACCGCGCCTATATGACCGAAAAGCTGTCCAAGCCGGTGTCTCTGGACGACTTCATGTCGGACCGGCGGCTCCTGCGTGTGACGATGACCGCCTTCGACCTTGGCGGCGAGGAATGGAAGGGCGGGTTTATCCGTAAGGTTCTGGAAGAAGCGGCTACCCCGGACAGCACCTTCCTCGAGCGCCTGAACAATCCGGCCTATACCAAATTCGCCCAGACCTTTGCCTTCGAAGACGGCACGCTGTCGCTTGATGCCGACAAGATCGAGCAGCTCGGCGAGAACTTCGAAACGGCGGCTTTCCGCATCGCTGTTGGCGACGTCGACGAGAATATGCGCCTTAGCCTCAGCTATCAGCAGAAGATTGTCGATATTGCGGGCACCGGATCGTCAAATGATGCCATCGCTTACCGCATTCTCGGCAGCCCGCCGGTCAAGGCGGTGCTGGAAACGGCGCTGAACCTGCCTTCGGATATTTCGAAACAGCCGATCGAAAAGCAGGCTGAGATCCTGCGCGACAAGCTGCGCTCATCCTTCGGGATTTCTGATCTGTCGCAGCTGACCGATCCGGACAATGTGAATGCAGTCATCCGCCGGTTTCATGTCATGGAAACGGTCAATAATGGCCCGTCGGCGATGACCCCCGGCTATGCGGCCCTTACACTGCTCGGCGGCGGTCAGGGCTTCGGCGCAATCGCCAGTCAGAACCTCTTTTTGAGCCTGCTCTAGCGCGGCTTTATCCCTTTCGAGGGCGCTACGTCTTGTGGCGGCTCTTTCATCAGACCAGCACTTAGCAGTTCAGCTAGCCTCACATAGGCGGCCTGGGTATCACCTTCATGGCGCTCGGACACAAATCCGTCGAGTGAGGGGAACAGGTCGATAGCGCGATCACCCGCCATATCCTTGCCGCGTGCATAGAGGTTAGCCCGAACCATGGGCGCCAGCTCCTCATAGAGCGCCAGATTGCGGCGGTACTCGGCAAGCAGCACATTCTCTTCAGGGGTGGCCGCGCGTGGCAGGGCGCGGGAAACCGATTTCAGCACATCGATCGCCGGATAGCGCCCACGCTCTGCAATATCGCGCGAGAGAACGATGTGACCGTCCAGAATGCCCCGGATCATGTCAGCGACAGGCTCTTCCATGTCAGAGCCAGCGACGAGCACAGAGAAGATCGCCGTAATGTCGCCTTTGCCTTCGGGGCCAGGTCCGGCGCGCTCTGCAAGTTCGGCAATCGTGCGGACCGTCGATGGCGGGAAAGCATGCAGCGCGGGTGCCTCGCCGCCAACCAGCGCGACTTCACGGTGCGCCTCGGCAAAGCGTGTGATGGAATCGAAGAGCAACAGCGTGTGGTGACCCTGATCGCGGAAATGCTCAGCCGCCGCCATGGCGCAATAGGCCGCGCGCTTCTTGGCACCCGGCGGTTCGCTGGCGGTCGCGGTCACGATGACGGATTTGGCACGCGCTTCTGCGGGAAGGGTGACCTTCGCAAACTCATTCAGCTCGCGTGAGCGTTCCCCGATAAGGGCGATAACGATGCGGTCGGCCTGAACGCCGTTTGCCAACGCTCCAAGTAGGGTCGACTTGCCGACGCCCGAACCTGCGAAGAGGCCAAGCCGCTGGCCCTGGCAGAGCGGGATGGCGGTGTCGGTAATCATCAGCCCTGTATTGAGGCGCGGCCCAAGCGCCTTGCGAACATGGCTCGGCGGCGCCTTGGAGATCAGCTTCTTGCGCATCAGGCTGCTGGGCAGCGTTTCGGGCGCGCCATTCTCAGTATCGACGATCTCGCCGCGATAATTGATGATCCGGCCGATCCAGTGGTCACCGGGCGAAACCGACGCTTCCCGGTCGATATAGGCGCGGTCGCCGATGCGCACTTCGTCGGACTCGTCAAAGAGAAGGGCCGTTACGCGGTCTTCGGTAATGTTCAGGATTTCACCGCGCACAGCTACGCCGCTCTGGGTCTGGATTTCGACCTCATTGCCAAGCCCTGCATGGGCGCTGACGCCCGTAATGCCGACATTGCCGGGGCTGACATCGCTGACGCGGCCCCAGATGCGGACGAGTTCATGTGTCTGTGCGCGGGCTGACTGCATTACGTAAACAGAATCTCGCTTTTCATTAACCTTTTATTCAACGTAGCCCGGCACCCTTTGCAAAGAGTTAACCATGATGGGCCTGTGCCATGTTCTCGAATATGGATGTCTTCAAGATGTATAGCGCAATGGCGCGCCACGCCGCCGAAGCGCAGACTCACGCCTCCAAGAATATCGCGCACGCCGACGATCCCGGCTACCGCGCGACCCAGCTGGAATCCTTTGAGGATTTTCTCTCGCGCACCGCGCTCAGCTCCAGCCAGTCGCCCGCCTTCAAGGTGCAGGATGCTGGCACACCGACCTCGCCAAACGGCAACTCGGTCAGCGTCGAGCACGAACTTTACAAATCGGCCGAAGCAATGGACCAGCATCAGATGGCGCTCACGGTTTACACCAAGTCGCTCGACCTTCTGAGAGCGGCGCTTGGCAGACGATAGGGGGCAGGTTGAATGAATTCGATCAAGGCAACAATGATGCAGGCCATGCAGGGGATGCGCGTCCAGTCGGAGCGTATCGACCTGACCTCGCAGAACATCTCCAACGCCGACACGCCGGGCTATCAGCGCAAGATGCTCGTCGTCGACAAGAATGGCGACGCGTTCCGCAATCTGCGGATCCAGCTCGACCAGACAGAAGGCGAGCGCAGCTATGAGCCAGCGCACCCGATGGCGGATGAAGAGGGCTATGTGACGCTCTCCAACGTCCAGGTCGTGACCGAGATGGCGGACATGCGCGAAGCAAACCGGTCCTATGAGGCCAATCTCAACTCATTCCAGCAGGCCCGTACGATGTACAAATCCCTGCTCGATGTTCTCAAACGCTAAGGGAGTCATAGACGATGTCAGGTGTTGGTTTTTCGGCATATGCCGCCCTTAACAATGTCAAAGCTGCGGACGCGGCCAGCCAGGCGGCCAAGCCGCAGGGCGGCTCCAGCGCCGTTTCCGAAGGCTTCGCGAACTTCAAGCAGACGATGGAAGCGGCAGAGCAGACCGCGATGCAGACCGCTGTGTCCGGCGCCGATCCGCATGCGATGGTCGAAGCGCTCGCCAATGCAGAGCTCGCGCTCGATGCGGCCGTGACGATCCGCGACAAGGTCGTTGAGGCGTATCAGGAACTCCTGCGGATGCCGGTTTAGGCGGGCATATATGACTGAGCTTGCGATCTTTGAAATCCTGCGCGGTGCCTTCTGGACGGCAGCCCTGATGGCGTTGCCGATCCTTGCCGTGACGCTGGTGCTGGGTTTCGCTATCGGCCTCCTGCAGGCGCTGACCTCGATCCAGGAAATGACGCTGACCTTCGTGCCGAAGATCATGGCCGTGGTCGTCGTCTTCTTCCTGACGCTTGGCTACATGACGCAGCTTTGTCTCGATTTCTTCAACAACTCCGTTCTGCCCATAATAGCGGGGTAGGCGAGCCATGCCCGCCGCGAGCCTTCTGAACCTGGCAAAACCGACCACGCTGCTGGCGATTGGTCTCATGTTGATCATCCTCGTGATGGTCCTGCCGGTCCCTGCATGGGTCATGGACATTGGCCTGACGCTCTCTTTCGCGTTCGCCATCCTGATCTTCACGACCTCGATCTTCATCGAAAAGCCGCTGGATTTCTCATCCTTCCCAAGCGTGCTTCTGGCCTCGCTTGTCTTGCGGCTGGCGCTTAACGTCTCCTCGACCAAGCTGATCATTTCCGAAGGCCACACAGGCACCGGCGCGGCCGGCAACGTCATTGAGGGCTTCGCCATGTTCATCATGGGCGGCAACCTCTTCGTCGGCCTCGTTGTCTTCGGCGTCCTCATCATCGTGAACTTTATGGTGATCACGAAAGGCGCTGGCCGTATGGCAGAGGTCGGCGCACGCTTCGCCCTCGACGCCATGCCGGGCAAGCAGCTCGCCATCGACAGCGACCTTGCTGTAGGTGCGATCAGCCATGAAGAAGCGAAGATCCGTCGCCAGAAGGAGCAGGAAGAAGCCTCTTTCCTTGGCTCCCTCGACGGTGTGTCGAAATTCGTGAAGGGCGACGCGGTCGCGGGCCTTCTGATTACGGCGCTCAATCTGCTTGCTGGCATTGGCTTCGGCATCGCCGTGCATGGTCTCAGCGTCACTGAAGCGCTGAACAATTATTCGATCCTCACCGTTGGCGATGGTCTCGTCTCCCAGATCCCGGCCGTGATCATCTCTGTTTCTGCCGCGCTTCTTCTTTCCAAGGGCAAGGATGAGGGCGCGATCGATGTTGCGCTTCTCGCCCAGCTCGGCGCGAACGCGTCGGTTCTCTATATCGTCGCGGGGCTGCTTGGCGTTTTCGCCCTCATGCCGGGCCTGCCTTTCCTGCCATTCATCGCAGCGGCCGCCGTCTTCGGCACCTCGGCCTACTTCATCCAGCAGCACGAAAAGCGTAAGGAAGCTGAGAAGGCGCAGGAGAGCGCCTATGATGCGCCGGAGCCTGTCGTAATTGGCGACAGCATCCATTCGGACGAGATCCACCTCGAGGTCGCGCCAGACCTCGTCGCGCTCGTGCTTCAGGGCGCTGACGGGTTCGAGAACCGCGTCGACAAGATCCGCCGCTATATCGCCGAGGAGTATGGCTTCGTCCTTCCGTCGATCCGGATGACGGACAATCCGACGCTGGCCAAGAATTCCTACCGTGTCCGCATTCAGGGCGTGAAGGTGGATGGCGGCACGCTGCGTCCCGGCAATGTGCTTGCGCTTATGGAAGACAAGCAGCTGCCACATCTTCAGGGCGAGCGCGTGAAAGAGCCCGTCTATCAGGCTTCTGCCCGTTGGCTGCCATCCGGCAAGAGCGCAGAGCTCGCCGCTGCTGGCGTTCCGGCGATCGAGGCGACAGAAGTGCTCGCCACGCACATGCTGGAAATCATCCAGAACAATTTCTCGCTGATCTTCTCGCGTCTTGTCATGATGGACACGCTGGACGCGTTGACCCGCCTCACCGACGCAGAGCGCGCGGCCGCCAACAAGCGTTTCCTCGACGAGTACATCCCGGGCAAGGTCACGCCAGAACTGCTGCTCGCCGTGCTGCGCCTCCTCCTCGAAGAGCGAGTCTCTATCCGCAACATGTTCCTCATCATCGAGACGGTCGGCGAAGCCAAAGCCCGCACGTCCAGCCCGCCGCAGCTCGCAGAGCTGGTGCGCCAGCGTCTCGGCTTCCAGATCGTGGACCGCCTGCAGGACGGCGATGGTCGCCTGCCGCTGCTTCAGCTCGGCCCGACCTGGGAAGAACAGTTCTCCGCCCACGAGATTACCAAGGAAGACGGCGCATCTGACATCGCCCTCCCGCCGGATATCTTTGGCGACCTCACCACCTCGATCCAGAAGAAGCTGAACGAGTACGCCCAGAAGGGCGTCACGCCTTCGATTGCGACGACATCCCGTCGCCGCCGCTTCATCCATACGGTCCTGTCGAGCAAAGGCATCCGCAACTCTGTCCTCGCCTATGAGGAGATCGGGTCGAGGAGCAAACCCTACATCGTCGGGGTCGTTTAGTGCCCGATACGCTGCTCGCATCTGGACAGGCCGTCTACTGGATTGGCGCTGTGATGCTGATCATGGCGCGGGTGGGGTTCATCATCTACTTCATGCCAGGCGTTGGCGAGCAGGCCGTGCCGGTTCGCGTGCGGGCGATGATCATCCTTGTCTTCGCCATCTCACTGGCCGCGAGCGGCGTGGTGGAGCTTCCGGTCCTTTCAGGCCTCGGTGAGTTCTTCCGCTACCTCGCGCTGGAAGCGACGATCGGGCTTTTCTTTGGCCTTCTCCTGCGGCTTGCAATCTGGATGCTGTCGATCACCGGCACGATCATCGCGCAGGTCATCGGGCTTGCGCAGATGCTGGGTATCGCACTGGAGACCGAAGCTCAAACCATCACGGCGAACGCACTCGCCATGGCGGGCGCGGCCCTACTGCTCAGCATGGACTATCATGTCACTGTCTTCGCGCGGGTAGTGACGCTGTACGGCGACATTCCAGCTGGTGCGCTGGGGCTGATCGACCCGATGTTCTTCGTTATGCGCGGCTTCGAAGCGTTTGGCATCGCCATCATGCTCGCCTGGCCATTCGTCGCGGTGAACCTGCTCTACAACATTTGCCTTGGCTTCATAAACAAGGCGCTTCCATCGCTCATGGTGGCCTTTGTCGGCGCACCATTCATGATTGGCGCTGGCATCATGCTGCTCGCCTTCTCAATCACAACAATGCTGCTGGTATGGGGCGACCGCGTCCCGTCCATCATCGGCTGGCTATAGGGGGACTGCCGGATGGCTGAAGACCAGAATAGCGGTGGCGGCGAGAAGGAATTCGAGGCCACAGAGCAGAAGAAACGCCAGGCCCGAAAAGAAGGTAATGTCGCCCAGTCCAAAGAGGCGACCAGTTTCTCTCTCATGCTGGGCATGGTCATCGCGTCTGCCGTGTTCGGCACCGTGCTTGCTGGCGGCATCTTCAATGACTTCTCGGCCATGTTCTATCATGCCGACAGCTATGCGCAGGACATCTTCGCCGGTACGGGCGCGCAGTCGCGCCGCTGGCTGACCAGCGTTCTCATGCAGATCCTGCCGCTCTTCGGCATCCTGGTCGTGCTGGTGCTGGCAACCGTCATCGTTCAGGGCGCTGTGGCCTTCTCGACCAAGTCGATCAAGCCGGACATGAACAAGCTCAACCCGGCTGAGAACCTCAAGAAGAAGTACGGTCCGAAAGGCCTGATCGACTTCGGCAAGGACACCGCGAAGATGCTGTTTGCGGGTCTTCTGGCCTCTCTGTTTCTCTATCACTTCGTCGAAAACTATTACGCCAGTAGCGCGGTCCAGCTGTCGCAATTTTTTCAGTTCACCTTCAGCCAGGTGACGGCGATCATCATTATCTTCTGTGTCTTCCAGTTCGCGCTCGGCGGCGCCGACTTCTTCATCCAGCGCCAGCTTCACGCCAACAAGCTGAAGATGACCCGCCAGGAACTGAAGGACGAAATGAAGCGCAGCGAAGGCGACCCGCACCTGAAGCAGCAGCGCCGCGAGAAAGGCCAGAAAATCTCCAAGGGTCAGATGCTGCAGAATGTGAAGGATGCCACGGTCGTTATGGTGAACCCGGAGCACTATGCCGTCGCCCTGAAGTGGGAGCCGGACAGTGATCGCGCGCCAATCGTCGTTGCCAAGGGTGTTGACCATATGGCCGCCCGTATCCGTGAGGTGGCGCACGCCCATGACGTGCCGATCTACCGCGACCCGCCAGCGACGCGCTCCATCTACCGCCTCGTGGAGATCGACGAGGAAATCCACACTGAGCACTTCGCTGCTGTGGCCGCGGCCATCAGCTTCGTCGATCGCCTGCGTCAGCATCTCTAGGGAAGGGGCGCGATGAAACCGATGAAGAAGAAAACGGCGGCGGACTTGAAGAAACTTGTCGGGCTAAAGCGCCAGCGGGCCGAACAGGACATGGCCGAAGCGCAATTCGCGCTGGAGCGTGCGCAGACCGACCTTGCCGCCATGCGCGCCGCGCTGCAGGCACCAGCGGAGCCGATGGATTTTGCCGCGGTCAGCCTGGCGGAGCGGAATGGAAGTTCGCGCCGGCTTGTCGAACAGCTTCGCGCACAGGAAGCGCTTGTCGCAGAGCGCCGCACCGCGCTCGCCGAAGCCACGGACCGCCTGCGCCTCGCCTTCGGCTCGCAGCAGGTTCTTGAACGATCCCTGCGCCAGGGCGGTTAGGCGCGATACACATGGCTTGCCTTTCGTCGCATGGACAATCATGTCACGGCATGATGAAAGGCGCAGATCATTTCAAACAGGCTGCGGAATAGAGGTTCAGCGCTCATGTCGACAGGTCTTGTTACTCTTTTTGGTGGCTCCGGCTTTATCGGTCACTATGCGGCCCGCGCCCTTGTCGAGGCAGGCTACCGCGTCCGCATCGCGGTGCGCCGTCCGCACCTTGCCGGCGATGTCCGTCTCGCAGGCCCTCCAGGCTGGGTCGACATTGCGCAGGCGAACGTCCGCAACCGTCTCTCGGTCGAGCGCGCCATCGAAGGCGCCGACGCGGTCGTAAACCTTGTCGGTATCCTTTATGAGAAAGGCCGTCAGAGCTTTGAGTCCGCCCAGCTTGGCGGTGCACAGACAGTAGCTGAGTGCGCAGCGGCCGCAGGCATCAAGCGCTTCGTCCAGATTTCGGCGATTGGCGCGGATGAGGATTCAGAGTCGGATTATGCTCGCACCAAGGCACTGGCCGAACAGGCCGTGCGTGACGCGATCCCCGAAGCTGTGATCCTGCGCCCGTCCATCGTGTTCGGGCCGGAAGACGACTTCTTCAACAAGTTCGCAGGCATGGCAGCCCATCCGGTATCGAACGTTGCGCCTTTCCTGCCGGCCATCGGCGGCGGGAAAACGAAGCTCCAGCCGGTCTATGCGGGCGATGTCGCCGAAGCTATCGCGGCCGCCGTGAGCCGCGACGATGTTCAGGGCAAGACCTTTGAGCTCGGCGGCCCGCGCACCTATACTTTCAATGAGCTTTACGAATTCATCGGCGAGACGATCGACCGAAAGCGGTATGCGCTGCCGCTGCCATACTTCGTCGCCAAGCCGATGGGCCTGACCTTTGGCGCGATCTGGAAGATCCCGTTCCTGCCGCTTCACACTGTTCTCGGCCCGCCGCCGATTACGGGTGACCAGGTCGATATGCTGAAGACAGACAATGTCGTCGCAGACGATGCACTGACGCTGAAAGACCTCGGCGTTCAGGACATTGAAAGCATCGAAGCCATCGTGCCGACCTATCTGTGGCGCTACCGTGCCTATGGTGAATTCCACCAGAAGGGCGAAGCGTAAGCCTCGCCGTCAACTTGGTCGGTAGCTCTGAATCAGAGGCCGATGAGCGGGATCGCTGCCAGAATGGCGATGCCGAGCAGCACGCGGTAGATCACGAAGGGCAGGAAGCTCATCCGGTTGAGGAGCGCCATCAGCGCCCAGATGGACGCAAAAGCCGTCACGAAGCTGAGGCCTGCCACGATCAGGCCATCAGACAGCGGCACTGTGACTTCGCCTGCATCGGCGGTGGCGAGCTTGAGACAGGCATAGCTACCGGCGATCAGAAGCACCGGCGCACCGCACAGCATGCCAAAGCGAGCTGCTTCCGTCCGCGACAGGCCGAGGGCGCGCGCCGCTGTCATCGTGACGCCTGAGCGGCTGACACCCGGGATCATGGCAAGTGCCTGCGCAAGACCGATCAGAATGCCGTCACGAAGCGTCATGTCGGCTTCGGTGCGGTAACGCGGGCCTTTCACGTCTGCCCACCAGAGAAGCAGGCCGAAGACAATCGTCGTACCGGCAATCACATAGGCGCTGCGCAAGACGTCGAGGCCGGGGACAAGCTCATGGGCCAGTCCGGCCAGCAGAGCAGGCGGCGTTGCCACGAGGATAAGGAGGGCAAGTTTACCGCCATCCGTCAGGCGGCCATTGTCCCGGCCGATTCCGACGAGTTCGAAACTGCCCTTCACGACGCGGCCGGTATCTCTCCAGAAAAAAGCAAACAGCGCGAATAGCGTGCCAAGGTGCGCCATGGCGTTCACCATCAGCTCGTCTTCGCCTGAGACGCCGAAGATGTTTGCTGTCAGCAGGACATGCGCAGACGAAGAGATCGGAAGCCATTCCGATATGCCCTGCACGATAGAAATGATGACAAGCTGGAGAAGCGACATAGTTCTAGTCCCGGCGGTCTGTTGGACGCTCAAACCTATGTCACGCTTCGGTCGCGAAAGCACCCGCGCAAAATGTATATCGTCATGATATGTGTTAAATTTGCCAAACTCGGAGTTTGGCGCTATATTGATGATCAAATCAAATAATAGATATCACCACGATATACGGTGAATGAATCTGCCTTGCAAAGCTGCTGAAAAGCGCCGATAGGGCACAAACTTGCACGAAAAGGATGGGCGCTATGGCCAGCCGCATGCTGAAATTCACGTCGATCAACCCGACAATGCCTGAGAAGCGCGCAGCCGAAGCGCGCCGCAGCGACTTCCAGGAAATCTATGGCGACTACGCCCAGACGGTTGCCGAAGATCAGGCTGCCCGCTGTTCACAGTGCGGCGTCCCGTTCTGTCAGCAGGGCTGCCCGCTCTCCAACAACATTCCGGACTGGCTGAAGCTCGCCGCCGAGGACCGGATGGAAGAGGCCTACCAGGTCTCGTCCGCCACCAATAACATGCCCGAAATCTGCGGACGCATCTGTCCGCAGGATCGCCTCTGCGAAGGTATCTGTACCGTTGAGCAGTCCGGCCACGGCACGGTCACGATTGGCGCGATGGAACGCTACATCACCGACAATGCGTGGGAGCAGGGCTATGTCACACCGATCAAACCCCCGCGTGAACGTGAGCAATCCGCCGGTATCATTGGCGCAGGTCCGGGCGGCCTCGCCGCAGCTGAACAGCTTCGCCGCAAGGGCTATCAGGTCACCGTCTATGACCGCTATGACCGCGGCGGCGGCCTGCTCGTCTATGGCATTCCGGGCTTCAAGCTCGAGAAGCACATCGTTGAGCGCCGCATCAAACGGCTTGAGGAAAGCGGTGTACGCTTTGAGTTCAACGCCTCAATCGGCGAGACACACAAGCTGTCAGACCTTCGCGACGAACATGACACGCTGCTGATCGCGACGGGCGTCTACAAGGCGCGCGACCTGATGGTGCCGGGCGCAGGCTGCGAAGGCGTCCACAAGGCGCTCGACTTCCTGACCACGTCGAACCGCAAGGGCCTCGGCGATGACGTGCCTGAATTCGAGAACGGCACACTCGACGCAAAAAGCCGCAAGGTCGTCGTCATTGGCGGCGGCGACACGGCCATGGACTGCGTGCGCACGGCCATCCGTCAGGGCGCGACATCTGTCTCCTGTCTCTACCGCCGTGACCGCGCCAATATGCCGGGTTCACAGCGCGAAGTCGCAAACGCTGAAGAGGAAGGCGTGGTTTTCGAATGGCTGGCGTCTCCTGAAGCGCTGATCGACGATGAAGGTGGAAAGCTAAAAGCCGTGCGCGCCGCGCGCATGAAACTCGGTGCGCCAGACCCGTCCGGCCGCCAGTCACCGGAAAAGACCGGTGAGACATTCGATATCGAAGCCGACATGGTCATAAAGGCGCTGGGCTTCGATCCTGAGGACCTGCCACAACTCTTCAATGAGCCAGCCCTCACCGTGAACCGGTGGGGTGCCATCAAGGTTGATTTCGCCACGCTGGAAACGAGCCTTCCGGGTGTGTTCGCCGCGGGCGATATCGTTCGCGGTGCCTCGCTCGTCGTCTGGGCCATCAAGGATGGACGCGACGCAGCCGAGAGCATGCACAAACGCATGAAACAGATGGCCCGCACAGCCTCCGCTGCCCCCGTCGCCGCTGAATAGACCGGCCTGACCAACAGCGCTCCAAGACAAACCCTTTCAGGGATACCGACATGACCGACACGATCGAAAAATACCTCAAAGAACGCCAGAAGCTGATCGAGGCGCACGCCTATGATGAAGAGTTCGAGAAAGATGCCTGCGGCGTCGGTCTCGTTGCCTCTCTCGATGGCAAGCCAAAGCGCGAAATCGTTGAGATGGGCATCAAGGCGCTCAAGAATGTCTGGCACCGCGGCGCCGTCGATGCTGACGGCAAGACCGGCGACGGCGCTGGCATCCGTATTGAGGTCCCGCAGGACTTCTTCCGTGAGCAGGCAGAGCGCACCGGTCACAACCCGACAGATGATCCGATCTGCGTCGGCCAGATCTTCCTGCCGCGTACCGATCTCGGCAATCAGGAAGCGGCCCGCGCAATCGTGGAGACCGAAATCCTCCACTTCGGCTTCTACATCTATGGCTGGCGCCAGCCTCCGGTCGACATCTCGGTCATCGGCCAGAAGGCAGCTGATACCCGCCCTGAAATCGAGCAGGTCATGTTCCGCGACAGCCGCGGGCGTACCTCTGATGAGCTGGAGCGCGCGCTCTATCTCTGCCGCCGCCGCATTGAGCGGAAGGCACGCGAAGCCGGTATCCCGAGCTTCTACATCTGCTCGCTCAGCCATAAATCGCTGATCTATAAGGGCATGTTCCTCGCCCAGGACATCGACAACTTCTATCTCGATCTGAAGGATGAGCGTTTCGTTTCGCCGATCGCCATCTATCACCAGCGCTATTCGACCAACACTTTCCCGCGCTGGGAGCTGGCACAGCCTTTCCGGATGCTCGCCCACAATGGCGAGATCAACACGCTGCGCGGTAACCTGAACTGGATGAAGAGCCACGAGATCAAGATGGTCTCCGGCGCGTTCGGTGATGATGTCGAAGACGTGAAACCTGTCGTGCCGAAAGGTCTCTCGGACTCGGGCGCGCTCGATTCCGTCTTCGAAATCCTCTGCAAGGCCGGACGCACCGCGCCGATGACCAAGGCGCTCCTCATCCCGGAAGCCTGGTCCAAGCGCGCGTCGATCATCCCGGACGAGCATGCTGCGCTCTACGCCTACTGTAACTCCGTGATGGAGCCGTGGGACGGGCCTGCCGCCATCTGCGCCTATGACGGTCGCTGGGCTGTTGCTGGTCTTGACCGCAACGGTCTTCGCCCGCTCCGCTATGCGCTGACCTCCGATGGCATTCTCGCTGTCGGCTCCGAGACCGGCATGTGCCCGCTTAGCGGTCACGATGTTGTCCGCCGCGGCCATGTGCGCGCTGGCGGCATGATCGCGGCCAACCTCGAAGAGGGCCGCTTCTATGAGCATGACGAGATCATCGATGAGCTGGCTGGCGAACACCCGTATTCGGACTGGCTGAAAAACGTCAAAGAGCTTGAAGTCGACATCATGAATGGCGAAGAGCCGCGCCTCTTCGACAAGGAGGCGCTGCTGCGCCGCCAGATGGTCGCGGGCTTCACGCTGGAATCCTCAGAACTGATCCTCGCGCCGATGGCAGAGGACGGCAAGGAAGCCATCGGCTCGATGGGCGACGATACGCCAGTCGCGGTCCTCTCTCAGGAATGCCGCCCGCTCTCGCACTTCTTCCGTCAGAACTTCAGTCAGGTGACAAACCCGCCTGTCGACCCACTGCGCGAAGATCGCGTCATGTCGTTAAAAACGCGGTTCAAGAACCTCGGCAACATCCTCACCACGGATGAGACCCAACAGAACGTCTTCGTTCTGGAAAGCCCGTTCCTCTCGACCGGCATGTATCACCGTCTGATGGACGTGCTTGATGAAGGCGTCGAGCATATCGACTGCACCTTCCCGATTTCCAGCGTGAAACATGACGGCCGCGCCCTGAAAGAGGCCCTGTCGCGCATCCAGCGTGAGGCGGAAGAGGCGGTTCGCGCCGGGCGGGAGCACATCGTCCTGTCTGACGAGAACCAGGACCCTGAGAACGTCGCGATCCCGATGATTCTCGCGACCGGCGCGGTGCACAGCCACCTCGTCGCCCAAGGCCTCCGCACCTTCTGCTCGCTCACCGTGCGGTCGGCTGAATGTCTCGACACGCATTACTTCGCCGTGCTCGTCGGTGTGGGCGCAACCTGCGTCAACGCCTACCTCGCACAGGAAGCCATTGCAGATCGCCATGCACGCGGCCTGCTCGGTGACGAGCCGCTCAACTACTATGTCCAGAACTACAAGAAGGCGATCGAGGCGGGTCTTCTGAAGATCATGTCCAAGATGGGCATCTCGGTAATTTCCTCCTATCGCGGCGGCTACAACTTCGAGGCGCTCGGCCTCTCGCGTGCGCTGGTTGCTGACTACTTCCCGGGCATGACCAGCCGTATCTCCGGCATTGGTCTCGCTGGTCTTGAGGACAATGCTGTCGAACGCCACGAACTGGCCTTCGACGAGGACGTCATCTCGCTTCCGGTCGGCGGTTTCTATCGCCTGCGCGCATCGGGTGAGCCGCATGCCCTTGATGGCAATCTTATCCACATGCTGCAGGCGGCCTGCGACCGCGGCGACTACGCGCTTTATGAGCGTTATGTCGACGCGCTGAGCGGACGCGCGCCTATCCAGCTGCGCGACCTTATCGACTTCAAGACCCGCAGCCAGACCTCGATCCCGCTCGAACAAGTCCAGTCGGTCAATGAGATCCGCAAGCGGTTCGTGACGCCAGGCATGTCGCTTGGCGCGCTCTCACCCGAGGCGCATGGCACGCTCAACGTCGCCATGAACCGGATCGGCGCGAAATCCGTGTCCGGTGAGGGTGGTGAAATCCGTGAGCGTTACCGCCCGCTTCCGAATGGCGACAATATGAACTCGGCTGTCAAACAGGTGGCCTCTGGCCGCTTCGGCGTGACTGCGGAATACCTCAATGAGTGCCGTGAAATCGAGATCAAGATCGCTCAGGGCGCAAAGCCCGGCGAGGGCGGCCAGCTGCCCGGCTTCAAGGTGACAGAGCTGATTGCGAAGAACCGTCACGCCACGCCGGGTGTGACGCTTATCTCGCCGCCGCCGCACCACGACATCTACTCGATCGAGGATCTGGCCCAGCTCATCTATGACCTGAAGCAGATCAACCCTGAATGCCGAGTCTGCGTGAAGCTCGTCGCGCAGTCAGGCGTCGGTACGGTGGCCGCAGGCGTTGCGAAAGCAAAGGCCGACGTGATCCTCATTGCTGGCGGCGTTGGCGGTACGGGCGCAAGCCCGCAGACCTCCATCAAATATGCCGGCCTTCCATGGGAAATGGGCCTCGCAGAAGCCCATCAGGTGCTCTCGCTCAACAATCTTCGCGACAAGGTCACCCTGCGGACCGATGGCGGCCTTCGCACTGGCCGCGACATCGTCATCGCGGCGATGCTGGGCGCAGAGGAATACGGTATCGGCACGGCATCGCTTGTCGCCATGGGCTGTATCATGGTGCGTCAGTGCCACTCCAACACCTGTCCGGTCGGCGTCTGCGTACAGGACGAAGCCCTTCGCAAGAAGTTCACGGGCACGGCCGAGAAGGTCGTGAACCTCATGTCCTTCCTTGCCGAAGATGTCCGCCACATCCTCGCAAGCCTTGGCCTCTCATCTCTCGATGAAGCCGTCGGCCGCACCGATCTTCTGGCGCAGGTCAGCCGCGGTGCCTCGCACCTTGATGACCTCGACCTCAACCCGCTTCTGGTGAAGGTCGAGACCACCAAGCCGGTCGTCTACCGTCCTGACCACCGCACCGAAGTTGTCGAAACGCTCGATGCGCAGATCCTGCGCGATGGTGAGCCCTTCTTCACGCGCGGTGAGAAGATGCAGCTCGAATATGACGTGCAGAACGTGCAGCGCTCCATCGGTGCACGCTGTTCGTCGGCCATCGTTCGCAAGTTCGGTGAGCGCGCCCTGCCTGAGGGGCGCCTCCGTATCCGTCTGACGGGCAGCGCCGGTCAGTCACTCGGTGCCTTTTCGGTGCAGGGCCTCCTGCTCGACGTTTATGGCGATGCCAATGACTATGTCGGCAAGGGCCTGTCTGGTGCAACGATCCAGCTACGCCCGCGCCGTGATGCGCAGCTCGAGGCGTCCGAGAACACCATTATCGGCAATACCTGCCTCTATGGTGCCACCAATGGCCGTCTCTTTGCGGCGGGTCAGGCGGGCGTGCGCTTCGCTGTACGTAACTCAGGTGCAGAGGCAGTCGTCGAGGGCTGCGGCGCGAATGGCTGTGAGTATATGACGGGTGGCCGCGTCGCGATCCTCGGTCCGGTCGGCGACAATTTCGGCGCTGGCATGACGGGCGGCATGGCCTGGATCTGGGATCCGAAAGGCAACTTTGCCCGCGTCGCAAATCCTGACTCCATCGACTGGTATCCGCTCGCCGACATGTCGGAAGAACATATCGGGCGCTATCAGACGCTGCTCGAAATGCATGCCGAACGCACCGGTTCAAAGCGCGCGAAAGAACTCTTGGAGAACTGGGACAAGACGCTGGAACAGACGCACTTCATCGTCCCGAAAGAGGTCGCTGACCGCATCCTTGGCAGTAAGCAACCACAGCTTCAGGCAGTCTGATATCCCGCAACGACATTGAATCAGGTGCGCGCGCAGGCCAGCACTTGCGCAGCGCGCGCACCGCGCCCACCTGTCACCGCAATGCCAGACAGAGAAACCAGTTGATCGCCTGACATGAGTAAACAGGATTATTACGAAGTATTGGGCGTCTCGAAAGACGTCGACGCAAAGGCCCTCAAGAGCGCCTATCGCAAGCTTGCGCTGAAATATCACCCTGACCAGAACCCCGGCGACGATGCCGCCGAGGCGAAGTTCAAGGAAGTCGGCGAAGCCTATGCGATCCTCTCCGATCCGGAAAAGCGCGCTGCCTATGACCGTTTCGGCCACGCAGCCTTTGAAGGCGGCGGTGCAGGCCCCGGTGGCGGCAACCCCTTTGGCCAAGGCGATCCCGGCGACATCTTCGAGAATATCTTCAGCCAGGTTTTCGGTGGCGGTTTTGGCGGCGGTGGTCGTCGCCGCAATGGTCCCGCTCGCGGCAATGACCTTCGCTATGATCTGGAAATCTCGCTCGAGGACGCCTTCACCGGCAAGGATACCGAGATCACGCTGCCAACGGCGGTCGATTGCGGCACGTGCGATGGCAGCGGCGCGGAGCCCGGCACCAGCCCGGAAACCTGCCCGACCTGTCAGGGTGCAGGCCGCGTACGTGCCCAACAGGGCTTCTTCACCATGGAACGTACCTGCGCGCGCTGTTCAGGCCGCGGCAAGGTCATTCCGAACCCATGCAAGACGTGTGGCGGTGCCGGTCAGGTACGCGAAGAGCGCACCCTTCAGGTCAAGATCCCCGCAGGCGTCGAGAGCGGCATGCGTATCCGCCTCGCGGGTGAGGGTGAGCCAGGCCTCAATGGCGGGCCAAAGGGCGACCTCTACATCTTTATCGACGTGTCAGAGCACGACATCTTCGAGCGTGATGGGCCGAACCTCTATTGCCCGGCACCTGTGCCGATGGTGACTGCGGCCCTTGGCGGCGAGATCGAGATCCCGACCATCGATGGTGGCCGCGCCCGCGTCACCGTGCCGGAAGGCGCGCAGACAGGCCGCAAGCTGCGCCTGCGCGGCAAGGGCATGCCATCGCTTCGTGGTTCCGGCCATGGCGGTGACCTCTTTGTCGAGATGATCGTGGAAACCCCGCGCAACCTGTCTGCCCGCCAGAAAGAGCTGCTGCGTGAGTTCTGCGAATGCTCAGGCGCTGACTGCAATCCGGAAAGCGAAGGCTTTCTAGGTCGCGTTAAGAAGTTCTGGGACGGCATGACCGGCGAGGACGGCCAGCGCCCGAACTAGGCGCTGGGTTTAACAGCCTCGGCGATTTCCGCACAGGTCGCCTTCAGCCTCGCAATATCCTGCGGGCGTGACAGGCGATGATCACCATCCTTGATGAGGTGGAAGACCAGGTCTTCGCTTGTCATGGCGCTCACCAACCGCTCGGCATGCTTCCACGGCACATCCGGGTCCTGCATCCCCTGCAGGATGCGCACAGGCCCGTTAAAATTGATCGCTTCGTCCAGTATCGACCAGGTCTTGCCGTCCTCGATCAGAGCACGCGTAATCGGGTAGGGATCGCCATAGTCCGACGGCCGAAGGTGCAACCCCTTTTCCATGATCTCAGCCTGCGCCTCGCTTGAGAATTCAGGCCACATCAGTTTTTCGGTGAAGTCTGGCGCAGGCGCGATGAGGACCAGGCCGTTTACGCGCTCTGGCAGCGCCATCAGCGACAACAGCGCCATCCAGCCGCCCATGCTGGAGCCGACAAGGATGAGGTCGCCGTCTGTTTGCGCTGTGATCGCCGCGAGCGCGTCTTCGCGCCATGCGCTGATTGTGCCGTCCTCGAAGGCGCCGCCAGACTGGCCATGCCCGGAATAGTCAAAAGCGAGGAAGCTATGGCCCTGCGCAGCTGCCCATGTTTCCAGCTCGGTGACCTTGCCGCCCATCATGTCGGACTTGAAACCGGACAGCCACACAAAGGTGAGGCCCGTCTTTCCATGACTGCGGCGGAAGGCGATACGGCGGCTTTGCGGCGTTTCGAAATACTGTGTCGTCATGGCAGGAAGGCGTTGCGCGGGCTGCAGGTCTTGTCAACCAAGTCCCTTGGCGAACACCTTGCTTACGCGCTAGAGCGGCTGTGAATTGCTGCATTCACGCCAGAACGGGTGCGAGAGAAAGATCCTGTGCGCATGACAGAGACGGCGCTGCCAGACCTTGGCGGCAAGACCATACTCCAGGTGATCCCCGAAATGTCGGCCGGCGGGGCTGAGCGCACGACGCTGGAAGTCGCTGAAGCCATCATCGAAGCGGGCGGGCGCGCCATTGTCGCTAGTGAGGCTGGCCGGCTTGTCAGCGCGCTGGAGGCAGCAGGCGGCGAACATGTGCCCTTCGCCCTGAAGACAAAGAACCCGCTCAGCATCTATTCCAATGCAGGCAAGCTGGCAGACTTGATCGAGGCGTGCGGCATCGATCTCGTCCATGCACGCTCACGCGCCCCGGCATGGAGCGCGCTATGGGCCGCGCGCCGGACAGGCCGGGCATTCGTGACGACCTATCACGGGGCCTATTCCGGCAAGTCCGCGCTCAAAAAGGTCTACAATTCGGTGATGGCGCGCGGCGACGTCGTTATCGCCAATTCCGAATGGACCGCCAATCATGTCCAGTCCGTCCACAGCACACCGGGTGAGCGCCTCGTCACCATCCCGCGCGGGGTGGACTTCGACGTGTTCGATGAGGCCGCCGTCAGCCCGGACCGGATCGAGGCGATCCGTAACAACTGGCAGATTGAAGCGGCAAAGCCGACCATTCTGCTGCTGCCGGGTCGCCTGACGAGCTGGAAGGGCCAGCTTGTGGCGATTGAGGCTTTTTCCAGGCTGGATGAGAGCCTTCGGGCGGGCACCATCCTGATCCTCGCTGGTGACGCGCAGGGGCGCGACAAATACCAGGAAGAGCTGGAGCAGGCGATCGAGACCTACGGGCTCGGCCATGCCGTGCGAATCGTCGGTCATACCGATGACATGGCCGCGGCCTATGCTGCCTCAGATATCGTCCTTGCGCCTTCCACGCGTCCTGAAGCATTTGGCCGGGTTGCCGCCGAGGCATCTGCCATGGGCAAACCCGTCATTGCTGCAGATCATGGCGGGCAGCGGGAGATCGTTGAGGACAGGCGCACTGGACTACGGGTTGAGCCGGGTAACCCTGCGTCATTGGCCACCGCAATCGGCGCGCTCCTTGCATTGGACGGGCCAGAAAGACACGCGATTGGGGCAGCTGGCCGTGCCCATGTGCGTGAGCGGTTTTCCAAACGGGGTCTGCAGGTCGCGACCCTGTCGGTATACAAACGCGTCTTCGAAGCGCGTGAGGAGCAGTCGAATTGAGCAGAAGCGCTAATCCTGGAGAGAAAGCCAGGCGCGTCCTCGTCATCAAACTCAGCGCTCTGGGCGATTTCGTCCTGGCGCTCGGGGCCATGCGCGCCATCCGCGCAGCCCATCCAAAGGCGAGCATCACGCTCCTGACGACGCCGCCCTATGAAGGTCTCGCCAAGGCGACCGGCTTTTTCCAGAAGATCGAGACCGATGGACGCCCTGAAGGCCTGAAGGCCACACGCGCGCTCCTCAAACGCATCCGCGAGCAGAAATACGACATCGTCTACGACCTCCAAACGTCGGGCCGTACGGCGAACTATTTCAAGGCGCTGAACATGCCGATGCGCAAGCCGCCGCTCTGGTCGGGTCACGCTGCCGGTGCTGCATTTGAACACAAGGGGCCTGAGCGCGAGCGCATGCACAGTATCGACCGGTTCGGCGCACAGCTCGAAATCGCTGGTCTCGGGCCAGAGACGACCGGGGGCCAATGGCCGCCCATGCCGGACATGTCCTTCGTGCGCCGTGCACTCGGCGACTCGCCGTCGCTCCTGCCGGAATATTTCTCGATTTACGGCCCCTATGCGCTGATCATCCCCGGCGCTTCCAGCCATCGCAGCGCCAAGCGCTGGCCACCTGAACGCTATGCCGCGCTTGCCTCACGCATCGCAGAAGCAGGCGTCACGCCCGTCCTGATCGGCTCCAAGGCCGAAGCAGAAATCGGGCAGACGATCTGTCAGGCCGAGCCGCGCACCAAGAACCTCGTCAATCGCACCAGCCTCTTCCAGATCGTGACGCTGGCTGATCAGGCGCTTTTCGCTGTTGGCAATGACACCGGGCCCATGCATATGGCGGCACTTTCCCGGTGTCCGGGCGTTGCCCTTTTTGCCACAAGCGAGAGCGACCCATCCAAGGCCGCGCCGCGCGGCGCACAGATGATTATCTGTCAGGCGCCGACGCTCGATGAGCTCAGCGTGCGTGATGTCTGGCAGGCCGTTCAGATGCTTGGTGCAATTCCCGGGCGCGATAAAGTCGCCCAAACTTGAAAATTCGGCCGGAAATCGGCATATTCCGGTTCGCTTTAATTTGCTCAAAGGAGAAGAGCCATAGCACGTAGACCGCATGCGGCACCGCCATCCAAAAGAAACACTGGGCCGCGCATCAATCGGGACATCAAGGCAGATAAGGTTCTGCTGATCGACGAAGAAGGCGAAAAGCAGGGTGTAATGCCGCTCATGGCTGCACTGGATGCCGCCGCTGAGGCGGGCCTCGACCTTGTCGAAGTGTCGCCTAACCAGGAAGTCCCGGTCTGCAAGATCATCGACTATGGTAAGCTCCGCTACGAAGAGCAGAAAAAGAAGGCGGCTGCCAAGAAGAAGCAGAAGTCAGCTGAGCTCAAAGAAATCAAGATGCGTCCGAACATCGACACCCATGACTATGAGGTGAAGACTAAATCGATGACTCGCTTCTTCGAAGACGGCGACAAGGTGAAAGTCACGCTCCGCTTCCGCGGCCGCGAAATGGCGCACCAGCATCTCGGCATGGAACTCCTCCAGAAGGTGAAGGAAGAGTTCGCAGAGACTGCCAAGGTCGAGCTGGAGCCAAAGCTCGAAGGCCGTCAGATGACCATGGTGATGGCACCGCGCTAGGGCGACGAATGCCCCCTCCGCCTGCCGGCACCTCCCCCGTGAACGGGGGAGGACATCCAACACTTTGAAGTCTTGTTCTTCCTTCCCCCGCTTGCGGGGGAAGTGGCCCGCGAATGCGGGTCGATGGGGGCACTGGAACTCAGCGTATTAGCGGTCAGTCAGAACTGCGTATTCTGCCAAGCTGCGCCTTGATTTAGGCGCGTCTTTCCGTCATAAGCCCCCTCTTTCGAGCACTGCGGGCCAAAACGGCATGCCTGCGGGCTCATGAACGACTAGACAGTGGTCGCCACGTGCGTCCCGACAGGAGATCGAAATGCCGAAGATGAAGACCAAGAAGGCCGCTGCGAAGCGGTTCAAGTTCACGGCCACAGGCAAGCTCAAGCACGGCGTCGCCGGCAAGCGGCACCGCCTGATCAGCCACAACGCGAAGTACATCCGTCAGAACCGCGGCACCAAGCCGGTTGCTGATGCGGATGTCGCACGCGTCAAGAAGTACCTGCCCTACGGCCTCTAGGCCGGACGCAGATCGAACTCGAACCGTATTTGAACTAGCAGGAGGCCAAGATGCCCCGTTCACGTAACAAAGTGCCGGCACACGCCCGCCACAAGAAGATCATCAAGGCAGCCAAAGGTTATTATGGCCGCCGCAAGAATACTTTCCGCACGGCAAATGCTGCTGTCTGGAAAGCTGGCCAGTACGCCTATATCGGCCGCAAGCAGAAGAAGCGCACCTTCCGTTCGCTCTGGATCCAGCGCATCAATGCTGCTGTCCGCATCCATGACGAAGAGCTGACCTATTCGCGCTTCATCGACGGCCTCACCAAGGCTGGCGTCGAAGTTGACCGTAAGGTCATGGCTGACCTTGCCGTCCACGAGCCAGAAGCTTTTGGCGCACTGGTGGAGAAGGCCAAGGGCGCGCTCGCAGCTTAAGCGTTCCGCTTTTCGCATTTCTCCGCTATTTCCGACCGCCAAGGCGGGGCGGAAAAGCCCCGTTCGGCCTTAAACCCAACGGGGCTTTTTCATGTCTGAACTCGATAAGATCGAAAAAGAAGCGCTCGACGCGCTGGCTGCAGCAGGCGACCTTGCTGCGCTCGACGCGGTACGCGTGGCCGAGCTCGGCAAGAAGGGCCGCATCTCCGGCCTGATGAAGACGCTTGGTGGGATGAGCCCGGAAGAGCGCCAGGACATGGGCCCGAAGCTCAATGGCCTGCGCAATCGCGTTCAGGACGCCGTAGAGGCGCGCAAGTCAGAGCTCGAAGAAGCCGAGCTGGAGAAGAAACTCCAGACCGAGCGGATCGACATGACCCTGCCGCCGGTTGCCGCGCCTGAGGGCAAGCTGCACCCGGTCATGCAGGTCTTCGAAGAGATTGCTGCCATCTTCGGCGATATGGGCTTCACCGTCGCTGAGGGCCCGGACATTGAAGATGATTGGCATAACTTCACGGCGCTGAACTTCCCTGAAGGCCACCCCGCGCGTGAAACCCACGACACCTTCTTCTTCCACCCGCAGGAAGGCGCGGCGCCGAAAGTGCTGCGTACCCATACCAGCCCCGTCCAGGTGCGCGTGATGGAGGCCCAGAAGCCGCCAATCCGCATCCTCGTGCCGGGCCGTGTCTACCGCAATGACTGGGATGCGACCCACACGCCGATGTTCCACCAGGTCGAAGGCCTGGTCATCGAAAAGAACATCCATATGGGTCACCTCAAGGGGTGCCTCATCGACTTCGTGCGTGAGTTCTTCGAGGTCGATAATGTCGAGGCACGCTTCCGCCCGCACTTCTTCCCGTTCACCGAGCCGTCGGCCGAGATGGACGTGAAATACACCAAGGTCGGTGACTCGATCGAGATCGGGGCAGGCGACAGCTGGATGGAAATCCTCGGGTCCGGCATGGTCCACCCGAACGTGCTGCGTAATTGCGGCATCGACCCGGACGAGTATCAGGGCTTCGCCTTCGGTATGGGCGTCGACAGGCTCGCCATGCTGAAATACGGCATGCCGGACCTTCGCCCCTATTTCGAAGCCGATGCAGGCTGGAGCCGTCACTATGGCTTCCGGCCATGGGCAACGCCCAGCGTTTCCGGCGGGCTGAGCTAGAAGGCGGGACAGGCCATGGGTAACGGCAACAAGGCAGAGATGCTGATTGCGATCTGCGCGGTGATCACCAGCGCGATTGCGGTCTTCATTGCCTGGGACCAGGGACGCGTCATGCGCGCCCAGCAGCATGGCGCCGTCTTCCCTGTCGTCCAGATCGAAGGCTTCGTTTCGGAGACGCCCACGACTTCAGCAATGGGTATCCGCCTCACCAATAGCGGTGTCGGCCCGGCCCTGATCGAGCGGGTCGAGATGCTGAAGGATGGTGAGATCGTCGAGGACCTGACGCCCTACGCGGAAACATTCCCGCCCGGCTATCAGCAATCCTGGTCAAGCCTGATCGGACGCGCCGTCGCGCCCGGCGACACCATCATGCCCCTGCGTGTCGACTGGCCGCGCGGGCAGGTGACGCTGGAAGAACGCAATGCTGCCGCTGCAGCGTGGAGCGAGCTTGATGTGGAAATCTGCTACTGCTCTGTCTTCGACCGCTGCTGGACGGCACGCGGTCTTGGTATGGGCGTCAGCATGAGCCGCGCCGAGCCTGTCAAACGCTGCCAGCGCAGCGAAAAAGATATTTTCGAGGACCTCGCGGACGATGTGCGCGCCCCTCAAACCGAACCGACCCCGGAAGTGGAATAGACGATGAAGTTCACACTCTCATGGCTGCAGGACTATCTCGCGACCAAGGCGCCGCTGGATGATATCCTTGCGACGATGCTGAAGGCCGGCCTCGAGGTCGAGTATGTCGAGGATCCGGGCGAGAAACTGTCCGAGTTCACCGTCGCTCACGTCACCGCGGCTGAGCCTCATCCGGATGCGGACCGCCTGCGTGTCTGCACGGTAGAGACGAAAGACGGCACCAAGCAGATCGTCTGCGGGGCGCCGAATGCCCGCGCCGGTATGACCGCCATCTACGCGCCGCTCGGCACCTATATTCCGGGTCTTGACTTCGCACTCGACAAAAAGCCGCGCAAGATCCGCGGCATCGAGAGCCATGGCATGCTCTGCTCCACCAAGGAGATTGAGGCAGGCGAGGACCATGACGGCATCGCCGACCTGAAGGGCGACTGGAAAGTCGGCACGCCCGCCGCCGAAGCCCTCGGCCTGACCGACAAGGTCATCGATTTCGAAGTCACCCCGAACCGTCCTGACTGGCTCGGTGTGCAGGGCATCGCCCGCGACCTCGCCGCAGCCGGGGCAGGGCGTTTCCTCGAAAACCCGATCAAGAAGGTCGAAGGCAGCTATGACTGCCCTGTCGATATCCAGCTTGAAGCCCCGCAGGCCTGCCCGGTCTTCGCCGGTGCGCTCGTGCGCGGTGTCACCAACGGCCCGTCGCCGGACTGGATGCAGCAGCGCCTCAAAGCGCTCGGCATCACACCGCGTTCGCTGCTCGTCGACATCACCAACTACATCTCCTTCGACCGCGCCCGCCCGCTGCATGCCTATGATGCGGCCAAGCTCAAGGGCGCCGTCGTCGCCCGTCTTGGCCGCGAGGGTGAGAAGCTGGAAGCCATCGACGGCAAGACCTATGAGATCGGCACAGAAATGTGCGTCATCGCTGACGATAGCGGCCCGATCGGCCTCGGGGGCGTGATGGGCGGCCAGTCCACCGCCGTCAGTGCAGAAACGATCGACGTCTTCATCGAAAGCGCCTGGTTCGACCCGCTTCGCACCGCCCGTACGGGCCGCGACACCGGCATCATCTCCGACGCCCGCTACCGCTTCGAGCGCGGTGTAGACCCGCAAAGCTGCGTCGATGGCCTCAACTTCGCGCTCATGCTCATCAAGGAGTATGGCGGCGGCGACGTCTCGGTCAGCCGGATTGCGGGCCAGCCTCCTGCGCCGCACGCCAAGGTCCTGTTCGACAAGCGCGACGTTGCCCGCCTCACAGGTCTCGAAATCAAGCCAGCCGATCTCAAAAAGATGCTGAAGGATCTCGGCTTCGGTCTCGAGGATACTGGCGAGGCCTGGTACCTCACGGTGCCAAGCTGGCGCTTCGATATCGAGCAGTCCGCCGACATCGTCGAGGAAGTCGCCCGCCTCACCGGCTACGACAAGCTGCCGACCCAGTCGCTGCCACCGCTCGAAGGTGGACGCACTGCCGTTATCACGCCGACGCAGGCCCGCATTCGTGCGGCGCGCCGTGTCATGGCGGCTCGCGGCTACCTTGAGACGGTGACCTGGTCCTTCATGCCGAAGGAGCAGGCCAAGCTGTTCGGCGGCGGCAGCGATGCGCTGACCCTGTCGAACCCGGTCGCGAGCGAGCTAAACCAGATGCGCCCGAGCATCCTCGCCAACCTCGCCGTTGCCGCCCAACGCGGCGCAGACCGCGGTGAGCGGGAGATGCGCCTGTTCGAAGCTGGCCCTGTCTATCTCGGTGATGGCCCGAAGGATCAGCGCAATGTCGTCGCCGCGCTCGTGCGTCCCGTGACCGCCCGCCACTGGAGCGGCGCGCTCGCGCCTTATGACGCCATCGCTGCCAAGGCTGACCTCTTCGCCCTTCTGGCAGAGCTCGATCAGCCGCCAGAGCGTTTCCAGATCGAAGCCCCGCGTCAGGGTCACTGGCATCCGGGCCAGTCGGCCTGCCTGAAGCTCGGGCCCAAGGTCACGATCGCGCATTTCGGCGCGCTGCACCCGCGCGTCCTGAAAGAGCTTGATGTCGACGGCCCTGTCTATGGCTTTGAGCTTAATCTCAACGCCCTGCCGATGATGAAGGCGAAAGCCACGAAGACGCGACCGGTGCTGAAACGCGCTGACCTGACGCCGATCCGCCGCGACTTTGCCTTCGTTGTTGATGAAAGTGTACCAGCTGGCGACATCGTCCGTCAGGCCCGTGCAGGCGACAAGAAGCTTATCACGGCGGTTGATGTTTTCGACGTCTATCAGGGCAAGGGCATCGACCCGGGCAAGAAGTCCGTCGCCATCGAAGTCACGATCCAGCCGGAAGGCGAAACGCTGAAGGACAAGGAGATCGACAAGATCGCCGAAGCCATCATCGCGAACGTGGCCAAGGCCACCGGCGGCGTGTTGCGGGGATAGGCGTATCGCGCTTAAGCTTGCCCTCTAAGGCGGGGGGCAAGCAGCCATGGCGATGCATCACATCATGACGCAGATAGGGCTGCGCAAGCGTCTCTATACGCAGATGGAGCCGACGGCGCGTGACAAGACGGGCCTGTCGCCCTTCAACCTCTTTATCGTCATCCTTGTTCTGCTCAGCTTCCTCGCGCTCGCGCTAGAAACAGAGCCGACCATGGGTGATGGCTGGATGCGCGCCATCGACGTGTTCAACGTCGCGATCATCATCATCTTTGCGCTGGAATACCTCCTTCGGCTCTGGGTGGCAGGCGAAAACCCCGAATATCGCGGTGTTCGCGGGCGCGTTCGCTATGTCTGCTCTGGCTACGCCCTTGCCGACCTTGTCGCCTTCCTGCCAGAGCTCTTGTGGATCCTGCTCGCGCCGGATGATGCCAGCGCGCAGATCGTCATGGTGTTGCGCGTTCTGCGGCTGGCGCGCCTTGCCAAGATTTCGCGCTTCATCCCGGCTTTCGACGTCCTCGGCGCGACCCTCTCGCGCGCAGGACAGCAACTTTTCACCACGCTCGCCATGGCCATGGCGCTCGTCTACATCTCGGCAGTGCTGCTCTATTTTGTCGAGGGCGTCGGCGGCCAGCAGCAGGAAAGCTTTGCGTCCATTCCGCGTGCCATCTGGTGGGCCATCGCAACGCTCACCACGGTTGGATATGGCGACGTCTATCCTGTCACGCCGCTTGGACGGTTCTTCGCGTCCGTCATCGCGATTGCCGGCATAGGCATGGTCGCCCTGCCTGCCGGTGTGTTCGCTAGCGCCTTCTCAGATGAGATAAGAGAACGGGAAAACGCCAAGCAGGAGCGCCGCGAACGCGCCCTTGAGCGGCGCGTCGCGCGGATCGAGGCTGCCGAACTGGATGAAGAGAGCGACGACGATCTTCGCTGACTACTCGCCATCCTCCGGCGTATCCATGGCCATCACGATCTGCGCATAGCTGCGTGACAGGTGTCCCATATTCTCGACGCTGAGGCGCTCATTCGTGCCGTGGAAGCCTGCAAGGTCCGCCGGGCCAACGATACTCGGCGCGAAGCGATAGACGCTGTCCGTAATGGCGCTGGCATAGCGTGCATCGGTCGCCCCGATAACGAGGGCCGGCGTGACAGGCGCGCCGCCGCCAACTTCGGTCGCTACAGCGTGCAGCACGCCGTAAGCCCGGTTATCGGTCGCGCTGACGCCAGACGCTTCGCTGCCAATGCCGCCGTCGACTGGCGCATACTCAAGCCCCTCAATGTCGGATGTCACCTCACCAATATGGTCCAGGATATCCTGCACCGTATTGTTCGGATGGACGCGGAAGTTGACGATCGCGGTTGCCCGCTGCGCCAGTACGTTTTCCTTGGCAGATCCTGCCAGCATGGTCGGCGCAGTCGTCGTGCGGATCATCGCGTTGCCTTGTGGTGACGCCGCAAAGCCGCTCTCGACCATGCCGCCCAGCAGCCACTGGTTTGCAAGCGCCATGCGCTGGACAAAGCCCATCTCGCCCGCAACGACCTGCATCATGTCTGAGGTTGGCGACGCAGAAAGGTCAGCATCCATCTGTGTCTCGTCCAGCGCGATCAGCGCCCGTGACAGGCGCACGGTCGCACTGTCGCGCGGCGGCGCTGAAGAGTGCCCGCCCTCTGCCGTGACGGTGATCTGGACGGTGACATAGCCCTTCTCGGCCACACCGATCAGGCCCAGCGTGCCACCTGTGACAGGGTTATCCTGAACGACCATGAAGCCCTCATCAAGCGCCATAACTGGCGACACACCGCGCTCTTTCAGAAGTGCAATGCCTGCCTCTGCGCCAGAGCCGGACACCTCTTCATCATGGCCAAGCTGAACAAGGATCGTGCGCTGCGGCTCAAACCCATCGCGGGCGAGTGCATCGAGGCCTTCCATGATAGCAACGAGCGAGCCCTTATCGTCCATCGCGCCGCGTCCATAGACATAGCCATCGACGATCTCGCCAGCGAACGGCGCGCCGGTCCAGTCGCCTTCGGTGCCGATATTCACAGGCACAACATCCTGATGCGCCATCAGGAGAAGCGGGTCGAGCGCGGGGTCAGACCCTTCCCATGTGTAGAGGACTGTGTAGCCGCCAGGCACGGTCTCCTTTGATGCGGCGGCATGGAAAGCTGGATAGGTCTCTTCAAGCCAGGCTTGCAGCTCAAGCCATGGGCCTTCCTGACCGGGCCGCGGGTCGCCGGATGCCAGCGTGATCGTGCGGAACTGGATGGCTTCGGAAAGATGCCGGGCGGCTGTATCGGCAGAGATCGCCGGCGGCTCTGGCAGCTCGACTTGCTGCACTGTGTCGGGCACGCCGCCATAATTAAGCGTGCGAATGACCAGAACGGCGATCAGGGCCAGAAAGGCAATGCCCACCCCAAGCAGGATTTTCTTGAACATACCGGCCCTCCCTCAATCGCCGTGGCTTTACCGGCCACTCTGGTGCGCGCGGCGCGCGCGGGCAAGGGGGCGCGCCAGCCTCAGTTCACGAGCTGGCAGTAATAGACCTTGTCTGCCCCATCGCCGCGATTTTCGCTGAGGCGCAGTATATCGCCTTCCCGCCTCAGATGAACAAGAAAGCGCTCAAGTGTCGAGGTGTTTGTAAATTCAGCGAGATGGTCTTCACCGCTGAAGACGTAGCTGCGATCAGTCAGCGTGAGGCGCCCAGAGAAGAAGACCTTGCCCGTCCCGCTTGCGATGAAGTCATTGATGTCTTCGCGGGTGGGCGAAACTTCCGCTTCACCCAACGCCACCGTGTCATACTCGGCTTCGAGACGGCCGACAGACCCATCGAGATCGCAGGACCAGGCGACCTGTGTGCGCTCACGCGGCGAGGCTGGCAGAGCCAGGGCCAATGTGAAGGCGAGCGAAAGAAGCTGCATTATGGGGATGTCTCCGCTGGCAAAGCGCCAGCGGAGACAGTCATACACCATTTAGGTGTGTTTACCTAATCAATTGCGTCTTTTGCGTGCGTCACGCCTGCCCGGAGACAGCGAGAACGTCCTCGACCGTGCGCAGGCCCGGCTTCGGCGACGTCACCAGAACCGCCATGTTGCCCGGAAGGTGCTTGTTATCGAGCATCTTCTCATGCGCTGCCGGGATGTCTGCCCACGGGAAGACTTCCGACATGCACGGGTCGATGCGGCGGTCGATGACCAGCTGGTTCGCTGCCGAGGCCTGGGCGAGGTTCGCAAAGTGTGAGCCCTGTACCCGCTTCTGACGCATCCAGAGGAACCGCGCATCCATGGTCAGGTTGAACCCCGTCGTGCCCGCACAGATGACGACCATACCGCCGCGCTTCACGACGAAGACAGAGACCGGGAAAGTGCTTTCGCCCGGATGCTCGAAAACGATATCGACATCCTTCTTGCCGGTGATCTCCCAGATCGCCTTACCGAACTTGCGGTTCTCGCGCATATAGTCGGAGAATTCAGGCCCGTTGACCTTGGGCAGCTGGCCCCAGCAATTGAAGTCCTTGCGGTTCAGCACGCCCTTGGCGCCCATCGAATAGACAAAGTCGAACTTGTCATTGTCGGACACGACGCCGATCGCGTGCGCACCGGTGACGGCGCAGAGCTGGACGCCGAAGCTGCCAAGACCGCCGGACGCGCCCCAGACGAGGACATTATTGCCCGGCTTCACGATGTGCGGACGGTGGCCAAACAGCATGCGGTAGGCGGTGGCGAGCGTCAGCGTGTAGCAGGCGCTTTCTTCCCAGGTGAGGTGCTTCGGACGCGGCATGCACTGGCGCGCCTGAACGCGGCAGAACTGCGCGAACGAGCCGTCCGGCGTCTCGTAGCCCCAGATGCGCTGGGACGGGGAGAACATCGGGTCGCCGCCATTACATTCCTCGTCGTCGCCATCATCCTGGTTACAGTGAATGACGACCTCGTCGCCCGGCTTTACACGGGTAACCTTGCGGCCAACAGCCCAGACAATGCCCGACGCGTCAGAGCCTGCGACATGGAAATCGGCCTTGTGCACGTCGAAGGGCGAGATCGGCTCGCCGAGGCCAGCCCAGATGCCATTATAATTGACGCCTGCCGCCATGACGAGGACGAGCACTTCGTCGGAATCGATCTCCGGCACCGGCACCTGCTCGACCTGCATGGCTGTATTCGGGCGCCCATGGCGCTCACGGCGAATCGCCCAGGCATGCATGAATTTCGGCACGTGAAACTCGGGCGGAATCTCGCCGACTTCGTAAATATCTTTCTTCTCACGCGAGATTGTCGCAACACTCATTCTACAAATCCTCCGATAGTCCTCTTGTGAGCAATATTTTTGTTTTGCTTCACAAATCTCCTCAATGGCGGGACACTGACCAAATCATTGACGCTAAGGCAAGGAAAAATTTGCTGCAGCGCAACATCCCGGACCGCAAGAATGAGAGTTTTCCTGCCATGCAGCCTGCTGAAATCGTCTATCTGAACGGTGAATTCGTGAAGAAGAATGAGGCCTGCCTGTCGCCGTTCGACCGGGGCTTTCTTTTCTCGCACGCCGCTTATGAAGTGACCGCCGTCTTCGATGGAAAGCTCATCGACTTCGACGCGCACATGGCGCGCCTTGATCGCACGCTGGACGGCATCGATATCCCGCGCGATGGCCTCGCTGAGCGTTTGAAAAGCCTGCACGAAGAGCTGATAGCTAGAAACGGCGTCACCGAAGGCTTCGTCTATCTTCAGGTCACAGGCGGGGCCTATGGACGCCGGGACTTTGGCGGCCCAGAAACGCTCACGCCGGGCCTCTTCATGTTCTGCGAGACACGCAACCTGATCGGGGAGAAGGCCCAGCATGGCGTCTCCGCTATCACAGTCGAGGATCAACGCTGGAAGCGCCGCGACTACAAGACGACGCAGCTGCTGTCACAGGCACTCGCCTATCGTGAGGCTGAACGCGGCGGCGCGTTCGGCGCCATTCTCCACGAAGACGGCATGGTGACTGAAGGCGCTTCAGCGAATCTCTGGGTGGTGCTGGACGCAGATACGCTTGTGACCCGGAATCTCGGCCGCCAGATCCTGCCAGGCATTACGCGCCAGTCCGTCCTCGACCATCTCGCCCGCGAAGGCATCACGGTGGAGGAGCGCGCGATCAGCCTCGAAGAACTTTTGGGCGCGCGCGAAGTGTTCACCACGTCCGCGACAGGTCTCATCCTTCCCGTGGTGCAGCTGGATGGAAAACCGGTTGGCACGGGCAAGCCCGGGCCGGTCACGCGCCGGGTGCAGGGCCAGTATTATCGCGGGATTGGCGCAGATCTCGATGCCCGCGCACCGTGGCTCAACGCGACCGGATAATCGCCCGCCTGGCAGACATCGTATTCATCAGTTTCACGGTCAGGATCATGGAGGCGAGCACCACCGTGATCAGATTGGCGATGATGATGGGCAGGCTTTCGATCAGCACGCCATAGACCAGCCAGAAGGCAACACCGGTCGTGAATAGCAGGTACATATAAAGCGACAGACCATCGGTGTTGCGCGTCCGAAGCACGAGGATCGCTTGCGGCACAAAGCTCGCCGTTGTCAGGCACGCCGCCACCAGTCCCAGAAAATCAGCCATTCCCATCCCCGTCTGCGGCGAAGGACCGGGAAATACCACGTTCTCGAACGCGCTGTCTCCGGTTTAATCGCGCCCGTCAGGCTTGCGCGGGTCGCGCCCGATCACTTCGCCTTCGATAATCTCACCGCCTTCATCACCGGGCGATGTCCCGTCCGGACTGATCGAAAACGGGCCGACCCGCAGGCCTGCGCCCGACGTGTCGATCACGCCGTCGAGGAGCTTCACCGGAATGGCGAGGCAGATTGCCGCAAATGCGCCCCAGAAGCCCAGGATGGCCGCATCGGTCGCCGTCAGCCGGCTCTCTAGATCGACTTCTGTAAACAGCGCCGCAATCCCGGCAAACGCAACGAACAGGATGCCGCCCAGAACGACCATGCCAACGAACTTCGGAGCAAGTTTCTGAAGCCCGGGCCATGGCGGCGGATTCTTTTTGACGGCGCGCAGCACGACGGGGCGCACCGCCGTCATCACCGCAGCGATCAACACGACCATGATGGCGCTGCGCTCCATCGCCACAGCTGTCAGGATGGCGAGCGGCAGGGCAAGCAGGGCCGCAAGCCGCAGGGCAAGGCTCAGTCGGATAAGGCCGGTCATGTGTTCTGCTCCAGACTGCGCCGCACCGCGCCAGTGCGCCTCGGCTCTTGCGCGCGGCGGCTTGCCTGCCCGTGTGAGCAGACGCGCCCGCCGGGCGCCTTCTCAGCGCAAGATTGTTTTGCGAGCGGCGTGATGCAATCCCCCAACTGGTAGAACTTGCCCTGACGCTACGTTCGGTACATGTTGCGCCGCAATATAAGGAGGAGCGTATAAATGAGTGAACGCGATTACCAGCACGATGCCGACAGGCCGTGGATTTTCCGTACCTATGCGGGCCATTCCACCGCAGCGAAGTCCAACGCGCTCTACCGCTCCAACCTTGCGCGCGGCCAGACAGGCCTCTCCATCGCCTTCGATCTGCCGACACAGACCGCCTATGACAGCGACCACGTTCTCTCGCGGGGCGAAGTCGGCAAAGTCGGCGTGCCGGTCAGCCATCTTGGCGATATGCGCACCCTTTTCGAGGGCCTGCCGCTGGAGGAAATGAACACCTCCATGACGATCAATGCGCCGGCTGCCTGGTTGCTCGCCCTCTATGTGGCGCTTGCCGATGAGCGCGGCGATGATCGCAAGAAACTGCGCGGCACCACCCAGAACGATATCATCAAGGAATACCTCTCGCGCGGCACCTATGTGTTCCCGCCAGAGCCATCCATGCGCCTCATCGCTGACATGGTCAGCTGGTGCTACACCGAAGTGCCAAAGTGGAATCCGCTGAACGTCTGCTCCTACCACCTGCAGGAAGCCGGCGCGACGCCAGAGCAGGAGCTTGCCTACGCCCTCGCGACCGCCTGCGCCGTGCTCGACAAGGTAAAGGCTGGCGGCCAGGTGCCTGACGAGGATTTCCCGACCGTCTTTGGTCGCATCTCCTTCTTCGTGAACGCAGGCGTGCGCTTCGTGACAGAGCTCTGCAAGATGCGTGCTTTCACGGACCTTTGGGAAGAGATTGGCCGTGAGCGTTACGGCGTCGATGACGAGAAGGCGCTCCGCTTCCGCTATGGCGTACAGGTCAATTCGCTCGGCCTGACAGAGCAGCAGCCGGAGAACAATGTCTACCGCATCCTGCTCGAGGCGCTCGCGGTGACCCTGTCCAAGCGCGCCCGCTGCCGCGCGCTCCAGCTGCCTGCCTGGAATGAGGCCATGGGCCTTCCGCGTGAGTGGGACCAGCAATGGTCGCTGCGCCTCCAGCAGATCCTCGCCTACGAGACAGACCTTCTGGAATTCGAGGACCTGTTCGACGGCAGCCACGTCGTCGATGCGAAGACCAATGAGCTGAAAGAAGGCGCGCGCGCCGAACTTGCCCGCCTCGATGAGATGGGCGGCGCAGTCGATTCTGTGCCCTATATGAAGGAAAGCCTCGTCGGCGCGCATGTTGAGCGCATCCTCGCCATCGAAAGCGGTGCGCAGACCGTCGTTGGTGTGAACCGCTATCAGGAAACGGCCGACAGCCCGCTCAGCGCTGGCGAGAAAATGATCGAGACCGTCGATCCGATGGTTGAGGCAGGTCAGGTAAAAGCCTTGAAGGACTGGCGCAAATCCCGTGATGAGGCGGCTGCTCAAGCTGCGCTCTCTGCCCTTCAGGAAGCCGCTCGGTCCGGTGAAAACATCATGGAGCCGTCCATCGCCGCCGCCAAGGCAGGCGTCACGACGGGCGAATGGGGCGGCGCTCTGCGCGACGTCTTCGGCGAATATCGCGGGCCAACTGGTGTCGCGCTCACCATTGAGACGCGCGGTGACGAGGATATCGAACAGACCCGCGCGCGTGTTGAGAAAGTGTCCGAAGCGCTCGGCCGCAAGCTCACTTATGTGCTCGGCAAGCCCGGCCTTGATGGCCACTCCAATGGCGCCGAACAGATTGCCAGCCGGGCGCGCGCCTGCGGCATGGATGTCGTCTATGAAGGCATCCGCTTCACGCCGGCCGATATCGCCGCGCAGGCTAAGGAAGCCAACGCTCACGTCGTCGGCCTCTCCATCCTGTCGGGCAGCCATCTCGACCTCGTCCGCGACACGATTTCAGAGCTGCGCAAGGCGGGCCTTGAGAATGTGCCCCTCATCGTTGGCGGCATCATCCCGCCAGAGGATGAGCGCGCGCTGAAGCAGATGGGTGTGCGCCGCGTCTACACGCCAAAGGACTTCAAGATCACCTCGATCATGAGTGATGTCGTCGACACGGTAGAGGATGCCTGGCTGGAAAAGGTTTAGGCGCAACAGGCGCTGCATGTTACGCGTTAGGCGCCTAAAGCTATCCCAAATCCAGTCTGCCAGAGGAGACTTTGCAGGCCCTACCGCCTGAAAGCATCATGACCCTACTTCTTGTTTATCTCGCCATTGCGATCGGTGTTTCGTTCTTCTGTTCGGTCGCCGAGGCGGTGCTTCTCTCAGTCAGACCTTCCTATATCGCGACGCTGGAGCAGCAGAAGAAGCCGGGGGGCAAGGTGCTCGCAAAGCTGCGCAACCGGATCGACCGCCCGCTTGCGGCAATCCTGACGGCTAACACGATTGCCCATACCGTGGGCGCGGCGGGCGTTGGTGCTCAATCGGCCGTGGTGTTCGGCAACGCCTATCTCGGCGTGACGTCGGGCGTGCTGACGCTGCTGATCCTCGTCTTCTCTGAGATCATTCCGAAATCCATCGGCGCGGCCTACTGGCAGAAGCTCGCCCCCTTGATGGGCACGCTCATCTGGTGGCTCACCATTTTGCTGACGCCATTCGTCATCATTTTCGAGCAGCTAACCAAGCTTGTCTCTGCTGGCGCCCATGGCCAACCAACCTTCAGCCGCGACGAGTTGCAGGCCATGGCCCGCATTGGCGCTGAAGAAGGAGCAATCAATGCGCGAGAGCACCGCATCCTGTCCAATGTGATGAAGCTCAACCGCCTGTCGGTGCGGGACATCATGACCCCGCGCCCGGTCATCTTCTCGGTCCCCGCGACCATGAATGTCGATGAGTTCTTCCAGAAGCATTCTGAAAAGCCGTTCTCGCGCATCCTCGTCTCGGCTGGCGATACCGATGACATGACGGGCTATGTCCTGAAGAATGATCTTCTCGTGGCGCAGGCCCGTGACGAGTTTGATGCCGCTCTAGGCACCTTCAAGCGCGATATCCTGACCATCCCAGACAGCAAGACGGCATCGGCCACGTTCGGCCTCCTCATGGAAGACAAAAGCCATATTGCCGTTGTCGTGGATGAGTTTGGTACCGTCCTCGGCCTCGTCACGCTTGAAGATATCGTCGAGACGCTGCTCGGTCTCGAAATCATAGATGAGCAGGATGTCGTCGAAGACATGCAGAAGCTCGCCCGCCAGCGCTGGAAAGAGCGTATGGGCAGCATGGGCATCAATGCCGACCTGATTGACGATACATCGAAGAAGTAATTTTCAGCCGGGCTCTCAATCCTCGCCCAGAAAAGTCTTCAGACGGCTGATCGCCTCGTCCCAGTGGCGGGAAACTGATTGTAGATAGTCCGCAAGATCATTCAGCTTGCTTGGATCGAGTGCGAAGCGGCTTTCGCGTCCGATCCTGTCATTGGCAACGAGACCGGCTGTTTCCAGCACCTTCAAATGCTTGGTCACAGCCTGTCGGCTCATCCCCACGCCCGATGCAAGCTCTGATATGGAGCGGCCATGACCATCGCTCAGCGTCTCGACAAGCGCGAGCCGGGTTGGGTCGCCCAGCGCAGCAAATATGGCGGCCTTGTCGCGCGCGGCACTAGCCACCGACAAAGACCTCGATATTGCGCAGCTGTTCTTGCCAGCCGCCTTCATTGCTCTCAAACGCTTGCCTGCCAGCCTCTGGTGGGAAGCTCGCAAATCCGGACTCGATGATGGTGAGCTGCGTGCCCGTGCCCTCTGGCTTCAGCTTGAATTCAACGAGCGTCTGGAGGCGCGGCGTACCCGGCTCGACCTCGATATTGTCGTGATACCAGATGAAGGCGAAGTAGGTCTTCGGCTGGATCGACCGAGTAAGGCTTTCCCACTTGAAATGCTCATAGCCCGGATAGGTGATGTGGCCTGTCGTCACCTCGCCTTCCTCGAACGGCTCATACAGCTTCACCTTGAACCATTCGCCGAATTTTTCGTGGTCGATGATGGCGTCCCAGACCTTGTCGATCGAGGACTTCAGCGTGGTCGTCTTGGTGATGCTATCTTGCATGCGCAACTCCGTGGTTGCGCAATCGGTAGCAAACTGGGCGGGCATTCGCAACCAATAGGTTGCGCGTAAGCCTTAGACCGGCACGTTCGCCCGCAGCATATTGTAATAGTCGCGGATCCGCTCGACGTAGCGCACCGGCTCGTAGCCGCGCGCGTATCCATGATTGACCGAATTATAGTATTTCGGGCGCGTCAGAAGCGGCAGCATCCGCTCAATATTCTGCCAGTCATTTGGGTTGAGACCCTGCCTGCGCGCCAGTGTACGGGCATCATAAACATGGCCCATGCCGACATTGTACGCGGCAAGCGCAAACCAGAGGCGGTCCTCACCCTGAATGGCATCAGGTAGCCTGTTGTAGAGTCGCGCGAGATAGCGAGCGCCGCCATCGACGCTTTGCGCAGGGTCTGTCCTGTCCTGAATACCAACTTCCTTGGCCGTCGGTCTCGTCAGCATCATGATACCACGTACGCCCGTCGGACTGACGGCATTCGGATCCCAATGCGATTCCTGATAGGCCTGCGCTGCCAGAAGTAGCCAGTCAAAGGGCTTCTCTTCTGCAGCCGCTTCGAAATAGGTACGATACAGCGGCAGGCGATCTTCGACGCGCTCGACGAAACGCAGCACTTCAACATAATCGAACTCATCGAGATGCCCGAACCAATGCTCGTCCAGCTGTTCAAGATATCCACTGGCGTGAGCTTCCATGAACCAGCCCGCCAGCGCCTGATCCATGCCAGCGATTTCGGAGTTGTAGACCCAGCCAAGTGGTCTTGCCTCGGTCAGCGTCATCGGGATCACAAGGTCAGGATATAACCGCCGCGCATACTCTGCGAGATGAGAGTCGGCCACGGTGCAATCCAGCCTCTGTTCAGCGACATCGCGCAGCATCGGCAATGCAGAACCGGCAATTTCGGTCTCGTAGGATAGCGCAGGATACTCCTCACTGAGCCCTTTCAGCGTCTCGGCATAGGTCGAGCCCCTCACCACCGACAGACTAACCTCGGATAGCGCCTGCACTGTTTGCGGCGCAGGGCCGCTCTGATGACAGACGACGCTTTCCTCAACATTTCGGTATGCGGGTCCGAAGGAGAGCCGCGATTGTCGTGCTTCGGTTATCGTCAGGTTTGCAGCAGCGATATGCGCCCGGCCGTCTTCCATGGCGTCCAAGATGTCATCGATACTATCCATCTGGATGAATCGAGGGGTCACACCGAGGTCTTCGGCGAAGGCTTTCATAAGGTCTGCTTCATAGCCGATTGCGCCGGCGCGCGACGCACTGAACGTCGTCGGGCCTTCCAGCGTCAAAACGATCAGATCTCCATCTTCCTGGATGGTTTCGACAGACCCGCCCTGTACGACATCGGTCGTCTCTGGCGCGGAGTTACATCTCGTCGTGCTAAGTCCCGCCAGGATCGTCGCGCCAGCTATGAAGCTAATGCGAACTTTCTCATGCATACACACACAATAGGTGAACGCGGCGTCAGTTCAAAATTTCGCCGAGATTCTTTCCTTTAGCGAAAATCCTGCAACCATGGCGTGCGTGGCGGACTCTGATGGGACGGATTTTCGCAAACTCGTCCCGATTCTGCAGGGCTTCAAAAAATCAGTCTTCGTATTCTGGATCGTCGCGGCTGCCGAACAGGCGGCCCTTTTCAGTGAACAGCACGATCAGAAGACAGCCAAGACCCAGCCCGACATAGCCTTCAAGGATAGGCACAACAGAGCCATTGAAGCGGCTCGCCACCAGCCAGCCGAAAAAGCTCGCCACCGTGGTCGTCATGAAGCCATAGGCGGCGCTGCCCGTTCCGGCGATCTTGCCCAGCGGCTCCATCGCGAGCGCCGAGAAGTTCGCGCCGATGAGACCAAAGCAGGCAAAGGTCAGCGCGAAGAGCGGGTAGAAGATGATGAGCCGCTCGCCGAACTGGATCATGGCCAGCGTGTTGACGCCCGCCAGCACGATGAAGCCAAGCAGGACCGTATGGCTCACCCGGCGCATGCCGATCCGCTCGACAATGCGTGAATTCATGAAGTTTGCAATCGAGAGCGCGCCAGCGATGCCAGCGAACCAGAGTACGAACGTTTCCGACTTGTTGAACACGTCGCGGAAAACCTGTTCGGATGAGGCGACATATGAGAACAGCGCACCGAAAATGACGCCGCTGGCGCACATATAGCCGAGCGTCACACGCGTCGTCAGAACCTGCTTATACGCCTTGAATGAGCCGCCGATATTGAGGGGAGGGCGGTTTTCTGCCGGAAGCGTTTCGGGCAGGCGCAGCGTGATCCAACCCATCATCAGCAGCCCGGCAATGCCAAGGATGCCAAAGGTCCACTGCCACGGGGCAAACAGCATGACGCCCTGGCCCAGCGATGGGGCCAGGATCGGCACCACCATGAACACGGTCATCACCAGTGACATGAGCCTTGCCATCGCCCGCCCGCCCATAAGGTCGCGCACGACGGAGACGGCGATCACGCGAATGCCGGAGGCTGCGATGCCCTGTAGGAAGCGGATGACGAGCAGCATGGAGAAGCTGGTCGCCGCCATGCAGGCGAAACCTGTAATCGTGTAAAAAGCGATGCAGCCAAGGACGATCTTCTTACGCCCGACACTGTCAGAGATCGGTCCGAAGACCAGCTGCGGCGCCCCAAAGCCGAGCACATAGGCAAAGATCACCAGCTGCTGGTCATTGGCTTCCTGCAGGCCGTAGGACTGCGCAATGTCGTGCAGCGCGGGCAGCATCGTGTCGATGGCCAGCGCGTTCAGCGCCATCATCGCGGCAATCATGCCAACGAATTCCCACAGTGGCATCGGAAGGGCAGGGCGGACGGCCGGTGCGATTGTTTCTACTGTTTCACTCTGCATCGGGCCACTCGTCCATCGTCCAGCACGGCTATCTGGCCCGCCAGGTTTCAATTGCAACCACCGCTCGTGCATAGCTGCAAGTCTGACTTAAGGGGAGGGGTGCCTGCCTGGGTGCCTAGAAGCCTGCGCCCGGCTGGGCGAGATACTTCTCTTCGGCAGGGGTAGAGGTACGTTGAAGCAGCTCATTCCTGTGCGGAAAACGCCCGAACCGCTCGATCACTTCGCGATGCTTATAGGCATAATCGAGCGTCGTCTTGCAGAACTCTTTATAGTCCGGGCGGGCGTCTTCGCTCAGCTTTTCAAACAGCGCGACAGAGCGGTTCTGGTCCGCCATTTTCTCTGAATGCTCGGCAGGCAGATAGAAAAAGACGCGTTCGGTTTCCGACAGCGTCCTGTCCTGGCCAAGGTCGAGGCCGACCTGCATCAGGTGGCGGCTCAATGGATCATGCATGAAGCTGTAGCGGTGACCGCGAAAGATGTTCCGGCTGAACTGGTCCAATGCGATGATGGCCGCCAGCCGCCCGCGCGCGCCGCGATTTGCCCAGTCGGCGGCAAGGCCAGCCGAAAGCGCGCCGATCACATCGGTAAACCGCCGGGCAATTTCCTCATCCGTCTCGAAGCTCTTGGTGAACCAGAGCTTGTTCATTTCCTGCAGGCGTCCGGTCGATGTGGCCGTATCGCCAATCCAGTAGGACAGGACATCTTCAGGTGTGATCATTAACCGCCTCCAGGCGATACAGGCCGCCGCGCGACGAGCATGTAGTTGACCTTCGTGTCATCCGAAAGCCGCCAACTGTCTGAAACCGGATTGTAGGACACACCTTGCGGGCGGTCCGTTTCAAGCCCTGCCATCTGCAGCGGTGCAGCGACCTCCGCAGGCGTCAGGAACTTCGAAAATTCATGCGTGCCGGGCGGCAGCCAGCGCAGCACATATTCAGCGCCGACGATGGCCAGTGCAAACGCTTTCGGCGTCCGGTTCAGCGTCGCTGCAATCATCAGCCCGCCAGGACGTAGCAGCGCGGCTGTGTCCTTCATGAACTGCGCAGGGTCAGCGACATGCTCGACGACTTCGAGGTTCAGCACGATGTCGAAGGGTTCGACGCCTGCCTCCAGCAAGCCTTCCGCCGTGCCCGCGCGATAATCGATGTCGAGACCGCCCTCGCGCGCATGGGTCAGCGCTGTCTTGATATTTGCTTCGCTCGCATCGACGCCGGTCACACTCGCGCCAAGCCGTGCCATCGGCTCGCTGACGAGACCCCCGCCGCAGCCAATATCAAGCACCCGCAGCCCCTCAAGCGGCTTTCGCGCCGTCCCATCCAGTGCGAAATGGGCGCAGGCCGTATCGCGGATGAAACCAAGGCGCACCGGATTGAACTTATGCAGCGGTTTGAACTTGCCCTTCGGGTCCCACCACTCTGCTGCCATGGCAGAGAATTTGGCGACCTCATCGGGATCGATGCTCGGCTGGCGGGGTTCCGCTACGGTATTTTCTGAGAATTCATCCATCTCTTTAGCAATCCTGTTTGCGCTCGCATCCTGACACGACTAAAGCTGCGCCCGGGACATCCGGGGATATCCTGATGACCCCGATCATATGATCGGTCTTATCTCTATTTGGGAGGGCCAGGCGGCGAGGCAATGCAGCGCACGGTTCTGAAATTTGGCGGTACGTCGGTGGGCGATCTCGATCGGATCGCGCATGTCGCCGATCTTGTGTCCTGGCGGGCAAGCCAGGGCGAGAAGCTCGCAGTGATCGTCTCTGCCATGGCTGGTGAGACAAACAAGCTCGTCGGGTTTGCGCGCGGCGCGGCTGGCGACAATCTCAGCGGTCCGTCTTTTGATGACGAATATGACGTCGTCGTTTCGTCTGGGGAGCAGGTCACCAGCGGCCTTCTGGCGCTCGCCCTTCGCAAGCGCGGCCTCAAGGCACGCAGCTGGCTCGGCTGGCAGCTCGCCATGAAAACCAGCTCCGCCCACGGCAAGGCGCGGATCATGGGCTTTGAGAATTCAGGCCTTCTGGACGCTGTCGATGGCGGTGAGATCGCTGTCATCGCCGGTTTCCAGGGTGTGACCGATGAGGGCCGTGTCTCGACGCTGGGCCGGGGCGGCTCTGACACCAGCGCTGTGGCCGTCGCTGCTGCGCTCGGCGCAGAAAGCTGCGATATCTATACCGATGTGGACGGGGTCTACACGACCGACCCGCGCATCGTTCCGCAGGCGCGCCGGCTCGACAAGATTTCCTATGAAGAGATGCTCGAAATGGCATCGCTTGGCGCAAAGGTCCTCCAGACCCGCTCGGTCGAGCTCGCCATGAACCACCAGGTGCGCGTGCGTGTGCTGTCGAGCTTCGCGCAGCCCGGGGAAGACAATCCAGGCACCTATGTCTGCAGTGAGGATGAAATCGTGGAAAAACAGATCGTCAACGGCGTCACCTATTCGCGCGATGAAGCCAAGGTCACTCTCTACGGCGTAGAGGACAAGCCGGGCGTCTCGGCCCGTATCTTCTCCATGCTGGCAGATGCAGGCGTGAATGTGGACATGATCGTGCAGGCAAATGCGCGTGGCCCTGAACGCGCCAACATGGTTTTCACCTGCACCAGCGCCGACAGCGAAAACGCCGAGAAACTGCTGCTCAATTCCAAGGCAGATATTGGTTTTGAATCGCTCAGCGTGTCGCGCGATGTCGCCAAGGTTTCCGTGATCGGCGTCGGCATGAAAAGCCATACCGGTGTTGCTGGCACAATGTTCGATGCCCTCTACAGGAAGGGGATCAATATCGACGTGATCTCCACCTCCGAAATCAAGATTTCGGTTCTGATCGATGCGGCCTACACCGAACTCGCAGTACGTGCACTTCACACTGCCTTTGGACTTGACGCTACGTAGCTGAGCAAGCCAAGAGCGGCTTGTCATGCCTCAAAGTTTTTCGGTCCCTCGACTTCTGATTAATCGCCTGCGCGACGTCATGGCGGGCGACATGGAGGCTGACACCCGCCTTCAGAAGGTGGTGACCCTCATTGCGGGCACGATGGTCGCCGATGTGTGCTCAATCTATAAGCGCACCGACACGGATGAGCTTGAGCTCGTTGCAACCGAAGGTTTGGCCGCGACCGCTGTCCACCAGACCCGTATGGCCTTCGATGAGGGGCTTGTCGGTCAGATCGCCCTGTCGGGAGAGCCGCTCTCCATTCAGGATGCGCCGCGCCACCCCGCCTTCTCCTACAGGCCGGAAACGGGCGAGGACCCCTATCACGCCTTCCTCGGGGTGCCGATCCTGCGCGGCGGACGGGTCATTGGTGTGCTCACCGTACAGAACCGGACAGAGCGGCTTTACGACGAAGACGAAGTCGACAGCCTGCAGACCATTGCCATGGTGCTGGCTGAGGTCGTCGCCTCCGATGTGCCGACGCAGCCATCTTCGGCTGACCCGCGCGAAAGTCGGCCCATCACGCTCAGGGGCCGTATCCTGGGTGAGGGCCTCGGCCTCGGCGCGGCACGGCTACATGACCCCATCGTCTCGCCTGCGCGATACTTCACGGATGACCCTGACGCCGAAGCGCGCCGCCTCAGCACGGCCCTGCGCCAGCTGCAAGCCTCCCTCGATCGGATGCTCACCAATGATGTGAGCGCGATCTTTGGCGAGCCGCGTGAAGTTCTTGAAGCCTACAAGATGCTGGCCAGCGACCCGATGTGGGCCGCCCGTCTCGAAGAGACCGTCCGCTCTGGTCTTTCCGCAGAAGCCGCCGTCGATCGCTCGCGGCGTGAGCACAGGATAAAGCTCGAAAACGCCGCCGACCCGTATCTGCGCGAACGCCTGCATGACCTTGAAGACCTCGACAATCGGCTCCTGCGTGTCCTTGCGGGCAGTGATGGCTCGGCCGTCGGCGCGGACGGGGCAGAAGCGGGTGCAGCAAGCGAAGTCCTGATCGCGCGCCGCCTCGGCCCGGCTGAGCTGCTCGAATACCGCAATTCCGGCCTCGCAGCGATCATCCTTGAGGAGGTTGCCCCCTCCAGCCATGCTGCGATTGTCGCCCGCGCCCTCGGCATACCGACCCTTGGCGGCGTTGCCGGGATCAGCAATGCGGTCGCGCAGGGCGATCAGGTCATTGTCGATGCGGAGCAGGGCACGCTCCATGTGCGGCCAGACCAGGACCTGCTGACCGCCTACGAAACCCGCCGTCTCATGCGCACAGAGCGCCAGGCCGCGTTTCAGGCCCTGAAGGACCAGCCATCCCGCACGCGCGACGGCGTCGATATCAAGCTGATGCTGAATGCCGGCCTCGCCCTCGACATGGATGCGATGGAGAAGACGGGCGCTGAAGGTATCGGTCTCTTCCGTACCGAATTTCAGTTCCTCGTCTCCGACACGCTGCCAAAGATGGAATCCCAGATCGGCCTTTACCGGCAGATCCTCGATTATGCTGGCAACCGCCCGGTCCATTTCCGCACGCTCGACCTTGGCGGCGATAAGATGTTGCCGAATGCGAACAAGGGCGAGGAGGAGAACCCCGCCCTCGGCTGGCGGTCCATCCGTTTCGCGCTGGACCGTCCCGGCCTCTTCCGGCGCCAGCTGCGCGCGCTTGTCAGGGCAGCCGATGGCGGCCCGCTCAGCGTCATGTTCCCCATGGTCACCAAGGCCGAAGAGTTCTTCGAGGCCAAGGCGCTGCTCATGGAGGAGATTGAGTGGAGCGTGGCGCGTGGTTTTCAGGCGCCGTGCGAGGTGCGCACTGGCGCCATGTTGGAAGCGCCTGCGCTGGCTTTTTCGCTCGGTGAGCTTGCTTCAGAGGCTGACTTCATATCGGTCGGTACGAATGATCTCCTGCAGTTCTTCTTTGCCGCAGACCGGATGGTGCCGTCTGTTTCAGAACGGTACGATTTCATCAGCAGGCCTGCGCTCCGGTTTCTCGATATGGTCCGCCAGGAATGTGAGCGTCATCAACTCCCAGTGTCTGTATGCGGAGAAATTGCCTCACACCCGCTGGAGGCGCTCTGCCTGATCGGGCTGGGATACCACACGCTTTCCATGCCCGCATCGGGCGTCGGCCCCGTGAAGCGGATGCTGCGCAGCGTGGACCTTTCAACCTTCGGTCCCGAATTTCGCGCCGCAATTTATGATTCAAACGCTGATCTTCGTAACGAAGTATTATCCATTGCGGACATACAGAAAATTGCCTTGAAAGATCATGGATAGGCGGCGTATACCATAAGTGCTGCATGGCATGGGGTATGCAGTTCCCACAATTCATCTGCCAGTCACCGATTGGATAATCGCGTCATGAACGACGACGAGCGTAAAGCACAAGTTGCGTCTTCCGAAGCCGAACAAATTTCGGATCAACCAGTTCAGTCTGGCGATGAAAGTCCTGTTTCCCATACTTCTGATAACCATGATGATACGCCCGTCATCGAGGACGCGGCCGTCGCGCCATCTGGCCGCGACAGTCTGATCGACAATTTTACCGCTGGCGGCATCCTTCGCGCCGCGCGTGAGCGCCAGGAACTGAGCATCGCGGCTGTCTCCAGCGCCCTGCACATGAACCAGCGCGCAATTGATTGCCTGGAGCGCACGACCCAGCCGCCCGGCTACGATATGAGCCGCACGCGCATCGCCGCGAAAAGCTACGCCAAATATCTCGGTATTCCGCCAGAGAACGTCCTTGCGGATTTCCCGATGGACGACAATCCAAAGCTGGCGACCGCTGTCCCGCGTTCGTCTGTTGTCGAAGTTCAGCCGCGCCGCGGCAGCCGTGTCGCGATCCCGGCGGCCGTCATGGCCTGTGTCGTGGCTGCGGGTGTCGGCATCGCCTTCCTGATGGCGCCCGGTGACAGCGTGACAGGCCGTTCTGCGCCTTCCGTCGCTGAACGCGTCGTTGCCGTAAATACCGCTCAGGAAAGCCTGTTTGCCCGCTCGCCGCTGGCCGCCGGTCAGATCGATGCGCCGGAGCTTTCGATTATCGCGACGCGTCCTGAATGGATTGAGGTGCGCGGACCAGACGGCACAATTTTCCGTAGCCGGACGATGGCACGCGGTGAGATCTATTACCCACGTGTCGGTGCAGACTGGACCGTCACCGTGCGCGACGGCACCGCTTTTGAATGGCGTGTTGACGGCCGCCCGATCGGCAATCTGTCTGAAATTGCCGCGCCGGTTTATTCCGCAAGCATCGACGAAGCGGCGGCGGTCGCAGCGGCTCAGAGCCAGCCAACCCTGGCCGCGACGAGCAATAGCCGTCCAAGCCGCTAAGCTCTTGCCATTAAGGTAAATCAAAAAAGCCAGCCCCGAACCGAGGCTGGCTTTCGTTTATCCCGTTGAGAAATGCGCGCGGCCTTAATTGTCCGTCAGACGCTTCAGCTGCTCTGCCTGGTCCAGTGACCGAGAGAAGTGGTCTTCATTGTCGCCCAGAACCGGGGCATCGCGGCATTCGCCTGCGCAATCATATGTATAGGAGCTGCCGCCACGATTGATGGTGACCAGATTGGCTGCGTTCGTCGTTACCACGACATCGGTCTCGATGATGATGTTGTTGTTGGCGTCCAGAACGACGAGGTTCGTGGTGCCAAAGCTCTTGCCCGTCAGAAAGATCATATGCGGGTCGGCGACTGCCACGTCCGCAATGTTCTGATTGCCAATCACCACATTCGCAGCGGCGCGCGACAGGCGCAGCGGCTTTGTCGTCCCGGTTTCAACGGTCATCTGCTGTGCGGCGGCGGTCATGGTCATTGTGCCGGCCATGAGACAAGCGGCGGCGAGCCTGGAAATCAGTTTCATTTCAGACGCTCCTATAGGGCATACGGTCTTTGATAATATTTAGCGTGTAGAAGGTTTCGCGAAGCCTAACAGGAATGGGCGGCACCCGAATGATAGCCGTCTCAGTCTTGGTTAACGCGGCCGTTCAAAGTGTTCAGAAATTTCATCGACCGATTTACGTGATATTTATTTGCACCCTGTAGAAGCATCCCTGTTCCGGCAAAAACAAATGCAATTCGGAACGTCATAAATGCATGATGATGGAGCCTCCAAATGCAAAAGCTTGTACGTTTTTTCAAGAATGAGTCGGGTGCAACCGCTATCGAGTATGGTCTCATTGCTGCCCTGATCGCCGTCGCGATCATCAGCGCTGTTTCCGCTCTCGGCACCAGCACCTCTGACACCTTCAACACGGTTGCCAACGCCCTCTAAGGCAGGCCCGTGAAGGGACGTCCGGCCAGGCTGGACGCATGATTGAAGAGCCGCCCGGGCGCCCGGGCGGCTCTTTTCATTAGCGGGGTGTCAAACTTTTCCCGCTACACCAATTGGCAACACCAGATCCCAGCGGGAGCGAACGCCCATGATTGCCGCGCTTTTTGCCGTTCTATTCCTTTTGCTCTGCGTCTACGCGGCGATCCGCGATATCGAGACGCTGACCATCTCGAACGGCCTCAACGCGATCATAGCCTTCCTGTTTGTCCCGGCGATGATCATCTCTGCGCCGGGCTGGGACGTTGCGGGTGCTCACCTGCTTGCGGGCGTGGCAGCCTTCGTCATTTCAGTGCTTCTCTTCACCTTCGGCATCTTTGGCGGCGGTGATGCAAAGATGATCCCGGGCGTCATGCTCTGGCTCGGGCCGGAAGCGGCCATGCCATTCGTGACCGCAATGGCCGTCGTCGGCGGTCTGCTTGCCGCGACAGTCATCATTGCGCGAAAACTTGTGCCTGCACACGCTGCCCCCGGCTTTGCGCGCGGAACGATGGAGCAGGGCGCAGGCGTGCCGTATGGCGTCGCAATCGCGGGCGGTGCCTTCTACGCCATTCCCTATTCGCCTCTGCTTTCGCTATTGGGCGCATAGCGATTTTGGCAAGTTAACTATGCCTTAGTCTGTGGATGCAAAATTGACGGTTGTGGGGCTCCATATTGCGGGGCTGTTTCGAGCCGGAAAGGTATCCGATGTCTCCCATTCGTCTGATCATCCTTGTCGTTGCCGCAATCGCGGCGATCGGCGCGGCTTTCCTCGTGCGTGGCATGTCCAGCGCGCCCGTCCAGCAAGTCCAGATGGAGCCGCAGGTCATTGAGCGCGAAGTGGAAGTCTCTTCCACCAAGGTGCTCGTCGCCCGCAGCAGCATGCGCACCGGCGCACTGCTCACGCCCGATGATTTCCGCTGGGCCGATTGGCCAGAGCGCGCCCTCAACCCAGCCTACTTCATTCAGGACGCGTCGCCTGACGCGATCGAAGAGCTTTCCGGCAGTGTCGTGAAGACCCCGCTTCTGGAAGGCGAGCCAATCGTCGACCAGAAAATCGTCAAGAAAGGCGAGACCGGCTTCATGGCCGCGCTTCTGGCGCCTGGCATGCGCGCCATCGCCGTTGAGATTTCACCAGAGTCCGCATCCGCCGGCTTCATCCTTCCGGATGACCGCGTCGATGTGATCCTGACCTACGACGTGGAAGTCATGAGTGACCGCGGCATGAGCGACACCACGCTCACCAAGACGGTTATCCGCAATGCCCGCGTTCTCGCCATCGACCAGATGTTCGGTGAGATGGACGGCGTTCCGACGCTGACCGGCTCGACCGCAACGCTTGAGCTTGAGCCACGTCAGGCCGAGCTGCTCGCACATTCCAGCCGCCTCGGTTCCATCGCGCTGTCCCTGCGCAGTGTTGCCGATGCCGACGAAAACCAGGGTGTTCCGGTCGCCAATACGAGCCTTCTCGACGGCGACAGCGGGGCAGGGGGCAGCGGTGTGCGAGTCTTCAAGAACGGTAATGTGAGCGGGGGAAGCTGATGAGCGCGATCTTGCGCAGCCTTGGAGCGGTGTGTTCGCTGGCGCTCCTCACTGCTCCGGTCCCGGCCGGGGCACAGGATATTTCCGGCGTCTCCATTATGGAGCCGGGCGAGACCAGCGTTTCGCAGACGATCCGCCTTGGCCTCAACAAATCCACCGTGATCGAGCTTGAACGCCCGGTCGCTGATGTGGTCATCACCAACCCGTCCATCGCTGACGCCGTCGTGCAGACCGCCCAGCGTCTGATCTTCCGCGGCATCGAAGTCGGCGAAACCAACGCCTTCCTGTTCGATCGTCACGGCCGTCCGATCCTGAACCTCGAAATCGTCGTGAACGCCGACACCGCCGCGCTGGAGCGTCTGGTCGAGCGTTATGTGCCCGGTGCGCGCGTCGCGATCGAGAGCATTGGCGGCAACATGGTCGTCAGCGGCAATGTCGACAGCATCCTTCAGTCCGACCAGATCATGCGCCTCATCAAGGCCTATTCCGGCGATGAAGAGTTTGAGCCCGTCAACATGTTGAGCGTCGCCGCAAAAGATCAGGTGATGCTCGAGGTGCGCATCGTCGAGATGCAGCGCTCGGTCGTCAAACAGCTCGGTATCGATATCGCCGGCAGCTCCATTGGCAGCCTCGAAGATGTCCTCAACTTCGACATCGCATCTGCGACGGGTCTTGCCGTGCAGGGCGCCTCGCTCGGTGGTCTGACCTTCAACCCGCGCTATTCCACCTTCGACGCGAATGGCCGCGAAACGACCATCGGTGCAGGGATTGATGCGCTGGAGCGTATCGGCATCGTGCGCACGCTGGCTGAACCGAACATCTCTGCCATCTCCGGTGAGAGCGCAAAATTCCTCGCAGGTGGTGAGTTCCCGGTCCCGGTTGGCCAGGATGACAATGGCCGTGTCACGATCGAGTTCAAGCCATACGGTGTTGGCCTCGCCTTCACCCCGGTCGTCCTTTCCGAAGGCCGCATCTCGCTCAAGGTCTCGACCGAGGTTTCCGAACTCACCAATCAGGGTGCCTTCCAGGGCCAGTCGGTTGCTGGCGTCGATGGCGATGGCAATGTTGTCACCACCGAAGCGCTGACCATTCCAGCCCTGACCGTTCGCCGCGCCGAAAGCACGGTTGAGCTGCCAAGCGGTGGCTCGATGATGCTTGCCGGTCTGATCCAGAGCCGCTCACGCCAGTCGCTCGACCAGCTTCCGGGCCTCAAGCGTCTGCCGGTCCTCGGCGCGCTGTTCCAGTCGCGCGACTTCCTCAATGAGGAAACCGAACTGGTCGTGATCATCACGCCGTATCTGATCGACCCGACCAATAAGGGCAATCTGCGCACGCCTGCGGACGGCTATGTGAATGCCACCGATGCCCAGTCGGTCTTCTTCGGCGCGCTGAACGCTGTCTATGCCCGCGATGGCGAGGGCCTCAGCCGCGAAAACTACAACGCGCCTGTTGGCTTCATAGAGGAATAGGAGAGCTCAGGATGCATCATCTCAAGACCTCTGGCCTGATCGGCGCACTCGCCGCGGCGACCATGATCGGCGCCTGCACAACCAGCCCCAATAATCTTGTGCCCGCAGACTACCAGACTGGCACGACGCTGGACCGCAACCAGATCGGCGTTGGCGAAACCAGCCAGCGTCTCGAACTTGCTATCGACAGCCGCAGCGCCTGGCTGCGCGCCGGACAGGAAGATCGCGCCCGCGCCTTCATCTCTAATTATCGCCGCAGCGGCCATGGCCTTCTCATCGTTGCTGTGCCGTCCACCTACGGCGCTGACCCTTATGCTGTCGCTGCTGTCTCAGAGGCGCGCGACATCGCCTGGGCTGAAGGCGTTGCTTTCGACGATGTCCGTGCCCGCGCCTATGATGCAGGCGGACGCCGCGATGCCCCGCTTATCCTGACCTATCAGTCCTATGTCGCCATCGCGCCATACTGCCCTGAGAAGTCGCAGGTCCGTTTCTCCGACATCCGCAGCAATAACGATATGCCAGCTCTTGGGTGCTCGGTCCGCGTCAACCAGGCGGCGATGATCGCTGACCCGTCGGACCTCTTCGGCAACCGCCCGCTGGATGAAGGCGACGCCCTGCGTCGTCAGGCCCAGCTGGAGCTCTTCCGTGAGGGCCAGCCAACAGGTGCAGAACGCGGCGAAGCTGAGACAAGCGCTGTTTCGACAGCAGTGAACTGATTTTGAGTGACGATCGAAGGTCTTGAACGACAATGAGCAGAGAAAACGCACTTTTCGATGACGACTTCGACTTTGGCGACGGCGCCGAGGAGCCGAATGATCTTGTTGATCAGCTGACCGGCACCCGCGACGAGGGCGACCTGGCACCGCAAGTGAATATTCCTCAGATGCAGGCGTTTGAGGGCGGCGACCGCGCAATTCCTGCCATTTCGGTTCTGGCTTTCTGCGAAACCAAGCGCGTCTCCTCGATCATCGACCGCGTGAAGAGCGACCGGCGCATGGCCAATGCCTCGGTAAGCATTATTCCGGGCGGCATTCCTGCCGCGATCGAACACCTGTCCAGCAACCCGACCCCGAACCTCATCATCGTCGAGTCCTCGGCCCCGTCCAGCGAGATGATCGCGCAGATCGACCAGCTTGCCGGTCATTGCGATGAAGGTGTTGAGGTCATGGTGGTTGGCGCGACCAATGACATTGCGCTCTATCGCCAACTCGTGGCCCGCGGCGTCAGCGAATATCTCGTCCCACCGATTGAACCGGTCCAGATGGTTCGCTCCATCGGCAACATCTTCACCGACCCTGAAGCGCCATTCGTTGGCAAATCCATCTCGGTTGTCGGTGCGAAGGGCGGCGTTGGTTCGTCGACGATCGCGCACAACCTGGCTTGGTCGCTGGCAGAGAACGCCCGGGTGAACACCTCGCTCGTGGATCTTGACCTCTCCTTCGGCACCACGTCACTCGACTTCAACCATGAGACGCCGCAGACCGTCGCCGACGCGCTACTGGCACCAGACCGCGCCGACGATGCCGTCATCTCGCGCCTTCTGGCAAAGGCGACCGACCGGCTCTCGCTGTTCACGGCGCCTGCCACTGTCAGCCAGCTGATGGACATCGACGCCTCTGCCTATTCGACGGTGATTGAGGGCGTGCGCCGCCTGATGCCCTATGTCGTCCTCGACCTGCCACATGGCTGGTCGCAGTGGATCTACAATACGCTGATCAGCTCTGACGAAGTGATCCTTGTCTGCCAGCCGGACCTTGCCTCGCTGCGCAACGGCAAGAACATGCTCGACAAGCTCAGAAGCCAGCGCCCGAATGACCGCGCGCCCCGCCTCGTCATCAACATGATGGGCGTACCAAAGCGCCCTGAGATCCCGGTGAAGGATTTCGCCGCCGCCATCGAGGCAGAGCCGGAAATCGTCCTGCCATTCGATCCGCAGCTTTTCGGCACCGCGTCGAATAAGGGCCAGATGATCTCTGAGGCAGACCCGCAGTCAAAACCTGCTGTCGCCATCGATGAGCTCGCAAGCAAGCTTTCGGGCCGCGAGACCGTTCAGCCGGAGAAGTCCCTGCTCAAGAAACTTCTCGGAAAGTAAACGGCGCTAGAACAATTCCATGTCCTTCGGCAAACGCTCAGCAAACGCTCTAAAGCCAGCTCCTTCTTCGGCGCCAGCACCGAAGCCGTCTGCGGCTACGCCGCCGCCTGCGCAAAAGCCTGCCGCCGCACCGCCGCCATCTGGTGGCGCACCCAAGCCGCCGCAGAAGCCAGTCGCGCTAAAGCCTCCGCCAGACATGGAAAGAGAGCGCGTCCACCGCGTCGACACCCGCTCTGAAGAATATTACGCGACCAAGACGACGATCTTCAATGCGCTGATCGACACGATCGACCTGGGCCAGCTTGCCCAGCTCGACGCCGAAAGTGCGCGCGAGGAGATTCGCGACATCGTCGTTGAAATCATCAGTATCAAGAATGTCGTGATGTCGATCTCCGAGCAGGAACATCTGCTCGACGATATCTGTAACGATGTGCTGGGCTATGGTCCGCTGGAGCCGCTTCTGGCGCGCGACGACATCGCCGATATCATGGTGAACGGCGCCGACACGACCTACATCGAAGTCAACGGCAAGATTGAGCGGACCAATATCCGCTTCCGCGACAATGCCCAGCTGATGAACATCTGTCAGCGGATCGTCAGCCAGGTCGGCCGTCGCGTCGATGAAAGCTCGCCGATCTGTGACGCGCGCCTGCTGGACGGCTCTCGTGTGAACGTCATTGCCCCGCCGCTGGCAATCGATGGCCCGACGCTCACCATTCGTAAGTTCAAGAAGGACAAGCTGCGCCTCGCTGACCTCGTGAAATTCGGGTCCATCTCCGAGGCAGGCGCCGAAATCCTCCGCATAATTGGTCACTCTCGGTGTAACGTGCTGATCTCGGGCGGTACCGGTTCTGGTAAAACGACGCTGCTCAACTGTCTGACCGGTTTCATCGACCCGACAGAGCGCGTCATTACCTGCGAAGACTCCGCAGAACTTCAGCTGCAACAGCCGCACGTCGTGCGCCTCGAAACGCGCCCGCCCAACATTGAAGGCTCTGGCGAGATCTCGATGCGGGACCTCGTGAAGAACTGTCTGCGTATGCGTCCTGAGCGTATCATCGTGGGTGAGGTTCGCGGGCCTGAAGCATTTGACCTTCTTCAGGCCATGAACACCGGCCATGACGGCTCCATGGGCACGCTGCACGCCAACACGCCGCGCGAAGCTCTCAGCCGGGTGGAATCCATGATCACCATGGGCGGCTTCTCGCTGCCTGCGAAAACGATCCGTGAAATGATCGTCGGCTCGATTGATGTCGTCGTGCAGGCCTCGCGCCTTCGCGACGGGTCTCGCCGCATCATGCAGATCACCGAAGTCATGGGCCTCGAAGGCGATACGATCATCCTTCAGGACATCATGAAGTTCGAGGTCGAGGGTGAAGATGATGATGGCCGCGTAAAGGGCCGTCACCGCGGCACCGGTATTGGCCGCCCACGGTTCTGGGATCGTGCGTCCTACTTCAACATGGAGCGCGACCTCGCCAAGGCGATCGATGCGCTGGACACCTGATGCTCGGCGGCGATCTTCTCATCTTCCTCGTTGCAGGCCTGGCTTTCGTGGCGCTGGCCGGGATCGGGCTTGCGCTCACCGGCGGTGACAACGACAACCCCGCACGTCGCGCGCGCCAGCTGGCGGAAGGCAAGACGGGCAATAAGGGAAACCAGAAGCAGGATGCCGCCTCGCAGCGTCGTCGCCAGACGCAGCAGATGCTGGCAAAGCTTCGTGAGCAGGATGAAGCGCGCCGCAAGTCGCTCGTTCCGCAGGATATCCGTGGCAAGCTTCTTCAGGCAGGCCTCGAAATCAAACCCGAAACCTTCTGGGCCCTGTCTGCAGCGCTCGGCGTTGCGCTGGCGATTGTGACCTTCATCTCCGGCGCGGAAGGCCCGCCGCCGATCGCAGGTATCGAAATCAAGTCGCGCCCGGCCATGATCATTGCAGCAGCGGTTGCGGGCTTCCTTGGGATTCCGCGCTGGATCATCGGATTCCTGACCAAGCGGCGCTACAAGAAGATGACGGCGCAGTTTGCCGATGCGATCGACATCATTGTGCGCGGTGTGAAGTCCGGCCTGCCGCTGACCGAATGTCTGCGCATCATCGCCAAGGAAAGCCCGGCACCTCTCGGCACAGAATTCAAGACCCTCACCGACAACATCCAGATGGGCATGACGACAGAGCGCGCGCTGCAGCAGCTCTACAAGCGTGTTCCCCTGCCTGAAGTGAACTTCTTCGTCATCGTGCTGACAATCCAGGCCAAGTCTGGCGGTAACCTCTCTGAGGCACTCGGCAACCTTTCCAAGGTGATCCGTGAGCGCAAGATGATGCGCGAAAAGATCAAGGCCATGTCGTCAGAAGCCAAGGCGTCTGCCGGCATCATCGCCTGTCTTCCCTTCGCCGTTGGCTTCATGGTTTTCATGACAACGCCCAGCTACATCATGGAGCTGTTCCTCAAGCCGACCGGTCACACCATCCTGTTCATGGGCGCAGGCCTGATGATCACCGGCGTGACCGTGATGCGCAAAATGATCAGCTTCGACATCTAGGGGGGGAGGGCACATGGTCGACTTCATCTCTTCCCTGACCCAGCCGGCCACGCTGGCATCGGTATTGGCGGCCGTCGCCATGTTCGCGACGATCCTCTCTGTCGGCATGCCATTGCTGAAGGGCGACAAGCTTGAAACGCGCCTCAAACAGGTGACCACGCAGCGCGAACGCCTGCGCCGCGCAAACCGTGATGCGCTGGAGCGCCGCGGCCTCAAGAAAGACAATTCCGGCAAGATCAGTGAGATCACCGGCAAACTGAACCTTCAGAAGATGCTGGAAGACCCGAATGTCGAGCAAAAGCTCGTCCAGGCCGGTCTGCGCGGGCCGCGCCCGCTCGCCATCTTCTACTTCTGCCGCTTCGTCCTGCCGATGGTGATGGCGCTGCTCGCCTTCGTCTACATCTTCCTCATCAACGATATGGGCCTCAACCCGCAGATGAAGATTGGCGCCGTGGTCTTTGGCGCGGCGGCGGGTTTCTACGCGCCGAACCTCTATGTCTCTAACATTGCCCAGAAGCGTCAGCAGTCGATCATGCAGGCCTTTCCGGACGCGCTCGACATGCTCCTCATCTGCGTCGAGTCCGGCATGTCAATTGAACTCGCCTTCGCAAAGGTCGGCGGTGAGATCGGCGCAGCCTCGCCGGACCTTGCCGAGGAATTCCAGCTGACCACTGCCGAACTTGCCTACCTGCAGGAACGGCGCACCGCCTACGAAAACCTCGCCAAGCGGACTGGCCATGAGGGCGTCAAATCTGTCTGTCTCGCGCTGATGCAGGCAGAACGCTACGGTACGCCGCTCGGCGACGCGCTGCGGACCATGGCCAAGGAAAACCGCGACATGCGGATGTCCGAAGCCGAGAAGAAAGCCGCCGCCCTGCCAGCCAAGCTGACTGTGCCGATGATCCTGTTCTTCCTGCCGGTGCTCTTTCTCGTCGTGCTCGGCCCGGCCTACATCAAATACTCAGAGATGCAGGCCCAGAACCAGATCAACACAGATGTGAGATAGCCGGCACAAGGCCGCGCCCCGTACCTGCGATCACATCAAAGCTTAATCTGAAGAGACAAGGATAGGCCGCTGCGGCCTATCTTGGGGCGTCACCCCCCTAGCGGCTGCTGAGGGATCCGCGAAGTTGCGGCACGCCGCGGCGCTCTGGCTCGCGCTGCTCTGGCGCCTGCTGGATCTGCGGGGCGGGGGTATCGGCCCCGTCCATCACCAGCGCCTCATAATTGCGCGCCGGCGCAAGCAGGCCGCGGATCGTTGTCACATTCGCTTCCATCGTCCGCGTTGGTGCATGCGGGTCAGCTGCGCGCATCGCGTCGAACTCGCCCTGCAGCCCGAGGATCAGCGCGAGGTTCTGGCGCACACGCCCGTCGGCATCCGGCAGGTCATAGGCCTTGCGCAGTTGCGCCTCAGCGCCTGCAAGATCACCCGTCAGCGCCAGCGACAGGCCATAATTGGCCAGCGTTGAGGCCCGCGCCGGATCAAGCTCCAGCGCACGCAGATAGGAGGTCTGCGCATCGCGGTGACGCTCCAGCCGGTCGAGCGCGAGACCAAGCGCGGCATGTGTCGTGGCGTCCTGCGGCGCGATCACGCTCGCCTGAAAGAAGGATTCTGCCGCTTCACCGACACGGCCTTCACTCATCAGCGCGCGGCCCATGATCAGCTGCAGCTCGGCCGATTGCGGATGGGCCGGAATGGCACCGGACAGCACGTCGATGGCCCGCTCATGGCTGCCAATCTCGCGCAGCACGCGGGTAAACTGGATCGTGGTTTCGAGGTTTGTCGGGTCCTTGCGGAATTCGCCAGCCCAGAAGTTCGCGCGTGTCAGCGCATCGGCGCGCTGGACCTCTGCAATCTCTTCAGGTGTCGCGGGCGCCAGCTCCTGCTCGAAGGCCGCCTGCAGCGCCGCTTCGGCGCTTGCCTTGCTGTCGCTCGCCCCGGTCGAGGCGCAAGCAGATGCCAGCAGCAGGACACAAAGAGAAACTGGATAAAGAGCTGCGCGTTGGACAGACATCGGGCAATCTCCCGCCAAACTGATTCACGCTGCCACCTTGCGCGTCCAAGCCTCAAGGATCAGTTAACTGAGATGTTGATTGCCTTAACCAGTTAGACCTTCGGAGTATCGATCACCCATGCACAAAGCGTTCACCGCCAGCGCCGACAGCCCCGCCCGCCTGCACCTCTTCCGGTCTGGCGAATGGAGTGAAGCCTCTGCCGGTCTCTCTGACGCCATCAAGGCGCAGGCCAAGGCACAGGGCTTCAAGGGCAGCAACGGCGATATGGTCATTGTCGCTAGCCCCGACGGTGAGATTGCTGACGTGCTTTTCGGCCTCGGCGAGACATCAGATGCGCTGGCTGTTGCGGCTCTCTCCGGCAAGCTGCCTGCAGGCGACTACAAGGTCGAACGTGATGGCGACATGCCAATGGCGAACATCGCGGCAGGCTGGGCCGATGGCGCCTATCGCTTCGACCGCTACCTGAAAGATAAGGCCAACCCGCCGCGCCTCGTTATCGGCGATGGCGGCGACGCCGAAGCGCTCGATCGCGAAGCTGACGCGATCGCGCTTCTCAGGGATCTCATCAACACCCCGGCTCAGGATATGGGGCCTGCAGGTATCGAAGCGGCGATCCGTATTCTTGCCGAACAGTTCGGCGCAGACCTCTCAGTCATCACCGGCGATGACCTCCTGAAGGAAAACTATCCCATGGTGCACGCGGTTGGCCGCGCCGCACCCGAAGCCCCGCGCTTCATGGAATTGTCCTGGGGCAATCCAGACCATCCAGAGCTTGCGCTCGTCGGCAAGGGCGTCGCCTTCGACACAGGCGGCCTCAATCTCAAACCCGGCGCTGGCATGAAGCTGATGAAAAAGGATATGGGCGGCTCTGCCCATGTCATCGCGCTTGCCAAGCTGGTGATGAGCTCGAACCTGCCAGTCCGCCTCAAGCTCTACGTCCCGGCCGTCGAAAATGCGATCGGCCGCGATGCTTTCCGCCCAAGCGATATCCTGCAGACCCGCAAGGGCCTCACCGTAGAGATCGACAATACCGACGCAGAAGGCCGCCTCATCCTGGGCGACGCCCTGGCGCGTGCCTGTGAGAGCGATCCGGACCTGCTCGTCGATTTCGCCACGCTGACGGGCGCAGCCCGGGTCGCCCTTGGGCCAGAGCTTGCGCCATTTTACACCGATGATGGCGACCTCGCAGACGCCATCAATGCCGGCGGCGCTGTCTCCGGTGACCCGGTCTGGCGCATGCCGCTCTGGGACCCGTATAAATCCATGCTGAAAAGCTCGGTTGCAGACATCCAGAATTCCGGCGGCCGCTTCGCAGGCTCCATTACCGCCGCCATCTTCCTCAAACAGTTTGTTGATGCGCGTCGCTGGGTCCATCTCGACGTCTGGGGCTGGCGCACACCGAAATATGGCCGTCCGGAAGGCGCCGCCGCGTGCGGCCTTCGCGCAATCTGGGCCATGCTGCGCACACGCTATGCCTGAAATGTGCGGGCAGGGGGGTGAATCGCCCTCCTGCCTTGCATAAGCGCAAAAATCCTGCTTCTTAGCGAAATTCGATAAGATCAGGAGTTTTCTTCATGCGCGTCAAGCTGTCAGCGACTGCCACCGCCCTTGCCCTCATCCTTGCTGCCTGTGGTGAAACCTCAGCGCCCCAGCAGGGCAACAATCCGGAAGCGGGCGCCGAAACGACGGAAACAGCCGCCGCGACAGACGCAGAGATCGAGGCTGAAACGGCCCGTCTCAATGCCTGGTTCGACGAGAAGTACGAAGAACAGGTCATGATGAGCCCGATCCGGCTCACCTTCCTTGGCCGCAAGGAACGCAATGACGAAATCGACGACATGTCCTATGAGGCCGCGCAGGAACAGCTCCAGTGGCGCCTCGACACGCTCGCCGAGATGGAAGCCAATTTCGACTATGACAAGCTGACACCAGAGGCGAAGAACTCCTGGGACATCTGGAAGTACCAGACCGAGCAGGCCGAAGAAGGCATGCAGTACTTCTATAACGGCTTCACCTTCGACCAGATGAATGGCGCGCAGAGCTTCCTGCCGACCGTCCTCATCCAGTTCCACCGCGTCGACAATGAAGCCGACATGGAAGCCTACATCTCGCGGATCAGCGAAGGCGCCCGCGCCGGCAACCAGCTTCTCGAAATCGCCAAGGAAAGCGCAAGCCGCGGCGTTGAAACCCCAGACTTCGCGCTTGAAGGCGTGATCGACCAGTCCCGCAAGGTCATCACCGGCGCGCCGTTCACCGATGGTGAGGCGTCCGATCTCTGGGCTGACGTCCAGATGGAAATCTCGAACCTTCAGGAAGTCGGCGAGATCGACGAAGCCCGCGCAGAAGAGCTGATGACCGCGGCTGAAACCGCGCTGACCGAAGACTTCCAGCCTGCCTATGAGAACCTCATCGCATGGGCTGAGGCAGAGCTTGAAGACGCCCCGGAAAACCCGACCGGCCTCACCTCACAGCCGGGCGGCGCAGAGTTTTACAACTACCGCCTCAAGGTCTCGACCACGACAGACCTCACCGCAGACGAGATCCACGAAATCGGCCTCGAAGAGGTTGAGCGCCTGCAGGGCGAAATGGAAGCGGTGAAGGAAGAGTTCGGCTTCGACGGCACGCTGCAGGAATTCTTCGTCTACCTGCGTGAGAACACCGACGAACGTGAACTCTATTATGAGAACAATGACGCGGGCGCTGACCAGTACATCGCCGATGCCACCGCTGCCATCGACAATATCGAAGGCCAGCTGCCGGAATATTTCGGCATCCTTCCGCAGGCCGATCTCATCGTGAAGCGCGTGGAGCCTTTCCGCGAGCAGGACGGCGCCGCCCAGCACTACTATCCGGGCACGCCAGACGGCTCGCGCCCCGGCACCTATTACGCTCACCTCTCCGACATGACCTCCATGCCGAAGCGTGAGCTTGAAGTGATCGCCTATCATGAGGGGCTTCCGGGCCACCACATGCAGATCTCCATCGCGCAGGAACTGCAGGACATCCCGCAATTTCGCACGCAGGCTGGCTTCACCGCCTATTCCGAAGGCTGGGGCCTCTATTCAGAGCGCCTCGCCAGCGAAATGCCGGGCACCTTCCAGACGCCTCAGTCTGAGTTTGGCCGTCTCGGCTCTGAGATCTGGCGCGCCATCCGCCTCGTCGTGGACACGGGCCTCCACTCCAAGGGTTGGACCGAGGAGGAAGCCTGGGAGTACTTCACCGAAAACGCTGCCGTCACCGACCAGCAGGCCCGCTCTGAAATCCAGCGTTACATCGTGATGCCGGGCCAGGCGACCGCCTACAAGATCGGCATGATCAAGATCCTCGAACTGCGCGAAATGGCACGCGAGGAGCTTGGCGATGATTTCGACATTCGCGGTTTCCACGACACCATCCTCGGCGGCGGCGCCCTCCCGCTTGAACTGCTCGAGCGCCGCGTCAACACCTGGATCGAAGACGTGAAGGCAGGCGAAGCCGCGACCCCGGAAACGACCGAGGTCGAGACCGAAGCCGAAACGATGGACGTCGAGCAGTAGGCTTCCGGTCCCATTTGCACTCCCTCTCCCTCATCCTGAGCGAAGTCGAAGGACGAGGGAGAGAGGCACATAGCAAAAGCCCCGCAGTCGCACCTGCGGGGCTTTTCTTCTGAGACTGCGGAGATCAGCACCCGGACCAGCCATCCCGTCACGCGTCACCCTCGACCGCAAAACGGTCTGAGGGATTATCTCCTGACCTCCAAGCACATGTACTGTCAGACATCCGGCGCTGAGCTCTCAGATAAACCGCGCTCATCAAGCGTACCCAACCCAGCCATGCCAGGTGAAGGCGGCATAGAACTGCTCAACCCGGCTGAAGCCTGCTTGCCTCAGAATATCGACATCCTCCTCGGGCGGCAGCATGACATCTGCCGCTGAAACCGCGGCTCTCGCCATCGCTACCTTCTCTGCCGGTGCGCCGGAGGACCGCGCGAAGGCGGCATACCGGTCCAGCCAGGCTTCGCGTCTTTCTGTCTCGCGCGGCAGACAGGCATGTGCCACCACGAAGGGCGCACCCGGTTTCAGCCTGTTGCGAACAGCCTCTTCTGTTCGATTGCGCTCATCTGGCGCAAGAAAATGAAGCGTCAGAAGGCATACAGCGCCGTCGAACGGCCCTGCGGTCGCGTCATCGATATAGCCCTCGATCAGCTGGACGCGGTTTGCATGCTCACCCAGCGTTTCACGGGCGAGCTTCAACATGGGCCCCGCCGGGTCCACGCCTTCAAACGACCAGCCAGGTTGACGATCGGCAAGCGCTTTCAATTCGAGACCCCCGCCGGCGCCCAGAACAAGAATCCTTGCATCGGCTGGCACGACCTCCTCGAGCAGGATCGCAACCATCCTGTGCAAGGCTTCAAGCCCCGGCGTGAATTGCTTCGGCCCGGAATGATAGGCCGCGACCGCTTCGGCGTTCTGGAAGGATTTCAGGAACGGGTTTTCTTCGCCGCTCATTTGGCTGCTCCAGTAGTCAGCGCTGCCTCATGCTGGCGGCGCCAGCGCCGGATATGAGCCGTCGCCAGCAGAAGGGCGCCCACCACGGTCAGCGGCGTTTCGAGGTCATGAAGCCCTTCAATGAATGCGGCGCCGATCAGTAACGCCAGCCCAATTCCAGCCAGCAGGATAAACGAGGTGCGCGCCCCCTCGTGAAACGGGCGGGTCATCGCAAATACGGTGATCGGCAAAGCCGACAGGGCGAAGATCTGGTGGACCCACTCCTGCTCGGCCCACAGTCCTGCCAGTGGCAAAGCGACAGCGAGCGCAGGCAGGGCGAGGCAGTGAACAAGGCAAAGCCCGGACAATGTGATGGCAGACGCGTCGAGCACGCGATTGGCGAGGGTAGAAGACATCAGCGCTCCTGAGTTTGCAGAAGCCGGCATTCACCAGCAGGGAGCGGACACTTAAATGTAATAGTATAACAAAACAAGGGGCGATATACGCCCCAGCCAATTTGCGCTGCTTATGCCGCCTCCGGCTCCTGCAACTCCTTGGCCTTCATCGCTTCGGCAATATGGTCCGCCAGAAGCCGGGCCTTGCCTTTCAGTTTGCCGCCCGACCAGACCACATTCAGCGGCAGGGCTTCGGCCTCCCACTCTGGCAACAGGCGCGCAAGCTGGCCCTCGCGCACTTTCTCACAGACCAGCCAGTCCGGCGCGAGGATATAGCCGAGCGCGTCCTGCGCGCACTGGATCAGCATGTCGCCAGACGAGGCGCGGAACCGGCCGGCCGCGCGCAGACTGTCGGTCTCCCCGCTCTCCTTGTGCGACAGCTCCCACATTGCGGCGCCCGCCTGCTGGCGAAGCGACAGCGCGTCATTCGGCTCCAGCTCGCTTGGCCGGGTCACGGTTTTCTGTTGCGCGATATAGATGGGCGAAGCCCAGAGCTTGCGGGGGCTGAGGGCGATCCGCTTTGCCATCAGGCTTGAATCGGCAAGCTGGCCCAGCCGGAAGGCAAGATCGACGCCCTCCTGCACGATGTCGGTATAGGAATCGTCGGAGATCACATCCAACGACAGGTCCGGATAGCGCCGCATGAAGCTCGCCAGCGCTGGCGCAATCACGACACGTGACAGCGAATGTGGCACGCTGATGCGCAGCTGGCCGACGGGCTCATTGTCGAGCCCGCGCACTTCGGCTTCTGCCGCCTCGAAAGACTCAAGGATCGACTTTGCCCGCGCATAGAAAGTCTGGCCTGCCTCGGTGAGGCTCAGCGCACGCGTCGTTCGCAGGAACAGGTCCGCGCCAAGCTGGGCTTCAAGGTCCTGGATGCGCCGCGACACCGTCGGCTGGCCAATCTCCAGGTCCGCGGCCGCCTTGGAGAAACTTCCCGTGTCGGCGACCCGTATGAAGAGCCGCATTGCGTCCAGCCTGTCCATCGCCGCTCGTCTCCGTCTTGCCCGCGCGTCCCTCCATATAGGCACATGCCTTCCGTAACGCGAGGGCCGGGCGGACCGCACCTATCACGGCGTGGTTCACCCTTTCGTGACGCGCCGTCACGCAGGCGTCATTCGCAGTTGAGAGACTTCGTCTATACCTCTTCGCCACCACAGACGGCAGGCCAAAGGGGGCGCACAATGCTGGACCGTATCAAATCACTCGCGCCGCACATTATCGCGGTCATCGCATCGCTCGTCTTCCTCGACAGCCTGCGCTTCAAATTCACCAATGCACCGGAAACGCAGGTCATCTTCGGCAAGCTCGACGCATGGGCAGAGAGCCTCGGGGCAGGGGGCCTCTTCGCCCAGACCGGCCTCTTCAGCCAGTATGTCATCGGCACCGCAGAACTCGCGGCCGCCGCGTGTCTCCTTCTCGGCATCATGCCAGCCCTCCGACGCCTTCAGGGCCTTGGCGCGCTCATCGCCTTTGCCGTGATGAGCGGCGCGGTGAACTTCCACCTCTGGACGCCGCTTGGCATCGACCCGAACAATGATGGCGGCGGGCTCTTCTTCATGGCCTGCGTCGTGCTCGCGACCTCGCTTCTCCTCATCTTCATCCGCCGCCGGGAAATCACCGCCATTGCGGGCGGTGTTGCCGCCGCCCTGACGGGCCCTGCGCCCTCCCTCACTACTTCGAAAGGTCCAACCCAATGATCAGACACGCCGCCGCCGCGCTCATGCTCGCCACAGCTGGCCTCGCCTTCGCTGCGCCCGCCCATGCCGACAAGGCGCCGGTCTATACCGGCACCTTCTCCAACACCGCCGTCGAAGGCCACGACCCGGTCGCCTATTTCACCGAAGGCCGCCCCGTCAAAGGCAGCCGCGATTTCCGGACCGAGTATCAGGGCGCAGAGTTCCGCTTTGCGAGCCAGGAAAACCTCGACACTTTCCTCGCCGATCCCGAAAAATACGCCCCACAATTCGGGGGTTACTGCGCCTGGGCCGTGTCCGAAGGCTACACCGCAAAAGGCGACGCAGACCACTGGGCGATCGTCGATGGAAAGCTCTACCTCAACTACAACAAAAATATTCAATCACGCTGGGAACAAGACTGGGCGGCGCACATTGTTAAGGCGAATACAAACTGGCCGGAGGTTCTGAAGTAACAAGGCAAAATTCCCTCCTCCCCTCACCCCGCCTTGTCACTTCCGGCTCGAAGACCCCGCACCTCCCCCTCAGTGCGGGGTCTTCCTCGTTTCAGCGTTCCGTTTTTAGCGCCCCCCTGACCACAAAAAGAAACGGCCAGACCCGGAGGTCTGACCGCTCGATCAATCGCTAAACTGGCGCCCCGCTACTTGCGCAGGATGACCCAGACAGCGTGGATGATGCCCGGCACATAGCCAAGCAGCGTCAGCAGGATGTTCAGCCAGAAGTGCAGGCCAAGACCCACCTGCAGGAACACGCCCAGCGGCGGGATCAGGATGGCCAGAAGAATACGGATTACGTCCATGATGGGGTCCCTCGTCTAAAAACAGACAAACGCCAGCTTCGGCATCTCGTTCCGGCGGGTCTCTCAAACCTCGAACGCCCCCTCCGCCCTGCCGGGCACCTCCCCCGCCGGCGGGGGAGGAAGGCACACCATCAGCGTTAGTCCTTCTTCCCCCGTTCACGGGGGAAGTGGCCCGCGTATGCGGGTCGAAGGGGGGGGCAGCCAGTTAGGGTGCAAAGACTGCCTCACGAGATCCCCGCCTGCGCGGGGATGAGCGGTCTAGGAAAGCACCCACGTTTGCGTCACGCCATCCTCCCCCGTGAACGGGGGAGGTGCCCGGCAGGGCGGAGGGGGCGAACCACCAACCTAACTCTCCCGCTCGGCCCATTCCTTCATGATGTGGTGCGCCACAGCAAAGGGCGGGGGCGCGAACATCTCGTCATGCTCGCCTGCCAGCACGCGGCGGATTTCGTCGCGCGAAAACCAGCGCGCGGTCTCCAGCTCATTCTTGTCGACGGCGATCTCATCGCTCTCGGCCGGCAGGATCAGCCCGATCATTAGCGAGGACGGAAACGGCCAGGGCTGGCAGAACAGATACTCTGTCTTGGCCGGGTCACAGTGGATGCCCGCCTCCTCATGCACCTCGCGCGCAGCCCCCTGTTCCAGCGTCTCGCCCGGCTCGATAAAGCCAGCGAGGCAACTCCACATCCCCTTCGGCCACATCTTCTGACGCCCCAGAAGGCACTTGTCGCCCTTCACGGCCAGCATGATGGCGACCGGGTCAGTGCGTGGGAAATGCTCAGCCGTGCATTCGGTGCAGGCCCGCTTCCAGCCAGCCTCGGCCCGCACGCTCTCTGCGCCGCAGCGCGAACAGAACCGATGCGAGCGGTGCCACTCAAACAGCGACCGCGCGGTAGAGGCGAGGTTGGCTTCCATCTCGCTCATCAGCGCCATCGCCTGGCGAAAATCGGTAAACTCCCCCGTCCCGGCGATCAGCGACGCCTCAACGTCAAAGTCCCCCGGCATCTCCACCGCGAAGACGGGCGTCCCGTTCTTGTCGAGGCCGAGAAACAGCGGCTCAGACCCGGGCGCGAGCTTTGCCACCTCAGGCCCCAGCCAGACAAGCCCGCCATCCCTGACCAGCAGAGGCAGGCCCCCCTGCATCAACAGGACAAGCACATCATCGCGCGCATAGGCAGACGCCAGCCAGTCAGCATCGGTGCGGTGATGGCCCGCCCGGTCAATCGGGCGCGCGCCCAGCGGGATGAAATCGGAATTGGTCGTATTAGCCATGCCGATATCCCTATCAGCATCCGCCCCCTTGTCACCCCGCTTTCAAAACGCGATATGGGGGTCAGGAGGCTGGCGGTGGACGAAGTCCTCGCCAACCGGGTCAGGTCGGGAACGAAGCAGCCCTAACGAGTTTCGCTTCGGGTCACTGTCCAGTCTCCGCTATTTTATTATCTTGTTGCGAAGCTTGATAACCTCGGCGTTGTCGCCAAATGCATTTTCAGAATACTGCGCGACGGCATCTTCAAATTTGATATACCGTAACGGAAGGTTGTCAAAAAACGCATACGTTTCCAGCAGTGGCTTGAATTTTTCAGCCCCGTTTGACGACAACCCATTGTATAAAAGAAGGTGAAGCTCTGCATTTGATAATTGAGCTCGAACTATATTTGTATAAAATTTTTTATCATCGATTTCTGATCGATCTACAAACTTAACGATGTTGTATAGTACTCTAAAATAGTGCCCCAAATCATCTTGGTGTTTTAGGTATACTTGATTGAAAACAGGTCCGTATTCAGATGACCTATTGTTTTGTCTATTGCTCATCGCCTTGGAGCTTAGTTCATTGGAGATGGTTCGAAACACATCTTTCCCGTGAATTTCATTTCGACCAACCAAGTCTAAATTAGATGTCAGGTCAGTGAACACTCTAAGTATTTGAAAAAAAGTGTTCTCAAATATTTGCTTTTTTGTTTCTCTATTTTGTAGAGATAGGCTTGCGGATTGCTCCTCAAATATCTTCTTCGTTCTTTTCAATTCTTCCTTTGCTAACCTGATTTCAGATCTTTGAAGTAGGATCGCATAGATTACGCCGGCTAGAGCAAGACCGGAAAATAGTGAGTTGGAGACTCCAAATACGTCTCCAAATGTTCCTCTGGCAGCAGAAAACTGTGGGACTAGCCCAATAATGAGATTGAGAGTCCACAAAATGAGTATTGTGACGACCGCGATGATCACGAGGCGAACTTGAGGAAGTGGCCCTATATCTGCTTCTTCGCTGTTTTCCTGATGCATCATGTCCTCCCTGATTATAGCCCTAGTTGATTTTGGTCGATTAGAGAAATTACTATCGCCCGAACGGCGGACCCCGCCATTCGGCCATAGCCAGCCAAAGACCGTCCGGTTTCAGGCGGTCAAGGCTGCCGCAGGCACCGCGCAGCGGCCCCGGCCTTGAGGGCCTGAAACAGGGCCGTCACTCGGCGTCTCAAATAAGAACCAACGTGCCGAAGACCCCTGCGCAGGCAGGGGTCCATAATGGTCCGTTTGAAGCGGGGTGCTTCGGTGCTGGTGGTGCACCATAGATACCTGCCTTCGCAGGTATCTCCGGTAAGTGGGCGCGTTGTTCTTGAGGGTCTGAAACAGGGCGGTCACTCGACATTTCAAAATGAGAACCAACGCTCCGAAGACCCCTGCGTGGTTCGACTTCGCTCACCATGCGGGCAGGGGTCCATAGTGGCCCGGTTGAGACGGGGTGCTCCGCTGCTGGTGAGCCACGCTACTGCCGTGGCCTTCTTCGCTAAAATCAGTCCACCGGACTGATTTCCGGGCGCTTCGAAGGGATACCTGCCCCTCATCCTGAGCGAAGTCGAAGGACGCAGGTATCTCCGGGAGGTGGGTAAAATACTGCGGCATTCCCCTCTCCTTGGGGAGAGGGGTAGGGGTGAGGGGGAGCTACGTTTGGGCAAAGTGGTTCCGTTTCAGTGATGCCATCACCTCGCATCACTGAAACGTAAGTGATTGGCCGAACACCCAGTCCCCCCTCATCCCCGGCCCTTCTCCCGAGGGAGAAGGGAGAAGCCCCCCCTACTGCGCCGCCGCGACCGGGTCGATCTTGTAGAGCCGGCACAGCGGATGTTCGGCGCCGTCGTAAAAATAGGCCGAGCCTTCCCAGCCCTGCTGCAGCGGCGCCGCGCAGACCGGGTGGGTGAGAAAACTCGCATCATCCTCACTGCCGCCGGCCGCTTCCCAGTCCGCAACGAGGCCCGGAAACGCCAGGCTAAAGTCCGCCCACCCGGCCCAATAGGCGCCTGACTTGAAAGCAACCGGGTCGACCTCTGTGCCATAGGAGGCATAGAGCCGGGCGAGGTCTTCGGCGTGGGCGTCGCAATCTGGCAGGTTCGGCGCGGTGAAATCGGCGGCCGCCGCCCACGCCTCGAAACAGGCCTGTGCCGGTTTATAGTCGCCATTCTGCTGCCAGCCGAGCATCGCAAAGGTCTGCTGGGCCCCGAGCCGATCGATCAGGTCGCGCGCGGCCCTGTCCGCTGCATTCTGGTCGGCTGCGGCCGGGGAAGCGGCGCATGCGGTGAGAAACAAGGCTGCAATCAGGGTAGAGGGCAGGGGGCTGGGCATGTGTTTTTTCTAAAGCGCTCCGCTCACCGCCCTCCTCCTTCGACAAGCTCAGGATGAGGGCGGGGGGCTCGGCACAATCTAAGCTCCGCTCATCCCCGCGCAGGCGGGGATCTCAGCCAGTCTGAGCGCAACCATAGCCTCACGAGATCCCCGCTTTCGCGGGGATGAGCGGATGTATCATTATCAACAATAAGGATTGCTCGCCGGACACGGCGCGGAATACGCCGTTCCGATGGAGTTCACTGCCCGCAGATACTGGTTGAAGTCCCGCATGCTGCCGGTGGAGCTCTGGCTGCTTGATGCGCTCGAATAGGATGAGCCGGAATAGCTGCTCGAACTCCCGCTATTCGCCGCATAGGCCTCTGCCCCAGCGGCCAGCCCGCCTACCACGGCGGTCAGCGTATTGCCGAGGAAATTGCCAAAGCCGGAGCTGCTTCGCTCGCGCGGCACGGCCGGCAGCGAGGCGTTGAACATCGGCATCCAGACATCGCAGGCAAACTGGTTGCCGCCCTGGATACAGCCGCGCGCGCCATACTTCATGATCCGGTCGCGGCTCGAGAGGCCGAAATAGGGATAGTAGTTGAAGAAGACGACGCCCGCGCAGGCATTGTAGTTCTCCTCATGGTCGCAGGCGGCGGCGTAGCTATTCTCCGCTTTCCTGAATAGCAGGCGCGGATAGATCTCCGGCGTGCGCTGGCTGCCCTCGGCGACCGCATGGGCAAAGTTGACGCAGGCTTCGTGCACATTGGCGTCGCAGGCTCTTTCCAGCGACATGGACGCATTGAAATAGTTGCGCGCCACACCGTCCGCGCCGAGCAGTTCATAGCGCCCGGCCAGCTCGCAGGCATAGACATCATCCCGGTGCCAGCAGAGGTCATAGGCCACGTCAAACGCCTGCCTGTGGCGGCCCTGACGCATCAGCGTGGTCGCAAATTCAATGTCGAGCGGGGGCAGGGAGGCAATGGCGCTCGCCGCCATCGGATGGCCCATGGATTGGGCCTTCTCATACCATTCGCGGGCAGAGAGGAGGTCGCCCTCCGGATTGAGGCCAAGCTCATCGAACTTGCCCATAGTGAGGAAGGCGTTCGGATGCCCAAGGTCTGCAGACAGGCGCAGCAGCCTGTGGCCATCCTCGAAATTGACGGGCACACCCTCGCCATTGAAGGCCATCTGCGCGGCGACGTAGGCTGCCGTTTCATTGCCCGCGCGCGCCGACATCACATAGGTCTCAAACGCCTTTTGCGGGTCTGCCGGATGGCCGGGCCAGCCCTCACGGTAAAGCGCGGCGAGGTTATAGAGCGCCGGCGGGAAGTTCTGCGCCGCCGCCACCTGCCAGAGAGCGACTGCCTTGTCATAGTCGGGCGTGACGGCTTTGCCCTGGCGATAATAGACGCCGAGATTGGTGTGCGCCTCAAGGCTCCCATAAGGGATAAGGCTCTCCCAGATCTGGCGCGCCTCCTCATATTGCCCGCTGGCATAGAGCGTCTTGGCGCGCTCATTCTGCAGGTATGTGACGCTGCCGGGCTCTGCCCACGGCGCTTCGGGCACTGGCGTGATGACCAAATTCTGGGCATGCGCCGCGCCGAAGAAGGACGCCGCCAGAAGCGCTGCCTTGACCAATCTGAGCATGAAGAGGCCTCCCACCACAAAAGCCTTGGAAAATTGTCCCGCCTGATTTTCACCCCGGCGGGGCGAATGTCCAGCGCCTACACCAGCATCCCTCTTAAACACCGTGGCTGCACCGCCAGTACACCGGCAGATGCACCGCCCTTGCACCGAATTTATCCGCCCCCCTGGCGGCCCGACTATGGTCGCCTCCATGGTCAAGCGCTCCTTCATCCTCAGCACGCTTGCGGTCCTGGAAGTCTGGCTCTGGCCGGTCTTCTTCTGGGACCTTTACCGGCTTGAGGCCTATCTGAAGGCGCGCCGCGCCGAAGGCGGCTCCGGCCTTGTCGGTTATGCGGTGGCCCGCAATGGGCGGATCTATATCACGCTGGATGTCCGCGAGGACGCAAAGGACCCATGCGACTGGACGGCCTACGCCGCCCGCACCCCATGGGAAAAGCTCGATCCCGACGCCCGCGCGCAAGCGCTGATGGCGCGTGCTGGCGAGGGCTTTGCCCTGTTCGTGTTGATGATGGGTATTGGCGGCGTTTTGGCAGGGCAGGGCGATGCCATCGCCGGCCTGCCACAGGTGATGCTCCCGCCTTAGCCTGCAATCCCAAACGCCCTCATCCTGAGCGAAGTCGGAGGACGCGGGCGTACGCGCTGACCTCAGGTGAAATCGATTGAAAAGCCGCACCCGACCGGGCCTGCGGCCGCTGGTGCTGGCAGACCTTTAAGCGAAACGCATTCCCCTCTCCCGATTGCGGGAGAGGGGGCAGGGGTGAGGGCGCCCAGGTAAGTGGTCGCTGCCAACCGTCGGCCAATCAGTGCCGTTTCAGCCCTCATCCCCGGCCCCCTCATGGTGAGCGAAGTCGAACCACTCCCGCAATCGGGAGAAGGGAGAAGAGAGAGTCCTACCCCAATCCCCGCAAGAAATTGGCCGCAGTCTTCAGATGCCGATCCCGCTTTTCGCCGTCCATCTTCTCGGCCATGGACACCATCATCGCCCAGCGTGGGTTGCCAGCCAGCTGCTCGCGGTTGCGCCAGATCCAGCGCCAGTAAAGGCCATCCCAGATATCGCACCAGTCGCCTATCTCATGGTTGCCCATCTTGCGGATATAGGCTGAGCCGGAGAAGTAAGGCTTCGTCGTGATGCGCCCGCCATCGGCATTCTGGCTCATCGCATAGGCGTTCGGCACCATGACCCAGTCATAGGAGTCAGCGAACATCTCCATGAACCATTTGTAGATATCGTCGGGGTCGATCTCGCAGATGAACATGAACCCGCCGAGCACCATCAACCGCTCGATATGGTGGCAGTATCCGGTCTTCAGGATGCGCTTGATGACATCGTCGATGGGGTCGATCCCCGTCTCGCCGGTCCAGAAGCTTTCCGGCAGGCGGCGCGTATGGCCCCAATGGTTGGTCGTGCGCATTGGCACGCCGATATCCTCATAGGTCGCGCGCATGAATTCCCGCCAGCCAATGACCTGACGGATAAAGCCCTCGGCCGAGTTCATCGGAATGTCTTTCGTCTCGATGAAGGCTTTCGCCGCATCCAGAACCAGCTGCGGGGTGAGCAGACCAATGTTCAGCATGGGCGTGATCGCCGAATGCCAAAGCAGGCTTTCGCCCTCCAGGATGGCGTCCTCATAAGGCCCGAACAGCTCGAACCGCTCATTCAGGAATGCGCCAAGCCAGCTCTCCGCATCCTCATGGCTGGTCGGCCAGTAGAGCTTGTCGAGGGAGCCATAATTATCGGGGAAGTCCTTTTCGACTGATTGCCGGGCCTCTTCCTCGATGTCGTCGGGTTCTCTTGGGGCAAGCTGGGGAACGCTGTCTCTCAGCTTTTTCGGCACCTTCTTGCGGTTCTCACCGTCAAAGCTCCACTGGTCGCCCTTTGGTTTGTCGCCATTCATGAGGACATCGAAATGACGGCGCTGGCGCTTGTAGAACTCGGCCTGGAACCAGGACTTGTTATCTTCCCGCCACGCCCGGTTCTCGCCCGGCGTATTGAGGAAGAGCGGTGTATTGATCAGGGTGAGGTCGAGGTCATGATCCTCGCAATAAGCCTTGAGGCGCTTTTCCAAGATGAAGTCAGACGGGTCGCAGGTGACGATCTCCTTGATCCCCGCCTTGGCAAGCCGTGCTATAAGAGGTTTCAGCAAAGGCTTGCCAGCCTCATAGCGGACATATTCAAATTCCGGCTTCAACCCTTCAAGCCGTTTGGCATAGCGCGCCATGCTTGCGCGGTGCAGCCAGAGCTTCTGCTTGTGAAAGGCCATGGGATATTGCCGGTCGCCGAAGAACAGTGTGTCCTCGACAAGGCAGATCCGGTCCGGGCGCTTGTCGAGCCCCGGATGGTGGTTGAACAGATGGTGCGGAAAGATCAGGAGTGCCTTGGTCATCGCAGGCTGGAGCTAGGTCGATCGGTTCACAGGCAAAGGCTGCAAAACCGCTGGCGCGCCATTGCCGAGATCCCCGAGTCCCTGCCATTAGTAAGTCACCGATGACTGATGAAACTGACCTTCCCGGCGACGATGAGCGCGATGACGCGACTTTCTCCATGTTTGCGGAGGAAGAAGCTGCCCCCGGTTCGGGTGGGCCGTCCTATCAGGTGCTGGCGCGCAAGTATCGCCCGAAGCTTTTCTCTGACCTGATCGGTCAGGAGGCGATGGTCCGCACGCTGCGCAACGCGTTCGAGCTTAATCGCATCGCCCACGCCTTCATGCTGACCGGCGTTCGCGGTGTCGGCAAGACGACGACGGCCCGGCTTCTGGCGCGCGCTTTCAATTATGAGGGTGAGGATCATCCAGGCCCGAGCCTCAAGCTCGACCCGACTGGTGAGCACTGCAAGGCGATCATGGAAAGCCGCCATCCCGATGTGCTGGAGCTTGATGCCGCTTCCCGCACGGGTGTGGCAGACATGCGCGACCTTCTCGACGGGGTGCGCTATTCGCCCGTCTCGGCGCGCTACAAGGTCTATATCATCGACGAAGTTCACATGCTCTCGACGGCGAGCTTCAATGCGCTTCTGAAGACGCTGGAAGAGCCGCCGCCGCATGTGAAGTTCATCTTCGCGACGACTGAAATCCGCAAAGTGCCCGTAACGGTGCTGTCGCGCTGTCAGCGCTTTGATCTCAAACGCCTCGATACGGGCGAGCTTGCCGCCCATCTCGGCAAGATCGCTGGCCGCGAAGGCGCGAAGATTTCCGAAGAGGGCATCACACTTATTGCGCGGGCCGCTGAAGGGTCCGTCCGTGACGGTCTTTCCATCCTCGATCAGGCCATCGTGCAGGGCCTCGATGGAGGCGAGATTACAGGCGCTGCGGTGCGCGACATGCTGGGCCTCGGCGACCGGCTTCGCCTGCTCGATGCGTTTGAATATGCGGTGACCGGTAAGGCGAGCGAGGCGGTGAGCGAGATCACTGACCAGATACAGATCGGCGCCGACCCGCTGATCCTGATGAAGGACCTGCTTGAGATCGCTGCTGATGTCGCGACGGTTCAGGCCATGGGCGATAACTATACGCTGCCCGGCCCGTCTGACTGGACGACGCGGACCCGTCAGATCGCCGATAGCGTCACCCCGGCGCAGGCCCAGCGCAACTGGCAGATACTGCTATCGGGCTATCGCGACACGCAAAGTGCGCCAGAGGCGGACGTCGCCCTGCGCATGGTGATCCTGCGTCTCGTGACGGCGGCGGGCCTGCCGTCGCCAGAAGATGCGGCCCGGATGATCGCCGAAGGCGGCGGCAGCGGCGGCTCCAGCGCGCGCGGTAAGGGCGGCAAGTCCGACCCGAATGTCGTGCCTGTGGGCGGCGACCCGGGCGCGCGCCTCTCAAAGTTCGAAGACGTGCTCGACCTTCTGGAAAAAGAGCGCGAGCCTGTCCTCTGGGGCGAGGCGAAGGCCTATATCCGCCCATCCGTTTTTGCCGATGGTACGATCAGCTGCGACCTGAAAGACGGCGCACCGGTCGATCTGCTGCGCCGGCTGACAGACTTCCTCGAGATTGCCACCGGCCATGAGTGGGACGTCAGCACCAAGCGCGGCGAGACGCCGGGCGAAACCATCAGCGAGCGCGAGGACCGGCTGAAGCGTGAGCGGATCGAAGCAGTAAAGGCCGACACGGATGTCGCCGCCGCGATCAGCGCCATTCCCGGCCTCACGATTCTGGACGTGCGCGGCAGCGATACACTTGAAGAGCCCGTCGCTGAGGACAATGTCGTCCCCTTGCGCGTTGCCAATCAAAGGAAAGGCTAGGTCCCGTGGGTATGAAAGACCTCTCAAAGATCATGCAGCAGGCCCAGGAGATGCAGGCCAAGATGCAGGAAGCCCAGCAGAAGATCGAACAGATCGAAGCTGAAGGCATTGCAGGCGCTGGCCTCGTCAAGGTTCGCCTGCGCGGCAAGGGCGAAATGGTCAGCCTCAGCATCGACCCGTCCCTTCTGGAAGACGAAGCCGAGATCATCGAAGACCTGGTCAAGGCGGCGCACGGCGATGCGCGCAAACGCCTCGACGAGGAAATGGAAAAGGCCATGAAGGAAGCCACATCCGGCTTTGGCGGCATGATGCCCGGCTTCAAGATGCCGTTCTAAGCTTCAATGAGCCAGAAGAGCGCCGGACCTGAAATCCTGAAAATGATCGAGCTGATCGGGAAGCTTCCCGGTCTAGGCCCGCGCTCGGCCCGGCGCGCGGCGCTGCACTTGTTGAAACGCAAGGACCAGCTGCTGATGCCACTCGCGGATGCGCTCGCCGAGGCCGGTAACCGGATCGAACAGTGCAAGACGTGCGGGAATTACGACACACTGCAGCCATGCGCCGTGTGCCAAAATACAGGCCGGGACGACAGCGTCATCTGCGTGGTTGAGGATGTGCCGGACCTCTGGGCGCTGGAGCGCGCGAGCGCCTTTCGCGGGCGCTATCATGTGCTTGGCGGCGTGCTCTCACCGCTCGACGGCGTGGAGCCTGAAGACCTGACCATCGGCATGCTGGTCGACCGGGTCAAAGGCGGCGAGGTCAAGGAAGTGATCTTCGCGCTAAGCGCCACGCTCGACGGGCAGATCACTGTCGACTATGTGCGCGACCAGCTGGAAGGCCTGGACGTGACCACCACGCGGCTCGCCCAGGGCGTGCCGCATGGCGGTGAGCTTGATCATCTGGATGAAGGTACGCTGGCAGCCGCAATGCGCTCGCGGCGTTAGGTGCCGTCCCACCCTAACCCTTCCCAGAGGGGAGGGAATACCGTTTCGCAGAGCTTTGAACTTGCGCCCCCCATTGTGAGCATCGCCCCCTCCCCGCGGGCGGGGAGGGTCGGGGTGGGGAACCGAGTGCGCTACTCGACAGCGCGTTCCTTGGCGCGCTTCCAAGCAGGGCGTTCCATGTTGCGCTGATAATAGGCCTGCAGGTTCTTGTAGGGGCCGAGCTCGCCAAGCCGCTCGGCCATGTTGCAGATATAGGTGACGCCGATATCTGGCGCCTGGAAGGTATCGCCGAGGATGAACTCACGGCCTTCAAGCTGCTTGTCGAGCAGGCCGAGATGGAGTGGCACCTCGCCATCGGCAAACGCCTTGTGAACCGGAGAAGGATTGTCGCCTTCGCGCGCCTGCAGCATCCGCATGAAGAGCGGCAGGAAGGCAGAGCCCTCCGGATAGTGCAGCCAGCGCTGGAATTCGGCCCAGGCCTGCTTGTCGCTGCGCGGCGGGGCGAGTTTGCCGTCCGGGTCGTAATGGTCGACGAGATAGGCAGCGATGGCGCCGGACTCGGTCATCATGACGCCGTCGATTTCGAGGGTCGGCGACTTGCCGAGCGGGGTGGCTTCTTTCAGGTCTTCCTGCGCACGGAAAGTCTGCGGATGGCGATGATAGACCTTCAGCTCGTAGTCGAGGCCAAGCTCTTCCAGCAGCCAGACAGTGAAGATCGAGCGCCCGATGCGCAGGTGGTGGAGAATGATCATAAAAGTGGCTCCTGTGGCCTATTCGTTTCGGTCGATGCGGTAGACGACGCCGTCCATATTGGCGGTCGCCGCATAGAGATTGCCGTCCGGGCCGATGGCGACATCGCGGAAGGGAATTTCGAGATCGGCCATGAGGTCGGCCTGACCGGTTACGTTGCCTTCCTCGTCCAGCATGATGTGGACGAGCTTCTGGCCGCGCGGGCCGTTCATGGCGCCGACGATGAGGTCGCCGTCCCACTCAGACCAGACATCGCCGCTGACAAGCGCCATGCCCGACGGGGCGATCGAAGGCACCCATTTGACGACAGGCTGCTCCATGCCGGGCGCTTCAGTGTCTTCGGTGATGATGGTGCCGTCATAGTTCACACCATAGGTGATGGCCGGCCAGCCATAATTATTGCCGGCTTCGATCCGGTTCAGCTCATCGCCGCCCTTCGGCCCGTGCTCATGCGCCCAGAGCGTCTCGCGGGCTTCATCCCAGACGAGGCCCTGCACGTTGCGATGGCCATAGCTCCAGACGCCCGGCATGCCGCCTTCGCCGTCGATGAAGGGATTATCCTCCGGGAAAGAGCCATCCGTGTTCAGGCGGACGATCGTGCCGTGATAGTTCTGGGGGTTCTGGGCTTCTTCCATATAGCGGAAGCCCTCGCCGAGCGTGATGATGAGCGTGCCATCGGGCAGGAAGGCAAGCCGCCCGCCATAATGGTGGGAGGTTTCGCGCGGCGCGCCGGTGAAGATTTCCTGCACATCGGTCAGCTCGCTCGCATCATCCGACAGGACGCCGGAGACGACGGCGGTGGTGTTCTCTTCGGCCGTGCCCTTGGCGAAAGCGAGGTAGAGCTTGCGATTGCTCGCGAAGTCCGGGTCGAGCGCCATGGCGAAATAGCCGCCTTGTGCATTCACATGCGCTTCGGGCGTCCCGGCGACAGGCTCTGGCAGAAGCTCGCCATCGCGAACCAGGCGAATGGCGCCGCTGCGTTCGGTGACGAGCATGGAGCCATCAGGCAGGAAGAGCATGTCCCACGGGAATTCGAGGCCTTCGGCAACCGGCGTCAGGCGGAAGCCATCTTCGCTAATGATGGCTTCGGGGGAGGCGTCGCCTGCCTCGGCGTTTTCGCTCTCAACCGCTGAACTGTCTGCGTCCTCGACCGGGGTTGTTGGCTCGCTGTCGGGCTGGGAACAGGCCGCTGCGAGGATGAGGGCGCTCGCCGTCAATGCCAGGAATTTCATGGTCTCTCCGATGACTGTCTGGGGCTTAATCTAGGCCCTCGGGCGGGCAACGCAAATGAGGGACGCAAAGAAAAAGGGCGGCCCTTTCGAGACCGCCCTTCCTGTTTGGGTTTCAGACCTGACTACCAGCTCTTGCGGAGACGGACACCGTAGAGGCGCGGCTCGGTCAGGAAGATGTTCGAGAACAGGCCGGAGCTGTCATCGGTGAGGTAGCGGCCGGTGATGACCTCCTCATCGGTGACGTTCTTGCCGAAGATCTCGAACTCGAGGCCTTTCTCGTCATTGAAGAAGACGAGCGCCAGGTTGAGGTTGTTCCAGCTTTCCAGCTCGTCACCCGTGGTGTTCCAGACGCGGCTGAAGCTGTCGCCCTGGTAGTAGTAGTCACCGCGGATACGGGCATCCCATGCCCCGCCGAAGATACCTTCGAAGGTGTATTCGGCACCGAGGCTGAACGTCGTTTCCGGCGCGCCTGGGATGGAGTTGCCGTCAAGGTCCTTCGCGTCACCATCGAATGGCGTGAGGCCACCAATGGTCCGGGTCACACCGTTGGAGTCGGTGTAAGTGACCGTTGGCACACCGAAGGCGCCTTCAGCGCCAGCGAACGCGCCGACACAGAGACCTGCGGTCGAGCCAGGTGCGAGGGCACCAGCCTGGATTGCGCCGAGGATGGTCGCGTAACCCTGCGCCGAGACAACACAGTTCGAATAGGTCTGTGCGTTCTTCAGCGTGATCAGGTCAGCGCGGCCATTGGTGCGGTCAAGCACGTCGATCGCGAAGGTGTCCTGGATCTCGGTGTCGAGAAGGCCGAGATTGGCATTGATGACGAAGGTCGATGCCGGGTTCCAGATCGTCTCGACTTCAAAACCTTGCAGCTTTGCGTCGATGTTGAAGTTCGCAGATGAGCGGTTCACGATCTGCGTGATCTGGTAGCCTTCATAGTTGTAGTAGAAGCCCGTCGCGTTCAGCTGCAGGGCACCTGAAGCAAGCGTGTTCTTCGTACCGATTTCGTAGGAGTCGATGAACTCCGGATCGAAGGTCTGCGGGAAGTTCGACGCACCGGCTGGTTGCGGTGGGTTGATGCCGCCGCCCTTATAGCCGCGCGAGTAGAAGCCGTAGATCAGCGTGTCATCGGTGAAGCTGAAATCAGGCTGCCAGTCGAGACCGATACGGCCGGTGGTTTCCTCGAAAGCGACATTGTAGGTGCCGTCGCCAGCATCATCATTGTCGTTGCCAGGAATTGGCTGCGGCGCGAGGTTGGCTGGCGCACCACCGGTCGGCACGAAGAGCGCCGTCGGGATGTTGTCCTGCTCCTTCTGGTCATCGGTATAGCGAAGGCCGATGGTCAGCTGAAGATCGTCCGTCAGGTCGAAATAGCCTTCACCGAAGACGGCGAAAGATTCGAGGCGGTAAGGTGACAGCGAGCGGAAGTAGTTACCGCCGAAGCCGCCGAAATTGCTGACCGGGCCAACCGAAGGACCGGCCGTATCGATTGGAACGATGCCGCCAAAGACGCCGCCGCCCGTTGCATTGTTGAACTGCGTCAGGGCTGTCAGCGTGTTCGAGAGAACGACGTAGCCAGCGGTCGGATCAGCTGGGTCGATGGCTTCAAAGTCGACCGAGATGGCGCCGAGATTGAAGTTGAAACGACCATCGAAGTCCGACTGGAGGCGAAGCTCGTGGGTGGTCTGCTCGCTGCCGCCGCCGGAGATGTCGAAGGTGCGGAAGGTATTCGACGCGCCAAGCTGAGGGTCATTCACGACGCCGCCCGGGAAGAGGGCGTTGTAAAGGTCAGCCGTCGGGCTGAGGCCCGGAGGAATCGCGGAAAGATCGTTGAAGGCAACGTTTGGCGCGATCTTGTTATAGTCCTCAACGGACACTGCCGAGGTCTCATTATAGCTGCCGAGATAGGTCAGCAGGAGAGAATCGGTGAGATCGAACTCAGCTTTCCAGGTGAAGAGTTCCTGGTCAGCCTTGTAGACCGGGTCGAAGGCCGACTCGATCTTGCGAAGATCCTGGATTAGAGGTGTGGTGAATGCGTCGCCGCTGAGGAGACCAGCAGCAATACCGAGGCCACCGCCGAGCGTACCGGCAGAGTTCACACGGTCTCTAGACTGGCTGAGGGAAGCCTCCTGACAGCCAAGGGTCGTGTAGATCTGGTCAGCACTGTTGATTGGGATGTTTGCAAAGCTCGTGAGGAACGGGTCCTTGTCACAGAGCTGCTTGCCGGAACGAAGACGCGAATCGTCTTCCTCGAAATAGTCGTAGGAGACCCAGCCGCGGAGGCGGTCGGTTGGCTCTACGGCGAGCGTGGCGCGGAAGCCGTAGAGATCACGGTCATCAATGTCGTTGCCGGTGATGACGTTGTCGACATAGCCGTCGCGCTGGAGGAGCGAGCCTGCAACGCGGAAAGCAGCCTTCTCACCGAGCGGGATGTTCAGCATGCCCTTGGCTTTGAAGGTGTTGTAGTTGCCGTAGGTGAGGTTCAGGTCAGCCTGGAATTCCTCGAAAACCGGCTTTGCGGTGATGACGTTGATCACGCCGCCCGTGGCGTTACGGCCGTAAAGCGTACCTTGCGGGCCGCGCAGGGTTTCGACGCGTTCTACGTCGTAGAATTCAGCCTCGAAGAGGCGGTTGGCGGTCAGCGGCACATCGTTCTGGTGGACACCCACGCCAGCGTCACCGGACTGGGCGACGAGGTCGGCGCCGATGCCGCGGATCTTGAAGTTGTACGAGCCGCCGAAGTTGCCCTTGGTGAACGAGACGTTCGGGATAGAGCGGACAAGGTCAGGGCCGCCGGTCAGCTGAAGCTTTTCGAGCGCTTCTTCATCGAAGGCCGACACTGCAATTGGAACGTCCTGAATGGATTCTTCAGTCTTCTGCGTGGTCACGAGAACCGTACCAAGCGTGCGGCGGACCTCAACGTCGCCGCCTTCCTGCGCGGCCGCGACCGGCGCAAGCATGCTGAGCGCGATCGCCGAGGCGCCGGCCAGCATCAGATACTTTTCGGGTGTCTTTTTAGTCATCTCAACTCCTCCCAGATGAGCGGCCATTCTGGTCGACCGTCTCATTGATTGCGTTTCCTCATGGGCCGACTTTTTTGTTTTTGGTCGTGCCCCACTGGATAGTTGATCGGTAGATGTGACAATTTGTCAACAACTTACTCGGCGTACGGGAAGTTGAATATTCGCCGTGTTTTTTAGGTAACTGGGGGCTGACCTTAAGGAAGGTTTAGCTTGGAGCGACATGGTGGCTCTGCTATCTGCCCGGGTTATGAGCCAGTCATCATCAGCACTTGTCCTGTTTTCCGGCGGACAGGATTCCACGACGTGTCTCGCGTCCGCCCTCAAGCGCTATCGTCACGTTGAAACCGTGGGATTCGATTATGGCCAGCGCCATCGCGTGGAGCTGGATGCGCGAGAGCATGTGCTGACCGCGATTCGTCAGGACTTTCCGCAATGGGCAGATCGGCTCGGCGAGGACCATCTGATCGACCTTGGCGTCCTCGGCCAGATTAGCGAAACCTCGCTCACCCGCGAGACCGAAATCACAGAGGATGAGGACGGCCTTCCATCGACATTCGTGCCGGGTCGCAATCTCATCTTCCTGACGCTTTCGGCCGCGCTGGCCTGGCGCCGCGGGATCGACGTGATCATCGGCGGCATGTGCGAGACGGACTATTCCGGCTATCCGGACTGCCGTCGCGACACGATCGATGCGCAGCAGAAGGCGCTGTCGCTGGGCATGGACCGGCAGTTCACCCTCAAGACACCGCTCATGTGGCTCGACAAGGCTGAGACATGGCAACTCGCCTATGACATAGGCGGCGACGCGCTTGTCGATCTTATCGTCGACAAGACCCATAGCTGTTATATGGGTGACCATCGCACCCGCCATGACTGGGGCTATGGATGCGGTGACTGTCCAGCCTGCGACCTGCGTGCCAAGGGCTATCGCAAATGGCGGGAGCGCCAGAAGTGAAAACCTATTCCGTGAAAGAGGCCTATGTGACCTTGCAGGGTGAGGGCGCACAGACCGGGCGTGCGGCTGTCTTCCTGCGCTTTGCTGGGTGCAATTTGTGGAGCGGCCTGGAGCGCGACCGCGACAGCGCGGTCTGCAAGTTCTGCGACACAGATTTTGTCGGCACGGACGGCGAAAATGGCGGCAAGTTCAAAGGCGCAGATGCGCTGGCCGATCATGTTGTTTCCGTGTGGCGGGAGAAAACCGGCGAAAGCGGCGCCCAAGGCTACGTCGTCTGTACGGGCGGCGAGCCGCTGCTGCAGCTGGACGAGGCGGCGATTGCTGCGCTGCATGCCCGCGGCTTTGAGGTTGGCGTAGAGACAAACGGGACCCTGCCTGCGCCATCAAGCCTCGACTGGGTCTGCGTGTCGCCCAAGGCGAATTCTGATATCGTGCAGCTTCGCGGCAATGAGCTGAAACTCGTCTATCCGCAGCCAGAGCTGGAGGCGCAGCCGGAGCGTTTTGCTGCGCTGCAGTTCGAACACTTCTTCCTTCAGCCCAAAGATGATAACAGGCAGGCCGAAAACATCGCGGCTGCGGCCGATTACTGTATGAAGCATCCGGAATGGCGACTGAGCTTACAAACCCACAAACTGATCGGGCTGCCCTGAGCCCGTCAGGCGAAGTGTTCGAGATCTCGAAGGCGGTGACCTTTGAGGCTGCGCATTTCATGGGCGGAAAGCCTGAAGGGCATCCGTATCGCAACCTGCATGGGCATTCCTTTCGCCTAGAAGCTGCTGTCAAAGGCCGCGTGAAGCCGGGTGAGGAATGGGTCGAGGATTTCAGCAAGCTGACCGAGGCGCTTAAGGCGACGGCAGAGAAGCTGGATCATTCGCTTCTGAACGAGATCGACGGTCTGTCAGTGCCGACGCTGGAGCGCATCTGCCTCTGGGCCGCGCGTGAGATCAAGGCAGAGCTTCCGGGCCTCAGCCGCATCACCCTGTCACGGCCGAGCCTCAATGAAAGCTGCACGCTGGAGCTTGGCCAGTAGCGCCTAGTCGAACGAGCCGGACAGCTCTTCTGCAAATTCCCGGGCAAAGCGGCGCGAGGCCCGTCCGGCATCACTCCAGACGCCGGCGGCGACGACCTGCGTGATGTCGTTTTCGAACCAGTCATATTCAAACTCACCAACCGGTGCGCCCGATGCGTCATAGGCAACGCCGTGAAGTTCCATGCCGCCCAGTGATTTGGAGCGCAGCATGTCGAGGCCCGGCCGGCGGCTCATCTGCTCCATGGTCGGGCGGTTCGGTTTCGCATCAATGATGGTCACGGTCACGCGGGCCGGATCAAGGTTTGCCTTGCCGAACTCGCGCTCAAGGTCGCCGCGAATGTCTTCGCTGAGCTTGTCGCCTTCTTTGACGCCATAATCGTCCTGAAGCTTCTCCTGAAACTCTGGCGAATAGGTGATCTGGATGTCGGTCGCCGCCGCGAACGGGGCGATCGCCAGTGCGGACAGGGCGATAAATGCGGTTTTCATGGGCTGACCTCCTTTGAAAGGTGCGCGCTGAGTATAACAGAAGAACGCGCCCGGCGAAGAAGGGGTTGCCGTGGAAGCTGCCACCCGCTCTCGCAGGCAGCAGCTTCTCGGGGGCTTTAGACAGTGTCGACGAACACAATCTCTGCGTCAGACACGCCGTTGATGGTGATCTTCTCGGGGCCAGTGATAGCGACGCCGTCGCGGGCATTGAGGCGGTCCTTGCCGTTGAGGTCGACCGACCCGTCTGCGAGGACGAGATAGCCATGGCGGCCTGCCGAAACGCTGTATTCCAGCGTCTCACCGGCCTTCACGGTTGCACCAAGCACCTTGGCGTCCTGACGGATTGGCAGAGCTTCGTCGCTCTCGTCGCCGCTCGCGAGGACAGCCCACGACCCCGACCGGTCCGCCTTCGGGAATTTACGCGCACCCCAGCCGGGTTCGCCGCCTGCCGTGGCTGGCTCGATCCAGATCTGGAAGAGGGTGGTTTCCTCATTTTCGGCATTCCATTCAGAATGCTGCACACCGCGCCCGGCACTCATCACCTGGACGTCACCGGCTTCGGTGCGGCCCTTATTGCCCAGGGAATCCTGGTGCGTGATCGCGCCAGAGCGGACATAGGTGATGATCTCCATGTCCCGGTGGCCATGCGGCGGGAAGCCGGTCTGGGGACGGATCTTGTCGTCGTTCCAGACGCGTAGCTTGCCGTGGCCCATGCGGGACGGGTCGTAATATTGCGAGAAAGAGAAATGATAATGGGCATCGAGCCACTCATTCCTGAATGCACCGAGCCCTGTGAAACGTCTGATATCGATCATGGGTCATCTCCGGTTTTGTGTTCCGGACACAGAAATGGCGCGGCATCGCTGCCGCGCCAATGGGGTGCTGGGCACATGACTTATGCAGCGTCCGAATGAATGGACGCTGCCAGGAAAGCCAGGGCCTTAGATTGGTTCGTATGGGAAGACCGTGGTCGTGGCGCCCATGTCCATGAAGCTACCCTTCATGCTCGGCAGACCCTGATCGAGCAGCGTCTCTGGAGTCCAGCCTTCGAGACGGGCAACTGATTTCACCGGACGTGGCTGGTCGAAAAGGATGACCTCATTGCCGCGAACCGAGAAGATCTGACCGGAGACGTCCTTGGACTTGTCGGCGCAAAGGGCGACAGCGAGCTGAGCGACCTGATCGGCGCGCATGCCGTTCTTCATGCGCTCAACGCGTTCCCGGCCTGCTTCATCCTTTACAGGGATGGAGGCGATCATGCGGGTCCATGCGAATGGCGCGATGACGTTGGAGCGAACATTCTTGCGCTCACCTTCCATGGCGATGATGCGCGACAGGCTGGCAATGCCGAGCTTGGCGGCGCCATAGTTTGCCTGGCCGATATTGCCGATGAGGCCGGTCGTCGAGGTGAAGAGGACGTAAGAGCCGTCTTCCTGGTCGCGGAACTCGTTAATCGACGCGCGGGTCACGTTGAACGAGCCGTGAAGGTGAACATCGATGACGGCTTTCCAGTCGTCTTCCGACATCTTGTGGAACATGCCGTCACGCAGGATGCCGGCCGGGTTCATGATGCCGTGCAGGCCGCCAAACTCATCCTTGGCCTGTTCGATCATGCCTTCGACGGCCTTATAGTCGGTCACGCTGTCGGAGTTCGAAACAGCTTCGCCGCCTGCTGCGCGGATTTCCTGAGCAACCTTCTCGGCCGGGCCGGCACTGCCAGCATCGTCGCCCGTAAGCGTGCCGCCAAGATCGTTGACGACGACTTTTGCGCCTGCCTTAGCTGCGAGCAGCGCACATTCCTTGCCGATGCCATTACCGCCACCGGTGACCAGGATCACTTTTCCGTCGAGTACGCCCATGAATTTCCTCCTCAATCGCTTTGTTCAAAAGGGTTGGATGCGTTCCAACACCCTCAGGCAAAACTTGGCAAGTCGATTGAGGGAGACCTATCGCCGCTGCAGGCAAAAAGGGTCAGGGCTGCAGCGGCGATTTCTCCCCCGGAGAGAGGCTTATTCGGCGGCGACCTGCGCGGCGCCATGTTCCGCCATGAGGCGAGCCTTGGCGCTCTCGCTTTTCCAGGCGAAATTCCATGGCAGACCGAGCCGGACGGCAGCGTCGGCAGGCGGGCTGCCTTTGACGGGCGTATGCTCTGCCACCCGGCCCATGGCTTTCACGGCAAGGGCTGAGACGGGGTTGAGGTTGTATTCCTTGCCGAGCTCCAGACGGTCGCGCACCGATGATGGCAGGATGGAGACAGAGGCATTCGCGAGGGCCCGGTGCAGCGCCTTTGGAACGTTGCGGGCGGCCTGCCCAGATTTGATGATGTCGAGGAACTCGGTGTTGATCGGGTGCGGTTCAAACCGGGGCAGGAGGCCAGCCAGCATGGCGTCGAAATCTTCGGGTTTGCGCAGCGGGCTCTCGACGCCGTAGAGGCGAGCGACGTCAACGCCTTCCTCGTAGAAGCGGCACTTTTCTTCATAGGAAAGCGGTTGCACGAAGCGGTCATAGGCTGTCAGGAAGCCGTAGCCAGCGGTCGCGCTGACCCAGTCGAGTAGCTCCACGTCCAGTGCCTTGTAGGCCTCACCGGATGGGGTCGTGCCCTCGACCTTGGCATGCATGTTGGTCACGCCCTGAATGATGCGACGTGCGGCGCTGGCCGGGCCGTACACACCGACCATGGCGGCCATGCCGGTCCGTTGAGAGCGGCCGATAGGGTCGGTCTTGAAGACCGAATGATCCCAGACACCAGAGCGGATACGGGCATCTGCGAATTCGAGAAGAACAGCAGCGACACCGCCAATGGCAAGCGCGATCGGGTTCTTGAAGACGCGCCAGGAAACGGAATCAGGTGCGGCATAGGCCGCTTCGCCCTCAGGCGTGGTGAAGTCTACTTTCCAGCCCAGATACGATTTCAGTTTCTGCATGGGTCCTGTCCTTCCGGCGATTGGCACCGTTCAAAATTAGAACGTGTACTAAATAATCGCCGGAAGGGTCAGGCTCAAGCTATCACTTCTGAGCGGTAGCCCGCGACTTTCGCGATGCTGGCATCGGCTTCGGCGATAATGCGCTCGACGATATCCTTTACAGGCAGGACGTCTTTCACGCCGCCTGCGGACTGGCCCATGGCGAAGCAGGACGTGTCCGCATTGAGCTTGGCTTCGTCAGTGATGCCGCCAATACCGCCGATCACGCCGGTCTTGTTGGAGTGGATTGCCTGATGCGGGAAGGGCTGGATGTCCTCCGGGCGGCTTTCCCAGTCGAGGATATAGTCATTGGTGCGGCAGCGCATCGGCTTGCCGGAATAACAGCGCGTGCGGGTCGTATCGGTATCGCCTGCGCCAACGACAGTCTGCTTGTAGAGGTTTGCCGCGTGCGCCTCTTCCGAAGCGATGAAGCGTGTGCCCATCCAGACGCCTACAGCGCCAAGGGCTAGAGACGCCGCAAGGCCGCGGCCGTCATAGATGCCGCCTGCGGCAATGACGGGAATGTCGACAGCTTCAACGGCTTGGGCGACCAGCGGCATGGTGCCGACAAGACCGGTATGGCCACCACCTTCGCCGCCTTGCAGGATGACGGCGTCACAGCCTGCCTGCTCGGCCTTGATGGCGTGCTTCACGGCGCCGCCAACGACCATGACTTTCAGGCCGGCCTTTTTCAGCTTCTCCATGATCGGCATGGGCACGCCAAGACCAGCAACGAAGCTGTCGGCGCCGCCATTGATGATGACATCGACGGATTCTTCGAGGCTTTCCGGCGAGGCGGCGAGAAGGTCTACGCCGAAAGGCTGGTCCGTCAGCTGGCGGACCTTCTTCATCTGTTCAGCGATGAAATCCGGCGTCGTGCCAGCCATGCCGAGGACGCCATAGCCACCGGCATTCGACATGGCGGCGGCAAGCTCGGCGTACGAGACGCCGCCCATGCCGGCGAGCATGATCGGGTATTTCACGCCCAGAAAATCGCAAAGCGGTGTGTGCAGGCTCATCGTATGTTCTCCCAAAGTATCTTGGGCGCCATCAATGCGCTCTCAGGCCGGTTTGTGAAGTCGTCTCGCGACGGCAGGATGAGAGTGTTAACGCCGCCGCCCGGAACCAATCGCCGCTTCACCGATTATTTACACAGATTAACCCGAGCAGCCGTGGCTCAGCGCCACAGGAGTTTAGAATGAACTTCAAGATCGTACTTCTCGCAGCGTCCGCGCTATTGATGGGCGCTTGCGGTAACACTGAGCAGGACGTCAACGACCAGGTCGGCGTCGAGAATAATTCGCCTGACTATGTCTATAGCGAAGACGGCACGACGTCTGAGACGCCTGACCTCATCGAAGGCGATGGCTCGGAAGAACTGAATGACAACACGGTTGTCGATACCCGTGTCGATGCTGGCCCAGCCAATATGAACACGGAAGGCGGCATGATGTCGGAAGACGACATCGATACGGACACGATGACGCCAGAGCAGGATGGTTCGCCCGAAACGATGGACGAAACCACCCCGCAATAAGGCCTAGAAGATGTTGTAACCGCCATCGATCAGGAACGTATCGCCTGAATGGTAGGACGAGGCATCCGAGGCAAGATACACAGCAACACCGCCAAAATCTTTCGGCTCGCCCCAGCGGCGGGCCGGAACGCGTGAGATCACCTTGGTCTGGAAGACTTCGGTGTTCTGTGCGGTTTCGGTCATGTCGGTGGCAATCCAGCCCGGCAGGATCGCATTGGCGCGCACGCCATAGCGCGCCGTTTCGACCGCAATCGCTTTCAGCATGGAGATTAGGCCGCCTTTGGTTGCTGCGTAGGCTTGGTTGCGTGCAGCACCAGAGATGGCTGCGAGCGAAGCCACACCGACGAGGGAGCCGCCCGGGTCACCGGCCTTCGCGCGCTCTGTGATGTGCTTGGTCGCTTCGCGAAGCGTCCAGAATGCGCCGTCGAGATTGACGGCCATGTTCTTGTTCCAGGTTTCGGTGGTCATTTCCATGAAGCTGGAAGCGCCAAAGCCGACGCCCGCATTTGCGATACATGTGTCCACGCGGCCAAATGCGTCGACGGTCGCTTTCATGGCATCGACGACAGCCGTTTCATCTGCGACGTCGACGCTCCAGGCTTTCACGTCGCCTGCGCCTAGTTTCGACAGTGCTTCCACTGCTTCCTTGTTCGCCGCTTCCTTGCGGCCCCAGATCGCGACATGTGCATTGGACGCGGCCAGCGCCTCTGCCATGCCATAGCCGATGCCGCGATTGCCGCCCGTGACGAGCGCAACTTTGCCGGTCAGATCAAAAGGTGCGTAGGCCATATTAGTCTCCCTGAATGTTTGACCGGCATAAAGCTGCAGAGCTTTGCCGGATGCAATCATGACGAGGGGGAAAGTTGTGAGCCGTTGACCGGGATTAGCGCGCCCGCAGCGATACGCCTGCGCCGGGGCGCCGTCCACGGTCGGGCAGGGCAAAGCGCGCAAGATCTTGGTCTCGGTCTATCTGCACGCGGAATGCCTTCAGGATATCGAGGCCGAGGATCATGACGGGTGTGTCTGACAGCCCGAAACGGTCCAGAAATTCCGGGTTCGAGACGATGACATTGAAGCGGTCGACTTCGAAGTCGCCAATTTCAAACCGGCGGCTGAACAGGACTTTCACAGGCGTGACGTTCCCGGTCGCCCCGACGAGTTCGATGTCGCGGACAGAGTGGCGTGCGCGGCTCGCGCCCTCAGCGAAGGCTGAATTCACGACCGAGACGCTGGCACCGGTATCGATGAGGGCGAGCCCTTTCGTGCCGTTCACGCTCACCTCGATAAAAGGCAGGCCGCCAATTCGTATAATTTCGAGCCGGGTGATGAGCGATCGACTGATATGCGCTGGTGCGCCGTCATAGACCCTCAGCTGCGACCTCTCAAAATCGAAGTCGAGCGTCCTGTGCGGCAAGCTGCTCGCCGGGATGACGTTGCCGGTCGAGGGGAACCTCACCTTGTTGTTGTAGGCGGCCTGAGCGGCGTTCACCCGGACTGGGCCGACGCTCATGCGGTCAACCTCGATCACCGGAAAGGTGCGCACGTCTCCAAGACCGATGATTTCGATCAATGCCGGGCTGGCGGGCGGGGCAATGCCGATAAGCGAAGCAGACTGGCTGTCGATAATGGGGAAGGTCGCGCCGGTGTCGACGATGGCGTCCACATCTTCGCGCCCGTCGAGGCGAAGCGTAACCACCATATGGCCGGACTCTGTGATCTGGAACGGGATGTTATCGCTGACAGAGGCGTGCGCGCCGAGCGGCGCGAGCGTCAGCGCGGCCAGTAAAGCTGCGATGGTGGAGGTGAGTTTCACCTCATGTCTCCCTCCTGCGCTCTCTGTGGCGGAGCGCTTCGATCAGGAGATTATGCCATCAATTGCCATTTTGAGGAAGCGAGGCCGCAAGCGCGACGCCCTCATTGATGATCCGGCTTGTCTCATCCCAGAGTTTGAGGCCCGGGATTTCGGCAAGATCAAAGAAGCGCGCCTCTGCTGCATCGTCGCCAGCGACCGGCTCGCCCGCCGTCCAGATGGCGAGGTAATCGCACAGGACATAGTGGCGGGTGATCAGCGTGCCTTCGCGGTTCCTGATGATGGCATCGACGACATCGAGAAGGCCCGCAATGCGCGCATCGACCCCGGTCTCTTCCTTCAGTTCGCGCAAGGCGGCGTCTTTCGCGGTTTCACCCGCCTCGATCCGTCCGCCGGGCAGCGACCACTCACCCGTCATCGGCGGCGTCCCGCGGCGGATCAGAAGGACCTGATCACCGCGCAGGCACACAATGCCCGCAGCTGGCTGGGGCCGGACGCCGTCGGCAAGTTTTGGTGAATTTTCTACGAATGGCATTGAGCAAACCTCAAGTGCAATTTAATCCAGGAACGCCTGGGGGACACAGTATGGCGCGCGCGTCGGGCAAAAAGCGGATAAGTCTCGCCCTGCAGGGCGGCGGATCGCATGGCGCCTTCACCTGGGGTGTACTGGACCGGTTGGCCGAAGAGGACAAGCTGGAGATCAGCGCAATCTCGGCGACATCGGCCGGCGCCATGAACGCTGTGGCCTATCTTTCAGGTCTGCGGAACAATGGACGCAAGGGCGCACGTGTCGCGCTGGAGAACTTCTGGAGCGACATTTCCAAGAAGGGGGCGCTGTTCCGGGCCGCGCCGTCCAATCCGATGGCGCAGGAACTGATCGGTAGCCCGTTCGGCTTCTGGTCGACAAATGTCGCCAAGGTCATGACGACCTTCTTCAGCCCGTACGACCTCAACCCGGCGAACATCAACCCGCTGCGCGATATCCTGAAAACCATTGATTTCGATGCGGTCAGGTCGAGCGGTGTCGATCTCCACGTCGCGGCGACCAATGTGCAGACCGGGCAGTTGAAGGACTTCAGCGGCCTGGAGCTGACCTGCGATGCGGTCCTTGCCTCGGCCTGCCTGCCGCAAGTCTTCCAGGCGGTCGAGATTGATGGCGTGCCCTATTGGGATGGAGGATATGTCGGCAATCCGAACCTGGAGCCGCTGCTGAAGCGGAAGGATACGCGCGACATCCTTCTGGTGACGCTGAACCCGATCAAACGGACCACGACGCCGCGAAGTGCGGCGGAGATCCAGGACCGGCTTAACGAGATTATCTTCAACACGTCGCTTCTGAACCAGCTTCGAAAAGGTGACGCCCAGGATGCGAAGCCTGCGCGCTGGTCACTTTTTGGGTCGCGTAGGCCGAGCGGCCCACTCATGCACGCCATTCAGGGCGATGATGTGCTGTCATTCCTGAGCCTCGACACGAAGTTCGACACGAGCTGGCAGTTCCTGACCGGTCTGCGGGACAAAGGGCGCAAGGCGGCGGCTGACTGGCTGAAGAAGTGCGAAGACAAGGTGGGCTATAGCTCCACTGTCGACATTGAGGACGTTTTCTTCAAGACCTAGGCGCCAAAGCGCAGCATGGTGATTTTTGCCTTGCCGGCTTCGCGCGTATCGACCTCTGTGAAGCCCGGATGCTCAAAGGTTTCGCGGGCCTCGGTCTCCACGACGACAAGTGCGTCAGGGGCAAGCCAGTTGCCGGTTTTGAGTGTCGCGAGGCATGGCTCGACCAGCCCTTTATTGTAAGGCGGATCCATGAAGGCGAGGGTGAATGGCTCACCGACGCCTGCGGGCTTCGGCCCGAGATCGGTGGCACTGCGGCGATGGATGCGTGTGTTTCCAAAGAGCTGGAAGCTTTCGATATTGTTGCGGATCGCGCCGCGGGCCGCGCTTTCGGTTTCAACGAATAGGCAGAAGGCTGCGCCGCGCGAGATCGCTTCGAAGCCGAGCGCGCCAGAGCCCGCAAACAGGTCTATGACACGTGCGCCTTCGAGGTCGGGCGCCCAGGGCGCATGGGCCAGCACATTGAACAGGCTTTCGCGCGCTCTGTCAGAAGTGGGCCTCGTGTCCCGGCCCGCTGGCGCAGCGATGGCCTGACCTTTGAATTTTCCAGATATGATCCGCATGGCCGAGGCGCTTAGCATCATGCAGGGGTGGCGAAAAGCGCGGGCGGCTGTATGAGCGAAAGCATGGTGCCAGACTCCAGACATATGACGCGCGCGCTTGAGCTTGCGCGCGAGGCTGCCGCCGATGGCGAGGTGCCGGTCGGCGCCGTGGTCGTGGACCCGCGCACAGATGAGGTGGTCGCCGAAGGGCGTAACGGACCCATCGGGATCCATGACCCGACGGCGCATGCCGAGATTGTTGCGATCCGTCAGGCCGGCATGAACCGGAGCAATTACAGGCTCACAGGCCTCTCTCTCTATGTCACGCTGGAGCCATGCGCGATGTGCGCTGGTGCGATCTCGTTCGCGCGGATCGGCAAGGTGATCTATGCCGCAGAAGACCCAAAGGGCGGCGGAGTGGTGCATGGCCCGCGCTTCTTCGACCAGCCCACATGTCACTGGCGGCCAGAAGTCTATCAGGACCTTAGTCATGCCGAGGAAGCCGGCCAGTTGCTTCGCGATTTCTTTCGCGCGCGCCGGGCATGATCTCGCCTTGATCGGGTGGCAGCTTTCGGGGAAGCATCGCTTATGAAGGGGGACCACATCATGAAACTAGCACTGATCCTGACGGGGCTCGTTGCCCTGCCGCTTATCGCGAGCGCGGCCCTGCCGCCGCAATACCAGCGCCAGCGCGAGCTGGTCAGCATCATTGAGAGCGGTGAAGTCTCCGATGCGCTGGATGGCCGGCCAATCGACGCCATCGAGACGGACGGGTTTGATACCTACATCGTCACGGCTGGCGAATGTAAGCTTACCGTGGAAATCACCGGTACCGGTGAGCGCATGCCCGATGGCTGGGTCGGACCACGGCAATATGACCTCAAGGTCGGCGAGGCTGAATGCGCTGACCTGGGTGACGATGAGAATAAATAATTATTGCATGACAATAATTATTTGATATAAGGCGTCCATCTTTTCTTGATGGGGGCCGCTATGACGGGTGAAAGTAATTCAAGTGGTGCTGGCAAGGCGGGGTCTTACGACACGCTGTCCATTCTGGCGTGGGTCGCCGTCGCGATCCTGGCGGTGAACGTGTCCTACTTCGTCGGTGAGGAAGTGGGCGGCCAGTACTTTGAGAGCGGCGCGGACATTCTTCCGCTTCTCAATGGCTTCTTGATCGGCCTTCTGAAGGCAGGGCCAACAATCTTCATCGCCTGCGCGCTCGCTGATTTCGCGTCTTTCTTTGGGCGTTGTGGCAAAGGTGACGTTTTCACAGCGAGGAATCTGAAGACATTGCGCCAGGGCGCGGACAGCCTGATCTGGGCAGCGGTCACGAGCGCGGTGATCATCCCTGTCGTGCTTGGCTGGGTCGGCGAAGAAAACAGCCGCAACATATTTAGCTTTACCGATCTCGCGCTTGGTGTTGGCCTAATGGGGTTTGCCCTGCACGGGCTGGCGAGTGTCTTCGAGGATGCTATCGCGCTCAAGGATGACAATGACCAGTTCGTCTGAGGAGAATGCCCTGCCGGGAGAGATCATTGTCCGGCTGGACGTCATGCTGGCGCTGAGGAAGCGCCGCGCCAAGGATGTGGCGGCCGAAATCGGCATGACGGAAGCCAACCTCTCGCTGCTCAAATCCGGCAAGGTCAAAGGCGTCAGATTCGATACGTTGATCCGGCTTTGCGATGCGCTTTCCTGTACGCCCGGAGACCTTCTGGAATATGTCGGGAATGAGGCAGAAGAGGGCCGTTAACACTTTGGAATTGTTAAATTAAATTACAGAAAGTGATGCCCGATTACCACACATGCATCTGGCTGCATGCAGGGCAGGAACGGGGTTCTTTTCGCGTCGTTTCCCTTCCCGTTCCGGACATAAACCGGAGCGGTAGAGTTACAGAACGTAAAAAGGATACCTCCCATGTTGAAGACCATGCTTATTGGCACCGCCGCAGCAGGTGCAATGATCGTCGCTGCTGGTTCGGCTTCGGCGCAATCCTATTCCGACGAACAGGGTTTTTACCTGCAAGGTGGCTATAGCTATCTCGATATTCAGCCAGATGGTGCCGATAGCGGCGTCGACACGAACGCCATCACGGCCCGTGCAGGCTATCAGTTCAATGACTGGTTCAGCCTTGAATCCGATATCACGACCGGCATCGATGATGGCGAGTTCGACTATAATGTCGACGAAGACGAGTTTGACCTCGACGACAACAATGACGGCGACTTCAACGACCTGATCGCCGGTTCCGGCGATATCGGCCTGAACTATCTGGTCGGCATCTACGGCAAGGCTGAAGTGCCGGTCACCGAGCGTCTCGACGCCTTTGGCCGCGCTGGTTACGCCTTCATCGACCTTGACGCTGAGATCCAGACGCCGGGCGGCACCCCGATCACCACGATCGAGGACTCTGAAGACGGCGCAGCCCTTGGTGGCGGTCTCGACTATGCGCTGACGGACAACTGGAACCTGCGGGGTGAGTACACCTGGTATGGCTTCGGCAATACCGACACGCACGCTGCGATGGTCAGCGCAGGCTACAAGTTCTAGGGCCTGGTCTGGTTCGATTGACAGGGAACGCCGGTACCGTTGGGTGCCGGCGTTTTCTTTTGCGCTAGAGAAATCCGGCCGCGCGGGCGAGATAGACAAGGCCAATGACCGTGACGAGCCAGCGCATCCAGCGCTTGAAGTTGATGTCGCTCATCTGTTCAAGCACCAGCCCGCCAAGCCAGGTGCCGCTCATGGAAAGCGGGATAGCCAGTGCAAAGAGCCAGAGCGGCGGAATGTAGATCTCGCCTGCTGCGGCAAGGATCGGCAGGCTCCAGAAGGCGATTTTCACAAGATGAGCAAGCACCTGCGTTGCTGACTTGGTCGCCACGATGGCCTGACGGGTCATGTCGGTGCGCACGAAGAAGAGATCGAGAAGAGGACCGGCGACGCCTGCCAGCGTGTTGAGGGCCTGCACGATGAAACCTGCCACCTCTGCCTGCCCGCGTTTCTGGATGTCGAGGTCGATGACCTTTCGCGGCACCCAGACCATGAGCGGGGTGAGGCCGAGCAGGAGGTAAACCACGGTCTTGTCCGGGCGCCAGGCGAGCAGGACAAGCAGAAGGACCGCGCCAACCGAGCCTGCTGCATAGCGGGCGAAGATCACCCTGTCGATTTGCCCCCGAAGGAGCCAGGCCCGCCAGCCATTGGACACCATCTGGATAGCGCCGTGCACGATCATCGCCGTGGCGACGGGCAAAAGCGCCGCCAGCACGCCCATCAGGATCAGCCCGCCTGCCATGCCGAAAATGCCCGAGATGAAAGCCGTCACGAGAGTGGCGAAAAGGATTATGGCGGCGCTAAGCGGGCTCATGCGGTGTTGCGATACGCCGATTGTCGGCGATGCGCCAGCATCTGGCCGATCCTGCCTTTTCCTTTCCAAGCGACAAGTGAGGGCCTAATCGCTTTGTCATGTCTGATGATGCACATCCCCGCCGAAATGGCCCATGGACAGTTCACGAGACCGAGCTCTCCTATGAGAACCCCTGGATCCGCGTAGAGACCAGCAAGGTCGCCCATCCGGACGGAAGTCCGGGCATCTATGGCGTGGTGCGCTATGCCAACCTCGCCATTGGTGTGCTGCCGATTGATGAGAGCGGTCATACCTGGATTGTTGGCCAGCACAGGTTTCCGTTCGATGCCTATAGCTGGGAGCTGCCCGAAGGCGGCGGCCCGAAGGCGGAAGATCCGCTGGATTCGGCGAAACGCGAGCTGGCTGAGGAGACCGGCCTTCGCGCCGAGAACTGGCAGGCGCTTGGCCGATGGGACGTGTCCAATTCCGTCAGCGATGAGAAGGCGATTGGCTATCTTGCCTGGGGGCTGAGAGAGGGGGAGGCGAAGCCTGAGCCGTCCGAGGCGCTGACGGTGAAACGTGTCTCTTTCCCTGACCTGGTCAGCATGTGTCTCGATGGTGAGATCACGGACGCGTTCACGCACCTCATGGTGTTTGCCGCGATCGAACGCGCAAGGCGTGGGCAGTTGCCCGAAGAGATCGGGAGCCTCCTGCGTCAATAAGGGCTGAGGGCCTGCTCTCGACACGGCCGTGACTTCGCCGTTTCTGGGGAGCGGGAAGAGTGCAGGGGATTACCGAATGTCGAAGCGGGCAAGGCAGATCAGCCGGGCGCACAAGCTGCTGGGGCTTGTTGTCGGGGCGCAGCTTCTCTTCTGGACGCTGAGCGGTTTCTATTTCACGCTCTTCCCGATCGAGACCATTCGCGGCGAGCATCTGCGTGCAGGGGCCCAACCGATTGACATGGCTACGCTGGAAGAGGCGTCGCCGCCGCAGCTGGATGCTGCACCGACCAAGCTCGAAGTGCGCCGCGTGCTCGGCGAGACCGTCTGGATGGCCACTGGCGAGACCGGCGCGTCACTTTATGATTTCGAGACGGGTGAGCCGCTCGCCCCGTTCGGGGAAACGGAAGTTCGCGAGATTGCGCTGCAAAGCTGGCGGGGGCGCGGGGAGATCGTTTCTGCTGAACTGGTTGAGACGCCGCCGCGCGAGGCGGGCAGTTCATCGCCGCTCTGGCGGGTCGATTTTGATGGGCAGGACAAGGCGACCTTCTGGGTCGACGCGACGCGCGGCGAGGTGCGGGCGGTGCGCACGGGCAAGTGGCGGCTCTTCGATGTGCTCTGGCGTTTCCACATCATGGATGTCACCGGCGAGGACCGTTTCGACAGCTGGTGGCTGAAGCTGGCGGCGTTTCTGGGCCTCACGACGGTTCTGTTCGGCATCGCCTTGCTGGTCCAGCGGGCCCTGCGTGGCAGACTGCTGAAATGAAGAAGGCCCCTGCCGGGTCGGAGCAGGGGCCTTTATCCTGTCGAGAACATCTCGCCGTGTGAGAAGAAAGATCAGTCCTCGGACCAGGAATAGCTGTAGCTGTAAGAGCGGCTCTCACCGAAGCGTGCCCGCTCAGCCTCGGTCAGCTCGTCGCTATTTGCGATGAATGCGGCGATGTCCTCGTCGCTCAGGCGCTCACTCGACCCGTTGACGCAGAGTGCGCGATAGGTCTCGCCGTCGCTATCGGTGAAGCTGATGATGGTCGGGGTGTTGAGATCGGCTTCGCGCTCTTCGCACTCGTCGGCCATTTCCTCGACGATTGCGCCGGCTGCTTCGAGATCTTCTTCGAGACCGTCCTCAAAGGCGCGCTCGATACGAAGCTCCATCTGCTCGCCGATTTCCTCCATACGCTGGGCGCGGGCTTCGACGCGTTCCTCGATAACGAGGGCGATGCGTTCGGCCTGGCGTTCTGCGTGGCGCTCAGCGCGTTCTGCATGACGTTCGGCCATATGCTCGATTTTTTCTGCATGGGCTTCGATGAAAGTCTCCAGCTCTTCGACATTGAGCGAGAGGGCTCCTTCGCCATTGCGCGACAGCATCAGCTCACGGCCGGGAATTATGATTTTGACGCCGTTCTCGGTTTCCACGGTCTCGATGCCGAACTCGTCCAGATCTGACACGGTGAGGTCGAAATCGAATGACAGGTTTCCAAGTTCAGCAAGGCCGCTGAGCTCGGACAGCTCACCCATGGCGGCAAGGCCTTCGAGCTCATGAAGTTCACCGAGGTCGTTCAGCTCGAGGGCGAGCACGTTCATTTCTGCTTCGAGGTCAGAGAGGTCCAGCTCTTCAAGCTCTTTCAGGCGCGGGCCAAGCTTCTGGAATGGGTCGCTCAGCAGCACAAATTGATGGTCTTCATCGCTGCCATTCGAGTTGAAACGATAGACCTTGGTGCGGCGCTCAGTGGTTTCGGTGCCACCTGCAAGTTCGTTGCTGGACGTCTCTTGCGGGGACGCGTTTGCTGCGCAGGAGGCGGTTGCCACGATGGCGGCAGAGCCAAGGGTCAGGGCGAGCGTTGAGCCGAGCAGGCGGCGGCGGAGCGTCGGGGCGGTGTTCTGCATCAGTATAAGTCTTTCTTTTATGGGATGCGTCAGGGTGAGATTGGCACCTCGAAAGGCACCATCGGCCGGTCCTGCGAGGCGCGCCGCCTTCACAAGGGTTTGGCCATAGGAGAACGCCGACGATGTTCCCGCCCGAAGCACATCGGCGTCACAGGCTGCCTCCTGGTCCACGCGGAATGCCCGCATGGCGAGGTGAGCCAGTGGGTTGAACCACTGCAGGGCCAGCACGAGCTGGGCTGCCTGCAGGGCAAGGAGGTCATTGCGCTTCACGTGCGTCAGCTCGTGGGTCAGCGCGTCACGCTGTTCGCGCGGAGAGTAGTCGTCCTCGAACCAGGCTGGCAGGAGGATGACAGGTTTGACGAGGCCCGTGACCAGCGGGCTGCCATTCAGAAGGCTGGAGCGCACATCATAGCTGCGCTTCACGCCAAGCTCATTCGCGATTTTGGCCGTCAGCTCTGCAACGCGGTCCGAGGCAGGCTCGGAATCGTCGCGGATGAGGCCGTGGAAGACCGCCTGCTTGCGCCATGCGGTCGCGAGCACAAGCACGCTGCCAGCAATCCAGACCGGAACGATGAGCTGGGGTGCGATCTGCATCAGTGCATCGAGCAGGCCTGGCTCAGCGGCTTCGACCGGGGCTGGAAGCGGCGCGGCAGGGACTGCAGGCGCCTCAATCACGCGGGCATGCGCGGCCGTGCCAGCATCGACGGCGACGGTGTGTACCCGCTCGGTGATGCTCGAAACGGTCGTGGTCTGCTGTGGCTCGGTCGGGGCCAGAAAGCCGAACAGGGAGATATTCGCAGGCAGGGGCGGCATGGCGAGACGTGCGAGCGGCACGAGCCAGAGCGCATAGGCAGCCTTGGCGCCGAACTGGCGAGCGAATGGGCGCCTGACGACAAGGACCAGCCCGAACAGGAAGCCAACGGCGAGGCTGGTCTGAATGCTGTTCAGCAAAAGTGGATGAAGCTCGTTTAAAAAGGTCATTTCTTCAGTTCCCCCAGAAGTGCTTCAAGTTCGGCAATGTCTTCGGCGCTTAGCCCCTTGCCGTCGGCGAGGTGCGCCACCAGCGGCGCCGCGCGTCCGCCGAACATGCGATCGACAAACTGGCGCGCTTCCTTGCGGCGATAGTCACCGCGCTTGACCAGCGGCCGGTAGAGATAGCGCCGGCCCTCAGCCTCAGTCGCGAGCGCGCCCTTCTCGACAAGGCGGCCGAGCATCGTCTTGATGGTCCGGATGTTCCAGCTCTTGTCGGAAGCCAGGACGTCCGCAATCTCGGCAGCGCCGATTCCCGGCTGGTCCCAAAGGACATTCATGATTTCGAGTTCGGCAGGCGCGATCTGCATGGATACAGCCTCTTTTGATTACGGATGTAGTCGATATTCTCGATTACAGTTGTGGTCAATAGAAAAGTTGTGACAATTGCAAGGCAGGTCGCTTTACGCAGGGCGGGCCCAATCGGGGCATATGGACGCCCTCTCAATGGTGACGTCGTGCGCGAAGCAGCCTATGATCCTGTCATGTCAGACGATGAAGTCCTCCAGAAGTCAGGCGAACCCATAGCCGGGTCGAAGGAAATTGGCGCGCTTGCGCACCTTTACCGCGCTGAAGTTTATCGCTCGACGATCTGGCGCCAACGTCTCGACATGACGACAAACTGGGCCGTGGTTTCGACCGGCATCGCGCTGTCCGTCAGCTTTGCGAGCGCAACCGCCTCACCCCTACCGATCGTGCTGGTCGGCATGCTGACGGTGATGTTCCTGTTCCTTGAGGCGCGCCGCTATCGCTATTTCATGGTCTGGAAGTTTCGCGCGCGCCTGCTTGAGCTGGCCGTCATGGTGCCGATTCTGCGCGGCCGGGGCGCCATGATCCCTCAGGACCGCGGCAGCGCACTGTCAGATGATTATATACATCCGCGCCATCGCATCTCATCCTTCCGGGCGATGGGGCAGAGGCTGCGGCGCAACTATCTCTGGATCTTCATTATCCAGTATGCGGCCTATCTCGCGAAAATCTGGATCCACCCGATCGAGGCGTCTTCGATCGAGCAGGCGCTGGAGCGCGCGCATATCGGCGCCATTCCGGGTTGGCTTGCCATCATATTGGGCACGTGCCTCCTGATCTTCTTCATCACGCTGACCGCCTGGGCGTGGGTTTCGGAGAAGGCTGACAAGACAAAGATGGCCGATTATCTCGATCCTGAGCCAGGTGTCTGACGCGCAGATTTGCTGCACTGCAGTGAATTCAGGTTGCGCTTTGTAGCGGAAGCCTTATCTCGACCTCCAGACGCCTCAGGCATCGATCTTGTGATCCGAGAGCCAGACAGCCCGGATCGAGCGACTTTCCCAACCGATCGTTGCCTTGACGAAAGCAAGTCCTGATCAGCGCAGAACCCGAACGCGGCAGACTGGTCTGCTGCGAGCAAGCCTATTGCGCCTTCGCGGAAGATGACCGCGGTCAGGCCACAACTGAAAGATATTCTTTTGACCAATTTCAAAGACCTCGGCCTCGCCGAGCCTCTCCTTCGTGCACTCGCAACTGAAGGCTATGACCAGCCGACGCCAATTCAGGCGCAGGTCGTTCCAGCGATGATGAAGGGGCGCGACGTGCTGGGCACGGCGCAGACCGGTACCGGTAAGACGGCTGCCTTTACCCTGCCTATCCTTCACCGCCTGCTGGGTGTCGGCACGCGTCCGTCGCCAAAGACCTGCCGCGCGCTGATCCTGGCGCCAACGCGTGAGCTTGCTGCCCAGATTGCAGAAAGCGTGCGCGCCTATGGCAAGCATGGCCATCTGTCTTCGACCGTTGTCGTCGGCGGCCTCAAGATTTCAAAGCAGATCCGCGCGCTGGAGCGCGGCGTCGACATTCTTGTCGCGACGCCGGGCCGCCTGCTGGACCTCAAATCGCAGGACGCTGTGCGCTTTGACGATATCCAGACCGTCGTTCTGGATGAAGCCGACCACATGATGGACATGGGCTTCCTGCCGCAGATCAAGAAAATCCTCCAGCAACTGCCGAAGGAGCGTCAGACCGCGCTTCTCTCCGCAACCATGCCGAAGGATATTCGCGCGCTCGCAGACCAGTTCCTCAACGATCCTGTGAACGTTGCCGTCGCGCAGGTGTCCAAGCCTGTCGACCGCATTGATCAGACGGTCCGCTTCGTGCCGCACACCCAGAAGCGTGATATCCTCGTCGACATTCTTCGGGACAAGAAGGTCGAGAGCGCTATCGTCTTCACGCGGACCAAGCGCGGCGCTGACCGTGTTGCCCGCCATCTGGAGCAGGCCGGCCTCGCCTCTGCGGCGATCCATGGAAACAAGAGCCAGAACCAGCGCATCAAGGCGCTCGACGCCTTCAAGAATCGCAAGCTCCTTGTGCTCGTGGCGACGGATATCGCGGCGCGCGGCATCGATATCGATCAGGTCAGCCACGTCGTGAACTATGAGCTGCCCAATGTGCCGGAATCCTACGTCCACCGCATCGGCCGTACGGCGCGCGCAGGCGAGAGCGGTACGGCAATCTCGCTTTGCGACGGCGAAGAGCGCAAGCTGCTCCGCGACATCGAAAAGCTGATCGGGTCCAAGATCCCGACCGAAGGCATGGTGCCTGAGTTCAACGAACAGGGCGGCGGAAGCGACCGCAAGAACTTCGACCCGACGCGCGGTGGTGAGCGGTCGAAACGCAAGCCTCGCTCGCGCAACCGGAACCGCAATCGCGGCAATGGTGGAAACGCCAATCAGGGCCGGCAAAAGCAAAGCAGCGCGTCCTCTTGACCTGACGGGGCTTTTCGCATTTAACCCGCGCCTTCAGGACGGGATGGTGTGGTGCCGCCGTTGTAATCGTGAAGCTCGTTAGGGACGCTTCACCGGCCCACGTCGTAAAAGGAAGACTACCATGTCACGTCGTCACTCGACGAAGTACAAGATCGACCGCCGCGTCGGTGAAAACATCTGGGGCCGCCCCAAATCACCAGTCAACAAGCGTCCGACCAAGCCAGGCCAGCACGGCCAGGGCCGCCGTCAGAAGACGTCTGACTATGGTCTTCAGCTCATGGCGAAGCAGAAGCTGAAGTTCCACTATGGCGACATCACCGAGAAGCAGTTCCGCCGCACCTATGACGAAGCAAACCGTCAAAAGGGCAACACGGCAGAGAACCTGATCGGCCTGCTCGAGTGCCGTCTCGATGCATTCGTCTACCGCTCGAAATTCGTGCCGACCGTCTTTGCGGCTCGCCAGTTCGTCAATCACGGCCACGTCAAAGTGAACGGTGTGAAAACGAACATCGGCTCCTACCGTCTGAAACCAGGCGACGTTGTCGAAATTCGCGAGAAGTCGCGCAACATGGCGCTGGTGCTCGAAGCACTTGGTTCGCCAGAGCGCGATATCCCAGAGTACATCGAAGTCGATCCGAAGGCGATGACCGCTACGCTGGTCCGCGTCCCTGAGCTCATCGACGTGCCATACGCCGTCAAGATGGAACCAGCTCAGGTGGTCGAATTCTATTCGTCCTAAGCCGTTTCAGGCACTTGAAGTTACGATCAAGCCGCGCTCCTCTGGGCGCGGCTTTTTCTTTGACCGGAATGTAGGAGACCCCTGATGTCATCACCTGAAATCGAGGAGGTCCGCCAGCGTTTCCTGGCTGCGCCGGAGCAGGGCTTTGATCTTTCATCGCGCGATAGCGGCGACCGGGCGCTCTTCCCTGACAAGAAGCATGCCCGCAAACAGCTGGAGACGGACGCGGCCGCCATCGATGAGCTTCAGGACCTGCTCTATGCCTCGCAACAACGCGCTTTGCTCGTCGTGCTTCAGGGCATGGATACGTCTGGCAAGAGCGGTGTGATCCGCAACGTGTTTGCGCAGACCTCACCGCTCGGCATGAAGGTGAAAGCCTTCAAGGCGCCGAGCAAGGAAGAGCTGGCCCACGATTATCTCTGGCGCGTGCATGAGGCGGTGCCGCCCAAAGGCTTTATCGGTATCTTCGACCGCTCACACTATGAGGATGTGCTGGTCGTGAAGGTTCGAAACTTAGCGCCTGCCGAGATGGTCGAGCAGCGCTATGAGCAGATCAACCAGTTCGAAAAGCTGCTGAGCGAGAATGGCGTCACCATTCTGAAATTCATGCTTCACGTTGGCCATGAAGAGCAGGGCATACGCCTAAAAGAACGGGTGACCGAGCCGCACAAGCGCTGGAAGTTCAATCCGGGTGATCTCGAAGACCGCAAGCTCTGGCCAGACTTCATGGCGGCCTACGAGACGATGGTGGACCGTTGCTCGACCCCGTGGGCGCCGTGGTATGTGATCCCGGCTGACAGCCGTACCCGCCGGAATGCGGCGATCGCGCGTATTGTGCGCGGCACGCTTGAAGACATGAAGCTGGACTGGCCACAGCTGGAGCTTCGCGCCGAGGACTATGATTTCAGCTAAGGCGGGGCCTGTTTTCCGGACCGCAAAAGAAAGAGGCCTTCCAGATGGAAGGCCTCTCGCATTCCCCGGGGTGGGGCCGGGGTCAGCTGACGACGCGGACAGATCCGCCTGACGATTTCTCGGCCGACACGTCACTTGCGCCGCCGAAGGCTTTCACGCTGCCGCCGCTGGACGCGTCAGCGCGCACGCTCTGGCTGGCATGAGCTTCAATCGATGCGCCTGAAGAAACGTCTGCCGTAAGACGCTCACAGATCAAGTCGCCTGCGTCGAGGGTCGCTCCGGACGAGGCATCAGCGTCGATGCTCGTGCAGGTGCCCGCGATCTCCATGCTCGCGCCGCTGGAGGCCTGGGCGATCACAGTCTCGGCGTCGATGCCGCCAATCTCGACATCTGCGCCTGAGGACACCTCGACACTGGCGCGCGGGCCAGAGAGACCTTCGCCGGAGACGCTGGAGCCGGATGAGGCTTCGATCGAGTTGAGGGACGGTGCGCCGACGGTGACCGTGTAAGGCGCGCGGCGACGGCCCCAGCCCATCTTGCGCGGGCGTTTCAGGACGAGTTCACCGCCTTTTGATTCCACGATGATATCGCTGAAGTCGCCGTCCTTGTTCTCGACGATGACTGACTTCGTCGTGCCGGTTTCAAAGATGACTTCGATGCCTGCGGACACGTCGATGCCGTCGAAATTGCTGACGTCGTAGGTGCGGGTTTCGGCGAGTGCCGGCAGGGCGGCGGCGGTGCTGAGGGCGATGGCGGCGATGGCAATGCGGCGGGTCATTCGGGGTCCTGTCTGACTTCTGTGTGGGCTGGCGAACTATTCGCTTGACTCTTGATTATCGAAAAACAATACGAATAATTATCGCAAGTCAATAAGGAAATTTCGAAATGAAGCTCAACAACGCCCTTCGCCTGTCCATCGCAGCTGCTGGTGCCGCCCTTTTTCTGGGCGGCTGCGTGATCGTCGATGCCGATGAACATGTCCGCGCCGACTGGAGCGGCGACCGCTCCTATGGTGAGCTGATGGGCGCCGATGTGAGCAATGGAATCGTCACCGCCCGCGTGACGTCGAATGGCTGCACGACCAAGGACTTCATCGGTGCCGACGTCGACAAGACGGGCGACAACCGCTTCTCCGTCGGCTTCTACCGCGAGCGTCAGGACTATTGCGAAGCGTATGTGCCTGAAGGCGTTGAGCTGAGCTGGACGTTCGAAGAGCTCGGCATTCCGCAGGAGGCTGCTGTCCGCATTCGCAACGATATCAGCAACTAGGCTGGAAAACCCTCAGCCATAGGGCGCCCTCGTCCTTCGACTTCGCTCAGGATGAGGGCGTCGGCGGCGCTGTGAGCTTAGGCTGGTTCGCCGTAGAGGTCGTATTCGTCGGCGTCCGTAATACGCGCGCTAACGATGTCGCCTGGTTTCAGGTGGCGGGCATTGTCGAGATAGACCATGCCATCGACTTCCGGCGCGTCGGCCTTGGTGCGGGCGAACATCTCACCATCAGCTTCGCCCGGTCCGTCGATGATGACGTCCTGCACCGTGCCGACCTGCGCTTCAGCGCGCTCAGCAGAAATCGCTGCCTGCACGGCCATGAAGCGATGCCAGCGCTCTTCCTTGACCTCTTCTGGCACATGACCCGGCAGGTCGCGGCTCTCTGCGTGCTGGACGTTCTCATATTTGAAGCAGCCAGCCCGGTCGATCTTCGCCTCGCGAATGAAATCGAGCAGGATCTCGAAATCCTCTTCGGTCTCACCGGGAAAGCCGACGATGAAGGTCGAGCGGATCGTCATGCCCGGCACATCGCGGCGCCATTGCTGGATACGCTCCAGCACGCGGTCCTGCTTGGCCGGGCGCTTCATCGCTTTCAGCACATTGGCGGAGGCATGCTGGAACGGGATGTCGAGATAGGGAAGGATCGTCCCGTCAGCCATGAGCGGGATGACCTTGTCGACATGCGGGTAGGGGTAGACATAGTGCATCCGCACCCAGGCACCGAGTGAGCCAAGACCGCGCGCCAAATCAAGAAAGCGCGTCTCATACTCGTCGCCTTTCCACATCTGCGGCGCGTATTTCACGTCGAGGCCGTAAGCAGACGTGTCTTGGCTGATAACGAGAAGTTCGTTCACGCCGGCGCGAACAAGCTGTTCAGCCTCTGTCAGCACATGGTGAATCGGGCGGGAGACGAGGTCACCGCGCAGCTTGGGGATGATGCAGAAGCTGCAGCGATTGTTACAGCCCTCTGAGATCTTGAGGTACGAGTAATGGCGCGGGGTGAGCTTCAGGCCGGTCTCCGGCACGAGGTCAGTGTAGGCATTGGCAGGCGGCGTCAGATGCGTATGCACCGCGTCCATCACCTGTTCGTACTGGTGAGGCCCGGTGACGGCGAGCACTTTGGGGTGCGCCTTCTGGATCACCTCGGGTTCTGCGCCAAGGCAGCCGGTCACGATGACTTTGCCATTTGCCTCGATCGCTTCGCCGATCGCCTCAAGGCTCTCATCGCGCGCACTGTCGAGGAAGCCGCACGTATTCACGAGGACGAGATCTGCGCCGGCATAGTCCGGAGAGATTGCGTAGCCCTCTGCGCGCAGGCGCGTGATGATGCGCTCTGAATCGACCAGCGCCTTAGGGCAGCCAAGCGAGACGATGCCCACTTTCGGCTGGGGCTTTACAGGCGCGATCGGCGGATTTTCCACAAGTGTGCTCATGGGGCGCGCGTTTACCAGCGGCGCGCCCCGATGAAAAGCGTGATAGCGCGGTTGCGCAGCTCTACGCGTCAGCTACTGGTCGTGCTGAAGCTGCAGGTCTTTGGGTGCCCTGCGACAGCAGCAAGACCGCGATAAGGCCCAAGGCTGCCATGCCCGCACCTGCAAAGGCCACTGCCGGCAGGCCAAGACCGAGTGCAATGACAGCGCCGCCCAGGCCCGCGCCGATCGCGTTGCCGAGGTTGAAGGCGCCAATATTCACGGCGGAAGCAAGGTTCGGCGCATCGTGTGCCGACTGCATCACACGTACCTGCAGTGGTGGCACCAGGGCGAAGCTTGCGACGCCCCAGACGAAAATGAGGAGCGCGGCAGGGATCGGGAAGGCCATCATGGCGCCGAAGGCGATCAGCGTAACGGTCAGGCCGCTTAAGGTAACAATGAGCGTCATGTTCACGGACTTGTCTGCATAGTGACCTCCGAGCCAATTGCCGACCGTCAATCCCAATCCGTAAGTCACCAGCATCGCCGTGATGAACCCAACGCTAGCGCCCGTCTCTGTCTGCAGGATGGGGGCGATATAGGTAAATACGGTGAACATGGCGCTCGAGCCGAGCACGGTCAGTCCGAGGGCACCAAGTACGGATTTGCGACCGAGGGCTCGCAACTCGTTTATTGGGCTGCCGTCTTTTGGGGCGGGGTTGTTTGGCAAGGTAGCAACCAGTGCCATCATGGTCAGCACGCCAAGGGCTGCGATGCCCCAAAAGGCAGCGCGCCATCCGAGTTGATCGCCAACCCAGGTTGCGAACGGGACGCCGACAACGTTTGCGATGGTCAAACCCATGAACATGGCCGCGACTGCGCCCGCACTTTTGTCTTTCGGTACAACGCTCATCGCGACAATGGAGCCGACGCCGAAAAAGGCGCCATGATTGAGTGATGTTACAAGGCGAGCGGCCATCAACATCTCGTAGGAGTTGGCAAGAGCGGCCATTAGATTGCCCAGGGTGAATATGCCCGCGAGGCTTATCAGCAGTGTCCTGCGACGCACTCGTCCCGTTGTGAGTGTCATCAGCGGCGCGCCGAGCATAACGCCGATCGCGTACGCACTGATCAGAAGGCCTGCCGTCGGTATCGATACACCGAGGTCTTCTGCAATGATTGGCAGCAGGCCCATTGGAGCAAATTCGGTGACCCCGATGCCGAAAGCGCCTGTTGCAAGCGCCAGGAGTGGAGGATTGAGTTTCATGGGAGCGGCTCTTCAAGTTCGAGTGTGTTCTATGCGGTGCCGGGATGCCCGCTCGCTTCAGGCGCAAAAATAAGGAGTGTCAGGTATGGTTTTAGGTGACATCACGGCATAAGATCTTTGCGATGAACGCAAAGATGAGCGCGGCTACTGATCGCGCGCGAGAGCTGGAAGTATTTCTGTCGATCGCGGAGCGGGGCAGTTTTTCAGCCGCAGGCCGGACGCTGGGGCTGTCGGCGTCTGCGGTCAGTCGAACCGTGGACAGGATAGAGGAGCGGCTTGGCGTGCGGCTGTTGCTTCGCACGACCCGGACGTTGACGCTTACCGCAGAGGGACAAGCCTATCTGACCACGGCGAAACGCGTCCTTACCGACCTCAATGATGCCGAACAGTCGATTGCAGATCAGGGTGTTCCGAGGGGACGGCTGCGGGTCAGCGCAGCGATCTCACACGGCAGGCTTTGCATTGTGCCGGTACTCAGAGAATTTTCCGAGCGCTATCCCGACATCCTTCTGGACATAGGTATGTCTGATGCGCTCGTAGATGTCATGAGCGGTCAGGCTGATGTCGCAATCCGCTTCGGGCCTCTGGCAGATAGTCTGCTGACAGCTCGCAAGCTTGGCGAGAGCGGGCGGGTCATTGTTGCCTCACCAGCCTACCTGGAGCGCTTTGGGACCCCGCTGCTTCCGGAAGATCTCCACCAGCACAACTGCCTGAACTTCAACTTTCGACGAGCTGAGCCTGTCTGGCCGTTCCAGAAGAATGGTGAGCATTTCGCGTTGAGCGTCCGGGGAAATGTCGAGGCCAATAACGGTGAAACGCTCGGCCAGCTGGCCGCTGATGGGGTGGGCATAGCCCGGGTGGGCAGGTTCAGCGTTGCGCAGGAAATCGAGGATGGCCGCCTGGTCCCGCTTCTGGAAGAGTTCAATCCCGGCGACATAGAAGAAATCCACGCGCTATTCGTCGGCGGGGTAAACATGCCTGCCCGGGTCAGGGTGTTTGTCGATTACCTCGTCGAGGTGCTCTGAGTGGCAATCGGCGCGCTGGATGCTCGCGTCAGTCGCTAGCGTCCCTCGTCCAGAAACGCGACCAGCTCATCCTTCCAGATGGCGGCGGCCGTGTGCGTGCCGTGGCCGCGGGTTTCTTCGCTGGCTGGAATGAGCACGAAGCGGGCGTTTGGCATCCGGGCGGCGAGGACTTCAGGATCGCCGAGGCCGGGCGGGTTGATGAAATCGTCAGCGGAATTGATCCAGAGCACGGGCACCTCGATTTCAGAGAGGCGCGGGGCAGGGTTGTAGGTGCGTGACGCATCGAACTGGTAGATCGTGTCGTTCGGGTCGACGGCGCGGGCTTTCAGCCCCTCCTGCGAGGCGTGCAGGGCCTCAATCGCGGCTTCCCGCGTCGGGGCTTCAGCCTGAAGGCGGTAAGGGTTTCCACCCGCCAGAATGAGCGTGTTCGCATAGATGAGCTGGCCCGTTTCCAGGTCAGCGGCGTCTTCGTAATTGCCACTGTCATAGTCGGGGTCGTCCTCAAAGCCGTCGATGATCATCTGGCGGAACATGCGGTTGCGGCCCGCGATCTCGATGGCGTTGCAGGCAAGCGGGACGAAACGGTCTACGAAGCCTGGATACTCAGGGCCCCAGACGAAGCTGTGCATGCAGCCCATGGAGGTGCCGATGATCATGTCGAGGCCATCGACGCCTGCGTCCTCTGTCAGCATGCGGTGCTGGGCGCGGACCATGTCGTCATAATCATAGCGTGGGAAATCGAGCCGCATGCCGTCGCTCGGCTTGGAGCTGTCGCCGTGGCCGAGATTATCGGGCGAGATGATGTAAGTGTCTGCGAGGTCCAGCGGTTGGCCCGGGCCGAACAGTTCATGGCCGAATAGGGGGCGTAGAAGGGATGTGCCGCTGCCGCCCGTCCCGTGGAGCAACATGACGGCATTGGTGATCTTGCCCTCGGCATCCCGCTGCGGTGTGCCGAGGGTGTAATAGGTCATGGTGATCGGCATGGTTTCGCCGGTGCCGAACTCAAAGGCGTCGAGTTCAGCGGTGTGCTTCTGCGCCTGCGCGGCCCAGTCTTCGGCGGATGCGGCATTTGAGACGGCAAGTGCGCCGAGGGCAAGCAGTACGGCTTTTAACATGATGGCGAGCCTTTCGCTGGCGGATGTGGGCGGCGTGGCAGATTGACAGCAACGGTAGTTGAGTCAGCGTTGACGGCTAGTCCTGTACGAATTTCTTGTAGGCTTCCTCATAGTCTGGATGCCAGCGCGAGAGAGCAGGGCGGTTCTTTATGATGTCGTCCGCCGTCCACTGGATGCGCTTCTCGTCCAGACTGCGCGGCGTCTCATTGTCCGGGCAAATGATGTAGAAGTCACCGTCGCCGAGACGGTCCATCATGAAATCGACGGTCTCCTCGGCTGTGGCTGCAAATGGCGGCTTTTGTGGAATGAAGCGACTTATCATGGGCGTGTAGACAAAGCCGGGCACGAGCAGATGGGCAGCCAGTTTGCAGTCCTCTTCGGCGCGAAGCGCGTGCGCCACGCTTTCGGTGTAGGCTAGCACGCCAGCCTTGGAGAGATTGTAGGCATAGTTTCCAGGAGGACGCGTGATTCCCTGTTTGGACGCGGTGTTAATGATGGCGCCCGGCGATCCGTGCGCCAGCATTGATGGAATGAAGGCGTGGCAACCCTGCACCACGCCCATGAGATTGACATCCAGCATGCTTTTAAAAGCGTCGATATCCTCCCAGGGCTTTGTGCCCATCCGTGCGATACCCGCATTATTCATCAGGCAGTGGACCGGTCCGAACTCCGTCGTGGCGGTTTCAAAAAGGGAATGTACTGAGGTAGGGTCTGCGACATCGCAGACCTTGGTAAGAAGGCCGCCCCCAGAATTCGGGATAGACGCCTTCGCCTGTTCAAGTGCTTCGGCATTCACGTCGGCCAGAACGACGTTCATACCGGCCGCTGAAAAACGTCGAGCCGCCTCGAGCCCAATCCCTCCCGCTGCGCCGGTTACGACCGCCGTATTCCCGTCTTTCAGCCAAGCCGTCATGGGTGTCTCCTCCGCCCTTTTTGGAGCAGCCTAGCAGCTTGAGCCGGAGTGGCCATGAGGAAGAAGGCATAAAAAACGCCGCAGTCCAGAAACTGCGGCGTCCAAGTGTCCTAGGTGTTCGAGGCCGTCAGGCCGCTTCCATCTCGATGCCTTTTTCGGCCATGAACTCTTTCAGTTCACCGCTTTCGAACATCTCTTTGATGATGTCGCAGCCGCCGACGAATTCGCCTTTGACGTAAAGCTGCGGGATGGTCGGCCAATCGGAATAGACCTTGATGCCCTCACGGATGGCCTGGTCTTCGAGCACGTTCGTCGCGGCGTAGTCGACGCCGAGATAGTCGAGGACCTGAACGACCACCGAGGAGAAGCCGCATTGCGGGAAGGTCGGCGTGCCTTTCATGAAAAGCACCACATCGTTGCTCTTCACGGCCTTGTCGATGGCTTGCTGGACGTCGTCGCTCATTCTCGTCTCCAATCGGAAATTCCCGGTATCTGCAGGGAATGTGTGGCGAACAGGCGCTTGCTTCAAGGCCTGCTCGCGGTCGGCTTACATGCTGTGGCCCGCTGCGGCAGCGGCCCGGAAGCGGTAAGCGTCAGGCCTAGTCCTTGACTTCTTTCATGATCTGCTCGCGCGCAACGGCCAGCAGTTCTGCCATGTGCTCACGGATGCGCGCATCAGAGCGGTCTACGCCCTTGGCATCGAAATCGCCGCGAACCTTGCGGAAAACGTCTTCGTCGCCCGGCTCTTCAAGGTCGGACATGACCACGGACTTGGCGTAAGCCTCAGCCTCGGTGCCAGACAGGTTCATCAGGTCCGCAGCCCAGAGGCCGAGCAGCTTGTTGCGGCGGTTCATGATCTTGAACTGCAGCGCGCTGTCGTGCGCATATTTTGCTTCCTCGGCGCGCTCGCGATCGTCGAATGTGCTCATGGTAAGCCCTCCTCTTGATTGGGCATGACTGGCTTTGCCGGGATATAGATTGCCATGCCCCGCCTGCGCAAGACGCTAGAGCGGTGCGCCAGTGCCGCAACCCCAAGGGCGCCTGCTGAATCATCGTTTGTTTAGCAAGAGCACTCGCGTTATCACTCCGCCTTGTTCTTGGGGGCGCAGAGCGGCTGATCCTACAGCGCGTCTCCCCTTGGCGGAGGGATAGCGATGTCACGCAGACGCATGATTTATGAGGGCAAGGCCAAGATCCTTTACGAAGGACCAGAGCCCGGCACCCTGATCCAGTATTTCAAGGATGATGCGACGGCGTTCAACGCTGAGAAGAAAGCCGTGCTTGACGGCAAGGGCGTCCTGAACAATCGCATCAGCGAATTCCTGATGACCCGCCTGTCAGCGGTCGGTATTCCGAACCACTTCATCAAGCGCCTCAATATGCGTGAGCAGCTGATCAAGAAGGTGGAGATCATTCCGCTGGAAGTGATCGTGCGAAACGTCGCTGCGGGCACCATGTCCAAGCGCCTTGGCATTCCGGAAGGCGAAACGCTGCCGCGCGCCATTGTCGAGTTCTGCTACAAGAAGGATGAGCTGGGCGACCCGCTCGTTTCTGAAGAGCACATCGCGGCTTTCGGCTGGGCCAGCCAGCAGGAGATGGACGACATCGTCTCGCTCGCGCTGCGGATCAACGACTTCATGTCCGGTCTTTTCTCGGCAGTCGGCATTCGCCTGATCGACTTCAAACTCGAGTTCGGCCGCCATTTCGAAGGCGAGATGGTTCGCACCATTCTTGCGGATGAGATCAGCCCTGATAGCTGCCGTTTGTGGGACTATGAGACCAATGAAAAGCTCGACAAGGACCGGTTCCGCCGTGACCTTGGCGGCGTGACGGAGGCCTATGCGGAAGTTGCCCGGCGCCTTGGTATCATCAAGGAAAGCGCGCAGGGCGGCGATGTGATCGACTTCACAAGTGGCATGAAGTAGCCTTCCCCTCAGGGGGACAGGATATGGCACTCAAGGTTGTGGGCGCAGGCTTTGGCCGCACCGGCACGCTTTCCATGAAGGTGGCGCTCGAACAGCTCGGCTTCGAGAAATGCCATCATATGATGGAAGTCTTTCCTAGCGAGTTTCAGCTCAATAGCTGGAATTCAATTGGACGCGGTGAAGAGCCTGACTGGGATGAAGTGTTTGACGGCTTTCAGGCGAGCGTCGATTTTCCATCTTCCGCTTACTGGCGAGAGCTTTCGGCCCACTATCCAGACGCCAAGGTGATTCTCACGACGCGCAGCTTTGACAGCTGGTATGAAAGCGCGCTGGAAACGATCTACCCGGTCAGCAAGAAAATCCCGAACTGGATGACGTTCATTCCGCAGGTCCGCAAGATCAAGGAAATGACCTACAGCACGATCTGGGATCGGGTGTTTCATGGCAGGTTCGAGGATCGTGACTATGCGCGCAAAATCTTCGAGCAACATGAAGCGGCCGTGAAGGCTGAGATTCCGGCTGAGCGCCTGCTGGTTTTCCATCCGAAGGAAGGGTGGGAGCCACTGTGTGAGTTTCTTGGCGTGCCTGTACCGGACAGGTCTTTTCCGAACGTGAATGACCGGGCGGATTTCAAGAAGCGGGTCGCGGCTTTCACCTGGCTCAATCGCGCGCCGTGGATCGTCGGTGCACTTGGTGTGGCGGGCGCAGTTGCAGCGGCGCTCGCCTTTCAATAGGACGTCAGATCACAAGGACGCAGCAGCGTCGATTCCGAGCGGAGACGAGTGTCATGAAAGCCATTGTCCATGTCGGCCTGAAACCCGGTGTTCTTGACCCGCAAGGCAAGGCGGTTGCCGACACGCTTGGCCGGATGGGCTATGACGAAGTGCACAGCGCGCGTATCGGCAAGGTGATCGAGCTCGATCTTGAAGGCGTTGCCAAGGACAAGGCGGACGCCCGCGTCAAGGAAATGTGCGAGAAGCTGCTCGCGAACACGGTGATCGAGTCCTATCGCTACGAACTGGTCGATTAGGCCGTTTCCGCGCTAGTCTTCCCGAAACATAAGGGAGGACTTCTATGATCAAGCTTACATTCTGCCTGCACAGGCTGCCGCATCTCAGCCGGGATGAATTCCAGACTTATTGGCGAGAGAACCATGCTCCGCTGGTCGCAAAGCATGCCAAGACGCTGGGTATTGCGCGCTATGTGCAGGTGCATGCGCTGACCCATGACTTTAACGGTGTGATGCGCGCCAGCCGGGATGCGCCGGACATGTATGACGGCATCGCGGAAATCTACTTCGAAAGCTGGGACGCGCTGTTCGAGGCGGGCCAGAACGAAGGAAATGCCGAAGCGGGCGCAGCCCTGCTAGAGGATGAGCGCAAGTTTATCGACTTGCCGCGCTCGCCTCTCTGGTTCAATGAGGAACACGTCATCATTGATTAGGGCTGGATGGACTGGCCCAGTTCATGCTTTGGTTTGCAGTATGAAACAGCGTCTTCTTGTTATCGCCGCCATCGCCGTATGCCTTCCTGCAGCGGCTGAGGAAATCTGCCGCTCCATCTCGACGAGCTGGGACACTGAGAGCGGGCAGAGCTTCAATACGCGGATGTGGACCAAGGCCGACGAAGCCGGATGCAAGATTGTCGAACACCTCATCGATGGCGAGAAGATCGAAGGCGTCGACTGCGATTGCGACCTCATTGCCGATGGCTACGAAGATCGCATTCCTCAGCCTGTGTCCGAGCGCCAGCGTGGCCGGCTGACCGATATCTGCGAAGGACCAATCGCGATCGAAGAAGCCGCGCCCATGTCCAAGCCGGGCGATCCGATCATCATCAACGGCTAGGCTTTGCCCGCTAGACCACCGCGACTAGTCACGGGGTTTGCGGCAACCATCGACTATGCGCGCGCTATTATTCGTGCTCGGCACGTCCTGCGGAACGTAGGGCAGGGCGCAGGCATGCACTGTCGTCCGGTTAAAGTCGTGGGTTTCGCGCGCGGCGTCGGCCTCTTCACGAAGGTCACTCATCGTCTCGCCCGGAGCGAGTTCAACGACGCCGCAGGTCTTCTGCAGCCCGGCAGACCGAAAGCAGTAGCGCGCATTGATCGGCTTCTCGCAGGAATTCTTGTAGGGGCCGATATCGCCGTCCCGCGAAAGACAGTCATTGGCGCCTGCATGCGCGGAAGGATTGGTGAAGCGCGACAGGATGTTGGCGCCAATCGTGACCAGTACGACAACCAGGACGATGCGCAGCCAGTTCGGTACTTTCGAGAGCAACTTTTTCATTGGCGTGTTTCCCCCTCTGGCAGGCAGCCCTGTTTCATCCGCTTTGTATTCATATCCTCGACCATGCCGGGCATGTAAGGCAGCTTGCAGGCATAGGTTTCTGCCCGAAGCAGTCCGCCGAGACGTGCGAGGTCGGCCTCAATCTCGGCCCGGTCGAAGCCTTGGCCCGGCTCCAGCCGTTTCGTCTCGCAGATGTCGTCGGCCGTCTTTGAGTAAAGGCAAAGCTCCGCATTGATCGGGAAGTCGCACGTGTTCTCAAGCGGTGGATCGGTGTCCATGATTGGGCCGAGGCATCGCTTCACTTGCCCGAGTTTTTCGGGCTGAAAGATCAGCGCCGACACAACACCAACCAGTAGCAGGCAAAAAAATGCTCCGGCTGCCCAGAGGCAGCCCGGCTGTTTTGCCCGTTCCTGTGCGTCTGACATCGATTGTCCCCCTAAGAGGCTCCTATCAGCATTCCAGGGCAAGCAAAGCAGAAATAGACAAAAGAAAAGCCCCGGCGGTATGGCCGGGGCTTCGTATTCTGGTCAAAGGGCGTGAAGCCTTATGCCATCTTCTTTTCGAGGTTCTCTGCCACGGCTTCGAGGAAGCCTTCGGTGGTGAGCCAGTCCTGATCTGGACCGATGAGAAGCGCGAGGTCCTTGGTCATCTTGCCGCTTTCAACGGTCTCGATGACGACCTGCTCGAGGTCTTCAGCGAACTTGGTGACCTCAGGCGTGTTGTCGAGACGACCACGGTGGGCGAGGCCACGGGTCCAGGCGTAGATCGAGGCGATCGAGTTGGTCGAGGTCGCTTCGCCCTTCTGGTGGTTGCGGTAGTGACGGGTCACTGTGCCGTGTGCGGCTTCAGCTTCGACCGTCTTGCCGTCTGGCGACATCAGAACGGAGGTCATGAGGCCAAGCGAACCGAAGCCTTGGGCGACGGTGTCGGACTGGACGTCGCCGTCATAGTTCTTACAGGCCCAGACATAGCCGCCGGACCATTTCATGGCAGCTGCGACCATGTCGTCGATCAGGCGATGCTCATAGGTGCCACCGAACTCAGCGAAAGCATCGGCGAACTCATTGTCGAACACTTCCTGGAACAGGTCCTTGAAGCGGCCATCATAGGCTTTCAGGATCGTGTTCTTGGTCGACAGGTAGACAGGCCACTTGCGCGACAGACCGAAGTTGAACGATGCGCGAGCGAAGTCGCGGATCGACTCGTCGAGGTTGTACATGCCCATGGCGATACCGGAGGACGGCGCGTCGAACACTTCGTGCTCGATGACGGTGCCGTCAGAGCCTTCGAACTTCATCGTCAGCTTGCCCTTGCCAGGGAATTTGAAGTCGGTTGCGCGGTACTGGTCGCCGAATGCGTGACGGCCAATGACGATTGGTTGGGTCCAGCCTGGCACCAGGCGCGGCACGTTGGAGATCACGATCGGCTCACGGAAGACGACGCCGCCGAGGATGTTACGGATCGTGCCGTTTGGCGAACGCCACATCTTCTTAAGGCCGAATTCCTCAACGCGGGCTTCGTCCGGTGTAATGGTCGCACACTTAACACCAACGCCGTATTGCTTGATGGCGTTTGCAGCGTCGACGGTGATCTGGTCATCGGTTTCGTCGCGCGCTTCGATGCCGAGGTCGAAATATTTGAGATCGATATCGAGGTAGGGGTGGATGAGGCGGTCCTTGATCATCTGCCAGATGATGCGGGTCATCTCATCGCCGTCGAGCTCGACGACCGGATTCTTGACCTTGATCTTTGCCATCGTGTGAAAGTCCTCTTAGTTGCACTGTATCCCGGGCGGCTATAGCAGAAGGGGTCGAATGGTCAAAAGCGGTATTCGCGCCTGCAACAGCTGATTGAGCGTACCCATGAAACTCACCCGACTAAGTCTTGCCGCCACGCTGAGCCTCTGCGTGCTCGCCGTGCCTTCAAATGCGCAGTCACGACAGGCAGGTCGAGACACTTCAGTGGCCAGCGTCACGGTCGGTCCGAGAGACGATGGCAACTGGTTTGTCCGTTACAGCTTCGATGCGCCGCAGCCTGTGTATGCACTCGCGCATTCGCAGACGGGCTACCGGTCCGCGACCTGGTCGCCTGAGACTGAAGGTGTTCGCCTTGGAAGGCTGGATGGCGTCGATGTGATCGTGATGGATGAACCGGTTGGTGTGATCGAGTTCAGCATCATCCCCCTGACAGGGCAGCTGCCAAATGACCCGACGCCGTTTGTCACGTTTGCTGGTGGCGGCATCGCCGTGCACGACGCGCAGTTCGAACTTGTCGGGTTCAAGGATATCGCGAGCGTCGAAGCGTTGGACGGCGATCTGGGTGCCCTGTCGTCTGACACGTTGGCGATGACCCTTACAGTCGAAGCAGAAGGGCCAGTCCTGACCAGTGCTGCTGTTTCGGAAGACACGTTGAGTGCGCCGGTGCAGGACCAGTACGTTTATATCGGAGAGGGTGAGTACGCCTCTAAGGATGGCTTCTCATTTCTTGCAGACCCTTATCTGCCGGAATGGTTGTCGTCCGGCTTGCCGGGGGCCGTTGAGGGGTTTCTTGGCACACTGGAAAGCCGGTGGGGTGCGGAGCTGGAGCGCGATATTTCTGTCATTGTTGCCTACAAGGGCGCGCAGGCGCGCGGTCTTTCGCTTGAGGGGAGCGTGTTGGGCAGCCAGATCATGCTGGAGCTGGGCGGGCAGGGCTTCTCCAACCGCAATAGTGATGCGCTCGCCTATCTGCACTGGTACACGATCCGCGAACTCGTGGGCCTGTTCCAAACCCGGAACGGTGTTGTCCTTGGTGGGCCAGAAGCTGCCTGGATCCATGACGGCTTTGCCAATTCCATCGCCTACCAGCTGATCGCATCGGATATGGATGCGCCGGACGGGTTTCTTTCATCGGTCTATCAGAATGCTTTTGAAGACTGCGTGACGACGCTCGAAGGCGGCTCGCTGGAAACCGCACTCGAGCGCGGCGCCTCCTCCGGTCCCTATGCCTGCGGCGACTTCATTGCCCTGGCGACCGATGGCTATCTCAAGCAGCGCAATCTGTTTGGCTTCTGGGATGGGCTGAGCGACTGGGCGGCTCGAAGCTCGGATCATGTGATCGACAAGCAGGTCTATTTTACCTCGCTGCAACTGATGGGGGCGACGCCAAGGCAGCGCGAACGTATTCGTGCCATCGTCGAAGATGAATTGAGCCAGCCGCGCCGGGCGCTTCGCGACCTGCTGCAGGATGCGGGGCTTGAGCCCCAGTTTACTGCCAATGGCCAGTTCCGTTCGATGGAGTGGCCGGACTATTCAGGCGAATGACTGACACAGACAAGCCAATTATTATTCTCGCGGAGCCACAGCTCGGCGAAAACATAGGCTCGACCGCGCGCGCAATGCTGAATTTCGGACTGACCGAACTTCGTATCGCGGCGCCGCGGGATGGATGGCCGAACCCGGCGGCAGAACCGATGTCAGCAGGCGCGTTTGAGGCGGGCGTCGAGGTGACGGTGTTCGACAGTGTCGAAGAAGCCTGCGCCGATCTAGGCTACCTGATCGCGGCCACGGCGCGTCCGCGCGGCATGGAAAAGCCCGTGGTGACCGCAGCTGGCGCGGTAGAGCTTGTTTGCCAGCAGTCTCTGAAAACCGGCATCATGTTCGGTAATGAGGCGCAGGGCCTCCACAATGACCATGTCGCGCTCAGCGATGCGATCATGACTTATCCGGTCAATAAGGCCTTTGCCTCGCTCAACCTGTCTCAGGCCGTCATTGTGTTCGCTCATGCATGGGGCGAGGCTGCAGGGCAGGAAGGCCGTTTTGAGGGCGCTGAAGCTGGCGTCAGTGATGTGGCGAGCCGGTCCGAGCTAATCGGCATGTTCGAGCATTTTGAGTATGAGCTGGAGCGCGCGGGCTATTTCTATCCGCCGGACAAGACGCCGCTCATGACCCGCAATCTACGCAACGCGTTTATCCGCGGTCAGTGGACCAGCCAGGAAGTTCGTACGTTCAGGGGTGCGGTGAAGGCGCTTGCCATCGGCCGCGGCAAGGCGCGGGTCAAGCGCGAGGACTAGTTCTCGCTCCCGCGCGCGCTTTCAGGAAGGTTCGCCTGTACCAGCGCATTGGCAAGTCGCTCACCCGTCGAAGCATAGACACGTTCGGCTGACACCGCGCCGTCGTCACAGGAATTCCTGCGTGCTGCCTCTGCCGAATAGGCCGTGTTAAAGGCATCGACCATCGAGGTACGCAGACGGCCCTGATAGGGCGCTTCGAGGCTCAGCAGATCCTGCATATAGCTGCGCCAGTACTGGTCATTGCGCCCATTACACAGCACGCGCAGGGCGTGGGCAGAGCCAAGCGTCGAAGAGAGGGCCACGACGTCGCGTAGATAGTCCTGGCTTCGGACGTCTGCGTATTCTCCCTCTGCCTGGTACTGGCCATGCGCTGCCTCCACTGGCAGAAAGGCCACTCCAAGCAGGCACGGGAGCGCGATTTGTACGATCTTCTTATACATGAAAGAACTTTCTCCCGGCTGGAGGCCCGTCTCAAGCCGCTGGCTGAACAAATAGCGCCTCACACCTTAAACGATAGTTCGCAATTCAGGCGCCCATGGGGCGGTGAAGGGACCAAAGGTGTCATTGCATATGGCAATACCGACGCTTTTTTCAGCACGGCCGTGCGCGACTTTGTGAAAGAGGTCTATTCCGCGCCTCGCCTTGCCTGGTTTCAATCGATTGCCGCCGGCCTCGATAACGAGTTTCTGCAGAAGGTCGGACAGAAGGCCGAAATCTACACGGTCAGCCATGTACAGGCACACGCCATCGCTGAGTGGGTTCTCTGGGCGGCTTTCGACTTCTTTGGGGAAGGGGCCGCGCGCCGGAGGTCTCAACAGGACCGGAAGTGGCAGAAGGTGCCTTTCCGTGAGGTCGGAGAGACAAGGTGGCTGATCTATGGGTTTGGCCACATCGGCGAGAATGCCGGGCGACGCCTGAAAGCCCTAGGCGCACATGTGACGGGCGTGCGCCGCTCTAGCGCGGTGTCTCCATTTGCCGACCATATGCTGCATCCAGATCAGCTGACGCCTGAGGATATTGGCCTGGCCGATGCAGTGCTCTTCTGTTGCCCGCTGACAGCGCAGACGGAAAACCTTGGCAATGCCGACTTCTTCGCGGCGATGTCGCCGGGAAGCCTGTTCCTCAATGTGGGGCGCGGCCCGCTTGTCGATGAAGACGCGCTGATAGCGGCGCTCGATCAGGGGCGGCCAGCGCATGCCGCGCTGGATGTTACCCGCCAGGAGCCACTGTCGCCAGAAAGCCCGCTATGGGGACATCCGGCCATTACGCTGACGGCGCACACCGCGCCGACGACTGAGGGCACAGACCGGCGTAATGACGAACAGTTTCTGGAAAACCTGTCCAGCTTCCTCACTGGAAAGCCACTGCGCCACGAGGTTGATGCTGCCGCATTCAAGGCGCAGTCGAGCGTATTCGGAACCTGATTTTAGAGAGCCGCAGCCGGGCGTGCGTGAAGCAGCCTAGCGTTCGACAGTCCAGCCGCGTGCGGTGCGATGGGCTTCCAGCGTGATGCCGCTTTCGTCTGTCTCACCACCGGCATATTGCGCCCGGCGCGGCGCTGCCTTTCCTGTCGTGAGCTTCAGCAGGACCGCAACGGCTGCGATGAACAGGCCAGCGGCAGCAGTGATCACTGCGATGACGCCAGCCATGAACACGATCGCGATCGCAAGCAGGCCCTTGAGTGTCCAGCGTGCCGCCTCTTTGAAGGCGTAAGCAATCCGGCTGAGGAACAGGTCTGCTGAAATCGGGGTGCGTGCTGATGTCATGTGCGTGTCTCCTGCAGACGAATGTGAAGGCTGAAAGCGCCGGAATCAATCTCTCTGCGGCGGAATCCCTCAGTTTGCCGCAATCAGGCCTCGTTCTGCCCGAATGCGCGCATAAGCGCCCGTGATGGCGGCAGCCTTGTCATGCGCGGCGAGTTCAAACTCGCGCGGGGCGCCATTCCCGACAATCCGGTCGGGGTGGTTATCTGCCATCAGGCGGCGATAGGCGCGGCGGATGTCGTCGAAGGCAGCGTCATGTGCGACACCGAGGATGTGGTAGGGATCATCGCGGTCCGGCCCGAGATGGCTCGCCCGGATGCGCCGGAAGGTCGTTTCGTCAAAGCCGAAGGCCTCTGAAACTGTCCGGAGATAATCCATCTCGTCGCTGGTCACTGCGCCATCGGCGCCGGCGATCATGAACAGTCCATCGAGGACGCCTTCGAGCAGACATGGGCGCGCGGAGTATTTCTTGCCGATCTTGCGGGCGTAGGCTTCGTATCCGCGCACTGTCTGCTGGGCGATGCGGAAGACGCGCCGGACCTGTGCTTCGTCCTCGGGCGAAGCACGAAAGATGCGCGAGAACATCATCACTTCGGCATCGCTGACCCGGCCATCCGCCGCCGCCATCTTGGCGCTGAGACCGATCACCGCTGCGGTGAAGCCGACATCATTGGGATCAGGCGCGCAGGCCTGTTCGCTCCCGACCGGCTCTTCCGGCGTATCGGGATCGAAGAGGCGTTTTCCGCCATCGATGAGCAACTGCCAAAGGCTCATTAGACTGCCAGTATATTCGGATCGGGCTTGGGGGACAGTAACCTATACTCACAAATGACGATAATAAGCATTACGAGTTCGTGAGAATTCACTGCTATTCGCTGGTCTTACCGTGGCTATCACGCCGATCAACGGCGGCGCGCAGGCTGGCCATTTCCTCCCGCAGGGAGGTCAGCAGTTTCAGGATCTCGTCACGCTCTTCCTCGGCGTGCTCGACGTCTTCCTCGATGTCTTCCAGCAACTCATCGGTCGCGGCTCTCTGCTCAGCGGCGAGGGCTTCGACGACGAGGGCGATGAAGAGGTTCAGGACGGCGAAACTCGCGATGAAGATGAAGGTGATGAAGAAAAGCCAGGCCCATGGGTGGCCGTCATCGATAACCTTCTGGACAACTTCGAACCGCCATCCATCCATCGTCATGACCTGAAACAGCGAGAAGGCAGAGCTTGGCAAATCGCCGAAAAGCTCCAGCACTTCTTCATTGTCGGTGTTGCCGTACATGTTGGTCGCCATGACGGCGTAGACGTAAGTCAGCAGGGCCAGGACAGCGACGATGGCGCCCATGCCCGGCAAGGCTTTCAGGAGCGCTTCGGTAATGCGCTTCATCATCGGAACGACATGGAGCAGCCTTAGCACCCGCAAAACGCGCAGCGCCCGCAGGACGGAGAAGGCTTCGCTTCCCGGCGCCAGCGATATGCCGACGACGATGAAGTCGAACCAGTTCCAGCCGGAGCGGAAGAAAAGAAGGCGGTAGACGACGAGTTTCAGGAAAATCTCGACCGCGAAAATATAGGTGATCGCCCGGTCGATGCCGTTAAGGGAGACGACCAGCGTAGGCGGCAGGTCTTCCTGATAGGTGAGAATACCCAGAACAATCGCGTTCAGGATGATCAGCGCCGTGATCAGATTACGAAACCAGATGCTTTCGATGGCTGCTTCCAGCCGCGATGTATGTGTCTCAAGATCTAGCGTAGCGCGCGCCATCCTGTTCGCCCCCATTCACGATGCCTGCTGCCGTCTTCGCCTGTCTATGTCGAAGCAGCCGCCAAGCGCAATCAGTCTGCCGAAGTCGTTGTGTCGCTGATAATCTGCCAGTCGCCGCCAATCTTGCGGAAGACGAGCGTGAAGAGGCCCGACGGGGTGTCATTCTCGCGTGTAAGCTGCCAGCGACCATGAAGCACGGCGGCATCTTCGGACAGAACGACGGTTTCTAGTTCAGTGAACGACAGCGTGCCCATCGCCTCGCGCGTGTCGTACCGCGCCTTGTAGCGCGCAAGCGTTGGCTCGAACCCGCGCGTGACGGTGCCGCCTGAAGCGAAGCGCAGTTCGGATGAGCGCAAATAGCCATCCATGAAGGCGTCGATATCGCCGCGATTCCAGGCATTAGCCTGCTTCTGGATCACAGCTTCGATGCGCTCGGTCTGAAGCGAAGCCGAGTTCGCAGGAACGCTGGCTGGCACTTGCGAGGCACAGGACGCCAGAAAGAGACAGGCTGCGAGAAGTGGGGCCTGGTATGCAAGACGCATTGATTTTCCTTTCCATTCACGCGACCAGTGTAGCCGTTTAATCCCGCAAGGGAATTCGCTGCAGTGATTACCTGTCGCGCGAGAGCAGAATGCCGTTCTGGTTGGGAGATAGATGGACATGACAATGATGATTGGCCTCATTATCGGCGGCCTGGTCCTGCTGTTTGCAGGCGGCGAATTCCTCGTGCGCGGATCGGTTGGCGTCGCGCGCAGATTGGGGATGTCAGAGCTCCTTATCGGCCTGACCCTGGTGGGGTTCGGCACATCCATGCCTGAACTTGTCACAAGCCTTCAGGCGCTGTCTGACGGCGCGACGGGCCTTTCAATCGGCAACGTAATTGGTTCGAACATCGCAAACGTGTTGTTGGTGATCGGGGCGGCGTGCGTGATTTCACCCATCGTCACAAACCCGCGAGCACTCGCTCGCGACGGTCTGTTCATGGTGGCTGTCACCGCTGTTTTCGCAGCCGTCATCTGGATTGACGGTTTCACCCGAATGACGGGTTTCGCCTTCATCGGTGTCCTGGCTGTGTATCTCGTTCTTTCAGTGCTCCTCGATAAGCGGAAGGGATCTGCAGCAAGCGAGGTTCATTCCGGCGAAGCAGAGGTCGTCGAGACCAGGGAGCCTCTGCTGATCTCATTGCTGCTCGCTCTGGGCGGCATTGCTGGTGTGATCTTTGGGGCGCGTTTCCTGGTGCAGGGCGGCTCTGATCTGGCGCGCATGTTCGGCATTTCGGAGACCGTCATCGGCCTGTCCATTGTTGCTGTCGGGACCAGCCTGCCAGAGCTTGTGACCTCCGTCGTGTCTGCGCTGAAGGGAAAAGCTGATGTCGCTCTCGGCAATGTCATCGGCTCCAACATCTTCAACATTCTGGGCATCATGGGTGTGTCGGCTGCGGTCTTCCCGTTTAGCCTCATGTCCACCCAGGAGCCTGCCGCCGGAACGCCCGTCGACGTCAGCGCCATGGAATATGGCGAGATGACAAGCCTCGTCACCATGCAGGACATGGGGGCGCTGGCCCTGTCCGTTTTCCTGCTTGTTCTGTTTGCATATACCGGGCGAAAGCTGGCGCGCTGGGAAGGCGCAGTCTTGCTTCTTGCCTATGCGGTCTACATGTCGCTCAGCTTCGGCATTCTGCCGCGCATCGGAGGTTTCTGATCCATGAGCGATAATATCTATACCGGTCTTGAACAGCTTGGCGGGTCAAGCGCCATTCCCGCTTCGCCTCAAGCGGCAGAGCTGGAGCGTGTGAAGAACCCGCATGCGGGAACGCTTTATCTGGCGCGCTTTACCGTGCCGGAGTTCACGTCGCTGTGCCCTGTCACCGGTCAGCCGGACTTTGCGCACATCGTTATCGATTATGCGCCGGGCGAGTGGCTGGTCGAGAGCAAGAGCCTGAAACTCTACATGACCTCATTCCGCAATCACGGCGCCTTCCATGAGGATTGTACCGTAGCCATCGGCAAGCGCCTGCAGGACCTGCTGGACCCGACCTGGATGCGGATCTGCGGCTACTGGTATCCGCGCGGCGGTATTCCGATCGATGTCTTCTGGCAGACAGGATGTCCGCCAGAAGACCTCATCGTTCCGGACACAGGTGTGCCGACCTATCGGGGCCGCGGCTAGGCGCGTTCGAGCGCCGTCATGCCGTCGTCGGTACGGGTAGCACGGAAGCGGGCGATAGAACCCGTGGTGTAGGACTGGTCGCGAACGCCAGAGACTTCGACATATTCCGAGGTCACATCGTCCGCGGTCAGCGTCACCAGCGTGTAGCCGTGGCCGTCCACCTTGTACCAGTTCACATCCTCGTTGGCGGCCGCAAACTGGTCGCCAAGGTCCGGCACGTCCTTGATGTAGGTGCCAAGGCCGGGCGAGGTGACCGAGGTGCAGCCAAATTCGACCCCGCGGGGCGCGCCGGCGCTGTCATGCAGCGTATTGGCCCAGGCAGTGTGCGTGTCGCCGGTCAGGGTTACGAGCCGTGCATTTGACGCCGTCGCCGATGCGTAGAGGCGCTCACGTGCGGCGGGGAAGCCATCCCAGGCATCAAGGTTGAAGGGTAGGCCAAGCTGGCTGAACGGTATCATCTGGGCGACGTATCCGCTCTGCGCGGCTTTCTGCGCATCGGTCAGCGTTTCCATCAGGTTTGGCGGACGCACACGGGCCATGATGACCTGATTGGCGAGGACCTGCCATGTCTTGCCGCTTGAGACAGAGGACTGCAGCTCGCCGTCGAGCCATTCTTCCTGAACCCGGCCAAGCATGGTGCGGCTCTCATCGCTGACGCGCCCCATGACGTCCTGCGCCTTTGCCGGGATGGCGTCAGGGGCAACGCCAGCCAGTTCTGCGCCCCATGAGATTTCGTCCGAGCGGCCTGTCAGGCGCGACTCCAGGCAGAAGACGCTGGCGGTGTCGCCAAAGCTGAAGCTGCGGTAGATCCCGCCTGTGGCGCGGCCCACTTCCGGGTCGCGAACTGGCATCCATTCCAGATAGGCCTGAACGGCAGCCTGCTTACGGTCACTCCAATTGCCTTCGGTTTCCGGCTGATGGTTTTCAGCGCCTGTCCGGTAGGAATTGTTGGTGCTTTCGTGGTCGTCCCAAGTGCATATCCAGGGGGCGACGGCGTGGGCGGCCTGAAGCATCGGGTCGCGCTTGTACTGGGCGTGCCGGGTCCGGTAGTCGCCGAGTGAGACGATTTCCATCGGCGGCTCGTGGTTGCGGTCAATTTCCTGACCAGCCTGGCCGCCATAGCCGTCGACGCCGTACTCATAGAGATAGTCGCCAAGATGGATCACGGCGTCGAGGTCCGTGCGCTTGGAAATGGCGTCATAGACGTTGAAATAGCCGAACGGGAAATTCGAGCACGACACGACGGCGAAGGTTACAGGCGGCTTGCCTGAGGCAGGGGCGGTCTTCGTCCGCCCGACGGGGGAAACGACATCGCCGGATGTCGTGCGGGCCATGAACTGGTAGAAGTATTCAGTGTCGGCCTGCAGGCCCTGAATGTCTGCCTTGAGCGTGAAGTCGCGCGCGGATGTGGCGTTCAGCTGGGTTTCTGCTGCGAGCATGCGCATCGCTTGATCGCTGTAGAGGCGGACAGTCACTGGCACTGGTGACTGCGAATCTTCATCATCCGGTGTGACCCGTGACCAGACGATGACGCCATCGCTGAGCGGGTCGCCAGATGCGACGCCGTGGTCAAAGCTCACCTCGCCTGCGAAGGCCGCGCGGTTGTCGACCAGCGGCGTGTTGCCCGTGGTTTCGGTGGCGCAGGCAGCAAGACCCGCCGCGCCCGCGCTGAAACCTAGAAAGTGACGTCTGGAAATCTTGCTCATTGTAGCCCGCTCCTCAGGAATCGATTTTCGCCTGTCTACAGCGCGATCATGACGACTCCGCGAAACAAGGTCTATAAGCTGTCCCGATGAACACACTCACTGCCACTGCGACGGATGCGGACAAGGGAACGAGGCTAGACCGATTCCTGTCCGAAGCCTTGCCGGAACTTTCGCGGTCTCGCGCGAAAGCCTTGATCAAGGAAGGCGCCGTCAGCCTTAACGGCAAGACGGCCGACGATCCGAAGGCCGGCGTGTCGCCAGGCGATACCTACACGCTCGACATGCCGGACCCGGTGCCAGCGACACCAGAGCCTGAAGACATCCCACTCGATATCCTTTTCGAGGACGAGCACCTCATTCTGGTGAACAAGCCTTCAGGTATGGCGGTCCATCCTGCGCCGGGCAGCTGGCAGGGCACGCTGGTGAACGCCTTGCTTCATCATTGTGCTGGAGAGCTGCCCGGTATCGGAGGCGTCGAACGGCCCGGCATCGTGCACCGGATCGATAAGGGCACCACAGGCGTCCTCGTCGTTGCCAAGACCGAGCCTGCCCACGCAGGACTGTCGAAGCTTTTCAAGACGCACGATATCGACCGGACCTATCTCGCCATCACGCGCGGGGCGCCGCGCCCGCTGGTCGGCACGGTAGACATGCGTATTGCCCGCTCCACTAGTGACCGCAAGAAAATGGCCGTCATTCGCGATGAAGAGAGCGAAGACGGGCGTCACGCTGTCACGCATTACAAAGCCAAAGAGACTTTCGGTGAACTCGACAAGGGCGTTGGTCTTCCAGCGGCGGCGTTGATCGAATGTCGCCTGGAGACCGGCCGCACGCATCAGATCCGCGTGCATCTGGCGCATATCGGTGCCCCGCTCATTGGCGATCCGACTTATGGCCGCCAGCGCGGCATCAAGGCGTATGGGTCAGGTGAGGCCTTCATCGACGCGACAACGCGCGCACGTCAGTTCGACAGGCAGGCCCTGCATGCCGCCAGCCTTGGCTTCGTTCATCCAGTGACGGGGGAAGACGTCTTCGCCGAAGCGCCGCTGCCGCCTGATATGGACGGGCTTCTGTCGGCGCTTCGGAAGATCTGACGAGGGTCTAGCCCTTAGGCTTGAACCAGTCGGGCAGCTTGTAGGTCATGCCGAGGTCCTGAGCGACCTGTTCATGCGTGATGTGGCCTTCAGCCACGGTGAGGCCATTGGCGAGGTGCGCGTTGGAGTTCAGCGCCTCATGCGTGCCCTTGTTCGCGATCTGCAGGACAAAAGGCAGCGTGGCGTTGTTCAGCGCGTAGGTTGATGTACGCGGCACGGCGCCCGGCATGTTGGCGACGCAATAGTGCAGGATGCCGTCGACATCATAGATGGGGTCTTCGTGCGTGGTCGGCTTCGAGGTCTCGAAACAGCCGCCCTGGTCGATGGCAATATCGACAAGCACAGCGCCCGGCTTCATCGTCTTAAGCTGCTCGCGGGAGATGAGCTTTGGCGCCGATGCGCCCGGGATCAGAACTGCGCCGATCACGAGGTCAGCTTCCTTCACGGCCGCATCAAGCGCTGCCTTGGTCGAATACATCGTCTTCACCAGACCGTTGAACTGGGCGTCGAGCTCTGCGAGGCGGTTATTGTTGCGGTCAAAGACGGTGACGTCGGCGCGCATGCCGACAGCGATTTCTGCGGCATTGGTGCCGGACACGCCGCCGCCAATGATGACGACTTTGGCAGGCTGCACGCCGGGTACGCCGCCAAGCAGAAGACCGCGGCCGCGCTTCGTGCGCATCAGCGCCCAGGCCGCAACCTGCATGGACATACGACCGGCAACCTGGCTCATCGGGCGCAGAAGCGGCAGGCCGCCAGCGGGCTCGGTGACGGTCTCATAGGCGATGGCGGTACAGCCGGATTCGATCAGGCCTTTTGCCTGAACCGGATCGGGTGCGAGGTGCAGATAGGTAAAGAGCGTGTGCTCAGGCGTGAGGCGTGCGGTTTCCTCTGGCTGAGGCTCCTTTACTTTCACAATGAGCTCGGCAGACTTGAACACTGCGTCTGCGTCCGCGACGATTTTTGCACCGACATCGGTATAGGCTTCATCGGCAAAGCCGGAGCCGAGGCCCGCACCTTGCTGGACGAAAACTTCGTGGCCGGAATTGATGAGGTCGCCAACGCTCTCAGGCGTCAGGCCGACACGCGATTCCTGCTTCTTGATTTCAGTCGGCACACCAATGCGCATCGTCAGTCTCCTGCATAAGATTTCGCGGACGGTATGCGCTGTCAGGCGGTAAGTCTTGCCAATTCACATCGGCGCAGGAACACGTCGCGACAATAATTTCCCCGGCTTGGCGGGTCAGACAGAAGCCTAATTCGATCGCAAGGAATAACCAGCCGCGCGCACGGTCCGGATCGGGTCCTCGCCGCCCTTGCTCATCAGCGCCTTGCGGAGCCGGCCGACATGCACATCGACTGTCCGGACCTCGACATAGACGTCCGATCCCCAGACACCATCAAGGAGCTGCTCGCGAGAGAACACACGGCCCGGATGCTGGATGAAGTAATCAAGCAGACGAAATTCGGTCGGCCCGAGATGGATCTCTTCGCCATTGCGGCTGACTGTGTGCGTCGTCCGGTCGATGGAGATGTCGCCCACGGTGACGCGGTCATCGACGAGGGCAGGGCGGATACGGCGGAGGACAGCGCGCACGCGGGCCATCAGCTCCGTCGTCGAGAATGGCTTGGTGACATAATCGTCTGCGCCGGTATCGAGGCCTCGAATACGGTCGCTTTCTTCAGAACGGGCCGTCAGCATGATCACGGGCAGATTGGCGGTTTCAGACTTGGATCGGATGCGGCGGCACACCTCGATGCCGGGCACCTTTGGCAGCATCCAGTCGAGCAGGACGAGATCTGGCAGGCGCTCCTCAAGCAGGAGCATCGCCTCGTCCCCATCGGGGGCGACGGCAGTGTCGTACCCTTCACGTTCCAGATTGTAGCGGAGCAGTTCGGCGACTGCTTTCTCGTCTTCAGCAATCAGGACGAAAGGCTTCAACGCTGCTCTCCCTCGTCATTGGCAAGCCGGGATTCGACCTTGGCGCCGGTCGTCGCTTCGCCGGTGACCATGTAGTAGACGGCCTTGGCGATGTTGGTGGCGTGGTCGCCGATCCGCTCAAGGTTCTTCGCCATGAAGATCAGATGGGTGTTCGAGCCGATCTGGCGCGGGTCTTCCATCATATAGGTCAGCGTCTCGCGGAAGAGCGAGGTATAGTGGTCGTCGATATCGTCATCCATATCGAGCACCATTTTCGCCGCTTCGATGTCCTGGCGCAGATAGCAGTCCAGCGCCATCTGAAGCTGATGGGACACGGCGCGCGACATGCGCTCAATGCCTTTGACGGCGGCGCGGTTTTCGTCGCCGGTGAGTTCAAGACAGCGCTTCGCGATGTTCTTGCAGAGGTCGCCAATACGTTCGATGTCGCCAGCCAGCTTCATGGCGCCGAGCACCGCGCGCAGGTCGCCCGCCATCGGATGGCGCAGGGCGATCAGGCGGATGATTGCGCGCTCGGCCTCGACTTCAAGTTCATCGATGGAGCGGTCGCGCTTGATGACGTCGCGGGCAAGCTCGAGGTCGAACGTCGCAACGGCGCGGCTCGCATCCATGATCATGCTCTCGGCAAGACCGCCCATGCGCAGGAGGTTTGCCGAAAGGTGCTCAAGCTCATCGGTAAAGGCTGTAACAATATGGTCAGGCATATCGGGTGTCTCTCTGCCGCTTAACCGAAGCGGCCAGTGATATAGTCTTGCGTGCGGCCATGCTCAGGATTGGTGAAGATCCGTTCGGTATCACCGTATTCAATAAGCTTGCCGAGATGGAAGAAGGCCGTCTTCTGCGAGACGCGAGCGGCCTGCTGCATGGAGTGGGTGACGATCACGATGCAGTAGCGCTCACGCAGCTCGTCGATCAGCTCCTCGATCTTGGCGGTCGCAATCGGGTCGAGGGCCGAGCACGGCTCGTCCATCAGAATGACTTCTGGGCTGACAGCGATGGCGCGCGCAATACAGAGGCGCTGTTGCTGGCCGCCGGAGAGACCGGTGCCCGGTGCCTGCAGGCGGTCTTTCACTTCTTCCCAGAGACCGGCCTTGCGAAGCGAGTTCTCGACGACCTCGTCCATCTCTGCCTTGCCGGAGGCGAGGCCATGGATGCGCGGACCGTAGGCGATATTGTCATAGATCGATTTCGGGAACGGGTTCGGCTTCTGGAACACCATGCCGACGCGCGAACGCAGCAGGACCGGGTCTATGGCCGGGTCATTGATGTTCGCGCCGTCCATGAAGATCTTGCCGGTGACCTTGGCCGACTCGATCGTGTCATTCATGCGGTTCATGCAGCGCAGGAAGGTCGATTTGCCACAGCCCGATGGGCCGATGAAGGCGGTCACAGACCGGTCTTCGATCTCGAGCGAGATGTCTTCGATGGCCCGCTTGTCGCCGTAATAGACGTCAATGTTCTGGCAATCGACCTTGATTGGCGCAGAGGCGGTGTCTGCACGAGCGGAGGATTTGGTCTGGGTGAAGTGTTCCATATTTCCGTCCATGGTGACTACCATCTCCTTTCAAAGCGGCGTCTGAGAATGATCGCGATCAAATTCATGAGAACGAGGAAGACGAGCAGCACGATAATTGCGGCTGCGGTCTGCGGTTCCCATGCGCGCTCTGCACCCGTCGACCACTTATAGATCAAAACGGGCAATACCGTCGACTCGTCCATCGGGCCGTCGGGAACTTCTGCAACGAAGGCGACCATGCCGATGAGCAGAAGTGGGGCGGTTTCGCCGAGGGCGCGGGCCATGCCGATAATGGCGCCCGTCATGATACCTGGCGCTGCTAGCGGCAGCACATGATGGAAGACCGACTGGGTCTTCGATGCACCAACTCCTAGCGCTGCTGTGCGGATGGAAGGCGGCACAGCGGTAAGCGCTGCGCGCGATGCGATAATCACCGTCGGCAGGACCAGAAGGCCAAGTACAAGACCACCGACCAGCGGCACAGAGCGGGGCAGCCCCATGAAGTTGATGAAAACAGCTGCGCCAAGCAGGCCGAAGACAATCGACGGTACAGCGGCAAGATTGTTGATATTGACTTCAATCAGTGCCGTCAGGCGGTTCTTCGGCGCGAACTCTTCAAGGTAGACCGCTGCAAAGATACCAACTGGGATGGCGAGGAGCGCCGTGACCAGCATGGTCAGAAGCGAGCCGATAATCGCTGCGGCCGTGCCGGCGAGTTCCGGATAGGTGCTGTCTGAATTGGTGAACAGGCTGGTGTTCAACACCGATTTAACGCGGCCTTGCGTCTGCAGGATCTTGGTCCAGGCAATCTGACGGTCAGTGACCGTGCGGTTTTCCTGGCTCTGCGCAAGAACGAGGGCCTCCATCTCGGCGCCTTCTGCAGGCAGCACGCGCGGACCGGCGAGATAGGTCAGCGATAGGTTGCGGCCTTCGGAGCTTTCCATCCGGTACCAGGTGTTGCCAGCCTTGATCAGGGCAACGGCCGGAGCATCGTCGACATCGGTACGGGTGAGTTCGGTAAGCGCTGCGCTGAGCTTTTCAGCGTCGTCCTGCGAGGCCAGTGTCAGCGTGACGCCATCCTCGGTTGAGCCTTCTCCGGCTGCAACAGTGCCAATCTCGACAGATTTACGGGCGCTGACGCCGCCCTTTAGAAACAGATCAATGTCATCGGCAAGCGCGACATTGAAAATCTGCTCAGACCCAATGGTCTCTGGGGCATCGGCGGTGGCGCGCGCAATCGGCAGGACGGCGAGCCGGGTGAACACGCCATAGAGTTCGCGCTGATCGTTGCGATCAGCATCATCCGCGAGGAATTCGTCAGCCAGCTGGTCCTGCAGCATGAGGTTAAAGCCGCTGACATTGCGGGCGATCGCATCCGGGTCACGCGTGCCTTCCGGATCGACATAGCTCGCCTCAATGTTGAGGTCATAGCTCAGTACATGACGCGAGAACGCGCTGCTGGCCTGTCCAAAGATGGAGACCAGCAGGGCGACAAGCGCGACGATCGCGATACCAATTGCAAGTTGGCCGTACAGCTTGAAACGCGCTTCTGCGGCGTGGCGCTTTTTCAGGCGTTGCAGCGCTTCTTCGGTAACGAAGGAGCCGGTGTTCGCTGGGCCTTCAGTCGGGCTACTCATATTTTTCCCTGTACTTCTTGACCACGCGGAGCGCGATTAGATTGAAGATCAGCGTGACGATGAAGAGCACGAAGCCGAGCGCGAAAGCGGACAGGGTCTTGGCGCTGTCGAACTCTGTATCGCCGGTCAGCAGGGCGACGATCTGGACGGTAATTGTCGTAAGGTCGGCCGTCGGGTCCGGCGTGATCTGGGCGCGCTGACCCGCAGCCATGACAACAATCATCGTCTCACCGATAGCGCGCGAGACGGCCAGCAGCAGGGCAGCAATCACGCCCGGCAGGGCAGCCGGCATCACGACCTGTTTTACGGTCTCCGACTTGGTAGCACCCATGGCATAGGCACCGTCGCGCAAGGTCTGCGGCACCGCATTGATCACATCATCCGAGAGCGACGACACGAATGGGATGATCATAATGCCCATTACGAGACCGGCGGCGAGCGCGCTGGTCGGCTGCGCAGCCAGGAAGCCGTCCGGAATGAATGGTAGGCCGTTGATCCAGGTGGCGCTTGATCGAACAATTGGCGCCACGAACTGAAGCGCGAAGAAGCCATAGACCACTGTCGGGATACCAGCGAGCAGTTCGAGGATGGGCTTGACGATGCTGCGGACGCGTGGGCTTGCATATTCCGACAGGTAGATCGCCGAGAACAGGCCGATCGGCGCGGCGACGAGCATTGCGAGGAATGCGATCAGGAAGGTGCCGAAGAAAAGCGGGATGGCGCCGAAATCTGCGCCCGTCTGCGCATTCCACTCGGTGCCGAAGAGGAAGCTGAAAACATTTACGCGTGAGAAGAAGCGCAGCGCTTCGAACAGCAGGCTCGCAACGATACCGATCGTGGTCAGGATGGCGATCGCGGCGCAGAGGAAGAGCAGGAATTTGATGCCGTCTTCGACGCGTGCCCGTGCACGGAAGTCACCGCTGAGACGGCTGCGGCCGAAGAAGAAGCCACCGGCTGCAGCCAGAACGGCGAGCAGGATGGCGGCGATACGCGAGAGACCTACAAGGTTGGTGTAGCGATCCGATGCCGCGTCGAAGAGGGCATTGCCTGTCGCCGTGGCGTCGCGGCGGGTCGCGTGTTCGGAGATGCGGTCAATATACTGGCCAAGCTCCAGATCGCCGAGCGCGCGGATGCGTTCCGGAAGTTCACTGGCGAACTGCGCGCGAACAAGGGATTCGCCGAACAGCATGTAGAGGAACAGAATGATCGCCGCCGGCGCGATCGTCGCCATTGCGACAAAGTAGCCATGATAGTTTGGCTGTGAGTTCAGCTGGGATGTGTAGCCACGAGCGATGCCCACGGCCTGCGTGCGACCTACATAGAAGGCCATGAAAGCAGCCGCGGCGAGCACTGCAAAGAGCAGCCAAGCGACGGGCAGATGTCCGAAAGTTTCCAGCATTCCGCTGCGCACCCAATAGAAGCCTTTGGGGCCTCATAACGGCGCTGATTGACACATATGTGACACATACTGATCACAAGCGTGTGTTGGTGCTGCTCTCCTAAAGGTGGAACGACGCAGTGCTCAGAAATTTCAACGGTTTTCCAGTTTCTGGATGTGTGAAATCAAGCTGGCTTGCATGCAGGCAGAGCCGTCCCGAGCGACATGCGCTGTCATAAAGTCGATCACCGAGAATCGGGTGACCGATTGAGGCGAGATGAAGCCTCAATTGGTGGGTTCGTCCGGTCACCGGCTGGAGCTTCAGATGCGCGATGTTTTCTGCCTGCACTTCTAGCGACCAACGTGTCCGCGCTGGCTTGCCGGACTCAAGATCGATGCGCCGGCGCGGACGGTCCTGCCAGTCTCGCCCGATTGGAAGGTCAATCTGACCCCTATCACTTTCCATCTGGCCCTTCACGAGGGCGTCATAGGTTTTTGAAACCGTCCGGTCTGCAAACTGCTTCGCCAGGCTGGATTGGGCTGTCCGATGGCGAGCGACGACAATCAGTCCTGACGTGTCGAGATCCAGCCGGTGAATATCGAGCGCTGAACCATACCGGTCGGCAAGATAGGTAAGCACGCTGGCATGCTTGTGGCCTCCGCGTCCCGGAACTGAGAGGAGCCCGGCAGGCTTATCGGCGACGATGAAGCTCTCGTCAGCATGGATGATGTCGAGCGCCTCTGGTGGGGGCGGGCAATAGTCCGGCTCCGGTGGGACAGGCATGGCTTCAGCGGTTGGTGGCCGCGCTGCCTTCAAGGCATGGCAGCCAGACACCAAAGCAGGCGCCTTCACCTTCTTCACTCGCAACAGCAAGGCCGCCGCGGTGACGCGCCATGATGTGCTTGACGATGGCCAGCCCCAGCCCGGTGCCTTCAATGTCGCCGCCGCGGCTTTCATCGACGCGGTAGAAGCGCTCACCCAGCCGGGAGAGGTGCTGGCGCGCGATGCCAACCCCTTTGTCGGTGACGCTGATCCAGGCGGCAGCAGCTTCAGACGACGCGCGCGGCTGTAGCAGCACCGAACGAATAGCGTCTTCGTTCGTCCCGGTCGCGAGTTTGGCCGCATCAGCCATGCTGCGCGCTGTCCCGATGTAAACGGTGACCCGCCCGCCTTTGGGCGAATACTTCATGGCGTTGCTGATCAGGTTCTGGACGACCTGCGCAAGTTCGTCCCACTTTGCGGTGACCCGGATTTCCCGTCCAAGACCCTCAAGAGACAACTCGATTGCCCGTTCGGCAGCGAGTGGCTGAAGCGCCAGCACCGTCTGGCTCAGGACGTCACCCAGATCGATGACGGTGTCAGGAGCGCGATGTTCGCTAAACTCGATCCGGGACAGCGAAAGCAGATCAGAAACGAGGTGGCGCATCCGGTCGGTCTGCTTATGCATGATCTCCAGAAAGCCGTCCCACGACTCCCTGTCGTCGCGGGCGGGGCCGCGCATGGTTTCGATAAAACCGGCAAGGGCGGTCAGCGGTGTGCGCAGTTCATGGCTCGCATTGGCCAGAAAGTCGGCGCGGGCCCGCTCCGCGCGGTGCACGGCCGTGCGGTCTTCAAAGACAACGAAGACGCTGGAGGCTTCGGGGCCTGGGGTGAGGTGAGCCAGCCAGAGCTCATCGCCGTCAATGGCCATGAATTCCACTCGCTCGCCCGCACTGCTGCGCGAAACCCTGTCAGTGGCTGCAAGAACATCCGGCTGGCGGATGATGACGGATTTGAGCGCGCCCTCAATGTGCTTGATGCGAAAGAGGTCAGAGATCTTCTTGTTGGCGGACTCGATACGCCCTTCGCCAGAGATGTAGCAGGCCGGAAATGGCAGCGCGTGAATGAGTGAACGCACGGACGACTTCATCGCCTCATCACTCGCCTGCAAATCATCGACGGGGGCGATATCTATGGTCGGCGGTGCAGAACCAACGAAGTAGGCTAGCGCGCCCAGCGAAAGCACAATGATCGCCGTCACGCCTTCGAAGATACCAAGGGCGCCCGTGATCATCATGAAGGCAAGCAGGCCGCTTCCCGCTATGCCGAGCACGAAGAAATCGCGGATCCTCTCTGCCCGGCGCAAAGCTGATTGATTGGGGTGCTGACGAATGCTTGCCATATCACTCCAAACCAAGAAAACGGGCGCTCGGCAAGTCGGGCGGGCTGCCCACACGCTTGAAAAGGCAGCTAATTACAACTGACTGCCTTCCGACGCCCGATGATTATTGAAAATCGATAATTGTTTGTTGACAGTCGAGTAATCGCTGCTTAGAGCTGCGATCACATCAAGAGAGGGTGGAATGAAGTTCGAAGGCCTTATTATCGCTGTAGCCGCACTGACCGGATGTAGCAGCTTGCCGGACATGCAGAGCCTGGCTGGCGAGCCAGTTGCAGTCTTCCCTGCTGCGCCTGATGCACCAAAAACCTGGGCCAAAAGCGGTGTCTCCGGAGAACTGCCGACGGGGGACTGGATTTCGCAATTTGGCGACCCGGTGATGGCGACGCTGGTGGCTGAAGCGCTGGCTGCAAATCCCGATCTTCAATCGCAGCTTGCCATCGTCCGCGCGAGCCGCGCGCAGGCGCGCTCAGTCTATGGCCGCTCGCTTCCAAACGTATCCGTTTCCGGTTCTGTGGGGGTTAACTCAACCTATAGCGCCGCCCTCGATGAGCGCTTTACCGACCCGACATATGGCATCGGCGTCGATGCAGGCTGGACCGCTGATCTGTGGGGCCGGGTACAGGCCGCGATTGACGCAGCAGAGGCAGACCTCGTCGCGAGCGAAGCTGATCTTGCTGCTCTTCGACTTGCACTTGCCGCTCAGACCGCAATTGCCTGGACTGACCTTAACGAGGCGTTAGCCCAGGAACGTCTCGCGATCGCGACTTTCGAGGCGCGCGACCGGATCGTGACGCTGACCGAACGTCGCTTCTCACGTGGACTGTCGACTGCGCTTGATGTTCGCCTTGCCCGCAGTGCTCGCGCGACCGCTGAGGCCGCCATTGCTGCGCGTCAGCAAGCGCTGGGCAATGCCACGCGCCGACTGGAGATCCTCCTCGGTCGCTATCCTGCAAATGAGATCGAAGCCCCCGCGGCCCTGCCAGAGCTTGCCCCGATCGAAGCGGCAGGCACGCCAATGCTGCTTCTGGCCCGGCGCCCGGACATTGCCGCTTCAGAAGCGCGCCTTACAGCAGCAGGACTTCGCGCAGAACAGGCGCGTCTCGCGCTCCTTCCGACGCTGAATCTCAGCGCTTCACTCGGCACGAACCAGACTGATCTTGCTGACCTGTTCGACCCTGTCCGGATTGCCGCAAATGCGATCGCAAGTCTTTCCCAGCCTGTATTCAATGGCGGCGCGCTCCGCGCCGACCGTGATGCGGCCATCGCTTTCGCTGAAAGCGCTCTGGCGAACTATGCAGGCGATGTGCTGACCGCCTGGCGCGAAGTTGAAGATGCGCTCGCCGCTGACGAATTTCTGGCCATGCAGGTCGACGCACAGCGCCGCGCGCTTGAGGAAGCCGTTGAGGCTGAAAACCTCGCCACCCGCCAGTATTCGAATGGCCTCGTTTCGATTTTCAATCTGATCGATGCCCAGACACGTAAGCTTAACGCAGAGAGTAACCTGATCGCAGCCCGGTCAGCCCGCGTTTCCAACCGCATCTCCTTCCACCTTGCCATTGGTGGTGCGGTCACCGAGGGGCCAGCGGCCCCGGATTCTGATATATAGAAGAAGTCGAGAACAGAGACCTCCCATGAAGCGTATCATCACAATCCTGCTGCCAGTCCTCGTGCTCGTCGTGCTGATCGGCGGCGGCGCCGTGGTCACCAATCTCCTCAAGCCGCCGGTAGAGCGCGCTGAAGAGCAACCGCGTGGCCTCTCTGTCTTCGCTGAAGCCGCCGAAGAGACCGATCTCGACCTCAAGGTCCGTGCCCAGGGTGAAGTTCGTCCCAAGCGGCAGATCATCGTCGCGCCCCAGATCGCAGGGCGCATCTCTTACGTGTCCCCAGACTTCGTCGATGGTGGCTTCATCCGCCAGGGGCAGGTGCTCGTCCGCCTCGAGGCCGCTGACTATGAGCTTGCCGTGACGCGGGCCCGGTCTGGCGTCGCGTCCGCCCAGCAGGCGCTGGCCCGTGAGCGCGCCGAGGCCGACCTTGCAGAGCAGGACCTTGCAGACCTTGGTATCGAGGATGCGAGCCCTCTTGCCCGCCGTGAGCCACAGCTGGCCGAAGCGCAGGCAAATCTCGATTCCGCGAAAGCCCTGCTCGCTGACGCCCAGCTCGCGCTTAATCGCACGGCTGTCACGGCGCCATTCTCTGGCCGTGTGCGTGAACGCAGCGCCGACCTTGGCCAGTTCGTGAGCCCGGGCCAGACGCTGGGTACCATCTTCGCAACCGATGTTGTCGAAGTCTCCCTGCCGCTTTCGGATGATGAGCTTGGCCGGACCGGTCTTCCGCTCGCCTTTGCCGAAACGGCTGAAACTCCGGGGCCGCGCGTCATCTTCACGACGAATGTGGCCGGTGAGCCGCGCGAATGGGTTGGCCGCGTAAAGCGCACCGCCGCAGCTCTCAACCCGCAAACCCGTCTCATCAACGTCATCGCAGAACTCGAAGACCCATACGGCACCGGCTCTGATGATGGCGTGCCGATGGCGCCGGGCCTCTTTGTCGATGCAGAGATCGATGGTCGCCGGATGGAGAATGTCGTGCGGATTCCGCGCTCGGCTCTCCGCGGCGTGGATCAGGTCTTCATCGGCGACGGTCCTGAAGGCAAGCTCCACATCCGTACCGTGAATGTCGTCTACAGCACTGATGATGGGGCCTACGTCGCAAGCGGTGTCGAAGATGGTGAGCTGGCAGTCGTGTCTCCGATCCAGGCTGCGTTTGACGGGATGAGCATCCAGGTCGTCGAGCGTATGCCTGATGGTGAGCTCGTTCCGCGCACGCCTCGGAAAACGCCGTCTGAAGAAGCCGATGAAGAGGAAACCGCTGCAGCGCAGATTGCCGGTGAAACCGAAGGAGCTACCCAATGAGCGGTCTTGTCGCCTGGTGGGCCAGAAATGGCATTGCTGCCAACCTTCTGATGGTCGTCGCCTTTATCGGCGGGACGTTCGGCTTCCTTAGCCTCGAGAAAGAGGCGTTTCCGTCGGCTGACTTCAATGGCGCGAGCGTTTCCATCGCCTGGCCAGGGGCGTCTCCGCAGGATGTCGAGGACCAGATTGTCGTCCGCCTCGAAGAGGTCGTGGCTGATATTGACGGTCTCAAACGCCTGACCGGTGTTGCCCGTGAAGGGGTCGGCTATGTGAACCTTCAGACTGAACTCGACGTCAACGTCGATGAGTTTGTCGATGAGGTGAAGCGCCGTGTCGACACAATCTCTAACCTGCCGCAGTCATCATTCCCGCCGCAGGTCACCCGCTGGCGTAATGACCAGTCATATATGGGACTTGCCCTTCACGGTAATGTCGACCCGGCGACACTGGACTACTATGCGGACGAGACCCGCGACCGTATCGCGTTGCTCGAAGGCGGTGAGCTTGCCAATGTGCAGGCGACGCTGGGCGAAGAAGTCTCCATCGAAGTCTCGGAAGAAGCGCTTCGACGCTACAACATGACCTTTGCGGAAGTCGCCAGCGCTGTCCGTAGCTCGTCGCTGAACTCTTCTGGTGGCACCGTGCGCACCGAAACGGGCACCGTTGCGATCCAGGCGCGGCAACTTGCCGATACGCGCGAGGATTTTGAGAATATCGTCATCCGCCAAAGTGCTGAATTCGGCACCATCCGTATTCGTGACGTCGCAAACGTTGTTGACGGTTTCGTCGATGGCGAACTCGACGCCACCTACAATGGTGAGCCAACGGCCTTCATCATGGTCAATCAGCCTGAAAAGATGGACATCGTCCTCTACTCCGACAACCTCAAGGACTTCATCGAACGCGCTAATAGCGGACGTGGCCAGGATGCACTTCCAGAGGGGCTCCGCCTCGACCTGCTTTTCGATATGTCCGAGGTCTATAGAGGCCGTATGGACACGATCAGCTCTGCAGCTCTGCAGGGTATGGCGTTGGTTCTCATCATCCTTATCCTGTTCCTGCGGCCGATCGTGGCGTTCTGGGTAACCATCGGTATCGGTACCGCCTTTGCGGGCGGCATCATGATCCTGCCGCTTTTTGGCGTGTCGCTGAACTTCCTCTCTCTCTTCGCGGTCCTCCTCGTGATCGGTGTGGTCGTCGACGACGCGATTGTTGTGGGCGAAAATATCCACAAGGAGGTCGAAAGTGGCCGGCGAGAAGGCTTGGGCGCGGCAACTGTCGGTACACAGCTCGTTCTGAAACCGGTCATCTTCGGCGTTCTGACAACGATGATCATGTTTGCGCCCTGGGCCTTCATTCCAGGGCCTGAGCGCCAATTCACGGCACAGATCACCTATGTTGTCGTCGCAGCGCTCGCATTCTCATTGATCGAGTCCATGCTGATCCTGCCATCGCACCTTGGTCATATGAAACCGCAGAAGTTTGATGGCCCGGTCGGCGGCCTGATGCGCTTTCAGCAGCGTATCGCCGATAGCCTGATCACCTTTGCAAACCGGGTCTACAAGCCGCTTCTCGAATACGCCGTGAAGTTCCGCTATGTCACGGTCGCAGTCTTTACGTCGCTGTTCGTAATCGCGATCCTGCTCGTCCAGTCGAACATCGTGCCGTTCCGCTTCATGCCGCAGATTGAAGACGATCTGGTGCAAGTTCGTATCGACCTGCCGGACGGCTCACCGCAATCGCGTTCCATTCAAGTGCGTGACCAGCTGCGCCTTGCAGTAGAGCAGTCGCGGCAGACCTTCGATGAGCGCTACCCGGAGCTTGGCGATGATCACATGATCCGCGACATCTCCATCGTCGCGACAGAAGGCGACGTCCAATCGTGGATTGGCCTTATTCCGCCACAGGACCGCCCGGACGGTGTCTCCACGAAGGAGATCGCAGACGAAATCCGCGCGAATTTCGGCGAAGTGCCGGACGCCGAGGAGGTGAACTTCCAGTTCACGATCAACAACTCGGATAACTCCATTCGTTATGCGCTGAACAATGACGACCTCGATGTGCTGCGTCAGGCCGCCGATGACGTGAAAGCCCAACTCGCGACCTATGAGCAGGCCTTCGATATCGGCGATAACCTGTCATCGGCTGCGCAGGAAATCCGGATTGACCTGAAGCCTGGCGCAACCTCACTTGGCATCACGCTGGGCGATATCACCTCTCAGGTTCGCGCAGCCTATTATGGCATCGAAGCCCAGCGCCTGCCGCGCGATGGCGACGATGTGCGCGTCATGGTCCGCTATCCAAAAGAAACCCGCGAGTCGGTAGACAGCCTGCGAGATCTGCGCATCCGGACCAATGACGGCCGCGAAATCCCGCTTGAGCAGGTCGCAGAGATTTCCTTTGCACCTGGTATCGACCGAATCCAAAGACGTGAACGCATGCGCTCGGTGACCGTCTTCGCTGACCTCGTCGGCGACAGTACTCGAGCCACGATCTTCGCGGACATGGAGCAGAATTTCTGGCCAGACTTCGCGAAGAAGTACCCGACGGTGACACGCGGCGCAGTTGGTGACATTGAGAGCGAGCAGGAATTTCTGCAGGACATCACGACGCTCTACATCATTGCGTTCGTGGCGATGTACATTCTGCTGGCGATCGCCTTCCAGTCCTATTCGCAACCACTCCTTCTCATGCTGGCCATCCCGTTTGGCTATGCGGGCGCCGTGTTCGGCCACTTCGGGTTCAATACCCCGATGGCGCTCTTCTCGATGTTCGGCATCGGGGCCGCAGCTGGTGTTGTGATCAACGATAACCTTGTCCTCGTCGACTATATCAACCGGCGGCGCGAGGAGGGGGCTGGCGCCCTTCAGGCCATCGTCGATGCAGGCGTGTCCCGCTTCCGCCCAGTGCTGCTGACATCGGTAACGACCTTTGTCGGTATCCTGCCGATGATCGCGCAGAAATCGGTACAGGCGCAGTTCCTGAAGCCAATGGTAGTCTCGCTCGGTTCGGCGGTGGCGTTCGCACTCTTCGTGTCGCTACTTCTGGTCCCGGCTTTCTATGCGGTTGGCTGTGAGGTTGGCCGGATCTTCCGCTGGACGTGGGGCGGTCGGCCATACCGCCAGATCGGGGAGTCGTATGAAGGCGAAGCCCATATCGACGAGGAAGAACTGATCGGAACGAGCCGAGGGGCTCGTCCGCACCCCGCAGAATAATATTTCCAAGGCGCGGCAGATTGCGGGGTGGATTTACCGCAAACTGCCGCGCTATCTAGAATAAAACTGATGGAGAATCCCTGAATGAGATATCTGATGTCTGGCGTTGCCGCTGCAGCGCTCCTCGGCGCCTGTACGACCACTGATCAAACCGCAGACGCGCCGACGCCGCCGTCATCCAGCGAAGCGAGCAGTGCATCGCAGCGTGTCGTTGAAACCACTTCGCCTGACTATTGGGGAAGCTGGGGCATCGATACCGGCCTGATGGATTCTGAAGTTCGTCCGGGCGACAACTTCTTCATGCATGTCAGCGGCGACTGGTTCGACGAGTTCGAGCTGCCTGCAGACAAGACCCGCTACGGCGCGTTCGACCTGCTTCGCGAGAAGTCAGAACAGCAGACCCGCTTCATCATCGAAGACCTCGCTGCTGAAGAGCCGCCAATCGACACCGCTGAAGGCAAGGTTGCCGCGTTCTACAACGCCTACATGGCGACCGATGCCATTGAGGCCGCAGGCATGGCGCCAGCCCAGCCCTATCTTGACCAGATTGCAGCCATCGACAGCCGTGAAGCCCTCGCAAGCGTCTTCATGTCGCCTGGCTTCTCTTCGCCGATCAACGGCTTCGTCTGGGTCGATGACAAGAACCCTGACGACTACATCTTCCAGATGTCCATGGGCGGCCTCGGTCTTCCGGACCGCGAGTACTACCTCAAGGACGACGAGAAATCCGTCGAGATCCGCGCCAAATACGAAGAGCTGCTGACCTTCCTGCTTGGTAAGGCCGGTTATGAAGATGCCGCCGCAAAGGCAGCGGACGTACTGGCGCTGGAAACCGAGCTTGCTCAGGCCGACTGGGACCGCGCCGTCAGCCGTAACCCGGAGATCACCTACAACAAGGTGACCCGCGATGAGCTGATCGCGATCGCCGGTGACTTCCCGCTCGCCGCCGCACTGGAGCAGCTGGGTGTCAGCGGCGAGGAAGAGTTCCTCGTTACCGAAATTCCACCGACCGCAGAGGAAATCGCTTCCGCAGGCCTGTCGCAGGAAGACGTAAACAAGCTCGGCGGCGGTATGCCTGTCGCGTTCGAGCTTGCGAACACCGCTGATCTCGACACGTGGAAAGCCTATCTCGCCGCGCACATGCTCTCGAACTTCTCGTCGGTCCTTCCTTCGGACATCGATGACGCGAACTTCGCATTCTACGGCACGGCGCTCAGCGGTCAGCCAGAGCAGCGCCCGCGCTGGAAGCGTGCCGTCTCGGCCGTCTCCGGCACGCTCGGTGAGGCAATTGGCGAGGTCTATGTCGACCGTCACTTCCCGGCCGAGAACAAGGAGCGGATGGACGAGCTCGTCGCGAACCTGCGCACAGCCATGCACGCCAACCTCGAAGACCTCGAATGGATGGGCGAAGAAACGCGTGAGCGCGCCCGTGAGAAGCTCGACAAGTTCAATCCGAAGATTGGCTATCCGGTAGAGTTCGAGGGTTATGAGACACTCGAGATCACCGACAACGCGTTCCAGAACTCAGTGAATTCGGCTGTCTGGCAGATGGAAGACAACCTCTCCCGCCTGAATGAGCAGCCTGACCGCAACGAGTGGTTCATGACCCCGCAGACGGTCAACGCCTACTACAATCCAGGCTATAACGAGATCGTCTTCCCGGCTGCGATCCTTCAGCCGCCATTCTTCAACATCAGCGCTGATCCAGCTGTCAATTACGGCGCCATCGGCGGTGTGATCGGCCATGAAATGGGCCACGGTTTTGATGACCAGGGCTCGAAGTACAATGGTGATGGCGTCCTCGCCAACTGGTGGACTGAAAGCGACCGTAGCGCGTTTGATGAGCTGACGACGGCTCTCGTTGCCCAGTACAACCAGTACTGCCCCCTCGGTGAAGGCGATCCATGCGTAAATGGCCGCCTGACGCTCGGCGAGAACATTGGTGACCTCGGCGGTCTTTCGCTGGCTTACCGCGCTTATCAGATCAGCCTCGACGCGAATGGCGACGGCGTCGTCAGCGAAGATGAGCGGGCTCGGGTGATCGATGGTTACACGGGCGATCAGCGCTTCTTCATGGCGTGGGCGCAGGTCTGGCGTGCGAAATATCGCGATGAAGCGAAACGCAATCAGCTCCTGACGGACCCACACTCGCCGCCAGAGTACCGCGTCAACGGCATCGTCCGTAACTTTGACGAGTGGTATGAGGCGTTCGACGTGGCAGAGACCGATGCGCTCTACCTGCCGCCGGAAGAGCGTATCCGCATCTGGTAACACGCAGCAAACCTCGCTGACGGGAAGGGCAGGCCGCAAGGTCTGCCCTTTTTCCATTCCGACTGCGATTATACAGGCGTTTCCTGCATCATAACCCTTTCCTGTTCGCTGCAGGTCTGGCTTCTAGGTTCCCTTCTTGCCTCAGGGGCAAGTGGGGTGATGCTGGAGGGTAGAATGCCTTTACCGATGGCGGTCAGTGCCTATTTCGACAGGCTTTCCGGGCCGGTGAAAGAGATCGCGCTTGAGCTGTCGCGCGTCATCCCTTCGCGTGGGCCGCGCCTTATCGCGACCATGGCCCACGCAGCGCCTTGCTGGACCGGGCATGACCGGGTGGTCTCCGTGGTGGCACACGCCAGGCACTGCAATCTTCAGCTCTGGCAGGGGGCGCAATTGGAGTCAGGCTTCTATGGACGCATTGAGGGCAGCGGTAAGGCGCTGCGCCATGTGAAGGTTCGGAGCCTTGATGAGATTGACGACGAATTGCTCGACATAATCGACCGGGCCATCGCGCTCGACGCAGCCTGAGCCTGGCTGTCACCGCTAATAACGCCGTTGGATTTGCGTCGACGCGTGCTAGCCTTCGCGCATCGATCAGACAGGAGCGCGAAGTTGCGCCAATATTTGTTTCCCGCCGCCATCTCTCTCGTCGCCGCTCAGGCCGCAGTCGCTCAGACGGCAACGGTTCAGGCGGCACCTCCCATAGACACGCTATATTTCGTGGTTCGCGATGGCATCGTGATGTCCACGCAGGGGCACACCATGGTCATCGACTATAATGACGATGGCACATTCACTGGCGATGTGAGCGGGTCGGCTTTCCAGGGAACTTACCGGCTGGACGGTGCGCGGCTTTGCGCCACGTCGAGCCTTGCAGCGTCCGAAACCTGCACGACCTATCCGGAAGGCATGGCGTCGGGCGACACGTTTGATGTTACGAGCCCGGCTCTAGGGGGCGTGCGCATTCACATACGCACGCCCGAAGAGAACCGCGCTGCAGCTGCCGCCGCTCAGGCGGGCAACTGATCGCTTAAAGCGTCGGGTTGATGAGGAATTTCTCGCCCGTGCGCTTCGCATTGTAGTTCTGCAGCGTTTCCGGGTCGAGCGCTTCGGCCAGCGAGATCTCGTCGGTATAGTGGCTTGCGAACGTAGTCTTCAGCTCAGCCATGACGCGCTTGCGAAGCTTCTCTCGGCCTTCAGCGCCGATCTTCTGGAGGAAGTAGGTCAGCAGATAGCCGCCTGCGCTCCACGCCATGCCAACGCCCGGCGGGATGGTGGTCGGCGACAGGTCGAGACGTCCATAGATGTAAACATGCTTCGGATCAGCTGAGCCATAACGGCTATACTCAGCGCCAATGTTCGCCGCCGCTTCCATTGCCGTGAGAAGCTGGCCTGCGAGCGGGCCGCCGCCAACAGCATCAAAGGCCAGCGTTGCCTTGGTTTCTGCGATCGCCTTGATGAGGTCTTCCATGAAGGTGTCGCTCGACGAGTTCACGACATGCTGCGCGCCGAGGTCACGGAGGATCTTTTCCTGCTCTGGCTTGCGCACGACGTTCACCAGCGGCACGCCGTCAGCGATACAGATCTTGTTGAGCATCTGGCCGAGGTTGGACGCAGCGGCGGTATGGATGAGGCCTTTGTGGCCTTCCATGCGCATGGTTTCGGGGAAGGACAGCGCCGTCAGCGGATTGACGAAGCATGACGCGCCGTCGCGGGCTGTTGCGCCCTCTGGCAGTTCCATGACCTGCGCGACGTTCAGCATGCGGTATTCGCCGTAGAACTCGCCGCCAAGGCCGGTCACTGTCTTGCCCATCAGCGCCTGAGCTGCATCGGACGAGCCAGCGGCGACGACCGTGCCTGCGCCTTCGTTGCCGACAGCGAGCGACTGGCCAAGGCGGGCCTGCATGGCGCGCATGCCGGCGCCCGGAATGTCTGCAACGAGCTTCGGATTGTCCTTGGTGCCCTCATTGCGCAGCGTCGACAGATTGCCTGCACCGACCAGCAGGCCGAGGTCAGAAGGGTTGATAGGTGTGGCCTCGACGCGGATGACGATATCAGTGTCGCCCGGCGTCGGCATTTTCACGTCGGCAAGGGAAAGCTCAAGCTTGCTATCCTCTGTCACGAGCGTGCGAAGCTGTTTAAATGTGTCTGGAAGTCCTGAAGCCATTTCGCTTTCCTCCTTGCGGGCTCATTTTCGTTCGCACCGACATGGAGGCAGCCGATGGCGGACGCAAGGCAAAGACGAAAACTTAAGCTGGCCTTGGAAACAGGCAGCGCACTTCCAGACCCGGCTCCAGCTTCGTGAGGTGGAGCTCGGCGCCGTGATGGCGAGCAATGCTGGCTGCAAGACTGAGGCCGAGCCCGGAGCCAGTTGTGGTGCGGCTCCGGTCCAGCCGGTGAAACGGCTTGATTGCGTTCTCTAGTTCACCTTCCGGTATGCCAACACCATCATCGCGTACGAGCAGCTGCGCCGCGCCTTCATCCCTGCTGACACTCACTTCGACATGCACACCCGCCTGATTATGGCGAAGGGCGTTCTCGACCAGATTGACCAGCATCTGGGTGATCAGCTGCGCGTCTCCGACAACGTACACCGGCTCTGCGCTCACCAGCGAAATCGACTTATTTTCCGCTTCTGCAACGGCAGCGAAGGTCGAAACGACGCGCCCGGCAATTTCGGAAAGATCGATCGTTTCAGTAGCAACGGGTGTTGAGCGACTTTCAAGCTCAGCGATTTTCAACAGGGCTGCGAACGTGGCGAGGACATCGTCGAGGAGGGCGGTCGTTTCCGCCAGCTCATCGCGCTGGGCCGGTGTGTCTGCGGTGTCCACGAGGCGTTCGAGGCGCTGGCGCAAATGTCCAAGCGGGGTCCTCAGATCATGCGCAATACTGGCAGAGACATAGCGCACGTCCCGCACCAGCGCCTCGATGCGGTCGAGCATCTGGTTGATCGTGCCTGCGAGGCTGTCGAACTCATCGCCCGAGGGCGAGACGGGCATCCGGGCGCTCAGCGATTTCCGTCCGACAGCCTCCGCGGTCGATTTCATATTCTCTACGCGGGCCAGGAAGCGGCGGCTCACAAGCAGGCCTGCGACGAGGCTGAGCAGGAGGGCCGGGATCACTACGACCAGCATGGCGTGGCGCAGCGCCCTTGCAGCCTCGCCAACGATCCGCGTATCGGCGCCGATACCAAGCCTGTACCCGTCATCAAGGGGCGTCGTCAGGACGATGAGGTCGCTCGCGCCTTCCTGCTTCAGCCTGCTCCAGCCGCCCCTCTCGGGCAGGTCAATGCGGTCAAAGATGGATATGCCGCCTGGACTCGTCAGCGTATATCGCAGCCGGTTTCCGGGATGGCGTTCGAGCCGTTCACTAATGTCGTGGCGCAGCTCTTCCAATCCGTCATCATTATAGTCGCCGATAAGCTGACTGGTTTCATTGCGGATCTGCGCGCGCAGCTGGTCTTCCATATCGTCGCGCAGGCCAAGATAGATGAGGATGCAGAGCGCCAGCGTGCAGGCCGCAAAAAGCCCTGCGGCCATGGCCGTCAGCCTGACGCCTGATGAGCGCAGCAGCCTATCCATCGTCTGACAGCCTGTAGCCGGCCCCGCGAACCGTATGAATGAGCGGGCGATCGAACCCCTTGTCGACCTTCGAGCGAAGCCGGCTGATATGTGTTTCGACGATGTTGGTGCGCGGGTCGAAATTGAAATCCCACACATTCTCCAGCAGCATGGTTCGGGTCACGACGCGGCCTTCATGGCGCATCAGATACTCAAGCAGCCGGAATTCCACGGGCTGTAGGCTGATCACTTCTCCGTCGCGTTCTACGGTGCGCTTGAGCCGATCGAGGCAGAGACCGGCCAGTGAGTAAGTTGTCTGCGGTGCATCGCTCGGGGCGGCTGATCTCACCAGTACGCCGACGCGGGCGTGAAGTTCTGCGAAGGCGAACGGTTTGACCAGGTAATCCTCTGCGACCTGAAGGCCTTCTACACGGTCTTCGATCCCGCCAATGGCAGTCAGGAAGATAGCCGGTGTCTGGTTGCCGCCTGCGCGCAACATATTGAGCAGTTTCAGGCCATCGATACCGGGCAGCATGCGGTCGATGATGAGCGCATCATAGCGTGTATCGGTCGCCATCATCAGGCCGTCCTGGCCATTGGCGGCGTGATCGACGACATCACCGTGCTCACGAAAGCCGCGGCTCACATAGTCGGCCGTTTCCCTGTCATCTTCTACCAGCAGGTATCGCAAGCGTGTTCTCTCCAGAAGAAATGCCCTGCCGCAGGATATGCGGCAGGGCGGGGGAATTTACAGGGGGCGTACCCTAGTCATCGCGGTCTTCGCGCGTGCTGGTCACTTCGCCCGTGACGCCATCGACGATGACGTCATAGATCTTGCCGTCTGCAACCACGGAGACTTCAAACTCCGGCGAGAAGGAATCATCCTCGATCTGGGCGTCAAAAGCCTTGCCCTGTGTTGCGCCTTCAGCTGCGACGATTGCATCGACGAGCGAAATGTCGGCGTCGCTAAGTGCGCGGGCATCTTCGACGTCGGCGATGGCGACGCCTGCGGTGGCTGCACCACCAATGACAGCGGCGGCGGCGAGGGTACGAATTGGAAGTTTCATCTGGTTTCTCCTAAGCATTTTCAGTGTTCCAGAACTTTCTGGATGACTGGACCTTCGCACACGGCACCTGAAAAGGATTTTGCCGGAACTATACAGTTTCCCAATGTTGCACTGCACGCATGGAGGCGTGGCAGAGGCCGGTTAAGGGCTTGACGCTGCGTCGCCTGAGGCGCATCTCTTCGCACACGCAAAAGACGATAGAACAGCCCGGAGGAAAAGATGGCTCATGATCCCGTAGTAATCGTAGGTATGTCCCGCACGCCCATGGGCGGTCTGCTGGGCGACCTCGCCGGCATGTCCGCAAATGAGCTTGGCGCCATTGCCGTGAAAGCCGCCTCGGACGAGGCGAAGCTCTCTGAGACGGACGTCAACGAGATCATCATGGGCAACTGCCTGCCTGCAGGTCAGGGCCAGGCCCCGGCGCGTCAGGCAGCCATCAAGGCCGGTCTCGACAAGGGCACCGAAGCCACCACGATCAACAAGATGTGCGGCTCCGGCCTTCAGGCGGCCGTCATGGGCGCAAACGCTATTGCAGCAGGCAATGCGAACATCGTGGTCGCAGGCGGCATGGAGTCGATGACCAACGCGCCGCACCTCGTTGACCTTCGTAAGGGCCACAAATACGGCGCCTCTGGCATGAAGGACCATATGGCGACCGACGGTCTTGAGGACGCCTATGAAGGCGGCCCGATGGGCAACTTCGCCGACATGATCGCCCGCGAATACCAGTTCACGCGGGAGCAGCAGGATGCCTATGCGCTTGAAACGCTCGCGCGCGCCCAGAAGGCGACGAAGGAAGGCAAGTTCAAGCGCGAGATCGTTCCGGTCACGATGAAGACCCGCAAGGGCGATGTGACGGTCGACACGGACGAGCTTCCACGCACCGCGATGCCGGACAAGATCCCGAGCCTTCGCCCGGCCTTCAACAAGGACGGCACGGTGACCGCTGCCAACGCATCTGCCATCTCTGACGGCGCGGCGGCTCTGGTCCTGATGAAACAGTCTGAAGCTGAGAAGCGCGGCCTGAAGCCGATCGCCAAGATCGTGTCTTCCTCCAGCCATGCGCATGAGCCGAAATACTTCACCACAGCGCCCGTGCCTGCGATGAAGAAGGCGCTGGAAAAAGCTGGCTGGTCCAAGGACGATGTCGGCCTCTGGGAAATCAACGAAGCCTTTGCTGTCGTTCCGATGATCGCCATGAAAGAGCTCGGCCTCTCGCATGACATCGTCAACGTCAATGGCGGCGCCTGCGCCATGGGCCACCCGATCGGTGCATCCGGCGCGCGTATTCTCGTCACGCTGCTCGCCGCGATGGAGGACCGCGATGTGAAGAAGGGCGTTGCTTCGCTCTGCATCGGCGGCGGCGAAGGCATCGCCATGTGCGTTGAGCGCGTCTAGGCGCCAGGCTTGCTAGGCGAGACAATTATCCCGGCCCATTTCCGCGAACAGGCGGAATGGTGCCGGACTTTGGGCTCGTCATTCACGGCAGACCTCTGTCTTGCCTTTGCAGAAGATTTCGAGGCCGGCGGTATTATCGCCGGCCTTGTTTCTGACTGGCCGACCAATCCCCGCAAGGACGCGCTTGCGCTCCGGCTAGCCGGTTGCCTACATCATGCGGTGCTGACAGGCCGTGCGCCGGAACTGGCGCGCACCTATCCAGCGTCCGATCCCCACTGGAAGATGAGCAAGGTCTGGCCACTGGCCCGAGACTGGCTATCGGGACACCGCGACTGGGTCATAGCTTTCCTAGAAAGCCCGCCGCAGACCAATGAAACACGGCGCTGCATTGCGCTGCTGCCGGGGTTTCTGGAGCTGGCGCACCGTTTCGATATGCCTATGCACCTTCTGGAACTGGGGGCCAGCGCGGGTCTCAACCAGAACTGGGATCGCTACAGCTATTCGACCTCCAGCTGGCAGCGCCTGCAGCGGCCCAAAAGCGGCGTCACGATCACCACCGACTGGCAGATTGATCCGCCCCGTTACCTAGATGCCCAGCCGCGCGTCGACAGCAGGGCCGCCTGCGACCTCTCGCCCTTCGATCTCAGTGATCCTGAGCAGGTCATGCGCCTGAAGTGCTACACTTGGCCCGATCAGGAAGAGCGCCTGTCACGCCTCGATGCGGCAGTCAGGCTGGCCCAGCAGACGGGCATAAGCGTGGACAAGGCGGACGCTGCCGACTGGCTCACCCGAAAGCTTGAGGCGCGCCCGGCGAAGGGGCTCACCGTCGTCTTTCACTCCGTCTTCCTGATCTATCCGCCGCGCGAGGTCATAGGCCAGATCATGAGCACGATCGCCGCGCATGGCGAACGCGCGACGCCGGACGCGCCGCTCGCCTGGCTATCCTATGAATCCGAGGCCCTTTTCGGCGGCAGCACCGATACGCCGCTGATGGAAACCCGCATGCAAGTCTGGCCGGGCGGTAAGGCACGCACGCTCAACCGCTCAAACGGACACGTCACGCAGGTGATCGCACCGCCCGCGTGATTATTCGTTATCTTCGGCCAGTCGGGCTTCGATCGCAGACACAAGAGCGCCAACGGCCTCACTGGAGGCATCCGTGTACAAATTCGTATTCACGATCAGGACCGTGTCTTCCTGCGGCACCAGCTCAACATGCGACAGCCACATCGTGTTCGAACCGCGATGGGCATAGATCCGGCCAAGCTCGTCGCGGCTGCCGATGCCCCAGCCCATGGCGTAGTCGGCGTCGTCATCTGGCCACGGCGCTAGCAGCTTCCGGCGCGTGCCCTCTGTCATGAGGTCGCTTTCCTCGTCGATGAACGAGGCAAGCAGTCGAAGATGGCTGTCTATCGTGGCGTGCGCCGTGCCCGCAGGTCCAAGCGCCGGCGGATTGTCTGCCCCGCTGCCCCGGCCGGCGGAGACCTTGAAGCCGAACACGGTGTTATGCCCAAGCGGCCCCGACCGCGGGGCACCGAAGCCCCAGCCATCCGTCCAGTCGCTGCCGTCAGCCTCAAAGACCATCTCGCGGATCGCGTCTTCCCAGCTTTGGCCGGTGATCACTTCGATAGCGGACCCGGCAACGATGTAATTGAGATTGCTGTATTCGAACGCGCCAATCTCTCCGGGAGGAGGTTCGACAAGCCTAGAGAGCACCGTTTCCAGTCGCTGCTCTGTCATCGGGCTGTCATCGCTGGCGCGCGACAATAGCCAGACCGGGCCGACCTGACCGGCGCCAGAGCGGTGCGCGAAGAGGTCTTCAATTGTGACGTCGGTCCATGCCGGATCAATCGAGCTCGCCTGACCCTCAAACAGCGAAGCGACAGATGCTCCCCATTCGGCATGTCCGTGTTCCACAAGCCGCGCGTAGAGAAGGGCTGTCAGCGCCTTGGTGTTGGAGCCTATGTGCCAAGCCGCATCTTTCGTTACCGGCGTGTCTGACTTTGAGCTTTCCGTTCCTGCGACGGCAATAACCGGCTCATCGCCAACCTCAAGGACGCCCGCGCCGAGGGCGATGAGGCCGTACTCCTCGTGGATCTGTGCGACCTGCTCATCCAGCCAGTCTTGCGTAACTGGCGCGGCCAGGGCCGAGGCGGACAAAAGGCTGAGCGCGCCAGCTATGGCTGCGAGCTTGCGGAACGGAAAGGGCAGGGTGCGCCCTGCCATCAGCTTGCCGGAACGTAGTCGCTGACGAGGCCGAGCGGCAGCGCGGTCGTGCGCTTGGCGATATTGATCACGATGCGCGATTGCACGTCCGAAACAAGGCCCGAGCCAAGCAGCTTCTCGCGCAGGAAGGTATCGTAGGCGTGCATGTCTGTCGTTGTGATGCGGATCACATAGTCGACAGCGCCCGTCACCGTCATACATTCAAGGACCTCGGCCCATTTGAGGACGAGGGCTTCGAACTTGGCGAGGTTTTCCTTGCTCGGCAGCGCCAGCTTCACGCTCGCGACGACTTCGAAGCCAAGACCCAGAGCGTCGCGGTCGAGCAGGGTGACGCGGCCACGGATGATGCCCGCTTCTTCCATGCGCTTGATGCGGCGCCAGCAGGGCGACGACGACAGACCCACACGGTCTGCGATCTCGGCGACAGAGAGGGCGGCGTCTTTCTGAATCAGGTCCAGAATCTTTGCGTCGATGGCGTCAAGTGATTGGGGCAATTTTTCTCCCTATGCGCGCTCTAAAATGGAACAACTTGCCTGTTCTTACGCTATATACGGCAATATGGGCAAGCATTTTCGGCGAAAAATGCAAATAATATAGCTTCAAAGCTTTATGGGAGCCGTTCCTTGGAACACCGCGAAGTCACGCTGAACGATAAATACGATCTTGTCGAGGGTCATGCCTACATGACGGGTATCCAGGCGCTGGTGCGCCTGCCGCTTGATCAGAAGCGCCTCGACCTTGAGGCCGGGCATAATACGGCCGGCTTTATTTCCGGCTATCGCGGCTCGCCGCTGGGTGGTTATGACCAGCAGCTTCGCGCCGCCGGCAAGTGGCTCGACCAGTATGAGATCGAATTCTGGGAAGGCCTCAATGAGGACCTAGGCGCAACGGCGGTCTGGGGCTCGCAGCAGCTCGGCCTCTTCCCGGGTGCAAAGCGCGACGGCCTGTTCGGCATCTGGTACGGCAAGGCGCCGGGCGTTGACCGCACCGGTGACGCCTTCAAGCACGCCAACGCAGCCGGCACCTCCCGGCTTGGCGGCGTCCTCGCCATCTGCGGCGACGACCACACCTGCAAATCCTCGACGCTGCCATCGCAGTCTGAATACGCGATGCGCGACGCGGAAATTCCGGTCCTGAACCCGGCTTCCATTCAGGATGTACTGGATTACGGCATTCATGGCTGGGCGATGAGCCGCTTCTCAGGCGCTTGGACCTCGCTGATCGCGCTCGCCGACACGATGGACTCCGGCGCAGTTGTCGATGTCACGCTGAACCGCCTCAACCTCATCAAGCCGGACTTCGAATTCCCCGAAAGCGGCGTTCACATGCGCCGCGGCGACAATCCGATCGAGAAAGAGCGCCGCCTTCGCGAGGTAAAGCTGCCAGCCGCCCAGGCCTGGGTCCGCGCAAACCAGCTCGACCATGTTCTCGTCCCGTCGCCAAAGCCGCGCGTCGGCATTATCACGACCGGTCAGGCTGCCCGCGACATCTTCGAGGCGCTTGCAGCAATCGGCATCACGCCAGAGGAAGCTGGCCGCCTCGGCATCAGCGTCTTCAAGGTCGCCATGCCGTGGCCGCTCGAGCCGACCCGCATCCGTGAATTCTGTAAGGGCCTCGAGCGCGTTCTCGTGATCGAGCACAAGCGCCCACTGATCGAAGAGCAGCTTCGCTCCGTCCTCTACAGCCTGCCCGACAATGAGCGCCCTTTCATCGAAGGCAAGCAGGACCGTTTCGGCAAGCCGCTGCTCAGCCAGGTGTCTTCCATTCCAGTCCCGGAAATGGCGCACGCGCTCGTTGGCGCCGTGCCGGGCGAGTGGGACAAGTCCGCCGCAGACCGCTACTTCCAGCGCGTCGGCGCCGCTGGTCAGGCCGCGCAGTCGAATGCGTCCCCGACCGTCCGCACTCCGCACTATTGTTCGGGCTGCCCGCACAATACATCGACCACTGTACCTGAAGGCTCGCGCGCGCTTGCCGGTATCGGCTGCCACTACATGGCGAACTTCATGCCGGACCGTAAGACCGACATGACCAGCCAGATGGGCGGCGAAGGCGTTGCCTGGATCGGCCAGTATTTCGCGACCGACGAGGACCACATGTTCGTCAATCTCGGCGACGGCACGTATTCGCACTCAGGCTCGCTCGCCATTCGCGCTGCGGTCACCTCCGGCGCGAACATGACCTACAAGATCCTCTACAATGACGCCGTCGCGATGACGGGTGGCCAGACCGTCGAGTCCGGCCAGACCCCGGTCGATATTGCCCAGCAGGTCGAGGCCGAAGGCGTGAAGACGATCGTCGTCGTGACCGAGGACCCGACCCGTTATGCAGGCGTCAAAGGCCTGCCGCGTTCGGTGAAGATCTATGACCGCGAAGAGCTCGATGACGTGCAGAAGATGCTACGCGACACCAAGGGCGTCTCCGTCATGATCTATGACCAGGTCTGCGCCACTGAGAAGCGCCGCCGCTCCAAGCGCGGCCTTCGCGAGCCGGATCGTGTACGCGTGATGATCAACCAGGAAGTCTGCGAAGGCTGCGGCGACTGCTCGATCAAGTCGAACTGTCTCTCTGTTGAGCCGGTCGAGACCGAACTTGGCCGCAAGCGCCGCATCAATCAGTCGACCTGTAACACCGACCTTTCCTGTCTGCGCGGCTTTTGCCCGAGCTTTGTGACCATCAAGGACGCGCACTTCGCAGCAGAGGACGCACCGGTTCTCGACGTAGATGCATCGAACCTGCCGCTGCCGGACCTGCCACCTGTCGCCCAGCCATGGAACATCCTGTTCACGGGCGTCGGCGGCACGGGCGTTACGACCGTGGCGGCTGTGCTCGCCATGGCGGCGCATGTTGACGGCAATGCAGCCTCATCGCTCGACATGACCGGCCTTGCCCAGAAGGGCGGCCCTGTGCTCTCGCACCTTCGCTTTGCGCGTGAGCCGGACATGATCTCGACGGGCCGCGTGCCACCGGCGTCGGCTGACGCCATCATTGGCTGTGACCTTGTCGTGGCGGCTGGCGGCGATGCTATCTCGCTGATGGATGTCAGCCGTACGCATGTGACGGCAAACGCTGACGTGACACCGACCAGCGAGTTCATTCGCGACCGGTCCAAGACCTTTGAAAGCCAGCTTCTCGCCGCCCGCGTGAAGCGCCAGGCCAAGGATTTCGGCTCCATCGACGCTGAGTCGCTTGCACTCGGCTATATGAACGACGCGATCTACACGAACATGATCATGGTCGGTTACGCCTGGCAGAAGGGCCTCGTGCCCGTCTCGCTTCGCGGTCTCTACCGCGCCATCAAGCTCAATGGCGTGAAGATCGAAGAGAACATGAAGGCCTTTGATGTTGGCCGGATTGCAGCCGTCGACCCGGACCGTCTTGAACAGACCTCAGATCCACGCGGCGACGTCGCCCCGATGACGCTGGACCAGATCATTGAGAACCGCGCCGAGCGTCTCACGGCTTACCAGAACGAAGCCTATGCGCAGAAGTACCGCGATCTCGTCGCAAAGGTGCGCAAGGACGAAGAGGCTGCGGGTCTTGGCGAAGGCTTCACCACGGCTGTCGCGAAGTTTGCTTTCAAGCTCATGGCCTATAAGGATGAGTATGAAGTCGCGCGCCTCTACACAGACGGCTCTTTCGAGAAGAAACTTCGCGAAACCTTCCACGGTGGCAAGATCAGCTATCTGATGGCGCCGCCTTTGATCGCGAAGAAGGACTCCAACGGTCATCTCAAGAAGAAGCCATTCGGCCCATGGATGAAGACTGTCTTCAGCATGATGCGCCGCTTCAAGGGTCTGCGCGGCACCGCCTTCGACCCATTCGGCTATACCGAAGAGCGCAAGATGGAGCGCGGTCTCCGCGACACCTATCTTGAGCGCGTCGCCGACATGTCAGGCAAGCTGACCAAGAAGAACCATGAGCTTGCCATCGCGATTGCGTCCATCCCGGACGAGATCCGCGGCTATGGCCACGTCAAGGAAGCGTCCGTCGAAGCGGCAAAAGGCCATGAGGCAGAGCTGATGCAGAACTGGCCGGAAGGCGGCATGCCGAAGCAGAAGAAGACGCTGATCGCGGCTGAATAAGCCCGACCAGTCAAACCAATATGAGAAGGCCGCTTCCGGCAGAAGGAGGCGGCCTTTTTCTTTGTGTCAGCTCGCGACGCTGACGATGACTTCGAGCACACTCGCGCTGCTCTCCAGCGCCGCAAGTTCTGCGTAGAGCGACGCTGCAGCGATGTCCTTGCTGATCGCGCTAACCTGCCCGGCCGCGTTCAGTGTCATGATGGTGAGTGTCAGCACCCGCGCGGATGTATCGAGAACGCCGTCAGCTACCTCGATTGGAAACTTGCCGACATGGTAGGCACCCTTGCCGACGGCGTAGGCGCCGCGTCCTGTATAGTAGAGGCCTGTGCCAGCCGCGCGCGTCCCGTGATAGGCCCCCTTGAAGGGTAGGGCGGCGGCTTCGCCTGTTACCTTGGCCACCGTGCAGCCTGATGTCAGTCCTGCGCCGACCAATACCGATGCGATCAGTCCCCTCATGCGCTTGCCCCCTCATTGCCCGCATGAAAGCTGGCAGAAAGGTCTTAAGGCAGGCCTTGGAGATAGGCAGGTTTTATTGGTTAACCGGTGAGGGATCAGGGCCTGTCGACATAGACGTCGACGACATCGTCGCGCTCCGACAGGGCATCGAGTTCGTCCTCGAGGGCGCGCGCCGGGATGATCCGGTCGCTGACATACATGTCGCCGCGATCGCGAAACCGCACGGTTAGTTTCAAGCGCCCGCGCTCCATATCACCAACATCATCGGCGACAGTGACGGGCACGCCATCGCCGCCCGAGACGAGGCCGACGGCGCCCTTGCCCGTATAGTAAACCGTCTTGCCGGCCAGTTCGACACCGGACCCGATCGCGCCCACCGTTGCGCCAGCCACGCTGGCAGCGAGGCAGCCAGACAGGGCAAGAACGGCGAGCGGAGCAAGGATGAGCGCTTTCATGCGCTCAGTCTCAAGCCGATTCCGTGTCGCGCGCCAGCGCACCCTTGATGAGCCGTGCCGTCTCGTGGACGCCGTAGAGGGCTGCAAAGCCGCCAAAGCGCGGACCTTGGCTCTGGCCGAGTAGGACTTCGTAGAGCGCCTTGAACCAATCGCGAAGATTCTCGAACTCGTGGGCCTTGCCGATTTCGAAGGTCAGGTTCTGGAGCGTCTCGGCATCGGCTTCGCCCTCAAGGGACGACAGGCGATTGGCGAGGTCCTCCATCGCGGCGCGCTCTTTCTCGTCTGGTGCACGGTACACCTTTGTCGGCTTCACGAAGTCCTCGTAATAGCGGATGGCGTAGCCAGCGAGCTTGTCGAGGAAGGGGTGGCTCTCAGGGCTGGCCTCAGGCGCATAGCGCGAGATGAAGTCCCAGAGCTGTTCCTTGGTCTCAGTGTTTGCGGCGCTGACGAGGTTGAGCAGCAGCGCGAAGGACACAGGCGTATCGCCTTGCGGCGGATTGCCGGAATGGATATGCCAGACAGGGTTCTCGATCTGGCGCGCTGCCTCTTCTTCCGGGTATTTCGACAGGAAGGTCAGATACTCATCGACCGCCTTCGGAATGACGTCGAAATAGAGCTTCTTCGCAACGCGTGGCTTCTGGAACTGGAAGAGTGACAGGCTCTCCTGCGGCGCATAGGCCAGCCAGTCTTCGACCGAGATGCCATTGCCCTTGGTCTTGGAAATCTTCTCGCCTTTTTCGTCGAGGAAGAGCTCATAGACATATTGCTGCGGCGGCTGGCTGCCGAGGATCTTGCAGATCTTAGAGTAGATCGGCGCATTGTCCTGGTGGTCCTTGCCGAACATCTCGAAGTCGACGCCGAGTGCGGCCCAGCGCATGCCGAAATCCGGCTTCCACTGAAGCTTGGTGTTGCCGCCCGTGACGGGAATGGTGACGTCCGTGCCGTCTTCATCCTCGAAGGTGATCGTGCCAGCCTTCGCGTCCGTTGCCTTCATCGGCACATAGAGCACGCGGCCTGTCGATGGTGAGATCGGCAGGAAGGGCGAATAAGTCGCCTGACGCTCAGCGCCGAGCGTCGGCAGCATGACCGCCATGATCTCATCGAACTTTTTGAGGGCGCGCAGCAGCGCCTCGTCGAATACGCCGGTCTTGTAGAGTTGCGTGGCGGACTTGAACTCATAGTCAAAACCGAAGCTGTCGAGGAAGGCGCAGAGGCGCGCGCCCATATGCGCGCCATAGCTTTCATGCGTGCCGAACGGGTCCGGCACCGCGGTCAGCGGCATCTGCATGTAGGCTTCAAGGTCCTTCGGGTTCGGCACCGTCGGCGGCACCTTGCGCATGCCGTCCATATCGTCTGACACGCAGATCATGCGGGTTTCGTACTTGCCGTCTGTCAGGGTCTCGAAAGCCGTGCGCACCATCGTCGTGCGGACGACTTCACCGAACGTGCCGATATGGGGAAGGCCGGACGGGCCATAACCGGTCTCGAAGGTGACCGGGCCCTCTTTGGGTTTGCCCGCACGCTCCATATTCTCGAGCCGTTTCAGCAGCGCACGTGCCTGTTCAAAAGGCCATGCCTTTGCCGTGTCTGCAAGCTCTGGAAGCGTGCTCATGATATCTCCACTCAAACCGGGGTTAAACTGTGGCGGAGGTAGAAGGGCAGGGGCGTGCGGTCAAGCTGGGGCGGGCGGATGCTGCTGCATGATCGGCGTACTCCTCAGATGCACCTCTTTTGATTGACAATCATTCTCAAACCCGCTAGTTGAGAACCATGATCATTTGCATTTGCAGACGCATTAATGATTCCGGCATCCGCGACGCCGTCGATGCCGGTGCACGCAGCCCAGAAGCGGTTCAGGCCCACCATGGCTGCGCCTTCAATTGCGGCAAGTGCAGAACGACGATCGGTGAGATGATTTCCGAGCGAGTCGAAGCAACGGCACTTGAGCCACTACAAGCTGCTGCAGAATAATCATCCGGCGTCGTCAGCGCTGTCCAAGACAAATTCAAATTAAAACAGCCGCTTCCGGCAATGCATCTGTGCAATTGCTTCTCACTATCATAAGCATCTGATTTTATACAACTTTTTTGCTTGAAACGCCGCTTTTCGGTGATATTTCGGACATTAGACGAAACCTTCGACCTCAGGAGTGCACCATGAAGGGCGACCCGAAAGTCATCGAATTCCTGAACGCCTGTCTCAAGAATGAGCTGACGGCGATTAATCAGTACTTCCTCCATTCGCGCATGCTCATGGACTGGGGTGTCTCCATCCTGGGCGAGCATGAGTACAAGGAATCAATCGAGGAGATGGAGCATGCCGACTGGCTCATCCAGCGCATCCTCTTCCTTGGCGGCCTGCCAAATCTGCAGGACCTCGGCAAACTGAAAATTGGCGAGACGGTCGAGGAAATCCTCGCCAGCGATCTTGAGCTTGAGCGTGAAGCCTGTCCGGTCCTCCGCGATGGTATGGAGCACGCGGAGAGCTGCCGCGACTATGTCACACGCGATCTCTTCCTCAAGATCCTCGCGAGCGAAGAAGAGCACATCGACTATCTGGAAACCCAGATGGAGCTCGTCGAGCGGATCGGTATCCAGAACTACATCCAGCTCCAATCGGAGCCGAACAAGACGCTCGACGCTGCCCCATAAGCCTTACGCGTAGGCGTAAGGCCCACCGCGTTCCAGCGCCCGCTTATAAGCGGGCCGCTCATGGATGCGGGTCAGGAAGCCTGAGATGTTCGGGTATTGCCCGGCATCGCTCCGGCTCGCAGCGGCCTCCAGCGGAAAACTCATGATAAGGTCGGCAGCGGTAAAATCGCTGCCGGCAAACCATCCTGTCGGGGCGAGCGAGCTCTCCCAGAACTCGATATGCTCCTTCAGGCGCGGGTCAATAAAGCCATTCTCCGCCTTGGACGTAATGGCCTTCACCATCGGCCGCACCAGCGGGTTGGCATTCTGCGGCAGCATCTGAAAGACCAGCTTCATCAAGAGCGGCGGCATCGCAGACCCTTCGGCATAGTGCATCCAGTAGGTCCAGGCGCGCTGTTCGGCTGTGCCGGCGGCGGGCTTCAGGCGCCCCGCGCCATGCGTGTCGATGACGTACTCGATGATGGCGCCCGTCTCTGCGACGATGACATCGCCTTCTTCCAGCACAGGCGATTTGCCGAGCGGGTGGATAGCGCGCAGCGCGTCCGGCGCGAGCCTTGTCTGCGGATCGCGCTCATAGCGGATGACCTCATAGTCCAGGCCAAGTTCTTCCAGCAGCCAAAGGATACGCTGTGAGCGGCTGTCTTCGAGATGGTGGATCTTGATCATGTCGCGGCCCCCTGCCGTCCGGCAGCTGCGCAGGATGCGTCTGGCCGGTGCGAGTGATCTGGAGCGCGAGGGCGCTGTTTAAAGGCCTGACGTCGCGAGCAGCTGATCGAACCCGTACCAGAACTGCTGGCGGTAGACGTCCTGCTCCATCAGGATCTCATGACGCGCGCCCTCGATCGTGATGTGCGTACAGCTTGGAATATGCTTTGCGACCTTCGTATGCGCCTTGTTGTCGACGAGCTGTTCGTCGCCAGCACTCGCAACAAAGACGGGGCAGTCCACACCGCGCAGAAGGGCAGGCTTCCGCGTCTCGTTCAGAATGTCGAGTGACGCGCCCAGCCAGCCCCATGTCATCGGGCCGACTTCCAGTTCCGGCACGGCGGCGATCAGGTCGCGCTGCAGCTGCCAACGATCGCGGTCATGCGTGACGATATTATTCTCGAAGGTTTCAGGCGGTCCGGGCTGGCGCGCATAATCGCCGTCGCGGCCAACAGCGCGCATCGCCCAGATGATATAACGCACCGCCAGATTGACCGGCAGGCCCCACATCGGCGCAGAGAATGCCGCGGCGTCGACCCGAACCAGCTTTCGCGCCATCGCCGCGAGCGCGATCGCCCCGCCCATGGAGTGCGCCACACAGACATAAGGCCGGGGCAGGTCCCCCGGCATGGCGTCGAGGCCATTGCGAAGGGCGCTCATGAAGGTTTCGAACCGGTCGATATGGCCTTTTTTGGGGTCTTCCAGCAGCCGGTCTGAAAGGCCCTGACCCGGCCAGTCCAGAATGACGATGGCGAAGCCGCGCGCCTGCAGGTCGCGGGCGGTCTCGAAATACTTCTCGATGAATTCGGTACGGCCGGGACAGATAATGGCCGTCCCGCGCGGACTGGCCTGCGTTGACGGGGCGAGACAGGCCCGCAGGCTGCGCCCGGCCATGCCTTCAAACCAGACAAGCTCTGCGCCCTCGGGCGGAGGGTTCTTGTCCAGCAGGACAAAGCTGCTTCGGTGGTCTCTGTCTTCCTGGTCCATATGCTTGCCTAGCAAAGAAAAAAGGCGCTGGCAGCAAACTTGCCGCTCAGCGCCTTTAAACTGGTTTTGCAGAAGGCCGTGGCCAGTCTGCCTGACCGCTAGAGCCTAGCTGAATTTCTTCATCAGGCTTTGCAGCTGCATGGCGACCGACATGTCGCCGAGCACTTTCAGCTTGCCCTGCATGAAGGCCATCGTCGGGTCGAGCTGACCGGCGACGAGTTTCTGGAAATCGTCCCAGTCGACCTTCACCGTCGCATCTGCCTCGCTGTCGGAATTGTCGGCCTTGCCATTGGCGCCGTCGATGAACAGCTTGCCGGCGTCGCCGAAGTCGAATTTCACCTTCTTGGTGAAATCACCGCCAGCAGACACTGCTTCATTTGCTTTTGCAGTGAGAGTTGCGAGATCCATGAAAGCCTCCTCGAATTGGACTCGGGAGGGATAAAGCAATGCCAGTGCGGCGAAGGCAAGAGGCAATGTCGAAAGAATGACGACTGTGTCATGATGGTCGCTGAAGGCACGCCTATATCGGGCTCGGCGGCTAACCGCTGAAAGCAGCTTCCAGTGCTGAGATATCGAACTTTCTCATTTTCATCATCGCCGCACGGGCTCGCCCAGCCGCTGCCTTGTCGTCACTCTCCATCATGGTTGGAAGGACCGACGGCACGACCTGCCAGGAGACGCCAAACCGGTCGACGACCCAGCCGCACATGCTCTCCTTGCCGCCGTCTTTTGTGAGCGCGTCCCAGAGCCGGTCAATTTCTGTCTGATCGTCGGCTAGCACGGAAATTGAAGCGGCGGGCGAATGCTCGAACATCGGGCCGCCATTCAGCACCATATAGGGGGCACCCGCGAGGGTGAACTCGACCACGAGCGCAGGCTTTCCCGGTTCGGGATAGGACCGGCTCTCGATATGACTGTCTGGCAGGAGTGTCGTGTAGAACTCGGCGGCTTCTTCGCCGCGACCATCGAACCAGAGGCAAGTGCGCACTTTTGATGTGTAGGCCATGTCTGCCCCGTTCAGTCCTTTAGCGGCGCGGACGCGATCGCCTTGGCCGTTTCCTCAAGCTGCTCAGCTGCAGCGCCCCAACCGGCCTCGAAGCCCATCTCTTCATGTTGCTTCAAGCCAGCTTCAGTTCGGTGGCGCGCACCCCAGACAAATCGTGTGCCGCCGCCGGGGGCGTCCGAAAGCTCGACATAGCCCGTCATGAAGCCTTCGCCCTGTGGCACGAAGCCTTCAGTAAAAAAGTCAGTGAAGACGAGGCGTGTCTCAGGGACGACTTCAAGCCAGATGCCCTCATTTTCTATCCGCTCGCCGTCGGGGCCTGCGAAGACGGTATTGAAGCGTCCGCCAGCCCGCACATCGAGATCCGCCTCAGGTACGGACCACGGCTTTGGGCAGTGCCATTGCTTCAGCAGCTCGGCCTCGGTCCAGCACCGCCAGACAGCATGGCGGGGCGCGTCAATGATCCTGCCAATGACAAGCTCAAGCGGGGCCGAAGGTTTAACGTCTATAGGGGTTGCCATCGGCTTTATGCCTCCTGTGCTGGCGGGCGGTGAAAGAGAGAGCGGACATAGCGTGACAGGTGGTCGACCATGTCGCGCGCCACCTCCCTGTCAGAGCTGGCCTTAGCCAGGATGAAGGCGCCCTGAAGCACAGCCTGGCTGTGCAGGGCGAGGCTTTTGGCGGTCCAGTCCGGTGAGAGGCCGTAGGCGGCAAGTGCCGCGCTGATATCTGCTTCAAGCGTGGCGGCATGGCCGAATATGGAATCGCGGCAGGCCGTCCGGATATCTTCGCTCGCGCCAAACTGTTCCTGAACCATGGTTCCGGCGACGCAGGTGAACTCAGCCGGCTCACCTTCGAGTAGCGATTTGCGGAGCTCAATATATCCCAGCACCCGGGCCAGCGGGTCGGCCTCGTGATGGTAATCAGCCGCGGCGAACATTGCGCCGGTAACCTCGCTCCAGTGGTTGGCGGCGGCTGCGCCCAGCGCTTCCTTGCTCTCGAAATGGTGGAAGAAAGCCCCCTTGGTAACACCGGCGGCCTGGCAAAGCTCATCGACGCTGGTCGCGCTGAAGCCCTTCTCCCGGATCAGGTTGAGCGCGGCATCGAGGAGTTTGGTGCGGGCAGGAGCGGGTCTGGTTGAAGGCATCCATTGAACATACCAACTGGTTGGTATGTTGTCGAGTCAAATGAGATTGCGCCTCCTGACAGGGTGCGATCGTCGTCTTCTCAGAAGTGGCTAGTAGCGCTTGCCGACGGGCGGGGAGGCCGTGATCGGGCCGATATTCCAGATGCCATCATAGCGGGAATCGCGGTCCGTCAGCATGAGGCCGTCTTCATAGGGGCGCGACTTGTCATCGACCGGCATAGGGCCGCAGCCTTCGGCGCCGCACATATGCGACGTGCCGCCTGTATGGGCGATATTGAAGCTCAGCACTTCGCCGTCTGGCAAGTGCATGGCCATCGGGTCGAAGCCCGGCCGGTCACCAAGTTCCGGATAGGGCTCCAGGCGGGCGTGAAGATTGCCGACCAGCACCATGATGCGGGCATCCGGGTTACGTGCGCTGGCGCGCTGTAGCTCACCGGCGAGCGCCTTCTCATAAGGTGTCTGGCTGCCCTCGCCGACAATACGGGTTGATGTGAAGCCGATCATGCGGATGTCGGCGCCTTGTGATTTCAGTTCCTGCATCCGCACGAAAAGGTCGAGGAATGCCTGGCTCGACAGGCCCCAATCGGTGCCATCGAAAAAGCCCCGGAGCAGATTGAAGCGGGCATCATCACTGCCATCGCTGTCGACAAAGGTCTGCATCGCGCGGGTCAGGTTTGCCGGGCGTTCGATGCCAACGACGACCGGGCCCTGTTTTGCGGCTTCACAGATAATCTCGCCAAATGCGCGGGGCGCTTCGCGTGTGCCGTGAACCTCGCCAAAGATCAGATAGGTCTCGTCATTCTCGGAGAGGACCTGCTCTGTGCCCGCAAGCGCCTTGCAATTGAGGCCCTCAAGGCCGCCTTCTGCAGCGCTGTCCTGTGCACAGGCCATGAAAGAGGCAGCCGACATGCAGGCTGCGCCAAGAAACGATTTGCGAAGCAAGGATCTCATCATCATGGCCATCTGGTTGCAAAATTCGAGCCAGCACGAGCGCCCATTTCGATATCGGCTCTTGACCTGACACTGGGGCACATCGTCTAGCTGTACCCATGTCTTGGGAGAAGTCGATAGAAGAGCTTCGCCGGCGGGAACGCATGGCGGAAAAGATGGGCGGCGAAGAGCCGGTCTCGCGGCAACGCGGCCGGGGAAAGCTCACCGTCCGCGAGCGCGTGTCCTTTCTGGTCGATCCGGGAAGCTTTCACGAGATTGGCAAGATCGCCGGCGTCGCGACCTATGATGAGGATGAGAAGCTAGACAGCTTCATGGCGTCCAATTCTGTCGTTGGCCGGGCGACACTGGATGGCCGCCCGACCATGGTGCTGGGTGACGATTTCACCGTGCGCGGCGGCGCGGCCGATGCTTCGATCAGGGGCAAGACTGTCATCGCGCTGAAGCAGGCCGTCGAATACCGGATGCCGCTGGTCCAGCTCATCGATGGCACGGGCGGCGGCGGCTCCATCAAGATGTTCCTGAAGGATCCGCGCACCTACATTCCAGAGACACCAAGCTGGGAACTGATCGTCGATGGCATGGGCGAGATCCCGATGGTCTCGCTCGCGCTAGGGCCTTGTGCGGGCCTCGGCGCAGGACGTGTTGGCGCCAGCCATTATTCGGTGATGGTGAAAGAGCTGTCTCAGGTCTTCGTGGCAGGCCCGCCCGTGGCGATTGCCATTGGCGAAGATGTCTCGAAGGAAGAGCTGGGCGGCTGGGAAATTCAGGCCAAGAACGGGACAGTCGACGATGTTGTCGCGACAGAGGCCGACGCCTTCAAGGCGGCCAAGCGCTTCCTCTCCTATCTGCCGTCTTCGGTGCATGAGCTACCGCCGGTCACCGAGCCGACGGACGATCCGGATCGCCGCGACGAAAGCCTCATCTCCATCGTGCCCGAAGACGGCAAGACACCGTACAAGCCACAAAAGATCATCGAAGCGTCTGTCGACAAGGGCAGCTTCTTCGAGATCGGACGCAACTGGGGCAGGGGAATCGTCACGGGTCTTGCCCGCATTGACGGTCACCCCGTCGGCATCATGGCCGGTAACCCGTTCTTCCTCGATGGGGCCTGGACGGCAGATGTGTGCGACAAGGTCATGCGCCACATGGACCTCTGTTCGACCTTCCATCTTCCGGTGGTTCACTTTGTCGATTGCGCAGGCTTTGCTGTTGGCGTGCGCCATGAAACAGCAGGCGTGACCCGCAAGGGCGTGCGTGCCATGGCGGCGGTGTATCAGGCCACCGTGCCAGTCTGCGCGGTCGTGATCCGCAAGGCTTACGGGCTTGCAGGCTCTGCGATGATGAACCCGACCAAGGCGAAATGGCGCTATTGCTGGCCATCCGGCAATTGGGGCTCACTGCCCATGGCAGGCGGCATCGAGGCGGCATTCCGCAAGGAATTGTCCGAGACCGACGACAAGGAAGCGCTGCTTGCCAGCCTCTACAAGAAGTTCGAGGCGATGGAGGATCCGTTCCGCACCGCTGAAGCCTTCTTTGCCGAAGAGATTATCGACCCGCGCGATACGAGGCCGCTCCTCGTCGACTTCGTGCACCATGCGCGCAGGCGTCTGGAGCCTGGAAAGACGGTTTTCGGACCAAGGCCCTGATCCCGCCTTATTTTCGCCGTGAGTAAACGCTCACATATGCATTCCTTATCGTGGAGGGATGCAAATGTTGAAGAAGATTAGTCCAGCCTTTATCGCGCTGGCACTCGTCGCGGGTTGTGGTGGTTCGGGCGGCGAAAGCGCTGCTGAATATGACCATGCGATGGAGGCGCCGGTTCAGGAGGTCGCCGTCAGCGGCAGCCGCATGGCGATGTCTGACGAGAGCTATGCAGAGCCATCGCCAGCGCCGGACCGCCCGGACGTCGAACCAGGCGTGCAGCAATATATCGCCTATAGCCACTCGCTCGGCCTGCGCCTGCCAAAGGGCAGCGTGGAGCCGATGCTGCAGGGCCATGTCGAGGATTGCCGGACCGCAGGCACCGAAACCTGCATCGTGATCAATTCGAACGTCTACAGTTCGAATGAGGACTATGTTTCTGGCAATGTCTCCATCCGGGCGACGCCTGACTGGATCGCGACCTTTCTGGGCGGTGTCGAGGCGGAAACCGAAGCGGCGGATGGCGAAATCACATCACGCTCTACCCGGGCAGAAGACCTGACCCGTTCGATCATCGACACGGGCGCGCGTCTCGATGCGCAGCGGACATTGCGCTCACGGCTGGAGGGCCTTCTGGAGCGGCGGGATGGGACGCTTGGTGACCTACTCCAGATCGAGCGCGAGCTGGCGCGGGTGATTGGTGAGATCGAGTCGACGGAAGCCCAGCTTCGTGCGCTTCGGCTGCGGGTGTCGATGTCGTCGCTGGATGTCTCATACGAGACAAAAGTCCCTGCCTTCTCCAGCTCAAGTTCGAACCCGCTGGGCGAGGCGATTGGCGACTTTTTCTATAATCTTTCCAGCGCAATAGCTGCGGTCATCACGGCTTTCGCCGTGGGGCTGCCCTGGCTGGTCCTGATCGGGATTTTCCTCTGGATCTGGCTGAAGCTTTTCTGGCCCTGGATCCGCCGGAAGCGCCCGACAAAGGCTTCGAAGCCTTGATCAAGGCGGCGCGCTCTTCACTGGTAAGGGCGCGCCATTTGCCTTCTGGCAGTTTGTCCAGCTGAAGCGGGCCGATGCGCGTGCGGAAAAGGTCAATGACTACAAGGCCAACCAGTTCGCACATCCGGCGGATCTGGCGGTTGCGTCCCTCACGCAGGACAAAGCGCAGGCGACCGGGCGAGACGAGGTCGACCTTTGCAGCTTTCAGTCTTCGACCATCGAGAGAGAGGCCGTGGCGGAGCTTTCCGATGATTGGGTCCGTAATCTGGCCCTGAACAGTGACGATATATTCCTTGTCGAGGGCGGAATCCGGGCCGATCACGGCCTTGGCGAGGACGCCATCTTCGGAGAGAAGCAAGAGGCCGCGCGAGTCCATATCCAGCCTCCCCAAGGGCGCAAAGTTTGGGTTACGGCCTGGAATCTTCGGTGCTTTTCCAAGTAAATTGTCCTTGCTTGCCAGGCGGATTGCCGGGATTTGCTCGCCTTCTGGCTGGGCAGAGACATAGCCGACAGGCTTGTGCAGGACGATGGTGAGCTGGTCGTCGAGGGCCTTGGTCGCCTTACCTGCAAGGGTCATGGTCTGGCCGGGCTCTATCTTGTGGCCCGGTTCGCTCACCTTCGCGCCCTCGACCGACACAGAGCCTTGAGAAATAAGCGTTTCTGCCTCACGGCGCGAACAGATGCCGAGGCTGGCCATCCATTTGTTGAGCCTGACAGGCTCTGTTCCGTCATAGGTATAGGTGTTCGACATCGCGCTTGTGCCTAGCAGACCGCGCCCGGTCTGGCGATGTGGGAAGGCTGGCGAATTTCCATGAAAACTGGGGTGCACTGACGGTGTAGTGGCGGTGTTTCTGCCGTTTTCCACAGAAAAGAAAGTTTCCAACCGGATGGGCCGTGCGATGAAGATGTTCGGTGTGCGCGAGCTGTGCCCGGTGCCTGGCGAGCGGATCAAAACGTGAAGATGGACGTTAGCCGAGACGACAGAATGGTTCAGGATCAAGGATACGCAATGAAACCGAACGTGCCAAAATCAGGCTTCTTCTCGCGCATCATCATTGCCGCAGCCCTGTCGCTCATGGCCGCCTGCAGCCCACAAAGCGCCGAGCCGGAGTCCACGGCCGAGCAGGGTGGAGCACCGGCAAACCAAGTGAATGGTGCTGTTGATGCTCCGGTGGCAGATTCAACTGCCAAGACGAGTGAGCGGCAAGCCGATAGCGAACCTGTAGAGACCGTCGATGCCGCCGACCTGCGGCCCGCAGAAGCGCTTTCAGAACTCGCGCTGACAGATGGCGACTGGTTCATGAATAGCGGCGAAGCCATGTTCGGCCCGCCAGAGTCCGAAGCTGTTTTCACGATCGGCTGCGAACCCCAGGCTGGCGAAGTCGTCATGACCCGATCAATTGATGTGACGAGCGCGCGCGTGCGTCTGGGTCTTTTCACCGACAGTCAGATGGCGAGCGGCTATTGGCGTGATGCAGGTGACGTCATGCCAATCGCGATTGCGCGGTTGACGGCAGATGAGCCCGGTCTGGAAGACATCGTCTATTCCGAGCGGTTTGCCATTGCTGCTGAGGGGCACCCCCTGCTGGTTCTGCCCGTGAATGAAGCCGTCCGCGCCGTCATTGATGAGTGCGTCGCCTAGGTCCGCGTCAGACTAGACTAAACCGGTGAAGCTGAGAATCGCGATCGCCTGACTACCTCGTGGATCGTTTTGCTCATCGGAACCGCGTCAGTTCAGACCCGTTTCAAAAGCGACCACCTGCTGTGACAATTTGCATGCAATAGGCGGCCATTAAGGGCTTGGAAAGCAGCCGCCGATTACTTATTTCGCAGGTGCAGCATAAATTATTGAGCAGGTGCAGCAAATGGCACGAGACATCTTGATCGAGACACTGGACGGCGACCCTGTGCGCCTGCGTCCAATGGTGCCCGCAGATGAGGATGCGCTGCGCCACGCGATCAGCCAGCTGTCGAACCGCTCGCGCTATCTGCGCTTCTTCAATGGCGCGGCAACCCTGCCGGACCATGTCGTGCATCGCCTCTCAGATGTTGACGGCGTCAAGCACATCGCGTGGGTCGCCATCGATGAAACCAAGGCCGAGAAGCCGATCATTGGCGCGGTTCATGCCCAGCGCGGCAATGAAACCGACAAGCGCGGCGATTTCTCGATCGGCCTGCTGGACGCCTGGCATAGCAAGGGCCTCGCCCGTCTTCTGATTGCGCTTCTGGCCGCCGACTCCAAGAAAGCCGGTTTCGACGAACTGATTGCCGACGTCCTGTGGGAGAACAAGAAAGGCCGCGCGCTTTTCGGCTCCATCGGTGCGAAGAGCATGGGCAGCGATGGCTCTACCATCCAGTTCCGCATGGTGCTGGATGAAGTAATCGCCAGGATTGGTGAGAAGAAACTCGGCAGCGCCATGGACACAGTCCTCGCCGCCATCGAGGGCGAAGATTTTTTTGAAAGCGCCGCCTGAGCGTGCAAGCCCTGTCGGCTGGCTAGATGTCTCGCGCGTAAAACCGGACGGCATAGTCCGCGCGGTAGCGATGGTCGCCAATCGCTTTGAAGCCCAGCCGCTGATGAAAGCGGTGTGACCCCGGATTGTCGGGGTCGGTGTTTACTTCACAGCAGAGATACGCATTTGGTTTCGCCGCCTCGAAGGCGGCGCGATAGAGCGCTTCGCCGACACCCTGTCCGCGCGCGATTTTGCCGATCGCGATCCGGTCGACATAATGGGCGCTGACCTGCTCACGGGTGATCCAGTCCTCAATCCATCGCAGATTGTCGCTGTTGTAAGCGGCGGTGCCAGGCGAGACCAGGTTGATGAAGCCGATCCGTTCGTCGTCGCCCCCGATGGCCACAAGGCAGGTGCCGATCGCGATCAGGGCGCCAAGGTCGTCTACCGTTTCAGCATGCCCAACGCCGGGCACACCGGCCTGATTGATCTTGTGGAGCGCGGCGAGGTCTTCAGGCTGGAATAGGCGTATCTGCATGGGCGGCTAGATGCGCCGGTTGGTTGGGGGCGTCAATGTGGTGGAGGAGGGGCTGCGACCTGTAAGACGGTGCGCGCCGCCCGCGTGGTTCGACTTCGCTCACCATGCGGGCTCATTGCTGGGGCCATGAGGTATAATTTTCAGGATGCGGGCTGTTGTGGGCCGGCCAATATGGATACCTGCCTGCGCAGGTATCTTCGGAAGCGGTGAGCGGTCTAGGTGACCGGGCCTATGGCGTTCTCATGGCTGGCGGAGGCTACTCACCCTCATATTCGGTCCAGATCTGTGTCTGGCAGATTGGGCCGACACAGCCTTTCAGCTCCAGATCGCCATCTGCGAGTCGTTTGATGCGCGCAGCATAGGTCTTGTCGTTCTCAGGGTCATAGATGGTGCCGCCGCGCCAGTCGCTACGCTTCTGTTCGAAGCCTTCGAGGATAAGAAGGCCGAGCACGGGGTCGCCCGCCTTGGTGCGAAGGTCTTCAGCTGTTGTGCCGGGCTCCAGCACGTTCGGATTGATGGCGCTGACGCGGCCGCACGGGCTGCCATCGCCGCAATCTTCAATCGTCACGCGTGAGGTGCCAGCCTGTGTGTAGAATGTGCCGAACACGTTGTGATTGGCAGGCTCTGCGGCGGCTGGCAGGGACAGGGCGAGGATAGCGACAGAGGTAGCTATGAGGCGCATGGCAGGCTCCAGATCAGATGACGGGAATATGCGCGCCTTGCCTGCGTTTTGTCGATTGGTGATTTTGCGGGGGCGCCGTCCGGCCTGCCTATTCGGCTGCCAGATATCCTGATCGCATCGCTTCAATATGGCTCTCGCCTTCAGCGAGGACGATATCTGGCAGGGTGATCCGGTCTTTCTGGTCCAGCATGTTCTGGACGAGGCCGATGCTCCATTCGGCGTATTGTTGCTGCGCCTCAGTGTTGCCGTCTGCCAGCGCCGCTTCGGCATATTCGGACAGGGTTAGCGCATAGATCCAGGCGATGTCTGGCGCGACGCTCCGGCAGGTTTTGTAGAGACCCTCCAGCCGATACGTGACGGATTTGACGGGGGCCGCATCAATGTCCGCTTTGACGGCGTTGAGCAGCCCTTGTGCCTCGGCGACCGCGCGGGACCTGTCTGCTGGCCGGTCCACCCATGGACACGTGGTTGAGAAGATGTTCTCCGCCTCGCCTTCATAGGGCAGGCTGACATAGCCATTTGTGTAGAGGCGCGTCAGTTCCTTCATGATGTATTCGCGCATAAGGAAATTGACCTGCGAGCCCATCCGGCGCTGTGCCTCATCTTCCTCGTCGATCAGCTGGTCCTGCTGGGCGGCAAGATAGAAGGACTGGTCCAGCATGAGGCCGCGTGCCTCCTGCGAGGCCATGATGCTGCCCATGGTCGCGTAATTGAAGGCCACCCGCCCCAGGATGACCGGATCATTGGCGCAGCTTTCTTCAAACGCGCCGAGTGTGTCGAAATGCTGCGAGATTTCAGACGCTTCCGGCGTGCCGCGCAGATAGTCATACATGTCGCTGAGGACCTGTTCGGCATTCTCCGGACAGGCGGCCGGGGCGGGCGTATCCTCCGCCATGGCTGGCAAAGCGATGGCAATTGCGGAGAGCCCCGCAGCGATGGACCTGACCATGCAGCCCTCCCCCTTCAGATCGTCTGACCAGAAGGCTAGGCGGGTGCGCCGCGCATGTGAAGAGCGGTCTAGAGCTCGCCCGGTTTCTTTGTCGATTGGCGAATAAACCAGATCGTGATGCCAAGGACGATGGCGACGAGGGCGCCAAAGCCTGCGAGCGCGGCAATGGCCAGCGGATCGACTGTCAGTTTGCCCATGAGATTGTGCGCCTCCCACCCGCGCCCGCTGTCTGTTGTGCAGGATGCGGCGGCGGTGGCATGCGGGCTATACGGGCGATTGCGTATTGGGCGGGTCAGGAAGATGGACGGCCGCCGGGGAATTGAACCCCATTACCCTGCCACTCCACTTTGGATAGGGACCGCGTTTGCAGCGCGGCATGGAGTCTGTGGCCGGTATTGGTCAGGCCCGCTCTCAACCGCGTTAATCCGCGCTTTTGTTGGGAGGGCGGATAGGAGGTGACCGGTCTGGCTCTGATGATCGCTTCAGTTACCGAAAGTCCCTGCGCAGGCAGGGACCCATGGTGCGACCGGTGCCAAGCCAACCCGTCGTCACGAGAATGGCGGGCGGTGCACTCTCGATACCTGCCTCCGCAGGTATCTTCGGACACAATTGCCCGTTGGCGGGGTCTACGGAAGCTTTTTGGAATTGAAGAAAAAGTCTCGGCGGTCTCGTCGCTCACCGCAGGCGCTTCAGGTCGATACCCCCCGACCGGGGCTGAGCGGCCCTTATTTCTGCCGGGAAAACTTGAAGTAGGGCTTGTAGGCTTCATTCGCGCGTTCGGCGGCGGCGACGAGCCTCAGGGTCAGGCGCTTTTCGGTGTTAAGGGCCGTCAACCGTTCCTCTTCGGTCAGGTTCTCAACGTCCTGAAGCGTGTCCTGGACCGTCATGTATTCGACAGCCATGTCGATGATCTCCTGGTTCAGCTCGACGATTTTCTTGCCGAACAGGATGTCTGCGCCGAGCACTCTGCGGCGCATCTCCCGAAGCTGTTCGAAATCGACCTTGAGGTCCCTCTGATAGGAGAGGAGGAAGTCCCTGACCGGGTAGTAGACGGCGATCCGCTTCTCGAACAGGGCGAGGTTGAACCTGTGCTTGTTCGTCAGGTGCTGCTGATAGGCGATATAGATCGCGGCAATGGCGATCAGGAAGATGAGGATTGTCTGGAAGTGTTGGCCGATAAACTCCAGCATTCCTAGTTCTTCCCCGCCTTCTTGTCGCGGCCAGCCAGAAGGCGCAGGCGCAGCGCGTTCAGCTTGATGAAGCCTTCGGCGTCTTTCTGATCATAGGCGCCGTGGTCGTCCTCGAAGGTGACGATCTTCTCGCTGTAGAGCGAGTAAGGCGATGAGCGGCCGACGAGAATGACATTGCCCTTGTAGAGCTTGAGGCGAACCTCTCCTTCGACATAGCGCTGGGAGTGGTCAATGGCGGCCTGAAGCATTTCTCGCTCCGGGCTCCACCAGAAGCCATTATAGATCAGCTCTGCATATTTCGGCATCAGCTCATCCTTGAGGTGGGCCGAGCCCTTGTCGAGGCAGGCCTGTTCGATGCCGCGATGGGCCGTCAGCAGGATGGTGCCGCCCGGGGTCTCGTACATGCCGCGCGACTTCATGCCGACAAAGCGGTTTTCCAGAAGGTCGAGGCGGCCAATGCCGTGCTTGCGGCCATACTCGTTGAGGGCGGTGAGAAGCGTGGCGGGGCTCATTGCCTCGCCATTGATGGCGATGGGGTCGCCCTTCTCGAACTGGACGGTGATGTATTCCGGCTGGTCCGGCGCGTCTTCCGGGCTGACGGTGCGCTGGTAGACAAAATCCGGCGTCTCAACGGCTGGATCCTCGAGCGCCTTGCCCTCTGAGGAGGTGTGCAAGAGGTTCGCGTCGACCGAGAAAGGCGCTTCGCCGCGCTTGTCCTTGGCGATCGGAATGTCGTGCTCTTCAGCGAAGGCGATAAGGTCGGAGCGGGACTTGAAGCTCCAGTCGCGCCACGGGGCGATCACCTTGATGTCCGGGTTGAGGCCGTAATAGCCAAGCTCGAAGCGGACCTGGTCATTGCCCTTGCCGGTCGCGCCATGACAGACGGCGTCGGCGCCCGTGATGTCCGCGATCTCAATCTGGCGCTTGGCGATCAGCGGGCGGGCGATCGAGGTACCTAGCAGGTAGACGCCTTCATAGACGGCATTGGCGCGGAACATCGGGAAGACATAGTCGCGCACGAAGTCCTCGCGCACATCCTCAATGAAGATGTTTTCTGGCTTGATACCAAGCTTCAGCGCCTTTTCGCGGGCCGGTTCCAGCTCTTCGCCCTGGCCAAGGTCTGCGGTGAAGGTCACGACTTCTGCGCCAAACTCGGTCTGCAGCCATTTCAGGATGATCGAGGTGTCGAGGCCGCCGGAATAGGCGAGGACGACTTTCTTCGGCGCGTGCTTGGTAGCCATGGCTGTTTGCTCCATTGGGGCAGGGGGTCGGTCTGGCGCGCAACATATTCAAGTGCGCCTGCGGAGCAAGTGGATTGGGCTGAAGCCACAAAAAAGCCCCGGCGTCCGTGCCGGGGCTTTGTCGGTTTGTGTCTGCTGGCCTGATCAGGCGCGTTTCACGAGGCTGATCAGGAAGAGCAGGATACAGGCGCCGAGGAAGGCACCGATCAGATTTCCGATTATGCCGCTAAAGCCAATGCCAAGCAGGCCGAAGATCAGGCCGCCGAGCACCGCGCCGACGATGCCGACAATGATGTTGCCGAGGAGGCCGAAGCCGCCGCCGCGCATCACCTTGCCAGCGAGCCAGCCAGCAATTGCGCCGATGATGAGCCAGACGAGAATTCCAACAATATCCATTTCGCGTATCCTTTGTTGCCAGTTGTTCATCAAGAACACGCTGCAACCGGGGCGAGTTCCGGCCGCCTCGAATTTGTCGGACGCCCGGCCTGCCCGAAGATCACCCCCTGATCACCGCGAAGCCGCCGCGTCATGGCCGCATTTGGCGGTGAGCTTCTGCCCCACCGGACTCCGGGGTGGGGTCCAAGGTCACTGGAGGAGATGATCCCATGTTGAGAAAAGCGTTCCTGAGCGCGGCCCTGGTCGCAGGTTTTGCATTCGCGGCGTGCGCTGCACGTCCAGCCCCCGCGCCAGATACACCGCCAGAGCCAGAAGCGCCGAAGGCGGTCCATTCTTACATTTTGCTCGACCGGACAGGCTCGATGTCAAACCTCTGGGATGAGGCGCTCACCTCAGTCAACGCCTATGCCGCCGCTGTTGGCGAGGCAGGTGAGGGTGAGACGGCGCCGCTGGAAACATCGGTCACGCTGGCGGTCTTCGATGCGCAGGACGGACTTCAGTATGATGTGCTGCGCGAAAACGTGGCGCCAGACGACTGGCAGGCTGTCACCTCTGATGAGGTGTCGCCGCGCGGGATGACGCCGCTTTTCGATGCCATCGGGCGCATCATTTCGACGGCTGAAAGCGACAATCCGGAGAAGGCCGTGATCGTGATCATGACGGACGGTCTGGAGAACTCCTCGCGTGAGATCACTCATGAAGGCGCGAAAGCCGCGCTGGACCGCGTTGAGGCAAAGGGGTGGGAAGTTGTTTTCCTCGGTGCTGATTTCGGCAAGTTCGACGATGCCGAAGCTGTCGGCGTGTCTGCCGCGCAGACAATGGCGGTCGGCAAGGGCACGATGGAAGAGTCGATGAACCGGCTGGCGGCGAAGTCACGCTCTTACGGCAGCGGCGCAGCCCCAAGCGTGAAGTTCGATGCTGAAGACCGCGCGATTGCCAATGAGGCCGAGGTGAAGGACCGCGACAACTAGGCTTCGCGACCAGACTTTAATGCGAAGTGGGGCCCTTGCCGAGCAGACGCGCGGTGAGGGCCCCTGCCATTGGGACGATGAGAAAGCTGATCGTAGGCACCAGGATAAGCGTCAGGATGAGCGTGCTGAGAGCGAGCGGCAGGCCCGGCGAGATGGCGCGCAGCAATGTCAGCCCCGCCAGCACCAGCACATAGATCGACAGCCACAGGATGAAGAGGCGGAGGAGGGTCGCTTTCATGTGGCGGGTCTTTCTGCGCGCTTTCAGCTGGAGGGCCCCATCTAGGTTGCGGCTTTGAGGTATAAAAGAAGCGGGCGCAGAGAAGTCCCCGCGCCCGCTTTTGGCTTTCAAGCTAGTCCTCGTCTCAGACCACGTAGTCTGCGCCTTCATTACGGTCATTCGCATTGCGCCATACCCACCAGGAATAGGCGACGCCGAACAGGCTGACCCCGAGAATGACGCCGGTGAAGCTGAGCGCGAGCCAGATGCCGGTCATGGTGAAGGCGAGCACGATGCCGATAAGACCTGCAGCGATATAGAGCGGGCCCACAAGGCGGTGGGTCTTCTCCCAGGTATAGTCGCTGGTCAGCGTCCAGGGCGTGCGGATGCCCAGGAAGAAGGACTTGCGGGTCTTTGGCAGGTAGTTGCCGATGATGACAAACAACACGCCGCATCCAGCCATGACGAAGCGGACAAATTCATTGGAATCCGTCGCGCCATTCGCGCCGCGGGTCATCATGAGGGCGATGCCTGCGGTCAGTGCCGCGAGCAGCACCATGCTGCCGGCCCAGATCGCCGTATAGGCCTGCCTACTGCGCTGGAGGTTGGCCTTGAACGGGTCAAGATAGGGCGCCGCGGCGAGCAGAAATGAGGTGAAGATCGCGCTTGCGGGCAGGATAGCGAGAATGAGCAATGCTTTATCGCGCGTGGCAAAGCCGTCCGCCTCTCCGCTTGGTCCCCAATGTACGGGGATGTTCACCCCCGTTGGGAGGGCGCTCCACGCCCAGATGAGGGTTCCCAGCATGGCGGCGATCGCCAACCCCGACCATATCAAACCTGTCCTGATCATTCTGCGGCCTCCTTCATGTCGTCGTCGCCATTGTCTTTGCCGATAAGTGCCAGAAGGGCGGCGGCAGCATCTTCGATCACGCTGGTATTGGCGCGGTAGATGATGCTGGTGCCATGTCTTTCGGCGGTGATGAGATCGGCGTCTTTCAGCACAGCCAGATGCCGGCTGACCGTTGGCCAGCTGGCGTCGAATGCGTCGGCAAGTTCGCCGGACGTCCGCGGGCCCTTTCGCAGCAGATCCATGACCTGCCGACGGAGGGGATGTCCCAGCGCGCTGAATACATTATTTGTCATAAATGCTAATTAGCATAACCAGTAATTAGCGGTCAAGCTAATATTAGGCTCGTTTGTTCGCAGGGACTGTCCTGCTTCATTCTGGCGGCGGCGTTGGGTTGAGACTGAGAGGACGTGATGGACACCCACTGCGGCTGAGACCTGGTCGGCAACAATCGCACAAAAAAAGAAGCGCCCCCTGAAATAGGGGACGCTTCCATACGGTCATTGAGCGAGGGGATGAGTTACGCTGCGACCGATTTCTTCTGAGCTTCGTGCTTACCTTCGCAAAGCTCTTCGACAATCTTGTCGTTGAACGCGGGAAGGTCGTCCGGGTTGCGTGACGTCACGAGACCTTTGTCGACCACGACCTTTTCATCGCGAACGACGGCGCCTGCATTCTTCAGATCCTGCTGAATGGCGGTAAAGCCGGTCATCTCGCGGCCGTTCACCAGGCCTGCCGAAATAAGAACTTGTGGGCCGTGGCAGATCGAGAAGACCGGCTTGGCTTGTTCAAAGAATTTCGACGTGAAATCGAGCGCCTTCTGGCTCTGGCGCAGCGTGTCCGGATTGAACAGGCCGCCCGGGATGAGAAGAGCGTCAAAATCGTCGGCCTTCACATCGTCCAGCGTCTTGTCGACACTGACCATAATTCCTTTGTCGCGGTGCTGATTGGCCTGGATCTCGCCGCTCTCGAGCGAGACGACCACAGTCTTGGCGCCTGCATTCTCAAGCGCTTCTTTTGGGGAGGTCAGCTCCACTTCCTCAAAGCCGTCTGCGGCGAGGATGGCGACCGTTTTACCTTCTGCTCTCTTGGACATATTCTATCTCCTCAAATTTAAAATCATTGCTAGGGCAGCCTTTCTGACTGCGTGCCCAATCAACGAAGCGACTTCTCAAGCGTTCCGGGCGAGGCCATGCTTTAATGCCGCAGGGGCAGGCCAGCCGATTATCTGTGACTGATGTCTTCGGCGAGCCGGTCAACGGCGGCCCGTTCGGCGGCGCTTCGGGCTTCATTGACGGCTTTCAGAAACTTCGCTGGTGCGGCCATGATAGGGAAGTCGACCTCGCCTTCGCCGCGCCCGTCAATGTCGAGATTGCCAAAGCCGAAAATGCGGCCGATGACGCCTTGCCTTAGGCTCGCGCCCTCAATGGCCTCGAGGGACATCTGGTCGACATTGGCGGCAATAAAGCCGGTCTTCCTGATGAGGCGTCTGTCAGTGACGGCAAACTCGGTCGTGATGAGGCGGATCATCTCATAGATGAAATAGATGAGGCCAACGATCAGCCAGCCGAAGATGATCAACGCGGCCCAGGCGCGTGCATACCAGAGCCAGTGAAAGCGCCCGACGCGGACTATGGTCTCGCCCTGATTCAGGTGCTTTTCTATATAGGTCATGAGGGCATCTTCTCTGGATTGTCTGGGTGTCTGGACCAACGACAGGCGGACGCGGGCGTTCCCCATCTTGGCAGGGGTGAGGGTTTCGGTCAGAATCCTGCGGTGAACATTTCCAGATATCTGCTCGCGTTTCTCGCTCTGACGCTCTTCGCCGGTCTCGCTGTCAGTCAGACCGGCGAAGACGTAGAGACCCCGCGCGCGGACGTAGTATTGGAGCGCCAGGGCGATGAGCTGGCGGCGGTATGGACCCTGTCAGAGCCTGTAGAGAGCGTGAGCTTTCAAGGGTGGGTGGAGGCCGATGAGCGTATCCGGCTCTGGGTGCCGCAGGGCGATGACTGGCAGTTCGACGGTGTGGTTCTGGCGCGGGTGGGTGGCTCTGCCTTTGACAGTTTCGAGCTGCGGATGAAACCGTCTGACCAATTCTATGATCGCAGATATGTCCCGGTGCTCCGGATTGGTGAGGCGGGCTGGACAGTTTTGAGCGAGGGGCTGTCGCTGAGCGGCTATGAGACCTTCATGGCCGCCAGCAGGATGGCGGATGGAGAGGTCTTCCTCGCCGCAAATGAGCGCCGCGCGAGCGGCGAAAGCGTCGCCGCGGCAACGGGCGGTTTCGTCTATATCGGCCCGGAAGATCATGTCACCGACGACCATGCCACCGTGATCGCGGGTCCGGATATTCCGGGCTGGCTGCGCGGGAAGTTCGTGGCGGATATCGACGCGATCAGCGAGACACTGACAGACCGGTTTACTGAGCCGCCACCCGCGCCGCCTGTGCTCATTATGACCTACCGCGAAGGTGACGGGGCGAGCTTCAAGGGGAGCTCCCTTGGCCGTTTCATCACGCTGCATGTGCGTGGTTTCGACCTTGATCCATCGGATGATGACTTCATGGGCCGGATGAAGAGCCTCGCCCTTCATGAGACGGTGCATGTGTGGGTCGGGCAGCTCTATAGCTCCAGCGAGAATGCAGAGCAGTCCTGGGTGCATGAGGGGGCGGCCGAGTACATCTCCATGCGCGCCGGGATGGATGAGGCGCATTTGCGTGCCGACATCGAAGAGAAGATCAATCAGTGTCAGCGCGCGCTGGTGCGCCGGCCCCTGACCACGACACGCTATGGCAGCCGGGGGCGCGCGCCTTATGACTGCGGCGCACTGGTCCAGCTTATCGCCGAGGCAGCCTCGCTTCAGCATGGCGGCGGCGATATTCTGACCATCTGGAAAGACGTGTTCGCTCGCGCCGGAGAGGACCGCACCTTCGATTCAGCCACCTTCAAGGCGGCGGCGAGTGAGGCTGGCGGAGAGGCCTTTGCGCGCCGGATGGACATGTTTGCTCAAGGTATGAACGCTGAAGAGTGGAGCGCTTTCCTGATTGGTCTTTCGGAGATCGGGGTTGAGGTGGAGCTGTTGGCGCCCACCGCCCCTCATCCCGATGATTTCCAGCTGGCAGGTACCGCGCTCGGTGCGCTGCAGCGGGATGTCTGCCAGAACCAGGTCAGCCTCTATCAGCGTGAAGACCATTACTGGACCGATATCAGCGAGCATTGCGGCGGCCAGCTGCCCGGCAACCCGCAGCTGAGGCAGCTGAACGGGATCGATCTCGTCGACGCGCCGGGGGCGGCCTATGCCGAGATGCGGCGCGCATGTAGTGCCGGTGAAGCCATTGTTCTCGGCCAGCTGAATGGCGAGGAGCTGGCGCCAATATCCTGCGGGGAATGGATGACCAACCTTCCAGCACTGGCGGTCGTTCGCGCGCTTCCTGAGCTACCTCCGCTCTGAGACCGCGCCGCCTGTGGGCAGGCACTCGCTTTTATGGGCCAAGGCGTGTAAAGCGCGCCCCATACAAGACTTGAAAGCCTTATCCTCCCATGACCGAGCCTACTTCGCTTCGCAATATCGCGATCATCGCCCACGTTGACCACGGCAAGACCACGCTGGTCGACTGCCTTCTCAAACAGTCCGGCACCTTCCGCGAGAATGAAGAGACTGCCGACCGGATGATGGACTCCAACGATCTGGAGCGCGAGCGCGGCATCACGATCCTCGCCAAGACAACATCGGTCGTCTGGGGCGATACGCGCGTTAACATCGTCGACACGCCGGGCCACGCCGACTTTGGCGGTGAGGTGGAGCGTATCCTGAACATGGTGGATGGCGCGATCGTGCTGGTCGACGCGGCTGAAGGCCCGATGCCGCAGACCAAGTTCGTTGTGTCGAAGGCGCTGAAAGTGGGCCTCAAGCCGATCGTCTGCGTCAACAAGATCGACAAGCCGGACAGCCGTCCTGACTATGTCATCAACGAAGTGTTCGACCTCTTCGCTGACCTCGGCGCCGATGACGAACAGCTCGACTTCCCGATCCTCTACGGCTCAGCGAAGAATGGCTGGATGAGCATGGATCACGAGAAGCCGGAAACCGATATGGCGGCTCTGTTCGAGCTGGTCATCAAGCATGTACCAGAGCCGCGCACCGAGGAAGGTCCGTTCCGGATGCTCGCGACGACCATCTCGTCCGACAACTTCCTTGGCCGCATCCTGACCGGTCGCATCACCTCCGGCACCATCAAGCCGAACCAGACGGTGAAAGTTCTCTCGCGCGATGGCGAGCTGGTTGAGCAGGGCCGCGTCTCCAAGGTGCTGGCTTTCCGCGGTCTTGGCCGTGAGCCGATCGAGGAAGGTGTCGCTGGCGACATCGTCTCACTGTCGGGCCTCACCAAAGCGAACGTGGCCGATACTTTCGTCGATCCTTCGGTCAGTGAGCCTATCCAGGCCCAGCCAATCGACCCGCCAACGCTCTCCATGACCTTCCGCGTCAATGACAGCCCGCTGGCCGGTACCGAAGGCAAGAAGGTGACCTCGCGCCTGATCTGGGACCGTCTGGTCAAGGAAGCGGAAGGCAACGTCGCGCTTCAGGTGGAACGCTCGACCGAAGCCGAAGCCTTTACCGTGTCCGGCCGGGGCGAACTTCAGCTGGCCGTTCTTATCGAGACCATGCGCCGCGAAGGCTTCGAGCTTGGCGTGATGCGCCCAAAGGTCGTTATGAAGGAAGACCCGGATACGGGCGAAAAGCTCGAGCCGATAGAGGAAGTGGTCATCGACGTCGATGATGAGCACACCGGCGTGATCGTGCAGAAGCTGCAGGAGCGCAAAGCCGACATGATGGAGATGAAGCCATCGGGCGCAGGGCGCACGCGGCTCGTCTTCCACGCGCCGACGCGCGGCCTGATCGGTTATCAGGGTGAGCTTCTGTCCGATACGCGCGGCACGGCTATCATGAACCGCGTCTTCCTTGAATACGCACCCTACAAGGGCGCGATCAAAGGCCGTCACACCGGTGTTCTCGTGTCGATGGAGCAGGGCGAGGCTGTGGCCTTCGCACTCTTCAACCTCGAAGACCGCGGTCCGATGATGATCCACCCTGGTGACAAGGTCTATCAGGGCATGATTATCGGCGAGCACACGCGCGACAATGACCTTGAGGTCAATGTCATGAAGGGCAAGAAGCTGACCAACGTCCGCGCGTCGGGTACCGACGAGGCCGTGCGCCTGACCCCGCCGCTGCAAATGACGCTCGAGCGTTCGCTGGCCTATATCGCCGAAGATGAGCTGGTTGAAGTCACGCCGCAGTCCATCCGCCTGCGCAAGATCCACCTCGACCCGCATGAGCGCAAGAAAGCGGCGAAGGCGGCCAGCGCGTAAGCACGCCGGATTCTAGGAAATTCTGTTATGGTGGTCTCTTTTACAGGAGACCATCATGACCGGACCATTCGCTAGTAAAAAATCTGAGCTTGCCTATCGTGGCGGGCTGGGGGCACGCGGCCTTCGATCGCCATTCGGAGGTCGCGCTGATGTGGCGTGAACTGGCATGCGTTCTAGCGCTCGCGGCGATGACCGGCGGGCCCGTGTCCGCGCAAGACGCCGTCAAAGGCGAGTCCGAACCAGTTCAGGTCATGGTACTCGGCGTCTATCACTTCGATAATCCGGGTCTGGATGTGAATAACATCGAGACCGACAACATTCTCTCTCCCAATCGTCAGGAAGAGCTGCAGGTTCTTGGCGAAGCATTGGCGAGCTTCGAGCCGACGGCCATCGCGCTAGAGATCGTTTCGCAGCCGCCTTATCTGGACGCGGGGTTCCAGAGTTTCGAAGCTGATGACCTGCTGAACGAAGCGAGCGAGGATGTTCAGATCGGCTACCGCGTTGCCCGGATTGCCGGTGTGGACCGTGTCTATGCGATCAATGAGCAGCCATCTGGCGACGAGCCGGACTATTTCCCGTTTGATCGGGTTTCGGCATTCGCCGAGCGCGCAGGCAGGCAGCAGGAATTCACGGCACTGGCTGACATGTCCGATATGGTTTCGCAGTTCGAGGCCCTTCAGGCCACATCGACGATACCGGAACTTCTGAAGCTCCATAATTCCGACTGGGTGCCGGACCATTTCTATTGGGAGATCATCGGCTATGGCGAAGGCGAGGAGCAGCCGGGCGCAGAGCTTGCCGCCTACTGGTTCATGCGCAACGCAAAGATATTCAACAAGCTTCAACAGGTGACTGAGCCAGGTGACCGTGTCCTTGTGGTTTACGGCTCGGGGCACAAGGCCTGGCTCGATGAGCTGGTAGAAAAGACGCCAGGATACCAGAGTGTGGATCCGCTACCGTATCTTGATCTGGCAAGCACGACCCTGGAAGGGCGTTAGGGCGCCGACAATAAAAAGGGCAGCCCATCGGCTGCCCTTTTCAGACTGTATTTCACATGGCGCGCGCATTCAGGATGCGCGAGCCGAAGCATGCCTTAGTCTTCTTCGAAGTCTGGATCTTCGCTGTCAGCGACGCCGTCGCCGTCATCGTCGGTGTCGACTTCGTCTGCGATGCCGTCACCGTCGGTATCGGTCATGGCTTCATCGACAGCAGCTTCGGTGTCTTCTGCGAGCTCTTCAGCTTCAGCAGCGACTTCGTCTGCAGCTTCTTCGAGGTCTTCGCCAACAGTGTCTTCCTCGACCACGACTTCTTCTTCAGCCGGTGGGGTTTCGATTTCGACTTCTGTGGTGTCACCCTCGCAACCGGCGAGGACAGCGGCGAACGCGCCAGCGGCAGCAACATAGAAAAGTTTTTTCATTTCCGGACCCTTTCATCAACGGAACTTGAGCGATGTGACGAAAAAGTGATTTGCGCAAGGAGGTTAGGCCGAAAAATTTTCATTTTGCGTTCGTGCGCCCCTTTGATGGGCAGGCTCAGATGCCGAATGAAAACAGAGGCGCCACGGCTGAAATCGTAAAACTTGTTGCAGTCGGCATCGAACCAAAAGTGTTTAACCTAAGTTATGTCAGGAACAGATAGGGGTGGTGCCATGGCGATTTCTGTAAGTCCTGTTGAAACTGCTGATGTCGGGCTGAACCGTGACCTGTTTCTGAGGTCCCTTCTGCGCGAACTGGCAGGCACGCTGGAATCTGTCGTCGGGCTAGAGGATGCTTCCGGTTACATCTCGGTCGTTGGCGGGGCCATCGGCAATCAGATTAACCAGGCTTACAAGAAAGAGATTGCGGTCCAGAAGCTCAGCCGCGAAGAAATCGGCCAGGTACTGGTCGATCTCAAACGTCGTATTGAAGGCGACTTTTACATCATCGAAGCCGATGAGACGAAAATTGTGCTGGGCAACAAGGCGTGTCCTTTTGGCAAATTTGTCGAAGGTCGTCCCTCGCTCTGCATGATGACGTCTAATGTGTTCGGGACGATCACGGCGGATAATCTTGGATATGCCAATGTGGTAATCGAGGAAGCCATCGCGCGCGGTGACAAGGGATGCCGCGTGGTGGTCAATCTGGTTCAGCCGGACGAGGCGCCCGAAGGGCGGGAATATTTTGGCGGCTGATCCCTCGCCTTTCGCGCAATGGACAGACATTTTCGACGTTTCGCGCGAAGCGCTGATGCTTGTTGGGGATGACGGAAGCGTCCATGCGAGCAATCATGCCATGCGCCGTCTCATTGAACAGGCCAGACCGGGGCAGCAACTCGACGCCTTGCTCGTTGGCGATGAGCGCGCGCGAAGCGCCTTGACCGCCGACCTGAGAAAAAGCGCAGATCCGCGCCCTTTCAGCCTCATCTTCAAGGATGGAAGTCCGTCGGGCCTCCGGCTGCGCGGCGTCGGGAAACGTCTGCGCCGGGGCGGAGCCAGCGTCTATTTCATGCTCCGTTTTGACGTTGACGATACTGATCGGTTCGCAGCGCTGAGCCTGCAGGTCGCCGATCTGGACCGCGAGGTGCGTGCCCGCCGCGAAGCCCAGCAGTCGGCCGAAGCTGCGCTGGAAATCAATCGGCTGTTGACCAAAGAGCTTCACCACCGGGTGAACAACAATCTGCAATTGCAGATTTCCCTGCTTCGCCGCGCGTCTCGCCTGACTCAAAATCCGGAAGTGAAACTGTTTGTGGGACACGCGATCGGCCGCCTTCGCGCCATGTCGGCCGGTCTCGACCTTACCTATCAGAGCGGGGAAACAGGGGTCGAAGTCGCCGATCTGATTCAAAAGCTGGCCGGACAGGCGGCGGAGACTCTCTCTCCTGACCTCGAGATCGAGCTTTCGCTCAGTGTTGGCTTCGCAGTTTCAGTGCCACAGGTCACGCCCCTTGCGCTCATCATCCACGAAACGATGACGCGGCTTTACGCCAACAAGGACGGGTCTGACCAACGCCGGATATTACTCCAGGCGGGGGAAGACGAAGAAGGCCCGTGGCTCGACCTTGTGGACGACGGAAATTGGGCTGATGTCGCGATTTATGGGGAGTCTGCTGAAGCTGACAGGCTGGTCGACACGCTCGCCAGACAGGCTGGCGTGACAGTAATACGCAGCGATGAAGGTGGCCGCCGGTTGCGCTTGCGGTTCGTGACCCTAGCCTAACCAGTTAGCGAGGGGTCGGCGAGCCGTGTGATCGCTTGTTGCTTGACCATGTCTACGGCAGGCGCGATCTGGGCGAGGCCGCTCTGGCTTGAGCCATTCGCCACTTCGTCGAAAACGATCTTCGTGCCGCCTGTCTCGGGATCCTCTTCCAAGGTGATAGTCCAGGTGACCTGTACGCCCATGCCCTGCAGCGGGCCGAAGGGGGCGTCCAGCCGCAGCATCTTGTTCTCAAGGATTGAGAGGACACGGCCGTGCTCAACGGCGTTGCCTTCCCAGCTTTCCATCCATGGCCCGCCCGCATTCGGGTTTAGCCAGAGATGTTCGGTCTTGCCGGAATAGGTGTGATCTGCGTGCCACCAAGTGTCGGGCTGGATGAGGCGCTCCCATGTCTCTTCGACACTCAGCTCCGACACCGCTTCATGGCGCAGCGTGTAATGGTCAGCGGTCGCAGTGACGACTTCAGCGCTCGCGGGCAGGCCCACAAGTGCGGCGGCTATCAGACAGGCTGATCTCATGAACTCCCTCCATCATGTGGCGCTGACTATTTGCGGTGATGGGCCATTTGGCAAGTTGTGGCCCGTTTGCATCGGCTGGCCCGGAAAGCGGCCCGCCACGTTACCGAAACGTCATAAAATACTTTGCAGCGAAGCCCGCCTCTTTAAAAGTGTGGGCATGGCGCTTTTGCTTCATCAAGGTGCAGGCTGGAAGATCAGGCCTTACGCACGAGCTGACAATGTCAGCGTGGAAACGCTTTTTCTCGACTGTCTTGATGCATTTCCCTGGCGCAGTGGCCCCGTCGATGAGCTCATCCGCCTTCGCCAGACGCTCCGCCTTTCACGCTGTATCGTTGCCGAAGAACCGCACGCCGGCGTCATCGGCTTCCTGACTCTGGAGCGGAAAAGCTCTTACGTGCCGCATCTGTTCGTCGCAGAGGACTGGCGTCTTTGCGGGGTCGGGTCAGGCCTGCTGGAAGTCGCGCGAGATCTGGCGCGTGCGCCGCTTTCGCTCGACGTCGATGACCAGAATGCGCTGGCTATGAAAGCCTACCTCGCAATGGGCTGGACCGAGAAGGTCGACACATCGACCCGGCCAGGTCAGCGACGGCTCACAGGGCCTTAGGGCGTTTTTATCAATATTCGCCGCCCTAGTGTAAGGCGGGCAGCCAGAAGATCTGAGCGGCCATGAAGATACCGAGTGCTGTGGCCGCGCTGACGGCAACCATTCCACCTGCCATGGCGTAGCGCGCGGGGGCTGAGCCTCTGTCGCGGACGAGGAGGTAGAGCTCTAGGACAAGCAGGGGAATGACCGCGTGTCCGATGCCAAGGAACCGGTCAAACGGTCCGGTCAGGTCCATGGCGCTGCCGGGCATTGTCCCGCCCGTGATACCGGCCCAGAATCCGAAGCCGAGCCGGAAGAACCAGACGCCGCTCGCCGCAATGAAGAGTCGCATCGCCCAGCGATAGTGATCTGCAAACCGGCGCTTGAGCGCAAATCTCAGCGTCATCGCGGAAAATACGAGAATGCAGATTGCATTGATCGTGTTTCCGGTCGCAACAAAGGCGCCGCCGACAACGCCGCGATGATAGACGAGAACAAGTGCGCCGACGCTCATCACGACGGCCACGAGGAGGAAGAGGCGGCCATTCCAACGGTGGAAGGTGCGGAAGTTGTTGCGGATCTGTGGGACAAGCTGAAACGGGGCGCCGAACGTGATAATAAAGGCCAGCAGCACATGGCTCAGGAACAGGCTGTTGCCCAGCAGGTCCCCATCGATGAAGCCGTGAAATACGCGGCCATCCATCCGCTCGAAATCACCTTGGGCGGTCGATACACCGTAGAAGCCCAGGATATAGGCGGCGAAGGCGGCCTGTCCGATCACGGCGATGACGAACCAGAGTGCGCCTGAGAGTTTCAGGACGCGCAAGGCATCAAGTTGCGGGAGGATTGCGGGGCGGGAAGTGAGCGCTGTCATTTTCTTGGTCTTTTCAGTGCGATTTGGCTGCATTTTATCGGCGCAGCGCGGCTGACCCCATGACGGCGGGTTCCAATTTCATGACCTGTGGTAACAATAGGGCGGACGCGAATGGGCGACGCCCGAGGGGAGGATAATGGCTGGAGCCTCAGTATCAGCTGGTTATACGAAAGCTCTGCTCGACCTTGCCGTCAGCCTCGGCGCCGACCGCGCTGAACTGCTGTCAGCCGCCGGTTTGAGCGCAGACGATCTCAAGCAAAGTGAGGCGCGTATCCCGTTCGAGCGGTTCAAACGTCTTATGCGCGAAGGCAAGCGATTGTCCGAAGACCCCGCGCTCGCGCTGCGCTTTGGCACCGATATCAGGTTCAACGTGCTGTCCATTGTGGGCCTGATCTGTTTTGCGGCGCCGACCATGGACGAGGCCTTCCGGCAGATGAACCGGTATGGCCGATTGGTTATCGAAGTAGAAGGCGTGGGACGCGAGGATCGCTTTGTTATCGAGGAACATGGCGGGCGCACTTACATTGTCGACAAGCGGGCCAATCCCAACAGTTTTCCTGAACTGACTGAATCGACGCTCGGCCGGTTCATCTGCGGATTTACACGCGTCTTTCCCAAGGTGCCGCTCTACCTGTCTGCCGAGGTTACGCATGCGCGTCCTGACTATGGCGATCTCTATGAGGAGCTGCTGGGTGTGCCGGTAAAGTTCGGCCAGGAGCGGAACACGATGGAAATCGACCCTGCTTATTTCACGATGACGATATCGGACTCGCCCGGCTATGTCTTTGGCATGCTGAACGCGCATGCCGACGAGCTCCTGAAGCAGCTTGAAGCTTCAGACACAGTCGCGTCCGAGGTCGAGCGACGCGTGATGGCAGATCTGCATACGGGCAATGTCAGCATGAAGACGATTGCCTCGCAGATGGGGATGAGCCGTCAGACGCTGTACCGGCAGCTGAAGCAGGAAGGCACGAGCTTTGACGAGTTGCTGGACCGCTTACGCCATCGCCTCGCGATTGATTATCTTGAAGGCGAAAAAGTCTCGGTCAACGAAACCGCCTATCTGGTTGGTTTTTCAGACCCAAGCGCGTTTTCCCGGGCCTTCAAGAGATGGACGGGACATCGTCCAAGCGCGGGCGCTGGCCATTTGCTTCGACAGAATGACCAGCGGGTCGGCCATGGCGATTAGCGCGTAGGCAAGCTTGCTTTCGAACGGAAGTTTTGCGTGCTTCAGCGGCGCGCCTTCAACGATGTCGAACCTATCTCGCTATCAGTGAGATGCCGCTACGCGATCAATCGCTTCAAGATGCGGTGCTTGCTCATCGGCGGAGAGGAATGACCCGGTAAAGCTGTTCTTCGCCAGCGTGATGATGTCATCGCGGGTCAGGCCGACGGCCTTGGCCGTCTCGCGGAAGTTCTGGCTCACATAGCCGCCGAAATAGGCCGGATCGTCAGAGTTCACCGTCGCCCTAAGGCCAAGCTCCAGCATCTTTTTCATGGGGTGCTGGGTGAGGTCATCGACGACACAAAGCGAGAGGTTCGAAAGCGGGCACACTGTCAGCGTCATACCGCTCTCGGCCAGCCGGGCGACAAGCTTTTCATCTTCCAACGAGCGATTGCCGTGATCGATGCGGTCGACCTTCAGCTCGTCCAGCGCCTCATAGACATAGGCGGGCGGGCCTTCCTCGCCTGCATGGGCGACGAGCTTCAGCCCCTCCTTGCGGGCCTCTTCATAGATGCGCGCAAACTTGGAAGGCGGGTGGCCGTTCTCTGAGCTGTCGAGGCCGATGCCATGGATCCTTGAGAGCCAGGGCTTTGCCTGATCCCAGGTCTTGAAGGCTTCCTCTTCGGAGAGGTGGCGCAGGAAGCACATGATGAGGCGATAGGTGATGCCATACTTTGCCTTCGCAGCATCGAGCGCCTTCAGGATACCGCTGATCGGCACGTCGAACGGGACGCCGCGTTCGGTGTGGCCCTGCGGGTCGAAGAAAACCTCGACATGGCGGACATTATCGGCGGCGACGCGCTGCAGATAGGCATCGGTCAGGTCGTGGAAGTCGGCCTCTGTCTGCAAGACCGACATGCCCTGATAGTAGATGTCGAGGAAGTCCTGCAGGTTGGAGAACTCATACGCTGCGCGGACTTCCTCGAGCGTCTTGAAGGGGATGTCGACCTTGTTGCGGGCGGCAAATTCGAGGAGCTGCTCAGGCTCGAGGCTGCCTTCGAGGTGAAGGTGCAGCTCGGCCTTGGGCAGAGCGTCGATCAGGGCATCAAGGTCTGACATTCTGGGTCCTACTCCTCGCCTTCTCCGTCCTGCTTTGCAGGGTCATATTTCGCGAACCAGCCCATGATGTTGTCCGTCTTGGCGATGAGGCGGCTTGGGCGACCGGCGATATAGTGCGGGGAGCCCGGAATGCGGATCAGGGCCGTGTCGACGCCCTGAAGTTTCAAAGCGGTGTAGAACTGCTCAGCTTCCCAGGTTGGCGTGCGCCAGTCTTCTTCGCCCACCATGACAAGCGTCGGTGTCGTCACATTGCCGACGAGCGAGATTGGCGAGAGGTCGAAATAGGCTTGCGGGTTTTCCCACGGATCCTCGCGGATCCAGTGGCGCCAGACGAAGGGTGCAATGTCGCCGGCAAGTGCCATGGTGAACCAGTTGATGACCGGCTTGATCGTGGCGGCTGCCGCAAAGCGGTCTGTCTTGCCGACGGCCCATGCGGTGAGCACGCCGCCGCCAGACCCGCCAGTGATGAAGAGGCGTTCCGGGTCGACATAGTTGCGGGCCACCATCTCATCGACGACGGTCATCAGGTCGTCATGGTCGGTGGACGGATAGGCCTTGTCGATCAGCTGGGCGAACTCCTCACCATAGCCGGTCGAACCGCGCGGGTTCGCCCAGACGGTCACATAGCCTTCGGCGGCATAGCGCTGGATCTCGCTCGCGAAGAACGGGCCGTACATGGAGAACGGGCCGCCATGGATCTCGAGGATCATCGGGAAACTGCCATCGGCGGTGAAGTCTGGCGGCAGGGCCACCCAGGCTTCGATTTCCCGGCCATCGGCGCTGGAAGAAACTTTGACTTCCTCAACGCGGGCCATGTCGAGATAGGGCAGGACATCAGCATTGAGCGAGGTCAGCGTACGTGCATTCACGCCGCGCCCGGCGATCGCCACCTCTGCTGGGGCGTCAGCGGTGCCAGCAGTATAGGCGATGACCGGGTTGCGCGTCTTTGAAACAGAGAAGTCTGCGCCCGCATAAGGCCGGCCGATGGATGTGCCACCAAGGCCTGAGACGGCGACAGAGGTGTCCCCGCCCGTCGTGATCTGGAAGAGGTCCATATTGCCGGCATTCTCAATGGCGCTGTAGAGCGAACGGCCATCGGGCGCCCATTGCAGGGCGCCGATCTCACGGTCGAAGTCGGCGGCGATTTCGCGGACGTTCGAGCCGTCGGCATCCATCAGATAGAGGTTGGCCTGCTCATAGGCTTTGAGATTGTCGTCATGGCCGCGGAACGCGATGGTGCGCCCGTCGGGAGAGACGACCGGGCCGAAGTCAGGTCCATCGCGGCTGGTCAGCGCGCGCATGGAAAGATCGGAGAGCTCTACGGCGTAAATCTCGCTCTCGATCGGGTCGAGGTCGGCGTCTTCGGCCGTGTTGCCGGTGACAAGCAGCGTATCATTGTCGAGCCAGACAGGCCCGCCAAGGTCAGCGTCGCCCTTTGTGACCTGACGCGGTGAACCGCCGTCGGCAGAGAGCACGAATGTGTGCGTAGTGCCTTCCTCAAGATAACCCTGGCCGTCAAAGCGGAAGGTCAGGTCATCAAAGACGCGGACGGGCTCGCTCCACTGGGCGCCTGCGCGCTGACTTGGCGGCGTCGCAAAGCTCGGCTTCTCGCCTTTTACGAACATCGAGAAGGCGATCTTCGAGCCGTCAGGCGACCACTTCGCACCGCCAGCGCCATATTCGAGCTGGGCGAGGGAGAAGCTTTGGCCGGTGTCGAGATAGTGGAGGCGAAGCTCCGGCTTACCGTCGGCCGAGGCAGTTGAGTAGAGAAGCTTCGAACCATCGGGCGACCATGATGGGCCACCCGCTGATGCGCCGCCCGTAACAAGGGGGCGCTGCTCGCCAGAGGCGACGTCGATGATCCAGAGATCGCCGCGGTCGCGGTCGGTCAGCTGGTCCATGGAATGGCGGACATAGACGATCTTGGAGCCATCAGGCGAAATCTGAGGTGAGGTCGCGTATTCAATGTCGAAGACGCGTTCAGCGGTGAAACGGCGGCTTTCCTCATCGCTGCCTGCGTCCTGCGCGCCTGCGCCCATCGCGCACAACCCGGTCAGGCAGACGCCCGCAAGAAATGCCCACTTTTTCATCTGAAATCCTCCCGCAGCTTTTGACTTTCGCTGAATGTCTAGCATGCACGTTCCGCAATGACAGGGTTAAGCAGGCGTTATTTTGGTGACATGCTGCCCTGATAAGCTAGGGTCTTGCTGGAAATACCGCCTTTGGGGGGCGATGGAGATGAGAAAATGGATCTGATCTGGTGGATATTGCCCGCGCTGTCGGGTGTTGTTGGCCTCATGCTGACCTTTGCTGGGCTTGGGCGCCTGTTCAAGCTGCGGGTCATGACGGGCGCGCTTCGCTTCCTTTTTGGTATCGGCTTTCTGGGGATCGCGGGCATCGGCACCTTCCTCGGCCTGAACCTGCAGACCTATGAGCGCCTGACCTATGAGCGGCCGGTCGCGCGAGTGACCTTCGCAGCGGTCAGCGGTGAAGAGAATGCCTATCGCGTAAATGTCGATCTTGCAGGCGGCGGCGAGGTTACCTGTTTCGACCCGGGCGCCGAGGGTGAGCCTTGTGTTCTTAGCGGAGATGAGTTCTCGCTCGGGGCGCGCGTCATCACCTTTGAGCCAATGGCAAACATGCTGGGCTATGACAGCGTCTACCGGCTTGAATACATGGAAGGCCGTATGAACCGCCGGTACAATACAAGCTCTGTCAGTGAGGCGACCAGCAATGGTCTCGCCCTGTCAGAGAACCCCGGCCTCGACGTGTTCGCCCTTGCCCGTGAGCAGGGCGAGCGTGTCGGCGTGAAGGGCAGCCAGTTCGGCTCTGCTGTTTACGCCCCCATGGCAGATGGCCTCGCTTATGACATTGTCATCACACAGCAGGCGCTGCGACTTGAGCCAGCCAACGCCGCCGCGCGCCAGCAACTCGAAACAGGGGGCTGACTTTGGGGTTCTGGGACAAATTCGTTGTACCACCACTGATCTCGTGCGCCTGCGCGACCAAGCCGATCATGAAGCAGCGCGAAAAGGTCGTGCCGCTCGCCACCGGCAAGGTGCTGGAGCTTGGCTGTGGGTCAGGCACGAATTTCGGCTTCTATGATGCTTCAAAGCTGGAAAAGCTCTACGCCCTAGAGCCTTCGCCGGAAATGATGGCGCGCGCTCGCAAGGCGGCGAACGAGTATGGCTGGGCCAGCCGGATCGAATTTCTGGAAACCGGCGCCGAAAACGTGCCGCTGCCGGATGGTAGTATCGACACGGTCGTGATCACGTTCGTACTTTGCACCATTCCTGACTGGGCCGGGTCGCTGGCAGAGGTGCGCCGGGTCCTGAAGCCGGGCGGCAAGGTCCTCTTTTCCGAACACGGCCTCGCCCCCGATCAGGGCGTCGCCAAATGGCAGCGCCGGGTTGAGCGCTTCTGGAAACCGCTTGCAGGTGGATGCCACCTGACGCGCGATGCCAATGCGATGCTGGCTGATGCAGGCTTCGTCATGGAAGACGTGCACACCATGTACCTGCCGAGCACGCCAAAGATTGCAGGTTTCGTCAGCTGGGGGCAGGCACGTGCCGCTTAGGACGCCGCCTTATCTGCCTTTCCTGCATGGCCCGCCTGCAGTCGCCCCGGCGCTGAACCCCATTCCAGAGCGCAGCTGGCTCCTGCCGGATATGGAAATGGATGGCTGCGAGCTGGACCGGCTCATGCTGCTCGAGGAGCAGCCGGAAGAGACGCTGCTTGGTGAGTTGAACGGCCCTGCCGCGCGCGAACTGCTCGCCATGATTGGCGAGGCCGTGAATACCTCATCGCAAAGCTCGTTCGAGAACGCACTCGCACGGGCGGCGACGCTTGTGTCCGATGATCTCTGCCTGCTGGAGCCTGACGATGATGGCGTCTGGCGCCTTGTCGCGGCGGCGGTGACCGCGCCGACCTATTGGTCCTTGCCTGAAGTAATGGGCGGCACACTCCATGACCTGCACGGCCCAGTGCCGGGCGGTAGCCCGGAACTTGCCAGCCGGATCGACCGGATATTCACCAATCTCGCGCCGGGCAAGGTGCTCGAGCGGTTCAACTGGACCGTCCAGGCAGGCGCACAGCGCTTCACGCCCGAGCGCCCGCTGACGCTCGCGGCAGAGCCTGAAGACCTGTTCCTGCGCGTCGAACGCCAGACGGTAAGGAAGCTGCCGGAAACGGGCGCGATCTGTTTCACCATCCGGGTCTGTCTCGACCCGCTTCTGCCAATCCTCGTCGATGACGATCTTCGCGAAAGCTTCGAGGATGCCTGGATCGGCGCTGACCGGGACCTTCGCGCCTATAAGGGCTGGAACGAGCTGGAGCTTCTGGTGCGTGAAGCCTGCCTCCAGTCGGCGGCGACGGGCTAGTCGGCTTTTCTAAGCCCACATTCAACTCAGTCAGACGCGCTGGCACAAGATGTCTGCTTGTCCCTGTCGCAATGGCGGCGAACCGTCTTATGTCAGCTCACGAAACCATGGAGAGGAGACAGCGATGGCATATTGGCTGTTCAAGTCCGAGCCGTTCAAATGGAGCTGGGACGACCAGAAAGAAGCTGGCGAAGCGGGCACGCAGTGGACCGGCATTCGCAACTATCAGGCGCGCAATTTCATGCGCGACATGAAGGTTGGCGACAAGGGCTTCTTCTATCACTCCAATAAGGGCCTCGAAGTCGTGGGCATCGTCGAGGTCTCGGCAGAGAGCGCGCAGGACAAGACGACCGATGACGATCGCTGGGATTGCGTCGATCTGCGGGCGGTCTGCGATATGCCGAAATCAGTGACCCTCAAGGATGTGAAAGCGAACGAGAAGCTTCAGGACATGGCGCTGGTTACGAGCTTCCGACTTTCGGTCCAGCCCGTGAAGGAAGACGAGTGGATTGAGGTTTGCCGGATGGGCGGCCTGAATGGAAAGACGCTCAAGCCACTTTAGCGCTTTCAATTGCCCGCATCGGGATGATACGCCCTTTCCATAGATTAATATGTAAAGGTACCTGATGACTAAGATTATAAGCGCGCTCATCGCAATGGGCTTCGTTCTGGCCGGCTGTACGGCTATCGAAGATCCGTCCGCCAATAGTGAGATGATGGTCGCTGATGATGGCACCGAAGTAGAGTGCCGCCGGATCAAGGAAATGGGCACGATGCTCGGCAAGCGCGTCTGCATGGAGCCGACAGAGTGGGAAGAGGTCGACCGTGCAGCCGAAGAGGGCGCCGAGGACTTCATGGGAAGCTCACGCGGTGCCGGTCAGGGGCCAGACTCACCCGGCCTCTAGCCAGTTTCAACGCCCGGAGATCGCTTCTCCGGGCGTTTTTCGTTTCGTCTGCGTAAAATCGGAAGGGGAAAGCTGATGACCAGGATCGCAAGCGCACTCGTTGCGATGGGAACTCTGTTGGCCGGTTGCACCGCCATCGAGGATCCATCGGCCAATAGCGAGATGATGATGACGACGGATGGACGAGAAGTCGAATGCCGCCGCATCAAGGAAATGGGCACGATGCTCGGTGAGCGTGTCTGTATGGAGCCTGCCGAATGGGCCCAGATTGACGAACAGGCTGAGGAAGAAGGCCGCCGCTTCGTCGACGAAGTCAGTGCGGATGGCGGCATGATGCCGATGAACCCTTAGGTCCGTTCCAAGTCTCCAAGCGCAAGGTCCAGCGCAACTTCGCAATGGATCAACGCCGTATCATAAACGGGTAAGGGCGAGTTGCTGGCGTCGAGCAGCATGCCAATCTCGGTGCAGCCGAGAATGACGCTGTCTGCACCGGCTTTTCCATACTTGCGAACAATGTCGAGGAAGGCGTCCCGGCTTGCATCGGTGGTGATGCCATTCACCAGCTCATCGAAAATAACGCCGTGAATGCGCGCACGGTCGGCGTCGCCCGGCACAATCACACCGAGGCCGTGCTGGTCTGCGAGCCGTCCTTTGTAGAAGTCCTGCTCCATCGTGTAGGCGGTACCAAGCAGGAGCGGACGCGCGCGCCCATCTGATTTCAGCCTGATCGCGGTCGCATCGGCGATGTGGAGGAAGGGCACGCCAAGCGCGTTCTCTATGGCGTCGGCGCAGCGATGCATCGTGTTGGTCGCGAGCAGGATGAGGTCGGCGCCTGCGGCCTCCAGCCGTTTCGCAGCGCTCGCCAGGTGTTCGCCTGCTCCGGCCCAGTCGCCTGCCTTCTGCATAGCCTGTATCTCACCGAAATTCATGGAGGCGATGACGCAGTCTGCTGTCGCTAATGCGCCTAGCCGCTCACGCGCCCCGGCATTGAGCGCGCGGTAATAGATGATCGTGCTTTCCGGGCTCATCCCGCCGAGGATGCCGATCCGCTTCATCCGCGCACGCCATCTTCGAAACTGGCGAGCGCCCATTCGGCGAAAACGCCAAGATTGCCGCCTCTGAACAGGAAGGCGCCAACGCCAGCTGCGCGGGCCGCGTCGATATCGGTATCCTTGTCACCGATCAGGAAGCTCTGTTCGCGGTTGACGTTGAAGTCTGCCATCGCCTGCAGCAGCATGCCTGGGCCGGGCTTGCGGTCGATGCTCGATTTGCGATAGCGCGCAATCTCGCCGTCTTCATGCCAGGGGGCGTGATAGAAGCGATCGATATGGGCACCGGCCTCTTTCAGCTCTTCCGTCATATGGTCATGCAGGGCCTGCATATCAGCTTCTGTGTAGTAGCCGCGCGCGATGCCTGACTGGTTGGTGACGACGAACACGTACCAGCCGCGTTTGTTGAAATTGGCGATGCAGGTCTTGGCACCCTCAATCCACTCAAAGTCCTCGATGCGGCTGACATAACCGCGATCGACATTGAGGACGCCGTCACGGTCAAGGAAAAGGGCGGGGCGTCGTTCGGCCATAAGGTTTCCTACGCCAAGCGCAGCAGCGGCACCAGATCAGGGCGCTGCATTCAGCTGCTGGCGCTTTCGTCCTGTCCAATCTCTGACACGGCCTGCCGGTTCGCGCGCACACCAAGCATGAAAGGGATAAGGCAGAGCGCCGTCAGGATGGAGGCAAGCAGGAAGGCTGCACCGGGGAAATAGACTGGCGCATCGGGCGCCGAGAAAGCGTGCAGCGTCTGCGTCATCAAAAGCGGGGCGAAGATGATGGAGAATGCGTTGAGGCTGGCCGTTGCACCCTGAAGCTCACCCTGGGCGTTGCGTGGTGTCAGGCCGGACATGATTTGATTGATGGACGGGCCGAACACCCCGCCAAGCGCGCTGAGCGGGATAATTGCGTAGACCATCCAGCCCTGCACCGCGCCCGCAAAAAGACCGAGCGCGAGCACCATGATGCCGATGCCCCCAAGGGCCGTGCGCACGGGACCAAACAGTTTGATGGCTGGCCCGATCAGCAGGACCTGCGTGACCGCAGACCCAAGACCGACCGCCGCGAGCGACAGGCCGATCTGCGTTTCCGACCAGTCATAGCGGATGTCGGAATAGAAGTTCCAGGTCGACGGGAAGACGCTGTGGGCGAACTGGAAGATGCCAAAGGCGACAATGAACCAGCCGACCTTGGGGATCTTCGAGAAGTGTTTGACGGCCCCGAACGGGTTGGCGCGCTTCACGTTGAAAGGGCGGCGGTCCTCTTTCGCCAGCGATTCCGGCAAAACGAAATAACCATAGAGAAAATTGGCGATGGACAGCGCGGCTGCGCCGAAGAAAGGAAGACGCGTATCGATCGACCCCAGAAGCCCGCCAATGGCCGGGCCGAGGATGAAGCCGATGCCGAAAGCTGCGCCAATCATGCCGAACGCCTTGCCGCGTTCCTCAGGTTCTGTGACGTCGGCGATATAGGCGTTCGCGGTCGAGAAGGTGGCCGATGAGATGCCGGTCAGCGCGCGGCCGATGAAGAGAAGCCAGACCGAGTCGGCGAGCCCCATGATGATGAAGTCCATGCCCAGCGTCGCGATGGAAACCAGCATGACGGGCCGCCTGCCATACCGGTCAGAGAGATTGCCAATGGTCGGCATGGCAACAAAGTTCAGGATGCCATAGGTGGCCATAAGATAGCCGCCGATCACGATCGTCTCTGAGGCCGGATTGCCTGTCAGCTCTTCGAGCAGGGACGGCATGACCGGGATGATGATGCCAAAGCCCATCATGTCCATCGCCACGCAGACGATGACAAACAGGAAGGCATTCTTCCCATGTTTGCGGGTGGCAGGGGCCTCACTCATGGCGCAAGGCAATGGCCGGGAACGGCGCGGGCGTCAATGACGCATGCTGGGCTAGCTTTGGGCTCAGCTGGTCGCAGGCCCGCGATGAGCTGCATTCAGTCTTGCGCTCACCTAGTCGCAACCAGACCGAACCGCTTATATCCCTAGCAATGATCAGAAAGGAGCCGACCATGCGCGCAACACTATTGGGGAGTGGAGCCCTTCTGCTTTCAGCGGGCGCCTGGGCGCAGGACGCGGCGGTTTCCTACGATGTCTCCTTCCCGAACGCGGCGCACCACGAGGCGGAAATCTCCGTCACCTTCCGTGAGATCGGCGAAGGCCCGCTCACTGTGCGCATGTCACGCGCTTCGCCGGGGCGGTATGCGCTGCATGAGTTTGCCAAGAATGTGTACGGGTTGAGCGCGGTCGATGCGGACGGGCAGGCGCTGGCCGTCTCACAGGACGATCCCTATTCGTGGACGATCGAAGGCCATGATGGCGAGGCGACGGTGACCTACACCCTCTATGCCGACCGCGCCGATGGCACATATTCGCAGATCGATCTCACCCACGCCCATCTCAACATGCCCGCCACGCTGCTCTGGGCGGAGGGAATGGAAGACCGCCCTGTAGAGATCAGCTTCGAGCCTGCGTCCCCGGACTGGAAAGCGGCGACGCAGCTCGTTCCGGCAGGGTCGGCGATGGCTTTTACCGCGCCGGACCTGCAATATCTGATGGATAGCCCGACCGAGCTTTCCGACTTCGACCTCCGCAAATGGACGATCGGGGAGGGTGATAGTGAGCAGACCATCCGCCTCGCCATCCACCATGACGGTACGCCAGAAGACGCCGACGCCTATGCCGAGATGGCGAAGAATGTCGTCGACGCGCAGATCGAACTCTTCGGTGAGGCGCCGCGCTTTGACTATGGCACCTACACTTTCATCGCCGACTATCTGCCTCATGTCAGCGGCGACGGGATGGAGCATCGCAATTCTACCGTCATCAGCAACACCAAGGGCCTCTATGAGGACGAGTTCGGTCAGCTGAGCACGCTCTCGCACGAGTTCATCCATGCCTGGAATGTCGAACGCCTGCGCCCGGCAGAACTGGAGCCCTTTGACTTTACGAAAGCCAATCCGACGACCACGCTCTGGTTCGCTGAGGGATTCACCACCTATTACGCACCACTGACAATCCGGCGGGCGGGCGAAGAGGATGTCGATGGGTATCTGAAGACGCTGAGCCGAAATCTCAGCTATGTCGTGAATGGGGCAGGGCGGGAGCTACGGTCCCCCATGGCGATGAGCCTGCGTGCGCCTTTCGTCGATGCAGCAACGGCCATCGATCCCGATAACAACGCAAACACGTTCATGTCCTACTATCCCTACGGCGCCATGATCGGCCTTGCGCTGGACCTCGAACTTCGTGGCAGGTTTGAGGGCATTTCGCTCGATGATTATATGCGCCGCCTCTGGCGGAAGTTCGGGAAGACCGCGACGGCCTACACGCATCAAGACCTGAAGGTCACGCTGGCAGAGGTGACGGGTGATACGGCCTTCGCGGAGGGCTTCTTCGCGAATTACATCGAGACGGGCGCGCTGCCGGATTATGGGCCGCTTCTTGCGCAGGCGGGGCTTGAGCTTGGGCCCGCCAATCCCGGCAAGGCCTGGATCGGCGGTAGCTTTGAGGCCGATGGCCCAGTCGTGAAGATCGCGTCCAACACGGTGCGCGGTACGCCGCTCTACCAGGCCGGGCTGGACCGCGGGGATGAGATTGTCCGGATCGGTCGTTTCGACATCAACTCGACCGGTGACGTGGACACGGCGCTCTCACGCCATGAACCTGGCGACACTGTCGAGGTCGCTTATGTTTCGCGCACCGGGGACGGCACAGTCTCAGTCACCCTAGTTGAAGACCCCGCGCTGAAGGTCACCCGCAAGGAATCGGGCGACGAGGAGCTGTCAGCAGCAGAGAAACGCTTCCGCGAGGACTGGCTGGGCATCGAGGAAACTGAAGACGCGGGTTGATCAGTTCGGTGATCTGCGGCGGGCAATGCTCGCCAGCGCGACGCCGCCAAGGATGAGGCCTGTGGCGATCACAAAGCGCAAGGTCAGCGGCTCGCTCAGGAAGACCATACCGCCAATGGCGGCGATGGCTGGCACGGTCAGTTGCGCGATTGCGGCAAGGCTGGCGCTAAGATCGCGCAGTGCGGCGTACCAGATCGCATAGCCGAGCGCCGATGTGATTGCGCCAGATGCGAGGGCGTAGACGACGCCTTCGATGCTTGGGGAGGCTTCGCCGCTGAGAAGCAGTGCCGGGCCTGCAATCACGATGGCCAGCACGGAAGCGCGCGCGAAATTTCCTGCCGTCAGCACCGTTGGTTGGCTCGCCCTACGACCCCGCAGTGAATAGATACCCCAGCCAATACCTGCCGCGCCCATGAGCAGCGCGCCGATCAGGGGTGGGGCTTCAAGGCCGGGCAGGAGCAGCCAGACAAGCCCGCCCAGCGCCAGCGCCAATCCGGCCCACCGTGCGGCCGCCAGCCGCTCGCCTTGCAGGATGCCCCAGCCGATCATGGTTATCTGGACGATGGCAAAGAGGATGAGCGCGCCCGTGCCCGTCGCGAGCGTCAGATAGGCGAGGGAGAACGCCGCCGCATAGAGAAGGAGTGCGGCCCCTGAGGCCCAGCTGCCAGACCCGATCGCGCGCTTTGGCGAGACGATCAGCGCCAATACGACCGCGCCTGAGACAAGGCGGATCAGCGTAAAGCTCCACGGGCCGGCCTCGCCGGTCGCCATGGCAAGGCGCGCCAGCACGGAGTTCGCGGCAAACGCCGTCATGGCGAGTGCCGTCACAAGAAAGAGGCGGAGCGGAAAAGCCATCACGCGCCCCGATGCCTGAAAGCGGGACGCATGACCAGAGCGTTCAGCGAGGAAAAGCGCCTATTCGGCGGCGTCATCACCCATCAGCTGCTCTTCAAGGAATTCAGCCTGGCGGCGGAAATAGAAGAGCTGGTTCTTCAGCTTGCGCCATCCATGGCCCTCATCCGGGATGCGGACATAGGGGGTCTCAATGCCATTCTCGCGCAGCGTCTTCACCATGATCTCAGTCTCGTAGATGTCGATACGCGGATCCTGAACGCCGTGCGAGTAGAGCACCGGCACCTTGATTTGGTCGGCGAGAGTGACGGGCGAGTTCTCGGTGTAATAGTCGATCCATTCCTGCTCGCGGATATCGCCATACTCGATCCGGTCGGATGCCTTGAGACCGGGCGAGGCGACTTGTAGCGCGGTCACCCAGTTGCCGACGCCGAACAGCGACGCGCCCGCATCGAAAGCGTCCGGATAAAGCGCCAAAACTGCGTTCACCATGTAACCGCCATAGGAGCCGCCTACGACAGCCGCACGGCTCGTATCGACGCGCCCATCTTCGTCAAGCGCGGCCAGCATGTCGATCAGGTCGCGGACGCTGTCGCGGCGCTTTTTCTGGTCATCCAGCGTGACATAGGTCCGCCCGAAACCGGTGGAGCCGCGCACATTGGGTTCAAAGACGGCAAGGCCGCGGTCGAGATGGTATTGCACCACAGGGTCAAAGCTTGCGACCGACTGGCCCGTCGGCCCGCCATGCACGAAGAAAATGACCGGCGGCGGCCCATCCTCGGTGCGTGAAGTGTCGTCCGGCAGATAGAGGAGACCCTGAAGCTCTACCCCGTCGCGCGCCATCATGCGCACGCTCTCAGGACGGACAAGGCGCTCCGGGTCGAGGCCCGCATAATTGGACGCGAAGACCTGTGTGTGGTCACCGGTATCAAGGTCCATTACATAGACATCGCCCGGCGTGCGCCAGCCGCTTGCCCGGATGGCGAGCTTGGAGCTCTCCATCGAGCAACTCGCCTGATACTGGCCTTCTGGCAGGAAACTGGTGTCGAGGCCCGCGTCTTCGCCATCCCGGTCAATGTGCAGCGTATCGAAACCATCGACGTTTTCGGTGTAGACCATGTAGGCCCCCGCTTTGCCGCAAAGTTCGATCCCGCCGAGATCGTAGTCTGCTTCTTTCACCACGCTCATTTCGCCCGAAGCGACGTCATAGTGGGTGATGGCTGAAAATTCGCGATCCTCATTCGAGGCGAAATAAAAGCCCGACGAGTCCGGCAGCCAGGCGAAACCGCCATTCGTATGATTGGCGCGCGGATCAGGTTTCGCGAGCGTCGTGATCTCGCGGCTTTCAATGTCGAGCAGGTAGAGATTGTCGGAGTCCTCGCCCACCGTTTCGCTGACGATCAGCTTTGTGCCATCCGGCGAGATGTCATGCGCGAAAAAGCCGAACGTGCCTTCATAGAGGCGCGTTGTCTCTCCGGTGGAGAGGTCCGCCGTATAGATGTCGAAGTCCTGCTGGTTGCGCTCAGTTGAGGCGAAAGCGATTGTCTCGCCGTCGGCGCCAAAGTCGCCGAAGGCGCGAAAGCCGCCTTCGACAGCCGCCAGAACCAGCGCTTCGGACGAGCCGTCGGCAGCGCTGCGGTAATAGGACTCCTGCTCATTGCCATCATTGTCGGCGCCATAGATCAGCGTCTCGCTGTCCGGCGACCATGAGAAAAAGGTGATGCCATTGCCGAAGGTTAGCTGCTGCGGCTGGCCGCCGCTGATGGGCAGGCTCCAGAGCTGCGGCTCGCCCGTCACGTCCCAGCGAAAGGCAAGCATTTCGCCATCGGGAGAGATTGAAACGCTGCCCGCGCCGCTCGCGAGCAGATAGCGCGCAATATTGGCCGGGTCCTGTCCAGCAAGACCAACATTCACCGCTTCATCCTCAGGCGTCATCGCCTCGAGCGACATGTCCGGGCCAGACTGGCCCCCATAGGAGGCTTCCGAAGCCGGGCTTTCTGCGGCCGGTTCGGCGTCCTGCGCAAAAGCGGGCGCGGCCAGCATGGTTGAGCCAAGAAGGGCGATCAGCGCGTTTTTCATGTCCATTCCTCCGGTCGACGGCACTTTGGGTGCGCCTGCCATGCGGCGCTGTCAACCGGGAGCGAAGCTTGGTGGCGGAGCGGTACCTGCCTGCTTCATTCGCGGGCGCGGCAGGTCAATAAGGGCCTTAACAGAGACGGCGTGATAGCCGATAGTCCGCTCTGGTTTTGTAAGAAGAGGAGCCATCATGGCTGCGCTTTTCGTCCTGATCGGCGTCCTGGTCCTGCTCGTTGTGACCGCGATCATCCTCTACAATAATCTCGTGGCCAAGCGTCAGATGGTGAACAATGGCTGGGCCGATATCGATGTCCAGCTCAAGCGCCGCGCCGACCTGATCCCGTCGCTCGTTGCTACGGTTCGCGGCTATGCCAGCCATGAGCGCCAGCTGTTCGAAGAGGTGGTTGAAAAACGCAATCAGGCCCGCGCCGCAGGCGATGACGCGGCCGCGCGCGGCGCCGCAGAGAGCGCGCTCTCTCGCCCGATCGGAAAGTTGATCGCGCTTGGTGAGGGCTATCCCGAACTGAAAGCCAGCGCCAATTTCAAGGATCTGCAGGACGACCTGTCTGACACTGAAAACAAGATTGAAATGGCCCGCCGCTTCTACAATGGGGCCGTGCGTGAGCTGAACACCGCTGTCGAGACCTTCCCCGGTAGCCTCATCGCAGGTCCATTCGGTTTCCATCAGGCCGCCTATTTCGAAATCGAGACCGCAGACAGGGCCCTCCCGGAGGTCGATTTCGGAGGCAAATCGTGATGATCCGCGTCCTCGCTCTCCTCTGCCTGCTTGTCGCGGCGGTTTTCCCGGCAGCCGCTGAAGAGGTCATCAACCGCTTCGATGTGGACATCGATGTCCAGCAGAATGGCGACATCGTCGTCACCGAAGCGATCAACATCACGGCCGAGGGCGATCAGATCCAGCGCGGCATTTTCCGCGAACTCCCACGCTATTTTGAGAATAATGGCGACCGGCTCCGCTACGATTATGACATCCTGTCGGTTGAACGCGGAGGCGATGATGAGCCGTACGAGACCTCAACCGAGGGCAATGCCTATCGCATCCGCATCGGGGACCCGGACCGGCGCCTCATCGTGGGCGAACATGTTTATGAGATCAGCTACCGCGTCAAAAACCAGGTCCGCTATTTCGACGAATATGATGAGCTCTACTGGAACGTCACGGGCAGTTATTGGGAATTCCCGATCCGCGAAGCGAGCGCGCGCATTTCGCTTCCCGAAGGCGGTAGCTATGTCGCGCAATCTGGCTATACCGGCGCGCAGGGCAGCGACGGCAGCGCCTATCGCTTTGAGCGCGTGGGCAGTGACTATGTGTTCGAGACGACCGCGCCACTTGCCCGGCGCGAAGGGCTTACTGTTTCACTCAGCATCGAAAAGGGCGTCATCGATCCGCCGTCTGCAGGCGACAAGCGCGCACTCTGGTGGCAGCGGCATGGCTCGCTCGCAGTCCTGCTCGCGTCGCTCATCGGGGTTTTCATATTCCTCTACCGCTCCTGGAACCGTGTCGGGCGCGACCCGGCGCGCGGGCCAGTCTTCGCGCTCTATGAGCCGCCCGCAGGATATTCACCCGCCGCATGCCACCACATCTATCATCGCGGCTTCAATGATCATGACGCGCTGATTTCGACGCTGGTAAACCTTGGTATCAAAGGCAGGCTCGACATTGATGCCGAGGACAAGAAGAACACCGTGCTTACACCGAAGCCGGCTGCTACCGCCCCGCGCCTGCCTGCCGAAGAATGGACACTGTACCGCAAGCTGTTCGCAGGCAGCGAACCTGTCACGCTCGGCAAGAGCTATGACAAGGGTTTCACCGCCGCCTATCAGGCCTTCCGCAAGAAGGTGTCAGAGAAGTTCGGCTCGGACTATTTCCGCTGGAATCTCGGCTATACCTTCGTCGCCATCGCACTGTCTGCAGTCGCCATCATCTTTGCGATCGTTCACGCGACCAGCTGGAATAACTGGCTGACGGGTCTCGTCATTGCCATCGCGGCGATGAACGGGCTTTTCATGTATCTGATGCCTGCCGCCACCCAGAAAGGCGAGGATGTCCGCACCAAGATCAAGGGCTTCAGGCTCTACATGGAGACGGCCGAGAAGCTGCAGCTCAACGCGGCCGAAGTTGGCGGTGACCGTCCACCGCCGATGACGAAGGACCGGTACGAAACCTTCCTGCCGTATGCCATCGCGCTCGGCGTGGAAAAGCCATGGACGAAGCATTTTGAGTCCGTCCTGCCTCAGGAAGCAGCCGACTATAATCCCGGCTGGAGCGCGGCACATATGGGGCGCGGCTCTGTCGCCAGCCTCAACAAGGCGGTTACTGCCAATGTCGCGGCGGCTGTGGCGGCTTCCATGCCGCAAAGCTCATCCTCATCCGGCTCCGGGGGTGGTGGCTTCTCCGGCGGCGGCGGCGGCGGCGGAGGTGGGGGCGGCTGGTAGGCTAGAACTTGCCGTGCCGGCCTGTTCCCGTCGCGAAGCGCGTTGCGCCAGCCTGCGTCTCGCCTGAACGGATCACCTCCATCCCGCCTTTGACCTCTGCGCGCAGGGCCGTTTCTTCATCGAGGCTCCACTGGTTGAGCAGGGAAGCCCGATCTGCGCGCATGCAGGCTTGAGGGAAGGCAGCGATATCGCGGGCAAGCTGCAGCGCGGCATCGAGTGCGCCTCCAGCTTCAGTATGGCGGTTGGCGAGACCGATTGTGAGTGCTTCGCCGACACCGACCTCGCGCCCCGTTAGCACCATATCCATCGCCCGTGATTGACCAATCAGCCGTGGCAGCCGCACGGTGCCGCCATCGATCAGCGGAACGCCAAAGCGGCGACAGAATACGCCAAAGCGCGCCGTTTCACTGGCGACCCGCATGTCGCACCAGAGGGCCAGCTCAAGGCCGCCAGCAACGGCATAGCCTTCAACGGCGGCGATGACGGGTTTGGAGAGGGCAAGGCGTGTTGGCCCCATTGGGCCAAGGTCGCCGTCCAGCTTCGTGATATTGCCGCGCCCTTCGGACACGGCTTTGAGGTCTGCACCCGCGCAGAAGTTTCCCTCCGCCCCTGTCAGGATCGCAACCGACAGGCTGTCATCCGAGTCGAACGCCTTGAATGCCTCATAGAGCGCCTGCGCGGCCTCCCGGTCTACGGCATTGCGCGCCGCAGGCCGGCTGATGGTGACGACGAGAATGTTGCCATTCGTCTTGGTCAGGACAGGCGCGGTCTCGCTCATTGCCTTCAGCCCGGCTCGTTCGCTTTCAGGAAAGGCACAATCTTGTCCAGCAGCGGCTGGACCATGGCCTTCGGCATGTCATGGCCCCACTTTTCGATGATTTCGAGCTTTGCGCCCGGCACGCGCTTGGCGATGTCCTCGCCGCAAGCTGGCAGGATGAGCGGGTCGATGGCCCCATGCAGGACAAGCGTCGGTACGCTGATCGTGGACAGGCGCTCATGCCAGCGCGGCTGGGCAAGGATGGCGGCATACTGACGGGCAACACCCATGGGCCGGTCTGAGCGGTTGAAGCTCGCGCGGGCGCTCTCTGCCGTTTCCTCATCGCTGTTGCGGACACCATCCGCCGACCCGATGACACGGCGCGATGCGACAGAGATTTCGGCCACCGCATCGGCGGTGCGCATTTCCGGCTGGGCCGTGAGCGCCTTCTGGGCCTCGGGGGTTGAGCGCGGCAGGGAAGGCTCGCCAGACGTTGTCATCACAGGGATGAGCGTGCGCACTTTCTCAGGGTGATTGAGCGCGATCAGCTGCCCAATCATGCCGCCCATGGAATTGCCCATGACATCGGCCTTGTCCGCGCCCAGCGCCGTGATCAACGCGGCTGCATCGGCGGCCATGTCGTCGAGAAGGTAAGGCACCTCCTTCGACATGTCCTTGCCTTCGGAAAGCCCCTTGATGATGTCGCCCGGGGCAGGGGGGATCTCATTGGTGAACTCTGTCGACAGGCCAATGTCGCGATTATCGAAGATGACGACGCGGCGCCCTGCGGCGGCCAGCCCTTCAAGATAGCTCTCCGGCCAGGAAATCATCTGCGTGGAAAAGCCCGAGACAAGCAGCAGCATCGGGTCATCCGGATTGCCGATCTCGCGGTATTCGATCTCGATGCCATTGGCCTTGATACGTGGCATGGGCGCGTCTCCTCACTGTTTTCGTTTTCCGGGATTTAGAAGGGTTGCCGCGGCGGCTGTAAAGGCGTTGCGCACGCCCATGGTTCGGCTCGGCTCACCATGCGGTCTTCTGAGAAGATATAAAAAAGCCCGCATGGTGAGCGAAGTCGAACCAAGCGGGCTGTTTAGTTTTACACCAGTAGAAAGCGCCTATCGGCTAAGTTCCTTCATCGCATCTTCGAGGCCCTGCAGGGTCATCTCGAACATGCGGCCGGGGCCGATCAGCTCGTTAATCAGCTTGATGGAGCCGGTATAGTCCCACGCGCCGGCCTTGACCGGGTTCAGCCATACAAAGTTCGGGAACTGCTCCACGAAACGCTGGATCCAGAGGCCGCCGGCCTCCTCGTTCCAGTGCTCGACCGAGCCGCCTGCATAGGTGATCTCGTAGGGGCTCATCGTGGCGTCGCCGACGACGATGACCTTGTAGTCGGACGGATATTTATGGAGCACGTCCCAGGTCGGGATTCGCTCATTCATCCGGCGGCGATTGTCCTTCCAGAGGCCCTCATAGATGCAGTTGTGGAAGTAGTAGTATTCGAGGTTCTTGATCTCTGAGCGGGCCGCAGAGAACAGCTCTTCCATTACGCGGACGTGCGGGTCCATAGAGCCGCCGACATCCATCAGCAGCAGGACTGAGACGGTGTTGCGCTTTTCGGGGCGCATCTCGATGTCGAGATAGCCCTGCTTGGCCGTCTTGCGGATCGTATTGTCGAGGTCGAGCTCTTCATTGGCACCGTCACGCGCCCATTTGCGCAGGCGCTTCATCGCAACCTTGATGTTGCGCGTGCCGATCTCGACGCTGTCATCGTAATTCTTGAATTCGCGCTTGTCCCAGACCTTTACGGCGCGGCGGTGGCGGGACTTTTCCTGCCCGATGCGGACACCTTCCGGATTGTAGCCATTGGCCCCGAAGGGCGAGGTGCCGCCCGTACCGATCCATTTATTGCCGCCCTCATGGCGCTTCTTTTGCTCTTCGAGGCGCTCTTTCAGCGTCTCCATGAGCTTCTCGAAGCCGCCCATGGCTTCGATTTCGTCCATCTCCTCCTTGGTGAGGAATTTCTCCGACATCTTGCGCAGCCATTCTTCAGGCAAGTCCTGCACGTCGACGGCGTCCTGCATCGTGTCGAGGCCCTTGAAGACGTGAGAGAAGGCGCGGTCGAACTTGTCGAGATTGCGCTCATCCTTCACGAGCGCGGCGCGCGAGAGATAGTAGAAGTCCTCGACCTCCATCTCGATCACGTCATTGTCCATCGCCTCGAGCAGGAGAAGATACTCCTTCAGCGTGACGGGGATCTTGGCGGAACGAAGCTCATTGAAGAAGTTGAGGAACATGGGCGGTTATCTCTCCAGTCTCTTCTGAACACATTAGCGCGCGCCAGCCCTCTGTCCAAGGGCTGACGCGGCGCAACTGGAAGATAGCCGAAGTGTTACCAGCGAAGATCGGCGCGGATTTCCGCAACAGCGTCATGATCATGCGCTGCATACCAGCTAATGTCGGCGCCATTTTCGAGCGCCAGCATGGTGGTGCGGTTCTGCTCGGCTTCCGCGCTGTCATGGTCAAACTCGCGGAACTTCACATGCTCATCCGCCTGGTCGTGCACCTCTTCAAGCATGGCGCTTTCGAGCGGCAGGTAAAGCGTATCGAGCTGTCCGGCCTTCGCGGCATCCTGCAGGTCCGGCAGGCTCTTGCCTTCTGGAAGCTCACCATCGACCGCAGGCTCCTCGGCAAAAGCGTCGATGATATTCTGCTCCACGTTATTCGTGCCGCCTGCATGATGCTGCACGATCTCAAAGCGGCTGGAACTCATCACCTTGGCGAAATGCCCGACAGTGCCTTCTTCACCAATGAGGTGCAGCGTCTTGGTCTGCGGCGGCAGCGCCGCGTCTGCGGCATTGGCGATTTCCTCATAGAAGGCGAGGTCTGTCTTGTCGCGCTCCTCGTCCTGTCCGGTGCCGAGGGCATGATGGATAGAGCGGCCATCACTGCTGCGGGCAGAACCGCGTGAGCCGGAATGGAAGAACACATCATCCTGCACATGGCGGCGTGCTTCGACGGAACGATACTTCGGCGCGTCGAGACGGTCGGTCATGTCTTTCACATTGCCGCCCTGATAGAGATAGAGCTTCGGTTCGCTCTTCGTCACGAACAGCACCCAGTGGGTCTTGCGGCTCTGATAGTCAGCGAGAAGCGGCAGGATGAATGGGTGCTCGCCCGTCGTGATTGAAGCAACCGGACGCGCATTGAGGTGCGCCATGCGTTGATTTTCCTTGTCCTCGAAGAGCGCGATGCCATTGGCGCGGAAGTCGGCGAGCTCGAAGCTCTCAAGCCGATCCTTGATGAAGGCCGCATCTGGCGCGTGCTTCTCGACGGCGTCGATGACGTTCTTGCGCAGGATACGCCATTTTTCGCCGCCAACTTCCACCGAAGGGCGCGGGACGTAAACGCTTGTCGTCTTGTCGGAAAAGCCGGCGAATGCTTGCCTGAAAGTGTCGAGGGATGTCTGTTCTGACATGTTCTTCTCCTTGCTTGTCGATTGTAAAACCAACGGGCTTGAGAAGGCGGCGTTCCCGCTAACCGTCTGTATTTGCTGATTGCGGGATCGTATCGGTCACCGGGCTTTCAGCGCCCGCCGAATAGGACGTTCCACCACGTACGAGAAAACGTGGCACCTGACGTCCGCCCATCAGCTCGTCATAGAGGAGATTGCCAGAGCCAAGGTTCAACCCGCCGCCCGGGAGGTCTACAAAACCGGTCTCCGCCGCATCGGCCAGCGTCGCCACCACGGAGTTCGAGTTCTGGAACAGGAAATTGTAGTTCAGCCGCGCCTCATCGATCGCCCGGGCAAGGACGGCGACTTTCAGCCAGCGCTCCTGTCCAAAGTCGCGCGCAATGATGCCGACGCGTTGTGTGCGGCGGGGCTGTCGCAGCGGTGAGTGCGGGCTCTCGCCCCAGCCCATCGGCCCGAGGACGCGCAGCTCTCCATCTTCAGGATAAGCGGTGATGATCTCGGGGCGCCTGCCAGCTTCGGCGACATGCACAAGATGGGAATGTTCGCCTATGCTTGCGACGTCGAATTCGATCTTCACCAGGACGTTCTCGCCAAAGACCAGCTGAAACGCTTCGCCGCCACGCTCTGCCAGAAGGCGGAAGTCCTCGGCGCAAATTCCGTCACGATGGACGCGCGCCCGCAACTGTGAGATCAGCGGGTCGCTCTCAGGCAGGCCGTTCGGCCAGATATCTTCAGGTGTCAGCAGGCATGTTGTCACGGTAGATTAAACGCATACTCCCTTTGCGTGGTTTCCCACACCCCTGTCGGGCGGAACGCTTCAGGACGCTGTGGCATTAAGGTTGCCAATGGCTGGAGGCACCTGAACGACATGAAGCATCTCGCAGTTATCCTGACGACTGGGCTTATCATTCTCATTGGAATTGGCGCGCGGTTCGCGATCGGCAACGTCTATAGTGAGGCCGAAGCGACAAACCTTATCCAGTCACTCACCCAGACGGGTCTCTATCTCGGCTCCGCCATCGCGGGTGCCTCAGCGACCACTCTTGCACTCATGCTGACCCTGCTTGGGCTGACCAATCAGACGCAAACCGACTTCGATTCCGATGTCTATCGAAGTATTTCGCAAGTAGCCTGGCTATCCACGATCAGTCTTGTCGGGGCCGTCATCCTGTTGCTCATGTTGGTTCTGCCGGTCGGCGAATTCAACAAGATGCCAGATGGTTGGTACCGGCTGATGTATGAAGTGATCTTCGCGCTGACTGTACTGGTCTGTGCACTTCTGACCGCAACAGTGGTGAGGCTGTTCATGACGATCCGCCGCGTCATCAGTCAGGTGACGCCGGGCGATGCAGTCTAAAGCATAGATATATATTTGTAGTTCCATAGCTTTAAGTAGAAGAATAAGAAGTATGGTTATGAAAGCATGACCTTTACATAGAGCGTCGGAACGAGATGAAGGTGAACGCTTTGTTTCTACTCATAAAATTATAGAACAAAGCAACTTCCTCCATGAAATTTGTACCTAACAGTGTGTTCGTCAGTCATGCCGGACTGCCCAGCGGGCTCGTGTCGCGCCAGGACTGGAAAGACTTTATCGACGACACTGAGAAAGAAATCGCAGCCTTGGAGACGGCTTGGGCCGATTATCTACAGCACCATGAAGCGACGGCCGAAGATCAGCTGAGATTCGAGACTGTCAGAGACCGGCTGCAGGAAATCCGCGAGGATGCCCTGGTGAAATGGCGTTCAATGCGGGGCAACAAACCCGGCCTTGCCTGCTGAATTTTTCGGAAGAAATGGCACACCCGAGAGGATTCGAACCTCTGACCCCCAGATTCGTAGTCTGGTGCTCTATCCAGCTGAGCTACGGGTGCTCCGTTGAGAGGGCGGACACATAGCGGCGCCGCGCGCACGATGCAAGCGCTTATGCTGCAGTCTACTGATCTGCCTCATATACACCCCGTGCAATCGCCCGTGCGAGCGTGGAAGCGGCAAGCTCTCCGATGCGCGTCAGGGAAATGGGCGAGGGCTCTTCCAGAGGGATTTTGCCCGTCGACAGAACGAACAGCGCATCCCCATCGAAGGGAGCAAAAACTGGCCTGATCGCGCGCGAAAAGCCCGAAAGCGCCATCTGGGCGACGCGGTGCGCCTGCGCCGGGCTAAGCGCTGCATCGGTCGCGATACAGGCAATCGTCGTGTTCTGGCCGGGCTGTGGGTTCATCTTCGCATCGCCCCATTCTTCAGGGTCAGGATTGTAGCCCTCGCCCGGGCGGTGGTTGCCGAACTCACCATTCTGCTCATACGGCCAGGCCCAGAAGCAGCTCGTCCCCGGCATGAAGACTGAGCCGAAGCAGTTCACGCCTGCAAGGGCGCCGATCGTCATTCCGTCAGCCGTGCGAAGCGAGGCAGAACCAAGCCCGCCTGCATGCGCACCAGCATTTGCGCCAAGCCCGCAACCGACATTGCCGAGCGGAAAGGACTTGGCCCGGTTTTCGAACGCTTCCTCCCCAAGCAGGCGATAGGGAGGCTGCTCGCCCCAGCCCTTGTCGCCGCCATTGGCAAGGTCATAGAGGATGGCCGCTGGAACGATCGGCGTCTTCGGCACGCCCGGAAGGTCCTTCAGGCCATAGCCGCGCCCCATCGCGCCGAGTTTCGCCGAAACCCCATCTGCGGCGGCGAGACCATAGGCGCTGCCGCCCGACAGGACGACGGCATCGACCTGCTCAACCATCGTGTCGGCGCGCAAAAGGTCCGTCTCGCGCGTGCCGGGGCCACCGCCCGCGACGGCGCAGGCAGCCGTTGCAGGCTCATCTGCGACGATGACGGTCGTGCCGGTCAGCACGTCCCGGTTTTCCGCATTGCCAACCTCGATGCCTGGAACGTCGGTGATGAGATTTTTTGGGCCGGGCCGGGACATATCGCGCTGCTCCACATTTTCGCCCGTCCCGGGCTGGGACAGGAGTTTGCGTCAACCTGATCCCTAAAGCTGGCAGGCCTCTGACACAACACGCCAACCATCCTGCCTCTCCGGCATGAAACCTGCTTGCAGACAGGCAAGCCGGGCACAAAAGCTTCATTTGCGCCCACCGCCCCAATGGGTAAGGTCTTAACGTGTCAGGGGAGCAGGACATGAAACTCAAATTTGCCATCGCAGTCTCAGCCATCGCAGCAGGCGGCCTTTCGGCAGCCGCGCAAGAGGCGCAGACCTATTCGACGGAAGTCCCGAACCTCAGCCAGTGCATTGAGCGCGCAGGCGCCGATGGTGAGGCGACGCAGGAAGAGCTTGATGACTGCATCAGCGCCAATCTTGGCGAAGTGCGCGCGGCAATGCCTCAAGTGCCTATGGATAATGCGGGTGAAACGCCCTATCGCATGGAAAACGCCATGACCGGTGAAACCGCTGAAGGGGACACCGAAGAGGAGTCCTGATGAAACCTTCCACCTTGCTCTGTCCAGCGCTCGCTCTGGTCGCGCTTGCTGCGTGTCAGCCACAATCTGAAACCAGCGTCCCCGACCGACCGACACTTGAAGAGACAGAGCAGGCGCCCGCACCCAGGATCTGGGACAAGGGCGCCATGGTGGCGGCGGCGGACCCCCGCGCCGTGGAAGCGGGCCTCAAAATCCTGCGTGAAGGCGGCACCGCGATCGATGCCGCCATCGCCGTTCACACTGTCCTTGGTCTGGTTGAGCCGCAGAGCTCCGGCATCGGCGGCGGCGCTTTCATGGTCTATTACGACTATGAGGACGATGCGCTGACCGTATTCGATGGGCGCGAAACGGCGCCTCAGGCGGCAGACGAAAACCTGTTCGTGATCGACGGCGAAGTCCTCGACTATGTCACCGCATGGCAGTCAGGCCGCTCGGCAGGCGTGCCCGGCATGATCGCGCTCTACAAGGCCGCGCATGAGGCAGAAGGTGAAGCCGAATGGGCCTCGCTCTTCCAGCCTGCCATCGATCTTGCCCGCGATGGTTTCGAAGTTTCTCCGCGCCTTGCCGGCCTGCTCGCCAATGAGCGCCTGCGCGGTGCTATGCGCCTTGATGAGGACGAAAATGCCAGCGTCTACTTCTTCCCGGAAGGTGAGCCGCTGACTGTCGGCACGGTGCGCGACAACCCAGCCTATGCCGACCTCCTCCAGTCTGTCGCTGAGAATGGACCGTCCGCCTTCTATGAAGGCGAGAATGCGCAGGCCATTGTCGATGTGCTGTCTCAGGAACCACTCCCCGGCTCCATGACGCTGGACGATATCTCTTCCTATGAGGTGAAGCTGCGCCCAGCGGTCTGCGGCGACCATGAGACGATGCGCATCTGCTCTGCGCCGCCGCCAAGCTCCGGCGCGGTTACCCAGAACATGATCTGGGGCCTTTATGAGCGCATGACTGAGGGCAGCAGCCCCGGTTACAGCGATGAGAAGCTCGCCGCATGGGTCGATGCCCAGCGTATCGCCTATGCTGACCGCGATCATTACGTCGCCGATGGGGACTATGTTCAGGTGCCAACCTCTGACCTGATTGATCCGCGCTATCTCGATGCCCGTGTCGGTGATGTCTATGCGCCGGATGCCACTCCGCAGCCGGGTGATCCGGGTGAGGTTCTCGGCCGTGGTTCGATGATCGGCATGTGGGGCAGGGACCTAACCGACGAAACGCCAGGCACCACGCACATCTCCATCATCGATGGTGAGGGCAACGCTGTCTCCATGACAGCGACGGTAGAGTCCGCCTTCGGCAATTCGCGCATGGTGAACGGCTATCTGCTTAACAATGAGCTGACAGACTTCTCGCGCCAGCCAACGATCAACAGCCTGCCAGTGGCTAATGCACCGGCGGCTGGGAAACGCCCGCGCTCTTCCATGTCACCGACCATGGTGTTCGATCAGGACGGCGACCTCTTCATGGTCACCGGGTCTCCGGGCGGTAATTCCATCGTCGCCTATGTCTCCAAGACAATTGTCGGCGTGCTCGACTGGGGCCTCTCTGCGCAGGAAGCCATCAACCTTCCGAACGTGATCGCGCGCGGCCCATCGGTCGGCGTCGAAATTGATGTGGAGCGCGGTCAGGACTGGGCCGATACGCTGTCGGCGGCAGGATATGCCGTTGAAGAGCGGACCGGCGAGAATTCAGGCCTTCACGTCATCATCGTGCGCGGCGACGGGCTGGATGGTGGGGCAGACCCCCGCCGCGAAGGCGTCGCCCTGACACTCGACTAGCCTATTTGGCAGGCGGCGCAGCGGGGAGGGTCAGCCTGAACCGCGTGCCCGTCTCACTGGTCTCTACCAACGAAAGCTCCCCGCCCATGGCGCGGGCAAGGTCGCGTGACAGCGACAGGCCAAGCCCCGTGCCATCGCGCCGCGATGAAGCGGCGAAGGGCTTGAACAGATTGTCCTGCGCCCGCTTTGGCAGGCCCGGGCCAGTATCTGCAAAATCGATGCGGGTCGGGTCGCCTGATACAGTGATCGTCCCGCCAGCCTCTCCCATCGCTTCGGCCGCATTGCGGATCAGATTGGCCGCTATCCGGTAGAGATGATCCGGGTCACCATAGCCGGTGAGGCCGGGATCGATCTCATTGGCGAAACTGACCTGGCCACCATCGCCAATCCCTTCCATGGCCGCCTCGCTCACCGTTTCGGCGAGTCTGACCATCTGCAGCCGCGCGACAGGTGTCGAGGAGCGGCCATAGCGCAGCGTATCGCTCGCAAGGCCGATGGCCCGCTCCAGCGCACGTTCAAGCCGCGGGACGGCGCGCTGGACCCGCGGGTCGTCAGAGGTTGAGAGGGCATCGGATGCGAGCTGCGCGGTGGCGAGCGTGTTTCGGAGGTCATGATTAATCTTGGCGACCGCCTCACCAAGCTGGGCCAGCCGTTCGCGCTGGCGGAAGCTGTCGGAGACCGCCTCTTCCATGTCAGCGAGGGCATTCTGCGCGCGGCCAATCTCATCGCGCCGCGAAGTCGGCCCCAGCCGCCGCGTCCAGCTGCCCGGGTCCTGCCTGAACTGGATAACGGCCTGCGTCACCCGCTGGATGGGCCGCACGACGAGCGCGATCAGCAGGAAATAGATCAGCATCGCCGCTGTGATCGAGACGATGAGCGACACGATCAGGATGCGCCCGGCATAGGCGGTCAGCCCCCGCTTCAGCGGCGCTTCTGGCAGGATGACCTCCAGCACACGCCCCTCGCCAGACCCCATGCCGCGAATGACCAGCATGCGCCCATTCTCTGCCAGCAGGGTCTCCAGCGTCTCGCCAATCTCGCCGAAATAGCTCTCCGACATCATGTCGATTTCTTTCATCGGCCCTTCGAGCGGCATGGCGGGCGGCAGGATCTGCTCGCGCATGTCATCGCTGAGCTCAGCCACAGCCAGCACTTCGGCGCGCATAAGCAAGTCGTTCGACAGCTCTTCGGACACCATGCGGCTTGGCGCGGCCTCGAGTGAGAGGGCCGCGATACGTGCCGCTTGCACGCGCTCATTCAGCCAGCTTTCGCGATAGTTGGCGGCGCTCGGCAGGAAGATGATGAATTCGACCAGCAGGATGACGCCGATCGTCACGAGGAATAGCCGCACGCTCAGGCTGTCGAACAGCCCGCGTCGGTTGGTCGTATTCGCTTCAGGCTCACGCAACGGCACGCAGCGGCAATTAAGCTAGGCGATGCGTTGAAGCAAGCTGACAAGAAGGCGCGCGGGCCGTCCAAACACCGCGCCAGAGAAATGCGCGCTGGCCGCCCGCTTCACGACTTCGGTCCGCGTCGGGTAGGGCGAGATGAAATTGGTGAGCGAGGTCAGCTTCATCCCGTTCGACATGGCATAGCCGACCAGCTGGATGATATCGCCTGCGCCTTCGCCCACAATCGACGCGCCAACCAGCTTGCCCTTATGGAGCACGAGCTTGCATTCGCCCTTGGTCTTGCCCTCGGCAATCGCGCGGTCATTCTCGTCGAAGGCGAAGACGGACGTCTCGACCTTGTCGCCAAATTGCTCCCGCGCTGCCGCTTCAGTGAGGCCCACCTGCGCGACCTCCGGCGAGGTATAGGTCACCGCTGGCAGTGGCAAACTGTCAGCGCGCGAGCCCTGTTTGAAGAAAGCCCGGCGCACCAGCACGGACGCATGCCAGCCGGCAAGGTGCGTGAATTGCCCCATCCCCGCGACATCGCCCAGCGCCCAGACACGTTTGTTAGAGATCGAGCGCAGCTTCTGGCTGACCTTGATGCCGCGCTTGTCATATTCGACATCGCCAACTTCCAGATCGAGCCCGTCCAGTACTGGCTGGCGGCCAGCCGCGACGAGGAGGTGGCTACCTCGCACAATCTTCTTGCCGTCGGGCCCTTCCGCTTCCAGCACGATGGTGCCGTCGCTTTCGCTGACGCTGGCGGCCTCATAGCCCTCCAGCAGCGTCACGCCCTCATCGCGCAGCGCATCAGCAGCGACCTTTGCATGGTCCTCATCAGAAGAGGCGAGCACGCGGCCCATCTCGACAACCGTGACCTCAGAACCAAGGCGGCGGAAAGCCTGCGCCATTTCCATACCGATCGGCCCACCGCCAAGGATGATCAGGTGAAGCGGCAGCTTGTCGATGTCGAAGATGGTCTCATTGGTGAGATAGTTGACCGTCGCAAGGCCTGGCACAGGCGGAATGAAAGCGCGTGAGCCGGTCGCGATAACGATCCGTCGGGCTTTCACGGTCGCGCTGGGCGAATTGATTGTCTGCGGATCAGAAAACTTCGCATGCTCGCGGATGACAGTGACGCCAAGACCCTCAAACCGCTCCTGGCTGTCGACGGGTGCAATCGTTTCGATGGCAGAGCGGATATGCGCCTGCACCTTCTGCCAGTCCGCCACCGGCGTGCCCGTGACAATACCATAGTCGACGCCTTCACGCGCCGACGCGGCGTACTTCGCGGCAGAGATCAGCGCCTTTGACGGCACGCAGCCGGAGTTGAGACAGTCGCCGCCCATCTCGCCCTTTTCAAACAGGACAACTTTCAGCCCCAGCATGGCCGCACCGGCAGCCGCTGAGAGACCGCCAGACCCGGCGCCGACGACGACCAGATCGGCCTTGAGATTGCGATGCGGCGCGGCGCCAACCGAGTGGGGCGCAGGCTCAGTGCTCACCTGGTCGGGGGACTGATCACCCGGGATGGGCGCGCGGGCATTCTGCTTGGCGGTCGCATCATCACTCATTGGGCAGCTTCCTCAATCTGGGCCGCCTTGCGGCGGAAAATCTTCTTGTAGGCTACTGGCAGCAGCGCCACGACGGCGAGCGCCAGGAAGGCCGGGGCAAAATTGGCCACCGCATCCAGCAGCGAATTGGTCTCGCCCTGGTCGAATGTCGCGCCAAGGCTCGCCCCGATCCACGTATATGCAATGACGCCGGGGACAATGCCGAGCGCCGTGGTGAGGACATAGTCGCGGAACTTCGCGCCAAGCAGGGCAGGGGCGATATTGGCAACCGGGAACGGCACCAGCGGCAAGAGGCGGAGGGCAAACATGTAGGACACTGCGTCCTCCTGAAAGCCTTTCTCCATCCGCTTGACGAACCCGCCCGCCTTCTCCTGTAGCGTCTTGCCAATCGATGTCTTCGCGGCGAGGAACAGCGCGCTCGCGCCCAGCGTTGCGCCGACGACCGTGGCCGCGCTCCCGCCAAACAGGCCAAAGAGCAGGCCGCCCGCAATCGTGATCCAGAGTGCGCCCGGCAGCATGAATGCCGTCGCAAGCGCATAGATCAAGACATAGGCGGCCACAGCGAGGACGATATTCTCGTCCACAAAGGCCTGCATGCTCGCATTCTGGCGTTGCAGCGTCTCGATGGAGAGATAGTCGAACAGGCCGAACGCCCATGCGGCTATGAGACCCGCGACAATCACATAGATCGGCCAGAGGCGGACCCAGATGGATGTCCCGGTCTTGGTATTGTCTTCAGACATGGCGTGGGCTTTCAGATGAATGTCAAAGCGCGATGCGGGCTTATTTCGCCGCATCGTTGAGCGACCAGTCATAATCATAGTCGTCGATCTTTCGCCGGGCAGCTATCTTTTCTGCGAGGTCGGGGGCGGCATATTGGAGCAGATGGTCGATCACGGCAGCTTCAGAGCCGCCAAAATCTTCCTCAAACCACTTATAGATGGATGAGATATCGATGCTGTCGCCATCGACGCGCACGCCGCGCGGGTGGTTCACATAAGCGCGGGCGGCGTCATCGAGGTCTGCATCCAGCGTCTCGGCGACCCATGGCGCCGTGCGAAGGTCCGGGCAGCTATAGGACGCGCAATTGATCGCATAATGGAGGCGCGGATCATCGCTCCACTGTTTGCGCAGCACATCATGCTCGATCCCGTGAAGGGAGATAAGCTCATCGCCCGCACGGACCTTGATGCTCTTCCACGGGCCGGTCGAATACCAGGGCTTGATCGTATCTGTCGGATACTTTTCGACGATGTAGCGGACAGTCACGGCGTTATAGAGGTTGGACCAGGCCGCAAACTGCGCATCGCGCTCCATCGCGTCGATATCGGCCCCGTCGAACTGGGCGATATAGGCGTCCAGCTTTTCGCGATCTTCGGCATTGGGCTCGAGCGCTCCATAGTCGACCAGATTCACCCCGTCAGGGCCGGGCGAGACATAGGTTTCGAGGATGTCGCCCCAGCTTTCATGTGAAATCACGCCCTGCGCGGACGCTGTAAAAGATGTCATAGCGACGGCCACCCCTGCGAAGACCGCAGCTATGCGGGAAAATCTATGGACTGCAAGTTTCATAGCCGGGCATATAGGCCGCGCGCTGCGAAGTGACACGTCACACTCCAGTCCCGAGATATCACACGGACGTGAGGTGTCCCGGGGTCAGTCGCGCCTGCAGCCCCGGCGGCGGCAAAAGGGCTGGAAAGACTGGTAAGCTAGCCTTGACCTATCCTTGAGCAGCCTGTATCAGCCGCGGTTTCCGAATTCGGTCAACACTTGATTGAGGCTCGACGCCCATGAAACGTACATTCCAGCCTTCGCGTCTTAAGCGCGCCCGCCGTCACGGTTTCCGGTCACGCATGGCCACCAAGAACGGCCGCAAGGTGCTTTCGCGCCGCCGCGCCAAGGGCCGCAAGCGCCTGTCAGCCTAAAGGCTGCCTGCGTCGCTCCTGCGTCTGGAGCGCTGCCATGACGACAGTCGAAGACACATTTGCTGAGGTCGAGCGGCTCACCGTTCGGCCTCAGTTTCTTTTTGTGCGCGGAGGGCTCAGCGAGCGCCGCAAGAGCCTCGTCGTTCAGGCCCGCCTGCGCACCGGCGCGCGGGCCGAGAAAGCGACCATCGGCGAAGGCTTTACCGCCACCAAGAAGATCGGAAATGCCGTCGTGCGCAACCGTGCGAAACGCCGGCTCCGCTCTGCCGCGCGAGAACTTCTGCCGCGCCATGGTGTCCCATATACCGACTATGTCTTCATTGCGCGCATGGATACGGCTGAAATTGGCTGGCAGCGCTTGCTTGACGATATGGAAAGCGCGCTGATAAGCCTCCGCGCAGCCTTGAATGCGGGGTCGGGCCCGGCCTGACCCCTTTTTGTTATCACGGAATACCGGCGGATTATAACGACATGAACCAGGGTATGGACCCGCAGGACCAGCGCAATTTCATCATCGCAATCGTGCTGATGCTGGTTTTCGTCTTTGGCTACCAGACGTTCGTCCTGCAGCCGCAGGAAGAAGCGCGTCTGGAAGCGCAGGAGCAGGCAGAGGCAGAGCGCGAAGCGGCCGTTCCGCAGGCAGGTGACACGATCGAACAGGTCACCGCCGCCGAGTCGGTTGAAGAAGCCCTCAGCGCCAACTCACGTGTCACACTGGACGCTGACCGCGTCGATGGCTCGATCCGCCTGCGCGGTGCCATCCTCGACGACCTGCAGCTCAAGGATCACTATACGACGGTTGAGCGCGTCAATGAGCTGCGCCTCCTGCGTCCAACGAATTTCGACCATGGCTATTTCGCCAGCTGGTACTGGTTTGATGGCAACCAGCCGGTAACCGGCCCAGCGACCGAATGGCAGGTTCAGGGCAATCCGACGCTTTCGTCCGGCAATCCGGTTACGCTGACCTATGAAGGCAATGGCGTCTCCATCGAGCGCACGATCAGCGTCGATGAAAACTACATGTTCACCTATAGCGACCGCCTGACGAACACCGGTTCGGAAGCGCGCACGCTGGCACCGCTCGGCTCTATCCGCCGTCAGGGCCAATGGAAGGAATTCCTCGAAACCACCGATCCGGGCAGCTCGAAAACCGGCGGCATGGCGCATATGGGCCTGATTGGCGTCTTCGATAACAATCTGACCTGGCGCAATTACAAGAATTTGGACCAGGGCAAGGGCCTCAAGGATTCCGACGATCTCGGTGTTCGCCGCGCGTCCGAAGGCGGCTGGCTGGGCTTTACCGATAAATACTGGATGACCACCCTCATCCCGGAGCAGCAGTATGAATTTGCTGGCCGTTATCAGCGCCTGTCGCGTGAAACCGGTCCTGTCATGCAGCTCACCGTGGCGAGCGCTGCCCGCGTGATTGAGCCGGGCGAGACGGTCACCTCAGAGAATCGCATCTTCTCGGGCGCCAAGGAACTTGCCGTCCTCGATACCTATCAGGAAGGCGGCGTGCCGCGTTTCGAAGACGCGATCGACTGGGGCAACATCCTTTACTACATCACCAAGCCGCTCTTCTCGCTGCTGCGCTGGCTCGAAGGCATGGTCGGCACGTTCGGCCTCGCCATTCTGGCGCTGACGGTTCTCGTCCGCCTGCCGCTCGTTCCGCTGTACAACCAGTCCTACAAGTCGATGGCGAAGATGAAAAAGCTCGCCGAGCCGATGAAAGAGATCCAGGAGCGCTTCAAGGAAGACCCGCAGCGCCGCCAGCAGGAAGTGATGAAGCTTTACCAGCGTGAGAAAGCCAATCCGATTGCGGGCTGTATCCCGATCCTCCTGACGATCCCGGTCTTCTTCGCGCTCTACAAGGTGCTGTTTGTCACCATCGAGATGCGTCACGCCTCCTTCTGGTACATCGACGACCTTTCGGCGCCTGACCCGACCGCGATTGGCAACCTCTTCGGCCTGCTCCCATGGGCGGCTGCCGATGTGAAGGCGATCCCGATTATCGGCCTTGTCATAGGTATCGGCATTCTGCCGATCCTCTACGGTGTCACCATGTCGGGCATTCAGGCGCTTTCGCCGCCGCCGACCGATCCGACGCAGAAGATGATCATGCGCTTCCTGCCGCTTATCTTCATGTTCGTGTTCGCAGGCTTCGCCGCCGGTCTCGTTCTCTACTGGGTCTGGTCGAACGTCCTGTCCCTCGTTCAGCAATACTTCATCATGCGCCGGAATGGGGTCGAGACAGAACTCGACAAGCTGATCGCCCACCTGCTTGGGCGTAAAAAGGAAGACGCGTGAGCGACGCCCCTGAATTCAGCGAGGAGACGATAGAGGCCGCCCGCGTGCTTTGCTCGGGTCCTTGCGAATTCGTGCTCGGCGCCGCCGCACTGACCCAGCTGCCAGAGGCTGACCGGCCAGAGATTGCCTTTGCCGGCCGTTCCAATGTCGGCAAGTCCAGCCTGATCAATGCGCTTCTCTGGCGCAAGAACCTCGCGCGCGCCTCCTCAGAACCGGGCCGTACGCGGGAGCTGAACTACTTCAATCTCGGAGAAGGCCGTCTCTGGCTGGTTGACCTTCCAGGCTTTGGCTATGCGAAAGTTTCGCGCACGCAGGCGCAGGAATGGCAGCGCCTGACGCTCCGCTATCTGCGGGGCCGGGTGAACCTCCGCCGGGTCTTTCTGCTGGTCGATTCCCGCCGCGGCCTCATGGACACTGACCATGAAGTCATGGACATGCTGGATTCAGCGGCCGTGACCTATCAGATCGTTCTCACCAAGGCTGACAAGATCAAGAAAACTGAAGCCGACGTCGTGCGCGCCAAGGTGGCTGAAGCGCTCAAGAAGCGCCCGGCCGCTCACCCGGTCATCAGGCTGACCTCCGCCGAAAAAGGCGGCGGCCTGCCTGAACTTCGCGCCGAGATCTATCAGCTTACTGTCTGACGACACCGCGATCGCGGTCACGCCGGCTGATCGGCTCGGGGCGGCCGCCGCGTAGTTCATCATTGGACTGATTGTTATTGTTCTGCGCCTGGCGGGCGCGGTCGCGTTCCTGCAGGGCTTCACGGCGTGAAACGCGGCGTTCCTGACGCGCTTGCTGGGCAGCTTGCCGGGCCTGCTGGCGGTTATTGTTCACGTTCGCGCCCTGCTGGCCGCGATTTCCACGTCCCCTGTTTCCCCGGTCTTCCTGGTTACGGTTACCGTAATTGCGATGGGAGCCACGCTGATACTGAGTGCCGGACTGCTCGCCGCGGTTTGCGCCGCGATTGCCCCGGTTGTCGCGATTGCGATCGCGGTTGCCACCACCGCCGTCGCGGCGCTGGTCGCGATTATTATAGCGGTCGCGATTTCTGTCCCGATCGCGGTCCCTGCCTCGATCACGGTCGCCATAGCGGCCCCGGTCGCGGTCATAGCGTGGGCGGTCTGGACGCTGGTCGCGGACATTGTCCGGGCGCTGATCGCGGAAGCGAGGCGGCACGCCGCGTCGTCCGTCCTGTCCCCGATGGCCGCGCTGGGATGGCCGGGCATCGCGGTGGCGGTAATTCCTGTTATGGCGGTTCAGCCAGCCATCGCGGGTCGGGTAGTAGACATATTGCGAATAAACGATGGAACTGCCGGAGTAATAATAGCCGTCACCATAATAACCCGCGCCGTAATACCCGTCGCTCAGATAGCCCGTGCCATAGCCGCTGTCATAGTAATCGTCGGAATAGTAGCCGTCGCCATAATAGCCATCATCATAGTAGCCATAGGCGTCATAGGTGGTGCAGGCCGTTGCAAGAAAACCTGCAGAAACAAGGCCGAGCAACATTCCTGCGCGGCGGAAAGAACGGGACATGATGTCTCCAGTACGTGTCGGTTTCGGTCAGTCTGCATTCAGACTAACAGCCCCCGCCTGACTGTGACATGAACGTAAATTCAGGCCCGGCAAGCCCGCGACAACCTTTAGCGCTCGCTGGCTTCAGCCGCGTCGGAAGCTGGCATTTCTGCCTCCTTCGCCGTCTCAGTCTGGACGGCTGGCTGAGCGCGAAGTTTCCCGCTGGCGGAGGCGTTTCCGTTATAGTTCGCGGTATAGGCGGCGTTGGCGACGCCTTCGCTCGACATGTAGGGGACCGCCTCTTTTCGTGGGCCAACGCAGGCGGTGAGCGCCATGCCGGCGAGGAGGAGGGCGAGTGTTTTCACGTGTCGGGATCTGGATGCCATGCCTGCCAGCATTGAGGTTTTCCGCTTTCGTTTCAAGCCGTCCTTTCAGGGCCGGTGTCACAAGATTTTGGCTTGCAAGACGGCCCGCCGCGCGGCAATTCTCCTCCTCAAGATGACCGTTTCCATCGCGCCCGCCAACCTCGACGCAGAGGATTTCAGAGGCCTCATCGGCGCTCACAAGGCGCTGATGCTTGAAACGACCCCGCCGGAAAGCTCCCACGCGCTCAAGATTGAGGCGATGCGCGCGCCGGACCTGACGGTCTGGGAAATGCGCGACGGCGACAAGCTGGTCGGCTGCGGCGCGCTGAAAAGCCTGTCTGACGGAAAGTCAGGGGAAATCAAGGCGATGCACACGGTCGCCCAGTTCAGGCGGGGCGGGCTCGGCAAGTCGATGCTGCGCCACATCCTCTCGGCCGCCAATGAGCGATATTATTCAAAGCTCTACTTAGAGACCGGCAGCCAGCCTGCCTTCCAGCCCGCGCGTACCCTCTATGAGAGCCACGGTTTTGTCTCCTGCGGTCCGTTCGGAGACTATCGGGAAGACCCGAACTCGGTCTTCATGGTGAAGGCTCTGGCCTGAGTAGCACGTGCGGCCGCGCTGCTAGTGGGCAGGGCGGTTCAGATTTCAATTTTTATCCGCTCATCCCGGCGCAGGCCGGGATCTCGTGAAGCAAGCTCACACCCGAATTGGCCGAGATCCCCGCCTTCGCGGGGATGAGCGGTTTTTCTCTAGGTGGCGGCGCGCGCGCCGCCGGGTGCACCCCGGGTGGTGCATGGAGGGTGCAGCCACGGTGTATGGGCGGTGTTTCTGCGGTGTACGGGTCTGGCAGCGGCCAGGCCGGCGCAAGGTCCGGGTCGAGGCGTGTCCAGGGGGAATAGTCGAAACTGCGGGGCAGGGCGCCGCGCGCCGTGCGCTCGTCGTCTGACTCCGGCCAGTGCGTGACGCGGATGACGCCTGTCTTCAGAAGCTCCCATCCAAAGCCGCCGCGCCCTTCGGCGCGCGCAAGCTCTGCGGTGGCTTCCAGTCTAGCAAGATAATGCCAGAGGACCGGCCAGTACCAGACGGGTACGAGCGCATGCGCTTTCACAAGTGTTGGCCAGTCCAGCATGCGGGGAAGTGTAGGGCTGGTTCCTGGGGAGGGGGATGTTTTGGGTTTTTCCTCGGGGGGGGTGTGGCGCCCTCGTCCTTCGACCCGCATGGTGAGCCTGACGAACCTCGCTCAGGATGAGGGCGTTTGAGGCGGTGGATTTGAATTGTTGAGAGGGGACGAAAGTCTTCTCCAAGTTCGCCGGAGATACCTGCGCAGGCAGGTATCCATGGAGCTGCGTCAAAGCTGGTGCTTGGCTGATAGGAGGCACCATGGACCCCTGTCTTCACAGGGGGCTTCGGGACGGTGGAGATGGGTTTGGGAGATCGGTTTAAGTCGGCGTCACCCTCGACCGCGTAGCGGTCTGAGGGTCCATCTTCTGACGTCGGTTTCAGTGCCTGCAGCGGTGGCAGGAGATAGGCTCCCAGATGAGCTTGCGCTCATCGGTAGTGACGCCGGAGAGCGGGCGGCCCGCCCCTGCCTAAGGCACCATATTCAGGTCCGGCCAGCCGCCGGGGGGCGGGGTTGCGCTGGCGACTTCGCGGTAGGGTTTCCATTTGCCGTCATGCTTCTTGAGCAGCATGAGATAGGTGTCGCGCAGCTCCAGCGGCTCTGTGCTGCCTTTGGGGGTGTAGGTGATGATCGAGGTGCCGAAATCATAGGCCCAGGTCTCATTGATCACGACGGTTTCGGTGGGCGTGATCTCTATGGTGGCGCCGGCCGGGAAGGACGGCTGCTCGGCCTGTTCATACATTTTGAGGTGCTCTGGCCCGCCGGGCACGACCATGATGACCTGCGGATGGAGGAGGGCGCCCAGCTCTGCCATTGCGCCGGTGGAGATGGCGTCCATGAAGCCGGTGCGCGCCTCATCAATGGCGGCGGCTTCGGCGGCCGGGTCAAACTCTGCGTGATTGTCGGCGAAGGCCGCCGGTGCGGCGGTAATGGCCGCAGCGGTGAGTGCGGCGGCGATATTGGTGGAAAGTTTCATGCGTGTCCCCCTCTTGATTGGCAGGGAGGATGCGCGGGGTTCGCCGGGTTGGCAAGGTTGGGGGGATTGAGGGGCCTAGCTATGGGGGCTTGCATTAATTGAGCGGGGGCGCGTGTCCGATCTGATTTTCCGGGTCAAGGGCGCTTCGCGTCCGGAGGATTACACCCTTGGCCCGGAAAAGCAGATCGAAAGAGGCTGGCTGTGGCCGAATGGCAGGCTCTGCCATTCGGCCTTACGCTTCTTCTCCCTTCTCCTTGGGGAGAAGGGCCGGGGATGAGGGGGAGCTATTTCTCGGCAGGCGGTGACAGTGGCAGTGATGTCCTGTCCGGAGCATCACTGCGGCTCTCAATGATTGGTGCGGGCGTTGTACCCCCTCACCCCTAACCCCTCTCCCCAAGGAGAGGGGAATTCGAACTCACTGTCTGAAAACCAGCGGCTCTGTCGCAAAGCCCTTTTCGCGGGCGGCGTTCAGCATGCGGTCGATCACGGCCTGCTCGGGCGTTTCCTCGCGGGCGAGGATCCAGAGGTATTTGCCGTCGGGGGAGCCTACGAGGGCAGCTGAATAGTCGGCCTCCAGCGCGAGGATCCAGTAGTCGCCCCAGGCGAAGGGCACCCAGTCCGGGGCGAACTTGACCTCGAGCTTGGAATTGTTCGAGCCTTCGACGACGCGGGCCGTACCCTCGGCGCGTTTTGTCTCGCCGGTTTCGCTGTTGGTGCACTGATTCACGACGCTGACCGTGCCGTCGTCATTCAGGGCATAGGTCGCCGTGGTGTCGATACAATTCTTCTCGAAGCTGTTGGGATAGCGGGCAATCTCATACCAGGTGCCGGCATAGCGGGTGAGGTCCACCTCATCGACGGTGGCGGGCTCTCCGCTGGCCTCGCGATAGTCAAGCTGGCTGAGCGCGCAGGCCGCCGCCAGCGGGATCAGCGCGAGAAGGGGGAGGGCGAAATAGAGTTTGCGCATGCGGGCTCTCGAGGGTTGTGGATTGGATGTCGAGAGCGGGTAACGCGTGAGGTTGGGATTGGTTGGCTTCGCTTTTGAGCTAATCAACTAAGCCGAGATTGGACAATAGCTTTTCGAAACTTTTTGGGGCCAATTCGTCGATCAAAATTAGGTCGAGAACTTTATTGTATGCAGATCTGATAATCTCCTTTCTGGTGTCTATGCTCCAGTCTTTGAGAATATCTTCATGCCTCATTTCATTTCCACGAAAACGTAGTTTTTGATAAGTGAAATCGCCTGGAGTAACTGCTCCATTGGTTCCATGCAGAGCGAGTTCCAGGGACACAGGTAGGTCGGCTCCATATTTCTGTCCGAATTTCGCGGCACTCCGTAAAAAATTCCACCAGTGCTTGAGAGCGAACGTTGGGGCCACTACCGGCCCTTCGCCGAAACTATTCATGCGTGACCAGCTTCTGAACTCTCCTTCTTCACTGAAGTATTTTGTGATTCCTCGAGCTTCCGGCACCTGATTAGAGCCAGCGAACCATATGTTGACAAAGCCGTCTTCGGTCGCGCCAGAGCTGCCGTTGCTTGCTCCTCCAGCTGGGCAATATACCTGTTCGTCCATTGGTAGATTAGAGTACTTCGCCGCAGACAGTGGCTTTGGATTCCAGCTCACGGGAGCAAACCTGCTAAGCGAGCAGGCCCCATCAGGGACAATAAAATTCTGATCTGGTTCGCCGGGGAATGCCCCGCCAATAGTAATGTGCTCTGGATATCCTGCCCACAATGTCCGGGGTATCGCCTTACTCCCAATCTTGCCTTCCACCACTAACTTGCGTGAATTCTGATGATGGCTCAAATTGAGTTTAAGTGCCGAAGACAATTGGGTAACCAAATATTGTTTGGCTGATTTGATCTGCGATTTTGTTGCATCGGCTGGGCAATTATATGTAATGCAACGTCGGTTTCTTAAATCGAAGGGCAGATCGTTTGGAGAAGAACCGAACGCTTCGTTTAGGACAAGAATTGTTCGCTCAAAACCCACTGAATGCAACGCGAAACCAAGCTCGATCAATACATTAGGATTGGGCGAATGCTTTCCCCTGTCGGTCACAAAGATAGGTGTGATATCGGCGATGAATGCATTTGACTCCGATATTTTTCGGAAAAGAGCTTGGACGATATCGACGGCACCAGGTTCGCCCTTTGTGTCGTGATCCAAATGCAAGCGCTCAGCTTCCTTGATTTCCAGTTCAAGTTCGACCTGCTTTATCGCTCCCGTTATTGCTGACTTTATCAGATGTCTGTTGCTCTTATTACTTAAGTCGCTTTGCCAGGACCAAAACACCTTCATCTCTGAAAGATCTCCGCATCTTAATATTTTAAGGTAGAATGAGTCGGAGATTTCTTCCTACCTTCCCCCACCCGCCAAAACCCGCTAAACGCAGCGCCATGAGCGACACCCCCCATATTCCCGCACAGTTTACCGCTGAAACCCTGTCTGAGGCGCTGCCCTATATCCAGCGTTATGACCGCCAGACCGTGGTCATCAAGTATGGCGGGCATGCCATGGTGGATGAGGCCTTGTCTGAGGCGTTTGCGCGCGATGTCGTGCTGTTGAAGCATCTGGGTGTGAACCCGGTCATCGTGCATGGCGGGGGGCCGCAGATTGCGAGCCTGCTGGACCGGCTGTCCATCAAGTCAGAGTTTCGGGACGGCCTGCGGGTGACCGATGATGCGACGATGGAAGTGGTCGAGATGGTCCTGTCTGGCCCGATCAACAAATCCATCGTGCGGGCGATCAACAAGGCGGGCGGCAAGGCGGTGGGCCTCTCTGGCTCTGACGCTGACATGATGCGGGTGAAGCGGGCAACGCGCACGACGCGCGACCCCGATAGCCATGTCGAGCAGGTGATCGACCTTGGCTATGTCGGTGAGCCTGAAGCGGTCGATGTGGCGGTGCTGAAACTGCTCACCAATTACGACCATGACTTCATCCCGGTGATTGCACCTGTGGGCGTCGATGCGAATGGGAAGAGGTATAACGTCAATGCCGATACGGCGGCGGGGGCAATTGCCTCTGCGCTGAAGGCGACGCGCCTTCTGCTGCTGACCGATGTGGCGGGCGTACTGGACGGCAAGAAGGAACTTATCCGTGAGCTTCAGGCCGATGATGTGCCCGCGCTGGTGCGCGATGGGGTCGCGTCCGGTGGTATGATACCCAAGCTTGAAACGGCCGCGTCCGCCGTGAAGAATGGCGTCGGCGGGGCGGTCATTCTGGACGGACGTGCGAAACATGCGCTTCTCATGGAGCTTTTCACCGAACACGGGGCCGGGACGATTGTCCTTTAGGCGGTTTGTAAGCGGGCTTTTCGCGGGCGCGGCGCTGGCTGTGGCGCTGCCCGGTGCGGCGGTGGGCCAGGGCGATAGCGGCCTTCCGGCGAGCCCCGGCGGCTGGCAGCTGTGTAACCAGACAAGCTATGTGGTTGAGGCGGCGACCGGCCGGTTCGAGGGCCAGGGCGTGACGGTCGAGGGGTGGACGCGGCTGCGGCCCGGGGCCTGCGAGGTCGCGCTGGAAGGGCCGCTGGAGCCGGGGGTGCATTACCTGTTCGGGCGGTCTTCGTCGGCGCACCGGGGCGGTCGCAAGGTCTGGGGCGGGGACAATGCCTATTGCGTCGATACGACGGGGAGCTTCTCTGTCGAGAGCCCGTCGCAATGCGCGTCCATGGGGCTGTCATCGCGCAAGTTCAGGCCGGTCCTGATCGAGGAGGCGGATGCCTGGACGACGAGTTTCAAGGAGCTTGAGGACTATGACCTCGAGACGGCGGCGGCGGCTGGTGTGCAGCGCCTGCTGAACGAGGCGGACGTCTATGAGGGGCGGATCGACGGCTATATCGGGCGCAATACGCGCGGTGCGATCCGCACTTTCCTGAATGAGAATGAGCTGAGCGCCGAGACGAGCGATGCCGAACTGGTCGATGTGCTGGAACAGATTGCGCGCGAGAAGGGGCGGGAGGTTGGCCTCACCCTCTGTAATCGTACGCATGAGCGGATCTGGGCGGCGATTGCGCGGCGCAAGGGCGAAGGCTGGGAGAGCCGCGGCTGGTGGCAGCTGGAGTCTGGCGGCTGCGCGCGGGCGATCGATGATGCGCTGCTGAACGCGCCGCACTTCGTGTTCGCGGAGATGGAGACAGAGGATGGTACGCGGCGCCTCAAAGGGGCGAGCGACCTTTTCTGCGTGTCGCGCGGGCGGTTTGCGATTGCCGGGCGTGAGGATTGCGAGGCGTCGGCCTATCGCACCGTGTCCTTCAAGGGCACGGCGCCGGCGGCGGACGGAAAGCTCACCTATGAGTTCTTTGAGCGCGATTTTGGTGAGGCGGCGGGCTGATGGCGTTGGCAGGTGAGTTTGAGGCGCTGGCGGGGCGCGACACATGGGTGTTCGACCTCGACAATACGCTCTATCCGGCCGAGTGCGACCTCTTCGCCGAGATCGATCAGCGGATGACGGACTTCGTCGCGGGATTCCTTCGCATGGAGCGGGAAGAGGCGAGGGCGCTGCAGAAGCGGTATTATGCCGAGCATGGCACGACGCTGCGCGGCATGATGACGATGCATGGCATGTCGCCGGAAGACTTCCTCGCGCATGTGCACGAGATCGACCTCTCACCGCTGCCGCACCTGCCGGACCTCTGTGAGGTCATCGCGGCGCTGCCGGGGCGCAAGCTCGTCTATACCAATGGCTCTCGCCGTCACGCCGAGCGCGTGACCGAATACATGAAGCTGGGCGCGAGTTTCGATGGCCTGTTCGGCATCGAGGACAGCGACTACACACCGAAGCCGACCCAGTCTGCCTATGACGCCTTCTGCCGCCACCATGATGTCGACCCGGCGCGGGCTGTCTTCTTCGAGGACCTGGAGCGCAACCTGAAGCCAGCCCATGCGATGGGCTTTGCCACAGTGCTCGTCCACTCAAAGAAAGACTGGAGCCATGAGCCGGTCGAGGCGCGGCCTGCGGGGGCGAATGACGCAAATCACCCGCATGTCGATTATCTGACCGACGACCTCACGGGCTTCCTGCAAGGCGTCCTGCAGGTGGTGCGCCCGGAGGTCATTCGCGGCAGCTAGGCGAGCGTCAGGACGTCACTTTCTTGAAGACCGTCAGGCCGAGGATGAGCAGGGCGGCGAAGATCACCAGTGCGGCGATGAAGAGGAACATCGCAATGTCGACGGCGACGCCGGCAATGCCTGTGAGGCCAAGCAGGCCTGCGATCAGGGCGATAATGAGAAAGACGAAGGCGAGCTTGATCATGGGGTGCGCTTTCACGGTCGGTTTGAGTTCGTTCTGATGAGAAAACCCTGCTGACGCTGATCCGGTTCCGCACGTGTATTGTGCGGGCGCGAAAACTGTTGCCGCCGCGTGAGCTGTGCCTCTGCAGCAACGCTCTTCGAGCAATCCGCCGTGCATCTCGCCCCGCTTGCAAGTAATTCTCATTAACAGGCTTTACACGCCGCCTCAGCTGTCATTATGCGGATGCGAATAAGTTGCAATCGCGTGGGCGAGGGGACGAACGACATGAAGAAGACCATATTGATCGCATCGGCGAGCCTGTTCGCCCTGGGTGCGGCTGCGCAACAGCCCGGTGAGGCGCCGACCGCTGATGCCGGGATGCCCGCTGAAGCCCGCCAGCAGACCGTGATCGTCAAGGGTCAGAAGATCGACACCGAGCTGCAGGATGTCGCCGCAAGTGTGGAAGTCGTGACGGGCTTTGAAATCGCGCGTGAGCCGGTCAGCGATCTCTATGACATCGTCGAGCGTATTCCGAACGTGACAACCTCCTTCGGTGACCTCGGCTTTGCCATTCGCGGGATCGATCAGAGGGGCATTGGTGGATCTGGCCGGGGGCAGACACTGACCGTCTATGTCGATGACGCCTCGCTTGGAAACTACACGACGTTCTTCGGGCCGCTGGATGCCTGGGACCTTGGCCAGGTCGAAGTGTTTCGTGGGCCGCAATCGACGAATTTCGGGCGCAACGCACTGGCCGGCGCGATCTATGTCCGCTCGCAGGACCCCTCCTATGACAGTGACTTCCGTCTTCGCATGGAAGGCGGCGAGTATGAGACCTACCAGCTGGCGGTCGCAGGTGGCGGAGCCATCATCGATGACAAGCTGGCCTGGCGCGGCTCCGCCCAGCAGCGCAGCAGCGAAGGCTTCATCGACAATGTGTTTCTGGACGAACCTGCCGACGCGTCGGAACTGACCTCTGGGCGCTTCAAGCTGCTCTGGGAGCCGACGGACGATATTTCGGTCATCTCCACGACGTCCTACACCGACAACTTTGCCGGTGAAGACGGGGTCACGCCGACCAATGATTTCCGCCGTGAAGCAAACTATGATGTTGCCGGATCGGAAGGCACCGAGACGTGGCTGCAGTCGGTGAATGCGACCTGGGCGATCAACGATACCTGGGAAGTACAGTCGATCACCGCCTGGCAGACCACAGATTACACGCGCATCGAAGACTACGATGTGACGCCAGCACCTGTCTCTTCACTCGACCGGCTGGGCGAGGACACGTCGATTTCACAGGAAATCCGGCTGAAGTATTTTGGTGAGCGGCTGAGCGCGGTCGGCGGCATTTACTACACCGATGCGTCGACCGACTATACGGACAGTTTCACGCTGCCGCTGACCTTTGTCTATCCACAGCTGCCGGTGAACAACCTCGTCTCGCGCGAAAGCTTCATCGAGTTCGGCGCCGAGAATTATGCCTTCTTCCTGGACGGCGAGTATGAGTTGACCGAGCAGGTCGACCTGCTGTTCGGCGCGAGATACGACAATGAGAAACAGACCAATGACGCAATTGCGGACACGCAGATCCTCGGCCAGCTGCCGCCTTTGCCGCCACAGATCCTGGCGCTGCTTGAATCCCAGACGGGCGTAACCCGCCAGGTCAGCGAAACGGAGTATGACGCGTTCCTGCCAAAGGTTGGCGTGCGCTTCGAACCTACGGACAATTCAACCTACGCCTTTGTGGTACAGAAAGCCTATCGTGCCGGTGGCTCTGAGATTTCCAATCTCGACGGATCGGTCACTTTCTATGAGCCTGAATACCTCTGGAACTATGAGGCGTCCTCACGCCAGCGGCTCATGAATGGCCGTCTGATCTGGAATACCAATGTCTACTACGCCGACTGGACCGATCAGCAGGTCTCGGTACAGGTCCCGAATTTCCCGAACTTTTTCTCCACGGTGAATGCAGGCGAGTCGACGATCTACGGCCTCGAAAGCGACCTCACCTACATCGTGTCCGAGCAGGTCGAGATCTATGGCGGACTTGGCTATGCGCATACCGAGTTTGACGACTTTCCGGACCCGAATAATCCCGGCAATAACCTCGCCGGAAACAGCTTCCCTTTTGCCCCGGAATGGACGGCAAATGCTGGCTTTGATTACGAGGCCGAGAACGGCCTGTTCGGCGGCGTCGATGTGAGCTATCAGGCGTCGAGCTATTCGGATCAGGATAATCTGGAGCTCAATGAGGTTGATGCCCGCACGCTGGTCAATATTCGCGTCGGCTATGCCTTCAACGACCAGCTGCGCCTGTCCTTGATCGGTCGCAATGTGCTGGATGAGGAGTATTACAGCTTCCTCAATCGTTCAGCGACGGGTGGTTTTGCGCGACTTGGCGACCCGCGTGTTCTGAGCCTGCGTCTGGACGCAAACTTCTAGGGGGCGGACCTCAGCGGAATGATCGCGACGGTAACAGGAATTGGAACGCTTATGGGCGGGCTGGGCAGTCTGCGCCTTGCCTGGTCGCGTCCGGCGACCAAGCGCCCCGTAATGATCCTTGCTGGGTGGACGCTTGTCGCAATCTCTGTTGCTGCCTTCGGCTTTGCCATAGGCTGGGAGACAGGCATTCCGTTTGCGCTCGCTATGCTGCCGGTGGCGGCGCTAGGTTTCGTTCTCGCCAATCGTGAAGTCCGCCCGCGTAAGGAAGGGCGTGAGCGCGAGGCGGTGATCGACCCGTCAGACCGGAAAAGCCGGTGGTGGCGCGGCGTGCTGCGTGTCGTTCTGGCCGGGCCGCTATCGGGTGCGGCGGCGATCCTTGTTGGTGTGGCGCTCGCCAAACAGCTGCCACTCAGCGATGTCGATGCTATCGCGATCGGGGGGCTCACTGTCCCGCTCCTCTGGGCTGGCGGCATGGCGTGGACATTGTCAGACGACAAGATTCTGAGGGCGCTTGCTGCACTTCTGCTTGTTTCTGGCGCCTCTTATGTCGCAGCATTCGTCGTCTAAGGGGGACCGATGGCTCAAACGATCTGGCCGAAAGTCAAACCAAGCTTCGTCAGCTCCATGCTGGCAGGCCACTCGGCGCTTGGGCTTCTCTTTGCGGCGCTCATCTATGTGGTCTGCATATCTGGCACTGTGTTGGTGCTCGCGCAGGAGATCGACCGGTGGGAAAATCCCAACGCGCCGATGATGGAGACGGTCGAAGCCCCGATACTCGCCGCAGCATTGCAGGCCGGTATCGCTGAAGCGAAGGCGGCCGGAGTCACTGACTATGTCAATGTGACCACGCCCAATGACGGCACGCCAAATCTTTCTGTGCGCTATGTCGACTTCGCCACGGGGGATGAGAAGGTTTTCGCGCTGGACGAGACGGGCGCCATTGCAGGCGAGCGCGCAGACGGCTTCGGACATTTCATGGAGCACCTGCATTTCTATCTCCATCTGCCCCATACGATCGGTCTTTTCGTTGTGGGCCTTATCGGTGTCGCGCTGCTTTCGTCGGTCTGGTCCGGTGTGTTGTCGCATCCGCGTATTTTCCGCGATGCTTTCCGGTTCAGGCGGGGCGGGACAAAGCGGTTGGAAGAGGCCGACCTGCACAACCGCCTGAGTGTCTGGGGCCTGCCCTTCCATATCGTCGTGCCGCTGACCGGTGCGATCCTGGGGCTTTCGACGCTGGTGCTGGGCATTCTCGCCATGGCCGCCTTTGATGGCGATCTGGAGCGCGCCGCCGAAGTTGTTGGCGGCCCAAGCGTCGAGGCGAACGAAGCCGCGATGGCAGTGCCGGATGTTCTTCCAATCATCGAAGGATTGCTGGCAAACCATCCAGACGCCAGCGTCGCGCGGCTTGGCATGCGCAATATCGGCACGGCTGGGCAGTCCGTGCAGGTGGACCTTTCCACGGCTGACGACCTGACCATCACCGACCGTTATATTTTTGACGGGGCAGGTACCTATCTCGGCTCGCGAGGGTTTTCCGATGGATCGCTGGGTAATCAGGTGATCGGTGCGCTGGGTCCGCTCCATTTTGGCTGGTGGGGCGAAGGGGCTTGGGCGGGCCTGATCAAGGCGGCCTATGTAATCCTTGGCTTTGCGCTGACCTTCATCACATCCAGCGGCGTTGCGATCTGGATTGCGCGGCGCAAGGCCAAGGGCAAGCCTGTGCCCGGTTGGGAAAAAGCCTGGATCGCGGCTGTATGGGGCCAACCTGTTGCTTATGCCGGCGTTGCACTTGGAGCGTTGGCCGGTGTGCCCGTTTCCGATCTAGCGGTTTACCTGCTCGTCTGTCTGGCGGCCTTTGTGCCTGCGTTCTTTATCTCCGCGCTGTTGCTTTCGCGGATCTTGCGAATTGCATCTGCGGTTGGGGTGACGCTCGTCGTGCTGGTGCATGTTGGCAAGCATGGTCCATTTCCGCTCGACCCTGCAGCCATCTGGATGAATGGCCTTCTACTGGTAACGGCAGGGATTCTGGCCGCGACCGTCGTGAGACCAGGTGAGGCCCGTGCCCATCAAGGGCGGAGCGTCGCTGCAGAATAGCGGCCAACGCTGCCAGACACATCCCGTCAGACGGGGGCCAATCGCACCGCTTTCCCTTGCGTGCACGATTGCCATAACGCGTTCCAAAAGCGAGCATGGCAGCAAAAGACAAGGGAGAGACAGGCCATGAAACTGGATATTGCGACAACTGCATTGCTGGCCCAGTTCGCACAGGCGGACGGCCCGCCCATGTATGAGCTGAGCCCGGACGAAGCCCGGATGATCGGCGAGGGCATGGCGAGCGCCTATCCCGACGGGCCGGAAATGGCCGAAACGCGCGACATCGAGATCCCGGCAAGCGACGGCGCCAAGATCCGCGCGCGCATCCATCGCCCGGTCGACAAGCCGAAAGGCGTGATGGTCTTCTATCATGGCGGCGGCTGGGTCCTGTCGAACATTGACCAGTATGATTGCGTCGGGCGCCAGCTGGCCGAGCGCACCGCGTGCACCGTGCTGCTGGTCGACTACCGCAAGGCCCCTGAGCATCGCTATCCGGCGGCGGCGAATGATGCTTGGGACGCGCTGAACTGGACGGCAGCGAACCTGAAAACGCTGGGCGGGGACGACCTGCCCATCATGGTGGGCGGCGACAGTGCGGGCGGCAACCTGGCCGCGATCGTCTGCCAGAAGGCGAAGGCCGCTGGCGCACCGAAGATCGCGCTTCAGATGCTGGTCTATCCGGTGACTGATTGCGACATGACGCGGCCGTCCTACGCGAACATGGACAACCAGCTGCTGCTCAACACGCCGATGATGAAGTGGTTCTGGGACCATTACGCGCCAAACGAGGCCGACCGGAAGAATGTCGATGCGTCGCCGCTGCACGCCAAGGACCTGTCCGGCCTGCCGCCAGCGGTTGTGGTGACGGCGGAATACGACATCCTGCGCGAAGAGAGCGAGGCCTATGCCGACGCGCTGCGCAAGGCGGGCGTGCCGGTCACCTTCAAACAGTTCGACCGGCAGATGCATAATTTCTTCGCCATGCCGGGGCTATTGCCTGCGCAGGCAAAGGCCATCGACTATGTCGGCGACCAAATCGACCAGCATCTGGGGCGCTATTCGCAGGCCGATGCGGTTGTCGTGGGCGCGGGCTTTGCGGGCATGTACCAGCTCAAGCGCCTGCGCGAGATGGGCCTCAAGACACGCGTCATCGAGGCGGGCGACGATGTCGGCGGGACCTGGTACTGGAACCGCTATCCGGGCGCGCGCTGCGATATTGAAAGCCTTGGCTATTCCTATGGCTTCGACCCGGAGCTGGAGCAGGACTGGAGCTGGAGCGAGCGCTATGCGACGCAGCCGGAAATCCTGTCCTATGCCGAACATGTCGCCAAACGCTATGACCTGAAGAAGGACATCACCTTCGAGACGCGCGTGACGCGTGCGGTCTATGATGAGGATACGTCGCGCTGGACGATCTATACCGATACGGGCGAGGCGATCTCTGCAAAGTATTTCATCATGGCGACGGGCTGTCTGTCTGTGCCGAAGGAGCCCGATATCGAAGGCGCTGACAGCTTCAAAGGCCCGACCTATGTCACCGGCCGCTGGCCGCATGAGGGTGTCGACTTTACCGGCAAGAAAGTCGCAGTGATCGGCACCGGCTCCTCAGCCATCCAGGCCATTCCGCACATTGCAGAGCAGGCAAGCCAGCTGACCGTCTATCAGCGCACGCCGGCCTATTCGCTGCCTGCGGGCAACCGGCCGCTGACCAATCAGGAAGTCTCTGACATGAAGGGCCGCTACCGCGACTTTCGTGAGGAGCAGAAGTATAATTTTGCGGGCATTCCAAAGCCGGAACGCGCGCTGGAGCCTGCGGCCATGGTGCCCCCTGAGGAGCGCCAGCGGCGCCTCGAAGAAGGCTGGACGCAGGGCCTGACGGGGCTGACGACCAAGTTCGCGGACGCGCTCGCGGACGAGGAGTCCAATGCGATCATCGCTGACTTCATTCGCGAGCGGATCAAGGCGCGCGTGAAGGACCCTGAAATTGCCGAAACGCTGACGCCGTATTCCTATCCGTTCGGCACAAAGCGGCCATGTCTCGACACCAATTTCTATGAGACGTTCAACCGCGATAATGTGACCCTCGTCGACCTTCGCAAGACGCCGATGGAGAAGGTCACACCGAAAGGCATCAAGACGAGCGCAGGCGAGGAAGCCTTCGACGTGATCGTCTTTGCGACCGGGTTCGATGCGATGACCGGTGCGCTGCTCAAGGTGGATATTCGCGGCAAGGGCGGCACGGCCCTTCGCGACAAGTGGGCGAACGGGCCTCATACTTATCTTGGCATTGCGATTGCCGGTTTCCCGAACCTCTTCACGATTACCGGGCCGTCCAGCCCGTCGGTTCTTTCCAACATGATGGTCTCCATCGAGCAGCATGTGGACTGGGTGAGCGACTGCATCGGCTGGATGCGGGGGCGCGGTCTTGAAACGATCGAGCCAACGGAGGCCGCCGAAGAAGAGTGGGCCGAGCACAATGAGGCGATGGCAAACCAGACGCTCTTCCCGCAGGCCAATAGCTGGTACATTGGTGCCAACGTGCCGGGCAAGCCGCGCACCTTCATGGCCTATGTGGCAGGCGTCGATGTCTATCGCATCATCTGCGACCAGATCGCCGCCAGCGGCTATCACGGCTTCGAAACGGCAAAGGCGAAACAGCGGCTGGAAGCGGTTTCAGCTTAGGCTTCGCCGAGCAACTGTCAGTGACAAAAGGCGGGCAAGCCCCCTCGAGGGGCTTGCCCGTTTTGGCATTTGTTCAGGACGTGGTCGCCTCTGCCGTAGCAGGGACTGTCTTCTTTTTCGGTAGAAGGTGGTTGAGCGGGTAGAAGGCTTCTTCAGCCCAGTGAGGTTGCTCGCCCGGCACGCCGTAGCGGGATGGTTTGCCCTCTGGCAGGTAAAGCGTACCGAAGGCCCAGTCGAAGACGGCGAGACAGAGGCCGAAATTCTTGTACATCTTGCCGTTCTTGCCATAGCCGTGATGGGCATGGTGCATGCTGGGCGTGATGACCACGTGCATGATGGCGCGGCCGAAACGAGTGTTGATGAATTTGCCATCCACGCGCCAGTGCATGTGCGTCAGCGTGTTCCAGACATACATGACGATCAGGGTCAGCGCGATGCCCGCCTCCATGCCGAGATAGACAAAGAGCGCGGTCAGCCAGATGTGCGGCGTGAACAGGGCCCAGAAGATGTTCTGGCGCTGGACGACCGTGACATTGATTTCGGTCGCTGAGTGGTGCGTGCGGTGCACTTTCCACAGCCAGTTGAGCCGATGTCCCTTCTTCTGGCCTTCATGGGACCAGCGGTGGATCCAGTAGAAAACGAATTCCGAGGCTACGAAGGTGACAAGGAACGCCGCCCAGAGCGGCACGCCTGACCCGGCGCCTGCATAGGCCGGTAGTGCCCAGGCCGCGAGGAGGCCTGCGCCGAAGCCGAAAAGGGGGCGCGTAAGCGCCGAGTTGGAAAGAAAGCAAAGCAGGGTGAGGCCAAAGTCGCGGCGCGTGCAGTTTTTCAGCTGCCCGGTCACGATCTCTCCAGCGAGTACGACAAAGGTTGCAAGATAGATCCAGAGCCCATCGGCGAGCGTGATTATCGGTTCATTCATGGCGGTCCTCCGAAAGCCCGGTCAGAAGCGAGCTGTTTGTGTATGGCGCTGGATTAATGCATATGCATTAAAAATGCAACGTATTTAGAGGTAATGATAGCTCTCGCTCCCAAATGGCGTCTGCCTGAAAGCGATTGCATTAGTGCTCCTGCTGTCGTCCTGGCCAGCGCGATCAGCAAATCTGGCGCTCCATGTGGAGCAAAGGCGGCGGATGGTTGCGAATTTAGCCTGGAGGATTCACCGCAAACAGACTGTCTAAGGCAGGCGTCTTAGACAGTACATTCAATCCGGGCGAACTGTGGTAAGCGGTGCGGAGTTACCGATTTAAGCGAGATATCCTATGCCGGATGGCGTGACCGAAAAACGAGACGGCCAGCATGCGATCCTGATCGCTGCAGAGCGTATGTTCGCTGATTACGGGCTGCATGGCGCGTCGCTGCGCCAGATCAGTGAGGCGGCCGGGCAGAAGAATACGTCTGCGATCCAGTATCACTTCGGCTCACGCGACAGGCTCGTCGAGGCCGTTTTCGCCATGCGGATGTCACTCATCAACCCACGTCGGCAAGCGGCGCTGGAGAAGCTGAGGGCTGCGGGCCAGACAGGGAATGTGCGAGCCCTTGTCGAAGTCATGGTCTGGCCGATGGCTGAAGAGCTTCGCCCGCGCGCCGAGGGCAATCACTATGTCCAGTTTCTCAGCCGAGCGAGCCGGGAGCGAAAACTGGCCATCGAACTCGCGCCCTCTGATTTCTTGTCTGCCTGGACCGATACGGTGAACCATCTGCGCGAAGCGATCCGCTATCTGCCCGAAAAAATCGCCGAGACCCGGGTGGAGCTTGCAAGTGAGCAAACGATTTCAGCGCTCGCTGCCTATGAGGCGCAGGATTTGGGGTCGACCGGGCAACTCGACCTGTTCGTAGAAACATTGATCGACATGATCGCCGCCGGCGTGACCGCCCCCGTGTCCTCGCAGACGCTTGCGGCCTATTCCTAGCATTCGCGCCGCGAGCAGCCTGATCAGCCAGTCGTCTCTTCAGTGAGGCCAGAAAGTTCATCGAGAAGGGATGCCCATGCCGCGTCCCTTTTTTCGTCCCAGCTCTCGCCCAGCGTATCGCGGCAAACGTCCCGAATGGCGGCAAAGATCAGGTCGAGATCGGCGGCGGTGAGGCCGTAGCCATCATGCTGGAGGCGGGCAGCTTCGAGATGAAAGCGCGGCGCCTCGCTGCCTGCGGCCTGCCCGAGGACACAATCGAAGCAGGTTTCGAGCATGTAGGCGCGCACGCCGCCGTCCCGGTCGAGCTCGAACATGGGTTCAAAGTCCGGGCGCAGTGTGAAGAGCCTTGCATAGATGAGCGGCTGCGGGTCACCGACGGTATCGGCGAGGCGCTGGAGCGTGTCTTCGATGAGGGCGGCTCTGTCGTCCATCGGGCGATGATAGGCAAGGCGCGCAGCATTTGCGAGTAAGTTCGCTGGCGGCTGCGATGATGACGCCGAACGCTAGCGCACCTATGCTGCGGGCAGAACGCGGAGGAGGCGCAGAAAATGACAGAACGCAAACCAGTCATACTGGTCCTTGGAGCTGGTGCCGGGATAGGCGGGCATGTGGCGCAGCGCTTTGCGGCAGGCGGCTATCATGCCGTGCTGTGCCGCCGCTCTGATGAGGAAGGCCTGCAGAAGCTCGTATCGGGGATACAGGACAGCGGCGGCGAGGCGACCGGCATGCTGCTCAATGCGGTCGAGGAAGGCGCGATTGAGGACCTTGTGTTCCGGGTAGAGCGCGACATCGGGCCGGTTGAGGTCGTCCTGTTCAATCTGGGGGCCCAGATCGGCAACCGGGCGCTTGGCGATACGCCGCTGAAGACGTTTGAGCTTGGCTGGCGGATGGCGACGTTCGGGCTTTTCCGGCTGGCGCAGGCCTTGCTGCCGCAGATGGAGGCGCGCGGGTCAGGCACGTTGCTGGTGACGTCTGCGACGGCTGCGGTGCGCGGCAATGCCGGCCAGCACTCGCATGCGGCCGCGATGGGTGGGCGGCGCATGCTGTGCCAGACGCTGAACGCCGAGTTCGCGCCAAAGGGCATTCATGTCGCGCACATCCTGATAGATGGGCCGGTCGAGGCGCCAGATACGCTGGGCAAGCTGCTCGGGCCAGCGCGGTTTGCTGAGCTGAAAGCCGCCAAGAGCGAAGGCAAGGATGAGCTGATCCTGCCGGGCGAGCTTGCGGAGACCTATTGGCATATCGCGCACCAGCACCGCTCTGCATGGAGCCATGAGATCGATATCAGGCCGTTCAAGGACAAGCCCTGGTGGAACAGCTAGGCAGCTGATTTCAGCATTGCAGGACGGCTTTTGCGGCGGGGCGGGCGCGGTAGCGTGTGTCCCAGTCGCGAAGGCGAGGGCGCTCGCCCAGAATGTCGATGTCGATGAAGCGGACGAATTGAAGGTGCGAGGCGAGGGTGAGGTCTGCAGTCGAGACGCTGTTGCCCGTTAGCAGCTCTCGCCCATCGCCCAGCGTCTCTTCAACGAAGTCGAGCGGGGCCTGGATCTGCTTTTCGATGGCGGCGGCCTGTACCGGATCAGGCGGCATGCCGAGTGGGGATTTCTTGTAGTGGACATAGATCGCGAGCGGATTGGCGATCTTGAGCTCGACGATGCGTTCAAGATCGCGGGCCCTGGCGCGGGTTTCGGGCTCAGAAGGCGCGAGGGCACCATCCGGATACCTGCTTTCAAGATAATCGATGATGGCGAGCGACTCGCGCAGATATGACCCGTCGTCCAGTTCGAGGACGGGCAGCGTGCCGAAGGGGTTGCGGGCCAGGTGTTCAGGCTCACGCTGGCGGCCCTTCAGCGTGTTCACGATTTTCTGTTCGATGGGCAGCGCGTGTCCCGCCTCTGCGCGCTCTGCAAGATAGAGCATGACTTTGGTCGGGTTGGGCGCGACGGGGACGGTATAGAGTTTCATGCACTGAGCATTCGCCCGAAGTCGCAGTTTTGGCAAGCTGACGCAAAGTTAGTGCTGGACGGGAAGGGGGCTGCCGGGGTGTATGTGCGGCAAGAAAAGGAGGCCTGATTTGGCTGTAGAAGACATGTTCGCCCCGATGACACTTACCCGCGGTCCGGCCTGGAAGAACCGGCTGGCGCTCGCGCCGCTGACCAACCAGCAGAGCCATGCCGATGGGGTTCTGTCCGATGAAGAGTTTCACTGGCTGACCATGCGGGCCGATGGCGGCTTTGCCATGGTGATGACGGCGGCCGCGCATGTGCAGGCGGTGGGTCAGGGCTTTCCGGGGCAGCTTGGCTGCTGGGATGACAAGCATATCGAGGGGCTGACGCGGCTCGCCGATGCGATCAGGGCCAAGGGAGCGGTTTCGTCGCTCCAGCTTCACCATGCTGGCATCCGGGCGGACAAGACGGCCGTGCCAGAACCTGTCGGCCCGTCGGAGCACGCCGAGACGGGCAGCCGCGCACTGTCACGCGCCGAGGTGGACGGCGTTCGCGATGGTTTCATTGCAGCGGCTAGACGCGCCGAGGCGGCAGGCTTTGACGGTGTCGAGATCCACGGCGCGCACGGCTATATCCTCGCTCAGTTCATGTCGCAGGACACCAATCAACGCACGGATGATCACGGCGGCAGTGTCGAAAACCGCACACGCCTGACGCGCGAGATTATGGACGGCATTCGCGCGGCCTGCGGGCCTGACTTTCAGATCGGCATTCGCCTGTCGCCAGAACGGTTCGGCCTCAGCCTGCCGGAGAATGTCGACTTCGTGCGCGAATTGATGGCGGGCGGAAAGCTCGACTATGTCGACCTCTCCTTCTGGGACTACAAGAAGCTACCGGATGATAAGGCGCTCCAGAGCAAGAGCCTGCTGGAGCATTTCGTGGACCTGCCGCGTCATGGCACGCGGCTCGGCGGGGCGGGCAAGATCCGCGATGGGGCGGATATTCGCGATGTGCTGGATGCCGGGCTCGATTATGCGATGATCGGGCGGGCGGCCATCCTGCACCACGATCTGCCAAATCGCGTGAAGGCTGACGCCGATTACAAGTCACCGCAAACGCCTGTGTCGGTTGCTCATATGGAAGCTGAAGGGGTCAGCCCCGTCTTCGTGACCTATTTGCGCGACACGTTCCGCATGGTTGAGCCCGCAGAGAGCTGAAAGGCCTGATCAGACTGACAGCGCGACACTGGAGGGTCTTGCCCATCCGGCTCAATCGCGCTTGAAGACGCGGGCTATAAGAACAGGACGGAGACCGCCATGACTGCAGCCCTCGAAACCGCGATTGAACAGGCTTGGGAAGACCGCGCCGGTGTCTCGACCGACACGAAGGGCGAGGTTCGCGATGCTGTCGAGGAGGCGCTTGCCATGCTCGACAGTGGCAAGGCGCGTGTTGCCGAGAAAGGTGCAGATGGTGACTGGACCGTGCATCAATGGCTGAAGAAGGCGGTGCTCTTGTCTTTCCGCCTGAATGCGAACGGACCAATCAAGGGCGGCCCTGACGGTTCGACCTGGTGGGACAAGGTGCCGAGCAAGTTCGATGGCTGGACGAGCGATGATTTCGCGTCCTCGGGCCTCCGCGCCGTGCCGAACGCTGTCGCGCGCCGTGGCTCCTATATTGCCTCCGGTGTCGTGCTGATGCCGTCTTTCGTCAACATCGGCGCCTATGTCGATGAAGGCACAATGGTCGACACATGGGCGACGGTCGGCTCCTGCGCGCAAATCGGCAAGAATGTGCACCTCTCGGGCGGCGCTGGTATCGGCGGCGTGCTTGAGCCATTGCAGGCCAACCCGACCATCATCGAGGATAACTGCTTCATTGGCGCCCGCGCCGAGGTGGCCGAAGGCGTGATCGTGCGCGAAGGCTCTGTGCTCGCTATGGGCACCTTCCTCAGCCAGTCGACCAAGATCGTACATCGCACGACCGGCGAAGTCGTCATGGGCGAAGTGCCACCTTATTCTGTGATCGTGCCGGGCTCTATGCCTGCTGCCGATGGCAAGGGGCCGGGCCTTTATTGCGCGGTCATCATCAAGACGGTGGATGAACGCACGCGTAGCAAGGTCGGCATCAACGAGCTGCTGCGGCCGTAGCTTCGCCACTGCGAGTGCTATGACCGAGACGATTGAGAAGCCGAAGGCGCAGGTTCTGGTCGGCGAGACCTCACCAGAGCCTGGTGGGCGTTGGGAACTTCAGCTGACCATTCGCACCAAGATGATCGGCGTTGGTGCGATCAAGGCGGTGGCAGATTTCGTCCGGATCGGGGCGCAGTTTGCAGGCCAGACGCAGATTGCCATTGGCGTGAAAGGCCAGGAGCTTCCGAGCCGGCTTGGTGACATCGAAGGCGAGATGACAGCAAGCGACGTTGCGCTAGACCTGCAGGTCCATGAAGGTTTTCTCAAAGCCTACCGGTTTCACTGCACGGGGCAGGCCGTCGATGACGGCGCCCGGTATGAAGGCAGCTGGCATGCGCCCTGCGTCCACCCTGCGGACTGCAATTGCGAGGGCACGACGGACGACTTCGTCATGGTCCGGCTGGACTGAGAGTTACTTAGCCTGCGGCCCACGGTGGCGATATTCTTCCATCAGTGTGAGGGCAGGCGCGTAGTCCGGGTCCATGAGAAGGGCGGATTCCAGAGCGTCGCGGGCCTCGTTCGGGTTTCCACGCTCATGGTGAGCGAGCGCGAGCGCCATCTGGTCCTGCACCCTGTCAATCTGGCTTTCGGGCCGAGCCTCTGTGGCTTCCTCGTTCACCGCTGAGACTGTGATAACGACCAGAGCCGTGAGACCTGCGGCAAGACTTATATGTCCCATATCTATCTCCCTGACGAAGTGGCTGCGTGTCATGAGTGGAAGATGAGGGGTTGAACCGGCGAGCGGTATTGGCGATATTGACATGATGTGGTCGATTTTTGCCAAACTTGTTTTCCTCTGCCCACCACCGGGTGCCGGCGCTTGAAACCGTCTGAGTTCAGCTTGCCGCACCGCGTTGTCGTGCTGGCCTATGACCAGCTCTGGCCACTGGAGTTTGGCGTTGCGGTCGAGATCTTTGGCTGGTCGCGGCCAGAATTTCTTGGGGCGGCCTGGTACGATTTTGCCGTCGCAGGCCCAGAAGAAGAGATACGCAGTCTCGGCGGCATGACGATGAAGCCCGACCTCGGCTACGAAGCCGCGGGCGATGCCGATACGCTAATCATTCCTGCCTGGCGGGACGTGAATGAGCGCCCGCCCGAAGACTTGCTGGAGGCGGTCAGGCTGGCGGGCAGGAATGGCGCCAGGCTGGTGTCCTTCTGCAGCGGCGCGTTCGTCCTTGCGCATGCAGGTGTGCTGGCGGGGCGACGGGCGACCACGCACTGGCGCGATTTCGACCTGCTGGCGCAGCGCTTTCCGGACATCGAACTCATCGATGATGTTCTCTATGTCGATGATGGCGACGTGATTACTTCGGCCGGGTCCAGCGCGGCTGTGGACTGCAGTCTTCATATCATCCGGCGCGATTTCGGTGGGGAAATTGCCAACAAGGTCGCGCGTAGCCTCGTAACCCCGCCTCATCGCGATGGCGGACAATCCCAGTATATTGAAGCGCCCTATCAGGAACGCGCGGGCCAGTCTGTCGCTGTTGTCCTCGACTGGGCGCGTGAGCATCTGCATGAGCCGATCGATATCTCCGACATGGCAGAAGCGGCCGGTATGAGTGGGCGGACCTTTCTAAGGCGGTTTCGCGATGGCACGGGCACGACGCCGCTGAAATGGCTTCGCCGGGAGCGCGTCCTGCGCGCGATGCGCCTGCTGGAGAAAACAGAGAGCAGCCTTGGCGATATTGCCGATCAGTGCGGCTTTGGCTCGGTCGAAACCTTCCGAACAGCTTTCAGGGACATTGCAGGCGTCGCGCCGCATAGCTACCGCAGGCGCTTTGATCCGGCCCGGCCAGCCGATGTGGCACCCCGTATCAGTTGATAGACACCTGCAGCGCCATAAGGCCGAAATAGGTCACGAGGATGCCGAGGCCTTCGAAACCAACGCCGCGGCGTTCCCTGAGGATGAGGCCCATCAGCAGGATCGTGGTGATCACCGTCGCGCCGATCAGCATCAGCCCGTCAGCCTGTGTCATGGCGTGATAGATCGAGCCATCACGGTAGGCGATGTCCGATAGTGACAGGAACAGGACGTCGAACGTATTGCCGCCAATGATGCCGCCAACAGCGAGCTGCAGCGCGCCCCGGCGGACAGCGGCGAGCGTGGTGACAAGCTCTGGCAGGGAGGTGGCCACCGCCGTCATCAGCGCGCCGACAATTGTCTGCGAAATGCCGAGATTTGACGAGATGACCGCGCCTGACTGGGCAATGGCGAAGCCGCAGCCGGCGAGAACCAGGCTGAGGCCGACGAAGATCGCGATCATCACCGGCAGGCTGTGGATCTGCGCCTCTTCCTCGTCTGGGGCGTCTTCGCGGGTCTCATCGGTCTCTCGCGGTTTCCACATGGGCTTGTTGCGCAACTGGACTGCTGCGCGTGTGCCAAAGAAGTAGACCGCAAAGAGAAGAAGCGAGACCGGGTGGATGCCGAACAGGGTGTATTCGGGGACGTAATTGGCCGCGAGGGGCAAGCTCATCAGGAGGACCAGCATGGCGGCCATGAGCATGTTATTGGCGTCGGCGGCGGCGTGCTCAAGGTTGACGCGCTTATAGATGAGGTCAGCGACAACGAGGAAGGCGGTTTGGGCCGCGATGCCGCCAACCGCATTGGAAACGGCGAGCGAGGCGAGACCGGCAGAGGCCGCCGTCAACGACGTTACGATGCCCGAGAGGGAAGTACTTGCGCCGAGAAGGACGCCGCCAAAAACCGCTTCGCCAAGGCCGGTTCGGTCTGCCAGCCTGTCTGCGGTTGAGATGATACGGATACCGGCAAGCGTGACGACGACCGTCGCCGCCAGAAAAACGATAATAGCGATCTGTGTAGAGATAGTGCGCGCCCCTTCAGCCCAGAATCGTGACCCTTTCTGAATGCGCGCCTGAGGGGCAGGTTCCGGAGGTCGCCGCTATGCGGGTGCCTTGGCCTTGATCGACCAGCATCCGGCTGTGTAGCGGACCTCATCACCGTCGATATAGGCGCCGTAAGCCTCTCGCACGGCAGCGCGGACAGCGTCCTCGTCGGCCTGCGGGTTCATTTCGAGGAGCCGGGGAAGCGGACCGAGCCTGTCGAGGAAGAGCGGAAGCTCACTGACCGGAAAGCTGCAGGGGACGTCTTCCGGCGTGATGTCGATGCCGGTCCATCCGGCGTCTTTCAGGATGGAGTGGACATAGTCCCTGTCTTCGAAGCCGAACTGTCCGGGGGCGTTTTTCTCACGCTTCGGCATCTCATCTAGAAAAGGGGCGGCGGCGCGTGTGCCGGCGCTCATGAAGGGATTGTCGGCGGGGCTGCGCCAGGCATAGAGGTGCAGGATGGCACCATCCGTGGCGGCGGATTTGAGGTTCGAGAACGCCTTTACCGGATCAGCAAAGAACATGACGCCGAAGCGGGAAATCATGAGGTCGAAATGATTGTCGCCGAAGTCGTGGGTCTCTGCGTCAGCCTTGATGAATTCGGCGTCGAGGCCTGCGGCGCTGGCCCGGCTGCGGGCCAGAGCGAGCATCGGGCCTGAGATGTCGATCCCGGTGAGGTGTGCAGACTGCGCTGCCTTGGCGGCTGCGAGTGTAACAGCGCCCGTGCCGCAGCCAGTGTCGAGGATGCGGGAGGCACCGCTTTGCGCCGCGCTGGCCGCGAGACGGCTCTCGATCCCTTCAAACATGGCGTCCATGACGGACTGGGCGTCGACCCAGGTTTCCCCGCCAGCGCCGTCCCAATGAGATTTCTGCTGGGCGCGGATGTCTTCGGCTTGGCTCATGCGGCGGGCTCGTCCTCAATCGGCGCCTCGGGGTCGCGGACCTTTATGAGGCCATTGCCGATGAAGCGCATGACGAGCTCATTGTGCTGGTTGTAAACGCGGTTCTCTGAGCGGGTGAGGCCCATATCGGGGCGGCTTTTCATGCGCCGCTTGGAGATCATCTCCATCTCGATGCGGATTTCGTCGCCCGGATAGACGGGCTTGATCCATTTCAGCTCATCAATGCCGGGGGAGCCGAGACCGGCCTGCGGTTCGCCGTCCTGCATGGTCTCGACCATGAGGCGCATCGTCATGGCGGCGGTGTGCCAGCCGGAGGCCGAAAGGCGACCGAAGAAGGTCTGCTTGGCGGCTTCATCATCAAGGTGGAAGGGCTGGGGGTCGTATTTGGAGGCGAAGTCTATGACCTCCTCACGCGTGACCTTATAGGACCGCGGCGAATGGGTGATCGTGCCCGGTTCCATGTCTTCGAAATAGCGCATGCGCTCCCCTTCCTTTTTGTTGCCGAGCATAGATGAGGGAGAGGGTGGGGGCGCGCAAGATGGCGGAGGGGAAGGTTGCCAAACAGGCTGACGCAGGCTTCATGGCAAAATGAGAGAGCTTCTTCCCCTTGCCGAGGAGATCGGCACCATCCTCAAGGCGCGTCGTCAGACCGTTGGCGTCTGGGAGTCTTCATCTGGCGGGCTTGTGTCGGCGGCGCTGCTCGCGCAGGCGGGCGCGTCGGCCTATTTCCGGGGCGGCGGTGTGATCTATGCGCCGGCGGCCTTTCGCGGGCTGGTCGGGCTGTCGAAGGAAGACCTTGGCGGAATGCGATCCTCGAGTGAGCCTTATGCGCGCTTTGCTGCCTCGACCATCCGTGAGCGGCTGCGCGCTGATTGGGGTCTATGCGAGACCGGTGCGGCGGGGCCGGACGGCAATGGCTATGGCGATGCGGCGGGGCACACCTGTACGGCGCTGGTCGGCGATGGCGTCGAGATTTCCCGCACGCTGGAAACCGGGCTGAGTGACCGGGTCACCAATATGGAGCTGTTCGCGCGCGAGGCGCTGGAGCTGCTCCTGGAGAATATTCGCTAGGCGGCGAGGTCAGGAAGGAGGAAGTCGGTCATGGCGGTCAATGTCGAGGCATGGCGGTTCGGGGCGCCGGTGGCGGGCTATGCCTGGCGGGTTGAGGGGGCGAAGGCGAACCTCCTCCTCATGCATGGCTATGGCGAGTATGCGACGCGCTATGTCGCCGAATACAACCGGTTGATCCCTGCGCTGAACAAGGCTGGCATCAGCGTCTTTGCCTTTGATGCGAACGGGCATGGCGCCTCACCGGGCCCGCGCGGCGCGACCGACATGAAACAGGCCGTGCACCATCATCAGATGGCCCGCGAGGCACTGGCACTGGAGAGCAAGGCGCCACTCCTTCTGTTCGGCCATTCACTGGGCGGCCTGATCACGGCGGCGAGTGTGGCGGGCAAACCAGCGGGTGTGCAGGCCGTGGTGCTGAGCGCGCCTGCCTTGCAGATCGAGCTCAACCCCGTGCTGAAGACGCTGGCCGGCCTGATCGCAGCGATTGCGCCAGCTGCACGTCTGACACCGCCGCTGGAAGCCGAAGCGATCTCGCGCGACGAGGCTGTGGTGGAAGCGTACCGCAATAATCCTGACGTCATCACGAAGCCGCCCGCTGCGCGCCTCGGCGCGACTGCCGTGTCGGTGCTGGAGACGGCGTGGACGAAATTCTCGGCCTGGAAAGCGCCGGTGCTGATCATCCATGGCGACGCGGACCGGCTGACGCCTATTGAGGGTTCGCAGCGCTTTTTCGAGACGATCGGTGTAAGCGACAAGACGCTGGACGTGTTCGAGGGTGGGTATCATGAGCTGCTCAATGACACTGAGCGCGATAGGGCGCTCGCGGTCATCCTGAGCTGGCTTGAGCGGCACCTGCCGTGAAACTTCGCACTTACAGGGCGGGCGATGCCGCGCGCCTGGAAGAGATATTCCGCGCCGCGATCCTTCAGCTGGGAAGCCGGGACTATAAAGCTGAGCAGGTCGCCGTCTGGTCCGGGGCGCGTGTGACGGCAGAGCGCCTGCACGAGATGTATATTGATGGCCGGGCGACATTCATCGCGGTGGACGAGGCCAACGCCGCCATCGCATTCAGCGATCTGGAAGCCGATGGCCATGTCGATATGCTCTATTGCCACCCGGACCATGCGGGCAAAGGCGTCGCCAGTGCGCTGCTCGCCGCGATCGAGGCCACGGCGCGGCAGGCAGGCATGACGCGTCTTCACACCGAGGCAAGCGAGACGGCGCGGCCAGTCTTTGCGCGGGCGGGCTATGAGACGGTGTTGCGCCGGCCGCTCGAAATTGATGGGGTGGCCCTCCATAACTGGAAGATGGAGAAGCTGCTTTGACCAAGCCCGTGGCCGAAACTGACATCGCTGTGCGCATCCATTCGAGCCAGGGCGACGGGTTGGAGCAGGCCGTGCGGGAAGCGTTTCCAGATGTCGAGGTGTTTCGCGGGCCCATGGAGAGCGATCGGCCAGAAAAGGTGCTCGTGACCTTCTATCCGCCAGAGGATGAGGATCTCTCCAAATATCGCTGGGTGCATTGTGTCGGCGCGGGCGTGGACGCGATCTGTAAGGCTTTTGCGGACATTGAACCTGCGCCGCTTGTGACCCGCACGACTGGCCGAATGGGCCAGCAGATTGGCGAATATTGTGCCGGGTATGCACTCTCTTGGCTGCAGAAGATGGCGCTCCGCAGGGCGCTGGAAGAGGCGCGCGACTGGGACCGGGAACGCGCAGCCCCTGCATATCTGTTCGAGACGCAGGTCGCCATTATCGGCACCGGCTCTATCGGGCAGGGCGTTGCTGGTGCGTTCAAAGGGCTGCAGGCACTAGTGCTGGGCCTGTCCCGGACGGGCGGGGCCGTGGAGGAGTTTGACGAGGTGATGCGTCTGGCGGATTTGTCGGCTGACGCCGGGGCGAAGATCGTGGTCGGGGCGCTGCCCTTTACGCCGCAGACCGACAGCGCCATTGGCGCGGATGTGTTCGACAAGCTGGACGGCGCGCTGTTCATCAATGTCGGGCGCGGGGCGACACTGGATGAGGGCGCGCTGAAGGCGGCGCTTGATAGCGGCAAGGTGGTTCATGCCGTGCTGGACGTCTTTCGCGATGAGCCGCTGGACCCCGGGCACTGGTTCTGGAGCGATGAGAGGGTCACGGTCACGCCGCACGTATCCGGACTGACATTGCCGAGTGATGGGCAGGCGCGCCTTCTCGAGCTGCTGGAGAGGCGTCTCAAAGGTGAGGCAATTGAGGCGGATGTGGATGTCGCGCGCGGCTATTGAAGCGCTTCGAGGGGTAGGCCGAGCGTACGGAGCATGAAATCGGCACGTGTCTCGACGCTCGTCTTCGGCAGGTCGATCAGGCGATAGCCGCGCGCCGGATAGGCGATGCGTAGCCAGTTGTATTCGCGCACGGCTTCTTCGAAAGGCAGCGGTCGCTCCTCATCCTGAACGTATAGGGCAGCCCATGGCGGCGCGAAGAATACCGTACGGTAATAGAGACAAGCCTCGCCCAGCGATTTGAGGTCGGCAGGCGTGTCGATGGACAGCCGTTCGAAATGGGCGAGCGCGTCCACGGCAGAGCGGTCGAAGAAGATGGGGCCATCAATGTCCCGCACGGCGCGCAGGCTTTCGGCGGCGATCTCGATCGCCCGGCGCACGAAGGCTTCCGGATTGATCCAGGGCAGGGCGTCGGAGCCCGTTTCCAGCGCTTCGCGGACGATCTGGCGACCGGGTTCTTCGACAGTCGCGAAGCCCCGCGTACCAAGCTCTTTCAGGAGGGTGGACTTGCCGCCCGACGAGCAGCCGGAAATGACGATCCGGCGCCGCTCCATATCAGTCCTGGTCGCCATACATGACGCGTTCGAGATAGAGCCCGTCCGCTGGGGCGACCGGGCCGCAGGCGGTGCGGTCGCGGGCTTCGAGGATTTCCTTCATCCATGCAGGCTCACGCATGCCGCGGCCGACCTCAACCAGGCTGCCCGTGATGGAGCGGACCTGACGGTGCAGGAAGCTGCGCGCCGTTGTGGTGATCTCCACCCGGTCTGCAAGGCGGAAGACTTCCAGCGTATCCAGCGTCTTCACCGGGCTTTTGGCCTGACAGGCTGCGTCACGGAAGGTGGAGAAGTCATGCTCGCCGATAAGGTGGTTGGCCGCTTCCTGCATGGCGTGGACGTCGATTTCAAACGGGATGCGCCAGATGAGGCCCTTGTCGAACGTCAGGTGCGCGCGGCGTGTCTGTATGATGTAGCGATAGGCGCGGCCCGTCGCATCAAAGCGGGCGTGGAAACTCTCATCGACTTCCTCCACGGCGAGCACGGCGACCGGGTCGGGGCGGAGATGGTAGTTCAACGCGTCGCAGAGCTTGCGGACAGGGCGCGGCTTCTGCAGCGTCACATGGGCGACTTGCCCCGTGGCGTGGACGCCGGCATCGGTACGCCCCGCGCCCTGAACCACGACTGGCTGACCGTCGAGCTTGGCGGCGGCGCGTTCAAGTGCGCCCTGCACGGTCGGCTGTCCGTCCTGTCGCTGCCAGCCATAATAGGGTCGGCCATCATATTCGACGAGAAGGCGAAGGCGCTGGCTCATTCGGCATCCATGAAAGCTGCTGGATAGGTAAGCGTGCCGGAGCGCGGCGCGGTTTCGAAAAGCTCGATCGCCATGAAGGCCTCCCCGGACCAGGGGGCATCATAACGGGCGGCAACGGCCGGATTGAAGCCAAAGCGCGGATAGTAGCCGGGGTGGCCGAGGACGAAGACAAGCTGGCGGCCAATCTGCTCGACCTGCGGCATGCCTGCTTTGATGAGCGCATAGCCGATGCCGCGGCGCTGCTCATCCGGGGCGGCGCACATGGGCCCGAGACCTGCGGCGACATCCTTGCCGTTCACGAGGATGCGGAAGAACTCGATATGGCCAATGAGGCGGCCCTCTTCATCTTCGGCGACGAGGGAGACGAGGCTGTCGCCATCCTTGTGAAGCTGGCGCGTGATGCGCGCTTCGTCCGGCGTGCCGAAGGCGGCGTCGTTGAGCGCGGCGACCGCATCGAGGTCAGCAGGGGTGGTCGCACGGACGGAGGCGCTCACGCGAAGCATGTCCCGGCCTTGATCTCGTTTCCGCGCAGGAAATCGCCTGCATCCATGGCGCGCGAGCCCGGCTTCTGCAGGCGGGTCAGGCGCACAGCCTTGCCGCCGCCGCAGGCGACGAGAAGCTGGTCATCGAGCAGCGTGCCGGGCGCTGCGTCATGGGCGTGATCGGCATATTCGCTCATCAGCGCCTTGATGCGCAGCGGTTCCTTGTCGCCCGGCGGTGTCCAATGAAACCAGGCGCCGGGGAAGGGGGAGAGGCCGCGTATCTGCTGGTCGATCTCATGGGCCGGGCCTGTCCAGTCGATACGCTGGTCGGCGGCGGTCAGCTTGGCGGCATAGGTGACGCCGTCCTCGCTCTGCGGCTCTGGGGTGAGCATGCCGCCTGCCAGGCCTTCGAGGGCGCGGGGGGCAAGCTGGGCGCCAAGGCTGGAGAGCCGGTCGTGAAGGCTGCCGCCGGTCTCATCGGCGGCGATTTCAGTCGTTTCTGTTGCGAGGACGGGGCCTGTGTCGAGGCCCGCTTCCATCATCATGGCCTGAACGCCCGTTACCTTGTCGCCCGCCATGATAGCGCGCTGGATCGGCGCGGCCCCGCGCCAGCGCGGCAGGAGCGACGCGTGGAGGTTCATGCAGCCAAGACGCGGCGCATCCAGAACGGCTTGCGGCAGGATGAGGCCATAGGCGACGACGACAGCAGCATCGAGCTCCAGCGCAGCGAAGGCGGCTTTCTCGTCCTCGCTTTTGAGGGATTTGGGCGTGCGCACCTCTATGCCCTGTGCCTCGGCATAGCGGTGTACCGGGGTGGGCGTCAGCTTCTTGCCGCGTCCGGCCGGGCGGGGCGGCTGCGAATAGACGCAGGCGACCTCATGGCCCGCCTCTATCAGGGCGGCGAGCAAGGGCACCGAGAAATCCGGGCTTCCCATGAAGGCGAGGCGCAAGGGTTTCGTCATGCTGCGGGGTCTATCGCGAGGCTCTGAAAGTGCAAGATGTTTGGGGGGACGGCCGCAGATGCCTGCGCAGGCAGGTATCCATAGAGTGTGCTCTCAGCAGGTTTGAGGCAGTTTAGAAGTCGCTCCATGGACCCCTGCCTTCGCAGGGGTCTGCGGGGCGGAGGCAAGACTGAACTCAGGCGTAGCGCATTGCCCCGGCCATACCATTTCCAGAAAGCCCATTGCCCGCGCAGATAATGACAATCAGCGCCGCCAGTATCAGCACGAGTGTCCAGCGGACCCAGGCTTTGGCGAACAAGCGGGCGATCAGGCCGCGCTTCTCGATTTGGATTTCGAAAGCTTGTCAGCGAGGCGCTTGGCCTTTTTCACCTTGTCGACGGCGCGCTGGCGTTTCAGGCGCGAGAGGTGGTCGATGAAGAGCGTACCTTCGAGGTGGTCCATCTCGTGCTGGATGCAGACGGCGTACATGCCCTCGGCAATCTCATCGACTTCCTTGCCATTGTAATCAAGGTATTTCACGCGGCAGCGGGTCGGGCGCTCCACTTCGTCGAACACGTCCGGCACGGAGAGGCAACCCTCTTCGTATGGGGCCAGATCCTCGGTCAGCGGCAGGATTTCCGGGTTCACGAAATAACGGGGCGCAGGCTCTTCATCCGGGCCAGCAAGGTCCATCACGATGACGCGCTTGGGCACGCCGATCTGGATCGCCGCAAGGCCAATGCCGGGGGCGTCGTACATGGTTTCCAGCATGTCATCCATGAGCGCGCGGAGTTCATCCGTCACGCCGCCTTCGACGGGCTTGGAGACTTCCTTCAGGCGCGGGTCCGGGACGGTGAGAATTTCGCGAATAGCCATGGCCGGAAAATAGGAGGAGGAGGCCGAGAAATCAACGCCGGGGCGCTGCTCGCTGGAGTAACGCCCTAATCCTCACCCAGATCAAACTCCAGCTCGCCGGTTCGGTCGGGCAGGGTGGCGCGTTTTTCTATGCTTTCGATTTCAGGCACGGATTTTTCCGGCGGTGCGATCTGCAGGTCTTCGAACTTGCGCGCGGCGGGCAGGACGCGGGAGGTGAGGCTGGAGCCCATCTTGTTATAGGCGTCGACCGCGGAATTGAGCGACTTGCCCATCTTCTCGACATGGCCGCCGAGCGTGGTCAGACGCGAATAGAGGTCCCGGCCAAGTTCTGCGGCTTTCTTCGCATTCTCTGTCGCCTGTTCCTGGCGCCAGCCATATGCAACCGCCTTGGCGAGAGCGAGCAAGGTCGACGGGGTCACGACGATGACCTGCCTTGCGGCTGCAAAGTCGAAGAGGTCCGGCTCAAATTCGAGTGCGGCGACATAGAAGCTCTCGCCCGGAATGAAGAGGGCGACAAAGTCGACGCGCTGGGAAAAGGCGCTCTGATAGTCCTTCGAGCCGAGCGTCTTGATATGATCGCGGACCTTGCGGGCGTGGGCGCGCATTAAAGCCTCACGGCGGGCGGGATCGCTTTCATCGAGCGCCTTGAGATAGTCCTCAAGCGAGACCTTGGAGTCGACGACGATTTCGCGCCCGCCGGGCAGCTTGATGACGACGTCGGGGCGCTGGCGGCCGCTTTCGGTCTCGCCGTGAACCTGTTCGGAAAAGTCGCAATGGGCAGACAGGCCAGCGTGCTCCATGACATTGCGCAGCGTCGTTTCCCCCCAGCGGCCACCGCCGCGCGGCGCTGAGAGGGCGCTGACGAGCTTGTTGGTCTCACTGGTATGGACTTTCAGGCTCTCGCCAATGGCTTTGACCTGTTCCTGCAGGACCGATTTGTCGTCGGCGCGAACTTTCTCAATCTCCGAGACTTTCTTGGCGAACTCCTCAAGGTTCTTGGTGATCGGGGTCATCAGCTCCTTGAGGTTGGTTTGCGCGCCTTCCTTGTGGCGTTTGAAATGCTCGTCGGCGAGTTCGAGGAATTGGGTGTTTGCGCGTCGCAGCACCCCTTGCGCGAGTTCTGCGAACTTCTTCTCGTCCTCTTCGCTGCGCGCTTCGGCCTTGGCGAGGTCGATGCGGGCCTGCTCGGCGACAGCGTCCTTGGTCTTCACCTGCTGGCGCAGTTCTTCGCGTTCGGCTTTCAGGGCAGCGACGCTGTCTTCGGCGTATTCAAGGTCCCGCCGGGCATTGGCTGCCTTTGCGCTGAGCCGGCCGCGAATGACGAACAGGGCAACGGCAAGGGCTATGGCCGCAAGCAGCAGGACAAGGTGAATGAGATCGAGGCCGATAGAGCCAATAGTGACGAGCGCTTCCATGGGTCCTGCCTAATCCGATTCGGGGCTTGACCTTTTCATGCCCGCATCTGAACATACGGGGAACAAATGGGCGCGTCCAGAGCGGGCGTCGTCTAGGGAGGATTTGGGGGCCGCCAGGATGACTGAGCCATGGGTAAGACGGCTGGGCGCGGTTGCGCGACGCCATGCAGGGCGGCCTGACGAGGCAGAGGATCTTGTCCAGCTCGCTTGCCTCGCAGCCGTGGAGGCTGGCCGGACCAATTTTGAGTCCGAAGAGACGCAAAAATGGCTGCGCGGTGTCATCCGCAACCAGGCCCGCCAGGTGGCCCGCACGGCTGTGCGTCGGCGTGAGAGAGAAACGGGCTGGCAGCAGGTGTCGGATACTTCGGTCGAGCTGACCGACAGGGATGCCATCCGTCTCGGCGGGCTCAGCCCGTCCCTGCGTGTGACGGTGCTGCTGGCGCTCAACGGGGCGACGCGTGCTGAGATCGGCTGGCTGCTTGGCCTGTCGGATACGGCGCTGCGTCAGCGTATCTCGCAGCTCAAGCGTAGTATCGAGACCTCGCCGGACGTGGATCTGACGCTGGATGAGGTGCTGCCCTATGGCGCGATGCGGCAGAGGATGAGAGCGCGGCTCGCCCGGCGCGGCGGGTTTCTGGCGAGCCATGATCCGGACGGTCATTTTTTTGTACTGACGACCTCACAGATTGCCGATCGGCGGCAACAGGTATGTGAGCGAACCAGCTAGAGGAGGTCTTCATGCTCACGAAAACAGGAATTGGTGCCATCGTCTTTTACGTGGCCGACATCGACCGCACAGAGGTGTTTTACCGCGACAGTCTCGAGCTCGACCTGACGCGCATGCCGGGCGAAGAGGGTGAGGCTGGCGGGGCCGACTGGCTCATGGCGGAGGCCGCGAATGGCGTGTCGCTCATCTTCTTCCAGCAGGACGGCAAGCGCGGCGACAGCCCTGTCGTTGTCTTTCATCTGGAGGAAGGCGGGATCGACGGCGTCGTGGAGGGGCTCGCCTCAAAGGGTGTGACGATCGTGACACCGGTCTCCCACGCCCCGGATGGCGGGCTGACGGCTGACTTTGCTGACCCTGATGGGCACACGCTGTCGATGTATCAATCGCCCGGTGCGCCGCGCTGACAAAAAGACATCCGCCTCGTGGTGAGCGTGGTTCGTCAGGCTCACCACGAGGCTGTGTTGGGTTTCCTTAGAAAACACCCATGGCGAGACCCGCGGCCATCGCGGCGCCGAGCTCGCGGCATTTGTCGAGGTCATCCTCGCTGATCTTTTTGTCGGCGAGGATGTCTGCGCGGGTCTGTGCGTGGGTACAGATGATGAAGGGTTCCTGCGCGATCTTGAGCCGCCAGCCTTTAGCAATGCGGGCGGTCTGGCGCATGGCGTTTTCACCGTCTGAGCCTGCGCAGATCATCTGCGCATAAGGGCGTCCTTCGATCTTGCCGAGCACCTCATAATAGGAGCGGTCGAAGAACTCCTTCATGCCGCCCGCAATGGCGGCGAGGTTTTCCGGTGCGCAGAAAATGTAGCCATCGGCGGCGAGGAGGTCTTCCGGGCCTGCCTCGGTCGCGAACTTCAGAATGGTCTCACAGCCTTCTTCGGACTGGGCGGCCTCATGTGCAGCCTTCGCCATCTGCTCGGCGCCGCCGGTGCGGGAGAAATAGACGATGAGGAGTTGGGGCATGGTGAGACTTCAGTTGCTCACTCGGATCAAGCAGGTCCGCCTCCCCAACGCAAGTTGGGGCCAATGGCGGCTGGGAGGTTCGGTCTCAACCGCCATGGGTCCCAGCTTTCGCTGGGAGGGCGGCGGTAGGCCGGGCTTCTACACGTTGAACCGGAAGTGCAGGACGTCGCCTTCCTTGACGATGTATTCCTTGCCTTCCTGGCGCATCTTGCCGGCTTCCTTGGCGCCTGCTTCGCCATTGTTGGCAACGAAGTCGTCAAAGGCGATCGTCTCGGCGCGGATGAAGCCTTTCTCGAAGTCGCCATGGATGACGCCTGCGGCCTGCGGAGCGGTCCAGCCCTTGCGGATGGTCCAGGCGCGGGCCTCTTTCGGGCCGACAGTGAAATAGGTCTGCAGACCGAGCAGCTGGTAGCCGGAATGGATGAGTCGGTTGAGACCCGGCTCTTCGAGGCCCTGCATCTCAAGGAATTCGGCGCGTTCGGCGGGCTCCAGAACGGCCATTTCAGCTTCAATCTGGGCAGAGATGACGACGGCCTCGGCGCCTTCCCTGGCGGCACGCTCCATCACCATTTCAGAATACTTGTTGCCGGTTGCGGCGCTGTCTTCGTCGACATTGGCGACGAGAAGGACGGGCTTGGCGGTCAGCAGCTGAAGCATGCGCCAGGCCTTCATCTCTTCTTTGGGCACCTCAGCCATCCGGGCCGGGCGGCCTTCATTCAGCTCAGCCAGGGCAAGGTCGAGCAGGGCGAGCGTTTCCTTGGCGTCCTTGTCGCCGGATTTTGCTTTCTTCTCGACGCCTGCGCGGCGCTTCTCGAGGCTTTCCATGTCGGCGATCATCAGCTCGGTCTCTACGATGTCGAGGTCGGCAATCGGGTCGACGCGGCCCGCAACGTGCGTGATGTCGTCATCCTCGAAACAGCGCAGCACATAAAGAATGGCGTCGGTTTCGCGGATGTTGGCGAGGAACTGGTTGCCAAGGCCTTCGCCCTTTGACGCGCCTTCGACGAGGCCAGCGATATCGACAAAGTTCATCCGGGCCGGGATGATTTCCTTGGAGCCCGCGATCGCGGCGAGCTTTTCAAGACGCGGCTCTGGCACGGCGACTTCGCCGACATTCGGCTCAATCGTGCAGAATGGATAGTTGGCGGCTTGCGCAGCTGCCGTCTGGGTCAGGGCGTTGAAGAGGGTGGACTTGCCAACGTTTGGCAGGCCGACGATCCCGCATTTGAAACCCATGTGCGCGCTCCTTCTTGCCGATGGTGTACCGGTCTGGTCTGGCGCGCGGCATAACGCATTTTCGCCGTCAGAACAGGGGGGAATGTCGGGTTGGGCTGGTATTCAATTGTGTCTGGCACAGGTAATGTTCTTATAAAGGCATCCGCCGAGAAGAGGTTTTCATGGCTTTCGACGTGCTGCTGGTCTCTGCAATGGGGGACAGCAAGAAGGCAACGGTACTGGCACGGCGGCTGCGGGCGCTGAAATTCAGGGTGCGCCACGATGCAAAGCGCGCCCATACGACACCAAGTGCGCGTGACCTTAGCGATTGTAACAAAGCGACCAGCGTCCTGGTGCTGTGGTCGGCCAAGGCGTGCGACAGCGACGGGACTGACAGCGACTGGGTGCATGCGATAGCGCATCTCGCACGCTCGCGTCCGGGCGCTCTGGTTCAGGCGGACCTTGATGAAACGGTGCCTGACGAGCCGTTCGACAAGGATCAGCGTTTTGATCTTGCCGGGCTGACGGCGCGCGCGACGCCTGAAGGGTTCAAGGCCCTGTGTGAGGCGCTGGGCGAAAAGGATGGGCGCGAAGGGCTGGCCGACTGGCTGTCGCTCTCTTCTGGAGATGAAGAGAGCAAGGCAGAATGGAAGGCGGCGCACCCGAATGATCCGCTGGCGCAGAATGGCGGCGGACGCAAAGCCGCCGCGGCACCCGCGCCAGAGCCCGCAAAGCCTGCAAACAAGCCGAAGAAAGATGCTGGCGAGCGGGTTACGACCGCTGCGGCTGCGAGCGCTGCGGCGACTGCGCAGCTCGTGGATGCAGCGGCTGGAAACAGGCTGGAGCTCAACCCGCCCAAGCCTGAAGTGGACTTTGCGCGCCCTCAAACGGAGCGTTCGAGCGGGCTGTTCATGCTAGTGCCGACCGGGCTTCTGCTTGTTGGTATGATGGTGATGGCATTCATGTCCCGGACCTCGCCTGCGCAGCTTTCTGGCGGCGGCGGTGGCGGCATCGTCAATATCGTGGAGAGCTGTCCGGCCGGGCAGGTGCCGCGATCACTGGTGCACAGCTCGTTATTGCCGTCCGAAGACGATGCAGGCGGCGACATGTCGGAAGCGCCTGACGAGGCTAGTGGCAACTAGTCCGTCTGCTTCGGATCGCGCTTTGGAGCGGGGGCAAGACGCATGACTTCGGACTGGAACCGGTCGTCATTGTCTTCAAAGAGAAGCGGAAGCGCGCGCGAACATGCGTCCAGCGTGGCCTCAAGCCAGTCTTTCTCTGCCTTGGCAAAGTCGTTCAGCACATACGGCATGACCAGCGACTTGTCGCCGGGATGGCCAACGCCGAGACGTATGCGGCGAACGTCCGGGGAGAGGTGGGCGAGCATGGAGCGCACGCCATTATTGCCTGAATGACCGCCGCCGCGTTTGACGCGAACCCGGCCGGGAGCAAGGTCGATCTCGTCATGAAAGACGGTGACGTCATCAGGGCCGAGCTTGTAGAAGCGCGCCGCTTCGCCAGCGGCACGTCCGCTCTCATTGTAGAAGGTCTGGGGTTTCAGGAGCAGAAGCTTGACCGGGCCTGACGCGGTCTGAATCGTGCCTTCGGCAGCTTCGCTCTGAAATCTGGATTTCCACGGACCAAATCCGTGATCGGCGGCGATCCTGTCGAGGACCATGAAGCCGATATTGTGCCGGTTGCCAGCATATTTGGCACCCGGATTACCCTGTCCGGCAAGAATATGCATGACAGGCTCCGTCGGACCGGTGCCCGCAGTAGCGGGCTGGCCCGAAAGCCAGCCCATAAGTTTGCGGACTATTCCTTGGATTCTTCTTCGCCTTCGCCTTCAGCGTCGCCTTCACCGTCCTCATCGGACTGGTTGATGGCTTCGACGTCGCCGGCTTCGGTTTCTTCCTCGGTCTCTTCGACGATCTCAGCCATCTTGCCGACGATGGTCGCGATGGTGAAGTCGCGGTCGGTGATGGTCGGCTCTGCGCCTTTTGGCAGAGTGATGTCGGAGATCTTGACGTTGTCGCCAACGTCGAGGCCGGTGAGGTCTGCTTCCAGAGCTTCCGGGATGCTGTCCGCGCGCACGTTTAGTTCGACTGCGAAGCGAACGATGTTGAGCGAGCCGCCCTTCTTGAGGCCTGGCGCTTCTTCTTCATTGGTGAAGTGGACCGGAACTTCGACCGCGATGACCTGGCTGGCCTTCACGCGGTAAAGGTCGACGTGCAGTGGCATGTCGGAGACAGGGTCGAGCTGGATCGCTTGCGGGATAACCAGCTGCTTCTTGCCGTCATGGACGAGGTTTGCGGTCGAGGTCAGGAAGTGGCCGGAATTGATGCCCTTGATGACTTCGTTGAGCTTGAGGTTCACGGCAACCGGATCTTCGCCGCCGCCATAGAGAACGCCTGGCACCTTGCCATTGCGGCGGGCTTCGCGTGCGCCGCCCTTACCGGTGCGCTCACGGATTTCGACGTTGAAATTAAGTGTATCAGCCATTTTGCTTCCTTTCGTCCTGAAGTCCGCCGCCGGTCTCTTTGCCGGTCAGTGACAGCCTGACAGGTACGGCCTCGCGCCGTCCTTTCTGAAGCTGGGGCCAATACACCAGCGGGCCTGCCTTCGCAACCGGCGAGCTGACAGGGGTTGACGCATGCGTGTTACAACTGTAACGACACTACAGATGTAACGCGGAAGCCCTTCATGTCGAAACCCAATTCCTCCGAACTTGTGATCCTGAAACAGCTCTGGGCGAAAGGCCGCCAGACAGCGCGTGAGATCCACGAAGCCGTCGGGCCCGAACAAGGCTGGCAGCTCTCGACCACACGGACTGTCATCAACCGGATGGAAGGCAAGGGCTGGGTGAAGCGCGACGGGGAAGCACCCGACAATGCTGCCTTCTATGCGGCCGTACTGGACCGGGTCGAAACGCTTGGTGGTCTGGTGCGCCAGCTGGCTCGGCAGGTTCTGGACCTGAAAGGCCCGCTGCCAGCGTCGCTCTTCGCAGATAGTCCGCATCTTTCTGCCGAGGAGCTTGATGAGCTCGACGCGATTATCAATGCGGCCGAGGAGCGGGCAGACGACAATACGGGCGGCAAGTCATGAGTGCGGCCTGGTTCATCACGCTGTCGCTGGTGTGGACGGGCGGCCTTGCCGGGCTGGCGCGGTTGCTGACAGGGCAGGCAGCTGGCGCCCGGTATGCGCAGCTTGTCTGGCGCGGCGCGGCCTGTCTCTCGCTTGCGCCTTGGCTGATCCTGGGCGTGCTGTCGCTCCTGCCGAGACGGTTTCCGGAAGGCCTGCCTGAAATCCCGTATCTATACCCTCTGTCTGAAACAGTTGAGACTGCGTCGACCGGGCTTCGCGCTGTGGTGGCTCGGCCTGACTGGAGCGTTGCCGAGGCGGCGCTTCTGGTCATCCTGATTACGGGATGGGGTGTTCGTGCGGGTTTGTCGCTTGCAGGGCAGGTGCGGCTGCAAAGGCTGAAAGCAGCCGCGGTGGAGGCAGACGAGAACGCTCTGGTTTCGCCGCGGAATATGCCGCCCCTGCGCATCATACCGGCCGGGTCGCCCTTTATTGCCGGGCTGTTGAAGCCTGCCATCTATATTCCAGAGGCGATGAAGTCGTCCGAGGACCGACGTCATGTCGTCATCCATGAATGTGTCCATATGGAGCGCGGCGACCTGATCACGCGTCCTTTCGAACGGCTCATCGCAGATATCTTCTGGTTCTCACCCTTTGCCTGGACGATCCGGCGCGAGCTCGACTTCTGGCGCGAGGCGGTGTGCGACGAGATTGCCGCTGAGCGTAGCGGCAACCCGATCGGCTATGCCCGGACGCTGGCACGCGCGGCCCGTTCCAGTACGCCGCTCAGAACCCTTCCCGTTTCAAGTTTCATCCTGCCCCGCAAAAGGAGCCTACCCATGCGATTGACCCGTATCCTCGATAAACAGCAAAAACGGCAAAGGCCGGTGCTCGCGACCGTCGCAGCCCTGCTTGCCCTATCGGCTGCTCCGTTTGCGGTCGGGCAGGGAAGTGCGCTTTCCTCCAGCATCACCTACACCCACCCGGTGCTGATTGAAGCGAGTGCCAAGGTGACGAGCCAGTACGGCATGCGCACCCATCCGATCAGCGGCAAAGAGCTGATGCATAACGGCATGGACATCAAAGGTCCGATGGGCACGCCGATCTTTTCGCCCGCAGAGGGCGAGGTCGGCTTCTCTGGCTTTAAGGATGGCTATGGCGAGATGATCGAGGTCATCTATGCCGACGGTTCGAAGCTCATCTATTGCCAGCTGTCGGAACGCCTTCTGGAGACTGGCGATACGGTTGCGGCTGGTGAGAAAGTTGGCCTGCTGGGCGCCAGCGGCCGGGCAACAGGACCTCACCTACATGTGGAATACTGGCGGCCCGTCACAGCGGCCGACGGGACGGTCGAAATGAAGAGCTTCGATCCAGCTTCGGTGGACGGGCTCGTCATCTATCAGAACTAGGTGACGCCTGAGCGCACAAAAAAAGGCCCTGCCGGAATGGCAGGGCCTTTCGCTTTTAAGGTGTAATGGTTCGGGCCTAGCCTATCACATTGATGGCTTTGGCGTTCACGAACTCTTTCATGCCGAAGCCGCCATGCTCGCGGCCATAGCCGGAATTCTTGACGCCGCCGAATGGCATGTTGGGCTGGGCGAGACCGAAGCCATTGATGAAGACCATGCCGGTGTCGAAATACTTTTCGGCAAGCTCGATGGCCTTTTCTTTGTCCTTCGTGAAGATGCCGCCGCCGAGGCCAAACCGGCTGTCATTGGCAATGCGCATGGCGTCGTCGGCATCCTTGGCACGGATCAGCGAGGCAACGGGGCCGAACAGCTCATCATCATAGGCAGGCTGGCCGGGTTCGACGTTGTCGAGGACGGTCGCTGGATACCACCAACCCTTCTGGTCCGGCTTCTCGCCGCCGCAGAGGATCTTGGCGCCTTTCTGGACGCTCTTCTCGACCTGCTCATGGAGGTCATCTCGAAGATCTTCGCGCGCCATCGGGCCGATATCGCCTTCATTCTTGGATGGGTCGCCCATCTTGACGTTTTTCATGGCTTCGACGAAGGCGTCTCGAAATTGGTCATAGACGGCATCGACCACGACGAAGCGCTTTGCCGCGACGCAGGTCTCACCGTTATTGAACACGCGGCCCGTCACGCACTGTTTGACAGCCTGTTCCATGTCGGCGTCTTCAAGAACGATGTAAGCGTCGTTCGAGCCAAGCTCGAGCACAGTCTTCTTGAGCTGCTCGCCCGCCTTCTTGGCAACGATGGCACCAGCGCCAGAGCTGCCCGTCAACGTCACACCGCGGACCAGCTTGTGCTCGATGACCTTGTCGGACTGGTCATGGCTGATCCGGAGGACGGTGAAGAGGTTCTTCGGAAGGCCTGCATCCTCGAAGATTTCTGCAAGCATAAGCGCGGAGCCGGTGACAGACTCGGCATGCTTCAGGAGGACGCCATTGCCCGCCATTAGGTTGGCGATGGCATAGCGGACGACTTGGTAAGCGGGGAAGTTCCATGGCTGAATGCCATAGATCACGCCAATCGGTGAATAGGTGATGACGCCCTTGCCGCCATTCGGCAGCTCACGCTCTTCATTCTTGAGCTCTTTCGGGCCGTTCTGTGCTGTCCAGTCACAGATGCCGACGCAGAGATCAATCTCCGCTTCGCCCTGATTGACGAGCTTGCCCATCTCATCGGTCATCAGCTTGGAAAGCTCAGACTTTTTCGCCTTCAGGCCTTCGCCAATTTTCTTGATGATTTCGGCGCGCTTCTCTGGCGCTTCGTGGCGCCAGGTCAGGAACGCTTCGTGGCATTGCTCGATCGCTGTCTCATATTCGCGGTCGGTCATCACCGGGTAGCGATCGAGTTCTTCGCCGGTCGCCGGATTAATGGTCGTGAGCATGTCGCCCAGTCTTTGACTGTCAGCCATTTCTTGGCCCTTCCTTCTTGCTGGATAAGTTACCTAACCAACACAAAGGGGGCAGGGCCGTTCCCGCCTCAAAGGGCGGTGCGACATTACAAATCAGTCGAAGAGTTTCGAGACACTCTCATTGTTCGCGATCCGCCGGATGGCCTCGCCGAGCAGCGGCGCAACAGAGAGAACGCGCAGGCTTTTGGACTGAAAGTCTTCCTCGGTCGGACGGATCGTGTCGCAGATGACGATCTCGTCCATGACGGAGTCTTCGATCCGCTTCACGGCATTATTAGACAGCACGCCGTGCGTGACATAGGCGCTGACGCCGACGGCGCCGGCATCTTTCAGGGCAGCGGCCGCATTCACCAGCGTGCCACCGGAGTCGCAGATATCGTCGACCAGGATGCAGCGGCGACCGGTCACGTCACCGATGATGTTCATCACTTCCGATTTGCCAGCTTCCGGCCGGCGCTTGTCGACAATCGCAAGGTCGCAGCCAAGACGGTTGGCAAGGTTACGGGCCCGCACCACCCCGCCAACGTCGGGGGAGACGACCATGAGGTCGGCGCCGTTGTGGGTCATGCGGATATCATTCTCGATGACCGGCATGGCGACGAGGTTGTCGGTCGGCACATCGAAGAAGCCCTGAATCTGCCCCGCATGGAGGTCCATGGTCAGGACGCGGTCGGCGCCTGCGGTGGAGATCAGGTTTGCGACCAGCTTGGCAGAGATGGGCGTGCGGCCATCGGTTTTGCGGTCCTGACGGGCATAGCCGAAATAAGGGATGACGGCCGTGATCCGCTCTGCCGATGCGCGGGCCAGCGCGTCGATAGCGATCAGCAGCTCCATCAGGTTGTCATTGGCGGGCTTGGATGTGGACTGGATCAGGAAAACGTCTTCGCCGCGGACATTCTCATTGATCCGCACGAAGATCTCATCATCGGCGAAATTCTTGATCTCCGCCTTGGAGAGAGGGCAGTCCAGATGGTCGGCAATTGCCTCGGCCAGGGGACGGTTCGCATTACAGGTAATGAGTTTCATCGCGGGGGCTGCCTTCCCTTGAGATCAGTTTCGAGGTGCTTGTGGCGCACGAGGGGCAGAGTCGCAAGAAAAAGGGTGCAGGTATTGGCCCTGCTGCGTCGCTCAGCTCAAAATATATCTGCTTCATCCTTCGACAGGCTCAGGATGAGGTGGAGTTTGATTGCGGCGCGGCAGAAGGCCTCATCCTGAGCCTGTCGAAGGAAAAGGCCTTTCAGAGGGGCAGTCCTACCCCTCCAGCATGATCACTGAGCCCTGACGGCCATAATCCGGTTCGCCGAAGTGATTGCGGCGGCGATTGGAGAAGTACATGTCTTCCAGCTCGCACGTGTCGTGGCCGATCACATCGACGAAGGCGAGGCCCGCCTTGACGAGGCGGTTCTTCACGAAGGTCTCGATATTGAAGTGGTAGCGGTCGCCTTCGCCCGGATGAAACAGGTTTCCCGCCCATGGGGCGCCGCTGAGGATTTCATCGCGAAATTCCGGGCCGACCTCATAGCTTTTCTGGCCGATGCAGGGGCCGACCGCGGCGTAGATGTCTTTGCGGTTCGCGCCGGTCTCTTCCATCTTGGCGATGGTCGCTTCGCAGATGCCGGCAAGCGCGCCTTTCCAGCCCGCATGGCAGGCGCCGATGACGCTCGCTTTCCTGTCAGCGAAGAGAACCGGCACACAGTCGGCGGTCAGGATGCAGAGCGCGATACCGGGTAGGTTCGTGACCATGCCATCGGCCTGCGGGCGGTCCGGTCCCCAAGGCATCGTGGCCAGGATCGCGCGGTCAGAATGGACCTGATAACAGGAGAGCATGTGATCGACTTCGCGCGTGCCGATCAGGTCTGACACCAGCCGCCTGTTGCGCATCACGGCTTTCGGTTTGTCATCAGAGCCGATGCCGAGGTTCAGGCTATCATAGATGCCTTCGGACGTACCGCCCTGACGCCCGAAAAAGCCGTGCTTGATGCCGTTCATTCCGGCAAGCCGGGGCGCGAGGACGTGAGGGATCTTGGTCAAGGATAAGGCCTAGCTTGGCTGGTGTTCTGTGGTTGGCTCGTCTGGCGCGGACGTCTGCAGGTCTTCGTCGTCCTTGTCACGTGACTTCCTGCCGAACCGGCCAGCGATCCAGCCTGCGCGCTCTTCCATCTTGCGAAGCTCACCGTCGAGCTTGGCCATGGTGCGCGAGAGATCGCTGCTGTCTTCCTTGCGCCAGGCAGTTTCTGCCTGCGCCAGCGCCCAGGCGATCGCCGTGGTGCGGATCGGTTTCGGAAAGTCGCCCGAGCCATCGAGGCCTGAGCAGGACAGCGCCCAGCTGGCAGTGGTGTGTCGGGCGGCGATGAGGTTCAGCAGCCGGGCAGGCTGTGTCTGGCGCCATTCGATCAGGGAGAGCATCGCTTCGCGGTGCTCTTCCATCCTGTCGAAACGCATCATGATGACGTCGAACAGCCGCGTACGTCGGGTCTCGTCTTCGCTGGTGGAGCCTTCGCTCATCGCTTCGTCGAGCCAGTCTTCGACCGCGTCAGAGATCTTCGCCTTGTCGGCGACGCCGTGAAAGTCTTTCAGCGACAGGCCAGCGCGCTCAGCGATTGCGCTAAGCGTCAGATCCCGCCAGTCGATGGTCTTTGCGAGTTCGAGCGCGGCCTCAACGCCCTTGTTGAGTAGGTCCTTGCGCGCGTCGCTCATGTGTCAGTCTCCTGAAAGCTCGCGGTCGCGCCGGATGGCTTCTGCGACCGCCTCCTTCATCAGAGATGGCATGCCCCCGTCCCGCATCAAGACGTCGAGCGCTGCCTTGGTGACACCGCCGGGCGAGGTGACGTTCTCACGAAGCATCGATGGCGGCTCATCGCTGTCCATCATCAGGGCGCCTGCGCCCTGCACGGTTTTCTGCGCAAGGCGGAGGGCAAGCTGCTCATCAAGGCCGTGAGCGACACCTGCGGCGGCCATGACTTCGGCAAGCAGGAACGCATAGGCGGGGCCGCAACCGGAAAGAGCGGTGGCAGCGGAAATCTGGTCCTCGCCGAGCGGGCCTTCGACGGCGCCGAGGGGCGTCAGCAATTCCTGAAGATAGGCGGTGTCATCGCTTGCTGCGTCTTCTGGCATGCAGAGGAGGGTCATGCCTTCGCCGACAAGGCCGGGCGTATTGGGCATGGCGCGCGCGACGCGGGACGTGCCGAGCTTCTTAGCCAGTGAAGACAGGGTGATGCCCGCCATGATCGACAGGACCAGCGTGTCCGGCCCGACAAAGGCGCGAAGGTCATCGAGGATCTTTGGAAAGACCTGCGGCTTTACCGCGACGATGAGGGTGCTGGCCGGGACCGGATCAGGGTTGAGGCTGATCTTGCCTGCGTCGTTCCAGGATTTCAGCTGGTTCGATGGTGCCGGGTCGTGGATGGCTATCGGGCCTGCATAGCCGGATTTGATCCAGCCACCCGCCAGTGCGGAGCCCATGCGACCACCGCCGACAAGCGTCAGGCCCGGCTCAGGCCTCGCCATCGGTTTCGAACATCGCTGCGTCGATGGCTTCTTCTGGTGTCTTGCCCGCCCAGATGACGAAGTTGAAGGCAGGAACGAACATGTTCACTGCGTCAGTGGCGGCTGCCATTACGGCGCGGATTTCGCCGGCTTCCGGTTCGACGCGGTCGAGCAGTGGAAGCGTGTGGCGGAAAAGAAGGACGCTGTCCTCGACCCAATAGTCGAAGTGACCAAGCCAGAGGCGCTCATTCGCCATCAGAACCAGCTTGGCGATCGCGTTCGAGCGCGCGGCGGTCGGCTTCAGGTCCAGCGTAATGGTAAAATGGAGGGCAGGCGGTTCGCGGCGCGACGCGATGAGCGCGCCCATCTCACCCCAGCGGGTCTGGGCGATGCATTGAATGGCGGCGTCGTCTTCGCGCTGGTGTTCCCAGCCTGCGTGCTCAAGACACGCTTCGACCATGTCGAGCGGGTCGCCATCCATATTATAGCTTTGTTCGAGATTGAGGCTCATCGGCGATTTCCTCCGAATCAGCGTGGCAGGCCGCCACTGGTCGAACGGTAACACGGGGCGGCTCCCCTGCAACCTGACTCCAAATTTCATTTGTGGAAGCCTTCCTGCTCACTCGCACGCCTTTGGACCCGTTTCAATTGATGAGCACAGCTATACGGAATGGGCGCGCGGCCGCTCGATCTGTATGCGTTGCTGACAGATATGCAGGGTGCTAGACGATTGAAATGTCGAGATTGCTCTGGATCAGACGTGCCGGGATGGCTTTCGCACTGCCTCTCGCCCTGATCGCGGGCTGCGGGCAGGCGCATCAAGGCGACGTGATGGTCGCGGTCGCCACCAACTTCCTCGATACGGCAAAAGTGCTCGAGGCGGAGTTCGAGGCAGAGACCGGTCTGGAGGTCATTCTTTCGTCAGGGTCGACCGGCCAGCTCTATTCGCAGATCGAGAATGGGGCGCCCTTTGACATCTTCCTTGCCGCCGATACAGACCGCCCGCGCCGACTGGTTGATGCCGGAAACGGCGTGGAGGGCACACAGTTTACCTATGCGACCGGGCGCCTGATCCTGTGGATGCCAGCGTCGCAGACGCCTGATTTCGATGGCGAGAATGAGCTTCGGGACGGGAGCTATCGCGCTCTGGCGCTCGCCAATCCGGCTCTTGCGCCATATGGCGCAGCCGCCGAGGAGACGCTGGTCTCTCTTGATCTGGCGAACGCCCTGTCGGACCGGATCGTCTATGGCCAGAATATTGGCCAGGTCTACGCACTCGTCGCCAGCGGTAATGCCGAGCTGGGCTTCGTTGCGGCGTCGCAGCTGGTGAAAGGTGAGGCAGGTGAAAAGGGCGGGGTGTGGAGCGTGCCGGGTGACCTTCATGCGCCGATCCGGCAGGATGTCGTCCTGATGCAGCGTGCGGCAGGCAATGAGGCCGCATTGCAGTTTATCGCCTTCCTTCGAAGCGACAGGGCGCTCTCCATCATGCGCGACTATGGTTATGAGGAACGCTGACCCGTGATGCCTGATCTTGGGCCGGTCCTGCTCAGCCTGCATCTGGCGGCGGTGACAACCGTGATCCTTCTCGTGATCGGTGTGCCGCTGGCCTACTGGCTTGCGACGACGCAGGCCCGTCTGAAGCCCGTGGTCGAGGCCGTGACGGCGCTGCCGCTAGTTCTGCCACCGACGGTGATCGGCTTTTATCTCCTGATCCTGATGAACCCGTCAGCGCCGCTTGGCGCGGCCTGGGTCAGCCTGACGGGCGGGACACTCAGCTTCTCTTTTGCGGGGCTGGTGTTTGCCTCTGCCATCTATTCGCTGCCCTTCATGGTGCAGCCGCTCCAATCGGCTTTCGAGGCAGTCGGGCGCGGGCCGATGGAGGCGGCGGCAGCGCTGCGGGCGTCGAGACTGGACGCCATCTGGACTGTGCTACTGCCGCAGTCGGCGCGGGGTATCCTGACGGCGTGCGTGCTGACCTTTGCGCACACAATCGGAGAGTTCGGCGTCGTGCTGATGGTCGGCGGCAACATCCCGGAACGTACACGGGTCATCTCCATCGCGATCTATGAGCACGTGGAATCCGTTGAATACGCTGAGGCGCATATTCTCTCGGCGGGGCTTCTGGTGTTTTCGTTTGTGACCTTGGTTGGCGTCTATGCCCTGAACAGGAGCTACCGCCTCCGTGTCAGCTGATCGCCTCTCTCTCGACATTGTGCTTGCTCGCCAGACGTTCAGCCTGAAGGTGCGCGAAGACGTGGCGCTGGAAGGTGTGACGGCAGTGTTCGGACCGAGCGGTAGCGGCAAGACGACCCTGCTGAGGGCGATTGCCGGGCTGGAAGCGCAGGGCGAGGGCCGTATCGGCTTCGGAGAGACTGTCTGGCAGGACAGTGCCGCGGGCGTCTTCGTTCCGGCGCATCAGCGCGCTGTCGCTTACGTGTTTCAGGACGCGCGCCTCTTCAGCCACCTTGATGTTCAGGGCAATCTCGATTTTGCGGCGAAGCGAGCGCGCAAAGCGGGGCGAAGCCCGGATATGGGTGCAGCCATTGCTACCTTCGGCATCGAAGGACTGCTGGAGCGCCGCGCGGTCTCTCTATCCGGCGGCGAAAGCAGGCGGGTGGCATTGGCGCGGGCGGTTCTTTCCTGTCCTGACCTCATGCTGCTAGATGAGCCGCTGACCGGCCTCGACAGGGCAGCACGTCGGGACATCCTGCCATTCCTGAAAAGCCTGCCAGAGCACTCGGGCTGCCCCGTCCTATATGTCAGCCATGACCTGGAAGAAGTGGCGGCGCTAGCATCCGGTATTGTCGTGATGGAGGCCGGGCGGGTGCTGGCGAACGGCCCGGTTGCCGAGATAGGCAGGAGCCTTGACCTCGGGCCGCTGTCTGAGGGCGCTGGGCCTGCGTCCTTGATCGAAGCGACGGTGGCGCGGATTGATGCCGATAGCGGCCTCATGGCGCTGGAGGCAGGTGGCGAAACTCTTCTTCTGCCAAATGTCGCTGGCGCGCGTCAGGGTGACAAGCTGCGCCTCTTCATCGATGCACGGGATGTCGCGATCGCCGTAGAGCGTCCGGGGCCGATGTCGATCCGGAATGTTCTACCTGCCCGTGTTGGCCGAATTGTCTCGAGCGATACGGCGGCGGACGCGCTGGTCGATCTCAAGATTGGCAGTGAGTTGATCCGCGCGCAGATCACGCGCCATGCCCTGTCAGAGCTGAAGCTTGAAACCGGCCAGCAGGTATTCGCCCTGATGAAGAGCGTCCGTCTGGCCGGTGATTTTCGCTAAAGAGCTATTTCTTCTCGAGTGCTTCGACGCGCGCTTCGAGCGCCTCGACTTTCTCAAGTGCACTGATTGCGATGGCCCGAAGAGCCTCGACTTCGTCACGCTCGACAAGGTCCATGTCCGCGATGAATTCGCGCACACGCGACTGAACGGCGGTGCGCGCCTCTTCGCCTGCAGAGCGGGCGGCGCCCATGGCGCCTGTCATCAGACCTGCGAGATCATCAAGCAGTGGATTTGTATTGGCCATGCGGTTACTCCTTGCCGCGACTAAGGGGAGAGACTAGCCGGTATCGGTCAACAGATAGGCGACGCCGCGCGACGGGAAAAGGCAGGCAATGCACGCACTCTATACAGCAGCGCTCAGTTTTCCGGAGTTCAATCCGGCGCTTGTCGAGATTGGAAGCTTTCCGATCCGCTGGTACGCCCTGGCTTATATCGCCGGTCTGGTCCTTGGCTGGCGCTATGCCGTGATGCTTGTGAAGCGCGAACGCCTCTGGGGCGGAACGAGCCCGGCAACGCCCGACGATATCGATGATATCCTGTTCTATGTGACGCTGGGCGTCATCCTTGGCGGGCGTATTGGTTACATCCTATTCTATCAGCTGCCCTTCCAGTTCGAGACGGTGCAGCGCGACCCGTGGAGCCTGCTGCGCATCTGGGAAGGCGGCATGTCCTTCCATGGCGGCCTGCTCGGCGTTGCGATTGCCATTCTGATCTCGGCAAAGATGCGCGGCGTGAAACTGCTGCCGCTTGCCGACATCGCGGGCGCTGTCGCGCCGATCGGCATCTTCTTCGGGCGCTGCGCGAACTTCATCAATGCAGAGCTCTATGGCCGGCACACCAATGCGTCGGTCGGCATGGTCTTTCCGGAAGCCAATACGGGCGGCACGCCGTCAGCCTATGACTGGCAGTCCAATGAGTGGATTTATTGCCGCGACCAGAACCCGGCCTTCCGTCTGTGTGAGCCGGAAATGCCGCGCCACCCTAGCCAGCTCTACGAGGCTTTCCTCGAAGGCCTGCTGCCATTCCTCGTCATCTCATTCCTGATCTGGAAGTTCGATCTCCTGAAGCGGCGCGGCCTCGCGGCTGGCATGTTTCTGCTCTTCTATGCGGCGGGTCGCACGATCTCCGAACAGTTCCGGGAGCCTGATAGCTTCACCATGGGCGTGCTGCCTGACTTCATCACGATGGGGCAGTTGCTGTCGCTGCCCATGTGGATCGGCGGGGCGTTCCTCGTCTGGCACGGCCTTAGCAAACCGCCGGCTGGCGCTGCGAGGGCATGACGGGACTGAAGGCAAAGCTGAAGACGCTGATCGAGGCGGGCGGGCCGCTGCCCGTGTCGGCCTATATGAATACCTGCCTGCATGACCCGGAATTTGGCTATTACGCCACACGGCCGGGCATTGGCCGCGACTTCATTACGGCGCCAGAGATCAGCCAGGTGTTCGGCGAGTTGCTGGGCCTCTGGAGCCTGCATGAATGGCAGGCGCTTGGCGGACCAGATCCGTTCGACCTGATCGAGGTCGGCGCTGGCCGTGGCACGATGATGGACGACATGATGCGGGCGATCGCCAGTGTCGGCGGGGGCGAGCGTTTTCGGCTGTCCATCAGCGAGGCAAGCCCGGTCTATGCGGCCGCCCAGAAAGCACGGCTCTCAGAGTTTCACCCCGACTTCCTTGGCGCCTTCGAGACGCTGGGTGAGCGGCCTTTTCTGCTTGTTGCCAATGAGTGGCTCGACTGCCTGCCTGCGCGCCAGTTCGTCAAGGGCGGCGAAGGCTGGCTGGAGCGGGTCGTCGGCCTGACAGACGCGGGCGACCTCACTTTCGGCCTTGCGACGGACAAGGTGGAGAAGCTGTCGGGTGAGCCAGCAGAGGGCCAGACCTCAATTGAGGTGCAGCCGGCGCTCGATACGCTTTGCGAAACGCTGGCGAACGCCTTTGCCCGCGCGCCGGGACGGGCGCTGCTGATCGATTATGGGCCTGCAGGCAGTGCGCCCGGAGATACGCTGCGCGCCTTCAAGGATGGGGCGCAGGTCGGGCCTCTCGACATGCCGGGGGAGAGCGACCTCACCGTCGATGTGGACTTTGCGCGGCTGGCCCGTCTGGCAGAGAAGCGCGGGCTTGAAGTGTCTGGCCCGGTCGAGCAGGGGCCGTTCCTGATGGCGCTTGGCGCAGAGGCGCGGATGCAGACGCTTATCAAGGCCAATCCGAACCGCGCTGAACAGATCTATGAAGGCGTGAAGAGGCTCGTCGATCCAGCTGAACTGGGAAGCCGGTTCAAGGTGATCTGCCTCAGCGCGCCGGGCCTTCCGCCGCCAGCAGGCTTCTAGGCAGGCAGACGCAGGCGCACCCGCAGGCCGCCAAGCGGGCTTTCCTCAAGCCGGATATCGCCGCCATGCTGGCGGGCCGTGTCACGCGCGATGGAAAGACCAAGGCCAGTACCGGGCACATTCTGGTTTCGCGAGTCATCGAGGCGGTGGAAAGGCTTGAAGGCTTCCTCGCGCTTTTCCTCAGGGATGCCGGGGCCGTCATCATCGACAATCAGTTCGGCCATATGCGGGCCTTCGATGACCTCGATCTCCACCTTCTCAGCAAAGCCCTGGGCATTGGAGATGAGGTTTGAAACGGCGCGCCGGATCAGCCCCTGTCGCGCGATGATCGTGACAGGCGTCGTTGCGCGGATGTGCGCCTGCCCGCCAAGGGCGGCCACGATCTCGTCGACCAGTTCGTCGAACCGGAAGGTGGCCGACTGTTCGCCTTCCTTGCCGCTCGCAAAGGCAAGGTACTCGTCCAGCATGACCGACATTTCCTGAAGGTCCTGACGGGCGTCCTGTATCTCCGGCGTGTCGTCCATCATGGCGAGTTGCAGCTTCAGCCGCGTTAGCGGTGTGCGCAGGTCATGGCTGATGCCGGCCAGCATTGTGGTGCGTTCTTCGGCGAAGGTCGTGAGGCGAGTGCGCATATCCATCACGGCGCGAGCGGCGTCACGGATCTCGGTTGCGCCAGATGGGCGGTAATTGCCGGCATCGCGGCCCCGGCCATAGGCCTTCGCCGCCTCGGTCAGCTTCAAGATCGAGCGGACCTGATTGCGCAGGAAGCCAAGGGCGAGGGCGATCAGGATGCCCGTGGCACCGATGACCCAGACGATGAAGATGTGGCCTGTGGTCGAGAACGTCCGGTCGCGTTCTGCAAGGAAGCGCAGGACATCGTCGCCGTCCTGCACGCGGATCTCGACCGTTTCGCCATAGCCGGAAATGTCAAACCAGAAAGGCTGGTCGAGCGACACGTCGAGCTCTCGCGAAAGAATGTCGTCGAGCGCGGAGAAGAAGAGTTCTTTCTGTTCGGTTGGCAGCGTCTCATTCTCAAGCACGGTGACGTCGAGCTGCATCGCTTCGCGCGCATCATCGCGCAGCATGTCGAACTGGCCGGGATACCTGTCGCGCAGGCCAACCATGAACTCGATCTCGCTCGCCATGGTCTGGCTCAGCTTGCGCGAGGTGTGGCGCCAGTGGCTGTCATAGAAGATGTAGGTCACCGCGCTTAGCAGCAGGATCACCGGCAGGATTACCATAAGCACCGACCGCGGATAGAGCCCGCGGGGCGTAAAGTCTCTTAAGCGAAGGCGAGGGAGGCGGGACATCAGCTGCAAGCCTTAGCGGCGGGCGGGCAATTGGCAAAGCGGCACATGTAAGCCGGTCAGTCAGGCATCAGGCGGTAGCCAATGCCGCGAACAGTCTGGATGTGGATTGGCTGGCGAGGGTCAGGTTCGATCTTGCGGCGAAGGCGTGTCACCTGGACGTCGATTGAGCGCTCGGTGCTGTTGGGTGACTTCGACGCCAGCTCCTCGCGGCTGACCGGTTCGCCCGCTTTGGCGGCGAGCATGGAGAGAAGCTGCAGCTCTGCCTCAGTGAGGCGGACACGCCGGGCACCGGAAGTCAGCTCCTGGTGCTTTGCATTGAAGACGAGGCCCGACATCTCGATTTCCTCAGGCGGCGGCTCGACATGGGTGCGCCGCAGGATGGCGCTGATGCGAAGGAGTAGTTCTTCAGGTTCAAACGGCTTGGAGAGATAGTCGTCCGCGCCAGCTTTCAGCCCTTCGATCCGGTCGCCTGTCTCTCCTTTCGCCGTTAGCAGCAGGACCGGGACGCGCTTGCCAGAGCTGCGGAGGCTCGCCAGCAGCTCTAGTCCTGTCTCCCCCGGCATCATGATGTCGAGAATGGCGAGATCGAAGTCGAACGTCGTCATCAGCTTGCGTGCGCTCGCAGCGTCGGCGGCAGCGGTGACCCGGAAGCTGTTGCGGGTGAGGTACTTCTTCAGAAGGTCGCGAATGCGGTTGTCGTCATCGACGACGAGAATGTGTTGGGCCTCACTCATTGGGTCAGGGCCTCCAGAACGGCGCGGGTGCCGGATACGGCGTTGGCGCCAGCGTCGCGGTATGCTTCGCGCAGGGCAGAGCGCAACTTGTCCACAAGCGGACGCAGCATCTGTTCGCCCTCAGCAGACAGGGTCAGCCGGCGGCGCCGGGCATCGCGGCCACCTTGTGTTTTTACGACAAGGTTCTTCTTGTCGAGCTCCCCCAGAAGCCGCGCAATTGTCGGCGTTGTCGCGCCCATCTTGTCGCGCAGTTCCGTCACTGTCAGGCCAGGTTCAAAGCGGATCGTCATGAGAAGCCGCAGCCCTGATGCGTTGAGGCCTGTCTGGCGCTGCGCCTTGCGCGTGATGTCGCTGATAATGCGCTCACTGGCGAGCAGGAGTGCAATACCGCTATCGAGCTCTTCCTCCCTGAGAAAAAGCCGCGGATCGACACGAGCGCTTTCGCCTGTCTTCTGGTTGACTTCGGATGCCACAGTCTGAGAATGGAGCCTCTTTCGAGTATAAGTTCAAGCAAGGACAAGAAATAATGGCCGACGCCTCCACACCGTATCACGACCGCGATGGATACATCTGGATGGACGGCGAATTCGTACCGTGGCGTGAGACGACGATTCATGTCCTGACCCACGGCCTACACTATGCGTCGTCCGTATTCGAGGGTGAGCGTGCCTATGGCGGCCATATCTTCGAATCGCGCCGGCACACTGAACGTCTTCACCGGTCCGCCAACATCCTCGGCTTTGAGCTTCCTTACACGGTCGATGAGATCGAGAAAGCCAAGCACGAGACGCTGGCGAAATCCGGTCTTGAGAATGCCTATGTGCGCGCCTTTGCGTGGCGCGGCTCAGAGATGATGGGCGTCTCGGCCCAGAACAACAAGATCCACGTCGCGATCGCTGTCTGGCACTGGGGCGACTATTTTGCCGACAAGATGAAGGGCATTGCGATGACGCATGCCCAGTGGCGCCGCCCGGACCCGAAGACAGCCCCATGCGAAGCCAAAGCGGCTGGTCTTTACATGATCTGCACCCTGTCCAAGCACGCCGCAGAGAAAGACGGGTTCGCCGATGCGCTGATGCTCGACTATCGCGGCCATGTGGCAGAGGCGACGGGCGCGAACATCTTCTTCCTGCAGGACGGCGCGCTGCACACGCCAACGCCTGACTGCTTTCTGAATGGCATTACGCGCCAGACGGCGATCAAGCTGGCCAAGGCGCGCCAGATCGAGATCGTTGAGCGGACCATCATGCCGGATGAGCTGAAGAATTTCTCCGAATGCTTCATCACGGGCACCGCCGCCGAGATCACGCCGGTTCGCCAGATTGGCGATGTGAAATACAAGCCGGGCAGCGTCACCGAGGCGCTTGTCACGGATTACTCCGATCTCGTGAACGGCAAGATCAAGATGCCGGCCTAGGCCACTTCGCCTGAAGGTGCGTCTGAAGCTTCCAGACGCACCAGCACGGCGCTCGCATCGTCTTCCTGCTTCACGCGCGGCGCGGCCGTGCGGTCCGGGTCGCCTGCCTCGAGCGCACGCAATTCTTCATAGAGCGGATCGAGCCCGCGCTGGAGCGCTGCGTCGAGCAGCCTTTCGGGCGTATAGGCGTGGAAGTGGTCGATCAGCCGCGCAAAGCCGTCTGTCATCATCAACAGGTCCGCAGGGCTGCGCAGGCACAGCGTGCATTCGGTAATGTGGCTTGCCGCCTCTGGCGCAATCGAGAAAACCCAATAGCCATCGGGCTTGTTCATGCGGCTACGCTGTTGCTGCAGGAAGGCGCGCAGCTCGTCTTGAGCTGTCTCGCTTTCATCGCCGTGAAAGGCAGCAAAGCGGTCCAGCATATGCGCATCGCCGCCGCTGGAGAGGTCGCCGATAATGTGAAGCAGTCCGGTCGCCTCGCGCACGATCGCGCTGCAATCGCCAAGGCCGGAAAAGCGGATATGGACGCGGTGGCCGCTCTGTTCCCAGCCGCAATAGAGCGCGGCGGCGGACGGAATGGCGAAGTCAGGCACGGTGGAGGGGGATGCCTGCAGCAGGTAGTCGTCGCGCACCCGTCCGATGATGCGCCGAAGGGCGACGCGGATCGGCTCGGACGTCTGGGGCAATTCAGCGAAATGCGTGTCGAGCTGGGCAGCCAGCCAAGCGGCATCGCTGCCTTCAGTACTGACATAGGTCTGGTCGCTGACCCCGGTTGCCCCATCAATCACCCAGGCATGCCCTCGCGATGCGCCCTCAGCACCGTTGGCGCGGTCATCATTGGGCGAGATTCCGCCCGCGCGGGATAGGGATTGAATGAAGTCGAGGGCCGCCATGATTCGCGTATGACGCGATTCTTCGACAGATTTACGTCTGAGACGTGAAGGTTTTCTGTCACGGCCGACGGGGCGCCGTTTTGGTCAGCGCGTGCTGATGTGTTAGGCTTGGGGTGCGAGAGAGGGAGTTAGCTATCCGACAGAAAGCGAAATCAACGCCGCGCGCACAGGGCGCCTTGAAGCGTCTGCAGACCATCAGGGCGGTCTATGATGCGCCTGATCGCGTCCGACGTAAATTCGGGCTGAAGCGTCGCCGCCTCAGCCCGAGTCAGAAATTGATCAGAATGTTTAGCCGATCATTCGGCTGACGGCATCACGGCCAGCCCAGGTCCGGTTTACTTGTTCGGCTGCGCCGTGGTGCGCAGATAGGGCTTGATCGTCTTGTAACCCTTCGGGAACATCTTGTCGGCGTCCTCATTGGACACGCTCGGCACAATGATCACGTCTTCACCATCCTGCCAGTTCACTGGCGTTGCGACCTTGTAGCCGTCGGTGAGCTGAAGCGAGTCGATCAGGCGCAGGATCTCATCAAAGTTACGACCGGCGCTAGGCGGATAGATGATCGAGGCGCGGATCTTCTTCTTCGGGTCGATCACATAGACAGCGCGCACCGTCACTTTCGCATCCGCATTCGGATGGATCATGTTGTACAGCGTCGCGATCTTCCTGTCCGGGTCGGCGATAAGGGGAAATTCCACTTTCGCGCCCTGGGTTTCCTCGACATCCTTGATCCACTCCTTGTGATCCTCAAGGCTGTCTGCAGAAATGACGATCGCCTTTGCGCCGCGCGCAGCCAGCTTGTCTTTCAGCTTAGCCGTATAGCCGATCTCCGTCGTGCAGACCGGGGTGAAGTCTGCCGGGTGGGAGAAGAAGACAACCCAGTCATCCCCGATCCAGTCGTGGAAGCTGATATTGCCTTCGGTCGTTTCGGCGTCGAAATCGGGTGCTGTATCACCTAGCAGAAGGCTCATGGCATTCTCCGTTGATTGCTATATCTTCGCCACACAAATTGGCGTCGACGGGCTGGAGGACAAGTTCAGGGTGCTGATTTCGGTCTTTAATTTTACTAAGGCCAAGCTGGCCGTCGAGCACGCATGAAACGTCTTATCCTGCTTCGCCATGCCAAGACCGAGCTCTGGAATGAGGGCGTTTCGGACCGGGACCGCAAGCTTGTGGCTCGCGGGCACAAGGATGCCGAAGCGATTGGCGATGAGCTGAAGGCGAGAGGCTGGGTGCCGGACGCAGCGCTTGTCTCAACCGCCCGGCGCACGCGGGAGACATGGCGCCATCTGCACGACTTTTTTCCGGGCTGCGAGGCGACGCTTTCAGACGCGCTTTATCTCGCCAGCGTGCCGACCATTATGGACCAGGTTTCTCTGGCGGCACCGAAGGTCTCTACACTTCTTGTGGTGGGGCATAATCCGGGCATGCACGAGACGGCGCTGTCGATCCTTCAAAAGGCTGGAACGTGCGATGACGCTGCTGCCCGCAAGCTTGGCGAGAAACTGCCAACTGGCACGGCTGTACTTTTCGAGTCCGAAGAGGACGAAGCTTTCATCCCGGTTCACTTCAGGATGATCGGCTGGATAAGGCCAAAATTTCTTCGTGCCTAAATGTAGAACCGCCCTGCCGGGCGGGGCAGGGCGGTCAGTTTTCAGGGCCCCGACAGGAGGGGCGCGATGAGAGTGAGAGTTCCTGCCGGGGTTGCCTGAAGCTTGATCAGACGCGTCCGGCAAGCCTGTTCTGGCGGCGGCGACGCTGGACCAGAAGAGTAGGCTTCCAATTTCCAGCATTGTCGTTAGCGGCCTTTCCGGACACGCGTCCGGCGGTGCCTGCGAGCACCGGCGTCATGCCGGTTCTGGTCGCAGTCTGTTCCAGACGGGGTTGGCGGGTCTGGGAGGCGAGCGGTTGCATCTGATATAACTCCTTCGTTGCAAGTTTCCGGTCTTCTTGTGCCGGTTGGTTGGTTGTCTGCCGGGGCGGGTTTGTCTCTGTGCCGCCGACGAGATTGATCTAGCAACGAAATTATTGCTTTTCAATAAGCAATTATCGAAAAACAATGCGATTTCTTAAAATCTGTATATGATTCAGGGGGATAAAAATTACTGTTTTTCGATAAACAGGCTTGCGTCAGCCCTTTTTGGCTTCGCCGCGGCATCGTTTGGAACAGTAAATCACCTCGTCCCAGACCGATTCCCACTTCTTGCGCCACGAAAAGGGGCGCTGGCAGACCGGACACGTCTTCTGCGGAAGGTCGCTCTTGCGGACCATTTTGTTGGAGGTGCGTTTTCTGTCTGACATGAACCTTGCCTTCCTCGCCGGTAAACTAGGTCTTTGGCGGGAGCAGGAGAAGTCGCAATGACGATAGCAATCATCGGTGCAGGTGTCGCAGGCCTCAGCGCAGCCGCAAGTCTGAAGGCCGCAGGCCGCGAGGTCGTCCTCTTTGATAAGGGGAGGGGCGCAGGCGGGCGTCTGTCGACCAGGCGTGCCGCGTCTCCAATCGGAGAGGTCCGCTTCGATCATGGTGCGCAGTTCTTCACCGCGCGCGACGAGGGTTTTCGCAGACTGGTAAACGACCTCGAAAAGCGCGGCCACGTCGCAAAGTGGATGCCGAGGCGTGTTTCCCTCTCGAAGACGGACGGGTTCTGGACTGCAGCGGCGCTCCAATCAGACGATGACTGGTATGTCGGCGCGCCGTCGATGAATTCACTCGTCAAGGCGATGGCGGAAGGCCACGAGGTGCGCTGGGGAGAGCGGGCGACTGCGCTCTCGATCCGCGAGGATGGGCGATACGTACAATTTGATCCGTCCAGATGGCAGGGGCCGTTCGATGCAGTCATTCTCGCCGTTCCCGCTGAGCAGGCAAAAGATCTTCTGGCTGAGACGAACGCCGAACTTGCCAGTGACGCTGCTGCATCGGAGACCGCGCCGTGCTGGGCGGCGATGCTGGTTTTCGATAGGCCTCTAGAGACAGGATGGGACGTCGCCGAGGTCGCAGGCTCGCCTCTGGGACTTGCGGTTCGCAACAGCTCCAAACCGGGGAGAGGAGATGAAGAAACCTTCGTCCTTCACGCCACGCCAGAATGGACCCGGGCAAATGTCGACATGGCCAAGGACGATGTCGCTGCTGAGCTCAGCCGTCTCTTCTGTGAGATGACGGGCGCAGATACGCCTTTGTTCGCTGCTGCCCATCGCTGGCTCTATGCGAAAACAGAGACACCTGCCGCCAGCTCCTTCGGCTGGGATGAGAGGCAGCGCATCGGTGTAATCGGCGACTGGCGAATTGCGCCGCGTATCGAGGCAGCGTGGCAAAGCGGTCACGCACTCGCCCGCGTCTTGACTGATTGAACAGCCGCAACCTTGAATTAAGCAATCATATTGCTTCTATCCGCCCATGCGAGTGGGGGGACAGGAAGACAATGTCGTCTGGTTGGATCCGGGCGAACCCAAGCCGGCGGCTGGCGCGCCGCGGCTTCTGGAGGCGCTTGCCTTCTCGCAGGCCCTTCCGCCCATCCTCAGCGCCCGTGAGCGCCTGACCAGATGGCAGTGGGAAATCTTCGGCGCGTTCCTGACGTTGGTGATCATCATGCTCCTGCTGTGGCCCGTCCTCCTGGGGGTGGCCGCGAAAGTTGTATTCTGGTTGCTCTTCTCGCTGACGGTCGTCTGGCGGCTGGCCCTGACAGTTGTGGGCGCGCTAGAGCGGGTTGCGGGGGCGCGGCAGCCTCCGCTCACGGATATTCCAGATGATGAGTTGCCGATCTATTCGGTCCTGATCGCGCTTCGTCATGAGCGGAACATGATGGAGCAGCTGGCGGCCAGTCTGAAAGCTATCAACTGGCCAGCAGAGCGCCTCGATATCCTTCTGCTGATCGAGGAGGATGACGTGTCGACCTATGAAGCGGCGATGGACGCGGATTTCCCCGTCGGAACGGTCTGCGTCACCATCCCGCCCGGTGAGCCGATGACGAAACCGCGCGCATTGAATTATGGCCTCGCCGCAGCCTTGGGCGAATTCATTACGGTCCTCGACGCTGAAGACCGCCCGCACCCCGATCAGCTGCGCGAAGCATATGCCGCATTCTCACAGCGGGGCGACGGTGTGCGCTGCGTGCAGGCGCCGCTTATTGCCAGCAATGGCGCCGATGGCTGGCTGCAGGCCCAATGGACGCTTGAATATGCCGTACAGTTCGGCCTGCATGTTCCCGCACTGGCAAGTCTCGGACTGCCGGTCATGCTGGGCGGAACGAGCAACCATTTCCGCCGCCACGATCTCATCGCGTTTGGCGGTTGGGATGCATGGAACGTGACAGAAGATGCGGATCTCGGGATACGGATCGCACGCCTCGGTGGGCGGACCGCAACGATCCGTTCCGGAACGGAAGAGACCGCACCTGAATCGCTGCCCATCTGGACCAGCCAGCGCAGCCGATGGATCAAGGGCTTCGTCCAGACCTGGCTCGTCTGCATGCGCACGCCTGTCACCCTAATGCTCGAACTTGGGCTGCTCCGCTGGGTGAGCCTTCAACTTACGCTGGGCGGCGCGATCGTAAGCGCGTTCCTCTATGGGCCGATGGTTCTGATGATTTTGCTAGGGACGCTGTTTCCATCCCTATTCAACTACACACCGGTGGACTTCGGCCTGTTCATGGCCGGGATGACGGGCTGCGTCGTTGCAGACTGTCTGGCCCCCGGAAAGTGGACGGTGTCACGCGTCATCGCAATCGTCACGCGGCCATTCTACTGGCCGCTTATGACAGTGGCGGCGGCAAAAGCAGTAATCGGGCTTGTCCTGCGGCCTTTCTACTGGGCGAAGACGCCCCATATCCCTTCGGCATAAACCCTTGGGACTTTCATGCTGGACTGGATCGTATCCATCGGGCTCATCGCCCTTTTTGGCGCCGTCATCGTCTACTCAAACCTGCGCCTCGGAAAACCGCGCCGGGACGGACGGCCGAACAAGCTGCCATGGGGCTTCATCATGGTGTTCTGCGTCCTCGGCATATTCCTGATGGTCGTGCATTTGTTCAACCTTGCAGGTTTTGAGACCGGCCCGGAACACAGCCTCCTCGGGCGCTTCTAGCTCCTATCCAGTTTGTGCTTGCCGGAATTTCGTTTCGGGTCTAGAACAAAGTGAGAACATGAGAGATGGAAATGAGCAAAGATTCATTGAGATCCGTTGGTGAGACGCTCGTCGCGGCAAATAATGATGGCAGTTACAAGGATCTGATCAACACGATCTATGCCGCCGATTGCGTGTCGGTCGAGGCAGCCGCGCCGCCCGGCGGGAGCGCGGAGGCGCACGGCATTGAGGCCATCAAGGGCAAATGGGCGTGGTGGGAAGACAATCATGACGTCCACGATACTGAGGCTGTTGGTCCGTACCTGCATGGTGAGGACCGTTTCGGCGTCGTTTTCAGCATTGATGTGACGAACAAGGCCTCCGGTGAGCGTGTGAAGATGCAGGAAATTGCTCTCTACACAGTGAAGGACGGCAAGATCGTGCGCGAGGAGTTCTTCTACTAGGCAGGAATTTGGCGTCATTCTTCGACGATGCGTCAGATCGGCCTTGTCGCAGCGTCGGGTCGTGACGCAGAGCGCGGCAACGGCTATGTCACTATCAGATACGACAGGATAGCTTGAGGGAGCCGAAACAATGCCATTTGACGCGCCATCCGATCCAGATGCCTTCCGCGAGAAAGTTCGCGGCTGGCTCGAGGAAAACTGCCCGGAATCCATGCGCACGCCGATGCCGGAAGACGAAGTCGTCTGGGGCGGTCGCCGTGAGAAGTTCAAGAACCCGGACTCCAAGGTCTGGCTTGAGCGTATGGCCAACGAAGGCTGGACGGCCCCGACCTGGCCAAAGGAATATGGCGGCGGCGGTCTGACCCGCGAGCAGGCCAAGATCCTTGAGCAGGAAATGGCACGCATCGGTGCACGTACGCCGCTCTTTTCGTTCGGTCTCTGGATGTTTGGTCCGGCCCTCATTGAATTCGGCAATGAAGAGCAGAAGAAGCGCTTCCTGCCTGATATTGTCCATGGCCGGACGCGTTGGTGTCAGGGCTATTCCGAGCCAGGCGCCGGCTCTGACCTTGCAGGTCTGCAGACCAAGTGTGAGGACAAGGGCGATCACTATCTGATCAACGGTCAGAAAGTCTGGACCTCCTATGCGAATGAGGCCGACTGGATTTTCTGCCTCGTGCGCACCGACAATACGGTGAAGCATGAGGGGATCAGCTTCATCCTGTTCGACATGGAAAGCGAAGGCGTTGAGACCCGTCCGATCAAGTTGATCTCCGGTTCGTCGCCTTTCTGTGAGACTTTCTTCTCTGACGTGAAAGTTCCCAAGGACCAGCTGGTCGGCGAGGTGAATGGCGGCTGGAAGATCGCCAAGCGCCTGCTTCAGCATGAGCGTTCCTCGATCTCGGCAAGCGGCTTCGGCTCGACCCGTGGCACTGGCATGTTGGAGCTTGAGGAATATGCAAAGATCCACGTCGGCACGGATGGCGATGGAAAGCTTCTCGACGGTGACCTGCGCGGCCGCATTGCGGACCACCAGATGTATGCCAAGGCGTTTAATCTGACCGTGCAGCGCAGCCAGCAACAGGCTAAAGCTGGGCAGGAAGTCGGCCATACCGCCTCCATCATCAAATACGCTGCGGCAAAGATGAACCAGGACAAGCACGAACTGATGGTCGAAGCGCTCGGGACTGAAGGGCTCGGCTGGGAAGGCGAAGGCTTTGACCGCGGCGCCAAGATGGTGACCCGTGGCTGGCTTCGCTCCAAGGGCAACTCGATCGAGGGCGGCACGAGCGAGATCAATCTCAACGTGGTTTCCAAGCGCGTCCTCGGCCTGCGGGACCACCAGTAATGCGCGCTCTGATCGCCGCTGGCATGGTGCTGGCCATCGCGCCAGTCGCCACAGCCGACCCGGCCGCAAAAGGCTGGTGCTTCAAGCATCCCGCCGCTGATGCACAGGCGAACATCTTCGCGACGACGCTGAGCGAAAGTTCAGGCGTAAAGAAGCTGGTCTTCACCGATGCTGAAGAGCACCAGAACACTTTTGACCTGAATGCTGTCGGCGTGAACGAATACGCGCTGAAAGGCGGTCGGGATGGCGACGGCGTCATCTTCCGCGCTGACGGCCACCTGGAAATGTATGACTCGGATGGCGCGAGCGGATCTGCCGCGCCCAGCACCGAGCAGGACTGTATAGGATAAGAGACCGATGACCTTCATTCTGACTGAAGACCAGGAGATGCTGCGCGATACCGCAGTGAACTTCACACGTGACGAACTGCCGGTTAAGCACCTGCGTGCGCTTCGCGACGCTGGCAAGAACGGCGTTGATCCCGAAGCGCGCCAGAAGCTCGCAGAGCTCGGCTTTTTCGGGGTGCTGATCCCGGAAGAGTATGACGGCGTTGAAATGAGCATGACCGCTTTCGGCCAGGTTATGGAAGCACAAGGCCGTACACTGGCCTCGACCCCGCTGCTGCAGACCGCTTGCATTGGCGCCAGTGCCATCCTCATGGGCGGTACTGAAGCCCAGAAGAAAGAGTGGCTGCCAAAGATCGCGGCTGGCGAAGTGACGACCGCTCTGGCGCTCGATGAGACAAGCCATCACAATCCTGCGGGCGTCGCCACCGAAGCAGAACGTGACGGGCAGGGCTACACGCTGAACGGTGCCAAGAAGTACGTTCAGGACGGCCATCATGCCGACATGTTCATCGTCGTCGCCCGCACTTTTGGTGAGGCAGGCGATAGTCACGGCCTGACGCTGTTCCTCGTGCCGCGCGATGCGAAGGGCCTTACGGTACAGGCACTGAACACGGTCGATAGCCATGGTGCAGCTCACCTGACGCTAGACGGCGTCCACGTTGATGACAGCCACGTGCTCGGCGCCGCCGACAAGGGGATGGACATTCTTGAGCCTGTCCTCGACCGCGGCCGTATCGCGCTCGCCGCCGAGATGCTGGGCTCATCGCTCGCTGCATTCGAGATGACGCATGAGTACATGCAGACCCGCAAACAGTTCGGCCAGCTGATCGGCTCCTTCCAGGCGCTGCAGCACCGCGCTGCAAAGATGTTCACTGAGCTGGAGCTGACCACCTCTTGCATCGCAGCGGCGCTTTCTGCCGTCGACAGCCAGCGCAACGATATCGCTGAACTGGCAAGCCTCGCCAAGGCCCGCGCCAGCGAGACTGTGCATCTGGTTTCAAACGAGACGGTTCAGTTGCATGGCGGCATCGGCATGACCGACGATCACGACTCTGGCTTTTACATGAAGCGGGCACGTGTTCAGGAAGCGCTGCTGGGCTCTGCGAGCTTCCATCGCGATCGCTACGCAAAGCTGAACGGCTACTAGGCCCTTTTTGCCTGCCACCAAAATGAAATGGACCGGAGCCATAAGGCTCCGGCCCATCATCCATGCACAGGTGAATGGTCCGGATACGCGTGCATGGAATTACGTTCTATCTACAATTCAGGAAACAAGGTCAGGGCAGCGAGGTTCCGCCCGAAGCTGTAGGTTTGGCTGAATAGTGCAGCTTGCGCGGTCCGGGTCGGCGCCGATTGATCTTGGATGACGGCGTGCTAGCTCCTTGCGCGTCGCAGATACGGGATCGTCCGGCATGTATCGTTTTCTTCCGCTCTTCGCTTCGCTCTCCATGCTCGCGCTGTTTTGCGCGATGATCCCGGTCAGCTCATTCTTCTGGATCGGCGTCATCCTGATGGGCGGGCTATCGGCGCTCGGCCTCTATGATTTCTTCCAGACGCGCCACACGCTGTGGCGAAATTTCCCGATCGCGGCCCGCATTCGCTGGATCGCGGAAGAGCTGCGCCCCTTCTTCCGCTCCTATATCGTCGAAAGCGACACGGAGGGGCGGCCCTTCAACCATGAAGAGCGCGCCATGGTGTATCGCCGGGCCAAGGATGTCTCATCGGTGGAGCCGTTTGGCAGCCAGCTGGATATCGACAACCCGCCCTATGAGTGGCTGTCCCATTCCATCGCGGCGCGCCATCCAAAGAATAAAGATCCGCGCGTGAAGGTCGGTGCGCCGGGCACCGCCAAGCCGTATGAAGCAAGTGTCCTGAATATCTCTGCCATGAGTTTCGGGTCGCTCGGTGCACACGCCATCGAAGCGCTGAACCGTGGCGCGGCGAAGGGCGGCTTCTATCACGACACCGGCGAGGGCGGCGTTTCCAAATATCACCGCGCGGGCGGCGGCGACTTGGTCTGGGAACTCGGCTCAGGCTATTTCGGCTGCCGCGCGAAAGATGGCGGCTTTGACCCGGCCCGCTTTGCCGATGTGGCGGCGGATGACCAGGTCAAGATGATCGAGATCAAGCTCAGCCAGGGCGCAAAGCCCGGCCATGGCGGCGTCCTGCCGGGCAATAAGGTCACCGCAGAGATTGCCGAGGCCCGCGGCATCCCGATCGGTGAGACCTGCTATTCGCCTGCGGCTCACACGGCATTCTCCACGCCCAAAGAGATGATGGATTTCATTGCCCAGCTACGTGAGCTTTCGGGTGGCAAACCGGTGGGCATCAAGCTCTGCGTCGGCAATCGCTGGGAAGTGCTCGCGCTCTGCAAGGCGATGCGGCAGACGGGTATCATGCCGGACTTCGTCGTTGTCGACGGCGCGGAAGGCGGCACGGGCGCGGCCCCGGCAGAGTTCATGGACCATATTGGCGCACCGCTCCGTCAGGGGCTTGTCCTTGTCCGCAATGCGCTGGTCGGCTGCGACCTCAAACAACATGTCCGCGTCGCCGCCAGTGGCAAGCAGATCTCGGCTTTCTCCATGGCCGCGTCGATGGCGCTCGGTGCGGACTGGATCAATACGGCGCGCGGTTTCATGTTCTCGCTGGGCTGTATCCAGTCGCTCAACTGCCACAACAATACTTGCCCGACCGGTATCGCGACGACGGACAAGGGCCGCCAGCGTGGTCTCGTCATCCCGGAAAAGGCAGAGCGCGTCTACAATTTCCACCGCAACACGATCAAGGCGCTGATGGAGGTCGTGGGCGCGGCCGGGTGTGAGCATCCGGGCGAGCTGACGCCGCGCCACATCATGCACAAGGTCACACAGGACGTCGCCCAGCCGGCACACCGTGCCTACAATCTGCTGGAGCCGGGGGTGCTGATCTCCGGCGCCGAGGACACGCATCTCGCGCGTGAATGGGGCATGGCGCAGGCCGATAGCTTTGCGCCGCTCCGGCTCGATTAGACTCTACTGCGTTGCTGAGAAGGCCGCGCCGACATCACGGTAGAAAGCGATGCGCCTGCGTGTCTGCGGCGACAGCGTCACGAGCGAGCCGGCACCTGCCAGCGGCTGAGGCTCCAGCTCCTCATGGGCGATCACCATCATGTCATGCCAGAGCGTTGCCGGAAGGCCGCCGCCAGTGACGCGGGTCATTGGCGTATCGTCATCATTGCCGACCCAGACACCGCCAAGCCGTGCGGCTGAAAAGCCCACAAACCATGCATCGCGCCAGTCCTGGCTGGTGCCCGTTTTGCCTGCAACCTGCCAGCCTTCAAGCTGGGCGCGCTTGCCCGTGCCATCGGTGATGACGCGCTCCATCATGGCGACCATGGTCTCAGCATCGCGCTGGTTCATCACGCGCTGGGGGTCGTAGGCCGGGCGCTCATAAAGAACATCGCCGCGCGAATTTGAAATACGCTCGATAAGGTATGGATCGACCCGCGTGCCCCCGGTCATGAAAGCACCATAGGCGCGCACGAGATCGCGCAAATTCATGCCCTGGCTGCCCAGTGCGATGGACGGGAAGGGCTGGAACTCCCCGCTCACGCCGAGCGACTTGATGAGGGAGATGATATTCTCCTCACCGACTTCCTGACCAAGCTGGGCGGCGATGGTGTTGACCGAATCCTGCAGCGCTTCGGTCAGTGTCATTGGCCCCGCATAATTGCGCGAGTAGTTCTGCGGCGACCATCCATCGATCGTCGTCGGCTGATCCCGGCGTACATCATAGGGCGTCAGCCCCTGACGGATCGCGGCGGCATAGACGAAGGGTTTGAAGGAAGAACCCGGCTGGCGGCGCGCCTGCGTCGCCCGGTTGAACTGGTTCTCGGTGTAATCGACGCCGCCATACATGGCGAGGATACGGCCCTTTTCATCCATCAGAATGCCGGCTGCCTGACCTGCATTCTGGCCAGCGCCTTCCTCTTCCATACGCTTGTCAAAGGCGTCGTTAATGCGCGCCTGAAGGTCCGCTTCGATGGTCAGCGTGACGACCAGGTCGCCCGGCAGGCTAGGCAGGATCTCGTTCACGCGTTCAGTGGCGGCATCTAGGGCATAGCCAAACTGCGGGTCACGGGCAGGCGGCTCAGCCAGCTCCACTTCTTCTGCAGCGGCGCGCGCGGCTTGAGACTCAGACAGGAAGCCAGCCGCAACCATTTCGCGAAGAACATAGGACTGACGCTGCTTTGCATCGGTCATGTTATTGGTCAGCGCTAGGCGGGACGGGGCCTGCGGCAGCGTGGCCAGTAGGGACGCTTCGCCAACGGTCAGCTCTTCAGGCGCCTTGCCGAAATAGAAGCGCGACGCTGCGCCAAGGCCGTAGAAGCCGGCACCGAAATAGATACGGTTGAGGTAGAGCTCGAGGATCTCATCCTTGGAAAGACGCTCTTCCAGCTCCCGCGCAAGGCGCACTTCCTGCGCCTTCCTGCGAAGGGTCTGTTCTGGCGTCAGGACAAGGTTCTTGATCAGCTGTTGGGTAATAGTCGACGCACCGGAAACCGTCTCACCGGACGTGAAGTTCGCCCAGGCCGCGCGGATGATGGCCTGCGTATCGGCGCCATTATGCTCATAGAAGCGCTTGTCTTCAGCGGCGATAAAGGCCTGTGCCACATGCGGAGGTAGTTCCTCGACGCGTACGGCGCGGCCATAGCGCGGGCCCCGGATCGCAATTGTATCGCCGTCGCGGTCGACAAATTCGATGGCTTGCTCGCGGCCTTTTGCCCAGAGCTGCTCTGTGGTCGGCAGGCTCGGCATGCCGCGATAGAGGCTCTGGACATAGATCCAGCCTGCCAGCAGCCCGATCACCATCAGGGCGAAGATGGCCACGAGGCTCCATGTCAGGATTGGGCGGCCTGCCAATATGCCGCGCCCGGAGCTGCGCTCGCGGCCGTCATAGGTCGGCGGGCGATCCCCTGGCGATCCGAAGTTCGATTTGCCGGCCAAGTGGGTCCTTACCTGAGAATAGCGAGCGAGATTGCCCGCGCATCATGGCTTTAAATGGGGCAGGGTGAAGGCGGTATGAATGTCAGAAATGCTGACAGGCGCAATACGTTGCAAATTCAGCGCAGCGGCGGCGGACAGTCTGCGCCGTCAGGGCGGCGGCGGCCCGGTGCGGCACGCCTGGCGAGCACGTCCGCGAGCGCCAGCCGGTTCTCGATCATCTCCACGCTGTGACGCTTGTCGACGCAACTGATCGGCTCGCCCGTGTCAGACGCGATCAGGATCGCCATGCCTGTATAGCCGCCATACCAGTCCCAGATATAATCAGCCTTGTGAAAGCTGAGCAGGGCTTTCGACGCATCAATCGTGGCTTGCCGGCTGTCAGAGCCTGAGCGCAGATGCGTAAGGTCGATCGTGACCAGCTCGACATCCTCTCCTGTGACGCTTTCCAGCGCGCGGCTGAGCTTTGGCTCGAAGATGCGGCAGGACACGCACCAGTCGGCTGTCAGATTGACCACTTTGACCGGCGCCTGCGCGGCGCTTGTGCAGACCGGCAGCAACAGGAATGCCGTCAAAAATTTCGCTGGGCTGGCTATTTGTAACCAGCGGCGCAGCTGTCTATGACGAGACTGTAATAACGATAACAGGGCGAGCATGCTGAATTTTCTGAACGACCTCATCAACGGCAAAATTCTCATCGCCGTTCTCATTCCACTGGGTCTTATTTTTACCATCTGGTCCAGAGGGGTACAGTTCAGGCTGTTCGGGTCCATGTTTTCCGTCCTTGGACAGGGGTTCCAGCACGAAACGGACCAACCGTCATCCTTTCAGGCGCTGGCACTGTCAGTCGCAGGCCGCGTCGGTGGCGGCAATATCGCCGGTGTGGCCGCTGCGCTGGCGATTGGCGGGCCGGGCGCGATCTTCTGGATGTGGGTGGTCGGCCTCGTCGGCATGGCGACCAGCTATTTCGAATGTACGCTTGCGCAGGTCTACAAACAGAAAGAGCCGAATGGCGATTTTCGCGGTGGTCCGGCCTATTACATCAAGCATGGTCTTGGAAAGAAACTCGGCAAGGCAGGCCCCGTCCTCGGCTTCGTGTATTCCCTGCTTCTGCTCGTAACCTTCGGCTTCGCGTTCATCTGCTTCCAGAGCTTTGCGACCACCAGTTCCATGGAGTCGGCCTTCGGTGCGGAGCGCCTCTGGTCGGGCATCGGGCTGGCGGTTGTGGTCGGCCTCGTCATCTTTGGCGGCGTGCGCCGGATCGCCAGTGTGGCGGAGTTTGTTGTGCCAGCCATGGCGGTTTTCTATGCGCTGCTGGGCCTGTTTGTTCTGGTCACGCACCTGCCGCAGATACCGGGCGCCCTCGCCATGATCGTCACCAGCGCTTTCGGGTTCAATGAGGCGATTGGCGGGGGCATGGGCATCGCCATCATGATGGGGGTGGACCGCGGACTGTTCTCGAACGAGGCGGGCCTCGGCTCGGCCCCGAACGTGGCCGCTGCGGCCTATGTGGAACATCCGGCCCAGCAGGGCATGGTGCAATCGCTTTCGGTATTCATCGACACGATCATTATGTGCACGGTGACCGCGCTCATCATTCTCTTGTCGGCGCAGAGCTATTTTGGCGTGGACGATGCAACGCAGGGCGTGCTGACGCAGCTCGCGCTGGCTGACCATACCGGCATCTGGGCAGAGTATTTCATCGCCGTGGCGCTGTTCCTCTTCGCCTTCTCCTCGATCATGTATTCCTACTATCTCGGGGAGAATGCGGTTGACTACTACATCCCGAACAACCGCGTCGCGGTCTATGTCTACCGCTTCATCGTGATCGGTTTTGTCGTGCTTGGGGCGAAGGTGAGCCTTGGTGAAGTGCTGAGCTTCTCCAGCCTGACCATGGGGCTGCTGGCGATGGTGAACCTCTTCGCCGTGGCGCTCCTCTTCCCAATCGGACTGCGGATCATGAAGGATTTCGACGCCCAGCGGAAAGCCGGCGTGAAAGTCCCAATCTTCGACCCGGACAAATTCAGCGATCTCAATATCGACAAGTCGGCCTGGCAGCTGACCGAACGCCCCGGCGGGCCCGCAGACTCATAGCGCTGGCCCCACCCCGACCCTCTCCAGAGGGGAGGGGGCTATGGTCTTAGATGTCATGCAGAGGCGCCCGCGTGGTTCGACTTCGCTCACCATGCGGGCTTCTTCTGACGTCGCTAAAGGCCGCATGGTGAGCGAAGTCGAACCACAGGCCGCTGGTAAAACGTTTAAGCGAGACCCAACGCCATCCCCCGCCCAGTTTCTCCTGAGCTTGTCGAAGGAGGGAAAGCAGGGTGGGACTAGTTGAACACCCGGTCGAAGATCAGGTCGACGCGCTTGAAGTGGTAGTCGAGGTCGAACAGCGCTTCGAGCTCAGCATCGCTGAGTTTTGAGGAAACCTCTTCATCGCCTTTCAGGAAGTCGAGGAACGCCCCTTCACCCGCCCAGGTGCGCATCGCGTTGCGCTGGACGAGGCGGTAGGAATCCTCACGGCTGACACCGGCCTCGACCAGGGCGAGCAGCACGCGCTGTGAATTATGCAAGCCGCCAAGACGCATCATGTTGGACATCATACGTTCTGGATAGATCAGCAGGTTCTCAACGACGCCCGCGAGGCGATGCAGCGCGAAATCCATATGGATTGTCGCATCAGGACCAATTCCGCGCTCGACCGACGAGTGCGAGATGTCCCGCTCATGCCAAAGGGCGACGTTCTCCAGCGCAGGGGTCACAGCCGAGCGGATCAGGCGCGCAAGGCCCGTCAGGTTCTCGGTCAGCACCGGGTTGCGCTTGTGCGGCATGGCGGAGCTGCCCTTCTGGCCCTTGGAGAAGAATTCTTCGGCTTCCAGAACTTCGGTGCGCTGCACGTGGCGGATCTCGGTCGCAAGACGCTCCACTGATGAGGCAATGACGCCCAGCGTTGCAAAGAACATGGCGTGACGGTCGCGTGGAATGACCTGCGTCGACACAGGCTCTGCAGCGAGGCCGAGCTTTTCGGCGACATGCTCCTCAACGCGCGGATCGATATTGGCGAACGTGCCGACAGCGCCTGAAATGGCGCAGGTCGCGACTTCCTTGCGCGCCGCGACGAGGCGCTCACGGCCACGCGCGAACTCTGCATAGAAAGTCGCCAGCGTGACACCAAAGGTCGTCGGCTCTGCGTGGATGCCGTGGCTGCGGCCAATCTTTGGCGTGTACTTGTGCTCTTCGGCACGCTTCTTCAGCGCGGCCAGAACGCGGTCCATACCGACCAGAAGCAGGTCAGAGGCGCGCACAAGCTGAACATTGAGGCAGGTATCGAGCACGTCAGAGGAGGTCATGCCCTTGTGCAGGAAGCGGGCAGGCTCTCCGACATGTTCGGCAACGTTGGTCAGGAAGGCGATGACGTCATGTTTGACCTCTGCTTCGATCTCATCGATGCGGGCGACTTCAAAGCTCGCCTTGTCGCGAACAGCCTTCGAGGTGCCAGCCGGGATCTGGCCCAGCTCTTCCATGGCTTCGGCGGCGAGTGTCTCGATCTCCAGCCAGATGCCGTACTTGCTTTCAGGCGACCAGATCGCGGTCATCTCCGGGCGGGCATAGCGTTCAATCATGTCGGGCCTCTCTCGCGCTTATGGCGCGGGTTCTACGCGCGCAGGCGAGAGTCGCAAGGTTTCGAATGCTGGAAAATCACAAGAGCCCCCTCCGCCCTGCCGGGCACCTCCCCCGCAAGCGGAGGAGGCTGGCACAACATCAGTGGCAATTCTTCTTCCCCCGCCCGCGGGGGAAGTTGCCCGCGAATGCGGGTCGATGGGGGCTAAACCTCCGCAGCGAGCACGCGCGGGAGTTTGAAAGTCACGGTCTCTTTCGCAGTCGTGACGTGCTCGACTTCAATGTCGAAGCGGGCGCGGCAGGCGGCTATGAGGCCCTGGACGAGGTCTTCAGGCGCCGACGCACCGGCGGTCAGACCCAGCGTGCCAACACCTTCAAACCAGTCCCATTCGACATTCGCCGCACTGGCAACGAGGCGCGAATCCTTTGCCCCGGCGCGCAGGGCCACCTCGACGAGGCGTTTGGAGTTGGAAGACGTCTCCGCCCCGATGACCAGAAAGAGGTCACATCCATCCGCCATTGCCTTTACCGCTTCCTGACGGTTGGTTGTGGCATAGCAGATATCTTCCTTATGCGGGGTTGCAATGCCCGGGAAACGGTCCTGGAGGATGCTGACAATGTCGGCGGTGTCGTCGACGGACAGCGTGGTCTGGGTGACGAAGGCGACATTCGCCGCATCGCGCGGCTCGAAAGCGCGGGCATCGTCTTCGGTTTCTATCAGCGCAATGGCGCCGTCCGGCAGCTGCCCCATCGTGCCGATGACTTCCGGGTGGCCTGCATGGCCGATCAGCACGATTTCCTTGCCTGCCCTGTGATGGCGCTCTGCCTCGACATGGACCTTCGAAACGAGTGGGCAGGTCGCATCGACATAGACCATATTGCGCCGCTCTGCCTCTGCCGGCACGGCCTTGGGCACGCCATGGGCGGAAAAGACGACAGGCCGGTCAGGCGGGCACTCATCCAGTTCTTCGACAAAGACAGCGCCAAGCGATTCGAGCCGTGAGACCACGTGCTGATTGTGCACGATCTCATGGCGCACATAGACGGGTGCGCCCCACTTGCCGAGGGCTTCCTCGACAATCTGGATGGCCCTGTCGACGCCTGCACAGAAGCCGCGCGGAGCGGCGAGCCTGATTTGCAGTTTTTGGCGGTCCATAAAAATCCTCCTGCACACGACGCAGATGGGGCGTTGCGCCATTTGCTGGTGCCCGGTAACACTGCATCTCTTACATGGACAGCCTCGCCCGCGAGGCCAAGACCACAAGGCATGATTATGCGCGTTCTAGCTGTACTTGCTGCCGGACTTATGCTCGCGGCCTGCGGAAGCAACCCTCTCACGCGGGCGCTGGATTCGCGCCAGAATGCGGGGCCGTGCCCGCCTGTCGCCGCGCTCTACGATGCCTCGCGCATTGTCGAGTTTTCTGGCGACAGCAACTCGTTCAACGAAATCTCCTATACCGGCGAGATCACCGGCGTAGAGCTTGTCTGCCGCTATCTCGACGATCAGCCGATGCGCGCCGAAGTCGAGATCGACTTCGCATTCGGCAAAGGCCCGCAAGCGGATTCGAACCGACATACCTATCGTTACTGGGTCGCCGTGACACGCCGCAGCTCCAAGGTTCTGGCCAAGCAGTACTTCACGGTCGATGCGAATTTCGCTGGCAACACGGTCGATGGCCGCCGCGAAGTCATTCAGGACATTCTGGTGCCGCGCGCTGATGAGACGATTTCGGGGTCGAACTTCGAAGTGATTGTCGGCTTCGATCTCACCGATGAGCAGCTTGCCTTCAACCGTGAAGGCCGCCGCTTCCGCCTCGACGCCGGCAGCTGACACTAGAAACTTCCGGAAACGGCCATGATGGATCTCGTTACGCACCTGTCGAAGGTATTCGAACAGGCATTTGAAGCTGAGGGCTTTGAAAACCGCTGGGGCGCTGTGCGCCGCTCGGACCGGCCGGAGCTTGCCGATTTCCAGTGCAATGGCTGCATGGGCGCTGCCAAATCCAAGGGCCTCGTGCCGCGAGATCTGGCCGCCACCATCGCTGAGAAGGTGCAGGGCGACGAGGCGATTGAGCGCGTCGATGTTGCTGGCCCCGGCTTCCTGAACATCAAGGTGACGTCCGCTGCGCTGTCGCGTCAGGCCGAAGCGGTCCGCGCAGATGACAAGGCTGGCGGCGGTGCTGTCGTATCGCCTGAAAAGGTCGTGATCGACTTTGGCGGCCCGAACGTCGCAAAGCCGATGCATGTCGGCCACCTTCGCTCTGCCGTCATCGGCGACACGCTCTGCCGTCTTTTCCGTTTCCTTGGTGAGGATGTGACGGGTGACGCGCACCTTGGCGACTGGGGCCTGCAGATGGGCCACCTCATCACAGAGCTTCTCGCTGAGCAGCCAGACCTCATCTATTTCCGTCCCGACTTTTCCGGGCCTTATCCGGAAGAGTCGCCGGTCACGATCGAAGACCTCGGCCGTCTTTATCCGCAGGCCTCTGCCAAGGCCAAGGCCGACCCGGCCCGTAATGAGGCAAGCCAGCTTGCCGTCGCAGAGATGCAGGCCGGCCATCCCGGCTACCGCGCGCTGCTGCGCCACTTCATCAATGTGTCAGTCGAGGCGCTGAAGATCGACTACTCATTCCTGGGCGTCGAGTTCGACCTCTGGAAAGGGGAGAGCGATGTCGATGGGCTGATCCCCGGTATGGTGGAGGACCTGAAGGACAAGGGTCTCGCCAAACTGGATGATGGCGCATGGATCATCGACGTTGCCCGCGAGAGCGACAAGAAAGAAATGCCGCCCTTCATGGTCATCAATTCGCGCGGTGGCACCGGCTACCACGCGACCGACCTTGCGACGATCGTCGACCGGGTTGGGACGCTGCATCCCGATCGCATGCTCTATGTGGTGGACCAGCGTCAGGCGCTGCACTTTGAGCAAGTCTTCCGCGCTGCCGACATGGCAGGCCTCATGGCTGAGGATCGGCTGGAGCATATCGGCTTCGGCACGGTGAACGGCACGGACGGCAAACCGTTCAAGACGCGTGAAGGCGGCGTGCTTCGCCTCGCAGACCTCAACCGCATGGCGCTCGAAGAAGCTGAAAAGCGGATCGGTGAGACTGGCCTGTCCGGTGATATCGGTGAGGACGAACGCGCAAAGATCGCCGCGCTAGTGGCGCGCGCCGCCCTTCGCTTTGCCGACCTGCAGAATGTGCGCACGACAAACTACGTCTTCGACCTGGAGCGGTTTACCAGCTTTGAGGGCAAAACAGGCCCGTACCTTCTCTATGCAGCCGTGCGTATCAAATCGCTGCTGCGCCGCGCGAAGGAAGCTGGTCATGCCGCAGGCGAGATCCGCGTCGAGAGCGACACTGAGCGCGCGCTGGTCCTGGCGCTCGATGGGTTCGCAGGCGCGCTCGAGCAGTCCCATGCAAAGCGCCAGCCGCACATCCTCTGTGAGCATGTCTATTCGCTCGCCCAGGCCTTCAGCGCGCTCTATGCCGCCCACCCGATTGCCAATGAAGAGGATGCGGCTCTTCGCGCCTCGCGCCTTGGCCTTTGTGAGGCTGTGCTGAAGCAGCTTGAGGCAGGCCTCGCCATTCTCGGCATCGAGGCGCCAGAGCGTATGTAGCGACCGGTTAACAGAAGCGCCTGCTTCGTTAACCCTTTCAGCCCCGATTCAAGAGCCTGCGCCGCAAATCAGCGCTTCGGCCCGTCATGCCGGTAACCTTCGTGCAAGGCCTCTTTCCTATGCTGCTCATGAAAGCGGCGCCTGAAGGAGAGCCTCATGCTTAAAGACATCATCTCGGTGGCAGCAATTGAAACGGGCCTCGAAGAGCCGGTGGCTCGTCACGCGGTCGGTATCGTCTTTAACGCAGCGCAGAGGCAGGGCAGCGACCTTATCGAACGCGTCTTCGCACAAGTGCCGGGTGCGCGGACGTTGTCGGCCTCAACCGCGACCCGCGAAGGTTCTCCCCGCAGCCCGATTGCCCAGCTGATTGAACAGACCCTTGGCGGACGTCGCCACGTGTCCTTTGACATGTTTCTTCGTCTGCAGCGCGCAGGTCTCGGCCATGCCGAAATCGCGGCGCTCATGACATCGATCAGCCGCGTCCTAGGCACGCGATTCTCCCTCGGAGAGACGGCGCTTCTCGCGGCGCTCTTTGAAGGCAGCACGCCGGAAATGCCAGAAGAAGACCAGGGCCGCAGCAGCGCGGTCGCCTGACGGCTTAGCGACCACCTCAACATAACGACATGCGCCGCTAGCGCTGCGAGAGGGCTTCCCAATCGCGGGCGCGCAGCTTAGCACCCATTGCATGACGACAAGCGACCAGATCCAGACCCTTCCGTCCCTCACTGTCGAAACAGATAGCCGGGCGAGCTTTACCTCGGACGCACTTGATGCTGGCGCGCTATGTGCCCTGTCGATCCGGGCGATGCAGGCAGCGGCCGCCGCGCTTTCTGGCCCTGCGAGCGCGCAGCTAGTCTCCATCAGCCACGATGTGACGGGAAAACCCTTCGAAGGCGGAAGCGCGGCCATCGATAGCCGGACGGATCGTCAGACACGTACACTGATTTTCATGGGGGCAGAGCTTTCCTCTGCGGCAGGTCTGCACATTCGATCCACCGCGATTTTCCGGCTGGACGCGGCCTGACTCCGGACGCCTGAGCAGATTGGCAACACCCTGCACGCTGCGTGCAGCACAGCCATCGTGTTTCACTTTACAACTCTTTCCGTGTGCGTGCAGACTCGGCGCCGGCTGATAGGAAAAAGGGGCTGGCGTCCGTCCACATGATGATGCACCGCCGAACAACTGAGGGCCCCGAAGAGGGGGCTCACGCCTCCGTCCATTTCGGGGACGAATCGCGTGATCTCGCCGCGCTGTGGCTACATGCGACGGGCTTTAACGGCATGACCTACAAGTCGATGCTGGCCCCGCTTGGCGAACGCCACCGGGTCGCCGCACTTGACATGCGCGGGCATGGCCTCACCAGCCTGCCTGCAGATCCGAAGACGCTGAAATCCTGGCATGTCTACCGCGATGATGTGATCGACTTCCTCGAGAAGGAATCGACCGGACCTGTCGTGCTTGGCGGCCATTCCATGGGTGGTTGCGTCTCGCTTCTGGTGGCGGGCAAGCGGCCTGACCTTGTCGCTGGGCTCGTGCTGGTTGATCCGGTCGTGCTCAACCCGCGCTTTTACTTCTGGCTCCACGTCCTGCCTTTCGTGCGCCAGACCAACCAGATGTCGCGTCAGGCGAAGCGCCGCCGCGCCGAATTCACGAGCCGTGAGGCCGCCTATGAGGCCTATCACGGCAAGGGCGCCTTCAAGAGCTGGCGTGAGCCTTTCCTGAACGACTATCTCGAAGATGGCGTCCGGGAGACGACCAATGAAAAAGGCGAATCAGTCGTCAGGCTGACCTGTAACCCGGCCTGGGAGTCGGCGACCTTCTCTTCACAGCGCAACCAGCCCTGGGGCGCACTGAAGAAGATCGAAAAGGTACAAACGCCGATCGTCGTCTTCCGCCCGAACATCAAGCCAGTGATGACCAACAAGGTCACCAATCTGATGATGGCGCATTACCGTGAGCTGGTCCTGCGGGAGCGTCCCGGCGCAAGCCACTTCCATCCGATGGAAGTGCCTTATGACGTGCGCGATGAGATGGCCCGCCAGATCGCCTATCTGATTGACGGCTACTCGCCCGCGGAAGACGGCCTGCTACGCCGCACCCTGCATGGGAGCCAGTGGGACGATTACGACTAGGCTTCTTGCCTAGAGTTTGAGGTTTCCGGGTGCGATCTCGGCCAGCTCTTCCATCAGGTCCGGCGGCGTTGCCATTGTCTTGCGCGTGACCAGATCGAAGGTGACGGCGACCGCTTCGCTCGTCATCCAGGGACGCCCGGTCACAGGGTCGAGCATCCAGTGCGTGAGGGCGTGCACCTTTTCCTCAGCCCGCGACAGCGCGGTGCGGATCTGGAACAGCTCGCCAGCCTTTGGCCATCCGCGGAAGATAATCCGGTTCTCCAGAACGGCGGCGCCCATGCGGCTGCCTTCGACGGCCTGGGCGACTTTTTCGCGCCAGTTATACAGCAGGTTCGGCACTGAGTCGGAAACGCGGCCAATGAACCAGTGCGGCTTCATGCGGCCGAACACGTCGCAATGTGCCGGCTCGACCATGCCCTGACCGATCAGCTTGACGCCCCGGCTCTCTGCAACACCAAGCGTCACTTCCTCATTCGCGAGCGGTTCGACACTGAGGTCGATGCCGCGCGGCGCTGTGGCTGCCGGTGGCTCTTCGATCAGGTCGGTCAGCGCCTTGCGGGTGCGGTCGCTCCACGGAAAGGGGCGCATATCGTCGGCCGACGCATGGATCAGCCTGGTGCGAAAAGCGGCAGCCGGCGTGCCGTCGCCATGAAGCAATTCCTGATAGACAGTGACCCGCGTCTCATCGACGTCGAGGACGCAGCCGCGCATGTGTAGCGGGCGGCCGGGGTGAACCTCGCGCATGAAGCGGATGTGCTGTTCCAGCGGGATCAGCGTCGACGGCGATCCGGTCTGGTAGACATGGCTCATATGACAATGGGCGGCCAGCGTGCCGAGGCCTTCGAACGCCTTTTCCAGATAGATGCGGACATTCATATGCCCCATCTCATCGCAGTCCCAGGTATTCGCGCTCCCCTTCCAAAGGTCGATCAAGCTGGTTCCTCCGGCTGGCTTGGCCCTATCTTGTGGGGAGAGTTAGCCGCGCTCGGCGCGGGGGGCAACCTGTCGTCAGGCCGCGCAATCGCGGCAGATGCCGCGCGCTTCGATGACGGCCTGGCGCACCTGGAAACCTGCCGCCGCCGTTTCAGCCTTCAGCGCGTCATTGGTCGCAACGGCGTGCAGCTCTTCCGCTGCGCCGCATTTTTCGCAAATCAGGAAGACCGCAGAGTGTTTGTGGCTCGTATGGCCACACGCGACATAGGCGTTGAGGCTCTCGATCTTGTGGGCGAGGCCCTGTTCCTGAAGGAAGTCCAGCGCGCGATAGACGGTTGGCGGTTTGGCCGCGCCTTCGCCGTCCAGATTGGCAAGCAGGTCATAGGCCTTTGACGGCTCATCGCTTTCCAGCAGGAGACGCAGCACCTTGCGGCGGATCTTCGTCAGGCGCTGGCCACGTTGCGCGGCGAGCGCTTCGGCCTCGGCAAGGAAGGTCTCCACATCCTGCGGGCTGCAGGGCGTGTTCGCATGGATGTGCGTATGTGCATCAGCGTGGGCCATGACCATCAATGTCGGATGTTTCGAGCGGAATTTCCAGTCAGAAACGCTGTCTCAGCCTTCGTCGATACGGTGAGATGCGTAGTCGGGCGCATATGACGCGCGGTATGGAGGCGCGCGACAGAGAGGCCAATATTCCGTTTCACGACAAGTGTTTAGCTCGCCTCATCATCAATGAGGAAGGGTCTCATGAAACTTCATATTCTTGCCGGGCTCGCTGCGGCGACAGCTCTTGTTTCCACCGCGCCAGCCTTTGCCGAACCGGGCGACTGGATGGTCCGTGGCCGCGTTCTCGGCGTTCTGCCCGATGAGAGCGGCGCGCTCAGCGTCGGCAACACACGCCTGCCGGGCACGGTCGACATTGGCGACCAGTACGTCCCAGAACTCGATATCACCTACTTCTTCACCGACCACATCGCTGCAGAGCTGATTCTTGGTGTGACGCCCCACGATGTGAAGGCGACGAATGTCACCATTCCGGGCGTGATGACCAATGCGACGGTCGACCTTGGCGATGTTTGGCTGCTGCCACCGACGCTAACCCTGCAATACCACTTCGATACCGGATCCGCCTTCAAGCCCTATGTCGGGGCAGGGGTAAACGCGACCTTCTTCTTCAACGAAGACGAAGGCCCGGTAGCGGATGCGATTGATTACGATCCGACCGTCGGTTTCGCCCTGCAGGCAGGCTTTGACTATGACCTTGACGGCGTCGAGGGCGGCTGGGCCTTCAACGCGGATATCAAGAAAGTCTGGATTGAGCCGGATGTGAAGGTGAATCTCACCAGCGCCCTGGGCCCTGCTCTTGGTACCGCGCCGGTCATCGTGAACGCCGATGTCGAGATCAACCCGGTCATTGTCGGGCTAGGCCTCGGCTACCGTTTCTAGCTGCGCCTTACGCACCTCCGATACAGCTAGGAAAACTGAAAGGCCCTCTGCAGGAAGCAGGGGGCCATTTTTGTAGGGAACTAGATGGCCGGACAGGCACCGCCATTTTCGCGCATGCCGTCCAGCATGCCGTTTACGACACGGTTAAAGGTCGACAGATTGTCAGCGAAGGTCTGGCCGTCACCTGCGCCAGCATCTTCAGGCAGCAAGGCGCCAGAGACGAGCGCGTCTGTTGCTTCCTTGGCGCTTTCATCAGCCGATGACATGCGCGTCGACACACGCTCGAAGAAGGTCGCGATCATCTCACGCTCATCGCCGCCATCGTCGAGCGTCGCTTCGAGACACGTACAGGCGGCGTCCGGCGTCGTGTCAGCTTCGCGAAGGTTCGGGCTGAGCGAGCGGTCACCGAGCACAATTCGGCACTGATTGAACATCTCTGCCTTGTCTCCATCGCTGGTGCCGCAGGCTGGCAGGATAAGCGATGCGCCGATCAGGCATGAGGCGAGGATTGTATTTTTCATTATTGTGCTCCTGAGTTTGTCCGTGCGCAGCAGGCCTTGTCGCAGGTGAGACCCGCGCCGCTTCACCAGACTTAACGAAAATACAGAAAGCAGGGTTCCGCCCGCGACAACTCTAACCAAGGGCAGTCAGGCTGTAGGCGAGGACAAAACCGACCGCAGTCGCGAAACCGGCGAGCAAGTGATCTTCCCGGTAGGCCTGCGGGAAGACCTCTGTACCGAGAGAGGCAATCACCGCGCCGGCTGCGAATGCGCGAATAAGCGCGAGTGCTTCCTGCGGCGCACCTTGTAGCAGGAGATTGCCGATAATGGCGGACGCAGCGAGCATGGCGGCAGCTGCGGCCCAGAGGCCGAACGCCTTTGATTTCGACAGGCCGTCGTTTCGCATTTCCTTCGCGCCGCCTGCCGCTTCGGGAAGGTTGGACAGGAAAATCGACCCTGCAAGAGACGCGACCTGAAGCGGGCTTGCGCCAATCAGCGCGACACCCAGGGCGAGGTTTTCCGGGATTCCGTCCAGAGTGATCGCGGCGAGCAAACCTCCGCCACCGCCGCCAAATTTCTGCTTCACGAAGTAGTCGAGCACCAGAAACACAACCGCGCCCAGCATGAGCGCGGCCATGACCCACAGGAGCGGCGCGTTTTGCGATGCTGGCTCGACAAGTTCAGAGACAACAGAGACGATCAGCGCGCCGCCTGCGGTCGCAATAAGGAAGCCTTCAACCCGTTTTGGAAGCGCGCCGAACAGGCCCCAGGCCGCCCCGGCCAGCAGGGCGGACGTCACCACGATGACGACAATAGCCATGGTCATGTGCGCGTATCTCCTTGCCGGACTAGACGGCCAAGGACGCAGACAGTTCCGGATGCCGCCCTAGAGACCGAGCTGGCGTGAGGCGAGGTCGCGCATGATCTCTTCAGAGCCGCCGCCAATCGCCATGACGCGGACCTCGCGGTAGATGCGTTCCACCCGGTGACCGCGGATAAAGCCCGCGCCGCCGAGGATCTGCATCGCCTCGCGCGCGCAGAACTCCATCGTCTCGGTCGCCTGCACTTTCAGCATGGCAAGCTCTGCGATCGGCTGTTCGCCGTTCTGGACCCGCCAGGTCAGCTGGTCGAGCATGGCGGTGGTCGCCCAGACCTTCTGGCACATGGCCGCGATCTTGTGGCGGATGACCTGATGGTCGGCGAGACGCTTGCCGAATGTCTGACGCTGCTGGGCCCAGGCAGCGGCGTCCTCGATACAGACACGCGCACAGGCAGCGGCCTGCGCGGCCATGCCGAGACGCTCACCATTGAAGTTTGCCATGATGCTGACAAAGCCGCGGTCGACTTCGCCAATCAGGTTTTCAGGCGGTACGAAGACATCATCGAAATGGATGGTGGCGGTATCGGACGCCCACCAGCCCATCTTCGGCAAGGCGGTGCGCGAGACACCTTCGGCCTCAAGGTCGATCAGCATGAGCGAGATGCCGCCCATGCCTTCGCCGCCTGTGCGCACAGCGGTCGTCAGCCATTTCGACGTGCAACCGCCCGTAATGTAGGTCTTCGACCCGTTCACGACCCAGCCATTGCCAGAGCGTTTGGCGCTGGTCTTCAGCTGCGCGACGTCAGACCCGCCGCCCGGCTCCGTGATGCCGAGGCTGATCTGCTTCTTGCCGGAGAGGACCTGCGGCGCGATTTCGCGCTTCATGTCCTCACTGCCGCCCACCATGACAGGGGGCAGGCCGATGCCGTGGATCATCAGGGCAGAGGATACACCGCCCGCACCCATGCGGGCCAGTTCCTCGGACGTGACAGTGCCGTGGAAGCGGTCAAAGTCCGTGCCTGCGCCGCCATATTCCTCGGGATAGCCCATGCCGATCAGGCCAGCTTCCGCCGCCTTGGGATAGACGTCGCGCGGGATCTGCCCGGCCGCTTCCCATTCCTCGATGTGGGGAACGAGTTCCTTTTCCACGAAGGCGCGAACGGACTTGCGCCAGATGGAATGGGTATCGTCCATCCAGGGGGCTGGGGGACGAAGACTGTCGAAGGTGATTTCTTGTGCTTTTGCCATGCGCGCGATGGTGTCCAGACGCGCAGCGAAATCAATTCGTGACGCAGGGGCAGGTTTTCGCAGAAAGTGAAGACACTGTAACACCTCGCTGCCTTTACCGTGCCGCATTGTGTGTCTTAGATGTCACTGTGCGATATCATACTTCCCCCGAGATGCTGAGCGGCCGCCCCGAGCCGCTTTTCAACAGGCTGCCGCCCGTCGTGCTGATGCTGACGGCGATCATCACGATCGCGTCGACCGTTCAGATCCTGTCGCAATCCCAGCTTTTCCTAGATCGCTGGATCGCGGCCTGGATGTTCGATGCAGGCGCGATTGCTGGTGGGCCTGAGTTTGACGGCGTCTATCGCCCGCTCGGCAACATCGCGCCGCTCATTCTGCACGTCTTCCTGCATGGCGGCATCTTTCACCTGGCGATGAACATGATGGCGCTTGTCGCCTTCGGCCCGCCCGTGGCGATTGCGCTTGGGATTGACCGGAAAGGCGCCTTTGCCTTCCTGCTTTTCTTTGCAGGCTGCGCCATCTCCGGCGCGCTCTTCCAGATCGGGTGGAGTGAGTTCACAGGCCAGTCAGAGCTGGCCATCGGCGCTTCATCGGCGCTTTCAGGCTTCATTCCTGCGGTTGGATGGCTTCGCGGCGGCCTCAAAGGCGCTGTGCGCATTTCCGTGCCCTGGATCGTGATCAACATCGTTATCGCCGTCGTCGGCGAGTTCATGGCCTCGATCATCGGAATCAGGCTTGCCTGGGCGGCTCATATTGGCGGCGTTGCGGGCGGTATCGTGCTCTTCCCGCTCATGCTGGCGGTGTTCAATACGCGCCTCTGGCGGCTGGTAAAGCGTCTCTAAAGCAAGTTCGGAGCAAACGGCATCGTTTGCGAACGGATACTTGCGCCAAGCGAGGACCTTTCTACGGTTCGCGCCGCAGCGCCGGGGCAGCAATGCCGATCGCTGCGCTTTTCCTCACGCGTTCACGCATGAAGCGGTAAAGCTCTGCCGGGCGCCCGCCAGTGCCTGCCTTCATCTCACCCGTGCCGCAGACCAGCCCCGTGCGATCCAGCGCGCGGCGGAAGTTCTGCTTGTGCAGTGACAGGCCGAGTAGGCCTTCGCAGGCGATCTGAAGGTCTGACAGGGTGAAACGGTCAGGCATCAGTTCGAAGACGACCGGCCGGTAGCGGATCTTGCCGCGCAGGCGCTCCATCGCGGTCGCCAGGATACGGCGGTGGTCCGACGCCATCGGCTCCCCTAGGCGGACATCAGGCAGCGGCAGGTCCGCATCGCGCGCGCACTCGATCACGAGGCCTGCCTCATAGAGCAGCTCATAGCGCTCCAGCACGCGGTCCTCGCTCCAATCCTGACCATTGAGGCCGAAGGCGAGGTCGATCCGTGTGCGGCGCGAATCAGAGCCTGCAGCCCAGGTCGCAAGGCGCGGCGCGATTTCGCGGTCGATGAGGTCCGGGCGGCCGGTGCGATGGTCTTCCCATGGGAAATGGCTGTACCAGCCGCGCCACTGTGCCTCGAGCCGGTCCGGCAAGCGCTGCTGGTCCGGTGTCAGGGCAAGATAGCCGACCGATACGACGCGCGCATCTGCCGGGGCATCGGCAAGCGTCGCTTCAGGCGTTTCGCGGTCGCGGTCACCGAAGGTATACAGCTGCTCGACGTAACCAAGGTCAAAGCCGGTCTGCTCCCGCACCCAGCCGCGCAGGGCTATCTCGAAGGTACGGTGGCCTTCCGGGTCGAATGTACCGAATGGCAGGCCGCCAAGCCCGCCATCGCGGCGCGTAACGAGGACGCGCGGCGTGTCGCCGTCGCAGGCGACGATCACGACCGAAAGACCGATGATCAGCGGGATCGCCATCAGGCCGCGCGCTCCATCTCATGCAGCAGTGTCTCATGCCGGGCGACAAAAGCGGCCTGCGCCTTCGTCGGTGCGCAGGGCGCAAGCTCCAACGTAATGCCTTCGGGCGGCTTTCCGAAGAAGCGGTCTGCCTCATCGGTGGAAAAGCCAGCCAGCTGCGTCGCCTCATACCAGGCGCAGATATGATCGGCCCGCTTGATCAGCTTTTTCAGCTTGGCAGGCAGGCGTGCTGGCAGGCCAAAGCGGACATGGATCGCCTCGGTCAGGCGGTTCTCAATATCTTTATAGCCATCGCCAAGCACCGTCTTGAATGGGGAGATCATGTCCCCGATCACATATTCGGCGGCGTCATGGTGCAGCGCCATCAGCCGGTCAGCGGCAGGCAAGGCAGGCTCCAGCTGGCCGCAGATCTGTTCGACGATGACGCTGTGTTCGGCGACGGAAAAGGCATGGTCGCCAAGCGTCTGGCCGTTCCAGCGCGCAACCCTTGCAAGGCCATGCGCAATGTCATCGACTTCGATGTCCACGGGCGAGGGATCAAGCAGGTCCAGCCGCCGGCCGGACAGCATGCGTTGCCAGACGCGGGCTGGCGCTTTCTTCGAGGTTGTTGAGGGGCGGGAACTCATGTCGTCTATGTATACATCTGCCTGACAGGGTAAAGAAAACGCCTCATTTCGCTTACGAACTGCCCCGTTCTTGCCGCGAACTGGTGAGACCTCGTTAAGGCCTCTCCGGCATAAACACACTCAAAGACAACGGCAAAGCCGAGGCGGAGTGATTATGGTGGATATGGTGATGCATGCGGCGGAGAACGCGCTCGCACCGTGGTGGGTACTGGCTGGGGCGGCACTGATCATAACGGTCGAGGCCGCCCGCAGCTGCAAGTCCATTCTCTGGAGTGACCTCGGCGACGACGAGGACTAGAGCGTTTCCGACTTCGCCGGAAACGCGGAAGCGAGCAAGGCGAGCCCGGCGCGAATGCGCCGCCCCCGCTGAAAGCGGAATTGGTCTAGGTGTTGACCGGCTCGCGGTTAAACTTGCCAGCCTGATAGTCGACAATCGCCTGCCTGATTTCAGCTTCAGTATTCATCACGAACGGCCCGTGCGCGACGACGGGCGCCCCGATCGGGTCTGCATGACCGTAAAGAAGATAGCCGCCATCAGGCGCGCTCACTTCAATCGCGTCGCCATCATCACTGAACTCAACCAGTTCGAACTTCTCGGCGCGCGTATCGCCAAGCGAAACCGCGCCCCTCACGACATAGAAGAAAACATTCCGTCCCTTCGGCGCGGGCAGGGTGATCTTGCCTCCTGGCGGCAGGTCGACCATCGACATCATCACGCCGGTCAGTGAAACGACTGGCCCGCTCTTGCCATCGAAGGCGCCAGAGACGAGGTGCAGCTTCGCGCCGCCGTCTGCTTCAATCGACGGGATGTCCGGTGACTGAAGGCCGGTATAGCGGGGCGTCGTCATCTTCAGCTCTGGCGGCAGGTTCACCCAGAGCTGCAGGATTTCCATATCGCCGCCATCCCGCTTGAATTCCGGCGGCGACAGCTCTGCGTGGATGAGGCCAGAGCCTGCGGTCATCCACTGCACCCCGCCTGCATGGATCACGCTTTCATGCCCGCCCGTATCCATATGGGCGAGGCTGCCTTCAAGGATGAAGGTGACCGTCTCGAAGCCGCGATGCGGGTGCGGGCCGAAAGGCAGGCCGTTATTGCCAGCCTTGTAGAGCTGCGGCCCATGATGGTTAAGAAAAAGGAATGGGTCGACCTGGTCCAGCCCCCGGTTCGGCACCGGGCGGCGGGTTATCAGGTCGGAAATATCGTCTCTATGGGCGCTGTGTTTCGCCTTGATCGTGCGTGCTGTCATGGCCCGCATGTAGGGCGGTCAGGCGACCTTTTCCACAAAGACTGTGCCTGCCGAATAGCCCGCGCCGAAAGAGCAGATGAGGCCCTTTTCCCCGGCCTTGAAGTCGGCCGAATGCTTGTGGAAAGCGATGATCGAACCGGCAGAAGACGTGTTGGCGTATTCGTCGAGGACAGTCGGGCTTTCATCCTCACTGGCCTCATGTCCGAGTACCTTGGTCGAGATGAGCCTGTTCATGTTCGCATTGGCCTGGTGGAGCCAGAGCCGCTTCAGCTCGTCCGACTTGAGGTCGAGGCGCGTCAGCTCCGACAGGATCATCTCTGACACCATCGGCACGACTTCCTTGAAGACCTTGCGGCCTTCCTGGATGAAAAGCTTGTCGGCCTTGCCTTCGCCGGACGGGTCCGCCCGGTTCAGGAAGCCAAAGTTGTTGCGGATATTGTTGGAGAACTTGGTCTTGAGATGCGTGCCGAGGATCTTCCAGTGCTGGGCAGGTGCGACCTCTTCGGCTTCAATCAGCACCGCCGTGGCGACATCGCCAAAGATGAAGTGGCTGTCGCGATCGGTCCAGTTGAGGTGGCCGGAGGTAATCTCCGGATTGACCATCAGCACGGACTTCGCATGGCCCGCACGAACAAAGTCAGCGGCCGTCTGGATGCCGAACGTCGCCGATGAACAGGCGACATTCATGTCGAAGGAGAAGCCTTCGATGCCAAGCGCTTCCTGGACTTCAATCGCCATCGCCGGATAGGCGCGCTGCATGTTTGAGGCGGCGCAGATGACGGCGTCCACGTCTTTCGGATCACGGCCAGCGGTTTCGAGCGCCTGTTTGGCGGCTTTCACCGCGATCTCGGCGAGGATCGAAATCTCATCATTGGAGCGTTCGGGGATGTTCGGACGCATGACAGCCGGGTCCACGACGCCGGACTTGTCGACGACATAGCGCGACTTGATGCCGGAGGCCTTCTCGATGAATTCGACATTCGAGTGGGTCTTGGCTTCCAGCGTGCCGGCTTCGATCTCGGCCTTGTTCGCCTCGTTCCAGCGGTCGGCCCAGGCGTTGTAGCTTTCGACCAGTTCAGCATTCGTGACGGTATGCGGCGGCGTCCAGAGACCGGTCGCGGAAATGACGGGTGTCATTGAAATGTCCTCCCTGCGCACGCCCCTCGGTGCGTCAGACTTCTGTTTCAAATGAAATTAGACAGGCTTGCAGGCCGCGTCGACCTTTAAGGTGCGCTCGCGTCCTCGCGCTCTTTCTCTTCACGCTCGCGGCGGCGCTCCTCGCGCCACTGATCCTCGGCGCGTTCGGCCCGGTCGATGCAGTCGAGACGCTCGCGCGCGTCGACGATTTCATCGCACGCACTGCTATTGTCGAGATAGGTGCCGCCATAGTGCTCACAGCCAGCGAGAACCAGAAGCCCCGCCAAAGCTGCGCCAATCTTCGTTCTCATGAGTGTAGCTCCTGTATCTCGCCGTGACGCGGGCAGCGCGTCTCATGATCGTTGACCATACCAACGGCCTGCATGAAGGCATAGACGATAACAGGCCCGCAGAACTTGAATCCGCGCGCCTTCAGCGCCTTGGCGATTTCCTCTGAAAGCGGCGTCTTGGCGGGCACTTCTGTGATCTCGCGCAGCTGGTTCACAATCGGCGCGCCGCCCGTAAAGCTCCAGAGCCATTCAGAAAAGTCCTCGCCCTTTTCCTGCATATCAAGGAAAGCGCGGGCATTGCCGATCGTCGCCTTGATCTTGGCCGGGCTGCGGATAATGCCCGGATTGCTCAAGGCTTTTTCGATGCGCTCCTGATCCCACATCGCGATCTGTTCGGGAATGAAGCTGTCGAACTCCTCGCGGATGGCGTCACGCTTTCGAAGGATGGTGATCCAGGATAGCCCCGCCTGCATGCCGTCGAGCTGCAGCTTCTCCCACAGGGCGCGCGGGTCGTACTCTGGCACGCCCCATTCGTGGTCATGATAGGCGCGGTAGAGCGCGTCTTCGGCCGGCGCCCAGCGGCAGGGCAGGGTCTCGTCGGATGAGAGATTCATGCCCATGCAGTGCGTCTCCTAGTCTGTCTCGTTCTCGGCGAGGACGGCGGCGAGCTCTTCCTTTAGCCAGTCCGGCCCGAGGATACTCACCGGATTTCCTTCGACCGTCAGTGTATCGCCAGCCTTTGCGAGACGGTCAACGCGAACCGTGGCGAGCGCTTTGCCAGAGGTCGAACTGCTGATCTCACCCACGGGCGTCTCACCCTCAAGGCTTTGACCTTTCTGGAGATTTTCACCCTGAATGATGATGGTGCGCTTGCGCAGCTTGCCGCGCCTGTGCATGCGCGAGACGACTTCCTGGCCGACAAAGCAGCCCTTTTTGAGGTCCACGCCGCCCTGCCGGTCCATGTTGATTTCCCATGGAAAGACTTCGCCGCCCTGAAAGTCGCGGCCCCATTCAGCGACGCCTGCCGGAATGCGGATGGCGTCCCAGTCCTCGTCGCTAATCGCTGGTGCTGAGCCGTCTTCAACAAAGGACCGTTTCGGAAGCTCTGGCGAGCGGGGGTCGGCAGTGCCCTCATCGCCAATGGCGACGGCTTGTTTGCCATCGACATTGATCTCGACCTTGGCGCGAAGGCGGAACATCTGCAGGCGTTTGGAGAGGTCACCAACCGCGTGGGTCGCGACGTCGAGAAGCGCGCCAGCCTCTGTGCGGTGGGCAATGAAATCGGCGATGACCTTGCCCTGCGGCGTCAGGAGGGCGCCATAACGCGCCTCGCCCGTCGCCCAGTCATGCGTGTTGTTCGTGACGAGGCGTTCGAGCAGGGCGATCGTGTCGGGACCGTCCAGAACGAGCACGGATCTGTCGGAAAGAATCTTTGTGTCCATGCCCGCAGATTTAGGGTTTCCGACCGTATCCGCCAGCCCCGTCCCCGCATTTGCACGGTGCAGTGACGGTGTACTGGCGGTGTATGGGCGGTGTTTTCTAGCCGCGCTGGCGGTAGCGGCCCGGAATAGCTGCGATAATCGCGGCCGCGAGCGCCGATTTGATCACCGCGCCGACAAGGAATGGCGCGACGCCTGCGAGGAAGGCCGCCTCTGCGCCAACCAGCGTCGAAAGCCATGCCCAGCCCGCGAGAAGGATCACGCCATGCAGGCCAAGAAAGCTCGCAAAGCGGCTGACATGACCGCGCGCGATCGTGCGGGCAGCGACACCCGCAAGATAACCTGCAACCGGGAAGGCGAGGAGGAAACCGGCCGTCGGGCCTGTGAAGGCCAGCAGCCCGGCCTTGCCACCAGAGAGAACGGGCAGGCCAAATGCGGCGAGCGCCAGCCAGGAGACGATCATCGCAAGACCCAAGCGCGGACCGGCCAGCGTGCCGACCAGAAGCACGGCCAGCGTCTGCATGGTGACAGGCACCGGCACCATGGGCACGGCGACATAGGAAGACGCCGTCAGGACACCGACCCCGGCGAGGAGAAGGGCGATCTGGCGGGTTGGGGCGAGGCGGTGTGTCATCGATGTGGTCTGCATGGGGGAGGCACGCTCATAGTTGTATTCATTATCGTTGGGCCGGGTGTGCGCCGGTGCGGCGGCGGGGTCAAGGCGGCGCCGGGACTTGCAAGCGGGGGCAGGGCAGCAAAGACTGGGCCTTCGACCTGCTGGCGATTCGCTTTGGAGCAGGTGAGCCTGAGGGAGCCCACGCCTTTGACGCCGAGAACTGTTCTCCTTCCGCTCGCGCTGCTGCTTTTTGCGTCTGGCTGCCAGGGCTACAAGACGCGCGGGGCGTGCGATGATGATGTCGATCGCCTGCAGGGCGCGATCCGCGATACGACGACCTATCTCGACGCGCTTCGCCCGGAGCTACGCGCAGGCTTTGCGGAGCTACACGATTGTGACCGGATCAGTGAAGGCTGCGACGCCGAGACATGGCTGCTGCGGGCCCAGAACATGCAGCGCGCGCACCAGGATGTGCGCACCCGCTTTGCCCGCGCGGTCGAGCTCTGGTCGCCGGACGCCTGCGTGCCGCACCTGCAGAACTACACCCTCAGCCCGCCAGACCCGGCCACCTGGCGCGGCTATTTCTTCACCCTCGACGAGACCGGCGACCAGATCGATGAACTCGTCGACCGGTTTGAGCGCCGGGTGGGGTAGGGCGGCGTTGCAGTATTTATTTCCACACCCGGTTCTATCGAGTTTAGGTTGATCTGCTACGAGCAGAACTACTCTCCTTCCTGAGAGCAATCGGGAGCCTTAATGAAACGATTGATTATCCTCGCGGTGCTGGCATTCGCGTCGCTGTTTTTGACTGCGCAGGCAAAGGCGTCGCCATATGGGCCACCTTGCGAGGCCGAGGACTACAACGCTTGTTACGCCGCAAAAATCTTGCGGTTCAAAAGCGACTTCGGTGTCCTTTCGCCGGAGCGCCCATTCGATTTGTTCAGTCAGGCGTGTGAGCGGAACGATGCAGATGGTTGCTTTGGACTGGGGACAATGCTGCGCCGGGACTTTAGCAATGACAATTCGGATGCAAGCCTTCCCGAGAATGTTGAGGCTGTAACGCCTCTCGACCGAGATGCGGGACTTAGAGCTTACGAAAAGGCATGTGAACTGAACTCGGCGATGGGCTGCGCGACCTATGGTGTCGAGTTGCTTGAAGACGCAGGTGGTGATTTCGAGGCGGCAACGCCTATTATCCAATCTAGCTTTTTGAGCGTCCTTAAGCGGTCTTGCCTGCTGGGCTGGTCGACGAGTTGTGAGACCTATCTCGATCAGGTCAGGCTTGTGAACACGGATGGCGAATGGCCATCGTCTTTCGCGTCGCTCTATGACGATGAGTTCGATGTGGCGATGCAGCTGTGTGGGCCTGATGACCGTATGGCTTGTCACCAGGCGGCTGTTGCGAAGCTTATGAAGGCATTTGAGCCGGAAGGCACCGATGCAGAAGGATATCAGGGCGCGCGGTTGCTCGTGGAAACGTGCGAGAATGGCTACGCTGAAAGCTGCGAACTCTGTACGAGGCTAGAGGACACTTGTGATCCTGAAACCTGGCCTGAGAATTAGGACTGGCAGATGGGACATTGATGACCGCGCTATTTTGGACCCCTGTCTTCACAGGGGTCTGCGGTAGTAGGTTTTTCGCCAGTTTTTATATGAGCCGTCACTCTCGATGAGCGTCAGCTCATCTGAGACTCCATCTCCGGTGTTCTGAACAGTGCGGTCACCTTGACGGCGGTCGCTGGACCCTCAGACCGCCTTTGGCGGTCGAGGGTGACGCAGGATGGGGACGGTGTGGTTTGTTTGGCAGTGTGGTGCGTAGGCTCGTCCTTCGACTTCGCTCAGGATGAGCCTTTTCTGACGTTTGAAGGATAGCTCGCCCTGAGCGAAGTCGAAGGGCTAGCGGGCGGCCTGATCCCGGCCTCGTGACTCAGGCGGCCAAGAAGCGCATAACGCCCCCATGACCGAGACCTATGATCTGATCCTGAAGAACGGCACCGTTGTTTCGCCTGGCGACGAAGAACATGTCGATGTGGCTGTGCGCGGCGGCAAGATTGTCGCGATTGGCAAGTTTGATAGCGCGCAGGCTGGCGAGACCTATGACGCGACAGGGCTTCACATCCTGCCGGGTGTGATCGATAGCCAGGTCCACTTCCGCGAGCCGGGCCTGGAATACAAGGCAGACCTTGAGACCGAAGCGCGCTCTGCGGCGCTTGGCGGTGTGACGGCGGTGTTCGAAATGCCGAACACGAACCCGTCGACCACGACGCCGGAGATGCTGACCGACAAGCTGAACCGCGCCAAGGGGCGCATGGATGTCGACCATGCCTTCTATGCGGGCGCGACGCACGAGAATACCGGTCTCCTCGGCGAGATGGAGCGCATGCAGGGCTGCTGCGGGGTCAAGGTTTTCATGGGCTCATCGACTGGCGACCTGCTGGTGCATGATGACGAGGGTGTCGAGGCGGTGCTGCGCGCAATCAAGCGCCGGGCGGCTTTCCACTCTGAGGACGAGTACCGTCTTGCAGACAGGCAGAAGCTTGCTGTGCAGGGCGACTGGCAGAGCCATATCGTGGTGCGCGATGTCGAGGCGGCCGTGAGCTCCACCCGGCGGCTGCTGCGCCTTGCGCGCAAGACTGGCAAGCGCATCCATGTGCTGCATATCTCGACGGCTGAAGAAATGGAGCTCTTGCGCGATGCCAAGGATGTGGCGTCGGTCGAAGTGCTTCCGAACCATCTGACGCTGGCAGCCCCTGATTGCTATGACCGCCTGAAAGGCTTTGCCCAGCAGAACCCGCCCATCCGCGAGCAGCGTCATCAGGATGCCCTGTGGCGGGCGCTGAATGCAGGCATCGTTGACGTAGTCGCAACTGACCACGCCCCGCATGCGCGCGAAGAGAAGCTGCGGCCTTATCCGGCTTCGCCATCGGGCACGCCGGGTGTGCAGACCTTTGTGCCGATCATGCTGACGCATGTGAATAATGGAAAGCTGACACTGCGCCGTTTCGTGGAGCTGACCTCTGCTGGCCCGCAGCGGGTCTTCGGTATCGCGAACAAGGGTCGGATCGCCGAAGGCTATGACGCGGACTTCACTGTCGTGGACCTGAAGCGCAAGGAAACGATCACCGAGGAATGGACCAAGGCCAAGTGCGGCTGGACGCCCTATGACGGCTTCGAAGCCACTGGCTGGCCGGTCGCGACCATCATTCGCGGCCAGTTCGTCATGCGTGATGGAGAGATCACCCAGAAAGGCGGCGGCAAACCGGTCAAGTTCAATGAGACGCTGGAGCCGGAGGCGGTCTAGTCTCGCTCAACCGAGCTCTGCATTGACGGCTACAGGGACGTAGCCGATTACAAATTTAATCAATTGAAATCATTCAGGTGGGGACCCGATGATCAAACCTCTATTTGCTTGCGCGCTTTTTGGGCTGTTGTCTGCCACGGGCGGACCAGCTGGGGCGCAATCTTCGGGGGTCGAGCAATCAACTTGTACGACGCTGCAAGCGTGTTACGGGCTAGGTGGTCAGGCGTTCAATGCGCGAGATTACTCTGCAGCCGTGCCTCCTTTTGCGAAGGGGTGCGAGATGGGGCACGGCCAATCGTGCTTCTACGCGGGCGAGGCGTCGAAGAATGCAGGCGATCGCCCCGCCGCGCGCAATTTCTACAGACTAGCCTGCGAGCGGATGTGGGAGGCGGGTTGTCTGTCATATTCCCGATCGCTGCTCGACGAGCGCGGTGGGCCGGTGGATCACAAGAAGGCGATCGAACAGTTGACAGACGCCTGCAATGAGCCCGGCGCCAATCAGGCCGGTGCGTGCCAGACACTGGCATCTGCCTATTCAGTCGGCGAATATGGTCTGCCGCTCGACAATGCTAAGGCGAAAGCCATTGCTGAAAAAAGTTGCGACCTTGGTGATGGCTTTGGATGCCTGCTCGCGGCGCAGTACGAGGATTGAGGGAGCCAGGACGGAGGCTTCGTTCTGAAAGGCTAGCCCTGCAACGATTATGAGCATTCCAACGGAACTGATCGACGGCCTCAAAGCCCGGTACGCTGAGCCGCAGCGCCACTATCACACATGGGGTCATATCGAGGCGCTCAAACGTCATTTTGATAGTCTGAAGGCGCATTGGCACCGGCCTGAGCCCGTGCTCTGGGCGCTTTACTGGCATGATGCGATCTATGATCCGACGCGGCCCGACAATGAGGAGCTGAGTGCGCAGCTGCTCGAGGACGAGGGGGCTTCGCATCTGGAAGCCGCAGACCTCGCCTTTGCGGCCGAGATCATCCGTGCGACGGCAAAGCATGACGTGCCAGATGGTCTCAGCGATGACGACCGCGCAGACCTCGCGCTTTTCCTCGATATCGACCTTTCCATTCTGGGCGCGCCGGAACCGGTCTTTGACCAGTATGAAGTGAATGTCCGGAGGGAATACGCCTTCGTGCCGGAAGAGGTTTTCCGGGCGGGCCGCGCGAAAGTGCTGAAGAGCTTTGCTGACCGTCCGGCCATCTATTTCACAGAAGAGGGCCGCAGCCGCTGGGACGCGCAGGCCCGTGGGAATCTTTCTAGGTCGCTCGCGCAGCTGGCAGGCTGAGCGCCGGGAAGCGCCGCAGTCCGGTTCGGGTCGAAAATCTATAGCTGACAGGCGTCGTCATCTGACTATGGTCTCGCGAGTCGGCCCGCCGTTTCGCGGTCATTTGAATTACGGAGTTTGCCCCATGTCATTCAGGATTTCACTACTCGCTGCGGCTGCTGCCGTTTCGATCGCGCCGATCGCCAGTGGCCAGGAGCGTACCGAGTTCGAGCAGCAGGCACGGGAAATCTATCGCAATGTCGTCGAAGTGCGCTCTGCGCGCGGGCATGAGAATGTGCCGAAGATCGTCGACTATGTGGTCGGTGAGCTGAAAGCGGCGGGCTTCTCGGACGACGACATTGAAGTCACCGATTATGACAATGATGGCGAGGCGACGCAGGGCCTCGTCGTCTGGTACCGCTCACCTGATCCGCAGGACAAGCCGATCGCGCTTCTGGCGCATATGGATGTCGTTGACGCACTGGCCGAGGACTGGGTGCGCGAGCCTTACACGCTGATCGAGGAAGAAGGGTATTTCTTCGGGCGCGGGACGGCGGACAACAAATATGGCGTGACCAGCCTGGTCGCGACCTTCATCCGCCTCAAGGAAGAGGGTTTCGAGCCGACGCGTGACCTCGTCATGGTGCTGTCCGGCGATGAAGAAACCGGCATGGTGTCGACGCGGGCGCAGGCCAACTGGGTGGCTGAAGAGGTCGACCCGGCCTTCGTGCTGAACGCTGATGCGGGCGGGCTGTCGCTTGGCCCGGATGGAGAGCCGCTCGACTATGGCGTGCAGGGCGCAGAGAAGACCTATGCGACCTTTGAGCTGACCGTCACCAATCCGGGCGGGCACTCTTCTGCGCCGCGCGCCGACAATGCGATCTATGAGCTTGCCGATGCGCTAAAGAAGATCGAGGCTTACAAGTTCCCGGTCCGCTATAACGATCTGACGCTGGCCTCGATTGAGGCGGCTGGCCGCAAACGGCTAGACCAGCTTGGCAACGCCCAGCGTGCCTTTGCCGCCGACCCGACCGATGAGGACGCGATCGAGGTGCTGCGGGCCAACCCGGCGACGGTCGGCCAGATCGGCACGACCTGTATCGCCACCATGCTGCGCGCGGGTCATGCAGAGAATGCACTGCCACAGTCTGCGACCGCGACCGTCAATTGCCGGATCTTTCCGGGTGTCGGCATTGAGGCGACCGAAGCCACGCTGAAAGACGTGGTCGCCAATGAGGACGTGCAGTTCAAACTCATCTCGGACCTCGTCGAGAGCCCTGAGTCCGGCATGCGCGACGATGTACTGGCGGCGGTCCAGACGGCGCTTGAGGCTCGCGGCGTCACTGATGTGGAGATCATTCCGCACATGTCGGCAGGCGGCACGGACGGCATGCACTACCGCAACCTCGGCTATGACACCTATGGCGTCGGCGGGGCGGCCGCCAAGCAGAACGACACGTTCGCGCATGGCCTCAATGAGCGGCTGCTGGTCTCCAGCTTTTATGACGGTCTCGACCACTTCTACGTGATCCTGAAAGAACTGGCTGGACCGCAGGAAGGCTGATCCCGGCCGGCCGCCGCGCCAGTAGCTTTTTTGGCCTGTCCCGCTAAGGTTCATCCTTGGGGGGACAGGTGCCATGATTTTGCGGCGGCTTTCGCGCTATGTTGCCGAGCAGAACTGGATTGCAGTCGCGATCGAGTTCGTTCTCATCGTGCTCGGTATCTATCTTGGCTTGTGGCTCGGCAATCTGAATGAAGACCAGCAGGACCGTGAGCTTTACGGCGAAGCCTTCGGCCGCGTGATTGTCGAGCTGGAAAACAATCTGGCGGGGATCGAGGCCGAACAGGAGACGATCCGCGAACATCTGCCTGTCGTGCAACTGGCGCTGGGCGACTTGCGGGCCTGCCGCACGGGCCCGGCGGCGGAAGCGAATGTGCAGGCTGCCCTCGCGCCAATTGAGTGGGATATCGAGTTCATCCTCGATACGCATGCGCTAGATCAGCTGATCGCGAATGAAGCGTTCCTGCCTTACCAGGACGCCGACACGCGTGAGACCCTCATGTCGCTGATCAGCTATATCGATCAGTTGCAGCGCTATTCGATCGAGATGAATGACAAGCTGCAGAGCGACCCGCTCAGCACGCTGCACATCGCAGCGCCCGGTGAGCTTAGCTATGCAAGCCCTGATGAGCTTATCGCTGAGCTCGAAAGCGGCGACGTGGCTGGCTCATCGATCTGGCGCGAGACAGAGCTGATCGTGCCATTGGAGGAAGCCTGCCAGGACAAGGCCTTCCTGATGGAATTCTACGCCTGGGAGGTGTCCGCCTACTGGCACGCGGCAGCGGCCCACAGCCTTGCAGAGACGATCCGCGAGGGGCTGGCAACCCTTCGAGATGGGAGGACTGGCGCAGAAACCGAAGGAGCCGCGCAATGATCCTGCGGCGCCTCTCCCAATCCATTCGCAAGCAGGACTGGTTCACGGTTTTTGTTGAGACCATGATCGTGGTGCTGGGTGTATTCATCGGTCTGCAGGTCAATAACTGGAACGCTGAACGCCAGCGCCAGGCGAGCGAGCGCGACTATCTGGAGAGGCTGCACCGCGATGTCGTGGAGCTGACGCAGCGGCGCGCGACTTATGCTGAAGGTCGGCCGGTCATTCTGCGGGCGCTGGAGCTTCTGACGGAGTTCGTCAATGGAGAGCGCGAAGACCTCAGTGCTGCAAAAGAATATGTCCGCAGCGCTGTGCCCGCCCAGAGGGACACGTCGGACGAAGAGCTCGACTCACGCTTCTGCGGACTTATGGACGGATCATCCTATCTGACGCCTCCCCCGTCGGAGCTGCCCACGGCGACTGAACTTGTCTCGGCCGGTCGCATCGACATGATCACGTCGGACAAGGTGAAGCTCGCGCTGCTTTCCTATCTGCAGCAGGTCGAGAGATCGCAGGAATTCATTGAAGTAAGCCAATTGGGGGTTATCGAGCTTTCCGCTGCTTTCCCGGACCTCTTTCGCATTCGCTATGTCATGGGCGTCGACTATTCCCAGGGCGCCGAAAGCCACCCGGTTTATGACTGCGACTATGAGGCAATGGCGCAGAACAATGCTTTCCTGAACGCACTCAATCGGAACCGGGCCCAATATCATGGCTATGTCGGGCGCGCCGTTCAGCCTGCAAGTGATAGGCTAGCGGAGTTACATGCTGCCATCGACGAAGCGATCGGGATTGAGCATGAGGGCGATACGGAGACGGCAGAATGATCCTTCAGCGTCTCGCCACATCGATCCGCAAGCAGGACTGGTTCACGGTGGTGATAGAGACGCTGATCGTGGTGTTCGGCGTGTATCTCGGTATCCAGCTTGGCAACTGGAATGGCGCGCGGGCGGACCGCGCGGAAGGGGAACGTCTTGTCGGGCAGCTTTACGAGGAGCTGACGACCTCTCTGGATACGGGCGCAGTGTGCATTGAGCGCGCAGAGGCAGTCTTCGAGCGGGCGCGGGACGTGTATGAGATGCTACGTCAGGGCGAGGCGGGGGATGGCGGCGATGCAGCGTTCCGCGAAGAGTTTCTGCAGATTGGTCCGTGGACGGACCTTTGCGTTATCCGGTCAACGCTCGACGAATTGCATGCCGGCCGCATCGCACTCGTCGATGATGAGGGGCTGAAGCAGCAGATCCTGCACTTTCGCGATACGATGGATGGATATGAGACGAGTATCAACAATCTTGGCGCTTCCTACATGACGACGCTCGAGGTCATGTTCTCTGAGGTCGACTTTGACTGGAGCGGCGGCAGGCGGGCGCTGACGACACCTTTCGACGAGTTGGCGAACAATGTCGTGTTCATGCGCAATCTGGAATCGGCGGCGTTTCTGCTGTCGCAGATCCACCGCTATCACCTCATGTTCGAGGACGATCTCCTTGGCATGCATGAGGAGCTCGCCGTCTATCTGGGCGAAGAGATTGAGGCGGCGCCCTGACGGGCGGCCCGCCTCAACACGGGGCCTCCCGTTAGTTGCTGCGGCCGCGATATTCACCCGGCATCGAGAGGTCACGGTTGATGTCCATGACGTCTGGCCGTGGCAGGTGGATCGCCGGACCAGAAGGCTGGGCCGTTTCGGATGAGCGGAATGGCTGGACGCTGGAGGCGCTGCTGGAGCTGGTCGGCGCCGGGCAGGAGCCATTGGCGCGGTATTGCAGGGCTGCCCCGATCAGCGGGTCGCCGGTCGTGCCGAGGGGCGCTACAAGGTCATCGGCCACCTGACAGCCCGGTGCGCGCACGCCGAACTGGAAGTTCGCGTTCTGCGGGACGAAACCGTCCGCATAGTCGCCGAACCCTTTCTCGTTCACCCCCTGGAACTGGATCGTGTAATAGGTCCGCCCGCAATTATCCGTCGGGTAGAAGCCAAACGGCTTGCCGCAGGTGATATCGCCAATCAGCACGACTTCGACATCGATGCCGCGAAGCCCGTTGATGACCGCCTCACTGGCCGAACAGGTGCGCGCGGTTGAGAGGATGTAGACCCGGTTCAGATTGAGGGCAGGCAGGCTCTGTCCACTATTCACGGAAAAGCCCTGGCCGGTCGAGTAGAACGGGATCGGGTTGTTCACCCGGCCGGTTACCGGGTTGAGGTTGCCGGCGCGGTCATTGAAGCGCAGGAGCTCAAATGTGCGGTTCGCGGTCCGGGACTGACCCGCGATCATGTATGAAACCTGGCTCGCGACCGCCAGAAGGCCGCCGCCATTATAGCGAAGGTCGAGGATGAGGTCGCTGACGCCCGCATCGCTCATTTGCTGCATTGCGTTCACGATCTGCTCTTCGGACGAGAAGGGGCTGAACGTGGTGAAGTGGATGTAGCCGACCTGGCCGCTGGCCGTGTCGAAGATTGCGGTCTCATTCACAGGCTGCCGGGTGATGCTGCCGGCGGCGACAGTGACCGTGCGCTCTGTCCCGTCAGGATCGCGCAGGCGGAATTCATGCGTTTCACCTGCCGTCGTTGGGAAGAGACCATTATTGAGCGTGTCGATACCGCTTTGCGTGTTAACGTTCACAAAGTCGACGCCGTCAATTTCGAGGATGCGAGAGCCGCGCTCAAAGTTTGGCTGGCCATTGACGGTCTGGGCCGCCGGAGAGCCCGGCTCAGTATAGGTGACGCGGAAATCGCGCGGCGGCGTGGACGAAATGGCCCGGAAATTTACGCCATAGCCAGCGGTCGGGGCCGAATTGCGCGAGGCGAGATAATCCTCCGTCGGCTCACTGAAGTGGAAGTCATCTTTCGGCGTACCGGATGGCAGGACTTCGCTGGTCTTCAGGAGGTCGAAATAGGCGACGCGGTCGTTGTAATTATACGGATTGAGATCGGGTACCTCATTGCGCCAGAGATAGGTCTCGTCCGTCCATGAGCGCAGCCAGAACAGCTCCTCAACGAGAAGACCCTGCTCGTCCGGGAAGGGATTGCCCTCAATGTCTACGCCGGAGCGTGGATTGGCGCACTGGTCCTTGAACTGACTGGCCGCCGGATAGACGCCCGCCTGATAGGACGGCCCCGATGGTGGTGGGGGCGGCGGCGGAGGAGGAGGGGGCGGTGGAGGCGGAGGCGGCGCCGCTGCATTCCCGCCGCCTCCGCCGCCGCCGCCACCGCCACAGGCCGATGCGAGGCCAAGCGCGGCAGATGCCAGCAGAATCTTGAGAAGACGGCTTGAGGAAGCTGGGCGCATGGGACGGGTCCTGTCGCGGCTGTTGAACTATAAGCTACCAGCATGCTTGCACGCATTGCCGAAGAGGAACAGACCTCTTCAGCGCGTCAGCTGCGACTTTCTGAAACGCGGGGTTTAAAAGGTGCCGGCCCTCAAACCCGATCCGTCATGGCGTGGAGGCGGGCGGCATCTTCAAACTTGATGGTGCCATAGCCGACAGAGATGACGCCCCTTTCGGTCAGGGCTCTCAAGGTCTGGTTGACGGTCACCTTGGACAGGCCAAGCATTTTGGAGACATCGGCCTGGGTGCAGGTGACAAGCCTCTCATCCTTCATCAGCCGCTCGACGAGGGAGAGGAAGTTGATGATGCGCTGACGTGCGGGGAGGCGACGCGCATCGTCATAAAGCTCAAGCAGCAGCGCCAGACGGGCCGTGGTGACAAAATGGAAGGCGCGAAGGTATTCGGGGTCGCTGGTAAAGAGGCCGCGAAGATCCTCAGCAGCGATTTCGTTCACGACGGTGCGCCCTTCAGCGACTGCAGCAAGGCGTCTCAAAGGCGTCTCACCGAGCGGACTTGAGAAGGCGCTGAACTCACCGAAGTGATGACCCGGCCCAAGGCGGGCTAGCGTGTGAAAGCCTTCCTCCTGAAGATATTTTCCGAAAAGCAGGGCGCCGCTTTCAATCCACCCCATCGAATCGGCGACATCGCTCGGCTGGTGCAGGATTTCGCCGTCACGATATGTCTTCGGGCGGGCGAGTTTCTGAAGCTCCGAACGCTGTGGTTCAGCCAGTACGTCGAAGAAGGCAGGCAATCCAAAGTCGAACAAGGGCTCTCATTCCTCCCGCTTTGATTTTTCGCGAAGTGTCCCCCCTCGCTATGCTCAGCTATATAGAAGTCACTGAATGTTTAAAGAGTGAAAGGTTTGTGCAGCTGCGCGCATCTGTGCTGCAGCGCGAAACAGTGACAATCCAGAGTTGGGGCTTTGCTCTTTCTATTGATCTGGCGACAGGCGCATGTGACACCCCGAAGCAATGAGCAAACGGACAGGTTTGAATCGCCAGCTTTTCTGGCTTTACGAAGGCACGGGCAGGGCTTCCTTCTGGTTCCGCTGGGCGCTGCTTGCTTTCGACTTCGTGACAATCGCGTACTTTCTCTGGGCGCCGTTCAACCAGCGAGAGCGCGGACATCACTTCATCGATTACGTCATTGGCGGGGTAATCCTGTTGGACCTTCTGGCCAGGCTCTACATCGCTAGCCCGCGCCACCGTTTCTTTCTGAGGTGGATCAACTGGGCAGATATCGTCGTCGTGGTGACGATGTTTGCGCCTCTGCTCGTGTCGAACTTCGCCTTCCTGCGCATTTTGCGCGCTGTCAGGGCGATCCGCGCCTTCACATTCATCCGCCGTGTGAAGGTGCTGACGCCGTTCTTTCAGCGTCATGAACGCATCATTGACAAGGTCACCAATCTCGTCGTGTTCGTCTTTGTGATGTCGGCGATTACCTATGCGACGCAGGTCGGCCGCAACGAAGATATCACCACTTATACTGACGCGGTCTATTTCACCGTGACAGTGCTGACCACGACCGGCTTTGGCGACATCATCATGACCGATGAGTTCGGCCGCTGGCTCGCCGTCTTTACGATGGTGCTTGGCCTGTCGCTCTTTTTCCAGTTACTGCGTGCCATCGTCGAACCTGAAAACAGGGTCGATTGTGAGTGCGAGACGTGCGGGCTGATGCGCCATGACCGCGATGCGGTTCACTGCAAGCATTGCGGCGCACCCATGAAGATCAAGACTGAAGGCCTTTCATGACCTCTGACGTTCCTTTCCGCGATATTCCGTACCTGCCGCAAAAGCTTGAGGTGGAACGGCGCAGCGATGGCTCGATCGTCCTGCGCAACGGCCAGCCGAAGCGGCCCCACCCACCGCATATGCTGGCGCCTCTGGTCTATTGGGCAAGTGCGCGGCCAGACCAGGTCTTCCTTGCGCAGCGTGACCCGGATGACCCGTCAAAGCCCGGCTGGAAGACGGTGACCTATGCTGAAGCGCTCTATCAGGTGCGCGCGCTGGCTCAGGGCTTCATTGATGCAGGCGCCGGTCCGGACAAGCCGCTGATGATCCTGTCGCGTAACGCGATTGAGCATGCGCTTGTCATGTACGCCGCGATGTGGGCGGGTAGCCCTGTCGTGCCAGTAACGCCTGCCTATGCAACGCTGAGCGAGGATTTTGCGCGGTTGAAGCATGTCGACAAGCTGACAGAGCCTGCCTTTGTCTATGTCGAGGACGGCATCCAGTTTCAGCGCGGCCTGAAAGGTATGGGCGTTGGTGAGCGGCTGGTGATCTACCGCAAGAGCGCGCCGGACGTGCACAATTCGATCTCGCTGCATGATTTTGCGAAGAAGCCGACGAGCAAGGTCGATCTCGCCTATGACCGCCTGTCGGAAGACGCGGTCGCCAAATACATGCTGACCTCCGGGTCTACCGGAGAGCCAAAGGCCGTCATCAACACGCACGGCAATATCGCTTCCATGGTGAAGATGATCCGCTCCGTCTGGGACGTGGAGAAGCTGGAAGAGATGGCCGATGGCCCGCAGGTCATGGTAAGCTTCCTGCCGTGGAGCCATACTTATGGGGCCAATTCCATCCTTCATTCGATGCTCGACTGGGGCGGCACGCTCTATATCGACTGGGGTGCGCCGACGCCTGCGCGCCTGCCGGAGATGCTACGCAACCTGAAGGAAATCGCGCCGACACAGCACACAACCGTGCCAGCCGCATGGGCCGCGATTGCGACCGAGCTGGAACAGGACCGCGCGCTGGCGGAGACGTTCTTCTCCCGCATCATGGTCATGGCCTATGGCGGCGCAAGCATGGGCCAGGACATCTATGAGCGCATCCAGAAAGTCGCCGTAGAGGTAACGGGTGAGCGGATCAGCCTGTCGGCAGGCTATGGCGCGACTGAAACCTCCCCGACCATTTCGAACGTCCACTGGCCGAGCGATACGATGGGCCTGCTCGGCCTGCCGCTGCCGGGCGTCGAGATGAAAATGGTGCCTGCAGGCGAGAAGATGGAGCTGCGCGTGCGCGGGCAGGGCATCACGCAGGGCTACCTTAAGAACCCGGAAAAGACCGCAGAAGCCTTCGACGAGGAAGGCTTTTACAAGCTGGGCGATGCGGTGAAGTTCAAGGATTCGGAGAACCCCGAAGAAGGCCTCGCCTTTGACGGGCGGCTGGCAGAGGAATTCAAGCTCGCCAATGGCACCTGGGTGTCAGCGGGCACGGTGCGCGTAAAAGTCGTCGAGGCGGTCGATGGCGCGCTGTCGGATGTCGTGGTCTGCGGCCTAAATAAGGATGACATCGCCCTGATCGGCTTCCTCAATGAGGCCTGGTGCAGACGCAAGACAGGGCGCAATGTGGCCCTCGACGAGTTGGCGCACGACGATCAGGTACGCGCGTCGGTGCGCGAAGGCATTGAGCGCTATAACAAGGCGAACCCGAATGCGGCCAAGCGCATTGCGCGCATCCTGCTGCAATGGGACCAGCCCAAGGCCGACGCAGGCGAGATCACTGAAAAGGGCTATATCAATCAGGGCCGCGTGCAGGCGCTGCGGGCGCGTGAGGTCGAGCGGCTCTACAAAGCGCCATATGACGACGAAGTGATCCTCGTCGACTAGAAGATCAGACAACATCAAACGGCGGCGCTGAGCGCGGCCCGGTAAAGAAATTATCAGGAGGACGCCATGGCGGAACAGAAACTGACAGGCGCAGACGCATTGGTCTCAACGCTGGCGGATAATGGGCTGGACGCCTGTTTCGCAAACCCCGGCACGTCGGAAATGCACCTTGTGACCGCGCTCGACCGTGAGACGCGGATCAAGTCGGTGCTCTGCCTGTTCGAAGGCGTCGCGACGGGCGCAGCCGATGGCTATGCCCGCATCGCTGGCAAGCCGGCCATGACGCTGCTGCACCTCGGCGCGGGCTACCTCAATGGCGGGGCGAACATCCATAATGCCAAGCGCGCGCACACGCCGATGATCAATGTGATTGGCGATCATGCCGTCGATCACCGCAAGTATGATGCGCCGCTGAACTCTGACATCATGGGCCTTGCGGGGCCCAATTCGGTCTGGATCAAGTCAGCGGACAATGTGAAGGCGACCGGCAAGCTGGCCTCAGAAGCCTTCGCCGCGAGCTTTGGGCCTGTCTCTGGCCCCGTGTCCCTGATCCTGCCTGCGGATACCGCCTGGCTCGAAGGCGGCGAGAAGGGCGGCAAGGCGCAGCTGCCTCAGATGCGCCAGACATCGGCCGAACTGATCGCTGAGGCCAAGGAAGCCATTGGCAAAGCGAAAGCGCCTGTCATCCTTATCAACGGCACCGCGCTGACCGAGCAGGGGCTCGCCGCAGCGGCGCGCCTCAAGGCCGCAGGTGTGCGCGTCATCACCGACACTTTCTACTGGAAGATGCGCCGGGGCGCTGGCGTCTTCGCGCCGGACCGCATGCAGTATTTCGCTGAAGGCGCGATGTCAGACCTAGAGGGCGCAGACCTCATGCTGGTCGCGGGCACCAGCCTGCCGGCCGCCTTCTTTGCCTATCCGGGCAAGCCAAGCCTGCTCGTGCCGGAGGGCTGCGAGACGCTGGACCTTGGCGGCGCGGATACCGATAGCGCCAAGACGCTGCTCGCGCTCGCCGATGCGATGGGCGCGGCCGACATTGCCGATCCGATGCCGCTTCGCAAACCGGACGCGCCTAAGGGTGATCTCAATGCCGCGGCGGTCGGTGCCAGCGTGGCGCGCCACATGCCGGAAAATGCCATCGTGTCTGATGATGGCGTCTCCAACTCGCTGCCTGTCTTCCTGTCGACCATGACGGCAGAGCCGCATGACTGGATGATGCTGACGGGCGGCGCGATCGGGCAGGGGCTGCCGCTGGCGCTTGGCGCCGCTGTTGCTGCGCCTGACCGCAAGGTCATCGCGCTGACCGGCGACGGGGCCGGCATGTACACCAATCAGGCGCTGTGGAGCATGGTGCGCGAAGGCGCTGACGTGACCACGATCGTCTTCGTCAACCACACCTATCGCATCCTGAATATCGAGCTTCACCGCACGGGCGCGGGCAATCCGGGGCCGACGGCCAAGGACATGCTGGCCATCGGTGAGCCGGATATCGACTGGGTCAGCCTTGCTGAATCCATGGGCGTCGAGGCGACAGCCGTTACCACGGCAGAGGATTTCGACGAGGCCTTCGAGAAAGCGATGAAGTCCAGTGGGCCGAAGCTGATCGCGGCCATTGTGCCGGGCTGATCAGGCGCACATGGCCAAAGTCGTCATTCTCAACGGGACGAGCAGTTCGGGGAAGACGTCTCTGGCCCGCGCGATCCAGCGCCTCGCGAATGGCCCCGTGTTGCGCGTCAGCATGGACGACTTTCTTGAGATGATGCCGCCGCGCTTTGCCAATGACGATGAGGCGTTCAGCTTCCGCCAGGTCCCGAATGCGGAGCCTGCTGAGGTCGAGATCGGGACCGGCTCTTACGGAGAGGCGCTCATGCGCGGCATGCGAGCCTCTATTGCGGCTCTCGCCGATCAGGGCCTCGATCTGGTGGTCGACGATGTCATGCTGGGGGCAGACGATCAGGCTCATTACCGCGACGTGCTGGCCGAACACTGCGTTACTTTTATCGGGGTGCGCTGCGCACTCGAGACAGTAGAGCGGCGTGAGCGGGACAGGGGCGATCGTGATATCGGCATGGCCCGCTGGCAGTTTACCCGCGTCCATGCAGGCCGGGACTATGATCTTGAAGTCTCGACCGACGAGGTGTCGCCGGATGAGGGCGCGCGGGTCATTCTGGATGCCGTCGGGATGTAGCGCTTTGCGGCTTCATCCTTCGACAAGCTCAGGATGAGGAAGCTGTGTCGTGGATGAGGTAAGATCTTCGCGACCCGATACAAAACGGCCTCACCCTGAGCTTGTCGAAGGGCGAGGCCGATTGATTTTTACTGCCTTGGCAGCCTAGTCGACATACTCCCAGCGGTCGCCGCCGACATTACAGGCGGTGCGTTCGCGGTTGCCTTGGTAGACGATGCGGCACTCACCGCTGTCATAGCCCTGACTCTGGTAGCCGGTATTATAGCCGGTCGTGGTCGCGCCATTGCTGTAGGTGGTGCTGGTGCGATAGGTCCGCTCACCGCCGTAAAGCTCATCCTGGCTATAGGTCCGGTTATAGGTGTCGTTGCCATAGCTGCCCCGATTATAGGCGTTCGGATCGTAGCGATTGTCATAGGTAACGCGTGACGGAGGATTGGTCCGGTTGCCGTACTGATAGGTCGGCTGGGCCTGCGCCCGGCGGGCACAGTCATCGCTGCCGCTGCCGCCAAGGGCAGAGCCTGCAACACCGCCAACGATTGCGCCGATCACGGCACCGGCGATCTGGTCACCATCATTATTGTCGCGGTGGTGACGCCCATAGCCGCGCCGGTTGTAGCGGTCATAACGTCCATAGCGGTCGCGGCGATCGTACCGGTCATAGCCGCGGTGGCGGTTACGATAGCGGTTGTCATCGTCGTCATCGGCAATGGTCGCCCCGAGCAGGCCGCCTGCGATTGCGCCGACCACGCCTGCGGTCTGCTGGCGTTGGCGGCGCTCTCGTTCACAGTTCAGGTAGGCGGCATTGCTGTTGGCCGACTGGTTATAGCCGGATTGGCCATAGCCATAGCTGTCATAATCGGAATAGCCATAGTTCTGGGCGCCAGCCGGCAGCGCGATTGCGAGCGCTGCGGCGCTGCCCAGAATTGCTGTACGCATCTTGAACATCTGGTCTCCTTTGCCGGGGCGAACATCGCCCCCTGTTTCTTCATCTGCCACCTTAGCATCTGCGCCTGAACGCAGGCTGAAGGGTAAATTACAATTAATACAACCTTCTAGACTTGCGGCTGGACGAAGCGGGCTTGCTGCCCCATTTTTCCTATATGGCTATCATGCAAGAAACGGGAAAGACGCTTGCCCGGGCGCGATATGGCGCGGCGCAGGCGATGCGCGCGGCTTGGTACGGCGCGCAGTACACGATCGCGAAACGCCGCTCTGCAGGCTTTAACCGGCCGGGCGAACCAGAGTTTAAGCCGATCAATCCGGTCGACACGAAAGAGCTGCGCCGGGCTTATCTCGGCCTGTTCGCAAAGGACCGCGCCAATATAGAGGCGGGGCTCTATCCATCCCCCGAAGATGTCCGGCTCGCGGACCTGCCAAAGGCTGTCAGCCGGGCGCGCTATTTCATGCGGGACGTGGCCGATGTGGACCGCAGGCGCGTTGCGCGTGAAGGCGACGAGGTGAGAGAACAGTTCGAGGGCAGCAATCGCTACCCGGACTATTACCAGCAGAACTTCCACTACCAGACCGATGGCTGGCTGTCTGATGACAGCGCCAAGCTCTACGACCATCAGGTCGAGGCGCTGTTTACTGGCGCGGCAGACGCCATGCGGCGCGGGGCGCTGGCAGAGATTGCACGAGAGATGAAAGGCCGCGACCAGAGAGAGGTGAAGCTGCTCGATCTCGCCTGTGGCACGGGCCGCTTCCTGCGTGAGACAATGCGGGCCTTTCCGAGGCTGCAGGCGACCGGTCTGGACCTCTCGCCCAATTATGCAGACCGTGCCCGCCAGCTCGTCGCGCCATGGCCGCGGGTTGAGATCATCGAGGGGCAGGCCGAAGTGCTGCCGCTGGAAGATGAGAGCCTCGACATGATCGTGTCGATCTATCTTTTCCATGAGCTGCCAGAGGAGGTGCGTGCGAAGGCCATCGCTGAGGCTGCGCGTGTTCTCAAACCTGGCAGTGCCTTCATCGTAGCCGATAGCCTGCAATTCGGGGATAATGAGGGCCTCGACGGGATCCTTGAATATTTCCCTGAAGGTTTTCACGAACCCTATTACAATGCCTATCTCGCATGGGACTTTGCGCCTGCCATGGAGGCAGCGGGTTTCAAACTGGAACGGAGAGAGCTTGCATTCCTCACCAAGGTGAATGTCTGGCGCAAGACGGAAGGATAGGCAGTATGGCAGGCAACAGGCTCGCACTTATCACGGGCGCATCGGCAGGCATCGGCGCTGAATTTGCGCGCCAGTATGCGGCGAAGGGGTGGGATGTCGCACTGACGGCGCGCCGTCTAGACAGGCTGGACGGCCTCGCGCGCGAGATTGAGGAGAAATACAAGGTCTCCGCGATGACGATCTCGCAGGACCTTGCCCGCGACGGCGCCGCCGACACGATCTTGCATGAGTTGAAGGAAGCGGGCCGCCATGTCGATGCACTGGTGAACAATGCGGGTTACGGCTTGCCGGGCACCTTCTTCAATACGAGCTGGAAGGAGCAGGCAGACTTCATCCGCGTGCTCTACACCGTGCCGATCGAGCTGACGCACAAGCTTTTGCCCGGCATGGCAGAGCGTGATTTTGGCCGTATTATCAATGTGGCGTCCCTTGCGGGCTATGCGCCAGGGTCGAGCGGCCACACCCTCTATGCCAGCGTGAAGGCGGGCCTGATCAAATTCTCCGAGAGCGTGCATGCAGAGGCGGAAACGGCAGGTCATGACATTCACTGCACTGCGCTTTGCCCCGGCTTCACCTGGACCGAATTTCACGATGTGAACGGCACGCGCGAGATGACCAATGAGTCGCCAGAGTGGATGTGGATGGAAGCGGCGCCTGTCGTGAAGGCAGGGCTCGAAGGCGTTGCGCGTGGTCAGCCGGTTGTCGTGCCGGGCATGGTGAACAAAGGTGTCGCGACACTGACGCGGATCCTGCCAGAGCCTGTTGGCCGGGCCATCATGAAAAAGCAGGGCAAACGCTTCCGGAAAGTGGATTAGGGCGAAAGCTCTGCAGCGATCCTGTCAGCGAGCAGGCGGCCTTCTCGGGTAAGCGATACTGTGGGCCCGTTTTGGCGGATCAGACCCGTCTCGATGAGGCTTTGAAGCGTAGTTGCGTCCGTCTCACTGCCTGTGATGCGGGCAATACGTTCCAAATCAAAACCCACATCCGCTCTTAGCCCGAGCGCGAGCAATTCTCGTGCATTGTCCAGTGGTGAAAGTTCGATGAGGGAGGAGCGATCAAGGGGTGTTTGCACGCTCAGCTGATAGTCAGCGGGACGTGCAGCGGCGTGGGTCGCAATGCGCGCGCCATCCACTGTCAGACGGCCATGCGCGCCCGGGCCGATGCCAATCCAGTCACCGCCGCGCCAGTAGGTGAGATTATGGCGTGACTGGTACTGCTTCGATGCCGCGTGATTTGAGACCTCATAGGCCGGCAGGCCATGCGCTTCGCTAATGTCCTGCGTCAGCTCATACAGGTCAGCCTGATCATCATCATCCATGGGGACAAGTTCCCCCCGCTTGGCGCGCTGGCCAAAGGCGGTTCGCTCCTCAATGGTCAGCTCATAGAGCGAAAGGTGAGGCGCGCCGAGCGACAGGGCCTCAGTCAGTTCCGTTTTCCAACTCGTCTGGGGTTGGCCCGGCCGCGCATAGATGAGATCGATCGACAGATTGTCGAAAACGGTGAGGGCTTCAGCGACCGACTGCTTCGCCATCGCCGCATCATGATCGCGACCAAGGAATGTGAGGGCCTCATCTTCGAGGGACTGGATGCCCAGCGAAAGGCGCGTGATGCCCGCCGCCTTCCAGCTTTCCAGAGCTGCGGGGCTGATATCGACCGGGTTCGCCTCCAGCGTGATTTCAACGTCTGCCGCAAGCCCGAAGCACCGGTCCGCCGTCTCGATCAAGGCCGCGATATCTTCAGGCGCCATCAGTGATGGCGTACCCCCACCCAGATAGACTGACCCCAATGCCGGATGCCCCGCGAGCAGGTCGGCATGGCGGCCAAGGTCGGCCAGCAGCGCCGCGTTCAGCGGGCCATTGTCCCGGTCTTTGGCCGCATAGACGTTGAAGTCGCAATAGGGGCAGATGCGCGAGCAATAGGGCCAGTGGATATAGAGCCCGAAACCATGCGCCGGGCCAAAGGGTGGGGCATCAGCCATTAAAGAAGGGAAGCTTTCAGCTTTGCGAAGGCATCGGCGCGGTGGCTCATGGCGTGTTTCTTTGCCGGGTCCATTTCGCCGAATGTCTCGGTCTCACCCTTTGCGACGAAGACCGGGTCAAAGCCGAAGCCTTTATCGCCCCGCGGCGGCCAGACCACCTCACCCTCGACCGTGCCTTCGAAGACTTCCTCATGCCCGTCGGGCCAGACGACGGCGAGCGTTGAGACAAAGCGCGCCGTTCTGTCCGTCGCGCCGCTTTCCTTCAGCAGCGTCTCCACCTTTTTCATGGCGATATAGAAATCGCGCGGTTCCCCCGCCCAGAGCGCCGTGTGCACGCCTGGCATGCCGCCAAGCGCGTCAACTTCGAGGCCGCTATCGTCTGAAAGGGCCGGCGCGCCAGTTGCCTTGCAGGCTGCGCGCGCCTTGATGAGGGCATTGCCTGAAAAGGTCTGTTCGGTCTCTTCCGGTTCGTCGAGTTCAAGCTCGATAGCCGAAACAACTTCCATGCCGACGGGTTCGAAAAGGTCCTTTAGTTCGCGGACCTTACCCTTGTTATGCGTCGCCGCGACGAGGCGGCCTTTCTCAAGTTTGCGAGTCATGCGTGGATGTGGCTCCGATCTTGCTTTCTGTGTGAACACGATTATCGTTTAACGGTAAATTCGCATGTGGCTGCCAGATAATGGTCGTTCAGCGGTATCTGAGGATTTGAAAGAGATATGACAATCCGCCAGCATAACTCCATGGCTGCGTTTCTTTCGGGACTGATGCAGGTCGTGATCTGGATCGCGATTCTGAGCGGCATCATCGCATTCATCCTGATCGGCGTCGGACTGATTGGCAGCCTGAATGGCGGCGTCATGCGCGTGCCCGGCATGGAGGCCTATGTCGAGGGCGTCGCACCGGGCCAGTTCATTGCCGGCCTTGCCGGGCTCGCCGTTTTCGCGCCGGGCATTATCTATGTCTGCATCCAGTTGCGTAGCATCCTCTCAACACTCGCCAATGGCGACCCCTTCGTGCCCGAGAATGGCCCGCGCCTCACGCGTATCGCTCTGGCAATCGGCGCGATCGAACTTGCGCGCTATCTGACCGTTATTCTCCTCAACGCTTTTGTCGACCTTGGCAGCGACCAGCCATTGAGGCTCAGCATCAACCTTGCCGCCTGGGCGGCAGTCATAGCGCTTTTCGTCCTGGCGCAGGTGTTCCGCGAAGGAACACGCCTGCGCGAGGAAGAGAAGATGACGATTTAGGAGGGCCTGACCCTATATGGCCATTCGCGTAACCCTTGACCGCGTTCTCCTTGAGCGCCGCATGTCCCTGACAGAGCTTTCTGACCGTGTTGGCGTGACCCTCGCCAATCTGTCGATCCTGAAGACCGGCAAGGCAAAGGCGGTTCGTTTCTCGACGCTTGAAGCCCTTTGCCGAGAGCTTGGATGCCAGCCCGGCGATATCCTCATCTTCGACGAGGAAGGCGACGGCGCCGCCGAGGACGAGGATGAAGAGGCGGCGTAGGCTCCGGACATGGCGCGGTTCGACCTGATCGCGACTTACATGATGGCGAACCGCAAGACCGGGACGCTTTATACCGGATCGACATCTGACCTGTGGACCCGGATCGGCCAGCACAAATCAGGTAAGGGTTCGGTCTTCACCGCAAAATATGGTTGCGACCGGCTTGTCTGGTGCGAATTCCATCAGGACATCTCAGCAGCTGTGCACCGCTAAAGGCGGCTAAAGGCATGGCCGAGGCAGTTGAAAATCAATCTGATTGAAGAGGTCAATCCGGACTGGAAGGACCTTACGATGACCCTTCCGTTCACGTGATGCTTTCCAGCTTTTGGCTTGCCACGGCTTGTCCGTGGCACCCAGCTTCTGACCTACCGGCTCGCGCAAATCAGAAGATGGACCCCTCGAACAAGCCGTGGGGAGGCAACCAAATTTGATACGACGCATTGCTTGGATCAGCACTATCGGGGACCCCATGATGCAATTTTATAGAGGTGCAGCCGTTCTTCTCACCGCCCTCACCCTCGCTGCATGTGGCGGCGGGGACCGTGAAGTTGGTGAGTTCAAGAATGACTGGCTCGGCAACGAGATCAAGATTGATCGCCTTCAGGACCCGAAAGTGCAGGGCATTACCTGCCATATCGCCTATTTCGACCGCGGCGTCTGGGACCGGATCGGCAAGGGCAACTGGTTCGAGGACCCGTCGAATTCCTCCATTTCCTGCCTGAAGACCGGCCCCGTCACCATCGGCCGGATCGATCTCGATCGCTCGGGCGAGGAAGTCTGGGACCGTGGACGCTCGCTCATCTTCAAGCAACTCGCTGTGCGCCGGATCTATGACCCTGAAAGCGACGCGATGATGTACGTCTCATTCTCACGCAAGCCGGTCGACGGCTCCGCCAAGATGAGCCTCTCCACCGTGCCCCTATGGGACGCCGATGTTACCTGGGAGGGCCGGGAGAAGCCTGTGGTAGAATAGGCAGCTGGTAAGGGCAGGTGCGTATGTATCTCGCCCGGAATTGAAGTTAGCTAGCCCGCATGACCTACCAGACACGCTCTGCTGAGGAGCGACGACGCGATATTCAGGCCCATGCCGCGAGCCTTGGCATCGATGACGCCTTCATCGAGACGCTTGTGGAAACCTTTTATGGGCGCGTGAGAGAGCACGAGCGCCTCGGGCCGATCTTCAATGGTGAGATTGATGACTGGCCGGACCACCTCGCAAAGCTGAAAGACTTCTGGGCGTCGGTGGCGATGAATGCGGGGCGCTATTCCGGCAAGCCCGTCCCAGCGCATATGAAGCTCGAGGGCGTCGGGCGCGAGGACTTCGGCGAATGGCTGGGCCTGTTCAAGCGCACGCTGGAGGAGATCGCGCCGCGGGCCGAGACCGTGGATTACTTCATGGTCCGCGCCGAACGGATCTCGCAAAGTTTGCAATTGGCAATGTTCGGGCTGGAGAGTCTGGAGCGGCGTTAGAGCCCCACCCTATCTTTCCCCTCAAGCGAGGAGGGGACCACGTTTCGCCAAAGGCTGGCGTGGGCAGAGTATCAAAACGCTGCGTGTTGCGCCCCCTCCCCGCAAAGTGGGGAGGGTCGGGGCGGGGTCTTGAGCCTAGCCGATCGCCTTGCGCTGGTGCTCGAAGAGTTCGGTGCAGCCCTTTTCGGCGAGTTCCAGAAGACGCTCGACTTCGGGGCGGGTCATCGGGCGCTCTTCGCCAGTGCCCTGGATCTCGATGAAGCCGCCATCGGAGCTCATCACGACGTTCATGTCGCCTTCGCCGCCGGAGTCTTCAGGGTAGTCGAGGTCGAGAACGGGGTGGTCCTTGAACAGGCCGACAGAGATGGCCGCCGCCTGCTTCTGGATCGGGTCGGTCTTGATGACGCCTTCCTCGCGCAGATACTTCATGGCGAGGGCCATGGCGACGAAGCCGCCGGTGATCGACGCAGTACGCGTGCCGCCGTCGGCTTGTATGACGTCGCAGTCGATGGTGAGCTGGTTTTCGCCAAGCGCGCTCAGATCCACGACAGAGCGCAGCGAGCGACCGATGAGGCGCTGGATTTCCTGCGTGCGGCCGGACTGCTTGCCCGCGGCGGCTTCACGGCGGCCGCGCGTATGCGTGGCGCGCGGTAGCATGCCGTATTCGCCGGTGACCCAGCCTTTGCCCTGACCGCGCAGCCATGGCGGGACATTGTCCTGCCAGCTAGCGGTGCAGAGCACATGCGTGTGGCCGAACTTTGCAAGGCATGAGCCTTCGGCATAGCGGGTCACATTGGTTTCAAGCACGATGTCGCGAAGCTGGTCAGCGGCGCGGCCGGATGGGCGGATAAGGTCAGCCATCAGAGATCTCCTTCTTTCACCGGCGGGTGAAGCGACTCCAGATTGGCTTGTCCACCCCTGTTGATGGCTTCGGCGGTTTCCTGCTGCGATGCGCGCGTGATCGGGTACTTCCAGATGAGCAGCGCGGCGAGGAAGTAGGAGATGACCGGCACCGCGACGAAGACGACCATCAGGCCGGTGACGGTGCCAGCAGAGTTTGCGCCAGACGGGTTAAACCCGACAAGCACGCCAAGCAGGATGTACGGGATGCCGATGGCGAAGCTCGCGCCAGTCTTATAGGCGCCGGACATCAGCGAATAGAACAGCCCCGACCGGTTTGCGCCGCCGCGCACCTCTTCAGCCTCGACCAGGTCTGCCATCATGGAGCGCACCAGGATGAAGGGTGAGCCATAGCCAAAGCCTGAAATCATTGCGGCGATGAAGAGGAGGACCGGGCCGCCGCCCATCAGCGAGAGCGGGAAGTAGGAGATGTAGGTCAGCGCCGACCAGAGGCAGACATAGCGCATGGCGATGTACTTCTCGGTCCGCTTGGACAGCCAGACCCAGAAAGGCATGGCGACAAAGCCCGCAATAAAGTGCGCCATCAGGATGAGCGGCGCGAGATTGACGACGCCAAAGCCCCATTGGGCGGCGAACAGAAAGGTGCCAGCCGTGCCCGCAATAGCGATACCGATGAAGATCTCGGTCGCGAGCAGGCGCCAGAGCGTCTGCTGGCGAAGTGCCTCCAGAATGGCGCTTGGAGCAAAGCTCGCCTTTGGTTGCGACGGGTCTGGCTTCGGGTCCGGCACCATGAGGCAGGCCGCGCCGACAGTCAGCGGCAGCGCAATGACGAGGATCCAGCCCATGATCGCGATCTGGTCGCTACGGTCGACATCACCCGTCTGGGCCAGAAGGGTCGGCAGGCCCAGCATCATCAACATGGTGGAGATGGTGAAAAGCTCTCGCCACATAAAGAGGCGCGAGCGGTCATCATAGGAGCGCGCAACGGACGGCGCCCACGCCTGGTGGGGCGTCGTGATCATCGTCGTGCCGATATAGAAGATGAAGAGGATGATGCCGAGGAAGAGCGGCGAGACCGGCGGTCCAATCGGGTTGTAGAGCAGGTAAACCGCAGGGAGCAGGATCGGCACGGCTATCAGTAGCCAGTGGCGAATCTTTCCGTGCCGGCTTGGCTTGGTGTCGACCAGCCAGCCCATGACGGGGTCTGAAAACAGGTCCCAGAAACGCAGGATCATGAAAATGATGCCGACGGTGGCCGTACCAAGGCCCATCTGGTCTGCGTAAAAGGGAGCGATAAATACGGCCATTGGCAGGCCGACCGCCCCGAAGGGGATTCCGACCGAACCGTAAGCAATCACTTGTGAGGTAGACAGTTTCGCTGGCACACTGGACATGGATCAGACTGAAACCCATTTGCAGCGCGCGTCCAAGAGAAAAACAACCGATTAAACTCACGATTGCAAACCCCGGAAATTCGCGCAAATGACCGAGAATTTCAAACCAACCGGCCTGTTACAGAGCCTCGATGAGCGCTCCCGATCGATCTTTCGGGAGATCGTCGAAACCTATCTGGAAACCGGTGAGCCTGTTGGCTCTCGTACCCTCTCGAAGAGCGGGATTGGCCTGTCGCCAGCCTCCATCCGCAATGTCATGTCGGACCTGACAGAGCTTGGGCTTCTGGACAGTCCCCACATCTCTGCTGGCCGCATGCCGACCCATATCGGACTACGCCTATTCGTCGATGGTTTCCTCGAAATCGGTGAGCCGGTCGAGAATGATCGCGGCGCCATCGAGGATCGCCTGCGCGCCAGTGGCCGCGACTTGCAGGGCGTCCTGAAGGAAGCGTCCTCGCTGCTTTCCGGGCTTGCGGGCGGGGCAGGGCTGGTGACCTCTCCGACACGTGAGCGGCCTGTCCGCCATGTTGAATTCGTGCCGCTGGCGACGGGTGAAGCGCTCTGTATTCTCGTCGACGAGCTGGGCGAAGTGGAGAACCGGCTGGTGCCTGTGCCGAAGGGACTGCCGGTCACGACGCTGATCGAGGCCGGAAACTACCTCGCTGCGCGCATGAAAGGGCGCACCCTTCGTGAAGCTGCAGCAGCGATCCGGAGTGAAATCGCAGAACGACGCGCAGAACTTGATGCCGCGGCGACCTCGCTGGTGGAGAAAGGTCTCGCAGAATGGGGCGGCGAGGTCCCGGGCGAGGAGCGTGCACTGATTGTGCACGGGCGCGCTAATCTCCTCTCTGATTCGCGCGCGGCCGAGGACATGGAGCAGGTCCGCCAGCTTTTCGATATCCTTGACCGCCAAAAAGGCCTTCTGGACGTGCTGGACTCGACCCGCGAGGCTGAAGGCGTTCGCCTTTTCATCGGGGCTGAAAACAGGCTTTTTCCGTTATCGGGTTCAAGCCTGATTGTTGCCCCCTATATGAACGCCTCAAGACAGGTTATCGGCGCACTCGGCGTGATCGGTCCGACCCGGCTTAATTATGCAAGGGTTATCCCGATGGTTGACTATACCGCGCGTATGGTCAGCCAGATACTCGGCGAGCGTCAGAAGTGAAGAACAAACGGAAGCGAACATGACTGAAGATCAGAAGCGTCCACCAGAAGCGGTAGAAACTGAAAACCTCGATGCAGGCTCCCCGGAGTCAGAGGTGCTGGAAGAGGCTGCAGAAGCCCAGAACCGTGAACCGGACGCTGAAACCCGAATTGCTGAGCTGGAAGGCGAGGTCACGGCCCTGAAGGACCAGGTGCTGCGCGCCCATGCGGAAATGGAAAACGTCCGCAAGCGGTCCCAGAAGGAAATCGTCGATGCACGCACCTATGCGGTCGAAAAGTTCGCAGGCGACCTTCTCAGCGTGTCTGACAATCTTGCGCGCGCGCTGGCGGCCCTGCCGGATGACGAACGCGAAGCGCTGACCGAGGCAGGGCAGAACCTGCTGGGCGGTGTGGAGATGACGCAGAAGGAGCTGCACGCAAAGCTCGCCAAACATGGTGTGACTGCGATTGACGCAGAGCCGGGCGCCACCTTCGACCCGAACAAGCACGAAGCCGTCAGCCAGATCCCGTCGCAACACCCATCCGGTACGATTGCCGAAACCTTCCAGTCAGGTTGGAAGATCGGGGACCGCACACTGCGTGCAGCAATTGTAGCGGTTAGCTCGGGCCCGGCGAACTAGGCGTTATAAGGACCGGGTTCGACATTGGAGACCTGGTCCTTGCTTGCCACCCTGCGCCAGGCATCTTCGTGCAGCATATAAGCGACCGTCTGTACGGCAGGCTCTATAAGGCCAATGCCCAGTGAGATGGCGAGGTTGCCTGTCAGTGCATAGGCAACGGACACCGCGACTGTCAGGTGCATGACGCTGTAAGTCATCGTTTTCACGACGGCACGGGGCAAACGGGGCAACAAGCTGGACATGCCAGATGAAATAGGCAGCGCCAGCTAAAGTTCCAGACTATTATTCGTGATGAATGCATAAAGAATTTCAATATCTAGCAGAGGTTGGCTCACTCAAATGTGATCCAGCCTCTTGAGCCAGCAAAAGGCCTTCCCATATCGCAGCGGTAGGACGTGTTTGCCAATGATGGCAGGCACACATCTCAACCCGTAGAGCCGCTGTTTCGGGGTGCTGCCTCGACAGGCCCTGAAAAACGAAATGGCGGCGGCTGAAAGAAGAGAGAGTAGAAATGGGAAAGATTATCGGTATCGACCTCGGCACCACGAACAGCTGTGTTGCCGTCATGGATGGCAAGGAAGCCAAGGTCATTGAGAATGCAGAAGGCGCACGCACGACCCCGTCCGTGGTTGCTTTCACCGAAGGCGGCGAACGCCTCATCGGTATGCCGGCGCGCCGTCAGGCCGTCACCAACCCTGATTTCACCTTCTATGCGATCAAGCGCCTGATCGGCCGTCAATTCGACGACCCGACCGCGCAGAAGGACAAGGCGATTTCGCCATTCGAGATCGTCAAGGGCAAGGGCGGCGACGCCTGGGTGAAGGGCCGCGACAAGGAATACGCGCCGCAGGAAATCTCTGCCTTCATCCTGACCAAGATGAAGGAAACCGCTGAGAACTATCTCGGCGAGACGGTGACCCAGGCGGTCATCACGGTTCCAGCCTACTTCAACGACGCCCAGCGTCAGGCCACCAAAGACGCCGGCAAGATCGCAGGCCTTGAAGTCCTGCGCATCATTAACGAGCCGACGGCTGCAGCGCTCGCTTACGGTCTCGACAAGGAAGAGAACAAGACGATTGCCGTCTATGACCTTGGCGGTGGTACGTTCGACGTGTCGCTCCTCGAGATTGGCGACGGTGTCTTCGAAGTGCTGTCGACCAATGGTGACACCTTCCTCGGCGGTGAAGACTTCGACCTTCGTATCGTCGATTTCCTCGTCAGCGAGTTCAAGAAGGATCAGGGCATTGACCTCTCCAAGGACAAGCTCGCCCTTCAGCGTCTGAAAGAAGAAGCCGAGAAGGCGAAGAAGGAACTGTCGTCTGCATCGCAGTACGAAGTGAACCTGCCATTCATCACGGCCGACCAGTCCGGTCCAAAGCACCTCAACATCAAGCTGAGCCGTGCAAAATATGAGGGCCTCGTCGAGGACCTCGTGAAGCGCACGATCGAGCCTTGTAAGAAGGCGCTGGCCGATGCTGGCAAGTCGACCTCCGACATCGACGAAGTCGTGCTCGTTGGCGGTATGACCCGGATGCCAGCCGTGCAGGCTGCCGTGAAGGACTTCTTCGGCAAGGAGCCACATAAGGGTGTGAACCCTGACGAGGTTGTTGCCATCGGTGCAGCCATTCAGGGCGGCGTCCTTCAGGGCGACGTGAAGGATGTTGTCCTTCTCGACGTGACCCCGCTGTCGCTTGGTATCGAAACTCTGGGCGGTGTCTTCACGCGCCTGATCGACCGCAACACCACGATCCCGACCAAGAAGTCGCAAACCTTCTCGACCGCTGAAGACAATCAGCCGGCCGTGACGATCCGCGTCTTCCAGGGTGAGCGTGAGATGGCTGCCGACAACAAGATCCTTGGCCAGTTCAACCTCGAAGGCCTGCCAGCTGCCCCGCGCGGCGTCCCGCAGATCGAGGTGACGTTCGACATCGACGCCAACGGCATCGTGAACGTGTCCGCCAAGGACAAGGCGACCAACAAAGAGCAGAAGATCACCATTCAGGCGAATGGCGGCCTTTCCGACGACGAAATCAACTCGATGATGAAGGACGCAGAGTCCAACGCCGAGGCTGACAAGAAGCGCCGCGAACTGGTCGAAGCCAAGAACGGCGCCGAAGCTCTGGTCCACCAGACCGAGAAGCAACTCGCTGAGCATGGCGACAAGGTCGGCACCGAGGTGAAGGCTGAAATCGAGAAAGCCTCTGAGGAGCTGAAGAAGGCTGCCGAAGGCGAGAACCTCGAAGACATCCAGGCCAAGCACCAGGCGCTGATGACCGCTGCCATGAAGCTGGGCGAGGCAATCTATGCCAGCCAGCAGGAAGAAGCGGCTGAAAGCGATGCAAAAGCTGATGCAGCTTCGAGCGACGATGACGTCGTCGATGCTGACTTCGAAGAGGTGGACGACGACCGCAAGTCGGCCTAAACCCACCCTCATCTGACACTGAAGCGCCCCGCAAAACACTTGCGGGGCGTTTTGCTATCACAAGACAGGGCGGCACTGCCGAGGCGTATCGTCCCGAGAATGGGAAGCAGCAATGGAACAGCTTACCGAACTTGGTTTTGTCCAGTCACTTCAGGAGTTCTGGGCGCAGGTCGAGAGTGTGCTGAACACAGGGTTTCTGGGACAGCCCATCGGGCGCGGCGTTCTCGCCATTGTCATTCTGCTGATTGCCTTCTTTGCGCGTGGGCTCATCGCAAAGCTTATCGTTGCCACGCTCGGCAAGATGGCGGGCGAAACAAAAACAGAGTTCGACGACAAACTGGTGGAGGCGCTGAAGGCGCCGATCTCTCTGCTTCCTGTCGCGGCCGGTATCTTCTTTGCCGCGCAGGCAATGGGCGCAGAGGGCGACGTCGACACTTTCTTCATCTCGCTGACCCAGTCGGTCATCATCTTTGCGATCTTCTGGGCGCTCTACCGTGTCGTGAAGCCGCTCCTGAAGCTCGCTGGACGCGTGCAGCAGGTGTTGGGCGACACCTTCATTGGCTGGGTGACGCGGATACTGCAGGGCGTCATCGTTTTCATTGGCGGCGCGGCAATCCTGAATGTCTGGGGCATTCCAGTCATTCCATTCCTTGCTTCGCTCTCGCTTCTATCTGTGGCCGTCGCGCTCGGTGCGCAGGACCTCTTCAAGAACCTCATCGCTGGCATGACGATCATCGCAGAGCAGCGCCTTGCCAAGGGCGACTGGGTCTTCGTCGATGGTGTGGTCGAAGGCACAGTGGAGGATGTCGGCTTTCGCTCCACCACGGTGCGCCGTTTCGACAAGGCGCCTGTATATGTGCCGAACGCCAAGCTGGCCGATAATCCGCTGGTCAACTTCTCGCGCATGACGCATCGCCGGATCTACTGGAAGATCGGGCTAGAATACCGCACCGACAGCGAGACGCTGAACAAGATCCGCGGCGCCATCGCTGACTATATCGAGAAGACTGACGATTTTGCACCAGCCTCCGATGTGTCGACGTTCGTGCATGTCGATGAGTTTGGTGATTCCGCCGTGAACCTGATGGTCTATTGTTTTACCAAGACGACGACTTGGGGCGAATGGCTCGCCATCAAGGAACAGCTTGCCTTCTTCATCAAGAAGACGGTCGAGGAGCATGAAGCGAGCTTCGCCTTCCCGAGCCGCTCTCTCTATTTCGAGAAGCTGCCTGACGGCTTCGCGCCCGAAACCTTCAATCCGCCCGGCGAGGATGAAGATGGAGATGGCGAGGATAACAACGATGTCCCGTCCAAGAACCGCAGCAAGAGCGTGAAAGCCTCCGCAAAGGGGCGCTGCCGCTCCACCAGGGGCCCGCAACCGAAAGGAAGGGCTGTCGACGGTGAAGGCGGGGACAAGGGCGCTGAGGCTGGCGATGACGGTGAAGCCGAGTGAGCCTCCCCTCCCTTGAGGCAGACTGCAGCCAGTGCGCCGCGCTCTGCTGCGTGCTGCTTCCTTTCGACAAGTCTGAGGCCTTCGCCTTCGACAAGGCCGGGGGCGAGCCATGCAAACACCTCGACGGGTGCAATGCCTGCCGTATTCATGAGCAGCTATCGGAGCGCGGGTTCAAAGGCTGTGTCGCTTTTGACTGTCACGGCGCCGGTCAGCGCGTTGTTCAGGAGGTATTCGCGGGCAGAAGCTGGCGGGACGATCCAACGCTCATGACGCGGATGGGGCGGGCCTTCCACACGATGCGTCGCATACATGAATTGCTCTTGCTGCTACGTGAAGCTGCCAGGCTGCCCCTGAGCGCGGCTCAGAAAGGCGAACACGCCGCACTGGTGAGTGCGCTCGTTCCGGAAAGTGACTGGACGGAGGAAAGCCTGGAAGCCTTTGACATCCGTACGGTCGAGGAGGAGGTCCGCCAGTTTCTGACTGGCCTTCGGGACATCGCGGCTGCCTAGTCTTGATCGTGGCCGCGTGCAGCGTGTCGCACCAGCGGAACATGTCTGTAGGGCTGGGAATTCTAGCTTCTGTCTGACCTACAGGAGCCCCAAAATGACCGACGCCTATACCGATCTCGACCAGATTTTCCTCGCCGGTAAATGGCGCAAGGGTTCCGGCAAGACGCTGACGAACAAGAACCCTTTCACAGGCGAAACCATCTTCGAGATGAAAGCGGCAACAGCGGATGATGTCGATGAAGCCTGTAAGGCGGCCAAGGCAGCGCAGAAAGAATGGGCCGCGCTGCCGCCGTCCGCGCGGTCGGCCAAGATGTCAGCGCTCGCTGACGCGCTTGAGGCGCGCCGCGAGGAGGTCATGGGCTGGATCACGCGGGAAATTGGCGGCACGCAGGTGAAAGCCGCGCTAGAGGTGCAACTCGTCCTCGGCGTCCTGCGCGAAGCAGCCGTTCTGCCCTTCATGGTCGAAGGCCGCATCCTGCCAGAGGACATCCCCGGCAAAGAGTCCCGGTCCTACCGCCAGCCTGTCGGCGTCATCGCCCTCATCAGCCCTTGGAACTTTCCGCTACAACTTACCGCCCGTACGCTTGCGCCGGCGCTGGCAGTCGGCAATGTCGTGGTGCTGAAACCCGCTAGCGATTCAATTGTCACCGGCGGGACAATCTTCGCCAAGCTGCTGGAAGAAGCTGGGTTTCCAGAAGGCCTCGTCAGCGTCCTTCCCGGCGGTGGCTCTGATGTTGGTACAGCGCTGATCGAGCATGAAATACCGCGTCTTGTTTCCTTCACGGGTTCTACGCCGGTTGGCCGGGGCATCGCTGAAACGGTCGCGAAATCGACCATCCTGAAGCCGCTTGAGCTGGAGCTTGGCGGCAATGGACCGATTGTCGTTCTGGACGACGCAGATATCGGTGCGGCTGTCGATGCCGCGATCTGGGGCAAGTTCATGCATGCCGGACAGATCTGCATGGCGATCAATCGCATTATCGTCGACGACAGCATTTTTGATGAGTTCACGGACAAATTCGTGGCACGCGCCAAGGCGTTGAAGGTCGGCGACCCGTCGAAGCCTGACACTTTTGTTGGGCCGCTCGTAAACGCCGATCAGGCTGATGGCGTCATGGAGCTGATCGAGAAGGCGAAGGCGGAAGGCGCTGGCTGCCGTGTTGGCGGCGCGCGCGATGGCCTCGTCATCCCGCCGCATGTCTTTGTTGATGTGGATGAGAACTCCTGTCTCTGCACCAATGAGATCTTCGGACCTGTAGCTCCGATTGTGCGGGCAAGGGATGAGGCCGATGCACTTCGCCTGGCAAACAAGACCGAATACGGTCTTTCCAGCGCAGTCTTCAGCCGTGACATCGAACGCGGTGTTGCCTTCGCCAAGCAGGTTGAGGCGGGCATGACCCATGTGAACGATCAGCCGGTGAATGACTCGCCCTTTAGCCCGTTCGGAGGCGAGAAGAATTCAGGTATCGGCCGCTTCAATGGCCGCTGGGCGGTCGAGGCTTTCACGACCGATCACTGGATCACCATTCAGCGTGAGCCGCGCCAGTATCCATTCTCACTTGATGATCTCGGCTAGGGCGGGGCAACCGCGACTAAAGAAAAACCCCGGCGCTTGGGCCGGGGCTTCCTGACTGTTCGGTTTGAAGGCGTCCGCTACGCAGCGATCGCGTCTTCTTTCTTCTTCGGGTCGCGCAGGACATAGCCACGGCCCCAGACGGTTTCGATGTAGTGCTCGCCATCCGGATTGTCGGAGGTGGCGGTCGCTTTTGCGAGCTTCTTGCGGAGCTTACAGATGAAAACGTCGATAATCTTGAGTTCAGGCTCGTCCATGCCGCCATAGAGGTGGTTCAGGAACATTTCCTTGGTGAGCGTCACGCCCTTGCGGAGCGAGAGCAGCTCGAACATCTGGTATTCCTTGCCCGTGAGGTGGACGCGGTCGCCTTCGACCTCAACCGTCTTGGAGTCGAGATTGACGACAATCTCGCCGGTGCGGATGACGCTCTCAGCATGGCCCTTGGAGCGGCGGACAATCGCCGTGATGCGGGCAATCAGCTCATCCTTGTTGAATGGCTTGGTGAGATAATCGTCAGCGCCGTAGCCGAGGGTCTTCACCTTGGCTTCGATGTCTGGATTGCCGGAGAGGATGAGGACCGGCGTATTAATGCGGGCCATTCGCAGCTGCTTGAGTACGTCGTAGCCAGAGATGTCTGGCAGGTCGAGGTCGAGCACGATGATGTCGTATTCATACACCTTGCCGAGGTCCACGCCCTCTTCACCGAGGTCGGTGGTGTAGATGTTGAAGCCGGCCGCCTTGAGCATCAGTTCGATGCTGCGTGCGACGGAGCTGTCGTCCTCAATTAGAAGCACTCGCATGTGTCACTCTCCCGAATCAGTCTAGCGACACAGTAGCCGCCCCGTTAACCAATGTGAATCTATGGAGCGAGAATTACCAAGAGTTTAACACTGGTAATAAAACGCCCCATTTTGTTCACACCTCTTAATAATGCAGGTCCCGTCCGCCCGAGCGGCCGATGAATGTCTGTGCGATGGCGATCGCATCCTGGATCGGCTGTGCCGTCGGATCGGTCGAAATCAGCGTCCGCTGGCAGCGCACCGCTTCGCGCACCTTCTCGTCGCGGTGGACTATACCGGCGAGCGGCGGGCGGTAGCCCTGGAACTTGCGGCAGGCCATGGCGATCGCTTCATAGGTCTGCTGACCCATGGCGCGGTTCGCCGCCTGGTTGATCGCGACATGCTGGTCGACATCCGGGGCGTAGCCGCGAAGCACCTTCATGAAGGCATAGCCGTCTGTCATGGAGGACGGGTCGTCCGTGATCACGATCAGCGCCTTGTCGGCCGCGCGCGCAAGGCGCATGCAGTTGGCTTCGATACCGGCACCAAGGTCGAGAACGATCTTGTCATATTGCAGCGACAGCGTCGTCAGGCCAGCGGCGAGGCGGGACACCTCGTCAGTGGAGAGCTCTGCGAGCGCGCCGGAGCCGGACCGGCCCGGAAGGACGTCAAAGCCGCCGTCGCCAGCGCCGCCATCAACCGGCGTCACCGCGTCTTCAAGCTCAACCCAGCCAGCGATCACCGCAGCGATGTCGGTGATCGGCTCGATGCCGAGCTGAACGTCTACGTTTGCAAGACCAAGGTCGCCGTCGACAAGAAGCGTCCTCTGCCCCTGCTGGGCAAAGGCACTGGCCAGTGTGATCGACATGAACGTCTTTCCCACACCGCCTTTCCCGGATGCGACCGCAATGATCGAACCCGGTTCAACACGTCTGTGATGAGACTTGCCTTGCGGCGCTTTTGGTCTGTCCATCGATTTTGGAAGCATGAAGCTCATCTCATGCAGCTCCTCTCAGTGCGAAATCTGCTGAAGCTTCTTCCAGCAGTATCTTTGATAGCCGGGCCGGTGTTGCGGGGGTGAGCCCGCCGCCGATAAACGGGGTGATCCCGAGTTGGGCGAAGGATATGCCAGCGCCGCTCAGCGCTGCGACGATACCGCCGCGCCTGCGCGTCACATCCAGCTTGGAGACGATCGCGCGCTTCACACCGGCATCGGCAAAAGCGTGCGCAGCGTCGGCAAGATCATCGGGGTGGCCCTCGGCCGACATGACGAGAACAGGTTCAGCGTCAATGACGGCAATAAGGTCTTTAAGGCTAGCCATGTCTTCCCGGTCGAAGGGAACGATGGCCGGAAGGTCGATCACGCAGCGGTCACCTTCTTCGCGCGCGGTGCGCAGCAGTTCGAAAAGGTCGTCTGGCGTGCGAGCGACGCGGATCTGGTCCTGCTCAAGCTCGAGATAGGCTGCGAGTTGCGCCCCGCCGGCCGTGGCGTCGAGGTCTGCAGCGACCGGAAGGATGCGCGTGTCAGCGACAGCGGCCCTGCGGGTCAGTTTCGCGGCAGTTGCCGTGCGGCCATGTCCTGGTGGGCCGACAAGGATGATGTCGCGCACCGGGCGGGCTGCAATCGGGTCACAGCTGATGAGCGCGTCGAGGCCGCAGGCCAGGATATCTGCCGGGTCGCTGGACTTGGCGCTCGCCGGGATACCCGCATCTGCAACACGGTCAGCAAAGCGCGGCGGGGCGCCATGCCAGAGCAGCGCGTCGCGCACACGGTTACGCAGTGAATTTTCCTGCGGACGTCCCATGACGCCGGTACGGTCAATACGGGTCACAAAGCGTGGCTCGCTTGGAACCATGCCGCCGCCAAGCTTGTCGGTCGCAGCACGGACTTCAACGCCGCCAGGGACTTCGCGCTCCGAGAGAATGATGGCGTCGTCGCCCATCTCGGCAAAGATCATGGCCTTTGCCGCTTCCAGACTCTCGGCTGCGAACATTTTCATGCGCATGAGCAAATCACTCCATTCTGGAGATCGGTTGTCAGCGAGAAAGGTTAACGAATTCTGTCAATTCGTTAGGACTGGCAGAGTTATCCCCAGTCTTTCTGGTGCGAAAATCATGACCGGAATCCTGAAAGAGGGCTCAGGCGGCCTGCTTTTCGTCAAGGATTTCAGAGAGTTTCACGCCCAGCTGACCATTGCTAATGATCAGACGCCCGCGCGCCAGAAGCTGGTCGGAGACGTAGATGTCCACAGGTTCATTAATAGATTTCTGCAACGCGATGACCTCGCCGCCGCGCATCGCGCTCAGCTTCTCCATCGGGATTCGCGCCTCGCCGAGAATGACGTCGACACGCACAGGCACATCCAGCAGATTTGATCCAGACGCACGCCCGCTCATCGTGTCGCTCCTCCCAGTTTCGGTATCAAGGGTTGGCTGAAATGGTTTCACGCGGGTTACCGCGCGAGCTTGCCCCTCGAATTTTCAGGTTCGAATCACCTCTGGAAGAGATTGCCCTGTCCGTCAACGAGCTCGGATGCAATCTTGCGAATCCGTGTCTTGGCATCCTGGCGAACAGCCTCTGAAATCGACGCTTTTTCGAGGGTATTCGCCAGCTCGACGATCTGCAGCAGGGCAATACGAAGCGCGTCAGACGAACGCTCCATGGCTGCATTGCGTGCCTTGGCCTCGCGGTCACGTACCATGTCCAGCGTGCTGCGCCGCGTATCTTCGAGAAGCGCGGCGAGTTCAGAGATGCTGATGGCGATTTTCTCTGGCCCCATTGGGGCAGGGGCAGGCGCGCTGAAGTCGCTGCGAAACTCGAACGGGGTCACGGTCAACTGGCGGGCGGCGCTCATTCGATCAGCTCATCGTCAATGTCGTCATGCGCGAGGATGTCGCCCCGGCGCGCCAGATGACGGGCAATGTCAGTAATCTCGGTACGGGCCGCTTCGACGCGCGAGCGCTTTACCGGCCCTGTCGCCTCGATTTCAGAGACGAGAAGCTCCCCGGCGCGCTTGGTCATGTTGCGCAGGAAGACGTCCCGCACAGGTTTGCCAGCGCCCTTGAGCGCCAGAGCCAACACAGTGCGATCGATCTGCGAAAGAACCGTCTGGATTGCGGCAGGGTCCAGCGCGGCAAGGTCATCAAAGGTGAACATGTGCGCGCGGATACGCTCGCCGCAGCCGGGGTCTGAGGTTTCCAGCGCCTTGAGGAAAGACGTCTCCAGCCCATTGCTCAGCCGGTCAAAGATGCGGGCAACGCCAACTGCGCCCGCGGCCTTGAGGCGATCGGCGCGCGTCGCCGCCAATCCTTCAAGCTGTCCCTCGATCGTCTTCAGCGTCGCCGGGTGAACCGGGCCAAGCAGCATCAGTCCGCGCATCGCCTTGATTGCAGCGGGCCGGGGCAGGGCGTGGACAAGTTTCGCCGCGCCGGGCGCTGGCATCTGCGACAGGATCAGCGACAGCGTTTGAGGGTGCTCCCCTTCCAGCATGCCGGCCAGTGTGTCTGCGTCGAGGTCACAAAGGCGCTGCCAGATATTCTGCGGCTCACCGGCGGGAAGTTCAGGCTGGCGCGACAGTGCACGGCGAAGCGCCGCGGCGTCTTCTGCCTGCGGCTGAATGGGGCCTGCCGTCATAGCCTGACGAAGGTGAGCTGTTTCACCGGCCGAAAGCTCATTCCAGACACCGGCGGCTGCGGGGCCGAGCAGCCGCATCAGGCGCGCAGCGCGGTTGAGGCCGGGCTGGCCTGTGGCCTGTGGAGCGGCTTCAGTCTGTTGCAGGGCTGGAAGGCTCATTTCTCGCCCTCATCTGATGATAGCCAGCCGCGAACGACGCGCGCCACGGCCTTGGGGTCGCGCAGCGCGGCTTCCTTCACGTCGATAAACTCATCTTCGTTCGCTGGCTCGCCGTGCTCAGCAGGCGCGTGCATCACCTTGCTCGCGGGCTTCAGTTCAAGCGGGCCGTTGGCGCGCGGGAAGGGATCAGAGATCTCTTCGCGGTTCCGCGCTGGAAACAGCATGAAGATCAGGATGAGGACAGCGACTGCGCCAAGCGCGCCCAGCTCATACATCTCGACGGTCTGCAGTCCGCCAGCGGTCCCCGGCGCAAAGGCGAAGGGCTGGATGTGCAGGCTGTCAGCGGCCCGGTCATATCCGGCGGTCGTTTCAAGGATGGTGACAACGCGGTCGAAGACTACCCGGTCGACAGGCACGCTGCGCTCGGTCGAATTTACCAGAAGCAGGAATTGCTGGTTGCCATCGCTGCCCGTGTGCGTTGCGACGCGCACATTCTGCGCACCGAAAACCGGCTCCAGCAGGCTCGTCAGCTGGCGCTGCTCAAAGGTCTGCGCATTGGGCGGTGGGGCGCCGTCGGACAACAGCGTATTGGCGCGCCATGCGAAAAGGCACGCAGTGATGGCGAGCGCAATGAGCGCCACCAGCCGCGTGCCTCCTGGCATGAATGACCTGCCTGCTGTCATGGATCAGCCCCTCGGGAAAACTCCCGCAAGGCTAGGCCTGTCAGCGTAAACGGCGCTTTAACGGATCAAAGCGGCTTAGCAGGGATGATGGAGTGCCAGATCTAGTTGGCGCGGTACTGCTGCAGGCGCGTGGTGCGCAGACCCTTGGTGCCAAATTCGTCATAGAGGCGCGACCAGCCGGCCAGCTCTTCCTCGGACAGGGCGTAGCGTTCACACGCTTCATTCTTTGAAAGCAGACCTCCGCGCACGGCAGCAACCACCTGTGCTTTGCGACGCGTGACCCATCGCCGGATACCTGGCGGCGGCAGATCCTCCCTGGTCATGACCTGGCCATCCGGCCCTTTTATGCTCAGAGTTCTTGCTGCGTGCTGCTGCGCCATGAGATCCACCATTTCTTAGCGGTTGAAGTCCTGAAGGCGCGTTTTGCGCCCCGAACTCTGCTCTAGCGCGGGGGACTTAAATGACCTTTCAGCGAAGCCTGTGAGTTTTCATGAAAATTCGATACGTTCTCGCAGGCCCCATTAAGCAAGGCTTTGCAAATCTGTCCCCGTCTGGGTCAGGTGTGCCGGAACCGGACAACTTCCTTTATTTTTAGGCGCTCAATCGTTCATCTGCGGCGATTGTGGAGGCAATAAAGCCTCCGCCAAGCACGCGACTTTTTGATGAAAAATCGTACAGGACGCAGGCCTGCCCCTTCGCAACCCCTTCTTCCGGGATGTCGAAGAAGACAGCAGGCTCATCGCCCGACCAGCCAAGATGCGCGGGAAGCGGCTCACGGGTAGAGCGAACGCGCGCCAGAACGGGCAAGCCCTTGTCGCAGGCCGCTTCAAGGCTGCCATCGCCCAGCCAGTTCAGTTCTTCCATCGTCAGGCCAGCCGTCAGCAACGCCTCGCGCGGGCCGACAATGACCCGGCGCGTCGCCGCATCGATCTTGACCACGAAGAGAGGCTCACCCGTCGCGACGCCAAGGCCGCGGCGCTGGCCGATCGTATAGTGGATGACGCCGTCATGCTCTCCTAGGACACGGCCATCGAGATGCACGATCTCACCGCCGCGACCGGCCGCTGGACGCAGTTTCTTGACCACATCGGCGTAGGAGCCTTGCGGCACGAAACAGATGTCCTGGCTGTCAGGCTTGGACGCCACGGGCAGGTTGTACTTCTCAGCCAGCTCGCGCACGCGCGTCTTGGGCAGGCCGCCCAGCGGGAAGCGCAGATAGTCGAGCTGCTCGCGGGTCGTCGCAAACAGGAAATAGGACTGGTCGCGTGAGGCATCCTCGGCGCGGTGCAGCTCTGACCCGTCAGGCCCATCGGTGCGGCGGATATAGTGCCCCGTCGCCAGACAGTCGGCGCCAAGCTCCTTCGCGGTGGCGAGGAGGTCCTTGAACTTTACGGTCTGGTTGCAGCGGATACAGGGAATGGGTGTGGAGCCAGCCATATAGGTGTCGGCAAAGTCTTCCATCACCTGTTCCTTGAACCGGCTTTCATAGTCGAGGACATAGTGCGGGATACCGACCTGATCGGCGACATTGCGCGCATCATGAATGTCCTGACCTGCACAGCAGGCGCCCTTCTTCTCAATGGCGGCGCCATGATCATAGAGCTGCAGCGTGATGCCCACGACATCATAGCCTTCATCTGCCAGCATGGCGGCAACGACGGAGCTATCGACACCGCCAGACATGGCGGCCACGACGCGGGTTTCGGACGGGGGTTTTGGCAGCCCAAGCGAGTTGAGCTCGCCCGCAGGGGCGATCTTCGTATCGGTCATCTCATCCTCCAGCGGGTTCAAGGCCCGCAGCAGAAACATCAATTTGAAGCGCGCTACATAGTCGATCCTGGACGCGATGTCAGGGGCGGGGTGTCAGCAAGGTCCGGCAGTGCGCAAAAGCAACAACTGCAAAGATACTGCCGTCATGAGTTTGCCCATCATTCGCATTTGCAGTAGGCGCTTCCGGAACATTTTTTGAGGGGCCCCGAAAACGATGAAAAACCTGCAGAAAACGCTATTGGGCGCGAGCGCGCTGACCCTTCTCTTGGCAGCGCCGGTTGCGGCAGCGCAAGAGAATGAGAAAGATCAGGTTCTCGATTCAATTCTGGTGACCGGCCAGTATCTCTACACCGACGAAGTGAACGCGCTTAAATCGCCGACGCCAATCATCGACGTGCCGCAGAGCCTCTCCATCATCACGGCTGACCAGATAGAGCAGCAGGGCTTCAACAGCATCGGCGATATCATCGACTACACGCCCGGCGTGAACACCTCGCAGGGCGAAGGCCACCGCGATGCAGTCGTCTTCCGCGGCGTGCGTTCGACGGCTGACTTCTTCATCGATGGCGTGCGCGATGACGTGCAGTATTACCGCCCGCTCTATAACCTCGAGCAGATCGAGATCCTGCGCGGCCCGAATGCGCTTCTCTTCGGCCGGGGCGGCACGGGCGGCATCCTCAACCGTGTCACCAAGAAGGGTGTCGTCGGCGAGACCTTCACAGGCTATCAGGCCAGCGTCGATACGTTTGGCGGCTTTGGCGCACAGATCGACCAGAACGTCGCCCTGAATGACACTTCCGCCCTCCGCATCAATGCGATGTATGAGAGCCTCGACAATCACCGTGACTTCTATGACGGCGAGCGGATCGGCATCAATCCGACCGCGCGTTTTGAACTGAGCCCTGCGACGACGCTCGACCTCTCCTATGAGTATCTCGATCATGAGCGCTTTGTGGACCGGGGTATTCCAACCGGCGCCGATGGCCGCCCGGTCGAAGCCTTCCGCAAGATTGTGTTTGGCGATCCGGAGCTGAACCGTACTTTCCTTGAGGCGCACCTGCTGCGCTCATCGCTCCAGCATCGCTTCTCCGAAGCGCTGAAGGCCAATGTCAGCCTGTTCTATGGTGACTATGACAAGCGCTACATGAACTTCTACGCGTCTGGCTATAATGAGGCGGCGACGCCGAACCTTGTCACGCTGGACGGCTATGAGGACTCCACCAAGCGTCAGAACACCATCCTGTCAGGCAATCTCGTCTGGGAGCCAGCGACCTGGGGCTTTGAGCACACCATCATTCTCGGCGGCGAGTATATCGACACGTCGAATGACAATGACCGCTTCAACGCCTTCTGGGACACAACGGCTGATGACAATGAAGTCTTCGACATCCGCCGACCGCTCACCCTGCGCGGCGGCGTCGGCATCAACGCTGCTGGCCAGCTGACGACCAATGACTACAGCGTCGACATCAATGACTTCACAAAGGCCGAAGTCGATGTCTTCTCCGCCTATATCCAGGATGAGATCGAGATTTCAGACAAGCTCGACGTGATCCTCGGTCTGCGCTTCGACAGTTTCGACATCGAAGTCCTGAACGTCATCGCCAATGAGACCCGCAGCCGCAAGGATGAAGAGATTTCTCCGCGCCTCGGCCTCGTCTACAAGCCGCAGGAGAACATCTCCCTCTATGCGAGCTATAGCGAGACCTTCCTGCCGCGCAGCGGTGAGCAATTCTCCGACATCAATGGCGCAGCAAACCAGCTTGACCCCGATGAGTTCACCAATCTGGAAGCGGGCCTCAAATGGGATCTCATCGGCGGGGTCAGCCTGACCGCGGCCATCTTCGAGATTGAACAGCGCTCCCCGCAGGTCGCCGACAATGACCCGTCCACGCTGGAAGTGATCGAGTCCGAAACGCAGGGCTTTGAGGTCCAGGTGCAGGGTGAGGTCAGCGACCGCTGGTTCATCTCGGCGGGCTATTCCTATCTCGACGGCGAGATCGTCAACCGCACCGGCCCGACCGGCAACCGCCCGCGTGAGCTGCCAGAACACATGGCCTCGCTCTGGAATACCTACCGCCTTACAGACCGGTTCGGCATCGGCCTTGGCGTGACCTATCAGGATGAGAGCTTCATCGACAATGGTAATACGGCGATCCTGCCGGCCTACACGCGCGTTGATGCAGCGGCCTTCTATGATGTTTCAGACGCTGTCCGCGTGCAGCTCAACATCGAGAACGTCACCGATGAGCTCTACTTCCCGAACGCCCACGCGACCCATCAGGCAAGCGTCGGCGCGCCGCTCAATGCAAGGCTGACCATTAGCGGGCGTTTCTGACGCGCTCAGGGCGCCAGTTGGCCCTGAGCCGGCTGGCGCCTAGCCTTCGCTAAGCCCAAGCTTTGCTGCCAGCGCGTCATGGCAACCCGGCACGAAATGAAACGCGTCCCAGCCATGCTGGCGGGCCGCTTCGACATTCTCAGCCATGTCATCGACCAGGATCACGTCCTTGCCGCCATGCCCCAGCGCGTTTTCGATGTGCGCAAAGTAGGCAAGGTCCGGCTTGGCGAGGCGCATGCGGCCGGCGGCGAACACGGTGTGCATGTGCTCACCAAACCCCATCTCCTCGATCCAGTCGGCGCGGTAGACCTCATTATTAGTCGCGATGACATTGGTGATGCCCGCCCGGCGCGCCCGCTGGACGATATCCAGCGTCTTCTCATCGGGGATGTGATCCTTGTCGAACCAGTAGTCGATGACCTCTCCCGCCCGGTGCGGCACGCCATGCTCTGCGGCCCAGCTCCCGACCAGCTCGTGCAGGTCCGCCTCGCCGACCATGGCCTGCTGGAACCGGCCAGAGAAGAGATAGTTCGCCAGCGAGTCGATCGGCAGGCCCGTATCCTCTTCAAACGTCGTCATCCATTTGAAGACGCCGTTCTGGACATTGGCATTGAGGACCCCGTCAAAGTCCCAGGCGATCAGTTTGTAGCGTGGTTCGGTCATTGCGTGCTCGTATCCGGGTCGAAAGCTGTGCCTTTCAGGCGCGTCGGCAGCGGATTGCCCGGCGTCCTCGGCCATTGGCCCAGTATCTCTTCAGGCTCATAGAGTTCCTGGAAGAAGACGAATGTATCGTGGCTGTAGTTTGCGCGGATCGCTTCTTCCATCGGCTCATCGAGGAGGAGCAGCGTCCAGACAAGGTCGGGCGAGAAGACGGTGCGCACAGTCGAAAGGTCCACCGCGCCGCCAGCGTGCAGGCGTTTCATCTTGTGAAAGACGTGCACAAAGCGCCGGCGCGCAGAATCAAAGCGCTGATACTCGGCCTCTTCCTCAGGCGTGCGGTCCGTTTTGTGCCGCAGGACGCCATAGCGTCCCAGCGCGCCCGCCCGCTCATACTCAAACAGGACGCCGGAAGCCTGCCGGAACTCATCGGCGGCGATATCGTCCATGAAGGCCAGAATGATCTGGAGATTTAGCGCCTTGCGTTGATTATCGGCGACTTCCTCCAGCTCCTGTTTCTGAAGCTCCAGCGCTTTCTTCTGTGCGCTATTGGTCAGCATGATGCCAATCAGGGCAAAGCCGGAAAAGAACGCGCTCGCGGCCCCGAACATCGCGCCATATTGAGAGACCCTCGTGGCCGCGAGGTCTTCCAGCCGGAACAGCTGCATCAGCGCGATCGGCACCAGCCCGAAGACCAGCCAGAGGGCAATCGCGATGATCGACCACTGATAGATATTGAGCCGCTCATGAAGCGGATCTTTTTCTTTTGGCGCGTCGGTGGGGGAGGGTTTTGGCTTGGACATGCGCAACCTCATGGACCAGAACGCCGCCCCCGTCACCCCCGCGCTATCCTGCCGCGCGTCAGGATGCGCGCCTGTTCATCACACTGACATCTGGATATGGTCTGCCCCATCAATCCGCGCTGAGGAGTGCTCCGATGGAACTAGACGCCCTGATCCTGTCCCGGCTCCAGTTCGCATTCGTGATTGCCTTCCACATCATTTTTCCAGCTTTCACGATTGGTCTCGCCGCTTTCCTTGCGGTCTGTGAAGGCCTCTGGCTCTGGACCAAGCGGGACGTGTTCAAGCGTCTCTACCTGCACTGGATCAAGATTTTCGCGCTCGCCTTCGCCATGGGCGTCGTCTCCGGCGTTGTGATGTCATACCAGTTCGGCACGAACTGGTCGGTCTTTGCAGACAAGACCGGCAGCGTGATCGGCCCGCTGCTTGGCTATGAAGTGCTCACCGCCTTCTTCCTTGAGGCGACCTTCCTCGGTGTGATGCTGTTTGGCTGGAAGCGGGTCGGCAACAAGCTCCACTTCATCGCGACCTCTGCGGTTGCCGTCGGCACGACGATTTCGGCCTTCTGGATCCTCTCGGCAAACAGCTGGATGCAGACACCGGCTGGCTTCGCCATCGACGCAGAGACCGGCAATTTCTACGCGACGAACTTCTGGGACGTCGTTTTCAATCCGAGCTTCCCGTCGCGCTATGTCCACATGATGCTGGCGGCCTTCATCACGACGGCTGCGGTCATCCTTGCGGCGGGTGCCTGGCAGGTTGTCCGCCACCATGAGGAAGAGCCGACACGCTGGCAGATGCGCATGGCGGTCGGCACGCTGGCAGTGCTGATGCCGCTGCAGATCTGGGCTGGTCACTGGTCGGGCGAAGTCGCCCATGAGTATCAGCCTGCAAAGGTCGCCGCGATTGAAGGCTGGTGGGAGACGAGTGAGGTCCAGCCCACCATCCTGTTCGGTTTCCCGGATGAAGAAAATGAGCGCAACATTGCGGAGATCGCCATTCCGGGCACCAGCCCATACCTCTTCCCCCATGCGGAAGGGGAGCTGGAAGGCCTCGACGCGTTTGCTGAGGAAGACCGCCCGCCGGTCGCCATCGTGTTCTGGGCCTTCCGCATCATGGTTGGTGCGGGCATGGCGATGCTGGCCCTCGGCATCTGGGGCTGTTTCCTCTGGTGGCGCAAACGTATCGACAAGCCAGGCTTGTTCCACCTGCTCGCCATACCGGGCGGTGCGCTGGGCTTCATCGCGGTGATCACCGGCTGGGTCGTTGCCGAGGTTGGCCGCCAGCCCTTCACCGTCTATGGGCAGCTGCGCACCGAAGACAGCCTTGCGCCGGTCTCGACCGAACAGGTCGCCACCTCGCTGATCATCTTCATGGTCGTCTATGCGATCATCTTTACAGCAGGCACCGTCTACATGGCGCGCATCGCGACACGTGGCTTCCAGGACGACGCGCCAGAGCCGCCAGAGCGCGAACACCGCGCACCAGGTACGCCGATGGGCGCTGTCGATGATCCGGCTGAAACCGGGCCGCGCGGCCGCCATCCGGATGAATAGAAAGAGAGGGCAGGGCTATGGAACTTGATCTTCCACTGATCTGGGGCTTGCTGATCGCGGCTGCGGTCATGCTCTACGTCCTTCTCGATGGCATGGACCTCGGCATCGGTATGCTGACCGGCTTTGCCAAGGACGATGACGAACGCAATCTGATGACCGCCACGATCGAGCCTGTCTGGGACGGGAACGAGACCTGGTTGATCCTCGGTGGCGGCGGCCTCTTCGCAGCCTTCCCACTCGCCTATGCCATCCTGATGCCCGCCTTTTACCTGCCCGTCCTGCTCATGCTGGCGGCACTCATCTTTCGCGGCGTGGCCTTTGAGTTCCGGCACAAGGCGGTGCGCAAACCGACCAAGCTCTTCTGGAACGGGGCCTTCTTCTATGGCTCGCTGACCGCCGCACTGGCGCAAGGGCTCATCCTCGGCGGTTTCATTCAGGGCGTCACGGTTGAGGGCCGCAGCTTTGCTGGCGGCGCCTTCGATTGGCTCACCCCGTTCTCGCTGCTCGTCGCTGTCTCTGTTGCGATCGGCTACATCCTGCTCGGCGCTTGCTGGCTAGTGCTCAAGACTGAAGGCGACGTCCAGCGCCGCGCACGCAATCGCGGCAAGATCGCGCTCGTCGGTGTTGCGGTCTGTTTCGCCGCCGTCAGCCTCGCCACACTGTCTATCGATCCGCGCGTAACAGAGCGCTGGGGCTTCTCCATGGCAGAGGTTGAGTTCGCCAAGATCCTCCCGCTTTCGCCAATCCCGCTCATCGGTCTGGTCCTGACCGTGCTTGTCTGGCGTGACCTCTCCGGCAAGGTTTCGGCGCCTGACTGGCGTCCCTATGTCCTGTCGGCAGGCATCTTTCTGTCCGGCTATCTCGGCCTCGCTGTCAGCCTGTTTCCGAATATCGTGCCATTCGAGATCGACATCTGGCAGGCCGCTGCCCGCGACAATGCCCTGATGCTGATGTTCGTCGGTGCAGCCGTGATGCTGCCGGTCATCCTGATCTATACCGGATATGTCTACTCGCTCTTCTGGGGCAAGGTGGACCCGGACGAGGCCTATCATGACTGACCTGATTGAACCTCAAGGCCCCGATGAGACGGGCGGCTCTGCTGGCCCGCTCTGGAAAAGGCTCGCCTGGTTCTGGGGCATCGCGATTGTCAGCGTCACCGTTGTGGCCGCGACGGCCTATATCCTGCGCGGCTTTCTGTTCATCGGTTGAGGACGACGTCTCGGCCGGGTTGAACCTGCTTGACCCCACGCGGCGCTGCGGCCACGCTTTAAGGCACCATCAACCGACCGATTCCCAATGGAAAGGAGCGCCAAATGGCTGGCAAATTCGAACTCTACACCGACAAGGCAGGCGAATTCCGCTTCAGGCTCAAAGCCGGCAATGGCGAGATCATTCTGGCGAGCGAAGGCTACAAGCAGAAAGCCAGCGCGACGAACGGAATTGAATCGGTCAAGAAGAACGCATCTGACGATGCGCGTTATGAGCGCAAGGAAACGGACGCGGGCAATTTCCGCTTTAATCTGAAGTCCACCAACGGCCAGGTTATCGGCACGTCTGAAAGCTACAAGAGCGCTTCGGGCCGCGACAATGGCATCGAGTCGGTCAAGAAGAACGCGCCAGACGCCCGCGTTGAAGACATGACGGCGTAAGGCTTTTCAGCTTTAAAGAATTCCGGAAGGGCGCGCGCAGGTCTCACTGCGGGCGCCTTTTTCCGTTAGAGCGACAGTTTGAGATGCTGGAGCAGGAGGACCGTCTTGGCGTCTGTGATCTCGCCAGTCGCGATGCGGCCATAGGCATCTTCGAAGGGAAGCTCGACGACTTCGATGTCTTCGCCCTCATCGCTCGCGCCGCCGCCGCTCGCGACCTTGTCTGAGGGTTTGTAGCTCGCCGTGTAGCACCAGACCCGCTCCCCAAAGCTTGCGGGACTTGCATACATCGCCGTCACCAGGTGAAGGTCGTGCACTTGGTAGCCAAGCTCTTCCATGGCTTCGCGGCGCGTGGCTTCTTGCGGGTCCTCGTCTTCGATAACGCCCGCGCAGGCCTCCCACATCGGCTCTTCATCGCCTTTCATGAAGACGGGCAGGCGTAGCTGGCGGATGAGGAGGACGGTGCCGCGCGCGCTGTCATAGGGAAGCACCGCGCAGGCGTCGGGGCGGTTATAGACCTCGCGGGTCAGGCGCTCCCGGCGACCGTCGCGGCGCTCATAGTCAATCGTATGCTTGACCAGCGGGACCCAGTCATCCGCGAGCACTTCGCTGGAGACAAGGGTCACGCGGTCCTTGAGCGGTTTGACGCTCATGCGAAGCGAGGGGCGATCTTCAGTCCTTTGACCCAGCCAAGCTTCTCATAGATCAGCAGCATGGTGCCATTATAGTCGACGATACGATTCCAGACGCCCTTGCGCGGACGGTGCAGCGCCGAGACAGGCTCATCATGGTGATGGTCGTGGAAGGCTTCACCGCCGGTCAGAAGCGCCATGGCATGGTCAGCCCAGGCCGGGGTCTTGAGGTGACCAAGCACATTGATGCCATAGGTCGTCGCGTGGAACTGGATCGCCCGGCCGATGACGACGCTTGCATGGATGATCCCGGTCAGCACGAGCGAGCCACCGGCTGCCCAGACGACCAGATAGATCGCAGCCGGGATGAAGAGGTGGATGACCAGCGAGATCGAATTGTAGAAGCCATCCATCCAGACAATGACTGGGTGGTTCTTCAGCCACATTGGCATTGGACGCATCGTATCTTTCGGGTCGCGGAACAGGATCCAGCCAACCCAGGCCCAGCGCTTGCTCTCGAACGGGTTGTGCGGGTCGCCCGGACCGTCGGCGAAGCGGTGATGCTGGGAGTGGTAGTTCACCCAGTCTTTCACATTCCCCTGCATGGCGATCATCAGATTGACCATGGTCAGGACCTGCGCTGGCCAGGCCAGTTCGCCTGCCCGGTGCTGCATGATGCGGTGAAGCGGGCCGATGCCTGCATTGCAGACGAAAATCGTGAAGGCGATGACGCCCAGTGAGAGCGGAACGTACCAGAGCTTGAGCTCGATCTGTGTCAGCGCAAATCCCAGCGCGACCATCGTGGTCAGCAGCGCGATGCCGAGCGCTGGATAGATGAAGGCCGAAAACAGGCTCGGCATATCGATTGTCTTCCAGGATTTTGGAATGGCAAGCGAGCGAGGAATTTTGGTCATTCAGGGCTCCGGTGTCGGCAGGCGATTGCGTACAGTCTGAACCAGACTGCCTGACGCGATGTTAAGAACCAATCGCATTTTGGCAAAGGAAAAATCGCCGCGGATTACTGCATTGCAATCTGTGTTTGCGCACACCGTCAGAAACACCACCCATGCACCGTCACTGCACCCTGTTTTTGGCGCTATTTCCACTCATAGACGAGTGCACTTTCCCGATGTGCAAACCGGTCAAGATGACGCTCAATGACGTCGCAAAGTTGGTCCAGAGAATCTGGGGAGTCAGAGGTTACCTCCAGGCCAAGCGCGCTCTCGCTTGCCTGCATATTCAGTTCGCCAAGCGGCAGATTGATCCGGCTTTTCGTCTCTGAATAGTCGACGTCGAACTTGTGTGCCCAGTGTTTGCTGAGCTGTTGCAGGTAGCGGCTGGCATTCTCTGTCGCCACGAGGGTCGTTCTTTTCATTGCATTTTCTCCGGTATGATCCCGAAGACGTAAATGCGATGCACTCGCAACTGAGGGCGCTCATGCGGAATGGTTGTTATGCGAGGCGCGGATGAGAACGGTGTCGTTGGTCAGGTAGCCGCCCTAGACCGATACCACCCGGCCGGGGTTCATGATGCCGAGCGGATCAAGCGCCAGCTTTATGGCCCGCATCGTCTCTGTAGCTGCTTTCGGCCTGATCTCGGCGAGCTCATCGCGCTTCAAACGGCCAACCCCGTGCTCTGCGCTGATCGACCCACCAAACTTCATCGCATGCGCATGTACGATGCGGGTAACCTCTTCGGCATTGTCAGAAAGCGCTGAGTTTTCAGGGTTCTTGGGCGCGCAGGCCGAATAGTGGAGATTGCCGTCGCCGACATGACCGAAGGCGACGATCTCCGCTTCCGGCACCAGTTTCTGGATCGCTTCTTCAGTTGCGGTGAGAAAATCCGGAATGGCAGAAACCGGGACGGACACATCATGGTTGAGGGCCGTGCCATAGGCACGCTTGGACAGGGGGATCGTCTCGCGGATGTGCCAGAAGCTCGATGCCTGCTGGCCGCTCTCAGCGATGAGAACGTCGGCGGCAAGTTCTCGCTCCATCCCGTCGGCGAGGGCCGCCATCAGCGTCTCCCGCGCCTGATCTTCCCGCGACATTGAAACCTCAACCAGAACCCTCCAGGGCAGGTCGGACGGGGCCGGGTCGCGGGTGTCAGGCACGTCGGCCTTCACCATCTCGATGGCATTGGCCGGGATGATCTCGAAGCTGGTCACCGTGTCGCCGGCATGGTCGCGGACCAGCGCCAGAAGATCGACGACATTGGCAGGTGTCTCGCAGGTCACCCAGGCAGTCGCCTTTGAAACCTTTGGAAAAAGTTTGAGCGTCGCCGCAGTGATAAGGCCCAGCGTGCCTTCAGCACCCGCGAAAAGATGCTTCAGATCATAGCCGGTATTGTTCTTTCGAAGGCCAGACAGCCCGTCCCAGATCTCGCCAGAGGGCAGAACAACTTCGAGCCCAAGAATAAGGTCGCGCATCATCCCATATCGCAGCACGGCGACACCGCCCGCATTGGTCGAGATCAGCCCGCCAATGCTTGCCTGACCCTCAGAGCCAAGCGACAGCGGGAAAAAGCGACCAGCCTCTTCAGCGGCCTGCTGCGCGCTCACAAGCGTCGCGCCAGCCTCAATGGTCATTGAGTTGTTGCGGGTATCGACGCCGCGAAGCTTGGTCATCCGGCGCATGGAAACGGTGATCTCACCATGCGGCGTGCCACCGTCGACAAGGCCCGTATTGCCGCCCTGCGGGACCAGCGCGACGCGATGTTCAGCGCAGAGTTTGACGAGGCTCGCAGCTTCTTCGGTAGAGGCTGGCATCGCCAGAAACGGCGTCTCGCCATTATTGGTACCGCGCCATGGAGAGGCGACCTCTTCAAGCTTGTCGGGGTCTTCGCTCCAGCCAGACGGGCCTAGCAAGCCCTTGGCAGCGTTCAGGAATTCTTCGTTCGGGCGGTTCATGAGCGGCGCTCCATCATGGTCGCAATGGTTGGGTCGCCGCCTGCAGCTTTCAAGGCCTGACCGGCCCGGATGCGCGCCTCTTCAGGCTTGTTCTGCCCGACCTTGGTTATCCCTTCGAGCCGTTGCGGCGTAAGTTTGAAGGTCACGATCGAGGTCAGCATCCGCTTTAACTGAGCCCGGTCCATCGATGCGACGGTCCATGCCGGCTTCGGTGAAAGACCCGCTTCGAAGCGGGCTGAGAGGTCTTCGAGAAACTGCTCGGCCTCAGCTTCATCACAAATGCTGACAGTGCCTTCAGCTTCGACGGAGAGGTAGTTCCAGGTCGGCACCTGCTTCTCCATGCCATACCAGTCGGGCGAGATATAATCGTGAGGGCCAGAGAAGACGATGAGCGCGTGGCCGATGTTCGCTATGCCCCGCGCGGCGGGGTTCGCCTTCGACAGGTGAAACCGCAGCGTGCCGTCCGCCTCTGCCAGCACAGGCGTATGCGCGGCGCGAGGGCGCCCTTCGAGGAGGCCAATTGCCAGCGCAAAAGGCCAGTCGCCGATGCGCTTCAGGAGGGTGGCGCGGTCTGTTTCGAGATAGGCGGGAGCGGGGTGCATCCTGCCTGTCTAGCCGCGATCAGCGGCGCGAACCAGCCGGTCATTGATCGCTGCCCCAAGGCCATTGACCGGGATCGGGGCGACGGCGATACGGTCATGCGTTTCGTCGAGCTGACGCATCATGGAGAAGAGGTTCGCAGCGGCCTCAATGAGGCTCTCACGCGACGACAGGTTCAGGGTCGCTTCGCCTGGCCCGAAGCCCAGAAAGGCCTCGCCAGGTTCTGGCGTCTCTACGTTCAGCCGCAGGCGCGCATTCGGAGCATAGTGGCGCAGGAGCTGTCCAGGCGATGTCGGCTTGTCGGCGCTGCCGCCCATCTCAATGCCGGGCCAGACGGCTTCGATTGCCTCCGGCAGGACTGTGCCCTGACGCAAAAGGACAGGCGTCTCGCCGCGCGCATCGATGACCGTCGACTCGATACCTTCGCTGCACGGCCCCCCATCAAGAATGAGGTCGACCTTGTCTCCCATATCGCCGGAGACATGCTGTGCGGTCGTTGGGCTGATACGCCCTGACGGATTGGCGGATGGCGCGACCAGCGGGCCACCGAACGCCTCCAGCAATGCGCGCGCTGCCGGGTGAACTGGTACACGCAGGGCCAGCGTATCGAGACCGGCGCGGGCCAGCGAGCAGACTGTCGTGGTGTCGACGGCATCGACCACAAAGGTGAGCGGGCCCGGCCAGAATTCGGCGGCAAGCGCCCGTGCTTTTTCGGAAAACCGCCCCTGCGCAAACGCCGCCTCTGCAGAGGCGCAATGCGCGATCAGCGGGTTGAATGCTGGCCGGCCCTTGGCGGCGTAAAGGCGCGCGACGGCGTCAGCGTTTGCCGCGTCTGCTGCGAGCCCATAGACCGTCTCTGTCGGCATAGCGACGAGGCCGCCTTCTTTGAGAATGCGTGCCGCCCGATCAAGGGCGGCGGAATCCGGTTTCAGGACTGGGGCCGTCATGGCTCAGTCGCCTAGCACTCAATCAGCCGGCAGGCGAGGCCACGACTCGCACATCGATGCGCACAGATTCCGATACATAGGAAGCGCTCGCGTCAGACGTCTGGCCGAGATCGAGCGGCGTGCGCTCCACGGTCGTGTCGCCCGTCATCACTGTAGAGGCGCCATCCTCTTCAAGCGTGAAGGCGAATGGCACCGTGACCGATCCATCCTTGATTTGAAGCGTGGCATCGGCACTGTAGAGTGTGCCGGTCTGCTGGAAGCCTGTCAGGTGGACGGTCGCTTGCGGGAAGGATGACACGCCAAACCATTCGGCGGATTTGAGGCTGTCGGTGTAGAGCTTCTTCGGTGTCGCGGCTGAGCCCGTATTCACCGTGACAAGCACCTCTGAGGCAGCAAGGTTGTCCGCGTCGAAGTCGATATCGGCGCTCCAGTCGCCGAAGCTGCCCTCATAGGTCTGGCCTTCATGGGTGAAGGTGAAAGCGATTGAGGACTGGTCATAATCGACGGTCCAGTTCGGCTCGACTGAAATTTCGCTCACATCTGCCGGGGCGTCGCCCGAGCTATTTTCGCCGCCGCTGCTGGAGAAGAGCTGTGGGACGAAGGCAATGATCAGGAAAAGCGCGATGGCTGCGCCGAAAGCGGCGAGGAAGCCGCGTGGCGGCGGGCTTGGCTTATCCGTCTTGCCAAAGAGGCCCGGCAGCATGCGTTTCAGCACGCCTTCTTCATGCCCGAACTCATGTTTCAGGGCACCGCCAAGATGCAGGGCAAGAAGGGCAAGCGCGACCCAGGCGAGTTTTGAGTGAATGTTTGAAACGAGGCCAAAGCCGGTCTCATTTGCGAGAAAACCGACACCCGGAATATCTGGCCAGCTGAACAGGCCGAAGATCACAGTCGGAATGTCGAAATCATAGGAAATCGAAACCGTGAGCCACCCGGTCAACGGCATGATGACCATCAGGGCATAGAAGCCGATATGGACAGCATGGCTGGCCTTGCTCTCCCACGGTTTCATGCCCGTGGGCAATGGGGGCGGCGGGTTCATCACCCGCCAGATGATCCGCGCGACTGTCAGGATCAGGATCGTGATGCCGACCGATTTGTGGAACTGGAACCAGGATTCCTTGCCGTCCATGTTCCAGCCAAGCCAGATCATGAACAGGATGCCGAATGCAATCGCCCAGTGAAGGGCGATTGCAACGGCGGAGTAGCGCGGTGATCGTGTCATGAAGACTTAATTGCCGTCTGTTTCGGCATCCGTCTCTGCGGCTTCCTGCTGCAGGAATTCGCCTGAGAACTCGACGACGACTTCATCAGAGATCATGCCCTGAAGAGCATCCTGACCGAACTCGGAGCGATTGATCGTCGTGCCAGCATCGAAACCGATAAGGTCCCGGGTGCCGAACCAGGGCACATTGGCGACACCGTTGAAGGTGACGTCGAGCGTGACAGGCTGGGTCTGGCCGAGGAAGGTGAGGTCGCCCGTCACCGTTCCCGTCGTGTCGCCCGTGCGCGTCACTTCGGTGGAGGTGAAGGTGATCTCAGGATAGGCGCCCGCATTCATGAAGCCCTCATCCTGGGCCAGCGCTTCGGTCCAGCTGTCATGCGGGCTGTCCGGGTGGCCTGCCTTGTAGTCACCGGGAAAGTGCGTCCAGACCGAAGTCGGGTCGATGGTGAGCGTGAGGCTGGAGCTTGCTGGATCTGCAGCGTTGAAATCAAGCGTGCCGTCAAAGCTCGTGAAGCTGAGCGTGTATTCCGAGAGGCCCTGGTGCATGACCTTGGCGGTCAGGAAGGCGTGCGTCGGTTCGATGGAATAGGTCGCGGAGGCGACTTCGGCCAGAACGCCTTCGCCAGCAGCGGCGTCGGCTTCGATCTCTACGGTTTCAGTCGCATCTGTTTCGGCGGTGCCGGACGTGTCCGTCTCGGCGCCGGAGCATGCCGCCAGAACCAGGAGGCTCGAAGCAGCTAGAAAGGTCGTTGTGAGTTTCATCTTGTATCAGCCCTGATTGTCTGGAGGTCTATTCGTTCTCGATGAATTCGCCGGAGAACTCGATCGCGACGTCGTTCGAGATCACGCCCTGAAGCGCATCCATGCCGAATTCAGTCCGGTCGATAATGGTGCTCGCGGTAAAGCCGATCGTGTCGCGTTCGCCCATCCATGGTGGGTTGGCGACGCCATTGTAGGTGACATCCAGCGTGACCGGGCGGGTCTCACCGCGGAAGCTGAGATCGCCTGTCACCGTGCCGGTGAAGTCGCCGGTCATTTCGGCGCTGGTCGAGGTAAAGGTGATTTCGCCAAACTCGTCGGCCTGAAGGAAGCGGTCGTCATTGGCGAGCGCGTCGTTCCAGTTTTCGAATTCGCTGTCCGGGTGGCCGGCCTTGTAATCGGCAGGGTAGTTGGCTTCCAGAGCAGCTGGATTGATGGTCAGATTCAGCGTCGACGCGGTCGGGTCTTCGGAGTTGAAGTCGAGCGTCGCGTCAAAGTCGGTGAAGTAGACCGTATAGGTCGAAATACCGTTATGGGTGACGTTGAAGGTCAGGAAGGAATGGTTCGGGTCGAGCTGGTAGGTGGCATTGGCGACACCTTCCAGGGTTTGTTCGGCGAGTGCAGGTGCAGCGGTAAGCGCTGCGAGCACTGCTGTTGTTACGATACGGCGCATGGACGGACCTCCTCATACATGGTCAAGAATGCGTGCAAACTAAATATACTAGCCGTTCAACCTGACCAGTCCGGCTTTAGACCCTGTAGAGAATAGTACTTATCCGGGAGATGCATCATATGAGCTATCGGGCACCCGTTGAGGACATGGCTTTCGCCTTGAGACAGCTTGCCGGAATTGGCCGCCTGTCGGGCGAGCATTTCGAAGCTTTCGACGATGAGCTGATCGATCCGATCCTCGAAGAGGCGGGAAAACTCGCCAGTGATGTGCTGGCGCCGCTGAACCAGACAGGCGATGAGCAGGGCGCTCAGCTGACCGGTGACGGGGTCGTCGCGCCGCATGGCTTTGCCGACGCTTACCGCCAGTTCGCAGAAGGTGGCTGGATGGGGCTCGCCGCGCCTGTCGAATGGGGCGGGCAGGGCCTGCCGCGCACGCTGTCGAATGCGGTGCTCGAAATGCTGCATGGGTCAAATATGAGCTTCGGTCTCTGCCCGATGCTGAGCGCAGGTGCGATCGAGGCGCTGCTGGCGCATGGCGGCGAGGCAGAGAAGAAGAAATACCTGCCCAAGCTGATCTCTGGCGAGTGGACGGGCACAATGAACCTGACAGAGCCTCAGGCAGGCTCTGATGTCGGCGCGCTGAAGACCAAGGCCGTGCCGCAGGAAGATGGCTCCTACAAGATCTCAGGCCAGAAGATCTACATCACCTGGGGCGACCACGACATGACGGATAATATCATCCATCTTGTCCTCGCCCGCCTGCCGGATGCGCCGGAAGGCTCGCGCGGTATTTCACTCTTCGTCGTGCCGAAAGTGATGGTGAATGAGGATGGCTCGCTCGGTGAGCGCAACGCTGTCCAGTGTATCGGGCTTGAGAAGAAGATCGGCATTCATGCGAGCCCGACCTGCGTCATGGAATATGACGGCGCGACCGGCTGGCTGGTCGGTGAGGAGAATAAGGGCCTCGCCTGCATGTTCACGATGATGAACGCGGCGCGCCTTAATGTCGGGCTTGAAGGGGTCGGCGTTTCAGAAGCAGCCTACCAGACCGCCTATGCCTATGCGAATGAGCGCAAGCAGGGCAAAGTGGACGGCGTCGATGGGCCTGCGCCCATCCTGCACCATGCCGACATTCGCCGCACGCTGACGACGATGCGCGCGCATACGATGGCGGCGCGCGCCATCTGCTATGCTTGCGGTGTGGCGGCTGACCTTTCGGACGCCGCAGAAGACGAGGCGACCCGTGAGGCTGCGCGCCTTCGCGAAGAACTCCTGACGCCAATCGCAAAGGCGTGGTCGACTGATACCGGCGTTGAGATGGCCAGCCTTGGTGTGCAGATCCATGGCGGCATGGGCTTCATGAATGAGACGCTGGCCGCGCAGCTTTACCGCGATGCGCGGATCGCCCCGATCTATGAAGGTACGAACGGCATTCAGGCCATCGACCTTGTCGGGCGCAAACTCTCCATGGCGGGCGGACGTGCGATGAGCGACATGATCGATGAAGTGCGTGAAACCGCGCGCGCGGCGCGTGAGACCAATGACCCGCAGCTGGGGCAGATCGCCGACAGGCTGGTTGCGGCCGCTGATGCACTTGGCGAAGCCACCGACTGGATGAAAGCCGCCATGAAGGATGAGCGCGAGAAAGGCCTTTCAGGTGCGACGGCCTATCTGGAGCTTGCAGGCGACGTGATCGGCGGTCACTTCCTGACAAGGGGCGCGCTATCGGCGCGGGCGGACAATTCCGCGCTGCGGGGCCGGATGACGGCGCTTGCAGGCTTTTTCGCTGAAACCTCGCTCGCCGAAGCGCCGGGCCGCGTTTCGGGCATCACCCGAGGCGGCGACAGCTTCCTTGCCGAGAGTGAGGCCCTGTTCGGGCTGAGCTAGTGCCTGGCAAAGTGCGATGAGCTGGGGCTGCCCGCAGGATTGGCGCGGACAAGCTCAATCGGCTTCGGGCCTTCCTGCAGGCCAAGCATCTCCGGCGTGAAACCGAAGGGAAGCTCGTTCACGCCGACGATGAAGCACTGCTCCATGAAGCGTTTGGCGTCAGGGAGGGTAAACAGCGCATAGTCCCGGTGGTTCTCGTGGTCGGCAACCGGAACATTCTTGAACAGGTACCGGAAGGTGCGTTCCCACTTTTCGGTGTCTTCGAACTCAATTGCGCCAAGGACGCCGTGCGGACACTCATGGCTGCCTGTGGTGCGCACGCGAATGACCGGCATGAAGCCGTCCTTCTCGAACACGTTGAGGTGCCAGGAATTGAGTTTGGAGTAGCGGCCCTCGGTGAACTGCTGGAGGTCAGACTCCAGGCGTTCGCGCTTTAACTCGTGTGTCGCGGTCTTGAGCTCGCGCTCCATCAGCCGTTTCAGCCGACCATTGAGGTCTTCCTGCAGTTTGATGAGCGGCTGCATGGCGTCGATCAGCGGGGCGAACTCCTCTTCCTGACGCGCCTGCCATTCCTGACGTTTACGGGCGTCTTTCTTCGCGGTGGATTCCCTGAAGAAGAGGAGCTTGAGGACAATGAGCCCGAGAATGGCACCGCCGGTCCAGACCAGCCATTCCGGGACGTCCTGCCCGCCTATGGAGTATGCTCTCGCCACGATGGGTTGTGGCAGGTCCAGTGCTGCGAACATCGATCTATCCCCCTGATATACCCGAAACTGTAGCCGTTATTATGGCTCACGCCGGACATGTACAGGCTGGCGCGGGCGATCCCTGAACCAGCGCCAGGTGGCTCACGCAGAATCGGGAGGCGGTAGGGCGATCGACCGCCCTCCATAGCTAAGATGCTAGGATATCGCGGTCATGGGATTCGGGAAGTTCAGCCCTGCCAGCGGGAAATCAGTTCGGCTGGATCGGGGCGTGCGCGTTCCTGCGGGTCTGCTGTCGCCTTGCCGAGGTAGAAATAGCCGGCAATGCGCTCACGGCTTGAGAGGCCGAGTACCTGGTCAATGCCCTTGGAAAAGCTGACCCATTCGGTCAGCCAGACACCGGCATAGCCAGCTGCATTGGCGCTGAGGAGCAGATTGTGGCCGAGGGCCCCTGCTGACAACTCCTGTTCCCAGACGGGCGTTCTGTTGTCGTCTTTCGGGCTGGACACGAGGATCACGACGCAGGGCGCACGGAGTGGGAGGGCCTTTGTGGCTTCGAGATCTGCATCCGAAGCAAATTCGTTTTCCTGCTTGTGAACCTCCGCCGCCTTCTCACCGAAAGCTTGCCGCGCGTCGCCTTCGAGAATGATGAACCGCCAGGGCGAAAGGCGCCGGTGATCCGGGACACGCGTTGCCGCCGTGAGAATGGCATCGAGCGTGTCGGGGTCCGGTCCCGGGCCGCCGATGAAAGCCTTGTTGGCTGACCTGCGCAGCGCAAGAAAGTCGCGTACCGTCTCGCTTTCGCGCGTCGCCTGCATAGTGGTTCCGACGGCGGGGGCATCAGGGAAGAGTTTCGTCATGCCCAAGAAATAGGATCGCGGCGACCAATTCAAACCTCGCAGGACGCAAATAATAGCGCACTTTGCAGATTGAGTGAACGGTGTTCACAAATTGAACGGCTATTGCTTAGTGACGCGGGTTCGGCTAGGTTCCCATGGGTGCAGCTGAGGGTGGCGCGACATGCAGGACAGCGAGATTTCGCCAGCAGAGCGGCGCCGCTTGCGCGTGCGCGGGGCGATACTGGACGCGGCCGAAAAAGTGTTCGCCGAAGAGGGAGAGGCTGGTCTCTCCATTCGCCGGATTGCCGATGAGATCGACTATTCCCCGGCGGCCATCTACAAATATTTCAGCTCCAAGGACGACCTTGTCGATGAGCTGAAGGAGTCCTTTTTCGGGCGGCTTCTGGGAGCGGTTCACGAGATCGCAGACCGGCGCGACCCGTTCAGCGTCCGGGCGCGTCGTTGCATGACGGGTTATGTCCGCGTCGCTATAGAGAAACCTCATCATTATGTGGCGGCCTTCTCCGGCGTTCGGGCGGATGATGAGACATCGTTTGATGCGGATGGGTTCGATGGCACGAATAAGGGGCAAGCCTTCAGCGTGCTGACTGACATGGTCACTGAGGGCGTCGAGGGCGGGCATTTCCGCGCTGAACTCGACCCGGTCAACACAGCCAAGTCCGTCTGGGCCTCCATACACGGACTTGCCATGATGATCGCCCACCTGCCTGATTTTCCCGCCACAGCGTCCATGCCCGGCGGAATGCAGCAGGCTGAGTTCATCGAATTTCATTCCGACCTGATCGTCCGCAGCCTCGAGAAAACAAGTGGAGGTGCCGCATGAGCGACTATGACCGCACGCCCCGGCCAAGCTTTCTGAAGGGCCTGCTCTTCATTGCCGTGATCGCCGTCGGCGTCGCGCTGCTTGCGATGTTCGTCCTCAGTCAACGCTCCAGCGAAGGCCCGCTCGTCATCAGCGAGGAGCCGACGCCGCTCGCCGTTGATGTCGTCGTGGCGGATGTGCAGTCATCGCTCGCGCTTGATGAGAAGTTCACCGGCATTGTTCAGCCGCGTCGGTCCAGTGACCTTGGTTTTGCCGATGGCGGGCGCATTGCTGCGCTGAATGTCGATGTTGGTGACCGAGTTACCGATGGGCAGATCCTGGCCGTGCTGGATACGAGGGCGCTTCGCTCGCAGCTCGCCTCCGCTGAGGCACGGGTAAATGAGGCGCGTGCTTCGCATGCGCTGGCGATGAATACGGTCGAGCGTCAGCAGACATTGATGGCGCGTGGCCATGTCTCCCAGCAGCGGGTTGATGAAGCGCTGGCGCAGGCTGCGACGGCCGATGCACGTATCGAAGCAGCGAAAGCGCAGGCCGATACGCTGCGCGTGCAGATCGACCTTGCGAGCATCACCGCGCCTTATCCCGGTGTGATTACCGCCCGCAATTTTGATGAGGGCGCAATTGCCCCGCAGGGCGCGCCAGTCTTCGCGCTGGTGGAGACTGGGTCGCTCGAGGCGCGGATCGGTTTGCCCGCAAACCTCGCCTCCACGCTGGAGCCGGGGCAGGTCTATACGCTGCAAAGCGACAATGGCCCGATCGATGCGCGCCTACGCTCTGTCACAGGTGTCATCGAGGCCGGGCAGCGCAGTGTCACGACGGTGTTCGATATTACTGATGCGACGACGGTTTCGGCAGGGGCGGTCGTGCGCCTCTCCCTCTCACGCGATGTAGAAGAGAATGGCTTGTGGCTGCCGGTGTCTGCGCTTGCGGAAGGCCAGCGGGGGCTTTGGTCGCTCTATATTGCCGTGCCGCAGGACGGTGGTTGGGTGGCACGTCCGGGACTGGTCGAAGTGGTCCAGAGCGATGGCGAACGCGCATTCGTTCGCGGTGCGATTTCCGATGGTGATCGGATCATCATTGACGGCCTGCAGCGTGTCGCGCCTGGACAGGCCGTTGCGCCGCGACCCGCGCCGATGGCTGCGTCCTATTCGAGCGAAGGCTAGGGAAAGGGGAAACACGCAATGCGTACGCTTTTCTACCGACTGCCGCGGCTCAGCATACTCGCCATTCTTGTTATTCTGGCGGGTGCGATCGGCTCTCTCCTGACGCTTGGTCGTCAGGAAGACCCAACGCTTGTTGAGCGGTTCGGTTATGTGCTGACCACACTGCCGGGCGCCGATGCCGAGCGTATTGAAGCGACGATTACCGACCCGATCGAGAGCGCGATCCGGGAACTGCCTGAGGTCGACGAGGTCCGGTCGAGCTCACGTCAGAATGTCTCCCAGATCACGATCACCATGGACGAGGGCCTTAGCGAAGCTGAGGTCGACGATGCCTGGACGCTGGTCCGGGCGAAGGTCGATGGCGCGCGCGCAAACCTGCCGCCGGGGACAAGTTTCCCACGGATCGAGCGTCAGTATGTCGGCGCGTCGACCATGCTGGTCTCACTGGTCTGGACCGGTGAGAGCGACCCGGAACTCGCGGTGATGTCGCGCTTTGCGCGCAACCTGTCAGACCGGTTCCAGAATCTGGCAGGCACAGAAGAAACTGAAATATATGGGCTCCCGCGTGAAGAGGTCCGCGTTGTTATCGACCCGGATGCACTGTCTGCCGCTGGCCTGAGCATGAGCGATGCGGCCCAGCTGGTCGCCGCATCGGATGCCAAGGCCCCCGCCGGTCAGGTGCGCGGCGACCGCGCAGATGTTGGCGTGGAGATTGGCGGCTCATTTGACGGGATTGCGCGCATCCGATCTGTGCCGCTGGTCCAGCGCCCGGACGGTAGCGCCCTGCGGGTCGGTGATATTGCAGACGTCCGAAAGGGCATCGAGGACCCGGCCACGGTGATGAACTTTACCAATGGCCAGCGCTCCATCGTGGTCAGCGCGTTCATCCAGCCCAACCAGCGCGTGGATCAGTGGGCAGAGCGTGCGCGCGCCCTTGTAGCAGAGTTCGATGCGGCGTCACCCGCCGCGATCGATGTTCAGCTCGTTTTCGATCAAAGCGTTTACACCAATGATCGTCTCAACGGTCTTGCGCAGAACCTCGCTTTCTCGTCTGTGATCGTCTTTGTGGCGCTGTTCCTGGTGATGGGGTGGCGGGCGGCTTTCGTTGTTGGCGCCGCGCTGCCGTTGACTATCGCGCTGGTCCTCATCCTGTTCAACGTCTTCGGCTATCCGCTGCACCAGATGTCGGTTACCGGGCTCGTCATCTCGCTCGGCCTTCTGATCGACAATGCGATTGTGGTCTTCGATGAGTATGATCAGGAACGCGCGCGCGGTCACAGCGTCGTCGAAGCAATCGACATCGCTCTGTCCAAACTTTTTGGACCGCTCTTTGCCTCGACGCTGACCACGGCGCTCGCCTTCGCGCCGATTGCGCTCATGCCGGGGGCGGCGGGTGAGTTCATCGGCATGCTTGGCGTGTCGGTGATCTTCTCAGTGATCGCATCCTTCGTCCTGTCGATGACGATCATTCCGTTTCTCGCAGGCCGGTTTGACCGCAAGAGGGTCATTGGGGAACGGAATAACTGGTTTCGCGACGGCATTTCCATTGATGCCGTGACTGACGGCTATCGCTGGACGGTGGGCGCGGTTCTGCGGTTTCCGCCGCTGGGTCTCGCTATTGGCCTCGTGCCCGCTTTGATTGGCTTTTCTCTCGGCGGCAGCCTGCCGCTCCAGTTTTTTCCTCAGACCGAACGCGACCAATTTCAGGTCGAGATCAGCTTGCCGCCGACCGCGACCATCTTTGAAGCCGAGAGGGCGGCGATGCGAGCGACGCAGTTACTGCGTGAGTATTCCGAGGTCGAACTTGTCAATTTCACGCTCGGGGAGTCCGCCCCGCGGGTCTATTATAATGCTTTCAACAATACCCAGGGCGTGCCGGGCTTTGCGGCGGGCTGGGTGCAGCTGACGGATAATCTGTCGACGCGTCGTCTCGTTCGCCAGATACAGGACGATCTGCGGATGGAGTTTCCCGGCGCGCAGTTCCTGGCGCTGCCGTTTGAGCAGGGACCGCCCGTGCCGGCACCGATCGAGTTCTATATTCGCGGCGACAGCCTCGAGACGCTGAACCGCCTTGGCAATGAAACGCGGCGGGTCCTGTCTGCGACGCCGGGGGTGACCTATACGCAGGCGAGCCTGCAGCTCGGTGCCCCAACGGTTACCATCCGTGCCGATGAAGCCGCGACGGCGATGACAGGGGAGCGGCTGGCAGGTCTCGCGCAGGATGTTCGCGCAGAGCTGGAAGGCGTGCCAGCCGGATCGATCCTGGAAGGTATTGAGGAAATTCCGGTCCGCGTGATTGCGCCGCAAGCACGTCGGTCACAGCTTTCAGACCTTCGCGCCATGTCGGTCGGTACCGTCAATGGCCGTGAAGGGGCGCCGCTCGCGACGCTCGGTGAGATGACGCTAGATCCGCAGACCGCGGTGATTACGCGGTTTGACGGGCGGCGGGTAAACCAGATTTTCGGCTTTACCGAACCTTTCTCTTTGCCGTCCCCTGTGCTGGAGCGCTTTCAGGCGCTGCTGGAGGCTTCCGGATTTGAGACGCCGCCGGGATACGACATCCTCATAGGCGGTGAGGCGGAAACCCGCGCCGAGGCAATGACAAACCTCCTATCGCTGGCTGTGCCGCTCATCATCATCATGGCAGGCGCCGTGACGCTGGTTTTCAATTCCTTCCGGCTTTCGTTGCTTATTCTGCTGACCGGCTTTCTATCGGTCGGGCTGGCTTTTGGTGGGGTCTGGATGTTCAACCTGCCGCTCGGCTTCAACGCGATTGTCGGCTCGCTGGGCCTGCTCGGGATATCGATCAACAGCTCGATCGTCGTTCTGTCCCTGCTGCAGGGGAACGCTGCCGCACGCGCGGATGATGTCCTCGCCCAGCGAGAGATCGTCGTCGATGCGACCCGCCATATCGTGGCAACCACCCTGACGACGATGGGCGGTTTCATCCCTATCATCCTGACGGGCGATGTTTTCTGGCTGCCTCTGGCGACAGCGATTGCCGGCGGGGTGGCAGGGTCTGCGCTGCTGGCGCTTTACTTCACGCCGGCGGCCTACAGGCTGATGACGATGAAGCCCGGACGGCGCCTGTTTGCGCGGCTGCGGGGGCGGCGCTACGACCCTTCATTGCAGGCTTCCCAAGCTGAGTGAGTGCATCACGCGTAACCCGCTGCTTACCTTTGCAGGGATAATCGCGATCTGAATCGAGCTTACGGCTCCAATGAAACTGAGCGCTGCACGTATGTCATCAGAACAGGCCCTCGATCTTTCTGAAATGGACCCGGCCGAATGGCGGGTGCTGGTGAATGAGGTTGTCTATGGCCCGTACACGCTGGGCCAGATGGTCGGCTTCATCGCTGAGAAGCGCGTTGGCCCGGGCACGCAGGTCGCCGAAGGTGATGGCGGAGCGTTCCTGCCAGCCCAGCAGCACCATCCGCTTGTCGCCCATCTGAAAGATGCGCTTCGCCCGTCCGTCCAGAAGGAAGGAGTGGAGGACGTCTCCAACTACCTCATCATCGCCAAGCTTACCGGCACAGGTGAAATCCAACTCGTCAGCACGCTGAACCGGCTCGGCAAGTTTGCCCAGATCATGCCAGGCGTCTGGGCGCTACGGTCGAGTGTGAGGCAGGCGCGGTTGCGCGACCAGCTAAACCAGACGGTGACCTCTGCCGATCAGGTTATGATCGCCAATGCCACCACGGGCAGGCTTGCCTGGCTCAATCTCGGGCTTGAGGCCGACGTCCACATCCGCAGGGTGTGGAGCGCCGATCTGGACTAGGCTGGTTCTGCGACCTCAGCTGGCGCCGGGGCGGAGAGGCCCCGGATCATGTCAGCCGCCTTTTCCGCGACCATGATGGTCGGCGCATTCGTATTCCCGCTGACCAGCGTTGGCATCACGGACGCATCGACGACGCGGAGGCCCTCGATACCGCGCACGCGCAGGTCTCCGTCTAGCGGGGCCGCATCATCGACACCCATGCGAACCGTGCCGACAGGGTGATAGATCGTCTCGCCGGTCTTGCGGATAAAGGCGTCGATCTCTGCATCGGTGCGCACATCCTGACCAGGCATGATCTCGTCGCCGCGCAGGGCGTCGAACGCATTCTGGCCTGCAATCTCGCGGCAGATCTTGACGCCCTCGCGCATAGCGCGGCGGTCTTCTTCGGTCGCGAGATAGTTCGGGTCGATCAGCGGATGATCGAACGGGTCGGCGCTGGCGAGCGTGATACTGCCACGGCTTTCAGGGCGCAGCTGGCAGGCATGGATGGTAAAGCCATCCGCTTTCACCTGCGTGCGGGCATGATCGATCATGATCGCGTTGACGAAGTGCAGCTGGAGGTCGGGCCGGTCGAGTCCTTCGCGCGATTTCAGGAAGCCGCCTGCCTGCAGGAAGTTGTCGCGGCCAGCGCCCTGCTTGCGCAGGAGGTAGTTGAGACCGACAGCAATCTTCTTGAGGCCCGCCTGACGCGAATAGGCAGACAGTTTCTGGGTCATCTTGTGAATGACGGTGACGTCGAGATGGTCCTGCAGGTTCTCACCGATGCCGGGCATGTCCTGCACAACGTCGATGGAATGTTTGCGAAGTTCGGCGGCCGGGCCGAGGCCCGAAAGCTTCAGGATCTGCGGCGACTGGACGGCGCCTGCGCAGATGAGAACTTCGCGGTCTGCGCGCACCAGTTTCGGTTCAGCGCCGCGACCGGACAGCGTTTCGACGCCGATGGCGCGTTTGCCCTCAAACCGGATCTTCGAGACGAGCGCGGTCGACATGACGGTCAGGTTTGGTCTGTCTTTCAAGACAGGATGGAGGAAGGCACGCGCTGTGCTCCAGCGTTCGCCGTCATTGATGGTGCGCTGATATGGGCCGACGCCTTCCTGCTGCGCGCCGTTGAAGTCTGGCGTGTAGGGGTAGCCTGCCTGCTCGCCGGATTTGATGAAGCTGTCATAGGCCACGGAGTCGAGCGGGCTATCCTCTACGACGAGCGGGCCGTCTTGGCCGTGGAAGGTCTCATCCTTGCCGCGATAGCCTTCAGAGCGGCGGAAATAGGGGAGAACGTCAGCATAGCTCCAACCGGTGAGGCCGGACTGGCGCCACTGGTCATAGTCGCGCGCATGCCCGCGAATATAGACCATGCCATTGATGGAAGAGGAGCCGCCCCAGCCTTTGCCACGCGGCCACCAGAGTTTGCGCCCGTCCATGTGCTTCTGGGCTTCTGTGTAGAAACCCCAATTGTGCGGGCCTGCATCCTTGATCAGGCCGCCGACGCCTGCCGGCATGCGGATCATCAGGCTCTTGTCCTGCCCGCCGGCCTCGACGAGGCAGACTTTCACGTCCGGGTCGGCGCTCAGACGGTTCGCGAGCACGCAGCCGGCGCTGCCTGCGCCAACGATCACATAGTCGAAGTTTGCAGTCTCTGGCATTTTGTTTTCTCCCTTGGCAGGGAGGTTTCGTAATTGTTGACGGCGGTGTCAACTTTTGATCGGCCATCAACCTTTTGTGAATATAGATTTCTTAGCATTCGGCGTGGACCGGCAATTGATCACTGCAAGGGTCCGTCAGGCAGGAGGCCGCATGGAAGCCGTCAAACCAAGGGCAGCAGGACTGCGCCCAGCGCTCGACCTTCGCAAGGACAGGCGCCGCAACAGGCGCGTCAACGTCCAGCTGAACGGCCGCTTCCTTGCTGAGAGCGGCGAAGACCACACGCTCCTGACAGAGAATATTTCGTGCGGCGGCGCTGCCTTCATGTCTCGCCAGAAGCCCGCGATCGGTAGCCGCGTTGTCTGTTACCTTGATGATCTCGGCCGCATCGAAACCGATGTCGTGCGCCACACGGATGCGGGATTTGCCGTCCAGTTCAGCGTGACCATGCGCAAGAAGGAAAAGATCGCCGACCGGCTGACCTGGCTCGCGAACGTCAAGGCGCTGGGGCTGACAGATGAGCGCGAGGCACCGCGCTATGCCTCAGGCGGCCCGGCGCTCGTGACCCGCGCGGATGGCCGTGTCCTGCAATGCCGGACGATTGATATATCTCTCTCGGGGGCCGCCTTCGAGACCGATGGCCCCGCGCCTTTCGTGGGCGAGCGGGTAACGGTAGGCAATCTCGTTGGAGAGGTCGTGCGTACGCTGAGAAACGGCTTTGCCATTCGCTATGTCGGCAAGCAGGACGCCAGCTGAACGCTGCGAGAGCCTTGAAGCATCAGCTCAGGCGATCCATCTGCACTGAAAGACGCAAGGCTTGAAGGATAAGGCCCATGGTCGACAATCCAGACATCGGCGCACCGCCGCCACCATGGCGCAGACTGCGCTTCGAAGCGAAAGCTGCGGCTGCCGATGAGCCGACGCTTGCAAGCTATATCGATGCAGCGATCCTGTCGCATGACACGATCTGTCAGGCGCTCTCATTCCATTTGGCAGAGAAGCTGGCCGGGCCCGAGATCGGTGCGCAGCAGGTACGCCACGTCATCGCGCATTGCTATGATGAGAACCACTGGATGATCGAAGCGGCAGAGCGCGACCTTCAGGCCGTGCTCGAGCGCGACCCGGCCTGCCGCGGCCTGCTCCAGCCTTTCCTGTTCTTCAAAGGCTTTCTGGCCCTGCAGACACAGCGTGTTGCCAATCGGCTCTGGCGCGATGGTCGCGAGACGCTGGCCTTCCACTTCCAGTCACGCGCCAGCGAGCGTTTCGGCGTCGACATCCACCCCGGTGTGAAGATGGGCACCGGTGTCATGCTGGACCATGCAACGAACATCACCATCGGTGAGACGGCTGTGGTCGGTGACGATTGCTCTATTCTTCAGGGCGTCACGCTCGGCGGCACCGGCAAGGAAGTCGGCGACCGGCATCCGAAAATCGGCCGGGGCGTTCTGGTCTCTGTCGGTGCGAAGGTCCTTGGCAATATACACGTCGGTGACGAAGCCAAGATTGCAGCCGGTAGCGTCGTCCTGAAAGACGTTGCGCCGCGCACGACGGTCGCTGGTGTCCCGGCGCGCGTTGTTGGCGGCGGCGGCGAAGCGCCAGCACGGAATATGGACCAGACTCTCCCTGAATCCTCCTAGCCTTCTGGATATCGGCACAAGACTCGCATAGAACATCCTGTAAGGGCACAGGGGTAGTTTCTCATGCTTAGATTGCTTGGCGGGTTTTCGATCGCCTCCACGAAGATTGTCGCGACCTTCTTCATGGTCATCATATTGATGCTGCTGGGCATCGTTTTCTTCCCGCGCCAGCTCAATCAGATCAATGACGTCGCCAACTGGATCGCCAATCTCGACTTTGTGCGCAATCCTGACATTCCCCAGACGGCGGTCGCCGTTTTCCGCAATTTCGTGAATGAAACCACGATCTTCGGCATCCTGATGACGCTGATTGCGCGTGCCTTTGTCGAGTTCATTTTCTGGCTCTGCGCTATTCTCTGGCGGGTCGCGAACCCGCGCGAAGATGAGGATGGGTTCAAGCGCCGCAGCTTCGACCCCAGCGAAGACGTTCCACCGACCTATTCGCGCAACTGAAGAAAAGGCACGTTCAGCCGTTTCGGCGCTTCGCCAATTGATATAGCTCTCTGCGCGAATACAGGAGACGATGATGAGCGAAGATCTGAAGAAGAACGAAACCCAGCTGCTCGAAGCCTATCTCAAAGGCAAGCTGAACCCGGATATCCGCCTTGTTAGCCGGTCGCAGACCGATGATTCCGTCGAAGTCTATCTCGGCTCGGAATTCATCGCCGTGATCTACAAGGACGTCGATGAGGGCGAGACGTCCTACCAGTTCCAGATGACGGTCCTTTCAGAGGATCTGGGCGACTGAGCGCCCCGCTGCTATCTGCCGACCGCCTCAGCAAGAGATTTGGTGAGACGGTCGTGGTGGATGGCGTCAGCCTCGATCTGGCCGCAGGCGAAACACTCGCCCTGATCGGCCATTCGGGGTGCGGAAAGACCACGACACTGAAAATGCTGAACCGGCTGGTAGAGCCGGACGCGGGCGAAGTCTGGCTCGGCGGAACACGCGCCCATGACATGCCTGCGCATGAATGGCGCCGCCGGATCGGCTTCGTCATACAGAGTGCAGGGCTGTTCCCGCATCGCAGCGTGGCAGAGAATGTTCTCGTTACGCCCCGCCTCCTCGGCTGGGATGAGGCTTGTCAGGAGAAGAAGCTCGACGAGCTTCTCTCAATGGTGGGCCTGCCTGCCGAGCGATATGCAGAACGCTATCCGACGGCGCTGTCGGGCGGTGAGCGTCAGCGGGTAGGTCTGGCGCGCGCCCTTGCCGGGGAGCCTGAAATCATCCTGATGGATGAGCCCTTTGCCGCCCTCGACCCGATCACGCGCACCAGCCTCATCGACGATATGGTGCGCCTGAAGAAAGAGCTCGGCTTTGCTTCGGTTCTGGTAACGCACGACTTCGCTGAAGCATTGCGCCTCAGCGACCGCGTGGCCGTCATGGATGGTGGGCAGATTGTGCAGAAGGGCACGCCTGCAGAACTGATAGCAAATCCTGCGACGGATACGGTTCGCGACCTGTTGGCTGCGCCGCGCCGGCTGGCTGAAACGGTCGGGCGGGCCTTTGCCGGGCAAGAGACATGAGCGGCTTTCTGGCAGAAGAGTTTGCCGCCTTCCCGGCCAACTATTCGGGCCACCTGAAGCTTGCTCTTGGCGCTCTCGCAACGGGGCTTCTGGTGTCCATACCGGCAGGTATTCTGGCTGCCCGTCAGAAATATGTGGCAGGGCCCGCGCTCGCCACGGCGAGCGTCATCCAGACGATACCGGGCATCGCGCTTCTCGCGCTCATGGTGCCCCTGATGGGCGGGATGATCGGCTTCTGGCCAGCTTTCGTCGCGCTATCGCTTTATTCCATCCTTCCAATGCTCCGGAACACGATTGTTGGGCTGCGCGGTGTGGATGAAGACGTGCGAGAGGCAGCCTTGGCGGTCGGGATGACGGCGCGCCAGCGCCTGCGCGAAGTGGATCTGCCTTTGGCGGCGCCGGTAATTGTTGCAGGTTTGCGCACCGCGTCAGCCTGGGTGGTCGGGACGGCGACTCTGTCGACCCCGGTCGGGGCGCGCAGCCTCGGCAATTATATCTTTCAGGGGCTTCAGACCCGTAACTGGACAGCGGTGCTGTTCGGGTGCCTCGTCTCAGCGGCGCTGGCGCTCGCGCTGGATCAGATCATCGCGCAGTTCGAGAAATCAGCCAGCGAGCGCAAGCGCTCACATGCGATTGCCGGGGTCGTGGGCCTGGTCCTCATCATCCTTCCGACGCTGCTTGTCTTCAGTCCGCAGCGGGCTGGGCCAGCTACATCCCCTTCGTCTGGTGCCGAGGTCGCTGACAGCGGCAACGCCCTGCCGCTTGAGGGCCAGACCGTAACCGTCGCCAGCAAGGGCTTCACCGAGCAGTACATCCTCGCCGATATCTTGCGCCGGACCCTTGAGGCGCAGGGCGCTGAGGTCCGTATCCGGGAGGGACTTGGGACAACGGTGGCCTTTGACGCGCTCGCGGCCAACTCGGTCGATATCTATGTCGACTATACCGGGACAGTCTGGGCCAGCCTGATGGAGCGGGAAGAACCCGCCCAGCGCGCCGACATGTATGCACAGGTTTCAGCCTGGCTGCTGGAAGAGCACGGCGTTCTCAGCGCCGGAAAGCTGGGATTTGAGAATGCCTACGCGTTTGCGACCAGTCCTGAGACGGCCGAGGCGTATGATCTTGAGACAATCGGCGACTTGCCGGGCACGCCGCTATCGATAGCGAGTGATCCAGAATTCTTTGGCCGTCCTGAATGGACGCGGACGCGGGACACATACGGGCTTGAGAGCCTCTCTCCGCGAAGCATGGATTCGGCGTTCATGTATGATGCGGTGCGTCGCGGGGAGGTCGGTCTGATCACGGCGTACACGACGGATGGCCGTATCGACGCGTTCAATCTTGTCCTGCTGGAGGACACTCTTTCGGTGCTTCCGCCTTATGACGCCTTCATGCTGGTCGGGCCTGATGCGCGTGAGAATACGGCGCTTCTGAATGTTCTCGGCTCGCTGGAAGGTGAGATATCGACAGAGCGAATGCGCAAGGCAAACTCGCGTGTCGATCTGGAACGCCAGAGCACGACAGAGGCTGGCGCCTGGCTGTACGAGCAGATATTTCCTGCGGACTAACGGCGCACAAGAAAACAGGCGGCCCGCATGGACCGCCTGTCTTTATTCTCTGATCTTCTGACCGTTAAAGAACGCCGAGCATTTCCGCGACGAGCGGATGGCGCACGATGTCCTGGCCCTCAAGATAGATGACTTCGGCGTCTGACAGTCCAGCCAGCTTTTCGGCTGCCTGGGCGAGACCCGAAAGTGATGGCAGGAGGTCCGACTGTTGCGGATCGCCCGTCACGGCCATGGTCGAATGCCAGCCAAGCCGCGTCAGCAGCATCTTGAGCTGTGTGTAGGTGCAGTTCTGGGCTTCATCGATGACGACAAAGGCATTGTTTAGCGTGCGCCCGCGCATGAAGCCAATCGGGGCAATCTCGATCAGGCCTTCGCTCATCATGTGTTTCAGCTGCTGCGGCGAAAGCCTGTCGGCGAGGGCATCATAGAGTGGGCGCAGGTATGGGGCGAGCTTGTCTTCCATGGCGCCGGGCAGAAAGCCGATCTGCTCCCCGGCTTCGACGGCGGGGCGGGAGAGAATGATGCGCGCGACCTTGCCGGACTGGAGCGCTTCGACGGCCTTGCAGATCGCGAGATAGGTCTTGCCAGTACCTGCCGGGCCGAGTGCGCAGACAAGCGATTTGGTTTCGAGCGCCTTCATCAGGCGTGCCTGGTTTTCAGAACGGGGCTTTACATTCTTCTGATAGCGCTGATCGCGCGGCGTGTTGGAATTGCGAACCTTCTCCGCATCGTCGGGGTGCCATCCGCCATTGATTGCGTAGAGGCGTGCTTCCTGTCTGGACTTGCCGCCCATCTCTTCGAGGAAGCCCATGGCTTCAATCTCGTTCCTGGCTTTCTGACGCTTGGACACAGCACGCTTACCCATGAGGATCTCCTTTTCGGGCACAAAAAAACCGCCGGGCGGAATGCCGGGCGGCGACGAAGAACGGGGAGTGACTGGCTCCGGACCCGAGAGAGGGGCCGGGCGGGGTGGGTGTCAGGAATGGTCTCTGGACCATCAGCACTTGCCTCGCGAATCTCAACACCATTAGAGATTACCAGTATTAAGGCCCGGTTAACCAGTCGGTTCGGGCCAATAAAGTTTTATGACAAGGGAGCCCTCCAATATGGCACTTTTCGACCTCGATGGCGTGAAACCGGTCACACCGGACAGCGGCAACTACTGGGTAGCCGAGAATGCGACCGTTCTTGGCCGTGTGATTCTGAAAGAGAATGCCAGCGTCTGGTTCAATGCTGTCCTGCGGGGGGACAATGACCCGATCGAGATCGGCGAGAATTCCAACATTCAGGATGGCAGCGTCCTGCACACCGATCACGGCGTGCCGCTGACCGTCGGCAAGAGCGTCACTGTCGGCCATATGGTCATGCTTCATGGCTGCACGATTGGCGACGGGACCCTGATCGGGATTGGCTCAACGATCCTCAACCGCGCAAAAATCGGCAAGAATTGCATCATCGGGGCACATTCGCTCATCCCCGAAGGCAAGGAGATCCCGGACAATTCGCTGGTCATGGGTGCGCCCGGCAAGGTTGTGCGCGAGCTGGACGACGGCGCTGCGCAAATGATCGCTGCGTCCGCCAAGGTCTATGTCGAAAACTGGAAGCGGTTCAAATCAGGACTGACCCGCATAGACGGTTAGTCGCTTAGTCGTTGCTGGCCACGAGTTTGAGGCGTGGTTCCTTGGTGCGCGCGTCTGGCGGGTAGATTGCCGTCAGGCGGTGACGCCAGACAGGACGACCGCGCAGGAAGGTCTCCCCGCCGAGGGCCTGATAGAGGCCAAGGATGCGCGCGCCTGTCTCGATATGAGGCGGTTTTGCCAGCGGTGCGAGTGTCATTTCGATATCAACGCGCTCACCGGTGAGAGATTCGCCTCGCGCGCGAACGATGCCGGGCAGCTTTTCGCGAGAGATGATCTTCAGAAGGCTCGACAGCATATCGCGGTCATGCCCGGTCCATACGCCGAGGAAGTCGTGGTCTGCCAGTTCGCGGCCGAGACAGGACTGGAGTTGGACACCAGCGGTCCGGAAGAGCCACTGGTCGTCGCCTTCCTGTTGTATCACGAAAAGTCGCTCGATCAGGTCTGGATGGTCCTTGGTTGTTGGCCCAGCCGGGACGTCCGATGCAGCAATAGACATGCGCTGCCAGGCAGACAGCAGGGTCTGGCTGTTCGGATGTAGGGTTCTGTCGAGCATTTTGACCTGCTTCTATATTCTGGCGTTTTCTCTAAAGCGTGTGACGACCCGAAGGCTGTCACCCATCCCTCATCGCAAGGCGCGGGCCAGTTTTGTCCGGTGACCTGCCGATCGAATCTTCCGCCTTCGAAACAGTTTTCGCGGATGAGGCGAGAACTGGCACGGCTTGTGCTTCTCCTCAGGGGAAGAGCCACGGAGACCCCCTATGCGCGTTTCATCACGACACACCCTGTTTGCCGGCGCTGGTGCAGCAGTCATCATTACCCTGTCAGGCCTTGCCTGGGCTGGCGGCGGAAATGGCGGAAATGGCGGTTGCAATACGTGTACCGCAAAGCCGGTCTCCCCTCCGACTTATAATGGCGGTCGTTCCGGCTGCTGCGACGGTGGCAAGCAGCACGCTCTGCGCGTGCCGGGCGTGAACGTGGCAGGCCCGAACATCTCCATCGGTGGCACCAATGTGAACGTGCACGGCGGCAGCCTGAATGTATCGGCGCAGAGCTATCTTAATGTCACCGCGGGCGCGTCGTCTTCCAGCGAAGTTATCGCTTACGCAGGTGGCGGCGGCGGTTTTGGCGGCCCGGCTCCGGTTGGCGTGACCTCGATCGGCCAGCTCAATGTGAGCGGCGCTGAAGAAACCTATACCGACACCGTGACCGAGCAGGTCCCTGAGACCGAAGAATACTGTGTCGACCAGGTCAGCTATCGCATGGCTTTCCGTGCTGTTCAGGCTGTCTGCATCGACGATACCGGCTCACCGCACCCGGCTTCGCAGGTTGATGGCGGCCGCGATATCGCAGGCAATTATAGCGGCGAAGTTTTCCGCTGTGTCGCTGGTTCGCGTCTTCAGGTCACGCTTGGCGAGATCTCGAATGGCCGCGCCGACTTCAACCGCGGCCAGACCATGGCCTGTGCCAAAGGCGAAGCGCTGGTTCACCGTCCAGGCGGCGACCTGATGTGCGCCCCGCAGACGCCGCAGCGCGATTGCAATGAGCGTTCGCTCCTTCGCCGTTACGGCCCGGGCATCAAGGTTGTCGAAGCCCGTGTCGCAGAAGAAGTCTGTGTGCCACAAACCCGCACGGTGATGCGCGAAGTGACCCGTCAGGTCCAGCGCGTGCGCCAGGCCGAAGCCAAGGCAATGGTCTTTGACGGCGGCGTTGGCCAGGGCGTCTACTAGGACGACCAACATCTCATAGAACAGGGACGCGTATTCTTTGCGCGCTTTGTGGGGGGAGAAACGCCGTGCTGTGGCTGCACGGCGTTTCTTTATTGTTGCATTTTGAACATTCGTCCTGACGAAATATCTCGCGTCTGGGTTTGCGGGTTGCATCCCTGCATAGCGCTGCTAATCAGGCGGAGAGTCCGTTAGAGGCTCGGTCAAATAATAAATCAGACAATTCGGAGACGTTAGATGAGGTTTCTTCCCAGACCTTCGAGCAATGCGAAGGTAGTGAAAATGTCGCTCTGTGCCAGTGTTGGCTTTGCGGCACTTATGAGTTCGCAGATGTTCACGGCTTCGGCGCAGGACGCCGAAGAAGAGGCAGACAACAGCCAGCGCCGCCTGAACGCTGTCGTCGTCGAGGCGACGCGCCGCGCAGGCACCACCGTTCAGGACGTTCCTGTTTCGGTGACTGCATTCGACGCATCGCTTCTGGAAGATACCGGCGTCGCCCGCCTCAACGATATCGAGCAGATCGCACCGTCCGTGCAGATCGCCCAAACCGAGTCGGCTGCGTCCGGCACGTCGATTTCCATCCGCGGGATCGGCACTGGTTCCAACAATCCAGGCTTTGAGCCAGCTGTTGGCGTTCTGATCGATGGCGTGTACCGCACCCGCACAGGTATCGCGCTTTCCGAGCTGCCAGAACTTCGCAGCATCGAAGTGCTTCGCGGCCCGCAAGGCACGCTCTTCGGTCGCAACACGTCCGCAGGTGTGGTCTCGATCAACACCGCTGGCCCGCAATTCGACCCAGAAGCAACGCTTGGCGTGTCTGGTGGCAATTACGGCATGTACGCCGCCGAAGCCATGGTCACCGGCCCGATCGCGGACAACATCGCAACGCGCGTCGACCTCAAATACCGTCAGCGCGACGGTTATATCGACGATGTGAACTCCGGCCGTGAGCTCAACAATCTCAACCGCGTCCTGATGCGCGGCCAGATGCTGTTCGAAGAAGGCGATGCCAGCCTTCGCGTGATCGCAGATTACGGCCAGACCGATGAGGACTGCTGTATCGGTGTGAACCTGCTTCAAGGCCCAACCGGTGCCGCGGTTAGCACCGCCGCCGCGTTTGCTGGCCTGCAGGGCTTTGCCAATGCGCGCCCGGAAGACCTGAAAGTTGCGCTCTCTCCAAACCGTGATATCCGCGACGATGTCGAGGAGTGGGGCATTTCGGGCGAGTACAAGAACCAGCTCGGCACAATCAGCCTGACCTCCATCACGTCCTACCGTGACTGGCAGGCAGATCGCGCGCAGGACGTTGATTTCTCCGGTATCGATCGCGCCTACCGCGATGGCACCGACATCACCGACAAGGTCTTCACCCAGGAAGTCCGTCTTCAGGACAATTGGGGCGATCTCGACTGGCTGGTCGGCGGCTTCTACATGAATGAAGAGCTTGGCTACACCGACACGATCCGCACCGGTTCGCAGGCCAATCTCTACACCGACCTCATTTCGGCTGGCGCAACCGCTAACCCGCTTGTGCCGACCGGCTTCCAGCTGACCGGTTCGCTCGGCCCAGCCGTGCCGTCGCTTTTCGTGAGCCTTCCATTCGACGCGAATGGTGATGGCGTTGCAGGTGACCCAGCGCTTCGTATTGCGCCGGGCGTACCTGCGGGCCTGCCTTCTTACTTCATTCCAGGCCTCGTCGATGGCGGTGGCCAGAACAGCGACGTGTTTGAGGTGAAAACCAACGCGGCCGCGCTGTTCACTCACAATGAGTACACGGTCACCGATCGCCTGACGGCGACGGCAGGCCTGCGTCTCAACTATGAAGAAAAAGAGATCACCTACGATCTGACGTCCATTGCGCCAGCTTGTGACTTCTTCTTCTCAGCTGACGGACAGTCTGTGCTTCAGCAGCTCGGCGCCATCAATGCGCTCGATCTCGCGCTTCTGAGCTGTAACCCGGCGATCAACAGCGAGTATAACGGCTCTGACAGCGACAGCTTCGACGAGACCAATCTCAGCGGTACGGCAAAGCTGGCCTATGACTTCACCGATGATTTCATGGCCTACGTGTCCTATTCGCGCGGCTTCAAGTCCGGTGGTTACAACCTTGACCGCTCTGGCTTCGACAGCGTCCTGTTCGGCGGCAATGGTGCACAGCCAACCGACCTGCAGTTCGATTCTGAAACGGTCGACAGCTATGAGCTTGGCTGGAAATCCTCGTTCGACGCGCTCAATGCAACGCTGAACGGTGCGATCTTCTTCCAGGATGTCCAGGACTTCCAGGAGAACTTCTTCACCGGCACGAACTTCCGAGTCATCAACTCTGACGTGGAAAGCTATGGCCTTGAACTCGACGCTTCGATCATTCCGGCAGATGGCCTGACCATCCAGGGCGGTTACGCCTATACGAAGGCAGAGCGTCAGGGCGATGTGATCGTGCCGCTTGGCAATGGCCAGAACCAGATCCTCGCGCAGGGCGGCACCCAGCTGTCCCTCACGCCGGAGCATGTTCTGACCGCTTCGGGCACGTATCTTTACGATATCTCGCCAAACCTAACAGCGCTGTTCCACCTCAACGCACGCTATAACTCCGAGCACATCACCTCGGCAGCAACGGCTGGCATCGCGGACAATGACGCCTACACGCTGGTTGGCGGCCGTATCGGCCTGCAAACCGCTGACGGTAAGTGGGAGTTCTCGATCTTCGGTGAGAACATCACCGACGAGTACTACAACCTCGCATCCTTTGCGGTGCCTGAGCAGACCGGCACGATCGCCGTTTATCCGGGCATTCCGACGATGTACGGCGCAGAGCTGAAGGTGAACTTCTAGGGCTCAAGCGTCCCGATCTGAAATGAGAAAGCTCCGCCAGCGTGTCTGGCGGGGCTTTTTTTTATTCAAATGCCCGTTTGTAATTGGGACAGGCGGCGTAGCCGTCAGGACCGGAAGAGGGCGTCAGCCTCCCGACGTTGAATTCGAAATCAAACAGATCGGTCTCATACGGTGCAAGTGTGATCGGATCGGTTCGGGCGCTGGCGTCATAGTCATGTACACCGCACTGACCGCCAAACTGGCAGTTGCGCGCGGCTTCCGGGTTCGTGGGTGAGTTTCACAAGGGTGATGCTCTCTGGGAGGAAGTAACCTGCCTTCGCATCGAGCCGGTCTACAGTGCGATTATGAAAGTTCTGCACGTGACGCCAACCTGACAGCGCGATTACAAATACTCCTTCCGCTATTTCGGACTTTATGCGGTCTGCGCGCTGTCGTTCGTCGTATGTGGAATCAAAACCCCCGTCCGACCGCATGCGGCCGCTTTTCGGATTATGAAAACTCAGCGTTGCCTCCCCACGTTCTGGGAGGGTTGCGACTGCGCAGGCAAGTTCGGGCACAGCAACCGACACGCCTTTGCCGCCATATTCTTCAAGCGTTGCGATCCGGCGCTCGCTTACCTCTGAAAGCTCCAGCGAAATGACCGGCTGAAGCCCGGTCTCGCGCGCCATTTTTGCGAGGCAACTAACGATGTGTGCGGACTGTGACTGTCCATGCATTTCGCCGAGGAAGACCCCGGAATGGGTGTCGATCACCTGCTCGAAGGCTGCATACTGCAGACATTCGGTATCGCTAATCATCGATGCGGGCAGAGGGGGTTGAGGCGCGACAGCTTGAAGTTGAAAGACGAGTTCTGCCAAAATCATCGTCGTCGCAAGCCTTGTCTCAAAACTCTAAGGGGTCTTGCGGACTTTAAGTGCGAGCGCCGCAAGAACGAAACTAATTACTTCGAAGCTGGCAAAGGCCCAGCCATTGAAAGTCGCGCTATCGCCCACGATCAGCGAAACGAGCCGGGCGAGCGTGTAGCCGCCCATATAGACGATCAGGAACCAGAGCGCCGGACGCTCAAAGCGAGCTGGCATCAGCGCGCCGGCACCTGTGAGGCCTGCGGCTGCGAGGCTCACACCGCCAAAGATGCCCCTCATTTCGAAAGCTGCATTGGACCCGGTGACGGTCACGTCGAGCCGGGCTGTCATTCCGATAGGGTCGATAATGGACCAGAGGCCGAAGCCGACGAAGAGTATGGCGATCGCGCCGAGGAAAATACGTGTAAGCATGCAGGGCGATATAGGCCGGATTTTACGGCGGCGAATCAAAAACCCCTGCCATCTTGCGAGGGCAGGGGCCTTGGATCGGCAGATCCTCAGTCGTTTTGCGCGCTATTGCTCGCCCAGCGACTGAATGGTTGCGGCATTGCCGACAGCGCTGGCAGAGCCGTAGACGCTTCCGCCATAGCTGATGCTGGCCTGGCCCTGCGCGATGATGTTGGCCGCATTGTTCTGGTTGATCCGGCCGCCAACGGCGCCATCACTACAGTAATTACAGACGGTGGCCGTTGCAGCGTTACCGATAGCGGTTGAGGTCACGATGCCCGTGCCGCCGGTCCAGGATGCGCCATTGAGGTCGGCATAGCTGTAAACCGTGCCGCTATTGTACTGATCTGCGTAAAGAACGGTGTCGGATCCGACATTCGAGATCAGCGCGGAGTTACCGACGCCATAGGAGCTAGCATTCGCGTAGCCGTTCCAGTGATCGAGGGTCACATAGGTCTGTGCGTCGATATCAGCGTTGTTTTCCTGCTGAGTCGGTGCGCCGTCGATGCCGAGCGTGGCATAGCCCCACTCATTATGCACCGTTGCGGAGTTGCCGAAGCTGTTGGTTGCCGCAATGACGTTCGTACCATTGCCCATATAGACGTCGGTCGATGCCGAAACGCGGGTACCGTCCTCGGTTCTCTGCAGAGCGCGGTTATAATTCGTGCTCGTATAGCCGGTCGAAGAGGTCGCATTTGCGCCAGCCGTCGTGGCAAACGAGGCCGATGTGCCATCGCAGCACATGTCGGCATCAGTTTCCGCAGTGACATTTGCAGCGCTGTACTGCGTCTGATCGGAGACGCTGAAGCCGTGATTGTTGTCGCTGGTAGAGACATTGGCGACAGCGGTTGTGGCGCTTGCCACCTGATCAGCCTGATAAAGTTCGATTCGGCTATACGCATCGACGGAGCCAGCGGCGCCTTGTTGGGCATAATAGCTGTTGGAGCCGTAATTCGTGCCGCCTGATGAGGCGTTCGCATAAGCCGTCGTGGTCGAAACCGCTGTGCCAGCTGAGTATCCGCGCAGGCGATTCGTCGCGACTGCAGCCGCATCGAAGCCCTGGCGAACCTCGGCATCAATGTCACCCGTATGGCGGGTCGCAGTCGCAAGATTGCCTACAGTGGTCGATGTAGAGACGCCGTTCGGGGTATGGTCATCGAGCTGGACGTCCATATCTGCCCACACATTGCCGAACTGGACCTGATCAATCGTGCCCGAGGCGACGCTGGAAGAAGATTCGGCTTTCGATTCGGCGGCCTCGTCGCCCATATAAGGGATGTATTCCCAATCCTGAGCCGCAGCCATGGCCGTCGTCGAGGCCGCAATTGCGAGAAGTGCCGAAAGTCTGATTGCTGTCTTGGGCATTCTAGCCTCCATGAAACAGGTATCGGTGTCCGTTTGCGCGACTAGTTGCGGCCGCGCAGGACAGGGTCACGGCGGTTGTGCCAGGCCGAGACGGACTGACGTGACGGGCCGTTATACTCTTCAAGCGGAGCACCTGCCGGTCGGAAGTCGCCGGTGACGCTGTTGGTCGAGATGCCGCCAGCCGTCAGGGCACAGACGTCAGAAGTCGGTGCAGCGTAGAGATTCGCCATCATTTCCAGAACGGCACGCTCGAGAACCGAGCGAATCGCAAGCTGGATCGGCTCCTGCGCGCGGCCACCGATACCGATGTCGAACACATTGCCGTTGGCGAAGTCGAACACGCCGAGCGAAACTTCGCGGCCAATGATCTGTTTCTGGTAGGAAATGACATCGACGACTTCGAGGCTCTCGGTTTCAACGAGACGCAGGTCGAGGCCCACATTGATGACGTAGAGCTTGGCGCCGATGGAGCCTTTGGTGTCCATCGCGTCGGTGTCGCCGACAAAAGCCTCTCCGCCGACCGAACGGATATTGTAGTTCAGCTCGGTGATGCCGCCGATCAGATAGTAATCCGAACCCGGGATGGAGCCGGCATTGATGCGGCGGAAGTCTTGGGCCACGTCGTCGCCGATCAGGCGGTTATTGGCGTATTTAAGCTCGAGCTCTGAAACAGAGGTATCGAATCGTTCGACCAGGCGGGCACCGGCTTTCGCAAAAGCGGAGATTGCCATGAGCGAAGCGCCCTGGGTGACGCGGCGGCCACCTTCAAAGTCTGCCTTGCCGGTATAGTCGAGGATGCGGCCAACCGCGATTCGCGGGGCGGCGTATCCGCTCTGACGGGCATAGTGGCCCATGCAGACGAGACCGTCGGAATAAGGCGTCGGGTTCGCGGTCACCGGAGCGTTGCCAATCGGGTCAGCATAGTTGCCGCCAGGGCCTGCCACAGGAGAGACACAGCCGGTTGCGAGCATGGCGCCTGCCAGGACTGCTCCGGAAAGCCGCTTGGTCGCGGTCACTTTCGTCTTGCCGAGATTGATCATTGCAGGTCGAGCTCCCCATTGAGAACGACCGTCTGGTCGCCATTATTGATCTGCGTGGAATCGATGATCACGGTGTTGTAGTTGCCGTTCGTGATCACATTGAGCTGATTGCCGATTGCTGTTCCTGATCCGAGCATGCCCGGTGCACCTTCTGTCTGACCCCAGCTTGTGTAGAGGCCGGTGCCGAGTCCGGTGCCGCCGTTGATCAAGCCATTGATAACGACGCGATTATTGCTCGCATCACGTGAAGTTGCGGTAAACGGCTGGCTTTCCTGTCCAGGAGCGAAGCCGTAAGGGCGCTCGAATTGTGAAGCGCTCGAGGCAGCTTGCGCGGCCGCTGGCTGTGCGAAACCCGCACCAGCTGCGATTGCAAGGCCTGCCAGGCCGGTAAGAATGTGCGTCGTGTGGTTCATCTGCCGATCCCTTTTGGGGTTGATGCCAGGATCGGTTGCAATGGGTGTGCCAGTTTGCGGGAGCGGCGCGTGCTAATTTCGCCTCCTTGGGGAACACGTCACCGGCCTTTAGCGCCAATAGGGCGCAACTGACTGGGGAAATTGTGCCGAATTGCGCCAGTTTGAGGCTTCAGCAAAAAGAGTGATTCCTTCGCGCGCACGTGTGTGTGTGTTATAGAGGGACCAAACCGGAGCCAGAAAACTGGCCAGAGAGAGCAGGGAGGATGTACATGCTGATTGAGCAGATCTTGAAAACGAAGGGCGGCGAAGTCCTTACAATCGATGCGCAAAGTTCGCTGGGCGATGCGGCGAGATTTCTGGACGATGCGAAAATCGGGGCGGTCGTTGCGGTCAATGACACGGGCCTCGCGGGTGTTCTCTCTGAGCGGGACATTCTTCGCCAGGTCGCACGGCACGGCGCGGATGCCCTGCAGATGACCGTCGAAGAGTCGATGACCCGCGGCGTAATCACAGCCAATCCGACCGAAAGCCTCGATCAGTGCCTTGCCCGTATGACTGACCGGCGCGTGCGCCATCTGCCCGTCATGCGGGACGGGCGTCTCGCCGGCATCGTGTCGATCGGTGACCTTGTGAAATGGAAGATCGAGGAAACGCGCGCCGAAGCTGACGCCATGGCTGACTATATCAAAGGGCAATAATCACCAGTCAGGTGATATTAGGGCTTGCCAAGAATGACGAACAGATTCTATATGGTCGGTTCCATCTGAAACGCCTCTGTCTATGTCGGGCCGGTGAATAGTCGGCTCAGCAAGGCAGCGTTTTGCGCCAAAAAGGCAGGGTGGCGGTGCGAACTGCCAAGTCTGTCAAAGAAGTGCAGAAGGGTTGTTGACGGAGGACGGACCGGCAAATAGAAGCCGCCCTTCTTCTGGAAAGACCTTCCGGTGAAAACGAGGTTCTGATGAACTTCGCGGGATCCGGGTTGTGCTTCAAACGCTGCAGTTTCCGGCTTTCAGCCAGTCGCTGCAGAAGAGTGCAAAAGGGTTGTTGACGGGGGTCGGGCCGGTCTTTAAGAGCCGCCCTTCTCTTGGAGACG
>NZ_QWGA01000008.1:451183-550030 GCF_003576245.1 Henriciella algicola
GTCTTTAAGAGCCGCCCTTCTCTTGGAGACGACCTGCCAGACGGAAGGGACCTTAAGGGGTTCTGGACGGACGGTAAGCGCTTATGTTTCTGCGGTTTTCTGGCTTTGTGCTACGAACTGCAGAGGGTGCGAAAAAGGGTGTTGACGGAGTTCGGACGGCCTCATATATGCCGCCCTCTCCTGAGACGCTCAACTGGTTGAGACGGTGCCGAAGGGCACGGATCGAAAGCCGGGTTTCGCGCTTCAAATTGCAGGTTTCGCGGGTCACTGCGAAGTTCTGCAGAAAGCGCAAAAAAGGGTGTTGACGGGGAATTCGGTGGCTCATATAAGCCGCCACTTCCGAAGCGGGGCAGACTGCTCCAGCCGAGGAAACGGGCTCCGGCCCGGGTTGTTTGACATCGTAGGATTATGGAAGAGAAACGCAGGCGGCATGAATGGCTTGCGGAGCCCTCAGGGGCTCCAATGCGATCATGACGATGCGTTTCAAGGAAATACCTTTCACTATTATTGGTTTCGGCCAGTGATTTTGTGAAAAGGGTTTCCCGTCAAAACGCAAAATTGCAATCAGCAATTTCCGGCCTCTATTCCAAGAGGTCGAGTACGTCAGAGATCGAGCACTCAACCTGAGAGTTTGATTCTGGCTCAGAACGAACGCTGGCGGCAGGCTTAACACATGCAAGTCGAACGACATAGTGGCAGACGGGTGAGTAACGCGTGGGAACGTACCCTTCACTACGGAATAGCTTCTGGAAACGGAAGGTAATACCGTATACGCCCTCCGGGGGAAAGATTTATCGGTGAAGGATCGGCCCGCGTTAGATTAGTTTGTTGGTGGGGTAATGGCCTACCAAGACTACGATCTATAGCTGGTCTGAGAGGATGATCAGCCACACTGGGACTGAGACACGGCCCAGACTCCTACGGGAGGCAGCAGTGGGGAATCTTGCACAATGGGCGAAAGCCTGATGCAGCCATGCCGCGTGAATGATGAAGGCCTTAGGGTTGTAAAATTCTTTCGCCAGGGATGATAATGACAGTACCTGGTAAAGAAGCCCCGGCTAACTTCGTGCCAGCAGCCGCGGTAATACGAAGGGGGCTAGCGTTGTTCGGAATTACTGGGCGTAAAGCGCGCGTAGGCGGGCTATTAAGCCAGATGTGAAAGCCCGGGGCTCAACCTCGGAATTGCATTTGGAACTGGTAGCCTAGAGACCAGGAGAGGTTAGCGGAATACCGAGTGTAGAGGTGAAATTCGTAGATATTCGGTGGAACACCAGTGGCGAAGGCGGCTAACTGGACTGGTACTGACGCTGAGGCGCGAAAGTGTGGGGAGCAAACAGGATTAGATACCCTGGTAGTCCACACCGTAAACGATGAATGCTAGTTGTCTGCGCGCATGCGTGCAGGTGACGCAGCTAACGCATTAAGCATTCCGCCTGGGGAGTACGGCCGCAAGGTTAAAACTCAAAGAAATTGACGGGGGCCCGCACAAGCGGTGGAGCATGTGGTTTAATTCGAAGCAACGCGCAGAACCTTACCCGCGTTTGACATGCCCTGTTTGGTTACCAGAGATGGTTTCCTTCATTTAGTTGGCAGGTGCACAGGTGCTGCATGGCTGTCGTCAGCTCGTGTCGTGAGATGTTGGGTTAAGTCCCGCAACGAGCGCAACCCTTATCCTTAGTTGCCAGCACGTTTGGGTGGGCACTCTAAGGAAACTGCCGGTGCTAAGCCGGAGGAAGGCGGGGATGACGTCAAGTCCTCATGGCCCTTACACGCGGGGCTACACACGTGCTACAATGGCAGTGACAATGGGATAATCCCAAAAAGCTGTCTCAGTTCAGATTGTCCTCTGCAACTCGAGGGCATGAAGTTGGAATCGCTAGTAATCGTGGATCAGCATGCCACGGTGAATACGTTCCCGGGCCTTGTACACACCGCCCGTCACATCATGGGAGTTGGATCTACCCGAAGACTGTGCGCTAACTTCGGAGGCAGCAGGCCACGGTAGGTTCAGCGACTGGGATGAAGTCGTAACAAGGTAGCCGTAGGGGAACCTGCGGCTGGATCACCTCCTTTCTAAGGATGCTTTCTGATTGTCTGCTCACGCAGACTTCGAAAGCTCTGATAGACATAGCTGCAGAGCCTGCTCTGACAGCAAAACATATGCGGCTGTTTGTGCCGTCTTCGTTTCTCTTCCTTCATTCGCCGTGCCGGCCAGCTGGACGGCATAGTTCAGCGAGCCCCCGGGTCCTGGTATAAGGGCCGGTAGCTCAGGTGGTTAGAGCGCACGCCTGATAAGCGTGAGGTCGATGGTTCAACTCCATCTCGGCCCACCACGACCCAAGGGAGTGCGCCGGGCCCTATGCTACAGCTTGATACTGGTACTTTTGGGGCCTTAGCTCAGCTGGGAGAGCGCCTGATTTGCATTCAGGAGGTCAGCGGTTCGATCCCGCTAGGCTCCACCATTCCTTGAATGGTGTGCGTAAGTTGCGAATGAAAGAAGTCATAAGTTTCCGGACTGCGGTCCGGGATGTTTGTAAATCGTAAGGGAAAGACTGATCCGGCCGACATGCCGATCCTCGTGATCGTTGTGTCTGCTTATAGCCGATAACGCAAGTGCCATAGGAGTATGGCAACACAGCTTGCGCCAAAGGGTCAGTCTGCAAGAAACCAACATGTCTGATCTGAAATTGTGAGCGGATTAATAATGTACTGCAAAGTGCATTCACCTCCGCACACGAGTTTCGAATGAGATCAAGCGTCAAAAGGGCATCCGGGGGATGTCTTGGCGGTAAGAGGCGATGAAGGACGTGGCACTCTGCGATAAGCACGGGGGAGGCGAGAGCACCCTTTGATCCCGTGATTTCCGAATGGGGAAACCCACCTCCGAGATGAGAGACTACAGGCTGGCATCCGTGTCAGCCCTTGGTCTTTCATTTCACTAGAGAGGTATTTCACACTGAATACATAGGTGTTGAAAAGCAAACCCGGGGAATTGAAACATCTAAGTACCCGGAGGAAAGGACATCAATTGAGACTCCGTTAGTAGTGGCGAGCGAACGCGGACCAGGCCTGGTCTGAAATAAGGAGAATGAGCTGGGAAGCTCAACCGTAGTGGGTGATAGTCCCGTATCCGTAAAATGAAGACCGTTTAGAGTAGGGCGGGACACGTGAAATCCTGTCTGAACATGGGGGGACCACCCTCCAAGCCTAAGTACTCCTTACCGACCGATAGTGAACCAGTACCGTGAGGGAAAGATGAAAAGCACCCCGACGAGGGGAGTGAAACAGTACCTGAAACCGGATGCTTACAAGCAGGTGGAGCTCTTCGGAGTGACACCGTACCTTTTGTATAATGGGTCAGCGACTTAGTGTTGCGTGCAAGCTTAAGCCGTTAGGTGTAGGCGTAGCGAAAGCGAGTCTGAATAGGGCGACTGAGTACGTAGCATTAGACCCGAAGGCAGATGATCTATGCATGAGCAGGCTGAAGGTGGGGTAACACCCACTGGAGGGCCGAACCGTTGCACGTTGAAAAGTGCTCGGATGACTTGTGCCTAGGGGTGAAAGGCCAATCAAATCTGCTGATAGCTGGTTCTCCGCGAAATCTATTTAGGTAGAGCGTCAGATGAATACTCCAGGGGGTAGAGCACTGGATGGGCTAGGGGGACTCACCGTCTTACCAAACCTTACCAAACTCCGAATACCTGGAAGTAATATCTGGCAGACACACGGCGGGTGCTAACGTCCGTCGTGAAGAGGGAAACAACCCTGACCACCGATTAAGGTCCCCAAATTATAGCTAAGTGTGAAAGGATGTGGGGTTGCTTAGACAATGAGGAGGTTGGCTTAGAAGCAGCCATCCTTTAAAGAAAGCGTAACAGCTCACTCATCAAGCGACCCTGCGCCGAAAATGTAACGGGGCTAAAGCTATATACCGAAATCGTGGGCTCCATTGGAGCGGTAGCGGAGCGTTCTGTAAGCCTGTGAAGGTGCACTGTGAGGTGTGCTGGAGGTATCAGAAGTGAGAATGCTGACATGAGTAGCGATAAAGCGGGTGAGAGACCCGCTCGCCGAAAGTCCAAGGGTTCCTGCGTAAAGCTAATCTGCGCAGGGTTAGCCGGCCCCTAAGGCGAGGCCGAAAGGCGTAGTCGATGGGAACACAGTTAATATTCTGTGGCCTGGGAGTGTGTGACGAATTCCGAAAGTTGTCTGTCCTTATTGGATTGGATAGGCAGCCTGGGAGTTCCTGGAAATAGCCCTCCCGTATAGACCGTACCCTAAACCGACACAGGTGGACTGGCAGAGCATGCCAAGGCGCTTGAGAGAACGATGCTGAAGGAACTCGGCAAATTACCTCCGTAACTTCGGGAGAAGGAGGCCTCATACTGGGCAACCAGCTATGAGGGGCACAGACCAGGGGGTTGCGACTGTTTATCAAAAACACAGGGCTGTGCGAAGCCGTAAGGCGACGTATACAGTCTGACGCCTGCCCGGTGCCGGAAGGTTAAAAGGAGGAGTGCAAGCTCCGAATTGAAGCCCCGGTGAACGGCGGCCGTAACTATAACGGTCCTAAGGTAGCGAAATTCCTTGTCGGGTAAGTTCCGACCTGCACGAATGGCGTAACGACTTCCCCACTGTCTCCAGCATCGACTCAGCGAAATTGAATTCCCCGTGAAGATGCGGGGTACCCGCGGTCAGACGGAAAGACCCTGTGAACCTTTACTGCAGCTTTGCTGTGGCATCATAAAGTGTATGTGTAGGATAGGTGGGAGGCTTTGAAGCTTGGGCGCCAGTCTGAGTGGAGCCGTCCTTGAAATACCACCCTTATTCTTTGTGATGTCTAACCGCTCCCCTGGATGGGGACGGGACCCAGCATGGTGGGCAGTTTGACTGGGGCGGTCGCCTCCCAAAGAGTAACGGAGGCGCGCGATGGTAAGCTCAAGACGGTCGGACATCGTCTGTTGAGTGCAATGGCATAAGCTTGCCTGACTGCGAGAGTGACAACTCGAGCAGAGACGAAAGTCGGTCATAGTGATCCGGTGGTCCCGAGTGGAAGGGCCATCGCTCAACGAATAAAAGGTACTCCGGGGATAACAGGCTGATGATGCCCAAGAGTCCATATCGACGGCATCGTTTGGCACCTCGATGTCGGCTCATCACATCCTGGGGCTGTGAGCAGGTCCCAAGGGTTCGGCTGTTCGCCGATTAAAGTGGTACGTGAGCTGGGTTCAGAACGTCGTGAGACAGTTTGGTCCCTATCTGCCGTGGGTGTTGGAAACTTGAGAGGATCTGTCCTTAGTACGAGAGGACCGGGATGGACATACCTCTGGTGGACCTGTCGTGGCGCCAGCCGCGCAGCAGGGTAGCTATGTATGGACGGGATAATCGCTGAATGCATCTAAGCGAGAAACCCACCTCAAAACCAGGTTTCCCTTGAGAGCCGTCGTAGACGACGACGTCGATAGGCTGGGTGTGGACGCGCCGCGAGGCGTGGAGCTAACCAGTACTAATTGCTCGATAGGCTTGATCTTGCGAAGCTTCGTGTGCGGTGGTGAATGCACCACCGCTTGAAGTTTCAGATCAAAAACACCTCTGATAAAATATAAGTGGTACATGCTCGAGAGTGAGCATGAGTGACATGTTGGAATTTGCGCCATTGCCCGTTTCCGCCGACCCGGTGGTTATGGCAGGGGTTCCCCACCCGATCCCATTCCGAACTCGGTCGTTAAGTCCCCTCGCGCTGATGGTACTGCGTCTTAAGACGTGGGAGAGTAAGTCGCTGCCGGGTCCGCCGAAACGGGCGATGCGCAAAACGAGGCACTTGCAGACAAGTCTTTTCCTTACAATTTACCGCCTTTCGGGCGGAGCGTGGCCGGCCGCATAAAGCCGGACCGCGATGCAGTCCGGCCCCAGTGGCCGGATTTCATGTTTCAGGGCTGGAGAAATCCGGTTCTGACAAAAAGCTGACGCGGGATGGAGCAGTCCGGTAGCTCGTCAGGCTCATAACCTGAAGGTCGTAGGTTCAAATCCTACTCCCGCACCCAAATAAGCCCCTGAATTCCTTACGGATTTCGGGGGCTTTTTCTTTTGTAGCTTACCGCGCCGAAAAATTTGGAAGCATATTGGAAGCAGCCGGATACGTTTCAAAATTCGTAGAGCTCGCGATGAAACGCGAGGTACTTTTTTTGTCCCTCTGAGAAACTACCGACATTACGGCTTCTAAGACCCGGAAAGCCAAGCTGATCTAGTATCTCATCGGAGACCTCAGCTTTAACAAGCACTGTGCCATCGTCTTTGAAAGATATAAGCCCGCGGTCGAAAAGCCGATCGGCATTCGGACAAAGCAGAAGTCCATTGTTGCCGTCTAGGCGCTCAGTAGCAGTCCTGCAGGCGCGCCATGGCAAGATGTGACTACCAATCAGATACCTAACGTCTTCAACGCCTGACAGCCGGCAACGTCCTTCAATGTCAATTACGCTCTGTTTGAACTGTCCTTGACCGCGCCTGGCCTTCACCAAGCTGTCTTTCTCCGAAGCGCTTAAATCGTCATCATCATTGATAGATTTTTCGATTACGTCCTCAGTCGTGCCGATTGGGTCGGATGGATAAGTGTCTTGGCGTAGGGTCTGCAGGGCTGTTCTGTCTTCATCCGAGCAATGCCTTAGGACGACGTCTAACAGGGCTTCTGAAACGCTAGCTAGATATGCAGTTTGATTACCGTAGCCGTTCACCGCTCGTATGGGTGAGTACTTTTCAGGGAGTTCTGGTGCTAATTCAGCGATAATGCTTTGCGGACGTACAGGCGCATCCAGTGAGTGCCATCGTACTGGCAGCATCCAGCCAATATTATTCCAGGCGTTGCCGTCGTCGTCATACTCCACTGGCTTTGCTGCGGTCGTCGCCTCAGACCGGACAACACCAATATCGTTGATTTCCGTATTTGCGAAAGAGATTACGAAATCGCCGGGCCTGGCAAGCGTCATGTTCGAGTAAAACCGATTGGCTTTGCCATTCGTTTTTCGTTTTGGTGACCAGAGATAGCCGCCTCTGCGTTCGAATTTGTATTTTGATTTATGATTTACCCACCAGACGCTCACAATATCATTCTCTACGTTGTTGTTAGTGCTCCAGGCTCATTGTGTTGGCCAAATGTGGCCTTCTAGCCTGCTTGAAATTCAAGTCGTCCAGCTTTGGCTGGCAAGTTCGACAGCCGCCCACTGGGATTGGCTTGATCTAAGTTCAAGTTTTAGTCTGCTGGTTCACTCGGCTAATCATGAAGCTATCACCGCTACAAGGAACAGCGCGTGCTGCCCCGATTTCTTTGGTACCGTCTCCGATGTCAAAAGCGAAGAAAGACCGAATGTGTTGGCCGAAGACGTCAGTGAATTGGATGTAGCCTTTAAATATCATCGCGGGCCTTTCATCTAAAGCTTTATCCTCGCGATGATCGGAGAGGTATTCTTTCATGCGCTCGAATGCTTCTCTGTAACGAGGCCTTTCGGCTGTGACCTCTGGTGTTGGTACCGCAGCGGTTTCACTTAGTCCTGGAGGGATACTAGGCAAAGAAACGTAAAGGTCGGACGGCCGGGTTAGTGTGCTCGGAACAAGGTCTTTTCGACGTCCGGCGAACACCATTCCATTTACGGAAACGTTGGTCGCGGGAGTACTGCCAGAGTTGAAAACTGTTACCTCCACGCTGGAAAGTACGCCGAGACGATTCGAGTTAGGGGCGTCGGGCGAGTTGCGGTCTTTGGGAACAAACCGGCAAGCGCTTGCTACAAGATAGGCTCGGGTTTGCTGTTCGCCGATCAACCGGGTCTCGACAGCAAGCCAATTTGTTTCTGCTAACGTCCAAACAAGAGCGCCTAAGCCCAGCGCTGTGAATACACCTATCCAGACAGTCCAGTGGGCCACCTGCTGTTGAGCAAGCAAATCCGCTTCAGCCGCTCTTTGCATCTGACCACTATGCGTCTCCCCATTTAAAGGGATGCCACTCAGGTCGCTAATAGATCTACTTTGACAGGAGAAAGTGAATACCGGCTGGCTATTCCAATTTATACTCCAATGATAATCGCCATCAGGGCAATGATCTTGAGCGATGTGGTTACTTTCGCCGTTGATCGGGGTTCTTGGAGTCGTTCCCCAGGCGAACATCAAAAGCACTAAGAGTAGCGCAAGGCCCGCTAAGACATTCCAATAACGCTTAGGCATTACTACGTGGAAGGTGCTTAGAACGCTGTAGGACTGTTCTAGGTCGAAGGCGCTTGATCATAATCTCCAACATAGCGGTCAGTGATCGCACCAGCTAGGCTTTTCTAAAAGCGCTTGGCTCCCGTCGTGTGGCCAAGGCGCAAGGTAACCGGCGTCCAAGCCCGACCTGGCAACGTCTTCCTCATCGGCAGATAGAGACAGCACCACTCGGCCGAAACGATCCGGGGCCTCGCGACTGGTGATTACGAGCTCTGCATCTTTTGTGAGTTCGACCATGAACGCTTTGGCCTCAAACCCAAGCTCTCGTTCTCTCTCGCACTCTGCCCCGCCTATGGCGGCTCCAACGCCGCCTGTCTCGGGGGCGTCGACGTCAGCCAATCTAAACTCTAACCCATCGATGCGGCCGCTATCACCATCAGACCAATAAATCGTATGGGCCAACTTCGGTTCATAAGTTTGAGCGGAGCAAGCTCCGAGCGCTATGATGGCAATGGTAATGCACTGCATTCGACGATCATGCCTGAGATATGGAATTCTGGCAGATGGCCCCATAATCGCGTTCCCACTGACTTAATTTTGGGTTCTTTTCTCAGCCGGTGTCGCCACTAAAGCGCGAAAAATAGCTGGCGAATCAGGGCAGGAAATAAATAAGGGGGCTGACTCGAAAGCCTTGCCCCCTTTTCCAAGTGGCCGAAGCCCTTGGGTGGATGCACTTTAAATAGGTCTGATTAATTGTGATGTCAATTTCTGAAGCTCCAAAAAGGGTTAATGTTTATATAGACGGCTTTAATCTGTATCACGCGATGAACGATCTAAACATTAGCCAAATCAAATGGCTAAACCTGTGGCACTTATCCACTACGTTCTTGCGTCCAAATGAAGAGCTTCAAAAAGTCGAATATTTTACTGCTGAGGTGCATTGGGATAGCGCCAAGGTAGGTAGGCATCGCCAGTATACCCGCGCTCTTCAAGCAAAAGGCGTAAAAGTAACCCAAGGCAATTTTAAAAAGGCTCCACGCTTCTGCCCGCGCGGCAGCACCAATTGCGATTTCAACGAAGAAAAGAAAACCGACGTAGCTATTGGCGTTACAATGGTATCGGAAGCTATGGCCGGGGCATTCGATCGAGCAATCTTAATCACAGCAGATTCCGACCAAGTACCGACGATTAACGTCATCAGACAGTATGCCTCGCACCTTGACCTGACTCTTGCTGCGCCGCCCGGAAGGTTGCAGGCCGCGCGTGAACTTGGAGCATTATTTAATGGGAAAGACAGGTTGGAAATCGGGGAAAGCCGCCTTCGCGCTTGTGTGCTTCCGCGTGAGGTAAAAGACCAAGGCGGCAGCCTGGTAGCGATTAGGCCCGTCGATTATGACTAGCTTATATGGCTGCTAAATACGCAAGCCGACAACGCTCAGGCATCTTTAATCTCGGTACAGTCCTGTTCGCAAACGTCGCTTCGAGCTTTCTGCCTCCCAGTTGAAACTAGAACTGATTTCCAAAGCTGCTTTTGTTGAAGCTTTTTGAGCAAAGGCCACTAGAGCGTGATCTGAAACCTCATCTATTGCGGCCATCGTTGCGAGTACGCCGCGGAATTGTGAGCTCAATCCTGATGAATGCTCCGTACGCAACCGACTAAGTGCGGTGTCACTCAACACAGCGTACGCTGGACCCCTTTCCGGGCTTGAAAAATTGTTGGATAGCGCCGTCCAAATAGACCGATACGGCCAACGAGAACGGTTGGAGTCAGCGGTCTGCTGGCGCCAGGAAATTGCGCGTGAAATATCTTGAAAAATTTCAGCGCTATTACTCTCGAAAACATCCCATCGTCGCGGTTTGACGTATTTTTCGATTTGATTTTTTCCGGCTCGTAATTCGATACGCCAAATACCTTTGGGAAGCTCTTTGTCGATGGCCAGAATTCCTAATTCGGAAAACTTTGCTTTGAAGATTTCTTCCCAAATAATATCGCGCTTGTCGGTTATCGCTTTGGATTTATCGTAAATGCACACCTGCTTTCCGGGCAATTTCCCAATACGCAGATAGGAAATTCGATCGCCATGAATTTCGCGGTCAATTTGGTCGGCTTTTGTAGTTCTCGCGTGGCTTACAAATTCATTCGAATTAAGCTCCAAATTGGGAGCCAAAAAATCAAAAGCAAAATCAGCCCGGCCGACCCGCGCATTCATTGGGTCAAAGGCCACGCCAATACTTTTAAGGAATTCATCGCATTCTGATTTCGCGGCCTGAAGGCCCTTTGTCGCCAATGCGTATGCGCGAATTTTGACGTGAATATCCCACTGATTATTGGACGGCCGATCGCGAAATTTCCAGATGGCGCCAAACGGGCCTGTGTTCACGCGGTACGCATACCCGCCTTGGCCGCCGCTCCCTTCGACAATCACAGTAAGGCCGTTGAAGGTAATCGGCTCTGCTTGGCGAGTCTCAGCAGCACGCTTTTTCGCGTCCGCGAGCTCGTCCAGGAAAGTTGGTGGCACCTTACCTTGATACGCAAGTTCGAGCGTATCGAAGCCGCTTCGAAGAAACATGAAATCGGTCATTGATTAGTCGATGTAGATGTAGGGGGGCGTGGTACAGAGACGCCCCCCTAGGATTACAATTCATGCCGCTTGGCGACGGCGCCATGTGGCAACCCATGAGTTTTCGTCGTCTTCAAAGACCGCGAAACTGAGGGCGGAGTCGAATGAAGGGTCATCGATCGTGACGGATAGAAACGTCTGCCCCTGTCGCAGACCGCGTTTGATCTCTCGGGCCCACGCGGCGCCGACTTCAACGGGCGCGGTGTCGTCTGAACCAACGTAGACGCGATGCGATGGAGCATCGGGATTGGTCGAATTGTAATCGCGTTCGATCGTGATTTTCGTACTGAGTTTGAGGGTGTGAATATGCCCGATCAGCTTAGAAAGCGGGTCGGCCGAATTCACGGGTCGTAGTTTTCCTATTTCGCTCATCGAATTTCCTTTCTTGAAGAGGCGATGGTTGGAGAGGCGCTTCGCGCAGAAACCGCATTGGTTTTTAGAGAGCAGGCAAGCCGCGCCTGGCGGGCTGAGCTTGAAGCTCAGCCCTTTTCAGGAGCTATGCTCTCCAAAAATCCCGCGAGGCGCGGTTAACTCCGTCGCGGGCAAAACTGGGATTATCGGAAAAAGCCCATGTCCGACGTGGATCGACGGGTCCGCTTGTCTGTCCAATCAACAAGGTCTTTAAGCCGATAGCGGATGCACCGTGCGGACACTTTCACGAACTTGGGCCCACCGCCGCGCGTGCGCCAATTCCGTAGCGTGCGTGGCGAAACCGCGAGGTAATTGGCGGCCTGGGACTCGCCCAGAAGCTGGTTGGGATCGGTTGGCAATTTCGAACTCATTGCGAGTCTCCTAAGACAATTGAAACGCACCTTTTGCGCCTCTATTGAGGTCACAATCGCGCCTATTGGCTCAGCCGTCACAGGGCAGAAAAAATCCCGATCCGGGAGTTTTGTTGCCCAGTGGTTCGAGGCTACGAGTCGAAATGTTGGCTGTGTTCTTTCATCGCACGTTCGATCTTATGTGCGGAAAGGTCTGGGTCGATAAGACCCGCAAGCTTGACGGTGAACTTCGTGGCATCGTTCTTAGGGATCGCTGCTGGTTCGTCGGTCTCATCGTCATAATCATCGAAGTATCGCGAGTAAGTCCGTCCATTCTGCTCCCAAAAACGTTTGATATTGCCGATCAGCCCGATGAGTGCCCAGGCTGAGTTGAACGGCTTGGCTTCGCGTTGTCCAGTTTGCTCTATGATTGACTCAAGACGGCTTGCAGTTCGTTGGGCTTGGTCCTGCAAGACGCGGACGCCTGCGGCGATAACCTCCAAAACCAAGTGGCGCTGGTCGATATCTACTATCTCCACTGCGGCGCGATGAGCTATAAGTTTCGCGAAATCCTCATAGAGGTATGCCGGCGTGGTGTCGTCAAACTTTACCGAAGCCACGGCAGAGGCCGTTCTCCCATCCAATCCATTGAGCTCATCGGCAAGAGCGGCCGCGCGTTTCGCAATCTCTCGTGCAGTGTCTCTCACCGTCGCAGTGGATGGCGCCTCATCATACATGGCGCGGTCGTTGCGATAAGAACGGGACCACTGCGCGAATTCGTCTTTGAGGGTCTGGGAGCTTGGCAGAGCGTAACTGTCGGTAAGCCGTTTAGCATCTTCGTCCGAAAGCGTTTGAGCCACGCTCATATCTAGCAGATTAGCGGAGTATCCCTTGGCTCGCTTTTTCGAAGGCATGGGCTATCCGTCCCTGCTGATCGGTATGACATTATTGGGGCCAGCCGGCGCATGACCTGTAAAGCCGGAAATGAGCCCGTCGACATCATCGGCCGCGTTGCGGGTCACTGTATCTGCCAAGTGCGCGTAACGGGCCGTCGTTTGGGCCTGTGTATGGCCCAGAAGTTTTCCGATCACAGGAAGAGAGTGTCCGGCCGCAGCCGCCAGGGACGCATAAGTGTGCCGCAAATCGTGGATGCGAACGTCTTCTAACTTTGCAGTCTTTCGGATGCGCCGCCATGGCTTTTGAAGATCAGTTGCGAACTGTCCCTCAACTTTGCCTGCAATGATATGAGGATTGTCTGGCAAGCGGGGCAGGGCACTCAGAACCTCTAAAGCCGACTTTGAGAGCATCACGCGTCGCGGGCCCGTCTTTGCATCCGGTAGAAGCAGAATGTTGCCGCGGACCCAGGACCATTTTGCTTTCTGAATTTCTGACAGGCGGCAGCCGGTCAAAAGCAAGAGTTTGAAGGCGCCGGCCACGTGAACGGTTTCAGTCCCAGCCGCGACGCTGCTGTCGAGAACACGCCAAAGCCGGTCAATCTCGTCGGGGTCAAGATAGCGCTCACGCTTTTGCTCTTTGTATTTCTGCACGTGGCGGGTTGGGTTCGACCCGTCCGGTCTAAGACCCCAAACTTCGGCTAGATTGAATATCTTGGATAGGACGCCTAGCACGCGATTAGCTTGATAGGGCTTGTCTCGGAGCTCGTGATGGAGTGCCGCGATATCCGGCCTGGCAATATCTTGGACGCGCATCGCGCCAATTTTTGGCCGGATAAAGAGGTCGCAGCAGCGCTTATATTCCTTCTCTGTCGACGGCTTGCAGCGCACCGGCACATACTCATCTAGAAAGCGATCACACAAAGCGGATACGGTTGGGGCGCGGCGTTCGATACGCTTTTGACCGGACGGATCGGCGCCGCGCGAAACATCGCCCAAAGTGCGCCTTGCAAGGTCGCGTGCTTCGTCCGGCGTGATTGCGCCGTGGACGCCAAGGCTGACCCGCTTGGTCCGGCCACCTAGGCGATATTGAACCGTGTACGTCTTGCGTCCCTTTGGAGAAACCCGGACCCCGAAGCCTGGGATTTGCGCGTCCCATAGAAAGTAGTCGCGGTCCTTCGCAGCGAGTGCGTCGACAGAACGTTTCGTGATCTTTCCCATGGCGCCAATTCCATTTGGAAGCATATTGGAAGCATATTGGAAGCAGGATGCAGCGCTTTCGCGTGTTGGCTTGGTGACGCATAGAGTCGGGCGCGTCAATGCAGTGCTTTGTATTTTTGTTATTTTTGTCGCCATGGCGTCAACGCGGGACAACAAGAGATATGGCCGGACTCTATCTCATAACCTGAAGGTCGTAGGTTCAAATCCTACTCCCGCACCCAAATAAGCCCCTGATCTTCGGATCGGGGGCTTTTTTTGTTTGTGCTCGGGCTTTGGTCGCAGCCGCAGCGCTCGCTGCCGTTTTCCGGCTCTCCGGAATGCTCTAAGTCACGGGCTATGGCGGCGCACTCTTCATGATACGGATCTCGGAAGACGGTGCGCTCCGCTCCTTCCGGAGCTTCAATTACCGCGTCTGGGCAAGCGGCTCGGTCGTTTCGAACTTCGGGACTTGGATCCAGCGCACGGCGCAGGACTGGCTCGTCCTGACCCAGTTGACCGATCACAACGCCACCGCGCTCGGTTTCGTTGTCGCCTGCCAGTTCGCCCCGCAGCTTCTCCTGCTGCCATGGAGCGGCTTTGCCGCAGACTATTTCGACCGGCGCAAGCTGCTGGTCTTCACACAAGTCTCCATGGGCGTTCTTGCGCTACTGCTAGGCCTGCTGACCGTGACCGGGCTTGTAGAGCTATGGCACGTCTATGTTTTTTCTTTTCTGTTCGGCTGCGCAGCCGCAATCGATGCGCCCGTCAGGCAGACATTTGTCAGCGACCTTGTCGGCGACACGGACCTGCCCAATGCCGTCGCGCTGAACTCAGCATCCTTTAACAGCGCCCGTCTTGCCGGCCCGGCGGTTGCTGGCTTCCTCATCGCCGCCTTCGGTACAGGCTGGGCCTTCCTGATCAATGGCGCTTCCTATTTTGCCGTTCTGCTTTCGCTCTTCTTTCTGAGGGTGCGAGAGCTGCACAAGGCGAAGCGAGCCGAGCGGCAGCGTGGCAATTTCACCGCGGGCTTCATCTATGTGTGGCGGAGGCCAGATCTTCGCGTCACGCTCATCATGCTCTTCCTGATCGGGACGTTCGGTTTCAAGTTTTCGATCTTTGTTGCGACGATGGCTGCGAAAGTCTTCCAGACCGATGCGCAAGGCTTCGGCGTCCTATCATCCTTTATTGCAGTCGGTACGGTTGCCGGTGCGTTTCTTGCCGCACGGCGCCGCACCCATACGATGGGGCTGATGGTGACGGGGGCAGCCTTCTTCGGCGTTGGCTGTCTCGGCGCGGCGCTCGCGCCTGGTTACTGGACGTTTGCGGCTGCACTTGTAGTCACCGGGATGGCGGCCCTCACCTTCATGACTACCACGAACAGCATGATGCAGCTGACTACCGCGCCAGAAATGCGTGGCCGTGTGATGGCGCTGCGCATCGCTGTTGCCTTGGGCGGTGCGCCTCTTGGCGCGCCGATCATTGGCTGGATTGCCGACGTGCTTGGCCCCCGTTGGGGATTGGGCGCTGGCGCAGCTGCGGGCTTCTCGGCCGCCATCATCGGTGCGCTCTATCTTAGAACGCACGACCAGAGCGAAGAAACCATCAGCGAGACTTGAGCGATCGGCGACAACGCCGCCGCTCCTGTGCTACCCTTCCGGCAAAGCAGGCTCTGACACTGCAGAAAGAATGGGAGGCGCGCCATGCCGGCAGATACGATCAACTCGCTTGATATGAAAGCAGACCTTTTTGAGCGGGCCGAGACGTGGCGTCCCATCCTCGCTGCGCGCGCTGAAGAAGCCGAAGCGGGCCGGAAACTCCCGCAGGACATCGCCGATGGTCTCGCGCGCGATGGCCTCTATGGCCTTTGCCATCCTGAAAGCGATGGCGGCTCCGGCACGACGCCTATTGAATATGCCGAACTGATTGAAACACTGGCGCGCGGCGACGCCGCGCCTGCTTGGTGCGCTTTCATTGCCTCGACGGCTGCCTTCGGCATGGCCTTCGCCGACAATTCTTCCGTGCGCGAGCTGCTTTGCCGGTCTGGCGTCAAGACGGCTGGCGTTTTCGCGCCGATGGGCCGCGCCGTGGAGGCTGAGCAAGATGGCCAGAAGGGCTATCGCGTCACAGGGCGGTGGGCCTGGGGGTCTGGCAGCCAGAATGCCGACTGGGTCAGCGGCGGCTGCTTCCTCGCCGATGAGGCGGGGCAGCTCATCATGTCGCCTAAGGGCGGACCTATCCAGCTTGCCCCCATCTTCGCGGCCGATCAGATCAGCTTCGTCGACACCTGGCACGTCACCGGCCTGAAAGGTACGGGCTCAACCGATTTTCAAGTGAAAGACGTGTTCGTCCCGGCTGACCGGGTGACCACCGGCTTTGGCCGAACGCGACAGGATGAGGCCGCTTTCCGCTTCCCAGCATTCGGCCTGCTCGCCATCGGCATTGCTGCTGTCGCGCTCGGCGCCGCGCGGGGCGCGATGGATGATTTCTATGAACTTGCAGGCGCGAAAAAGCCGTCAGGAAGCAGCAAGACCCTGTCTGAAAAGGCGCTCACACATCGCGATGTGGCGATGAGCGAAGCAGATATCCGGCAGGGTCGCGCCTTCTTCTTCGAAGCGATCGAGGCTGCCTGGCAGGCCGCGCAGGACGGACCGGTGCCGCTGGAGCTTCGCCGCGACCTGCGCCTCGCCACGACAAGCGCCGTTCAGTCAGCCAAGCGCGCGGTGGACCGGGTCTACGAGTTAGCTGGTGGCACTGCGGTCTATAGCCAGTCGCCCGTCCAGCGCCGCTTTCGCGATATTCACGTCGCGACCCAGCATATCATGGTTGGCGCGTCTACCTGGGAAACAACGGGCCGCCTCTATCTCGGCCAGCCTGCTGACACGGCAATGCTGTAGGGGCGTCAGCCGCCCTCTGGCAGCACAATGTCCCGGTGCGTATCGAAGAGCTCGGCGAGAAAGTCGCTCAACGCGCGGATTCTGGCGAGGGGCGCCAGATCCTCATGCGTCGTCAGCCAGAAGCTTCGCTCAACGCGAACCTCATCCTTCAGGACAGGTTGAAGCGACTCGTCGCGCGCCGCCATGAAGTTCGGCAGGACGGCGATGCCAAGCCCCGCCCGCGCCATCTGCAATTGCGCAATGATGGACGGGCTGCAGAATTGCAGCGTCAGATTTGGCGCAATTTCAGCGTGATAGCGAAGCTGCGGGGAGTAGATGAGATCGTCTACATAACCGATCAGCGTGTGGCGGGAGAGATCAGCGGGTGATTGCGGCGCGCCCCAGCGCGACAGGTAATCCCGGCTCGCGAACAGATGCAGCGCATAGTCTGACAGCTTGCGGACTTTCAGCCGGCCCGATGTCGGCCGCGCCAGCATGACGGCCATATCGGCCTCGCGCTTCGGCACGCTCGCAAAGCCGGACATGGCGATAAGGTCCAGCGCGATGGATGGATAGCGGTCGCGAAAGCCCGCAAGGGCAGGGGCGATCAGCGCATTTCCTAGCCCTTCAGTGACACCCAGCCTGACCCGGCCGCTCGCTTCCGTCCCGCCTATGTCGGCCTGCGCAGAGATTTCGAGCGCCGATTGCTCGATCGCCTCGGCCTTGGCGACAATCGCTTCGCCTGCCGATGTCAGGATGTGGCCGCGCCGTGTCCGTTCAAACAGGGACAGGCCAAGATCGGCCTCCAGCCGCCTCAGCCGCCGCCCAACCGTCGTAGCGTCGAGCCCTGTGCGCGCTGCCGCATCAGACAGTTTCGCATGACGGCTGATCTCGAGGAGGAGTTTGAGGTCGTCCCAGTTCACGGGGCTTGTCCTTGGCTGCAATCATGCAGGTTAAACCTGCATATGTGCGTGTTTAACTGCGTGTGCGCCAAAGATAAACTGCCGCCAGATAGATATGGGAGAAAGCCGTATGCGCAGCGTTCATCATTTCATTTCGGGTAAATCCGTCGAAACCGCCTCTGGCCGTTTCGGTGACATCTACAATCCGAACACCGGTGAAGTTCAGGCTCAGGTCGGCCTCGCGCTTGATGCTGAAGTGGACATGGCTGTTGAGTCCGCCAAAGCCGCACTGCCGGGCTGGATGGCGACCAACCCGCAGCGCCGCGCCCGCATCCTGTTCAAGTTCAAGGACCTGCTCGAGCAGAATATCGATGAGCTTGCAGAGCTTCTCTCTTCCGAGCACGGCAAGGTTGTTGCCGACTCCAAGGGTGACGTACAGCGCGGCATCGACGTGGTCGAATTTGCCTGCGGCATCCCGCACCTTCAGAAGGGCGAGTATACAGAAGGTGCAGGCCCCGGCATCGACGTTTATTCGATGCGCCAGCCGCTCGGCGTTTGCGCAGGTATCACGCCATTCAACTTCCCGGCCATGATCCCGTGCTGGATGTTCGCGGTCGCCGTCGCTTGCGGCAACACTTTCGTGCTGAAACCATCCGAGAAAGACCCATCCGTTCCGGTCCGCCTGGCAGAGCTTTTCCTCGAAGCTGGCGCTCCGGAAGGCGTGCTCAACGTGGTGCACGGGGACAAGACCTCGGTCGATGCGATCCTGAAGCACCCGGACGTGAAGGCCGTCAGCTTTGTCGGCTCGTCCGACATTGCCCAGTATGTCTACGCCACCGGCACGGCGCACGGGAAACGCGTTCAGGCGATGGGCGGGGCCAAGAACCACGGCATCATCATGCCGGACTGCAATATGGAGCAGGCGGTAAAGGACATTGTCGGCGCGGCCTATGGCTCAGCTGGCGAGCGCTGCATGGCGCTGCCTGTGGCTGTCACCGTTGGCAAGAAGACCGGCGACGAGTTCGTTGAGCGCATGCTGGAAGCGGCCCAGAACCTGAAAGTTGGTATCTCCACCGACGCCGACGCCCATTACGGCCCGGTTGTCTCCGCCGCCCACAAGGCGAAGGTCGAGGACTATATCCGCATGGGTGTCGAAGAAGGCGCAGACCTTCGCCTCGATGGCCGCGGTCACACGCTGCAGGGCCATGAGAACGGCTTCTTTGTCGGCCCGTCCCTGTTCGACCATGTGAAGCCGAATATGCGCTCCTATAAGGAAGAGATCTTCGGTCCCGTCCTTCAGGTCGTGCGCGCTGAAACGCTGGAAGAAGCGGCCGCCCTGCCGTCCAACCACCAGTATGGCAATGGCGTTGCGATCTTCACCTCCGACGGCCGCGCCGCCCGTGAGTTCGCCTCACAGGTCAATGTCGGCATGGTCGGTATCAATGTGCCGATCCCGGTGCCGGTGAGCTACCACACTTTCGGCGGCTGGAAGCGGTCTGCCTTTGGCGACACGAACCAGCACGGCCCGGAAGGCGTCCGCTTCTGGACCAAGATCAAGACCGTCACCCAGCGTTGGCCGGAAGGCGATGTTGGCGATCAGGCTTTCATCATCCCGACGATGCAATAGGGCGCAGCGTGAAGGCGTTCGCCGCATCGATGCTCCTCGCCTCGCCGTTGCTCGTCGCTTGTGCGGATGGTGAGGCGTCGAGCTGGCAGGCGCAATGCCGTCCGGCCATGGCCCAATCTGTCGATGCCAAGGTCAAAGAGTTGAAGGCACAGGTGCCGTCTGACTACCGGGGAGACTGGACAGTTCGTTCTGAATTTTCTGCCGGTGAGGCAACCGTCAGCATTGTGCCTGATCAGTCAATCCGGGGCGGGGGAGGCGTGTATCGCTTTTCCTGCGCGGACCAAACTCTGGAACTTGTCGAAGGCTACAGGTAGCTAATTCGCGCACTATGTCCGTTTCGAACCTTATATAACTAGCAGGACGCAAGATGATCCTCACTGAAGAACAGACGATGATTTCCGACATGGCGAAGAATTTCGCCGTGAATGAGCTGCGGCCAAACGCGGCCAAGTGGGATAAGGAAGGCTTTCTTGATCGCTCCAAACTGGAAGCGCTGGGCGAGCTCGGCTTTGGTGGCATCTACACGACTGAGGAGCATGGCGGTTCGGGCCTCACGCGCCTCGATGCGGCCTTGATCTTCGAGCAGCTCTCTCGCGGTGACATCAGCCACGCGGCCTTCCTGTCGATCCACAATATGGCAACATGGATGATCGATAGCTTCGCGCATGATCAGCTGCGCGCGAAATATGTCCCGCGCCTGACGGCCACCGAACTCATCGCATCCTACTGCCTGACAGAACCGGGCGCAGGCTCCGATGCGGCGAGCCTCAAGACGACAGCAAAGCTCGACGGGGACGAATATGTCCTCAACGGTGCGAAGGTCTTCATTTCGGGCGCGGGCTTTTCTGATGTCTATGTCGTCATGGCCCGCACCGATGATGGCGGAGCGAAGGGCGTATCGACCTTTATCGTCGACAAGGACGCGCCGGGTCTTTCCTTTGGCAAGCACGAAGACAAGATGGGCTGGCGCGCCCAGCCGACCGCCATGGTCAATTTTGACGATTGCCGTATTCCCGCGACGAACCGCGTTGGCGACGAAGGCAATGGCTTCAAATTCGCCATGGCTGGCCTCGATGGCGGACGCCTCAACATTGCGGCCTGTGCCCTTGGCGGCGCGCAGGACGCGCTGGACCGCGCCTTCGCCTATGTGCAGGAACGCCAGCAGTTCGGCCGCGCCATCATCGATTTCCAGGCGACACAGTTCAAGCTGGCCGACATGGAAACCGAGCTCGCGGCTGCCCGCGCGCTTCTCTATGAGGCTGCTTCCAAGCTCGACAAGAAGACGCCTGACGCGACCAAATTCTGCGCCATGGCAAAGCGCTTCGTGACAGACACATCCTCCAAGGTCGCCAATGACGCCCTGCAACTGCACGGCGGTTATGGCTATCTCGGCGACTATGAAGTCGAGCGCATCGTCCGCGACCTTCGCGTCCACCAGATCCTTGAAGGTACGAATGAAATCATGCGCGTCATCGTCGCGCGTGAAATGATGAAAGGCCAGGTATGACCGATCTACCCGTTATCGCCCGCAAGGAAGGCCGCGCTGGCCGGATCACGCTGAACCGCCCGAAAGCGCTCCACTCCCTCAATCAGGAAATGTGCGACCTGATGATTGAGGCGCTGCTGGCGTGGCGGGACGATGATGCGGTTGAGCTGGTCATTGTCGATCATCTCGAAGATACGCGCGGCTTTTGCGCAGGCGGTGACATCCGCATGCTGCAGGATTCCGGCAAGGCCGACGGCAAGGAGGCGCAGGCTTTCTTCGCGGCTGAATACCGTCTCAACACGCTGATCGAAGAATATCCGAAGCCCTACGTCGCTATCATTGATGGCGTCACCATGGGCGGCGGCGTCGGCATCTCCGTGCACGGCGATGTGCGCGTGGCGACCGCGAACACGACCTTTGCCATGCCCGAGAGCGGCATCGGCCTTTTCCCCGATGTCGGCGGCGGCTGGTTCCTGCCGCGTCTGGACGGTGAACTCGGCCAATGGCTGGCCCTCACGGGCGCGCGCCTGAAGGGCAAGGATGTGCTGGCGGCAGGCGTCGCGACGCACTTTAGCGAAGATGCTACCGGCCTTGCTGCGAAGCTCGCAGATGAGGGGCTTTCCGCTCTCGATGGGCTGGAACAGTCGGCAGAAGGCAGCTTCGCCGAACACCAGTCCGAGATCGATAACTGCTTCGGCAAGGACACGGTCGAGGAGATCATCTCCTGCCTCGAAGGGGGCAGCGATTGGGCCCAGAAGCAAGCCGAGACGCTGAAGACCAAGTCACCGCTTACGCTGAAAGTCGCTCATCGCCAGCTTCGCGAAGGCGGCGAACTGAACGATTTCCGCGAGAACATGAAGATGGAGTACCGGATCGGGTCCCGCATGGTCTGTACCGAGAACTTCATCGAAGGCGTGCGCGCCGTCCTCGTGGACCGTGACAATGACCCGAAATGGGTCCCGGCCGATCTGGCCTCAGTGGATGAGAAGCTGGTCGACAGCTTCTTCGCGCCGCTAGGGGCGGACGAGCTTACATTTCTCTAGGGAGGAGACCTCACCATGACGAAGATTGCATTCATTGGCCTTGGCAATATGGGCTCCGGCATGTGCGCGAACCTCGCCAAGGCGGGACATGATGTACACGCCTTTGACCTCAACGCCGACGCGGTGAAGGCCGCTGTCGCGGCAGGGGCGAAAGCGGCCGCCACTGTCGGCGAGGCGGTTGGCGATGTCGACGTCGTGGTGTCCATGCTGCCAGCTGGCAGGCATGTCCATCAGGTCTATTTCGGTGAGGATGGTGTCACAGCCCACGCGAAGCCGGGCACGCTTTTTCTCGACTGTTCGACCATCGCCGTTGAAGAGGCCCGCGATGCTGCCGGAAAAGCCGCGGACGCAGGCTTTTCCTATATGGATGCGCCGGTCTCAGGCGGTGTGGCCGCTGCCGAGGCAGGCACGCTGACCTTCATGGTGGGTGGCCCAAAGGATGGGTTCGAGAAGGCAAAGCCTATCCTCGATATTATGGGCAAGAACGTCTTCCATGCGGGCGACCCGGGCAACGGGCAGGTCGCAAAGATCGCCAACAATATGCTGCTCGGCATTTCCATGATCGGCACTTGCGAGGCGTTCAACCTTGCTGAGAAGCTCGGTCTCGATGCGCAGACTTTTTACGACATCTCGTCCACCGCGTCTGGCCAGTGCTGGTCCATGACCAGCTATTGCCCGGCGCCGGGGCCAGTGCCGACTGCGCCGTCCAACCGCGAGTACAAGCCGGGCTTTGCCGTCGCGATGATGCTGAAGGACCTTCGTCTTGCCATGGGTGCGGGCGATGATGTCGGCGCGGATACGCCGCTCGGCAATCACGCCCAGCAGATCTATGCAAAGCTGGACGAGGACGGCTTCGGCGACATCGACTTTTCCGGTGTTATGCGGCGTCTCAAGGGCGAGCTTTAGTCTTCGTCACCGCTGCCGGGGTCATCGAAGTCGCGCGTCCACTGGATCGAGAGTTCCTGACCCTGGTCCTCGCCCGTATTCGTGGCGGCCTCGACCTCGATATTCTCAATCGGCTCCCACTCAATAGCGATACCCGGCGCGCCGGTCGCGCCTGAGCGCACCTCAAGATAGACATTGTCGGTAAGGTACTTGCCGCTCGTCACCTCGACGCCGCCGCTCGCGCCGCTGCCGACATCGAATGTGTCCAGGCCGAGCGCGGTCTCGATGCCGCCAAGAAGGTCAAAACCGCCGCCGCCGGATAGCTGGGCGAGCGCCGCTGCCAGACGCGCGGTTTCCAGCGCCGTCAGCTGCGTTGGTGAGCGCCCGAACAGCACCCGCGAGAGAACTTCGTCTTCCGGCAGGACAGGCTCAGAGGTGAGCTCGATCTCGGGCCGCGACACCGTGCCGACCACGTTCAGGATGGCGGTGATGTCGTCGCGCGTCTCATGCTCGGCGCGCACAGCCAGCCGGCTTTCGCCAAGGTCAGGCGACAGGCGCACAGTGCTCTCCCCGAACTCGAAACGCTTGCCGATAAGGTCGAACCGGCCCCGCACGATTTCTGCCTCGCCTGTGATGACCGGGCTGCCAATCGGGCCTTCGATGTCGGCGTCGAGGGCAAGCTCTGCATTGACGCCGCGCCCGCTAATGTCGATGCGACCAGGTGCGTTGAGGCTGATGTCGAGCCGCGTCGCGGCTTCTTCGGCTTCTTCTTCGTCTTCATCCTCATCGGGCTCGCGGAAAGTGACGTCCAGCGTCGGCGGGCCGCCCTGCGGCAGGTTGGCGAGATTGATGGAGCCTTCGTCGACCGTGAGGTCGCCTGTGATCTCAAACAGGTCGGGCTGCTGGTTCAGCGACAGTGTCCCGCTCACCGTGGCGGAGCCCTCACGGCGTTCCGTCACGACGAGGCGATTGGCGCGGATTTCGACATCGCTGCGACCTGACCCATCCACCGCCATCGAGCCGCTGCCCTCAAGCGTGCCGCCAGACCGGCCACGCGCCGCAAAGCTCTCCAGCGTGACGGTGCCGCCTCCAAGACGCGCATCGGCGGAAATCCGGTTGAGGACCATGCCAAGGTCGCCATGCTCGAAGACGCCTTCGGAGAATTGCACCGTGCCGGAGAAGCTCTCATTCAGGGATGGCAGCTCACCCGAAAGGTCGGCGTTCACCACGCCCTGCAGCACCATTTGCGGCGGAATGAATAGCGCAGCAATCGCCTCGATCTGACCGCTGGCATTCGCCGAGAAGGGCATGCTCGCGCCCGCAACCGGCTGTATAAAAGGCGCGCTTTCATACGTGTTCACTGGCACTTCAATTGCCGCACGCGCTTCCAGCGTCTCATTGTCCAGCGCGCGGAGCGCCAGATCGAGAAGGTCAGGCTGCAGCGTGCCGCTGACAAACAAATCCACCGGTGGAAGGTCTGAGCCCGGGCGCGCGACACCGCGCATCTCTGCTTCGATGGGGCCGCTAAGCCCGCCTTCTGCCGTCTCGTCAAAGGCCAGCGACAGGTCCAGCGCGCCATCAAGCGCCGGGCGTCCCAGAAGGACAAGGAGCGGGGCTACTTCAAGCCCGCCTGCTGATGCGCGCAGCTCTGTGTCGCCGCGCGTCGTCAGGTTGGCCGACAGCGAACCACCAAGTGCAGCAAGCTCTGTCGACACTTCCATCCCGTCTTCGAACGAGGCGTAGCGAAGCGGTTCCTGCGTCACCAGTGTGAGGTCGCCGAGGCTTGCATCGAGGCCTGCGGTCAGCTCCATCGCGCCACTAGTCAACCCGCTGACATTGCCGTCGACATTCAAGAGCGTGCGATAGGAGAGGCCATCGACTTCGGTGCTGCCATCCATCTCGACGATGAAGTCGGCATTGTCCGGCGTGCCCGTCGCGCGAATGACCAGCGCATCTGCGCGGGTCGGCCCGGCGGCGACCTCTTCCAGCGTTGCATCAATGGTCAGCGCTTCGCCTTCGATAAAGGCACTGGCGTCAACGCGGCGGGCAGGCAGGCCTTCGGGCAGGTCGCCGCGAACATTCGCTTCGCCGCGGATCGTGCCGAGCTCACCGCCAGAGCCGCTGACGGTCGCGTTCGCAGCCAGCGGGCCCCAGCTCGCCTCGAGCCCCTCAACCTGCCAGTCCGACCCGTTAAGGGCGACACCGGTCTGGACATCTAGCGGACCATTCGTTGTCCCTGCGTTCAGCGAGACAGAGGCATTCAGCGCCCCGCCGCCATAGGTGCCGTCCGCGCCAAGGCCGATATCTGTGAAGGTCAAGCTCTCGCTCGCCAGCTGCGGCGCATTGAAGTTCACGACAAAGTCCATCGCGTCGAGCGTACCGGAGATATCCGCGCGCCCGCTCACGCTCTCCAGCGCATAGCCTGCAACATTCGCTTCGCCCGCCTGTAGCTGCAGCGATGCCGATATGGCCTGCTCATTGCTAAGCCGGCCAGACCCATTGAGCGACAGCGTCCCGCTCTCCAGCGAAATCTGGTTAAGGTCTACGGCATTATCTGGCTGCAGCACGCCGTTCACATTGAGCAGGGCTGCGTCCGATGCCCAGTCGCTAAGGGGGGCAGGCAGGGCGCCAAGCTCGCTCGCATTGATCTGCGTATTGAACCGGGTCGTGCCTGCGCCAGCGCGACTGGCTTCGAAATTACCCTGAAGGTTTACCGGTCGGGCGAGGTTGGCGGTGCCGCCATCAAGCTGGAAGCTGCCAGAGACATTGGCGCTTAACGATGGCGACAGGGCGACGTCGCCCTGGACGGCGATACGGCCAGCGCGTCCGCGCACGACGGTCTCTCGCAGCTCAATGGTCCGGTCTGCGATATTGTAGTCGCCGTTCAGCACGAGCACCGGCGCGCGCCCGGCAATTTGTCCGCTCATGCCTGGCAGGTTCGCTCCTGCGGCCTTGAGCGTGGTGCGAACACTCGCGCGGCTATCGCCATAAATGGCCGTCATCGGGCCGGACACTGTGTCAGCTGCGAAGGACGGTACATCAACACGGGAGGCCCGCACATCACCGTCAAAGCGCGCCGTGCCATCGGCATAGACGAGCACGCCGTCAAGCATGGCTTCGCCGATGTTTACATTCTCGACATTGGCATAGCGGGTCGGATTGTCCGCAGTCAGCCGCAGGTCAGCACGGTAGCCGCCATCTTCAGCCTGCTGCGCAATCGCGCTCAGCTCAAGACCTTCGGCGATGGCCGTGACGTCCAGCGTCGGGCCTCCATCGCCGCGCGACAGGTCACCCTCGATGGACAGCGTATCACCCAACGTGTCTGAGATCTGCCGGGTCAGCGGGTGCAGCGCTGGCTGGATGTCTGACTGGAAGCTGATGATCTCATCGCGTGCTTCTGCATCAAGCGTGATGAGCGGCGAGCCGCCAATCTCGATATCTGCATCGGCCTGCCACTCATTCAGCGCGCCCTGTGTATCCAGCGTCGCAGAGATAGACTGGTCCGGGTCGAGGCGGGCAAGGCTCGCAAACAGGCCACCTGCGGGGCCTTCGAGCTCCAGATTGCCCTGAACCCGGAAATCGTCCGACCAGGTGAGGTCTGCGAGCAGTTCATCGCCATTACCATCCAGCGGGACGACCGCCATTTCGGTCCGCCCGCCATCGCGGCCAATGGCGCCCTGTGCTTCGATATTCAGCGACAGTGCGCGCGGAATGACGCCTTCATCGGTTCGCAGCTCTTCGATCCGCAGGCGCCCAAGCTCACCTGCGCGCAGCGGCATGGAGCCACCGGACGAAGGTTCGCGCTCGGACGGCTGCAGGATAGGGCGGCGCAGGACGTGAATGAGGTCTGCTTCCAGCGCCTCGATCGTCAGCGCGCGCCTGCGCAGGTCAAACGGCTTCCAGTCAGCGAGGAGGTTTTCCGCGATCAGCCAGACACCGTCTTCATCGGCGACGGTGAGCCGCTCGATCCGGAATGTGCCGAGAAGGTCACCGGACAGGCCTTCGACCTCGATTTCCTGACCGGACGGGTCAGCCGCTTCGATCCGCGTCTCGACGAATTCGCGGCCAAAGCCGGACTGCGCCACATATCTCGCGGCCAGTATCAGGATAATGATCAGGGCCAGCAGCACGCCGAGGATTATCGCCGTCCATTTCAGAAGGCGGCGTGTCAGGCTCCGCTTCTGGGCGGGCTGGCTCGGGGTCGGGTCAGTGGTGCTCATTAAAAGGCCTGACCGATCGAGATGTAGATCTGGACCGGGTCGTCAAAATCTGTGGGGTTCAGCGGTGTCGCCACATCAAGGCGGATCGGGCCTGCCGGCGTGGTGTAGCGCACGCCAACCCCTGCGCCATAGCGCGCATCGCTGAAGTCGGAGAACTGGCTGGTGGAAACCGCCCCCGCATCAAGGAAGGCGACCACGCCAATATTCGGTCGCACGGCATAGCGGCCCTCAATCGAGGTTTCGATGACCGAAGAACCGCCCAGCGGCGTGCCGTCATCTGCCTGCGGTCCGATGGCCTGATAGGCATAGCCGCGCACGCTGCCCCCGCCACCGGAATAGAAACGCGTATCGACGGGCAGATTCTCGACGTCGGCCCCGACAACGGCGCCTGCCTTAAAACGCCCGGCGAGGACGAACTTCCTGTCTTCGTCAAAAGGCACATAGGCGCTGATCTGGCCGACCGAGCGCACATAGGGACTCACCTCGTCGCCAAAGGCGTAACTTGGTTCGACCCGGGCGTTGGCCCGCCAGCCTGAGCGCGGGTCAAGCAGGCTGTCAGTCTTGTCGAGGCGGGCGTCGGCATAGACGGAGACGACCTGCAGGTCGCGTTCGCCATACTCGTCTTCTTCCTTCGCGATTTCGCCCTGCACACCATAGGAATAGGTGAACTCTGGGCTTCGGACGACTTCAAAGCCGACGCCTGCGAACACAGCCTGACGGTCATAGGCGTCGGTCGTCTCATTCTTGACGCCCGCCGACAGGACCAGCCCGCGGCCATAGCCAAACTCATTCGGGCGGCGCCAGATGACTTCAAGCGATTGCTCAAGCTCAGCCACGGTAAGATCTGCGCTCAGCACGTCGCCGCGCCGGGTCAGGTTTCGGCGGGTCAGTTCCGCATTGAGACCGAAGCCTTCGCTGGTCGAGTATTTGCCACCAAGCCCGATCGAATTCTGCGGGCGCTCGGTAAGCGTGACGACCACATCGCGGATTTGCTGACCGTCTTCAGTTTCGCCGGAGGGCTCAGTCGCGAGATCGGCGCGCGCAACCTTGAACATGCGCGTTTCGGCAAGACGGGTGTTGAACTGGGAAAGCGCAGCAGGGTCGTAAACCTCGCCCGCTTCATAAGGGACAAGGCGGTCGAGATAGCTCGCCTTGGTTTTCATCTTCTCGTTCGGAAAGCGGGTCTCGCCAAACACGACGCGTGGTCCGGTGCGGGTTTCATAGGTAACGCTTAGCGTTTCGGCGTCGCGGTCTCCAATGACGCGGCGCTCGTCGACTTTTGCATAGGGATAGCCGGCATTGCGCAGCTCATTCGTGATCCAGCGCTCTGCATCGATCACATCTGCCGGAATGGCGGGCCGCCCCGCGCGAACAGGCAGTCCAGCGCGGATCACTTCCTGATCGGCTTCGGTTGGCACCGATCCGACGAATGACACCTTCACCCGGCCCAAAGCAAAACGCGGTCCCGTATCGACACGCAGCCGCGCTTCTGGCGCATCGGTGCCCAGCACGGCGAGGTCAATCTGCGGATCGTAATAGCCTTCGCTGTTCAGCGCGCTCCGGACAGCTTCGGCCGCGCGCCTTCCTTGCCGCCGCGCCTCCAGCGCAGTCTGCGGCGTGCTTTCATCGGCGAGGGCGTCCTGAAGTGTCGATCTCAGCTCGTCGCCGGGGCGGTCACCAGCGAATTCGATGTCAACTTTCTCCGCAGCGGCAGACGCTGTCATCGCCAGTGCGACGATCAGGAAAAAGAAAACTCGATTTAACATGTATCCCCAACTCTTCAGACGCTGCTCAATACCGCTATCGACGCGGGTTTGCCCTAAGCATCGATCACACCCTTAAGCGGTATGCTGCACGCGCAATAATTCAACGCCGTTCACGTTGTTATGTTTCCGCTTTCGCTGCGCAATTTACAGTTCGGACAGGTGACGCGGGATCCGCACGCTAAACCGATTGGGCATGGCTGCTTTGGGGCAAAGGCAGAAAGTTTCACTGGAATTTAGAAAGAGATTAGGAAATTGCGCGTTAGATGGCATCAGGCATAGTTGCGGCATTGGAGGGTGTGTGGCACCAGAGCGGACCTGATTTATTATCGCCGGGACGAAACCTTGAATAAGAAAAAGTCGTCTGCAGAGCGAGGCCGCAAATCGCCATCACCCTGGATGAACGAACCGCCTGTCGGTGAAGCCCTGCGAAAGGCTTATCGGGACGTGGCTGAAGAGCCAGTCCCGGAGCGTCTGCAGGACCTGATCCGGCGCCTGCGAGAGCAGGAAAACAAGAAAGATTGAAGCACGGCAATAGTCGGCTGGTGGGTGTTGGAGTTGGGTCGTTTGGTTGAAAATCTAGAAGCGTCGTTCGTCGCGCGCCTCGAAGCGCTCATGCCCGAGCTGAGGGCATTTGCCAGAGGTCTCTGCCGCGACGCAGCACTCGCCGACGACCTTGTTCAGGACGCTTGTCTGAAAGCCTGGACATCTCAAGAGATGTTTGACCCCTCGCAACCAATGCGACCATGGCTATTCCGCATCCTGCGCAACGAATTCTACATGCAGAAGCGCCGCTCATGGCGTTCGGTCAATCTTGAGCCGGATGTGATTGCCGCCGCGCTTGTCGCTGAGGCCCAGCAAGAAACCGCCAAGGATTTCGCGCGTATGGAGCACCTTATCAGCCAGCTGCCAGACGACCAGCGCGACGCGCTTATCCTGATCCTGGCGGCAGGCATGACCTATGATGAGGCAGGCGAGGTCTGCGGTTGCTCTGCGGGCACGATCAAGAGCCGCGTCAGTCGCGCGCGCGAAACGGTGAGACGGCGTTTCGTGTCGAGTGAGCGCTCTTCCTACACCGTCAAACGCCCTGAAGGGCAGGGACTTCCAGCGCTTCTCAACCGGATTGACGAATTAGCAGGGCCTGCCCGGCACCCGCTTTGACAATGCGCGGCGGCTCTATAGCTGCTGGCCCGGTCTGGGCGATCTCCGACAGGCGGAACATCCAGCACGGCCTTGAGCCTGCTAACGAGGCCGAAAAAACACGTGCATCCAGGCTTCGACAAAGCGAAGACGCGGCCGACTTCCTGCATGGCAGATGGCTCATGCGGCAGCTTATCCAGAAGCAGCGGCCACAGGCTGGAACGCCGGTTCTTCAAAGCTATGACGATGCCCGCCCGGAGCTAGTTGGCGCGTCTGACCTAGCTATCAGCTGGTCGAAGTCAGGGCCCGTCGCGGCGGCGGCGCTGATAGAAAACGCCGTGGTTGGTATCGATATCGAGCGGCTGGTCCCGCGTGAAACGGACGTGATCCTCTCCATGACCGCAAGCGATAGCGAGGCTGAGGCGGTTAGCTCGGCAGGCGACGAAGCTGCCCGTCTCGTCGCCTTCTATCGTCTATGGACGGCCAAGGAAGCGGTCCTGAAATGCCGGGGAGAGGGGCTGCGCGGCGGTGCGAAGAGCGTTGAAATACTGTCGGATTTCATTCTCGGGCGCGTGGATGAAACCGTCATCGAAGATCGCGGCGTGTCGCTAAAGCTGTCAGTGATCGACGCTGGCCCTGACGCGGTCTGCACGGCCGCGTTCAGCGCGCAAAAATCGATTTGAACATCCAGCCGGCGAGGGATTTGCCGCTCGTGTGACGATCATCCTGCATGTCAAAAACCATAAGGGAAACAGTGCCGAAGGGCGGCGCGTCGATGCCTTCCTTGCGGATGTCAAAGCCCATGGAGCCATAGAACTCACGCATCTGCGCTTCGGCCAGAATGGCGATATAGCGGTGCTTGTTGCGGGCCACATAGTCGAGCACGGCGCGCATCACCGGGCCGAGCGTCTTGGAGCCTCGCCTCTCTGGTGCGGTGACAAGTTTCGACACAACGACGCAGCTTTCCCCTTCAGCGAGGACTGATCCGAGGTCGAAAACCCGAAATCTTTCAGATGCTTCGCTTGCATGCACAGGGATGACCTGCGCGCTGGAAACAAGGTCGGCCCCATCAAATAGCGCGAAAGTCTCGCCAAGCAGATCAGCCTCATCGCGAAGCAGCCGGCTTTCATGGTCGGCGCCTTTCATGGCGAACTGTTTCTCGGCGCAATAGACCCGGTAGCGCAGGTGCTGGACCAAGGGGAGGGTGGCATCGGTGACGGGGATGATCTCAAAATTATCCATGGGGATCATCTCCGACAGACCAGGCGCGCGCGGCAGTATCGAAGCGCAGATCGTAACGGCTGCGGGCGTTCGGGCCGATGACGAAGGGTGGGTCTAGGGTCAGCTTCTGCGGATGGATGCCCCATTTGCGGGCGAAGAATTCCTTCACCGCGACGCGCTTGATGAGGTCAGCACCTGTCAGCCCGTCCAGTCCCCAGGCGGCGGCGACCGTGCCGGGCAGCCAGTCGCACGCCATGACATCGGCGGGCGCCACAAGGCTGCGATCGCCTTCCTGCCAGCTGAGCGGTGCGACCACCTCGTCACTTGTGCCGGTCAGAAAAACCTTTCTGGCCAATGGGTTGAGTGCGCCGAGCTTGCCTTTCGGATAAGCCTTTTCGATGAGGTCCAGCCTCGCCCAGAGCGTGCCGTTTTCTAGATAGGCCTCGACGAGGACGGGCAGGTCATCAGAGCCTTCAAGGCGAGCTTGCGGGCGGCCCCTTACGGTGAGTTTCCCGCTTTCCGGAAGCGGGCCGAGCACGCTCAGGCGGTCAATCCGGACAGGGTAGATGGCGGTGTTTTCCGCATCCTCGAACCATTCTTCAGGCGTTTCGTGCGGTGGGCCATGGACGAGGCCGTCCAGTATCACCGGGTCGAATGGGTCCCCGGGATTGATGCCCGCGGCAAGGTCCAGAACCGCTTCGAAACCCTTTGCGTCACGGCGCATCGAGACCACCGGCTGCATGGCAGGCCCATGGAAAAGGTCGCCGGAGGCATAAGGAGTAGCACGCTTCTTTCCATGCTTTTCGGCCCCAAGTTTTGGCTTCGGCCCACGCACCGGCTGACTGATCTTTCCGGCGGAAATTTCGTACCATGGCGCGTCGCCGGAGAGGGCATCGCGGCCGCGCAATCTCGCGTCGCCGTCTGGTGCCACCCTTGTCTCTACGCTGAGGCCATCACCGCTGAGGCTTCCCCAGCGCTTAGGAGAAAACGCTTTCAGTTCAATCGGGTAGCCTTCGAAGCCTGCCGCTCTTGCCTGCTGCAGGGCCATTCCGGCCTGGGCGAGAAGGGGGAGCGAGGGGAGGGTATGGGTTGGACGATGCGACTGTAGCCAGCCCTCGTTTCCAGCAGAAAACATGGTGCAGTGGCGGTGCAGTGACGGTGTACGGGCGGTGCATATACGGACACTCAATTCGCGCATCTCATAGATCTTCAGCCCATCGACCCAGAGCACGCCGCGCCCCTTCACGATGGTCGCGTGATCGCTTTCTTCGACGGCCAGAATCTCGACCATCGGGGTCGCCTGTTTCGCCGTTGGCATGACCTGACCGCGATAGGTCCAGTTCACGTCATTGGCCTCGGCAATCGGCTCCCAGACAGGATGCTCGAACCGGTCCGCAAGACCTTTAAGGTCTGCCGCGCGGGCGAGAAGCTGCACCAGCATATCGAGGCCGAGTGAACCGGGCTGGACCGGGTCAGAGAAGAAGTGCGCCTTGAAGTACCAGGCATAAGGGTCGACGGCCTGCCGAGCGCGGATCTGGCCAAGACCGGCGCTGCCGCCTTCTGGCTCGAACCGGTCGATGACGTCGAACAGGGCGAGACGGTTGCGGGAGGCCAGCAGGCGGGTGCCGTCCTCGCTCGGTGGGTCGGCTGGCGCGTTGACGAAGTCGCGGTCCGCGTCGGTTGGCTTAAGGCCAGCCTGCGCGGCGAGCGAGGCTTTGGTGAAGAAACCGAAGCTCGTCTCGAGCGAGATGATGGGGGTGCCATCGGCGAGCGTGGCTTCGAGCGCGAAGAAGACGATCGTCATCGGCCCCACGCGCGAGCAGCGGGTCAGCGTCGTTGCCGTGCGGACCATACCGTCGCCGGGGCGGACCTGACGATGCAGCTTGCCGCTGCCATCGAGATTGCGGAAGCGCGTCTCACCAGAGAGGGCAAAGCCTGAATAGGAAGCGAGCCAGCCGCAGGGTTGAAGGATGACTTCTGTCAGCACGCTGAAAGGCATGGTGCCCGTGCCGCCATCCTCGAAGTACCAGGCGTCTATCGGGACATCGTATTCGGCGACAGCTTTGAGGCCTGCAGACTGCTGGCCAGCAGGGCCGGAGACTGAGAGGACACGGCTGACCATGTGATAGGGCGGCTGTGGTAGGCGCGGGACAGCGCCTTTCGTGTCGAAGGGCGCATACATGCTGCCAAAGGCATTGCTCGGCGCCCCAGAGCCGCACTCCATGAGGGCCGCTTCGTCACCGCGCACGTCGCAATCAGCGTTCACATAGTGAGGTGGGGTGGCGGCTTTTGGCTGGTCTGGCCACTGGCGGCGAAGGCGGATGCCAAAGCGCGGACAGTAGAACACCTTCCGGCCATCAGAGCGGGCAAGAAGGCTGGCGAAGACCATCGGCTCCTCGCCGTCGATCACCTCGTCGACGAAGACCTCATAAGTGACGTCGTGGTCCGCATCGGGCGTGACCTGACCCCGGCAGTAGAAGGTCGCAGGCGCGCCCGGTGCCGGTTCAAAGACATGGCTGTCACGCTCAATGGTGAGACCAAGTCCTGCGGCAGTGAATTCCAGCGCCTGAACAGCCGCTTCGGCCATGAGCGTGCCGGGCATGCACGGGTCTTCGTGGAAATGGCCATCATAGAACCAGGCGTCCTTCGCCACCTTGTGGCGGGCCTTGAGATAACCGCGCCCCCATGGCCCGCCTGTGGGGTCAAACTCAGCCACATCATCAAAGAGCGAGAGCTTGCCAGCTGGCAGGCGGGCAGGTCGTGTGTGCGGGGCCGCGCGCTCAAACCCTTCGCCAAAACAGCGATAGGTGTCGCCAGCGCGGAAGGCGGCGACGTCGGCGGCGCTGAAGCTACGCTTGCCTGTCGGTGATTTCTTGTCGAGGCGCGGCTCTGCCGTTGGCGCGCCTTCGCTGGCGTCCCAGAGTACACCCTTGGAGTTGGCGAGTTCATCATCAGTGAAGAAGCCTGCCTGACCATTGCGGACAGACAGGAGCAGGCGCTCATCGGCGTAGCAGTCATATTCGAAGAAGAACATGCGGACGCCGGACAGCTCTGCATGGCCCTTGATCGAGATCTGGAAGCGCAACGTCTCTCCCACGCGCGGCAAGCCGCCTTCGTGGAAGGTAAGCTCGCAGCCGAGCAGGCGGTAGACGCGGTCCGAGCAGTTCAGCATGTCCGCGCCCATCCATGAGATGAGTGCAAGGTCTGCCTGCCCCGCCTCGATCAGGGGACCGGGGCGCAGCATGCCGTCACTTACCGCCCAGAGGTCTGCCGTCACATCGGTTTCGGTCCAGATGGTGCCTTTGCCCTGAACGAGGGCTTCGGCATCAATGCCGGTGATGCGGTCACAGAGCAGCATGGGCGGGCGCGGCATACGCACCTGACGGCGGTATTTGTCCTGCGCGGCGAAGGCCTCGCCGAAGACATCGGAAATGTTGCCGACGGCAGCCTGCTCGATCTGAGCGCGGGTGAAGGAGGGGCCTATGGGCGTCCGACGCTGCAGCGGCGTGACGGATTTGAATGCCTGAGCAGGAGCAGGCGAAATGCGCTTGGCCGGGGCGAGCTTTGGTGCGGGCGTCGGCGCGGTTGGGGGCGTCGCGGCCGGTGCAGGACGCCTCCGCTCAAGAACAGCGGTGCCGACTGTCTTCACCACGGGCGGAACCCAGCTTGTGCCGGGCGGCAATGGAAGTGTGCGCGCGTGCGCTGGTTTTGCGGGCGGGAGCGGGCCGGGCTTGAAGGATGGCCGTTTGGGCAGGGCGAGGCGGCGGCGCGCCGTCTGGCGCGAGCCAGATGGAAGCTGTGGCAGGCGCGGCGGCGCGGCATGCGCATCGAACGTGATGGCGCCCTTGTCTTTCACCCGCAAGGGCAAGGTGTTGGCGGAGGCCTCATCTAGCTGTGACTTCAGCCAGTCCACATTGAGCGCGCGCCCTTCAGCAAAGAGGCGCGCGGTGAGGGCGGCGATACTGTCAAGCGCGGGCGTGCCGAACCGGTCTGTTGGCAGCGCCGTGGCAGAAGCCCCCAGCGTTTCCTGAACGGCCCCGGTGAGCGTGTCGCGGGGCCCGATCTCGATAAAGGTCTGCACGCCGTCGGCATGCGCGGCGCGGAGCGTCGCCGGGAAATTGATTGGCGCGATGGCCTGCCCTGTCAGCATATTGGCGGCGCTGTCGGCCGAGACGTCATATGCGCCGTTGATGGCGTTGGCGTAGAAGCGCACGCCGCCCGGCGCCTTCGTCTTTCTGAAGTGAAGCTGATGCCAGGTCTTCTCATAAGGCAGCATGGCCGGGGTGTGCACGGTAAGGTCATGCGGCACGCGGATCGCTGCCGCGCCGAGCCGCTTTATGACGCGCTGGCAGGCGATCGCCTCACCAGAAATGACCACATCGCTAGCGCTATAGATGATGGTGATGTCGCAGCGCGGCTCTGGCTTGATGGCGTCGCGGACAGCCGCCTCGCTGGTGCGCAGGCGCCATGTTGCCCATTCAATCTGGGCCTTCTCGCCCCATGCCTTGCGGGCGGTTTCGAACGCGCCTGCGAGGTAGCGATCATACATGCCGCTTTCGCCAATCGTGCCCATCAGTCCGTCAGCATCGACCCATGCGCCAAAGGCGATGAGCGAATTAGTCTCGCCGGAAGAAAGCCCCATGGCGACTGTCGGGTTGAGACCAAGTTTCTTCGTCAGGAGGAGATGCTGGGCCTGCGAGACGAGCGTGGTGGCGCGCAGCTGGCTGAAGGCGCTTTCAAGGCCAGTGGCGAGCGTGTCGGCCACAGATTGAGCTGCCGGGAAACGCTGGGTGACAAGCTTGCCGAGAGATGGGAAGGCGGAGAAGAGATCGCGCCCCATGCCGGGATAAGCTGCAGCCGCGCCGGTGAAGACAAAGGCGAGATCACCCTTTGGCGCGCCCGCACCGAAATGGATGCCGTCGCCGCTCTCAAGCCTGCCTGAACGAAGGCGCGAGGCAGCTTCGAGGCGAAGCGCCGTCATCTCTTCAGGGCGTGAGGCGAGCAGGGCGACCCGGTGGTTGCCCTCGCTGGCTTGTTTCTGGCTTTCAAGGCAGGCGATGAGCGCGTCGCGGCTGTCGGCGCCATAGGTTTCAAGCTGCGGCGGCGGGCGCAGCAGGTCTGGCGAGGGTTGTGGGCGCGTCTTCAGTTTGATGGCGGCCCCCGCGACAGCTGGGCGCGTGGCTGAGTTGTCGAGCCGCGGGATGAGACCCGTATCGGCAAGTTCGAGGCCGCGCGCGGCGGCTTCGGCCTGCAGGCCAAGTTCGACGAGGCTGCCCGCCGCATGGGCATGGCCATAGATGCGGGAGATGAGGGCGTTTGGCGCCTGGCCCGCTTCAATGCGGAGCGTGCGGATCTCAGTTGCTGACGGCGCGTCCGCGCTGCGCTGCAGGATGAGGGCTGCGGCGGCGTCGCCTGTGCGCGCACTGCCCGTGGCGGCGTGAACCTCATCGCTGGACAGGTCGGCGGCGGCGACGATGGCGGCGTCGATCTCGCCCGCCTGAAGCGCGCGGATGGCAAGCTCTGCAACGCGAAGGCCGGACGCTTCCTCCTCCATCACGGCAAATCCCAGCGCGCGCCAGTCGCCGCGCACATTCAGCCGGTTTGCAGAAACGTTCGGCATCGCGCCAAGGACGTCGCCAGCTTTCAGTGGCGCGGCAATGGCGTTGCGGGCAGCGTCCGCCTCTGGCGATGATGCGCTAAGGCCCAAGCGCTCCGAAATCCGTGCACGGAGCATCCAGCGGGCCGCTTCGGGGGCACAGCTGAAACCGGTGTAGACGCCGACGCGCGCGCCGTCTGGCAGGGCTGTGCGCGAAAGCGCTTCGTCGACCGCGTCCCAGAGCGCGACCTGCTGGCCCTGTGCTGAAGAAAGATCTGAAGGCGGTGCGCGAAGCGCTTTCGGATCGGCATGGGTTTCTGTCATCGAGCCGCGCGCATCCTTTGGCGGGCGCATCAGGCGTTGAAGCACGCGCGCGACGCCGCGATCCGGGCCAAGGGAAAGGCCGGTGGCGGTGACGGCGATATGGGGCGGTTTCTGTTCGGGCTTTACGGCCTTTCGGCGCGCGCGATGACCGTCATCGGCGGCAAGGATCAGATGGGCATTGTTGCCGCCAAAACCGAAATTGGAGAGGGCCGCGACGCGCGGGCGGTCGTCCGGCCACTTGCCTTGCCGGGCGGGGGTCAGGCCGCCTGCGTCAAAGCCCGCGATGGCGTCGCCTTCAAGCCGCGTCGGCGGGATGATGCCCTCATTGACGGCATAAGTGAGCTTGATGAGGCTCGCCATGCCAGCGGCCGTGATGAGGTGGCCGAGATTGCCTTTGAGCGACCCCATCGGGAGGTCGTCCATGCCCTCGAAATGGGCGGCGGTTGCGGCGAGTTCGACAGCATCGCCCGTGCGTGTGCCGGTAGCGTGCGCTTCAACGAGACCAATGTCGCGTGACGGGTCGAGGCCTGCACCTGCCCAAGCGGCGGCCATGGCTTCGCGCTGGCCATCGCCATCTGGGGCGAGCAGGGATTTGCGGCGGCCATCATTGGAAAGACCAATGCCGCGAATAACGCCGAAGACGCGGTCGGCGAGGTCGCAGTCTGACAGGCGTTTGAGGACGATGGCGGCGGCGCCTTCTGCCGGGACAAGGCCATCTGCGCCGTCCACAAATGGCCGTGAACGGCCTGTCGGTGAGAGTGCGTTGAGGGCGGAAAAACCCTGATGAAGGATGAGATTGTCTGCGCCGTTTACAGCTGCGGCGACGACGATATCGAGGCTGTGATCCTGCAAGCGGTCGCAGGCGAGCTTGATGGCGTAGAGCGAAGACGCGCAGGCCGCATCGATGGCGAAGGCTGGGCCCGCCGCGCCGAGCGAGCGGGCAAGAAGCTGCGCGGGGCCGCCTGTGTTGAAGCGGTTTTGCGGGTCGATGTCGGACGTGCCATCGAGCCAGATGTCTGCGGCATAGTCAGAGAGCGCGCGGCTCGGATAGCCGAGATTACCCGCGATGACGCCGATCCGGTTCTTTCGCGCCTTGGGTTGTCCGGCCTCACGCCAGGCTTCGCGGCCAGCATGCAGCAGCCACTGAAACACGGGGTCGAGGTCGCTTGCGTCGATGTCATCGAGGTCATGGGCGGCAGGGGCGAAGACCTTGTCGAAGCCGGTGACGAAGGCGCCCTTGTAGCCTAGTGCTTCGTGTTCGGCGTCGGTAACGCCCCATTTGCCGGGCGGGGCGTCGGTGATGAGACTTTTTTCATCCAGCACTGCGCGCCAGAGCTCAGCAGGCGACAACGCGCCGGGGAGGACGCAGCCGCGCCCGACAATGGCGATCGGGTCGAATTTCGCCTCAGACATGCGCGATCTCCGCACCGGCAACGAGCTCGACCGGGCAGGCGGCGCCTGCGAGAACCGCGTCGGCGAAGGCGTTGGCCCCGGCGGCTTTCGATATCAGAGGGACGCCAAGCTCTGCGAATTTTGCGCGAAGGCCGTCATCCACCATGCCGCCATCCCATGGGCCCCAATTGATGGAGGTGATGGCGGCGGTCGGATTAGCCGATTTCAGCCACCAGGCCATGCGGTTCAGGATTTCATTCGCCATGGCGTAGTCGGCCTGGCCCGCATTGCCATAGCGGGCGGCGACGGAAGAGAAGAAGACAACGGTTTTTAGCTGGCTCGTGTCGAGCTGCGAGATAAGGGCTTCGAGGCCGCCAATCTTGGGGCCGAAAACGCGGGCGATCTGTTCGGGCGTTTTCTCGCGGATCAGCTTGTCGGCAAGCACGCCTGCGCCATGGACGAGGCCCGTAATCTCACCCAGCTGGCTGCGAATATTGGCGAGGGCTGCGCCGAGGGCGGCAGGGTCGGAAACGTCTGCCGGGATGTAGTGCGCCTCACCGCCCGCGCGGGCGATAGCGTCCAGCGTTTCGCGGATTTCAGCGCCTGACAGAAGGGCGCGGGCACGGCGGTTTAGCGCGGCAGGCGTGATCTTCTCGCCAGCGTCCTTGGCCGCCTTGGCGAGGGCGCCTCGCAGCGCCTTTTCATCGGTGGTGACGGGAAGGCCTGCGGGCCATGGCGTGATCTCTGAGCGGCCGAGCAACGCAAAGCGCGCGCCTGTGCGCCGGGCGAGTTCGATCACGCAGTCTGCTGTCACGCCGCGCGCGCCGCCGGTGACGAGGATAACGTCCTGAGCGCCAAGCCTTCCGGGTTGGTTGCGGGGCAGGGTGAAGTCTGTGTCCTGCGGCAGGTAACGCCCAGCGGGGCTGAGGCCTGCGGTAGGTGCTGTGCCGCCCGTGAGCAACTCTTCGGCAAGGTGGCTGGCGGCGAGGGCCGTGCCGAATCCAGCCACGTCGATATCGATCAGGCGGATTGTGGCGGCGGTGAATTCACGCGCGGCGGTGCGGGCGAGGCCGGAAAGCCCGCCGCGCCAGGCCCGGTGGTCGTGCGGTTGGAATAGGCCGCCTGTATCCTGAAGCAGGATGACTGTGCCGCCTTGTGCCTCGAGTTGCTGGGCGTTGATCTTTAGCGCAGCGACGGCATCTGCGTGCAATGTCTCTCGCGGGCTGGCGAGGCCGTGGGCGAGGATCAGGGCGCTGGCTGTCCCGCTGGGGCTGGTGACGGCGTTGACCCTGAAGCCCGATGCGTTGAGGGCGGTGACAAAGGGCTGCGCTGCGCTGAGGTCCGGCGTCACCCATTCAATCAGCGATGCTTCGCGCAGGCCCGGTGTCACCCGTCCGATGGCGGACTGGCTGACATAGGCCACAGCCTTGAGGGGCAGGGATGGAAGCGTTGCGGCCTCCTGCCCGGGAGCTGGCGAAGCGGGGCGGGCAGCGTCAGGCGACGCCGGCGCGCCCCCTAGCCAAAAAAATCGGCGATCTTTCGGATGGAGCGCAGCTCTGCGATCTGTTCCGGCTCGACCTCTGGCAGGTTCGGCATCTGCTCACGCAGGGCAGAGAGGATCTCGACCTGCTTGATGGAGTCGACACCAAGCTCGCCCTCAAGGTCCATATCGTCTTCGAGCATTTCAGGCGGATAGCCTGTCTTGTCGGCGATAAGATTGCGGACAAGTTCGGTCATGTTGATGCCGGACGGGGCTGCCGGTGTGGGCGCTGGCGCGGCGGTGTCTATGTGATGGCCGTAGCCATTGCCATTGGCGTGGACGGCTGGGGCCGCTGGTGCGAGCGCCGGGGTGGCGCTGGCCGATGGGCTGAGGAACGCCGCGATCTTCGCGATCGTGCGAAGCTCTGCGATCTGTTCAGGCTCGATTTCCGGCAGGCTCGGCATCTTTTCGCGCAGGGCCGAGAGGATCTCGACCTGTTTGATGGAGTCGACGCCGAGCTCCCCCTCAAGGTCCATATCGGGTTCGAGCATGTCGGATGGGTAACCGGTCTTTTCAGCGACCAGGCTGGTCACCAGCGCGGTGAAGTCCTGCGCCGCTGGCGCGGCAGGGGCAGGGGCAGGCACTGGAGCGGGGACCGGTGCCGCCATGACCGGTGCAGGTGCCGGTGCTGCCGGGGCGGGGGCTGGCGCAGGTTGAGGTGCAGGCGCTGCTGCAACCGGCGGTGGCGCGGGTGGCGCCACAGGCTGAGGCGCTGGCGCGGCCTGCGGTTGCGGCGCTACGGCAGGGACGGCGCTGGCCGAGGCAAGCATTGCCTGCGTTGCCTGCATATACTGAGCGTGCGCCGCCTGCAGCGTCTGCATGTAGGCATTGTGCGCCTCCGTCATCTGCGCGTGGATCTGCGCGGCGGCGGAGGCGGGAGCGGTCTGGCGGGGCTCAGTCATGGGCGAAGGTCCTGGCTGGAGTGACTTTACAGAAGAAGGTGTTGGCGGCGTCGGCTTCGAAGCAATCGGGTCTGGAGGGGCTGATAAGGTATCGACAGTCCTGGGCCGGACCTTCTCTGCATTCGGCGGCGGGAGGGCCGCTGCGCCGCCTTTGGGCGGATACGGTTTGTTGTAATTGGCGCCGGTAAGGTCGATCGCGTGTTTGGAGCGGGCTTTGCGTGGTTCGGGCGCTGGCATGTTGGCAAAGAGCGCTTCGAGGTCGACTTCATGGCCAAGGACAGCCAGCTTGCCGATGCCAGCGAGGAAGGCGGCAAGGCCGCTGCCTTTCTTGTCATCGAGCGCGACGGCCGTCGCCTTGCCCGGAAGGATCTGGCCGACAAGCGCGGTCAGCACCGTGCCCGGGCCAGCCTCTACGAAGGTGGTAACGCCGGCCTCATGCATGGCCTCAATGATTTCACGGAAGCGGACGGGGCTTTCGATCTGTCCGGCGAGGAGGTCGCGCTGCTTGTCATAGGCAAGCGGGTAACGTTTGGCCGAAGCATTGGCGAAAACCGGGAAGTCAGCCTTGGCAAAGTCGGTCTTGCCGAGCGCCTTGCGGAACGGGGCAACGGCCCCTGCGACGATGGGCGAGTGGAAGGCTGACGCGACCGGCAGGCGGCGCGCCTTGATGCCTGCCGCCTCAATCGCGAGACGGGCCGCTTCGATGGCTTCGACAGGGCCGGAAAGCACAGTCTGGGTCGGTGCATTGTCATTGGCGACGACGACGTCGGGATGATTTTTGAGGATCGGCGTGAGCTGCTCGCTTGAGGCCTGCGTCGCCAGCATGGCGCCTTCATTGTCGGCGGCGGCCTGGCTCATCAGCTTGGCCCGTTTGACCGCCGTCGAGAGAGTATCCTTGTCAGAGAGAACACCGGCGGCATTGAGCGCCATGATCTCACCAAAGCTGTGGCCTGCGGCCATGTCGGCATTGAGGCCGGACTTCTCCAGCACGGCGAGTACGGCCAGCGACGCGGCAGCGAGGGCTGGCTGTGCATTCTCCATGGCGGTTAGCGTATCGGCCTGCGCCTTGGCGTCCTCATCATTGAAAGCAGATGGCGGAAAGGCGAGCCGGTGAAGGCCCAGCTTGCCCGCTTTCTTGTGGCTTGCCGCAAAGTCCCATGCCGCGCGCGCCTCAGGGAAGGCGAGCGCGAGTTCGCGGCCCATGCCGACATACTGGCTGCCCTGTCCAGGCATGAGATAGGCGAGCTTTCCGGGCGCGGCCTTGCTGAGGCTGACGCTGGCGCCTTTCGGCAGGGGCGCCGTTTCGGCCGTGCCAGCGCGAATGAGCGAGGCAAGCTTTGCAGCCTTGGTCGCGAAGTCCTTATTGTCACTCGCCGTGATAGCTGCGCGGCAGACCGCGTCAGCGGCAAATGAGGCGTGGCTTTCGCTGGCCGCGATGGCGAGGTCTTCCTCATGCACCAGCTTCGAAGCGATGGCCTCAATGGACTTGGCGAGGTTGTCCGGCGTGTCGGCCGAGACCATGACCAGTTCGGCAGGCAAAATGCGGTCGGGGTGAGGGGCGAGCTGGCCGGTGTATTCTTCCAGCGTGACGTGGAAGTTCGAGCCGCCAAAACCGAATGAGCTGACAGAGGCGCGGCGGGCATGCGACTTGTCCCTGATCCAGGGGCGTAGCTCACGGTTTACGTAGAAGGGTGACCCGGCGAGCGCAGGTGCGGGCTGGTCGACTTTCAGCGTCGGGGGTAGCGCCTTGCGAGAGAGCGCCATGACGGTCTTGATCAGGCTGGCTGAGCCTGCAGCCGACTTGGTGTGGCCGATCTGCGATTTCACAGAGCCAATGGCGCACCATGGGTCTGAGACGCTTTCGCCTTCTTCGCAGAAGACTAGCTTGAGGCCGGAGATTTCGGCAGCGTCGCCGGCCTTTGTACCGGTGCCGTGTGCTTCGACCAGTTCGACAGAGCGCGGGTTATAGCCCGCCTGCTCATAGGCGCGCGCCAGTGCGCGGGCCTGGCCATCAGGCAGCGGGGCATAGATGGCGGTGGCGCGGCCGTCAGAGCCTGCGCCGATGCCCTTGATGACCGCGTGAATACGGTTTCCGTCCCGCTCTGCATCGGCGAGGCGGCGGAGCGCGAGTATGCCGATGCCTTCGCCAAGCATGGTGCCGTCGGCCTTGTCCGAGAATGGACGGCAATCTCCTGTCGGCGACAGGGCCGGGGTCTTGGAAAAGCACATATACATGAGGATGTCGTTCAGCGCGTCGACACCGCCCGTCAGAACAAGGTCACTGTCGCCAGCACGAAGTTCATGTATGGCGCCGTGCAGGGCCGAGAGGGATGAGGCGCAGGCCGCATCGGTCACATAGTTCGAGCCACCAAGGTCCATCCGGTTGGCAATCCGCCCGGCGACCACATTCCCGAGAAGGCCGGGGAAGGTGCTTTCTTTCCACTCTGAGAAATTTTCCGAAATCCTGTCGGCGATTGCCTGCACCTGCGTTTCCGGCAGGCCAGCCTCACGCAGGCCTTTGACCCAGGACGGGCGTTGCAGGCGGCCAGACATATGCCCGACGAGTTCAGTGGCGGATGCAACGCCGAGAATGCAGGAGGTACGCTTGCGATCGATTGTGCCATTGGTCGCCTTCTCAGCCTCATCCAGCGCGGTCTGCGCGACCATGAGGGCGAGCAGCTGGGCGCTGTCAGTCGCGTCGATCTGGTTAGGCGGGATGCCAAAGGAGAGCGGGTCGAAGCCCTGCGGCGAGAGAAAGCCGCCGCGCTCGCCATAGGTCTTGTCACGGGCGCGCGGGTTGGCGTCGTAATAGTCCTCGATCAGCCAATGGGTCGGCGGGACCGGTCCCAGCGTGTCGACGCCTTCTGCGATATCGCGCCAGAAGCCCGGCGTGTCCCCGCGGCCCGGGAACATGGCGCCGTAGCCCACGATTGCGATGTCTGCTGGTCCTGACGTTCTGTCTGCCATTATGTGTCTCAGCCCCTCAGCCAGAGATTACTCGAAAAGCCCCGCCCTGTAGTCGAAAGCAGATTGTGGAATGTTCTCTCCGCACGCGCGCCGCGCCTGGAGCCTCGTGAGATGCGCGGCCCCGTCGAGCAGGTTGAGCGCAATCTGTTTGACGGTGCGGGTCTCGAGCGCTTCAAGCGGGCTTCCCTTTACCCACTCATTGAAGGCGCCCATCGCCGGGCCGCACCAGATCTGATAGTCGCGCAGGCGGCTCTCATCGCCCTCGCGCGCCCACTGCGCCCCGAAGAACAGATAACGCCGGAAGACAAGCGCCAGCTGGTGGTGCGGGTCGGCTTCTGCTTTTGCGAGCTCTTTGGGATTGGTGCCGCTCATATAGGCGCGGGTCTTCTCCCACGCGGCGGCGTAGGGCTCACCGAGCGCGGTTTCGATGAAGGCCTGTTCCTGCGCCGTGCAGTCGGCAAAGCTGGCGCGCGTCTTGTGGATCTCGCGCATGCGCTTGCCACGCATGGCGAACAGCGTGCCGCGCTTGAGAACCTGCACCTCTACGCCCTGTTCGAACATGTCGGCGGCAGGGGCCATGGCGATATCTGCGGGGCCTGCTTCAGCGAGCAGTTTGCGCCCTGCGAGAGAGAGGCCGGATTCAACGGCGGCCTGATTGACCGAGCCGGTGATGATGTAGGCCGCGCCCATCTGGAAAGCGGCGGCGGCTGCCCATGGCGTGCCGATGCCGCCGCCAAGGCCGATGCGGATATCATCGGCATTGAGGCCGTGCTCTTCGCAGACCTGGCGGCGCGCCTGAACCAGCGAGGAGAAGAGGGGTCCGGCGGCGCGGTTGTCGGTATGCCCGCCGCTATCGGCTTCAGCGGTGATGTCGAGCGCGACCGGAACGCTGGCGGCGATCTCTGCCTGCTCGGGTGTGATGTCCCCCCGGGAGACAAGCTGTTTCAGAATGGCATCGGGGGCAGGGGCCATGAACTGGCGTGCAACTTCGGCGCGCGAGACCTTGGCGAAGACATGTGTGCTGCGCTTGATGCTGCCATCCGCGGCGCGTGACAGGCCTGCTGCGCTGTAGCGGACGATTTCGGGCGATAGCTGCATGAAGGCAGAGGCCGAGACACGGGCGACACCGCGCGACAGGAAGAGGTCCACGACGGCGCGCTCATAGCCCGGCTGCTGCGGCGTATGGATGAGGTTGGCGCCCCAGGCAGGGGCACCTTTGCCGAGAGCTGCCTCGATCTCATCGAGACCTGCGGCAATCGTTTCCGGCTTGAAGCCTGCGCTGCCGTAAAAGCCGACAAGCCCGGCCTGCACAGCCGCGATGACCATGTGCGGGGTCGCAATACCGCGCGCCATTTCGCCGACGATATAGGCAAAGCGGCTACCATGGGTCTTGGTAAAGGCGTGATCGCCCAGCCAGTCTGCATAGACGGCGTTGTCTTGCGAGGTGGCGTTTTTGGTTAATGGGGGGTGCCGCGTCTCAACCTTCTTGGCCGCGCCGCTGTAACTGTTGGATTCCCAGTGCTGGATCCTCATGCCTCAGCTATTCCCCTACAGGCTAAGAAGTAGAGCGTGAATTCACCTGCGTTGCAATGTTTCGGCCAGTGTTTCTCGCATGCGCAGCAAGTCTGCATGCAATCGTGACGCATAAGTCACGATTTTGCCCAAACCGTTGCAACTGCAACAGATGAGCTCACTACATAGATATATATGTATGGCTTGTTCGAGCCTTCAGCCCCATGCGCCAAAAGCATGACTTGTTGCAATGGACAGCCGGGAGACAAGCGCGCCGCATTGGCGGAGCGGTGCGATCAGCTCTCGATGTAGCCTGTCATAGCCCGCCTGGCTTTGCGCGCCGCTTTCATGGCCGGGCTCATTGATGTGCTGGAACAGGTCCGCTTCGCCGCGTGACGGCGGATAGATTTCCTCAAGCAGGTCAGCGGCTTCATCGATCCGCATGGCAAGGACCAGCGAGATAATGTCACTGCGGCTGGTATCATGGCGGGCAGAGAGGTCACTGAGGCGGCCCGTGAGGCTCAGCGCGTAAAGCATCAGTGCCTGACGGATGGCGTGCAGGGCATGGAAATCCAGCCGGTTCTCATGGCGGCTCTCGACACTCGGCGCATCATCCAGCGATGCGATCAGAGTATCGAATTCGATGAGGTCGACGCTCAGCCGGTTGGCGATCTTCTGCAGGCTGGCGGCAGTGTGGTTTTCGCCGAGCGTATCGGCGACACGGCGAAGGGCACTCGCTTGGGCTATGTCGCCATGCCGGGACACAGCGAGCCACACATGCGGATCGAAAACGCTGGCATAGCCTCGCAGGACCGGCAGGCTGGTCAGCATCCGCGCGCGGGTCGCCAGCATGATCAGCGCATGAAGGCGCGGCGAGGCGTTGATGATGTCGCGCATCCGCTCTTTCTCACGCGGCATGGCAGAGCCGATCCCGCAGGCTGAGTTTAGCGGCACGCCGAGCTGCTGGAGCATGGCATTATGGGAGATCGCGCGTATGGCAGACGGCCCGCTTGGCCCGCCCGCGCGTTTAACGGGGCGCGAGCCTGCCTTGACCAGGAAGCCGGCGGTGAACCCGCCCAGCATCTCCTCATAGTCGCTGTCGACAAACAGTGTCTCATGCCAGTTTCGAAGCGCGCGATAGGCGTCCCAGACAAAATCGGTTTGTGTGTAGAAGGCGTCGTCATCGGTCGAGGCCGGCTCTGACAGGATGTGTTCGCAGAAAGCGGCATAGGTGGCGCGTGAAAGCTCTGGCGTTGCGAAATGCAGGAAGCCGTCGCCGCCCTGGAAGCTCACTTCGTGGATGGGCTGGATGTCGCGGGCGAGAAGTTCGCCGCGCGTCCATGGCGTCAGCAGATGATCGTGGCGCTGCTGGAAGCTGCCGGGATAAGCGCCGCGGCCGATCGACTCGCCGTGCGTGTTGAAGACCAGAAGGCCCGTGCCGGGCAGCACATCGCCCAGCGCGCGTCCGATCAGGCTGTGTATCCGCTCAATCGCCATATTGCCGGCGACCTGTCCGATGAAGCGGCCTGAGTCGGAAAAGCCAAGCTGGATAGAGAGATAGCCGCGGGTTCTGACATAGTCCCTGAAGGCGGCTTCCTCGAGCAGCCGCTCGACGAAACGACCACCGGTTTCCAGCGCTTCCGGTGTCTCGAACAGCGGCGAGATATCAAGCTCGTGGTCGACGCCATACTGGCGGGCAAGGTGTAGCGCGCCCATCACCGTGGCGGGGTTCTCGCTCTCTGCGATGAGAAAGCGAATGGGTGAGCCCGCATCGATATGTTTCAGGATCTGCGCGCACATCATGAACTGGCGCCGCGCCGTGGACTGTTCGAGGAAGAGGTCGGCGAAGTTCACGGGGCGCACTTCGGTGTTGCCCGCCATCTCAGAAAGCTTGCTGAGGGCAAGGCGGCCAAGCTCACTGTCTTCGGTTTCGAGGTCGAGGTCGCGCTGAAGGACGGTGCGCACCTGCGCAGCATTCACGCGTAAATGGATGCGGGCCGTGCCAAGCTGGAGCGCGTCGATTTCGGCGCGCAGGATCATCAGGGCGGCGGCGGTCTCGTCAGGTGTGTCAGTGTCTTCGATGAGCGTTGTCAGCGGATCGGTCAGGGTGGCCGCGTCTGTGATCTTTGCGTCGGAGGCGGCGGTCAGGAAGTTGGCCGCGTCGCTGAGCACGTCCGGGTCGGAGAGGTCCTGGCCGAATTTCTCGGCGGCTGCTTCGGTATGGGCCTGCGCAGCGGCTAGTTGCTTCTCAAGCGCGGCCAGCGTCTCGAACTCTGCGAAATTAGAAAGGCGCCCGCGATAATAGGCGAGCTGGGCTGCCTTCTCGCGCAGGCGCAGCGTGATTGATTGCGACCAGTGAATGTCCGTGCGCCCATCAAGATCATAGCCGACCCAGCTTGCGAGTGTGGGCAGAACCGGGCGGAGGGTACGCCAGTCGTCAAGGGACTTCCTGGCCGTGTTGACGACGAGACTGGCATAGTGGCCGGCGGCGTCCTGCGCATTCGCGATCGCGTCCTGTGCTTCCTCATGCTCATGGGTCAGCGTGATCTGGTCCGGCCAGTCCGGCTGTGGGTCGCTGGCGGCAGATTTGAGGGTGGCAAGTTCGCTTTTGCCGGGCTGGCTTGCATAGTCTGCGAAGGCACGCCGCAGGCGCTGGGAGAGCGCGAAGGTCGGGTGAGCTGTGAAGACGATGCCGCCCGCATGACGCGTTACGGTTTCACGAAACCGCTCTGGATCCGACTTGGCGAGAGCCGAGAGCTGCGCGCTCACCCCGGCGAACGCATCTTTCGGTTTGCCGATCTCGGTGTGATGGGCCCGGAACTGGTCGGCGCGCGCCTGCAGCAGGTCAAAGTGCAGCACATCCACCGTTTCTGCGACGCTGGAGAGGCTGGTGCGGCCGGCCTCAAGGTCCTGAAATAGCTGGAGGGCGAAGGAGAAAACCGAATTGGTCAGCGGGTCGCGATCAATGCCCTCGGCGTGGTCGCGCAGGAATTTGCGGATGCGGGCCGGGTCGAGCGGCGTCTTTCTGGTCGGCATATGATCGGTCTCCCTGAAAGCAAGATAGCGTCTGAACGCTCATCTTGTTCAGCAGGCCGGTCTGACGAGTGCCGGTCAAGGCTGAGGGCAGGCAGTGGCGGGAGCGATCCCGCAACTGCCTGCCGACAGCGCAGAGCTTACTAGAGTGAGGCCATGATGCCGCGGCTCGGCGCCACCTTGTTGTCGAGGAAGTCGCGCCAGATCGCGGCGACGGCATCGGCGCCCTTCACCCGTTCGATCTCGATCTCTTTCGAGGCTTCGCGGGCAAGGCGTGCGCTTGCCTCGCTGGCTTTCAAATAGAGGACGCCGGGGCCCCAATCCTTGTTGCGCTTGGCGATCTGCGACGGCGCAAAGAAGAAGCGCGGCTCTGCGCCCGGCAGGCCGCTCGCCCGGCCTGCGCTCTCCCAATGGGTCGCACCAACCATACAGCTCTCGACCATGTTTTCCTGAAGATGGTTGTGCAGGGTGACCGTGAGGTCGCGGTTGCCGGACATGTCGACATAGGCGGTCTTTACCGACGGATCGATCTTCTCTTCCTCGCCATAGAGGAGGACCTCATCACAGCAGCCGAGATTTTCCACGAACGACTTGTTGCCCGCAGAGGTGAGACCGATGACGCGTTTGCCCGCCTTGCCATCCTCCTTGATGAACTGGGCAAGCCCGAAGCCCGTCTTCGATGAAACAGAGCCGATCACGACCTGCTCAGCCCCGAAATAATCATTGTCGGTCAGATAGTCGTAGAGAACAAAGGAAGTGATGAAGAGCGGGAAGTAGAGGCTGCGCTCATCTTCCATGGTGCGCAGGGCTTCCGGCTCCCCAGCGAGGCGCCGGTACTGGTTATAGACGGCTGCGAGGTCGGCCCGGTGCCGGGCGGCATCCATGAAATAGTCGTCCTTGATGCTGCCGACGGTAAGCACCGTCTCATTCGCCATTGGGAAAAAGCCATAGAGCCGTTCACCAACCGCAATGTCTGGACTGCGCGACTCAACGACATCGCCAAAACCCCAGACAGTGACCTTGCCCCAGCCTTCCTCAGCCGGAAAGAACCGCCAATAGCCAATGGCGTCACCAGAGATCGCATAACTCACATTGTTCGAGGTGATCGCGAACTTGTCGATAGCGACACGGACCTGTCCGTCCTCAAGCGTGGCTTGTGGCCGGGTGACGGGTTTCGTCTTCCGGTAGTCGCTGCGATTGATCCAGAGCTCGCTGACATCAGCCATCGGGTCGGTCCTTCCCTTGAATCTTTTATCCAGCGCAAGAATGAACCGTCTGGAGGCGAGTGCAAGGGGCGGGTGATTTGCTGCCGCGAGGGCAATCCTTCGCAGGGGCGAATGATTGTCCTATCAAGGGCGGGACAACATGATTTGAGGAGACGACATGGCCATCAAGACACGGATCACCGAACTGCTCGGCATAGAGCATCCGATCGTTCAGGGCGGTATGCAGTGGGTCGGTTATGCCGAAATGGCAGCGCCTGTTTCGAACGCTGGCGGCCTTGGACTTCTGACCGCGCTGACGCAGCCAACGCCGGAAGACCTCGCAAAGGAAATCCAGCGCACCAAGGACATGACGGACAAGCCGTTCGGCGTGAACCTCACCATCCTGCCGGCCATCAAGCCTCCACCATATGCCGAGTATCGCCAGGCGATCATCGAGGGCGGTATCAAGATCGTCGAGACCGCTGGCTACAAGCCGCAGGAGCATGTCGACGAGTTCAAAAAGCACGGCATCAAGGTCATCCACAAATGTACCGCTGTACGCCACGCGCTCTCGGCTGAGCGTATGGGCGTCGACGCGATCTCCATCGACGGTTTCGAGTGCGCCGGTCATCCGGGCGAGGACGACATTCCGGGCCTCATCCTGATCCCGGCGGCTGCCGACAAGGTAAAGATCCCGATGCTGGCCTCTGGCGGTATCGGTGATGGACGCGGCCTTGCTGCGGCGCTGGCGCTCGGCGCCGACGGCATCAATATGGGCACGCGCTTCTGCGTTACGAAAGAGGCGCCGATCCACGAGAACTTCAAGAAGCAGATGGTCGAGAATGACGAGCGCGACACCAAGCTCATCTTCCGCACGCTGCACAACACGGCCCGCGTGATGAAGAACAAGGTGTCGGAAGAGGTCGTCGCGATCGAATCCAAGGGCGGCGCCAAGTTCGAGGACGTCCAGCACCTCGTCGCAGGTGTTCGTGGCCGTAAGGCGATGGAAGAAGGTGACGCCGATGATGGCATCTGGTCAGCCGGCATGATCCAGGGCCTCATCCACGACATTCCAAGCGTGCAGGAACTGATCGACCGCATCGTTTCGGACGCCGAAGAGATCATCAAGAAGCGGATGTCGAATTTCGTTGTCAGCTAAGCCAGAATAGACTGATTGCTGAAGGGCGCCGGATTGTTTCAACCCGGCGCCCTTTTTCTATTCGCTGAGCAGGATGCCTTTTTCCGTTAGCTCAGACACGCGCGCCTCATCAGCGCCAATCCAGTCTTTCAGGGCATCGACATTGTGCTCGCCCCGGCGCGGTGGGCGCATGCCTGCGGCGATGCCGCTCTGCGACTGAGAGAACTTGTACGGCGACTGGACTGTGCGACGCGCATTGCCCCTGTCGTCTTCGACATCGACCAGAACGCCATTCGGCCCGACACTGGTCTGCGAAAAGGACTCCTCGCCAAACTTCCGTACCAGACCCCAGGCGAGGTTCATTCCGTCCAGCGCCTTGGTGAGCGCCTCAAAGTCTGGATAGGAGAGGATGTGTTCGGTGACCGCCTTGTGGCGCGCAGCAACTTTCTCTTCGAGGCTTGCGCCTTTCGGGGTCGGATCGACGAGGCCAGCCTTTTTCGACAGCACGATCCAGATCCATTTCATGTCAGAGGCAATCAGGATGCGCTTGCCCTCCGGCGCGTCCCAAACCTGGTTCTCTTTTGGCTTTGGCCAGACACCGTCCAGCGCCCAATGGGCGTAGTCGTCGGTCGCATGGATCACATTGATCATCGCAATGTCGACATGTTGGCCCTCGCCCGTCTTTTCAGCGACACGCAGGGCAGCGAGCAGACCGACCAGGCCGTGCAGCGAGCTGTAGCTATCAGCGAGTGAGTATTGGAGGTCAGTCGGTTGTCCGCCGCTGATCTCTGCCTGACGGGCGATGAGTCCCGCTTCGGCGTGCACAACGGGGGCATAGGCGGCGCGCTTTGCCTCTGGCCCCGTCTGGCCGAATCCGGAGATGGACAGCATGACGAGTTTCGGATTGACCGCGTGCACGCTGTCCCAGTCGAGACCAAAGCGCTTCATCACGCCGGGGCGGAAATTCTCCACCAGCATGTCGGCTTTCTTGCAAAGCTCCAGCACCAGCTCACGGGCGCCTTCGGCCTTGAGGTCGATGCAGATGTTCCGCTTGCCGATGTTCTGCTGAAGGTAAAAACCAGCAACGCCCTCATCCGACTTGCCGAAATGGCGGGTGACATCGCCTTCGGGCGGCTCGATCTTCAGGACGTCAGCGCCGAGGTCAGAGAGCATCCGTGTCGCAAAAGGGCCGGCTAGAACACGTGAAAGATCAAGGACTTTCAGCCCTTCGAGTGGAAATCCCTTTATGTCCATGACGCATGCTCCCTTTTGGTCTTATTTGCTGCAAGCGTTCTAGACCGGGAGTTCATTTCAGCACAGGCTGACCCCGCGTCCGCTCACTGCGCGCCTTGCTGACCGAGCAGGATGGCGCCGATGAGCCCGGCATTGTCGCCAAGGCCCGGCGTGGTGATCAGTTCGCTTGAGGGGGCGTGTTCGAGGTAACCGCCCATCTGCTGGTCGAAGGACTGACGTATGCGGGAAATCAGGTGAGGCGCGAGCATCAGCCCGCCGCCGAGAATGATGCGCTCTGGCCGGAAGGTGAGGGTGAGAGCGCGGGCGGCCTGCGCGAGATAGTCGGCTGCGATATCCCAGACAGGGTGAGCGGCCGGGAGGTCTTCCGGCGCACCGGCTCGCGCACGGATAGCGCGCACGGATGCAAGGCCTTCGAGACAGTCGTCATGGAAACGGCAGACGCTCTTGAAGTCCCCGTCGCCGGTGTGGCGGCGCAGCGCGATATGGCCAAATTCAGGGTGCGATGGCCGCCCCAGAAAACCGCCATTGGCAGAGAGTCCGGCCCCAATGCCCGTCCCTACTGTGACATAGGCAGCTGAGGCGCAGCCCTGTGCGGCGCCTTGGCTCATCTCTGCGAAGAGGGCGCCGTTCACATCGGTGTCCAAGGTGACGGGTAGGCCAAGCGCATCTGCGAAATGCGCGCGGAGATTGGTGCCCGACCAGCCCGGCTTTGCCGACCCGGTGATCGTGCCATAGCTCACCGAGTGCGGGTCGACATCGATCGGGCCGAAGCTCGCAATGCCGAAGGTCTTCAGACTGCCAGGCCCAGTCTGCTCGGTGAACCAGCCTGCGGCAGCCGCCAGCGTCTCTTCTGGCGTGGTCACGGGCACACGGTGTGTCGCGACCAGTGCACCTGACGCATCAGCAAGACCGCACTTGAAGGTCGTGCCGCCTGCGTCAATGCCGCCATGAAGCGCGTTTTCCGACATTTGCCTTGTGACCTTTTACCCTATCAGTCCTGCCAGACTATGCAGCCCGCGCTTCAATGGATAGGTCTTTGACCGCTTCAAGGAGACAGACCCCATGACCTATCCCGACCAGAAACTTGCCGAACAAATTGGCGCGCGTGTGGAAGCCTTTGTGCGCGATGTCGTGGCGCCATATGAGCGCGACCCGCGCCTTGGCGAACATGGCCCATCGGAAGAGCTGGTCGTCGAGATGCGGGCGAAAGCCCGCGAGGCTGGCGTGATGACGCCGCATATCCTGAAAGATGGCAGCCACCTGTCGCAGCGCGGCACCGCCTCTGTGCTGCAGAAGACGGGCCTGTCGCCGCTTGGCCCTGTGGCGTGCAATACTGGCGCGCCGGATGAGGGGAACATGTTCCTGCTCGGCAAGGTCGCGACGCCAGAACAGCATGAGCGCTTCCTGAAGCCGCTCGTCTCCGGCGAGGCGCGCTCTGCCTTCTTCATGACCGAGCCAGCCGAGGATGGCGGCGCTGGGTCTGACCCATCCATGATGAAGACCACCGCAAAACAGGACGGCAATCACTGGGTCATCAATGGCCGCAAGACCTTCATTACGGGCGCTGAAGGAGCGAAGGTCGGCATCGTCATGGCGAAGTCTGACGAGGGCGCGTGCATGTTCCTTGTCGACCTGCCGAATGACGCGATCCGGATCGAGAGGGTGCTCGATACGATCGACAGCTCCATGCCGGGCGGCCATTCAGAAGTCATCATCGACAACCTCCGCGTGCCGGCGACCGATATGCTGGGCAATCCGGGCGAGGGTTTCCGCTATGCGCAGATCCGTCTCGCGCCCGCCCGCCTGTCGCATTGCATGCGCTGGCACGGCGTGGCCACACGAGCCCAGGAAATCGCGACCGAATATGCGTGCAAGCGCCAGGCGTTCGGCAAGCTGCTGGTCGACCATGAGGGCGTCGGCTTCATGCTGGCCGAAAACCAGATCGACCTGCAGCAATCCTCGCTGATGATTGACTGGTGCGCCGATGCGCTGGACCGCGGCGAGAACGGCAATGTCGAAAGCTCAATGGCAAAGGTTGCCGTATCAGAGGCGCTGTTCCGCGTGGCCGACCGCTGCGTCCAGGTCATGGGCGGTATGGGTGTCAGCCGGGACACGATTGTCGAGCAGCTCTTCCGCGAAGTTCGCGCCTTCCGCATCTATGACGGCCCGACCGAAGTGCACAAATGGTCGCTGGCCAAGAAGATCAAGAAGGCTGAATTGGCCAGGACCGGCGCGAAATAAAAGCCGCAAACTTACCCACTATAAAACAACGCGTTAGCGCTTTCTCTGACCTGCCTCGAAGGTGGGGCAGAGGAACGCTGTGTTGTGGGCGCCCGTTTCCTCAACATGAAACTTTCGAAAACGGAGGCCAAAAATCAGAAACTCTTCGCCTCTCAGAGACAGAGAATGGTGCGACGCCAGCTCAAGGCGCGCGGGATACGTGACAAGGCATTGCTGCAAGCAATGAAGGAGGTTCCGCGCGAGCTTTTCGTGCCCGAGAGCCTCAGGGAATTCTCATATGATGATGGACCGCTGCCAATTGGCGAAGCGCAGACCATCTCGCAGCCCTATGTGGTCGCGCTAATGATTGAAGCGGCAGGGCTGACGCCGCAGTCGCGCGTACTCGAGATCGGTGCTGGCTCTGGCTATTGCGTTGCGATCATGTCGCGCCTTGCCGAGAGCGTTTATGCGGTGGAGCGGAACGCGGCCTTGGCCGGTGAGCTTCCATCGAGACTTGCTGCTCTTGAGTGCAGGAACATCAAAATTCAGACGGGTGACGGGTCTGCGGGGTGGCCGGAACATGCGCCATATGATGCGATCATCGTGTCAGCAGTCGCGCCCCAGATTGCCGATTGCCTGTCGCAACAGCTGAAGGTCGGCGGTCGCTTGGTCATTCCTGTTTCCGGCGGTCCTGATGACCAGCGACTGGTGCGCGTCACGCGCAAGGATGAGGGCGATTTTTCTGAGGAGGAGCTTGGTAGCGTCCAGTTCGTACCCCTGATCGGGGAAGAGGCGTTCCCGCCTTCGGCACAGCCGGGCTGATTGATCGAAGGGCCCTGCAGTAAGAGCGGGGTAGATTGTCAGCAGGCTGCAGCGCTATAGCTCGCCCGCAAGCAGCTTGAGCCGTCATTGATGCCCGACACGTCAGCCTATCCCACCAAGTCGACTTACCGGTTCTCCGTCGCGCCGATGATGGACTGGACGGACCGGCACTGCCGGATGTTTCACCGTGCCTTGTCGAAAGATGCGCTGCTCTGGACCGAAATGGTGACTGCGGACGCCGTCATCCATGGCGACCGCGAGCGGTTGATCGGTTTCAGTGACGCCGAACACCCTGTCGTGCTGCAGCTTGGCGGGTCTGACCCTGCCAAGCTGGCCGAGGCGAGCCGCATTGCCGAAGAGTTTGGCTATGACGAGGTAAACATCAATTGCGGCTGCCCGTCAGACCGTGTCCAATCGGGCCGGTTCGGCGCCTGCCTGATGCAGGAGCCTGCGACGGTTGCAGCCTGTGTGGCGGCAATGCGTGCGGCAGTCTCGATCCCGGTGACGGTTAAATGCCGGGTCGCCGTCGATGATGACCCGCCGCGTGAGACGCTGTTCGGTTTTGTCGACCAGGTTGCAGATGCTGGCTGTGAAGTGTTCACCGTTCATGCGCGCAAGGCTTGGTTGTCTGGCCTCAGCCCGAAGGAAAACCGCGATATCCCGCCGCTCGACTATGGCCTTGTCGCAGACCTCAAGTCAGAGCGGCCTGACCTGACGCTGATCCTCAATGGCGGGATCAAGACGATGGCGGACGCAGCCACCCATCTTGAGACCTTTGATGGCGTGATGTTGGGGCGGGCGGCCTATCAGACGCCGGCTTGCCTGCTGGCGGCGGACAAGCTGATCGATGAAGGCATCGGCGATGACAGCTTCGACATGGATGGCGCGCTCGCAGCTCTTGAACGCTATCGGCCATACATGGCGGCGCGGCTGGACGAGGGCGTAAAGCTCTCATCCATGACGCGGCACATGCTGGGGCTTTTTGCTGGCCAGCCGGGCGCGCGTGCCTGGCGCCGGACGCTTTCTGGGAAGGCCGTCAAGGAAGGCGCCGGCCTCGACGTGCTGGACGAAGCCCTGTCGCATGTTGCCGGCGTGGAGGTTGATGCCTGATGGACGCGTTTCTCGCCGAGTATGGCGTGCTCACAATTTCGCTCATTGCTGCCGGGATCGTCGCAGGGCTCGCGGCAGGCCTTTTTGGCATTGGCGGCGGCGCGGTCATCGTGCCGGTTCTATATTTCCTGCTGACGGCGCTCGGCTATGGCGAGACGGCCATGCATGTCGCCGTCGCGACCTCTCTTGCCACGATTATCCTGACCTCGATCCGCTCTGTCATGTCGCACAATCAGCGCGGCGCGGTGGACTGGGTTGTGCTGAAGTCCTGGTCGCCGTGGATCGTGATCGGGGCCTGCCTCGGTCAATTGGTGGCGGGTTTCGTGTCGAAAGAGGCAATGACGCTGACCTTCGGTTCGCTGCTCCTGATCCTCGCGCTGCAGCTTTATTTTGGCCGGCCGACCTGGAAGCTTGCAGATGACCTCCCTGGCGGTGCGCCACGTGCAGGACTAGGCACCGGGCTTGGTGCACTGTCAGCAATCATGGGCATTGGCGGCGGCACGTTCGGCGTCAGCCTGATGACGATCTGTGGCCGCCCGATCCATCAGGCCGTCGGCACAGCTGCAGGGTTCGGGGTCGCCATCGGCCTGCCGGGCGCAATCGTGGCGATCCTCAACGGGCTCGGCCGCGAGGGCCTGCCGCCATTTTCGCTCGGCCATGTGAACCTGCCAGCCTTCGCGCTGATCTCCGTCTGTACGGTCACGATGGCACCGTTTGGCGCGGCGCTTGCCCACAAGCTTGATGCAGGCCTGTTGCGCAAGCTGTTCGGCGTGCTGCTCGTGCTCGTTTCGGCGCGGATGATCTGGAAGACTATTGCCGGATGATCAGGCGGTCGCTGCGAAACTCATAGGAATAAAGTTCGCGCAGGAAGCTCATGCCGAGTAGCGATTGCGTAAGCACGTCCTGCATGACGACGCCGCGCACATCGCGGATTTCCACTTCGCCGATCCTGATCGAATCGATCATCACATCAGCGCCATAGGTAATGCCGCCAGCGGTGCGGATCTCGATGTCATAGGCAAGGTCGCGTGGGCGCAGCCCCATCTTCTGGGCATCCTCCTGCGTCAGCGCGACGGTGCTCGCGCCGGTATCCACCATGAAGTCGACGCTGGCCTTGCGGTTGACGAGGGTGCGCGCCCAATAATGGCCGTCTGACTTGATGAGCATGACGGCAGTCCGGCGCATTTCGCCGGGGTCCTCAGTGTTGACGACATTCACAGTTTCGACGGCCTGGCTCTCAGACGCAGCTTCGGCTTTCTCGATCTTTGGGATGAGGATGAGCACCAGCGCGGCCGCGATTGCGCCAGCGCTTGCCATCAGACTGAAGAATTTATGGTTCATTCGCCCTTGCGTCCTCGTCTCAGCCGAGTTTTCCGAGCGAATTGAGGCGCTCCATCCGCTCATCGAGCTCGTCCATCACCTGCTCGCGTTGATCGGGTGTGAAGCTCGACCAGCCACCGATTTCACGCAAGGTCCGTCCGCAGCCAAGGCAAAGTCCGGTCTGTCCGTCTACGGCGCAAACCTTCTTGCAGGGCGAGACAATCGGGGTGGGGCGGGGTGTGGTCATCAGGGCCTGTTCTTCAGCAGCAAAAGGACTATGTCAAAAATTCACGAAAGTTTCGTTGACTTCGACGGCTGGATCATGCGGTTTCCCGTTAAATCCAGTGAGAGGGAATCGTGTGAGCAAGGCGCTTGAATCTTCTACACCTTTCAGTGACGTCCGCGAGCTCGCCATGCGCGATATCGCTCCGGATGCGTCCTGCAGTGAACAGGTGCACAATGCGCTGCTCGGCATGGGGCGTCAGGGCGACTTCGGCAAGCTTGGCAAGGCGGCTGAATGGCTGGCCGGCTGGCAGCGGCGCTACCCGCCGCGCATCGAAAACGCGACACTGGCAGTCTTTGCTGGTTCTCACGGCGTAACCGCGATTGACGGCGCTGTATCACTGTCGTCGGATGAGAACACAAAGACGCGGGTGGAGGACCTGCGCGCGGGCAGGGCGCCGCTGTCGGCTATCGCCGCCGCCAATCAGGCGAATATCCGCATCTTCGAACTCGCAATCGAGCAACCCACCGCGAACTTTACTGACGGTGCCGCCATGAGTGAGCGTGAATGCGCCGCGACGATCGCCTATGGCTTTGAAGCCCTCGAGGGTAAACCAGATCTTCTGGCCCTTGGTGTGGTCGGCGCTGGTATCGGAACGGCAGCCGCAGCTGTGGCCTGCGGCCTGTATGGTGGCACGCCTGAATACTGGGTGAGGCCCGGACCGTCGACGCCAAAGGAAATCAGCGCGGCCCGCATAGAGACGGTCAATGCCGGCCTTGCGCGCCATCGCGGCCATCTGGACGATCCGCTCGAGGCGCTGCGCTGTCTTGGCGGACGTGAACTTGCCGCCTGTGTCGGTGCGATTCTGGCGGCGCGCATCCAGTCTGTGCCAGTCGTGCTCGACGGATTCGCGACAACGATCGCTGCCGGTATCGTGCATGCGATGAACCCGAGCGCTGTTGAGCACGTGCTGGCGGGCCATGTCACGCGCCGCCCGGCCCATCAGGCCGCGCTGGACCGTCTCGATATGACACCGCTCCTGCCGATGGAATTCAATACAGGCGGCGGCATGGGATCGGTCGCTGCGATCGGCCTACTGCGGACAGCTTGCGCCCCATTTCTTGGAAAACCGGACCAGCCGGGCAGCTAATCGCTGCGTTTTAGGTGCGACATGATTTACGTTGACGTTCGCGTCACCTTGCTTTCGTGGAAGGCGAGAGGCAGAAGACCTGCGTAAGACCAAAAAACACTAGAGGAGCGCGCACATGAATCTGGAATTCACGCCCGAAGAAGTGGCCTTCCGCAAGGAAGTCCGCGAATTCATCGAGAACAATTATCCTGAGCATCTTCGCGGCGTTGGCGCGCGCGAGGACCTCAGCAAGGAAGACATGCTGGCCTGGCACCAGATCCTTGGCAAAAAAGGCTGGTCGGTTCCTGCCTGGCCAGAAAAGTACGGTGGCACCGGCTGGACCCCGACCCAGAAATACATCTGGTCGGAAGAGAACGCCCGCATGGACACGATCATGCCGCTGCCTTTCGGCGTCTCCATGGTCGGCCCGGTGATCTACACTTTCGGCTCTGAGGAGATCAAAGCCAAGCACCTGCCGGGTATCCGCGACGGCTCTGTCTGGTGGTGTCAGGGCTATTCCGAGCCGGGCGCAGGTTCTGACCTTGCCTCGCTCAAGACGACGGCTGTCCGCGACGGCGACCACTATGTGATCAACGGTCAGAAAACCTGGACCACGCTGGCCCAGCACGCTGACTGGGGCTTCTTCCTCTGCCGCACGGACCCGAACGCGTCCAAGCCGCAGGAGGGCATTTCCTTTATTCTGGCTGACATGCGCACCCCGGGCATCGAAGTGAAGCCGATCAAGACGATCGATGGCGGCCATGAGGTCAACGAGACCTGGCTGACCGACGTTCGTGTCCCGGTCGAGAACCTTGTCGGCAAGGAAAACGAAGGCTGGACCTACGCCAAGTTCCTGCTCGCTCACGAGCGTTCGGGCATCGCTGGCGTCGCCCGCTCCAAGCGCGGTGTCGAAAAGCTTCGCCAGATCGCCTCGACCGAGCTTCTCGAAGGCAAGCCGCTGATCAACGACGATGATTTCCTGCGCAAGATCTCGCAGCTGGAGATCGACCTGACGGCTCTGGAATTCACTGAGCTGCGTACGCTGGCCGGTGAAGCACAGGGCAAGGGCCCTGGTCCGGAAAGCTCCATCCTCAAGGTGAAGGGCACCGAGATCCAGCAGCGCCTGACCGAGCTCACGCTTGAAGCTGTCGGCCATTACGGCCACCCATATTTCCGCGGTTTCCCGGAAGACGGCTCCAACGAGTTCCCGATTGGCCCGGACTATGCCCACCAGGCAGCACCGAGCTATTTCAACATGCGCAAGACGTCGATCTATGGCGGCTCGAACGAGATCCAGCGCAACATCATCACTAAGATGATCCTGGGGCTCTAGTCATGACGGCCCGGGCAGCAATCGCTTCACTCTGTATCGCAATTGCTGCCCCGGCTCTTCCCGCTGCAGGTCAGGGCGTTCCTGACGTTGAGGCAGGCGTATCCCTTTTCTGGGTCAGCCATTATGACGGCTACGATTCAAGCTATCGGGAACGCATTGTGGCAGCTGACGACGACTGGGCGATCTATCAGCTTTTTGTGGACGACGAATTGTCTGAGGGCGATGACGTCGGTCCAGATGACTTCTATGCACTTTTCTCCGGCATCGACTATCGCGACTGCGCCGAGGACGAAATGCCGGACGAAGCTGAACGTGGTCGACTGGCGGCGTTGTTCCCGCTGACAGAGGGCAGCGTCATGGAAGATACGACTTTCACTGGCGGCCCGGTCATACGGGTTGGTGCCCAAGAGGACTTTTTCCTGATGGGAGAGACTGTAAGCGCCAACAAGGTCGTCTTCGATTATCCGGACGACCAGGAAGAGTATGTGGATGAGGCTGTCTACGTCCTTTCGGACAAGCCCTACACTGTTGCGATGGACTGGGATGAAGGCGGCAAGGACCGCGTTATGCTCATCGCGCAATCAGACGAAACACAAGAGGCGCCGTCGCCCGACATGCTCGGGAATTGCGCGGCACTACTGAACTAGACAAAACCTAAGAAATTCCCGGAGGAGACCGTAATGGATTTCAATTTCTCAGAAGAACAGACGATGATCCGCGACAGCCTCGCAAGGCTGCTGCGCGACCAGTACGATTTCGACACGCGCCGCAAGGTTGTCGGCAGCGAAAGCGGCTGGCGCCCTGAAATGTGGCAGCAGTTTGCAGAGCTCGGCCTGCTCGCAGCGCCATTCTCTGAGGAAGATGGCGGCCTTGGCGGCGGTTCGATCGACTCCATGGTTATCATGGAAGAGTTCGGCAAGGCGCTCGTCGTCGAGCCTTACATCCCGACCATTGTCTGCGCAGGCGGCTTCCTGAAGCATGCCGGCACGCCAGAGCAGAAGTCCGAACACCTCGAAGCCATCATCGGCGGCGAGCGCGTCTTCGCTTTCGCCTATGCAGAGCCGCGCGGCCGCTACGACCTCAATGATCTTGAGACCACCGCCAAGAAGGACGGCGATGCCTACACGCTGAACGGCCACAAGGCTGTTGTCGTTGGCGCGCCATGGGCAAGCCACCTCATCGTAACGGCACGCACCTCCGGCGACCGCCGCGACAAGGACGGTATCTCTGTCTTCATCGTGGAAAAGGATGCCAAGGGCGTCACCACCCGCGACTACCCAACGGTCGATGGCCGCCGTGCTTCGGAAGTCTATTTCGAGAACGTGTCTGTCCCGGCTGGCAATCTGATCGGCGAAGAAGGCAAGGCCCTGCCGCTGATCGAACGTATCGTCGATGAAGCAACGGTCGCAGTCTGCGCCGAAGCCATGGGCGCCATGGGCGTCGCGCACAAGCAGACGGTCGAATACTCCAAGCAGCGCAAGCAGTTCGGCATCGCGATCGGCAAGTTCCAGGTGCTCCAGCACCGCATGGTCGACATGTTCATGGAGCATGAGCAGTCGATTTCCATGACCTATATGGCGACGCTGAAGCTCGACGAAGACGAAGTGACCCGCAAGAAGGCCGTCTCCGCAGCCAAGGTCCGCATCGGCCAGGGCGGCCGTTTTGTCGGCCAGGAAGCCATCCAGATCCATGGCGGCATGGGCATGACGGATGAGCTGGCCGTCGGCCACTATTTCAAGCGCCTCACCATGATCGACAGCGAGTTTGGCAATGTGGACTTCCACATGCGTCGCTACTCGAACCTCAGCGGTGAGGAGCAGGCGATGGCCGCCGAATAGGCGCCTGTCGACACGCTTGACGAAAAGACCCGGCCTGCAACACTGCAGGCCGGGTTTTTCTTTTGGGGACGTGAAGATGAAACAGGTATCTTTTGCCGTGGCCGCTCTGGTCGCAGGCTTGGCTTTCCAGTCCGTTGCGGACGCTCAGGAGGCGGGCGAAGCCGCGCCTCAGCCCGCGCCGCCGTCCTGCGAAGGCGACGTCTATGACGACTTCGATTTCTGGCTGGGCGAGTGGCAGGTCACCACACCGGACGGGCAGGTTGCCGGCACCAATTCAATCACGAAAGCCGAAGACGGATGCCTCCTGATTGAGCGGTGGACGGGCGCGCAAGAGTCAACGGGGCAGAGCTATAATTTTTACGATACCGGCCTCGACAAGTGGCGCCAGGTCTGGGTCGCGCGCGGGGCCACCATCGACTATGCAGGCAAGCTGACGGAGGACGGCGAGATGCGCCTTGAAGGCAAAATCGCTTATCGCAATGGCACCACCGCGCCTTTCCGCGGGAGCTGGACGTCAGAGGCCGATGGCAGCGTCACCCAGCACTTCCAGCAGTACAATTCAGAGACTGAAAGCTGGGACGACTGGTTCACCGGTATCTATCGCCGCACCCCTGCTGGCGAATAAGAGGCGCGTGACCACTCGACATGGTCCCAAGGCTGCCATAGTCCCGATCAGGAAAATCAGACACTGCGCCAAATATTGAGGGAGACACCATGTCCGTCATCAAGCTTGAGAAATCCGGATCCATCGCAACGCTGACGCTGACGCGTCCGGACATGATGAACGCCCTCGGCCAGGAAGGTGACGGCCCGGCTGTCGCGGCTGCCTGCGCAGAGATCGAGGCTGACCCGGACATCCGTGTGGCCATCCTGACCGGCGAAGGCCGTGCCTTCTCGGCCGGCGGCGACGTCAAAGCCATGCGCGACAAGACCGGTGCCTTCGGCGGCAGCCCGAACCAGATCCGGAATGGCTATCGCCGCAATATCCATATGGTCGTCAAATCGCTCTACAATCTCGAAGTCCCGCTGATCTCTGCGGTGAATGGCGCGGCGATCGGCCTTGGCTGTGACGTCGCCTGTATGGCGGATGTGCGCATCGCGTCGGACAAGGCGAAGTTCGGTGTGACCTTCCTCAAGCTCGGCCTCATTCCGGGCGATGGTGGCGCATGGCTGCTGCCGCGTATCGTCGGCAACGCTCGCGCCGCCCAGCTTCTCTTCACCGGTGACGTGATCGACGCACAGACCGCGCTCGACTGGGGCCTCATTTCTGAGGTCCACACGCCAGAAGCGCTGATGGACGCTGCCATGTCGCTGGCAGAGCGTATGGCTGTTCAGCCGCCGCAGGCCCTCCGCCTCGCAAAGACGCTGCTCCGCCACGGCCAGTCTGCCTCCTACGACACGATCATGGAGCTGTCCGCCGCCTCGCAGGCCCTGATGCACGAGACCGAGGACCATATGGAAGGCGTCCACGCCATCCTCGAAAAGCGCGCACCGAAGTTCGAAGGTAAATAGGCCTGTCATGGCAAGCGGGCGCCGCCTGATCTCCACTGGCTCGCCATTCGAGAAGGCATTTGGCTATTCGCGTGCTGTCGTGCAGGGCGATTGGTGCTTTGTCGCCGGGGTCACGGGGTATGATTACGCCGCCATGACCATGCCGCAGGATGCTGCCGCTCAGGCAGACGCGTGTTTCGCCACGATTTCCCGCGTGCTGGAGGAGGCAGGCTTTGCCATAGCGGACATCGTCCGCGTGCAATACACGCTGACAGACCGGGCGCTGGTCGATGAGGTCGCGCCCGTCCTCGGCCGGCATATGGGCGACATTCGTCCGGCCGCGACGATGGTGATTTCGGGGCTGATCTCGCCGGAAATGAAGATCGAGATCGAGGTGACGGCGCTAAGATCAGAGGCCTGACCCTCCGCCACGTCATGCCTTGTGCCCTTTCCGCTAGTCGATAAGCTATCTATCAATAGAGGCGAAAAACGCCCTAAGGGAGGACTGCATGATTGGTATCGTTGCGAAGCTGCAAATAGCTGAAGGCAAGAATGATGAATTCGAACAGGTCGGCAAGGACCTGATGGCGAAGGTCAAGGCGAATGAGCCTGGCTGTCTGACCTACCAGCTTTACCGCTCACAGTCCGATCCGCAGTCCTACATCTTCATGGAGCAGTACTCCGATGACGAAGCGCTCAAGGCGCACGGCCAGACGGAGTATTTCAAGGCAGCAGGGCCGAAAATGGCAGGCTGCCTCGCCGGAAAGCCGGAAATCGAGCGCTACGATATCGTTGAATAAAACCCTCTGACGCGTCGTCCCCGAAGGAGGGCCCGATATGGTTGAGACCGGTAAGCCGAGCCTCGTAACACGCCTTGCCTATGGAATTGGCGGCGCAGCTGGCGGCATCAAGAATAATGGCTTCGAATACGTCCTCCTGCTGTTCTACAGCCAGATCATGGGACTATCGGCCGTCCTCGTCGCGGCTGCGCTCTGGATCGCGCTTCTGATCGACGCTTTTTCCGACCCGGTTGTCGGTTACTGGTCAGACAATATGCGGACCAAATGGGGGCGGCGGCACCCCTTTATGTATATCGCCATGGTCCCGGTCGCGATTGGCTATTTCTTCGTCTGGAACCCGCCGACAGAGCTGTCCGGCCTAAATCTCTTCGCCTGGTTGCTCGCATTCACGGTGATCGTGCGGCTGATGTACACCTTCTTCGAGGTGCCAAGCACGGCGCTCGCGGCAGAACTGACGCAGGACTATGATGAGCGCACATCGCTCATGTCGTTCCGCTATTTCTTTGCCTGGGTCGGCGGCCTCACGGTCCAGATCATTCTGTTTTTTTACCTGCTGAAACCCAGCGAAGGCGACCCTTCCGGCTTCTTTCACATTCCTGGCTGGAACACGTATGGCCTGATCGGCGCAAGCTGTATCTTGGTGTCGATTGCCATCACATCCCTCGGCACACACAGGCACATCCCGCACCTCAAGGCCCCGCCAGCAGCACGCAAGCTGACCCCGATGAAGATCCTTGGCGAGATATGGGAAACCGTGTCGAACCCATCCTTTCGGGCGCTGTTCATCGCAACACTCTTCGGTCTTCTGGCGAGCGGTATCTCTGCGACCCTGAACCAGTATATCAACGGCTTCTTTTGGGAATTCACGAACGTCCAGATTACCGGCTTGACTGTTGCGGTCTATGTCTCGGCGATCCTCGCGCTTGTCATCGCGCCGCCGGTTGGCAAAGCGTTCGGCAAGAAAAAAGCGGCCATCATTATCGGCTTCCTCGCCTTCACGATTGCGCCCATGCCGGTCATCCTGCGCCAGTTCGGCCTCCTGCCGCCGAACGGCACGGATGCGCTCTATTACATCGTGATAACCGTCACCGTGTTCGACCTCGCCCTGATCATCGCCTATCAGATGCTCGCAGCCTCCATGGTGGCCGACATTGTCGAGCAGAATGAGCTTGCGACCGGCAGACGCTCAGAGGGCATCTACTTCGCGGGCATCAGCTTCATGCGCAAACTGGCCCAGGGCATGGGTGTGCTGACGGCTTCTGGCGTCCTCGCGGTCGCGTCCATCACCCCCGGTATGCGGGCCGCACAGGCAAGTGAGGAATCCATCCGCATCCTTGGTTGGGGCTACGCACTCAGCCTGCTTACGCTGTGGACGATCATGATGGTCTGTATCAGCTTCTACCGGATCAGCCGCGAAGATCACGAAGCCAATCTCGAAGCCCTCCGATCAGGGGCGACGACGCAGCCGCGTTTCGAGAAAAGCTAGGCTCACCAACTGGCACCAGCTGACAAAATTGTCATGCGGTGCCAGATTGCGCCCTCGCCAAGGCCGCAATAGAGCCATTTTCATGATGCATAACATCGCCATGACACGGCACGTTTCGAAACTGCTCTTCATCTCGGCCATCGCGGTCCTTGCGCTGCTGGCCGTTGTAATCAGTCCGCTTTTCTCCTTCGGCCAGCAGGCCGGCGCCCAATCCCAGCCGGCTCAGTCTGAAAACGAACTGGCTGGCGAAACGCAGGCAGATGAGAGCGGCAATTTCTTCATGCCCGGCCGCCGCGTCCCGCAGAGCCAGGCTGAAGTCCAGCTCTCCTACGCGCCGCTGGTCAAACAGGTCTCCCCGGCGGTTGTAAACGTCTATACCAGCCGCGTCGTGCGCGAGAGCAATTCGCCCTTCGCCAATGATCCGATCTTCCGTCAGTTCTTTGGCGCGACACCGCGTGCGCGTGAGCGCGTCCAGAACTCGCTCGGCTCCGGTGTGATCGTGTCGGATGACGGCGTCATCGTCACCAACAGCCACGTGGTGAAGGATGCCGACCAGTTCCTCGTCGTCCTGTCAGACCGCCGCGAATACGAAGCTGATCTCGTCCTCTCCGATGAGCGCACCGACCTTGCCGTGCTGCGCATCGACAATGATGGCGACCCGCTCCCGACCGTGAAATACGCCGATACGCGTGACACCGAAGTTGGCGACATCGTGCTCGCCATCGGTAACCCGTTTGGCGTCGGCCAGACGGTGACAACCGGTATCATCTCGGCCACCGCGCGCACCGATGTCGGCGTTTCAGACTACTCCTTCTTCCTGCAGACCGATGCGGCCGTGAACCCCGGCAATTCCGGCGGCGCGCTGATCAACACGAAGGCAGAGCTTGTCGGTATAAACACGGCGATCTTCTCACGCTCTGGCGGCTCTAACGGCATCGGCTTCGCCATTCCGGCTGAAATGGTGCGGCGCGTCGTCGATGCAGCCGTCAATGAAGGCATGATCGTCCGCCCATGGCTGGGCCTCAAGGCGCAATCGGTGAGCTATGACATCGCACAGGCGCAAGGTCTCGACCGTCCGCTTGGTGTGATGGTCACCGAAGTCTTCCAGAACGGCCCCGCAGACGAAGCCGGGATCGCGCGCGGCGACCTGATTACAGAGATTGATGGCCGCGAAGTCTTCGATGAGCGGGGCCTCAAATTCCTCGCGGCGACGCGCTCACCGGGTGAGTTCTCCGAGCTCACGGTCCTTCGAGGCGGCGCGTTCGAGAACATCAACGTTGAGCTCGCTCCGCCGCCGGGCGCCACCGAGGCAGAGCTTGAGCTTCTGGAAGGTCGGCATCCTTTCTCCGGCGCCGAAGTCGCAGAGCTGTCGCCGCGCCTTGCTGAGGAGCTTGGCCGTGATCCGTTCGAAACCGGCGTCCTCGTCACGCGCATCCTGCGCGGCGCCTATGCCTGGCGCGTTGTCCGCCCGGGCGACCTGATCGTGTCCGTCAACAACACGCAGATCGAAAGTTTGAGCGATCTTGATGAGGCCTTGGGCGCTGACACGTCGACCTGGACGATCGAGCTTGATCGCAATGGACGCCCCATCGGCGGGACGCTGCGTCTCTAGGCGAATTCGAAAATCTGCCCGGCCAAGCCTCGCCACCCTCGGATGGCGGTGCTAGCGTCCGCATCATCATCAGATGCGGAAGGCTCCACCCATGAAACTCAGAACTGCACTGGCGCTTGGCGCGTCCATGCTCGCCTTTGGCTGCGCGCAGACACAGGAAGCCGACACGGCTGCGCCAACCCCACCAAGCGAGAGCGCAGACGCGAGCGATACCCCGCTCGTCGGCGTCGAGGTGGAGACCTATCCCGCGGCGCTCTTCCACGAGACGACCAGCTATTCGCTCGCGTCGTCTGGCGGCTATGTCTTCTCCGCAGAGGGTGGCGAAATCCTCGCCTCCACTGATGTGACTGGCATCTTCAATGCGGTGACGATGGATGAGACCGGCGCCGTCACCGCGCTCACCAATTCCAATAGCGACGCCATCTATGCCCAATCCTTCTTTCCGGAAGACAACAGGGCGCTGCTGACCTCTGATGGTGGCGGCGATGAAATCTTCCACGTCTATGTTCGTGAAGAAGATGGCACCCTTCGCGACCTGACGCCCGGCGAAGAGACGCGCGCAAGCTTTGTCGGCTGGCGCGGCGATGGCGAGGTTTTCTACGTCCAGACCAATGAGCGCGACCCGCAGACCAATGACCTCTACGCCTATCGGGCCAGCGACTATGCCCGTGAGATGATCTTCCAGAATGACGGCAAGGACATCGCCGGCGTCTCGCCAGATGGGCGCTGGCTGGCCCTGTCCAAGGACCGCACCAATGCGGACTCCAACATCTTCCTCGTTGACCTGCTGTCTGACGAGCCAACCCAGCAGCTGATCACCGAGCATGAAGGCGACATCGCATACGGCGTCTATGACTTCACCGCCGATAGCGAAACGCTGATCTATGCCACCAATGAGTATGGCGAGTTCAATCAGGCCTGGACCTATAATCTCGCGAGCGGTGAGCGTAGCCCGCTCATCCAGGCGGACTGGGACGTGTCGTACGTCTTCGACAGCCCGACCGGGCGCTATCTCGTCTCTGCGGTCAACAATGATGCGCTGACAGAGCTGACCATCCTCGACAACCAGACAGGCGAGGAAGTCGCGCTGACCAACATCCCTGACGGCGAAGTTGGTCAGGTCCGCTTCAGCCGGGATGAGAGCGAGATCGCCTTCGGCGTGAACACCGATACCTCACCCTTCAATCTCTACATGGCCGACCTTGAGACCGGCGCGGCGACGCGTCTGACCTCGGCGCTGCCTGAAGCCATCGATGAGGATGACCTCGTGACGGCGACGATCGTCCGCTATGAGAGCTTTGACGGGCTGGAAATCCCGGCCGTCTTCTACATGCCGAAGCAGGCATCGGCAGATAACCCGGTCCCCGCGCTTGTCTGGGTGCATGGTGGGCCGGGCGGCCAGACGACGCGCGGCTACTCGGCGACGATCCAGCACCTCGTCAATCATGGCTACGCCGTGCTCGGTGCGAACAATCGCGGCTCATCCGGCTATGGGAAGACGTTCTTCCACCTCGATGACCAGAACCACGGCGAAAACGACCTTCAGGACATCGTCTATGGCCGTGAGTATCTTGAAGGCGTCGAAGGGATCGACCCTGACAGGATCGGCATCATTGGCGGCTCCTATGGCGGCTTCATGGTGGCGGCAGCGCTGGCGTTTGAGCCGGAAGTCTTCGATGTCGGCGTCAACATCTTTGGCGTGACCAACTGGCTGCGCACGCTTGAGAGCATTCCGCCATGGTGGGGCTCTTTCCGCGATGCGCTTTATGATGAGATGGGCGACCCGGCAGAGGATGAAGAGCGCCTGCGCCGCATCTCGCCGCTCTTCCATGCTGACCAGATCACCAAGCCGCTGCTCGTTATCCAGGGCGCAAACGATCCGCGCGTCCTGCAGGTCGAGAGCGATGAACTGGTCGAAGCGGCCCGCGCCAATGGGGCGACGGTCGAGTATGTGCTCTTCCCCGATGAAGGCCATGGCTTCCAGAAGCGTGAAAACCGCATCACCGCCTCAGAAGCCTATGTCAGTTTCCTCAACACCTATCTGAAGGGTGAGCCCGCCCAGCAGGAAGCGGCCGCTGCAAGCGACAACGCCGCTGACTAGACCAGTCTGAAACGCAACAAAAAAGGCCGGGCGATCTGCCCGGCCTTTTCATTTGTGAATGCTGTCAGCGAGGCCCTAGAGGCCGCTCACGATCAGCTGCAGCTCTGAATTGCCGGCCGTCATGGCGGACTGGTCTGCCTCCAGCGTCTCCGGGCGGTCCGCCGTTGGATAGGCGTCGGCCAGGATGGCGAGGACAGCGTCAGCCTGCTCAACGAAGTCTGGTGCATCGGCTTCAATGGCGGCGCGGTGGTCTTCGAGAAGGGCGTTTGCCGTGCTGTAGAAGCCATAGCCGTCGAGATATGGCTCATAGGCGTCGGTACCGGTCGCAGAACCATACTGGGCGGTCGCGCGGTTGATCTGGTCAGCGATCACCTTGGCTTCGACGACTGCGTCGCTGTCGCTGCCTTCAGGTGCCTTTTCTGCCGCAGCGCGCAGCGTCTCGATGATGTCATCGGCGCGGGCGCGGAGGTCTTCAGCTGACTCCTCAGCGAACACGGCGGCGGAGGCATCGCTCAGCTTCTGTGCGAAAGGTTCGACGCCCTGCTGGACGAGGACTGGTTCGAAGTCGAGCAGGATCTCGCTGACCGGGTGGGCGAACATTTCGCCGGCTGCACGGCGCTCGCCTGCGTCCAGCGCATCGATGCCGGCGCGGATGTGCGCTTCGGTCATGGCGAGTGCGCTGCGATAGACGGCAGGGTCCTGGGCGGCAGCTGCGAGGTCTACACCGCCTTCGCCGCCTTCACCTTCACCACCTTCGCCCTCGCCGCCTTCACCTTCGCCGCCGGACATGGGGTAGGACGAGGTGTCGGTCTGTGCGTCAGGGGTCTGCGTCGCTGCGGTGTCCGTGTCCTCGGCTGCGGCGGTTTCAGTCGGGGCAGGGGTGGTTTCGACCTCATTGCCGCACGCTACAAGGCCGCCAAGAAGCGTGGTCGACAGGCCGAGCGCAGCAAGAGATTTGTATTTCGATGCCATAGAAGTGCACTTTCATAGTTGCGAGTGTTCCGGTAACGCCTAGCTATATCTGCAAATAATTCTCAAAAGCAAGATGCTGATCACGATTCCAAACATACTTGACGCAGGCGCCCTGACTGAAGCGAAGGAGCTTCTGGCAAAGACGAGCTGGGCCGATGGGCGCAAGACAGCGGGGCCGGAAGCGGCGAAGGTAAAGCGCAATGAGCAGGCGGATCTGTCGTCCCGCTCTGGCAGCGCGCTGCACACGCTGCTGAATGATGCCATCCGCAAGAACGCTGTCTTCCAGGCCGCCGCACAGCCCGCGCGCCTGTCGCGCCTCCTCGTCAGCCGCAGCGGCGAGGGGCAGGGCTATGGCACCCATGTCGACAATGCGCTGATGGGCACAGGCCCGAACCGGCTCAGGACGGATTTGTCCTTCACGCTCTTCCTTAATGACCCGACCGATTATGAAGGCGGCGAGCTGACGATCGACTGGGCGGGCATGATCCATTCGATGAAGCTCGAAGCAGGCTCGCTCCTCCTCTATCCCTCGACCAGCCTGCACCGCGTCGAGACGATCACGTCTGGCCAGCGCACGGTCTGCGTCGGTTGGGTACAGAGCCAGGTGCGCACCAGCGAGCAGCGCGACATCCTGTTTGATCTCGCCAACGTGAAAGTCTCCATGCGTGCCTCCCTGCCAGAAGGCGCGCCAGAGCATCTCGCGCTCTCAAAGGTGATCGCGAATCTTCGGCGACTCTGGTCGGAGGTCTGACCGCCGTTCAGGCGGCCACGCGGCTACCGATAGTCGTGCGGTGGAGCAGGCGGTCATGCCCCTGATAGCCGCCCGTCGCCATATGCAGGCATGAGCGGTTGTCCCACATGAGCAGCGTGCCCGCCGACCATTTGTGGCGGTACTGAAACTCAGGCCGCGTCTGCCAGCGATAAAGCTCTGTCAGCAGGGCCCAGCTCTCTTCCTCAGCCATGCCTTCGAAGCCGATAATGTATCCGGCGCAGCCGAAAAGCCCTTCCTCGCCAGTTTCGGGGTGCTTGCGGACGATGGGGTGGGACTGGGTCGCCATCGCTTCATCGGAAGAGCGGATGTCCATACTCCGGCCCTCATCCTTTTCGCCATAGAGGCCTGCCTTGCCATAGCCATTGCGTGCCGAATGGACGGCCACCCTGCCGTCCAGCTTCTCACGCAGATCGTCAGGCATCTCTGCCAGTGCCTTGTGCTGGTTAGTGAAAAGCGTGTCACCGCCAATGGGCGGAATGGTGATGCCATAGAGGCATGTGCCGGCGGGTGGGGAGGCCTGAAAGCTCCAGTCCGTATGCCACGTCTCGGCAAAGACCGGGCCGGTCTCATCGGCGTTGCGTTTGACGGCAATGATGTGCTGCCGGCCCGGTATCGGCGCAATGAAAGGGTCATCGCCAAAGGGCCCGAAGTACCGGGTGAACCGCTCCAGGTCATCATCGCTGAGGCTCTGGCCTGGAAAGGCAAGGACGTGATGGGTGAGCCAGGCGGCGCGGATCTCCGCGACGGTTGCCTCACTGAGGGGCTGGCTCAGGTCTATGCCTGTTACGCTCGCCCCGCACGCCTCACCACTTTGGGTGATGGTCAGTGTCATGGTTTCCTCCAGCTGCCATCTTATCACGGGCACTGACGCGGGCTAGGTGTGACGCATGAGTGATCTCTTTTCCGCTTCCGGTATGGCTGATGAGGCGCCGCGGCCGCTGGCTGACCGGCTGCGCCCGGCAAAGCTGTCTGAAGTCGTCGGGCAGAACCATCTGCTCGGCCCGGACGGCGCGCTCGGCCGGATGCTGTCGACCAAGCGGCTCTCATCGATCATTTTCTGGGGCCCGCCCGGTGTCGGCAAGACAACGATTGCGCGGCTGCTCGCCAAGGAAACCGATCTCGAATTCGAAGCGATCAGCGCCGTCTTCTCTGGCGTAAAGGATCTGCGCGCCGCCTTCGACCGGGCCGAGAACAGGCGCTCGACGGGCAAGGGCACACTGCTTTTCGTTGACGAGATCCACCGCTTCAACCGCGCCCAGCAGGACGGCTTCTTGCCCTTCGTCGAGGCGGGCGTCGTGACCCTCGTCGGCGCGACGACAGAGAATCCGAGCTTCGAGATCAATGGCGCGCTCCTGTCGCGCTGCGCGGTGCTGACGCTCAAACGCCTGACGCCAGAAGCGCTGGAAGAACTGCTCGTCCGCGCCGAAGCGCTTGAGGGGCGCAAACTGCCGCTGGAGCCGCGCGCCCGTGAAGCGCTGATCGACATGGCTGACGGCGATGGCCGCTACATGCTGAACCTTGCCGAGCAGGCCTTCACGCTGGCCGACGAGGGCACCGAGCTGACGCCAGAGGCGCTGAGCCAGGCACTCCAGAAGCGCGCGCCCGCCTATGACAAGGACCGTGAAGAGCACTACAATCTGATTTCCGCCCTGCACAAATCGGTGCGCGGGTCAGACCCGGATGCCGCGCTTTACTGGTTTGCCCGCATGGTCACGGGCGGCGAAGACCCGCTTTATCTCGCCCGCCGCATTGTCCGCATGGCGTCAGAGGATATCGGCCTTGCCGACCCGACGGCGCTGATGATCGCGAATGAAGCGGCCCGCACCTATGAGCGCCTTGGCAGCCCGGAGGGCGAGCTTGCCCTCGCCCACGCCGTCGTCCACCTCGCCACGGCGCCAAAGTCCAACGCGGTCTACACCGCCTGGAAAGCCGCCCAGCGCGCCGCGAAAGAGACAGGCTCTCTCATGCCGCCAAAGCATATCCTGAACGCGCCCACCGCCTTCATGAAGGGCGAGGGCTATGGAAAGGGCTATGCCTATGACCATGACGCCGAAGAGGGCTTTTCAGGTCAGAACTATTTCCCGGACGGGATGAAGCGCGAGAATTTCTATCAGCCCAAGGGGCAGGGGCGCGAAGGCCCCATCGCCGAACGGCTGAAACGCTGGGCAGAGCTGCGCAAGAGCCGGGGTGAATGACGCTTCTGCGATTGCAGCCGCGCCCGGCTTCTGCTGGTATCGCAAACAGATTTACTAAAGGGGTTTCAGGATGACGGGTTTCAACTTTCGCAATGCTCTCATGATGGCAGGTGCGCTGACAGTCCTGGCAGCCTGTAACCCGGACGCAGAGCCGAGCGGCAGTGAGATCATCGCGCAGGCACCAGCCAGCAGCCCGGCGGCCTCTGTCGGCGAAACGCCCGGGACTGTCACACCGACCCCCATGACCGTGCCGCAGGATATTCTCGACATGCATGAATCCATGCTCGTCATGGACACCCACCTTGATACGCCGGCCTATTTCCACACGCCGGACTATAACTTCTCTGTCCGCCAGACCTTCGAGCAGGATGGCACCCATGTCGACCTGCCGCGCATGAAGGAAGGCGGCCTTGATGGCGGCTTCTGGGTGATCTTCACGGCGCAAGGTCCTCTTGATGACGCGTCCTATGTCGCGGCCCGCAATCAGGCGCTGCTGCGCCAGATGTCGATCCGTGAACTCGCAGCCAAGTATGGCGACGAAGTCGAGCTCGCCTTTACTGCCGATGACGCCGAACGCATCGCAGGCGAGGGCAAGCGCGTCGTCTATCAGAGCATGGAAAATGCCTATCCACTCGGCACCGACGTATCGCTCGCCGAGACCTTTTACCAAGGTGGACTGCGCATGATCTCGCCGGCCCACTTCCGGAACAACCAGTTCGCAGACAGCGCGACTGACGTGTCGGGCGAGTCCTATGGTGGCCTCTCGCCGCTCGGCGAGGAGCTGGTGCGCAAGGCCAATGAGCTTGGCATGGTGCTCGATGGTTCGCACGCCTCTGATGAAACCGTGTACGACATGATCGAACTGTCCACGACGCCGATCATCCTGTCCCACACCGGTGTCGACGGCGTCTACGACCATTTCCGCAACATTCCGGACGAGCTGCTGACGGCAATCGCCGAAGATGGCGGCGTCATCCAGATCAACGCCTTTGGCGGCTATCTCGAAGCACTGGAGCCGAGTGCAGAACGCCAGCAGGCTATGGCTGACCTCGAAGAACAGTTCGGCGGTAGCTATTACGATCTCGACGAAGCGACGCGTGAGGAATATTCCGCCGCCCGCGAAGAGATCGACGCACAATATCCGGCGCCGCGCTCCAGCTTTGAGAAATTCATGGAGCACCTTCTCTATGCGCTCGACCTTGTCGGCCCGGACCATGTCGGCATGGGCGCTGACTGGGATGGCGGCGGCGGCGTCGACGGCATGACCGACATCACCTTCCTGCCGAAGGTGACCGCAGCGCTTCTCGAGGCGGGCTATAGCGAGGAGGACATCGAGAAGTTCTGGAGCGGCAACATGCTGCGCCTCCTGCGTCAGGCCGAAGAGGCGCGCACCTCTGAAATGCAATCGCCGAACGTCCTGAATTAGGGCGGTCCGGGGCGAGAGGCGGGGAGCTACTCAATGGCGGACTGGATCACACTTCTGCCGCCTGTCCTGGCGCTCGCCATCGCGGTCTGGACGCGCAATGTCTATTGGGCGCTCGGCCTCGCTATCTGGACATCCGAAACGCTGATCGCCGGGGGAAACCCGGCGCTCGGCTTTTTCGGCAGCGTGGAGCGCGCCGTCTCTGTCTTCGGCAGTGAGGGTAATACACGCATCCTCCTCTTCTGCCTCATCATCGGGGCACTGATCGAATATATGCGCCGGTCCGGCGGGATTGCCGGCATGGTGAACTGGCTGGTCCGCACGGGCGCGGCTGGCACGCGGCGGCGGGCAGGCGCGGTAACCGCACTTACTGGCACGCTTATCTTCGTCGAAACCAATATCAGCCTTCTGACCACAGGCATTATGGGCCGGCCGCTCTTCGACCGCCTTAAGATGAGCCGGGAGCGGCTCGCCTATATCATCGACTCGACCTCTGCACCTGTCAGCATACTGATTCTGCTCAATGGCTGGGGTGCATTCGTGCTTGGCCTCATCGCCGAGTATGACCTCGACAATCCACTGGCCGTGCTGGTCGCGACCATCCCGCTCAACTTCTATGCGCTGCTGACGCTTGCGGGCGTCTGGCTGACGGTCATCAGCGACCGCACCTTTGGCCCGCTTCGTGCGCGTGAGGCGCAGACCATCGCCGCCAATGACGATGCACCGGAAGAAGAAACCGGAAGCGGAAGCGCGCTCAACATGGGCGTGCCTCTGCTCGTTCTGGTCGGCGGCGCGCTTGGCTTCATGCTCTGGACGGGCGGCGGCAATATGCTGGAAGGCTCAGGCTCCCAGTCCATCCTCTGGGCCGTCTGCCTTGCGACAGCGATTGCCTTCATCCTGTTGCTGCGGTCCGGCAAGGAGCCGAAGGGGAGCCTGATCGAGACCGGCTTCAAGGGGATGGGCGACCTTCTGCCTGCAGTAACAGTAATCTTCCTCGCGCTGGTGCTGGGGGCGAGCCTCAAGGCGCTCGGCACGGGCGAAGTCCTCGGCGGTCTTGCAGGCAGCATCTCCTTTGCCTGGGCACTGCCTTCCATCGTCTTTGTCGTCGCGGGCATCACTTCATTCACGACCGGCACGAGCTGGGGCACCTATGGCATCCTCGTGCCAGTTGTCATTCCGCTTGCCCTCGGCAGCGGCGTGCCGCCATCGCTCGCTCTCGCGGCGGTCCTCGGCGGCGGCGTCTTCGGTGACCATTGTTCGCCAATTTCCGACACCTCGATCATCGCGAGCCTCGCGGCCGAATGTGACCATATCGAACATGTGCGCACGCAGCTGCCCTATGCGCTTACGACCGGGCTGCTCGCCGTCATCGGCTATCTCGCGGCCGGTATCGCCACCACGTTCTGAAGCGTCTACTGACATAGAAAAGCGGCGCGCCCTGATTGAACGCGCCGCCATAGAGGAGAATGCCGAGCAGGCCTACCAGCCCACTTGGTCTGACTAGGAGTCTCGCCTAGCCGAAGAGCTCTTCAAGGTAGTCCTTCAGGATCGCAAAGCTGCGGCGCTCGGCGGCTGGGTCGTAGACCGTGCCGAAGTCCGGGTCGTTCGCTTCCGGATTGGTGAAGGCGTGCATGACGCCGCCAAAGGCGTGCAGCTGCCAGTCGGCGCCAGCGTCCGTCATCTCCTTGGAGAAGGCCATGACGTCCTCTGGCTTTGCCATCGGATCGTCCCAGCCATGCAGGGCGAGAACTTTCGACTTGGTCTTGTGGCCGCCAGTGTTGCCAGGGGCGCCGAGGATACCGTGGAAAGACGCAACGCCTTCGACGTCCATGCCGGCGCGCGCCATGTCGAGGACGCAGAGACCGCCGAAGCAGAAGCCGATCGCTGCCGCCGTGTCGCAGCCAGATTCCTTCTTCGCGACTTCAAGGCTGTACTTCAGACGGTTCTGAAGCTCGGCGCGGTTGGACGCCAGCGGCTCCATCAGCGCCTGGCTCTCTTCCTTGGTCGAGCCGCGCTTGCCCTTGCCATAGACGTCGAGCGCAAAGCCCGCATAGCCCCACTCAGCCAGCATCTTGGCCTTCTCATGATCGAATTCGTTCTGTCCGCCCCATGCGTGGGAGACGAGGACAACAGCTTTCGGCTTGCCTTCTGGCATGGCCAGAAAGCCTTCATAGGTCTGTCCGGCCTGTTCATAGTCCAGTGATTTCGTTGAAACGGCCATGCGCGTCATTCCTTCTTGTGTGACTTGTCCCAGCCTCACTTAGGGTTTCTCTGAGTGATAGCTAGGCCTTGCCGGGAAGATCGGAACAGACGCAAATAGGGCCGATGAGGAAACGCCAGATAATAATAGATTGCGATCCGGGGCTCGACGATGCCGTTGCGCTTCTGCTTGCCTTTGCGGCAACTGACCGGATCGATGTGCTCGGAATTACGACGGTCGCAGGCAATGTCCGTGGTGAGCTCACGCATCGTAATGCGCGCATCGTCCGCGACCTTGCGGGCAACCAGTCAGGCCTGCCTGTGCGTGCCGGTGCGCCGCGCCCGCTTGTTCGCGATCCGGTCACGGCAGAGGACTTTCACGGCACGACAGGGCTCGGCGGGCTGGACCTGCCAAAGCCGAAGGGACGCGCCTCCCGCCAGCACGGCGTGAACTTCCTGATACAGACCCTCCGTACCATGAAGGGCTTTCCGGCGACCCTCGTCGTGACCGGCCCGATGACCAATGTCGCGCTCGCGCTCAGCATGGCGCCCGACATTGTCGAGGGCCTCTCTGAGATCGTCATTATGGGCGGTGCGGACAGCGAAGGCGGCAACATTACCCCGCATGCCGAGTTCAACATCTTCGCTGACCCCCATGCCGCCCAAGCCGTTTTCCGGTCCGGCATTCCGATGCGCGTGCTCAGCCTCGATGTGACCCACCAGCTGCTGACGCAGGACGAGATGGTCGAGCGCGTGCGCGCCCTTGGCTCGTATCAAGCCGTAGTCGCCGCTGATCTGCTCGCTGCCTCCAACAAGCTTGAAGAATCCGCAAAGGCGCGGAACGCCCCGCTGCATGATCCTTCCACCATCCTTGCGCTGCTGAGACCGGACCTCTTCACGGGCCGCAAGGCGCGCGTATCCGTCGTCACCGAAGAAGGCGAGCGTTTCGGCAAGACCGTGCCGGAGTACCGCGAGGACGGCCATGTTGAGTGGTACACTGGTGTCGATGCAGAAGGCGCCTTCTCAGAACTGCTCGGCCAGCTCGGGAGATACCCGCTATGACGCATCCGCGAATTACGGTCATCGGCTCCATCAATCTTGATCTCGTTGCAACAGCAGACAAGCTGCCGGTGGCCGGAGAGACGGTGACCGGAGCAAGCTTTGCCCAGCACGCAGGCGGCAAAGGGGCGAATATGGCGCTGGCCGCCCAGCGGCTCGGCGCGTCCGTGAAGCTTATTGGCCGGGTCGGGGATGACCCAAACGCTGAAGGCGCGCTTGGTCTCTTGAGGTCGGGCGGTGTCGATCTGGAGAGCGTAATCGTCGATGAGGATGCGCCAACGGGCGTCGCCCTTATTGGCGTCGACACCAAAGGCGAAAACCAGATCATCGTGGCAAGCGGCGCGAATGGCGAACTTGGTGCTGACGATGTGCGCGGTACCTCCGCAAGCGATGCCGTCCTCTGCCAGCTTGAAGTGCCTGTCCCGGCCGTAATGGAAGCATCGCGGATAGAGGCCGCTGTGTTCGCCGTAAATCTGGCTCCAGCACTTCCTGTACCGGCAGAGCTCCTTGAGCGCGCCGACCTTCTCATCGTGAATGAAGGGGAAGCGGCGTATTATGGCGACGCGATCCATCGCGGCGAAGGTCTGGTCGCGCTGACGCTGGGCGGGCAGGGCGCTGTCCTCTACCGCGCTGGCAAGGAAATTGCCCGCACGCAGGCTTTCGCCGTGCCTGTCATCGATACGACCGGGGCAGGCGACACCTTCTGCGCCGCGCTCGTACTTGCGCTGGCCGAAGGGCGGGGTGAAGGCGAGGCGCTACGCTTTGCGTCCGCCGCCTCTGCGCTGGCCGTCACCAAGCCCGGCGCGCAGCCAAGCCTGCCATGGCGCAAAGAGGTCGACGCCTTTCTGAAAGATCAGGACTGAGAGCGCCGAATGGGCCAGTTTCCTTGGACGCGAATTGAGGTTGGACCGGCCCGCGAAGCGGAGATCCGCGCCGCCGTGCGCGATACGACCGCCTTGCCCAGCACCGCGGCCACAAGCAGGCTCGCCGCGCAGGACGATGCCGCTGCCCTGACAGAACTCTTCGCCTTTCCCGAGGTGAACCGCTGGATCTACAGCCTGCCTCGCCCGCTCACCGTAGAGGCCGTCGCAAAGTACATCTCGGAAATGGAGGCGGCGAAGGCGCAAGGCGAGGGCCTTCTATCGCTGAACTTCGATGAGGAGGGCACGCTATCTGGCTATTCGGAACTTCGCATCTGGCCACAATGGGCGGCTGGAGAACTTGCGGGCGCCATGCGGCCTGACCTGCAGAGCAAGGGGCAGGGCGCCGCCGGTATGTTTGCGACCTTCACCTGGATGTTCGAGGCGCTCGGCCTCGACCTCATCTGCAACACCACCGCGCTCGACAATATCCGTATACAGAAGCTGTTTCAGCGTACGGGCTTTGTCTATCGCGGCGATATCGAAAGCCAGCGGCCAGACGGCACCATCCGCCAGTCGCAGGTCTGGGAAGTCATGCGCAATGACTGGTTGGCCCAGTTCGGATGAACTAGGCGCAAAAGTCCTTGTGGTTCGACCAGCATCCTGAGAGAAGCCGAAGGACGCTCACCATGGGGACGTTTTCAAACGTTGAATTCGCCCTCATCCTGAGCGAAGTCGAAGGACGAGGGCGACGCCTTGTCAGTCCTCGATCAGATTGCCTTCCGTGTCGCGCACCTCTGGCCCGTTTACCCGGGCGCGGCCATCGCCGAACGGCGCGTCGCGTTCGCGCAAGGCTTCGCGCAGGCCCGCTTCGCCAACGCGTTTCACAAAGGCATGAGCTGAGGCGGCCTGATGGCCGCGCACATCATTCTCCACGGCGAGACGCTGCATCGTGCGGGCCCCCATCAGCTCCATGCCGAGGTTCACGGCGCGCTTGTTGGCGGCAAGGATGTCTGCGTCCACGTGCGCCATCCGGTCGGCCAGGCCTTCGACCTCGGCTTCCAGCATGTTTGCGGGCACAGACTTCATCGCGAAACCGAGCTGCGCGGCCTCAACACCCGTGATGCTGTCGCCGGTCAGCATGAGCCGTTTGGTCCATTGCGGGCCGACATTGTAGAGCCACATCTGGTTCGGCAGCGCACCCAGGTTTCGCCCGGCCGGGAAGGACACCATCGCATCATCGGCAATGATGACCATGTCGCAGAGAAGCGCGATATCGGTGCCGCCTGCCACGCAGGGGCCGTGAACCTGCGCGATGACAGGCTTGTGCATGTCAAAGATCGCCATGCGATAGCGCTGCGCCCGTTCCAGCTGCCAGATATCGTCAGCGACAGAGCGCCCACCGCGCGTGTCGCTGGTCTCGGCGTCGAGGCGCGAGACGGGCACACTGTCAGAGCCTGCAAGGTCGTATCCGGCTGAAAAGCCCCGACCCGCGCCCTTAATGATGACGCAGTGCACCGCCCGGTCATTATCGGCCTGCCAGAGCGCCTCTGACATTTCGGCCTGCATCTTCAGCGTCAACGCGTTCAGCTTGTCAGGCCGGTTCAGCGTGATGCGGGCGCGGCCATTCTCGACCTCATAGATGATTTCATCGAACATGTGGGTCTTCCTATAGCGGTGGGTCGATGCGGTAGACCTGCCGGGCCACGCGGCTGAACATGGCCTGCTGTTCCAGCTCGGAATAGTCGGCGGCGATCTTCTTCATGGCATTCCAGTAGACCCGGTAGCTGAGCGAGAGCCGGTCGACCGGGAAGTTGCTCTCGAACATGCAACGGTCCGCGCCAAAGCAGGAAATGGCGTGGTGATAGTATTTCGCCTGCGCATCGACGACTTCATCCGATGACGGCGGGAGGTCGCGTTCATGCCAGCCAAATCCATTGTCCGGCATGGCAAGTCCGCCAAGCTTGGCGAAGACGTTCTTCTGCTCGGCGACGGCGGCGATATCATCTTTCCACTTCGCGAAATTATCCTCGCGCTTGCCTTCATAGGGGCCCACACCCAGAGGCGTGCCGAAATGGTCAAGGATCATCACCGTGTCCGGGATCGCGGCGGCAAGGTCGCGGAAGTCGAGGATCTGGTGGTGATAGTTCCAGGTGTCATAGGTACAGCCGCGCTGGCCAAGATGCGCGACGCCGCGCCTGAAGGCCTCATCCTTGTAAAGACCTTCCGGTGCGCGCGGCGGGATCCGAAAGCCAGCCCCTGCCTTGTCGAAGGGCCCCGCATGCCGGATGCCCCGAAACAGGCCTTTTGAGGCCTCGATATGGGCGTCCAGCACCTCGTCCAGTGTCGCGGTCGGCAGACGAAGGTCAGCATGCGCGACAAGCGCAGCGATGCTCGCCTTGCCGGACGCGGCCTCGGTCAGGGCGGCGGTTTCGGCGATATATTCGCTCTCACCGACAGGCCTCAGATGCTCTGGCCCGTCCTCGCGATAGGAAGAGCCGCACTCCATGAAGACGGTCTGGGTGACATTGTGCCCGTCATCGGTATCTGACCACAGCTCATCGAGGTCATAGCGGATGACCGGATGGCTCTTGCGCCAGAGATGATGGTGCGGGTCCACAATCTCGCGGGCCGGGTCGATGACCTCTTCGCGGTGCTTGTTCAGCCAGTCGTCATTATCGAACATCTCAACTCCCTTTTGCCTCTGCTGGGCCTTGGGAGCAGTTCAGTCGCTATGGCCGCCTCTTGCAAGCCGGACGCGGCGGCAAGCGGATCGCCTAGTCTTGCGCTGGCTTTGGCTCGCCGCCTTCGATCAGATACCACGGCGTCGGTCCGTAATCATAAGGCGGCTCAGCATAGAGCCGCCGGAAAGCGCGCAGGGCGGCCTGATGAAAAATTGTTGCGTGCGTTTCCGTGGCTGACAGGTCGTCGAAATGAACCTCGACACCGGCTTCAACGGCCGCTCCGTAAAGCTGGTCGATGGCGTCCTGCATCGTCCCGCCTTCATCAGCGGCGGCAATGAACAGGCGCTTGCCCTCATAGTCATGCGCCGCCATCAGGCGCGCGGCCTCAACTCCGAGCGCCTTGTCATCCCACCACAGGCTCGGGCTGATCGCGAGATAGTCGTCGAAAGCGTCCGGGCTTGTCAGATAGGTGTCAGCGACAAACAGGCCGGCAAGCGACTCGCCGATTAGGGCGCTTTCATCGCGCACCGGGAAGTTTGCCTTCACGAAGGGCTTCACTTCATCGGTCAGGAAAGCGCGGAAAGCCTCGGCGTCACCAGAGGTCGGAAACTCGGCCACATAGCGCTCATCGCTGGCTTGCGGCGTCAGCTCATTCTGGCGGTCATCTGTTTCGATGCCGACCACGACCATCGGCTCAAACGTCCAGGATAGCGCGCCCAGCTGTGCAAGTCCGGTGATGTGAAACCAGTCCTGCTGCGTGCCGCCATCAATCAGGTAGAGCACGCGGTAGGGTGCGCGCGGGTCTTCGTCTGCGTGCGGCGGTACCCAGACATTGATGGTGCGCGCCTCACCCAGCGTTTCGGACTGGATTGTATAGGCATCGCCGAACTCAATCGGCTGCTGCGCGAAAGCAGCGGGGCCGCCATGCCCGCTCACCCATAGCGAAAGCGCAAGAGCGAGCGCAGCAAGCCGGACGCGCATCAGGCTTTCACCAGCCCGATTTCGCGCAGGCGCTCCATCAGGTAATCCTGCGCCGTGATTGGCGGCTGTGTCTTGCCACCTTCTTCCAGGCATTGCGGCAGCTGCTCGATCAGGAAGTCCTGATTGAAGTGGAGGAAGAATGGCGTCGAATAGCGCGGAAATTTCGCGCGCTCCGGCTCCGGGTTCACGACGCGGTGCGTGGTCGATGGCAGGACGCCGCCCGTCAGGCGCTGCAGCATGTCACCGCAATTGATGACGAGCGAGCCGGCAGGCGGGTTCACCGACAGCCAGTCGCCAGAGCGATGCAGCACTTCAAGGCCTGCCTCCTCAGCACCCAGCAGCAGCGTGATGACATTGATGTCTTCATGCGCGGCGGCGCGGACAGTGCCCTTTGGCGGTGGATTGTCCTGCGGCGGATAGTGAAGCAGGCGGAGGATGGAGTTGCCGCTCTCGACCTTGTCGTCAAACCAGTCTTCCGGCAGCTCAAGATGGAGGGCAACAGCGCGCAGCAGGTCGCGGCCGAACTCGTCCATCTCGGTATAGAATGCATACGTGGCGGCATCGAACTCCGGCACTTCGTCGACGACTGGCGTGTCCTTCATCGTCGCGCGGTATTTGGAGTCTGCAGGCAGCTTGCGGCCCGTATGCCAGAATTCCTTCAGGTCAGCGGCCTTCTGGCCCTTGGCGTTCTCGGTCCCGAACGGCGTATAGCCGCGCTGGCGGCCACCTTCGGCATCGTGATACTTTTCCTTGGCGTCCTTCGACAGTGCGAAGAAAGCCTTCGCCGCGTCATTGGCCTCGTCGATAATGGCCTGATTGACGGGGTGACCGGTGATCACGGCGAACCCTGTCTCACGGAAGGAGCTGCCAAGCCGCTTTGAAAAAGCCTGCTTGTCCTCTTTCCAGAGGCTGTAGGGGATCGGTTCGAAAAGGTTGCTCATTGCATCTGCCTTGTCTGTTCCAGGCCGGAAAACTATCGCGCGGCGGCCTTCGCGCCAATGCGTCTGTTTCCCATTAGCCAAGCAACGGCTTGCGGCAAAGTCCGCTCCAACAGCATCTCTGCAGCCAGAATTGCGCCAAGTGTAAACGCGGCGCCTCTTATCGTTAACACAGACGCGCTTTCAGGCCGATCCTGTTAACCATGTGGCAAAATCCTGAGCGCAACCTCTTCCCTGTCACAAGACGTGACGGATGGACAAAAGCCCATCGGCCAAGCGGACGCAAAGACAGCCGCAAACCGACGGGCTCTGGGTTAAAGGAAGAAGACAATGCCGTATTCAGAAATGGCGATGGACGTCGCCCCTGAGACTGGTCTCAGCGAACACGCGACGGCCGAAGAACTCTGCAAGGTTGGCCTTGCCTATTCGACCGGTGTGGGCGTCGACGCCGACATGGTTGCCGCGCACAAATGGTTCAATCTGGCTGTGCTCAAGGGCTCCGAAGAGGCCAAGGAATACCGCCAGCAGATGTCTGAAATGCTCTCGAGCGAAGAGATCAAGCAGGCGCTCAAATCTGCACGCGACTGGCTTCAGCTGATGAACTGATCTCGCCGGGCAGGCGGGCCTGACCTAGCGCCCGCGGAAATCGCCCGCGAGATCATAATACAGCGAAAAGTCGATCGGCAGCGCAGAGCGGAACCACTGTTCCATGAAGAGATTTTCTTCTGCGATTGCTGAACGTGGCACATAGACCACGTCAAAACGGCGAAGCGGCGTAAAGTCCGCAAGCCTTGGATCATTCAGTCCGGCCCGGATATCGATGACCGCTGTCATCAGTTCCCCGCCCGGCATACGGCGCATCAGAGCCACCTGCGTTGGCTTGGCGCCCGGCGTAAACCCGCCCGCCATGATGACCGCCTGTAGCGGATCGATCTGGCCAGGCAGATCAAGCATACCCGGCGCCTGTACTTCGCCGCCGACAAAGATTTTCTGACTGTCGAATTCCATCGGAATGACATCGACATCAGGATAGCGAAGCTCCCCCGCATAAGCCTGTACAAGTTCGGCCTGGATTTCCGCCGGCGTGCGCGCGGACGCTTGCACCGACCCGACATAGGGCAGGGTGAGAGAGCCATCAGGCGCGATGCGGATATCGCGGTTCAGCTCTGGTGCAGAGTTGAAGACGATCGACACCGTGTCGCCCGGGGCGAGCAGATAAGGCTGGTCTCGGCCATCCTCATGGCGCCACTCGGCAACCGGGAAATACTCCGAAGGCGTCGGCGTGACTGACTGGCAGGCGCCAAGGACAAGAGCAGATGCGGCGAGAAGACTTCGCATGACGCTGGCTCACGATCTCTTTGCTAATTGTGTACAGTCTGAGGCTCGGCGTTAATGTTTAAGGAATTATCAAGCCACGTGCCTGAATAAGCCAAATAGGGGGTTCGTGTTGATTTGCTCCCGGCCACCTTCAGGGATGACCGTCTATGTCGAATTCAGCCGATTGGGGAGCGAGACAGCCGCAGCAGGGCGGCGCCATGCCCGTCCGCTCGCGCCCGCGTATTGGCCCAGCCGATCTCATCCTGCAGCTCTGGCGTGCCAAATGGCTGATGATCCTCGTCTTCATCCCGATCTTCCTGCTCGGGCTGCTCGCTGCTTTCCAGATGCCGAAGTCGTACGAAGCGACCTCTCGCCTCTTTGTTCGTATCGGTGATGAAAACGTCTATCGCCCTCGCGTCGGGGGAGAGCTTCAGGGCGTCGCCCCTGAAGAGGAGCTTCTTATCCAGGCAGAACTTGAAGTTCTTCGCAGCCCCGTCATCGCAGAGCGTGTCCTGACTGAATTTGGCGTGGACCGGGTGTTCCCGAAACTCGCCGATGCGCGCGATGAAAAGATTGCGGCCAGCCCACCGTCGGAACATGCCACAATCGAAGAACAGACTTTCCGGAAGGGTGTTCTCGGCCTTCAGAAAGACTTCAGCTCTGGCACGGCGCCCAAGACGCCCGTGATAAGCACAGCGCTTGAGCACAAGGACGCCGTCCTTTCGGCAGATCTCCTGAACTACTGGATCAACACCTATCTAGACTATCGCAACGAAGTGTTCTCCTCGAACGGCTCTGCCAGTCTTCAGGAACAGCGCGTGAAGTTCGAGGCGCAACTGCTCAATGTCGAAGAAGACATTCGCGACTTCCTGCGCCGGAACAGTATCGGCGATTTCGAGAGTGAGCGCGCCACCGCGCAGCAGCTCTTCTCGACTGTTTCAGCTGAGCTTCTGACCAACCAGTCGCGCGCAAGCGCCGTGGATGGGCAGCTCGACATCTACAACCAGCAGCTGGCGCGCCTCAATCCGCAGCAGGACCTCTATGTTGAGGACAGCTCTGCCCAGACGCTGATGCAGCTTCGCATTGAGCGCGAGGACCTCCTGTCGCGCTATACTGAACAGTCGCAGCGCGTGCAGGCGATCGACCGGCGTATTGCGCAGGTGGAGAATTATCTGTCCTCCCGCGATGGCCTGTCCGGCACGACCCGCCGCGGCCCGAACCCGGTCTATCAGACCATCGAACAGTCCGCTTCGTCCTTGCAGGCAGAACAACAGTCGCTGGCCCTGCAGGAAGCAGAGCTCAACCGGCAGCTTGCTCGCGTGGAAGGCCGCCTCAGCCGGCTGAACGAACTGGCTCCTGAATGGCAGGAACTGCAGCGCCGCAAGGCCCTGATGGAACGCAATGTCGAGAATTTCTCGGTTCGCGAAGTCGAGGAGCGCGCCCTCTCGGAGATTTCCGGTCAGACCGCCGATAGCGTCCGCGTGCTCGAGCCGGCAAGCGTTCCGGTAAAGGGAAAGAGCCTCAAAATGGTCGTCGCTGCGCTCGGCTTTCTGTTTGCCGGTTTCACGGCACTTATGGCCGGACTGCTCTGGGCGCTGACCCGGCGCGGCTTTGCGACCGCAAGATCGGTCGAGCGGACCACCGGCCTGAAGGTCGTCGGATCGCTCAAGGCTGTCTGATGGATCGGGGCTAACAGGATTAAGAAAACCGTTAACCAAGCGCATGTTAGGCCGGGTTCAACAGGGAACTGGACGCCATGAAAGATTTGCGCAGCAGGATGGACCCGGTCTGCAAGGCCGTCGCGCGGGTGACACCGGAAACGGGTGCCCGCTGCGTCATGTTCATGTCTGCACGGTCAGAAGAAGGCACCAGCAGTGTCGCCGCCTCAACGGCGCTACGATGTGCAGCCCAATCCTCGCGGCCAACATGGCTCGTCGATCTGGGGCTGCGGCAGAATGCGATGTTCAGGGCCTTTCAGAAAGGCATCGCCCGCGACGTTGGAAAACCGGGGCGCGCCTTTGATGGATCGCTTCGTACACTTCCGATCTATTCTGTGAGCCCGGCCCTCTCCGGCGGACGCCAGGACAACCAGCAGAAAAGCCTCCTTTCGGTTCACCCGATTCAGGGCTCCCGGCTCTTTGTCACGCGTTTCCGCAATGAGGGCGTACGCAGAGGACAGCAAGTGCAGCTTCGTGCGCGTCCCGAATGGTGGCATCAGGTCCGGCGCGCCGCGGGTCTGGTGATCGTCGATGCACCATCACTATCGCGGTCACAGGCAGGTCTAGCGGTGGCAAGCCAGATGGACGGCGTCTTCATCGTCCTTGAAGCAGACTCCACCGGCGCCGATGAAGTCATTGCCCTGCGCGAGGCGATTGAAGCACATGGCGGCCATGTCGCCGGTGTGGTCATGAACAGGATCGGGTCCGATGCCAGCTTCGCCGACCGGCTTGCAGGATAATCAGCTAACGCTGACGCAGACGGTCATTCTGGCGGTCGAGCTGGGACTGGCCTTCGTCTGCCTCGTCCTGTTCAGCGAAGGCCTTCTGCCGCGTCTCTTTGCTTCTGAATACGACACAGACAGCAGCGCATTTCTCCGCCTGCTATGGCTGCCGGTCTATGGGCTAGTCGCAATTGGCTGCCTCTGGAAGGTCAGGGAGATGGTCTCGCTGGCGTTGCGGATGCCTTTCCTGATCGCGCTGCTGATCGTGACGGCCGCGTCCTTTCTCTGGTCACTCGACCCGTCCCTGACAGAACGCCGGTCGATCGCCGTGGTCGCGACCAGTCTCGCCGGCCTCTATCTCGCCGCGCGCTATGACTGGCGGACCCTTCTTCGCCTGATGGGCGCGGTATGGCTTTTCATGGCGATTGTTTCCATCGGCGCAGTCATCGTCGCGCCTGGCTTTGCGATCATGAGCGAGATCCACCCCGGTGCCTGGAAAGGGCTCTGGTGGGAAAAGAACACGCTTGGCGGCCACATGGCCCGCGCCGCCTTCCTCTGTGCCTTCCTCTACATACTCGACCGGCCGTGGCGTCCCGTCTGGGGTGTCGCGGTCTTCCTCTGCACGGCGCTTGTCATCGCGTCGACGTCGAAGACGGCGCTGCTCGGGCTCATGCTCGGCTTTGGCATCCTGTTCGCGGGCTGGATCAGCCGCAAGGGCGCAGGCATCACGATCACCTGCCTCTGGTCAGGCATTGTCCTTTCCTCGGCGTTTGCGGCAATCATGATTATTGAGCCCGGCATTATCCTGAACCTGCTGGGGCGCGATGCTACGCTCACCGGGCGCACAGATATCTGGGCCGTTCTGGCCGACGCAATCGCCGACAGGCCACTTCTGGGCTATGGGTACGGTGCGTTCTGGCAGCTTGACTCCATGCCGGCCTACCGGGTGCGCTCTGCAGCAGAGTGGCTCGTCCCCACGGCGCACAATGGCTGGCTGGAGACGGCCCTCAGTGTCGGACTGATCGGTCTCGGCCTGCTTGTTGCGAATTTCGTACTCTTCTTGCTGCGCGCCGCATGGCTGTCCATCGACAATTGGCTTGGCATCTTCGCGCTGGGCGTCGCAGGGCAGTTCCTGCTCTTCAGTATTTCAGAGAGCAATGCACTCCAGCAGAACTCGATTATCTGGGTGACCTATGTGGCAATCGCGGCGAAGACGGCGATCAGCCTGAAGCGGCCGGCCGCGACGCCTTATTCACCGCCGCGCAAGACCGTCGCTTCCGGTGGCCCCGGCACGCCCGTCCTTGACCGTAAGGGTATGCTCGCCCGCTGAGGCGACCGGCTGCCCACTGAACTGCGTGACGGTCGAGGTGCCGTAGAAGCGCAGCTTTATCCAGAAGAAGATCTTCCCAAGCCCACGAACAGCCTGATCGGCTTCGAAGGCCCGGTTCTTGTGCCCGATCAGGCGAAGCGCCAGCCAGCGCAGCGAATGCAGGGCGAACTTGCCGCCGCCAACAAGCACCCAGAACAGGAGCAGGTCATAACGCGGCGGCTGGCGTTTGCGCGCCAGTGTCGCGGGGCCCTGTCCATAGGCGAATGCGCGCCGCAGAGTGTAGGACAGGGAAATGCGCTGGCGTAGCGGGTACTCGAAGACCGGCGCATTCGGCGCCCACGCAAACTTGCCCCTGTTGGCGCGTATGCGCTGGAACAGCAGATCATCCTCACCGCCAACCTCATTCATGCGCGCGTCGAACCACTGACCCTTCATGGGCACTTGGCGCGCATCGATCAGGCAATTGCCGCACCCGAAAGGCTTTTCGATATAGCCGGGGGAGATATTCGGTTCACGCGCGAAGAAGTTCTCATAATAGGCGCGGTGCTTGGTGATGTCGTCCGGAAGTACCGTCTGTACCGGGCCGAAAGTGACAGCGGCGCCGAACGTCTTGTAGGCGGCCAGCAGTTCTTCAATCCAGTGGGTCGGGGCCGCCTGATCATCGTCCAGAAAAGCGATCAGCGGTGTTTCTAGCACTTTCATCGCCGCGTTGCGTGCATTAGCGACGCCGGCCTCCGGTACATGAAGATAGGTAAGCGTAAGGGTGTCAGGCGCCTGTTCGGCAAGCGTGTCGAATGTCAGACGCGCCGTCGCATCAACCGAATTGTCGGCGACGATCAGCCTGAAGCCAGAGCGCGCAGCCCCTTGCCAGAACAGACTCTCCACGGCCCGGCGCAGACTGTCCGGCCGATTATAGGTAGGTATGACAACAGTGAGAACATCGCCGGTCAATTTTTATGCCGGGCGATGATCGCATCGAGCGCATCGGACGGTGTCTGCAGGCGCGCGCCGGTATCCCGGGCGAGCCGGACAATCCGGCGGAAGTGCTCCGGGGACGTGCCCCAGCGGCTATGATTGTTCCGGACATCGTGCGTGAACACGAAGATCCAGGATGGATTATGTGCGGATGCTTCAATGACCGCCGCTGCGCGCTCGATGCTGCTGTCGTCAGCGTCAAGTTCCAGAGCGGTAAGCTGCATCAGGTCAGACCCTTTCACATTCACGCCCGCATGGATGCCGCGCACGGCGTCAAAACGGGTGGCAAGGCGCGGCTTCAATTCCGCGCGGGTTTCGCCGTAAGGCCATGCAAACTGGCGAACAATCTCATTGTGCCCCATCGAGACAAGATTGCGCAAATTTGCATCAATATCAGCCAGTACGATGGAGGCCGGCGCCTGGCTGCAGTCCAGATGTGTTTGCGTGTGTGCACCGATCTCGTGACCGGCGGCGGTCAGTGCCTTCAGATCGCGCCCGTCAAACAGGTCGCCAAGATGGTTGCTCGTGCCCGCCATGCCTGTGCAGGCATAGTAGCAGCCTTTCGCGCCAACTTCGTCCAGAATCTCTGCGCCCGTGTCAGCGGCTGACTTTGGGAAGTCATCGAAGGTGAAGCAGATACGGGTGCGATGGGGCGCTGCGTTAAGCGGGCGCGCGCGATGAAAGCGCGCGGCGCGTCGGCGGACTTTCGCGAGTAGCGAGTCCGATGGCTGATAGGCGGAAAGCGTGGCTGCGGTCATTGTATCTCCCTCGAATATGCCAGCGCCCGATAGGTCTTCAAGCATGCAAGCCGCACGCCATCGGGAAGCATCGCTGATCGCGCGCCATGACGCGCAAGACCCTGCAGCGCAGTGCGGGCCGGTAAGTTTCTGAATCTGCGGGCTATTCGATATAGCTGCATCGATTTTACGGCGTCCGGATGGCGCTGTATCAGCCGGGCGAAATTCTGTCCCGAACTGCCAAATTTCCGCAGCAGCGTCTCTGTATCGTCCAAACCGAGATGCGTGGCGGTATTGTCGATGTGGTGGACCGGAAACGCCTTCGCGACATTGAGGCCCCAATCGACGTCTTCCCATCCCCAGCCCTTGAAGCCGTCATCAAAGGGGACGTCCACCAGCACGCGGCGATGGACGAGGATGTTCGACGTAAACACATATCGTCCGGGTTCCTTGCGCCGTTCGTCTGCTGCAAGGCATTCAGAAGCGATCGACTGGGTGGCATGCAGCCGCGTCGACGCTGTGACCTCGGCATGCTGAAGGCTGAAGCCGCCAGCTATAAGTGCAGGGCCATCGCAGTCATGGATTGCCGTCAGATAGCGCTCGATGAACTTCCTATCGTCCGGCTTCATGTCAGCGTCGAGGAAGAGGATCCAGTCGCTCTCGCTGAGCTCATAGAGGCGATTGCGGGCATGGGCGCGGCCATGATTGTCGGTGGCGGTCACAAGGCGCGCAGGGCCGGGATAGGCTTCCAGCCAGGTTTTGAGCTGGGCTGTTAGTTGAGGGTCACCGCTGCCATCATCATAGAGCAGCACGCCAGCGCGCTCGGCGCCGCCCGCCGCAGAAAGGTCAGCGATGAGCGATGAGGCATCATAGCGATAGCAGGGCACGCAAACAGTCAGCTCGCCGGCACCCGGCTTGCCATTCGACCAGTGCTCTTCGTCAGCGGCGAGGCCTGCTGTGCTTATATGCTCACCCGGCAAATTCATCAGATCACCATCTGCCATTCTAGCGCTGGCGCTTGAAGTCACCGAGCAGGCAAGGCGCGGTGATCACCATGATGAACACGTCGAACCAGAAAGACGCACGGTTCACATATTCCATGTCGAGGCGGATACGTTCGCGCACTTCCTCACGCGTATGGACCGGGCCGCGAGAGCCGTTGACCTGCGCCCAGCCTGTGATGCCCGGCTTCACCCGGTGGCGGTGCGCATAGTCGCCAACAATGCCCTGAACCTCGTCATTCTCTGCCGTCATGCCGATGGCGTGCGGGCGCGGGCCAACAATCGACATCTCGCCGCGCAGCACATTGATCAGCTGCGGAAGTTCATCGAGCGAGGTTGCGCGAATGATCCGGCCAACGCGCGTCACCCGTGCATCGTCGCTCACCGTCTGCTGGGACATTCTTTCTTCAGCCTCGGGATTGTCGCGCATGGAGCGGAACTTCCAGACCCGGATGACCTGATTGTTGAAGCCCTGACGGCGCTGACGGAACAGGATCGGCCCCGGGCTCTCCAGTTTCACGGCGATCGCCGTAATCAGCAGGATTGGGCTGAACGCGACCAGCATCAAACTCGCAAACACGATGTCGGCAACGCGCTTGACGGTCGCACGGCGATTGTCGTCTGGCGCGCCAGACACATAGGCGGCAGGCGATCTCGCAATCTCTGCAAGGCTTTCCGTTTCGGGGTCGAACCCTTCAAGATCGAGCAGCAGGACAACGCGCTGCGGCAGGACGCGCAGACGGTCGATGAGTTCACGGACCCGGTGGCGCGCATCCGACGTCACGGTCACAACAATACGGTCGATATCGGGCAGCCGCTCCCAGTTCATGAGGTCGTCGAGACGGCCAAGCACAGGCACACCCGCCATCGACTTTGGCGCGCGCGAAAGCCGGTCATCGAACACGCCGACAATATTGAGCTCACGCGTCTCATCATTGCGCGACAGAAGGCGCTGCGCATTTGGCGTCGCCCCGACAAGGACGACATTCTCAGATAGGGCGCCATTGCGGGTCAGAACCTTGAACAGCACGATGAAGTGGGCGTGAATGCCAATGCTTGCACAGAAAGTGAGGTACGCTGCGCCCATCACCCAGCGCGTATAATCCTCGCCGTAGAGCAGGGCGGTTGCCGCACAGAGCGCCGCCAGACCATATCCGGCGCCAATTGCTGCACGGATCATATGCTCGGTCACGGGGCGGGCATAGGACAGCGCATAGGACTGGCTGGCCTTCAGGCCCCAGCGCAGCGCAAAAGGCATAAGCGCGAACGGCAATACCAGATTGACTGGAGAATAAAGAAGGCTGTGCCCTGTCAGGTATAGTGTGAACCAGGCGATGAAGGCCGCCCCAGCAAAGTCGACGATTTTGAGGGCCGCGCGCAGAAGCTCGCGATTGATCGGGTGATGGCGTTGCTGGATGCGCGCCGCGCCCGCCGAAAGATCGGCCGGCGACGTCGTCGCTGTTGAAACGAGGTGAGCCGTCTCATCAGGTCGATTGCTGTTGGCCGGTTCGGCCAGTCTGGATAGTCCTTCGGCCATTGCCTCGGTCTCATTCAACTGAGATCATCTACTGCCAGAACAGCATCAATATCGCCTTTGCGGCATGTTTCAAATTTCAACTAATCTGGTCAGACGCCTGAAAAATCTGGTCATCCGGGTGAAACCGATGCGTGATCAGATCTTGTCCTTGTACCACTCGCGGGTCAGGAACCCGTCGATCAGGTCGCAGATCAGGCCAATCTCGGTGAGCGTTTCGATATAGCGCGCCGGATCCATCAGCGGCTTGAAGATAGAGCCAGCCTCGAACTGATCTTTCGCTTCCAGCGCGATCGTCAGGTGTCCTTCCTCGAACACGCCGCGAAGCTTGGAGCCCTTGAAGTGGCGTTCCAGCGCGATCAGCCGCTCCATCCGGTCAGGCGTCAAAAGGGTGCGCGCTTCGACCTGGTCTGTCGAATAGACCGTGAAAGCGTCTTCCAGCTCCTTCGACACCAGCTGCACTTCCTGCATGCCGTTCTTTCGACCCCAGCTCCACCAGCCATCCCGGGCAAGCAGTGTGCGTCCAAGGAAGCGGTCAGGGTATTCGATGTTCAGCAAAAGGCCCTGAAACTTGGTCACCGTGCGCCGGTTCTTGCCCGATCCCTGCTGCTGGGTGAGCTTGCACTCGACCATTGTGAAAGCTGCGTCGGCGCGCACACCTTCGATCAGGTCCTCGAACTTGCGCGAGTCATAGGTCGGCATCAGGCCAACCGCTTTCAGCCGGTCAAAGGCCGGGGTCGGTGCGTCGTCCGTCTTCGAGAACACGACTGACCTGTTCGCATTTACCCAGCTTCCAAGACTGCGCAGGCTACTGACGCCGGAAAAGTCCTGGTGCAGCGTCTGATAGGTAAAGCCGAATGGCTCACATGCGGCGCCGACCACCAGCTGCTTGGTCTGCGACTTCATCGTGAAGACAGGCATCCAGACGGCCGCGCAGGCGATGAATGTCGCAACGATCCCGGCAAAGATGCCGAATGGGAAAATCGTCTGGAACCCGAAGGCGATGATGGCCGCAAAGACGAGCGCAGTGATAAAGGCCGCGGTGGCGACCGTGTGCATGACCGCTCGATTGATGACAGCCTTGCGCTCGTCTTCCCTGGCTGACAGCTCGGGCCCGAGGCGCTCCTGCCAGAGAAGGCGCGCGGCCTCATGCTCCGGGCGGACCGGATGAAGGCGCGTGAAGTGATCCTCCAGCGTCATCGATTTCGACATCTACTTCCCCCAATTACCTTCGCGCAGACGGCGCGCCAGGCGCCCCGTCAGTCCTCGCGCCTGTCCCATAGATCGCGCTCCGGAGATGCTATTTGCGCCAGCCGGGTTAGCAAGCTGTGAAGCGCCTCTGCATCTTCCGGGCTGAGGGCCGCCAGCAATTCCTGCTCATAGGCGAGCGCGCGCGGAATGACGGCATTATACACCTCGCGCCCTGCCGTCGAGAGGCCGAGCGCTGACTTCCGTCGGTCTGCCGTATCTGATGTCCGCGTCACCAGCCCCCGGTCGATCAGGCTCGCAGTCGCCCGGCTCACGGCAGGCTTGTCCATCAGCGTGCGTGCCGCGACCTCTGTCGACGTGATCCCCTCGCTCTCGCCAAGGACCGCCAGGATGCGCCACTGCCAGATCGAGATGTCGAACTCGCGCTCATACATGTCGGCAATCTTCCGCGAGACCGCGTTGGACAGCACTGAAAGCCTGTAGGGCAGGAAGTTGTCGAGGCGAAGCTTGTCACCGGCATCGTGATTCATGATCGAGCGAGGTCCTACCTTTGCGCGAGTTAACTTGATTTAGTTGCAAATGAAACTATTATCGAGTCAAACGCAACTTTTGGAGGTTAAGCACATGGCAGACCTGTTTGAAAATCCAGCTGGCCTCGACGGCTTTGAATTCATCGAATTTTCTGCGCCTGAGAAGGGCCAGCTCGAACCCGTTTTCGAAGTCATGGGCTTCACCAAGGTCGCCAAGCACCGCTCCAAGGATGTTGAGCTCTGGCGCCAGGGTGGCATCAACCTCATCACCAATTACGAAAAAGGCTCCCCAGCCTATTATTTCGCCAAGGAACATGGGCCGAGCGCCTGTGGCATGGGCTTCCGCGTCCGCAACGCGAAAGCGGCTTATGACCACCTTCTCGCAAATGATGCAGAGCCATGCGACGTGCCAACCGGCCCGATGGAGCTGAAGCTTCCAGCCATTCGCGGCATTGGTCACTCGCTCATCTATCTCATCGACCGCTACGACGACGGTGAGGGCGGCCTCTCCATCTATGACATCGATTTTGAATACCTGCCGGGCGTCGAGAAATTTCCCGAAGGCTGCGGCTTCAAGCTCGTCGATCACCTGACCCACAACGTCTATAAGGGCCGGATGAAATACTGGGCTGACTTTTATGAGAAGCTCTTCAACTTCCAGGAAATCCGCTATTTCGACATCAAGGGCGAATATACCGGTCTCACCTCGCAGGCGCTGACCGCGCCGGATGGCAAGATCCGTATTCCGCTCAATGAGGAAGCCGAAGGCGGCAAAGGCCAGATCGAGGAATTCCTGCGCGAATACAATGGCGAAGGCATCCAGCACATCGCGCTCATCTGCGATGATCTCGTCGCCGCCTATGACAAGCTGAAAGCGCGCGGCGTGCCGATGATGACGCCTCCGCCAGACACCTATTACGAGATGCTCTCTGAGCGCCTGCCGGGCCATGGCGAAGACGAGAATGCGCTTAAGACGCGCGGTCTCCTCCTCGACGGCACGACCGAAGGCGGCGAACCACGCCTCCTCTTCCAGATCTTCGCAGAGCCGCAAGTCGGCCCTGTCTTCTTCGAATTCATCCAGCGCAAGGGTGACTACAAGCAGGGTTTCGGCGAAGGCAACTTCAAGGCCCTGTTCGAAAGCATGGAACGCGACCAGATCAAGCGCGGCGCGCTGAAGGTCGATGAGAAAGAGGACGCGTAATGGCTACCGCTGCACCAAAACTCGGCGGTGTTCACCACGTCGCCTATCGCTGCAAGGATGCGAAAGAGACGGTCGAGTTCTACAACAAGCTGCTCGGCATGGACTTCCAGCTCGCCATTGCAGAGGACAAAGTGCCCTCAACCGGCGCGCCTGACCCCTACATGCACGTCTTCCTCGATGCGGGGAATGGCAACGTCCTCGCTTTCTTTGAGCTTCCGACCAAGCCGGACATGGACCGTGACCGCAATACGCCGGAATGGGTCCAGCACATCGCCTTTAAGGTGGAGACGATGGACGACCTCATGAACGCCAAGGCGCGCGCTGAGGAAATGGGCCTCGACGTCGTCGGTCCGACCCATCACGGCATCTTCAAGTCGATCTATTTCTTCGACCCGAACGGCCACCGGCTGGAGCTCGCCTGCGATATCGGCACGCCAGACCAGATGGCACAGCTGAAATCCGTCGCGCAGGACATGCTGGACGAATGGTCCCAGACCAAGAAAGCCCCGCGCCACGCGGCATGGCTGCACGAGAAGATCGCCAGTGAAACGGCCTGACATCCCTGATGCACCCGCATCCGATGACCTTCTAATGACCCGCCTGTCAGGCGGGTCATTTGCATTCTGGCCGCCAATGGCGGTGTAGACTTGGCCGGGTCGATAACGCATTCTGCACGCGTTTCCGGGGGGATGATGTGATGGCCACACTACGCAGCTATTTGCTCGGCGCGGCGCTCGGGGCGTCCGCGCTCTCCTCGTGCGTCTCCGGGGATGGCAGCGAGACCGAAGCGCCCACGCCAGCCTTCATCGACCCGCTCATCCTGTCGCAGAGCCGCTGCAGTGGACAGACCGAGCCCCCTCAGGGTCAGGATGAAACAATCGCCGCGCCAGCCGCGGTCAGTTTCGATTTCGAAGCGCCATTCCCGCTTCCAGAGGCGGTGGTCTCCCACTTCCATTATCCGGTCGCTACAACGAGCGAAGATGCCCAGACCTGGTTCGACACCGGTCTCGCGCACATGGCGAACTTCAACCACAATGAAGCCATCGCCGCCTTCCGGGAGGCCCAGCGCCTCGACCCCGATTGCGCAATGTGTTTCTGGGGAGAGGGGCTCGCCTTCGGCAGCAATATCAACGCATCCTTCGTCCCGGCACGCGGTGCGGCCGGACGGGTCGCGACCGAAAAGGCCGCCGCGCTGGTTTCAGCCACCTCCGCGCGGGAAGCCGCCCTCATCTCTGCGCTGGCGACACGTTATCGCCAGAATGAGGCCGGAGAGGTCAGCGAAGACGCCGAAGCCTATGCCGACCGCATGGATGTGGTCTCGCGCCGCTACGGCAATGACAAGCTGATCCTCGCCCTGGCGGCCGAAGCGAACATGGACACCCAGCCCTGGGACTATTGGCAGGCTGGCGCACGCACCCCGAAGGGCAGGACGGCCCGCACGCTCGAACTGCTCGATACTGCTCTGGCGATCGACCCGGACTATGCCCCGCCGATCCATCTCTACATCCACGCCACCGAAGCCTCGGTAGACCCGTTCCGCGCTGAGGCCTTCGCTGACAGGCTCCACGCACAGGATCTCGGCATCGGCCATATCGTCCACATGCCGTCGCATATCTATCTGCGGCTGGGGCGCTGGAAAAAAGCCATTCAGGCCAACATCGACGCCATCGCTGCAGATGAGGCCTACATCGCTGAGAGCGCGAATGGCGGCTTCTATGGCGCCGTCTATTACCCCCACAATGTCCACTTCGTGATCGCCAATGCCCAGCTTGGCGGCGACGCTGTGACGGCGCTGTCCATGGCAGACAAGCTGTCGAATATCGTCACCATAGACCCGGCGTCCTCGTCCCCATTCGGGGAGCGTGTTGCCGCCGCTGAACTGTTCACCCTCCTGCAATTTGGCGCCGACACCGACGTGCTGGCCTATGAAGCCCCGTCATCGGCTCATCTGTTCGCGCAGATGGCCTGGCACCATGCCCGCGGCGTCGTTCTGGCAAGACAGGGCGCGCTGGATGAAGCGCGCGCTGAACTCGCCGCCCTTCGCGCCTTGCCAGAGGCAGAGGGTTTCGATGCCTATGCCGCCCGCGGCGCGCCCCTGCCGGGTCTCGTCCATATCGCCGCTCATGTGCTCGCGGGTCGCATCGCTGCAGCCGAAGGTGACTATGCGGCGGCCATTGATGCCCTGGAATCCGCAGCCGCTGCGCAGGAACAGCTTCCCTATTTCGAACCCGCCTGGTGGTACTACCCCGTCCGCCAATCGCTCGGCGCCTATTTGCTTCTGGACGGCCAGACCGACCGCGCCGAACGCGAATTCTTCAAGACACTCATCGAGTCCCCAAACAACGCCTACGCCCTCTTCGGTCTTGCCGAAACCTACGCCGCACGCGGGAATGAACGCTCCGAAGCCTATGCGAGACACCTGTTCAAAGAAGCCTGGCTAGGCGGTGCGGATGCGCCCTCAATGGCAGACCTTTGATTGACGCCTGGCAGAGATGCATTGGCACTCCATTCCGAAATCCCCTGCGTCCTTCGACAGGCTCAGGATGAGGGGCAGGGGTCGATGTTGCTTCGTCTGACACGTCATGTCTCAGCTTGAGGGACCATTATGGATACCTGCCTGCGCAGGTATCTCCGGCAAGCGGCGCGCAATTTTATACGTGCCCCTCGAGATACGCGTCACCCTCGACGGGCAAAGCCCGTCTGAGGGTCCATCTCCCACCATCGCCGCTCTGCGCATCCTCTCAAGTCAGAAGATGGACGCTCAGACCGCGTCCCGCGGTCGAGCGTGACGCATGATTGCTGGCGGCGACCCCTCCCGCAAAAGGGCTCACTCAACCTTCCCGAAAACCCCTGCGAAGGCAGGGGTCCATGGTGCTTCGCTTGCACCCTCATGTCCCAGCTTGAGGGACCATTATGGATACCTGCATACGCAGGTATCTCCGGAGTGAATCGCCCACAACAAGCCCCCCTCCGCCCTGCCGGGCACTTCCCCCGCATGCGGGGGAAGTGGCCTGCGAAGCAGGTCGAAGGGGGCTGTGGGACAAAACAAATCCGTCCCCACCCTCGCAAACCTGATCCATATTCCACGCCTCCCATCACCAGACAGGGCGGTCCGGACCGACCGGAAGGTGTTGGTTCTCATCAAAGCTGCACGTGCTGGTACAGACCCCGGCGCGCGTAGGCTGAGGCGGGAGGGCTCATGCGCGGCAAATGCTGCCCATGAACGGAGTGCGAAGGTGACCGGTACTGCGGGCGGGGTGTAACGTCCCTGCCATGTGGTCGGCGTCATGTGGGGTAATCAGTGCTGCGCAGGCTGTCCT
>NZ_QWGA01000008.1:550080-571964 GCF_003576245.1 Henriciella algicola
GAAAGGCTGGCATTACCTACAGCGTCCACCCTGGACGCGCCCGGCCCTGTCACTGGGGCAAGAGAAAAAGCGCACCGCCAGCGAGGAGACCCGCGTGGCGATATTGGTGTTTGTGGACCTATCCCCCTCTCCCTTGGGAGAGGGGTTAGGGGTGAGGGGGAGCTACGCCGAGGCACCATGAACTAGCGGCAGTGACGCGCCTTTGCTCCTCACTGCAAATCACAGCGTGTGCTGGAAGCTCAGTCCCCCTCATCCCCGACCCTTCTCCCGAGGGAGAAGGGAGAAGGTCATCGCCCGCCGCACGAGATCCCGGATCAAGTCCGGGATGAGCGGTTGGGTGAGGCGTCCGAGAAGTCCGCCCCCTACCACCAACCCGAAAGCAAACCAGATTTCCCCTTCCGCAACCCATGCCACCCGCCTAGTCTCAATCCAAAACCCGTGGGAGGGAAAACCGCATGACCTACAGACTCGCCGTATCGGCATTCGCGCTCGCATTCGCATCAATGTCTGCATTCGCGCACACAGAGGGCGGCGAGGTCGATGTCCCGGCGCCGCCGCCAGCGGGCGAGGCAAGCGAAGCAACCGCTGCCGCGAACCGCGCTGTCGCAGAACGCCTGCCGCTTGCTGACCAGGGTGATTTTACCGACGCCTCACGCGGCTTTCTTGCGGCAATCGAAGGCGACGCCATTCTGGACGAGGATGGCAATACGGTCTGGGCCATTCCGCAGTTCGATTTCCTTCAGGGCGAGGCGCCCGCCACGGTGAACCCGTCGCTCTGGCGACAGTCGGCGCTCGCGGCAAAGCACGGCCTGTTCGAAGTGAAGGACGGCATCTGGCAGGTGCGCGGCTACGACCTGTCGGTAATGACCGTCATTCGCGGCGAAACTGGCTGGATCATCGTCGATCCGCTGACGGTAAAGGAAACGGCGGCCGCCGCACTCAAACTGGTCAACGACACGCTGGGTGAGCGGCCGGTGACGGGCGTTCTCTACACGCACGCCCATGCTGACCATTTTGGCGGTGCCCGCGGCGTGATCAGCGAGGAAGAGATTGAGGCCCGCAATGTGCCCGTGCTCGCGCCAATCGGCTTCACTGAAGCTGCCGTCGCCGAAAACCTTATCGCCGGTAATCTGATGCAGCGCCGCGCCGTTCTCATGTTCGGCAATACGATCCCGCGCTCGCCAGAAGCTGTGGTCGGCACGGGTCTTGGCCCTGGCCTTCCGCAGGGCACCACGGGCCTCATCCTGCCGACAGAAGAAATTGAAGGCTGGGGCACAGTCCGCGAGATTGACGGCGTGACCTTCGAATTCATGGATGCGGGCGGCACAGAAGCGCCGGCGGAATTCATGTTCTACCTGCCGGAGTTTGACGCGCTCTGCACCGCGGAAGTCGCGACCGGGACATTCCATAATGTCCTGACCTCGCGCGGCGCAAAAGTGCGGGACGCCCTGAAATGGAGCCGGGTGATCGACCGTGCGCTCGCCGATTATGGCGACCGCTCAGACGTCGTCTTTGCCTCTCACCACTGGCCAAGCTGGGGACAGGAGAATGTCGAGAGCTTCCTGCGTAACCAGCGCGACACCTATCGCTATGTCCACGACCAGACGCTTCGCCGCGCCAATGCAGGCGCAACGATGACCGAAGCCGCTGAGACAATTCCTGAGCCAGCCTTTAGCCAGGAGGACTTCTCGACGCGCGGCTATTACGGGACGCTGAACCACAATTCCAAGGCGGTCTATCAATATTATTATGGCTGGTGGAGCGGCGTGCCCGCCAATTATCACGCCTTGCCAGATGAAGAGGCTGCGCCTCGCTATATCGAGGCGATGGGCGGTCTTGAGGCCGTTCTTGCACGCGGGGCGGAGGCCTATGAAGAGGGCGACTACCGCTGGGCCGCAGAGCTTTTCAACAAGGCCGTTTTTGCTGAGCCAGACAGCCAGGCCGCAAAGGACTGGCTGGCGGCGACATATGAACAGATGGGCTTTCAGGCTGAAAGCGGCTCATGGCGCAGCTATTTCCTGACCGCGGCGTTCGAACTCAGGAACGGTCTTCCAGACAGTGGGGCGCCCAATCTCGGCAATGCCGACTTCCTCGCCGCTGTGCCGACGCTTGATCTCTTTGATGCCCTCGCCAGCCGTTACAATCCTGAAAAGCTCTCGCGTGAGCCATTCGCCGTCGCCTTCGCATTCAGCGACACCGGCGAGAACATCCGCGTCGAGGTTGGACACGACGTGATCGTGCCGCGCAGCGTCGCTGAGGTCGGTGACACGGCAGCGACCCTGAACATGACGCGGGCCGACTTCAACAGGCTGATCCTGCGCGAAGCTGGCGTGCCTCAACTTGTCGGCTCTGGCGCACTTGTAATCGAAGGGGAGGGGGCAGCTGCTGCCGCATTCCTGGGCGCGCTCGACCAGCCGGACTTCTGGTTCCCTGTGGTGACGCCCTGATGCGATATGCAGACGGCGCTGATTGGCCTCTTGCCCGCGCAGGGCCATCCGGTTAGTCAGGCAATCTGGTTGGAGAGGTGGCCGAGTGGCTGAAGGCGCGCCCCTGCTAAGGGCGTATACGTTTACGCGTATCGAGGGTTCGAATCCCTTCCTCTCCGCCAGCCAGTCTTCCGAAAATTCCGAGAATCGAGACGTCTGCGAATAGTCCCGACAATTCCGGGACTTATCGCCCGTATCAGCGACTAAAATCTGCAGTTTCCGTCTCCATTCTCCTGCAATCGTGCACTTTCAGCCAAAAGTCTCTGTCGGCCAATGTTTCAGTCAAGTTTAGCGGCATTTTCCCTGTTATCGCCCGATTTACAGCGAAATCGCTTATTTTTGCAGGGGAACGTCGACTCTAAGGGCTGCAAAATCTCGTGTTTACAGTGCTCTAAAGCTAAATTCCCTGCGTGCAATAACAGGGAATTTTTTGATCTATAACAGGGAAATTTATTTTCATTAACAGGGAAAAATCGGTGAACGGACCAGGAAAGCGTCCAATAGTGACATGCTTGTGCGGGACGTTCGATCTCTTTCGGTTGGTGTTCAAAAGCCGAGGGGAGCTGCCGATGACGAGATTGTCAGTTGAGAAACGTGCGGAGCTGCAAGCGTTCTCGTGGGCTCATCACGAGGCGTGTAGCGCAGTGACTTGAATCAGCGGGAATATTGCAAAGTAAACGACCTACCGCTGAAGCGATTTGGGAACTGGTGCGCCCAGTTCAGAAGCGAGCCGCGGCCGGAGCTGCTCTATCGTCGCGGGGAGCTAAGTCATAGCTTTAGTCATACCTTTAGTCATAAGCTAAGTCATATGACTAAGGGTATGACCGAGAGGAACATCTCAAGTCCTCAGCGCATACCGTTGAAGATTCTGCAGAGGATGCACCGGGTGATTACGCGGGAATCTAGGAGAGGAAAATCGGGTCCTGTTCGTCCCAATTTACCGGGATCGAAATCTTCGAAAGCTGGTACGCAGAGATATGCGGCGCCTGGCGTCCCTCACTGACCGCCTCAAGAATTCGTGGCGACAGAAAAGCCAGATCGAGATTGTGCGTGATGTAGGATGGCGAGACGTTCTGCTCCGCCGCAATGTCGCTGATCGCTCGTCCAGCTTTAATGGCATCGAGCCAGTCCATGGCCTTGACGACCCGACGGATTAGGGCCTGATCCACCTTTCGAGATACGTCAGCATTTTGCAGAACGAGTTTTCTTTCCACGCCGCGGCGGCGTTGTGTAAATGGAACGCGCATTGGGTGCGCGTCCTCCTCTCCGGCAAGGAGGATTTCTAGCTCAGCTGAGCCAACCACAAGCCGGTCTATTTGTTGCAGCATATCGTGTTGAGCTGGGTCACCATCAGCCGTTTGCTGTCGAACGTCAGCGCGATGCATCAGCGCATTGTACGCAGCCTGCTCAAGCTCGCGCGCAGGCAGGCGGACCTGATCATCTGCGGAGACGTAGTAGCGATATCTGCGCTGCCCTTTGCGAGCATGATGCGCGTAGAAGGATCGTCCATCTCCGCCGAACACTTTGCCGGCAAGCGGGGATGGACTGGCGGCGTTCTTTCTCGTCGTTCTGGCGACACGGTTGTTTGCGAGCTTCTCCTGAACCCGGCTCCAATGCGCTTCCGAAATGATTGCGTCATGTAGGCCCTGATAAACTTGGTCGCGATGCTTGATTTTTCCGCGATAGAGAGTGTTGGAGAGGAGCTGATAGAGATGGCCGGTTGTGAATAGCTTGCCGCCAGCTACACGGCCTGAGGCGAACACATGCTGCTTGGTCCGTAGGTCAGCTCTATCAGCAAAGTCCTTGAGCTTCCGCACGGAGCCCAGGACGGCGTATTTCTCGAATAGGGTTCTGACAGTCTCAGCTTCCGCTCTGTTGATGACTAAGCCGCCGTCGGCTTTGTCGTAGCCTAGCGGTAGAACGCCGCCCATCCACATGCCTTTCTTCTTGGACGCAGCGATCTTGTCGCGGATCCGCTCGGCCGTTACCTCACGCTCGAACTGGGCGAAGGAGAGCAGGACGTTCAGTGTAAGCCGGCCCATGCTGGAGGCGGTGTTGAATTGCTGGGTCACCGAAACGAACGATGCGCCTGTCGCATCGAACCGCTCGACCAGCCGGGCGAAGTCGGCAAGCGAGCGTGTGAGCCGGTCGATCTTGTAAACCACGACCATATCGATGCGGCCGGCTTCGATTTCAGCAATCAGGGCTTGAAGGGCAGGGCGATCCATGGTCCCACCGGATATCCCGCCATCATCATAGTGCTGCGGCATGAGCTTCCAGCCCTCATGGCGCTGCGACCGGATATAGGCCTCGCAAGCATCCCGCTGCGCGTGCAGCGAGTTGAAGGCCTGGCCAAGGCCTTCGTCGGAGGACTTCCGGGTGTAGATGGCGCAGCGGACCTTCTTCATGTCTGTACACCGAAGAAGCGAGGTCCGGACCACTTGGTCCCGGTGATCTCCTTTGCGATGGCGCTCAGCGATCGCCAGGTCTGGCCTCTCCAGAGATAGCCGGCCTCGGTGATATCGACGGTGTGCTCGACGCCGTTCCATTCTCGAATGAGGCGCTGGCCGCTTCTGGCCGGGGAGGTGCTGTCAGCCGCGGACCCAGTTAGCCGTCGCAGCTTACGAACAAGCGCCGCCCGTGGGCGATCTGAGGTCTGCCATTGGTGTTCGCTGGTCAGGATCTTAGCCATCATGGACGAACGAAGTTTGGGCGGCGGCGCTGAACCGATCGTCTCGATCCAGCGCTCTATAAGCTCCTCTCGCGAAAGACGCTGGAAGTCGACCAGGCTCACGCCCTGTCTCCGCGCAATTTGAAGCGCGCGGCAGATTTCTCGGTCTTTGCTACCCGGTCGATGACATAGCCGCGTTTACGCAGCCGGGTCATGGCGGCACGGACGGTGTGTGGCTGCCATGTCAGTAGGGCCGAAAGTTGCTTCAGCGTTTGGCCTTTGCCGGTCAGCGCCGCGACCAAGCGCGCTTCCTTGGTGCCGTCTCTTGGGGCGTCGAGTGTGTCTTGATCAGTCATGACTTGTCTCCTTTGAATTGTGGGCGCGATCATTCACTCCCACTGAGACAAGCGCGGGCCGATACCGGGCCGCGCTTCTATTGTCGAAGACAGCAATGCTCGGAACGCGAACGAAGTCTAGCGGCCCGCGAAAAAGCTGCGGGGACCGGATTGTCAAGGAACCGAAATTGTAACCTCGCTTCCTGCATTTGGGCTGTTCTTGAGCCAAAAACCTTTGAAGAGCCGGACTGGTGAGGGGCACCCGGATGTCTCGAATACAACGCCCATTTTTGCTTCAACATTACGGCTTTCTCTGTTTGGAATTCTAAGTGCCGATCGCCGCCGCTTGCGGTAAAGGTCCGCCACGGCCTATCGACTATCGCCAGAGTTTTCGCTTAAATGTCCCATGGCTGCTGCACTTGAGATTCGAAACCTCCGCAACATCACGCGACTGCGTTTCGAGATCCCGGATCCTGGCGTCTGGCTTCTGACGGCAGGCAACGGGGCCGGGAAAACTACGCTGCTCGCCTGTCTACGCCGAACCGGACAATCGAATGCCTTTCCGATCCACTTCCCATCATCACTTCGTTCAGAGCGCTTGGACAACCACAGCGAAGGGACCGTAACATATGAGATCGAAGGCGAAACGGTCGAATACGCCTATCGCGGAGAGCGCTGGACACCGCGGCCGCGCAGCAATTCGCACCTCTTCGACGAGCTCGGATATCCATCGGTCATCTATGTCGGAGCGACTGCGGATCGCCTCACCCCCAGACCAGAGGACTTCGACACGCGCAATATCCGTGCGGCGAACCCAGCGATCATCCACGCGGCCAACGCCATTTTCGACACCGATAAGTTCAACAAGCTGCGTACAACCAATCTAACCCGCGGAGCTGGTAACGAAGCGTTCGTACTTGCGTTGGGGCCCCAGCCCTACACTTATCACTCCGAGAAGCACTTCAGCTTGGGCGAGCTGTGCGTGCTAAAGCTGCTCCGTCTCCTTGGGGAGGTCCAAAACGACAGCATGATCATCGTCGACGAGTTGGAAATGGCGCTACATCCCCGCGCCCAGGTAAACTTGCTTCGTTACCTACAGAACCAGGCGGCGGAGAAGTCGCTAACAGTGATCTTCTCAACGCATTCTGTGACCTTGCTGAAGTCGATCGACAGGCGCTGCATCATCTACCTCGACAAACAGGACGATGGGGAGATCAAGGCGGTTGTCGGATGCTTTCCAACCTATGCTATCGGCAATATCGCTTCGGATGAGGAGACGTTGCCCGACATCATGCTATACGTCGAAGACCTTTTCGCGCGAGAAATGGTGACCGCCTTCTTCGAGAAGTTCGCCGACGAGAGTGTGCCCGACCCTACCGCCCGGCCGAGTATCAAAATCGTGCCGATTGGGCCATTCGACGCAGTCGTAGCCTTCCTCCAGCGCAACCGGTCAGTGTTGCCAAACACGGTCATCCAAAAGGCTGTGCTTGACGCCGACGTCGCGACCGACAGCATCGCGGTTTGGCGGCAGAACAATAATCATACACAGCTGGCGAAATTTCAGCGGCTGCAACGCGACATCTCCTTTTTGCCCTTCACCCCGGAGGTCGGCCTAGTAAACCATATTGCGGCCGATGTTAGGGCGTTTGAGATCCAGCTGCGGCAAAGGTGCAACGACAACCAGATTAGAATTGCCGCGATCTTGCGTGGTCATGATCCGGCGCTGCGTGGCGGCTCCCAGCGACGAGCGGCGAAACGCACTATCAATGAGCTCATCGACTATCTCGAAGGCAGAACGCAAAAATCGGAGGAGGTCCTCAGGGAGCAACTGTGTGGTGTGTTCGCGAACCGGACGTGGGCGCAGCACCGCGCCGCCTTTATGCATCTCTTCGGACCCATGCTCGGCTAGCTGCCGATTGCCTGAGATCTTCCGATGGCGGGCCAAGTGTCTCATGGGCTTGCCAGCGGCACGTGCCAATTCAGCCTGTAGGCTGACCGGTTCGGGAAAGTGACGCTGCGACTTGCTTATGGGTTAGCATTGGGCGCAGGCCCCGAAGCCTCCATTTTTGATTTCGAGCTGAGGAATTGCGCGCTCACTGCGGCCGGATCAGAAGTGTTTTGCAAAATTCAATGCAAGAGCTACGCAGTCGGGCGGCTTAGCCTGCAGCTGCGTAATAAGTCGCCTAAACGAAAGGTGAAAGCGAAGCTCCAAAGCTGAGGATCCGGCCGCTGCCACTCTGGCTAGATGATGAAAGGCGGGACACTCGAACCCGGAATGGTCCATTTCTTGGTATCAGTGCATGAGAGGGTCAGACTCGTGAAATCATTAAGGGACGCGAGGGTCTCAGGTCACTTTGTACTCCCGACTCGCCGTCGATTTCTCGATAGGTCGGAATAGTTGTTTTTCTTATCAAATAGATCAAGAGTCAGATTATCGCGGCTCGATTTCATCGCTTCGCCCACATGCATGCAGGGATGCTTGATCCTCGAAAGTCTCTGGTCACCTTCGAAATGCGCCCATCCGCCATTTGGCATGTGAACGCTTAAGATGTGCGCTCCACATTTCGGACAACTGTGTCGGTATCGGGTACTTTTCTCGCTGGTGCTGTGCTCACGCACAACCCAGCATTCTCTGACATGAACTATCTTGCCGCTGGCCAATCGCCGAGCGTGGGCACTTCTTTTGGAAAGTCGGGCAGCCATCAGATTACGCCCCTTTCTTCAACAGCGCTTCCAGTAAGCCCTCTGCGGACGTAGAACCCGTTTGGAATCGCATCTTGGACCAGAGGGACATGCGAAATCAGGCCGACGGCGCGGGATTGTCTGACGAGACTATTTAGGACGTTCAGGACCTGGTCGAGGGTGCCTGAACCGTTCTCGGTGTCGAGGCTTCCAAATCCCTCATCGATGAAGATGGTATCGAGGCGGACTTTACCGCTTGCGGACTCAACAACGTCAGCGAGTCCCAGCGCGAGGGCGAGCGCCGCGATGAACGTCTCGCCGCCGGACAGCGTGTCGGTTCCCCTCGATTTGCCCGTATGGACATCGAATACTTGGATGCCCAGACCACGGCTGCCGCGTCCGACTTCGGTGTCGCGCTCGAGTTGGTATCTGGAGGAGGTCATCGGGCCGAGCCGGACATTTGCAGCCTCGAGGACGCGATCGAACATGGCCCCGATCGCGTAAGTTTCGAGCTTAAGGTTCAGCGGATTATCGCCGTTCGCCAGCGCCGCGATTTTGCGAAGGGGGCCGGACTCAGCTTCGGCTTCGTCCAGTTTGCGCATGGTGTCTTCGAGACTTTGCCTTAGCTTCTCCAACTGCTCGACGCGGTTGCTGGCAGCGATCCGGTCTTCCGTTGCTTTGTTCACTTTAGCTACGGCGGCTTCGTGAGCTTCCTTCAACACAGGAAGATCCGGGCGCGACAGATTGCCAATCGCCGAGGCCGCAGCGTTTGCCGCACCCTGCGCCTCGTTCAATTCAGTCTCGTACGTCCTGACAGCTTCACTATCTGAATCGATGGTCGCAATGGCGGATTTGAGAGATTGATAAAGCTCTTCCGTGAACCCTTGCTCGGATAGACGCGTTCGGAACATTGCCTCAGCTTTCTGGAAGCGGACCTTGCAGACTGCAGCTGACTCCTCAGCGCCCTTGCGCGTGGCATCAGCGGAGAGGACGGCCTCGCGGGCCGCCTTGAGCACAGCTTCGGCCTTGTCTTTCGCTTCGACCAACTCGGCCAGCAAGCGTGACGTCTCGTCCATGGCGGACATGACTGCACTCTGCGTACGGAGTACGTCGGGGACCGCTTCGAGTTTTCCATCGCGGGCGGCTCTGGCTTCGGTCGCAACGTTGCGGCATTTATCCGCTTCGCCGCGGAGGCGTTCGGTCTCGGTTTCTTGGGCTTCAATCTGCTTGTCGAGCGCTTCGATAGCCGCCTCGGCTTCCTCAAGATTGATGGCGGGACCTAGTGCTTCGAGGTCAGCCTCAATCTGTCTGACGTTCTCGAGAATCGCCGCGAGCGTGTCTGTCGGCTGTTCCAGTGAAGAGAGAGTTTCCTCACGTGCCTCGAGCGTGGCTTTCAGCCCGGCTAGCTTTTCACTGGCCTCGCGGGCAGCGTGTGCAGCCGTTTCAAACCGGTCGCGGGCTTCGCGGAAGGCCTGATCACGTCCCGCATTCTCGATATTGCCCGTGGCAGGGTTCGGATGGTCGGTCGATCCGCACACAGGACAGGGCGCATCGATCTCAAGGTTGGTTGCGAGATGCAGAGCTTGCGCAGCGGCCAAGGCCTGCTCCGCCGCTGCATAGGCGGCGCGCGCCTCGGCTTCATGCTCTAGCGCCTTGGCTGAAGCTGCGCTTTCTTTTTCAAACGCAGCTGTCGCCGACCACACGTCCGCTTCTGCTTTCCCGTAGCCCTCGGCGGCTTTCTTCTGGGTCAGGAGATACGTTTGCGCTTTAATGAGCTCACCGCGTGCGCTCTCAGCGCTCCGCGCTGACTTGAGTGCAGTTTCGCGCTCTACGCGCGTTTTGCGCAATTGGTCGAGCCGATCTTTACTCTTCTCGAAGGTCGCCTGGGCAATTCGCTGCGCCTCGAGCGCTGCCTCCACGGCTTCAGCGCTGGCTGAAGCCGCCTCAAGAACCCCGGCAAATCGCTCAAGATCATCTTTGCGTTTGCGCGCGGCCTCGATTTCTGGAGCTCTTGCCTGTTCCTTATGCACAGCTTCGGTCGCGGCCTGGACGTTTTTCTGGGCCTTGTTCGCCGCTTCTTTGGCTACAGCGAGTTTATTGTTGGCATCTCGAACATCTCGCAGCGCCGCTTTGAGCTGGTCTTCGACATCCAAAATCAGCCGGGCGCGCTCCGCTTGTTTTACCCTAGTTGAGATGGCTGCAAATTCAGCCTTGCGACCCGTTAGGACAATGAGCGTCGCTTGTGTCTGCTCCGACGCCACGAACTTTGCCTCGACCGCTTCGGCAGACCGAAGCGCAGTCTCCGCTTTCACAGCGTGTTGCTTTGCTCCCGCTTCGACAACAGATCGCTCCTGAACCCCAGTTTGGGCTACGTTTATGCCGTCGAGCAGGGCGTCAATGCTCTCAAACCCTTCGGCTTTGAGCCGTCCAGCGCAGACCGCCCGTTCGTCGCGCACCTGCCGTTCGGCGTCAGCGGCCTGTTCCTTCAGGTCAGCCATCAAGGCCTGATAGAGCGAGACGTCGAACAAGTCTCGAAGGATTGTCACACGTTCATTGGTTTTGGCGGACAGGAACTTTTCAAACCGGCCTTGCGGGAGCAAAACGATTTGCCGGAACTGTTCTGCGCCGTATCCGAGGAGCTCCTCAACGGCGGCTTTGACAACCCCGACTTTCTTTTCAGCGATAATCTTGCCGCGCTTCTCACCGGTGATCTCGTCGAGCGAAAGTCCTGTCGCCTCGAAAAGATAGGCTTCATGAGCGCTTTGGGTTTCACCTTCGCCGCGCTGTTTCGGGCGCATCTGGTCCGGCTGGCGAACCACCACGAAACGCCGTTCCCCCACGTCGAAGACGAACTCGACTTCCGTGAGCAGGTCGGCCGCCGCATGATCAGAGCGAAGAGACGTGCGATCTTGTTCCGACTTCGACGCCTCTCCAAACAGCGCGAAGGTCATTCCACTAAAGATTGTCGATTTGCCCGAACCGGTCTGGCCGTAGATGCCAAACAGTCCCGCCTCAACAGCGTTGCGGAAATCGATGACCTCCCTGTTCGCATAGGGACCGAAGGCCTGGAGTGTGAGTCGGACTGGTCTCATTCTGCATCCTCCCCCTGCCGCAAGCGCGTGAGGGAAGCTGCAACAACTTTCTGTTCGGCATCGGTGATGTCTTCCAAGCCGACTTCGCCGAGGAAATTTCGGACCGTGTCCGCTGGCTCAGCAGCGATTAAAGCCGTTCCGTTCACGAACTTCGTCTCAAGCGGGCGATCATTGCGAACATAGACTAGCTCGCAGGCGTTCGGAAACACGCCCCTCAGTCGCTTCATGCCGTCAATGACGGGTGCATCATCTGTCAGTTCCGCCTTGATGAAATCGCTCGATGGATCGGAGAGCAAGAGTTCTGCATGTTTGCCGCGCAAAACCCTGGCGCGTCTGATCGGTTCGAACGGCAGGATTTCGACCGACACCTGACCGCCTGCATCAATCTCGACCAGGCTCATCGACTTTTCCGAGTTGGCTTCGTCGAAGCCGAACGCCAGAGGCGAGCCCGAATAACGAATATGCTCCCGGCCCACCGACTGGGGGCGATGCAGATGTCCGAGAGCGACATAGTGCGCTCCGTCGAAAGCGGAGGCCCCAACAGTTTCGATGCCCCCAACCCGCGTCAGGGAACGCTCACTTTCGCTGACCGAGCCTCCGGTGACGAAGGCGTGTGCGACGATAATCCATCGCGCACCTTCAGGAATATGGGCGCGGGCGGCTGCGACCTGGGCCACCAGCACATCTTCGGGCGTATCAATGGTCTCGCTCTCGAAGCACTCGCGCGCTGCATACTCATAAGCGAATGGCAACGCCGAGATCGCAACGGAGCCGTGCTGGTCCGTATACAGCAGTGGTGCTTCCTCAGCACTGATCGCACCGCGAATGAGCCAGCGTGAACGATCCGCAGCAATGGCTGACAGGTCGATACGGTCCCCTGAGTCATGATTGCCCGCGATCATGGCGACAGCGGCGTCGGTCTCGGTTTTGATTCGTTGTAGGAACCCTTTGAACTGCCGCACTGCACTTTGTGGCGGCGACGCCCTGTCGAAAACATCACCGGCGATGATCAACGCGTCAACGCTATGCGCCTTCACCGCCTCGACGATCTGTTCGAGCACCGCTGCGTGATCCTCCTCAAGGGATATCCCATTGAACTGGCGACCGAGATGCAGGTCCGAAGTGTGCAGCAGTTTCATGGCTTGTTCCGTATAGTTTTTATACGTATACTTTATGGCCGCATTAGTTATCAAGAGTCAAGTGAGGAAACCGGATGACGCTCGACAACCTGAAACATGCCCAGCGACAGAGGCTCCTTTTTCTCGACCGATGCTTTACCTGGCGCGGAGTTGGTCGGCGACGAGATCTCACCGACCGGTTCGGAATCTCGACAGCACAGGCCGCCAATGATTTTCGGGCCTATCTCTCGCTTGTAGAGGACGCGCCGGAATATGACGCTCAATTGAAAGCTTATGTCGCCAAACGCCACCATCGACCTCTCGCGCCGTCTTCAATGCAGGACGTATTCGAGGTTCTCGACACTAGCTCGGAAGATGAATTACCTGCAGCGCTGCCTCGCGCAAATAGGTGGCTGGACACTCATGTCGCGATCGCATTACACGACGCCATCTCGAACAAGCGGAAAATCAAAATTTCTTATACCTCGATGAGTTCTGGGGAAACGGCGCCACAATGGATTGCGCCGACGCGTTTTACATTCGACGGCGAAACCATTCACTTCCGCGCCTACAGCTTCAAGCGTGGCGAGTTCCGGAATTTCCACCCCTCCCGTATTGAACCGAAGATCGACTACCCAACTGGTGAGATAAAAGCTCCGTTACCGTTTGATCTCGAATGGCACACACTGAGCGTGATCTGGCTTCGCCCAAGCGTGTATCTGAGCTCCGCTCAAGCTGCCGTCGTCCGAAGAGAGTATGGCTTTAGCGACGACCTGCTGAAAGTCGAAGTGCGTAAAGCCTTGGAGTTTTATATAGATCGACGTTGGGGCTTGAACGAACCGGGGGCACGTCTTGAAAAGGTTAAGACAGAATTAGTTTGGCCTGAAGACAACGGAACACTATCAACTAGAAGCTAACATACGCTTTTGCGCCCTAAGAGGGCATTTGCCTCATCTTCGATCGCATAACGGCCTGTATGAGAAGGAAGGCTACGGATCCGCGGGCCCTGCGTTAAGCGTTTCGAGAAAGGAAACAACGCTTTCTATCTCTTGTCCCGACAGAGGTTCTGGCAACGCCTCAGTATCGATCCACCGCGCAAGCCGAGCGAGATCTTCTCGCCGTTGGCGGGCCGATCGACCGCTGCCGTCGTACGCGGACAAGGGGTCAAGGTGAGCAACTATTACGTTCTGCAGGCTCGACATCGAACCAGAGTGTGTCCAAGGGCCAGTCTTGGCTACGCTAATGAGCGGCGGTGTGCGGAATTTATACAAGTCGGTAGTGTCGTACGTAACGTTAAAGCGCCCGTAGTCTACCCCGAAGCCATTCTTGCCAAATCCCGCTTGCAAAAAGGGCATTGCGTGAAATTTCAGGTCGCTCAGCAGGGAGCCTGTGTGACAGCTCGAGCAGCGGCCTTTTCCATAGAAGATCAAGCCTCCTTCAAGTTCTTCTGCGGATAACTCACCACCGTTGAAAACGAAGTCGTGAAATCTTGTCCGTCGAACCGAAAACCTCTCTCGAATAAACGCGGCAACAGAGGCGGCGATGTGTTTAAACTCGAGCGCCTCAACTGAAACTTCGTTCGCAGCTGCTATAGCTGGGCCCAGTTCAATATCCTCTTGAATTCGTTGTGTGAGAACGGAATAAATCTCTGCCGCGCTATCGACGTCCTCTTTCTCAAGGTCTTCGCGAACGCCGCTGTCGCGAACAACCATTTCTCTAATTTCTACGAAAGGGAGATGGACCGCCACAAATAGCGGGTCATCGTTTGAAGGCACGGATGAGCCGAATTGACTGATAATTCCATTATCGGTTCTTTTTATCTTGCCATCCCAGAACAGCGTATCGAAGCCTTTCGAGCCGCGTCCCCACAACGCAAGCGTGTTGCGAGGGACGACGTCTCCACCGCTTTCCAAGCGCTTGAGTCCTTCTCCGTGTCCACCCGTGCCGACCGCGTTTGGAAGGCCGTCGGCTGACGCAAACTCATCAAGGTGACAGGTGCTGCACGAGGTGTCGCCATTAAAGCTGAGAAGTTCTGACTCAAACAGGACCGCGCCGATTTCTACCAAGTCTGGATCCGTCTCAATCTGGATTTCCTCGAGCGGGACCACGCCGGCCTGAATTGCCGCCCGGCGCAAAGCCTCTTCACGCATTGGCGAATTGCCCGAAAAGGACACAAGGAGGCAGTACGCACTGATGCCGAGCATAATTTTAATAACGGATTTCATGGGACTCCACGACGTCCTTAAGACCGTCCGCATCGGCTTCGATCGCCTTCAGACGCATCAGGCCAAGTTCGTTTTCACGAAGACCCCACATCATTAAGTTCTTCTGCATGAGATCGTAATCCTGGCAGTCTATGAGCGCCAGTTCGGTCTGTCGTAATCGTTCAACATCAGACTGGGTTGTCGAATGCGAAAGCTGAGATTTTGCAAGATAGTGCGCCCTCATGGCGCTGTCGCACTTGAAAGTCAGGTCGCCGTACTCTGCCTGATGCAATTGAACCAAACTCCATCTCCAAGCTGGCGCGGCCAACAAGCCCACCGCAATTCCAATAGAGAACGTAACGATTAGAAAGAGCTTACTTTGCCTCGATACCCAAGCCATCAAGAACCTCAGGAGTGATCGTTCCAGTCACCGAATAACCATGTTCAGTTTGGTATTTGGTAATGGCGGCTCGAGTTTCCGGTCCGACAATGCCGTCCAGTGTGCCTGTATAGTATCCATATGCGTAAAGGCCGGCCTGCACCCGCTTCACAATCTGGGTGAACTTCTCGTCTTTCTTCGGCAGTGGCTCTGGCGCAGTGGACGATCGCGGCAGCACGGACTGAGGCGGTGTGCTTTCCGATGGATTGCGACGAGCCGGCGGAGGAGGGGGCGGCGGAGGGCTGTACGTCGGAACGCTCCGCCTGCCACCCGAGCTAGAACGATGGGAGCTATGAGACCGGTGTGAAGAGTGGGACCGATGCTGCGCCAGTGTGTAATCATGCTGTAAACGAAACGTGTCGAACAAGGAGGGGGCGTTCTCAACCGGATCGTCTCCGGAACCGTGTTGCGGCAGCCCAGCCTGGGCCTGAGGCACGGTAAATCCAGCGGCAGCAAGTGACCGGATCAAAAACTTGCGTGCACTTGTCATCGTATTGGCCCCGCCCTCTCATAGTCAGCAAGTGTAGCATGCCACGCAAAAAAGCCGGCGCAAAAAGACTTGGCCGTGCAATCCTTACATTCAGAAGAAAAGGCATTCTTCCAATCCGAGATTGAGGCGTGCAGGTAGGGGCGAAGCGCAGGGCTGACCGTACAATACGGCATGTTAAAAAGAGCCACATCCAGCGACCGACTGGTGGCGATAGAAACTGCCTCGTCGAGCGGAGCGGTCTGTGCTGAGTGATCCACGAAGAGATCCGCCCACCTGTTTCTGGCGAACCCTATTCGCTCCATCTGCATGATTGCCCACGTTGAAATGAAAGGCAGTCGATTGCTCACCATGCGCGCAAGCTCTGGCAAGCTCGAATAGTTTTCCCTCAGGAGGACTGTGCGCAGTTCGATCGATTGGCCAGAATGCGCCAGTAGAGCAAAACTGCTCATGAGCTGTGCGAACGCGCCGGGTTTGGCCACGATCTGGTCGTGCATTGCGGCTTGGTCACTGTAGAGCGGAATACCCCATTTTACTCGTGAATACACGGTCAAACGAAGCCGTTCCACATCCGCGGTGTCGAAGTGCTGAGCATTCGTCAGAATGTGAAAGGTGAGGTCAGGGCGAGCCTCGCCAACTGTTTCGAGTAGTTCAAAGAGTTGATGTTTGAAGAGTAGCGGCTCGCCGCCCGAAAAGCCGATTTGTGCACAAGGCTCTGCCAGCAAGCAGGCCTGCTTGAGGTGGTCGAACATGTCTAGGTGCGTCTTGCGCGGAGGCTGAGAGCACATCTGGCAAAGCTGGTCGCACCGCTCGGTCACGAGAAGTGTGTTGTGGCTGGAACCCGAGCGAAGCCAGCGGTGCAACGTGCCAGTCGCCGGATTGGCAAAGATGACATCGCCGTTCATCGACCGCCCCATATCTGAGGCGACTGAAAAACTCTGTTCGCGATACTGATAAATGTGGACGTCGGGCAATTCAGCGCTGAGAGCCGCAGTATTATTTGCGCTTTCCAACCCTACTCTCGCGACGAATGGAGGAGCGCTTTTGTCTTCGAAACTGGCTTTGATCATGAGCGGGATCATAAGTGCTGTTCACCCAGCTTTGTCGGGACCGGTAGCTCCAACCACTTCGACAGGCTCAGTTGAGTGTCGGGGCAGTCGGAATAGATCAGGCTTGCGGCTAAGTCGAACAAGTGCGTATGGCGTTGGCAGAAGGCGGTCCTTGGTCGGGGCGGATTGACGTGCCCATGCCTTGCTAGGTCGTCTATCGGATCACGGCCACAAGCGGACTGATAGGGGCAGCGCGAACACCATGGATCCAGAGCATTGAATGCGGCCGCCTGCATTTGTGCCCTTCGACCAAGATCGAGGCCGTTTTGAACATTTCCCAAATTCAGGTCCACCTGGCCGGTTCGCGCGAGCATCCTTGCTTCATCGGTTGGATAAAGGACCCCGTCATAGTCGATGACGAGGTGATCATAGCCGAGCCAGTTCGGCGAGCGAATATCAGCGTGACTATTTTCGCCGGGCCGCAAGAGCCTCTTGATTAGGTGTGTGAGGTAAAATTCTTCCCATGCAGCGCCACAATTCGACGTATTCCGGCTGATCATAGCGTGGATCACGCTGCTGTAGAAATTGGACCAGCGCGGATCATAGCCGACGGATGTAGGGTGATGTTTCCTGGCGAAACCATGATAGGAAACCGGCCTCAAATAGATCGATCGAAGCCCGAATGCGTCGAAGGCGTCGAGTAACTCGTTAGGCTCGGGCAGCCGATTGACATCGAGCGTCGGGAGGGCGTGAACCCTGCCGGGGGCCAAATCACATGCCTTGCTAAGATTGCTGAAAAACCTGCTCGTTCGGTCTGAGTTTTGGGTGCGCTGCACCTCGTGAAGCCAGGAAGGACCATCGAGAGATGTGCTGATGTAAACATCCTCGCTCGCCATGAAGTCTGCAAACGCGCTGTCGATCGAGGAGAGATTGGTGCACACCACAAACTGTGGTTTGCTAAATCTCGCTCTTGCGAATTGGACAACACGTTCAAGCAGATCGAGTCGTAGCGAAGGTTCGCCGCCCTGAAACTCGATCTGAATCGATTCGCCGCCATGCTCGTCCAGGTATTGAAGCACTGCCTGAAGTGTCTCTTCACTCCAGTCATATCCTTTCGCCGTCTGCGCCGCTCGCGAAACTTGGCAGTATGCACAAGAGAGATCGCAACGAAGTGTAGGAATTAGGATCACATAAGAGAGCGGCTTAGGAGGCTGCAACCTCTGTGCGAGTGCGTACAGGAACGATGTTTCGTTGAGCTGATCTTCCTTTCCAAGAAGAAAACCGCGACTATCAAGAAACGCTTTGTCGGTTGGCGTCAGATGACCATCCGCCAGTCGGGACACAAAGGACATATTCGACCGGAAGAAGCGACCCGCCTCATCGGCAACGATCGCGGTATCGTCGGCGACCCGCCGAAATCGCAGTGGCAACGCCCGTGTCATCTGAGCAAGCGTTCGTAAAGTTGTCGTCGAAGTTGCTCATTTTGCGCGGCAAGGCGGCATTGAAGGAACTGATCGTGCACGGCGATTAACAACTGATTTTTGTCGAAACCCTCAGACTTGGCGTGAAATAAGCCGCCATCGATGTACGGCTCGGTGCCCGGAATCAGCACACTGACTCGATGGACGACTTCCTCAGCAAAAGGAAGATCAACTTCAGACAGAAATATCCTAACCATGTGGTGATGCTGCCCAATCAAGGCTCTTCGGGCAAGTCGGAATCCGCGCGCATGGTTTTCTTTTTCGACCATCCCTCATTTTCTGATCCAGCTTGTGCGACCAGAATGATGTTGGACACCGATAATATACGAGAGTGGGAGCGGGTGCCCAAGTCGAGTTCCCTACACCTAGCCAACTTTTTTCGCCTTGAGTGACAGGGGCCCGCACTCCTTCAAGCCAAAAGTTCCTAAAACACAGGTTGACAGCCTGGTGGGTGATCGGGACTGTTGCTGAAGGTTAATGGGTTTCGGGGGTTTGAAAATGAAGTCGGCTTGGTTGGTGACGCTTGGCGTCAGCTTTGCGTTTTTGGTTCCGGCTTCTTATGCGCAACTGCCGCCCTTTGATACGATCAATGACGAGCCTGCCGCTCTTCCAGAGAACAATACCGCGCTTAATAGCGGCGGGGTTGATCAGTTCTCTGGCAGCTATGGCATGTCATTCGAGCTGGCGCGGATTGGCGATCCTGGTGGGCAAGGTGGCCTTAGCTATTCGCGATCTTTCTCCAATCTGAGCTGGCGCAATAACCTCGGCGGCGGTGTGTACGAAAGCAGCACGACAGGCCGGTTCACCGTTCGCTACGGTAATTTCACTGAAGAATTCACGCTCACAAATCCGTCTTTAGGCACCTACGCTCCGTGGCGCCCGACTGTATCGACGCTCGAAGAAGATGTAAGCGGCGGAAGCTGGGGTGATTTCACCTACAAAGCTTCGGACGGTAGTGTCATCGAGTTTTCTGGAGACCTTCGCGATACGTCGATCGGATTGCATGCCGCCATCACGAGTGTGACCAGACCGAATGGTGAGGTCATCACCTATGACGGTCCAAATGTCTCAAGCAGCCTCGGCTATCAGCTACGAACCGAGGACGGCAATTCACTCATCAACTCCGCGTATAAGTATTGTGACGTTACGCTCGACAATTGTAGCGGCCTTCCGTCGGGCAATTGGCCGAGCGCCTCAGGCCTCACAAACTCTGCAGGCGAAACCTACAGCGTGACCGACACAGCCGTCGGGAATAACACGCAAATCCAGGTGACCTCTCCAGAAGGCGTGTCCACGACAGTCACCCTCGACAGTAATGGCCGGGTCAGCAGCCGCGCCTATGCGGGCAATACCTGGACCTATTCGAGCTCGAGCACATCAAGCCAAACGCAATCGACGGTGACCGGCCCAAGCGGCATTTCTCAAGTCTCGACTTATAATAGCGACGGTCAAATCCTCTCTGCCGAGACCATACCGTCTGGGCAGACAAGCGGGCTTGGTGTCACCTACACTTACAAAGATGGGCTCCCTGAGACCGTAACATATCCTGAGGGCAATTCGGTCGTATACAAATTCGATCCCCTTGGACGGTTGGAAGAGATCCGCGAAAAAGCAAAACCCTCTTCAGGTGTGCCGGACAGGGTCGTTAGTTTCACCTATGCAGCCTGCGGCCCCACGACCTACAAATATTGTAGCAAGCCGATTACGGTGACGAACGAACGCGGTCTGATCACTAAATATAGCTACTCCTCAGCGCATGGCGAAGTTATCCGGATTGAGCATCCGCGGCCAAATTCGAGCGCGGATTATCCTATCCAGACATTCGGCTACGTTCAGAAATATGCCTGGGTCAAGGCAAGCTCGGGTACCTCGCAAGTTCAAGCGTCGGCGCCTGTCTGGCGCCTCGTTCAGAGCCTTCGGTGCAGTGTCCCAAGCCAGACTGACAATTGCGTCGGCAACTCCTCTGCGATCGAGGTAACCGATTATGCCTATGAGGCTGGCAACTCATCGACCCCGAGCAATGTCCTGCTCAAGTCGGTCACGCGCCGTTCTGTCGACTATTCGATTATAGCGACGACCGCCTACACCTACGACACGTGGGGACGTGTCACCAAAGTCGATGGTCCTCTTGCTGGCGATGATGACAGCTCTTGGTACGAATATGACCATATGGGCCGCGTGACGTTGACGACGGGGCCGGACCCCGATGCGAGCGGCGGCATGCAGCATTCATATGCCGCGATCAGCTACAATGATGATGGCCAGACAATCGAGCAAGAATCCGGGTCCGTGAACGCACCGAGCGGAAGCCGGAGCTTCTCCCCAATATCTGTCGCGACGCAGTTCTACGACACTTATGGCCGTCAGCAGAAGACGCAGCTGGTTGATAGCTCGAGCGCTGTCATATCAGTGAGCCAGGTCAGCTATGATAGCGTGGGACGGCCGGAATGCGCCGCGCTACGGATGAGCCCGACCAGCTATAGCTCGCTACCAGCATCAGCCTGTACTCAGTCTGGCGCCGGCATCGACCGGATCACCAAGACTTTCTACGACAGCTATGGTCGGCCCTGGAAAGCCACCAGCGCATTTGGCACGTCCGCTGCGCGTGACCAGTCGGTGAGCTATACAGATAACGGTCAGGTCGAAACCATTACCGATGGCAGAGGGGCCCGGACCACTTATGAGTATGACGGTCTCGATCGGCTCGTAAAAACGCGCTATCCTGATCCGTCTTCGTCAGGCGCAAGCTCTACGACCGACTTTGAGCTTGTAACCTACTGGGTCGATAATGGCTTATCGACCTCCGACGTGCACACCGCAAAGAACCGGAACGGTGAGACGTTCGGCTTCGCTTACGACAATCTGGGCAGGATCGCTGATATCTCCCGTCCATCTGGGCTGTCAGCGCTGAGCTACACCTATGATGGCCTTGGGCATCAAACGTCAGTCACGTCGGGCGGCACAACGCTCAGCTATGGTTGGGACGTTCTCGGCCGGATGACGTCAGAGCAAAGCGCGATCGGCACTGTCTCTTACCAGTATGATAGCGGCGGACGGCGCACGCGGATGACATGGCCGGACAGTGTCTACATCACTTATGAATACCTTGCAGGTAGCTCGGCGCTGACGACCATTCGTGAAAACGGCTCCACGCCGTTGGCGTCGTTCACCTACGACAGCCAAGGTCGCCGCAGCGCGCTTGGCTATGGCAATGGGGTGACGACAACTTATGGCTATGATGACGCGTCCCGCCTCTCTGATCTCAACATCAGCGTGCCGAACGATACCGACTACAGCGTCGAATATGACTACACCTACAATGCGAGCGGTCAGATCGTTCAGAGACAGGTCTCTAACTTCTCCTATGCCGATCAGCTGCCTGCATCGGGCCACAGCTACGCCTATGACATGCAGAGCAAGCTCACCTCAACCGACTCGCAGTCTGTCACGCATGATGCACGCGGCAACCTCACCAATGATGGCAACCAAAGCTATGCCTATGATGCTGAGAACCGCCTCACCAGTGTGAACTCGGGAACCTCGCTCAGCTACGACCCGGCCGGCAGGCTGACAACGGTGTCGGATACGGCCAATACCAAGATGCTCTATGACGGTGTTCAGCTCATTGGCGAATACGATAATGGCGGCAATCTGCTACGGCGCTACGTGCACGGGCCTAGCCTGGACGAACCGCTGGTTTGGTATGAAGGCTCAGGCGTCAGCTCTTCCACCCGCCGGTACATGAGTGCAGACGAGCGCGGGTCGGTGACCCTGCTGAGCGCTGCGTCAGGCACGTCCATCGGGCTCAATCAGTTTAGCGTGTTCGGTGAACCGAGCGCT
>NZ_QWGA01000001.1 GCF_003576245.1 Henriciella algicola
CCGCCGCCCCAGCGTTCGACAAAGAGGCGGAACGGCTTGCCTGCGCGATCGAACGCCGCGGCGCGGACCTCTCCCGGCGTGCGATGCACGAGGATCCGCGGCGGGTGGCTCATGAGCGGCCGCGATATCCGAGCGCGACGACGAACAGCTCTGGCGAGCCGGCCCGGCTGGCGGGCGGCTTGATGTGCTTGACGCTTTTGAACATGCGTTTGAGGTCATTCATCATGTCGGGCGTCGCCCCGCCCTGGAAAACCTTGCTGCAGAAATTGCCGCCCGGGGTCAGATGCTCACTGGCAAACCAGAGCGCCATTTCAGCAAGCGCCGCGGTGCGCAGGCTGTCCGTCTGTTTGTGGCCGGTCGTGTTCGCCGCCATGTCGGAGAGGACGAGGTCTGGCGGGCCGGACAGCCCTTCCATCATCTTCTCGACATCCTCGCCTTCATTGATGTCGCCCTGGATGATGTGGGCACCCGGGATGGGGTCCACAGCCAGAAGGTCGATACCGACAATCTCCTTTACGCCGCTGCGCAGGCAGACCTGGATCCAGCCACCCGGCGCGCAGCCAAGGTCGACGACGCGCTTTGCGCCTCGCAGGATGTTCGTCTTCTCATCGATTTCGAGCAGCTTGTAGGCTGCACGCGCGCGGTAATTGTCCTTCTTCGCGCGCTGGACGTACGGGTCCGACAGCTGGCGCTCAATCCAGCGCTTGGAGCTTTCATCCTTGGCATTGTGCGCGATGATCTTGCGCTCAGCCATACGGCGACCGGATGTCTGTTGCTTTTCCTTGGGCGGGCCTTTCCAGCGCCGCTTTTCGTCATCGCTCATGACTTTGCCTCCGCTGCAGCCTTGTTGCCGCTATTCTGTTGTGCCTTGCGTTTGCGCCCGCCGCGCGAGCGTTTGCGTTTGGGGCCTTTCATCATCGACAGGAGGAGGCCCTCGCGAAGCCCCCTGTCTGCCACCCGCATACGCGCATGTGGGGCGAGCGACCAGACCGCATCCATCAAAGCGCAGCCTGCAAGCATAAGCCCTGCCCGGTCATGGCCGATGGTCGGGAACTTCGCCCGGCCTTCGGGACCGGCTGTGATGAGTGCATCCATGGTGGAATAGCAGCCATCATGGTCCATCCACTGGCCGTCCACGAGGTCGCGGCGGTATTTCTCCAGCCCGAAGTGAACCCCGGCGACGCAAGTGACCGTGCCTGACGTGCCGATGATGTGGGATGTCTCATCCGCGAGCATGCGGCGAATATCGTGCTTCTCGGCCCATTTCTCGACATAGGATTTTGCCCGCTCCAGCATGGCTGGATAGGCTTCTTCCTCTGTTTCGAGATGAGCAAACGCCTCTGTGAGTGTGACCACGCCGAGCGGCACGCTGGTCCACGCCTTGATTGGGGGCTTTTTCAGCATGCCATCGAGACCGCTATCGCGCGCCACGGCAGCGTCGACCAGCGAAAGCTCTGTCGAGCCGCCGCCAATATCGAGAACGAGGACCGACTTTGCGTCCTCATCGATAAGGTTGTGACAGCCGATCAGGGCGAGGCGCGCTTCTTCCTGCGGGCCAATGATCTTGAAGGTGAGGCCTGTGCGCTCGCGAATTTCCTTGATGAAATCAGCACCGTTCTCTGCCTTGCGGCAGGCTTCGGTCGCAATGCAGCGCACATGCCCGACCCGCTTTGCCTTCAGCTTTTTCGAGATGGCGCCGAGCGCGTCAAAGGCCCGGTCCATTGCAACGTCAGATAGACGGCCCGATTGCTCGAGCCCCTCGCCCAGACGGGCGATCTGCGAGTGGGAATCGACCACGTTGAAGCCCTTGCGCGTCGGCGCAGCGACCAGCAGCCTGCAATTGTTGGTGCCGAGGTCCACCGCCGCATAAAGCGGTGGCCGCCGGTCATTGCGCGCGGGCCGGCGGTTACGCCTCTGCCCACCGCGCGATTTTTTTTCAGCCATGTGAGGCCCAAATCTTGTCGGTTAAGAGCGGCAATATCACATTGAAGTGCAATGAGCCAACGACCCAGCATATTCTCGCGACTTGCCGCTTTGTTCAGCGCCCGTAAGCCAGTTGAGCCGGAATACGAAGCTCAGGTCGCACATGTGGATCCCATGACCGAAGCATCACAGACAGACGAAACCTATGGCAAGGACGGCCATCAGCCTTTCGCCATCGACCGCAGACAGGCGAAATTCCAGATCGGTGAGGTTGTAAAACACCGCATGTTCGGATTCCGCGGTGTGATCTTCGACGTCGATCCGGTCTTCGCCAATTCCGATGAATGGTACGAAGCCATTCCCGAGCATCTGCGCCCGTCAAAGGACCAGCCCTATTATCACCTCTTCGCAGAGAACGATAAGACGCACTACGTGGCCTATGTCTCAGAAGGCAATCTTCTCATCGATGATAGCGACACGCCCGTCAGCCATCCGGACATTCCATTCGTCCTGGACCGCACGGCTGACGGCTATGCCCTGAAGCGTGAGCAGGCGAACTAGAACGTCTGCCCCCTAGTCCGGCTTCACCATCTCAGGCGCGGCTTTCGCGAAAGCCTCAACCTTCTGGCAGGCTGCATCGACTTCGACCAAGCGCGGAAACTGGCTGAGGTCGGTGTCGTAACGGCGCGCATTCGCCATTTGCGGCACGAGACAGATATCAGCCAGCGTCGGCTGATCGCTGAACAGGAAGGCATTGGCGTTGTGAGGCTCGGCCATTTCCTCCAGCGCCGTGAAACCCCGGATGATCCAGTCGCGGTACCACTCACCGACGCCCGCATCGTCCTGCCCCAGCTCTTTGCGAAGCTTGATCAGCACTGACAGATTGTTGATGGGGTGGATGTCGCAGGCGATGATGTCGGCGAAGGCGCGCACCTGAAGGCGGGCCCAGCTATCAGCCGGGAAGAATGATGGCTCAGGATAGGTTTCATCCAGCCACTCAAGTATCGCCATGGACTGGCCCGAGCGACGGCCATCGACTTCCAGCGTCGGCACACGCATCTGCGGGTTGAGCGCGCGGTAGCCATCCTGAAACTGCTCATCCGCGCCCGGGGCGATGTTCACCGACTGGGACGTGTAATCGAGGCCTTTCAGGTTCAGCGCGATCCGCAGCCTGTAAGCTGCGGATGAGCGCCAATAGTCATAGAGTTTCAGCTCACTCATGCCTTCACCACATCCTGCTCGATTGCGCCGAAAACGGTGTGCCCGGCCTTGTCCTTTACTTCGATGCGGATGTTGTCGCCAATGTCCATGAAGCTTGTCGCAGGCTTGCCGTCACGGATCGTCTCGATCATGCGGATCTCAGCGATGCAGGAATAGCCAAGGCCGCCATCGGCGACGGGCTTGCCAGCGCCGCCATCTGGGTCACGGTTCGAGATGGTGCCGGACCCGATGATTGTGCCCGCACAGAGTGGGCGGGTCTTCGCGGCGTGGGCGACCAGGGTGCCAAAGTCGAAAGTCATGTCGACATCGCATTCAGGCTTGCCGAACGGCTTGCCATTATAGGTCGACAGCATTGGCAGGTGCAGCTTGCCATCCTTCCAGGCGTCGCCCAGCTCATCAGGCGTCACGGCAACCGGCGAAAAAGCGCTGGACGGTTTGGACTGGAAAAAGCCGAAGCCCTTGGCGAGCTCATTGGGGATAAGGCCGCGCAGGCTGACATCATTGCAGATCATGATGAGCTTGACCTGATCGAGCGCCGATTTGGCGTCGATGCCCATCGGGACATCGCCAGTCACGACGCAGACCTCGGCCTCAAAGTCGAGGCCCCAGGCCTTGTCGCCGAGCGGGATGTTGTCGCGTGGGCCGAGGAAGCTGTCAGAGCCGCCCTGATACATGAGAGGGTCGGAGTAAAAGCTTTCCGGCACTTCTGCGCCGCGCGCTTTTCTAACGAGCTCCACATGGTTGATGTAGGCAGAGCCGTCGGCCCACTGATAGGCGCGTGGCAGCGGCGATTCGCAGTCATGCTCGTGGAAGCGCTTGGTCGGGACGGAGCCGATTTCGACGTCATTGGCGAGGGCGGCCAGTTTCGGCGCCACAAGGTCCCAATCATCGAGCGCGGCTTGCAGAGTCGGCGCGATATGCGTCGCTTCGGCATAGCGGGTGAGGTCTTTCGAGACGACAACCAGCTGGCCGTCGCGTCCCTGTTTGAGGCTGGCGAGTTTCATGTGCGGCGTTTCCTTTCCTCTATGGTCGTTGTGCCAGTGCGAAGACCAGCTTTCCATTTCTTTCAGCGCTTAGTGCGCTATAATAGTTGCATGAGCAACCATTCTGAAAAGCCCGCCCACGCAAGAGACGACTGGACCATTGATCAGGGCTGGTCGGACTATACGGCCGATGAGCATGCTGTCTGGGACCTCTTGTACAAGCGGCAGATGGACGTGCTGCCGGGCCGTGCGGCGCCTGAATTCCTCGAAGGCCTGAAGGCGCTGGACCTCGGCAAGGGCGGCATTCCCGAGTTTGAAGCCATGTCGGATGAGCTTGAAGCCCTGACTGGCTGGCGCGTCGTCGCTGTTCCCGGCCTCGTTCCGGACGAGGTATTCTTCGACCATCTCGCCAATCGCCGTTTTCCGGCAGGCCAGTTCATCCGCAAACGTAATGAACTCGATTATCTGCAGGAGCCGGACGTGTTTCACGATGTCTTTGGCCATGTGCCGATGCTGACCAATCCGGTCTTCGCCGACTATATGGAAGCCTATGGCAAGGGCGGGCTGCGCAGCCTCGACTTTGCAGCCCTGAAGAACCTCGCAGCGCTCTACTGGTACACGGTGGAGTTCGGCCTGATCCAGACCGATGAAGGCCTTCGCATCTATGGCGCGGGGATCGTGTCATCGAAGACCGAGAGCATCTTCGCGCTGGAAGACCCCTCTCCCAACCGGATCGGGTTTGACCTCGAGCGCCTGATGAAGACCGACTACCGGATCGATGACTTCCAGCAGACCTATTTCGTCATCGACAGCTATGAGCAGCTTTTCGATGCCACAGTGAAAACAGATTTTGCGCCCATCTATGACCGGATGCAGGGGAAGTTCGCACTGAAGCCTGAAGATGTCGTGGCGGATGACGATGTGATCACGCGTGGCAGCCAGGCCTATGCGAAGGCGGGCGGGCGGCTTGCGCCAGTGGATGGCGGCAAGTGAAGCGCGCGCTGGCGCTATTGGCCCTTGCGGTCTCTGGTGCCTTGGCGGCTGCCGCAGAAGACGTAGTCGGCGCGGACTGCCAGATCGAAGGCATACCTCTGCATGGCAAGGTTCAGGTCGTCACCAGCTTTCCGGACATCAAGGTGAAGGTGGTCGACAGCTTCCCTGACCTGAAGGTCAAGCTGGTTGAAAGCTTTCCCGATGATTGCGGCGAGTGGCACATGGTCGACAGTTTTCCCGACTTCACCATCCAGTATGTCGAGAGCTTTCCCGATATCGAGATTGAAATGGTGACCTCGTTTCCAGGTGTCCCTTAGACCAATTCCGCTTTCAGCGGGATTGATCGTCGGTTTGTTTGCGCTCACGCTAGCCCGCTGATACGGGCAGCTCCGCGGGGGCGGCGCATTCGCGCCGGGCTCGCCTTGCTCGCTTCCGCGTTTCCGGCAAAGTCGGAAACGCTCTAGGCGAGTTCTGACAGGCCGAGACAGTCGAGCAGCGCTTCACGAGCCGTCTGGCACTCAATGGCGAAAGCAGGGTCAGCAAGGTCTGCGGCGACCAGTTTATCGCGGTAGGTGTTGGCCACGATGTCCTGAAGCTGGTCGATCTTGTCTTCGTCCAGAATGACGCCCTGATTGCAGGCAGCAAGCTCCTCATCGGTCATCACGACACGCAGGCGCAGGCAGGCAGGCCCGCCGCCATTGCGCATGGACTGGCGCACATCGACATACTGGACCCGGCCGATCGGGCCATTGCCTTCAACCATCTTCTCGCAGAAGGCGCGCGTCGATTCGGTTTCCTGCGTCTCCAGCGGCGCAAGCAGCACGAGACGGTCTTCACCCGGCCATTTCAGAAGCTGCGAGTTGAACAGGTAGGATGTGATCGCGTCGCCGATCGGCACTTCGGCTTCTGGCACCATGACGGTTTTCAGCTCAAACAGGCCCTCACCCGCCTTGCGGATGGCGCTGAGGACGGCGTCTGTCTCTTCGAAGGCGAGCTCATGATAGAAGAGCGTATCGAGTGAGCCGACGCAGACCACATCATTATGGAAGGCGCCCGCATCGATGGCGGCGCGGGCCTGGCGGGCAAAGATGCTGCGCTCTGGTGCCAGCGTATGCGCGCGGGCGATGCTTTCAGTGGCGAGCCTTGTCTGACGGGCCGGGAAGCCAACCGTGCTCTCGCCAGCCTCGCGGCCATAGACGAACACTTCAACGCCGGGCGCGCCATGATCGGCGCAAAGGCGGATATGATTGGCGGCGCCCTCATCGGCGAAATCGGCATGTGCAGGCAGCGCGGCATGGACGGCGAACCGGTCCGTGTCGCCGAATATGGAGATCAGCGTTGCCGTCGTGTCCGGATGCTCGATGGAGCGGTGCAGCATGGTCGACAGGTTGGCGCTGGTGAGGTGCAGGCGGCCGTCGCTGGCATCAGCAGAGGGCGACACGGTCGCTGCATTGGCCGCCCACATGGATGAGGCGCTATAGGCGGCCTTGAGGATCTGCGGATGGGTGCGGGCCGCCGCCTCGATGATATCAGCGTCGCTGCCAGTGAAGCCTGCGGAAACGAGCAGGTCGAAGTTCGGGCGCGGCAGAGGTGGCAGGACGCCCTGTTTCAGACCAGCGCGCACCAGAAGGCGCATCTTCTCAAGGCCCTGAATGGCGGCTTCCCGAGGATTGGAGACGTCGCCCTCATTACGGGCACTGGCGAGGTTGCCCTCAGACATGCCGCCATAATTGTGGCTCGGCCCGATCAGGCCGTCGAAATTGACTTCGTGTGCACTCATCAGCCCGGAAACCCCTGTGCCTTGAGGCGTGTGGCCTGATCGGCGGTCTGGCTTGCCTGTGGCCAGGCGCAATAGTCCGCGGCGTAATAGGCGCCGGGGCGGAAATTGCCTGAGAGGCCGGGGCCGCCAAACGGCATATTGCCAGAGGCGCCCGCCGTCGGGCGGTTCCGGTTCAGAATACCGGCGCGCATCTCATTATGGGCGCGCAGCCAGAGCGCATCATCATCGCTGACAAGTCCCCCGGACAGGCCGAAGCGAGTATCGTTCGCGTGGGCAATGGCGGCGTCGAAATCCTTCACGCGGTGGATCTGGATGAGCGGGCCGAACAGCTCTTCGTCGGGCACATTGCTCGCATCGGTGACATCAATGACGCCAGCGGTGACGAAGCCGCCGCCGCGGTCCATGCGCTTCAGACGGCGCAGCGGCTTGCCGCCTGCCTTGGACAGCATCGTCTGGAAGTCGACCGCGGCCTGCGCAGCTTCTTCGGACACAAGCGGCCCCATGAAGATATCGTCTTCGTCCCATGCGCCGATCTTGAGGCCGCGCGCGCGCTCCACGATGGCGTCGATCACTGACTTGCCGAAGGCATTGTCAGGGACATAGACACGGCGGGCGCAGGTGCAGCGCTGACCGGTGGTCAGGAAAGCCGACTGGGCGGCGATGTCGCCTGCCGCTTCGGCGTCTGCCGGATCCCAGACGATAAGCGGATTATTACCGCCCATTTCGAGCGCGAGGATGATGTCAGGGCGGCCCGCGAAGTGGCGGTGGAATGCGGTGCCGGTCTTGGCGGATCCTGTAAACAGCACGCCGTTCACATCCGCGTCCAGCAGCGCCGCGCCCGTATCGCGTCCGCCATTCACGACATTGAGTACGCCTTCAGGAAGGCCCGCTGCCTCAAAGCAGTCGATCATGATCTTCGCGACGGACGGCGCGAGCTCTGACGGCTTGAAGACACAGGTATTGCCTGCGAGCAGCGCCGGAACGATATGGCCGTTCGGCAGGTGGCCGGGGAAGTTGAAGGGTCCGAACACGGCCATGACACCATGCGGGCGATGGGTCAGGTGCGCGCCGCCAAAGGCGGTGTCCTGGCTGCGGCCACCGGCGCGTTCAACCTGCGCCTGGATGGAAACAGCGATCTTGCCCTTCATCGCGCCGGCTTCAGCAACCGATTCCCAGCGGGCCTTGCCCATGTCTTCGCTGATGGCTTTGGAGATGTCGTCGGTGCGCTTTTCGACCTCTGCCGCATAGGCTTCGAGGATACGGGTTCGCGTGTCCTGCGGGACATGGCGCCACTCGCGCGCGGCGTCCTGTGCGGCCTCTACCGCTTCATTGACCTGCGCCGCACTCGCCGCCTGGCCTTCCCAGCTTGTTTCGCCTGTGGCTGGAGAGGTCTTCTCGAACCAGTCTCCGTCGCCAGTGTGCCACTTGCCGTTAATGTACGTGCCTTTCGCCATAGCGCTTGCCTAGCTCCTTAGCCAAAGTCTTGCTGTGCTGCCTGATTGCAGCTTCAGGCGGTCCAGAACCGCCTTCGATGTCACGAACTCATTCTCGCCGCGACTTTCCCCTTCGATGAGGCTGACCCGGATATCGTTGAAGTGGTCATTGGATACAATACCGCTCTCACCGCTCGCCTCACCTTCGATGAGGGTCACGATGCGGCTCTCGCGGATGGTGCGGATGAGTTTTCGAGGGGCCGCAACGAGTGGACCGCCGTCGAAGATATCGACCGTCCGCTCAAACCGGAAACCTTCCCATTCGAGCAGCTTCAGCGCGCCGACACCGTCGGCGTGGCAGCGGCCGATCACCTCCCGCGCCTCCGGCGGCAAAAGGTCCACATAGATCGGATATTTCGGCATCAGGTCGAGGATGAACTGATTGTCCGAAACGGCAGACAGGATGTCCGCCTCACTGAAACTCATGCGGAAGAAGTGCTGGCCGATGGCGTCCCAGAATGGGGTCTCGCCATTGGCGTCGACCACACCGCGCAGTTCCGCCAGCACCATATCGCCGAAGCGCTCAGGATAGGACGCCATCAACAGATAACGCGACTGGGCAGCCAGCCGCCCTGCCCCGCCGCCGCGATGGGCAGACCTCAGAAACAGCGTGCCAACCTCGGTGAAGCCGACAAACTCATTCGTCAGGATCAGCGCGTCCATATTGTGACGCCTGTCAGCGGCTTGGCTTGCCTGCGCGAGCGTGATGACGCGATAGTTGAAGAAGGGCTGGTCGATACCGGTCCCTGCCTTCACAGCGCTACATCCGCCAATCTCACCGGTCTCATGATTGACCATCATCATGAGATATTTGCCGTATTGCGGCTGATCGATCTCGCCGGCAAACGACTTCTCGGATTTCTCCAGCCGTTCGCGGATGATGCCTTCGTGCACAGGCAGGCTGGTAAAGCCCGGTCCCGATTCTTCAGCCAGCGTCATCAGCGCGTCGAAATCGTCCCGCCGCGCTGGCCGCATGACGTATGGGGCTGTCATTCCATCAGCGCCTTTATTTTCGCCGCGTCGATGCGGCCATCAGCGAACCGGTTGAGGAGGAGCGCCGAAAGCTGCGCCCGCTCCACCAGGCTGGACATGACGACGTATTCTTCACTGGAATGGATACGCCCGCCCATGACGCCAAGCGTATCGACGTTTGGCACGCCCGCCGCGAAGATATTATTGCCTTCGCAGACGCCGCCCGTGTCCTCAAAGGTCAGCTCCAGTCCAAGCGCCGAGCCGGTCTGCGCCACCGCATCAAACAGGGCCTGCTGCGCGTCGTTGCGCGGTTTTGGAGGCCGGTAGAAACCGCCATGCAGATGTCCCTTGATCCCGTCGCGGGCTGTCGCTTCCCGGAAGATCCGCTCGACCTCCCATGTCGCCCACTGGGCTGCATCGGCGTCAGGCGCGCGCGCGCCGAAGCGGATGATGGCAAGGTCCGGCACAATATTGACCGCACCGCCGCCATCGATCGCGCCGACATTGAAAGAAACGCCTTCGCGCCGCCCGTTGAGGGCTTCAAGATCAACAACCGCATGCGCGGCCGCTTCAAGCGCGCTGCGACCGTCTTCCTTTGAGCGGCCAGCATGGGCAGAGCGCCCGTGAAGGACGATGTCGAAAACAGCTGAACCCTTGCGGCCACCGGACATGGCGCCCGTTTCCATGCACGGCTCATAAGTCATGCCGACGAGCGCGCCGGAGGATGCCGCCTCTTTCAGGGCGCCAGCGCTTGCGAAATTGCCAATCTCTTCGTCCGGCGAAATCACGATCTGGTAGCCGAGCTTGTCCTTCAGCGGCCCAGCTTCGAAAGCCTGCAAGGCGCCGAGCATGACAGACAATCCGCCCTTCATGTCGGCGAGGCCGGGGCCGTTCTTGCGGCCCTCGCCAAGATCCTTGATCTCGGTGAACGTGCCCGGCGGGAAAACCGTGTCGTAGTGTCCGCTCATCACGACCTGCACAGGGGCCTTCGGCCGCGAGGTGACGCGGAGAATCGGGCCTGTCTCGAAGTCGACAGCTTCGCCCCTCTCATCCACCTTTTCGAAAGGCTGGGATTTATCCAGCTTCACCTCTGCATCGAGCGCCGAGAAGGCATCTGCCAGCTTTGGCGCAAGCGCCTTCAACCCATCCGCATTCCAGCTTCCGGTATTGATCCCAGCCCAGTCGAGCATACGGGACGCCATCTCGTTTTCGGCCGCCGCAATTCGTTCGCAGACGGCTTCGTCTTCAGAATTTTTCTTGCCTAGATCAGTCATGCTTCTTGGTTTCATGGGACGTGAAGAACTGCAAGCCCGTCGCTGGCAGCTTTTGCGGCGTTTACGCGCGAGCTGGCCCTCACGGTTAACAATCGAGGCAGCAACGTCTAGGAGGGGCGCTTACAATGCTCAGGAGACAAGACTGTGAGACGACTTTTTGTGTTCGCCGCCCTTGCCGGCCTTTCCCTCGCCCCCGCTGCTGCGGCAGACGATGGCTGGACGGGTGAAGGCTCTTTCTCGGCCGGGTACACGACCGGCAATACCGAAACGGCGGATCTTGGCCTTGGCGTCAAACTGAACCGGGAACTCGGCCTCTGGACCTATGGCGGTGAAGCCTCTGTCGAATATGGCGAGACCGACTCCGTTGAGACGCGCAATCGCATTTTTCTTGCGGGCCAGATTGATCGCCAGCTTGGCGACAAGCTCTTCGCTTTTGGCCGTACATCCTATGAGAAGGATGAATTCTCTGGCTTTGATTCCCGCCTCTTTGTTGGCGGCGGTCTCGGTTACCAGCTGATCGAGAATGAAGTGACCAACTGGTCCATTCAGGGCGGCCCCGGCATCAAGATTGACGAAGTCCAGGCCACGACGACCGTTCGCAATGGCGTGCCTGTCTTCGTTCCGGCTTCGACTGAACAGTCGCTGTCCGTCGTTGGGCGTTCTGAATTCTCACACAAATTCAATGAGGCGGTGAGCTTCTCGAACAATTCCGACGTCATTTATGCGAGCGAGTCGACGCAGTTCGTGAACGTGACAGCGCTGACCGCCGCACTGACAGACGCGTTCTCGGCGCGTTTTTCATTCGATGTGCGCCATGACACGAATCCGCCGCCTGGATTTGAGGCGACGGATACGGTCACGCGCGCATCGCTGGTTTACGCTTTCGGCGGCTAAGGCCGCAGCCGTCTAGACCTTCTCCAGGGCCTGTTCGAGGTCGACCAGAAGATCTTCTGGCGCCTCGACGCCCACCGAGAAGCGGATCAGGCCGTCGGTGAAACCGATTCGCTTGCGGATCTCTTCATCGACGCCTGAATGGGTCGTCGACCCCGGGTGACACATCAGGCTTTCCGTGCCGCCGAGGCTGACAGCCAGCTTCACGAGCTGAAGGTTGTCCAGCAGCCGGAAAGCCGCTTCCTTGCCGCCTTTTACGTCGAACGAGAAAGTCGAACCGGCCGCCTCACACTGTTCGTCGAATACCTTGCGCTGCGGGTCACCTTCTTCGAGAAAGGCCGGATACATCACCTTGCCGATCTTTGGATGGTCGCGCAGGAATTCAGCGCAGATACGTGCATTGTCGAACGCCTTCTCCATACGCATGCGCACCGTCTCCAGCGAGCGGGTGAGCAGCCAGCAGGTGTGAGCATCCAGCGTGGTGCCGAGATAGTTACGGACACGGCGGATTTTGGCGATGACAGCTTCGCTGCCAACCGCGGCGCCGCCGACGAGATCCGAGTGACCGCCGATATATTTGGTCAGCGAGTAAAGCGCGATGTCAGCGCCATGCTTGATCGGCAGGTGGCCAATCGGGCCCATCATCGTGTTGTCACACATGATGATCGGGCGATGTCCAGTTTCTTTCTCGATCGTGTCAGCGACGCGCTTGCAGGCCGCGATATCTACGAGCGCATTGGTCGGGTTGGCTGGCGATTCGGTGAAGATGACGCTGAGCGGGCCGGTCTTGGCCGCTTCCCGTGCGCGTTCAAGAATCTTTTCCTCACTGGCCCAGGCATCCATCTCGAACGGCGTCACGCCAAAATCGGGCATGAAGCTGCGCATGAAGACTTCGGTGCCGCCATAGAGCGGGCTGGAGTGCAGGATGGTCGTCCCTGCCCCGGCGCAGGCGAGCAGCGCCGTGGTGATAGCGCCCATGCCTGACGAGAAGACCAGCGCCATTTCACCAGCATCGTACAGCGTGAGGCGATCTTCGAGGACTTCCATGTTCGGATTGTTGAAGCGCGTATAGATGAGGTCAGCTTCTTCAGGGTCGTCCGCGAGACGCTTGCCAGCCAGCTGGCGGAACAGCGCTTCGCCATCGCGCGCCGATTTGAAGGCGAATGTCGATGTCATGAAGATCGGTGGCTTGATCGAATTTTCCGACATGGCCGGATCGAAGCCATAGCCCATGACGAGGGATTCCGGCTTCAGCTTGTGCTCACCAATCTTGCGCTTGCGATAGTGTTTGTCGGGCTTGCTCATCAGAGATGTCCTTTGAATTGATTGGTTGCAACTGAAACCATTTATCGGCCGTATTCAAGCGTTCCCCTGTGAGCCGAATTGAAAAACCCCGGCGCCTTTTCAAGCGCCGGGGTTTGAAAGTCAGAGATGTGCGGGCGCTTAGCTGCCGCTGATCCGCTGGAAGGCCTCACGGGCTTCTGCAAGACGCTCATCAACCGTTGCGCAGGCTTCCGGCGCGTTTCCTTCACCCAGAACGGCGAGCTGCTCACAGCGACGCTTCTCGTTCTCGGTGTCCTGGACAAGGCTTTGAGCTTCGAAGCGGACCAGTGCGACTTCAGTCTGCTCTTCAGAGCGCATGAAGTCGAGCCAGCCGCGGCCACCGCGATTGTTCGCATTCGAGAAGGCTTCACGAGCACCAGCGCGGTCATCGCGCTCATAGCGGGACTGGCCGATCAGAACCCAGGCGAGTCCGCGGTCCTGTACACCGCCGGTATTGATGGCGCGGACCAGTGCCTCTTCGGCCTTCGCCCACTCCTGAAGCTCAGCATAGGAGCGGCCAAGACGCTCATACATGGCGCCGCTATTGTTCATGCGGGCAGCTTCTTCGATGACCGGGATAGCGCGGTCGAACTCACGAGCCACCTGATAGAGGTTGGCGAGCAGTTCCATACGCTCATAGGTCTTGGAGACGCGGCCGGAGTTCATTTCCTTCTCAAGCACCTGAGCGGCCTGATACGGCGCGTTGAAGCGGTTGTAGAAGTTCACGATCCGCATGATCTCGTCTTCCTTGGTAAGGATACCACCGAGATACATGGCTTTCTGGACCTCAAACGCCTTGCGCTCCTGCTCACCGGCGAAATAGTCGCCAGCGATGGCGTCCCAGAGTCGGCGCTCATTCGGGTTACGTGCGAGCAGCGTTTCGAGCAGCTCAGCCTTCTTCGCGCGCTGACCTGTCTCGTCATAGAGATAGATCAGGAAGTCATAGACCTGACGCTCTGCGTTCGGGCCATCTTCACGGAAGACCTGCTCGGCCCAGCGGAGAGCTTCCTGATTGCGGTTGAGCTTCTGGTTGACGACAGCAAGCTGCCATTTGGCGTCGCGGTCCGGCGAACCACCGGCCTGAACCCACTTCTGCGAGTATTCCAGCGCCTTATCGAGATTGTTCTGGCTCAGATAGATCTGGAAGATGTTGTAATAGGTGTTCTTGCGCTCGCTCGCAGGGATGTAGCCCTGATTGATCGCCTGTTCGAGATCGCGAACGGCGCCTGCATAGTCGCCTGCTTCGATCTTGATGGCCGCGCCGAGTTTCAGGATCGCGCCCTGCTCGTAGCAGTTCAGTTCTTGGTTACGGAGCTGGTTAAGCGCGCCAAGGGCGGCCTGGGCATTCTTGTTCTGGAGCAGTTCGGTTTCCGCTTTGAGGTAAAGCTCACCCGTGGTCGAGCTAAACTCAGTCGCTTCACAATTGGCACCCTGCGCCATCGCGGCGCCAGCGCCCATGGCGCACATCGCGCCGACAATGACTGCACTCTTCAGAACGGTCTTGATTCCCATGGTGTCTCACTCCTTTTCGCCGATAGCGGCGGAAACTCTCTCATGCACATCGCCTGAGGGCTTTAACGTGCATCTGCCTGAAATTGATCCGCCGGCGATATATCTGTTTTATCGGCAGTTAGCGTCACTTCGCTTTGTTATAAGATATGCTTGTTCAGGCCCGCCGCGTCAACGCTTCAGCGGTGCGCCAGCGCACTCGATTAGCCTACAATCCCGAATTCGAGCGGATAGACCACGCCAGTTCGCGTCACAGGTGTGCCTTTTTCGATTTTTGGCACGAATCTGACCTGCTTGACTGCGCGCTCAGCCTCCCTGCGAAATCCGTCATGGCTACAGATCGCTTCGACATTAAAGGGGCGTCCCTGCGGGTCGACATTGAGGTGAACTTCGCAGCTACCCTCTATGCCTCGAGCCTGCATGGCGCTCGGATAGACAGGGTTTGGCGGCTGGATCGGCCTCGCATCCCGCTCATTGATGGCGACGGGTGATATGACCAGCCGGTCAAATAGTCCCGCACTGTCGAGGCCTGTCTCAGCCGGGGTGAACGCAACCTGCGTCAGAGGGACTACGTCGGCTGATGCCTGATAGCGAGGCGCCCGAGGCGGAGGCGCGGCCAGATCGATTCGCTCTGGCCGCGGCGTTGCGTGAGGCCTTTCCAGCACCTCTTCGGGCATAGTCAGCACGACAATCTCGCGCGCTTCAGCCGCCTTGGGCGGCGTAAACTCGCTACTGATCATCGATTTCATGAATGAAAACAGCCCGACCACGATGAATGCGGCGATCGGCAAGCCGACCAGAGGCCGGAAGAGGGAATTCTGAAACATGGCGTTCTCCCTTATCTTTATGATGTTATACTATTACGCCTTAGCAATCTTGTCAACTTCAGGTGACGCGGGACGAGAATTGCCGAGTGATCCCCACCTGTCGCAGAGGCTGAAGAGCGAAGCTCGCTCAAGCGCCAGCGCGCCTTCAGTTGTTTTGGTGCGTTAGGTCTCCGGGCAGCGTCGCCGGCATAGCCACCACCCCAGCCCCCGCCCTATCGGCGCTGTCTGGTTGAAGACTCCCTCGGGGCGACGCGCTTTATGACGTTGCTGGATAGATCGCCGACAGCCAAGCGCCCTCTCCCGACAGGCGTCGCGGTATGCGCTGCCTCGAACGCAAAAAGCCCGGTCAGAATGACCGGGCTTTTCTGATTTTAGCTGTCGGCGGAGTTTAACCGTCGAGGCGGAACTCCAGTGGATAGACCACATTGCGGCGTTCTGCTGGCTGACCGCGAACGATCTTCGGTGCGAACTCCACGCGCTGAACGGCGCGTTCGGCTTCACGTCTGAAGACGCTGTCGCTGCAGGTCGCCGATACGTTATATGGGCGACCACGCGTGTCCACGTCGAAGCGGACGTCGCAGGTACCTTCGATACCACGCTCAGCTGCGCGCTGAGGATAGGTCGGTACCGGCGGACGGATCGGCTGTGCGTCACGGTCCGAGATGGCAACCGGGTCGATCGCTAGCGAGTCGAGACGGTCGACATTGAGCTCCGTCGGCGCAGCACCCTGGATGCTTGGCGTCGGAAGATCGATGTCAGAACGCGAAGCTGACATCTTTGGCGGTGGCGGTGGCTTGTCCGCGGAATCCAGCCGTTGTGGCTTGTTCCGGGCGCGGGTCCGCACCTCCTGACTGTCGTCTGCAGGCGTGATACGCTCAAGTACACGCTGCTCGACATTGTCGGGCTGCTCGTATTCCTGATTGATCATCCGGTACATGAAGGTGAAGAGCGCGAACACCACGATCGCCGCGAGAGGAATACCAATGATCAAGCGAATGATTGGATTGGAAAACATGCGTTTCTCCTATTCCTGCTCGACGGAAACCGGCACAGCGGTCAAACCATCTTCGTTGTTGATGATCTCCATCAGGGAGATCAGAACCCCAGCATCGGAATCCTCATCTGCCTGGACGACGAGGCGCCCTTTCGGATTGTCTTCGCGAAGTTCGCGAATGCGGAAACCGACTTCCTGCAGCGTCACCACTTCCTTGTCGATGTAGATATCGCTCTCTTCATCGATGGCGATCAGAATACCGAGTGGGTTTTGCCGCTCGGTATTGTCCACTTCGGTCCTGCTGATTTCGACACCAGGCTCCTTGATGAACTGTGCGGTCACAATGAAGAAGATGAGGAGGATGAACACCACGTCAAGCATGGGCGTGAGGTTTACATCATCTTCAGCGGACGAGTCGGACGCCAAAATACGTTTTCTACGTGCCATATTCCGGTCTCCTAACTTTCACTCTGAACGATGTTCACCCGGGTCATCTGGGCATTGTATGCCTCGTCACGGATCTTCACGATCGTGCCGGTGCGTGCCTGAGGATGCGCCTGGATGATGAGCGCGCTTTCAGGGTTTTCTGCCCGAAGACGCTCCATGTTCGCCCGTACGCCGCCGATATCGGTCAGACGGCCGTTTACGGTGATGAGGTTGTCCTCACCGACGTAAATCAGGATGGCTGACTGGTCCGGATTGCTTTCGGCTTGTGACGGTGGCGGTGGTGGCTCAAGGCCAAGCGCCTCTTCCTGGATGAAGGTCGAAGTTACGATGAAGAAGATGAGGAGAATGAAGACCACATCGAGCATCGGCGTTAGATCGACGCTTGCCTCATCGGCCTGTTTCGATTGTCTGCCTCGCATTATGCAATCTCCATTTCGTCTTCTACGCCCTGCACCAGGCGATTGACCTTACGGTCCATGCCGGAGGTGAACAGGATACCGGAGATGGATGCGACCATCCCTGCCATGGTCGGGATTGTCGCTTGCGACACACCGCCAGACATGGATTTGGCATCGGCACCATCGGTGATTGCCATGACGTCGAACACTGCGACCATGCCGGTCACCGTGCCCAGAAGACCCAGCAGTGGGGCAAGTGCCACCATCGCCTTGGTCATCTGCACATTCGCTTCAGCTTTCATCCGGACTTCCGAGATCAGCTTGTCGCGAACCCAGTGCGCCAGCACCGATTTACGATCCGACCGGGCGTTCCACTCGTCGATCGCTTCTTTAGCGACCGACTTGTGGGCCAGACGGAAGTAGAACAGCCGTTCCAGAATAAGCGCCCACATGATGAACGTCGCCACCATGATAACGAGCAGGACGGGCCCGCCACGCGCCAGGAATTCTTCAAGCTGGTTAAGTCCTAGTCCCATAAGGGTACCTCCCGAAGGAGGTGACGGCTGTTAGGCCGTCACCGTGTTGGACTCTGCACGCTCAGCAACGAGGCCTGCGGCTTGCTCATCGAGGATCTGCTGGTTGCCACGTGCCATGGAGGACGCGATGGCGTGGAGCAGAAGCAGCGGGATAGCTGCGACGAGACCAAGAACCGTCGTCATGAGAGCAACCGAGATACCGCCTGCCATCAGCTTAGGATCGCCGGCACCGAAGTTGGTGATGGCGGTAAAGGTGATGATCATACCGATAACCGTACCGAGAAGGCCGAGAAGCGGTGCGACAGCGGCGAGAACCTTAACGACGTCGTTGAAGCGCTCGATTTTCGGCGATTCGCGGAGGATCTGTTCGTCAAGCTTCAGCTCGAGGGACTCAAGGTCCTGATGCTTGTTCTGCTCGTAAGCCTCGAAGACGCGGGCCAGCGGGTTGCCGGTGCCTGCCTTGCGGGTCTTTGCGGTGCGGCGCATCGCGGAACCCATGAGGAAGAGCGTGACGATCTTGAAGATTGCGAAGATTGCGCCGACAGCAAGCAGGAACAGGATCACGTAACCAACCGTGCCACCTTGCTGGATGCGCTGCTCGAGCGTCGGCATTTCGCCGGCCACAGCAAACAGGTCACCCTTCGAAGGGTCGATTGGGGTGATGACCGTTTCACCGACTTCCGAATTGATCAGGCTGCGCATTGCGGAAGCGAAGCTGCCGCCCGGCTGTGCCTTCAGAACGCGAAGGTAAGGCTCATCGGTGCCTTCGGTGATGACCTCAACGAAGCGGACGTCGTCGGTGGTTGCGGCGGTGAAGATACCAACGCGCATCAGCTCAACGTCTGCGACTTCGCCTTCTGGGCCAGCGCCGGCAACCGACGTGGTGAAGGTCTTGACCTCAGACTGGGCGATCATTTCCTGAAGCATTGCTTTCGGAAGGGCGTCCAGGTCTTCGCGGGTCGGGAGCGAACGGGCTTCGGAAACTTCAGCAAGTTTCTCGGCGCGGCCGCCATATTCGTAGTTCGAGAGCGACTCACGAATGATCGGCATCGTCTCACCAGCGGCGGTGCGGAACTGACCAAGCAGTTCGCCGAAGTCGCCAGCCTGGGTTTCGAGCTCAGCGGACAGCTCGGAAAGCTGACGCTCGTTCTCGTCGAACTCTGCGGAAAGCGCCTGACCACGAGCCTCAGCAGCCTGAAGCTGCGAACGGGCTTCGGACATGCGTGACTGCTGCTCAGCCGTTTCCTGACGGAATTCCTGCAGACGGCGCTGGTCTTCAGCCGACATCTGCTGGGAGTCCTGCTGGACGCGGCGCAGAATGTCGCTGAGCGAGACATTGCTGTTCTGCGCCACGGCAGGGGCGGTAATCGTTAGTGCAGAACCCACCACAAGCGCTGCCGCGCCAAGGGTCTGCAGAGATTTCTTGAAGTTTTTCATCTCATATTCCTCTGGATCGGTTGCGCTTAGACTTCGACATCAAGCTTGGAAGCCGGAGCGTAGAGAACGCTTGGCGTCGTCGTGCCTTTTGCGACTTTGATCGCGGTGGCGATGTCTTCTTTGAAGCGGTTCTCGACCGGCACCCACTGCTGCTCATTGCGGTCCCAGCGGGCTGCATAGCGGCGGTCAGGCGACATGTAGACGAGCGCGACGCGGCCATAGAGGAACATGTCGACCATGACGGAATTACCGTCGATGTCGATTTCCTCAGGCCAGGTGTCGATCGTGCGACCGTATTCCATTTCGGACTTATAGGCCTCAATGATCAGGCGATACTGCTCGACGATTGGGACCTGAGCGTTTTCCATCGCGGCGCGAAGGCTCGCGATACGCTCCATCCGGTCTTCGGTACGGAACGGAAGGTCCGCCTGAACGAAGGCCTCAAGGTCAGCGATCATGTCGAGGAGCATTGGCGTCGTTTGTGCGGTGATCTCGTCAACGCGGCCAAGCTGTTCCTGGAGCGATTCGAGCTCACGACGCTGGCTTTCAACGACCTTTTCCTGCTGGCGCGCATAAAGTTGCGCGGCCTGGGTGCGCTGGAGAAGCGTGCGGAATTCGCTAACCAGGTCAGAACGCTGATCGTCGAGCTGGTTGATCTGCTCCTGCACCTGCTCGGCTCTGCGGGTTGCCTGTTCGCCGGTTTCCAGTGCCTGGCGCAACTGGCTTTGCGCCACTGCTGGCATTGCCAGCCCGGCGATAAGAGCCGCCGCGATAACACCCCGCGCCGGTGTCAGTACTTCTTTCATGAGGTTTGCCTCTCACTCTCCGAATGGTCATGCAGCACGAAACTGCACGGTGAAATTCCGAAACGGCCTGCACCCCCTGAACGGTGGGCCGCTACTCTATGCTCAACCCGGAAACACAAACATCCCGGCAGTTCGGAGGCGGACATCCTTGCGACACCCGGCACCTCCCCAATTGTACGGAGCGCTCTTTCGCACTCTTCTGTTCTAGACTTGATCCGGCAATACCGTCGGTATTCAAGCACCATAAGAACCGGACGGTAGCAACACGTCTGGCGTGGATCAATGGGTCTTGCTTGCCGTTAAAACGCTAAGTGGATCAAATCGCAAGCACAATCCCGTATCGCAGTAGGTACGTGCCGCGTTTTGCGCCCATTGCGCGTAAATTGTACTGAAAACGTCGCCTGAGAGGCGTTTACGCGCCCACTTCTTGTGCAAGCGCGAAACGATCATCATCAAAGGAAGAGAGTGGCTGGGGTACCAGGATTCGAACCTGGGAATGTCGATACCAAAAACCGATGCCTTACCACTTGGCGATACCCCAACATCTCAGGAAGGCCGGGTCATACTCAAACTGTATGACGGTTGCAACACCCCTCTTCAGACAATGACAGTGGAAGCGATCGCAGCGCCCGGCAGCGCGTCTTCTTGTCAGCGTTCACACGTATATATATAGCGGCGCGCGCTGGCTTCGGAACATAGCTCAGCCTGGTAGAGCACCGTCTTCGGGAGGCGGGGGTCGGAGGTTCGAATCCTCCTGTTCCGACCATTCAGCTCTCGCATTGCGATCGAGCCAATGAAACAGACGACTCAAATCTGCCCTTTACTTTTATTCGATAAGGCTCATATCGTTAACCGATAAGAACGGGTTTGGAGATTATTTATCGTGAAGACTTTTTTCACAGCCTTCGGCGGCGCCATTATCGGCACCATACTTGGTGCAGTGCTGCTCGCCTTTCTGGCCGCCGCAATGATTGGCGGATTCGTCAATTCCCAGCTGTCATCCTTCCAGAGCGATGGTAGCGCAACTGGCAACACCGTTCTCACCCTGGACCTGCGAGATGAGATCGCCGATCAGCCCGCCACGCAGGGTCTCGGCGCCATTTTCGGCCAGAAGGGCTTCGTGAATGTCCTCACCCGGCTCGATGCCGCGCGCACCGATGAGAATGTCAAAGGCGTACTGATCCGCGCGAGCGAGTATTCGGTCGGCTCGTCACGCGCTGAAGAGCTGCGCGATGCGATTCACGGTCTCCGCGAAGCTGGCAAGTTCGTCATCGTTTCCTCCCAGGGCACATATGCGGGTGGCCCTTCGGCGCTTCGCGCAGTGGCAGCGGCCGATGAAATCTGGGTGCAGCCAGGCGGCGACTATCTGCCGGGCGGCGTCGTTTTCGAGACTCTCTTCTTCAAGGACCTGCTGGACCGGCTGAATGTCACTGCAGAGATCGAACAGTTCTACGAGTACAAGAACGCGCCGAACGTCTACAAGCAGACCGGCTATACGGAGCCACACCGCGAAGCGATGACCGCGCTCGCCGAATCGCTCTGGACGGTTTCGCTTGAGGACATCGCTGCGGATCGTGAGATCGAAGTTTCGGACCTGCGCAATGCGCTGACCTCCGGTCCGCTCAGCCCTGAAGCCATGATCGATGCAGGCATTGCCGACAAGCTCGGCTGGCCCGAAGACGCCATTGCGGCAGCAAAGGAACGCGCCGGCGAAGACGCGAAGCTGCTCGAGATTCTCGAATATACGCCGTCAGCAGCGCCGCTCGGCTCCAAGATGATCGCCGTCGTCGGTGGTGAAGGCCCAATCGTGACAGGCGGTGCGTCTGGCGACCTTATCAATGCAGGCTCTGCTTTCGCCTCTGACGTGATCGCCAGCGCTATTCTCGAAGCTGGCCGCGATGACGATGTGTCCGCCATTGTTTTCCGCGTTGATAGCCCCGGCGGCTCACCGACCGCATCAGACCAGATCTGGAACGCGATCGAGACCATCCAGCGCGAGACCGAAAAGCCGGTTGTCGTATCGATGGGCTCTGTTGCCGCTTCGGGTGGTTACTATGTCTCCACAGGCGCTGACTGGATCATGGCGAGCCGTTCGACCATCACGGGCTCCATCGGCATCTTCGGCGGCAAGCTCGCCGTGGCTGAAGGCCTTCGCCAGATCGGCGTCAATGCAGAGACCGTCTCTGTTGGTGGCCCGTTTGCAGGCGCTCTCTCCACGCTTGATGGCTTCACGGACGAGCAGCGTGGCATGCTGACGGCCTGGCTGGAACGCGGCTATGACCGCTTCATCGGCCTCGTCGCTGAGGGCCGTGGCATGAGCGTTGAGCAAGTCGACGACATCGCCCGTGGCCGTGTCTGGTCTGGCGCTGACGCTCTTGAGATCGGCCTCGTCGATGAGATTGGCGGCCTGATGGACGCGATTGCGAAGGCGCGTGACCTCGCCGGCATCGAGAAAGACACCGAGACCCGCGTGAAGTTCTACCCAATCCCGCAGGGCGGCATTCCGGGCCTTGGCCCAATGAGCGAGGCGTCCGCTGGTGACCTTCAGACCCTCGCCCGCCTCAGCGCGGTCCTGGAAGATGAGCGCGTGCAGATGTTGATCGAACAGGGCAGCATGATGCAGGACGCCCCGGTGCAGGCCCGCGGGCCCATGATGATCGAACGCTAGGCAGGCAACCCTTACTCAACACGACAAGCGGGTGGGCCTGCGCCCGCCCGCTTGATCGTTGGGAGGGGGCCGTCTAACCCCCGTGGCAGTTAAACGGGATGATGGACAGATGAGCGACAGTTCCAGCAATGAGCGTCGGCACACGGCCGAAACTGCCGAAACCATGGCGGACGTACGCTATGAGATTGATCGGCTGGACCGGATCCTCGTCGGCCTGCTTCAGGAACGCCAGTCCTTCATGAATGCTGCGGCCCGCATCAAGGGCTCGCGCTCTATCGTGCATGACCGTGCGCGCATTGAAGACGTCGTCACCAAGGTGCTCGCCGAATCAGAGCGTCAGGGCCTGTCGCCTGCAATCGCCGAGCCGGTCTGGCGAACGCTGATTGACCGCTGCATTGCCTATGAGTTTGAGGCCTTCGATGCCCTCAAGCCGGGCCTCGACAAGGCGTGAGAAACTCGGCTGCAGGCCTCCAGCGCTCGATTGAGCTGATCCTTCACATCATTGAGTAGAAGCGCCGCGCCGGCCGGGCTCGGCGGGTTGTTGCGGCCTGCCTGCTCAGCGGCCTCGCAGCTGGCTGCGAGATCTTCAGCGCCAATGCTCAGCGCTGCCCCCTTGAGAGTGTGAGCGGCATCAGCCCATTGCGAAGCTTCTGCGCGTGGATCGAGCATGCGCGACCAGATCTGCGCCTGCTGCTGAAATATGCCAATCACCTCATCAGCGAGGTCCGCATCGCCTCCGGTCATCGAAAGCAGATGGTCGATATTGATCGGCATGTCAGCCATGACGGCAGGTCCAGTTCTGGTGTCGTTCGTGAATGCCAGTCTTGCACTGCATCCCTTATCCGGCAGTTAAGCGGGAATCACCGATGAGGATCGACAGTTGCGATTGCAAATGATGCCGAAAATGGGTACTATATGGGCTTCTAGGTGGTAGGGAAAAATCATGATCACGCTTCTTGTCACGCTGCGCGACTTCTTCGTCGCCATCCTGATCAGCTGGCTTGGCCTCGCGGTGGAGCCTGCAGACAAGCAGGTCCAGCAGGAACCAGCACAGCCGCAGACGGCGTCGCTCGCGGTTTTCCGCTAGTCCGTTTGCGATTCATGCCAGCCTGACTGGCTAATTTGCGATGCCTGAACGAAATAAGGCGCGAGACCTTCGTCCCGCGCCTTTTCTAATTTGTACTATATCGGACCTCGCCTAGCCCTTGTTCTGGCGCCCATCGATCAGCTGATCGACGACTTCAGGCTCCGCCAGGGTCGAGGTGTCCCCAAGATTCCCAAAATCGTCTTCCGCAATCTTGCGCAGGATACGGCGCATGATCTTGCCGGAGCGGGTCTTCGGCAGGCCCGGTGCGAACTGGATCAGGTCCGGGCTGGCAATCGGCCCAATCTCTGAGCGGACATGTTTGACCAGCTCTTTCTTGAGCGCTTCATCGCCTTCGACGCCCTGCACCGTTGTGACATAAGCATAGATGCCCTGCCCCTTAATATCGTGCGGATAGCCAACGACAGCGGCCTCAGCCACAGCGTCATGAGCGACAAGCGCGCTCTCGACCTCGGCAGTGCCCATCCGGTGGCCAGAGACGTTGATCACGTCATCAACGCGGCCCGTGATCCAGTAGAAGCCATCCGCATCGCGCCGGCAGCCATCGCCAGTGAAGTAATAGCCCGGATAGGCTGAGAAATACGTGTCCACGAAGCGCTCATGGTCGCCATAGACGGTGCGCATCTGTCCGGGCCAGCTGCCGGTGATAATGAGATTGCCCTGCGTCTCGCCTTCCAGCACTTCGCCTTCTGCATCGACAAGCTTCGGCACGACGCCAAAGAAAGGATGAGAGCCTGCGCCTGGCTTCATCACCGTGGTGCCCGGCAGCGGCACAATCATGGTTCCGCCCGTTTCCGTCTGCCACCAGGTGTCGACAATCGGACACCGACTGTCGCCCACCGATTTGAAATACCATTCCCAGGCTTCGGGGTTGATCGGCTCACCGACCGTGCCGAGCAGGCGCAGCGATGACCGGTCGGTCGATTTCACCGGGCCATCGCCCTCGCGCATCAGGGCGCGGATCGCGGTTGGCGCGGTGTAGAAGATGGTCACGCCATGCTTGTCACAGACTTCCCAGAAGCGTGACGGCGATGGATAGGTCGGCACACCTTCGAACATGACCGAGGTCGCGCCGTTCGCGAGCGGGCCGTAGACAATGTAGGTGTGCCCCGTGACCCAGCCGACATCGGCCGAGCACCAGAAGACGTCATCTTCTTTCAGGTCGAAGACATATTCATGCGTCATCGACGCCCAGACGAGATAGCCGCCGCAAGTGTGCAGCACGCCCTTCGGCTTGCCGGTGGAGCCTGACGTGTAAAGAATGAAGAGCGGATCTTCCGCGTTCATCGGCTCTGGCGGGCAGGAATCGGCGACGTCAGCGCCGATCTCGTGCAGCCAGACATCGCGCCCCTCTGTCATCTCAACATCGCCGCCCGTGCGCTCAATGACGAGAACCTTCTCGACCATGCCCTTGGCAAGCTCGCAGGCCCGGTCCGTGTTCGCCTTGAGGGGGACGGTACGGCCCCCACGCACGCCCTCGTCGGCGGTCACGATGAACTTCGATTCGCAGTCCATGATCCGGCCCGCCAGCGCCTCCGGCGAGAAGCCGCCGAAGACGACTGAGTGGATCGCGCCGATCCGCGCGCAGGCAAGCATTGCCATAGCCGCCTCAGGGATCATCGGCATGTAGAGCGTAACCCGGTCGCCCTTCTTCACGCCCATTTCCTTGAGGACGTTCGAGAAACGGCAGACCGCGTGATAGAGCTGGCGATAGGTCAGCGTGTGGCTGTCATCCGGCTCATCGCCTTCCCAGATGATTGCGGGCTTGTCGCCGCGCGTCTCCAGCTGTCGGTCAAGGCAGCTTTCGGTGACGTTGAGCGTGCCATCGGCAAACCAGCGAACATGAAGATCCTTCTTGTCCCAGGAAACGTCCTTTACCTGTGTGAACGGCTCCATCCACTCGATTCGCTTGCCGTGTTCAGCCCAGAAGCTCTCCGGGTCCTCGACAGACGATTTGTACATTTCAGCATATTTCTCAGGCGTGAGATTAGCCTGTTTGGCAAAGGCCTCTGGAACGGGATGGTTGGTCACATCTTGGCTCATTGGCGGCGCTGGCTCCCTTGGTTCTGTTTCTGAGTGGCGCTGCGCGATGCGCGCCCTTATCTGACCGCGTAAACATGAGCGCTCAGGGCTGCAATGTGAACCCCGTCCCCATCGTCAATCACCGGCCTGCCTGTCTCACCTGCAAAACACCTCGCAGCAAGAATAGGCAGGCCGGCAATAATAAGAGCGCGATGCGGCGCTAGTACCAGGCGCGAATACCGATCAGGAATGCGGTGGCATCCGCCTCTCCGCCAGCGGCCTCGATATAGTCGGCTGTGTCGCCAAAGCTGCGTTGGTATTCAACGCCGATATAAGGCGCGAACTCGCGCTTGATCTCATAGCGAAGGCGAAGCCCCGCGCTCAGCGAAACAAGGCCAGAGCCGGTTTCGAGCTCAGGAATGTCCTGCGCGGAAAACTCCATCTCGGCGCGCGGTTGCAGGATGAGCCGCTGGGTCAGCAAGAGCTCATACTCTGTTTCAACGCGCGAGGTGAGGTCGCCATCGGCGGACAGGAAGGCGGCTGCATCAACCTCAAAGAGGTATGGCGCGAGCCCCTGTACGCCCGCGACTGCGTGCGTGCGGCCCTGGGGCTCAAAGTCCTGCCTGACGCCTAGCTGGAGATCGAAGTACGGAGAGATCGCACGCGACCAGAGCGCCTGCACCTCGGCCTCTTCGAGGTCACCTTCGTCTGGCAGATACTCAAGCTCGGTCTTGAACCAGAGCTTGTTGATATCCCCGCCAATCCAGGCATTCCCGTCGAGCAGCAAGACATCTTCATCATCAAAGGACTGAAGCTCGAAGCGCTCTGCCTGCAGATAGCTTGTGCGAAGATCGCCATGGCTGGAGAGCAGCTGATCGCGGGCTTCGGCCATCTCGGCCTCACCCCAGATCTCGTCCGCCTGCCCCCACGGCTTCTGCGTATCCTGTGACAGAGCCACCGGCGCCGCAAATAGCGCCGCCATTCCTGCGAGCGCTGCACTCCTGATCATCGACTGTCTCATTGGTGACCTCCGTGATCCTTGTGCTGGCTCATATCATGGCCCTCATGCTGCATGCCTGAATGGCCATCATGGTTCATGGCCCCGTGATCCATTTTGCTGTGGTCCATGTTCCCGTGGTCCATGTTCCCGTGGTCCATCCCCTCATGGTTCATGCTGCCATGGTCCATGTCGCTATGTTGGCTATGGTCCATGCCTTCATGTCCGGCATGTCCCGGATGACGGTCTGCAGGCGCGGCAGCCGCGCCATCCGCCGCAGGGATGACCGAAACGACATTCATCATGCCCGCATGCATGTGGAACAGGAGGTGGCAGTGAAATGCCCAGTCGCCGACGTGTTCTGACGACACGTCGAACGCAACCTTGTCTCCTGGTTTCACAATGACTGTGTGCTTGCGCGGACGATGATTGCCGCCGCCATTCTCCAGCTCGAAGAACATGCCGTGCAGGTGGATCGGATGCGGCATCATCGTGTCGTTCACCAGCATGAACCGGACCCGCTCCCCTTCATTCAGGCGAATGGATTCGGTGACTTCAGAGAACTTCACACCATCGAACGACCACATGTAGCGGTGCATGTTCGAGGTCAGGTGGATTTCAAGCTCACGCTCTGGCGGACGCGTGTCATAGTTAGGCTCCAGCGAGCGCAGGTCCGCATAGGTCAGGACACGGTGAGGCACGTCTTCGAGGCCAATGCCCGGCTCATCAAGACGGCTGACCGGCATCATCGCCAGACCGGCAACGCCCGGCCCATTGGCGTGAATGTGAGCCTGCATGCCCCCATCCATGGCCGACATATTGTGGCCTGAGTGAGCCATCCCGGACATGTCATGATTCGAGTGGTCCATGCCCGACATATCGCCATGGGTCGAATGATCCATCTTGGTCATGTCGTGTCCTTCATGGCTCATGCCGCCCATATCATGTCCCTCATGGGACGTGGGCGCCGCCTCACCCTGCCCGGCCTTCATGCCGGACATGGAATGGCCACCATGGCTGCCATGGTCCATCGCCATGTCTTTCATGGTGAGCGTCGGCACAGGGCGCAGCTCTGGCGCCTCTACCCGCATGCCTGCACGCGGCCCGAGTGTCGCGACCGCCTGACCTGAACGGTCGATCGATTCAGCGACGAAGGCGTAGGCCTTGGCATCCTGCGGCTCCACGATGACGTCATATGTTTCAGCGACGCCAATCTGGAATTCGTCTGTCTCGACAGGCCGCACATTGAGGCCGTCAGCAGCGACGACCGTCATCGGCAGGCCCGGTAGACGGACATTGAAGATCGACATGGCCGACGCATTGATGATGCGAAGACGCACCCGCTCGCCGGGCTCGAAGACGCCATTCCAGTTGTCGAAGGTCGAATGACCATTGATGAGATAGGTATAGGTCGCCCCGGTGACATCCGCGATGTCACGCGGGCTCATCCGCATGTTGCCCCACATGGCGCGGTCCGCCAGCGCGTCGCCAAAGCCTTCTTCCCCGGCGTCCTCAGCAAAGTCGCCCAGCGTGCGCTGGTTGAAGTTATAGGTCTCCGCAGATGCTTTCAGCTTTTCGAAGATCCGGTGCGGATGCTCAAAGCTCCAGTCCGACAGGACCATCACGTATTCGCGGTCATAGGTGACTGGGTCAGCGCCAGCCGGGTCAATGATCAGCGGCCCATAATGGCCCTGCTGTTCCTGCAGCCCAGAATGGGAGTGATACCAATAGGTGCCTGATTGCGGCACGGCGAATTTGTACTGGAACGTCTCGCCCGGCTTGATACCCGGGAAGGAGACGCCCGGCACGCCGTCCATGTAGAATGGCACCAGAAGCCCATGCCAGTGGATGCTCGTATCGGCCTTCAGGCGATTGATGACGTTGAGCGTCACTTCCTCACCTTCGCGGAACCGGATGAGCGGCGCAGGCAGCGTTCCATTGACGCCGACAGCGTGCCCCATCCTGCCGCCGATGTTCACGGCGAATTCGCCGACATCGAGATCGAAATTATTACCGGTGAGCGTGGTGATGCCGGTATTACCGTGCACGGCGCTGCGGGCCCATGCCGGCAGAAGGCTGGCACTGCCAATCGCCGCACTGGAGCCGAGGGCGGCGCCCAGGAATGATCGTCTGTTAAACATTGTAAAATCGGTCTTTCATCTTGTTCTTGAACGGGAAATGGGCGGCACGCCGAAGGTGCCGCATCTGCCGTGCAAGGATCAGATGAGAAGGCTGATTTTTCGGTGGGTGAGCGTATCGGGGCGGATAGGCGGCTCGTCCCCGGGCGGCCATACAGCCCGTTCGGGGATGTCTTTCTCCGCATCGAACTGCAAGGACGCGGGAATCACAAAGACAGGCGCCGGCAGCTTTTCGAATACCGGCGTCAGGTCGGGCGCGATCGAGATACGGTTCAGCAGCGAGCGGGCACAGCCCTCGCAATCCTCGCTGCCATGGTCATGCGCCGGGGCCGGTTCCTCGGACGCCATATGGTGCGCATGATCATGCTGGTGATGCTTCATCGCCGTCATGGCGGGCGCCGGCTCAGCAGGCGTCGATGCACCAGCCGAAAAAACTGCGCAGCCGATCAGACCCGCACTCACGAAGAGCGCAAGCAGGCTGAGGCCGAGGAGACGAAGCGACGTAACCATTGGGGCTAAAAATAAGGGAGTTTGGTCCAGAAGCAACGCGGCAATCCATCTAGGGGCCACTGAAGCATGCTGGAAATCCGCCTGGCACGGGCACTAGGACTTGAACCCAGGACCTGCGGTTTTGGAGACCGCCGCTCTACCAGCTGAGCTATACCCGCTCAGGCGAAGCGGTGTAATGCCTGATCAGGCGATGAGTTGCAACAGCCCAGATGGGCTGTCCTGCAAAAGGCCTCAGACGCTCCAGGGCCACTTGTCCCAACCAAGCAGCCTGCGCGTCTCCTGCGCATCGAATTTATAGGCATCCTCGAGAAACGCCCTGTCAGGGGGTGACAGGCTTTCATCGTCGCTGGCGCTGTTGTGGCGCGGCTCTGGCTCGAAGGCAAAGCGGTCAACGCCAATGAAGTCGGTCACCTTGTCCAGCGTCTCCTGAGGGGATTTGGAGAGATATTCGCTTCGCAGGAAAAGAAGCTGGTCATCGCGAAAGAGGCGCTGAAGACTGCGGACCTGTTGGGCGTAATAGCCGCGCGCGAGCTGACTGCGCTCGCGGTCCTGTTTTGGCAGGCTCCGGCGCGCGCGCTCGCGCTCTGTACGGATGGCATCAGAGAAACTCGCGCCTTCACGCTGCAGCCGCTTGTCCATGCGAAAGTGCGACCATGCCCGCTCAACCGGGTCGCGCAGGAGGGTAATCACCTTGATCTCGGGATTGTAGCGCCAGAGCCGCTCCAGTGAGCCGGTCCACCAGGTGAGGATCGGCGTCGCCTCGCCAAGCTTTGCGCCCTCTGCCTGCCGCGGCCATTCAAACTGGCGGTGATAGACGGCGTAATCGATGAAAGGAATGTGCGTCGGCGGGCGCTTGTCGAAGAAGTGAACCTCCTTCTTCTTCGCCATCGAGATACCGGGGTGCTGGCGCAAATAGGCATCAAGCGACGTGGTGCCGCCCTTCTGAACGCCGGCAATCATGAAGTCGATACGCTTTGGCATGCTCCCGTGTTGGCAAAAGCTGCCCTGATCAGCAACGAAAAAAAGGGCCGCCTCTGACGAGACGGCCCTCCTGTCTGCTTTTCAGCCTGTTGAGAGGCTGAAAGGTCTTACTTGCTAACGCTTGAGACGACGCCTGCACCGACGGTGCGGCCGCCTTCGCGGATTGCGAAGCGAAGACCCTGGTCCATGGCGATCGGAGCGATGAGCTCGACTTCCATTTTCACATTATCGCCCGGCAGGACCATTTCCTTGTCCGCTGGAAGCTTCACAACACCCGTCACATCCGTCGTACGGAAGTAGAACTGTGGACGGTAGTTGGTGAAGAATGGCGTGTGACGGCCACCCTCTTCCTTGGTCAGGATGTAGGCTTCTGCCTCGAACGTCGTGTGCGGGGTGATCGAACCTGGCTTACAGAGAACCTGGCCACGCTCAACGCCCTCACGGTCGATACCGCGGATCAGTGCGCCGATATTGTCGCCAGCCTGGCCCTGGTCGAGCAGCTTGCGGAACATCTCAACGCCCGTAACGGTCGTCTTCTGCGTGTCGCGGATACCGACGATCTCGACTTCTTCACCAACCTTGATGATGCCCGTCTCGACGCGGCCGGTCACAACCGTACCACGGCCAGAGATCGAGAACACGTCCTCGACCGGCATCAGGAACGGCTTGTCCAGTGGACGGTCCGGGGTCGGGATGTACTCGTCGACAGCTTTCATCAGCTCAAGGATCTTCTCCTTGCCGATATTCTCGTCGCGGCCTTCGACAGCTGCGAGTGCAGAACCGGAAACGATCGGAATGTCGTCGCCCGGGAAGTCGTAGGACGACAGAAGCTCACGGACTTCCATCTCGACGAGCTCGAGGAGCTCTTCGTCGTCGACCTGGTCAACCTTGTTGAGGAACACGACCAGCGCAGGAACGCCGACCTGACGTGCAAGCAGGATGTGCTCGCGGGTCTGCGGCATCGGGCCGTCAGCTGCGTTCACAACCAGAATCGCGCCGTCCATCTGAGCGGCGCCCGTGATCATGTTCTTCACATAGTCAGCGTGGCCCGGGCAGTCGACGTGAGCATAGTGACGCTCGTCCGTCTCATACTCGACGTGCGCGGTGTTGATGGTGATGCCGCGTGCTTTTTCTTCAGGGGCGTTGTCGATGTCCGCATAGGACTTCGCTGCGCCGCCATAAACTTCTGCAAGCGTCATCGTGATCGCTGCCGTCAGCGTCGTCTTGCCATGGTCAACATGGCCGATCGTGCCGATGTTTACGTGCGGCTTGTTCCGCGCAAACTTCTCTTTGGCCAT
>NZ_QWGA01000002.1 GCF_003576245.1 Henriciella algicola
AGGTCTTACTTGCTAACGCTTGAGACGACGCCTGCACCGACGGTGCGGCCGCCTTCGCGGATTGCGAAGCGAAGACCCTGGTCCATGGCGATCGGAGCGATGAGCTCGACTTCCATTTTCACATTATCGCCCGGCAGGACCATTTCCTTGTCCGCTGGAAGCTTCACAACACCCGTCACATCCGTCGTACGGAAGTAGAACTGTGGACGGTAGTTGGTGAAGAATGGCGTGTGACGGCCACCCTCTTCCTTGGTCAGGATGTAGGCTTCTGCCTCGAACGTCGTGTGCGGGGTGATCGAACCTGGCTTACAGAGAACCTGGCCACGCTCAACGCCCTCACGGTCGATACCGCGGATCAGTGCGCCGATATTGTCGCCAGCCTGGCCCTGGTCGAGCAGCTTGCGGAACATCTCAACGCCCGTAACGGTCGTCTTCTGCGTGTCGCGGATACCGACGATCTCGACTTCTTCACCAACCTTGATGATGCCCGTCTCGACGCGGCCGGTCACAACCGTACCACGGCCAGAGATCGAGAACACGTCCTCGACCGGCATCAGGAACGGCTTGTCCAGTGGACGGTCCGGGGTCGGGATGTACTCGTCGACAGCTTTCATCAGCTCAAGGATCTTCTCCTTGCCGATATTCTCGTCGCGGCCTTCGACAGCTGCGAGTGCAGAACCGGAAACGATCGGAATGTCGTCGCCCGGGAAGTCGTAGGACGACAGAAGCTCACGGACTTCCATCTCGACGAGCTCGAGGAGCTCTTCGTCGTCGACCTGGTCAACCTTGTTGAGGAACACGACCAGCGCAGGAACGCCGACCTGACGTGCAAGCAGGATGTGCTCGCGGGTCTGCGGCATCGGGCCGTCAGCTGCGTTCACAACCAGAATCGCGCCGTCCATCTGAGCGGCGCCCGTGATCATGTTCTTCACATAGTCAGCGTGGCCCGGGCAGTCGACGTGAGCATAGTGACGCTCGTCCGTCTCATACTCGACGTGCGCGGTGTTGATGGTGATGCCGCGTGCTTTTTCTTCAGGGGCGTTGTCGATGTCCGCATAGGACTTCGCTGCGCCGCCATAAACTTCTGCAAGCGTCATCGTGATCGCTGCCGTCAGCGTCGTCTTGCCATGGTCAACATGGCCGATCGTGCCGATGTTTACGTGCGGCTTGTTCCGCGCAAACTTCTCTTTGGCCATAACACGGCCTCCTCTAGCTACTGTCCGGCCCGCCGGACGGGGGGTGATGCTTCCTTTTGCCAGCGGGCCTTTGATTCCCGTTGAAGCGGGCGACATACACATGCGCGCGCGCGCTTTCAAGCACCCATGACAATTCAAGCGCAGGAGCCAGGCTTTGGTCTTGACAGCCAGCGGCTCAGGCAGTCTCCCTTCCCCCTTATGAGCCAGACAACAGCTTTCCACACATTCGGCACGCCAGAGACGCTCCACGTGGACGCAGCGCACTGGATCGAGACCCGCCTCGCCGACGCACTTGCCCGCCGCGGCAAGGCCAGCCTCATCTGTTCAGGCGGCTCCACGCCGGGCCCGGTCTACCGAGAGCTTTCGCAAATCGACCTCGACTGGTCGAAAGTCAGCGTCGGTCTCGCCGATGAGCGCTGGGTCGATGCGTCCGATGAAGCCTCGAATGAGCGCCTGGTCCGCGAAACACTGATCCAGAACAAGGCGGCCGAAGCAGCATTCATCCCAATGAAAGCCGCCGCCACCTCGCCCTTTGACGCAGTCGAGGAGGTGGACGCGCTCTACCGCCCGATTACCTCGCCCGTCGATGTGATGGTGCTTGGTATGGGCGCCGACGGCCACACGCTCTCATGGTTTGCGGACGCCAAAGGCCTTGATGAAGCCATGTCGCCGGATACGACACGGAACGTGGCCGCCATCGAAGCCCAGAAATTAAAGACGACCGGCGACCATACGCTGCGCATGACGCTGACCCTGCCGGTCGTCGCGCGTGCCCGTTACATCCTGCTCCTGATGAGCGGCGACAAGAAACGCACCGTGTTCGAGCGCCGCGATCGCTCCCATCCCGTTACACAGATGCGCCGGGCCGCGGGCGACGCGCTGACCATTTTCTCCTGTTCCTGATCCAAGGCTGACCAATGACACTGCATGACCATGCCGAGCGGCTGCGTGCCCTGCCCTTCCGCACCATATTGAGCGTCCGGGCCGCCACCAAACCGCTCTCAGCGGCTGGCTGGAACGTCGACCTGTCGCGCCACTATCTCGACACTGACGCAAACGCAGCGCTGTTTGCCTTTGCGGACGACATGAGGCTGAAGACCGCCATCGATCAGCTGTTCGATGGCGAGATGGTCAATCCATCCGAGGGACGCGCTGCGCTTCACTGGGCGCTACGGGCGAAGGAGCCGGAACACGAAACGGTCCGCGACGTTCGCCAGAGCGTCGTCGATGCAGAAACACTCGCGCAGGAAATTGCCTGGTCCAGCCGCAAGGGCGCGACTGGCGAGCGCTTCAAGGCCGTCGTGCATATCGGCATTGGCGGTTCTGACTTCGGCCCGCGCCTCATCGCAGATGCTTTCGAAGATCGCCGCCGCGAGGACATCGAGCTGCGCTATTGCGCCAATCTCGACCCGCTGGACCTCGACCTCGCCCTGAAGGGTCTCGACCCGGCGCAGACGCTGATCGTGGGCGTATCCAAATCCTTCGGCACGGAAGAAACGCTGTACAATCTCAGCCGCGCCCGCGATTGGGTAAAGGCTTCAATTCCAAAGGGTTGGAGCAAACACTTCGCGCTGATCACCGCGAATCGCGACCGTGCTCTGGACTGGCTCGATGGCGCCGATGGCCTGATTCTCAACCTGCCAGAAACGATTGGCGGGCGCTTCTCCATCTGGTCGGCCGGTTCGCTGGCATGCTCCATTGCACTGCAGTCCGATGTGATGGAAGATTTCCGCGCAGGTGCCGAAGCGATGGACCAGCACGTTGCAACCGCCGATATCGCGGACAATCTCGCGATTCGTCTCGCCCTGCTCGACTATTGGAACGCAACGATACTCGGCTTCGGCGCCCGCGCGCTGCTCGCCTATTCGCGCCGCCTGAGGCTTCTACCGGCCTACCTGCAGCAGCTTGAGATGGAATCGAACGGCAAGTCCGTGCGCCCTGACGGGCGGCCTGTATCAGGCCCGACGGCGCCCTTGCTCTGGGGCGGCGAAGGTACGATCGGTCAGCACTCCTACCATCAGTGGCTGCATCAGAGCCCGTCCATGGTACCTGCAGAGTTCATCCTCGCCCCCGGCGAGACGTCCGATTCAGATGGCGTGACGGGCCTCACGGCCCATGCGCTCGCGCAGGCAGAGGTTCTGGCGAATGGCCGGTCGCTTGCAGACGTTCAGGCTGATGAGCCGGACCTGCCGCTGGAAATTGCAGCGCAGAAAGTTCACGCAGGTGGGCGTCCATCAACGATCCTGCATGCCCCGCGCCTCAACCCGTATCGTCTCGGCAGCCTGATCGCCCTCTTCGAGCACCGCACCTATCTTGCGGGCAAGCTCTGGGGTCTCAACAGCTTCGACCAGTGGGGCGTGGAGCGCGGCAAGACCATGGCTGGACGGCTGAAGCCTGCCCTGCGCGGTGAGCGCCAGGCAAGCGACGCCATCACGGCAAAACTGATCGCCGCAATCCGTTCATAAGCTCTGATTGTACGGAGAAAATCCGTTAGCTGATCTTGTCGACCTGCGAGTAGTCGAGATCGACGGGCGTTGCGCGTCCGAAGATCGAAACCGAGACTTTCAGGCGGCCAGCAGCTTCGTCGACTTCTTCCACGCCGCCTTCAAAGCCCTGGAACGCGCCTTCATTGACGCGGACCTGCTCACCAATCTCGAACGAGACCTGCGGACGTGGACGTTCAGCGGCTGGCTCATCTGCCGTGCCGAGGATACGATCGACTTCGCGCTGTGGCACTGGAAGCGGGCGTTTACCACCTTCGGCCCCGAGGAAGCCTGACACTTTCGGCGTGTCACGAACAAGGTGATAGACGTCGTCGGTCAGGTTTGCCTTCAGCAGGACGTAGCCCGGAAAGTAGCGCTTCTCGACGGTCTTCTTCTTGCCGCGAACGACTTCAACGACTTCCTCAGTCGGAACTTCAATCTCTTCGATCAGCTCTGACAGGTTCTTGAGGTTCGCCTGATCGCGAATGGTCTGGGCGACCTTCTTCTCAAAGTTCGAGTAAGCGTGAACGATATACCATTTGGCCTCGGCCATGGGCGGGGCACTCCTTGAAAACTGTTAGGCGCCGAGACCGGTAATGAGGCCGATCAGTGCAGCGATGACCTGGTCTGACAGGAAAAGAAACAATGCGACGATGATCGACATGATTACGACCATGATGGTCGCCTGCACCGTTTCCTGCGGCGAGGTCCACGTCACCTTGCGGCCTTCCGCCTCGACCTGGCGGGCGAAGGTCACAGGGTCCACGCTTTTTTTCTTGTCCTTATCGGCCATCAAATACGTCCTGAAAGTCCGGGGAATTGTTACGGTCTCGACCGTATCGATGCACCGCCATACTCTTCCTTGCGCTGATTGTGAAGGCATGTGGGTGCAGGAAGTTCTGGGGGCAAGGTCGCAGCGCCTGTTGATGCGCTATTTCCCATGCCAGTTACGCACGCTCAGGCCTGCACAATCTGTCCGCATCGCGAACAATCCACCTGCGAATGGCTGGGTGTCCATTTGGAAGCCGGTCAGCCCCGTACGCGCTGTCGTGATGTAGAGCGTCCTGAGGTCGTTATCACCGAAACAGAGGCCCGTCGGGCGCACCGTAGCAAGAGACACAACCCTGTCGACCGCCCCGTCTGGCCGGTATCTGACGATACGCGCGCCGTCCCACTCCGCGTTCCAGACAAATCCTTCAGCATCAACGGCGCATCCATCTGGATACCCTGCCCCAGCGCTGGTCGTTGCAAACACACGGCGGCCTTCAAGAGCGCCATCTTCACGGACATCGAACGCCAGGATTTCCTGCTCGGTCGTGTCCGCCGTGTAGAAAACCCGGCCGTCAGGCGAAAAGCACCCAGTGGAAGGGATGATGACGGAAGGCGCATTGAGCTGTTCCAGCACCCGGTCGGCGCGCAGCCTGTACCAGACAGTCCTTGCCTGTTTCTCGGCGCTGTCCATCACGGCAAACCAGAAGCTTCCATCGGGCCCGCAGCCGCCGCAATTGATGCGTAGATCAGAGACGTCGCCGTCGAGTTTGGCAATCTGCCGATAGTCTTCGGTTTCGATATCGAAGAGGCCGACTTCCAGCCCGCCTGCCATGAGCAGCTGGCCGCCCGCCAGGCCAAGCGCGCTTGCCTTCAGCGGCAGGTCATAGCGCCGCGTATTGCCAGTTTTTGGCTTGAAACGGTGGAGCTTCGCGCGGTTCGGGTCGACCCAGAACAGGAGGCCTTCACTGGCGCTCCAGACCGGGCTCTGACCGAGCAGACAACTTGTGGGGGCGACGCATTGCGGATCAGCTGGCTTCATGCCTCGGCTGTAGCTGCGTTTGCGTTCCCGCAAAAGCCACTCGCTCAATTTCTGCAGCGCGCAAAAGAAAAGCGGCGCCGATTAAGGCACCGCTTTCCGGTAATTTCTGGTCTGTCTGACCGTCTACATCACACTTCGACCGCGGACTGCGCGAGCGATGAAGCTGATAACCAGCAGTGCGAGGAAAACGAAGAACAGGATCTGTGCGATACCTGCCGAAGCACCGGCGATGCCACCGAAACCGAAGACTGCGGCGATGATAGCCAGTACGAAAAATGTAAGTGCCCAACCAAGCATGATTGATCTCCTTAGTTACGTGTTACGGCCCGATGCCGTTGAGAAGAAAACGGGCATAGGGGCAAACCGGTTCCGCAAAATAATTTTGGAACCAGACCGCCGGAGACGTCGTTGCAGCTGGTCCGCGACAAGAAAGGATATGTCATGAAAAAGAACCCAATCATGATCGCAGGACTTGGCCTGATGGCGCTTCTGGCGGCGGGCTGCAACACTGTCGAAGGCGCTGGCGAAGACGTCGAAGCGACTGGCGAGGTGATCGAAGAATCTGCAGAAGAAGCTGGCGCGTAAGCCGAGCCGACATCTGAAAAACGAAAAGCCCGGCCAAAAATATTGGTCGGGCTTTTTCGTGTGCAGCAGACTTGGGGCGACCTACCTGACCGGTGTTACAGGCTGCTCAACAGGAATGTAAGACAGCAGATAGACCGTGGGACGAATGGTGGCTTTCATCGCCTTTGCCTTGCCCGTCCGCAGACACGACCAGAAGGCAACACAGGCGACGCCGATCATTGAGCACACCACGTCCAGCCTCGATATGCCGCCAAGGCGGCGGAATACGTGCGCCACGTCCCCCAGTGGTCCAACCGCTGGATCGTAAGGGCTTGAGGACACTGATTTTTGTGAGGCTGCGTTTTCCATACCGATCTTACGCCGCCAGCGACCGTCGGTTCCCGGCGGGAACGAAATTCCCCAGCTGGCGTTCGAAAATCATGCAATTAACAACGACTTCGAGGGCATGATGGCCAAAGACCACGGACCATCCATCAAGGATGATGAAACATATGAAGCGCTGGTCGATGAGGGGTACTCCAAATCCACCGCAGCGCGTATCGCAAACGCCAAGGCAAACTCTGATCAGGAGCCGTCCAAAAAGGGCGGCAAGGCCCAGGCTTATGAAGACTGGACCCGCGATGAGCTTTACGAGCGCGCTCAGGAGCTTGAGATCGAGGGCCGTTCCGACATGAACAAGGACGATCTGATCAAAGCATTGCGGGAGAGCCGATGAGCAAGATCTCCGCGCTGGTCAATCCACACTCTGGCAGTGTGCCCGAAGACGGGGTTGAAGCGCTTCGCAAAGCTCTCGAAGAGATCGGGCACACTGCCGATATCATCGAAATCGAGATCGACCAGCTCGTGGAGCAGGTCAAAAAGGCGATTGCCGACGAACCAGATATTCTGATTGTCTGGAGCGGCGACGGGACGATCGCATGCGCGTTTGAACACGCTGGACCAGACGGCCCCCTCATCCTGCCCTTACCCGGCGGCACGATGAATTTGTTTCACAAGCAGATCCATGGCGGTGCCTGCGAGTGGCAGGACTGTCTCACGCGTGCGCTGCAGGACGGCAAGGAAATCGACGTCCCCGCAGGCAAGGCCGGTGAGCGCACATTCTATGTCGCTGCAATGGCAGGCAACCTGACCGACCTTACCGGTCCGCGAGAGGCTATCCGCAAGGGCCACCTTCTGGAGGCGCTGGAAACACTCTCTGGTAGCGATGTTCTCGACCTTCGGACAAACATGACCTTCGACGTCGAGAAAAGCGACGGCACGACAGAAGCGGGCTTCGCGACCGCGGTGTCCGTTTTCGTTGGCACGCAGCAGGATGAGACGCTTGAGTTTGCGTACATCGATCCCGACAATCCACTTGAACTCGCTGCGGCGGGGTTTGGCGCCCTCTTTGACGATTGGCGCAATGCATCAGGTGTAAGCTGTTCTCACATCCGTTCCGGCAAGCTGGAGCATGAACGCGGGCTCGATCTGCGCGTAACGCTGGATGGGGAGCCAGTCCGCCTTAAGTCCGGGACTAGCTTCAAAAGGATCGCAAAAGCGGGGCGCGCCCTTAGCGCCAACTTGTAATGTCAAAAATTATCCAGGTCGCAGACATCCATTTCGGAACCGAGAACCCGCGCGCCATTGACGCCTTCAAGGCAACGGTGGACGCAATCGAACCCGACGCGATCGCCGTCTGCGGCGACCTTACCCAGCGCGGCAAACATGAAGAGTTCGAAGCGGCCCGAAAATGGCTCGATACGTTCTCGATGCCCAAACTCGTCGTCGCGGGCAACCACGACACGCCGCTTCTGAACCTGTATGAACGCGTCGTGTCGCCGTTTGAGCGTCATGATAGCTACTTCGATGAATTCAGTGATCCCGTACATCTGGATAATGCGGTGCTGACCGGCATTAACACGGCACGTGGCTGGCAAACCCGGAAAAACTGGGCTGAAGGCTCAGTGAATCTGGATGATCTTGATAATGCGATATCAACCGGCGACGAAGTGGCCGAGAAGACGGCCTTCCTGATCTGCCACCACCCTTTCCTGTCGCCGCCTGATGCGCCAATGCGCACCTCAACGCGCCGCGGCAACCGGGCCAGCAAACGTCTTGCGAAAAGCGGCTTCAGATATCTGCTGACAGGTCACGTTCACGTTCCGTCTGTAACGGTCGTGGATCATGAGGACGATGCTTATATAGCCGTCTCAGCAGGCACGCTGTCGACGCGCCTGCGCGCCAATCCAGCCAGCTTCAACCTGATCGATATTTCCGGTGAGGACTGCGCCGTGACGATCTTCAATCTGCATGGCGACCGGTTCGTCCCGCAAAAACCACACGTCCTGACGCCGAACTTCGAGCTGAAGGAAACGCATCTGAGCGTCGACTAGAAGTCGGTCGCTTTCATGACGCGTTCTGACGTCGGCATTCTAAGCTCCACCGTATAACCTTCGCCAGGCTGGGAGTGCGAGCTCATATCGGCGCGCAGCTGCTTTGCGAACGCCGTCATCAGACGGGACCCAAGCCCCGTCGATTTAGGCGCATCTTCCTGCTCTTGCACCCCAAAGCCGTCATCTATGACCGACAGCACGATATCGTCGCCGTCTTCCTTGAGCCTCACGAGGATCGTGCCGCCATTGTCGTCGAAGGCGTATTTCATGGCGTTGGTGACAGCTTCGAGGAGGAAGAGCGCGATCGGGATCGCATCGTCGGCCGGTCGGTCGATATCGGCGATGTCCTGCTTAATCGTCACGCGGATCTCGTCCATGCCCAGCGCGCCCGCCAGGTGAGATAGAAGCGCGTCGAGAAACGGCTGCATATGCACCGTCTCTAGACGCTCATGCTGGTAAAGCGTCTGGTGCACGATAGAGAGCGCATCGATCCTGTGACGGGCCGCTGAAATCACATTCCTCGCCGCTGGGTCAGAAACCTGACGGCGTTGCAGGTTGAGAAAGCTCGCCACGATCTGGAGATTGTTCTTCACGCGGTGGTGAATCTCTTTCACCGCAGAATCGCGCATCGCGATGGCAGAGCGCAGGGAACTGTCGCGTTCAGCAATTCGGTTCGCCATTCGATCGAACGTGCGCGCAAAGGACTGGATTTCATCAGGGGCGTTGTCGAATTCGTTGCCGATCCGGAAATTATAGTGCCCCTCACCATAGATCAGCGCGAGCCGGCGTAGCCTTGCGAGCCACTTCAGCACCAGTCCGTCGACGGCAAGCCATGCCGCGATCAGAGCCAGTGTGAACGACAGGAGCGGGATGCCGATCGATTCCAGCGGCTGCAGCGTGAACTCACTGAAAAGGCCCGGCGATGGCCGCGAGATAATCGCGTAGATGCGATTGTCGACGATGGCGCGGACGACCACGTCGACAGAGCCCTGATCCTCAACGTCGAGAACGAACAGTTCACCATCTTCGTCGCCAGTTGCGCTCTCGATCCATGCAGGATCTACGTTTGCGATCCGCGCACTGCCAAAGACCTGCCCACCGCTGTCCGACAGCGCCAGTTCGACATCTTCTGGCAGGTTGGTCAGCCTGATCGTTCGGATGAGCTCGTCAGTGCGGAGCGGGAATGCGATCGCGCCGCGAAAATCACCATCCGGGCCTTCAACGCGTCGCATGACAGAGAAGAGCCAAGCCTGGCTTTGCGGCCCAAAAAACGCGTCCGTGCGCACCTTCGTCTGTCCCTGCCGCAACAGCTCAAACGCTTCGAGTTGAACAACTCGCGCGCCGCTGACCTGGAGACCTGAGCAAGCGGCCAGGCCTTCAGCGTCAAAGAACGCAATGTTTGAAAGTTGCGGCACCCGCGGGGACAGCGTCGCATAGACGCCGCGGCAGTCGCCGTTCACGATGTCGGCTTCATAGATCTGCTGCAGCGTATCGACGGTCGAGAGGACCTGCTCGACTTCGTCAATCGCCCGGTCGGAAATCTCTACCAGATCATTCCGGCGTTCAGCGCGCGAATCCTGCGCATTCAGGTAGGAGCGAAAGCCAGCGAAGATCAGGATAGGAGTCAAAGCGGCTGCGATCGTGATCAACAATCGCAGCCTCAGGGAGCCCCGTCTGGAAGGCGCTCGACTAGTTCCTGGCGTCGGCGGTTGATCCACTAGAAAGCTCGTCAGCCTGTTTCATGATATCGTCGAAGGCTTCCGATGCCCGCAGCTTGCCATCACCGGAAAATCCACCCTGGGATTTATCAATGATTTCAGCAAGCGCCTTACGCGCACGGCTTACCCGGCTCTTGATCGTGCCTACGGCACATCCGCAGATCTCCGCGGTCTCTTCATAAGAGAGGCCACCTGCCCCAACCAGGATCAGGGCTTCGCGCTGATCTTCCGGAAGGACCGTCAGGCCTGTGCGAAGCGCCAGAAGATCCATCGCAGACGACGGATCGTCATTCGCGATCAGCGTGGCCTCTGCCACTTCTGGATCCAGCTGCTGGCGACGCCAGCTGCGGCGCTTTTCCGAATAGAAGAGATTGCGGAGGATCGTGAAGGTCCAAGCCTTTAGATTTGTTCCCTGCTGATAGCTCTCACGCGCTTTCCATGCCTTCAGCATGGCTTCCTGCGCGAGATCGTCAGCAGCAGTGGCATTTCCGCAAAGACTGCGCGCAAATGCGCGCAAGTGTGGAATGAGTCCGGCGAGTTCTGCTTTGAACGCCTCATCATCGAGTGTCGGCTTGGTCAAAACAGTCTCTATTGCTTGTTCTTGGTGTTGTCGGCCTGTTCGAGAAGATTCAAGAATTCCTCTGGAACAGCTTCCTCTGTGACCTCGTCATAGAGGCGGCGGAGCTGATCGCCGATCCGTTTCTGACGCAATTTGCGTGAACGGTCGTCGTCTGCGCTCCCTCCTGCGTGTTGGTCCATCGGTGTATGACTCGCTTTTTCGCTCATAAGTCCCCGGTGCTTATCTGAACACGTGTAAAGCCTTCGGAAACGCAAAGTTCCATTCGGAACAAACTTTTTTTCACTGGGTTGCAACTTTTGCGTCGAGCACAAGTTATAGACCGAACGTAATGTGCGAGGGTTAGCATGAGTCTTGTTGAGCAATTTGGTCCACACCTGCCGTTTCTGCGCCGTTATGCGCGGGCGCTGACGGGCAGTCAGGAAAGTGGTGATTCATACATCCGCGCGTCTCTGACCGCATTGGCAGAGGATCCTAGTCAGGTTAGCGAAGAGCTGCCGGCGCGCCAGGCGCTGTATCGTTTTTTCCATGTCATCTGGGGGTCTACCGGGGCCCGTCTTGAGCGCCCGGGCGGCGCCATGACACCGGAAACACGTCTACAGGCTCTCGCGCCGATTGAACGCCAGGCATTCCTTCTCACCGCACTGGAAGGATTTCAGGTCAGCGAAGCGGCAACGATCCTTGGCAAGACTGTCCAGCAGGTCGAAGAACTGATCGCCAAAGCTCATACCGATATCGAAGAGACACTTTCGACCAAGGTGCTGATTATCGAAGATGAGCCGGTTATCGCTGCTGACCTTGAAAGCCTTGTTGAAGAACTGGGTCACGAGGTCACGGGCAACGCGACGACGCATACTGAGGCCGTCGCAATGGCACGGGCCAACCCACCGGGACTGATCCTCTGTGACATTCAGCTTGCTGATAATTCCTCGGGTATTGAGGCAGCTCACGAGATTCTCGAGGAGCTCGACGTCCCGATCATCTTCATCACGGCTTTCCCAGAGCGCCTGCTCACGGGTGAACGTCCGGAGCCGACTTACCTGATCCCGAAACCGTTCCAAGAAAACACGGTCAAGGCAGCTATCGGTCAGGCCCTATTCTTCCATCCTTCCTCGGAGTCCGTCGCAGCGGAGTAATCGTTGCAAACCTTTCGGCGAACGGCTGCTTCAGCAGAGGAATGATATGTCTGACTTGCTGGAACTTGCGGTGCGCCGTCTGGAGAGGATTGTTGAAATTGATGAGGAGCTGGCAAATGTTTGTCGGCTCCTCAAACTGCCCGCGGAACTTATCGAACGAGAGCTTTCAATCAGCCGCGACGATGGCAAAACCAGCTTCATGCGGGCGTGGCGCTGTCGTTACAATACGCTCAAAGGTCCCACGAAAGGCGGCGTTCGTTTCTCCGCCAGCGCTGACCCCGACGAGGTAAATCGCCTCGCCTTTCTCATGACATTGAAATGCGCGCTCCTCGATCTGCCTTTTGGCGGTGCCAAGGGCGCTATTCGAATCGATCCAGACACCTTGTCGGACGATGAAAGACGCCAGCTGGCCATTGCATATGGTGAGCTGTTTTCGGACACGTTGCGCGCTGACAATGACATCGCAGCGCCCGACGTTGCCACAACACCCCATGACATGGAAAACATCGTCAAAGGGCTGGAGCCTGCGCACAATAGCGGCTCTGTCGGCGCCGTCACAGGCAAGCCCCTGGACATGGGCGGCCTCTCGATCCGCGAAGGGGCCACAGGACGTGGCGCAGTCTTTCTGTTGCGTACTCTTGGCGAAGAACTCGGCATTGATATTTCGAGTGCACGCATCGCCGTTCAGGGTATGGGGAAGGCAGGTTTAGAGTTTGCGCAGGATGCCGCCGACGCAGGCGCGATGATCATCGCCATGTCAGATAGTAGCGGGACGATCTCCAACGCTGATGGTCTCGATATTGAGAAGGTGGCCAAGCAGAAGGCAGCTGGCAAACTGAATTACAATGCAAGCTCTGACGACGTGCTGAGAGCTGATGTGGACATACTCTGCCTCGCGGCGATGTCGGATGTGATCAAGGCTGACAATGTCGATAATCTGTCCTGTAGAATGATTGTCGAGATTGCGAACGCGGCGATCACCGCAGATGCTGACGCGGCATTGGCGGAAAAGGGCATAATTGTCGGGCCTGATATTCTGTTCAATGCTGGCGGCGTGGCCGCGTCACACCTTGAGTGGCTCGCCTTCCGCAAAGGCGGCGAGGACAAGCTGGGTGACATTCAGGCGATGTGGGAAGACAGGCTGTCGGCCGCTGCCGGCTCGGTCTCTTCTACGGTCCACGAATGCGGCGGTAGCTGGCGTGAGGCCGCCCTGCTCTATGCATTGAGGGATCTCAACGCAGTTGCTGTCGGTCAGGGCCTGTTCGAAAGCTGAGTACTCGACCCCCTTTAGTCAGCGAGGCCTCTCTGCGCTTCGCCAGCATCCCTTACAGGCCGACCGGACGTGATGTGCAGCTTTTTCAGATGCAGATAGTCGGTATCGAAGTGCGATAGCCGCGCCAGCTTTGCGCGGTCCACGATCGTGATTTCGCCGCCGCGCCCTTCGGTGATCAGATCCGCCCGCCGCATGGCAGACATGGTCCGCGACACATGTACCGGCGTAAGACCGAGCGCGTCTGCAATATCGGCGCGCGTCAGCGGCACGGTGAGACGCTCGACCTCCATACCGGTCGCCCCGACAAAGCGGCGATGTAGTTCCAGCAGCAAATGCCCGATACGTTCTCGCGCTGAGCGACGGCCAATCCTGACGATCTGTTCGCGCAGGATGGATTCTTCCTGCACAGCTGACCACCAGAAGGCGGATGCGAGGCTCGCAGACGTCTGCAGCATATTCACGAACACGCTCGACGAGATCACGAGCACCTTGCACTCGGTGATGGCGGTCAGCGAATGGTCCGCCTTCAGATCGGCCAGCGACTGCAAATCGAACACGTCACCTGGAAGCATGAAATTGACGATCTGCCGGCGCCCATCCTCCAGCAGCCGGTAACGGATCGCCCACCCCTCCATGACGATGAACACCTGACGGATTTCATCACCTGCCTGCACGATGTCATCGCCAGCCAGATAGACCTGCTCATGATGGTCAAGCTCATCGAAAGGTAGCCAGTCATCCTCGCCGAGGCTCACATACTGGCCGAGCCGCTTCTTGAAAACGCTCATGAAAACAGCCCTCCTTTCCCAGCCGCAGAATTAGATCGCCCGACGCCCCAAATTCCATAGCTCTTGGAACGATTGCAAGGGCTTGGCGTTGATTACATGAGATTAATTGAAAACGCCGGGAGTTACCAATGGCTGGACGAACTGCAACAAAAGCAAATGGCGTCAAAGACGTCGCCGCTGAAGCTGCTGCAAAAGCGGCTGGCTCGGACTTTGAATCGCTGAAAGGCGACATTGCCCAACTTCAGAAGGACCTACAGTCCCTCGCCTCCAATTCGGGCAAATACATTCGCGAGCGTACCTCGAAGGAATACGATCGCGGCGTAAAAGTTTCAAAGGACTACGCTACGAAAGCAGGTGACGAAGCCGAGAAAGCTCGCGACTATATTGAGGACAAGGTGCGTGAAAACCCGCTCGCCTCCATCGGTATCGCATTCGGTACGGGTGTCCTGCTCGCCATGTTGAAGCGTAAGTAACAGCTTACCTTCATGGATGTAGCAAAACTGAGAATAATCGCTGGCGCTGGCGCGGTCTTTTTTGGCTTCGCCGGCGTCACGACGTTGACCGTGGCAGTCGTTGTCGCTCTCATGCCGGTCATTGGCCTGCTATGGGCAACTGTGTGTGTTGCCAGTCTTTTCCTGTTTGTCGCGTGCGTCTGCACGGTTGTGTTCCTCAAGCCAGGAAAATCGACTGAGGAAGAGCTCGACCAATTTGAGAATGCGACAGCTGACATGCTAGCCGATCTGCCATTCGATGCCATCGAAGCGCTGGTAGAAAAGCGTCCGATCGTAGCGGCGACGGCTGCGCTCGCGGCTGGATACTTCCTTATTTCGAGCCCTGACAGCGCGTCGAAAGGCTTGCAAAAACTGTTCGATCAACTGATCTAACGGCCTATGGCCAGTGCTCGAAAGAAGCCAATCAGATCTAAAATCTGGTCCGTCCTCAAATGTTGAGGACGGCCTTTCTCGTTGTTTCGGCGCTCACCACGGGCGTCAGCCTTGGCCGCAAGGCGATCGGCGACGCGGTAAACCGCAAAAAGCAGAAGATCATTCATCAGGCCGCCATTGAGGCGCGTGAGCGCATCAGAAGCCATGCGGTGGTCTTTTTTCAGGAAAACCTGATCCACTTTGTGCAGTCAGTTTTCATAAAGGCCTGCCTCTTGGTCCTTGTCTGGCTGGGCTTTCGGATCGGCATCTATTCTCATGCGGTCATGTCGGTCGCGACTGTTATCCTGCTCGCGATATTTATCGTACGCGACGCGATCGTCATCTTCCCCACTGCCAGACTGGTCCTGAGTAAGCTTCATGAGCATCACTGGCGCCCGAAGAAGGCCCTTGGAGAGACGGTCGCTGCGCTTGTCTTTGAACAGGTCCTTGAAGAGGCGGAAGAGTTTGATGCTGGGCGCACAACGCGGATCATCCTGTCGCTGGCTGGCCACAAGATGGATAACATGACGCGGGAGATCGCATCCGAAGTCGCGGACATAGCCCGCCAGACCAGCTGGCAGGATTTGCGCCCCTTCGTGCTGGCAGCGCTAGGAAAGTTCGCGATTCTTTCGGCCCTTTATTCGCTATTCGTTTTCATTCTGGTGAACACGGGCTGACCAACACCTGCACATTCTGCCGCTCATTAAGGGTAATTCACACAGCATATGCGGAACCGCTTAGCTGTGGCGACGTTTTTCTCTCAATCGAGGAAAGCAGAACAGTCACATGCGCAACGCCGTCAGATCACTCGCAATTGTCGCAGCCGCAGCGTTATTCGCAGCGCCAGCGATTGCAGAGCGCGTTCACCTGACGGCTGCTGAGTTGTCCGACGCTGAGACGGCGTGCCGCTCCGGACTGCCGCTCATTCCGGTCGAAGTCGACACAGACGTTGAAGTCGGTCAGTACGCTCTGCCACTGAAGGGTGAGAGCGGCGAGTTCAACTCCGCCCTCATCCTCGACGAAGAAACGTTGGATGCGCTGCCGGAGTGCCGCGCGCGTGTCGAGCAGGCTGACTTCCTGCCAGAGCGTCCGGCACGCCACACGGCGCTTTCCTAAAACTCGCGACAATCAGATGTGGTGCGGGCGGCCGGGCTTGAACCGGCAAGACCATACGGTCGAGGGATTTTAAGTCCCTTGCGTTTACCAATTTCGCCACGCCCGCAAGGCGCACTCCGACTGTCTAGTTTGCACCGGCGGCTTCAGGCAAGCACGCTTGCCTGTTCGCACCCCGTTAGTCTGTGACCCGCTCAAAGATCGCGGCCAGACCCTGACCGCCGCCAATGCACATTGTCTCAAGACCGTACCGTGCCTCGCGGCGCTCCATCTCGTAGAGCATCGTCGTCAGAATGCGCACGCCCGTCGCGCCAACCGGGTGACCAAGCGAAATGCCGGACCCGTTCGGGTTGAGGCGTTCATAGTCCTCTTTCTCAAAACCAAGCGCCTTGGTGCAGGCTAGCACCTGCGACGCAAACGCCTCGTTGAGCTCGATCACGTCGAGGTCGGAGAGCTTGAGGCCAGCCCGGTCCAGCGCCTTCTGGGTCGAAGGCACAGGGCCGATGCCCATGACTTCTGGACCAACGCCAGCGACCGACCATGACGTCAGACGCGCGAGAGGCTTCAGGCCATACTTCTCGGCGGCTTCACGCGTACAGACGATACAGGCTGCTGCGCCATCATTCTGACCCGATGCATTACCCGCCGTGACAGTTGCGTCCGGATCGACCTTGCCGCGCAGCGCGCGCAGCGTGGACAGCTTCTCAAGAGATGAGTCAGCGCGGATGTGCTCGTCCTTGTCGACGACGGTGTCGCCCTTGCGGCCTTTCACAGTGAACGGCACGATTTCCTGGTCGAACTTGCCGGACTTCTGCGCCGCGGCCGCTTTCATGTGGGAGTTGTAAGCGAACTCGTCCTGCGCCTCGCGGGTGATGCCATAGTCACGGCGGAGGTTCTCTGCCGTCTCGATCATGCCACCTTCGACCGGGTAGAACTTGCCGCCAGCGGTGTAGCGACCGCGCGTCAGGCCGTCATGCAGCATCAGGCCATCGCCCTTGATCTGCCAGCGCATATGGGTGGAGAAGAACGGCGCGTTCGACATGCTTTCTGCGCCGCCTGCGATCATCACATCACTTGCGCCCGTCGCGATTTGCATGATCGCATAGATGACGCCCTGCAGGCCCGAGCCACAACGGCGGTCGATCTGGATGCCGCCGGTCCCCGTGGTGAGGCCCGCGTCCAGCGCAACGACGCGGCCAAGCGCCGGCGCTTCCATGGACGGATAGCACTGGGCGAACACGCAATCATCGACCGCTTCTGCCGGCACGTCATTGCGGCTCATCAGCTCGCGAACGAGGAAGGAAGCCAGGTCATGCGCCTGCTCTGATTTGAGGCTGCCGCCGAAGCCGCCGACAGGCAGACGAAGCGGTGAACAGATGACGACATCACGCATGGTATTTCCTCCCGAAACTGGTCCACGCCATACAGCCAATCTCGGCCTTGCGTGCAACCCATACCGTGGAGAAATGCGCGGCTAAGCGATGCGGGACCCTAGCCAGAAACGATGATCCGCCCGCCATCGACATCAAAGCGGTCACGCGTCACCTGAACAAGGTCAGTTGCCGTACCAGTCGTGATACGCACCCACACCGCATCGACCTCTCCGTCTTCAGACTGGACCATTGCGACAGAGCCGATATCGTCGCCATAAGCGCTCTCGACGCGCATACCTGCTTTAGGCCCTGTCGGCGCGGCCGGTTCAGACCTAGCGACGTCAGACCGGATTTCGGCGCTCGCAAGGCGAAGCTCTGGACGGATGGAGCCGACTTCTGCAACCGCCGCCCTGCCGAACCGTGGCTCGCCGGGCTTTGCGACGGGCCCACCGAGCAGTTCGTCGGAGGCCATATATCGCTGTTCCAGATAGTCAGTCTGCCGCGCCCGGTCGCTGTCCGGCCAGCTGCCGACTTCATAGTCGGTCGCATAGCGGCCATTGGCGACATAGGTCTGCGCGTTCTGCGCCAAAACCGGAGCGGTCAAGGTGAGACCGGCAACAAGCGCCAGTGTGATCCTTGTGAGATGGGAACGCGGTACAGACATGCCGGATCAACGGCATGCCCGCAGGTTCGGTTCCCGCTAGTCGTCGACGCGCTCAATCTCGCTCTCGGCGAGGTCTTCTTCGGTGACAGGTTCCGGAATGCCGGTATCGATCAACGTACCGGTTTCTTCGGCGCTCTCTTCGTCGCGCATCCGCTGCCAGCGCTGGCGAAGCCGCTCGTCGGCCTCGCGGTCACGGTCGACATCTGCACGCAGATCGTCGAGCGAGCTACGCGGCCCAAAGCGGCTCTCGGACGTGAAGGAGGAATCAATGTCGTTCGAATAAGCGCCCGTTGCCCCCTTCTCATTGCTAGTCGCAATCTGTCCGGCCGCCGTCATCGAGAAGGCGAGCGGAAGTGAAGCAAGGACAAGAATACGGGTGAGCATCTGAAACTCCGAATAACAACCTTCACGCAGGAACTGGAGCATTTGCAGCACTTTCCAAGACAAAGCCAGCAAATTTGCCCTTTAGAGCCTATCCGTTTTGTCCGCGCCCGCGTTCTGTCACTGCCTTGCGCGCCTGCTCGACGCTGTCAGCGGTGACCGACTGGGCGTGCTCAGCAGAGCGTTTGACTTCCATCTTCATCGCATCGCCGAATGTGGTCGCGAAGCCGTCATCGATCAGCGCCTTGTACTTGCGCAGTAGCACGGCGTCACAGCTTGCCATCTCATGCGCCATCTTGATCGCTGCGGGAACGAGCGCGTCAGCCTTGTACACGCGGTTGACCAGGCCCCAGCGTTCTGCGGTCTCCGCATCGAGGAAGTTACCAGTGAAGGACAGCTCCTTGGCGCGGCTCATCCCGATCATGCGCGGCAGCTTCTGGCTAAGCCCCCAGCCCGGCACGATGCCGACGCGCGCATGCGTGTCAGCGAACTTCGCATTCTCCGATGCCAGCAGCACGTCGCACATCAGGGCAAGCTCAAACCCGCCCGTAATCGCGAAGCCGTTGATCGCGCCGATGATCGGCCAGGGGAAAGCGGCAAGTCCCTTGGAGAGGTCGATCTCGCCGCCATCTGCGCCGAGCGCAAAACCGGTCTGCCCGGCTTCCTTGAGGTCGACGCCAGCGGTGAAGGCGCGGCCTTCGCCCGTCAGCACCGCCGCGCGAACCGCGTCGTCCTTTGCAAGCTCGGTGAACACTTTCACGAGTTCGGCACGCAGGGCCCGGCTAAGCGCGTTCAGTGCATCCGGCCGGTTCATCGTTACGATCGCAACTGGGCCGTCTCTTTCCACGCGCACGATATTCTCGGACATCTGGCTTCCTCTCCATGGTCTTTGTTCTGCTTCGTCGCTAGAGACTTAAACTGGACCATCCGGAAACGCCAAGGCCAGACCATGGGTAAGCCCCCCGCAGATGTGAACTTCACCTTCTCGGACGAAGAACTTGAGACGCTGAAGCCCTTCGGCGATGTGCGCGCCCATGCGATGGGCGATCCGCTGATCGATGAGGGCGACGCCAATGTCGATTGCCTCATCACGCTATCCGGCCACACCAGCATCCTTGTTGAAACGCCAGAAGGCGAAAAGCGCCTTGGCTGGATGGAACGCGGCCAGTTTGCCGGCGACATCGCCATCCTGACCGGTCAGGCCTCGCTCTCGCGCGTTGAGATGGGAGAGGCGGGCGAAGTGCTCCATATCTCGCACGACAATTTCCAGCGCCTGCTCGTCGAGAACTCGCATTTCTCCGACATTTTCGTGCGCACGCTGACAGCTCGGCGGATCTTCTCGCACAATGCATCGCACGGCGCCGTCATCGTGATCGGCGACGCGCATGACCGCGACGTGTTCGTCGCCCGTGACACCCTCTCCAAGCATATGATCGCCCATCGCTGGCTCGACCCGGACAAGGATCCGCTGGCAAAGCGCATCATGGAAGCGCGCGAGATCGCAGCCGCTGACCTGCCCGTGGTGATCCGCGGACGCTCTCGCATCATGTCGCGCCCCGATGTCGGCGAATTGTCCGAAGCCTTTGGGCTAGACCTCGTACCCGACAATAGCTGCACCGATGTCGTCGTGGTGGGCGCAGGCCCGGCCGGTCTCGCCGCATCGGTCTATGCGGCTTCGGAAGGCCTGACTGTTGTCACGCTGGACAGTGATGGTCCTGGTGGCCAGGCAGGCACCTCGTCAAAGATCGAGAATTATCTCGGCTTCCCAATGGGAGTTTCAGGGCGCGAGCTTGCTTCGCGCGCTTCTATTCAGGCGCAGAAATTCGGCGCCCGTATCGCCTCACCTGCCAGCGCGGTCGATCTTGCCCGCGACGGCGACAATTACTGCATTTCGCTGAAGGATGGCCGCCGCCTCAAGGCCCGCGCCGTCGTCATCGCCACCGGCGCGCAATATAGCCGCCTGCCGATAGAGAACCTGGAACGGTTCGAAGGACGCGGCATCTATTATGGCGCAACGCCCATGGAGGCGCAGCTCTGCGGTGGCCAGGATGTCTGTATCGTCGGTGCGGGCAATTCAGCTGGTCAGGGCGCGGTCTTCCTCAGCCAGACGGCGCGCAACGTCCACGTCCTGTTCCGGCGCCCTAACATTCGCGACACCATGTCAGAATACCTCGTGCGCCGCCTCGAAGAGACGCCAAACATCCACCTTCACCCCGAGACTGAAATCGGCACGCTTCATGGCACAGGCAGCGAGGATCAGCTAACTGATCGCCTGACCCGGCTCAGCCTTCGCCACCGCGCCACCAAAGAGGTGAGCGAGCATGATATCGGTTTCGTCTTCCTCTTCATCGGGGCCCAGCCATTCACCGACTGGCTGCCCCAGCATATGAGCTGCGATGAGAAGGGGTTCGTGAAAACCGGGCCCGACCTTTCCAATCTCGATCTCGTGCGCGCAGGCTGGACCCTCGACCGGATGCCGACCCGCTATGAAACTTCATGGCCACGCGTCTACGCCGTCGGCGATGTGCGTATCGGGTCCGTCAAACGTGTCGCCTCCAGCGTGGGCGAAGGCTCCGTCGTCGTAAGCGACATTCACAAGGCGCTCGCGGAAACGACGCCTAGCGGTTCCTGAGTGCAAAACGCGCCAACGCCAGAAGGCCGAGAACGCCTGCCAGCAAGGCCGCGACACCGAACATGCCGAATTTCGCTGGCGTCAGATACGTCTTCAGCCAGAAGTGATTGCCCGCCCCCTGGAGCGCGATCATCTGAACCGTGTTTTCAGCCAGATCCAGAATGACGATCAGGAATGCTGGCACCATGGCGAGCCTTGCAAATCGCATAGGCGCAAAGCGCGCCGCCAGCCCGGCGAGGAATGCGCCGTAGGCAAGCGGATAGGCGGTATCGATGACGAACGTCGTCCAGAAATGGGCCGTACGGGCGCTTCCATCCATTTCCGCGAGCCGTGCTTCAGCGGCTGGCCCGGTCCAGATCATGTCGAGAAGTTCCCCGTCCACGGCTGGCGCGACAAGGCTGAAGCAGAACCCGATGGCGACCATCGCCAGACCGGACAGGATGATCATGGGCGTCCTGGCGAGATAGGGCCGGGTCAACTTGCTTCCCCTTCGATGACTTCGCTCTCGCCGCCAACGGACGCGGCCAGCTCGACAAGTTTTTGCGCCGCTGTAGTCAATGTGTCCTCATCTGCCGAGCGGGCAATGAGTGAGACGCCATGGTCGCTCACAGACCGGAACCATGGATAGGAGCCGAAGCTCACCTCTTCATAGGACTTGTCGAGTTCACTGAGCGCTTCGGCGATATCACCTTCACGAAGACCTGGCACGCGGACGGTCCTCGCATGCACCACCCTGCCATGCTCCAGCCTGTGTCCAATATCCTGCAGCATCCCCTGAACGATGGAAGGCACCCCTGCCAGCGTGAAGACATTACCTGTCTGGAAACCCGGCGCACCCGATACCGGGTTTTCGATCAGGCTCGCACCATCCGGTATCCGCGCCATGCGCTGGCGGGCTTCTGTGAACTCGGTGCCGATCTCGTCATAGCGTGCCTGCAGCATCGCCATCACGTCAGGGTGCTTGTCGATCCCGACGCCGAAGGCCGCAGCGATGGCGTCCGCGGTAATGTCGTCATGGGTCGGGCCGATCCCGCCCGTCGTGAAGACATAGGAGTATCGCTCGCGCAGCGCGTTGACTGCCTCGACGATGCGCGCCTGCACGTCCGGTACGATCCGTACTTCTTCGACCAGTATGCCGAGCGGCCTCAAATAGCCCGCAATCTGCTGGACATTGATGTCGCGCGTGCGCCCGGAGAGAAGCTCGTCCCCGATGAGACAGATGGCGGCGGTTGGTGCTGTCATGGATGTATCCTGCAAACGCTACGCCCTCCCCTCACCGCGTCGAAGCGGAAAGGGAAGCAGCTGAATTATCTCATTATTCCTGCAAAGCCTCATAGACCAGCGCCATCGATTGGGCACGTGGCTCGAACGGCATGTCCGGATTATTGCCGAAACGCTGGATCATGGCGATGAAGTACAGATCGTTCACCGGATCGATCCAGAACCATGTCCCGGCTGCCCCGCCCCAGTAATAGGTGCCAGCCCCTGCCGGGCTCGCCATGGCTTCCGGGTCTGAAATGATCCCCCAGTCCAGACCGAACTTGTGCGGCTCTGCCGTCATGGTGGCCCGCGCCGTACCATTGAAGCTGATGCCTAGCCCTTCTGGCAACTGGTCGCTTGTCATCAGCTCAACCGTCTCTGGCGAAATGATCTCTGCGCCATCGAGGCTCCCCCCATTCAGCATCATCTGGCTGAACCGCGCATAGTCGCCAATTGTCGCCACCAAACCGTGACCGCCCGACTCGAATGGCACCGTGTCCTGCCGGTAGAGATAGGGCAGCGCCGCCGGGCTCTCGCGCGTCTCAGGCACCGGCACGAACCGGCCCGCCTCAGGGGACCAGACCATGAGGTCAGCGAAGCGGTCATAGTCTGCGTCCGGCACGTAAAAGCCGGTATCGTTCATCCCGAGCGGGGTGAAGATATTTGCGTCGAGATAGTCGCCAAGGCTCATGCCAGAGAATTGCTCGATGAGATAACCCTGGATATCGACGCCGACCGAATAGGACCAACGCTCCCCAGGCTGGAAGAGAAGAGGCACCTCGGCAACCCGGTCGACGAGGACATCAAGCCCAGGCGAACTCAGGATTCTCTGTTCCCGGAACTGGCGGTTGGCATAGTCCTCACCGAACAGGCCATAGGCGAACCCTGCCGTGTGGCGCATTGCGTCGCGAATTGTCGGCTCACGCGCAAGCGGCTCGAGGATGGGTGTACCATCCTCATTCTCACCGGCCAGAACCTGCAAATTCTCAAATTCGGGGATATAGTCGCTCAGCGGATCGTCGAGGTCGAACTTGCCGTCTTCGTAAAGCTGCATCAGCGCGACGCCGGTCACCGGCTTTGACATGGAATAGATGCGCCAGATGGTGTCCTCGCCGAGCGGGGTCTGGTCTTCAACGTCACGAAGCCCGTGCGTCGCCGAATAGGCAATCTCACCATCCTTGACGAGCATCGCCTCGATGCCGGCGACCTGCCCCGCCTCGACATAGCCAGCGAGCAGCTCATCCAGCGCGGCAAGGCCTTCTTCACTGAAAGCGGCGCGCGTTTCGGTGGCGGCGTCTGCGCTTGCTGGCGACACTTCGGCTACATTTTCAGCAGGGTCAGCTGCATTTGTGCAAGCTGCCGCCAGAAACACCGCCAGTACACCGCCAATGCACCGTGACTGCACCATGATTTCGTTCTTCACGACGAATTCCTCCCAAGGATTTTCCGACTGTACCAAGCGCTAGTTTCCGCCTGCAGGCAACCTCCGCATGGGCCTCCACGTTTCACTCTTGACGCGCCACCTCGCCGCTCAAGGTGAGAGGTATCAACAGCTTCCCCAAAGGAAAGGACTTCAGAATGAAACGCCACGCCACAGCCCACTGGTCAGGCCCCCTCAAGGACGGCAAAGGCACCATCGACACCCAGAGCGGTGCCCTCTCGAGCCACGGCTATTCTTTCAAGGCCCGCTTCGAAGACGAAAGCGGCAAGGCCGGAACGAACCCGGAAGAGCTGCTGGCTGCGGCCCATGCAGGCTGCTTTGCCATGCAGCTCTCGGCTTTCCTCGCGATGAACGACACCCCTGCCGAAGACCTCGAGGCAAAGTCCGTCATCACGGTTGAGGAAGTCGACAGCGGCTTTGAGGTGAAGTCGTCTGCCCTCACCCTCACCGGCAAAGTGCCGGGGATCGACGAGGCGAAATTCCAGGAGCTTGCCAACAAGGCCAAGGAAGAATGCCCGATGTCAAAGGCACTTGGCGCCATCAAGGTGACGCTCGATGCCAAACTCGCCTGATCCGTTTCAGGGATAGTACAGCGGAAAGCGGGGCCCTTTGCGGCCCCGTTTTCTTATGCCTCAAAGTATGGCCCGTCGCCCGCAATCGTCACGCGCTCCATGACGCGCACATCCGGGAAATAGTCGCTCGCCGCATAATGCTGGCAGGCGCGATTATCCCAGAACGCGATAGAGCCCACCTCCCAGCGGAAACGGCACTGATACTCTGGCACCGCTGCCTGACTGTAGAGATGCTGCAGAAGCCAGTCGCTCTCTTCTTTCGACAAGTCCTTGATATGGCTCGTGAAAGCTGTGTTCACATAGATCAGGCGCTCGCCAGTTTCCGGGTGGGTACGGATGACCGGATGCTCTTGCGGCGGAAACTTGTCGTGCAGCTCCTTGGGGTCCTTGCCCAAACGCTTTGCGAAGACCCGGGCAATGTCATGCACCGCCGTCAGGCCGCAGCAGAATTCCTTCATCTTTTCTGAAAGGCCTTCATACGCCATCACCATGTCGGAAAAGAGCGTATCGCCACCCACCTGCGGCAGCTCGATTGCCCTTAGTATAGAGCCAAGCGACGGCTCCGCCCGCCATGTCACATCAGAATGCCAGAAGTTTTCCTGGCCCTTATTGCTGGCATTATGCGCAATACGAAGGACTTCGGCATTCTCCTGATCCTTCGGCGTCGCGGGGTGGATTTCAAGCTCACCAAACTTGCGGGCGAAGGCGATATGCTGCTCTCGCGTGATGTCCTGATCGCGGAAGAAGATCACTTTGTAGCGCAGCAGCGCCTTGCGGATCTCGCCGACCAGCGCGTCATCCATCGGCTCGGACAGGTCCACACCGTGAAGCTCTGCCCCGATCGCTGGCGACAGGCGCCGCGCCTCAAAGCGCGCAAATGCCTCTGCTCCGACATGTATGTTCATTCCGCTTCCTCCAGATCTTATATTTTGCCCAGTCTACGCCGAAAGCGACCACCGCGAAAGCAACATGCCAGAACCGCTGCAGTCTGGCGCCCTGCCGAGGTGGAAACTCAGGCCGAGTGCTGCCATATTGCGGGCCTAACCAGTTCTGAGGCCACCCCATGTCCGAAGCCGACCTGATCATGCCCGTGCGCAACGGCGAAATCCGCATCCATGACGAGGCGGGCTTTGAAGGCATGCGCAAGGCTGGCAGGCTCGTCGCCGAATGCCTCGATATGCTGGTGCCAGAGGTCAAACCCGGCGTCACGACAGCTCATCTGGACCATCTGATCCGCGAATTTGTCTACGATCACGGCGCGCAATCCGCCACCATCGGCTATCGCGGCTATCGCCACGCCTCGTGCATCTCGCTCAACCATGTGATCTGTCACGGCATTCCAGGCGACCGCCCTCTGAAGGATGGCGACATTGCCAATATCGATGTCACAGTCATCGTCAATGGCTGGCACGGCGACCATTCGCGCATGTATGCGGCCGGCACACCGAAGCGCAAAGCCGAGCGTCTGATGGATGTGACCTATGAATCGCTGATGGCAGGCATCGCGGCGGTGAAGCCCGGCAACCGTTTCGGCGATATCGGCGCGGCCATCTCAAAGATCGCCGCCAAGAACCGGCTTTCGGTGGTTGAGGATTTCTGCGGCCACGGCCTCGGCCAGCTTTTCCATGATGAGCCGAATGTCGTCCATTCAGCCCGCGCTGGCACAGGGCCCGAGCTGAAGCCCGGCATGTTCTTCACGATCGAGCCAATGCTCAATATCGGCCGCAAGGACGCGGCAATCCTGCCCGATGGCTGGACTGCCGTGACCCGCGACCGTCAGCTTTCGGCCCAGTTCGAGCACTCCGTCGGCGTCACCGAAGACGGTGTCGAGATTTTCACGAGCTCACCAAAGGGCTGGCACACCCCTCATACGGTGGAGCTCTAGCCTCCTACTCGGCTGGAGGCGGCGCATAATGGGGCGCTGCCGCCGCCGGCATCATCTCCATCGAAATTTCGATGCCGTGTTCTGCGGCGAGCTGGCCAATGACAGCGCCTGCCGCCTCAGGTGAAGCTGGCTTGGCTTCCGCGAGGCGCGGGCTCACGCTTTCAAGAAACTGCTCAAAAGACGCCCCGGTCGTCATCATGAGAAGCTGGGTTTCGGTGTCAGAGCCGTTCCAGAACATGTGCGCATTGCCGCGTTTGAGGGCTGCAAAGTCGCCTTCCGAAATGCGTTTGACCGAACCATCCGAGAGAATATCAAGCGTGCCCTGAAGCACATAGAAATACTCGTCCTCCCGCGAATGCGTGTGCGGCGGCGAACCCGGGCTCTTTGGCGGCAGAATGAACTCGTAGATCGTTACTTCGCCCATGCTTTCTTCAGACGACAGCAGCAGGCGCACCGGGTGGAACGGGTTCTCAACCGCCTCGCCTGTCTCCGCCAGCACAAGCTTGTCCGTGTGATGATCCTTGTGATGGGCGGCGTGCCCTTCATGCTCACCATGGTCCGCGTGCTCAATATGCGCGCCATGCGCCTGATGCTCAGCATGCGCGCTATGGTCTTGCGCGGCTGCGGACATGGCGGCTCCGAGCGTAAGCACGCCCCCTAGAATGATCCTGAACATAACTCCCCCCTGTTTTTTATATTGCACTCGTTTTTATCCGGCTTTCAAAACCAGACAAGCTTGACGAGATGGCGCGACCGGAACATTATAAGAACAAACCGGAAGAACGGGCAGATGGCTTTCTACGTTTACATCGTCACCAATCAGCGGAACGGCACGCTCTATATCGGCCATACCGACGATATCGAACGCCGTGCGCACGAACATCGAAATGGCGTTATTCGGGGCTTTGCGAGCAAATATGGCTGCCGACGCCTTGTCTGGTACGACACATTCGGGACGAGGGACGCCGCGCTGACACGTGAGCGGCAGATGAAGGCGTGGCGCCGTGAATGGAAGATTTCCCTGATTGAGAAAGACAATCCGGGCTGGCGGGATCTGGCTGACGATTGGCACCTTTTGGGCGTGCGTCACTATCGGATGCCTTATCCCCCAGCCGCCATGAATCCTGACTTTCGTCAGGAGGGCGGCCAATCCAGCGCGCACCCCAAACTCATATCCGCCACCCCAGCGAAAGCTGGGGCCCATGGCGGCTGGGGTGGCACGTCAAAGGTGGCGAGATGAAACGCGTTGAGGAAGCCCCGCTACTCGGAATAACGGCACCGACGCGCCATTTTGTCTCTGACAAGCCGCACTGGAAAGGCCATCGTGACCGGTTGCGCACGAAGCTGATTGAGCGCGGCGCCATCGCGCTTGAGGATTATGAACTACTCGAGACGCTGCTCTTCGCCTTCATTCCGCGCCGGGATGTCAAACCGATTTCAAAGGCGCTGCTGGCTCGTTTCGGATCGCTGAGCGCCGTTCTGTCGGCGCGCCCGGCTGACCTTATCAAGGTCGCTGGCGTTGGGGAGACTGTTGCGGCCTATCTCAAAGCCACCGCCGAGATTGGCGCGCGCGCAACCCGCGAGACGCTGGCTTCGCGCACCGTGATCTCGAGCTGGTCGGCGCTGACAGACTATGTAAAGCGCGAGCTTCAACATGAGGGCCGCGAGCAGTTTCGTGTCCTCTTCCTCGACCGCAAGAACCAGCTCATCGCTGATGAGATCATGGGACATGGAACGGTGGATCACGCGCCTGTCTATCCACGCGAGATAGCGCGGCGGGCGCTGGAACTTCAGGCGTCCAGCCTGATACTCGTTCACAACCATCCATCTGGCGACCCGACACCCTCACGCGCTGATATCGACATGACGCGCGCCATCATCGATGCACTCGACGCACTGGAAATCACCGTGCACGACCATCTCATCGCGGCGCGCGGCGGGGTGACCAGCTTCAAGGCCCAAGGGCTCATCTAGAGCGCTTGCATCTTTGCTGCTGGAAGGGATGGCTGTCAGCCTCAAAAACCGCTATGAGCCGCGCTTCGGCCCATGATGTGCACATAAGGTACACTCGACTGCGGCCGGGCCGCGATTTGGTTGCGGCCGACGACATTGACCGAAAGCCTCCCTAAATGACCGACCAATCCGCAATTGTCCCTGCACTGGGCCAAGCTCTTGCTGCGCGTGGATATGACCAGCTGACCCCTGTGCAATCTGCCATGCTCGACCCCGAGATTGCCGCGTCAGACCTGCTGGTTTCTGCGCAGACGGGTTCGGGCAAGACGGTCGCGTTCGGCATTGCTATGGCCCCTTCCCTGCTGATGGGGGCGGACCGGCTTCCACGTCCAGGCACACCGCTGGCGCTCGTTGTTGCGCCGACGCGAGAACTCGCTGTGCAGGTGCACCGCGAACTCGACTGGCTGTATGCCGAAGCAGGCGCACGCGTTGTATCCTGCGTGGGCGGTATGGATCCGCGCGAAGAACGCTCTGACCTGATGAAGGGCGCGCACATTGTCGTGGGCACGCCGGGCCGCCTAGTCGACCATCTCAATCGCGGCAGCCTCGTGCTCGACGACATCCGCGTCGTCGCCATGGATGAAGCCGATGAGATGCTGGACCTTGGCTTCCGCGAGGAGCTTGAAACCCTTCTCAGCGCTGCGCCGGAAGACCGCCGCACGCTTCTCTTCTCGGCGACCGTGTCAAAGCCGATCGCCCGCCTCGCTGAGACGTTCCAGCGTGATGCCGTGCGCATCAACACGATTTCCGACACCGACCAGCATGCCGATATCGACTACCGCGCGCACTCCATCGCGCCGTCGGATGTCGAGAATGCAATCATCAACGTCCTGCGCTTTCATGAAGCCAAGAATGCGCTTGTCTTCTGCAAGACGCGCGCGAATGTGAACCACCTCCTCGCGCGCTTTCACAATCGCGGCCTGAGCGTTGTTGCCCTGTCAGGTGAGCTCAGCCAGAGCGAGCGTACGCATGCGCTGCAGGCCCTGCGCGATGGGCGTGCCAATGTCTGCGTCGCGACCGATGTCGCCGCACGCGGCCTCGACCTGCCGGACCTTGACCTCGTCATTCATGCAGACCTGCCGACCAACCGCGAAGCCCTGCTGCACCGGTCCGGGCGCACGGGCCGCGCTGGTCGCAAGGGCGTCAGCGTCCTGATCGTGCCGTTCAAGGCGCGCCGCCGGATCGAGCGCCTGCTGCAGGATGCCCGCGTCGAGGCGAGCTGGACCGATGCCCCCGGCGCCGACGATATCCGCAAGCGCGATGATGAGCGCTTACTCAACCACCCGTCCCTGACCGAAACGGCCAGCACCAGCGACCATGAGATGGCGCGCATGCTGATCGACATTCACGGCGCCGAACAGGTCGCCGCTGCCTTCGTCGCGCATCATCGCGCGCGGCGCTCTGCCCCTGAAGAACTCATGGACGTGCCGGAGTACCGCCCCGCCGATAGGCGTGAGCGCCCGCCGCGCGGCGATGGGCCTCGCGGTGATGGACCGCGCCGTGAGCGCACAGAGCGCCGCGAACCGCGCGCTGAACGCAACGATTTTGAAGACAGTGTCTGGATCAATCTTTCCGTTGGCCGCAAATCCGGCGCGGACCCTCGCTGGCTGCTGCCGATGCTCTGCAAGGCTGGCGGCCTTCACCGGACTGATGTGGGCGCAATCCGCATCGAGGACGCACATACGCGCGTCGAGCTGAAAGCTGAAAGCGCGCCGGGCTTCCTGGAACGTGTCGGGCCTGATGGCCGGCTTGAGAAATCAATCTCTGCCTGGCGCGAGGGCGAGAAGCCGGCCGGCTGGACTGAAGGCTCTGCCCCTGCCCGCCGGGAACGCCGCGATGATCGCGATTCAGACCGCGCAGCCAAGAAGCGGTCTGGCCCGCCATCCGGCCCACGCTCTGACAAGCGCCCCGGCAAGTTCGCTGGAAGGCCTCGCGCCGAAGGAAAGCCTCGCTTTGAAGGCAAGCCGCGTAGCGACGGCAAACCAGCCCGCAAGCCGCGGCCCGTCCCGCCGTCGCAGCTGGAAGATCGCGCGCCCGAACGGCCAAAGTCGAAAAAGCCTGCCAAGCCAAAGCCGCGCCGCTTTGACCCGACGGCCGAAAAGCCGCCAAAGCGCCGCAAGCTAAAGCAGGACTAGCCTGATTGGCTGACAGCGGCCTGTGACCTTCGGGACACAGGCGCGCGCCCTCAGATAGAATTCTTAGGCGCCCGACATTGACGCCGGGACCGAGAGCTGACATCTGCCGCGCCTCATTCAACTCCATGGAGTGCCCGATGACCTATCGGCCATTCAATTTCAAAGCATTGCCCGTCGCCTGGCCGCAGGTCGGCGAAGGTATGCCTATGGAGGATGTTGAGTGAGGGGCTGACCGTCAGCCTACCGGGCAACCGGATTACACGCACCCTCCACGCGCTTCAGCCTGGAGGGTTTTTCTTTCTCTCGATCCGACAGGCTGCCGTGTGGAGGGCTCTCTAAGAAAAGGAGGGCTCGTCTGACGAGCACAGTACAATGAGTGATTTTGAAGTGATCGAAACCGCACGCGGCGGAGCGATCAAGGCCTGGGTCAAGGGCGTGCCAGTCGAAGACAAGGCGCGCGAGCAGCTGGAGAATGTGGCGGGGCTTCCCTTCGTTCATTCCCACCTCGCCGTCATGCCAGACGTGCATTTCGGGCGCGGCGCCACTGTGGGATCTGTGATCCCGACCAAGGGCGCCATCATCCCGGCTGCGGTCGGGGTGGATATCGGATGCGGCATGATGGCGATTCGCACCAGCCTGCGCGCAGAGCACCTGCCGGATAGCCTCAAGGGCATCCGCCGGGCGATCGAACGCGCTGTGCCAGTGGGGAACGGGCGCGGTGGCAGCCATAAATACGTGCCCGCCACCGTGGAATCGCGCCTCAAGGCATCCAACCTCATGGACCGGTTTGACCGCATCCATGAGCGGCACGCCAAGATCGCGTCGAAGACCTACACTACGCAGCTCGGTACGCTGGGCGGGGGTAATCACTTTATCGAGCTCTGCCTCGATGAAGCAGATGCCGTGTGGGTGATGCTGCATTCCGGCTCACGCGGGACGGGGAACCGCATCGGGACCTACTTCATCGAAGAGGCCCGCCGTGCGCTCGAAACCCGTGTGCTCGGCTATCATGTGCCGGACCGCGACCTTGCCTTCTTTGTGGAAGGTGAGCCGCTGTTCGACGACTACGTCGAGGCTGTGGGCTGGGCGCAGGATTATGCGCGCCTGAACCGTGAAGTGATGATGGCCCGCGTGCTGATGGCGCTGCGGGAAACCTTCGAAAGCTTCACGACCGACAAGCACGCGGTGAACTGCCACCACAATTATGTGGAGAAGGAACGCCACTTCGGCGCCGATGTCTGGGTGACCCGCAAGGGCGCCGTGCGGGCAGGCGCTGGAGAACTTGGCATCATCCCGGGATCGATGGGGGCAAAGTCCTTCATCGTGCGCGGGAAAGGGAATGTGGACAGCTTCTGCTCCTGCTCTCACGGGGCCGGGCGGGCGATGTCGCGTACCGAAGCCAAGCGGCGCTTCACCGTGGATGACCACGTGGCCGCCACCGAAGGCGTTGAGTGCCGCAAGGATGCCGGCGTCGTGGACGAAACGCCGATGGCCTATAAGGACATCGACGCTGTAATGGCCGCGCAGGCCTCTCTGGTGGAGGTGGAACACACCCTGCGCCAGGTGGTCTGTGTGAAGGGGTAAGTGGTGAACGCTGAACGTCTGCAGCCATCCGGTGAAACGCCGGACACCACCCCAACGCCGGGCCATGCCCCGCTTCCATGAAGGCGGCGCTATCCATCTGGATGGCGCCGCCTTTTTCGTGGCAGGATAGCGCGAACCGGTTCAGACTGGCTGGACGATATAAACGGGGATCGGCTCATGAACTGGACGCTGTTCGACTTTGTTTTGGCAGGCTTTCTTCTGGCCGCGCTGGCCCTCGCGGTCTTTCTTCTTCTGCGCCTCAAACGCAGCCGCGCCTACAGGGGCGGGCTCTTCCTGTTCATCGCCACGAGTGTGCTGCTGATCCTCGTAAATGGCGCGGTCGGCATCATTGACGGGTCGGAGCATGACGCGAACATGCTCTACGTCGCCGCCCTAGGTGCAGCCTGGCTGGGCGGCGCGGTCATGCGGTTTCGATCTAACTGGCTGTCTCGCTTCCTGAGCGTCCTTGCGCTGTCCTATGTCTTTATCGCCGCGGCTGCCGTCATCCTTGGCTGGGGACAGGCGGGCGCCGCATGGCCATGGGACGTGCTGGTCGGGAGCGCCGTCTTCGCTATCCTCTGGCAGGTCAGCGCCTGGCTGTTCGGCCTCGACGCTGACATTCGCACGCTGAAAGGCACCAGCGCCTGACACGGCGCTGGAAATCCAGCCCCTGCCCCATAATTCCAGGTCCGAAACCGCGCAAAAAAGCGCGCCATATCGATGACAGGAGCGACTTATGGGCCTGCTGAATAACGGCATCTGGCAAGACAAATGGTACGACACTGACAGCACGGGCGGACGCTTCGAGCGCCATGAGAGCCAGTTTCGCAACTGGATCACGCCTGATGGGTCCGCAGGTCCGGATGGCAAGGCGGGCTTCAAGGCGGAAGCTGGCCGGTATCACCTCTATGTCGCCTATGCCTGTCCGTGGGCGCACCGCGCGCTTGTCTTCCGCAAGCTCAAAGGCCTGGAGGACATGATCGACGTCTCCTACACGCACTGGTTCATGGGCGAGAATGGATGGACGTTCAAAGACGACCCGGACGGCATCGTTGGCGACAAGCTCTTCGGCTCTGACTTCATGTATGAGATCTACCTGAAGGCAGACCCGCACTATACCGGGCGCGTCACCGTCCCGACGCTCTGGGACAAGCAGCAGAACACCATCGTCAGCAATGAGTCGGCCGACATCATCCGCATGTTCAACTCCGCTTTTGACGGCGTCGGTGCAGCCGATGGCGACTATTACCCGGCTGAGAAACAAGCCGAAATCGATGACATCAATGAACGCGTCTACCACACTGTAAACAATGGTGTTTACAAGGCCGGATTTGCGACCGCGCAGGACGCCTATGAAGAGGCTGTCTTTCCGTTGTTCGAGTCGCTGGACTGGCTGGACGAGAAGCTCGGCAAGTCACGCTTTCTGACCGGCGATACACCAACTGAGGCGGACTGGCGTCTCTGGACGACGCTTTACCGTTTCGACCTCGTCTATCACGGTCACTTCAAGTGCAACATCCTGCGCCTCGTCGACTACTCCAATCTCTGGCCCTATGCGCGCGACCTCTATCAGTGGCCGGGTATCGCAGAGACGGTGAACCCGATGCATGCCCAGCGCCACTATTATGAGAGCCACGACATGGTGAACCCGACCCGTGTCGTTCCGGCCGGGCCGGACATCGACTGGGAGAAGCCGCACGGACGCGGCTGACCCGGCGTCCTGCTGGACAGGTCGAAGGGCAATCGCCACACTTCCGGGCATACAAAAACTCCGGGAGGTTCTCATGAAATCGATCTGTCTGGCACTCGGTGCCGTTGCCCTGTCCGCCGCGCCGTCATTCGCGCAAGAGACCGCCTCGGAAGCGGACTGGTATCCATCTGAATACGGTGCAGACGACCGCCTTGGCGCTGTCGCCAATCTCAGCGAAGAGAAAACGGCGGCCGCCGCCAGGCTAATCCAGACCGGCAAGACGTATGCGCTGGGTCAGATCACCAGCCGTGACACACCCGCCTATGCGCCGCGCCGCTACGATGTCTATGTCATGCAACCGTCTGACGGGTCGGGCACCCCACTCGGTGAGAACAAGGCAGTCGGCAATGACGACCTCGTCCAGACTTTCGTCGGTATCGGCAGCCAGATCGACGGCCTCGGCCATATGGGCATCGACCACCTCTACTATAATGGCGTGCACGTTTCAGAGTTCGTCACGCCAGCTGGCCTGACGCAGATGGGCACGCAGGACATCCCGCCCATCGTTACGCGCGGTATTCTTCTCGATATGACCGCCGTCTTCGGAGAAAGCCCGGTTCCTGATGGCACGGCGTTCAATCGCCCCGAAATCGAGCAAGCCGCCGAGCGCGCAGGCGTGACGATCGAGAAAGGCGACGTCGTTCTCTTCCATACAGGTGCCATGGAGGCCCATGGCGATTCAACAGAACTGATGGCGACCCATCCCGGGCTTGGCGTTGAAGGCGCAACCTATCTTGCTGATCTTGGCGTGGTCGCAATCGGTGCTGATTCAACGGCGCTGGAGGCAATCCCGTTTGAGAACCCGGCGCGTCCGTTCGAAGTTCACCAGACCCTTCTGGCAAAGCGGGGCGTCTACATTCTCGAGAACATGGTGACGAGTGAACTGGCCGCAGATGGTGCGACCGAGTTCTTTTTCTCGCTCGGTATTCCGCGCCTCAATGGCACGGTTCAGGCCATCATCAACCCTGTCGCTATTCGCTAGGCCATGAGGCAACGCATTGCGAAGTGTCGCCGCCATGACCCGAGATCATGGTCGGGCGGCACTTGCATGCACAGCTCAACTGCACGACAACAGGGATGAGTCGCCCGTAGAGAGGCGATATGGGAGGCATTTATGAGCGATACGGCAGCGACCGCTGGCCAGGGCCACATCACCGGCTTCGGTACCAAGGGATACAGGTCATTCGTCCTGATCTCCCTCATGTTGGTCTACACGCTGAACTTTATTGACCGCACGCTCATTACGGTCGTCGCCCAGCCGATCATCAACGAATTCAACCTGTCTGACACGCAGTGGGGGCTCCTGTCAGGCCCTCCATTCGCGCTCTTCTACGCGCTGATGGGCATCCCGATTGCCATGTGGGCTGACCGGGCGAACCGGGTGATGATCATCTCGCTCTGTATCGTCGTCTGGTCGGTCATGACAGCTCTTTGCGGGATTGCATCAGGCTTTATCTGGCTGCTTGTTTTCCGCGTCGGCGTCGCCGTCGGTGAGGCCGGGTGTACGCCGCCAGCCAACTCTATCATCACCGATTACTATCCGCCCAAAAGCCGCGCTGGAGCGCTCGGCATCTATTCGATGGGCGTGACCATTGGCGGTGTGCTGGCCCAGCTATTCGGCGGCACGATTGCTGGCATCCAGGGTGAAGACTTTGGCGCCTGGCTCGGGTCTCTGGGTCTCGGCGGCCTTTTCTCCGGTATTGATTGGTCGACCGTTGGCGGATGGCGCATTGCTTTTGTTGTTGTCGGCTTGCCAGGCGTCCTGATCGCAATCCTGCTCTTCTTCACGATCAAGGAGCCACCGCGTGGCTATTCCGACCCGCCAACCGAGGTCGACACCACAAAGAAAGTCGGCTTCTTCGACGCGTTCCGCGAGTTTTCTCCAAAGCCAACCTTCTGGTGGCTGTCGATGGGCGCGGCTCTCGTTGCCTTTGTCGGATATGGCCTGATCAGCTTTCAGGCGCCATTCTTCCAGCGCGTACACGGCATCGGCGTGCGAGATGCAGCGGTACTCTACGGCGCCCCGCTCGCTGCTGTGGCCGCTGGCGGTACCTTCCTCGGCGGCTTCCTTTCCGAGAAGCTCGAAGGCCGGTTCCCGAGCGCGGCAGCCTGGGTCCCGGGGGTCGGTCTCCTCATCTCCGTGCCAACTTATGTCGGGGCATTCTTTGCGCCGACAATCGGCTTGGCATTTGCCCTATGGATCGTCGCGGCAATCGCGCACTACGCCTATCTCGGCGCGCAATACACTGTCGGCACCGGTATCGTGAGCCCGAAATCGCGCGCGACGACGATCTCGGTCCTGCTCCTCATTGTGAGCCTGATCGGCAACGGTATTGGCCCGCTCTTCGTGGGCGCCATGTCCGACTTCTTCATGTCGGGCCAGATCGCAGCGGCAGGCCTTGCTGACGCAGCCGCCGATTTCAATCCGCGCCTCTGTGGCACTGATCCCGCTTCGCTCGGTGAGAACGGCCCCGCTCTCTGTCAGGCCTATGCGGACGGTCTTCGCTATTCGATGGCCGCCACGGCGTGCTTCATGGCGCTAGCCGCCGTTTGTTACTTCATGGCCGCGCGCTATTTCGGACGCGACCGCTACAATCCGGTGGTGCCAGCCGCGGGCATGCATACCTGATACGAGCATCATCATTCGGGCCGCCTGACCTCAGGGAGGCGGCCCGGAAAATGCTTCACCTGTGAAATTTCTTCAGCGACTCCACCGAATTCTCTGGAATCCGGACGCCCATTTTGCTTTTGTGGCGGGAATCGAGAGCAGGCCTGCCCAATCCGATATCCGGGCAGAGTTTAGCGATGAGGGAGAGATACATGTCGACAGTCGACCAAGCGGCCAGCGCCGTTAGTGCACCGAATTCTGGTTTTGGCACAAAGGGTTACCGATCCTTTGTTCTTGGCTCGCTGCTGCTCGTCTACGTATTCAACTTCATCGACCGCTCGATCATCAACATCCTGACAGAGCCGATCAAGGCATCCTTCGGGGTCGAAGACTGGCAGATGGGCCTGCTGGGCGGCCCGGCCTTCGCGATCCTCTATACCATGCTTGGTATTCCAATCGCCCGCTTCGCCGAGCGCTTCCACCGGGTCTGGATTATCGCAGTCGCCGTTTTCGTCTGGAGCTTGATGACCGCGCTCTGCGGTGTCGCTACGTCATTCCTGGTGCTTTTCCTTTTCCGCGTCGGCGTCAGTGTCGGTGAAGCGGGTTGTACCCCGCCCGCACAGTCGCTGATCGCAGACTATTTTGTGCCCAAGAGCCGCGCGACCGCGGTGTCCATCTACGCGCTCGGCGTGCCACTCGGCGGCATGTTCGCCGCTGTCTTTGCCGGCTTCATTGTCGGCAATCTCGATGGCCCATCGCTCGCCGCGCTGTTCGAGGCCTGGGGCTGGAACTGGATGCTTGGCCTTCTCGACTGGCAAGCCGTGGAAGGCTGGCGCGTTGCGTTCATCCTCGTGGGCATTCCGGGGATCATACTCGCCTTTGTCGTCAAGCTGACCATCCAGGAGCCACCACGCGGTTATACCGACCCGCCATCGGCCCAGAAGCTGGAAAAAGCCAGCATGAAGGACGTTTTCAAGATCCTGTCTGGCAAGCCAACCTTCTGGCATATCGTGGCCGGTGCAACGGTGGCGTCTTTCGTCGGCTATGGCGTTGCCCAGTTCACCACATCATTCCTCGTCCGCACGCATGGCCTCAGCCTTGAGACGGCAGCGATCCTGTTCGGTGTCATCATTGGCCTGATGGCAGCGCTCGGCGTGTTCCTGTCGGGTTACCTTGCTGACCAGATGGCGGCCCGTCACCCTCGCGCGCTCTGCTGGATGCCTGCGCTCGGCATGGGCGCATCTGTCCCGCTCTATGCGCTTGGCTATCTTGCGCCGACTGTGTGGCTCGCCCTGCCGCCGCTTATGGCTGCGGCGACGCTTCACTACTTCTATCTCGGCCCGATGTACGCCATCGTTGGCGGCGTTGTAGACAGCCGCATGCGCGCGACATCCGTTGCGGTTACCCTCTTTATCGTGAACCTGCTTGGTTATGGTCTTGGACCACCGCTCATCGGTATCCTGTCGACCTTCCTGAAAAGCGTGTTCCTGTCTGGCAATGATCTCGGCATGACGCTCGAGACCTGTAAGGTGGTTGCAGACCTGACCGCCGACGCCGCCGCAACATGCGCTAGCGCCAACAGCGAAGGCCTGCGCTGGTCGATCATCGCCTTCTGTTCGCTCTATGCCTGGGCAGCAGTTCATTATCTTCTGGCTGGCCGCACGCTGATGCGTGACATGATGCCGAAGGAACTCTAGCCGACCTGATATGGCGGTATACACCCAGGTCTCCGACGATGCGCTTGAGGCTTTCCTGGACGGCTACGACATTGGCCGCCCAAGAAGCTTCAAGGGTATCGCGGAAGGGGTAGAAAACTCCAACTACTATCTCGAGACAGATCAGGGCCGGTTCATCCTGACCCTGTTTGAGCGTAGGGCGGACCCAAAGGATCTGCCCTATTTCGTTGCCCTGAAGCAGCACCTCGCCGCGCGCGGCTTTCCATGCCCGGCACCCGTGCCTGCCAGCGATGGCGAGCCGCTTCAGACGCTAGAGGGGCGCCCTGCCCTCATCGTTACCTTCCTCGATGGCCTGTCGCCCAAACGCCCCAATGCCGCGCAATGCCGGTCCATGGGCGAAGCGCTTGCGCGCATGCATGCTGCGCTCGCTGACTTCGATCAGGTGCGCGAAAACGCACTTGGCCCCGCAAGCTGGCCGCTTCTATGGGAAGGCCGCAGCCAGACCGCCGAAGAGCTACAGCCCGGTCTCGCAGCGCTGATAGAGGATGACTTGGCAGAGACGGCAAAGGCCCGCCCGCAGAGCCCGCATCTGCCGCGCGGGACGATCCATGCCGACCTCTTTCCGGACAACGCCTTCTTCCTCGACGACAAATTCTCCGGTGCCATCGACTTCTATTTCGCGTGTACTGATGCCCTCGCTTACGATCTGGCGGTCTGCCTCAACTCATGGGCTTTCGAGGATGGACGCGAGTATAATTACTCCAAGGGCGCCGCGATGATTGCAGGCTATGAAAGCGTCCGCCCGCTGAAGGAAGCAGAGCGCACCGTCCTTCCGCTTCTTTGCCGGGGTGCAGCGCTTCGCTTCTTCATGACGCGCCTTGTCGACTGGACCGACACGCCCGCCGACGCGCTGGTGCGCCCCAAAAACCCGCTCGAATATGCCGACCGGCTCGCCTTTCACCGCCAAGCCAAATCAGTCACCGATTATGGCGGCTAGGCAAATTGCCCCGCCGCCGGCCTGATTTCGCCGTGCTCTGCGATAATCGTGGCTTATGGTGATTTAGGACAGCTAGGGGGAACGTTGAATGGCGAGTTTTGGGCCGAATGGCGCGGTGGTTCGCGAGGCGGATGAAGCGAATGTCCGAGACTATAGCACGGCCGCGCCGACCAGGATCAAGCGCGTCCTTTTAGGCGTCTTTCTATGTGGGATTGCCGCGAGCCTCCTCGTTGCGCTGATCGCAGGTATCTCTCTCTTCGGGATCACTATTGTGACCGAGATTTCTGGATCGACGACCTATGGCATGTCCTCAGGAGACGGCTTTCTCGCCGGCGCATTTCTCAGCCTCGCATTCTGTAGCCTCAACTGGTTCTTTTTCTACATCGTCGTCCCGGTCACGTGGATTGTTCTTGCGTTCTCCGTAGGCCGGTTTCCGAGGCGAGGGATTGGGCGGCCAGCCGCCTATCTGCGATGGAGCGCAATATGGGGCGCCGTACTGGCGGGCGGCATCTCCAGCCTGTTCACGCTCAACATCTCGCTCACTGCCTGGCTGGGCGCATTGATCACTGGAGGCAGCGTTGGTGCACTCGCCGGTATCATTTGCGGGTGGTTGTTCATTGCAATCGTCCGGCCCGCGCGCCAGCTTGCTGACAAGACAGCGGATGTATTCTAGCGCGGTCGCCGGCAGGCAAGCGAAACTTGGTCTTTCGATGCGCTTATTATCTTAGGTTGACTGAGCAATTTCTTTAACATTAAGTAGCGTTACCAACCCTCAGGATGAGGAGAAGAAATTCATGCGGTTTTGTGTTGCAGGTATCGTGAGTATTTTTATATCCACCGGATTGTTTGCTAATGCTCAAGCGACTTGTTTTGGACCTGCGTGTCCGCCTTCGGAATCCGACGGAATTGGCGGAGAAGGTTTTTTCGAGACATACCGAGATTATTGGCCAATGGACTTGTATCAAGCGCAGACACAATGGTCGCTTACGCAAACAACGTCGTTTCAAACACGAGAGCAATGTGTGGAAGACTGCAAACAGGCTTACCTAGATGATCTTGAAATTTGCCGAAATACACACGGCGTGCCGACACCCAACGAGGATCCGGGAATCTCTCAATCTAGGATCAATTGTGCTGATGCGATGCGTCAGCGAGAAATTCAATGTATCAGTCCCGCCTCGTTGTTAAATTGCCCTGTAAGTTAAGGGATCGGTGCAGCAATAGGGCGTTCTGCATTTAAGGAGTTGCATGGGGTTGCAGCCTCATCTTGACGGATCTGAACCGTTGAGGGTACCGCGTACCGGATGTCGAAGCTCGTTGAAATCTGGACAGACGGTGCCTGCAGCGGCAATCCCGGCCCCGGCGGCTGGGGCGCACTGCTCAAATCTGGCGGCCATGAAAAAGAGCTGATGGGCGGCGAATATGAGACCACCAATAACCGGATGGAGCTCATGGCCGCGATCGAAGGGCTCAACGCGCTGAAGCGTCCGTCCAAGGTCCGCCTGCACACTGATTCGACCTATGTGAAAGATGGCCTGACCAAGTGGATCCATGGCTGGAAGCGCAACGGCTGGAAGACGGCATCGAAAAAGCCCGTCAAGAACAAGGACCTCTGGCAGGCTCTTGAGACAGCCTGCAAGCCTCACGACATTGAATGGATCTGGGTAAAGGGGCACGCTGGCGACGAAGGTAATGAACGCGCCGATGAGCTGGCCCGCCTCGCCGCACGCCAGAAGAAAGACGCCTCAGCGCTCTAAGGCTCCCCCCAAAAAAAGAGGCGGCACCGATTGTCGGCACCGCCTCCCATCTATTAGCTGTCAGCTCGATCAGGCGTTGGCCGACGCCTTCGTGCCGAGGAAGCCGCGAAGGCGGTCCTCGATGATGTCGTGAGCCTCTTTCATGATCCGGTCGATCAGCTCCTTACAGGTTGGGATGTCGTAGATCAGGCCCGCAACCATGCCGCATGACCAGGCGCCAGCATCCATCTCGCCTTCCTTCATGATCTTCGGATAGACGCCAGCGACTTCCTCGATGATGTCCTCGAACTTGATGTCGGAGCCGAGGCGCTGTTCCTTCTCGAGAAGGCGCTCAACGCCGGCATTGTTCAGCACGCGCTCTGTGTTACGCAGAGGGCGCATGACGAGGCGGGTGTCGAGCTCGGTCGCAGCGACGATGGCCTGCTTCACATTCTCATGCACAGGCGCTTCTTTCGTCGCGATGAAGCGAGTGCCCATATTCATGCCTTGCGCGCCCATGGCGAGCGAGGCAACCAGTGAGCGGCCGTCAGCCTGACCACCGGACGAGACGAATGGAATCTCCAGTTCATCGGCAGCGCGCGGCAGGAGGATCATGTTCGGCACATCGTCTTCACCGGGGTGGCCGCCGCACTCGAAACCGTCAACGGAGACAGCGTCACAGCCGATCGACTGCGCCTTCAGCGCGTGGCGAACAGCGGTACATTTGTGGATGACCTTGATGCCATTGTCCTTGAGGATCGGCAGGACCTGCGCCGGGTTGTTGCCCGCCGTCTCGACCGCTTTCACGCCGCCTTCGATGATGGCCTTGATATAGCCAGGATAATCCGGCGGGTTCACCGATGGCAGGAAGGTGAGGTTCACGCCGAACGGCTTGTCGGTCATGTCCTTGCAGCGCGCGATCTCATTGGCGAGATCGGCAGGCGTTTTCTGCGTCAGCGCCGTGATGATGCCGAGGCCGCCGGCATTGGACACGGCCGCAGCCATCTCGGCGAAACCGACATAGTGCATACCGCCCTGGATGATGGGATGTTCGATGCCGAACATTTCGGTGATCGCTGTCTTCATTGAATTTATCCTCCGGCAAAATCAGTTGGGCGCAACTTGCCAAAGAAGCACCGACCGCGGCAAGCCTGCCGACGGGGAAAGACGCTGATGAGTGCGATTATCTTCAGAAGACGCTGCTGAACCGGGCCAGTGTCTTCGGACCCAGACTTTCCTTCAGCGGCGCGAGCTGGTGCTCCACCGCCCGCCATTGGCCAATGCCATCATTGTTGAGCGGCTGGCGGACCTGCTCACTGCTGGCGGTGCGCACAGCCCGCTCATTCTCATGGAAAGAAAGACAGGCTGGCTCAAAGCCTATGCCGATATCCTCCAACAGGCGGGTGATGACCTTTTCAGGTTCGGCGACCAGCTCTTCATAGATGACGCGGTGCACCCGGCCGGGGAGCACCGCGTCCCAATGGACCATCAAGTCGAGATAGCCATTATAGTAAGCGCCTATGTCACGGAGGTCGTAGCTATAGCCGACGCCGGCCGCGAAATACTGTTTGTAGAGGCTAAGCCCGCAGTCGAGCGGATTGCGCCGGATGTCGATGATAACCGCATGCGGCAGGATTTTGTGGATCAGGCCGATATGCTCGAAGTTGTGGGGCAGCTTGTCGGTGACGTAGGCAGCGCCCTCTTTTCGGAAGACCGCGCTGTCGTCGACGTATTGCTGCCCCAATGCCGCGAGGTCGTCCGCTGAAAGCTCGCCCACTTTGTTCAGGTAATCGCCGCCGAGCGCCTCGGCGCAGAGCTTGTGCGCCCGTCGCTTAACCGATGGCAGGACGGGCAGCTCCATTGTCCCCTCGACATTGGAATGGCTCGCGAGGATCTGCTCGAGCAGCGTCGAGCCGGAGCGCGGCAGACCGAGGATGAAAATCGGCGTGGGCCCCGTGGCTAAATGATCGGCCTGCGTTTCAAGCGCGGCCGTATCAAAACCCCGCTTCAGGCGTTCAATGGCGTCCGAGAATTCCGTGCGGTCAAAACCGAGCCCGAAAGCGCGGCCTTCGTTCTGCGCGAAAGCGAGCTGCAAGGCATTTGCCTTGGCATAGGCTTCCATTGCTTGTTGCTGATCTCCGGGCACATCGCTTGCCCGCGCGAGCGCAAAGGCCACTTGCGCCTTTTGCTGGCGATTTACGCTGGACGAGGCGAGGAGGTCTCGCATGGCCGCCCGCGCGTCATCAGTGAACTTGTAGGTCTTCAGGTCTGCAAGCCCCCACCACGCCGCAGTCTGACCGGGGTGAAGGCGTAGGCTTTCATGAAACGCCTTAACGGACGCTGCCTTGTCGCCGAGTATCCTGTGAAGCTGGCCGCGCAGGAGATTGATTTCACTCAGCTTTCGTGAATCGTTTCCTGCGAGCATTTCGGCGCGCTCGCAGAGCTCCAGCGCCTCTTCATTCTGGCCATAGCGCAGAAGCACCGTCAGGAGCCGGTGGACTGCCGCAAATCCGTTGTCGAGCCGGGCGAGTTCGTGTGCCGCCTCAATAGCCCCTGCATAATTGCCCGTATCCTCCAGTGCGCTGATGTGCAATTCACGAAGGACGGGGTTTGCCGGCGCGTGCTGGAAACTGATCGACAAATGTGTCGCCGCGGCCTCATGATCACCGCGTGCACGCGCGAGGTGGGCCAGGGAGAATACAGCGCGCGGATGGCCCGGCACCTCGGCCAGCATAGCCTCTGCCATGGCGCGCGCGTCTTCATAGCGACGCGACTGGATCGCCTGTTGTATGCGCGCAAAGCCATCCGGCATCGGATCTGCCCGCTCTGCCTCGCGCATGGCGGCAATAGCAGCGGAATATTCACCAGCATCGTAGTGAAGACTGGAGAGGCGCAGCCAGAGTGCAAAGGCCCGCGGCTCTCGCTTTAGTGCGGCTTTTAACTGGACAATGGCCTCCTCGCCCTGCCCCGCACCGGCAAGCCGGTCGACAGTTTCCAGAAGTGCGTCAGTCGTTTCAGGCATGACAGTTCGAATAACAAGAAATGCGGAGGCTTTCGCCTCCGCATTCCAATTTATCTTCAGGTCTGACTAATGCCCTAGTGGGTGTAGGTCAGGCCGAGGAAGAAGAAGCGACCACGTGGACCGACCGGCCATGCCGTCTGCGTCGAGAATGGCTCCTTGTCTGCAATATTGTTCACGCCGCCATAGAAGGTGAACTGGTCGCTGAACTCATAGGATGCGTTCACGTCGAAGATGTAGCTCTCATCGAAGAAGCCAGCATTGCCGTAGAGCGCCTGATTGCCATAGAGCCCAAGCACGTCTTCGACCTCATCGACGGCCTGACGGCTGATATACTGGGTCTGGAAGCCGACGGCCAGTGGACCGCGTGCCCAGGTCAGGTTCAGATTACCCGAAAGCTCAGGCAGGAACAGCTCTTCGATCTCCGGGTCGATTTCTTCCGGATCGAGCGGGTTGAAGTACCGGTCCAGCTTCTCCTGATAGGAGCCAACCAGGGTCGCGCCGAACGTATTCTCTCCTACATCGAACGTGTAGTTCGCGGAGAAGTCGACACCGCTTGCCTCGATCTTTGCGAAGTTGATCTGGCCGGTTTCAAGACCGTTCAGGCCACCATCAGCGCGGCGGGTGTAGAGGCTACAGAATTCCAGACCTGGGTAGTTCGTCGAGTCGAGACAGCCATCGAGAATGTCGCCAGACGCCACAGCCGAGATGGCGTCCTCAATCGACACATCCCAGTAGTCCACTGTCATGGAGAAGCCCGGCAGGAAGCGAGGCTGGAACACTGCACCAATCGTGTAGGTTTCGGCCGTCTCCACATCGAGATCCGGATTACCGCCTGATACGCCTGAGAAGCGTCCCGTCAGCGGGTTCACCCAGATATAGTTGCCCGATCCATCAAGGATCTGGCTTTGTGGGACGCCGGCGGCGAGAAGGTCAGCCACACAGTTTGCCTGACGTACGCTGGAACCAGCGCCGACATTGCCCGGATCACAAGGGTCGGCGGTTGCCGAAACGGTGATCGGAAGACGCGGATCGAACAGTTCGGAGATGTTGGGTGCGCGCACAGCTTCAGAGACGGTGCCGCGGAAGCTGATGTCCTCGATCGGCGCCCACGTACCACCAACTTTCCAGGTGGTCGCTTCACCCAGCGTCGAATAGCTGGCGAGGCGAACAGCACCGTCCAGTGTCAGCTCTCTTGCGAACGGCCGGTCTTCGAAGATCGGCAGGCGGACTTCGGCGAAGGCGTCGTAGACGTCATAGCCGCCGCCCGTATTGAACTGCTGGGTATTGTCGATGCTGGTGAATGAGAACAGCCACGGGCTGATCTGGCTGACCTGCGCGCCCGGCGTGAAGGACGTCGTTGGCGGCAGGATGCCGAGCGTCAGTGGATCCAGCGTGCTGGAGCTGCGCTCATCGCGGAATTCGAGACCAGCAGCATAGCCGAGCGGGCCGTCGAGAACATAGTCCATGACATCGAAGTTACCGGTCGCGATCAGCGAGATCACCGTCTGCTCCAGTTTCAGCTCATCGCGCAGGTTTGACGTCACGAAGTCACGCGCAGCCTGGCTGGTCGAGTAGGTGCCGAACGGATTGAGCGGCGCACACGAACCGTCGCCCGGAGTGAATGAGTAATAGGCATTCGACGAATAGAAGCCGTCAGCGTAGCCGTTGCCGCCTGCGAAATAGTCGATTTCGTAGAAGGCGTTCGGATCGAGGTCAGAACGACAGACAATGTTGCCATTGCCGTCTTCGACAGCATCGATGGCAGCAAATACGCGGTCTAGATACAGGCCGGTATATTCATCGGTGCGCTTGAACTCGCCGCGATTGATCGAGCCTTCGATCAGGTGGCCGTCGGCAGGCTCCCATTCAAAGCCCGCGACGAAGCGAAGCGTCTCGCGCTCATACGTCGATGGGTTGTCATCGCTGAAATCGAGCGGGTCCTGCGTCAGCAAGAGGCCGCCTGTCACAGCAACGACCGGATCGAGCTGCGATGGGATGAACGGGTTGTCCGCCTGGATGAATAGTGTGTCGTAGAAGGTATCCTGCTCTGCGAACGTCGTCGACTCGGCGTTCACATACTTACCTTCAAAGAAGACAGAGAAGGTTGGCGCCAGCTCATAATTGGCGTTGAGGTTCAGAACGACCTTGTCAGTTTCCGGATAAAGCGTATCGCGGTTGAAGCTGATCGCACCGCCATCGCCGCCAATGCCCCAGAGACCGTTCAGGACGATGCCGTCCTGGTTCACGCGGATCGAACCATCAGGGTTTGTCAGCCAGCAGCCTGCAAGGAAGCCAACGCGGCCGCCCTCAGATTCCTGACAGTCCGGCGTGCCGTTGCCGTTAATGTCGACATAGAGCGTGTTGCGGCCGCCGAAAGTCGGCGCGATGGAGCCTTCCTGCGAAGTCAGCCAGAAGGTCGGGTTGTTGATCACGGCCCGTGGTGGCGCATTTGGATCGGTCAGAGCCGCCGGGTTTGCACGCGGCTCAACGCTGGCGATGCCATTGTCACGAGACCAGTCACGGTCGCCATAGGTGATGGCCGAATCGTCTTCATAGGTCAGCGCGAGAACAACGTTACCCTTGCCATTGTCAAAGTTCTGACCGGCCAGAAGGTCAAAGGTGAAGTTCTCACCGTCGCCTTCGCCGGACACACCGCCGCGGAGATCAAGCTGGAGGCCTTCAAAGTCGTCCTTGAGAACGAAGTTCACAACACCGGTAACAGCGTCGGCACCATAGACGGCCGATGCACCGCCAGTCGTGACTTCAACGCGTTCAACCAGTGAACGCGGGATCGTGCCGACATCGACAGCCTGCGTGCCGCGGAAACCGGCCACGTGGCGGCGTCCATTGACGAGGGTCAGCGTCCGCTCCTGTCCGAGACCGCGCAGGTTCAAAGCGTTGGCGCCGGTATCTGACTGTTCTGCCGTCGTCGATGAAATAAGCGCCGGGATATCATTCACGACGTCGGCGAGGTTCAGTTCACCCGACAGCTTGATTGCGTCTTCCCCAAGCGACTGAACCGGAACCGACGAAATCAGATTGGGGTCAGACGGAATGCGCGAACCCGTGACGGTTACCGTCTGCTGGACTGCGGCCTCTTCCTCGACTTCCGGGATTGTCTCGACTTCATCCTGCGCAAACGCTGCCGGACCTGCAAAGGCAAACACCGTTGTCGCTGCGACTCCAGACAGCAACAGACGCTGGAAACCTGCTTCTGTTCTTTGACGAACAAGGCTCATACTCTCTCTCCTCACACTCACGAGATGAGCGAACGATGCTCGGCAATATTAAATTCCGTCAATGAAACCGCACGATTTCGAGACCGAAAAGACGAAGTGTCCAGAATTCGGTCATTTCCGCCTTTATTGTGGACAGGGGTCCTCGGCGGTATTGGTGAGAGATACGGGCCTGGTGGAAGGGGAAGACTGCAAATGAAGACGATTCTCGTGCACGGCGTGCCGGACACGCCGGCGATGTGGCAGCCGCTGATTGATGCACTTGGCAGTGACATCTCGGCGGACTTGTCGGCCCCTGCCCTTCCCGGGTTCATGTCGCCGGTGCCGCCTGGCTTTGACTGCACCAAGGAAGCCTATGTCGACTGGCTCATCTCCCAGATCGAAGCAGCTGGTGAGCCAGTGAATTTGGTTGGGCATGACTGGGGGGCACTGCTCGTCGTCCGGGCCGCATCGCTTCGCCCGGACCTCGTTCGCAGCTGGGCCGTCGCTAACGCCCTGCCAGAGCGTAGCTACAAATGGCACCAGACCGCCCGGATCTGGCAGACGCCGCTGCTGGGCGAGATGTTCATGGCGCTTACGGGTAAAGACAGGCTCGCGCGCTCGCTTGCCTCAGCCGGTATGCCAGAGGCCCTCGCCCGTCATGAGGCTGATCACTGGTCGCCACATATGAGGAAAGCCATCCTGCAGCTCTACCGCTCGGCCAAGAACATCGCTGAGGAGTGGACAGGCGATCTGCACAAACTTCCCGGCAGAGGACTCGTCTTCTGGGGTGATGACGATCCGTTCGTGCCTGTCGAGGCGGCAGAACGCTTCTGCGCCGAAACCAACACGCCGCTGCACCGGAACGCCAGTACGGGTCACTGGTCGGTCGTTGAGAAGGCGCCAGAGTTTGCAGCGCTCCTCCAAGCGCACTGGAAAAGCTGACGCGCGGTCACGGCTTGCACGCGGGAGTGGGCTTGCGATGATGGAGTTCGTCCACCATCGGAGGCTCAGATGCAGCTTACATTCAGCCGCGAAGAAGAAGCGTTTCGTCAGGAGGTCCGCGACTTCCTTGTCGACAAGCTGACACCAGAGCTGCGACGCTACGCATCGCGCATGACGAGCGTTTATGCCGACAAGGAAACCGCTCTCGAATGGCAGGCGATACTTGTTGAGCAAGGCTGGGCTGCTCCTTCCTGGCCGGTGGAATATGGCGGCTGCGACTGGAGCGTCGCCCAGCACTATATCTTTGACGTCGAAATGGCGCGCGCGGGTGCGCCGCCGCTGTCGCCCATGGGCATTGGCATGTGCGGCCCGGCCCTCATCGGTCACGGCTCGAAAGAGCAGAAAAACCATTACCTGCCCCGCATCCTCTCAGGTGAGGATTTCTGGTGTCAGGGCTATTCCGAGCCCCATGCCGGCTCCGACCTCGCCGCGCTCACAATGAGCGCCGAGGATGATGGCGACGCCTTCATCTGTTCGGGTTCGAAAATCTGGACCACTCATGCCCATGAAGCGAACATGATGTTCTGCCTCATTCGCACGGACGCGTCCGGCAAACCTCAGACCGGCATCACCTTCGTCCTGATCGACATGAACGCGCCCGGCGTCACTGTTGACCCGATCATCATGCTGTCGGGCGAGCACATCCAGAATGCCGTCTTCTTCGACAAGGTCCGCGTCCCGAAAGCCAATGTGGTGGGCGAGATCAACAAGGGCTGGACTGTCGCCAAATATCTGCTGGAATTTGAGCGTGGCGGCTCCTCCTATGGTCCCCGTCTCTTACAGAGAATTGCGGGGCTACGCCGCACCGCCCACGCGCTGGACCGTATGACGCCTGACCTCGATGCACATCTAACGCAGGCCGAAATAGATGCGTCGACGCTTGAGGCTGCCGAGCTGATGATGATGGCAGAGCTGGCAGGCGGCGGAACGCCGGGCCTGAAGGCATCCATGATGAAGGTTCGCGGGACCGAACTCAGCCAGCGCCTCACCGAAGTCGGCCTCGACCTCGCAGGCATCCATGCGCAACCATTCCAGCCAGAACATACAGAAACAGGGGGGCCTGTTGTGACCCACGCGCCTTCCAATCAGGGTCTAGTGGGGCCGGAGAGCCTCGTCACGGTGTCAGCGAAGTATCTCAACGACCGGGCAGGATCGATCTATGCTGGCTCAAACGAGATCCAGCGCAACATTCTCTCCAAGGGCCAACTCGGCCTCTAGCCCGCACAATTTATAACGCTAAAGAAAAGCCCCGCCGGATAGACCAGCGGGGCTTTAAATTTCTGCAGGAATGGAAAGACCTATTCGTAGTCTTCCATCGCCTCGAGCTCAGCCTCGTGGCGGGCGCGGTCTTCCTTGCCCTTGGCTTCCTCGTCGCGGTCGACCAGCTCAATCACAGCAACCGGTGCGTTGTCGCCATGGCGGAAGCCGGCTTTCAGCACGCGGGTGTAACCGCCATTACGATCCTTGTAGCGCTCACCGAAAACTTCGAAGAGCTTTGCCACGGCGTCCTTGCTGCGGACCTGGGCGATTGCCCGGCGGCGCGAAGCAAGGTCGCCTTTCTTGGCAAGCGTCACGAGCTTGTCCATGATCGGCTTCAGCTCCTTTGCCTTCGGGAGCGTCGTCACAATCTGCTCATGCTGGATCAGCGAAGCCGCCATGTTCGCGAACATCGCCTTACGATGCGCGCTGGTGCGGTTCAGCTTGCGGTGTGCAATTGCGTGGGCCATTTGCTTGGTCTCCTGCGCGCCCTCCCGGGCGGACGTTTAGAGGTGATCGTCGTATTTCTTGGCAAGTGCCTCGATGTCTTCTGGTGGCCAATCTGGCACTTCCATGCCAAGATGCAGCCCCATACCAGCGAGGACTTCCTTGATTTCGTTCAGCGACTTGCGGCCGAAGTTCGGGGTGCGAAGCATTTCGGCTTCCGACTTCTGGATAAGGTCGCCAATGTAAACAATGTTGTCGTTCTTCAGGCAGTTTGCCGAACGCACAGACAGCTCGAGCTCGTCGACCTTCTTGAGAAGGACCGGGTTGAAACCAAGGTCGGTTTCTTCGCTCGACGATGTGCTCTCGGTCTCTGGCTCATCGAAGGTGATGAAGAGCTGGAGCTGGTCCTGAAGAATGCGCGCTGCGTAGGCAACGGCGTCTTCCGGCGTGATCGAACCATCGGTTTCGACGGACAGGCTGAGCTTGTCATAGTCAAGAACCGTACCCTCGCGGGTGTCTTCGACCTGGTAGCCAACGCGGCGCACTGGCGAATAGATCGCATCGACCGGAATAAAACCGATCGGGGCGTCTTCCGGACGGCTCTGATCGGCAGGCACATAGCCCTTGCCGGTCGCAACCGTGAATTCCATTCGGACCGAAGCACCATCGTCAAGCGTACAAATGACGAGATCCGGGTTGAGGATCTTCACGTCACCGGACGTTTCGATCTGGCCGGCTTTCACTTCCCCCTTGCCATCAGCCTTCAGGATCATGCGCTTCGGCGTATCCGAGACCATGTCGATGGCGATTTGCTTGAGGTTCAGAACGATCGTCGTGACGTCTTCGCGCACGCCCGGAATGGACGAGAACTCATGAACGACACCGTCGATCTGGACGCCGGTGATGGCAGCGCCCTGAAGCGAAGAAAGAAGAACGCGGCGGAGCGCGTTGCCAAGCGTCGTGCCGAAGCCGCGCTCGAGTGGCTCGATCACCAGCTTGGCGTGGCGGCGCGGGTCGCGGCCTGCCTCAACCTTCGGGCGGTTCGGGCGGATCAGTTCTTTCCAGTTACGGTCATTCACACTGGTCGCAGTATCGGCCATTCATGGCCTCCTTGGTCTTGCTACAGGACAGTCGCTAGGGCCTAGACGCGGCGGCGTTTTGGCGGGCGGCAGCCATTGTGCGGAATTGGGGTCGTATCGCGGATAGACGTGATGGTCAGACCGGCAGCCTGCAGGGCGCGCAGTGCGCTCTCACGACCGGAACCCGGGCCACGCACGTTGACTTCAACAGTCTGGAGGCCGTGCTCCTGCGCCTTCTTGGCAGCATCTTCAGCGGCAACCTGAGCAGCATAAGGGGTCGACTTACGTGAACCCTTGAAGCCCATCGCTCCAGCGGAAGACCAGGAAATCGTGTTTCCCTGAGCGTCGCTGATGGTGACCATCGTGTTGTTGAAGCTGGAGTTCACATGCACGACGCCCGAAGAAATGTTCTTACGGGCGCGGCGGCGAACGCGGGTCGTATCACGAGCCATATCGGTCCTGTCCTATTTCTTCTTGCCGGCAATCGGCTTTGCCGGGCCCTTACGGGTGCGGGCGTTGGTATGGGTGCGCTGACCGCGGACCGGAAGGCGTTTGCGGTGGCGCAGGCCACGGTAGCAGCCAAGATCCATCAGGCGCTTGATGTTCATCGAAACTTCACGGCGCAGGTCACCTTCAACGAGGTAATCAGCATCGATCGTCTCGCGAATCTGGATGACTTCTGCGTCGGTCAGGTCAGCGACACGGCGATGCGATTCGATACCGATCTTGTCGGTGATCTCACGTGCCTTTGCCGGACCGATGCCGTGAATGTAACGAAGCGCGATTTCGACACGCTTATTCGTCGGAATGTTTACGCCTGCAATACGGGCCATTGGGCCTCTCTCCTGAACTGCCGAAAGCGGGTCCGGCGCGAAACGAAAAACAACGCTCCGCGCGCGCGAACCCGACCTCTTAACGAAGTGCGTCGTTATAGACGTGCAATTCCCCGCGTCAACTGGGGAATTGCGGCTTTATGCGGTCTCTTTCAGCGCCTTTTCAACGCCTTCCGTAACCGTCTCTATACTGGCCATTCCATCGACTTCGCGAAGGATTCCGCGCTCTGCATAGAATGGCAGAAGCGGGGCCGTATCCTGATTGTATTTCTCCAGCCTGGCGGCAAACGTCGCCGGGTTGTCATCCTTGCGACCCTGCTCTTCGAACCGCTTGGTCACGCGGGCCATGAGCTGGTCCTCGTCAACCACGAGACGGATCACGCGGTCGAGCTTGGTGCCACGCGACTCAAGCAGCTGGTCCAGAGCCTTGGCCTGGCCAAGGGTGCGCGGGAAGCCATCAAAGATGAAGCCTGCAGCGCCCTTGTTCTGATTCAGCTGATCATCGATCAGGTCGATGACGATCTCATCGGAAACTAGCCCGCCCTCGTCCATGATTTTTGCAACCCGGTTGCCGAGCTCTGAGCCCGACGCGCGTGCGGCGCGAAGCATGTCGCCCGTGGAAAGTTGTACATAGCCATGTTCCTCAACGAGGCGCTTGGCCTGGGTACCCTTGCCCGCAGCGGGTGGTCCGAAAAGAATGAGATTCATCGTCTGCGTTTGCCTCCCAGCCGCGATTTCTTGATCAGCCCTTCATACTGGTGCGCGATCAGATGCGACTGTATCTGTGTCACTGTATCCATCGTCACCGATACAACGATCAGTAGCGACGTGCCACCGATGTAGAAAGGAATTTCCGGCATATATCGGCGAAGAACTTCCGGAAGCAGACAGACGAAGACGAGATAGATCGCACCGATCGTGGTCAGGCGGGTCAGCACATAGTCGAAATAGGCTGCCGTGTTCTTGCCTGGGCGAATCCCCGGGACGAAGCCGCCATACTTGCGCAGATTGTCTGCCGTCTCCTGCGGATTGAACATGATGGACGTGTAGAAGAAGCAGAAGAATGCGACGAGCACGCCATAGGTGATGATGTAGGTCCAGCTGCCTGGCGAGAAGTTGATCGCCAGCCATTGCAGGATACCCGGGTCGCCCGCGGCAACCATCTGACCATCCGGGCCAACGCCGGTGTTGCCGCCTACGAGACCAACAGCCGTCATCGGAAGCATCAGGATCGCGATCGCGAAGATCGGCGGAATCACGCCCGACGTGTTGAGCTTCAGCGGCATGAACGAGGATTGGCCCTGGCTCATCTTGTTGCCCTGCTGGCGCTTTGGATACTGGATCAGGATCCGGCGCTGCGAGCGCTCGATGAACACGATGAACAAGACGAGCGCGATCACGAGCACGAGAATGCCGAGAACGAAGACCACGTTGATCCCCTGCTCGCGGCCGCCCGAGAACAGGTTGAAGATTGCCTTTGGCATCTCGGCGATAATGCCCGCGAAGATGATGAGCGAGATACCGTTACCTATACCGCGCGCAGTGATCTGCTCACCCATCCACATCAGGAACATTGTGCCACCGACAAAGGTCGATACGGCGGTGAGGATGAAGAACCATTGGGCGATGCCTTCATAGGCAACGCTGGAAAGGCCCATCGCAATGCCGAAGCCCTGGAAGAACGCAAAGCCGACCGTCAGATAGCGAGTATACTGGTTGATCTGCTTGCGGCCCGCCTCGCCTTCCTTCTTCAGCTTTTCAAGCGAAGGAATGGCCGATGTCATCATCTGCACGATGATGGACGCGGTAATGTAGGGCATCACGTTGAGCGCAAACACGCTCATCCGCTCAACAGCACCACCGGCAAACATGTTGAGAGAGCCGAGCATGCCGCCCGACTGTCTCTGGAAGAGTTGCTCAAACTGGGAAGGGTCGACGCCCGGCACCGGAATGTACGTGCCGAGGCGATAGAGGACCAGGATGAAAAGCGTGAACAGGATACGCGCCTGAAGGTCCTTTGCCTTTGCAAAGGTACCGAAGTTCATATTGCGCGCCATTTGCTCTGCGGCTGTGGCCAAAGGACCCTCCTACCCGAAATGAAATCGCCGCCAACATTGGCGGCGAGATCGTGTTTGTGAAGGTGTATAGACGAAAAAGACCCGTCTTACTCAGCTTTTTCAGCAGCTGCAGCCCCGGTTACCGTTACGGAGCCACCTGCTTTTTCCACCGCTTCAATTGCGGCCTTGCTGGCGCCGGTCACCGTGATCTTTGCATTCTTGGGTGCATCACCCTTTGCAAGAAGACGGACACCGTCCTTCGTGCGGCGGACAACACCGGACGCAACCAGCGTCTCTTCGGTAATGTCATTGGCTTTCAGCTTGCCGGCTTCGATCGCCTTGGTCAGACGACCAAGATTGACCCAGGCATGCGTCTTTGAGCTGCGGGCCGTGAAGCCGCGCTTTGGCAGACGCATATAGATCGGCATCTGGCCGCCTTCAAAGCCATTGAGGGCCACGCCGGAGCGTGCCTTCTGACCTTTGACACCACGTCCGCCAGTCTTGCCCTTGCCGGAGCCGACGCCGCGGCCAACACGATGGCGGCTGTGGGTGGAGCCCGCATTTGGAGAGAGTTCGTTGAGTTTCATCGCTCTATTCCTGACTGGCGTTTGAAAGGGTCGCCCCTATACGCCTACTCTTCTACGACTTCAATAAGGTGTGACACCTTGGTGATCATGCCCTGGACAGCCGGGGTATTAACGAGCTCGCGCTCGCGGCCGATCTTGTTCAGACCGAGGCCGATCAGCGTTGCGCGCTGCTCTGGCTTGCGGCGGATCGGGCTACCGGTCTGGCGGACCTTGATCGTGTCAGCTTGTTTCTTGGCCATCATCAGATTCCTTCTCTAAATCAGGCGGTCTCGGAAACGCCGGCTTCAGACGCACCATCGGTGCGGCGGCCAACGATGTCCTGAACCTTCAGGCCACGCTTCGATGCGACCGAACGCGGGCTTGCCTGCTCTTTGAGCGCCTGGAAGGTCGCGCGAACCATGTTGTATGGGTTCGACGAACCGTTCGACTTGGCAACCACGTCCTGGATGCCGAGAACTTCCATGACAGCGCGCATCGGGCCACCAGCGATCACGCCGGTACCTGGAGGGGCTGCACGAAGGATCACCTTACCTGCGCCCCAGCGGCCTTTGCCGTCATGGTGCAGGGTGCGGCCTTCACGAAGCGGAATGCGAACGAGGTTGCGCTTTGCATCCTCGGTTGCCTTACGGATGGCTTCAGGTACTTCGCGGGCCTTGCCCTTGCCGAAGCCAGCGCGGCCTTTCTGGTCGCCAACGACAACCAGGGCTGCGAAGCCGAAATTCTTACCGCCTTTAACCGTCTTTGCGACACGGTTGATGCCGACGAGCTTGTCGGTGAGCTCGCTCTGCTCTTCCTGGCGGTCGTCTCTGCGCCCGCGTCCGCGGCCGCGTCCTCGTTCTTCTGCCATAATGGCCTCCTAGAACTTCAGGCCGCCCTCACGGGCGGCATCTGCCAGGGCTTTCACCCGGCCGTGGAACATATAGCCGCCGCGATCGAAGACGACGTCTTCTACACCGGCCTGCTTGGCGCGCTCAGCGATGAGCTCACCGATTTTCTGTGCCGCTGCGACGTCGCTCGTAGCCTTGAGCTGCTCACGCAGGTCTTTTTCGAGCGTCGAAGCCGCTGCAACCGTCAGACCCTTTTCATCATCGATGATCTGGGCAGAGATGTTCTTGTGCGAGCGGGCAACCGACAGACGCGGCTTGCCTTCTGCAACCTTGCGGAGCTTGGCACGGACGCGCTGGGCGCGGCGGAGTGTCTTTTCGCGTGTCGTCTTCATGGCGTTACTTCTTCTTGCCTTCTTTGCGGCGGACGTATTCGCCTGCGTAGCGCACGCCCTTGCCCTTGAATGGCTCTGGCTTGCGGAACTGGCGGATCTCTGCGGCAGCCTGGCCAACGGCCTGCTTGTCAGCACCCGACACGATGATCTCGGTCGGCTTTGGTGCTTCCAGCTTGATGCCGTCTGGTGCCTTGAAGATCACGTCGTGCGAATAGCCGAGCGACAGTTTCAGGTCATTGCCCTGCATCTGCGCGCGGTAACCAACGCCGACGAGCTCAAGCGACTTCGAGAAGCCCTCGGCAGCGCCGTGGACGACGTTCGCAGCGTTTGCGCGCGCCGTGCCCCACTGAGTGCGGACTTTCGGGTCCAGCGCCTCAGCAAAGGTCATCTTCTTGCGGCCCTTGGCATCGTTTGCCTTGATGCGCTCATTGGCTTCCGTGACATAGTCTTCGCGCGGCATGATCGACAGCTCACCGTCTTTCAGCTCAGCGGAGACCAGTTCGGACACCGTGAACGCCAGGTTACCCTTCGGGCCCTTGGCTTCGATCTTGTTGCCATTCACCGTAACGGTCGTGCCGTTAGGAACAGGAATGGGGAGTTTTCCAATACGGGACATATCAGTTCATCCTCGTCCTAGAAGACCCGGCAAAGGATCTCGCCACCAACATTCTCGTTACGTGCGACGGCGTCAGAGATGACACCCTTCGACGTGGAGAGAATGGAGATGCCCAGTCCGTTACGGACCAGCGGCAGATCATTCACCGAAGAATAGACGCGGCGACCAGGCTTCGAGACCCGGCGGATCTCGGAGATGACAGGCGCGCCATCGAAATACTTAAGCTCGATCTCGACATTGCGATGACCGTCTTTCTCCACTTCCGTGTAGCCACGGATGTAACCCTCGCTCTGCAGCACGTCGAGGACGCGAAGACGGAGCTTGGAAGACGGAGAGACAACCTTCGTCATGCCACGCATCTGCGCATTGCGGATGCGGGTCAGGAGATCGCCAAGGGGATCGGAAATATTCATCTTGGTTCCTCCTTTCCTACCAGCTTGACTTGACCAGGCCCGGGACCATGCCGAGTGAGCCAAGCTCACGCAGCGCGATACGGGACATTTTCATCTTGCGATAATAACCGCGCGGACGGCCGGTGACCTGGCAACGGTTGCGAACGCGGCTCGGTGCGGAGTTGCGCGGAAGTTCAGCCAGCTTCAGGCGAGCCTTGAAGCGGTCTTCCAGCGGCAGATCCTCATCCATCGCCATTGCTTTCAGCTTCGCGCGACGTGCCGCGTACTGGGCGACCATCTTGCGACGCTTCTCGTTCTTCTCGATTGCGCTTTTCTTAGCCATATCGTTTCGTCCTCAAGCGCTAGTTACGGAACGGGAAGCCGCAATGCGCGAGCAGCGCCTTGGCTTCTTCGTTCGTCTTGGCGGTGGTGCAGACAATGATGTCCATACCGCGAATGTCCTCGATGTCGTCATAGTTGATCTCCGGGAACACAATCTGTTCCTTGAGACCCATGGCGTAGTTGCCACGGCCATCGAAGCTCTTGCCGTTGAGACCACGGAAGTCCTTCACACGCGGAAGGGCCATGTTGGTCAGACGGTCCAGGAACTCGTACATACGGTCGCGGCGGAGCGTGACCTTTGCACCGATGATCATGCCTTCACGAAGCTTGAAGCCGGCAATCGACTTACGAGCCTTGGTTGGCACTGGCTTCTGGCCAGAGATCTTCTCGAGCTCGGCAAGTGCGGTCTTGATCTTCTTGGAGTCAGCGACAGCTTCGCCAACACCCATGTTGATCACGACCTTGTCGAGCTTCGGCACCATCATCTCGTTGGAGTATTTGAACTCCTCCTGAAGCTTGGCGCGAATCTGGTCACGGTACTTGGTCTTGAGACGGGGTTCGTAATTCTCAGACATCGATCGATTCCCCTGAACGCTTGGCATAGCGCGTCTTGCGGCCATGCTCGTCAGTCTTGAAGCCAACACGGGTAGCCTTGCCGTCACGCGGGTCCACAATCGCCACGTTGGAGATGTGGATCGGCGCTTCGAAGGTCTTGATGCCACCCGGATCCATTTGCGATGGGCGCTGGTGGCGCTTCACCACGTTCACGCCCTGGACAACGACACGGTCTTCGGCCGGGATTACCTTGAGCACTTCGCCCTTGGCACCCTTGTTACGGCCTGCCGTGACGATGACGCGATCACCTTTTTTCACTTTGGCAGCCATGACTACAGCACCTCCGGAGCCAGCGAGACGATCTTCATGTGGTTCTTGGCGCGAAGCTCGCGCGGAACCGGCCCGAAGATACGGGTCCCGATTGGTTCGCCATTATTGTTCACAAGCACAGCGGCGTTCGTGTCGAAACGGATGACAGAGCCGTCACGGCGCTTGATGTCCTTGGCAACGCGAACCACGACAGCGCGGCGAACGTCACCCTTCTTCACGCGGCCGGTCGGAATTGCTTCCTTGATCGACACCACGATGATGTCGCCGACAGACGCATAGCGGCGGCCTGCACCACCCAGCACCTTGATGCACTGGACGCGGCGTGCGCCGGAATTGTCAGCCACGCGAAGGTTGGACTGCATCTGAATCATGAGTCAGCTCCTTCGCTTGCAACAACTTCCCACGTCTTGAGCTTGGAGCGCGGCGGGCATTCACGGATCGTGATGCGCTCGCCCTCGACAGCGACGTTGCCCTCATCATGGGCGTGATACTTCTTCGAGCGGCGCACGATCTTTTTCAGAACAGGGTGAAGAAAGGTGCGGTCGATGCGGACCACAGCCGTCTTGTCCTGTTTCGTGGACACCACAACGCCTTCCATTACGCGCTTTGGCATGTCTCTTCTCCTACGCCTCTGCTTCCGCTTTGGCCTGTTGGGCAAGAAGGGTCTTCACACGCGCGATGTCGCGGCGGACTTCCTTTACCCGGGCCGTCTTCTCCAGCTGGCCGGTTGCCTGCTGGAAGCGGAGGTTGAACTGTTCCTTCTTCAGCTGAACAAGCTGAGCTTGCAGCTGGTCGGCACTCTTCGAACGCAAATCAGCGGTTTTCATGACTAGATCCCTTCAATGCGTTTGATGATCTTGGTCTTGATCGGCAGCTTTGCGGCGCCGAGCTTCAGAGCCTGGATCGCGACTTCGTCTGGAACACCGTCGATCTCGAACAGGATACGGCCAGGAGCAACGCGAGCGACCCAACGGTCGATCGAGCCCTTACCCTTACCCATACGAACCTCGATCGGCTTTGCCGAAACAGGCGTGTCCGGGAAGACGCGGATCCACACTTTACCCTGACGCTTCATTTCACGCGTCACGGCACGGCGGGTTGCCTCGATCTGGCGGGCAGTGACCCGCTCAGGCTCAAGCGCTTTCAGACCGAACGAGCCGAAGTTGAGGCTATAGCCACCCTTCGCGGTCCCGCTGATACGGCCTTTGAACGCCTTGCGGTATTTCGTACGTTTTGGCTGCAGCATGTTTTACGCTCCTGCGCCTTGCGGACCCGAAGCCGGACCGCGCTGATTGGTCGAACGCGCACGCGCCTGGCCAGAATCTTCGGCCTTGCGGTCTTGCGCCATCGGATCGTGCTCCATGATCTCGCCTTTGTAGATCCAGACCTTGATACCGATAATACCGTAGGTCGTCTCTGCTTCGGCGGTGCCATAGTCGATGTCGGCGCGAAGTGTGTGCAGCGGCACGGAGCCCTCTGCATACTGCTCGGTACGCGCGATTTCAGCGCCGCCAAGACGGCCGGAAACCATGATGCGCACACCCAGCGCGCCAAGACGCATCGAATTCTGGATCGAACGCTTCATCGCGCGGCGGAACGAACCGCGGCGCTCAAGCTGACGAGCTATGTCCTCGGCGACGAGCGTGGCATCGATTTCCGGCTTGCGAATCTCGACCAGGTTCACGCGGACTTCGTCCTCGGTCATCTTCGACAGCTTCTTGCGAAGCACTTCGATGTCAGCACCCTTCTTACCGATCACCAGACCCGGACGGGCCGTGTGGATCGTGACGATGCACTTCTTGTGCGGGCGCTCGATAACAATGCGGGAAATGCCCGCCTGCTTGAGCTCATGCTTGATCGTGTTGCGGATTTTCAGGTCTTCATGAACCAGACGGCCATAGTCTGCCGTGTCGGCATACCAGCGGCTGTCCCAGGTCCGGTTGACACCCAGACGAAACCCGACGGGATTGATCTTCTGACCCATTACGCGGCCTCCGCTTCAACTGATGTGTCGCGCAGCACGATGGTGAGCTGCGAGAAAGGTTTCATGATGCGCGCGGCGCGGCCACGGGCACGGGCACGGATGCGCTTCATGACCAGGTTCTTGCCGACATGCGCTTCAGCGACGACGAGGCTATCAATGTCGAGACCGTGATTGTTCTCGGCGTTCGACATGGCGGAATACAGGACCTTGTAGACATCCTTGGCAGCGCGCTTACGCGAGAACTGCATCTGGTCCATCGCCTTCTGCACCGGAAGACCGCGGATCTGCTGAGCCAGAAGGTTCAGCTTCTGCGGGCTCGAACGGTACATGCGCAGAACAGCGCGCGACTCGTTGGACGCCTGTTTCGGAGGATTCTTTGCCTTACCCATGGCTTACTTCCTCTTGGCTTTCTTGTCGGCGCCGTGGCCATAGTAGGTGCGGGACGGCGCGAACTCGCCGAACTTGTGACCCACCATTTCCTCGGTGACGAGAACGGGAACGAACTTGTTGCCGTTGTGAACCTGGAAGTTCAGGCCCACGAATTGCGGCATGATGGTCGAGCGGCGCGACCAGGTCTTGATGACTTCGCGGCGCTCTGAAGCTTGCGCGGACTCTGCCTTCTTGAGCAGATAGCCGTCGACAAACGGGCCTTTCCATACGGAACGTGGCATATCTCTCTCGCTCCCTAGCGTTTCGCGTTACGGCGACGGATGATCAGACGATCCGAAGCCTTGGTCTTGCGGGTTTTCGGACCGCGGGTCTTCTTACCCCACGGCGTGACCGGGTGACGGCCACCGGACGTCTTGCCCTCACCACCACCGTGCGGGTGGTCGACCGGGTTCATGGCAACACCGCGGACCTTAGGACGTTTGCCGAAGTGACGGGCGCGGCCCGCTTTCGACAGCACAGTGTTCATGTTGTCCGGGTTAGACACGGCGCCGATTGCTGCGAGGCAGCTATCTGGAACCATGCGAAGCTCACCAGAGGAAAGCTTGACCTGGGCATAACCTGCGTCGCGGCCAACGATCTGCACATAGGTGCCGGCCGAACGTGCGATCTGAGCGCCCTTGAGCGGCTTCATTTCGACGTTATGAACAATGGTACCAACCGGAATATTCTTCAGCGGAAGAACGTTACCCGGCTTGATGTCAGCAGTGGTCGAGGTGATCACCTTGTCACCGACAGCCAGACGCTGCGGCGCGATGATGTAAGCCTGCTCACCATCAGTGTAGCGGATCAGCGCAATGAATGCGGTCCGGTTCGGATCGTATTCCAGACGCTCGACCGTCGCTTCGATGTCCCAGCGCTGACGCTTGAAGTCGATCTTGCGGTAGAGACGCTTTGCGCCGCCGCCGATACCGCGAACGGTAACGCGGCCACGGTTGTTACGACCACCGGACTTCGACAGACCTTCGGTCAGCGACTTGACTGGACGGCCCTTGTACAGCTCCGACTTGTCTACGATGACAAGCTGGCGCTGACCGGGCGACGTTGGATTGAATGTCTTGAGTGCCATATCGCTCTCCTACAGTCCCGTCGTGATGTCGACGGACTGGCCGTCTTTCAGCGTGACGATCGCCTTCTTCGTGTCAGAACGCTGACCGAGCTTTCCGCGGAAACGCTTGGTCTTGCCCTTCTGAACGATCACGTTGACCTTGGTCACGTCGACCTTGAACAGGTTTTCGACAGCGTCCTTGATCTCGGTCTTGTTCGCCGTGAGCGGAACCTGGAAGACAATCTTGTTTTCTTCAGCGAGCAGCGTTGCCTTTTCCGTGATGTGCGGAGCGAGCAGCGCGTCGTAGTGGTGTGCTTTCACGTCAGCCATGGCTTATTTCCCTTCCTTGGCCTTCGTTTCGAAACGCGCACCGATACCTTCGAGCGCATCCTTGGTCACAACCAGCTGGCGGCGGCGCATCACGTCATAGACGTTGAGGCCGGCAACCGGCAGAACGTCGATATTCGGGATGTTGCGGGCCGCTTTCGCGAAGTTCTGGTCGACGTCGGAGCCACCGATGATCAGTGCGTTCTCGACGCCGAGCGCCTTGAACTTTGCCGAAAGCTCTTTCGTCTTCGCTTCGGACAACTTTGCCTCGTCCAGAACGATGAGAGAGCCGTCTTTCACTTTCGAAGAAAGCGCGTGTGCGAGCGCCAGCTTGCGGACCTTCTTTGGAAGATCGTGGGCGTGGCTGCGAACGCGTGGGCCGTGCGCAACAGCGCCGCCAACAAAGATGTTCGCATTACGCGAGCCGTGACGTGCGCCGCCTGAACCCTTCTGACGGATGAACTTCTTGGTCGTAACCGAGACTTCACCACGCTCTTGGGTCTTGTGCGTGCCTGCCTGACGCTTGGCCAGCTGCCAGCGGACGGTGCGGTGCAGCAGGTCGGCACGAATATCGGTCAGGCCGAAGATGGCCTCATCGACACTTGCCTTGCCAGCTGACTTGCCGTCGAGATTCTTGACGTCGAGTTCCATTATTCACCAGCCTCCGCATTGTCAGCTTCAGCAGACTGACCTGCCGCGCCCTTGCCACGGAAAGAACCTTGAGCAGGCGCATCTTCGTGGAGCGCCTTCTTCACCGCATCGCGAACTTCGACGTAAGAACCGTCGTGACCCGGGATCGAGCCCTTCACGAGGATCAGGCCGCGCTCAGCGTCCGTGCGAATGATTTCGAGATTCTGGATGGTCACGCGCTCGGTACCGTAGTGACCGGCCATCTTCTTGCCCTTGAACACCTTGCCCGGGTCCTGGCACTGGCCAGTCGAACCGTGGGCGCGGTGAGAGATGGACACACCGTGAGAGGCGCGAAGACCACCGAAGTTCCAGCGTTTCATGGCACCGGAGAAACCCTTACCGAGCGTGATGCCTGCGATATCGACGCGCTGACCAGCAACGAAGTGATCAGCAACCACTTCTGCGCCGAGCTCAGGAAGCTCGTTAGAGGTCACGCGGAATTCGACGAGTTTGCGCTTTGGCGCAACGCCAGCCTTCGCGAATGCTTCGCGCTGGGCTTTCGTCGTGCGCTTGGCTTTCGCCTCGCCTGCGCCCATCACGACAGCACTGTAGCCATCATTACGGGTGACGGTGACTTTTTCTTTCTTCTTGCCGCGGTTGACGCTGACTTCACGGTCAGCATCGGTGCGGTGACCGACGACCTGGCAGCCGTCGAGCGAAAGCACGGTCACAGGGACGTGACGGCCTTCGTCATTGAAGATACGGGTCATACCCAGCTTACGGGCAACGACCCCGGTACGTGACGCCGGAAGTGCCATCTTAGCGCGCTCCCTCAAGTTTGATCTCGATGCCAACGCCAGCCGAGAGGTCGAGCTTCATAAGCGCATCGACGGTCTGCGGGGTTGGGTCGACAATGTCGAGAATACGTTTGTGCGTGCGGATCTCGAACTGGTCGCGGGACTTCTTGTCGATGTGCGGCGAGCGGTTCACCGTGAAGCGCTCGATACGTGTCGGCAGTGGGATCGGGCCACGCACATCAGCGCCGGTGCGCTTGGCGGTGGACACGATCTCTTTCGCCGACATGTCGAGGGCGCGGTGATCGAAGGCTTTCAGCCGGATCCGGATATTCTGTTTTTCCATCGTACGGTATCCCGTCAACATGAATGTTGCGCCAAGGCGCACGCTTGGAAGCGCCCGGACGCAATCGGCTCGAATTGTTTCGTTTCGGTGGGAAGCGTTTGCCTGAAACTGGCACTGCCGACCCTTCGAAGGGCGCGGTGTATGGGATTTGCAGTGAACCGTCAACAGTTCATGACGGAATCTTTGCAGCCGCGATGAGACCAGTTCAGTCAGCTGCGATATTGCAATAGTGACAGGCCTCGCCGAAGCTCTACCTCTGGCTTGTCCACAGGTTTGCAAAGGACCACTGCCGCGTGACTGATGACCTTTACCACAAAGCCCGGGCGGTTCGCGAGAATGCGCATGCACCCTATTCGAACTTCAAGGTTGGCGCCGCAATCCGGTCAGCCTCCGGGATCCATGTCGGCTGTAACGTCGAGAACGCAGCCTTTCCCGAAGGTATTTGCGCAGAAGGCGGCGCGATCACGTCAATGGTCGCTGCCGGCGACAAAGCGATTCTCGAAGTCCTCGTCTATGCCGAATCCGATTCGCTCGTCGCCCCATGCGGCGGGTGCCGGCAGAAACTATCAGAGTTTGCCGGACCAGACGTCAAAGTCACTATGGCCGGCCCGGACGGTGTCGAGAAGGTTATGACCATGGCAGAGCTCCTGCCGGCGGCATTCCTGCTCAAACCAGCCTGACAAGCTCGGCAATGATCTCATCAACCGCTGTGTGAAGGATGTTGGCGCCGTGTCCATCCAGTGTCCGGCACGTCACTTGCGGCCGGCCTTGGACATGTTGCGTGACTTGCTCTGGAGAAATTACCGGGTCATCGCCCGCGTTCAGCCAGACTTGGGGCGCTGAGACCGAATCAAGATCAAGGCTCCAGTCCGCCATAGCGGAGGCACCGTCGCGAACCCAGGCTTCCCCGCCCTGCTCGACCGCGTGATAGAGGCCCTGTGCCTGCACTTCCAGCAATCGCGGATTGGCAAGTGTGGCGAGATCCGTAGGTGCACTGGCAAACTGGGTCTCCAGAAACGCTTTCGGCCCCCTCTTCCGGTAGACAGGCAGGCCAACTGACATCACCATCTTCATGACTGAAGGCGCATGCCGGGACGCCATCGCCGCGAATCGCGTCTGCCGGTCCATATGCGAGAGGTCTCTCAGCTCATCGATCGGAATGCCCCCGCCGATCAGCAGCATACCCCTCACCCGGTCACCAAGCGCCTTGGCGATTCGGAAACCATGTGACGACCCCCCTTGGTGGATACATAGAGTCACGGTCTCAAGACCGAGCGATTCAATCAGGGCCAGGGTGTCATCGACCACGGTCTGGTCGAATTCCTTTCGGCTGACACTGGGGCTTGAATACCCAAAGCCCGGCCTTGAGGGCGCGATGAGACTGATGTCCGCGCCCGCTAGCTTCGCTTCAAACTCAGACGTAAAGAACGGTCCCTGCAGGTAGCCATGAATGAATAAAAGTGGCCGGCTGCCTGTGCCCACACGGTACCAGGCGATCTGCCGCCCCTTCCCGACATCGAGCATTGAAAGCCCCCGGCGCGGCGTGACCCAGGCCTCACCTGCCATGTCTGCCCCGTCATCAGGTAACTGCCGCAACAGAAAGGCAATACTCGCACAGAGCTGAACAACATCGCTCATCCGCGCGCAGCCCGTCTTTCGCAAGATGCTCTTGGACTGGACTTTCACCGTCTCCAAGGCGCGCTCTCGCTGGGCGGCGATATCCTTTGGCTTCAAATTCGCGAGATAGCCTTCCAGGACTTCGGTCTCACTCGCGGTCAGGCCGAACGCATCTCCCAGTCGCCCGATCAGCGTTTCCGACCAGTCTATATAGGAGAGCGACACAACCACCCTGCCCTCATGATCGGCGGGCCGCTGGATGAGAGCAAGACATGCGCGAAGCTCTAATCCTGCCTCGATACTCGCAAGGATGATCCTGTCCTGCGCGCCCGGTGCCTTCGGCTGCATGAAGCGGCGAATATCGAGAAGCGCCGCACGGTCGAGCGGCAGCTCCTCGAGGCGACACGGAAACTCCCGCGCCATCAGGTGTACGGCCGCGCGGTTGCCAACGACCTCCTCCGTCTTCATCGAGATTTCAAGGATGGCGTGAAACATGTCGACGGACGCATCTTCACGTGATGCCGCAACCCCGACGAGCGTCGCTATGCGACTGGAATGGGCATCAAGGGCGTCGTCGACGCCATCAAAACGCGGCACGTCGGGCGCAAGCTGGCCCGACTCGTTTCCATCAAAGAAGTACGCCATTGCCGCATTGAGAAATGCATCAAACTGGCTGGTCGAAGATGGTACTTCGTATGCCGCGCCGAGCATTTCGAAATAGCGTTGTTTCAACGACATTACGTTCAGGTCCCACCTGTAATGGATGGTGCACATATGGACCGTTCAGCGCGCTTCCCGCAAGCAGCGGCTGTCTCCCGTGCCAAGGATCGAAGTCGGGTGCGACCGGATCGGGCTCCAAGCAATACAATCGGGCAATAAAAAAGGCCGCTCCACAAAGGAGCGGCCTTTCTAATTCTGCAGGCCCATGGGCCCTATCAGGTCTTACTTGCTAACGCTTGAGACGACGCCTGCACCGACGGTGCGGCCGCCTTCGCGGATTGCGAAGCGAAGACCCTGGTCCATGGCGATCGGAGCGATGAGCTCGACTTCCATTTTCACATTATCGCCCGGCAGGACCATTTCCTTGTCCGCTGGAAGCTTCACAACACCCGTCACATCCGTCGTACGGAAGTAGAACTGTGGACGGTAGTTGGTGAAGAATGGCGTGTGACGGCCACCCTCTTCCTTGGTCAGGATGTAGGCTTCTGCCTCGAACGTCGTGTGCGGGGTGATCGAACCTGGCTTACAGAGAACCTGGCCACGCTCAACGCCCTCACGGTCGATACCGCGGATCAGTGCGCCGATATTGTCGCCAGCCTGGCCCTGGTCGAGCAGCTTGCGGAACATCTCAACGCCCGTAACGGTCGTCTTCTGCGTGTCGCGGATACCGACGATCTCGACTTCTTCACCAACCTTGATGATGCCCGTCTCGACGCGGCCGGTCACAACCGTACCACGGCCAGAGATCGAGAACACGTCCTCGACCGGCATCAGGAACGGCTTGTCCAGTGGACGGTCCGGGGTCGGGATGTACTCGTCGACAGCTTTCATCAGCTCAAGGATCTTCTCCTTGCCGATATTCTCGTCGCGGCCTTCGACAGCTGCGAGTGCAGAACCGGAAACGATCGGAATGTCGTCGCCCGGGAAGTCGTAGGACGACAGAAGCTCACGGACTTCCATCTCGACGAGCTCGAGGAGCTCTTCGTCGTCGACCTGGTCAACCTTGTTGAGGAACACGACCAGCGCAGGAACGCCGACCTGACGTGCAAGCAGGATGTGCTCGCGGGTCTGCGGCATCGGGCCGTCAGCTGCGTTCACAACCAGAATCGCGCCGTCCATCTGAGCGGCGCCCGTGATCATGTTCTTCACATAGTCAGCGTGGCCCGGGCAGTCGACGTGAGCATAGTGACGCTCGTCCGTCTCATACTCGACGTGCGCGGTGTTGATGGTGATGCCGCGTGCTTTTTCTTCAGGGGCGTTGTCGATGTCCGCATAGGACTTCGCTGCGCCGCCATAAACTTCTGCAAGCGTCATCGTGATCGCTGCCGTCAGCGTCGTCTTGCCATGGTCAACATGGCCGATCGTGCCGATGTTTACGTGCGGCTTGTTCCGCGCAAACTTCTCTTTGGCCAT
>NZ_QWGA01000003.1 GCF_003576245.1 Henriciella algicola
AGGTCTTACTTGCTAACGCTTGAGACGACGCCTGCACCGACGGTGCGGCCGCCTTCGCGGATTGCGAAGCGAAGACCCTGGTCCATGGCGATCGGAGCGATGAGCTCGACTTCCATTTTCACATTATCGCCCGGCAGGACCATTTCCTTGTCCGCTGGAAGCTTCACAACACCCGTCACATCCGTCGTACGGAAGTAGAACTGTGGACGGTAGTTGGTGAAGAATGGCGTGTGACGGCCACCCTCTTCCTTGGTCAGGATGTAGGCTTCTGCCTCGAACGTCGTGTGCGGGGTGATCGAACCTGGCTTACAGAGAACCTGGCCACGCTCAACGCCCTCACGGTCGATACCGCGGATCAGTGCGCCGATATTGTCGCCAGCCTGGCCCTGGTCGAGCAGCTTGCGGAACATCTCAACGCCCGTAACGGTCGTCTTCTGCGTGTCGCGGATACCGACGATCTCGACTTCTTCACCAACCTTGATGATGCCCGTCTCGACGCGGCCGGTCACAACCGTACCACGGCCAGAGATCGAGAACACGTCCTCGACCGGCATCAGGAACGGCTTGTCCAGTGGACGGTCCGGGGTCGGGATGTACTCGTCGACAGCTTTCATCAGCTCAAGGATCTTCTCCTTGCCGATATTCTCGTCGCGGCCTTCGACAGCTGCGAGTGCAGAACCGGAAACGATCGGAATGTCGTCGCCCGGGAAGTCGTAGGACGACAGAAGCTCACGGACTTCCATCTCGACGAGCTCGAGGAGCTCTTCGTCGTCGACCTGGTCAACCTTGTTGAGGAACACGACCAGCGCAGGAACGCCGACCTGACGTGCAAGCAGGATGTGCTCGCGGGTCTGCGGCATCGGGCCGTCAGCTGCGTTCACAACCAGAATCGCGCCGTCCATCTGAGCGGCGCCCGTGATCATGTTCTTCACATAGTCAGCGTGGCCCGGGCAGTCGACGTGAGCATAGTGACGCTCGTCCGTCTCATACTCGACGTGCGCGGTGTTGATGGTGATGCCGCGTGCTTTTTCTTCAGGGGCGTTGTCGATGTCCGCATAGGACTTCGCTGCGCCGCCATAAACTTCTGCAAGCGTCATCGTGATCGCTGCCGTCAGCGTCGTCTTGCCATGGTCAACATGGCCGATCGTGCCGATGTTTACGTGCGGCTTGTTCCGCGCAAACTTCTCTTTGGCCATCGGGCCTCTCCTTCACTTCAAACTTAGTCTTCAGCCAAAATTCCGGGCATGAACCGCCAGGCCGGTATCCGGATCTATTCCTAGCCCGCCAGATCCTGGACGATCTTCTGGGCCTCGGCCTTTGGGACTTCGGCATAGTGATCGAACACCATGGTGAACTGGGCACGGCCCTGTGACATACCGCGAAGGTTGCCGACATAACCGAACATGTTCACCAGCGGCACGAATGCATTGATCGCGACCACGTTACCGCGTGGGTTGGATCCCTGAATCTGACCGCGGCGGGAGTTCAGGTCGCCAATGATGTCGCCCATATAGTCTTCAGGCGTCACGACCTCGACCTTCATCATCGGCTCCATCAGCTTCGGATCAGCCTTGGTGCGAAGCTCACGGAAAGCAGCGCGCGAAGCGATTTCGAAGGCGAGGACCGAGGAGTCCACGTCGTGGAACTTACCGTCGACGAGAACAGCCTTGAAGTCGGTGACAGGATAGCCGGCCAGAAGACCGTTTTCCTTGGCCTGGTTGAGACCCTTCTCGACGCCCGGGATGTATTCCTTCGGCACCGAACCACCAACGATCGCGCTCTCGAACACGAAGCCTGAACCTGCTTCGAGTGGCTCGAACTGGATCTTGACTTCAGCGAACTGACCGGAACCGCCAGACTGCTTCTTGTGCGTGTAGTTGATTTCGGTCGGACGGCCGAGCGCTTCACGGTAAGCCACCTGCGGCTGACCGATGTTTGCTTCAACCTTGAACTCGCGCTTCAGACGATCAACCAGGATGTCGAGGTGAAGCTCGCCCATGCCCTTCATGATGGTCTGACCGGACTCGATGTCGGTCTCGACGCGGAAAGACGGATCTTCGGCAGCAAGACGCTGCAGGCCGATCGACATCTTCTCCTGGTCGGCCTTCGACTTCGGCTCAACCGCAATCTCGATAACCGGATCCGGGAAGGTCATGGTTTCGAGGACAACCGGGTCGGACTTGTCGCAAAGCGTATCGCCCGTCGTGGTTTCCTTGAGACCTGCCAGCGCGATGATGTCGCCAGCATATGCTTCTTCAATCTCTTCACGGTTGTTCGAGTGCATCATCATCATACGACCGACGCGCTCTTGTCTGCCCTTCGTGGAGTTCAGAACCGCACCGCCCTTGGAGAGCTGACCGGAATAGATACGCACGAAGGTCAGCGAGCCAACGAACGGGTCGTTCATGATCTTGAATGCAAGACCGGAGAACGGCTCATTGTCGTCTGCATGACGCGCAATGTTACGAACTTCCTCTTCGTCACCCGGCTTGAAGCCCATATAGGCTGGCACGTCGAGCGGACCTGGAAGATAGTCGATGACAGCGTTCAGCATTGGCTGGACGCCTTTGTTCTTGAACGCAGAACCGGCGAGCACAGGCACGAATGCCATGGACAGCGTGCCCTTGCGGATAAGGACGCGAAGCTCGGACTCGGTCGGCTCGGTGCCTTCGAGATAGGCTTCCATAGCAGCTTCGTCTTGCTCGACAGCAAGCTCAACCAGCTCGGCGCGCATCTCTTCAGCTTTTGCCTTCAGGCTGTCGCGGATGTCGCGGACGACCCATGACGCACCAAGGTCTTCGCCTTCCCAGACCCATTCCTGCATGGTGATCAGGTCAACGATGCCCTCGAGCTCGTTTTCTGCACCAATCGGGAACTGGATCGGAGCCGGCTGTGCACCGGTGCGGTCCTTGATCATGTGAACGCAGTTGAAGAAGTCTGCGCCGGTCTTGTCCATCTTGTTGACGAACACGATGCGCGGAACCTTGTAGCGGTCAGCCTGACGCCAGACAGTTTCGGTCTGTGGCTCGACACCGGCGTTTGCGTCGAGAACGCAGACAGCGCCGTCAAGCACGGCCAGCGAGCGCTCGACTTCGATGGTGAAGTCAACGTGGCCTGGCGTGTCGATGATGTTGAAGCGGAATTTCGCCTCGTCCGGGGTGTCGCCGTAGATGCCGGTCGGGTTCTTGCCGTCTTCGGTACGGAACCAGAAGGTCGTGGTCGCAGCAGACGCAATCGTGATGCCGCGCTCCTGCTCCTGCTCCATCCAGTCCATCGTGGCCGCGCCGTCGTGGACTTCGCCGATCTTGTGCGAACGGCCGGTATAGAAAAGGATGCGCTCGGTCGTCGTCGTCTTACCGGCATCAATGTGGGCCATGATGCCAAAGTTGCGATAGCGCTCCAACGAGTATTCGCGGGCCATGGGATTACCTTTTTGTCTAGTTCCGGGAGGAACGTGTCGAACGTGTTACCAGCGGTAGTGGGAGAAGGCGCGGTTAGCTTCGGCCATGCGGTGGGTATCTTCCCGCTTCTTCACAGCCGTGCCGCGTCCTTGCGATGCGTCGAGCAGTTCACCTGCAAGGCGCTCACGCATGGTGTTTTCGTTGCGCGAGCTGGCAGCAGAGGCGAGCCAGCGAATCGCGAGAGCCTGACGGCGCTCCGGACGAACTTCGACCGGGACCTGATAGGTCGCACCGCCAACGCGGCGCGAACGCACTTCGACAGCTGGCGAGATAGCTTCAAGCGCAGAGTGGAACACCTCGACAGGGTCCTTCTTCGCTTTCGACTCAACCAGATCGAAGGCACCGTAAACGATGCGCTCGGCGGTGGATTTCTTACCGTCCTGCATGATCTGGTTCATGAACTTCGAGATAACGATGTCCTTGAACTTCGGATCAGGAAGAACCTGGCGTTTTTCGGCGCGGTGACGACGTGACATGCTCTATGACCCTTATTTCGGTTTCTTGACGCCGTAATGCGAGCGGCGTTGCTTACGGTTCTTGACGCCCTGCGTATCGAGGACACCGCGGAGGATGTGATAACGCACACCCGGAAGGTCTTTCACGCGGCCGCCGCGGATCAGGACAACAGAGTGCTCCTGAAGGTTGTGGCCTTCACCTGGAATGTAGCAAAGCGATTCAAAACCCGTGGTCAGACGGACCTTGGCGACCTTACGAAGTGCCGAGTTCGGCTTCTTCGGCGTGGTCGTGTACACGCGCGTGCAAACGCCGCGACGCTGTGGGTTGCCCTTGAGGGCCGGTGTCTTCGAACGCGCAGGCTTTGGCTTGCGCGGATTGCGGATCAGTTGCTGAATCGTGGGCATGAGGGCCTTTTTGATTACTTTCTAACTTGGCCCCATCGGACCAGTCCAAACCAAGATAGCCCGGCTGGGCCATTACTTGGCCCACCGGACAATCAATTCCGTACTATGCCGACCTGACAGCGCCCTTACGGGCCGCTGGAGGCAATAAAACCTACCGCCTCAGCCAGCGTTCGGCGCGTGTTAAGACCCTGCAGGCGTCCCGTCAAGTGTTTGGGACGGGACGCGCTGCGATAGGGTCGGTTTCAGCTGCAACTACTCTGCAGCGTCTGGTGCCGGCAGGGCCGCTGCGGCCTGTTCAGCTGCTTCGCGGCGCTTCGCCTTGAGCTTCTGGTCGCGCTGACCGGCTATGCGACGGAAGTTGCGCATGCCGCCGCCCGTACCAGCCGGAATCAGGCGGCCGACAATGACGTTCTCTTTCAGGCCTTCGAGCGTATCGACCTTGCCCTGCAGGGCAGCTTCGGTCAGCACGCGCGTCGTTTCCTGGAAGGATGCTGCGGAGATGAAGCTGCGGGTCTGCAGCGACGCCTTGGTGATACCGAGGAGAACCGGAACACCCGATGCCTCGCGCTGGTCCTGCTTGCGCGACCGGCGAACCGACGCGTTTGCTTCTTCCAGCTCGAGCAGGTCGACATGTTCGCCCTTAAGGAGCGTCGTCGTACCCGGATCGGTGATCTCGATCTTCTGCAGCATCTGGCGAACGATCACCTCGATGTGCTTGTCGTTGATCGGCACGCCTTGCAGACGATAGACCTTCTGGACTTCGTCGACGAGGTAGTCAGCCAGCGCCGCGATACCGAGCGAGCCGAGGATATCCTGCGGCGCAGGGTTACCGTCGACGAGGTATTCACCGCGGCGGATGAAGTCACCGTCCTGGAAGGAGATACGCTTGTTCTTTGGAACGAGGTACTCAACAGGCTCGACGCCCTCTTCTTCCGGAATGATGCCGATCTTGCGCTTGTTCTTGTAGTCGCGAAGGTACGACACACGGCCGTCAATATCGGCGATAACCGCATTGTCCTTCGGACGACGTGCTTCGAACAGCTCGGCCACACGCGGCAGACCACCGGTGATGTCCTTGGTCTTTGCACCACCCGTCGAAGTACGTGCAAGGCTGTCACCTGAGCCGACTTCGTCGCCATCATTGACCGACAGGATCGCGCCTGGCGAAAGCAGATAGCGGGCTTCGGTGCCGTTTGGCAGCGTCTTGGCTTCACCATTCGCATCCGTGATCAGGACCGATGGACGAAGCTCATTACCCTTGCTGCCGCGATAGTCGACGATAACGCGCGACGAGATGCCGGTTGCTTCGTCAGTCTCTTCACGGGCCGACATGCCGTCGACGACGTCAACGAGCTTGGCGACGCCCGAGATCTCGGAGATCAGCGGCTGTGCGAACGGATCCCAGTCAGCGAGCTTGTCGCCTGGTTTCACCTTCGCACCGTCCTTGGTGTAGACGCGCGTACCGTAGCCAGGCTTGAAGGTCTGGCGGGTACGGCCATCGCTGTCGATGATCGACACCGACATCTGGCGGCCAACCACAACGAGCGTCTTGTCCGAACGGGTAACCGTGTCGGCTTCCTCGAAGCAGATCGTGCCTTCAAACGAAGCTTCAACCGAGCTTTCTTCCGCGACGGAGGCAGCGCCGCCGATGTGGAAGGTACGCATGGTCAGCTGGGTACCCGGCTCACCGATCGACTGTGCTGCGATAACACCGATCGCTTCACCACGGTTGACGATCGTACCACGTGCAAGATCGCGGCCGTAACACGCCACACAGACACCAGTCTTCGTTTCGCAGGTCAGCGGCGAACGCACCTTGATCTCATCGACACCAGCCGCCTCGATGGTCGCGGCAAGCGCTTCATCGACATAGGTGTTGGCCGGGCAGATAAGCTCGCCCGTCTTCGGATCATTGACGTCCCAACCGGTTGTCCGGCCGAGGATACGCTCAGAGATCGAAACGGTGACGTCTGCGCCTTCCATGACCGGGGCAAGCATGATGCCCTTGTCGGTGCCGCAATCATCTTCATTGACGATACAGTCCTGCGCCACGTCGACGAGACGACGGGTAAGGTAACCGGAGTTCGCGGTTTTCAGAGCCGTATCAGCAAGACCCTTACGGGCGCCGTGGGTCGAGTTGAAGTATTCAAGAACGGTCAGGCCTTCCTTGAAGTTCGACACAATCGGCGTCTCGATGATCTCACCCGATGGCTTGGCCATCAGGCCGCGCATACCAGCCAGCTGCTTCATCTGGTTCTTCGAACCACGTGCACCGGAGTGGGCCATCATGAAGACCGAGTTGGTCTCTTCCTGTCGGCCGGTTTCGGCGTTGATTTCAGCTTCGCCTGCGGCGTCCATCATCGCGTCAGCGACTTTGTCGGTACAGGTCGACCAGGCGTCGACCACCTTGTTGTACTTCTCACCGCGGGTGATGAGGCCTTCTGCGTACTGGCGCTCATACTCCGACACTTGCGCGCGGGTATCTTCGACCAGCTTGGCCTTGGCTGCCGGAATCTTCATGTCGTCCTTACCGAACGAAATGCCCGCCTTGCAGGCCTCACGGAAGCCGAGTGCCATCACCTGGTCGCAGAAGATGACCGTCGCCTTCTGACCGCAGTTCCGATAGACCTCATCGATCAGTTTGGAGATCGCCTTCTTGGTCATAAGGTCGTTGACCAGCTCGGCGCGCATGCCTTTCATCTTCGGCAGCAGGGACGCAATCATGTAGCGGCCCGGCGTGGTGTCGATGATGCGGACTTCTTCATTGCCCTCTTCATCAACGCCTTCGAAGCGCGCCTTGATCTTGGCGTGCAGCGACAGCTTGCCTGCGTGCAGGGCATGCTCGATTTCCGCCATGTCGGAATAGATGCCCTGAAGCGGACGCCCTTCCTTGTCGGTCTTGTACGAGCCTGGCTCTTCGTCCTTGTCGAGCGACAGGTAGTAGAGGCCAAGAATGATGTCCTGCGACGGAACGATGATTGGCTTGCCGTTGGCTGGCGACAGGATGTTGTTCGTCGACATCATCAGCACGCGCGCTTCCAGCTGGGCTTCCAGCGAGAGCGGAACGTGAACAGCCATCTGGTCGCCGTCGAAGTCAGCGTTGAAGGCCGCACAGACCAGCGGGTGAAGCTGGATGGCCTTGCCTTCGATCAGCTTTGGCTCGAACGCCTGAATGCCGAGACGGTGCAGCGTCGGTGCGCGGTTCAGCAGGACCGGGTGCTCACGAATGACCTCTTCGAGGATATCCCAGACTTCCGGCTTTTCTTTCTCGACGAGCTTCTTGGCAGCCTTGACGGTGCCGGCGAGCCCCTTCGCATCGAGACGCGCATAGATGAACGGCTTGAACAGCTCGAGCGCCATCTTCTTCGGCAGGCCGCACTCATGCAGCTTCATGTTCGGGCCAACCACGATGACCGAACGACCAGAATAGTCGACGCGCTTGCCGAGCAGGTTCTGACGGAAACGGCCGTGCTTGCCTTTCAGCATGTCGGAGAGCGACTTCAGCGGGCGCTTGTTGGTGCCCGTGATGACGCGGCCGCGGCGGCCATTGTCGAACAGGGCGTCGACAGACTCCTGCAGCATCCGCTTTTCGTTACGGATGATGATGTCCGGCGCGCGAAGCTCCATGAGGCGCTTCAGGCGGTTGTTCCGGTTGATCACACGGCGATAAAGGTCGTTCAGGTCAGAGGTCGCAAAGCGGCCACCGTCCAGCGGAACGAGCGGACGAAGATCCGGCGGGATCACCGGAACGATCGTCATAATCATCCATTCCGGCTTCGCACCGGATGCAAGGAACGCCTCCACGACCTTGAGACGCTTGGAGAATTTCTTCGTCTTCAGTTCGCTGGTGGATTCTGCGAGGTCTTCACGCAGCTGGTCTGCGAGCGACTCAAGATCAAGCGCGCGCAGGAGCTCGCGAACAGCTTCGGCACCGATCATCGCCGTGAAGGCGTCTTCACCGTGCTCGTCCTGAGCGTCCATATACTCTTCTTCGGTGAGCAGCTGGTTCGGCTCAAGCGGGGTGAGGCCCGGCTCGATGACCACATAGCTCTCGAAGTAGAGAACGCGCTCAACGTCCTTCAGAGCCATGTCCAGCAGCGTGGAAATGCGCGATGGAAGCGATTTCAGGAACCAGATGTGCGCGACAGGCGCAGCTAGCTCGATGTGGCCCATGCGCTCACGGCGAACCTTGGCGAGGGTAACTTCGACGCCGCACTTCTCACAGACGATCCCGCGATACTTGATGCGCTTATACTTGCCGCAAAGGCACTCATAGTCCTTTATTGGACCGAAGATGCGGGCACAGAACAGGCCTTCGCGCTCTGGCTTGAAGGTCCGGTAGTTGATGGTTTCCGGCTTCTTAATCTCACCGGACGACCAGGACCGGATCTTTTCCGGGCTGGCGATAGAGATCTTGATCGCCTCAAAGCTCGGGGCTGGGGCGTTGGCGTTATTGAAGGGGTTTGTGACGTCTTGGCGCATTTAATTCCGCTCCTCGGGAGGGGGCGGCCAGACCTGATGTCTGGCCTTTAGAAAAACCTAGTCTCTATTCGACACGATTACCACGTGGCGGCCTATTCGGCCGCCACCGGTGAGTCATCATCATCCTCATTGGCTTCGATCAGTTCGACATTGAGGCCAAGCGAGCGCATTTCCTTGATGAGAACGTTGAACGATTCCGGGATACCGGCTTCGAACGTATCATCACCGCGGACGATGGCTTCGTACACCTTGGCACGACCTGCCGTGTCATCGGACTTGACGGTGAGCATTTCCTGCAGCGTGTAGGCGGCGCCATACGCTTCCAGGGCCCAGACCTCCATCTCGCCGAAGCGCTGACCACCGAACTGCGCCTTGCCGCCCAGCGGCTGCTGGGTAACGAGCGAGTATGGGCCGGTCGAGCGGGCGTGGATCTTCTCGTCCACCAGGTGGTGAAGCTTCAGAAGATACTTGTAGCCAACCGTGACCTTGCGCTTGAACGCTTCGCCGGTGCGACCGTCGAACAGGGTCACCTGACCGGACGCATCCAGCCCTGCCCGCTCCAGCATTTCGACGATGTCAGCTTCACGAGCGCCGTCGAACACTGGCGTTGCGATCGGAACACCATTGCTGAGGTTCGAGGCCAGCTCGACGATCTCGGTATCGGACTCGGGCAGTTCCTGCTCCTTGCCGTACACGTGCTGGACCGTCTCGCGCAGAGCCTTATTGTCCTTGTTCTCGTTCCACTCATCGAGCGCATTCTGGACCAGACGGCCAAGACCATTCGAGGCCCAGCCCATATGGGTTTCCAGGATCTGCCCGACGTTCATCCGCGACGGCACGCCGAGCGGGTTGAGAACGATATCGACAGGCGTACCGTCTTCAGTGAATGGCATGTCTTCGGCCGGGTTGATCTTCGAGATCACACCCTTGTTGCCGTGACGGCCAGCCATCTTGTCGCCCGGCTGCAGCTTGCGCTTCACAGCGAGGAAGACTTTGACGACCTTCATCACGCCTGGAGGCAGGTCGTCGCCCGACTGGACCTTGTCGACCTTGTCGTTGAAGCGGGCTTCGAGCTCACGCAGGGAGTCGTTGAAGCGGCTCTGCAGAAAATCAAGCTCGCCTTGGGCCTTTTCAGACTTCAGGGCGATTTCCCACCACTGGCTCTCGCGAAGTTCGTCAAGTGCCTCACTGGTGATCTTGCCCGTCTTGAAGCCTTTCGGGCCTGCAGCAGCTTCGCTTCCAACGAGCAGTTCACGCAGGCGCGCATAGGTGTTGCGCTCCAGGATGTTCTGCTCGTCTTCTTTATCTTCCTGCAGTTGTTCGATCTGCTCACGCTCGATCTGGAGCGCGCGCTGATCCTTGTCGATGCCGTGACGATTGAAGACACGGACCTCAACGACCGTACCCGAGCCGCCCGGAGGCACGCGCAGGGAGGTGTCGCGAACGTCAGACGCCTTCTCACCGAAGATAGCGCGCAGAAGCTTTTCTTCCGGCGTCATCGGGCTTTCGCCCTTCGGCGTGACCTTGCCGACGAGAATGTCGCCAGCTTTCACTTCAGCGCCAACAGCAACGATACCGGCTTCGTCGAGGTTACGCAGGGCTTCCTCGCCGACGTTCGGAATGTCGCGCGTGATCTCTTCCGGGCCGAGCTTGGTGTCGCGAGCCGCGATCTCATACTCTTCCAGGTGGATCGAGGTGAAGACGTCGTCTTTCACGATCCGCTCGGAGATCAGGATGGAGTCCTCGAAGTTGTAGCCATTCCACGGCATGAACGCGACGAGCACGTTGCGGCCGAGTGCCAGCTCACCAAGATCGGTGGACGGGCCGTCTGCAATGATGTCGCCGGAACGGACTTCGTCACCCACGCGCACAATCGGGCGCTGGTTGATACAGGAGTTCTGGTTCGAACGGCGGAACTTTGCGAGGCGATAGATATCAACGCCGGACTTCGCCGAGTCGATGTCTTCCGTCGCGCGCACAACGATACGCGTACCGTCCACCTGCTCGATCACACCGGCGCGGCGCGCCACAACAGCTGCGCGGCTGTCGCGGGCAACAACGGACTCCATGCCGGTACCGACAAACGGGGCTTCTGATTTGACGAGCGGCACAGCCTGACGCTGCATGTTCGAGCCCATGAGAGCGCGGTTGGCGTCGTCGTTTTCAAGGAACGGGATGAGGGCCGCAGCAACCGAAACAACCTGTTTCGGCGACACGTCCATATACTCCACTTCCTCGCGCGGGACGAGCGTCGCTTCGCCGTTGACGCGGGCGTTGACGAACTCATTGTCGAGTTCACCCTTGTCATTGACGGTCGCATTGGCCTGCGCGATCGCGAAGCGGTGCTCCTCCATGGCGGAGAGGTACACGACTTCGCTGGTCAGCTTGCCATTCTCGACCTTGCGGTACGGGCTTTCGATGAAGCCGTACTTGTTCACGCGTGCATGGGTCGCGAGCGAGTTGATCAGACCGATGTTCGGGCCTTCCGGCGTCTCAATCGGGCAGATACGGCCATAGTGGGTCGGGTGAACGTCGCGGACTTCGAAGCCTGCGCGCTCACGGGTGAGACCGCCTGGGCCAAGTGCCGAAAGACGACGCTTGTGGGTGATTTCCGACAGCGGGTTGGTCTGGTCCATGAACTGCGACAGCTGCGAGGAGCCGAAGAATTCACGCACCGAAGCGACAACCGGCTTCGCATTGATCAGGTCGTGCGGCATGACCGTGTCGATATCGACCGAGGACATACGCTCCTTGATGGCGCGCTCCATACGGACGAGACCGATGCGGTAGTTGTTTTCCATCAGCTCGCCGACCGAACGGACACGGCGGTTGCCGAGGTTGTCGATGTCGTCGACTTCGCCCTTGCCGTCCTTCAGGTCGAGGATGACCTTCATGACGCCGACAATGTCTTCCTTGCGCAGGGTGCGCATGCTGTCTTCAGCAAGCTCGTAATCATCGAGAGCCATGTTGAGGCGCATATTCATCTTCACGCGGCCAACCGCGGAGAGGTCATAGCGCTCGCCATCGAAGAAGAGCTGGTTGAACAGCGCGTCGGCTGCTTCCTGGGTCGGTGGCTCACCAGGGCGCATGACGCGGTAGATGTCGGACAGCGCTTCGAAGCGCGTCTCGTTCTTGTCAGCCTTCAGCGTGTTGCGCAGCCATGGGCCACGGTCAGCGCCGTCAATGTTGAGAATCTCAACCGACTTCTGGCCAAGCTCGCGAAGCTCTGCGACGAGCTCCTCGGTCAGGACGTCGCCGGCCTCACCAAAGATCTCACCGGTTTCACGGTTGACGATATCGCGGCCGAGGAACTTGCCCTCAAGCGCCGTCGACGGAACGAGAAGCTCATCCGTGCCGCCTTCAGCAATACGCTTTGCAGCGAGCGCGGTGATCTTACGGCCTGCTGGCGCGACGACCTTGCCGGTCTTTGCGTCGACGAGGTCATAGTCTGGCTTCTGGCCCTTCCAGCTTTCTGGACGGTAGCCCGCGATCCAGCCCTTCTTGTCGAGGCGGAAGACAGAGCGGGTGTAGAAGAGATCGATGATCTCGTCAGTGTCATAACCGAGCGCATACAGCATCGTGGTCGCCGGAAGCTTGCGCTTGCGGTCGATACGGATGTTGAGAATGTCCTTGGCGTCGAACTCGAAATCGAGCCAGGAGCCACGGTAAGGAATGATGCGGGCCGCGAAGAGCAGCTTGCCCGACGAGTGGGTCTTGCCGCGGTCGTGGTCGAAGAACACGCCAGGCGAACGGTGCATCTGCGAGACGATCACGCGCTCGGTGCCGTTCACGATGAACGTACCCTTGTCCGTCATCAGCGGAATGTCGCCGAGATAGACTTCCTGTTCCTTGACCTCTTTGATGGACTTCGCGCCCGTATCTTCGTCGATATCGAAGACGACCAGCTGCAGCCGCACTTTCAGCGGCGCTGCGTAGGTCATGTCGCGCTGCATGCACTCCTGCATGTCGAACTTCGGCGGCTCGAATTCGTATGAAACGTATTCAAGCGTCGCGCGCTCATTGAAGTCGATGATTGGGAAAACGCTTTTAAAGACACCACCAAGGCCGTCATCGGTGCGCTCAGCAAGAGCGGTATGCATCTGCAGGAACTGCTCGTAGGAGGAGCGCTGCACTTCGATGAGGTTTGGCATGTCGATGGCTTCGGGAATACGACCGAAGGATTTGCGGATACGTTTTTTTTCCGTGAAAGAAAGAGCCATCTTTAGTTCCGTTTCTTGCCGGCCACTCCGTCCTGCAGCATGCAGATCCGGCGGCGGCTTGCCACCTGAAACGCGAGCACGCGGCGGAACCCATAAAGGGCTCCGCCGCGCTATTTACTCTACAGAGATGATGCCTCGCGCAGACACCACCCCTTAATTGTAAGCCGGAACCGGCTTACTTGATTTCAACCTTGGCACCAGCTTCTTCGAACTTCTTCTTGAGTTCTTCTGCTTCGTCCTTGGAAACGCCTTCCTTGATCGGCTTCGGAGCGCCTTCGACGAGCTCCTTGGCTTCTTTCAGGCCAAGACCGGACACGACTTCGCGCACGACCTTAATGACGTTGATTTTCTTGTCGCCGCCATCGGTCAGGATAACGTCGAATTCGGATTTCTCTTCAGCTGCTGCTGCGTCGCCGCCGCCAGCTGCTGGACCGGCCATAGCAACAGCTGCCGCTGCTTTGATGCCGCGCTCTTCGAGATAGTCGTTGAGCTCTTTTGCTTCGAGGATGGTGAGGCCGAGAAGTTCGTCACCAAGTTTTGCAATATCTGCCATTTGTCTGATCGACTTTCTTGTTCAAAAATAAGAGGTGTTCTGGTTTCGCGTTGTCTAGCTGACGCTATGCCGCTGCCTGCTCGCCGATGACCTTGATCGCTCCAGCAAGACCTTGGCCCGGCGCATTGACGCGCTGGATGATCTGGCTGGCCTGACCTGTCAGGCGGGCAACAATGGTTGCAATCATCTCTTCGCGCGATGGCATCTTGGCGAGGGCTTCAACACCCGCACCGTCCATCACTTCGGCGCCCATGACGCCTCCGACGAGTTTCAGCTTATCATTGTCTTTGGCAAAATCGGCAGTCGCTTTTGCAGGGACCGTCGGGTCTTCTGCATAGGCAATTGCCACCTGGCCAGTGAAGAGGCCCTGAGCCGCATCGCCGCCCTTGCCCTTGAGGGCAATCTTGGCAATCCGGTTCTTGACCACTTTAAGCCGCCCACCCTGCTCTCTGAGCGTGGTACGCAGCTTCGTCAGTTCCGCAACGCTCAAACCGGTATAATGCGTGACGACAACTGCACCGGAATTCTCGAAAACTTCTTCGAGTTCCGCGAGCGCCGCCTGCTTTCCAGCTTTATCCATTACGGTTCTCCAGTTAAGGCGTCCGGCCCATCCGGGCGCCCGGGAATTCGCCTTCAACGGATCACTCCGCGTCCAGCGCCTGCCCAGGGCCTGGCGATACCAGACTGGCCGAAACGCGAATTCCGACAGCCTCTAATACTCGCCTCACCCCGTCTATCATGGGATTTCTGAGCCCAAAGGGCACGACCCATGGTCTTGGACAGGAAAACGGGAGCCCCCCGATTTAGGTCGGTGGCCTCCCGTCAAGAGGGGTCTGTTAACGTGTAAACATTTTTGCCGCAACCCCTCGCCCGCACAAAATCTCAGACCGGTCAAGTAACCCGTATGAGATCAAACTGCGGCGCACCCGGCAACGAAAAACGCCCGGGCCGCAAAGCCCGGGCGCTTGTCTGATTTGGCATAGTGCCAGGCCTTAGCCGACAGCAATTGCCTCGGCGGTATCAACGCTGACACCTGGGCCCATGGTCGAGGAAAGAGCGATCTTCCGGACATAGGTACCCTTGGCGCCCGACGGACGTGCCTTGACCAGCGCGTCGACGAATGCCTTGAAGTTCTTCTCAAGGTCAGCCTCGGAGAAGCTGGCCTTGCCGATGCCGGCATGAATGATGCCCTGCTTCTCGACGCGGAACTCGACAGAGCCGCCCTTTGCGTCGGCAACAGCCTTCGCAACGTTTGGCGTGACCGTGCCGACTTTTGGGTTTGGCATCAGGCCGCGTGGGCCGAGCACCTTACCGAGACGGCCGACAACAGCCATCATGTCTGGCGTCGCGATGACGCGGTCGAAGTCCATCATGCCGCCCTGGATCTGCTCCATGAGGTCTTCGGCACCGACGAAGTCAGCGCCAGCCTTCTGGGCTTCTTCTGCCTTGGCATCGCGTGCGAACACAGCGACGCGGACGTCCTTACCGGTACCGGCAGGCATGGAGACCATGCCGCGAACCATCTGGTCAGCATATTTCGGGTCAACGCCCAGATTGACGGCGACTTCGATGGTCTCGTCGAACTTGGAGGTTGCGTTGGATTTCACTAGCGAGATGGCTTCAGAAACGCCATACACTTTCTCGATGTCGACAGTGCCGTGAGCGGCGCGATATCTTTTTCCGTGCTTAGCCATGTTCTTATTCCACCACGTTCAGGCCCATCGAGCGCGCAGAGCCTTTGATGATCTCTGTTGCGGCGTCGAGGTCCGTTGCATTGAGATCGACCATCTTGGCTTCGGCGATCTCGCGGCACTGGGCGATCGTCACCTTACCGGCGACGTCTTTGCCCGGCTGCTTTGCACCTGAGTTCGGCTTGCCGATCTTCAGGCCTGCAGCCTTTTTCAGAAGAACGCTCGCAGGCGGCGTCTTCGTGGTGAAGGTAAAGGACTTGTCCTGATAGTAGTCGATCACGACTGGGATCGGCAGGCCCTTTTCCATGCTCTCCGTCTTCGCGTTAAAGGCCTTGCAGAACTCCATGATGTTGATGCCGCGCTGACCGAGCGCTGGACCAACGGGTGGAGACGGGTTGGCCGAACCGGCCGGGATCTGGAGCTTGAGCTGCCCCAGCAATTTCTTAGCCATGTCATCCTCTCTGGCTTGTAAAGTGACCGGTGGTCTTTCGATCCGGCCGCCTGGTTTGAGGCCCCGTGGTCATGAGCCCGGTGATGGTCTTAACCACCGGCACCTCCCACAGGTATTCCGCCCATTGCTGAGCGAAGCGCGCGGTACACACGAAAAGACCCGGCAGGTCAAGCCCGCCGGGTCAGCTCTGCGTCCTTACATAAAGGCCTAGTAGCCCTTCTGCTGAATGTAATCGCGGATACGCTGCTGGCGGACATCCGGGTTCGGGTGGGTCGACAGGAAATCAGCTGTGCGTTGGTTGTTGGCCTGTTGCATCACTTCCCAAAGGCGGATAGCTGCGCGCGGGTCATATCCGGCCCGGACCATGTAATCGACACCCGCGAGATCAGCCTCAAGCTCGGCGTTGCGGCTATAGGGCAGAACGACACCAAGGTTCGCGGCGACACTGCCAAGCGCATTCACCTGGTTCGGATCGACGCCAAGTCCGCTGCTACCGACAGCTGCTGCACCGATCTGCACCGCTGTGGAGGCCGCTGCCGCGCGGGTCGCGCGCTGGTTTGCATGGCGATAGATCGCGTGCGCGACCTCATGGCCGAGGACCGCTGCGAGCTGGTCGTCATTCTCAACGAGGTTCAGAAGGCCGGTATAAACACCGACGCGGTTTCCCGGCATGACGAAGGCGTTGACTTCGTCCGAATTAAACACCTGCACATCCCACTGCTCGCCCGCTTTTGGTGACGCTGCCGCGATGCGCCGCCAGACGGTCTGGACGCGATTATACTGAGCGCCTGAGCTGAGCGTCGGTGTCTGTGCCTGCAATTGCTGCCACGCTTGGGCAGATGCCTGTGAGAGCTGGGCGTCATCATAGGCGGCAAACTGCTGCTCGCCTGTGTAAGGGTTCACGCTACAGGCAGCCGCAGCAAGGGTCAGAGACCCGGCGAGCGCTACAAATAGCTTTCTGTGAAGCTTGTCCTGCTTGTGCGCCCCGCGCGATACGGCCTCAGCCTTGTTGTCCACTGCCATCCGGTGTCTCCCATTTGCATCGATTATTAGCCTGAATGGCTAAACTCGCAAATCACCGGTTCGTTCAATTGCCTGGGACAGAAATTAGTCTGCGGCAATCAACTGGCTGGCCTGAGCGACCCAGCCTTCCCGTTTGGCCTGACCATCGAGACCGAAACTGCGGTCCACCCACTCAAGGTGCTGGTCGGTCCAGCTTGCGATCTGAGCATAATGCCAGATGCCGATCTCGTTGAGCTTGAGCTCTATGGACGAGCTTAGACCCGAAATCCGGGTCAAGTCGTCTGCCTGACCGTCAGCGGTCTGCTTCGCTGGTGGCTTGATCGGTGTGGGACGGCTGGACGCTGCAGCGATTGGGGGCGCCTGCTTCTTTGCAGGGGCGGAGTTTGCGAGCGCCGAAAACGGGCTGGTGAAACGCGGACCACGCGCCGCGAGCCGGTCAGGCGATGTTTCGGCAAGACGCGGCGCGGAGGCGGGCTGGCCTGGGCGTACTGGCGCCTGTGCTGCTGATGGCGCCGGACGGGACGGGCTTGAGGCTGGGTTAGCGGCGCGCTCGCCTGAAGTAGCTGCAGGCGATGCAGGTGCAGAGGGACGTGATGAAGGCTGTCCGAGATAGGCGAGACGGCTCTCCAGATAGCGGTTGCGCCAGCGAAGACGCGCCATCTCTTCGTCTCGCGCCTCAGTATCTTCCTTCGACAGCTCTGGCGCAGACTGCACATTAGCAAGAGCCTGCTTCTTGCCTGATGAGTTGAGCGTCTCCTGCAGCTTGGCCTGAAGCGCTTCCGCACGAAGACCGAGATAATTTGCTAGCCAAGCGTCTTTCGAACTGCTGATCGCGGGGCTCTCTTGCACCTTCGCCACAGAGACCTCTTTCGCCATGTGGTGCAGGCGCAGCTCAACGTCGTGCATGCGAGCCTCGAGATACTCGTTTCGCGCAATCAGTGCATTGCGCATCTCGGCGTCCGCGCTTGCTTTCGCAGATGCCTTTTGCTCGGCGGAGCCCTCGCTCTCGGCCGGAGCAGGCGCACTCAGCGTCTCTGGCGGCGCGGCCAATTCTGCCTGCGCCTTAGGTGCTACTTCCAGCCCTGCCCTAGCCGCAGCAAGCTCTGCCTGTAGCTTTTCGACCTGCGCCCTCAGGGCCGGATCAGCGCCCGCATCGGCGGCGGCCTTGGTTTCCGCCTTAAACTTTCGCTGCGCCGCAAACAGGCTGTCGAGCTCATCCTTCGTCTGCTGCAGCTCAAGCAGCGCGATATCGCGATCTACAATCGCGCGCTGTTCAGCCGGCGATTTCTTCAGGCCACGCAGGATCCAGGCGAGCACAAAACCAAAGACGACGGCCCCGGCCAGGATGAACCAGACATACTCATGAACCAAAGCCATCTCGTGGGCTCCCCATGCTCGCAACGGTGTTCAACGCGTCGCCAGCTTGCTTATGACGCATCATCCTGCACGCCAGAACCTCTGGCTCTGCAGGCAGGTCGGCATTCCTGTCTTGATTCTGCTACCAGACCGAACCCTGACGCCTGCGTCAATTGTCTTCCACCGCCCATCAGGCTACACGCCGCGCATGTCATCGCCTCCTGATATCATTTCGAGCACATCGAACCCGCTCATCAAGAGCCTTCGCAGCCTCGAGCGCAAGAAAGGCCGGGCCGAAACCGGACTGTTCCTCGCTGAGGGCGCGCGCCTTGTTGAACAGGGTCTGTCCGCTGGCTGGGAACTCGACAGCCTCGTCGTTTCCGCTTCCAGCGCAGAACGCTCCTTTGTCCGCGATCTTGTCTCCCGCGCCTCTAAGTCCGGCGCACGCACCGTTCAGGTCACAGACCGTCTCGCCGGGCAGATCGCCCGCAAGGACAACCCGCAAGCTGTCATCGGCGCGTTCAAACAGGCCGCCCCAAAGCTTGGCGACCTCAGCGTTCCGAAATCCTCGCTCTGGATTGCGCTTTACGAGGTTCGCGACCCAGGCAATCTAGGCACGATCCTGCGGACAGCCGATTGCGCTGGGATCTCTGGCGTCCTTCTCATCGGCCAGTGCTGCGACCCTTACAGCGTAGAGGCTGTGCGCGCATCCATGGGCTCTATCTTCGACATCCCATTCGCGCGCAGCAGCTTTGACGATTTCAACACCTGGCGTACTGGCAAAGGCCTCTCAATGTTCGCTGCCAGCGTGAACGGAACGGTCCGTCACACAGAAGCTGACATGACAGGTCCAAGCATCATCCTGATGGGCAATGAGCAGGCGGGCCTTCCTGATGAGGTCGAAGCGAAATGCGATACGCTCTGCCTCATCCCGATGCGCGGCGGCGCCGACAGCCTCAACCTCGCGCAGGCCACCGCCATCATGACGTACGAAGCCTGGCGCCAACGGGGGTTTGCATGAAATACGAACAGACGCTTTTCCTCGCTGATAACTGGGAAGACTATGCCCTCCTCGACAGCGGCGACGGCATGAAGCTGGAGCGTTTCGGGAGCCAGAACGTCATCCGTCCGGACCCCCAAGCCTTCTGGCGACCCAACCAGCCCGTCAGAAGCTGGAAAGCCGATGCCTGGTTTGATGCCAAGGCAGGCGATGATGAGCGCGGCGAATGGCGGCGCCTCAATCCGAGAGCGCCCGACACATGGCCGATGGAGTGGAACGGCATCCGCTTTGAAGCGCGCCGCACGCCCTTCCGCCACATGGGCGTCTTTCAGGAACACGCGGTTCACTGGGCTTTTGCGCAGGAACAGCTCAAAAAGGCAGGCCGCCCGGCAAAGGTTCTGAACCTGTTTGGCTATACCGGCCTCATGTCGCTTGCCTGCGCGCAGGCCGGCGCGGAAGTGGTCCACCTTGACGCCAGCCCGAAGTCGAACGGCTTCGGCAAGGACGCCCAGTCCCTCTCTGGTCTCGACGACCGCACGATCCGCTGGATCGCAGACGATGCGATGAAGTTCGTTGCCCGCGAACAGCGCCGCGGCAATCAGTATGACGCGATCATTCTGGACCCGCCAAAATTCGGCCGCGGCACCAAGAATGAGACTTGGCGTTTCGAGGAAGACCTGCCCGGTCTGCTCGACGGAGTGGCGAGCCTTCTGGTGAAAAAGCCGCTCTTCGTGATCCTCACCGCCTATGCCGTCCGCCTGTCGCATATTGCACTGGCGCAGGCGCTGGGCGACCGGATGAAAGCGTTCGGCGGCCGCATCGAGATGGGTGAGATGGCCTTGCCGGAAGAGAAGACCCGCCGCATGCTGCCAACTTCGATCTGCGCGCGCTGGCGCGCAGACTAGGCTCTAGGCCGCCTCACGCTCCTTACGCACGCCCAGTTGCTGCTTCACCTTTTCGGCGAGCTGGCGAACATTGAACGGTTTTGCGAGGAAGGTGATTTCCCGGTCGTCGAGCTGTTTGGCGATGTTCGGGTCGGCATAGCCCGACACGAAGATCACGCGCGCCTCGCCAAGATATTCCTGCGCCTCACGGATCAGCGTCGGCCCATCCATACCCGGCATGACGACGTCGGAGATAACCAGATCAAATGCACCTGGCTCATCCTCGAGGATTTCCAGCGCCTCTTCACCGTCGGCCGCCGACTCTACCTCATAGCCGCGCGAGATGAGGTGCATGACGGCGATATCGCGCAGGCCCTTCTCGTCCTCGACCAGAAGGATGCGGCCACGGCCCGAAATATCCATCGGGCGCGGCTCTTCTGCTGCCTCGACAGGCGCATCCTCTGCAGGTTGCGGGATGTCCTCTTCCTTCAGCGCAGGCAGGTAAATCTGGAAGGTCGTACCCTCGCCAACCTTGGAGATCGGGCAGATATAGCCTTCCGACTGCTTGATGATGCCGTAAACAGTTGCGAGGCCGAGGCCCGTACCGACGCCAACATCCTTGGTGGTGAAGAAGGGCTGGAAGATCTTGTTGAGGATATCGGTCGGGATACCGCACCCGGTATCTGCCACTTCAATAAGCAGATAGTCGCCATCATCAACATAAGTGAAGCCCTTTTCATGGGCATCGGCGCCGGTGGCTGCAGACGTGCGGATCGTCAGCGAACCGCCCGTCCGGCCTGACAGCAGCATGGCGTCACGCGCATTGGTCACGAGATTGATGATTGCCGTTTCAAGCTGGTTTATGTCCGCCTTGATGTAAGGCAGGTTGCGCCCGTGAACGGTCTTGAAGTCGATACGCTCATCCAGGATCTGCTGCAGCAGGCGTGAAAACTCCGTCAGGAAGTCCGTCGCATTCACGATCTCGCGCTTGAAGGTCTGCTGACGCGCATAGGCGAGCAGCATGCGAACAAGGTCCTTCGCCCGCACCGAAAACTCGTAGATGCTCTTGATGTTTTCGTAGGACGGGTCGCCAACCGGGTGGCGGGTCATCAGCTCATCATTGTTGAGCATGATACCGGTCAGGACATTGTTGAAATCATGCGCGACACCGCCAGCAAGCTGGCCGATAGCCTGCATCTTCTCACCCTGCGCCAGACGGATCTCAAGATCCTTCTGCTCAGTGATGTCGATGATGTAGGCAACGGACGGGCGCCCTGCTGCATCCAGGGACACGAATACGTTTACATTCCTGGGTGGCTCGCCTGGCATCTTCAGACCGACGGGCTTGTCGACGGCCTCAGCCAGTTTCGATGAAATTTGTTCACCTGCATCGTCGGCTTCATTCAGGAAGATATCAGCAAAAGCGCCACCTGCTTCTGATGCCTCGCTCAGTTCGCGAAGGGCGCGGTTTGCATCCAGAATGCGCGCGCTCTCAACGCTCGCCCCTTCGAGACGCGCAACACCAAATGGTGCTTCATTGAATAGCGGGTTGGGCTCTGTCGACGGCGGCCGCACGGACACGGGAGCGCTGAAGCGGCCCTCGCGTTCGGCAGGCGCAAGCTGGGCTGACATCAGGACTGTACGGCCCTGTGCATTCACGCCCTTGCCGGACCAGGATGTCAGCGCCTGCATCGGCAGCTCCACCCCGTCCCTGCCCCGGATCATGATGCGCGTTTGCGCCGGCATCTTGCTCTTGCGATCGCGCCCCAGCATGCGAACGAATTCAGGGCGCATGATGTCATCAAGGCGCACATTCCGCGCGGTCTCCGGCAGGCCGATCAGGTCACGCAGCCACTTGTTGGCATAGCTGATGCGCCCATCGGGGCGCGCCGCGAAGAAGCCGACAGGCGCGTCTTCGACATAAAGCGATTGACCGTCAGTTGTCGCACCGCTCAGCGGCGCAGCGCTCACTTCGCGCAGGCGCCACATCACGCGGCCACGCGGCAGCGGCGCCACCATGGCCTCATACTGGACGGTCTCTGTCTCCGGCCCGACGGTCATCGCCGGAAGCGTCTCGCTCAGCGGCTCGCTTGCCCGCGCTGCGCGGGACAGTCGGAAGACGGGGGCGGCCAGCCCCGGCATGGATGAGAAAAGACGGTCAAAGGAAACAGGCGCTGCAGTATCCTTGAGATTGGAAAGGATACGACGCGACAACTCGCGGTAATGCTCGTTCGCCGCAATGGGCGCGCCACCTGCGTCTGCGACCAGAACCGCTTCGTCCAGCGCCTCGATCCAGCCAAAGCGTGGACCGGCGGCATCAACAGCATCTGCAGCGGCACCGCGCTGCGGGAAGAGCCCAAGCTTGCGCCCTGCCCCCTTTAAAATCCAGAGCAGGAAAACGATAAAGCCAGCCGCCATGGAGATAAGGAGCATCGGTCCAATGCCGCCCACCGCTTCAGGCCACGCAATGGCAACACTTGCAGCAGCAACAGCCGCCAGAAGGCAGCCCCAGAAGAGCAGTTGCAGCAGGTCTACCCTCACACCTTTGGCGCCAGGATCGGCTTCCTGTTGGTGCTGTTCATCACGGTCTTTGTTTTCAGCCAGCTGATCGGACATTGGGGTATACTCCGGACACGCATCAATCGCGCGCTGATTCGAAAAATCGCATGATAACGCCAAATAGCCTCAGTGCACGCGGCTAGGGGCGACGACGACTTCCGGACAGGCTGCCACGAGGATGGTTAATGCTTCCGAAAGACGCGTTAATGGATGCCCTGCAGCACCACCAAGGCGGCGGTTGACACGCAGAAACTGTGATTTGGTTCCAGCATTCTGCACCAAACTTTCTCGGGAACGCTCTCATTGTTGCCTCCGTTGGATTGGCAACAGTCACAGCGATACAGGACCCGAAAACATGAAACCGCTCTTCGTCTCAATCATCCTTGCCTCAGCGTCGCCGGTCGCGCTTGCACAGCTCGGCGGTGATGGAGCGGCAATCCGCGCTGTAAGTGCCGCAGAACAGGCTGCCATGTCTGGCGCCGCCGTGTCGGCACCGCTTCCAAATGCTATCGAGACGGCAGTTATGAGCGACTGGTTTGAAGCCGAACTGAATGGCGAGATGGGCGAAAGCGTCAGTGAAGTTGCTCGCAGGGCCTACATCCAGAGAATGTTCCAACCGATCTGGACACGCCAAGGCGCCGAAAGCCTTCAGAACGCGGCGGGCGATCTCTTCGAACATGGCCTCGCAAGCGATGAAGTTCTGGACAGCGATCTGGAGCAGCTCATCGACAAGCGCTTTTCCGCAGGCAGTGAAGACGAGCAGGCCGAGGCTGATCTTGCCCTGACGGCCGCATGGCTTCGCATTGCCTCAGCCGTCAGCGGAGGTCTCAGCGATGAAGGCAAGGCCGCAACGAGCGGTTACGGATCAGCCAAGATGGCTCTCGTCTCGAAGAAGCTGCTCGAAGCGGGCCAGGGCCGCACGCTCAGCTTTCAGGACTTTGAGTCGGGCTATCCGCAATACGCCGCACTCAAGGGTGCACTCGCCCAGTATCGCGACATTCGCGATGCTGGCGGATGGCTCGCAATCCCTGAGGGCGAGAGCGTTGAAGCTGGCGATAGCGACCCGCGCATTCCCGCAATTCGAGAGCGTTTGAGCGTCGAAGGCTATATCGAAGCCCCCGAAAGCAATGAGCAGATGTTGCTGGCTGATGCCGGCAAGCTCCAAAATGTTTCCGTCGAAGAGCGCAATCCAGAGGCTGGCGGCGATCGCCGCACCAACCTCTTTGCGACGAAATCCATTAAGACATCCGCTGCTGACCCAATGCTCTACAGCGAAGATCTGGTTGAAGCGGTCCAGACCTTCCAGCAACGTCACGGCATTGAGCCGGATGGTGTGATCGGTCCAAAGACGCTTTCGGCTCTCAATGAAAGCGTTGAGTCCAAGATCGCACGTATCGCAGATTCCATGGAGCGCTGGCGTGCCCAGGGCCCGGCGGATGCGCACTACATCTGGGCGAATATCCCTTCCTACACGGTTGAAGGCTGGAATGGGGATGCACGCGAGATTTCGATGAAGTCCGTGGTTGGCATGAAGAGCCGCGAGACACCGACCTTCAATGATGAAATCGAATACACTGTTGCGAACCCACGCTGGTATGCACCTGTCAGCATCGTCGCCAAGGACAAGCTTCCAAAGCTTCGCCGCGACCCATCCTACGCGCAGCGCGCCAACTTCAAGATCTATGACCGCTCCAGCGGTGCAGAAGTGAGCGCCTATTCGGTCAATTGGAATGATCCGTCTTCGGCCAGCAATTACCGACTGGTTCAGCAACCAGGTAGCAGCAATGCGCTCGGCCAACTGAAGATCATCTTCCCGAACCAGTATTCGATCTATCTGCACGGCACGCCGAGCACGCACCTGTTCGATCGCGCCGAACGCGCGTTTAGCTCTGGCTGCATCCGTCTCGAACAGCCAGAGAAGATGGCCGAGTGGGTTGCAAGCTATGATGGCGACGAGCGGCTCAATGAAGTGCGCGATGCCCTTTCGACGACGCGCAACACCCGCGTTGACTTTCAGGGCCGCATGCCAATTCACATCACCTACATGACGGTGACGGTGAACGACGATGGCACGGTCAACTTCTGGCGCGACATCTACGACCGGACGGAAGGCATCCGTCAGGTCGAAAGGATGTCTCCAATCGGTCAGACCGCCAGTACGCAAACTGTCGAAGCAACCGAACGAGGCTAGGGTTACATGGTGAACACCCTGCTAGGCGCAGCAATATTGAAGACAATGGCTTTCACCGGTGCGGTTTCGACCGTGCCGGTGTCGCTTGATGGAGAGGAAATTCCTCACCCAGTCTGGCATCATATGGCCATGCCCTCGGAAACCGTATCAATGACCGTACCCGCAGGGATGGCCGCCTATCTCGACGGCGAGCGTATCAAGGCCGCCGATGAGTTCACCGCGCCCGAAACGCCAGGCACCTATCCATTGGAATTCCGTAGCCTTGATGGCGACGAGAAATACGAGGTGGCGCTTTTCGTGCTCGAGCCCTCGAGCCGCGTTGACGCCGATGGTCGTCTGAACGGGTTTCGGATGGGCGCTTATCCTGAGAACACACCTCGAGGATTTATCCGCCTCGATGAGGGCTATGGCGACGTCAATGTCTCGCCGAGCTTCAAGATCGGCCAGTTCCTGTGTCATCAGCAGCCCGACCACTGGCCAAAATATCTTTTGATCTCAGGCGACAATCTGGAAAGACTGGAAGTGCTGCTAGCGGCGCTCAACCGCGATGGCATCACCGATGCTGACACATTCTTCGTGATGAGTGGCTACCGCTCGCCCTTCTACAATACCGCTATCGGCTCTGCGACGCTGTCGCGTCACATGTATGGCGACGCGACCGACGTTTATGTCGACGTCGCGCCGCGCGATGGCGTGATGGACGATCTCAACCGCGATGGCGCGATCGACAAGACGGATGCCGATTTCCTCTACGACTACGCTGAGGAGCTATTCGCTGCGACGGACAGTGTCCCACGCGGCGGGCTGGGCAGCTACAAGGCTAATGCGGTGCACGGACCGTTTGTCCATGTCGATGGTCGCGGCCGGCCTGCCCGCTGGGGAAGGTAAAAAGGGCGAAGCTGCAGAGCCGCTTACGCCTCAGGCGCACTGCCGCAGGCGCACAGCCATGCTGTTGCCCTTCCGCCCCAGATCACCCTCATAGGCAACACGCCCATCACGGCCACCAGACAGGAGCTGGACGGGCTGATCCGCTGGCAATCCAAGCAGAAGCGTATCGCCCTGTTTCAGCGCTGCAAGCTTCCTGACCGGCACACTCAGGCTTGCCATCCGGGCGGTGAGAAGCGCTGTTGCGTCTTGCACCTCACGTGGAGGCTCCGCCGGCGCACTCGCTTGCCGTTCCGCAGTCGCCACCTCCACAGTCCAGAGTGACATTGCGCTCCGGCGCCCGGCAGCATCGACGTTGAAGTCGAACCGGGCCCCGACATCGCCAGCCATAAGCGAAGATACATAGGCGGCGTTCGTCTCGATGCCGACGAGCGACAGGCCCTGTCCCATCAGCCTGCCAAAAGGCGACATGAACTGCCGAATGAGAGCGCAGTCGATGACGCTCAGATGACGTGCCTTGGCCGCTGATCCCGCGAGCGATAGCGCACCACACGCATTGGCGATCAACTGATCATTCAGATGATTGCTCAGACAGATGATGTGCGTCGCGTCGCCTTCATCACTTTCGAAAATCGCAAACGCGTTCGTGGCAGATTCCTCTGCATACGTGCGCAGCTCACCGGCGTCCTCAAACGAGGCGGCCGTTGCAAGCGTGACAGCGGCTTTGAGGCCTGCATGTTCTCCAAAAGCCCGCGACAGGCGCGCCGCAATCTTCCGACCCTCCCTCGCTGCTTCATCAACTTCCTCGCGCGCATCGAGGTCCCGGCCGAAGGGCTGCGACGTGTCGCCTGCATCGTTGATCTTGGGCAGATCCGGACGCAGCAGGGCCTGGATCTCTTCCTTCGAAAGGATGCCCCGCGCTGTCGGAAGTTTGAAATCGTTTGCCTCGGGCAGGATTGGCGGCGCACTCACATTCGGCACGTCGCGCATGACCGCCCGCTCACGTCTTTCAGACATGGACCAGTCCTCTTCGGTACGTTCTGTATCGCGCATAGGAACCCCAGCTCTCCAACTCCGCAGACTGGGCTGCGCTGGTTAATGAAGCGTTAGTATTTTCGAGTCCGCCTGCACTGGAATCAGCTGCAGGAGCGGTTTTCCGTCAATAAAAGTAAATTTCCGCCCCGCTGGTCATTAACCAACTCCACTCGGAATTAATCTGGCTGAAATGTTGCGGTAATTTTTGATTCGGATTCCCGTGTCATTTTCACCCTCAACGGACCGGCACTGAAAACAAACCGCCGGGCGTTGGGTGATACAAAAAACGGCAGGGCCTTCGCAGGCTCTGCCGTTTCCAATTCCGGTGTCAGAAAAGGCAATCAGTCGTCGCGAACCGTGCGCTCCTTGCGCTCATGACGCTCTTGCGCCTCAAGGCTCAGCGTCGCAGTCGGACGGGCTTCCAGACGACGCAGGCTGATCGGCTCGCCTGTCTCGTCGCAGTAACCATAAGTGCCTTCATCGATACGGCGCAGCGCTGCGTCGATTTTCGAGATCAGCTTGCGTTGACGGTCACGGGTGCGAAGCTCCAGTGCCTTGTCGCTTTCCGATGATGCGCGGTCCACAATATCCGGAAGATTGCTCGAGTCTTCCTGAAGATTGTTGATTGTGGACTTGGTGCCATCAAGGATGTCGGTCTTCCACTGCTCGAGGCGCATACGGAAGAATGCCTGCTGGCGAGGGTTCATGAACTCCTCGTCGTCGGACGGGATATAGTCATTCAGCTTCGTGTCAGCCATGGTCTCCATACCTCCCACTGGCGCGGCCTATATAGCGTGTTGCCCCTCTGCGCAATTGGCCATTACATGAGGTTTAAATTACACGCCCGCACATGAACCTGTCCTGAATTCTGCAAGGTCTGCGCCAGTCGCCTGATTAGCTGTAGCCACTTGCGGACACGGCGGGGCCTGTGCCCTATAGCTCTCGCGCGGCCGCGTATGGGTCGCATCCAAACCAGATTGAACATCAGGTCTTGTATATGGCCCGCTATCACAGGCGCAGGGAATTGGAGGAGAAGGGCAGCTGGCGCCATGCGCTGGTCTTCAACAGCCTGCTTCTGATTCTCGCCGTGCTGGCCGTTCGTGTCCTGGTCAGTGCCTATTCCACACAAAGCCTTGATGGCAGCCTCGACGCTGAAGCCCGCGAGGAAACCCGGCGCGAAATCGATCAGGCATTTGAGACCATTGTGCCGGATGGCGTTCCATCCCGTGCCTATTGGGCAGAGCAGATTGCCAACGAACTTGCGCAACGCGACTTCTCGGCGGCGCGCGGCTACCTGCTGGCCGCCCCCGCCATGCTTAGTCGCAATGATCGTCGCGCCCTGCTCGCCGCTGTGAACGCCGAAGAGTCCGGCACTGAGGATGAGCGCCTGACGCGCGCGGGCCTTCTCTTTCTTCCAAACGACGTCCGCGCCGACTATCAGCGCGCCGTCGAACGCCCCGACATGCTTTATTCTGAGCAACCAGCAGCGCCTGCCGAAACGACTGACACACCGGCGCCTGAGACGGAAACGTCCGGGACTGCTGATGACGAAACGGAAATCGGCGTATCGCCAGAAGAACTATCCGACGACGCAATGGAAGCGAGTGAGCCAGAGCCATCGCTGGACACCCAGTCCGCCGGCTTCTCCATGATCGGCAGCCGCGCTGACCTCGTTCGCCGCTCGCAGCAATGGGTGAACGGTGAGACGACCGACACCGTGCAGCTCCGCCTGAGCGCAATCGGCTTGATCGAAGTCAGCAATGGTGAAGCTGAACCCGCTCTACTGACAGCAATTTCGGTGTTGCGCGCCGCTGGGCGAGCTGGTCGCCTTGATGAGGCCTACCTCACCTATCTCGATGAACGCGTGGATCTCGCTTTGCCCGAGGAAGAGCTGCTTGATCGCCTCTCCGGCGTGGTGAGCGCCGTCGTCCCGCCAAGCGTACGTCAAAGCCAGGTCCTCGGCGCCTATGAGCAGTCTCTCAACGCTGAAGGCCTGCTTCGCCTGCGCCGTGACCTCGCATCGATCGCGCACATTGCGGCTGAGACAACGCCCGCTGGCGCGGTTACGCTGATCGAACTGGCCAAATCGCCAGAGGATGTCCGCAAGCTGGAAGTCGTCGCCCAGTCAGGCAGCGACCGCGCTGTTGCCCTCGCCAAGGCCATCGGCCCGCGTGTGACCGACCTGGCTCAGATCGGTATCCGCTGGTCGACCGCTCTCGTTTTCCAGATCCTGGGACTTCTCGCCATCTTCGCGGCACTGGTCTGGTCGACGGCATCGGCCTTTCAGAAAATGCAGAATTCCAGATGGCAATGATGGGCCGGCTGTCGAGCAGCCATGCCGACACGTCAGACGGAAGCGAAAGCGCCCTGTAGGCCGTCGATCAAAAGCTGAACCGACAGAGCTGCCAGGATAACGCCAAAGATGCGCGTGATTGCGCCAGCAACGCTGTCGCCCATCGCCTTCACCAGCGGTCCGGCAATCAGGAACACGATCAGGCAGAGCAGCATATTGATGCCAATCGCCGCCAGCACCGCCGCCTGGGTCATCCAGTTGGCAGCTTCCGACATGAAGAGCATTGCGGTCGCGATGGAGCCCGGCCCTGCCAGCATGGGGATACCGATCGGGAAGACCGATACATCGTCCGGCTCTTCATGCTCTTCGAGATACTCGTCCGCCCGCGATTCGCGACGCTCCGTGCGCTTCTCGAACACCATGTCGAGCGCGATCAGGAAGAGAAGCGCGCCGCCTGCGGCCCGGAAGGCGTCGATGGTGATGTGAAGCTGGCGCAGCAGCCATGTACCAAAGAAGGCAAAGCCGAAAATGATAAGCGTCGCCACCAGGATGGAGCGCCACGCCATGTTGCGGCGATAGCGGGCATCGCCCTTCGCCGTCAGCGACGCAAACACGGGCGCAACGCCCAGCGCATCGATAAGCACGAAAAACGTCACAAAGGACGCAGTGAATACAGAGACAAGATCACCGGTCATGAGGCGCGCCTTAATCGTCCTATTTCAGTGCGTCCAGTATCTCCTTGACCCGCGCATGCAAGGCAGGCCTGTCCTGACGCATGCTTGAAGGTCGTTCGACCGTCTCACCAGCGGCAATCATGGTGATGAGGCGCAGGCCACGAGCCCGCTGCAACAGGCCATCAATTTCGTGGTCAGTACCAGCTTCCAGCACAACGTCATTGCCAAGCTGGATCGATACCGGCGCGCTCACACCGCCGCGCTCAAGCACATCGATCGCCTCGGCGAGGTCCGTCAGAACGGTAGGTTCGTCATTCATGGCGGTCATCTTTACGTGGCCTTCAGGCATATTCGGCCTCATCATGGTCCGACTTGAGGAGTTTGCGGCAATTGCCAAGCGCCTTGTAAAGATCACCGGCAGCAACGTGTTGGGCGATGCGCAGAATTTCATCGCGCTCAGCCTGAGAACGGCTCCGGTCCATCCAGTCAGCAAGGGCAGACACTGTCCCGTCGTAAAGTTTGCCGCTCGTTTCGCCGACAATGTACATCTGCATCAGACAGAAATACGCCGCGTCCTGCGGTGTCGAGATGTCTTCAGGAAACATCACGTCGCGCTCTCGCAGTATCCGCGCCTTGGTTTCAAGCAACATGGTTCCGCGGCGTTCTCCATTGCGGATAACGGCTTCGTTGACGACGACGGCCTCGCCCGGTTTCAATGACAGTTTCAGCGGCATTGTGCGCGCTCTCCCCCGAATCCTTACTGGGATAATGCAAATTCAATACAACTTCTAAGGTTAACACCGATTAAAACGAGAGCTCGGGCGAAAATGCCGCGATTGACGCCAAGATAGGCGCGCTCAACAGGTTGCCCTTCGCACCTGCGTCTTTATCATCAGCTCGGAAAAGTTTTGGGAGAACAGCATGCGCTTTGAAGGCACTGAGAATTACGTTGCAACCGAAGACCTTCGTGTCGCTGTGAACGCGGCAATTGCCCTCCAGCGGCCGCTGCTGGTCAAGGGTGAGCCTGGCACCGGCAAGACCGTTCTGGCAATCGAAGTCGCAAAAGCGCTCGGCGTGCCGCTGATCGAATGGCACATCAAATCGTCCACCAAGGCTCAGCAAGGCCTCTACGAGTACGACGCCGTGTCCCGTCTGCGTGACGGTCAGATGGGCGAGGAACGCGCCAAGGACATCTCCAACTACATCAAGAAGGGCAAGCTCTGGGAGGCTTTCACCTCCGACGAACGCCCGATCCTGCTGATCGACGAAATCGACAAGGCTGACATCGAATTCCCGAACGACCTCCTGCAGGAGCTCGATCGCATGGAGTTCTATGTCTACGAGACCGATGAAACGGTGAAAGCCAAGCAGCGCCCACTCGTCATCATCACCTCGAACAATGAAAAAGAGCTCCCGGACGCGTTCCTGCGCCGTTGCTTCTTCCACTTCATCAAATTCCCGGACGAGCAGACGATGAAAGAGATCATCGACGTCCACTATCCGGGCATCAAGCAGAAGCTGGTCGCCGAAGCACTCACCACTTTCTACTCCATGCGCGAAGTTCCGGGCATGAAGAAAAAGCCATCGACCAGCGAACTGCTCGACTGGCTGAAGCTCCTGATGAATGAAGACATCGACCTTGAGACCCTCAAGGAACAGGACCCGGACAAGCTGACACCACCACTGCACGGCGCACTTCTCAAGAACGAGCAGGACGTTGCCCTGTTTGAGCGCCTTGCCTTCCTGTCGCGCCGCGAAAGCGGTGGCCGCCGCGGCCCTGCGGGCTAGGCCTTCACAGCATGAATGAGGCGTTCGGCATTGCCGTCGCCGCCAAGGATCGGGCTGTCAGTTTTCGCGCTGACAGCCCAATTCATATCGGCCAGCCAGTCGCAGAATGCGGCCTCGGCGCGCGTTACCGCTTCTCTGTCCGTCACCAGCCCACCTTTGCCAACGAACTCACGCCCGACCTCGAACTGTGGCTTGAACAGTGTCACCAGTTCGCCCCCCGAAGCGGCGAGCGAAAGCGGCGCTTCGAGAAGTTTCGCCAGAGAGATAAAGCTCGCATCACAGACGATGAGTGATGGCGCGTGTCCGACCATCTCTGCCGTCAGGGACCGCGCATCCGTCGCCTCATAGGAGGTGACACGTGGATCGCGCGCGATCTTCTCATGAAGCTGCCCGCGCCCGACATCGACCGCGACAACGCTTGCTGCGCCGCGTTGCAAAAGCACGTCGGTGAAGCCCCCAGTCGACGCGCCGACATCAAGGCAATGTCGACCGGCAGGGTCCACGCCGAAAACAACCAGCGCATGGGCGAGTTTTAACCCGCCGCGAGACACATAAGGATGGGCAGGCTCTGCCTGCAGCCGGTCAGCCGGTCCGATCACCTGGGACGTCTTCTGGGCTCGCCGGCCATTTACCAGCACGGTACCTGCAGCGACAGCAGCTTGCGCCGCTGACCGGCTATCAAAATAGCCCTGGGTAACAAGTGCCTTGTCCAGTCTTTCTGTCGTCATTCGCGGGCCTGTGAAAATGTCTCGGAACGCTCGCACCTGCGGCCCGTTCGCCTAGCGTAAACCAGAATGGAAAGAGAGACTAGAATGTCGAGATTTGAAGGTAAGCGCATCCTCATTACCGGCGGCACGAGCGGTATCGGCCTCGCCACGGCGCTTCGCATCGTCGAGGAAGGCGGCGAGGTCGGCGTAACAGGCCGCAGCCAGGACCACCTTAATGAAGCAGGAAAGAAACTTCCATCCGGGTCACTCGTGCTACGCAATGATGCTTCCAGCGCAGAGGAAGCAAAGCAGCTAGCCGAAGCGGTTGGCGAGAAGATGGGAAAGCTCGACGGCCTCTATCTCAATGCCGGATACGGCGCCTTCAAGGAGGTCGGGCAGCACGACACCGACTTCTTCGATCAGATGATGAACACGAATGTCCGGGGGCCGCTTCTGCATATGGACCTACTCAAGGACAACATAACTGATGGTGGCGCAGTGCTCCTGACCTCGTCCGTCGCCGCCTATCTTGGTCAAGCACCGGGCGCTGTCTATGGCGCATCAAAAGCATCAATGGCCGTCTTCGCTCGGTCCTTCTCTTCCGCGCTGGCACCGCGTCAGATCCGCGTAAATTCGATTGCCCCGGGGCCGATCGAAACAAACTTCTTTGACACAGCGGTCGATGATGAAGAGCAGAAGAAGGAGATGACGGAGCAGATCAGATCACAGGTGCCACTTGGTCGGTTTGGCAAGGCGGAAGAAGTTGCCGCCGTCGCATCTTTCCTGCTGTCTGACGATGCCTCTTACGTCACCGGCTCCGAATATGTCGTCGATGGTGGCATGACAAAACGCTGATCGAACTATGTTACAATGTGTCCAAACAGGAGAATATTCATGAGCCGCTTCCTACCCCTATCCGCCGCAGCCGCTTCGATTGCGATCGTTTTTGCCTGCACGCAGCAAACCTCGGATGCCCAGCAAGACACGACCTCCGCTGACAATGGCGCAGAAATGCAAGCTGACATGCCGCCTTCCGAAATGGAGATGGACGGCAACGAGTCCCTTCCTTCCATGATGCGCGCCACTGGCGACCTTATGGGCAATGAGGGCGACACGATTGGCAGCGTGAACATGATCGAAGGTCCGAATGGCATCGTCATGGAAGTGTCGATCAATGAAGGCGGCCTCACGCCAGGCTGGCACGCCGTCCACATTCACCAGACCGGCGACTGTAGCGATACGGGCGAGTACACCGCTTCTGGCGGCCATGTCGGCAAGATCGAAGGCGGTCACGGCCTCCTCAATCCAGCCGGCCCAGAGCCAGGCGACCTGCCAAACCTCTACGCTTTCGAGGATGGCTCGGTTAACTTCGAAACCTTCACTGACCTTGTCGCTCTTTCCGACGTGATGGATGACGATGGCGGCGCGATTATTATCCACGAAGGCCGCGACGACCATATGAGCCAGCCAATTGGCGGCGCCGGCGGACGTATTGCCTGCGCAGTCGTTCAATAAGCGTCTGACCTAAACCAGAAATGCGAACGCCGCCTCCTTTAGGGGGGCGGCGTTTTCTTTTGGCCGAAGACCGTTGCGACTAAGGATCGACCTTGCCGCGGAGCGCTTTCTTTTCGCCGGTTTCTTTCTTGGCCTTTATCCTCCGCTCGACCGAGCCGCGCGTCGGGCGGGTCGGAATGCGGCGCTTACGCTTCTTTGCTGCCTTCCGGATCATGGAGGTGAGGCGATCACGCGCCGCATCGCGGTTCAGCGCCTGCGAGCGGTGTTCGCTCGCGTCCACAATCACGTCACCCTCTTTTGTAATCCTGTTCTTCCAGATTTGACGGAAGCGCGTCTTGATGCGCGCGGGGACGGAGGATGCATCGACATTCCACCGCAGCTGCACCGCGCTCGAGACCTTGTTCACATTCTGCCCGCCCGGCCCGGAAGAGCGCGTGAACGTCTCCACGAGCTCCCAATGGGGAACCGTCAGTTCATCGTCGATTTCGAGATTTTGTTGGCGGGCCATGATGAAGGACTTGTTCAGCTAAGGTTCAAGCTTGGAACCCCATAATTAGTTAACGCTTGTATTCAGACCAGAAACATTTCCGGGCAAGGGTCCGGTGAGCGAACTTGTAAAAGGAGGCTCCTCATGGCGTTCAGAAAACTACTTCTCCGTATTGGTGCCGCAGGAGCTCTCGCGCTTGTGGCGTTCACACCCGTCGCAGCTGCCGACCAGCGCGGTGACCGCGGACATTATGACCGGGGCGATCGAGGCGACCGCTATCATGGTAACCGTGATCGCGGCAATCGTGGCTACCATCGCGGTGACCGACGTGGCGACTACCATCACCGCCGCGACCAGCGGCGCGACTATCGCCGCGGCCGCGATTACTATCGTGACCACAACCGCCACTACAATCGCGGCCGGGTCGTCACGCGCAACTATTACAGTTCGCCGACCTATTACCGTCCTCGCCCGCGCGTCGTCTATCACTACAATCGTGGCTACCACCACCCGCGCTATACGATTGGTAACCGTTATCACTACGGCTCCAACTCTGTGATCATTCGCGATTATGGCCGCTACGGTCTCTACAATCCGCCGCGCGGTCATCAGTGGGTCCACCACCGCGGCAGCAATGATGCGGTCCTGACCTCAGTCGCCACCGGCGCAATCGTCGGCCTCGCGATTGGCATCCTGAGCCAATAGAGCAGGCATCAGACCACCAAACAGAAAGCCGGCTGCAGATCGCAGCCGGCTTTTTTAATGTCGCGCCCTTTAAATCGCCGCAAATCATGTTCTATTTGAGGTACCGGGCGCGCCTTGCGGTCGGTGTTCTGTATCAACAGCTGAAAGGAGGTGATCCAATGTCGAGTGAGAAACCAGGAACGGCAAATGGGTCCGTCTGTGCTGGTGGCCTTGGAGAGCAACCTCTCTCTGTTTGCTAGCACTGACCTTGGGTAGGCATTGCCCTGCCAGGATTCATGGGCCAATCCGGCTCACGGAGGCCACCCCTCGGGGGTGGCCTTTTCGTTTGCCGGTCGCTCGCTAGTACCTGCCTCTGTTGAGGTCTTCCGTCAGACGGATATCTACCGCCTCCCCGGCAATGCGCTGACGATACACCTGCGTATTCTCCAGCACGCGCTGCACATAGTTGCGCGTCTCGGCGAACGGGATGAACTCCACCCAGTCGATCGGGTCGATCTCGCCCCGGCGCGGGTCACCATATTCCTGCATCCAGCGGCGCGGACGCGACGCCCCGGCATTATAGGCCGCCGCCGTCATGATATAGCTGCCATTGAACTGGCCGAGCAGCGTGTCCAGGTGGGAGCCACCAAGGGTCATGTTGTAACCCGGGTCATCGGTCAGCCACGATGTCCGGAACGGCAGTCCGAGACGGCGAGCTTCCTCCCGCGCGGTCGCCGGCAGGAATTGCATCAGTCCCCGCGCATTGGCGTGCGACACCGCCGATGGGTTCATCTCGCTTTCCTGACGGGCGAGCGCATAGATCATCGCCCGCTCAACATTCGGTTCGCGCTGGAGCGGAAAATTCGGGATCGGGAACACTGCCTGCGGCGCGATCACATTCTTGGCGAGCCCCGCCTTTGCACCGCGCACGCCAACCTCGGGATAGAGATAGTCGTTCGCGACCTCTGACAGCAGCACATAGTCAGCCTCGGTCTCCAACGTATCGTCGATATTGTAGGCGAAACGGCGGAAATCCATTTCCTGCCCGTTCTCCGCCAACAGGATCGCCGCCTTCACCTGCGGCCGGCTCATGAACGCATTGCGCTCGGCATCCGTCACATCGGCTTCGGTCTTCAGGTAGATCCGCTGCAGGCCTGCCTTCTCAGCGGCCAGCTGGCCATAATAGACGTAGGGATACTGCGCCGCCTTCTGATAGCTCGCGGCCGCCTCGACCTGGTTGCCCAGCGCCTCATAGGTGCGCCCCTGCCAGTAATGCGCTCTGGCTTGGCTGATAGGGGTCGATGTTCCCGTTTCGAGTGCTTTGAAGTGCGGGAGCGCCATTGAAGGCTGGTTCAGATGCCGAAGCGCCGTCCAGCCAGATACCCAGGCCGCCTCAGCGAAATTCGCCCCCGAACCCATGCCATGGCGTGACCCGAGATTGTAGGCGAGCTGAAAATTGCGTTCCTGCAGCGCCTCACGGATCGGCCAGTGGCGAAGGTTCCACAGCGCATCCTGGCCCGCCGCCGGAACACCGGTGCCATCAATCTCTGCAAGCAGCGGCACCCAGTTCTCATCACGCTGACCGGCACGCTTGCGCCAGTTGGCGCGGTCGAACATCAGGCCGGGATGGTTCTGCAGGGATGCTGGTACCGCATCTACGGCTGCATCGACACCCGCTGCTCTCGCCTGCAGCCTGATCCGCGCCTCGATCAGCAGCGCCCAATCGCCTCCAACTCTCGACTTCAGTTGCGACGCCGCGGTGCGCTGGTTGGTCCAGAGCAGGAAATCAGCGCGTTTACGATGATCATCCTGGGTCAACTGGCTGCCATACTGGTTGAGCACGCTTTGGGTGATCGAACTATTCAGCGTGTTGCCGTGCCAGGCATCGCGGATAAGCTTGATTGCCTGATCGGATTGTCCCGTCCGGCGATAGGCTTCGGCCAAGGCGAATCGGCCTTCGCCGGATGCTGGTCCACCCATCTCCTCAAACCAGGCGATCTTCTGCTGATCGTTCAGCGCTGAGTCGGAAATCTGACCTTCTGCGCGCACTTGCAGCGTCGTCATAAACGGCCAGTCAGCACGCTGACGCAGCAGCACACTCATTTCGTCAAAAGACATGTTCGGGTCGCTTCGACCACGAAACCAGGTGATGAGGTCACGCACCACTGCATCGCCGGATCTGGCCTGCAGGCTTCGCACCGTAGACCAGTCCCCGCGGTCCATTGCGGACACCGCATCACGGAACAGTCTAGCCTCGGCGGTCGTTACCACACTCGACGCGGGCACCAGGTCTGGCTTAACACTCGGAGAAGATGAGGGAATCGCCACTGCAATCGGTGATGCAGTCGCCAGCATTATTGCTGCTGTAATCGCTCTGTATGTGGTAACGCCCATTAGGCCCTGCCTGTTTTCTTTTGGCTGTTGAGATGTCAGACACTTTATCGTCCAACTCAGCATATGTGTAACATAAACTTCGCGGCAAAATCACGATGTTCAATGGTTCAATTCCGGCACTAGTCACTCCGTTCCATAATGGGGAGGTCGACCGGAAAGCGTTTGCCGATCTCGTGGAGCGCCAGATCGAGAATGGCGCAGGCGGTCTTGTCCCCTGTGGCACCACTGGCGAGTCCGCCACGCTGAGCCACGCAGAACACCGCGAAGTCGTCAGCCTCTGCATCGAAGTGACAGCAGGCCGTGTGCCCGTGATTGCGGGCGCAGGCTCCAATTCGACGCGCGAAGCCATCGGCCTCGTCGAGCATGCCAAAGAAGCTGGCGCCGATGCCGCCCTTTGCGTCTGCCCCTATTACAACCGTCCGGATCAGGCTGGCCTTGAAGCCCATTTCCGCGCCATCGCGGACGCTGTCGCCCTGCCTATCATCCTCTACAACGTACCGGGCCGCACCGTTTCAGACCTTCAACCCGAAACGGTCATCCGCCTCGGCAAGCACCCGAACATTGTCGGCATCAAGGATGCGACAGGTGATCTTGCGCGCATCAGCCTTCATTCGGCTGGCCTCAAGGGCGAGCAGTTCGTCCAGATATGCGGCGAAGACCCCGTCACGCTTGGCTACCGCGCCATGGGCGGCACCGGCTGTATCTCGGTCACCTCGAACGTTGCACCGGCTGAAATGGCGAAGATGCACAAGGCCATGGATGAGGCTGATCTAGAGACCGCACGCGAGATCGAAACCCGCTTCATCGCCCTCCACAAGGCACTCTTCTGCGCGCCATCACCAGGGCCCGCGAAGTTCGCACTGTCGCGCCTTGGCCTCTGCAGTGACGAGGTTCGCCTGCCGCTTGTCGCGCCAGATGATGCAGCCCGTCGCAGGATTGAGGCTGCAATGGAGATCGCAGGCCTTATATAGCCTCCCATGTCAAAGAAGAGCCAGATCAAGGGTCGCTCGGACGGCCTCGTTGCGGAAAACCGCCGCGCCCGCTTCGACTATCAGGTCGAGGACACGCTGGAGGCTGGCCTGCAGCTGCAGGGCAGCGAAGTGAAATCGCTGCGGAACGGCCGCGCCAATATCGCAGAGTCCTATGCAGCCGTTGAGGAAGGCGAACTCTGGCTCGTGAATGCGGACTTCCCGCCCTATGAAGGCGCAAACCAGTTCAATCACGAACCCAAACGCCGCCGCAAACTCCTCGCCTCAAAGCGCGAGATCGCAGAGCTGTCCCAGAAAGTAGAGCGCGCAGGCCGCACAATTGTCCCGCTAAAACTCTACTTCAACGACCGTGGCATGGCGAAACTGCTCATCGGTCTCGCAACCGGTAAGAAGGCGCCCGACAAGCGCGAAACCGCCAAGAAACGCGACTGGCAGCGCGAGAAGTCCCGCATCCTGAAAGAAAACTAGGTAGACGCGATCCGATTGCCGCCTCCCCAACGAAAGTTGGGGCCTATGGCGGCTGGATTGAAATTGAACGACGCCTATCGGCTAGCCCGCAAAGATCCGCGCATACTGCGCCGGATCAACATTGCCGCCTGACAGCACAACGCCGACTGATTTGCCCTTCGCCGCTTCCGGCAGGTCGAACAGGGCGCAAGCGAGCGCCGCTGCGCCGCCCGGCTCGACAACCAGCTTCAGGTGCCGGAACGCGAGCCGCATCGCTTCCTCAATCTGATTGTCGCCAACAGCACACCCACCTGCCAGCGAGTCACGACCCAACGCCCAGGTCAGGTCCCCTGGCGACGGTGTCAGGATTGCATCGCAAATCGAGCGCGTGCCCGGGGCATTCACCTCAATCCGGTCTGCCGCCAGCGAACGCCGCCAGTCATCATGCGCTTCAGGCTCTGCTGTCCAGATCGCGACATCAGGGTCAAAGTGCCGGTAACCCAACGCCAGCCCGGTAATGAGCCCCCCGCCGCCTGCACAGCAGATGATATGATCGAGCGGCGTGTTCGCGTCGCGCATCTGCTGACCGAATTCGACCCCGGCGCTCCCCTGCCCGGCGATGATGTACGGATCATCAAAACTCGGCACGAGCGTCGCGCCGCGCTTTTTGGTCTCTTCAGCCGCGATCTCCTCGCGGCTTTCGCTGTCGCGATCATAAAGCCGGATTTCAGCCCCGTCGCGGCGCACGCCTTCGACCTTGATGGCTGGCGCATCTGACGGCATGACGATCAGCGCTGGCATCCGGAAGTTCTTTGCCGCTCTCGCGACGCCTTGCGCATGATTGCCTGAGGAGAAAGCGACGACGCCGTTCTTCCGTTCTTCAGGGCTCAGCTGCAGCAGCCTGTTGGTCGCGCCCCGGATCTTGAAACTGCCCGTGACCTGCAGATTTTCACATTTAAACCAGAGCTTTGCGCCCGCAACCTCATCCAGCGCATCATTGCGCAGGACGGGCGTACGCAGCACATGCCCATGAAGCCGCCGGGCCGCATCGAGCACATCCTCACTGGTCGGAAGCGCCCCCAACGACATGGTCTAGTACCCCTGCCGGAGCGCCGGACCCGCCGCAACGCGCTGCGTCTTGAACCAGTCCGCAAACTGCTGAAGCCCCTCTTTCAGGCTCACCTTCGGCTCATAGCCATAGTCGGCCTGCATGCGGGAAATATCGGCGCAGGTTTCGGTAACATCGCCGGGCTGCATCGGCTCCAGTGCCATACGCGCTTTCTTGCCTGTGACCTCTTCGATGGTCTCAATGAACTTCAGCAGCTCCACGGGCTGGTTGTGCCCAATATTATAAAGCTTGTGCGCGCGCTGCCCCTCCACGAACACGGCACGCCGCGTGGCAATCGCTTTCAGACCGGCCACGGCATCCGCGATATAGGTGAAGTCACGCTTCATCTTGCCGCCATTGAATACGCGGATCGTCTCACCGCGCAGGATGCGGTCAGTAAACGACCAATACGCCATGTCAGGGCGCCCCCAGGGGCCATACACAGTAAAGAAGCGCACCCCGATCTGGGGAATGTCATAAAGCTTGGCATAGGCCTGGCTCATCAGCTCATCGGCCCGCTTCGTGGCAGCGTAAAGCGAGACCGGCCTGTCGACATTGGCGTCTTCGCGGAACGGCGCCACCGCATCATCGCCATAGACAGAACTCGATGAGGCATAGACCAGCATCGGCACTTTTGCCGCCCGGCGGCAGAATTCCAGCATCGCAAGATGCCCGGTCAGGTTGGACTGGGCATAAGCAAACGGGTTCTCCAGCGAATAGCGAACGCCCGCCTGCGCCGCGAGATGGATCACCCGGTCGATCGAATCGCGTTCAGGCAGTCCAAGCAGCTTTTCATGGTCGGAAATATCGAGCTTGCGGAACGAGAAATTCTCATGAGCCTGCAGCTCATACAGGCGTGCCTGCTTCAGCGCCGGGTCGTAATAGGCATTGAGATTGTCGAGTCCGATGACTTCATGGCCGTCGCCCAAAAGCGCTCCGGCAATTCGTGATCCAATAAAACCGGCGACGCCAGTTACAAGAAATCTCATCCGCTCACCTCGCGCGAACCGCTATAGCCAGTCGCGCAAATGAGGGAAAGGCACGGGCTGCGCTCGACAGCGCCGACGGCTCACCCGCCCGAATACTTTTTCAGGATGGCCCTGGCATCTTCTGCCGTTTCGGAGTGCTCCAACGCATGGGCGACGCAAGCTTCGAAATAACCGGTCTTGGAACCGCAATCGAACTCCTCGCCATCAAACTCGTAGGCGTGGAAGGCTTGCGTTTCCATCAGGCGCACCATCGCGTCAGTGAGCTGGATTTCACCGCCGGCCCCTTTGCCTTGATCCTCCAGCAGGCCAAAGATTTCAGGCTGCAGGATGTAGCGACCGGTAATCTTGAGGTTCGAGGGCGCATCCTCGCGCGCTGGTTTCTCGACCATACCGCTCATCTCGATAAGGCGCCCATCACGCGACTTCGGTGTGATGACCCCGTAGGACGAAACCTGCTCTTCGGGCACCGGATTTACGGCGATGACATTTCCACCAACCTCATCATAAGCGCTGACCATCTGCGCCAGCGCGGAAGGCTCTGCGCGCAGAATCACATCCGGCAACAGCACCGCAAACGGTTCATCTCCGATGATGTCCTTGGCACACCACACCGCGTGCCCAAGCCCCAGCGGCGATTGCTGACGGGTAAAACTCGCGGCACCAGGCGGCAGCTTGGTGCGCTGAAGGTCTTTCAGGATATCGGCTTTTGAAGACTTGGACGCAAGGGTCTGCTCAAGCTCAAAAGCCTCGTCGAAATAGTCCTCGATGGCATGCTTGCCGCGCCCGGTGACGAAGACGAAATGCTCGATCCCGGCTGCGCGGGCCTCATCGACGACGTATTGCAGCACAGGCTGGTCGACGACCGTCAGCAGTTCCTTCGGAATAGACTTCGAAGCTGGCAGGACGCGGGTTCCATGGCCTGCAACAGGCAGCACGGCTTTTCTGACTTTCATTCGGACTCTTTCGCATTCAACTTCTCTAGCAATCATATTGCCCGCTCAGCCGATTGCCAGAGAAAGCGCTAGGAAATCGCGTTAAAGAGGAAAAAGCCCATCACCATGGTCAGGCCAGAGGCCGTGACCAGCGCTTGGGCAATCTGACGAAACGTCGACGCACGCACTTGGGGCGCGAGGCGATTCTGCAGATCGTCCTGAAGCTGACGCGCCGGTGAGTGCGAGCCGTCATGACGCTCATAGCATGCCGCTTCCGGGCGTGAACCAGCGGCAGATTCCTGCTCACTCGCACCGGTTTGCGGGTCTGAAAACGTCTTGCGCTCTGCGGTCATCTTGCCACCTTTCAATGGGCCTTGGATGTCTCACGACGCCCCTAACGAAGCCCTAAACTCCGCTTCCAAATTGACCGCATTGCACGGATGGCAGGCAGATTCTGCGAATTGCGGCCGATCTTCCGCAGGTTCGAAACATGCCTCTGCGGCTCGCGTTAGTCTGCCAACACTCACCGCGCGAAACGAGGCAATTGATGACGACCCGAAAGTTGAGCCGTTGGGAATGGATCGCGCGGCTGCGCACGCCCGTCTTCATCCTCCTTTGCGCCGCTGGCCTGGTTGCCGGCGCCGAATATCTCTGGCCCGATACCGATTATGTCGGCGCGACCTTGATCACCGCGCGCTTTCTGACAATTGCGGCGGTCGGCTGGGCGGCGACGTCTCTCGCTGATCTTGCCATCAAGCGCCGCATGTCACGGCTGGACATTGACGCCGCGGACAATTTCCTCGCCCGCAAATCTGCAACCCGCCTTGATGTCATGCGGCGGGTCATCGTCGTTCTCGGCGCCATCGCAACACTCGCCTGCGCGCTTGTTGTCGTGCCCTGGGCGCGACAGCTCGGTGTGTCGCTCCTCGCCTCAGCCGGTATCGTTGGTATTGCTGTCGGTCTTGCCGCACGCCCGGTCCTCGCCAACCTCATCGCCGGCATCCAGATCGCCTTCACCCAGCCCATCCGCATTGAGGACGCTGTCGTCGTCGAGAATGAGTGGGGCTGGATTGAGGAGATCGACCTTTTCTACGTCGTGATCCGCATCTGGGACCGTCGCCGACTGATCGTGCCGCTCACCCATTTCATCGAAAAGCCCTTCCAGAACTGGACCCGAAAGACCGGGACGATCATCGGCTCTGTCTACTGGTGGCTCGACTACCGCGCCCCGGTCGCGAAAATGCGCGACAAGCTTCAGGAGATACTGGACTCTACCGACCTTTGGGACGGCGAGGTCTGCAACCTCCAGGTTTCCGAAACCGACACGATGACAATCCAAGTCCGCGCGCTGGCCACCGCCAGCACCAGCCCCCGCGCCTGGGACCTTCGTTGCTATATCCGCGAGCAGATGATCAACTGGCTACAGGCCGAACACCCCGAAGCCTTCCCGCGGATCCGCGCCCGCGCCGAAGTCGCCGCCGACGAGCCGATGAGCTTCGCCCCGCCGCCAAAGCCGTCCGATATCGAGCTTGGCGATCAGTCCCTCGACGGCAGCGAACACCTTCCGGCGGATCAGCCGCTCCCGAAGGCTTGAGCCTAAGCTCTCAACAGCCGCCTCCCCACCGAAAGGTGGGGCCCATGGCGGCTGGGTGGTCAGCTCTCAACCGCCATAGATCCCAGCTTTCGCTGGGAAGACGGCCGAGGCGCGTGCGCAACGGATAAGGGCTCCAAACCTAAAGCGTATTCACCGTATGCCCGCCATCGACCACGATGGTCGCGCCCGTCATATAGCTACCCGCATCGGACGCGAGCAGTAGCAGCGCGCCAGCCAGTTCACCATGCTCACCAAAGCGTTTCATCGGGATACGCTTGCGCATCTTGTCGCCCGCTTCGCTGTCGAGGAATTCGTCGTTGATGTTGGTCTTGTAATAGCCAGGCGCGATTGCGTTCATACGGATGCCGTAGCGGGCCCCTTCAAGCGCCATGACGCGGGTCATGTGATCCACTGCCGCTTTTGACGCTGCATAGGCTGAGATGAAGTATTGCGGGCGCAGCGCGGTAATCGATGCGATATTGATAATGGAGCCGGGCTTGCCAGCATCGATCAGCGCATTGGATGCCGCTTTCGCCACCCGCCAGACGCCGTCGACATTGGTCTCCATGACCGAGCGCCACTCTTCCTCGGTGATCTTCGTGTACCAGTTGTCGCGCGAAATACCCGAATTGTTCACGATGATATCGCACGGCGCGCCAAGCTTTTCCTGGATCTTTGCGAAAGCCGATTCGACGCTTGCCGGGTCCGTCACGTCCATCGCAACCGCGAGCGCTTCCCCGCCCTGCGATTTGATTTCATCGGCCAGCGCCTCAAGTTTCTCAAGGCGCCTCGCAGCGAGCACGACTCGCGCCCCTGCTTGCGACAGGGCCCGTGCGAAACTTTCACCAAGGCCGCCGGACGCTCCGGTAACAAGCGCCGTTTTTCCGTTGAGTTTGAACAATTCCATGCCTCGCCTTTCGACTTACTATTGCTTTCACGCAAAATTTTTCCGATCACTCGCGCCATGAAGCTGACAATTCTGAAAGAAACAAGTCCGGGAGAGACGCGCGTCGCGGCAACCCCGGAATCGGTGAAGAAGCTTGTCGGCCTCGATCACACCGTCACCATTGAATCTGGTGCCGGTGTGGCCGCTGGCTTTCCGGACAAGGCTTTTTCAGATGAAGGTGCCACCATCGCAAGCTCCGCTGGCGAAGCGCTGCAGGGGGCCGATCTGCTCCTCAAGGTCCGCGCGCCGAGCGCAGAGGAAGCGGGCAGCTATCCTGAAGGGCTGACAGTCATCGCGCTGATGAACCCGTTCGGCATGGGCGACCTTCTGACTGCCTTCAACGGCAAGAAGCTCAACACGCTCGCCATGGAGTTCACCCCGCGAATCACACGCGCCCAATCCATGGACGCGCTTTCATCCCAGTCGAACCTCGCTGGCTACCGTGCCATGATCGAAGGCGCGACCCTCTATGGCCGCGCGCTTCCGATGATGATGACCGCCGCAGGCACGGTTGCCCCGGCCAAGGTCTTTGTCATGGGCGCAGGCGTTGCAGGCCTTCAGGCGATCGCGACGGCCCGCCGTCTCGGCGGCGTGGTCACGGCAACGGATGTTCGCCCGGCCGCCAAGGAACAGGTCGCCTCGCTCGGCGCGAAGTTCATCGCGGTCGAGAATGACGAGTTCAAGGAAGCCGAGACCGCTGGCGGCTACGCCAAGGAAATGTCTGACGACTACAAGAAGCAGCAGGCAGAACTGACGGCGACCCACATCGCCAAGCAGGATATCGTCATTACCACCGCCCTCATTCCGGGCCGTCCGGCCCCGGAACTGGTGACCGAAGAGATGGTGAAGGCAATGAAGCCCGGCGCCGTCATTGTCGACATGGCAGTCGCCACAGGCGGTAATTGCAAGCTGTCCAAGCCTGATGAAGTCGTCGATGTGAACGGCGTGAAAGTCGCTGGTTTCTCAAACCTGCCCGCACGCCTTCCGGCCGACACCTCCTCGCTCTACGCCAAGAACCTCGTCGCCTTTCTGCCGCTGATTACGGCTGAAGATGGATCGCTCAATCTCGAGACCGATGACGAGATCGTTACCGCGATGATCCTCACCAAGGCCGGCGAAACCGTGAATGAAAGGCTGAAATCATGAAAGCCATCCCAGTAGCTCTTTCGGCCTTTGCGCTGGCCCTGCCAGCCCATGCTGCCGAAATCACAAACCTCAACCCGACGGTATTCCTGGCGGCGATCTTCGCGCTCGCCTGCTTTGTCGGTTACTATGTCGTCTGGTCGGTTACCCCGGCCCTCCACACCCCGCTCATGGCTGTGACCAATGCGATCTCTTCTGTGATCGTGGTCGGCGCCATCGTGGCAGCAGCTTCGTCTGGCCTGATCAATGGCGGCTGGACCGCCAAGATCCTCGGCGGCGTCGCTGTCGCGCTTGCCAGCGTGAACATCTTCGGTGGCTTCATGGTCACCCAGCGGATGCTCGCCATGTACAAGAAGAAGGGGGAATAAATGGAACAGTTCACCAACACCTGGGCCCCGCTTCTCTATCTTGTCGCGGGCATGCTCTTCATCCTCGCGCTACGCGGGCTTTCCAGCCCGGCCACGGCGCGCAAAGGCAACCGGAACGGCATTGTCGGCATGGGCATTGCCGTCGCCACGACGATTGCCCTCCTCTGGCCACAGCTTGATGCTGTCACATGGGGCATCCTCATCGCAGGTGCCGCCATAGGCGGTGTAATCGGCGCGATCATCGCCCGCCGCATCCCGATGACGGCGATGCCGCAGCTGGTTGCTGCCTTCCACTCACTGGTCGGTATGGCCGCCGTGCTCGTCGCGGCAGCCGCGCTCTATGCGCCAGCTGAATTCGGCATCGGCACAGTCGGCAACATTGCCACTGTCTCGCTGATTGAACTCGCTGTCGGCTCGGCCATTGGTGCGCTGACCTTTACTGGCTCGGTGATCGCCTTCGCCAAGCTCAACGGCAACATGTCTGGCTCGCCCATCCTGCTGCCAGCGCGTCACCTGCTGAACATCGCCCTCGCCGTCGCCATCGTAGCGCTCGTCGTCGTGCTCATCATGTCCAGCGGCAGCGCGACCTGGGCGTTCTGGACGCTGACCGTCCTCGCCTTCGTCCTCGGCATCACGCTAATCATCCCGATTGGCGGCGCGGACATGCCGGTCGTCGTCTCCATGCTCAACTCCTATTCCGGTTGGGCTGCGGCGGCGCTTGGCTTCACGCTTGGTAACTTCGCGCTGATCATTACCGGCGCGCTCGTTGGCTCGTCAGGCGCGATCCTTTCCTACATCATGTGCAAGGGCATGAACCGCAGCTTCATCTCGGTCATCCTTGGCGGCTTCGGCGCTGACGATGATGGCGGTGCGTCTGCCGGTGCGCAGGTCGACCGCCCGTTCAAGCAGGGCTCTGCCGACGACGCAGCCTTCATCATGAAGAACGCGTCCAAGGTCATCATCGTGCCGGGCTATGGCATGGCGGTTGCCCAGGCACAGCACGCGCTGAAGGAAATGGCAGAACTGCTCAAGGAAGAAGGCGTCGAAGTGAAGTACGCCATTCACCCTGTTGCGGGCCGTATGCCGGGCCACATGAACGTGCTGCTCGCCGAGGCACAGGTGCCGTATGACGAGGTGTTCGAACTGGAAGACATCAATTCCGAGTTCAACACCTCTGACGTCGCCTTCGTGATCGGTGCAAACGACGTGACGAACCCGGCCGCGAAGACCGACCAGACCTCGCCAATCTACGGCATGCCCGTCCTCAATGTTGAGGATGCTGGCACGGTCCTCTTCATCAAACGCTCCATGGGCTCCGGTTATGCCGGCATCCAGAACGAGCTCTTCTTCAAGGACAACACCATGATGCTGCTGTCCGACGCCAAGAAGATGGTCGAGAATATCGTGAAGGCCCTGTAGGGCTCTCGGAAACCATCAAAACAAAAGCCCGGCCGCACTGGCCGGGCTTTTTCTTGTCCTCCGTTTCCGAAGATACCTGCGAAGGCAGGTATCCAGAGTGCATCGCCCGCATCTCTCGATCCCGGAAACGGAGCTCCTTGGACCCCTGCCTGCGCAGGGGTCTCCGGAACGAAGTGTCCTACTCCCCGAACACTGCGCGCGCTTCCTCCTCGTCCATCATGGCTTGACGGACCTGCGGGATGTTCGGGCCGCCATAGGACAGGAATTCGTCGTGAAATTCCTTCCAGCCTTCGGTGCCTGTCGCGTCCGGATAGTTCGCCGCAACCCAGTCATTGCGCAGCTTGCGGATCATCAGCTTGCCCATCGTGTAATTGAGATAGGCTGGGTCATACGTGCCGCGTGCGGCCTGCTGCAGCGCGTTGCCGCGGTCGATATAGCACTCCTTGCGGAACAGCTCGTAGCTGTCATCGACGCTCCAGCCCTGCGTATGCAGGCCAATCGTCGAGAGGTAGCGGCAATTGCGCAGCAGTGCGTTCGACAGCTGGCCGATCTTGGTTTCCGGGTCGCCATCATGCAGGCCCGCATCCAGCATCATCTCTTCGGTATAGTGCGCCCAGCCCTCAGCGAAGGCGTAGCCGACAAACATCTGCCCGAAGACCGAATCAGAGCGGTTGGCATGCAGGAAATTCAGGAAGTGGCCCGGCCAGACTTCGTGGATCGTCGTGCCGAGAAGGTCCATCTTGCCCGGAATGTATTCGGCGCGCGTCGCCTCGTCCCAGCTCGGGTCTGGCGGTGAGATGTAATAGACCGACGGCATGCCTTCTTCATAAGGCCCCGGAATGGAAATGTAGGCTGAGTTCTGCCGGCGATAGGGCGGCGACTCCGTGACCAGCGCTTCCTCGGTGCCCGGAATGGAGACAATGTCCTCATCGATCAGGAACTGCTTCAGCGCAGGCAGCGAGTCGCGCGCTTCCTGCACCGGGCCATTCTCCGGCTTGTTCGCCGCCATCTTGGCCATGCAGTCAGCCATGTTCGCGCCCGGGGCAAACACCGCGCAGGCTTCGGCCAGCGCATCCTGATTGGCCTTGAGGTCAGCCCGCCCGATGGCTTCCAGCTCTTCGAGCGAGATGCCAACGCCTTCGGTCAGCGCGATCATATCGGCGAATTTCTCTTGCCCGAGGGCATAGCCATCCTCGGTGCCCTCTTCGCTCTCGATATAGTCGGCAACAGAGCGCATGGCGGCCGCCGCTTCTGCGACTACAGCGTCATACTCGGCGATCAGCGCTTCGTCCTCAACCTCGGCAAAGGCATCCCTCGCGCCGGTCTCATAGTGGTCCGCCAAGCCATTAAAGCCTGCGGTGCCCAACTTCACATAGGTCGCCGGCATTGGCAGCTTCAGATTGGCTTTCGCCTGCGCAGCGGCCTCAGGGACGTTCTTTGCGTACGCGATGAACGCCTTCATCCGCGTTTCAGCGTCCGCATAGGGCCGCGCCACATAGACGCTCGGGCCAAGCGGGCCGAGATAGAAGCTCGGATTGAGATGCGGCTGGTCAGCTTCGGTGAGCCAGAACAGCTCACCCTTCATCGTGTTGATCAGATACTGGCGCTCGAATGCATCGGCCTCACTGAGGCTGCCTGCATCCATTTCTTGCGCAAGCTCAATCGCGAACTGGCGAAACAGGATCTGCGCTTCGAGGCCCGCATCGCTCCAGTCTGGCAGCTGGCCGTCAAACTCGTGGCGCCCCTGGCTGACGGCGAAAGTCGGGTTGAGCTCGAAATAGCCTTCGAGAAAGCTCTCCATATAGCTGTCCCATGAGAGCCCCTCGGCGTTCAGCTCTGCAAAGTCGCTTACGCTCGTGAGGATATCTGCCTCGCCAGAAACAGAGGCATTTGCCGTTTCACCCGCCGCGCCGGTCTCAGGCGTCGCGCAGCCAGCAAGGACGAGCGTCAGCGCAGACGCGGCGAACATAAGGGGCTTCAGTGTCATGGGGGTCTCCTCAATAGACAGGACCGCCAAAGCGGCAGCCATTCAGCAGTCGGGGTGGTGCGAACATCACCACGTCTGAGCCCGCATCGCAAACACGAAAAAGCCCGGCACTCTGGCCGGGCTCTCTCAATTCGCTTCTAGCGTTTGGGGTCTTCCACATCCGGGTCGACCACCGAATAGGCATCTTCCAGAAGGTGCCCATCCGGCTTTTTCTTCAGCGCCGCATGGCCTTCAATCGTCTCGCTCGATGCATCGTCATGGTCATCATTCGGTACATTCGGCAGGCGCTCATCCTCCATATCGACGACGAGGTCGGCGTCATGGTCCTGCTGGTCGGCTATGGGTGAACCTTCCTTGTAACCGGCAGCTGCGGTGGACTGATCTTCCACATCTTCGCCTTTGCGAAAGCCCTCGCCATAGCCGCGCTGACGTTCAACTTCTTCAACTCTCTGATGGTCGCGCTCACTCATCGCGGGTCTCCTTTGTGACTGTTCACAAAAGAAACGGGCAAGGCGTGAGCGCGGTTCCAATCGCTAGCGCGTATGCGCAGGCCCAAAGAGCACGGCATTCACCAGAAGCAGGTTCAGACCGTCGAGATAGGCGCGCGTCACCGGGCTTTGCGTGAAGGCGATCACCACGCCAGCGCCCTGCTGCTCTGCCATCAGATACGGCTTGTAGGCAAGCTGTGCCCGGTTCTCTTCCCAAAGATAGCCGCTCGCCACCAGCTCATCGGCGGCCGCATAGCGAAACACATTGGCGCCGTCGGCATCATTGAGAGGTCGATAGATGGTTGAACCTTGGTAGAGCGCCACTGCCTCCTCATAGCCGGACGACAACCAGTGATCGGTATCGGCGATCACATTCGCCAGAACGCCTGGCACGCTGTCAGGTCGCGCGGTCTGGTTCGCCGTAACCGCGTCATAATCCTCATCGCTCTCGATCAGCAGGCCAGAGGCAGGCGCTTCCTCACCATCGTTGCGCTTATCTTCCTCGGCGAGATAGGCCGTCTCCGCGCGCGCAGAGAGCAGCTTGTCATCACCGCTCGTCAGCGCTCCAAGTGCGCCTTCAAACCCGATCAGCACTCCGCCATTGCGGGTAAAGGTCGCGATGGCCGACTTCCCGGCCACCCCAAGCTCACCTTCAAAGCCCCAGCCGGCATCCGGCAGGATCAGCACGTCATAGCGGCCAAGATTGGCGCGCGGCAGCGTGCCGACTCGGATCGGCGCGACCGGAATACCAAGCTCCCGCTCCAGCACAAAGCGCGCCGCGCCAGCATCCGTCGCGCTCGTCCCCTCGCCCCAGGCCATGGCGACTTTCGGCATGGTCAGGGCGACGAACTTGTCGCTGCCATAGTTCGGGCCATCCTCGACCCAGCTAGACTGCAGCGCCACATATTCAGCGCCTATCTCCGTCGCGAGCCCGTTCAGCGTGGTCGCTAGGTTGCTTTCATTCGCCGCCAGCGGGAAGACCACTGACCCGCGCGGATATTCACGCCCATCGACCGTAAACGCCTCGGTCGTCGCGCGGCCCGTCAGACCAGCATCCAGCGCGCTGAGCACAAGCTTTGCCTGCCCCGCATCGCTCCAGGGCACGACATAGCCATACGCCGCATTAGACGCCGTCAGCGCGGTGACCGGATCGTCGGCGCTCACCATGCTCGCATTGAAAACATTCACCTGCCCGCAGGTCCGGCTCGTCACGCCTTCCATCAGCGGCATGGACCAGGCGGTCACATCATAAAGCTCATGATTGAGGCCTCGGTCGCGGCGCGATTCCTGCTCGTCGACAAAGTCTTCAGGAAGGCTCGTATCCTCGCTCAGCAGCGTCGTGATCCGTTTGCCGGATGGCTGCGCGCGGTCGACCACTAGCGCCCCGTCAGGATAGCGCACGCCGCAAGCCTGCGCGCCGGGCGACAGGCGCTGAACGGTTATGTCCTGCGCCGCTAGCTTGCGGCCAAGCTGCTCTGCCTGCCAGCGGCGGTCGGACAAATCGAACACAAAGTACCGGTCACTCGCGCCTCGTGCTTCAGCGGCGGCTTCACGCCGGTAGGATGCGAAATCATTCAGGAAAAGCGACTGGTTGTTCGCAACCACTTCCGCCGTCGACAGCGTCGCCACAAAGTGCTGCTCCACGCCCTGCTTATAGGTCAGCACATCGCCGGTAGAGCGTTCATAGGCGAGCCCGCGCGCAGAGCCTTGCTCATAGGTCATCGCGATCGCCCCGCCGAGCGTTGGCCACATGTCGCCATAGCCCGGATAGAAGGCGTCAAAGACCTCGCGGGTAAAATAGTCATAGCCACGCTGGTCGAACCAGCGGGCATGGTTGCGCCCGATCAGGACCTGTTTTTCCTTCTGGGCTTCAGTGATGTTCGGATTGAACGGGTCGGCAGCTGGGGCGAAGAAATAGCTCTCATCCCCGCCCATTTCGTGCGCGTCGACCACGACCACCGGATGCCATTCCAGCATGCTCGACACCCGGCCCCGCGTTTCCGGCTGGGACAGGGTGAACCAGTCACGGTTCATGTCGAAGAGATAGTGATTGAAGCGCCCGCCCGGCCATGGCTCATCATGCTCGGCGGTGTAGCGGTCCGCAAAAGGCGTGATCCCGCGTGCCGCCTCGAAACTGTTGGTAAAGCGCGCCCGCCCGTCCGGGTTCTGCATAGGGTCGATCACGACGATCGTATTTGACAGGATCGTATCCACTGTCTGGTCGCCCTCTGCCGCCAGCAGGTGATAGGCGAGCGCCAGGCCCGCATCCGTGCTCGAAATCTCATTGCCGTGGACGCCATAGGACAGCCAGACGACCGCAGGCGTCTCATTGATGAGGGAGCTGCGCTCGCCCGCCGACAGCTCACCAGAGGCAAGGCGGCTCATATTCGCCTTGATCTCATTAAGGCGCGCCAAGTTCTCCGGCGAAGAGATCACCGCATAGAAAAGCTCCCGGCCTTCCCAGCTTTCCGCATAAGGCGTGATCTGCATGCGGTCAGGCGCCGCTTCGGCCAGCGCCTCCATATAGTCGCGCGCTTCGGTGACAGTAGAAATCTCATCGCCCGGCGCATGGCCTGCGACCTCTTCCAGCGTCGGGATGGATGGGTCAGCCTGAATGTTCAGAAAGCTCTGCGCCTCGGCGCTCCCTGCCATGACGGCGCTGCAAAACCCTGCTGCGGCAATCACCCAAGTCTTCATGTCAGCCTCCCCGGCACATCTACTCAAATCCAGTTCGCGCCAGCTAAAGCCGACGCAGGACGCCGCATCAAGTCACACCTCGTTGAATTGAACCGGCCACCTGCGTTTGCCTCAGTTTGCGTCACACGCCCGCCTGCTGACCACGTGGCTCGCCGGATGGACTTGCCGCGCCACTTCATGCCACACCCCCAGATGTAAAGACTGTTGCAATTGCAAAGGCCCGTCATGACCGCCGATCTCGATCATCTCAAAACCATCGAACAGCGCCTGCTCTGGCTCTCGGCCTGGACGGTCCACAACGCCAACAATATCCGCAAGAAGGAAGACGGCGCGATCAAGGTGGGCGGGCACCAGGCCTCCTGTGCCTCAATGGTGCCGATCATGACGGCGCTCTACTTCAATACGCTGAAGCCGGAAGACCGCGTCGCCGTAAAACCGCACGCCTCGCCCGTCTTCCACGCCATGCAATATCTGATGGGCAACCAGACGCGCGAGAAGCTCGAGAACTTCCGCGGCTATGGCGGCGCTCAGTCCTATCCAAGCCGCACCAAGGATGTCGACGATGTCGACTTCTCCACCGGCTCTGTCGGTCTCGGCGTGGCGGCCACTGCCTTCAACTCACTCGTGCAGGATTATGTCGCCGCCAAGGGCTGGCTCGGCGACACGCCGCTCGGCCGTCAGGTCGCGCTCGTCGGCGACGCCGAACTCGACGAAGGCAACGTCTATGAGTGTCTTCAGGAAGGCTGGAAGCACGACCTCAGGAACACCTGGTGGATCATCGACTATAACCGCCAGAGCCTCGACGGCGTTGTCCATGAGGGCCTCTGGGAAAAGATTGAGGCCATCTTCAAGGCGTTCGGCTGGCGCACTGTGGTGCTGCGCCACGGCGTCCTGCAGCGCGAGGCCTTCAAGGAGCCGGGCGGCGAAGCCCTGAAAGAGTGGATCCAGAACTGTCCGAACATGGATTACTCCGCCCTCACCTACAAAGGCGGCAAGGCTTGGCGCAAACGCCTGATGAACGACATTGGCGATCAGGGCGACGTCTCCGCCCTTCTCGACAAGCGCAGTGACGAAGAACTCGACGCCCTGATGAATAATCTCGGCGGACAGTGCCTCGCAACGCTGACCGAAGCCTTCGACAAGATCGATGACGACAAGCCGACTGTCTTCCTTGCCTATACGATCAAGGGCTGGCAGACCCCGCTCGCAGGCCACAAGGACAATCATGGCGGCTTCATGAACAATCCCCAGTTCGCCGAATTCCAGAAGCGGATGGGCGTTCCGGAAGGCGAGGAATGGGACAAGTTCGCCACCGTTGAGGACGAAGACAGCCTCCAGAAATTCCTCGATAGCGTCCCCTTCTTCGCTAAAGGCACGCGCCGCTACACCGCCCCCACGGTAAAGTCCCCCGGCCCGGTCTGGCTGGACGACCGCGAACTCGCGACGCAGGCTGGTTTCGGCAAGATCCTCGACGCCCTTGCGCGCGGCGATTCAGACCTCGCCGACCACATCGTCACCATGTCTCCGGATGTGACCTCCTCGACCAATCTCACCGGCTGGGTCAATCGCCGTTCACTCTTTGCCCGGCGTGAGGTCTCCGACATTTTCAAGGAACAGTCGATCCCGTCCGCCCAGAAGTGGGAATTCTCGCCCGAGGGCCAGCATTTCGAGCTTGGCATCGCAGAGATGAACCTCTTCCTCCATCTCGGCCAGTGCGGGCTCGCGCACAGCCATTTCGGCACCCGCCTCATCCCGATCGGCACCCTGTACGATCCGTTCATCGCGCGCGGCCTCGACGCCCTGAACTATGCCTGTTATCAGGACGCCCGTTTCATCGTCGCGGGCACCCCGTCCGGCATAACGCTCGCGCCCGAAGGCGGCGCCCACCAGTCGGTCGGCACCCAGCTTATCGGAATGAGCCAGGACGGCCTTGTCAGCTTTGAGCCCGCTTTCCTCGATGAGCTGTCCATCATCATGGACTGGAGCTTTGACTACCTCCAGCGCTCCGGCGAGAATGACCCGGATGAGCGCACATGGCTGCGCGATGAAACCGGCGGCTCAGTCTATCTCCGCCTCTCCACCCGCCCTATAGAACAGCTCGGCCCCCGCAACCGCGACAATGAAGAGTTTCGCCGCGGCGTCGTCGACGGCGCCTACTGGCTGCGCGAACCGGGCCCCAATTGCGAGGTCGTGATCGCCTATCAGGGCGTCATCGCGCCCGAAGCTATCGAAGCCGCCGGCCGCATCGGCAATGACCGCCGCGACATCGGCGTGCTCGCCGTGACCTCCGCCGACCGCCTCAATTCAGGCTGGACCGCCGCCCGCCGCGCCCGCGCCAAAGGCCACAGCTCAGCGATGAGCCAGATTGAGCGCCTGATGGCCAAAGTCCCCCGCGACGCAACCCTCATCACCGTCACCGACGGTCACCCCGCTACACTCGCCTGGATCGGCTCCGTCGCCGGCCACATGACCGCCCCCCTCGGCGTCGAACACTTCGGCCAAACCGGCACCATCCCCGACCTCCACCGCCACTTCCAGATCGACACCGACGCCATCGTAAACGCCGCTAACCATCTCAGCGCCGGGCGGAGAATTAGGCTGATGGGAGGTTAGGTTTTTCGTTAGCTCTATCAGCTGCGATATTCTCGAAATTCAAGAACAGGAAAGAGCGATGGGGAACCCGTATTTAAAAGAGAACAGATTATCAGATGTTATCGCCGGAATTACTGCCTTGGGTACGTATAAGTTCTACAAATTAGATTTTTCGAAGTGGTCTGATCGCATATCCGGCTCCGAAAAGAATGCTACTCACTGGAAATCCGTCTTCATCGAGCATCCAGAATTTTTCCGACTGAGTGCGGAAGGTGACAAAGCCTCTCTGGTGTGGAGACGACAGTTTCCGAAAACTTATGACGTGGACCAGCAGCGGGATATACCCATACCCGAGGGCAACAAGCATCATGAAGATATTGATCGACTAAGCCGCAGGCCCTTGGAGCCCGCTGAACTAACCGCTCTCATCAACATCGCGACCAATTTGCACGATGGGGCACTTGAGCAAGCTAAAGCGGAAAAATGGTGGGTACCAATTGTGCCAGGTCTGCTCGCGCTTGGTGGTGCAATAATTGGCGCATTTCTAGCGAATATCTAAGCTGCCTCAAATACTACATCCCGATGGTGCTCGAGATACTCCGGCAGCGGCCGAAACTTCGCTGGCTTCAGCCGGATATCCTCATTGAAGAGAGACCGGACATGATCCGGAATGACGATCTTTGACGATACCATCATGGTGAGGTCATCGCGGAAGGTGATCAGGCCGCGATCAAAGGCCCGGTCATGTAGCGAATTTAGGCTGATCCCATTGCGTGGGTCGAGGCGCGTGTCCTCGCGTGTCTTCCACGGAATAATATGGCTCGCCGTTAGCAGCGACGGCGAAACCTTACCCATCACCGCACACTGATTGTCGTAAGACGGCAGCACGATCTCCCGGAAGACACGCTGGTTTTGGCGCACCTTCACGGTACGCTCTACTTCTTTGCCTTCGGTCACTTGGAGGACCGCAGAAGACTCCGGTTCCCTATAAAAAATTTCGCTCACAATGCGCCGCGCCCGCTCAATGAATTGCGTTGGACGGGCTGTAAAATCGGTCCAGACCTCGCGGTCCAAGTTCGATGCGCCGTCGAGACCTTTGCGATCCAAGTCTTCATCCAGCGAGGCAAGATTGCTAAGCTTCATCGCCAAAGCGCTCGGCGTGCGCCCAATCTCTGCGGCAAGCGCAATGATCTCCGGATTGCCACTATGCAAACGCCCAAAAGGCAGCCGCGTATAGAGCTCAATCGCGAGCGTGACCTCTCTGCGATCCCAATTCCTGCGCGCCATCCCGCTCCCAGCTGTTCTCCGCTCGAACGGTTGAGACTATCGCATTGGCGCGTTTACGAAAGTCTTGCGGTACAAACTCCGCCTTCGCCGCCTCCTCCAACATCGCCAGCATGTCTGGCGCAGCCAGAATCAGGCGTACCACCGCGTCTTCATCCGCCCCCAGGCATGGACTCAAGACAGCCGCGAGGTAGCCATCCTGCAGCTCCAGTACCCGGCATTCTTCGCTTGCTTCCGCCACTAAAAGGTCCACGATCTCGGTCTTCTCTCTGGTGCCATCCTGCAAGCGCATAAGGTGAATATGCTCCAGCTTTTAAATCTACTCAAGCGTGTTGTAAGATACTTTTCTCGTTTTAATTTATTTGTTGGCGCGGAGACCCGATGGTTCGACTGCGCTCACCATGCGGGTCTACTTTCAACCTCTCAAAGCCCGCATGGTGAGCGAAGTCGAACCACGGGCGTGTGCGCTTCCGTCCCAAAACTGCCACCTTCCCCTCCGCGTCCAAATCGCTAGGCTCTGCGCCAGCACCAACAACCGGCCGCATGAGACGGCCCGTCCCGGAGGAAACCGCCTATGCCTGCCCTGTCGCTGTCGCGCATTCTTGCCCATTGGGCCGCTATCCAGCCGGAGCGGGTCGCTGTCGACCATGAGGGCCACCAGATCACATGGGCGGACCTCGACGCGCGCACCAACCGGCTCGCCCGCGCCTATGCGGACCTTGGCGTCAAGGAAAACGACTTCGTCACCATCGCCCTGCCCAACAGTCTTGAATTCTTCGAGGCGACTTTCGCGGCCTGGAAACTCGGCGCGACGCCGCAGCCGGTCTCTGCCCGCCTGCCGAAATATGAGCGCGACCAGATCGTCGAGCTCGGCAAGCCATCCCTCGTCGTTGGCGTGGCCGAGGGAGAGTACGCGCCCACCCCGTGCGTGCCCGCAGGCTTCACCCCGGACAGCAGCCTCTCTGAAGAGCCGCTGCCCGAGAAGACCGCCGCCTCCCTGAAAGCGATGACCTCAGGCGGCTCCACGGGCCGTCCGAAACTCATCGTCTCAAAGCTACCGGCCCAGTGGGACACTGAGTTGGATTTCCTCGAAATCCGCAATCAAGGCTCCATGCTGATCCCGGGGCCGCTCTACCATAATGGCCCTTTCATGTGGGCCACCATCGCCCTCTTCAAGGGCGCAACCGTCGCCGTCACGACCCGTTTTGATGCCGAGAAGACGCTTGAGCTGATCGACCGTCTGCAGCTCGAAACCGCCTATATGGTGCCGACCATGATGCGCCGGATCTGGGCCCTGCCTGAGGATGTGCGCACGCGCTATGACATCTCGAGCCTCAACGCGCTCTGGCACCTGGCCGCCCCTTGCCCGCCCTGGCTGAAAGAGGCCTTTATCGAATGGCTGGGCCCCGAGGTCATCTGGGAGCTTTATGGCGGCACGGAAGGCCAGGGCTCGACCACGATCCAGGGCACTGAATGGCTGACCCACAAAGGTTCGGTCGGAAAGCCGGTTGAGACCTGCGAGATGAAGATCGTCGGCGAGGAAGGCGAGACCCTGCAACCCGGCGAGGTCGGTGAGGTCTTCCTCCGCCCGCTCGCAGGCCAAGGTACCTCCTATTATTATCTCGGCGCCGAAGCCAAGGCGATCGAGGGCGGTTGGGAAAGCCTCGGCGATATGGGCTGGATGGACGAGGATGGCTATCTCTACCTCACAGACCGCAAGTCAGACATGATCATCGTTGGCGGCGCGAACATCTACCCCGCAGAGGTCGAGGCCGCGCTCGATGCGTTTCCGGGCGTGCGCAGTTCTGCCGTCATTGGCCTGCCGGATGAGGATATGGGCTCCCGCCTCCACGCCATCATCGACATGCCGACCGGCGACCTCGACGAGGCGGCCCTCACCGCGCACCTGAAAGAGCGGCTGGTCACTTACAAACAACCGAAATCCATCGAACTCGTGCGCGAACCCCTGCGCGATGATGCCGGCAAGACCCGCCGCAAGGCACTGCGCGAAGCCCGCCTCCAGCCTGCGGGCTGACACCGCACCCCAGCGCCCGCAGAACCAAAACGCCTCCCAGACGTTCGCTCCGGCGAACGCTTCTGTGAGGTAATGACATGTCCAGACATATGATGACCGGGCTGCTGCTCGCTGCGGGCCTTGCTGCCTGCTCCGAACCGATGGAGCAGCCAGCGCCGCCGCCAACACCGGGCACGGAAGACGCCGCGAAGACCGGCAAGATCGACATGCCAGAAATCCGCGACGCGGAAGGCCTCTCCCCTCGCGATGAGGAAGACACCGAAGCGGCCCCATTCTTCGACCCACGAGAAGCAGGCGCGACTGCAGCCGCCTATGAAGCCGGGGACGCAACACCCCCGGATGAGATCGAAACCGGAGCAGTTCTCGGCCGGGTAAGCGGCTCATTCACGGCGCCCGGCGCGAATGAGACGGCATGGCTCATCGGAGAGGAAGGCGCCCCCGAACGCATCGTCCTCGTCTCAATTGGCGGCATGATGCAACAGGTCGACCTGCCCGGTTCTGAAGGCGCGGAACCGCCGCGCATCGTCGCTGCGCCGGACACCAATCAGGACGGCATGACGGAGCTGGTGCTCTATTCAACCAGCGACTCCGATGGCCTCGTTACAGGTCAGGCAACCCATCTCAGCCTGCGTAGCGGTGAGGCGTCAGTGCTCACGGAATGGAGCCTCCTGTCAGACCCATGTGCAAGTAGCACCCCGGAAGACGCTGAGATGACCGGCAGCCTTCTTATGCTGGATGAAGACACTAGCGAGATCAGCGAAGAACCCTTCTCAGCCCCCTGCGACTAGGCCGCCCGCTTGATTGGCGCAGCTCACCAGACAGCTATGCACTTGCGGGCGGGAGATTTGCAGCCTTACCCGAATTACGGCTTGCGTATGAGAATGATTTGCAATTAGGGTTGCGCTTCTAGCTTCCTCCCTTCCTTGCAATTGCGGCCCTCATCACCTTGCCAGACTCTTCAGTTTCCTCCCGACCGGCAAGCCGGCTGTCGCGTGCCTTGCATTTCCAGAAATGGTCGACCTATGCATTCTGGAAACGCCAGGCCCGCACCTGGCACTGGATGTCAGGCGCCATCTGCCTGCTCGGCATGCTGCTCTTCGCGCTCACCGGCATCACCCTCAATCACGCCCACCAGATCCCCGCGAATACAGAAATAACAGAGCGGGAAATGGTGCTGCCGGCCGACGCGTTGGCGAGCATCTCGCCCGATATCACGATTGAAGACGGCGCCATACTCCCGGCCGAAATCGTCCGGTCGGTTCGCCGCGAGATCAACGTCAATCTGGCGGGCGAAGCGGGTGAATGGACCGATATCGACGTCTATGTCAGCCTACCCCGTCCGGGCGGCGATGGCTGGATCAGCATCGACCGCGAGACCGGCGAGGTTTTCTATGAAGGCACCTCACGCGGCGCGATTTCCTATCTCAACGATCTTCACAAAGGGCGTAGCACCGGCCCGGTCTGGTCCCTCTTCCTCGACATCTTCGCCGTCGCCTGCGCCGTATTCTGCCTGAGCGGTCTCTGGCTTCTCCAGATCCATTCACCGCGCCGCCGCTCCACATGGCCGCTCGTTGCTGGCGGCCTCGCCGTCCCCGCGCTGCTTCTTCTCATCTTCATTCACATCTGAGGTTTTCATATGCGTTCAATCCTGACCCTGGCGGGCCTCACCCTCGCTGCCGGACACGCCGCTGGCGAAGGTGTCGAGCTGGAAATCGAGATCCCTCGCCTCGACGTCGCCGAATATCACCGCCCCTATGTTGCCGTCTGGGTCGCCCGGCCCGACCACAGCGTCGTTTCCAATGTCGCCGTCTGGTACCAGCAGGAATCCCGCGGCGCAGAGGAAGGCGAAACCTGGCTCAAGGATCTGCGCCAATGGTGGCGGCGCGCTGGCCGCTCTCTCGATATGCCGGTCGACGGTGTTTCCGGGCCAACGCAGGCCCCCGGCAAACACACGATTGATCTCGGCCCCAACACCGATCTTGAGCCCGGCGACTATCAGCTCGTCGTCGAAGCCGCGCGCGAGGTTGGGGGCCGGGAGCTGGTCACCATCCCGTTCAGTTGGCCGCTCGCAGAAGGCACGTCATCAACCGCCGAGGGCGAGCGTGAGCTCGGCACCGTCATCCTGCGCAGCACTGCGCCCTAAGAGTTATAACAGGAGTTCTCCATGAAACTGAATCTGCCGAAAGCCGGGGCGTGTCTTACGGCTGCAGCACTGATCGCCGCCGGTACCGCCAGCGCCCACCGCGCCTGGATGCTGCCATCCACCTTCACCCTCTCCGGTGACGAACAATGGATCACGGTAGACGGCGCCATCTCGAACAATCTGTTCACGCCCAACCATGTGGCGATGCGCCTTGACGGCGTGACAGTGACTGGCCCTGATGGCGCGGCAGTCGAGATCCAGAACGCATCCAGCGGTGAAATCCGGTCAGCGTTCGATGTCCTCCTCGACCAGCAGGGCACCTATCGCCTTTCCTCCGGCGGCGCGGGCTATTTCGCAAGCTGGCAGGAAGACGGCGAGCGCAAGCGCTGGCGCGGTACCGCCGAAACGCTCGCAGCTGAAGGCATCGAGCAGAAGCCTGACGTCGAAATCTCCAGAACCGTTCGGCGCACCGAAACCTTCGTCACGCTCGGCGCGCCAAGCGATGGCGTGTTCGCGACCGAAGGCACAGGCCTTGAGCTTAAGCCGGTCACACACCCCAACGACATCTACGCCAGCGAGGAAGTCAGCTTCCAGTTCCTCCTCGACGGTGCGCCTGCCGAAGGCGTTTCCATCGAACTCGTGCGCGGCCACGACCGCTACCGCGATGTCGAGGGCGCCGTTGAGCTGACGACTGACGCCGACGGCATGGTGACCTTCACGCCAGACACCGCCGCCCCCTACTGGATGAGCGCCGAACATGAGAGCGAAGGCTCACTGAACGGCCAGCCAATCGCTGTTCGGACCAGCTATGTCGTTACATTCGAGGCCCTGCCCTTTTGAGCGGAGTAAACCTCCTTCTACCAAATGATTTGCAGCCCGGTCAGGTATCGCCCGACCGGGCTGCGATTCTTCATATGCGCCTTGCTGGTGAAACGATGGGGACGAACTGGTCGGCAACATGGTTTGCCCTGCCGGGCCTCGACCCTGAAGACATCCGGAGAGAATTCGAGGCACTGTTCGAGCGCACCATCCTCTCCATGAGCCCCTGGGAAAGCGCGTCCCTGATTTCCCGCTTCAACGCCCTGCCAGCAGGCGCAGAGCTGAAGGTGGACACGGCGTTTGAAGAGGTGCTTCGCGCCGGCCTGCATCTTGCCCGGCTGACCGATGGCGCTTTCGACCCATGCCTCGGCGGCGCGGTCATGCGAAATGGCTTTGGCGCGGCAGGACTTGGCACGGGCACAGACGGTACGGCGCACGGCCCTGATATCTGGGACAGGCTTTTCAGCCGCTCAGAGCACATCCGCCAGCCAGGCGGCGTCACGCTGGACCTGTCAGCCATCGCCAAGGGCTACACGGTCGACCGGATGGCTGACATTCTCAAGGCGCGCGGCGTCCACCAGTACCTGGTAGAGATCGGCGGTGAATTCGTCGCCAGTGGCGTCAAACCTGACCGCTCACCCTGGTGGCTGGATCTGGAAACACGAACCGGGACAGAAGCCCCTTGGCGGATTGCCCTCATCGATGGCGCCCTGGCAACCTCAGGCGACTATCGCCAGTTCGCCGTCCGGCACGGCACGCGCATTTCTCACATTGTTGGCGATAAGGCGCGCGAAACCGTCCATGGCGACTTCGCCTCAGTGAGTGTGATCGCAACCAACTGCATGGATGCTGATGGGTGGGCGACCGCCCTCTTCGCATGCGGTGACCAGCGCGGTCTCAACCTCGCTGACATCCACGGCATCAAAGCCATTTTTCAGTATCGGGATGCGCCCGCTCAGCTGTCTTCTGCGCTGATGCCGATGGTCGATCGAGCCAGCTGATCGAACCGTCTCAGGGTGCCTGTGGCCCATCTGCCACAGCTTACGCGGCGACATCATAAATTAATGCAAATTGTTCTCATTTGCAGTTGAGACCATCACCGAACCTGTTAGTGCGACTGAGAATAATTTGCACTACGGGATGAGGCAATGACCAAGTACGAACTTCTCAGGCAATCAGCACTCGCTGGCGCCGCCATGACACTGATCTTCTCCGCGCCGCTCGCGGTCGCTCAAACAGCTCAGGACGATCCAGAGACCGTCGATCGCAACAGCGCGCAGGATGAAGCGGCTGGTGAAATGCGCATGGACGACATCGTCGTTACCGCAGCAGGCTTCGAGCAGAAGCTGACAGATGCGCCGGCAAGTATCAGCGTGGTGCCTGTCGATGTCCTGCAAGAGCGCCCCTACATGACACTCATCGACGCGGTGCGCGATCTGGAAGGTGTTGATGTCGGCGAGACCTCCGACAAGACCGGCCAGCGCACGATCAGTATTCGCGGCATGGGCGCCGACTACACGCTGGTCCTCATCGACGGCAAACGCCAGAACAATCACGGCGACATTTACCCGAACAATTTCGGCGGCAACCAGTTCAACCACATTCCACCGCTCGACACGATCGAACGGATCGAGGTGATCCGTGGCCCGGCCTCCACTCTCTACGGCGCCGATGCGCTTGGCGGCGTGATCAACATTATTACGAAGCGCCAGTTTGACCGCTGGAGCGGCTCCGCCACGGTCGGCCGCAGTTTCCAGGAGAATGACAATTTCGGCGACGACATCACTTTTGACGCAGTCGTCTCCGGCCCAATCATTCAGGACCGTCTCGGCCTCTCGCTGCGTGGTTCGGTCTATGAGCGCATCGCGTCGAACCCGGAGTTCGAACCGGTAACCGATCCGGCTGGCGTCGTGCACGTTCGCAGCCTTGGCTTCGGGAGCGGTGGACGCACGGTCGACAATACAAATAAGGCCGCCGGTTTCACGCTGAACTGGACGCCGACTGCGCAGCAGAAAGTCGTCTTCGACTACGATTTTTCCACGCAAAGCTATGACAATACGCCGACTTACGACCCTGATACCGGGGCCGTCAGCTTCCCGCTCGGCACCCTCGATAGCATCGACACGATCTGGCAGACGCGTGGCGGCATTGTCGCCCCCCGCGTCGGCTATGCGGCTGAACAGAAATATGAGCGCCAGAACTGGGCCCTGACCCATGAAGGCGACTGGAATTTCGGGTCGAGCTTTGTCTCGCTGGCCTATGTCGACACGTCCAACGATGGCCGCACGCTGCCCTTCTCTGTCGCAGAGCGCGTGCTTCTGGATCGTCTGTACAATGGCACTGGCGAGTTCGCAGGCCTGTCTGAGGATGAGCGCCGCGCCATCGCTGAAGATACATTCCTGCCGCGTCCGAAGCGGACCCTCGAAAGCAGCCAGTACACGCTTGACGCCCGCGTCGACATTCCCGTGTCCGGCTTTGTCGGCGACCACCGCTTCGTCATCGGCGGTCAGGTCATCGATGGAGAGCTGGAAGACGGCGTCTTCGGTCTCGAGGACACCGCCGAAGGCCTTCAGGCCGTGCAGGATCAGGAAATGTGGTCCGTCTTTGCCGAAGATAACTGGTCACCGATTGAACCCCTCACCATTACTGGCGGCGTTCGCTTTGATGACCACGAGGTGTTCGGCTCCCACACCAGCCCGCGCCTCTATGCGGTCTACACCCTGTCTCCAGCCTGGACGGTAAAGGGCGGCGTCAGCACTGGCTACAAGACGCCGAAGACCACCGACCTCTATGACGGCATCACAGGCTTTGGTGGCCAGGGCACCGTGCCGTGGACCGGCAACCCGGAGCTTGAGCCAGAGACCAGCGTGAACAGCGAAATCGCGCTCTACTGGACGGCGCTGACCGGTGGGCACAACTTCAACATCACCTGGTTTCACAATGACTTTGAGGACAAGATCTCCTCAACGACTGTCACGGCCACCTGTGCCCAGACAGGTGGCGTGCGGCCTTGTGCGAACCTCGGCGCCTATTCAGATGTGCTCGGCGTCGGCAGCCTGCGCCAGCCAATCAATATCGACGAAGCCCGTATTCAGGGCGTCGAAATTGCTGGCCGCTACCAGATCATCGACGACCTCTCCTTGCGCGCCAACTACACCTACACGGATAGTGAGCAGCAGAGCGGGCCGTCAGAGGGCGAGCCCCTGACCAATACGGCCAAGCACATGGCGAACGTCACGCTCGACTGGAATGTGACCGACCGGCTGAGTTCGCAGCTTGGGTATGAACTGAGGTCCGATCGCTATCGCGGTCTCGACGCGACGACTGGCGAGCATCTCTATTTTGAGGAGTACAACGTCTTCAATCTGAGCGCCCAGTATGAGGTCAATGACTTCGTCACGATCAGCGCCCGGGTGAACAACCTCCTCGACGAGGATTTCACCAGCTATCAGACGACTTTTGTGGACCTCGGAAACGGCACGTATGAGCCGAATTTCCAGGACGACTACAACAATAAGGACAAGGCCCGCAGCTACTGGGTCAGCCTGAACGCCCGCTTCTAGGCTCCATCATGCGAGACCGGCCCTGCACATCGTCTGCGGGGCCGGTTTCAGCACTTTTCCCTCCCTCACGCCATTCAGATTGCAGTCGACGGAAATCAGCTGTCGGCGGCCTTCGCTGCGGCCAGTCTCGCCGACCGCCGCTCCAGCCGCGCGCGCAGACGGGCATGGCGCTCAGGGGTCAGCGGATAGCTCCAGATGAGCGGCACAGCCAAGCTATAGAGCGCGATGGGGCCGAGGCAGTAGACCAGGCGAAGCGCCAGAACGCCCTCTTCCGCAGACGCACTCGCCCCGCCCATCGCCTGATAGCCAAGCAGGCCGACGATATTCAGCGCAACGCCCGTAAAGATCGCCGCGGCCAGCTTCTCTGACAGGCCGATCACGGCGAAATACGCGCCCGCCCGGCGTCCACCGGACCGCGCACTGTCCACATCGATCACGTCAGCCAGCATGGCCAGCGGCAGGAATTGAAGCCCACCAAACGCAAATCCCTTGAGCAGGAAGAGGCAGAAGAAGGCGAGGTAATCGCCATAACCGAGAAGCAGATTGGCTGCGCTCACGAAGCTGACGAAGCCAAGCGTGCCCAGAAAGGCCCTGTGCTTACCCACCTTCTTGCCCATCCAGAGCCAGAACGGGATCGCGGCGATGCCTGCCACGAAATAAAGGAAATAGGCCGCACCAATTGTCGGGATGCCGACGATATCGCGAATGAAAAAGAGCGATACCGCATTGCGCAGGCTCTCCCCGGCAATCACGAAAAACGCGATAAGCAGCACCCGGCGCATCGGGCCGTTGCGCCACATATGCTTGAAGCCCTCGATGACAGGCACTCTCTCGCGCGCAGCTGGCGGCGGCTCCTTCACCGTCGTCACAACAAGCGCCGTCAGCAGCGGCACAAGAACAATGATCGTAATGGCGAGCCAGAACAGGACCGGCCCCGTCAGCGCCGACCGATCGCTCGGCACCCGGTTCATGATATCGCCGGAGAACGCACCGATCATGTCCCGCCACATGGAAACGAACACTTCACTCACAGCGCCGCCATCCGCCACGATCTCGACGACCATCGGCACAGCAGCCGCCAGAAGCAGGCCGCTAAGGACGAAGAACTCCCGCGCAGCAGTGATACGGCTGCGCACATGATAGTCGGCTGACAGCTCTGCGCCCCAGGCACGGAACGGGATCTGGATCATGGTGGCGGAGGCAAAGAAGGCCGTCAGCCAGCAGAGCAGGTAGAGCACGCCCGCGCTGTCAGGCGGAACAAACAGGAACCAGGACGAGATCATCAGGCAAGGCGCACCCAGCACCATATAGGGCTTTCGCCGGCCAAACCTCGTCCGCCCCCGGTCCGAAATCTCGCCCATGAGCGGATCGGTGAACACATCCGTGAACCGTGCCAGCATCAGCAGCGTCCCGACCAGCGCCAGGCTCCCGAGGCTCGCGCCATAATGGGCCGGCAGCCAGATCGCCAGCGGATAGCCATAGATCGCCAGCGGGATCGCCAGCGAGCCATGCAGATAGATCGCACGCCGCGTTAGGCCGTGACTCGCCGAGACAGGCTTTGCTGCAGCAGCGGCTGCAACTTCCGGGTCCACAATTGCCATGGGCCGCTTCCTCCATTTGTGCGCCCATTTTTGGGTTTGCGGGCACATCGTTTTTCCTTTCAATCGACGGTTTCGGATTCCCCTTGTCAATGTTGACGCGGCGCCCCTCGCGAGGATGTGATGACCCGGCGCTCCGCCAGCCACCCCCACACCAAACCCGCGTCACACCCCCACTGCACTATTAGACCTTTACGCCGCCCCCACCTCGCCCCATCTTGCCGTTCATGTCCCGTTCCCCTTCCGGCGTCTCGGACGCTTCCGCCACATTCAACTGGTCCGGCGCCGCGCGCGATGCGTCGGGCACGCTGCCATCCGACAACTGGACGCCGCACAGGCCTGACCGCCAGTGGGAAAAGATCGAGGGCGGCAAGCGCTTCAAGGTCGCCTCCGACTATGAGCCCGCCGGCGACCAGCGCACCGCCATCCCCGAGCTCGTCGAAGGCATCCAGCAGGGCGAGCGCGACCAGGTCCTCCTCGGCGCGACCGGCACGGGCAAGACTTTCACCATGGCCAAGGTCATCGAGGCGGTGCAGCGCCCCGCCCTCATACTCGCGCCCAACAAGACGCTCGCGGCGCAGCTTTATGGCGAGATGAAATCCTTCTTCCCGGACAATGCCGTGGAGTATTTCGTCTCCTATTACGACTACTACCAGCCCGAAGCCTACGTCCCCCGCTCGGACCTCTATATCGAGAAGGAATCCTCCATCAACGAGGCGATCGACCGGATGCGCCACTCGGCCACCCGCGCCATCCTGGAGCGCGATGACGTCATCATCGTGGCGTCGGTCTCCTGTATCTACGGTATCGGCTCGGTCGAGACCTACACCTCGATGACCTTCAAGCTCGAAGAGGGCCAGCAGATCGACCCGCGCGAGGTGACGCAGAAGCTCGTCGCCCTGCAATACACCCGCAATGACAGCGCTTTCCAGCGCGGCACCTTCCGCCTCAAGGGCGACGTGCTCGACATCTTCCCGGCCCACCTTGATGACTGCGCCTGGAAGCTCTCCTTCTTCGGCGATGAGCTGGAGAGCATCGTCGAGTTCGACCCCCTCACCGGCAAGAAGATCGCAGATCTCCCCGCGATCAAGATGTACGCCAACAGCCACTATGTCACGCCGCGCCCGACGCTGAACAACGCCATCAACTCGATCAAGAAAGAACTCAAGGAAACGATCGAGCACTTCGAGAAGCACAACAAGCTGCTCGAGGCCCAGCGGATCGAACAGCGCTGCACCTATGACCTCGAAATGATGGCCGCCACCGGCTCCTGCAACGGCATCGAGAACTACAGCCGCTACCTCACCGGCCGCCTGCCGGGCGAGCCGCCGCCCACCATGTTCGAATATCTGCCGGACAATGCCCTCGTCTTCGTCGATGAGAGCCACCAGACCGTTCCGCAGATCGGCGCCATGTTCAAGGGCGACTTCAACCGCAAGTCCACCCTCGCCGAATACGGCTTCCGCCTGCCGTCATGTATCGATAACCGCCCGCTCAAATTCCCCGAATGGGAGGCGATGCGTCCACAGACCATCCATGTCTCGGCCACCCCCGGTTCATGGGAGCTGGAGCAGACCGGCGGCGTCTTCACCGAACAGGTCATCCGCCCGACCGGCCTGATCGACCCGCCCGTCGAAGTCCGCCCCGTCACGGGCACAAAGGACAATGGCAATATCAACCAGGTCGACGATCTCCTCGCCGAGGTGAAAGAGGTCGCCGCAAAGGGCATGCGCTCCCTCGTCACCACGCTGACCAAGAAGATGGCCGAGGACCTCACCGAATACCTGCACGAGAACGGTGTGCGCGTGCGCTACATGCACTCTGACATCGACACGGTGGAGCGGATCGAGATCATCCGTGACCTGCGCCTTGGGGAGTTCGACGTCCTCGTCGGCATCAACCTCCTGCGCGAGGGCCTCGACATCCCGGAATGTGGCTTTGTCGGTATTCTCGACGCCGACAAGGAAGGCTTCCTGCGGTCTGAAACCTCGCTGGTCCAGACCATTGGCCGCGCCGCCCGGAACGCAGACGCCCGCGTCGTCCTCTATGCCGACAAGGTCACCGGCTCCATGCAGCGCGCCATGGACGAGACCGAACGCCGGCGCGAGAAGCAGATCGCCCATAATGAAGAGCACGGCATCACGCCGACCACGATCAAACGCGCCGTCGCCGACATCCTCGCCGATCTCGGCGAAGCCCGCGGCAAGACCCAGCAGCTCAAGGGCGGCAAGTCCCGCAAGCTCCCCGCCCGCGGCATGGCCGAAGAGGCCGTCGCCAAACTCGAACCCGGCTCAGGCCACAACGTCCAGGCCGTCATCGCCAGCCTCGAGAAACAGATGCGCGAAGCTGCAGCGAACCTTGAGTTTGAAGAGGCGGCGAGGCTGCGCGATGAGGTGAAGAAGTTGAGGGAGGGCGAGCTGGGACTCTAAACCCGCATCCTGGGCGAAGTCGAAGGATGAGGGTTCGACCGGGCGCGCTCAGTGAACTTATTCGGTCCACGAAATACGCATTTAGGTCGAAGGCGCGGCTGATACCTGATGACATTAAATTGCCCGAAGACTACGTGCCACCTTGATGCCGTAGTTCAAGGACGGCATGATTCCACCATTTCCTTTCCAACTGAAATCATTAATCTGATCGCTGCTCGGACCACTCGAGACATCGGCTCAATTAGTGCACGACTTCGGCGACGGCACCCCGTCAGTGCTGACCAACTAAACGAAATTCAGACCAACGGTTTACAATCGAAAATTTAGTATCAGAGTAAATCTTTGACCTACGGTGGGAAATTAGGGGGTCTAGGTGTTCGCCGCGCTATTCGAAATAATTTGGGGCTTGGTGGAGGTATTATCCCAAGTTCTCGCAATTCTTCTGGGATATGACCCGGAAAACCTCAGCCAGAGAGAGAGGGATGCAGTAAATGCGTCGATTCTGTTCTTCATTCCTGCACTGCTGAGCATCTCATTTCGTCAAATCCGAATTCTTCGTATGATTTGGGATCGAAAAGTAAAAACAGAGGGCACTTGGGTAGAAAAAATCAGTCAAAACGGCAAAAACTATGTAACCATGTTTCGTATTTGGCGGAGATTCAACAATAATGAATTCTCGGTCTACGGCGAAACAATTGAATTTGATTGTGAATATTGCAAAACAAAAAAAATCTACGCGAGATTTAGTTCCGACTCTTTACACTTTGACTTGAACCACGAAATCAAGATAACATTCAATTATAACTCGTCGATCGTAGGTGAGCATGACAACCGAACTGGGCTTGCACAGTATGGATTTCCAAAACTGGCATCGGAAGCTGCCACAGGTTTTTTTGTCGGAGTATTAGATGGAAACGGTCGCGTGCGAGAAAATATTGTTAAAACCGACATTCGCTTAAAGCGACTTAAATTCAGCGACTGGCTAAAATATGCGGCCAAGGATAAAAAGCTGATCGAAAGCGTTTGGCACTGGAAGTTCTACCTAGCTTGCGAACTTCTGAAACAGATGAATACAGAGAACTCCGATGCCCAAAAGACCAAAGCCCTATCTGCTTCATCGCCAGTCTGACATTGAACATGTAAAAGGCATCTCACGAGTTGATCGCAGCAGTCTCGAAGAGGAAAGAGACCGTCAGTACGCTGAGTACTGGATTGACGAATATGGAACAGCCCCAGATCGAATTCGAAATGACCACATTTTTCCGGCAATTTCTCAAGTAGCGTCTCATTTCGCTCGAGACAATGTCGTCTACGACTTTGGCTGCGGAGTTGGCAACGCTGTGAATTTTTGTCTGGGGATGGGAGCTAGCCAGTACACCGGTTTTGATGTCAATCGCCATTTCTTGGATGCTGCCAAGCAAACTCATGAATCGGAACGCGTGAGCTTCATCAGGAAGAATTTTGACCAATCAGGTTGGGAACGCAGCATTACGCGATCCTTTGACCTCGGTCTGTCGATATTCGTTCTCAATGAACTGAGAGACCCTCGAATTTATCTACGTGGCATAAGAAAGTTGTGCCGACGCGGCAGCAAAAGCAACCGCATCAGCGAAGCTGACAAAAGCAGAGTATGCTTAGTAGTCACTCACCCGTTTTTAGTTTTAAAAGATTTATCTGACTTCTATTTCGGACGCGCAAACAGCAGAAAATTTCTAGAGATAGAGTCGTACAAATCACAGGATACCGGTCGATACAATTTTTCCCGAGGAAACTTCGCGATTCCCTACACTCACTTTCCAACCGGAGATTTGTTCGAAATGTTGATAAGGCTCTCTTTCAAAATCGAGCATTTTGAAGAAATATACTTTGAACCAGGTGAGCTAAGCGAAGAAGAAACAAATAGAGTACACGTCAACAACCAGTTTCCAAAAGCCTTGTTTTTCCTTCTGAAAGGATGAGACAGGGAGCTTCGTCGCACCCTACCCACACCAATCCACCTGCACACCCTCCTCAAGCGGCCGGGCCAGCCCGTCGCGTGAGAGCAGCCAGCCAACATGGTCGCCGTCGAGACTTCGTAACCGGTTGCGCAGCAATCATTTGATCCAGTGGATCAAATGAAGGTGGAGAAGGCCACGGCAGTGGCTGCCCCCATCGCTATCTCTGCTATCTCTCGCGCAAGCCTTCCGCTAACGCTCAAGGCCTTCTCAGGGAAATCAGTCCACTGGACTGATTTCTGATCCTTCGAAGCCTCACAGAGATTGACCGGCTTCTCATAACCCCCCGAGCCCCCACACGCCCCGAGCGCAGGACGCCCATGCCAAGAATCAATCGTCTCATGCCCAGCACCCCTTCCTGCCGCCCTGGCGGGAAAACTGGGCGCATGAGGGCTGAGGGGTCAAGGCTGTTCGAGACGAGTGAATCCTCATCCTGAGCCTGTCGAAGGATGAAGCCCCAAGCGCACCGCCAGCATGCTTCGACAAGCTCAGCATGAGGTCACGTTGACGCGTTTGCCTGATTAGCACATTCGCCCCCTCCGCCCTGCCGGGCACCTCCCCCGCGAGCGGGGGAGGCTGACACCCCATCGGCGCTAGTCCTTCTTCCCCCGCCTGCGGGGGAAGTGGCCCGCGAATGCGGGTCGAAGGGGGCCTTCTGTGCGGAACGAAAGCGCTGCGTACTAAGGCTCAGTCTTAGCTAAAGGTTTGCGCCTCACCACGGCCCGTCCGTGGTGCCCATCTCCCGCCCGTGCAACACCATCAAACTCTGGAAGATGGATCCCACGGACAAGCCGTGGGAAGGCGAGCTTCCTGGACCCGTCCCCCAAGCGCACCGCCAGCATGCTTCGACAGGCTCAGCATGAGGTCACTGAGAGAAGCACGCCAAGGGGAAACTCCCTGACTTTCCCCACCCTTACAAACCCGACCCATACTTGCGCCCATGATTGCCAACGGGTTCATCAGGGACAGCTTCAACGCCATGATCGGCGCGCTTGAGTGCGCGGCCGAGCGGGCGGGGCTCATCACGCGCCATGCCCCGGTGACCCGCGCAGCGGCCCGCCGCTTCATGTCGAGGCTGCGCCAGCTCGAAACGCTGCTACGCCGTCTCCTTGTCCTGATGGCTGCGGAGCTGGAATTAGATATGCAACCGCTCACCCCGGCGAAGGCCGGGGTCTCGTCCAGCAAACCCGCTCCCTCCAACACCACTCGTGCTCATCCTGAGCGCAGTCGAAGGACGGGCACCCGCACACCGGGCTTCCCCCTCCTCCGCATCCTGCGCCCCTACACCGCCGAGGACGCGGCCCGCCTCAGCGCCCTGCCGCGCCGTGCCCCACGCCCCGCCGATGAAACACTGCTGGTGCACCGCTACTGCACCCTCCTGAAACACCTTCAGCACCCCGAGCGGCTCGCCCGGCGCATGGCACGCCACCTTGCAAGGCTGCGCACCGGCGGAGAGATCCGCCCCACCTGTGCGCCGCAGCCCGGCCTGCACCGGCTATCGGCCGAACTCGGTGCGCTCGCGGCCTGCCTCCCCGCCCTGATCGCGGCGGCGCTGTCCGACTGGTACGACACCGGCTAGCGGCGCTCTATCCTTCGGATAAAATGCAACCTCATCCTGAGCCTGTCGAAGGATGAAGCGGCTAAAGAGCTGAGCGGAGCCTGCCCCGGCGCAGGCCGGGGTCGAAGGACGCGCCCAAAAGACCGCCCTCTCACCTCGCCCGCCGGCAAAGGCGGGCCGCAACCGCTGGTCGTTCGGGAACCTCCCCCTTCGCGTGCGCATTGAAATCACTGAAGAACACAAAGGATACGCACGCATGGCCGACCTGCCACAGAAGAATCAGCCCCTCATCGCCGCCGCCGCCCTCTTGGGCACCGGCGTCCTCCTCAAGACCTGGAAGCCGACCCCGCTCGACATGCCGGACCCGAAGAAAAAGCGTCCCCATCTCGACCGCGGAATGAGCCGCAAGGTCCGCAAGGCGCGGGATGGCTTTGCGAAGTTCGCCCTGCCGTCCAACATGCTGAATTCATTGGGAACTTCGCTGATCACGATCGGCGGTGGGCTTGCTCTGCTCCGCCTCGTCGATGAGGTCGTCGATGACAAGGAACGCCTGTTCTAGAACGATTTTTCGGCCCGCCTCGAGAACCGTTTCGTTCTCCGCGCGTTTGGGTCTCATCATTTACCGTCAAAGGGCACTGATACGATGAGAATGAACAAATCCCTGATCGCGCTTGGCCTGCTTCTGGGCTCCATGTCGCTCTCTGGCTGCGTCGCGGCTGCTGTGGGCGCTGCCTATGTCGTGGGCGAGGAAGTCAACGAGAATGACGGCGATTTCGATCCGCTCGATGAGATTGTCGACGGCTAAAATTTGAGGCTGGCCGCGCATATGCGGCCAGCCTTCCCGATTTAGCACAGCTTGGCCTTTCGCTTGGCCCCTGATCCCGGCTAGATACTTGCATGGTAGCAAGCTGCCGCGATCTGGAGGGCAAAGGTAGAAATGTTCGAGCTGGTTGCCCTGCATGAGTGCGATCCGAAACGTGTGGCGCGTTTCCTGACGCTAAACCGTGAGCGGTTTCGCCCTTACGCGCCGACGCGCAGCGAGCATTACTACACTAATTCCCACTGGCGGGCGGCCTGTAAACGCTCAAAGATCGAGTGGAAAGAAGGCCGCGCCTATCGCTTCGTGGTGATGCACAAGAATGAAGAGGTGATCGGCAAGATCGACCTCGATCACATCCGCCGGGGGCCATTCTCCACTGGCGATTTTGGCTATTTCCTCGACCGGCGCCATGAAGGCCAGTCGATCATGCGCCGCGCCATGGAAGAAGTCCTCTCCATGGTGTTTACTGATTTCAAGCTGAACCGCGTCCAGGCGGCGATCATGCCCCAGAATACGCGCTCCAGCGGTCTCGTGAAACGTCTTGGCTTTCGCGAGATTGGCCTCGCAGAGCGCTATCTGAAGCTCGATGGCGAGTGGCGTGATCATCTCCTTTTCGAACTTGTTTCGCGTAAACCGGCAGCCCAGGCGCCTGCGGATGAAAAGACTGCGGAAAAACCGGCCGAGAAACCAGTAACGCCGCAGGCTGACAGCGAGCCGGTCGACGCTGAAATTATCACGGACGCGCCTGCTGGGGATGAACCCGAAAAAGAGACTAAAGAAACAAGCTGAACCGGCTGATTTCACGCGGGAAATTGCACACGCCAGACTAACGCTGCATAGTACAGGATAGTTAGCTCGCCGGGCTTTTGAAGGAAGTTTCCGGCCGAGAAGTTCGCAGACCGAGAGATATGGCAGAAAAAGAAATCCCAGAACGAAACGAATTGCGCCTCTCCAACCCGGTGCAGACGGCGTTCGAGCGCTCACCGGCAAGTGAGGTCGACGCGCTGAACTCGGCCCGCGATGAGGGTAAGGTGTTCGTCTGGACGGCTATCGGGGCAGCAGTCCTGTGGTGGATTGCAGCTTTTGCAGGGGTCTACGCCTATCTCGGCTCCCCCGGTCTGTCACAACTGCCCGTCGTGACAGTCATTGCAGGATCTGCAGCGCTCTCCCTGCCCGGCCTTCTCATCCTGCTCGCTGGTTTCCTGGCGCGTGCGAATGCGCAGGCATCGGCGGCGAACTCGGTCGTTCTGGAAGCAGCTGCGAGACTGATTGCGCCGATCGAGACGAGCGGCCGCGAGGCGCAGAGTTTTGCTGGCCTCATGAAAACGTCTGCCGGGGAAGTCGACCGGGCGATGGCGCATGCCTTGTCTTCAATGAAAGCCATGTCGGGCGAAATTTCAGAGGAAAGACAGCGCCTCGAAACAGTGTCTCATGAGACGGCAAGACAGGCGACGGAGCTCTCCAAACGCCTCAACTCGGAACGATCTGCGCTGCAGATGCTGGCAGAGCAGATCGAGAACCAGAGCAAGCAGATGAGCGAGGCCATTCCTCGCCAGGCTGAGCAGATGCATGCCTCAGCCAGACAGGCTGCCGAGGACATTGCCGAAGCGGATGCCGGGCTCGAAACGCGCCTCAACGAGCTGCGCGACGCAGGCGCCACACTGTCTGATCGCGTGGCTGCACTCGATGAGATGGCAGTCGCAGCGACCAAACGCAGCGAGTCCCTCATCTTTGCCGTTTCGCGCATGGAAGAGAAGCTGGAGCAGTCCCGCCGCATGGTCGATCAGGCACTGCGTGCCAGCGAGATGGTTGCTGCCAGCGCATCGACGACGGGTGACAGAATTACCGAAGCTGTGTCAGCCGCGATGGAGAATGCAAAGACGGCTTCGCGTGACATCCAGATGGAAGCCCGCGAGGCCGCCGAAAAAGCGGCAGAGTCACTCGCAGCCCTGAAACGCGCGGGAGAAGAAGCAGCCGAAGCCGTGCGCGAAGCTCGCAGGGATGCAGATGAGCTTGCGCGGTTACAGGTTTCGTTCGCGCCCGCGCAAAATCCAGAGCCTACTGAGACCTCGAAGGGCGGGCCAGACACCGACGCTGTTGACGATGAAGTCTTTGACGACAACACGTCACCTATTCCGCCGCGCAAGCGCCCGGAAACTGACAATGACCTTTTTGGCAGCAATGACACCTCGGCGTCTCCCTATGAGACAGGCGCAGATGACGACGCCTTAGCCCCGGACAGTCCGGCGGCCGATGAGGACAAATCCGCCGCCAGGAGGCGCTGGAAGGACCGCATGCCGCCTTACCTGAAACCGGTGGGCGGCAGCGATGCGCAGGATCTCGTTGAAAATGACAATGGGGAAAATACTGACCAGACGCCAGCGTCGGAGCCAGTCATCGAGCGCCGCGATGATCGCAGCGAACTTGGTGAAACCGGACGCCGAGAGCGTTGGAGCAGCATCCTTGCTGATGTCGCGCGAGATGAACGCCCGCATCTTCCCCGCGAGGAGAATGCCGAGGAGATGATTCACCGGCTGATGGAATCAGGCATTCGCCTGACGGATATCTTTCGTCCCCGGGACAAGAAGAAGATCGCCGCCGCTGCTCGCAAGGGCGAAGGGGTGCGTCGCAAGGCCGTGGTGGATGCCGCCTCCCGTCAGGTACAGCGGGTGCAGAAACGCCTCGATATGGATAGCGACCTGATGCTGATGGCACGTGAATTTCTGGCGGTGGAAGAAGCGGACGCACTGAGCGCCCTCGTCAAGACGAGCCACTCCTCGCGCAATGCAAGTGCCAGGCTCTCGGCCTTCCTTCTGATTGATGCTGCCCTAGGTTAGCCGTCATGGCTGTCCGCGCTCCAAAAACATATGCTGGCCGTTTTCAGGACGCCGAGGCAAAGTCTCCTCTGGAGCATGAGATCGCGTCCGAACAGGCAAGCGCGCTAGGCCGATCAGCCAGGCTGGTTGCCGCACGGCTGGAAGCCTATCGCGAGGCAGAGGCATCTGGCGAAGACCATCAAATTGAGCTCGATCAGGCGGTGGAGGCGGTCTACGGCTTTCTCATCCAGCGAGAGCTGCTCGGTCTTCGTGATCGCAATGCGATCATTCGCGATTATGATATACCGCGCGCGGTCCTTGCCCGCCTCGGCACATCCAGCAAGCGGCATTGATTTGCCGTGAGAGGGCTGTACGACGCGGTCAGCTTGCAACGAATTGAAGGTCGATAGAATGAACTCTTGCGTGCGCACCCTCATGGGCGTGGCCTTGATGATCTTGCTGGCCTGTCTTCCAGTCGCGCACGCCCAGCCGACCTCAAGCGAACGCGCGCTGGAAGAAATCGGCGAGATCGAAACTAGCCTGGAGACCATCAATTCCAGCCTTGCCGAGCTCTCAAGCGAATTCGAGGAGAGCGAGGAGCCTGAAGAGCTCAGCGAACATATCGCTGCGATTGCTGGCATCAGGGATAGTCTTTCCTCGCTGGAAGCACGCGCAATCGAAATTCGCTCTGGTTCCCAGGAAGCGCTGGATTCGGTTGCGGATCTTATCCCGAGCGAATCCGGTGAGGGTGCAGCCGAAGTTGCCGGTGATGCCGCGAATGGAAGCTCTGGCGGGAGCGATGAAACAGCGGCCGCCAGACTTGCAGAGAGTGATCTTTCCGGCGTGACCGCACCTTTTCGCGAAATCAATTCTCGAGCCAGCATCGCCGCGGCCAATGCAAGGCTGGCCGATATCGATGCCCGGCGGCTGATGGAGCGTATCGCGCAGAGCCGGGATAGTGTTTTTGTTTCCTCCATACTTGAACAGGGCGCGTCGCCGATTTCGCCTTCTGTCTGGATGGAGGCCTTTCAACGCACGGATGATGTGTGGCGAGAACTCGGCCAGGAAATCTCGGACTGGCGCAGCGAACAGGTCTCGCGCGGCACGCCCTACCCCCTGACCATACTGATCGGCCTCAGCCTCGTCCTGTTTGCAGGTCTGCTCTGGCTCTATCGTCTCTTCTACAAGTGGGAGCTGCGCAAGAATACCGAAGTCCGACCGAGCCGTCAGACGGTGGCTTACGTTGCCATGGGCAGTTTCCTTGCGCGCTTTGCAACGGCAGGCGCTGTCGTTCTGACCATTGCCGGTTGCGCCTACCTGCTCGGCATGAATGTCCTCGAGAGCAGCGCGGGTCGCCGCGTGGCCTTCGTCACCGTCGCCGTCCTCTGTATGCGCGCGCTCGTTTCGTCCGTAATGGCACCGCGCACGACGGCGTTCCGCCTGATCGGTGTTGGCGACAAGGCCGCCGCCGCGATCAGTCTTTCCTTCGTCGTGCTGGTCATCGCTTTCGCGATTGAGTCGATCCTGACAGCAACGGGTGCCCTGACCTCCCCCGGCGCCGCGCTGGTTGGCGTTCGGACCTTCCTTCTGGCGATGCTGACCGGCTGTCTTCTACTGTGGCTTGCTGTCCGGATGCGGGCACGTACTGAGAAGGGCAAATCGACCCTTCGCATCATCATCCGCTGGTCCGTGGTCGCCGTTGCAATCACCATCATGGTCAGCTCGTTGGTCGGATATCACGCATTCTCGAGGTATCTCGTCGAGCGACTGATCCTTGTCTCCATCGTCCTGCTAATCGCTATTCTGGTGCGCGAATATATCCGCGCGGCCGCGCTCAAATTCCTGTCGGGCGTGGTCGAGGAACGCCGCTATGCATCAGCCCGCGAGGATGATGACGACGAACCGACCGAAATGAATTCGGAGTTCTGGATCAAATCGAGCGTCGACACGATCGTCGTGTTGCTGCTGCCACCATTCCTGCTTCTGGCGCTTGGGCTTCCAGCATCGGAACTCTGGAATGAAATCCGCTGGCTGCTGGCTGGCTTCGAGATTGGCGGGCAGCGTATTTCGCTCGGCGCCATCCTGTCGGCGATCCTGACTGTCATCGCCATCATGCTGGCGACGCGCCTCATCCAGCGCACGCTGGAGCGGCAGATCCTGCCGAAGTCGCAGATCAGTAGCGGTGCTGCCAATTCACTGGTGACCCTGCTTGGTTATGCGGGCGTGATCATCGCCTTCGTTTCGGCGATCGGTGTCATCGGCTTTGATCTTTCCAGCCTTGCCATCATCGCTGGTGCGCTATCCGTCGGTATCGGTTTTGGCCTTCAGAGCATTGTGAGCAACTTTGTGGCCGGCCTCATCCTGCTGTTTGAGCGCCCCTTCAAGATTGGCGACTGGATCGTGACGCCATCCGGCGAAGGCACCGTCCAGAAGATCAATGTCCGGGCGACTGAAGTGCTAACCTTTGACCGCCGGTCGATCATCGTGCCGAACGCGGAGCTGGTCAGCAATTCATTCGGCAACTGGACCCATAAGAGCGCCGTCATGCGGGTCGCTGTGACGGTCGGCGTCAAATATGGCACCGATACGAGGAAGGTGGAGCGCCTCATGCTCGAAGTGGCTGAGAGCGTCAGCTACGTTCTGAAGGATCCGCCGCCGCACGTGGTCATGAAAGGCTTCGGCGACAGCTCGCTCGATTTCGAACTGCGCGCCTACATCATCGCGGACCATGTCGTAATTGCGCCATCAGAAATGCGACATGAGCTGACGCGCGTCTTCGAGCGCGAAGGGGTCAACATCCCGTTCCCGCAGCGCGACATACATTTCGACTGGCCGGACGCGCCAAAAGCTCTGCAAGGGCAGAAGCCGAGCGAGGATGACGCGCCGAAAGAAGCGCCATCACGCCGCAACGAAGCGCGCGCGGCCGACGAAAAGGATGAGACCGGATAGGTCAGCGATGTGCGCTAGACCATCCGCTCCTTGGTGGAGGTGAACTGGAGGTCGGGGTTCTTTTCCTGGACGTATCCGACATCCCAGGTGTTCTTGCCAAGGAAGACCGGCGCACCGTCGAGGTCTGTGCCCACGCTGCCGCGGTTCTTTTCCATGAAGGCTTCAAGCTTTGCCGGGTCGTCTGATGAGACCCAGCGCGCGACGTTGTAGGCGGCCTGCTCGAAGACGACTTCGAGATTGTATTCGGCCGACACGCGCTCTGCCATCACGTCGATCTGTAGCGAGCCGACCGCGCCGACGATCATGTCGGACCCGAGCACCGGCGTGAAAAGCTGGGTCACGCCCTCTTCAGCCAGGCTCTCAAGGGCCTTGCGCAAGTGCTTGGATTTCATCGGATCCTTGGGCCGCGCGCGGCGCAGGATTTCAGGCGCGAAGTTCGGAATGCCCTGGAACTTGATCTCGCCGCTTTCAGACAGGCTGTCACCGACACGAAGCTGGCCGTGGTTGGGCACACCGATCACGTCGCCAGCATAGGCAGTCTCTGCAATCTCGCGGTCCTGCGCGAGGAACATGAGCGGGGCGTGGATATTGATCTGCTTGTTCGAGGTCGTCTTGAGGCGCATGCCGCGCTTGAACTCACCCGAGCAGAGGCGAAGGAATGCCACGCGGTCGCGGTGGTTCGGGTCCATATTCGCCTGGATCTTGAAGACGAAGCCGGAGACAGTCTTGTCCGAGCGGTCAACCGTGATCGGCTGGTCTTTCTTCTCTGCCTTCTGGGGCCGCGGGCCGGGCGCAAATTCTGCCAATGTCGAGAGAAGCTCATTCACACCGAAATGACGAAGGGCCGAGCCGAAGACGACCGGCGTCATGTGGCCTTCCTCATACGCCTTCACGTCGAAATCCGGCAGGGCTTCGGAGGCAAGCTCTGCGCCCTCTTCCAGCTCATCCATGACCATGGTGTCGAGCGTGCCGCGCGCTTCCTGCATGCCGATGCGCGTGGACGGGCCAACATCGTCGGCCTGATCGGCTGTTTTCTTGCGGAAGGAAACAAAGTCGCCCTTGCGGAGGTCTTTCATGCCGGCAAAGCGCTGGCCCGATGCGGCTGGCCAGTAGAGCGGCGAGGTGTCGAGCTGCAGCTTGTCCTGGATCTCATCGAGGAGCTCCAGCGGGTCGAGCGCTTCCCGGTCCATCTTGTTAATGAAGGTGATGATCGGGATGTCACGCATCCGGCAGACTTCGAAGAGTTTCAGCGTCTGCGGCTCGATGCCCTTTGCGGCGTCGAGCACCATGACGGCAGAGTCGGCCGCCGTCAGTGTACGATAGGTGTCTTCGGAGAAGTCTTCGTGGCCCGGCGTGTCGAGCAGGTTGAACATGAGATTGTCATGCTCGAACGTCATCACGGAAGCCGACACCGAGATACCGCGGTCGCGCTCGATCTTCATCCAGTCGGAGCTGGTGCGGCGGCGCTCACCGCGCGCGGCGACCTGTCCGGCGAGGCGAATGGCGCCGCCAGCGAGAAGCAGGTTCTCGGTCAGCGTAGTCTTACCGGCGTCCGGGTGCGAAATGATGGCGAATGTCCGCCTGCGGGCGGCTTCTTCTGCGGGGGTCAAGCTCATGGCCCGCCGGATAAAAGGGAATGGCCAGCTTGTCGAGATGGCGCGGCCAGCCATTTACTGCGCCGCTCAAGGCAATTTGACCGCACGCGCATTGCCTAATCGCGCCGGACACGGCTAGGGTCGCGCCATTCAAACATATGAGGGAATTGAGGGCATGTCAGACCAGACCGCTAGTAGCGATCAGAAAGGCTTTCTCGGCTGGGTCGAGAAAACGGGCAACAAATTGCCCGACCCGGTCTTCATCTTCTTCTATCTGATCATCGCGCTGATGATCGTCTCGCAGATCTGTGCCTGGCTCGGCGTTTCTGCGTTTCACCCCAGCCTGACCAATCCTGATGGCACGCCGCAGCTGGAAGAGGCTGCAAGCCTGTTCTCGCCTGAGAACATCCAGCGGCTCTGGGTCGAGATGCCGACGACGTTCACGCACTTCCATCCACTCGGTTATGTGCTGGTCGTGATGCTGGGCGCTGGCGTGGCAGAACGGTCGGGCCTCTTTGGCAGCGCGATCCGGGGCGCTGTGCGCAATGCGCCAAAGGCCATGCTGACGCCGCTGGTTGCACTGATCGCTATGCTGTCGAACCACGCCGCCGATGCGGGCTATGTCGTGATGATCCCGCTGGCGGCGATCATCTTTGCCTCCGCAGGACGCCACCCACTGGCAGGGATCGCGGCCGCCTTCGCGGGCGTATCCGGCGGTTTCTCTGCGAACATCACACCCGGCCAGCTCGACGCACTCCTTTTTGGTATTACCGAGAGCGCCTATGAGGCCAGTAATATTGACGGCGGCTGGAGCGTGAACTTCGCCGGCAACTGGTACTTCATCGCGGTTCTTCTGTTCATCTACCTGCCGGTCATCTGGATGGTCACCGACAAGATCATCGAACCACGCCTTGGCAAATGGAAGCCGGACGCAGACAGCGATATGCAGTCTTATGGCGATGAAGACCGCCCGCTGACCGAAGGCGAAAAGAAGGGCCTTGGCCGCGCAGGTCTCGCCATTCTCGGCGTCGCGCTTCTCTGGGTGTTCATGACGATCGGGCCGGGCACGCCGCTTCTGGCTGATGGCCCCGGCAATGAAGACGCCGCCTGGTATGTGCAGGCTGGTCCTCTCTTCCGCTCGCTTGTGGCAGCTTTCCTGATCCTGTTCCTCGCGGCAGGCTGGGCCTACGGCTCGGCTGCCGGAACGATCAAGAACCACCGCGACCTCGTCAACATGATGGCGGGCGGCATGAAGGATATGGGCTACTACCTCGTCCTCGCCTTTGCAGCCGCGCACTTCGTGGCAATGTTTGGCTGGTCGAACCTTGGCCTTATCTCGGCTGTGCACGGCGCGGACGCGATCAATAATAGCGGCCTGCCACTCCCGGCTGTTCTGGGCCTGATCGTCCTCTTCTCTGCTGCACTGAACCTGTTCGTCGGTTCTGCCAGCGCGAAGTGGGCGCTGCTCGCGCCTGTTCTGGTGCCGATGCTGATGCTGGTCGGGATCAGCCCGGACGGTGCAACCGCGGCCTACCGCGTTGGCGATGGTGCAACGAACATAATCACGCCGCTGATGGTCTACTTCCCGCTGATCCTGGTCTTCGCCCAGCGCTGGCAGAAGAATTTCGGCCTCGGCAGCCTGACCGCGATGATGATCCCGTACTCGATCTGGATGCTCATCACCGGTGTCGCGCTGATGATGATCTGGCTGTTCCTCGGCATCGATCTTGGCCCGGGCGCGCCTGCGCAAATCCCGGTCCCGGGCACGGTCAGCTAGACAGCCTGACAATTTTAAAAAGAAGCGCCGCCGGTCTCATCAACCGGCGGCGCTTTGCTTTTGGGCTGAAGCGCGAAGTTCAGACGCCGTGGATTTCGCCTGCGGCGGCTTCGGCCTTGATCCATTTTATGAAGGCGCGGACATCGTCTGACTGATGACGCCCCTTCGGCCAGACGACCCAGTAGCCAAAGTCGATACTGGTCGATCCATCCGCGAAAGGCGCCACGAGACGGCCTGCCGCCATGTCCGACGATGCGATGGCGCGCTTGGCGAGGACAACACCGCGCCCCGAAGCTGCCGCCTCAATCGCGAGCGAAGACTGGTTGAAACGCGGACCGCGCTGGCCATTCACCTGATCTGCGATACCGCGCGCTGCGAGCCAGCTTGTCCAGTCCGGGCAGGACGGGTCCTGCTCAGTGCTCTCATCGTGGATGAGCGTGTGCTTGGCGAGGTCTTCAGGTTTCTTGATCGCGTCAGAGCCTTCAAGGAGACGCGGTGAGCAGACCGGAAGCACGGTCTCATCCATCAGCTTCTCTGATTTGAGGCCATCATAGCTGCCTTGCCCATAGCGGATCGCGAAGTCGGCGTCGGCCGTGGTGAAATCGGTGATCGACATGTCCGCCGAGATCCACGCCTCGATGCCCGGATTGGAGATGTGAAACCGGTCAAGGCGCGGGGCCAGCCATTTGGCGGCAAAGCTCGGCGCGCAGGAGACCATGACCCGGCCCTTGCGTGCAGGCTGCTGCATAATCCGGCCAGCTTCGGTGATGCGGGAGAAGGCTTCTCGCACCAGCGGCAGGCTCGCCTGCGCGGCATCGGTCAGCAGAACGCTGCGCCCGGTGCGCTTGAACAGAGGCGTGCCGGCATATTCCTCCAGCTGGCGGATATGCTGGGAGATGGCGCCCGGCGTCACATTCAGCTCTTCAGCCGCCTTGCTGAAAGACAGACGGCGGGCAGCCGCTTCAAAGGCGCGCAGCGCATTCAGCGGGGGCAGACGATCATTCGGATCGGCCATGGAAATCCTCGCATAGTTTATCTAAACGATGGGATCAGGGGTCTACGCTTGCCGGAGGCGGGTCACAAGCCTCATTTTCCGGTAAGTCCCAGCAACGCCCGGCAATGCGAGTCCAGATGCAACTCTTCCCAGCCTTCTTCCAGATGGATGGCGCCCAGATCGTCATTTTCGGCGATGGCGTGAATGCGGAGCGCAAGGCGCGCCTCGTCGCCAAGACCCCGGCACAGATTGCGCTGGTCAGCCGACACGTGCCGGATTGGGCCAAGGGCGTTGAGCAGATCACGCATGTCGAGCCGGAACAGGCCGGACAGGCGCTGGACATGTCACGCTTTGCGATCATCGCGTCTGAGGACGAAGCAGAGCTGCAATGGGCATATGAGCTGGTGCGTGCTTTCGGCGTGCCGGTGAATGTGGTGGACCGCAAGGAGCTTTGCGACTTCACTGTGCCGAGCATTCTGGACCGCGGCCAGGTCGTTGCCGCGTTCGCGACGGGCGGCGCAGCCCCTGTGATCGCCAAGGATATTCGCGCGAAACTCGAAACGCTTCTGCCGGAGCGGATCGGCAAGCTAGCCGAACTGGCTGAGCGCTGGCGCCCGGCTGTGAAGGACGCGATCAGTTCGGAGACGTCCCGCCGTCACTTCTGGGAGCATGTCCTGCGCGGGCCTGTGGCTGAAGCGGTTTATGGCGGCGATGATGAGCGCGCAGAGAAGCTCATGGACATCGCGCTCCTTCGTTTTTCTCATGAGGCAAGCTCGAACGATCCCGGCCCCGTCCATATCGTTGGCGCCGGCCCCGGCGACCCGGAGCTTTTGACGCTCAAAGCCTTTCGCCTGATCCAGCAGGCCGACATCGTGTTTCACGACAAGCTCGTCTCGGATGAGATCATGGACATGGTCCGCCGCGACGCTGAACGTGTCCCCGTCGGCAAGTCCAAGGGTGAGCACCTTGTACCACAGGATGGCATCCATGAACTGATGATCGCGGCCGCCCGCGAAGGCAAACGTGTCGTGCGCCTAAAGGGCGGCGACCCTTTCATCTTCGGGCGCGGCGGCGAGGAAGTCGAAGCGCTGCGAGAAGCCGGCATCGAAGCGACGGTCGTGCCGGGCATTTCTTCGGCGCTTGGTTGCGCGGCGAATGCGAACCTGCCGCTGACCCACCGCGACCATGCCCAGACGCTGACCTTCGTGACAGGGCATGCCCGTAAGGGCGGCGTGCCGGACCTCGACTGGCAGGGGCTGGCCAAGCCGAACCAGACGGTTGTCGTCTTCATGGGCGTTGGCACTTCGACCGTCATTTCGGAAAAGCTGCAGGAAGCTGGCCTTTCAGGTGACACCCCCGTCGCCGTCATTGAGAATGGCACACGCGCGAACGAGACACGCGGCTTTGGCTCTCTTGAGGCCCTGCCCCGGATCATAGAAACACATGGCATCAAGGGCCCGGCACTGCTGATCATTGGCGAGGTGGCCGGTCTTCCCGCCGAGGCCCGGAACAAATTCATAGCGGAGGCGCTGGCATGACTTCGGTCCGCCCAAAACTGAAACCCGACCAGCCCAAGGCGGTGACCGCCTGGGACACGCTGACTGGCAAAGTCGTCTGGATGGCAGGCGATGGCAGCTGGTCTGACGACCCGCAGCGCATCGGCGTCTTCACCGGCGATGAGGCCGAGGCCCGCCTGAAAGATGCAGAGGCACAGGAAGGCACGGTCACTGACCCCTACTTCATGCAGGTGACTGAAACCGGCGCCGTCGATGGCCGCGAAACGCTTCGCGAAAATATTCGTGCGAACGGCCCGACAGTGCACCCTGAGTTTCAGAAAGTGCCGAAATGATCCGCATTTATGGTGACAGCATTTCCGGCAATTGCCTGAAAGTGAAATGGGTCGCAGAGCGCCTCGGCATCGACCATGAATGGGTCGAGATCGACATCATGAAGGGCGAGACCCGCACGGATACTTTCCTTGCGATCAACCCGTTCGGTCAGGTACCTGTCATCGAGTTCGACAATGGCCGCGTGCTGGCCCAGTCCAACGCCATCATTTCCTATCTCGCCGATGGAAGCGAGCTTGTACCGGAAGACGCTTTCGAACGCGCCAAGGTTCTGGAGTGGATGTTCTGGGAGCAATATTCCCACGAGACGGCGATCGCGGTGCGCCGCTTTCAGAAGCATTATGAAAAGCGCAGCGACGAAGAGATCGACCCACACCTGATGGCAAAGGGCCGCCGCGCACTTGGCCGGATGGAACTTGCCCTGCTTGGCAATGACTGGATCGCTGGCGGTGAGTCGATGACGCTCGCCGATATATCGCTGCTTGCCTATACCCGCCTCGCCCATGAGGGCGGGTTTGACGTGTCCGAGTTTCCTGCCGTTCACGGCTGGATTGCGCGCTGCGAGCGCGAGCTCGGCCTTCCCCATCTGCATGAGGTTACCGATGTACAGGTATGATGAATTCGACACCCGGATCGTAAAGGAACGGGTCGAGCAGTTTCGTGGACAGGTGGCCCGCCGCCTGTCTGGCGAACTGAAGGAAGACGAGTTCAAGCCGCTGCGGCTGCAGAACGGCGTCTATCTCCAGCTGCACGCCTATATGCTGCGGATCGCTATTCCCTATGGCCAGCTCAATCCACGCCAGATGCGCGCGCTGGCCGAGATCGCCCGCAAGTATGACCGCGGCTATGGCCACTTCACGACGCGCCAGAACATCCAGTTCAACTGGGTGGCTCTGAAGGACATTCCTGATGTGCTGGCGGACCTTGCAGAGGTCGAGATGCACGCCATCCAGACCTCAGGCAATTGCATCCGGAACGTGACGAGCGACCATTATGCAGGCGCGACCAAGGATGAAGTGATGGACCCGCGCCCCTGGTGCGAAATCATCCGCCAATGGTCGACCTTCCATCCGGAATTCGCCTTCCTGCCGCGCAAGTTCAAGATCGCCGTCACGGCGGCAGAGCATGACCGCGCAGCGATCAAGGTGCACGATATTGGCCTGAACATGCGCCGCAAGGACGGCGAGGTCGGCTTTGAGGTCCATGTTGGTGGCGGCCAGGGGCGCACGCCGCATATCGCCGCCAAGGTTTCTGACTTCGTGCCGGAAAGCGAGCTGCTCGATTATCTGGAAGCCATCATGCGGGTCTATAACCGCTTTGGCCGCCGCGATAACAAGTACAAGGCGCGTATCAAGATCCTCGTCTCCGAGACGGGCGAAGAGGAATTCCGCAAGCTGGTCGAGGATGAGTTCGCCGCCCAGCGGACGGCTGAAAAGATCGCCCTGCCCCAGGAAGAAATCGACCGGATCCACGCCTATTTCGAGCCGCCAAAGCTGGCGGTGAAATCGGCGACTTCAGAAGCCTTCGAAAAGACAAAAACCGCTGACGCAGGCTTCGCACGCTGGACGCGCGCGAATTTGCACCCGCACAAGGTGGATGGCTATACGACGGTCACCGTCAGCCTGAAGCCGATGGGCGTTGCCGCAGGCGATGCGACCGACGATCAGATGGATGTCATGGCGGACATCGCCGAGACCTATGGCCATGACGATATCCGCGTCAGCCATGCGCAGAACGTCGTCCTGCCGCATGTCGCGCTGGATGATGTCTATGAGCTTTATCGCAAGCTGGATGCCGCCGGTCTCGCGACGCCGAATGAAGGCCTCATCTCGGACATGATCGTCTGCCCGGGTCTTGATTACTGCAACCTCGCCAATGCGCGCTCTATCCCGGTCGGCATGGCCATACAGGAAGCGTTCAGCGACCCGGATGACCAGGCCGATATCGGCAAGTTCCACATCAATATTTCCGGCTGCATCAATGCCTGTGGTCACCACCATGTCGGCCATGTCGGTATTCTCGGCGTCGACCGGAAAGGTGAGGAATACTACCAGATCACGCTGGGTGGGCGCGCTGATGAGAAAGCCGCCATCGGCCAGATTGCTGGGCCAGGCCTGAAGGCCGAAGACGTGCCGGTCGCGCTGAAACGCCTTGTTGATCGCTACCGCGAGCTTCGCACCGGCAAGGACGAAACCTTCATCGAAACGTTTGAGCGCGAAGGCATGGAGCCTTTCAAGGACGCCATCTACGCGGGCGCGTAGAGAGACGAGGACGACACTTACATGCCACTTATCAAGGACCGCCGCGAAGTCGACGATATCTGGGCCTATGTGCCCGACGAAGCCGATCTCTCCCCCGGTGGGTGCATCACGGTTTCACTCGCGCGTTTTCGCAGCGAGACAGAGCTTCTTCTTGCGAGAAATACTGAAATCGGCGTGCGCCTGGAGCCCGCCGACGACCCGCATGAGCTCGAAGAATTTCTCGACCGTCTGGCGCTGATTGAGGTCGATTTCCCCAAATATACCGATGGGCGCGGCTATTCGCAGGCGCAGCTCCTGCGCCGCCGTATGGGCTATGAAGGAGAGCTTCGCGCCGTCGGCCACGTCCTGCGAGATCAGATTCTCTATATGAACCGTTCAGGGTTCGATGCTTTTGAGACCGACAGGGCCGAATTACCTTCCGTACTAGACGCGCTGGAAGAGTTTTCAGCGGTGTATCAGCCAGCAGCGGATGAACGTGTTCCCGTTTTCCGCCGCCGGCACGGAAAGGATTAAAGGCGCTTATATGCCATATGCCGATTATCAGACACGTCTGAGACAGCCCGTTGAGGAGCGGCTTGCCCGCCTCAATGGTGAGCTGCGTCACGCGTCCGCAACCACAATCCTGCGCGCCTCGCTGGTGCGAGAGTGGGCTGGCAAGCTGACCTATGTGTCGAGTTTCGGCGCTGAGAGCGCTGTGATGCTGTCGCTCATTGCTGATGTCGATCCGGACTTCCCGATCGTCTTCCTCGAGACCGGCCTGCATTTCCCGCAGACGCTGGACTATAAGGATGAGCTGATCGACCGGCTGGGCCTGACCAATGTGCAGGAAATCAAGCCGAACGAGACCGAGCGCAAGATCATCGACCCGAAGGACCGCCTCTGGCAGACCGATCCGGACGCCTGTTGTTCGCTGCGCAAGGTGCGCCCGCTTGAGCCTGCGCTCGAAGGCTTTGATGCTTGGATTACCGGCCGCAAGCGCTTTCATGGCGGCGCCCGTATGAGCCTGCCTGTGTTTGAGCATGCCAATGGCCGCTACAAGGTGAACCCGCTGGCAAGCTGGACGCAGGAAGATGTCGACCGCTATTTCGTGCAGCGTAACCTGCCGAAGCACCCGCTGGTGTCACAGGGCTATCCGTCGATTGGCTGCTGGCCTTGCACGCGCCCTGCAGAAGACCCGTCGGATGTCCGTTCTGGCCGCTGGGCCGGTATGGCCAAGACGGAATGCGGCCTTCACGTCGAAAAGGCAGAGCGTCCGCGCGTCTTCTGATCCAGTTCGAATTATTATTGAAATTCGATAATTCTCTTCCCATCTCTCTGTTACAGAGACGATAGGGAGAGAATTACAAATGACGCTGACGATTGCTGAAGGCCTGGTGCTTCTGTCGCTCAAGAATGAGACGGGCGAGAAAAGCGGGCAATTCGTTGAGTTCGGCCTGGCGGGTAGCGCCATGGCAGAACTTATCCTGCGGGGGCGAATAGCCCTTGATACTGTGAAACAGAAGAAGCTGTCAGTGATCGACGCCGCACCGACGGGAGACGTCTTCCTCGATTCATGCCTGGAAACGCTCGCAAAGCGCGCAGATGGCCGGTCGGTAAAGTCGGCTGTCAGCAAGCTTGCCAACAAGTCTAAACTGTTTCGCACGCAGGCGCAGGCGCTTGTCGACAAGGGTATCCTTCGTGCGGACCCACAATCCTTCCTGTTCTTCAACTGGACACGGTATCCCGAGGCAGAGCCAGAGGCTGAAGTGAAACTGATCCGTCACCTTGAAGCGGTGATGTTCGAGGGCAAGCCACCTGAGGCCGAAGACTGCGTGATCATCGCACTTGGCGAGAAGACGGGCCTGTTGAGAAAGAATTTCGCGAAACAGGAGCTGAAAGCTCACAAGGACCGCATCAAGGAGATCGCAAAAGGCAGCATGCCCTCTACCAAAGCGACCATTCAGGCCATTGAAGCGGTTCAAGCTGCTCTGGTGGCTTCGATTGCGGCAGCTTCAGCAGGTAGTGCGTCCGTAAGCTGATACCGGCCCACCTGCAGCATCAATTGCAGTTCGCATGGAACCTTTTGTGGCTCCCTTCAAATTTCTGCCAAATTCTTTTGGCAAGTTGGGAACCATGAAAGCACTTATCCGTTCCTTCCTGTTATCGCTTGCGGCCGTCACCCTCGCCGGGACCGCCGCTTTCGCCAAAACGCCAACTGACGCCATGGGCCCTGAGCTCTGGTCCGAAGCCATGGCAGCACGTGCTGTGCATGCCAATGCGGTGAAGAATGACCGGTATATGGTTGTGATCGACTATCGTCGTCACTCCAGCGAGCCGCGCTTTTTCCTGATCGACATGGAATCGATGACGGCGGACGAGTATCTGGTCTCCCACGGCCAAGGCTCCGACAGCGATCATGACGGCATCGCCGACACCTTCTCGAACATTTCCGGCTCGAAGATGACCTCGCTCGGCACCTTCGTCACGGCGGAAACCTATTACGGCAAGCACGGCTTGTCGCTACGTCTGGATGGTCTGGATGAGGCCAATTCGCTCGCCCGTGACCGCGCCATCGTCATTCACGGCGCCGACTATGTTTATGGCGGCGGCAAGAAGATTGGACGCAGCTGGGGTTGCCCCGCACTCGAGCGTGCTGTCGCCGAAGAGATGATCCCACGTATCGCTGAAGGCACGCTGATCTATACCCGCGGCCCTGAGCTCGACGCCAAGCTATACGCCCAGATTGTCAATCAGGCGGGTTGATCCCATCCAGGCTGCTGCGAGGAGGCGGCAGTCCTGTCCGGCCTCCATCGGACCGTCGGGAAGATCCTGCAATGTGACCGGATCGACCGCGCTGACATAATCAAGCTTTGAGAAGCCCGCCGCCAGAATGGTGCCGCGGGCTTCCTTAATGGCGTCCTCAACAGGACATCCAATCCGTAGCCGACAGGCCGCACGGTGCAGCGCCGAGAAGATAGCATTGGCGCGGCGGCGCTCTTCCTCGCTGAGATAGGCATTGCGGGAGGACTGGGCGAGGCCGTCTTCATCGCGCCAGGTCGTGCCACCGATGATCTCAATCGCAAAGCCAAGATCACGCACCATTCGCTTGATGATCTGGAGTTGCTGATAGTCCTTCTCGCCAAAGACAGCGACGTCCGGGCGAACATGGATGAAGAGCCGGGCCACCACGGTCGCAACGCCATAGAAGAAGTGCGGGCGGTAGATACCGTCCAGAAGGTCGGACATCTCCTCAACCCGGACATTGGTGAGGGAGCCTTCGGGGTACATCTCCTCAACGCTTGGGCAGTAGACGAGATTACACCCCGCCCCGCTGAGCCGGGCAACGTCGCCCTCTTCATTACGGGGATAGCGGTCGAGGTCTTCGCCCGGCGCGAACTGGGTCGGATTGACGAAAATGCTGGCCACGACGAAATCGGCATTTTCCCTGGCTTTCGTCACCAGTGAGATGTGACCGTCATGCAGGGCGCCCATGGTCGGGACAAAACCCACACGCTGTCCTGACTTGTGGACCGCTGAAATCTCACGCTGCAAATCGGCGCGAGTCCTGACAATCTTTGCCTGCTGCATGCTCACTTGGAGAAGTCTCCGAATTCTGGTTTCCTCAACGAGGTATTAACCAATTAGGCCGATTTGTTCACTTTATGAGAAAGTCCGATATGTCTCTCTTGCAAACGTTTCTGGCCCGCGCGGCCCTGCCGTTCAAACTAAAAAGACCGCTGGTCAACCTCGGTGAACGCAGGCCCTCCATGAGCACGAGCCATGGTCATGACGACTGGCTTTTCGAAGACGAGCGCCCTGTTGTCGGCAAGACGGACGTGTTTTCACGTCTGACCGCGTCGCTCTGCAGGCTCCGCAACTGTCTCGTGGATATCGCAAACGCAGCACCGATCATCGAAGTGCGCCCATCTCATTACCGGGTCGAATTCTCCGACCATTGCGGTCTTGAGGATGATGTCATGTTTGATGACGAGCTGTTCGATCGCCCGACAGCCTACCGTCCAGAACGCAGCGAGCCGACATGGCTGGACAATATTTTGTTTGACCGATCTGCCGGTCTCGCGCCTGCCTGACAGGCTGCGTCGCCGGCGATCTAATACAATTGGGCAATCTGGAAGGGGCTGTAATGGCTGCTGATGGCTTCGGGTCCATTGGATCCGCGCATACGGACGGCGCGCACATGAGTGATGCGCCGTCGCGTCCCTGCCGAATCATCACGATCGGCAATGAGAAAGGCGGCGCGGGCAAGTCCACTGTCGCAATGCATCTTTGTATCGCCCTGCTGCGTCAGGGCAAAAGGGTCGGCGCGATCGACCTGGATGTGCGCCAGCGCTCTTTCACCCGCTATCTCGAAAACCGCTATCGCTGGATTGAGACAACAAGCTCCAGGCTGCCCATGCCGGACATGATCCGCGTGGATGCGAGCACAGAGCGAAGCCTGGATGAGGCCGAAGCCGAGGAAGCGGGCCGTCTTGAAGACGCGCTGCAGCGCCTGGCGACGGTCTGCGACGTAATCATTATCGATGCGCCCGGCAGTGACACTTTCCTGTCGCGCCTTGCGCACGAGAAAGCGGACACGCTGATCACGCCACTCAATGACAGCTTTGTCGATTTCGACCTTCTGGGCGATGTGAACCCGCAGACGCTGCAGGTCCTGCGCCCGAGCTTCTATTCGGAAATGGTCTGGTCCTGCCGCAAGGCACGCGCCATGGCGGGCAAGCGCCCCGTCGACTGGATCGTCATGCGCAACCGCACCTCACCGCTCGAAGCACGCAACAAGCAGAAGGTCGGCGAAGCGATGGACAATCTGTCCAAGCGGGTTGGCTTTCGAATTGCGCCGGGCCTGTCCGAACGCGTCATCTACCGCGAGCTTTTCCCAGCCGGTCTCACCCTGCTCGACCTCACCGAGAAGGGATCGAACTTCGCTTTTACGATGAGCCATGTTGCCGCCCGCCAAGAGCTGCGCGAACTGGTCCTGATGCTGAAGCTGCCTGAGCTTGCAGACGCCGATCTCGTTATCTGAGAAAGCGCCAGCTGTTAAAACAAAGCCCCGGCCGAGATGATCGGCCGGGGCTTTTTACTGAACTCTACAAAACTGGTCTGGCGTGGCCCTAGCGCGGCGCAACGCGCAGCGGCGTGCTCTCGTCGCCTTCGCCAATCGTGGCCGGGGTGAAGACTTCACCGTTCAGCATCGGCATGGCCGCGGCGTTGATATTGCCCGGGCGCTGGATGTTGTTGATGGCGTAGCTCGCGAGTGCCGTGTCCGGCAGACGCGGCGTCTCAAATGTGTTGAAGGCGGCCTCAATAAGATCAGAGACATGCTGATTGCGCGAGAGCGAGGAAGACCCGCCAAACATGATGGCGATCACACGGCGACCATCGCGGCGCGCAGACGACATGAGGTTGAAGCCCGATGCACGGGTGTAACCGGTCTTGATCCCGTCAACGCCATCGACCGAGCGAAGCAGCGCATTGTGATTAGGGTATTTCTGCGAGCCCCACTGGAAGCTGTCGGTGGAGAAATAGTGGTAGTAGCCCGAATGATCCTCAAGCAGGCGTTCTGCGAGGATAGCCATGTCGCGTGCGGTCGACATTTGCGCGGCATCCGGCAGGCCCGACGCATTGCGAAAGGTGGTGCGGGTCATACCGAAAGAGCGCGCCTTTGCGGTCATCAGCGTGGCGAAGCGCGACTCAGAAGAACCAAGGCGCTCTGCGATCACAACGGCCACATCATTGGCAGACTTCGTGACCAGCGCGCGGATCGCATCGCGGACGGTGATGGTGGAGCCTGCGCGAAGGCGAAGGTTGGAAGGGGGCTGCGAGGCAGCTGCGCGAGACACCGGAAGCTCTTCCTGCAGGGTGATCTCGCCAGCCTTTAGCGCATCGAACACCATGTAGAGCGTCATGGCCTTGGTGAGGGAGGCAGGATAGCGCAGCGCGTCTGCGTTTCGCGCATGAAGCACTTCGTGGGTATCAGCATCGACAACGATGGACGCGTATTTCTCAGCCTGTGCGAACTGGGCAGGCATGAGACTTATGGCGAGCACACCCAAAGTGACACGCGCAAGTCGTCCAATGAAACCGAGCTTCATATGATCCCTCCGTGAATTGATGCAGTCCCCACTGCCGGGGAGACACTAGAATGATAGAAATCAGTTATCCAGCAGTTAACCGCATGACGCGATCTGTTAACTCGCAATTCCCGTGCCAGGCGTAATTTTTGTGCACCGCACAAAAAGATGTTGCAAGTGCGAAGCGCCTCGACTATATAGGATGCATAGAAGGAGATTTCTTCATGGCTAAGACCGACACCTACTCTTTTGGCACGTTTGATCCTCAGACTTTCGTCAAGGCATTCCCTTTTGGCGATATGAGCAAGGACGCGATGTCCGCAGGCACGGAAAGCGCAAAAGCTTCCGTGAAAAGCTTTCAGGATGCTAGCGCCGCCGTTATGCGTCAGGCCCAGGACCGCATGAGCATGACGGTCGAAACCAGCAAGACGCTGGCTGGTGTTACTTCGATGGAAGAAGCACTGGAAATCCAGTCGAACTATATGCGCACCGCAATGAAAGCGCATCTCGACGGCCTCACCGAGCTGGCTGACATTTACAGCTCCGCGATGAAAGACTGCTTCCAGCCTTTCGCTGGTTACATGCAGACCGCAACGACCGAGACCAAGGAAGCTGCTTCCAAGGCAAAAGCTTCCTAATGGGGCTGCCTGAAAATCAGGCATTCGGAATATCGAAAGGCCAGCTGCGACCGCAGCTGGCCTTTTTCGTTCCGGCTGCTGCAACTTGTCCCGTGCATGCCCCCGGACCGAGACCTATATTTTCATTATGAGCAAAACTGTCTCCTTTGAAACGCTGGTGCGGCCCGACACGCCGAACACTTATCTCGTGCTGCCGGCTGGTTTGAACTCGACAGCTGAGGCCGATAAAAGCTCGCCTGTATTCGGTGAGCCGGCTGAAGCGCTTTATCAGCGCCTGAAGATGCTGGCGGGTACCAAGGACGGTTGGACCATCGCAGCCCAGGACGATGAAAAGATGCAGCTCGAAATCGTCGCGACGACCAAGCTGCTGAAATTCAAGGACGATGTGTCGGTGCGCGTTTGCCCGTCCACGGACGGCACGCAGACCAGCGAACTGGCCGTCTATTCACGCTCCCGTCTCGGAAAGTACGACTTCAAGGCCAACCAGAAGCGCGTCCATTCGCTGCTTTCGGAGTTGAAAGGAAATGCGGCAGCTACAGCTTGATCAGTAGAGCAGAACGTATCAGGCTGAAATTGCCAGCAAGCCAACCTATGTCATGATCATGGCCGCAAACGACTACAGACCAACACTCTCAGATCCGGACGACCCGACAGGGCCCGGCCGAACCGATGATACGGACGGAACCGGCGTCGTCACCGAGACGCGGGTGAAGACAAAAAAACCAAGCATGTACCGGGTACTGCTTCTGAATGACGACTACACGCCGATGGAGTTTGTCGTCTTCGTTCTGGAGCAATTCTTCAACAAGAGCCCGGAACAGGCGACTCGGATTATGCTGCATGTACACCAGAAGGGTGTGGGGGTTTGCGGCGTATACACTTTCGAGGTCGCCGAAACCAAGGTTGCCCAGGTCATGGATCTGGCGCGGCGCAACGAACATCCTCTGCAATGCACGATGGAAAAAGAGGATTAAAGCTAGATGCCCTCACTGACCGACAGTCTCGAAACTGCCCTGGAAAAAGCGCTGAACCTCGCTGGCGAGCGCTCGCATGAGTATTCCACCCTCGAACACCTGCTTCTGGCCCTGACAGAGGACACTGACGCTGTTGAAGTCATGACGGCCTGCAAGGTCGACATCCCACACCTGCGCCAGTCTCTCACCCAATATATCGATGATGAGCTGTCCAGCCTGATCACTGACAGCCCGACGACATCGGTGCAGCCGACCGCCGCTTTCCAGCGCGTCGTGCAACGCGCCATCCTGCATGTCGAGAGCTCGGGACGTGATGAAGTGTCTGGCGCGAACGTCCTCATCTCCATCTTCTCCGAGCGCGAGAGCCATGCTGCCTACTTCCTGCAGGAGCAGGACATGACGCGCTATGATGCGGTGAATTTCGTCTCGCACGGCCTTGCGAAATCGCCAGGCATGTCGCGCTCGACAACGCCGCGCGGCTCTGAGGAGACCGAACAACAGCAAAAGCCTGGCCCCGCCAAAGAGGCGCTGGAAGCCTATTGCGTGAACCTCAATGAGAAGGCCAAGCAGGGAAAGGTCGACCCGCTCATCGGACGTGATTCCGAGATCGAACGCTGCATCGAAGTGCTTTGTCGCCGCTCCAAGAACAACCCGATCCTCGTGGGCGACCCGGGCGTTGGCAAAACCGCTATCGCTGAAGGCCTCGCCAAGAAGATCGTTGATGGCGAAGTGCCTGAGATCCTCGACGATGCGGTCATCTGGGCGCTCGACATGGGCGCCCTGCTCGCCGGCACGCGCTATCGCGGCGACTTCGAGGAACGCCTCAAGGCCGTGATGAAGGAGATCGGCGAACAGGAAAAAGGCATCCTCTTCATCGACGAGATCCACACCGTTATCGGTGCTGGCGCGACGTCCGGCGGCGCAATGGACGCGTCCAACCTGCTGAAGCCTGCGCTGCAGAGCGGCGAGGTCCGCTGCATGGGCTCGACCACGTTCAAGGAGTACAAGCAGCACTTCGAGAAGGACCGCGCCCTCGCCCGCCGCTTCCGCAAGATCGACGTGGTCGAGCCAACCGTGCCGGACACGATCAAGATCCTCACTGGCCTCAAGCCAACCTTCGAGGACTTCCACGGCATTCGCTATACGAATGACGCGATCAAGACCGCCGTTGAGCTGTCGGCCCGTTACATCACGGACCGCAAGCTGCCGGACAAGGCGATCGACGTGATCGACGAGGCTGGCGCGACGCAGTGGCTGGTTCCTGAGAACCGCCGCCGCAAGCAGATCGGTGCCAAGGAGATTGAAGCGGTGATCGCGAAGATCGCCCGCATTCCGCCTAAACAGGTCACCAAGGACGATGCGGTCGCGCTCAAGAACCTGCAGCCGGACCTCAAGCGCGTGGTGTACGGCCAGGACGACGCGATCGAAGCGCTGTCGTCGGCGATCAAGCTGTCGCGCGCTGGCCTTCGTGAGCCGAATAAGCCAATCGGTTCCTACCTGTTCACCGGCCCGACCGGTGTCGGCAAGACCGAAGTCGCTCGCCAGCTGGCGTCGATCATGGGCGTGGAGCTCCTGCGCTTCGACATGTCGGAGTATATGGAACGCCATACCGTCTCCCGCCTCATCGGCGCGCCTCCGGGCTATGTCGGCTTTGATCAGGGCGGCCTGCTGACCGATGGCGTCATGCAGCACCCGCACTGCGTCCTGCTGCTAGACGAGATCGAGAAGGCCCATCAGGACCTGTTCAACATCCTGCTTCAGGTGATGGACAACGGCTCGCTGACGGATGCGAATGGCCGCAAGGTCGATTTCCGCAATGTCATCCTGATCATGACCACCAATGCTGGTGCGTCTGACGCGGCGAAGAACTCCATCGGCTTTGGCCGGGGCAAGAAGGAAGACGAGCAGGAAGAAGCCCTGAAACGTCTCTTCACGCCGGAATTCCGCAACCGCCTCGACGCGACCATCGTATTTGGCGGCCTGACGCCTGAGATCATCGAACGGGTGGTCGAGAAGTTCGTGCTTCAGCTCGAAGTCCAGCTTGCCGACCGCAATGTGACGATTGAGCTTTCCGAAGATGCCCGCGACTGGCTCGCCGCGCGTGGTTTCGACGAAGAGTTCGGTGCGCGTCCACTGGCCCGCACGATCCAGGAGCATGTGAAGAAGCCGATGGCCGAGGAGCTGCTCTTCGGCAAGCTCGCCAAGGGCGGCGCAGTGAAGATTACGGTCGACAAGGAAGACGACGAGAAGCTTGCTTTCGAATACATCGAGGACAAGACGAAGAAGTCGAAAAAGAAGAAGCCGGGCAAGCCTGAACAGGTCGACTAGGCTGTCTGAGATCGCCCGGCGGGCGCACCCCTAGTGGTCGCCCGCCGGGCCTTTCCCCTGCAATCCTCTCCCATCAACTTATCTTTGTTGCGGCGTGCCGCGCAGTCTGTAGACAGGTCTGGTCCATTTCGGAATCCACCCTGTCCATGGAGTGCCATCATGCATGTGTCCCAGCTCGTTCTCGCTTCCGCCATTCTGATGATGGGAGCGTGCAGCACGGCTGACACCGCCCCGGCACCCACCACATCGAGCGAGGCAAATCCGGCAGCGACGGAGATGGCAGAGGCTGAGACGACGCTTCTGCCTTATGAGAAGTTCACACTGGAGAACGGGCTGGAAGTCATCTTCCATGTCGATCGCTCAGATCCGGTCGTTGCTGTGTCGCTTACCGCGCATGTCGGTTCTGCGAGGGAGAAGCCCGGCCGGACCGGGTTTGCCCACCTTTTCGAACACCTGCTCTTCCTCGAGTCGGAAAACCTCGGCCCCGGCGGTCTAGACAAGCTGAGCGCGCGCATTGGCGGATCCGGCGCCAACGGCTCGACCAGCCGTGACCGCACCAACTACCTGCAGACCGTTCCGAATGATGCGCTCGAGAAGATGCTCTGGGCGGAGGCTGACAAGCTTGGCTGGTTCATCAATACGGTGACCGAGCCAGTGCTCGCCAAGGAAAAGCAGGTGGTCAAGAATGAGAAGCGCCAGGGCGTCGATAACCGCCCCTATGGCCACACCTTCTATGTGATGCACAAGGCGCTCTATCCGGACGGCCACCCCTATAACTGGCAGGTCATCGGCTCGCTTGAAGACCTCCAGGCCGCCACGTTGGAAGACGTGAAAGAGTTTTACCGCACCTGGTACACGCCAAATAATGTCACTCTGGTCGTCGCTGGTGATTTCGACACGGCTCAGGCACGCGAATGGGTTGAGACGTACTTCGCGGAAATACCCCGCGGTCCCGACATTGAGCCACAGCCGAAAGAGCCGGGCGTCGTCACCGAAACGGTGAAGCTCTTCCACGAGGATAACTTCGCCAACCTGCCACAGCTCAATATGGTCTGGCCGACCGTCGAGGAATACCATCCGGACAGCTATCCGCTCGCAGTGCTGGCGCGGCTGCTGACGGACGGCAAAGAGGCGCCGCTGAACGAGGTGCTGGTGGACGAAGAAAAGCTCGCCCCCGCCGTGTCGGCCTTCGCCTATACCAGTGAGCTTGCAGGGGAAATGATCCTGCGGGTCAGCGCTTTTGAAGGTACCGACCTCGACACGGTCGCCGCGGCTCTGGAAGACGGTTTTGCCCGCTTTGAAGCCGAGCCGATCACCGACGATGACCTTAACCGGATAAAGACCGAGCAGGAAGTCGCCTTCTATCAGGCGCTTGGCAGCGTTCTCGGCAAGGGCGCGCAGCTTGCCCAGTACAACATCTTCGCAGGCGACCCGGGATATATCGACGAAGACCTTGCCCGCATTCAGGCCGTGACGGCAGAGGACGTGCGCCGCGTTTATGAGACCTATATCAAGGGCCGAAATTACGTCGCCACGAGCTTCGTGCCGAACGGCTCGCCAGAACTTGCGCTTGAAGGTTCTGAGCGTGCCGAGGTCGTTATCGAGCCCATTGTTCAGGGCGCCGAGGATGAAGTCGATCCCAGCACGGACAGCAGCTATGAGCGCACGCCATCGCTGATCGATCGCAGCGTCGAGCCGCCATATGGCGCATCACCAGAAGTCGCCGCCCCCGACGTGTGGGAGGATGAGACAGCGAATGGCATCAAGGTCTACGGCATCTCAGACGATGAGCTGCCGCTTGTGCGCTTCGCTCTGTCCAGTGAGGGCGGGCACCTGCTCGACACGCCGGAGACAGCCGGCACGGCGAATATGCTCGGCGAAGTTCTGACAAAAGGCACCGCCAGCAAGACGCCAGCAGAGCTCGACAAGGCCTTTGCCCTGCTCGGCGCGGATGTATCGGTGGCTGTGACCAGCGACGCTTTCGAGATCAATGGCGAGACGCTCGCCCGCAACTTCCTTCCGACCATGGCGCTCGTGGAGGAAATGCTGCTGGAGCCACGCTGGGATGAGGCTGAATTCGACCTCGCCGTCGCGCGCACACGTGACGCAATCCAGGCAAATCGGGCTGACCCGAATGCGATTGCTTCGCGGACCTATAGCTATGTCACTTTCGGACCGGGCAGCATGCGCGCGCTCAGCACGCTTGGCAGCGAAACCTCGCTGGAGGGGATCACACTCGAAGACCTGAAAGCCTGGCATTCAGACAATCTCGTGCCGCAGCTCAGCAGTCTTCGCGTCGTGGGCGATGTCAGCAAGGATGACGTCATGACGGCGCTTTCCGGCCTTTCTGAGCGCTGGAGCGGCGACGCGCCCGAACTCAGCTACGCGTCGGCACCAGATGCGCCAGATAGCTCGACCGTGTATTTCTACGATGTGCCGGGCTCTTCCCAGTCCGTCTTCCGCTTCGGCTATCCATCGCTGACGCGGACCGACCCTGATTTCGTGACCGCAGGCGCGATGAACTACCGGCTCGGTGGCGGCGGCTTTGCCTCAAGGCTGACGCAGGAGCTACGCGAGGGCAAAGGCTATACCTATGGCATCTTCTCGGACTTTGATGGCACTGACAAAGTCGGCACTTTCACGATCGGCAGCGGTATCCGCTCCAATGTCACGCTGGAAGCGGCAACGCTCGTACGCGACATTCTTAGCGATTATGCGGAGACCTATACCGAGGAAGACCTCGCGGTGACGAAGAGCTTCTTCACCAAAAGCCAGGCACGGCGTTTCGAGACGCTTGGCGCAAAGCTCGGCGCCCTGTCGGACATCGCAGACTATGGCCTGCCCTATGATTTCGTCTCTCAGGAAATCGCGGCAGTGGAAGCGCTTAGCCTCGGTGATGTGCAAGGTCTCGCCGCACGTCTCATCCGTCCGGACGAGATGAACTATGTCATTGTTGGCGACGCCGAGACACAGATGCCGCGGCTGTCAGAGCTTGGCTATGGCGACCCGGTGGCGATCAATGACGCGGTCGACGATCTGAGCGACTAGAAAACTCCAGCATAGGCGCCTTCAGACCGGAGGCGCCTGTTGCCGGGCCTACCAGACCATTGCTTCCTTGAGCTTTGCGTGGAGAGATGGGGGGATCTCTTCGGCCTTGCTGTCGCGCTTGATATCGGCAGGTGCCTCATCGGGCTTCAGGTAGCGCCAGCCCTGAAAGGGGCGTTTGGGCGTTGGCTCAACGAGGACGATTTCCGGGTCCAGCACAAGCTCGCAGGCCTTGCGCCCATTTCTGTCGGCCATGACGCGGATGTCGGTGATTTTCTGGCGGACCTGGATCAGGCCTTTGATCACCCAATAGATGGAGCCGCCATCAAGCAGCTCATCCACCTGTTTCGGCACCATGCGCGTGTGATGGACCGGCTGGGGATAGGAGCGCATCAGGCGCTTCTGCCACGCCTCCAGGTCGCCAATCTCTTCGGCGCCTACGCAGAGTTTGACCATGTTCAGGCTCACGAGGACAAATTTAATGCCGCCCGCAAGAGAGGCCAGTCCCTCTCTGTCATTCCTGTGGAAAGTGGCCGACTGGAAAACGGTCGCCTAGACCTCTTCCAGCTCCACCAGCATGACGCCTTCAGCGACCTGCTCACCTACGCTGGCACCTACCGCCTTTACAATGCCATCACGCGGCGCTTTCAGGCTGTGCTCCATTTTCATGGCTTCCATGACGGCTAGCGTCTGGTCCTTGGTGACCTCGTCGCCCGGCTGGACGCGCAGATCGATGACCTTGCCCGGCATTGGCGCAGACACCTTGTCGCCGCCTGCAATCGCCTCGGCTTCGGCCTCATAGTCCGGGATGTCGACGAGGACCGTGTCGCCATCAACGGCGACAGCGAAGCTGTGATCGGTGATGGAGATGGCGGGCATGATTTCCATAACCGGGTCTCGCGCATCGACGGCAATGTCTGCAATCTCGCCGTCGAGCTTCAGCCGGATGGATCGGTGAGCCGGTGCGTTAAGGCGCCAGCCATCCTTCTGGTCGAATGGCGTGTCGCCTGTATCCGTCAGCAGCGCATGCGCCACCAGACGGCCAGCGGCTTCACGGATGTCGGTCTTCGCTTGCGTCAGCGCGTCTATTTCTTCCGCGATCCAGTTCACATGATGCTCGCCGCCGCGGAAGACGGGGTGATCGAGACAGCGCTTCAGGAAGCCAACATTGCTCGGAATGCCCGCAATGATGCTTTCACCGAGGCTTTCAGACAGGGCGTCAATTGCGCTCTCACGGTCCCAGCTTTTCACGATCGCCTTGGCAATCATCGAGTCGTAGACCGCAGGCACGGTGTCGCCCGCACCAAAGCCGCTATCGAGCCGGTAGAGCGTGAGGTCGCCGTCCAGCGCATCTGCTGGCGCACCAGCGCTGCTCTCGGACAGACGCTCGACATTGCCGAGATTGAAGGCATAGAGCCGCCCTGCCCCGGGCCGGAAATTGTCGGCTGGGTCTTCGGCGCAGATACGCGCCTCGATGGCGTGTCCGTTTAGCGGGATATCACCCTGTTTCAGTGGGAGTTTCTCACCCGAAGCGACACGCAGCTGCCACTCAACGAGGTCGGTCCCGGTGATGAGTTCGGTCACAGGGTGCTCGACCTGCAGGCGCGTATTCATCTCAAGGAAGAAGAACGTGTCCTTGGCGAGCGGCCGGGTGCCGTCGACGATGAACTCCACCGTACCTGCGCCCTGATAGCCAACGGCCTTGGCGAGATCGACGGCGGCGCCTGTCATGGCGGCGCGCACATCCTCTGGCATGCCGGGCGCGGGCGCTTCCTCGACGACTTTCTGACGGCGGCGCTGCAGCGAGCAGTCGCGCTCGTAGAGGTGGACCGCATCGCCATGGCTGTCGCCGAAGACCTGCACCTCGATATGGCGGGGCTGTTCGACCAGCTTCTCCAGCATCACGCGGCCATCACCGAATGAGGATTTCGCCTCGCGCACGGCGCTTTCCAGCTCGCCTGCGAGGTCTTCTTTCCTCGCCACCAGACGGATGCCGCGCCCGCCGCCGCCAGCGACGGCCTTGATCAGAAGCGGGTAGCCGATGCGTTCGGCTTCGCCTTCCAGCGTGGCAGCATCCTGCGCCTCGCCGCGATAACCCGGCAGGACCGGAACGCCAGCCTCTTCTGCGATGCGCTTGGCTTCGTCCTTGAGGCCCATGGAGCGGATCGTCGCCGCCGTCGGACCAACCCAGATCAAGCCAGCCTTTGCGACGGCTTCGGCAAAGTCAGCATTCTCTGACAGGAAGCCATAGCCCGGATGGATCGCCTCAGCGCCTGAGACTTTCGCCGCCTCAATGATGCGGCCCGCCTGAAGGTAGCTCTCTGTTGCCGGGGACGCGCCTATGTGAACAGCCTCATCGGCCATGGCGACATGGCGGGCATAGACGTCAGCGTCGGAATAGACCGCGACAGTGCGCACGCCGAGGCGTTTGCAAGTCTCGATTATCCGGCAGGCAATCTCACCCCGGTTCGCGATCAGCAGGCTTTTCAGCATCTTGTCCTTCCCGGTGCCGGTGGATCAGGGCCACCAGCACGAAACTTATGATCATCAGTAGGTACCAAGAGCCGAATTTTGCCGGAGAAACAAGTTTCCAGACTGACTCCTGCCCCGGATAGGTCCAGGCCCGCGCAAGTGTTCCAATATTCTCGGCAAACCAGATAAAAAGTGCAACCAGGCCAAAGCCGATGACGAGCGGCATGGGCCTGTGGTCCCGGTCCGCCCTGAACCAGACCACACAAGGACCGTAGATCAGGAGCGTCGCAACGAACAGCACGTTGCGAATGTCGATCGTATAGTGATGGGCAAAGAAATTCACATAGATCGCGGCCGCCAAAAGGCCCTGCAGCCAGAGCGACGGAAACCTGTCAAATCGGAAGTCGAAAATACGCCAGACGCGGGCGAGATAGCTGCCCACCGCTGCATACATGAAGCCAGAAAAGAGCGGCACACCGCCAATGCGCAGGAAGCTCTCTTCGGGATAGATCCAGCTGCCAGCGCCCGTCTTGAACACTTCCATCGCCGTGCCGACGATATGGAAAGCGAGGATGACCTTCGCTTCCTCAAGGCTTTCGAGGCCCGTGGCGATCAAGCCGATCTGGATGAGCACCGCCGCGACCACGAGGAAATCGTAGCGGCTGATCGGGGCGCCCTCAGGGTAAAACAGGTGCGTCAGCAGGATCAGCGCCAGCAGCAAACCGCCAAAGATACAGGCCCAGCCCTGCTTGATGCCGAAGCTCAGAAACTCGAAGAAGCCCGCCCCGACACGCCCGCGCACGAGCCGCTGCCTGACGTTTTCACGTTGCCTTGAAAGCCAGTCCTGCCATTGCGTCCATGTCCACATGACAGGCTCTTTCACTGTTGAAACGGGCGACCGGAAGGCAGGTCAAAGGCGATCTGCCGCAAGGGACGCGGCAATTTCTAGACCTGTGCGACGGCCCGAGCCTATTCTGCCCAGCCGGGTTTGCGCTTTTCGAGGAAGGCGCTGAGGCCTTCCTTGCCCTCGTCGCTGACGCGGCGCGCGGCGATGCGCTTGGCCGTTTCATGGCTGAGCGACTGGTCGATGGCGACACCGGCGAAATCCTGCACGAGCCGTTTGCTGTCATGGATTGCGCCGGGCGCGGCCTTGCTCGCAAGGTCAGCAAGATACTCTTCCATCTCGAGCAGGCCTTCATTGGTCTCGACCACATACTGGACGAGACCAATGCGCTCAGCGAAGGCAGCGTCGAAGCTTTCAGCCGACACGAAAAGCGCCTTTGCCCAGCGCGGGCCGATGGCCGAGATCACAAACGGGCTGATCGTCGCCGGGGTCAGGCCGAGGCGAACTTCTGAAAAGCGGAACTTGGTGTCCTTCATCGCGACAGCGACATCGCAGGCTGCCACAAGCCCTGCGCCGCCACCCATGACCGCGCCGTGCACCAGCGCAACCGTCATCTGCGGCAGGGCCGCAAGCTTTCGCAGCATCTCTGCCAGCTTGAAGGCGTCTTCTTCGTTCTCATGGCGCGAATAGCTGGCGGCAGCCTTCATCCATTCGAGGTCAGCGCCGGCCGAGAAGCTCGGACCATCACCGCGCAGGATCACCATCCGGATGGTCGTCTGCTCGGTCAGGGTTTCGATGGCGTCGGTCAATTCTTCAATGACGATAGCATTGAAGGCATTGTGCTTTTCCGGCCGGTTCAGCGTGATGATAGCGATACCACCCGGCGTCGCATCGAGGGAAATGGTCTCGTAGGCCATGAAAATCTCCTGTGATCTGAAGATGACGTTAGGCCTGACGCGGCCGTTTTGGAATGGGCGTTAGCCGTCCTTTGCAGCCTGCCTATAATGACTGTCACGGCGAAGAGCCGGTTTCTCGACAAACCACCAGAGCAGGAAGCTCGCGGCCAGCGTGAGAAGCGCCGCAATAGCGAAACCCGCAGACAGGCCCGCGGTTGCGAAGACACCTGCCATGATCAGCCCCTGAAGGATCGGGAAGTGGGTGATGTAGAGGCCATAGCTGATGTCGCCATAGCGCGCAGCGTTGAGAACCGGCCCGGGCGCAAACGCCGCCCAGGCGATGAGGCCCGCAAGTCCTGCCGCGCGCAATGGCTCCAGAACCGGGTGCGCAAATGAACCGGCGAATAGCGCCAGTCCAATCAGGCCGAGTTGGCCTGTCTTCTCCTTCGCCAGGTCCCAGACCAGCCACAGCGCCATGCCGCTGGCAAAGAACGCCATCTGGCCCGGCAGCTGGCGCGCAAGCTCCGGCGCGAGCGCGGTGAGTGTGGGCGAGGCATTCGCTGCGCCAAGTGATGGCCCTAACAGCAGGCGCCATGCCTCCCCGGCGACATAAAGGAATGCGAGTACGGCCCATCGCGCCTTACCTGCGCGCCGCATCATCCAGGCGATAATCGGGAGCGCGAGGTAGAACATGACTTCCACCTTCAGCGTCCATAGCGCGCCATTGACGGCTTCAAAGCGCTGGCCGTCAAACAGGCCGGGAAGGTCTGGCGCAATGAAGTTCAGGAAAACAAGATTGGCGGCGAGGTAGCGAAGAATCCCGCCAAAAGCGCCCGGCCCGGCCAAGATAAGACTGACAAGCGCGGGGATCAGAATGATGACGGCATAGGCGGGATAAAGCCGCCGAACGCGTTTCTCCGTATAGTCACCAAGCGACCTCGAACGCATGAGCGACCCGAAAACGAGCGCGCCCGAGACGATGAAAAAGCCCTGAATGGAAATTTCGGCAAGCGCGCCGAGCGATGTTTCAAGAGCGCCGTCTGGCGCAATGGCGGTCAGCGCCACAGCGTGAAACACGGTGACACCAGCGGCGAAAACCAGTCGCAGGAGGTCAAAACGGTTCGCAGTCAGGGCACCAAACTCCGCCTCAAGGGATGGCATGACCGGGTGGCATGGACCGGGGCTACACGCAAGCAAAAGGGGCCTGCATGTGCAGGCCCCTTCGCTGGTCTGATTGTCAGAACGCGACCTAGTAGTCGGTGTCCACGCCCATATCGGAATCATCCGTCATGTCGTCAGAGGCGTCTTCTTTCTCAGCCCAGGCTTCCTTGGCCTCGTCGTATTCTGCCTCGCTGACTTCGCCGTCATAGTCGGCGTCGATCATCGCGAACTTCTCAGTGGCTTCTGCCTCTGTCACATCGCCGTCAGCGGTCTTCCAGGCGACAAACTCCTCTTGGGAGATGGTACCGCTAGCATCGGTATCTACGTCGCCAAAGGCGGACATTTCACCTGCGGAGGCTGCGAAGGCACCTGCTGCTGCGGCACCGGCGATAACAATTGCAAAGCGTTTCATAAGTTACTCCTTTTTTGCGATCTCTTTCTGAGATGCGAGGAGAATACGCACAGCTCGGCACCTGCGATGCGTTACAACGCGGTTAGGCATCTATGGATTTGCGACATGGTTCGCAAAAGCTATGAAATTCAACGATCAAGAAGGCTCATTAAGCTTCTGACAGGTCGATGAAACCTACATGCGGAAGACACCAAACCCGCGCTCACCAAGCGGCGCATTGAGCGCGGCGGCCAGCGAAAGGCCGAGCACCCGGCGCGTGTCAGCAGGATCGATTATGCCATCATCCCAGAGACGCGCGGTTGAATAGTACGGGCTGCCCTCGGCCTCATAGGCTTCGCGGATCGGTGCCTTGAAGGCCTCCTCATCCGCCGTACTCCATTCTTCGCCGCGCCGCTCCATGCCGTCGCGCCGGACCGTTGCCAGAACAGAAGCCGCCTGCTCGCCGCCCATGACAGAGATACGAGCGTTCGGCCACATGAAGAGAAAGCGCGGACTATAGGCCCGGCCGCACATGCCGTAATTGCCAGCGCCAAAGCTGCCGCCAGTCACGACAGTGAACTTTGGCACCGATGCGGTGGCAACGGCGGTCACCATCTTGGCGCCGTCCTTGGCGATGCCGCCTGCCTCATACTTGGAGCCGACCATGAAGCCGGTGATATTCTGCAGGAAGATGAGCGGCGTGCGACGCTGATCCGCCAGCTCAATGAAGTGCGCCGCCTTCTGTGCGCTTTCAGAAAACAGGATGCCATTATTGGCAAGGATCGCAACCGGCATGCCGTAGATATGCGCAAAACCGCAGACGAGCGTGTCGCCATAGAGCTGTTTGAACTCATGGAATTCAGACCCGTCGACAGTGCGCGCAATGACCTCACGCGCATCATAGGGTTCGCGCACATCGCGCGGCACAAGGCCATGAAGCTCTTGCGGATTGTAGAGCGGCTCCCGAACGTCCGTAAAGCCGACCGTATCCGGCTTCGGCTGATGCAATGTGCGCACGATGGAGCGGACGATGGCCAGCGCATGCTCATCACTGGCCGCGTAGTGGTCCGCAACACCTGACTTGCGGGCGTGGACATCAGCGCCGCCAAGATCTTCAGCTGAAATCTCTTCGCCGGTTGCCGCTTTCACCAGCGGTGGGCCGCCAAGGAAGATGGTGCCCTGCTTGCGAACAATGATGGTCTCATCCGACATGGCAGGCACATAGGCGCCGCCAGCGGTACACGAGCCCATGACCGACGCGATCTGCGGGATGCCTTTCGCGCTCATCTGCGCCTGATTGTAGAAAATGCGGCCGAAGTGCTCGCGGTCCGGGAAAACCTCTGCCTGGTGTGGCAGGTTCGCGCCGCCGCTATCAACGAGATAGATGCAGGGAAGATGGTTCTGCATCGCGATTTCCTGCGCACGCAAATGCTTCTTCACCGTCATCGGGAAGTAGGCACCGCCCTTCACCGTCGCATCATTGCAAACGATCATGCATTCACGGCCTTCGACACGGCCAATGCCCGTGATGATGCCAGCGCCGGGCGCCTCATCATCATACATGCCGTTGGCCGCAAGCGCGCCGATCTCAAGGAAGGGTGCACCGGGATCAATCAGGCGCTCGACCCGCTCACGAGGCAACAGCTTGCCGCGCTCTGTGTGACGCTCACGCGAGCGTTCAGGGCCGCCGAGCGCGGCGCTTGCGCTCTTCTGCCTCAGCTCTTCGAGCAGTGCCTCCATGGCCTGCCGGTTCGACGAGAATTTTTCGCCAGATGTGTCGAGCGTAGATTTCAGTACGGGCATTGGCCCTCCCGGAGACTGTTTCTTGCAGACCTATCGCCGGTTGCGGGCAATGTCATCCCGCAGCGGTAACCAGACTGACATATATCTGCGCCTATAACTGGCCGTAGAGAGGCCTTTTCATTGCCACTCTGAGGGAACACACTGTGGCACTGATGAGTCTCGATATCGCGCCAACGCTGAAGTCGATCCCGTTTCTGGGCGATGTCCCGAAGCGCGCGCTGAAAGCGGCTGGACGAGAAGCGAAATGGTTCGCCCTCCCTGCCGGGTGGGAGCTGTTCAAGGCCGGCGATATCTCGGAGTCGATCTATTTCGTCCTGTCCGGATCGCTTGGCGCGTTCAGGACAATGCCGGACGGGCGCTCTGATTTTCTCGGTCACATCCGCGCCGGTGAGCCAGTTGGTGAAATGGCGCTCTTTGAAGGCGCGGTCGACTTCAATGGCGACGGCCTGCCCGACAACGCCCCGCACACAAGCTCGGTCTATGCGCTGCGCGATTCCGAAATCCTCGAAATCTCCCGTAAGGGGTTTGACCGGATCACGAAGGCTGATCCGGACATCCTGACTTCGATGATCCAGGTGATGCTGGCGCGCCTGCGCGAAGGGCGTAAACCAAACAAGCGCAATGCGCCGAAAGTCTTTGCGCTGGTGGCCACATCGCCAACCATCGACCTTATGCTGCGCGCCGAGGCGTTGCAGATGGCAATTGCCCGTTTCGACATGAAGTGCCGCATCATCGACGAGGCCGAAGGACGCGACAAGCCGACCGGCTTTTTCGATGAGCTTGAGGCGAATAATGACATCGTCATCCTGGTCACATCGGTGGGCGACTCATCATGGTTCCGGCTCTCGACGAGGCAGGCAGACCGCGTCTGGGTTTTCGGGCGGGCCGATGCGCGGCCTTCCAAGCCGCTCATGCCGTCTCACGACTCGCCAGCGCGGGCTTTGCAGCTGGTCGATATCATCCTCCTACATCACAGCTCGGAACGGCAGGCCTCGCATCCGTCAGACTGGCTCGAGGCATCCGGGGCAGCCCGGCTATTCCACTGGAAGGGGCTGAATACCGAGCACTGCGAACGCCTCGCCCGCGTGATGGCTGGGCGTTCAACCGGTATCCTGCTTTCAGGCGGCGGCGCGCGCGCCTATGCCCATATCGGCGTCATCCGCGCTATCCGCGAAGCCGGCATACCGATCGACTTTGCCGGCGGGGCGTCGATGGGCGCCGTGGTCGCAGCCTGCGTGGCAATGGGGTGGGATGACGAAGAGATCGATCGGCGCATCCGGAAGGCCTTCGTCGAAACCAATCCGCTTGGCGACTACAATCTGCCCGTCATATCCATGGTGCGGGGCAAGCGGGTCAACCGCCGCCTCGAAGAGCATTTTGGCGATGTCGACATCAATGAGCTTCAGATCCCCTTCTTTGCCGTATCGACAAATCTGACGGATGGCACCTACCGCGTTCATCGCAAGGGACAGCTTCGCACGGCGCTACGCGCGACGATTTCCCTGCCGGGTATTTTGCCGCCGGTTGTCCATGATGGTGAGGTTCTGGTCGACGGCGCCGTACTCAACAATTTCCCGACCGACGTCATGCGAGAGCTTCATCGCGGCATGGTGATAGGCGCTGATGTGTCCCGAGCGCCAGAGGGCCTCAAGGCAGAAGACTTCGTGAACCCGCCAAACTTCTTCCAATGGGTCTGGCGGCATGGCTTTTCATCTGCCCCGCCCATTGCGGGCCTGCTGATGCGGTCGGCCACGCTCAATATCAATCCTAATGCTGGCCGTGAGCTGGCCGACATGCTGATCGTGCCGGAATTACGCGATATCGAGCTTCGTGACTGGACAGCTTACGACGAAGCTGTCGAAGCCGGATACGAAGCCGCCCGCAAGGCACTCGCGGGCGGCTCACTTAACGAATTCTGTTTCGGTTCAGCGTCTGGCGCAAACCATAGCCACCGGGGCGTCGAGCTGAAACAGGTCTGATCGGTCCGTGGCGACTAGGCCGCCTTATCCCATTCGGGTGCCCAGCTTGGGTTGATCAGCCGCTGATTTTTCGCCTTCAGCGCCGTGATCCGGCCCATCTCTTCGGCGGTCAGTTCAAAGTCACGCACATCATTGTTCTGACGCAGATGCTCTGGCGATGAAGAGCGCGGAATGGTGATTACGCCCGGCTGCTGTGTGAACCAGCGGATCACGACTTGCGCTGGCGTCTTGCCATGCGCCTCGCCAATCTCTTTCAGGATGTCGCTGTCGAAGACCTGTCCCTGTGCGAGTGGCGAATAGGCAGTCACGGACGTGCCAATGGCGTGCGCCGCTTCGAGCACCGGGGTCTGGTCGATGAAGGGATGGTATTCGACCTGATTGGTGATGATGGGTGCCTTGGACAGCTTCACGGCCTTCCCCAGCTGATCCACCGTAAAGTTCGACACGCCGATATTCTTTGCCAGCCCCTTGTCGCGAACCTCGTTCAGTGCGCCGAGGCTTTCCTCCAGCGGGACGTCGTCATTCGGCCAGTGCAGCAGGATCAGGTCGACATAGTCGGTGCCGAGTTTGCTCACGCTCTTCTCAACTGACTTCTGAAGGTCGCCATCCTTGTATTCGGACATCCAGACCTTTGTGGTCACCCAGAGGTCTTCTCGCGGCAGCTGGGCATCAGCGATCCCCCGGCCGACATCCTTCTCATTCTCATAGGCCTGCGCCGTATCGATCATCCGGTAGCCTGCCTCGATAGCCTTTGAGACGCATTCCTGCGCCGTCTCACCTTTGAGCTTCCAGGTCCCGAACCCGATTGCAGGGATATCAACGCCGAAATGCTTGGTTGTCAGGGTCATGATGGTCCTTTCTTGCCACTTTCAATCTCTTGAAAAAGCAACGGGACGTCAGGGGTGAGGTTCCGCCAGGTGCGGCGTCACGACTGGTTCAGGCCAAGCTCTCGCTGCAGCTTCTTGGTGAGGCCAAGCGAGACCAGCCGATAGCTCTCGCGCAGATAGTCTTTCAGCGCCTCATCATCGACGGCTTCATCAGAGAAGCGCTGGATCCACTTCATACCTCGTGAGGCAAGATGCGGCGCGCCCTGGCAGCCGGGCTGTTCTTTCAGGATATCAAAGGCGAGCTCTGAGACCTTGAAGCTGCAGCGAAAACTGCCATGCTTGTCCTCGCCCGCAATGGCAAAGACCTTGCCGCCAATCTTCCAGACATGACTACCACCCCACTGCACCACATGCGTGGTGTGGGCGAGCGCGCCGCAGAAGTGATTATAGCTTTCGATATTCATCAGGCCCTCCCTCCAAGGGGCGACCTGCTCAGCTTGCCTCAAGCAGGATGACGGCGAAAAGGCCTTCGGCGTCCGTCCATTTGCGGGTCAGCTCCCAGCCAGCACTTTCCGCCATTCGCGCAAACCGGTCGAGGGCAATCTTGCGAGAATTTTCGGTATGGATCGTCTCGCCTTCCTCGAACTCGAACGTCCGCCCAGCGACCTCGACGCTTTGCGCCTTCACGCTGCGAAGGTGCATCTCGATGCGGCTGTCAGCGCTATTCCAGCGCGCTTCGTGCTCAAAGCTGGTCAGATCGAAATTGCCGCCAAGTTCACGGTTGATCCGGCGCAGCAGGTTCAGATTGAAGTCGGCGGTCACACCCTTCGCATCATCATAGGCGGGCACCAGGATGTCAGGCGATTTCGGCTGATCGAGGCCAATGATGAAACAGGAGCCATCGCCAAGGTCCTCACGCGCCGTCCGCAGGAAGCTGTCGATATCCTTGTCGAGCAGATTGCCCATGGTCGAGCCTGGGAAGAAGCCTGCACGGCGGCCACCGCCATTGGGGAGGTTGCTGCCAAGGTTGGTGTCCATGAAGTCGGCCGCCACCGGATAGACGTCCAGATCGCCATAAGCCGCTTTCAGCTCGTCCGCTGCACCCTTCAGATGCTCGGATGAGATATCAACCGGAACGAACGCCTTCGGCCGCTCGAGCGCGTCGAGCAGGATGCGCACCTTTACGAGGCTGCCCGCGCCATATTCCACGATGACAGCGTCAGGTCCGATGGCGTCTGCCATGGCGCCTGCGTGCTCATTCAAGATCGTGAGCTCCGTCCGCGTCGGATAGTACTCGTCCAGCTCAGTGATGTCATCGAACAGGCGAGAGCCGCGCGCATCGTAGAGCCAGCGGCTCGGTATCGATTTCTGGTCGCGCGCAAGGCCCGTGAGGACATCCTGCAGAAATGGGTCAATTCCAGAGCCGTCCATTATGCATTCCTTGCCAGTCTGACGCCGCAGAACTGCCAGCGCTTGTCGGGGTGAAAGAAGTTTCGGTAGGTCGGGCGGATGTGGTCTGGCGGCGTCACGCAGGAGCCGCCGCGCAGCACCATCTGGCCGCTCATGAACTTGCCATTGTATTCGCCAACCGCGCCTTCGGGTGCCTTGAAGCCCGGATAGGGAAGGAATGAACTGCCCGTCCATTCCCATACATCGCCGAAAAGACCGCCCAGGCCTTCGCCGGTCTGCATGGCCGGACTAAGGCGCCCAGTTCCGGCGTCATTGCCGCCAAGGTCATAACCTTCAGCGGCCACTTCCCATTCTGCCTCTGTGGGCAGGCGTGCGCCCGCCCAGCTGGCATAGGCATCCGCCTCATAGAAACTGACATGTGTGACAGGCGCTTCCAGGTCGACGGGCTGCGCACCCCGCAGCGTCATCGTCCACCAGGCGCCGTCCTTGCGGTGCCAGTAGAGCGGCGCCTTCCAGCCATTCGACTGGACGCAGGCCCAGCCATCAGAAAGCCAGTGACCCGGCGCCTCATAGCCGCCAGCTTCAATGAATGCGATCCACTCCGCATTCGTGACGGCGCGTCCGGCAAGCTCGAACGGCTCCAAAAACTGTTTGTGGCGCGGCCCCTCGCAATCATAGTGGAAGCCTTCGCCCTCATGACCGATCTCGACAAGGCCGCCCTCAAATCGGTGCCAGTCGAGCGGCTTTGCGCTGCCTTCCATAAGGCGCGGCTCAGACGGCCGGTAAGCTGGTTTCAGCGGGTTCTGGCTGAACAGGTGCAGGATGTCGGTGAGGAACAGCTCCTGATGCTGCTGCTCATGGTGCAGGCCAAGCGTAACGAGCTCGATCACCTCTGGCGCCGGGTCGCCTGATAGAAGTTCCGCCATGCCCTGATCTACATGCGCGCGGAAGGACATGACCTGTTCCAGCGTCGGCCGCGTCAGCATGCCCCTGCGCGGGCGCGGATGGCGCTCACCAACAGCGTCGTAATACGAATTGAAGAGGTATTCGAATGCCTCGTCGAAGACCGCATACCCCGGCAGGTGCGGCTTCAGCACAAAGCACTCAAAGAACCAGGTCACATGCGCGAGGTGCCATTTGGCGGGGCTCGCATCCTCCATAGACTGGACGGTCGCGTCGGCATCGGACAGCGGCGCGGCAAGGTCTCTGGAGTAGGACCGCACGCGCTCATACGCCTGCAGGAGCTCTTTCTCACCCATTGATACGCCTAGAGGGCTTGCTGAAAGCATGGCGTGCTCCTTTCGGCATGCAACCTTGGTCTAACCAACAACTATAGCGCGTGTTCCCGACGACAATGTGTCAGTTGCGAAAGGCTTGGGCATCCGTCTGCCTCAAACAAGACCAGTCCGCCAGAACCCCAATGCCTGCTACAGGTTGGTCAACTCATTGTTAAACCTCACGCCGCAATGCTTACGCACAGGTAATGTCTCAAACCAACACACGCCGGGGTGGCCATGCGCTCGAGCATTTTCGACAAACTCCCAATTCTCGTTTGTGAGACAGCGGCGGTGCGCGACGAAAGCGGAGAGATCATCGACCTTGAATGGATCGACGCCAACGACCTCATGAACGCGTCGATCTTGCCGGGCGGCGGAAGCGTCGTGGGCATGCGCATATTCGAATTCGACCCGTCCTATCGCGAATCCGAAATGGTGAAGGCCGTTCTGGAATGCCTGGAGACCGGCCAGCCCGGGTCTCTCGTGACCCAGCAGGGCCGCGCCGCGAAAATGCTGAACAAGGTCATGAAGACCAGCCTTATTCCGACCGAACGGGGCGTGTTGTGTTGTTCTCACGAGATCACTGACATCGCAAAAGAGCGCGATGCCGCTCAGGAGCAGGCAGAACTTTTGCGCCTCGCCTGCGACCGGGCCCTCCACGGCGTAGCTATCGCCGCCCATGACGGCGCGCTCCTCTATATGAACCCCGCCCTGGAAGAGATTTCTGGCCGTACTTTCGACGACGTCGCTGGCCAGCACGTCGATCTCCTGATGGGCCCCGGCCAAGCGCAACGCAGCCAGGAGCTGCAGCAAAAGATCGCAAGCGGCGAAGTGGTGCGTCACATTTCCGACGGCGAAATGCTGACCCCTGCCGGTGAACGCATTCGGGTCTCTATCGCGCTCAACAATGCGTTTCTGCCCGGAGAAACCAAGCCAGTCTACATTCTTCACATCCAGGACGTACGCGAAGAACGCAGGAAGGCTCATGAACTTCGTGACGCCTTGCACCGGGCCGAACAGGCGACCCGCATGAAGTCCGAATTCCTGGCCAATATGAGCCACGAGATCCGCACGCCCCTCAACGGCGTCCTTGGCATGGCGCAGACGCTTGTGCACAGCGACCTGAGCGGGGTTCAGCGTGAGCAGGTATCCATCATTCTTGATTCCGGCCGGGCCTTGATGGTCCTGTTGAACGACATTCTCGACCTTTCAAAGATCGAAGCTGGCAAACTCGACATCACGCCGGTGGCCAGCGACCTTCGGCACAAGTTGAGCAGTCTGTTCAAACTTCATGAGGCCCTTGCCGAGGAAAAGGGCATCAAGCTGAAACTGTTCGTCCATCCCGACGTGCCGTCCAGCCTCATCTTCGACCCGGTTCGTCTGCGCCAATGCGTTGGCAACCTCATCTCCAATGCGATCAAGTTCACTGAACAGGGCGAAGTGATGATCGTCGTGTCCAGCACACCGGGCGACGATGATGAGACCCAGCGCGTGACCATTCACGTATCTGATACGGGCTGCGGAATCGCCCCTGACAAGCTGGATCGGATTTTCGAAAGCTTCTCGCAGGAAGACGGTTCAACAACACGCAAATTCGGTGGCACCGGACTTGGCCTCTCCATCACGCGAAAGCTTGCCCGCATGATGGGCGGAGATGTGACTGTCGTCAGCCAGCAAGGGCGCGGGTCTGTCTTCACGCTCAGCTTCTCGGCTCAGGATGTCTCCACCCCATATAGTTCGCAGACGACCAAGACGGTACAAATCCGAGAGCCCCGCCCCCGCACCAGCCTGTCTGGCTGCCGCGCGCTTGTCGTGGATGACAATGCGATCAATCTGCGTGTCGCGAAGACCTTCCTTGAGCATTACGATGTCGAAGTTACGCTGGCGAATGATGGGAACGAAGCGCTCGACAAACTTAGCCATCAGCCTTTTGACATCGTGCTCATGGACATTCACATGCCGGGCCTCGACGGCGCTGAAGCCTTCCGCCGCCTTCGCATGTCAGCAAGCCCGAACCGGCTTATTCCCGTCCTCGCACTGACCGCCGACTCTATGGCAGGTGACCGCGAGCGCTATCTCGGCATGGGCTTTGATGGCTATGTCTCGAAGCCGATTGATGAGCGCTCTCTTGTCACCGCGATGGGACAGGTGCTCAGCATTCAAACATCGGACGAGCGGCTGCAGGCGGCGATCTAGTCGCCGCCCAAGACCATTAAGACGTTTCGCCGAACAGCTCGCGCCCGATCAGCCAGCGGCGGATTTCTGACGTCCCTGCCCCGATCTCATAGAGCTTCGCATCGCGCAGCAGACGACCGGTTGGGTACTCATTGATATAGCCATTGCCACCGAGCAGCTGGATGGCATCGAGCGCAAGCTTGGTGGCCGTTTCAGCCGCATATAGGATCGCGCCAGCCGCATCCTTGCGTGCCGTCTCGCCCCGGTCGCAGGCTTTTGCGACGGTGTAGACATAGGCCTTGGCCGCATTCATCTGAACATACATGTCGGCGATCTTGCCCTGGACGAGCTGGAATTCACCAATGGATTGGCCGAACTGCTTGCGGTCGTGAATGTAAGGGATCACGACGTCCATACAGGCTTGCATGATACCGGTCGGGCCAGCTGAGAGGACAGCACGCTCATAATCGAGACCACTCATCAGCACTTCGACGCCGCCATTCAGCGGGCCCATAATGTTCTCTTCGGGAACTTCGCAGTCTTCAAAGACCAGTTCGCCGGTCTCAGACCCGCGCATGCCAAGCTTGTCGAGTTTCTGGGCGACCGAGAAACCTTTCATGCCGCGCTCAATGATGAAGGCGGTGATGCCGCGTGACTTCTTCTCAGGCTCTGTCTTCGCATAGACGATCAGCGTGTCGGCATCCGGCGAATTGGTGATCCACATCTTCGAGCCATTGAGGATGTAGCGGTCGCCCTTCTTCTCGGCCTTGAGCTTCATCGACACGACGTCAGAGCCAGCCCCGCTCTCAGACATTGCGAGGCCGCCAAGGTGCTCACCGGTGACGAGCTTTTCCAGGTAGCGCTTCTTCTGGTCTTCATTGCCCCAGCGGCGAAGCTGGTTCACGCAAAGGTTCGAGTGCGCGCCGTAGGAAAGGCCAACCGAAGCCGACGCGCGCGAAATCTCTTCCATCGCAACGACGTGTTCGAGATAGCCAAGGCCGCTACCGCCCCACTCTTCCTCGACAGTGATGCCGAGAAGGCCAAGTTCACCCATTTTCGGGAGGAGATGGCGCGGAAAGACGTCAGTGCGGTCAATTTCTGCAGCCAGCGGAGCGACGTGATCAGCGGCAAAACTTTTCACCGTATCGCGGATCATGTCGGCGGTTTCGCCAAGATCGAAGTTCAGCGTAGGATATGTGTTCGGGATCATGGCGATGATGTAGCCAAGATTGCCTAGATTGCCAATGCGACGAATGCCCTTTGAAGGCGCTTAGCCTTCCTTCTTCTTGCCCGGGAAGATTGCCTTGAAGCAGTAGTAGGCCATCACGACGAAGACCAGACCGCCGAGCAGCATCAGGAAAGGCGGCAGGTAGGCCAGCAGCTCTGTGTCATCCTGACGCTCCATGCCGAACCAGCCGAACTCGCCCGCTCCGCCGTAGGTGAACAGGCCCGCACCCACGAGAGCCAGCACACCGAAAAGCATCGTCTCGAGCGGGCCTTCCTTGGTCTCGCCATCCTCTTCATGGCCTTCTGACAGCCAGACATCGGACGGGCGAAGATCATCAATCAGGATGCGGCCAAGCTCGTCCTTGTATTCGCCCTCTTCGACATCATCCATGTCTTCGATCGTGAGCGGTTCGGATACGATGTCGAAGTCTTCGGTTTCAAGCGTCTCGACGCGGCGCTCAGTTTCTGGCTGATCGCTCTCTTCGCTCTCGGTCGTTTCTTCGGCGCTGGCCGTGACTTCTTCAGCCTCAATGGCGTCGTCATCGGAAGGGCTGCTCTCATCGGCGGCTTCATTTGCGGCAGGCGCAGCCTCTTCGCGCTCTTCGGTCTCGATTTGCGCCGATGGAGGCACAATAAGATCGAAAGGCGAGGTTTTCGCTTCTGGCGCTTTTTCTACAGGCTCGTCATCGACATCGTTCGCGGCGCTAATCGTGTAGGCTGGCTTCTGCTCGTCTTCAGCCTCAACTTCCTCGGCTTCAGGCTCAGCGTCCTGTTCGTCCGAAGCGTCTTCCTCGACTCCCAGGTCGCCTTCGACGTCGCGCTCGGCTGCGGCTGTGCCAGCGAGGGCAGAGACGGCGGCGCGGATATCATCGACGCTTTTCTCGTCATCCTCGCGCGCGGTGTCGAGATCGGTTTCGAGCTCTGCCGTTTCGGCATCGCCCTGCTCTTCTTCTTCGCCGAGGATGCGGGTGAGCCGATCCTTGACGTGGCGCGCAGCAGCTTCGGTGGAGATCTCTTCGTCGATCTGGTCGTTGGCCGGATTGCCCGGAACCTGAAACGCCATTTGCACCTGCTTGCGGTAGCGGTCTGTTTCTTCGATATCGACGAGTGGACGGAAGTGGCTGCTCGATGCGTGCGGAACAGGTCCGTCGATTTTCAGGAACAGTGCCTTTTCATCGGCGCGGCGACGAACCAGCGGATCAACGACCATATCGCGCTGGCCGACGCGGGCCTTGCGCCAGCTCTCCATCGCCCAGGCCGCTTTCAGCTTGTTGCCTGCATTGATGCTGGCCAAAACGTCAGAGCTTTCGAATTGCGTCAGACCGATATTGAAAGCGAACGAAACAAGCGCGTCGAATTCATTCTGCGACACCGGTACGAGCAGCAGCTGGTTAAGCGCTTCTTCGATCGGCGGCAGGTCAAACTCTGACAGAATAGCCTTGGCTTCGGTTTCGGTAATCTGCAGTCCTTCACGCGCTGCTTTGGTGTGGCCATAGCCAATCACCCAGCGCCCGTCCGGCAGTTTGCGGGAGTCTGAACGAAACCCCTCATACGCCATGATGAGCTTGAGACCCGCGTCTGATGTACGAAGTTCTGACACAGTAAATTGCTCCAAACCGATACAATGCGTTCTGACACTGCAAGTCGCAGGCCGGGTGGCCTGACGCAGCTGCCTTAAACCAGGATCAGGGTCGCAAGGCCGAGGAAGCTGAAGAATGCCATAATATCTGTAAGTGTCAGTACGAAGACCGAGGAGGCAACTGCAGGGTCTGCGCCTGCGCGCTTCAAGGTCAGCGGCACAACAATGCCTGAAAAGCCTGCCCAGATGAAGGTCGCGAACATGGCGACAGAGATTGTCAGGCTGAGTTCCAGGCTCCTGAACCAGACAAAGGCGATGATGCCCACGCCGATCGCAAAGATCACGCCATTCACAAGCCCGGTCAGTGTTTCGCGCAGGATTGCCCGGCGACCAGCATCCCCTTCCATCTCACGCTCGGCAATAGCCCGCACCGCAACGGCCAGCCCCTGGCTGCCGGCATTGCCGCCAAGCGCCGCGACGACCGGCATCAGGATGGCAAGCTGAACGACCTGATCGAGGACGCCTTCGAAGATGGCGATGATCGCCGAGGCGATGAACGCCGTCACGAGGTTCACCGCCAGCCACGGCGCACGCGACTTCACCGAGTCGAGCACCGTGTCAGAGCCGTCGGCCGCGTTGACGCCTGACAGCGCCAGAAGGTCTTCAGTGTTTTCTTCCTGAATGACATCGACGACGTCGTCTACGGTGAGCATGCCGATCAGGCGGCCATTGTCATCGGTGACCGGCGCCGAGGCGAGCGAATATTTCTGGAATTGGTAGGCAGCTTCTTCCTGGTCCATCTCGACCCGAATGTCAGACTCCACCTCTTCCATGATGTCGGACAGGTTCACGTCGCGCGGCGTGCGCAGCAGCGTTGCCAGCGGCACCTGGCCTTTCAGCTTGTGCGCTGGGTCGATGACGTAAACTTCAAAGAATTCAGCAGGCAGGTCATCAGCATGCTCACGCGCATGATCGATGGTGTGCCCCACTGTCCAGAACTCAGGCGCGGCGAAATATTCGCGCTGCATGAGACGGCCAGCGGTCTCTTCCTCATAGGCAAAGCCCTGCTCGAGCGAGGCACGGTCTTCTGGCGCCAGTTCCTCAAGGATGCGTTCACGGCGCTCTTCCTCAAGGTCTTCGAGGATCGTGGTGACGTCATCTGAATCAAGCTCACCCAACACGGCCGCCACAGCGTCATCGGGAAGGACTTCGACAGCCTCCTCGCGGTACTCGTCGCGCAGCTCGATGATGATGCTGGTCGGCAGCTGACCGCCAAGCAGATCCACGCAGGCAGCGAAGTCATCGCCAGACAGCTGTTCGAGAAGGTCGGCAGCATCAGCCGGGTGGAGGCGCCCCAGAAGCCGGGCCAGCCAGCGGGCGTCGCGGTCCCACACGGCATCGCGCACATCCTGGACATAGTCGAGGTGTGCCTCGCGTCCGGGCTCGTCTGATGTATCTGTCTGGCTGGTTTGCGGCAGATCGGACATGGGGCCTCTCCATCGTTCCGGACGGCTTTGGCGCCCTAGCTGCCTGTCTTCCCCAGGAATGGTGCGGTCGAGAGGACTCGAACCTCCACGGATTGCTCCACAGCGACCTCAACGCTGCGCGTCTACCAGTTCCGCCACGACCGCACTGGATCCCTACGGGAAGTCCGCGCGGTATAAGTGCGCAAAGAAGCTTTGTGAAGCCCCGCATGCACCTCTATATGCGCGAAATGACAGATTTTCCTGCAGTTGAATGGGCCGTCAGCGACAAGCCGGTCAGTTATGAAGCCGCAATCGCCTTTATGGAGCGCCGTGTCAGGGCAATCCGCGATGAAGGTGCGCCCGAACTTGTCTGGCTACTAGAGCATCCCCCGCTCTACACGGCCGGCACCAGTGCCAAGCCGCATGACCTCAAGGATGCGAATCGCTTTCCCGTCCATGAGACGAGCCGCGGCGGCCAGTACACCTATCACGGCCCCGGCCAGCGGGTCGCCTATGTCATGCTCGATGTCGCCGCGCGTGGCCGCGATGTGCGTGACTTCGTCGCCAAGCTCGAAGCCTGGGTCATCGGCGCACTGGAAGAGTTCAATGTGAAGGGTGAGGTCCGCTGCGGCCGTGTTGGGGTCTGGGTTGACCGTTCATCGCCCGGCGCCCCGGTGCGCGAAGACAAGATCGCTGCTATTGGCCTGCGCCTGAAGAGGTGGGTCAGCTTTCACGGCATCAGCCTGAACGTCGAACCTGATCTCACCCATTTTGAAGGCATCACGCCATGCGGGATCACAGATGATGGCCTCGGCGTCACCAGTCTTGTCGACCTCGGTCTGCCGGTCACGATGGATGATGCCGATGTTGCGCTGAAGAAGGCTTTTCGCGACGTCTTCCTGTCTGAACTGGAAGACGCCCCTGCCCCACTTCGCGATCAGGACGCGTAAGGCCGCCGGTCGGCTGCTGGCCATGACTGGCCACCATTTGGCGGATAGTTGCCAAAGTAAGGCACCCGCGCGACCCACATCAGGCTCCAGATCGCGAGAAGTCCACTCAGCGGGATGACGACCATCTGGATCATAGGCGCAGCGGCTTTCAGCACCACCTCGGTCTTCGGGTCCATCGGCCGGTCAAGATTCATGCCGCCGCGACCACCGGGAGGACCACCGCGGCCGCGCTGCTGCTGTTGCTGCGCCTGCTCTCCGCCGCCTTCAGCTTCGGCCCTTGCTTGCGCAGCTTCGCGTTCTGCACGCTGGCGCTCACGGAACGCATCAGGGTCTGCGAGATAATCCTGGCGCATCTCGAACTGCTTGTCATAGCTCTTTGAAGACCCCTGCGCCGTCGTGACGAAAAGCGCGCATCCGATGATGAGCGGCACCAGAGGCAGGATCGCCAGCAACGGCGACTTGCCCGCATCGCTCAGGCGCCGCGAATGGATCACGTAGGACATCAGAGTCGTCACGATGAAGACGATCGGTGTTGCATAGGTGCCAAAGGTCGAAACGCTGCTGCCATCACCGCCCGCCAGGTTGAGCACAAGCGCAATCGTGAAAGGCACGACGATGATCATTGCCTGCAGCGTGAACAACAGGGTCCAGGCCCGCGTGAAGTGAAGACGCGGCGTCTCCCCCGTCGGGTCGAACAGGGTCTGCAGCCAGTTCATGCGCTCTGGCAGCTCACGCTCATCCGTCAGCCACGGGCGCTTTGGGTCGATTGCAGTCTCGGTCGTATCTGACATTCGGATTGGCTTTCGCGTCTTATCGATAAACGCTTATATCGCCAGATTTGTATTTATCAATAAACGATAAGAAAAATATCAGTTGAATGTCTCGGGTCCATCCCCGGGGGGCGGGCCATGAATATTGGCGGCCGGATCGCTTGGCAGGCTGCCGACGACAAGCGCCGCCAGCACGCCATTCACCACATAAGACAGGATGATCAGGGGGAAGAGCAGATCGACGAGCCGGCGGGACGCCTGTGTCAGCTGCGCTTCGTCAGCTGTCGCCCAGCCTTCCATCACCGCTTCAAGCAGCGCGGTCCCCTCGCTGCCGAGGAACAGGCCACCGAACAGGGCGAACATGATGATGAAGGTGAAAAACTTCGCGAACCAGACCGCGATGATCCACCAGCCACTCGTGCCAGCATCGTGGAAGCGTTTTGCAAAGATGCAGATATTTGCGTAGACCAGCCCGACGGTCAGCAGCAGGGCAATGATGCCGAGCCCATTATCCATCGCGCCCGGCAGCTTGATTTCCATACCGCGCTTGATCACCGCCACGACGGTCACAAGCACGACACCTTGCCAGAAGCGACGCTTCGCGATCCGCCCATTGGGATTGAAAAGAAGGTCTTTCATCGCCTGACGGCAAAGCTCCGGTCTGCTGGCGCGCTGACTATTCGAATTCGACCATGATTTCATCGGCGGCAACGCTGTCACCCGCGCCGACATTGATCGTCTTCACCGTGCCGGTCGCCTCAGCGCGAATGATGTTCTGCATCTTCATCGCTTCGACGATACAGACCGCTTCGCCCTCTTCGACCTGCTGGCCAACCTCGACATCGACCGAGACAACGAGGCCCGGCATTGGCGAGATGATCAGCTTGGACGTATCGGGCTTCGGCTTTTCAGGCAGACGCTCCAGCATCTTTGCAGTCAGCGGCGTACAGACAAGCGCCCGTACGGCCACACCGCGGTGGCGCAGCAGATAGCCTTCGGTCTTGTCAGCGAACTTCACGGCGAAAGGCTCACCATCGATCGTGCCCTCAAGCAGATGCGTGCCCGGTTTCCATTCGGTCTCCAGGCTATGCGTATTGCCGTCGATCGTGATCTTTGCGCTCTCGTCGCCAAGCTCCAGCTCAATCGGCTGCTGATGCTTGTCGAGGATGACGACCCAGTCCTTGCGCGCTGCGCTTGGCTCGCTCATGCGGCCAGAGATCTTCTCGGCGCGGCGCGCAAAGACGCCGTGCACGTAGGCGGCCGTGACCGTCAGATAGAGGCGCTGTTTGTCGGTTGGCTCCACGCCGTCAAAGCCATCAGGGAACTCGTCCTTGATATAGGCCGTGGTGATGTCGCCGGAACGGAAGCGCTTCTCATCCATGACGGCCGCCACGAACGGAATGTTGTCCTGAATGCCTTCGATATGGAAACGATCAAGCGCAGACGCCTGCGTATCAAGCGCCGTGTCGCGGTCTTTGCCGTGGGTCACGAGCTTGGCGATCATCGGGTCGTAGAACATGGAGATCTCGTCGCCCTCGCGGACCCCGGAATCCATGCGCACCGTGCCCTCACCCAGCGGGCCTTCGACCGGCGGGTGGAAGCGACGGAGACGACCGATGGATGGCAGGAACTTGCGGTACGGGTCTTCAGCGTAGACGCGGCTTTCAATCGCCCAGCCATTGATCTTGAGATCGTCCTGTTTGATCGCCAGCGTCTCGCCCGACGCCACGCGCAGCATCTGCTCGACGAGGTCGACGCCCGTGATCATCTCCGTGACCGGGTGCTCCACCTGCAGGCGGGTGTTCATTTCAAGGAAATAGAAGCTCTTGTCGGCGCCCGAAGCGACGAACTCGACCGTGCCAGCGCTGTCATAATTCACAGCCTTGGCAAGTGCGACGGCCTGTTCGCCCATCTTCTTGCGGGTCGCTTCATCAAGCAGCGGGCTTGGCGCTTCCTCGATGACTTTCTGGTTGCGACGCTGGATCGAACATTCGCGCTCGAACAGGTAGACACAGTTGCCGTGCTTGTCGCCCATGATCTGGATTTCAACGTGGCGCGGCTGTTCGATGAATTTCTCGATGAAGATCCGGTCGTCGCCGAAGGAGGCCTTTGCCTCTGCCTTCACGGCAGGGAAGCCTTCCTGGACTTCCTTGTCATTATAAGCGACGCGGATGCCTTTACCGCCGCCGCCAGCCGATGCCTTGATCATCACCGGATAGCCGATATCGCCAGAGACCTTCACAGCCTCTTCGGTCGACTCGATAAGGCCCATATGGCCTGGCACGGTGCTCACACCTGCCTCGTCGGCAAGCTTCTTGGAGCTGATCTTGTCGCCCATCGCCTCAATGGCGTGAGGGTTGGGGCCGATGAAGGCGATGCCTTCTTTCTCAAGCCGCTTTGCAAATTCAGGGTTTTCCGACAGGAAGCCGAAGCCTGGATGAACCGCTTCAGCGCCGGTCTGCTTCACCGCATCGACGATCTTGTCCATGACCAGATAGGATTCGGCAGCAGGCGACGGACCGATATGAACCGTCTCATCGGCCATCTCGACCGCCATGGAGCCAGCATCAGCATCTGAATAGACAACGACCGTTTTGATACCGAGGCGTCGGCAGGTCTTGATCACACGAACAGCGATCTCGCCGCGGTTGGCGATCAGGATTTTCTCGAACATGACTGACCCCTGAATCAGCAGTGATTTATAACAGAAGCCCTGACTTATAGCCCGGCGGCCAGCCTGTCCATGACGTGCCCTTGCGTCATGCGTTCGGTTTCAGGGATCTGACTGCAATCTGTCCTGATTGCTGGAGGGATTGAGGACGCGGTTTGCCTAGGCGCTATCGCGCAAACCGTCCTCTCGCAGGGCTTCTGATAGCCCGCGAACAAAAGCCGGAAGGTCTTCTTTCATCAGATTGACGAGGCGGCGCTCAGCCGGGGTCACCGACTTGTCCCAGCCAAGGCGCTTCAGAAACCACTGGCTTTCTTCTTCTGTGATCTTTGCGCCCGAACGCCGCGCCTCGCTGGCTGCATAGTATCGGGCCCGAGCAGCAGACTCCTCGCTATAGCTGACGCGGTCGAACCATTTGCCGCTGACGAACGCACCGCTCATCCGGCCAAGGAAGTTGCCAACATCGACATCGGTATCACGCAGCCACGCCTCGCGGGTCAGCGCACACTCCTCTGTCATAGGGTCTGGGTGCGCCGCAGAGACGAGGTGGTTGAGCACGGCCTTTGCGAACACATTCTCCCAGCTCTTCGAATTCATCGCGTGGCCAATCGCATCATTGATACGGAACAGCACATTCGCTTCATACCGCGAGATGGAGATGGATCCATCGCCCGCCGGCGCGTGCAGGATACGGCGCATGCGCTCCGTCATGGCATCGTCGGCAAAGCCTGCCTCGATGATCCGCTCTGCGATTGCCTCAAGGCAGTAGTGTGAGAGCCTGACCGGTGCGCCTTCTGCATAGCGCAGCGTGGATAGCATCAGGTCAATCTCGGCGTCATTCGGCAGATGGCCTTCCCGGTCGATCTGCGCGATCAGCCATCCGGCTTCTTCCTCGGTGACCCAGCCTGTCGGCTTTTCATGCAAGAGGAGATAGTCCTTCACGATCTCGACGAACCGGTCGGTCCACTCAGGATCGGGCGAAGGAAGTTTCGAATTCAGCCGGAAAAGTGCCTCGGCCTCTTCGCGCGAAACGATGCCGTCGCTGTAGATTTCATTGAGAAGCAGGCGCGCTTCAGACTGGCTCAGCTGTCCAAGCTTCGCGATCTGCGCGGCGCGCACTTTCAAATCCTCGGACATCCTGTTTCCACCCGGGGCCGGTTCTGACAGCCTCAAACCTCGCAGAAACCCCTTTAAAAGGCGTTATCAAACGCGAAGCCCGCCCGGCGTGGTGGCTCAGCGCATACGGAGGAATTTGGAGAAGAGATAGAGGAGGTCGCGCGGCATGTCGGGGTTGAGCAGCGCGTCAATTGATTCGTCTTGGCGCACGATCATGGTCGAGGAGCCTTCATGGTCGTCGACACGGTGATAGTTCATGCTCCATTCCGGAAAAGCACGCTTCTCGACGGGTTCACCGATGATCTGCGCCACGCCGAAGTGGCGGTCATCCTCCAGGATACGGCCATAGATCTCGAGGACTTCCTCACGCTCGCCTTCGAGAGCCTGCATGAACGCCCGGCCATTATGGGCAAGAAACCCAGTCAGATAACGCTCATCGTTATTCGACTGCGACACGTTGAGGATGCTGTCGATATCGTCATCCTGGAGGCCGTCTACAGCCGTACTGACATAAACCAGCCGATACATTCGTGTGTCTCTTTATCCTCTCTCGCGCGGTCACATGCCGTCTCTGAAGCGGCATTTGCAGTCTACCAGACCTTGTTGGGCAGGGGCGCCCCTCACACCTCGGCAAAGTATCATTTTCTAATCAATATTGATACCGTCAACTGATCAAGCCTTGTCCGTTTTCAAGGTTTTGCAGCCGAACGCACCCTAAAAGCCTTCGCTTGACTGCCTTTGGGGAAGGCCGGACAATTTCGCCCTGACAAGAAGAATGACACCGCCACAGGCAGGATGTCAGGGAGGAAAATGTGCCGAGGTTGAAACAGGCGGGCCGTGAGGCCGGCAACCCCTTCGCGAACCGGATATTCGACCTGCTGTTCGGCGACCGCGACCCCATCGAAAGCCCCGGCACAGCGACCGGCACACCCGGCAACTGGTGGACCGTTTTCAACATCGTCCCCGATGCCTTCAAGCACACGACCGAGGGCTTCCAGTTCTACCGCTCGAAAGAGCGAAAGCTTGACCCGAAGCTGCGCGAACTTGGCCAGACGCGCGCCGGTTTTACTGTCGGCTCGCAATTCGTGTTCTCCCAGCACTGCAAGGCGAGCCGCGATGTAGGCCTCACCGAAGCCCAGATCGATGCGATCCCGCACTGGCAGACCGCTGACTGCTACAGCCCGATAGAGCGCGCCGTCCTCGCCTATACTGACGAGCTTGTCCTACAGCGCGGCCGCGTCAGCGACGGCACTTTCAATGCCCTCAAACAGGGCCTGTCAGACGAGGAAATCCTCGAGCTGACCTACACGACCTGCACCTATATGATGCACGCCATTATGAGCCGGGCGCTACGGCTCGAATATGACGATGTCGATGACCGCATCGTCGAAGTTCCGGCCCCCGGCGGCGACAGCGCCGACGTCATGGCCATGGTCGATACTGACAAGAAGGGGGAGAAATAGACATGGCATACCATCACCTGGCACTCGCCACGAAAGACATGAAAGCCACCCATGACTTCTATGAAGGCATCATGGGGTTCGAGCTGGTGAAGGTGGAAGTCGCGCCAATCCAGTCAGGCGGCTGGGGCAAGCACTTCTTTTACCGGATGGACGGCGACGACTCCAAATTCATCGCCTTTTGGGAGCTGCACGACACAGAAACCCAGGACAAGCACATCCACGACCTGAACAAGGCCGCCAACCTGCCGCCGCTGACCAATCACTACTCTTTCTCAGTCTCCTCGAAGGAAGAACTGTCCGAATGGAAGGAAAAATGGCGCAAGGCCGGCCTCCGCGTTTTCGAGATCGACCATAATTGGTGCCACTCCATCTACACGACGGACCCGAACGGCAACGGCGTGGAGTTTTGCCTCACCACCGGCACCTTCGATGAGGCCGACCGCGAACGCGCGCTGGCCGCGCTGGACGAGACCGAATTCAAGCCATCCCCGCCCCCTGCCCTTGTGAAGTTCTGGGAGCCAGAGCCGGCCTGACTTTTGGGCCTGATTGGCCGTCCTACCTCTCCAGGACAGCGCGCAGCCACGGCCCGTAGCCGGAATTGCCCAGCATGGCGAGTTGCTGCTGCGCCGACACTTCATTGATCGGGATTTGCGGCTTCGCGGCCGGGTGGACAGGCTTCCTAAGCGGGCGCTGCCCCGCTGGCATCATTATGATCTCCGCAATCGCGCGCGGCACATCCATCGGGTCGGTCGACCCGCCACCATTGCTCGCCTGCCCCATCCCGGCCGTCAGCTGCGGATAGGCCGCAAGCAGCGGATCGCGCGTGCGCTCTTTCAGGGCGCCTGAACGGTCTGCGGCGCTCTGCCAGATCTCCGTTGGATAGCCGCCCGGCTGAATGATCGTGACGTCGATCCCCTTGTCGACCGTCTCATAGGCAAGTTGCTCGCTCAGCGCCTCGAGCGCGAACTTTGTTGGCGAGTACTGGCCAAGCCCCGGAATGATCAGGCGGCCGAGCTGCGAGGTCACATTGAAGATCTGGCCGCGCCCGGCTTGGCGCATGGCAGGGAGTGCAGCGCGGATCATGCGCTGTGCACCGAACACGTTCGTGTCGAACATCAGCTTGGTGGCCTCAAGGTCCTGAACCTCGATTGGCCCGGACATGGCGATGCCCGCATTATTGATCAGGATATCGAGCGCGCCGCCCGCAGCCGCTTCGGCTTCTGCGATACCCGCCTCAACCTGCTCGTCGGACGTGATGTCGATTTCGATCACCGTGATATCGAGACCTTCATCCTCGGCCAGCGCACGCAACTCATCAGCTTCAGGCCGCGGCAGGTTCCGCATGGTCGCGAACACTTTCGCGCCAAGCCGCGCATAGTGCTCAGCGCCAAGCCGGCCGAAGCCGGATGATGCCCCAGTGATAAGGATCGACTTGCCCGAGAGCCCCATCGCGTCTCTGCCAGCGGATTGCGCCGATGCGCCTGATACCGTGGACGCGGCGAGCGCCGCAGCGCCTGCCCCAAGAAGGAGTTGGCGGCGGCTGGGGGACATGGAACGGGACATCTTGGGGCACCTCTTCACTCGTTTTGCTGCCCTCAATGTAACCGAGCCAGCGAGCATGTCGAACGCCCGCCCCTACACGTTTCGGTGACCGCCCATGCACGCATGAAATAAGTGTCATCGCACCCTTCAGTGAAACCGGTTTGCCCAAAGCGCGTTCTCAATTTGCGTCATGAGCAAACGCAACGACGCGTTGAACAGAATTACAGACGTGCAACCGCACAAGGAGATGATGATGACGCAAGCCAAAGGATTCACTCAAAAGCTGCGCGCCCGTATGGCCGCTGGTGCTTTCATTGCGACAGGTGCGCTGGCGCTTGCCCCGCTCGCGCAGGCAGCGAACGAAGACCACGACGCAGCTCTGCTGGTTACCGATACCGCCTCACAGGCTGTGACGGCCTTGGACGACCAGATCATTTCGGACGATGAAGCAGACCGCGTTCTGTCCAACGTCGATATCGACGCTGTCGCCAAGTTCACGCTGGGCAACAAGTGGGCAGACCTCTCGGCTGACGAACAGTCGCGTTATGTTGATGCTTTCAAAGTCTTCGCGCGCAACCAGATGAAAGAGCACCTGTCCGGGCTCTCTGGCGCAGATGTGACGGTGACTGACGTCGTCCCACGCGGTGACAAGGATGCCATCGTCGTCACGCAGGTTCGGACTGCAGGCAATGACCTGCCACAGGAAATGAGCTGGCGCGTTGTCGCCAATGGCAGCTGGCATATCGTCGATATCCAGGCTCAGGACATCTGGTTCGCCATTGAGCAGCGCGCACAGTTCGGCGCGATTCTTGATCGCAACAATGGCGACATTGATGCACTGATTAATGAGATTTCGAGCTAGGCTGGAAGCCTCTCTCAAACTCTTGAAAAGCCGGCCTTCGCGCCGGCTTTTCTTTTGCCTGAAACAAGAAAGGCCCCGAACAGATCGGGGCCTTTCCAATACTAGAGTCTGACGACTGACCTATTCGAGAGGCGTCGAAGGCGTATCGCCAACTGTCCCGGTCGCTTCGCCCGCGACACCAAAGCCACGGTCACGCATCAGCGCATCCGTATCCGGCTGGCGGCCACGGAAGTTCTCGTAGGCTTCGGACGGCGGCAGCGTGTTGCCGACCGACAGGATCCACTTGCCGAAGGCGTCCGCCGTCTCGCGGTCATAAGGACCGCCAGCCTCCTCGAACGCTTCCCAGGCATCTGCGCTGAACGTGTCAGCCCAGAGATAGGCGTAATAGCCAGCCGCATAGCCTTCTCCAGAGAAGACGTGCGCGAATTGCGGCATGCGGTGACGCATTGGCAGCTCTTCCGGCATGCCCAGCTCTTCGAGCGTTTCACGCTCGAAAGCGTCAGGGTCAAAGCCTTCAAAGTCCGTCATCATGTGAAGCTTCATGTCGACGAGCGCGCTTGCCAGATACTCGGTCGTGTCGAAGCCCTGACGCGCATTGGCCGCACGCTCGATCTTGTCGACCAGCTCCTGCGGGATCGGCTCACCCGTATCGACGTGAAGCGCGTAATTCTCCAGCACTTCGCGCGTCGGCAGCCAGTTCTCGTGCACCTGGCTCGGGAACTCCACATAGTCGCGCGGCACGGCAGTACCGGCCAACGTTGGATAGGTCACATTAGAATTGAGACCATGCAGCGCGTGGCCGAATTCGTGGAACAGCGTCGTCGCATCATCCCATGAAATCAGGACAGCTTCGCCCTCGGCACCCTTCACGAAGTTCGAATTGTTCGAAACAATCGGCGTGGTGAAACCGTCGATATTGTCCTGCGTGCGGTAGGCATTCATCCAGGCGCCCGAACGCTTGCCGGTGCGGGCATATGGGTCGAAATACCAGAGGCCAAGATGTTCACCGTCGCGGGTGACTTCCCAGACGCGGACATCTTCATGGAAGACTGGCACGTCCGTGACTTGTTCGAACTCCATTCCATAGAGCTCGCCAGCCATCCAGAACATGCCTTCCCGAAGGTTCTCAAGCTGGAGGTACTGCTTCACTTCCTCGGAATCGAAGTCGTACTCGGCCTGACGGACTTTCTCGGCATAGTAGCGATAGTCCCACGGCGCGATGGTGATCTCAGCGCCTTCCGCGTCGGCGATTGCCTGCATCGCGGCAACTTCCTCATCGACCTTTGCGGTCGCAGCCGGCCAGACTTTCAGCATCAGGTCCATGGCGGCCTGCGGATTGCCAGCGACGGCCTTCTCGATCGAGCGATGTGCAAAGCTCTCATAACCGAGGATCTGCGAGCGTTCGGCACGCAGCGGCATGATTTGCGCAATCACTGAATTGTTGTCGAACTCATCGCCATTGTCACCGCGCGCATAATAGGTGTTCCAGACTTCCTCACGCAGGGCGCGGTCGTCTGAATAGGTCAGGAATGGGTCCATCGAAGAACGCGTATTGAGGATGGCATATTCGCCGCCCTCATTGTCGCGGCTCTCGGCGGCAGACTTAGCCGCGCTAATGACCGAGTCCGGCAGACCGCCGAGCTGGTCTTCGCTCAGCCAGGTCACATAGGCCTGCTCATCATTGAGAAGATTGTTGGAGAAGCTCGTATAAAGCGTTGCCAGTTCCTGGTTAATCTCGGCCACGCGGGCTTTTTCAGCCTCGTCCAACGCAGCGCCAGCACGAACGAAATCGGTGTAATAATCCCAGACAAGACGCTGTTGTTCAGCGGTCAGCTGGTCGTAATCGTCGCCATTATAGATCGCGTCGATACGGTCAAAGAGGGCTGCGTTCTGGTAGAGCTCGTCTTGGAAGGCTGCGAGCTTTGGCGCGACTTCGCGTTGCACGGCCTGCACTTCCGGGCTGTTCAGGTTCGAAGCCCATATGCCGTAGACCGTCAGCGCGCGGCTAAGTTCTCCTGCGCCCTGCTCCATCGGCAGGATCGTATTTTCGAATGTTGCAGGCTCGGTCTGCGCCGTCAGCGCATCGATTTCGGCGCGGGCACTGTCCATGGCCGCTTCGAGCGCTGGCGTGAACATGGCCACTTCAACCTGATCGAATGGTGGCACGCCGCCATAGGGGCCGGTCCACTCTGCCAGCAGCACTTGCGGGTCCGCCGCCGGTGCGGCGTCAGCTGCTTCGGCCATAGTCGTCTCTTCGGCCGTGGTTTCCATGCTTGTGTCCTGCGCAAATGCAGCTGGGCTCGTGGCGCTCATCGTCAGCGCGGACGCGCCAGCAAAAAGAAGGGTCTTCAGTTTCACGTGTTTCCTCACTCCAGTTTGGCTGATCCCGTCGCCCTTTCGGCCTCCGGGATCATGGTAATTTCAAATGCAATTAACTGGAGTCCTACCACCTGCTTGCGCTGGACGTCCAATCCGTCGCAAGGATTTAGGATGACAATGCGGTAAGGAAACAGCCCATGCACTGGATCGCCATCATCATTATCGCCGTCTGGATGCTGGTCGGCGGCGTCCTCCACATGGTCATGCCGGAGCCATTCTTCCGCGCAGTCCCCGATGGCTGGCCGAAGCTCGCTATCGTCTACCTGTCAGGCATTGCAGAAATCGCGATTGGTATCGGCGTCCTGATGCCCCGCACGCGGGCGATTGCCGGGCTCGCCTTCGCCGTGATGTGCCTCGTCTACCTGCCAATCCATGTCTGGGATTTTTTTCGGGCTGACCCGATATTTTCAGTCCCATGGGCTGCGTCCGCGCGGATCGCGGTGCAGCTCATCATCATCGCGCTTGGCCTATGGCTCTGGCAGCGCAGGACGATCAGCATCTAATGGTCGTGGCCGTCGCCATGGCTTGCCCACACTTCCTGGCCTTCATCACCGAACAGGATGACATCATAGGCATCCACACGGTCGCCCATCTCCATACCCGGAGAGCCCGCAGGCATCCCTGGCACAGATAGTCCTCGCGCCGCCGGAAGTTCGGCTAGCAGGCGGCGAATATCGCTCGCCGGGACATGTCCCTCGACCGCATAACCGTTCACTTCACCGGTATGACAGCTCTGCAGTTCTCCCGGCACGCCAAGCTCGCTGCGGATCGGGGTCAGGTCTTCATGCTCATGAATGACGACGTCGAAGCCGTTTTCTTCCAGGTGCTCTGCCCATTTCGCGCAGCAGCCGCACCACGGCGTCTTGTGGACATTCATCGTCTGCGCATGCGCTGGCATGGGCGCAGAAAAAAGGCTCCAGCCCGTAAAGACAGCGCCTGCGAGCGCGAGGCTGGCGATGGCGGAGGCAAAGAATTTCGGCATGGCGGGACCTTTTCTAGCGGGCATCTCTACGACTGAAACGATCTTAATCGCGCACGGGTCGCCGTGTCACCCTAAAGGCTGCCTGAGGAAGTTCGCCCGCCTCGCCGAACAGCGTGTTCACGGTGCAGGGGCGGTGCACTGACGGTGTATCAATGGTGTTTTATCAGGCGACGACGCGCGCCTTTTTTTGGCTGGAAAGTCTGCGCCAGCCCCACTGCCCCGGCCTGCCCTATCCTGTAGCGAAAACCACACCAAGCGAATGCGAACCGAACCCGTCCCGGTGCCGCGTTCACTTTTATGGTTAACGGGTAGACTTAATCATACGTTAACCTTAACAGAGAGGGACGCCTGTGGTGGGGCGGGGACGGGCAATATGTATGAACAGGATCGATATCCCCGCGGTTTGGGCTGGATCTGGGCGCTAGTCATCCTGATCGTTGTCCTCCTGCTGCTGTTCGGCGCCTTGCGGAGCGGCTTGCTCTCAAGCAAGGCGCACGAGGACCCGATCTACACTGCCTGTACCGACACTTATGGCGGCAAGAACTGCCGGTGTTTTGCTGGCATTCTGAGCGTTCAGCTCTCCGAGCGCGCCTATCAGTCCTATGTCAGCGATCTTGAACGTGACGAATATCGCCTCCGCTATTTCGATGGTCGTCTGGCGGAGAACAGCTTCACCGGACGCGATGCCGGGGTATGCGTGGACGCATCCGACATCTGCGGCGTGCCGGTCTGTGAGCCGCGCTACAATATTCCGCAGGACAATTTAGGGCTCGATGGCGCCATTCCGCTGCAGAGCCAGGGGCGGCTCTATGAGGGCCCTGCCGAAACATGGGACCAAGGATCATGAACCGGGTCTACATCCTCATCACCCTGGCGCTGGGCATACTTATCATAGGCGGCGCTGCAGCGTTCCTGGCTGCAGACAGCAGGGCACAGACATCGGGGTTTGAGGTCGAGCCCGCGCTTGATCCAGTCGATACTCGCATCGCCGTCGGATCGACAGCTGAGTGGGAACCGCGCACCCCGCCGGAAGTGCTGGAACAGCAAGGCCGCTGGACACCGCCCGGCGTCAGTCAGAGCGATCGGCGCCCCACAACATGGGTCAATCCTGATCGGGGCTGGTCTGGCCCCCGACGCGAAGCCTTTCCGGCCGAACCTTGGGCGTTTCATCTGGAAACCATCGCCCCGGGCACAGGCAGCACCAACGCCGCGCTGGTTTGCGTCTATGGCGCGGCCGAATGTGTGCCTCGTCCCATCGCTGCTCGGGTCTATAGCGAAGCAGCGCGCTACTGGCTGTTGCGCGGGGACGCCGAGCTGACCACGCTGGAGCTTGATTGTGGTGAGACCTATTCCTCGATCATCGACTTTGGCTGTGAGCGCGCAGGCGGACGCCCGTTGATGCCGGAATCGCGCGAAGCCGCAATGCGCTACTGGAGCCGGTCGGTCGCCTGGGGCCGACCATTCGGCGCCCAATCCTCCATCCTCGCGCAGCGCCGCCTGCAGGCACACCTCGTCGACTGCCCGGTCTCGCAGGAAAGCCTCGCCCGGATCGCGCGCGATCCAGACAGTGTGATGGCCGATGTAATCGGGCTCAATCTGCGTCAGGCCGCGCTCATGGCGCTTGGATATTACAATGGCGCGATCGACGGCGCTTATGGGACAGAGACCCGCCGGGCCGTTCGAGCGTTCCAGCGCGAGCTCGGCTATGACGAAACCGCCTCCCTGACCCCGCGCCAGACCTCGCAGCTCATGTGTCATGCCGCCCAGACAGCCCGCGACCCAAGCGTGCAGAATGTCCTGGGGATCATGCACTCGGTGGGCCTCGGCGTGGTGCAGAACACTGATCTGGCGCTGGAATGGCTGGAAATGGCTGCCGTGCGCGGTGATCCAGACGCCAATTTTAATCTCGCTGTGATCTATGGCACGGGCGCCGTGTTCGGCTCGTACCGGCTCTGCGCCATCGTCGAAAACCCTGAGCGCGCTGACGCATATCTCCGCGACGCGGCCGATCTCGGCCATCACATTGCGCGTCGCCTTCGATCCACCCCCGAACTGGCCCATGCCCCGAATGCCCAGGTGCGCTGGGCGCGGATCCGACAGGAGATTGAGGAAGAGTCCAGCGAAACGCCCGGGCGCGGCGCGCGGGCCATGGAAATTCTGCGCAATGCCATGCGCGCCCGCGTTCCCCCGGCTGCCGCTGGGTGTCTGGACGCCAATGCAAGCCGGTGACGGTAAATCGAGAGGACAGGACCGATGCGCAATTTGACCCTTCTTAGCGTGCTGATTGGCGCTTCCGCGCTCGTCGGCTGCGGCCCCACTCGCCATTATGAGCCCCTCCCTCCGACCCCATTCTACCCGCCGAGCACGACGCCCGTTGTCGCCACCGCAGACGCGATCGCCATCGATACCGCCCTGCAAGTGTGCAACGTGGACTCCCTGCGCGCCCAGCGTGATGAACGCATGGAGGCGGCCCGCACGCTCCTGATCACGGGCTACGCCTCAGGCGGCGATGTGAATGAGCGCGCGCAATCGACGCAAGGCACCCTGCGCGTGGATCAACCACCTGCGGGGCCGCAGACCGAACGCACCGAGATATTGCGCGCCTTCGAGATCGATCTTGATGCCGCCTATCGCTTCGCCGAGGGCTCTTGCCGCGCCTATGCCGCCTGCATGCATCAGCGCGATTACCAGGAAGGCGCCTGCGTCGGCTCACTCGCTTCCTGGGAGCGGTCGCAGGACCGGTTCACCGAAGTTTCGCTGTCGCTCGCTGACCTCCGGGCCTCAATCGCCGCCCCTGTCGTACAGCGCCGGGTCTATGGTCAAAGCTATCCGCACGGTGACAGGTACGATCGCTACGACCGCCGCCATCGCCCCCACCGCGACCGTCACCACCGCAAGGACCGCGATTGCGAAGGCGTGATCGCAGACCTGTTCACGACAAACGCCTGCGACCGCAAGCATTAGGTGATCTGGCAGCACGTGCGGCCACAGGGTCGGTCGGACTTGTGGCGTTAGAGGTCTGGTTTTCGGCGCGTGGAGCTAGGGCGGGGCGAGCGGTCTCGCCGACTGAAGCGTGCGCGCAAGGTGCATCCGTGGTGCAGTGAGGGTGCAGATACGGTGCGCATGCAGTGCGGGCATAGAAATGGAGAATGCTGCACCCGACGCGAGGCGTCTCCACGACGCGGCGGGCGCAAGTTCGCGCCACGAAGGCTCCGCCCTCTTCTCGCCCGCGACCTGTAGTGTGATGACGATCCGCCCATTGGGCAGGACCCCGGCGCCGAGCATGCCGATGGGGTTCGCCGCGCGATAGGCGCGGTAATAGCGCTCCGTCGCCCAGACCTGAACCAGGAAGAACGGCCAGGCCCAGACCGGCAGCTTTGAAAGTGTCTCGAGGATCCAGTCACGGGTGAGCATGACGAGGAGTATGGGAGTGGTTTGGAGAGGTGAGGAAACTTCTCCCTTCTCCCCACGGGAGAGGGGCTGGGGATGGGGGAAGCACCATTGCACCGGGCCGTACTTGGGTATCGATGCTCCACCTTGATAAAACTCATAGCAGCGACGGCCGAGCTAAGATCCACCTTTTCCTGCCCATATCACTTAGTCTAGGGACGGAGCAGGCAAAACTACATTCCATTCAGCATTGCTTAGCGGTCTAGCAGAAATTTTGAACAGCAAAGGCTCAATTTCCCGTTCGAACTCGTTTGACGGAACACTACGCGTCTTTCGATTTTGCAAGTGGGAAGGACCAGAAATACCCGTCCAAACCGCAGCAACGAAAAATGCTAAAGTTGCCATCGCGATCATAACGATTTTGGCGCACTTAAATGACCAAAATGACCTCGCATCGGTTGAAGAGGGCCGGTTAGAAACATCCATCTTCAACCGATCTCTTTCCGCCTCAACTACCTCAAGAACTGAGCTGTGATGCCAAAGCTCCACTATAGGCAAAAGACCCGCTACCAGCATGCCCGCTCCAGTAAGCCAAAAAATATAGGTGCCGAACGAAAGATCTATCCCACCATTTATGAGCGCAGCGCCGATGGCTGCGCAGAATGCCCCGTTCGCTACAGCGACGCTTATACCCAATCGACGCGACCAAAAGATTTGTGCGCTCTCTACTGCTAACACCCTTCGGTCGGCAAGTTCAGCTAGAAAGTCGAAAGTTTCTTGAGCTGACCTCTTTAAGCTTTCGCGACGATCATCATCCTGCTCAGCGTCAGCCTCGCGAATCCGTTCAGTCGCATCTTTCTCGAGTTTCCGAATCTGATGCTGATCGACTCCATGCCCCGCGTAGAGCGATCCACTTTTGAATTTCGCTGAAGAAAGGTCGGACACCATACGGTGCCATTTAGATGCGGATTTGATTCCAGCCTGACGAAGTAGATCGTCGTATTTCGTCGATTCCGACGCGGCCCGGGCTATCGATGCCAAGGAAGAGCTATCTGCCAGTCTGGCTATCTGCTGAGCGTAGTTCTCGTGGCCTGTTCCAGCTTGTCGAAGTAGGTTGTCGTATTTCGTCGATTCCGACGCGATCCGAGCTATCGACTCTAAGGAAGAGCTGCTCGCAAGTTTGGCTACGTGCTGAGCATCAATCCCGTTGCCCATTCCTGCTTGTCGAAGCAGATCCTTGTACTTCGTCGTCTCAGAAGCGACCTGCGCTGCCGAGGCAAGCAATGAAGAATCCGGTTTGACCGCCTTTTTGAAAGTTTCGGTACGGAAGGCTCGAGAACTTTTGGTCACGGGACCGTCATTCGACGGCCGGTTATTCTCTATCTTTTCACTCGAACTGTTAACTTTGCGCTTTTCAGCTTCTGGATCGCTATTATCGTCCATTTCAACAACCAACTTCACGGTAAAGTGAATTTGATTGGCACGAATGCAGAAGTTCGCACAAGAGCATCAACCTATCCATAAACCATTGCGCCGCCCAAGCTTCGAACAGGTCGAGCTAGCCAAGTCTCTTCAGCGGATCGCTATTGATGCTCTCCAAAAAGATAACTCTGCAATCTTTAGCCCCTTAAAGCGGGATATTATCGTGCTTCTTCCAGGGGTTCTCGAGCTCTTTCCCGCGGAGGGTGCGTAGCGCCTTGCAGACGCGGCGGCGGGTGGAGTGGGGCATGATGATGTCGTCGATATAGCCCTTCTTCGCGGCCACATATGGGTTGGCGAAGTTGTCTTCGTACATCTTGGTGTGCTCGGCGATTTTCTTCTCGTCGCCAATGTCCTTGCGGAAGATGATCTCCACTGCGCCCTTTGCGCCCATCACGGCGATTTCAGCCGTTGGCCAGGCATAGTTCATGTCGCCGCGCAGGTGCTTGGAGCTCATCACGTCATAGGCGCCGCCATAGGCCTTGCGCGTGATGACGGTGACTTTCGGGACGGTGGCTTCGGCATAGGCGAAGAGGAGCTTTGCGCCATGCTTGATGAGGCCACCATATTCCTGCTTGGTGCCCGGCATGAAGCCCGGCACGTCCACGAAGGTGACGATCGGGATGTTGAAGCAGTCGCAGAAGCGCACGAAACGAGCGGCCTTGCGGCTGGAGTCGATGTCGAGGACGCCGGCGAGCGTCATTGGCTGGTTGGCGACAAAGCCAACGGTGGAGCCTTCCATACGGCCAAAACCGCAGAGGATGTTGGCGCCGAAATCAGGGCTGATTTCGAAGAAGTCGCCCTCATCGGCGGTCTTCTCGATCAGCTCTCGCATGTCGTAAGGCGTGTTCGGATTGTCCGGGATGAGGGTGTCGAGGCTTTCCTCGACGCGGTCCGGATCATCAAAGCTTGGGCGCTTTGGTGCTTCCTCACGGTTAGACAGCGGCAGGAAGTCGATGAGGCGGCGCATCTGGATGAGCGCCTCGATGTCATTGTCGAACGCGCCATCGGCAACGCCGGACTTCTTGGCATGGACGGACGCACCGCCCAAAGTTTCGTGGGTGACTTCCTCATTCGTGACGGTCTTCACGACGTCAGGGCCGGTAACATACATGTAGGAGGTGTCCTTCACCATGAAGATGAAGTCGGTCATGGCAGGCGAATAGACGTCGCCGCCCGCACATGGGCCCATGATGACGGAGATCTGCGGGATGACGCCGGAGGAGAGGACGTTTTCCATGAAGATATCGGCATAGCCCGCAAGAGAGTCTACGCCTTCCTGGATACGCGCGCCGCCCGCATCGAAGATGCCGACAACAGGCGCGCCGTTGCGGGCCGCGGCCTTCTGGATCTTCACGATCTTTTCCGACTGCGCGAGCGACAGCGAGCCGCCGAACACGGTGAAGTCCTTTGAGAAGACATAGACGAGACGGCCATTCACCGTGCCGAAGCCGGTGACGACGCCGTCGCCCGGGATGCGCTGTTCTTCCATGCCGAAGTCGTGGGAGCGGTGCTCCACGAACATGTCGGTTTCCTCAAAGCTGCCTTCGTCCAGCAGGAGGGTGATCCGCTCACGCGCGGTGAGCTTGCCTTTTTCGTGCTGCTTGGCGATGCGGCCTTCGCCGCCGCCCATGCGGGCCTCTTCGCGTTTTGCCTCAAGCGCTTCGATGACGTCTTTCATGGGGCAGCCCTCTCGATCGGTGAGTCCTTGATATGGCTGTCCTTGTTACTGAATGAGGCGGACGACGCAAGAAAAAGGGCAGGCTGCCGCATGGGCAACCTGCCAGCCTTTCTTCAGTTGGGCATATGCCTGCGTCCAGCAGGCCGGGTCAGGCCCTAATTGCCGCGACGTCCGCCGCGATCACCGCGTCCGCCATAAAGGTATGGATCTGGCGTCTGGGTCGCTGTGGTCGTCGTCACCGTATGCGCGCCGCGCGGGCCGTAGGTGGTGGACGAGTGGCTGCGATAGCCATTGTGGCCGTTATAGTAGCCATTGTTGTAACCGCGATTGCCGCGGCGCCCCGGCTCTGGCAGGCCTGACAGCTCCACCACGTTGCCGCGGCGCACGGTGCAGCTCACATCGCGGTAGAACTCACGGCGGCGGCCTTCGAACTCGACATCGTCGAAGCGGACGACGAAGCCGCGTGGGCCGATCTGGCGAACACGAAGGTCATTGTCGATATCCACATCGCGGAAGCCGGCGCGGTAGCCTTCGCGCTGGATGACGGCAGCGCACTGGCGCACGGCATCACGGCGAAGCTGGCGGGTTTCCCACGGGCGCTGACCATAGCGGTCATTGCTGTAATAGCGGCCATCGCGTCCACGCCAGCGGTCATTGCCGACGGAGATATAGAAAGACGCGTCGGCGACGCTGAGGAACGCGCCTGAGAGGGCGGTCGCGGAGCGGTGAGGGGCTTCATCTGCAAAGGCAGGTGCTGCGGTGAGTGGGAGAGCCGCCAAAGCCAGCGCTACCACCCGGTTCTTCATGACGTTCTTCATCATGGCAGCAGAAAAACATACGGCAGTCGAACACAGCGTGACCGGCCCGTTCGGATTCCATTCACCTTATTAGTCGTTTTGATACAGGGTGTTATGCGCTACAGGCGCTCAGGCGCCACGCGGGCGTGCGCAGCGCCTGAGGCATTGTTCAGATTGGGCGTGCGGAATCAGGCGCAGCCTTCGACAAAATCGACGGCTGGCGACAGGCCGACGCGGTAGGCAGACACAGCGCCTGCCTCATCTGTTTCCATGATGAGTTTTGCCCCGCCATCCATCTCGACGATGAGATCGTCGCGATCGACATATTTGTTGGGCTGGCGGGTGAGGTCCGGATGGATGGCTTCGACGTCGGCTTCGCTGATGCCGACTTCGACGCCTTCGGGGGTGACCACGCCCGGCGCGCGGATGTCGATCCGCTGCACGCTGCCGCTCTCGACCATGTAGCCGACATCGTAATTGCCCTCTTCGGGCCCGAGATAGTAGCAGGCGCTCTCTTCGCCCGTGCCGCTGTCGCCCATGGCGTAGAGACCGGCGAGATGGGCTTCCCTGGCCTCATCGGCGCTCATGCCGAACTCGACGCCGCAAAGGCCGTCAGCCGTGATGGTCGCGCAGGCGGCTGGGCTGACCTGATCAGGGGAAGACGCGTCCATACCCGCGCTGTCTCCCGTCGTATCCGTCGATGTGCCGGGCGCAGGCATGGCCGGATCAGCTGGCGCGGCGGTCTCTTCCGGCGGTGTCAGCGGCTCCGGGTCTGTGGGCGTGGCAGGATCACAGGCGGCAAGGAAGACAGCGGCGAGGGCGGCGCTGGCGGCGAGTTGGAACCGGTAGGTCATGGCGTTCTCCTCCTCGGCGGCGGGCGCCCGTGCTGGGCGCCGAACCTCGAGGCTGATCTAACGCGCGATGGCCGCAAAGAGTTGCCCGATGGCGTCGGCGTCCGCGCGGCGGCGCGCGACCACATCCATGGCTTCTTCGTCCTCGCCCCACTGCTCGATCTGCCAGGTCTCATCAATGCGGGAGAGGTCAAACGCGTCGAGGGCATCAAGCTCGCCCTGCTCTACCGCCAGCGCGAGGACGGCCGAACCATAGAGCGCCATCGCCCAGGTCAGCGCGGTGAGGCGTAGGTCGTCGAGGCTCGCGGCATGGTCACGCGCGGCCTTGAGCGAGGCGTCAGGCTGCGGTGAGGCGATGATGCCTTCGACAGGGACGAGCACAATGTCGAGGTTCTTGCCCGCCCATTCACGCCAGCGGCCCCAGCCTGCTTCCTGGCGGGCGCGCAGCTCGCTCGGACCGTCGGCGAGGTGGCAGACAAGGTCGGTCTCTGCGTATTTTGCGACCTCATCGGCGAGGGCGTCTCGCGCGCCGGGGGCACCGTCTATCGAGACGTTCAGCAGGCGCGTCAGCGGCATGGTGGTCGGGTCGATCAGGTCTCCCTGCGCGGCCCATTCTTCTGCGATGAGGGTGGCGAGCGTTTCATGCTCGGTCGCAAGGTGGTTCTTTTCAGGCGTACGTACGGGTTTGCCGTCCAGCAGGATGGCCCACGTGTCGCCCTCACGCGAAACCGCCGCCTCCTTATAGAAGCGGCGGGGCAGATTTGGCGGGGTGGGCTTGCGCGTCGTCATGCAGCGACCTCATGCCATGCGGAGGCAAAAGGTCAATTTCTGCGTTCAGCTAGCCTGCGGCAGTGGTGTCGGCGTCAGCGTGGCGCTGACCGGAAAGATCCATCTTGTCGACAACCATACGCGTATCACGTTCCATCAGGATGATGCTCTGGCCGATGCGGACCGTTTTGAGGTTGTCGGCTTTACGCTCCAGCGCGAGATTTGCGCGCCACTCAAGAGCCAGCGGATACATCGTCTCAGGGAAAGGTTCGCCAATCGAGATACGATCTTCGAGAGCGGTACGTTCAAAGCAGAGTTGCTGGGCGGCGAAGCCAACTTCACAATCGCGGTCAGCGACCTGGAAGTTGCGGTCGAAGGCGGCAGTGTCGCTCGCCGTGAATTGCGTCGCTGCTGCACTATTGGTGACACTTGAGTGCGCCGACAAAGCCAGTGCGCCACCACCGATTGCGGCAACTGCGAGTCCCGTCAGAATATAATCGATGTTGTACTTCACGGCTTGGTCCTTTCGAGGTGCTTCATTGCGATCCGGTTAGAAAAGGAACGCAGCCGTCTCGGTATCGATCCATCGTTTATGCATTTTTCTTCATCTTTTTCAGAGCACTAGACGAAAAAGGCCGACCTGTTTCCAGGCCGGCCCTTCAATCGGTTGACTATGAAAAGTCTTACTCGACTTCTTCTTCGAGCTCGTCACCGGCTTCTTCCAGCTCATCACCGGCTTCGTCTATTTCTTCGCCCATTTCCTCTGCTGGACCATCATTGCTGTCACATGCTGCGATACCGCCAACTGCGCCCATACCGATGAGAAGTGCGACCAAAGACTTTTTCATGAGATTCCCCTTGTTTTTCTGGATACTCAGGGTGCAAACGCCGCTCAGCGCGGGCTGTTCCCTAAATACTTGAAATTTTCTGCTCGAACCCCAGCAGGCCGGCATTCAGGCTTGCGAATGTGTCGTGCACTTCGTGGGCGCCTGCCGCATGAAGTTCATCGGCGCGGCCAAAGCCCCAACTGACGCCCATTGTATGGATGCCAGCATTGCGGCCCATGGCGATGTCGTGGATCGCATCACCAATGATGAGCGACTGGTGAGGCTCACAGCCGAGCGCGTTCATGCACTGCTCGACCATGAAAGGGTGCGGCTTGCCGGGGCCATCATCAGCGCACCAGATGGTGTCGAAATATTGCTCCAGCGGATGCATCTCGAAGATGGCGCGGATGCCGCGATGGGACTTTCCCGTTGCCATGGCGATCAGCCAGCCATCCTCTGCGAGGCGTTTCAGCGTCTCTTCTGCGCCGTCATAAAGCGGCTCGACAAAGTTCTCTTCGGTACGGCGCGCGACGAAGGCTTCCTTGTAGGCGGTGCTGAGACCGGCAGGGTCGTGATAGTCTGGCGCGAGGATGCGGCAGGCCTCTTCAAGGCCGAGACCGACAATCTTCCGGGTCTCCTCATAGGCTGGCTCTGGCAGGCCGCAGACACCAAAGGCCCGGCACATCGCCGCCTGGATGACTTCCCGGCTGTCGACAATGGTGCCGTCCATATCCCAGATGGCGAGTTTGAGTTGGGTCATTTCAACTTAACCAATCTCCGCAAACCCCTGCGCAGGCAGGGGTCCATGATGCGTCATTAAGGGCATGGGCAATTGCAAGCCGGCCGCTCTGCATACCTGCCTCCGCAGGTATCTTCGGAGACGAGTGCGCCAGCGGATTGATCCTCAGATAAACAGCTCCAGCGGATCCTTGCCTGCTTCCTGTTCGAGGAAGCCAAGCGTGTCGAAAGTCCGTTTCATATGGCCGGAAAGAGGCGCCTGCAGCAGGAGCGGCTTCTTGTTCTTACGCGGGATCTGCAGCGCGCGCGCATGGAGGTGCAAGCCATTGGCGACGCCCTGGGGCACTTCGCGGCGGGTCATGTATTTGTCGTCGCCGAGGATGGAGGTGCCGAGCTCATGCATATGGAAGCGCAGCTGGTGCATACGGCCGGTCTGCGGGCGAAGCGCAACCCATGCTGCTTTCTGGCCCGCCTGCGAGACGGTGACGTAATCGGTAATCGCGTGGCGCGCGCCCTCATCATTCTGGGCACATTGGACCATGCGTTCGCGGCCTTCAGAGCCTTCGCCCTTGGTCATCCAGCACCGTACCTGACCGGCAGGTGGCTTTGGCGCGCCGACGGTGACGGCCCAGTAGACCTTTTCCATATCGCGTGAGCGGAAAAGATCGCCCAGCCATGCCGCAGACGCCGGATGACGCGCGATCAGCAGAAGACCGGACGTTTCCTTGTCGAGGCGGTGCACGAGTTTCGGGCGATACTCGCCGTCCGAAAGGATATCGAGCATGCCATCTATATGACGGTCGCCCTGCTTTGTGCCGCCCTGCACGGCGATGCCGGCGGGCTTGTTCAGCGCAAACAGATCGTCATCCTCATAGATGACCATTTCGCGCATGAACTGCTCATCCTTGGCCGACGCCGTGTTGGCAGCGCGCGCCTTCTTCTCTGCCGCGGTCGGCTGGTGCAGCGGCGGAAGGCGAACGACCATGCCGGCCTCAAGGCGGGTATTGGCCTTGGCGCGGCTGCCATCAACGCGGATCTGGCCCGAGCGCAGCAGCTTTTCGAGCTGGCCCTGCGTGACGTTGAGACGGCGCTTCACCCAGCGGTCGAGGCGCGTGCCGCCTTCCTTCGGGTTGACGGTTTCGTTGATGACTTGGCTGTTCATGCCAGTACCTTCCGCATGATCATCATGCCTATGAGAACAAGAGCGAGGCCCGCTACAACGGATAGGCCCGCATAGGCAATGGCGCGGGCCCAGTCGTCTTTCTGAATGTATTGCGCGATCTCTAGCGAAAACGCCGAGAAGGTGGTGAATCCGCCCAGAAGGCCGGTCGCCAGGAACAGACGCGCGCCCTGGCCGCCGCCAAGGCTTTCACCCTTGAAAGCCAGCCAGCCAATTAGCAGCCCCATGAGCAAGCTGCCCAGCAGGTTGACGAAGAAAGTCGCCCACGGCCAGCCGCTGAGCCCGAAGCGCACAGCCGCGAGCCCCGCCCCGTGGCGAAGGCTGGCGCCAAGCGCACCGCCGAGAGCAACATAAAGAAATCCGTTCATCGACGGGGCTTTTACGGCGATTGGGCGGAAATTGACAGCCTACACCCCAGCACTGACGCGGCGTCGCGTCTTGCCATCGACGCGCCTGCCGATACGCTTTGCACCAACGTGAATGTCCGCAAAGAGACATCCGGGAGGAAGAGATGAATTATGACCTGATCATCGTCGGTGGCGGCATCGGCGGATCCGCCATGGCAGCAACCATGGCCCGCGCGGGCAAATCCGTGCTTTTGCTGGAGAAGTCGGCGACCTTCACCGATCATGTGCGGGGCGAATGGATCGCGCCCTGGGGCGTTGTCGAGGTCCATCGCCTCGGCTTGTATGATCTGCTCCGGGAGGCAGGCGGACATCACATCACCTCTCACGTTCATTATGATGAAAGCCGGGCGCCAACGGACGCTGAGGAAACGGCGCTGCCGCTCGGCATGTTTGCGGAGAACGTGCCGGGCCCGCTCACAATTGGTCATCCGCATCACTGCCAGACACTTTATGATGAAGCCGTGCGTTGCGGCGCAACGGCGGTGCGCAATGTAAACGTCACCGATATTGAACTCGGCGCAACACCAACCGTCACTTATGAGCAGGACGGCAAATCCCATACGGCGCAGGCTCCGCTTATCATTGGCGCAGAGGGCCGTATGTCCCCTACCCGCAAGGCGGCGGGCATCAAGTTGCACCAGGACAAGCCACATCACTGGTTCGCCGGCCTGCTGGTGGAAGGCGTCGAAGGGTGGGACGAAACACGCCAGGCCATCGGGACAGAAGGCAGTTTCGGCTTTCTCGCCTTCCCGCAAGGCGGCGACAAGGTTCGCGTCTATGGCGGCTACGCGCTTGAAGACAAGGGCCGCTTTGCTGGCGAAGATGGCCCACGCAAATTCCTCGAAAGCTTTCGCATGAATTGTGCGCCGGGGAATGAGGCGATTGCCGATGGCAAGCCTGCAGGTCCCCTCCTCTCTTATTTCAACAATGACAGCTGGACGGATGAGCCATTCACGGAAGGTTGCGTCCTGATTGGCGATGCCGCCGGTTGGAATGACCCGATCAATGGGCTTGGGCTCTCAATCACCTATCGCGACGTCCGAATGGTGTCCGATATACTGAAAGCGACCCCGGCCGGAGAAGCACCTGATTTTTCGGAATACGCGGCAGAGCGTTTCGAGCAGATGCGGCGCCTGCGCTTTGCGGGCCACCTTCAGGCCTCACTCGACATGGAATTTGGCGACGACGCCAAAGAGCGGCGCAAGCGCTATCTCGAGCGCGCTGCTGCGGATCCAAGCCTCGGCTTGCACGGCGTTGCCATCATGGGCGGGCCTGAAATGGTCCCACCCGAAGTGTTTACCGATGCACACAAGGAAAGGGTTCTGAACGGATGAGCCCAATGGATATTGAACGCTTCAACGCGGACTGGCTGCAGGCCTGGACAGACAAGGATGTGGACCGGCTGGTCGGCTTTTACGCGGCCGACACGGTCTACAAGGATCCGCAAGTCCCACACGGGATTGAAGGGCGGGAGGCACTGAGAAGCTATCTTCAGACGCTTTTCAGCTCGACACCGCCCATGACTTATCTGCCGGAGATGGTCTGGGCCATTCAGGGCGGCTTCTGTGGGCGCTGGTATTGCGACATCGGCGACGGCGGCAAGGAAGGCAAGATGCGGGGCTTCGACCTCGTCCTGATCGAAAATAGCCTCATCAAGCACAATGAAGTCTACGTCCATCCACTCAGCGAGGCCGCCAATGCCTGAGATCCGCGAATGGAGGGACATCGACGCCGAATGGCTGACAGCGGCGTTGAAAAGCGATGGCATTGATGCGCGCGTTGCCTCATTCGAGGCTGGACGGGTTGGAACGGGCCAGATTGGCGACTGTGTCCGCTTCAAGCTGAATTACGCGGAAGCAGCGCCCAACGCGCCCGCGACCATTGTCGGCAAATTCCCCTCAGAAGGTGAGGAAAGCCGCGCGACCGGCCGCAGTCTCGGCAATTATCACCGCGAAGTGAAATTCTACCAGCTGCTACAGCCTGATGCGCGGGTTTCGACGCCGCATTGCTATTTCACGGACGTGAATGAAGAGACGCATGACTTCGTGCTGATGATGGGGGACATGGCGCCCGCAGAACAGGGCGACCAGCTGGAAGGCGTCACCCTGGACGAGGCAAAGCTCGTGCTGGAAGAGGCCGCGAAGCTGCACTCAGCCTACTGGGAAGACGAAAAGCTCGATGAGTATGCATGGGTCATGGGGACGACCCATGCGCCAGATGTCCTGGATCCGGACGTGGTTGCTGGGCTGTGGGACGGTTTCAAGGCCCGCTATGGAGACCGCGTAACGCCAGAGGCGACCAAGGTTGGCGATGCCCTCTCGCGAAACATGGACAAGTATGGTGACAGCCGCGAAGGCCAGAAATGCCTGATCCACTCAGACTTCCGGCCGGACAACATGCTGTTCGACCTGTCGAACACGGCCAAGCCAGTGACCGTGGTCGACTGGCAGAGCTTTGGCTATGGGCCGGGCGGCGCGGATGTCGGCTATTTCATCGCGGGCGCGATCGACCCGGCGACCCGTCAGGCCAATGAGAGCGCGCTGGTGGACCTCTACCTTGAAGAGCTCGACCGGCTCGGCGTGTCCAACTATGACCGCAACGACTTTCTCCGCCACTATGTGGCCGGGGCGTACCAGCATTTCTTCACGGCCTATTTCGCCGCCATGCTGGTCACGCAGACCGAGCGCGGCGACAATATGTTCTTCCGGATGCTGAACGGCGCAGTCGACCTGATTTCAGACCATGATGCGTTGGACTGGTATGGCTGAGTAGAGCCCCGAGCTGGCCGACGCAGAAAAGCGTTCTATCTGGCGTGGCAGTTTACCAGCCAGCCAGAAAGGTCCAGCTATGGTCACCTCCATTACCAGAACACTCCTCGCCGCTTGCGCGGTCCCTGCCCTCGCCCTCAGCGCTGCGGCGCAATTTTCCGGCGAAACGATGACCGTCACCGGCACCGAAGGCACTGTCCTCACGGCCGAGGCGCTTGAGACGTTCGACGGCGCCTGGGCAATGACCTTCCTGCCGGATGGCCGCGCGCTCGTCACCGAGCAGGATGGCAATCTCTGGCTGCTCGGCACCGATGGCGCGAAGTTGGGAGAGATTTCCAACGTGCCGCAAGTCACCATGCGCGGCCAGGGCGGCCTTGGTGACATCATCATCCACCCGGACTTTGCAGAGAACGGTACGGTCTTCCTGTCCTATGCCGAGCGCGACCCGCAGGATGACACTCTGTCAGGCGCGGCAGTCGACAAGGCCACGCTGGAGCTCACGGAAACCGGTGGCAGCCTGTCTGGTATTACCCGCATCTGGGAACAGTCCCAGAAGGTGCCGGGCAACGGCCACTATGGTCACCGTCTCGCCGTCGCGCCGGATGGAAACCTCATCATCACCTCCAGCGAGCGTCAGAAGTTCAGCCCGGCGCAGAATATGGACATGAACCTCGGCAAGGTGATCCGCGTGACGACCGATGGCGCCCCGCTTGAGGACAATCCCTTCTACGGCAATGGCGGTGTCGCCGACACGATCTGGTCGCTTGGCCATCGCAACATGCTTGGCGTGGCGTTCGATGCAGACGGCCAGCTCTGGGTACATGAGATGGGCCCGGCTGGCGGCGATGAGCTGAACCTCATCCTGAAGGGCGAGAATTACGGCTACCCGATCGTCTCGAATGGCGAGCACTATAACGGCAAGCAGTTCTTCGGAAACCATGAGGATTTCCCGATTTATGAGAACCCCGCCGTTTCCTGGACACCGGTGATCAGCCCGGCGGGCCTCATCATCTATGACGGCGACACTTTCGCTGACTGGCAGGGCGACGCCTTTATTGGCGGCCTGTCGTCCAAGGCGCTGGTGCGTGTCGAGTTCGAACAGACCCCGCTCGACAATCAGGGCGCTGGCGGCACCTCATCGACGATGGAAACCACCGCGAATGAGGCCGAGCGCTATGAGTGGGACAAGCGTATCCGTGAGGTCGAGCAAGGCCCGGACGGCGCGATCTATGTGCTGGAGGACGACGATGGCGGCCGCCTGATCCGCCTGACACCGGGCGCTGCCGAGTAACGCGCGCAGAACCTGAGATGTTGAGGCCGTCCTTTCAGATCGAAAGGGCGGCCTCTTTCATTCGGGCAAGGAAATCTTCGGGAAGCGGCGCCTCCAGCTGGAGCCTCCCGGCGCCAGGCTCAGGGTGCGCGATATCAAGACGCGCGGCGTGGAGCATCAACCGGTCGGCTGAGAGCTTGCCGGAGCCGTAGATCCGGTCGCCGAGTATCGGGCAACCAAGCGCGGCCATATGGGCCCGGATCTGGTGCATGCGGCCGGTAACGGGCTTTGCTTCTATCAGGGCGAAACCGTCGGACCGGGACAGTATTTTCCAGCGAGTCTCGGCGCTCAGCGCGCCTTTCTGGCTGGCAGATGCAGGGATCATCTTCTCGCGCCCGCCCCTGTCTGACGGCACCTTGAGGAGGGCCTCAGCGCAGACCCCTTCGTCCGCAGACGGCAGCTGACCTGACACGATGGCGAGATAGGTCTTGGACGCTGCGCGCTCAGAGAACTGGGCAGAAAGTGCAGCAGCCGCAGGCTTTGTGCGCGCGACGACCAGGACGCCGGATGTTCCGGAGTCTATGCGGTGAACGAGGCGCGGCCGCTTGCCATTCGACTTTGCGAACGCCCAGAGCAGAAAGTCCAGGGACTTGCCTCTGCCACCAGCGATCTGCACGGCGAGGCCCGGCGGTTTGTTGAAGGCCAGCACCTGATCATCCTGATGGATCAGCAGGCCGCGGACAAAGGCGCGATCTTCATCAGAAATATGAGGGATGGGCGTGTTGCGGGCCATGGCCTGCTCATAGCGCGGCGCGGCGCCCTGCCGCAACGGCCCACGCCAGCCAAAGAAAAAGGGCGGCCCCGAGAGGCCGCCCTTTCCTGATATTCCGTTCTTCCGGAACCTCGGAGGACCTAGAAGTCGACCGTGGCGCCCATGAAGATGTAACGGCCGAGTGCGTCGTACACCTGCGGGTAGGTGTTACCGTTACCTGGTGCCGTACCAACGACGGAGGACAGCGGCGGATCTTCATCCGTGACGTTGTTCACACCGAAGCGGACGCGGGTGTTGTCCAGGAGCTGGTAGCTCGTCGACAGGTCGAAGTAGTCCTGAGCTTCGAACGTTGCGTTGATCGGCGCTGGGTTGGCTGCGTCGAGGTCAACTTCGCTGAAGTGGCGCCACGTACCGGTGACGGACAACTTGCCGTCGAGTGGCATCCAGGTTGCGCTCGCCTTGTGGCGATACTCAGGGTTTGCACCGTTGCCGAAGTTCGACTGACAGCGGCCGCCATAGAGGCCGACACAGTCAAACGGAGGCGTGACAGATGCGTCTGGGAGCGACTGAACTTCGAGGCTGTCGAGGTAGGTACCGACATAGTCGAAGCTGAACACGCCCGTCGCACCAGCGTCGTAGGTGTAGTTTGCCTGGAGGTCGAAGCCAGTGGTTTCGAGGCTACCCGTGTTGACGTTCGTCGCAATGAAGAAGCCAGTTGGGTTGGCCCAGAGGGTGCCACCGGTACCGCGGTTGATGAGCGAGCAGAAGAACTGGTCGCCGGTCAGGGCACACTGGTTGATCGAGGTCTCGGCAGGAACCGTCGAGATGTAGCCTTCCACTTCGATGCTGAAGTAGTCGAGCGACACCGTGAGGCCGTCGAGGAAGCTCGGCGTGAACACCGCACCAACGGTGAACGTGTCGGACTCTTCCGGATCCAGGTCTTCGTTACCGCCCGTCAGGATGTTGTACTGACCAGCTGGGCTGGTGAGCGCCTGCGAGCCGTAGTTCGCTGGGTCAAGACCGGTGTTCGCACACTGGGCCTGGGTGAACAGCGGGTTCGGGCCGGCACATGGGTCACCATCTGCAGGGTCGAACAGCGTCAGGCCGGCTGGCGAGAACAGTTCGAAGATGTTCGCAGCACGAACAGCGCGCTGGAACGAACCACGAAGCATGAAGTCCGAAGTTGGCGAGTACTGGAGGCCAACCTTGTACGCGTCGGAATCGACGTTGTCGTAATAGGACTTACGATAGGCGAGGTCCATGTTCAGGTCGTAGATACCTGGACGTTCCTGAACCAGCGGGATGTCGAGTTCTGCGAAGATGTCGATAACATTCTGCGCACCCGAGATCGCCTGGGTTGGACCACCCTGACCAGCACCGTCACCCGACTGGAATGCAGCGTCTGGGTTCGAGTCGATCGTGTCGCGGCGGTATTCAGCACCGAAGGCCCAGCCTGGTGCGTCGACAGCCATTGGCGAAACGAGGCCGTAGTCGCCGAACGAGCCGAACATCTTGCCGGAGATGACCGTCTGGGTCACGTCGCCGTTACGGTTCAGCGGGCTGACGACGTAGTCGATAGCTGCTGGATCAGGCGCGTTGCCCGACCAGATGTCGTAAGGCACACAGGCCGCGTCATCATTGGTTGGGTCAGCGTCGACGTTGACGTTACAAGCCACACCGCCATTGCCATCTGGAACCGCGTAGAGCGCGTTCGTCAGCTTTCGGATGGAGAGGTCGTTGTTGTAAACTTCCGTACGGACCACTTTCGCGAACGATGCGTAGACATCGTAACCGATCGAGGTGCCTTCCAGATCGCCGCGGATGCCGATGACATTGCGGAAGGTCTGGTGACGGATGTCGTTGTTACGTGGGCCGCCTTCAACGTTCCGGCGAAGTGCCAGAAGCGAACCAACGCCGACGACTGCGTCAGGTGCGAGACCGTCACAGCCGATGAAGGAGGTTTGCTGAGCCGAAAGGAACGGGTTGTCACAGTTCAGACCACCGGCAGCGCCAGCAACACCGTAGCCGAACACACCGGAAGGTGCGATCTGCGAGTTGGTTTCGTTCTGAACGAACATGAACTCGCCATAGGCTTCGATATTGTCGGTGATGTCGTAGTTCAGGAACGTACCGAACGTGTACTTCTCGTTCGGACGCTGGAAGTGGTTGAACGGGTTGAAGTTGAACGTGTCGGTGACGAAGTCACGTGCGATGAACGTACCGGTGCCTGCAGGATCAACGCGGCCCCAGGTGCCGGTTGGCAGACCGCCGCCAAGATCGAGAAGGTTGGTGAACTGGTTCGTACCTGAACCAGCACAGGTGAACTCGTTGCCGCCGTTGCGGGTACCAAGAGCACACTGTGCGTAGTCGCGGTCGCCCTGAAGGACTTCGTTGACGTTCTGGTACGACGCGAAAGCCATCATGTGGCCGCGGTCATTGTCGAAGTTGCCACCAGCCATCAGGGTGACATCAACAGCGTCGCCGTCTTCAACAGAGCCGCTTGGGACGCGGTACTGGCTTGGGTTCAGACCAGCGAATTCTTTCAGAAGGCCCTGAAGCTCACCATCATTGTTGTGCTGGTAGAAGCTGTAGTTGCCGTCGATCTGGAAGCCTTCGAAATCGTCATTCATGACGAAGTTCACGACGCCTGCGATAGCGTCAGAACCGTAGGTCGCCGATGCACCACCGGTCAGAACGTCAACGCGCTCAACCAGCTGGGTTGGGATCGAGTTGATGTCTGGCGCGGAGATGTTCAGCGAGCCGTAAGGAAGGCGGCGGCCGTTCATCAGAACGAGCGTACGCTCCGAGCCGAGACCACGAAGGTTCACGGAAGCCGTACCGGTACCACCGTTCGCGAGCGACGAACCTTGTGCACCGAATGCCTGTGGCAGGGTGTTGACGAGGTCTTCCGCGCGGATCGTACCGCGGATGTCAAACTGCTCTGCGTCAAGCTCGGTGACCGGGCTGGTCGCCGTCAGGTTGCCGGACTGCGGGATGAGCGAGCCGGTGATAACCACCGTCTGCTGGCGCGCTTCCGCCTCTTCCTGCGCTGGTACGGTTTCGACGTCATCCTGCGCAAACGCAGGTGCGGCGAACACCGTCATCGCTGCACCGGCGAAGACCGCCGACGTCAACAGATGTTTTTTGAGTGTAGTTCCGTTCACAGTTGAACCTCCAGATTAACTCTCGTGTGCCATGCATTTTGGCAACCGACCCCTCAGAAATCGGTATAGCTAGCACTGCTATCGAAGTTGATTTCGTCGCGTCAATCGAAAGTGACAAACTGATGACGGATTCTCGAAAAAGTGTTGCTAAGATGTCGACACGCTGCGTTTTCTTCGCGTGATCGGCGTATTTGCAACGCTCTAGACAGCGAGCAGCGAAAGGATGACGAGCGCCACGATGAGCGCTGTCAGGCTGACCAGCCAGAAGAATGACAGGACCATCATTCGCAAAAAGGCCTGCAGATATCCTGTACCGTAGGCCCCGCGCATACTGAACATCGTATAGACCGGAAGCGCGATCGAGTAATAAAGACCGGCGACCCAGCCCCCCATCAATGCGGACAGACCGAATGCCAAGGTCGAGCTGAGATAGATCCAGCTGTGCAAGTGGAGCGCGTGGATTGCGTGATCATAAACATAGATGCGCCGACGCCAGGCATACATGAGCGATAGGGCAAGTATCGTCAGAGGGACCAGAATTAGGCTGAGGCGCGGCGCCCAGGTTTCTGCGGCCGTCGTAAATAGTCTTGGATTCTCAAAAGTGCGCTCGGCAGCCGCTTCAAGGCGTTCACCCAATTCGTTTGAGCCAAGATTGACGTTGTTCTCTTCCGATTCGCTTTCCTCCGAATCGGCAACTGGCTGATCGGGCACAGCATCGCTTGTGGCTTCTTGTTCGGCTTCGGTCCTGTTTGCGCGCGCGCGTTCAATTATATCTTCGAGTTCGCGCTCATTTAGGCCGCCATTCTGCGACAGGTATTCAGAAAGCGCTTCGCTTTCTTCCTCGCTCAGCGCCGGGCCCTCTCCCGTCTCGATTTGTTCCAACGCGTTGACGCCATTGGAGTTGATGAAGGCGAAGGCGACAAAATAGAAGATCAGGCTCGACAGCAGGAAGAGCCTGAATGGCGGGACATAGCGGGCCCGCTTGCCTGCGCTATAGTCACGGCTTAGCGCGCCCGGCCTGAAAAGCAGTTTCGGCAGTGTGCGGGCGATACGCCCATCCAGCGCCAGACTGTCCGACACCGTTTCGGCGACAAGTGAATAGAAAGGCCGGTGGAAACTGGCGGCGAGCTGACCGCAATTGGGGCAGTAACGGTGTTTCACCATCACGCCGCAATTGCGGCAGGGCTGGCCCTGCAGGTCGGCGGTTCCCCCCGCAGAGAGGGCGCCGACCGAGGCGAGGCCTGCTGCTTCAAGTTCGTCGCTCATAGCCCCCCGGCCCTCTTCCTTGCCGCCTACTCCCCGGCGCTGTCGGTCGCCTCTGCCTCGGGCTCAGCGCCTGCCTCAATGTCGGCGCGGCACAGCCAGCGCGAGAGGTGATCGTCCTGGGCATTTTCGGCCCAGCCGGTCAGCTCCGGATCGACAAGGTTCTTGGTGACCTGAATCCACATCGGCGTGATCGGATAGTCTTCCAGCATCATCGCCTCAGCTTCGGCGAAGATCTCGGCCCGGGCCTGAAGGTCGCGGGTTCGGCTCGCTTCAGCCAGGAGCGCATCGTACTCCGGGTTCGAATAACGACCATAGTTCTGCTGGCCGGTCTCCGAATCGAGCAGGTAGAGGAAGTTGATCGGGTCATCGAAGTCAGCAACCCAGGCGCCGTCCGCCACCTCAAAGTCAGACTGGCGAAGGCGTGCATAGAGCACCTTGGTGTCCTGACGCAGGATCTCGGCATTCACCCAGGGCGCGATCTCGTTCCAGTTCGCCTGAGCGACAGGCGCAGCTTTCGGATTGTCGTCAGTCGAGCGGTGGATGAATTCAAACGACAGCTGATTATCCGGGCCATATCCGGCCTCTTCCAGAAGCGCGCGGGCTTCTGCGAGACGTTCTTCGCGGGACATGTCAGCAAAGCCGACCTCCGGACGCTCGACATTATAGTTGCTCATCGTTGGCGGCACGAAAGAATAGGCCGGGATGTAGCCAGGCGTCAGCACGCGGTCGACAATGAACTCACGGTCCAGCGCCAGCGACAGCGCCTTGCGAACGCGCACATCGTCGAACGGCTCCTGGCTGGAATTGAAGCTCCAATAGGTGGTAATCAGGCTTGGTGCGGTGCGCACCCAGCCCGGAAACTTCGCTTCCAGTTCTTCGGTCCGGCCGCCATCGAAGCCATTATTGATATCGAGCTCACCTGCCTCGATGCGGCGCTCGACGGCTGCAGCGTCCTCGATCTCGAAACAGGCGACGCGGTCGAAGCAGACCTCATCGGCCTCATAGAAGAGCGGGTTCTTCTCTGAGACGAGCTGGTCGCCGGTGCGCCAGTAAGCCAACTTGTAAGGCCCGTTCACCTCAATGTTGTCAGGCTGGATCCACGCTTCGCCGTATTGTTCGACGATGTGCTGTGGCACCGGATAGGTCGTGTAGTGGGTCAGAAGGCCGAGCAGGTAAGGCGCAGGCTCTTCAAGGGTGATCTCAAACGTCAGATCATCGATGGCGCGCACGCCGAGCTCTTCAGGTGGCAGTTCGCCAGAGTTCACCTGCGCAGCATTCTTCACGATGTAGAGCAGGGAGGAATATTGCGACGCAATTTCCGGGTTCTGGATGCGGCGGAAGGCATAGACGAAATCGTCTGCCGTGACGGGCTCACCGTCAGACCATTGCGATTCGCGCAGATTGAACGTCCAGGTCAGGCCGTCCTCGCTCGTCTCCCAGCTTTCCGCGACGCCTGGAATGACTTCACGGTCAGGCGTGATGGTCATGAGGCCGACAATCATGTCGGAGATCACGATGTTTTCCCATTTGGCCGAAGATCGGTGCGGGTCGAGCGTATCGACCTTTGCAGAGATACCGCGGCGCAGGACAGCGGCTTCATCGCCGTCGCCAGATCCGTTTCCTCCGCTGCCCCCACAGGCAGCAAGCGTGAGAACCAGACCAGCGGCGCCGGCCGACAGAAGAACGGATTTGAGAGATTTCATCATGACTTCCCGTGATTTTCGTTTCGACTTAGTGTTTCATGTGATCAGGCGCTTGGAAAGATAGCGCACCGCAGTTGAGCAGCAGATGAACAGGCATGCGACACAGTTTACCTCTTTCGATACTTATCCTGAGCACATTTCTTCCAGCAACAGCGCAGGAAGCAGCATCCTTCAGCACGCGTGAGGTCTATGCCTGCGCCGATCTTTCGGACGATGCCGCGCGGCTTGCCTGTTATGATGACGCCGTCGGTCGCCTCAAATCGGCAGAAGAGACGGGCGAAGCGGTTATCGTTACCCGCAGCGAAGTGGAAGAGGTTCGCCGCGACTCCTTTGGCTTCTCCATTCCGAGCCTGCCGAACTTCGCGTCTTCGGTTTTCAGCGATAGCGAGAAGATTGATGAGGTGTCTTACCCTGTCGCATCGGTCCAGAAGACACCTCGCGGTGAGCTTTATATCACCCTGCAGAACGGCCAGGTCTGGCAGCAGACGGACAATAAGCGCGTCTATTACTCGGCCAAACGCGGTGTCGACAGCGCAACCATCAAGTCAGCCGCCCTTGGCAGCTATATGATGAAGCTGGATGACGGCCTGCAGTTTCGCGTCGAACGCCTGAAATAGCGAGCGACCAGACAAAAGAAGACCCCTGCGGGCGATGCCTGCAAGGGTCTTTTCATTTGAGGTGGCGCGCGTTCGCCTATTCGTATTTCACCGAGCAGCCATAAGGCGCTGCCCAGCTCGTCTGGACGGTCTCACCGGCTTCCAGCGCGTCGAGCGCGGCGGTCACATAATTCTCAGCGGTCTCGATATCAGACACGCGTGAAGATGGGATGGAATCGATCGCGCCTGCATAGGCGATGTCGCTATCGGGCTCGATGATGAACATGTGCGGCGTGGTCTTTGCCTCATAGAGACGGCCGATATCACCAGACGGATCAAGGATGACATGGGTCGGGGCCGCGCTGCGCCCCTCATTGATCTCAATCGCGCGGTCACCATCGACATGACCCTGCGTGCCCGGCGCCGACGAAATCACCTGCAGCCAGACAATGTCATCCTCGCCTGCGCGTGCCTGCAGGCCCTGCATGTTCTGCGGCGGGTCTGCATAGTGTTTCTGCACGAACGGGCAGCCATCATTGGTCCATTCGAGAATGACAGTCTTGCCTGCGAAATCAGAAAGAGAGACTTCCTCACCTGTCGCCGTGGTGCCGGTGAATTCCGGCGCGGGCTGGCCAGGCTCTGCTGCCGGCGCAGCGGAAGCGGAAAATGCGATCATCGCGCCAGCGCTGAGCGCAACGGCTGCGGCCATGCCTGAGGCAAGTCCAAGGTTCCTACGGGTAAGAGCGGTCATGACGTCATCCTTTCTGGGTGGGCAGATGCAGTATCAAAAGGCTTCGAGCTTGCGCTTCAACATGCCTGCATTGAGCAGCGTCGGCAGGATCTCCGGCTCCGGCTCACCAGGCGCATAGAGAAGATACATCGGAACGCCGGGACTTCCACGTCGCTTGAGTTCGTCTGAAATCTCGTCATTTGGGCGCGTAAAGTCGGCCACGAGGAAAGTGACGTTCGCGTCCTCCATGGCTTGAAGGACATCGTCGCGTTTCAGCGTCGTGCGCTTGTTCACCTGACAGGTCGCGCACCATGACGCGGTGAAGTCCACGAAGATGCCGCGCCCTTCACCAAGCAGCTCTTCGACGCGCGTCGGCGACCAGGGCTCTGGCTCATAGGCAGCAGCATAGGACGCTGGCGTTCCACTCGCCGATGGCGCGTCCTGCAGGCCCGACGCCACCGGCCAGACGATACCTATCAAGGCAAATCCCGCCCCAAGCGTGACCAGCCCTGTGCGAAGGCGCCCGCCCGCGACGCTGACCAGCCAGATACCAAAGGCGAGGATGACGGCACCGAATGCGGTTGCGCCAGCGGCGGGGTGGTTGCCGAGCACGGTGACCAGCCAGGCGGCCGTCAGGAACATCGGAAAGGCAAAGGCCTGCTTCAGCCGCTCCATCCAGAGGCCCGGTTTTGGCAGCGACTTATGCAGGCCCGGCACATAGCTCAGCACCAGGAAGGGCAGCGCAAGGCCAAGACCCAGCATCAGGAAGACCGCCATCACGACCGGCCAAGGCTCATTCAGGACAGCCCCGAGCGCGCCGACAACAAATGGGCCGACACAGGGCGCGCCGACCACAGCGGCCAGGACACCCGTAAAGAACGCGCCTGCACTCCCCTGCCGCCCGGCAAGACCGGAGCCGACATTCTGCACAGACGTGCCAAAGTTCACGACGCCGAGCAGCCAGAGACCGATGACCACCATGATGAGCGCCAGCGCTGCGACAACCGCCGGATACTGAAGCTGGAAGCCAAGGCTTACGAACTGGCCCGCCGCGCGCAGCGCGATAAAGGCAAGGCCCGTCGCTGCAAAGCTGATCAAAACGCCTGCTGTGTACCAGAGCCCATGCTTTCTAAGCTCGCTGCGCTCACCGCTGGCCGCAACCTGCACCATGCCAATCGCCTTGATCGAGAGTACCGGCAGGACGCACGGCATCAGGTTGAGGATCAGGCCGCCAAGCAGCGCCGATCCAATCAGGATGAAGAGGTTGAGCCCGCCGCCAGCTCCGCCTGAACTGGAGGTGAGACCGCCCGCGCCGCCGCCTGATTTTGCCGCGTTCCCGTCAGAGCTTCCAAGTCCGCTTGTTCCGGAAAGCACATCGGCTTCACTCGCCGATATCCTCACCGCAACAGGATCTCCCCCCGCCATAGCCACACGGATGACACCGGTCAGCGCCTCAGGCATTCCGGCGCGTACCGGCGTCAACTCGATGGCAATCCCCTGCTCACCGAACGTCGCAGGTTGCGGGGCTGCGTGGACGATTTCATGTCCGTCAGGAAAGAAACGTGTGTCGCCCGATACGCCCGCGAGCGCGCCGCCCGAGGCTGACAGGACCCAGCTCTCGCCCTCTGCGGTCAGCGCTGTGTCGCCAGTAAATTCTACCGGCACATCTGCAAGCGCGTCAGCGATGCGTGCACCATTCTCACGGTCCGGCACCTGCTCAGCGCCCACATCCATGACCACTTCGACATCGACCGATTCCGGAATGCAGATGTCCTTGCAGATAAGGTAATCGATTTCCCCGCCGAGACGGATGGGTCCAGTGGCGCCGGCTGGTACTTCGACCGGAAATGGCAAGACGATTTCGCCGCTATAGCCATAGTCCATGATCTCACCTTCCACGACGGGAAGGAGTTCAGGCAGAGGCCAGTCGATGTCGCCAATCGCTTCGGCCTCCACCGTTGTCTGGTCATCCCAGTAAGCGCGCGGCGGAATGCCGGCATCTCCGGCATTCTTCCAGTAGATGTGCCACTCATCATCCATTTCGAAGCTGAGACCGAACCAGACGGTTTCGCCCGGTATGGCCGTCTCACGCTCTGAAATCAGTTCGACACGCGCATGGCCGCCATCCACCGGCTGCGCATTCAGAGGCGCAAGCGCCGGCGCAGCGATGAGCGCGGTGATCAACGGGAGAAGAAATTTTGTCATGAGGCGGAAGGTCGACTTTTACTGAACAGAATTCCAGAGGGCTGGATGTCGCAAATTCTCATTGCGCGCCAGCGCTCTCGCGCAAATGTGATGCGACGATATCAACGAAAAAGGCCGGACCTGTGTGAGGCCCGGCCTTCTGAAATCGTCATCGAAAGGCTGCTTGCCTCTCGCGGCCTTGCCTAGATCTGAAGGCTTGGACCGTCGGAGCCGCCCTGTGGCTGCTGGACAGCGTCTGCTTCCTGCGCACGCAGGGCACGGTTGATCACGCGGGACCAGTTCAGCAGCGAGATGTTGTGCGCGAGGATAGCACCAAGCATGCCGTTGCGCTGAAGCTCGGCGATCTTCTCTTCGGAAAGAGCGTTCACCTTCTGCTCGTCGATCGCATAATACTTCGCAACGACCTGTGCATCGCCAATATTGTTGCCGCTATTGTCGCGCGGCTGGAAGGTCGCTTCACGCTCTGCAAACAGGCCGAGCTTGTCGATCTCTTTCACGAACTCTTCGGTGCGGCGACGCTGGCTTTCGAAGTCGCGGCAGAAATTCATCGCATTCGTGGTGAATTCCGAAGGCTGACCGTCCTGGAAGAACGGGATCTCCGGCTTGTTGGAGACCATGGCAGCATCGCGGTCGACACAGAGAACAAGGCGCTCCTGAGAGCTGTCATTCGCAAAGACGAACGGGTAACGGCGGGCAAATGCCGGGATGTAGAAGTCCGGATCGACCGCACCGTCCTTGACGTAGAGGTTCTCATTGTCGCGCACACCCATGGCGCCGATTGGCATCTTGTCCTTGCCAACGAAGATGATCGGGTAAGACGTGGAGGCCAGCCCGAATTCGTTTACCGTGAGAGGAACAGCGTGTGCCTTGCCAAGAAATGAGAATGGCTTTTCGATCGGCTTGATGCCGAGACCGGCATGATTCTCAGCATTGAGCGGCTGAGGATTGGTGTAAAACAGCACTTGTCCGCTGAGGGCATTTGGTTGGGCAGGCTGGGAATTTGCCACGGGAACACTCCATTGATTGACCGGCGCGGTTTACCGGATAAGCCAGACGCTCACAACAGCCGAGCAGCTATTGCCCTGCCCGGTTCACGCCAGCCTATCGAAAGCGGATTTTCACGCCTCATGAGACCAGTCCCCAGCCTTGCAAGAATGCGTCCAGTTTTGGCGCTCGCAGCGGTCAGCCTGGCGGTGTCCTGTGGCCCGGCTGTGAATGAGGATGGTATCGCCCGGCGGACCGTGCGCGACATCAACCGCGTGATGGAGGATACGGCCCAGGCCGAGCTGGCCCTCTCACCAGAAACCGCCACCCGGCTTGGACTGGAAGAGAACAGTGCCCGCAACTCTTTCCATGATGTGCTGGACGATCGCTCGCAGGCGCGATTCGAACGCACGCGCCTCTTGCGAATTGAGCTCCTGAACCGGCTCTTGCAGACCCCGGACATTCCGTCAGAGAGTGAACTTGCCCGCCATCTGGATGTGATTTCGAGTCATTATGAGGCGCTCACCCGGCTGGAAGCCTACGGTTATGGCCGTTACTCGCTGGGCCTCGCGCGACCTTATGCTGTCGATCAGATTAGCGGCGCATGGGTGGACGTCCCTGATCTGCTTGTCAGTTCGCAGCCACTTCGCTCTCACGAGGACGCAGAGGATTATCTCGCGCGCCTTGCTGCGCTTCCCTTCGCTATCGCGGATGAACGGCGCCGCCTGCTGTCGGACGCGAAGAGCGGCGTCATCCCTCCGCGCATCATTCTTGAAGTACTCGAAGCGCGCCTGCGCGAATTTGCGCGCCAGCCGGTGCAGACCCACCCACTGATCCAGACATTCGGCAATGTGGTGAGCGGCCTTCCTGCCGACACCGGGCGGTCGGCCAACACTTACCGCGAAGCCGCTGCCCGCACGATGCTCGACGATATCATCCCGGCCTATATTGGCTTTGCTGACGAGATAGCGCGCCTCAAGCTTCGTGCGCCGCAGGAAGCGGGCATGTCGTCACTTCAGGATGGGGACGCCTATTACCGCGACCTTCTCGCCTTCTATGCTGCGCCGGATGTCGACCCGGAATTCCTGCATCAGGAAGCTGCAAGCGCCGTCGAGACGATCAGCGCAGAAATCGATGCGCAGTTTGAAACACTGGGCCTCTCGGGCGGGTCCGTGGGTGAGCGCCTTGCCTATCTGGCGGAGACGCCCGGACAAGCCCGGCCGCTAAACGCCGAGACGCGGCCCCAGGTGCTGAACACGCTGCGCCAGTCCGCGTCGAAGGCAACCGAAGCACTGCCGCGCCTCGTCGCGAATGCTCCGAATGAAAGTCTAGTCGTTGCGCGTATGCCTGCCCTGAAAGAGGCGACCTATTCCGGCGCAATCTACACGCCCGCCACCGCGGACGGCACGAGCCCGGGGCTGCTTCTGATCAATCTCGGCCAGGGCGAAGAATGGCCGCCCTTCTCGCTGGCAACGCTTGCTGCACATGAGGGCGTGCCAGGACACCACACCGAAAGCACGCTGACGACCCAGACCCGCAATCCGCTACTGCGTCAGATGATCTGGGATGTCTCGTTTGGCGAAGGTTGGGGGACATATGCCGAAGACCTCGCCGATAGTGCGGGGCTTTATGCCGACGATCCGCTAGGACGGCTCGGCTATCTGCAGTCCATCCTGTTCCGCGCCGCACGCGTTGTGGCGGATACCGGGCTTCATTCGCGCGGATGGTCGCATCAGCAGGCTGTCGACTATCTGGTTGAGACGACCGGTATGCCGCGCAGCCAGATGGAGCGCGAAGTGCTCCGCTATCTTGTCTGGCCCGGCCAGGCCATCTCCTACTTCGCAGGCCGCAACCGCATCCTCGATATGCGCACCCGCGCCGAGGCTGTGCTTGGTGCGCGCTTTGATGAAGCCTCTTTCAATGCGGTTATCCTGTCGGGCGGGCCACGTCCCCTTGAACTCGTCGAGATCGATGTCGAGACCTGGTATCAGCAACGGCTTCAGAACTGACGGCAGGACCTTACTGGTAAGGCGACTGACGGACCGGGCGGTCAGCTCCATATTGTCGCAAAAGTGACATGGGCCTTGCCATGCCAGGATGCGTGGACTAATTGGCCTTTTGCTCACCGTGCCTAAAAGGGCTGGGCAGGGTCAGATTTCTCCTTTTCCTCGCGGAAAGACTTGAAATCCGGCTTACGCATAACCAAGTAATGCTCATATTGAGCAAAAGCGTGGAGGACACGATATGGCTAGATTGATCGATTCAGGACCGGGTTGCCCGACCCCGACGCCGATCCGCGCAAAGAACGCAGCAGAAGCGCGCGGCCTTGCCTACACAGATGAGATCAAGGCGAAGACCGATGATCTCTACCCGCTCGTGTCTGATTTCATCACGCCGATGGAATGGCCTGCGATTGCGCCGCTTGTCGCGGAAATCAATCGCCTGAAAGAAGAGAAAAACGCGGTCATCCTTGCGCACAACTACATGACGCCGGACATTTTCCGCCTCGTCGGTGACTTCCGCGGTGACAGCCTCCAGCTCGCCCGTGAGGCGGCGGCTGTCGAAGCCGATATCATCGTGCAGGCTGGCGTCCACTTCATGGCAGAAACCTCCAAGATCCTCGCGCCTGAGAAAACAGTGCTCATCCCGAGCATGGAAGCAGGCTGTTCGCTCGCCGCCTCGATCACTGGCGCAGATGTGCGCCTGATCAAGCAGCGCTATCCTGACTATCCGGTCGTCACCTATGTGAATACGACCGCGGACGTGAAAGCTGAGTGTCACATCACCTGCACCAGCTCGAACGCCGCGCAGGTGGTCGAAGCCATCGCCAAGGAATGGGACACCGACACGGTCATCCTCGTGCCGGACCAGTACCTTGCCAAGAACGTCGCGGCACAGACCGATATCCGGATCATCACGTGGCCGGGGGCCTGCGAAGTGCATGAGCTTTTTAGCGCCGATGATGTGAACCAGCTGCGCGAAGCCCATCCGGGCGTCGTCATCCTGGCCCACCCGGAATGCCCGCCAGATGTGCTTCAGGCCGCAGACTTTGCAGGCTCAACCTCGGCACTCGCCAGCTATGTGCAGGACAACAGCCCGAACAAGGTCGTGCTCCTGACCGAGTGCTCGATGAGCGACAATGTCGCCGCAGAGAACCCCGGCGTGAATTTCGTACGTCCGTGCAATCTCTGCCCGCATATGAAGCGCATCACGCTCGAGAACATCCTCGACTGCCTCATCGAGATGAAGCATGAAGTCGAGATTGACGAAGAGATGCGCGTGAAAGCGAAAGCAGCGATCGATGCGATGCTGGCCCTGCCGAAGACCGACAAGCCACTCGCCTTCGAAACCGGCCTCGCCCCACGTGAGATCGAAGTTATTTCGCCGGCCTGACGCCTTGAAGTGGCCGCTTCGGCGGTCTTTTCTGGACGAATGAGACGAAGAGAGCCTCCATGCTGAGCCGCCTGCGACTTGCCTGCCTGACGATTGCCCTGCTTGCCGCAGGCCCTGCCGCCACGGCGCAGGATTCAGGCAAGAGCGATCCCGGCGACGTGCTCGGCAACTGGACCTTCCAGACCAAGCCCTACCGTGAGGGTCAGTGCATCATGTCCGGCACAATGCGCCTGACGCCTCACCCCGACGCGGGCCTCTACAATTGTGAGCTGACCGCCGTTGAGGTCTGCTCCATGTGGGGCCGCTCTGTCGTGGTACAGAGCTGCAAGGCCCGCCGGTTCAACGATCAGGTCTCGATCCGCTCAGAGATTGAGCAGTTCGTTGAGTCGAAAGCCGAAGGTCTCGTCTACGTCCCCGACAATTTCGCGCTGACCGTTCAGGACGCGCGGCGCATGTACGGCTCGCTCGTCTCTGCCGCGACTGCGCCGGTTGAGTTTATCCGCGCCGAGGAAGGCATTTCATGATCCGCGCCCGCGCCGCCCTTCTGATCGGCGCGCTCGCGCTGGCCACCGGCCCTGCTGCCTTCGGACAGGAAGAGACGCTCAAGGCTCCACCCGTCCTCGCCGGGATATGGGTCTTCGAGGCCGATCTCAATGAAGCCTGCACCTTCGATGGTCAGGCGCGCCTCATGCCAACCGAGACCGAAGGCGAATATGGCTGTGAGCTGACCGCCCGCCAGGATTGCCCTGCCATCGATGTCACCTATGTGGTCGAGCAGAGCTGCCGCGCGAGCGTCGAGGAGGATGTGCTCACCGTGCGTTCCGAGATCCAGAATTTCCTGCAGGGCGAACCGTCCGCCTTCTACACGCCGGACAATTTCCAGCTGCGCATCGAGTCCGACTCCCGCATGGACGGTGTCCTTGTTGGCGCCGACATCTACCCCGCCGTCTGGCAGCGCGCCGACGGGGCCATTTCTTGAGCCGCCGGGGACGCTAGAACATGACGCACACCCGTTTGCTGAAAGCCGGCCCGCCGGCTGGTGACCGCGATATTCTGATCGTGGGCGCAGGCCTCGCAGGCCTGTTCCTCGCCCTGCGCCTCGCCCCCCGCAAATGCACCGTCATTGCACCTGCCCCGCTTGGCGAAGCGGCCTCCTCTGCATGGGCCCAGGGCGGGCTTGCCGCAGCCCTCGACCCGCTCGATACCGCCGACGCCCATGCCCGTGATACGGTTGCGGCTGGAGCAGGTCTCGTCGATCCGGTGATTGCGCAGCTCATCGCTGAAGAAGGCCCCGCCCGCGTGCTGGACCTCATCGAGCTTGGCGTTCCTTTTGACCGCACACCCGAAGGCGCCCTGTCGCTCTCGCTGGAGGCGGCGCATTCGGTCCCACGCGTGGCCCGCGTTGCAGGTGACCTCGCCGGCAAGGCCATCATGGGCGCGCTGACGACGGCCGTGCAGGCCAGCAGCCATATCGAGCTTGTTGAGCCCTACCGCGCGGTTGGCCTGCTACAGGACGACAATGGCCGCATCGCCGGTGTCATCGCACGCGACGCCAAGGGCAATCTCAACCCGATGACGGCCCGCGAAACCGTGTTCTGCACGGGCGGCTCTGGTGGCCTGTTCCGCGTCACGACAAACCCACCCGAATCGCGCGGCGACGCGCTCGCCATGGCCTGGAACGCTGGTGCACTGGTTGCAGACACAGAGTTCGTCCAGTTCCACCCGACCGCCATGGATGTCGGCCTCGACCCAGCCCCGCTCGCCACCGAAGCGCTACGCGGCGAAGGTGCCGTCCTGCGCGATGGCAAGGGTGACCTGTTCATGGCGCGCTATCATAGGAAGGCAGAGCTCGCCCCTCGCGATGAGGTCGCCCGCGCCATCGACTCTGAGATCAAGGCAGGCCGCGGCGCATTCCTAGACGCCACGGAAGCCGTTGGCGACGCTTTTCCGGCCCATTTCCCGACCGTTTTTGCCGCCTGTATGGCTGCAGGAATTGATCCTCGCGAGGCCCCGATTCCGGTCGCGCCTGCCGCGCACTACCATATGGGCGGCGTGGTCTCCTCCACCTGGGGCCGCTCTTCGCTCGATGGCCTCTCCGTCTGCGGCGAGTGCGCGTCGACCGGCGCCCACGGCGCAAACCGGCTTGCCTCGAACTCCCTGCTCGAAGCCGTTGTCTTCGCCGCACGGATTGCCGAACGCCTGACCGCCAGCGAACTTGGTAATCCCGGCCCTTCGCGCGCTGACGTCCCCAATGAACTTGCGCCGGACGCCCTCCTCTCGCTCCGCCGGGCCATGGCCTCGAAGTGCGGGGTCGTGCGCAATGGCAAGGACCTTCGGGAGCTTGTCGCCATGATCGATGAGCAGATCGAGACACACGGCCCCGTTCACGCGCTTCAGGCTTCCCGGCTGATCGCCTCCGCCGCGCTCGCCCGCGAGGAGAGCCGCGGCGGCCACTTCCGCAGCGATTTCCCGGATACGGCGCCTGCCGCCTCCCGCTCATTCCTTGAAACGCCTTCGCGCCCGCTTGCAAAGGAGGCCGTCTGATGCCTGCCCCTCCGCCACTACCAGACCTCGTCCTTGACCCAATCGTCCGGCTCGCCCTGACCGAAGACCTTGGCCGCGCCGGTGACTTGACCACGGACGCCACCATCCCTCCCGGCACAGAGATGAGCGCGCAGATTCGCGCCCGTAAGCCAGGGATTCTGGCGGGCATGGATGCTGCCGCCTATGCGCTGAAACTGGTCGACCCGTCCGTCTCGCTCGACATCTCGATTGATGATGGCGGCAAGCTGGAGCCGGGCGCCGTCATCGCGACCCTGTCGGGATCGGCCCGCTCCATCCTGACCGCAGAGCGTACCATGCTGAACTTCATCGGCCGCCTCTCGGGCATTGCGACCCTGACCGGCACATTCGTCGAAAAAGTTGCTGGCACGAGTGCCACGATTGTCTGCACGCGCAAGACGACGCCTGGCCACCGCGCCGTCGAAAAGCGCGCCGTGCGCTGCGGCGGCGGAACCTCGCATCGCTATGGTCTCGATGACGCGATCCTGATCAAGGACAACCATATCGCCGCCTGCGGCTCGATCCCGGAAGCGCTGAAACGTGCCCACGCCTATGCCGGGCACCTGCGCATGGTCGAGATTGAGGTCGATACGCTGGTCCAGCTTGAAGAGGCCCTGCCCCACAAGCCGCATGCCGTCCTCCTCGACAATATGGACACCGATACGCTGAAGAAGGCCGTCGCCATGATCAACGGGGCCTGCAAGGCCGAAGCGTCTGGCGGTGTGAACCTCGACACAGTGGCCGCCATCGCGTCAACGGGTGTTGATTATATCTCGGTCGGCGCGCTCACTCACTCAGCGTCAAACCTTGACGTTGGCCTCGACGTGGCCTGAGTTACGCGCTGCGAACACCGGCCTCGCAATCGACAAGAGGCAGGAACCCGGGGAGGAGCGTTCAGATGAACAAGGCAGCAGGCCGCAAGAGTATTTTCGTCACCGGGGCCGCATCCGGGATTGGCAAGGCAACCGCAAAGCTGTTCGCTGAGCGCAGCTGGTTTGTCGGACTGTACGATATCGATGAGATGGGCCTCAAAACCCTCGCTCAGGAAATCGGTGTCGAAAATTGCGTCTGGAAAAAGCTGGATGTGCGCTCCCGTGAGGACTGGGCCGCGGGCATGGATCATTTCTCTGAGGCCACTGGCGGCAAGCTCGACGTCTTGTTCAACAATGCCGGTATAGCGCGGCATGGCTGGTTTGAGTCCATCTCTGGCGACGACAACGACCTCATGGTCGATATCAACGTCAAAGGCGTGCTGAATGGTGTGGGCGCGGCGCTGCCGCTCCTCCGCAACACGCCAGGCGCGCGCATCGTAAACACGGCATCTGCGGCGGGCGTCGTCGGCGGACCGCAAATGGCGGTCTATTCAGCGACCAAGTTCGCCGTTCGCGGCCTGACAGAAGCGCTGGATGTTGAGTTCTCCAATATGGGCATCCGCGTGACGAGCCTCATGCCATGGCTCATCGATACGCCGATCCTCGACATGTTCTCTGGTGACCGCACCAATGCCAAAGTGAGCGATGAGCTGCGTGACCAGGGCCAGGAAGTCTATCCGGTGGAACTGGCCGCTGAACGCGCCTGGGACGCGGCCCACGGCGAAGAGGTCCACTACATGGCGGGCAAGCGCGCCCAACAGGTACGGTTCGCCCAGCGTTTCATTCCGGGGCGTCTGCGTCGTCAATTGATGAAGAATCTGCCGCCGCGAGACTAGGCCCGCGGCCTAGTCCTTCACGCGGGCGATAGCGAGGCCGTCATGGCCCTTGATGCCGACCTGCTGAAGGACAATCGCTTCAAGATCGGGATCACTGGCGAGCGCCTGATTGAAAGCCGCCGCGCCAATCGCATTCGGATCGACCTGTGACGGCTCCAGCACCGCGCCTTCACGCACGACATTGTCGGCCACGATCAGGCCGCCCTTCCGCAGCAGGCGCTTGGCTTGCTTCAGATAAGCGGGGTAGCCGTCCTTGTTGGCATCCAGGAAGACGAGATCAAAGCTTGGCTCAAGCGCGCGCATCTCGTCGAGGCCGCGCCCTTCGATGATCTCAACCTTTTCCGACAGGCCCGCATCTTTCACCGTCTCACGCGCCACGGTGACATGGGCCGCATCAAGCTCGACCGAGATGAGTTCACCATCTTTTGGCAGGGCGCGTCCAAGCCAGACAGTCGAATAGCCGCCCAGCGTGCCAATCTCGAGGATACGCTTTGCGCCAATCATCTTGGCCAGCAGATAGATCAGCTTGCCTTGGCCCGATGAAACCTGAATTTCCGGCAGACCAGCCTTGCGCGCACGCTCAACCGCGCGTGACAGGATCTCGTCGTCAGCGGCGAACAGGCTGTTGATATAGGTGTCTACGGCTTCGAAAAGCTGGGTCGCGGACATATAGCGCCTTTATGGAGCCGGGCTGAGGACGTTCAGCGACTGTGCGTTGAGGTCTTGCGTCGTGGTCGGCGTGTCGATCGTCATGATGGTCGCGTCAGCGCCGCCCTCTTCGGTCCGCGCCATCGCAATACGTGCACGTTCTGCCGCTTTTGCGCTCGCCCATTCGGCGCCGCGCGGGAAACGGTAGAAGATGTGCGTGCCAATGCGCGAGGTGCGAATCAGGCCGGAATTCCAGACCGGGTTCACATAGGTCGCGTGATAGTGCGTTGCGCCGCCCGTTCGTGGCTCATCAAGGTCGAGATAGACGTGAGCCGCGATGGACTTTGCTGCTTCCCAGCGCGAGCCGCGCGGGGTGCGCGCCATGGCGCCATCACAGGTGAAGGTGAACTGGCAGCCCGTGGTCCGTGTCGCGCCCTGATAGACGACGCCACAAGCGGAATTTGGATACCGGTGATCGCGAACGCGGTTCATGATGACTTCGGCAACGGCAATCTGACCCTGCGTCGATTCCGAGCGCGCCTCATAATAGACCGCCTCAGCGAGGCACTTCATCTGCGTGCTCATTTCTTCAGCGCGCTTGAGGTGTGCTGGCTCAAAGCTCTTCATGCCTGCGAGGACGGCCGCGTCACGCTCCAGCGCGCCATAGCGGTTGGTCGCAGAATCCGGGTCGCGCTCCAGCGAATATTCGACATTGCGCAGCCATTCATGCTGCATCACCGCTGGCGCGGCCGGGTCAGCGCGAACGGCATCGCCAGCGTCTTTTGCCTGGGCAAAACGCAGCGTCTGCTCACGGAAATCGGCTTCGGCCTCTTTCTGCGTATTGGCAGAAGAAATCGTTGGCAGCGCAAAGGTCAGGCCGAATGCGCAGGCACACACCATCGCCGCGCGCGAAATCGCGGAGCGTTGTTCAGCATCGCTTTTTGCAAGCCACCAACGGCGGGCCCGCGCGCGAAGCGAAGTGTTCGCAATGAATTGCGAACTCTGTTGTCTGGTCCTGAGTGACATTTCTGTCCCCCTCTTAAACCCGGCTCAGTCTTCTATGACCGCAAGATTAGGGCCGAATTTGGCCCGTACCTGCTGCCTGATGCCGGTATTCCATCCGGTCTCGATATTGGACGACGGGCGGCTATATCAACGATATCGTCGCGGTAAAGACTTACATTTCCGTTATGAATGGAACCTGACCAGATCGCCAATAAATGGATCGGGTCTCCGACGCATAGAAATCTTCTGGATTTTCAGCAGCTTCCGAAGTGGAACGACAAAGTCGCAGGCACGCTGCGAAAAAAGGCATGTTGCCGGGAAAACACAGTTCCCCCGGCACCGCTTCTGGCGTTCACCTGCCCGATTTTCGATTCGGGCAAGCGGGTCTTACTTGCTGAGCGCAGCGTGCGCCGCGGCAAGGCGGGCGATCGGCACGCGGTAAGGCGAGCACGACACGTAATCGAGACCGAGGCTGTCGCAGAACATGACCGAAGCCGGGTCGCCGCCATGCTCGCCGCAGATACCAAGCTTGATATCTGGGCGGGTCTTGCGGCCGCGTTCGGTCGCGATCTGGACAAGCTCGCCCACGCCGGTCTGGTCCAGCGTCACGAACGGGTCTTTCTCGTAGATGCCCTGCTCCTCATAGGCCTTGAGGAAGCGCGCAGCGTCATCGCGGGAGATGCCGAGCGTCGTTTGCGTCAGGTCGTTCGTCCCGAATGAGAAGAAAGCCGCCGACTCTGCGATCTTACCGGCCTGAAGGGCTGCGCGTGGCAGCTCGATCATCGTGCCGACCATGTAGTCAAGCTCAGTGCCCGTCTCGCTGAAGACAGCCTTTGCCGTTGCATCGACCTTGGCCTTCAGGATATCGAGCTCCTTCTGCGTCGCGACCAGCGGGATCATCACTTCCGGGACTGGCTTGTAGCCCGTTTCCTTGGCGACCTCGACGGCCGCTTCGAAGATGGCACGAGCCTGCATCTCGTAGATTTCAGGATAGGTGATACCGAGGCGGCAGCCACGGTGGCCGAGCATCGGGTTGCTCTCATGCAGCTCGTCTGCCTGGCGCTTCAGCGTCTCGACGCTGACACCGGCGGACTTGGCGACTTCCGCCATCTCGTCTTCCGAGTGCGGCAGGAATTCGTGCAGCGGCGGATCGAGCAGGCGGATCGTGCACGGGCGGTCTTCCATGATGCGGAAGATCTCTGCGAAGTCGCCGCGCTGCATTGGCAGCAGCTTGGAAAGCGCCGCTTCACGACCCTTCTTGTTTTCCGCCAGGATCATGGAGCGCACGACAGGGATACGCTCTGCATCGAAGAACATGTGCTCTGTGCGGCAGAGGCCGATGCCTTCTGCGCCGAAATTCTTGGCCGTCTCGACGTCTGCTGGCGTTTCGGCATTGGTGCGCACTTTCAGGCGGCGCGCACGGTCTGCCCATTCCATCAGCTTGCCGAAGTCACCCGACAGGTCCGGCTGGACCATGTCGATCGCGCCGACGAGCACTTCGCCTTCAGCGCCGTCAATGGTGACCACGTCGCCCTTCTTGAACTCACGTCCGCCAGAACGGAACACGCCCTTGGCCGGGTCGATCTGCAGAGTGCCTGCACCGCAGACACAAGGACGGCCCATGCCGCGGGCCACAACGGCGGCGTGCGAGGTCATGCCACCGCGGGACGTGACGATGGCGCGCGCCGCATGCATGCCGTGAATGTCTTCCGGGCTGGTCTCGACGCGCATCAGGATGACGTCTTCGCCCTTCTCGGCGAGCTCTGCGGCCTCATCGGAATCAAAGACGACCTTGCCGACAGCCGCGCCGGGGCTGGCTGGCAGGCCCTTCACGATGACGTCGCGCTTGGCATCCGGTGCGATGGTCGGGTGCAGCAGCTGGTCGAGCTGGCCCGGCATCAGGCGCAGAACCGCCTCTTCCTCATTGATGAGACCTTCGCCGGCCATGTCGACCGCGATCTTAAGCGCAGCAGCAGCCGTGCGTTTCCCGTTACGGGTCTGCAGCATGTAGAGCTTGTTGTCTTCGACCGTGAACTCGATGTCCTGCATGTCGCGGTAGTGCGCTTCCAGCGTGTCGGCGACAGCCACCAGCTCTTCATAGACTTTCGGCATCGCCTCTTCGAGCGGCGCCTCATCAGAGCCAAGCGCATCGGCGCGCGAGCGGGAGATCGGTGCTGGCGTGCGGATGCCGGCAACGACGTCCTCGCCCTGCGCATTGATCAGAAACTCACCATAGAAGGTCTTCTCACCGGTGGACGGGTCGCGGGTGAACGCAACGCCGGTCGCCGAGGTGTCGCCCATATTGCCGAACACCATGGACTGGACGTTCACCGCCGTACCCCATTCGGCCGGAATGTCGTTGAGCTTGCGATAGAGGATCGCGCGGTCATTCATCCACGAGCCGAACACAGCCGTGATCGCGCCCCAGAGCTGTTCGCGCGGATCATCCGGGAATGGCTTGCCGAGCTGCTTCTTCACCGCCGCCTTGTACTGGACGATGATTTCCTTCCAGTCGTCAGCCGTCATCTCGGTGTCGAGCTGATAGTCCTGACGCTCCTTATAGTCGTCGAGAATGTGCTCGAAGACGTCATGCTTCACGCCGAGGACGACGTTGGAATACATCTGGATGAAGCGGCGATAGCTGTCATAGGCGAACCGCTCACCGGCTTTCTTGGCGAGGCCCTGGACAGTGACTTCGGACAGGCCGAGGTTGAGGACCGTGTCCATCATGCCCGGCATGGACGCGCGCGCACCAGAGCGCACGGAAACCAGCAGCGGATTGTCAGCGTCGCCGAACGTCTTGCCGGATTCGGCCTCGACAGCTTTCAGCGCCGCATCGACTTCCGCATCGAGGCCGCCCGGATAGGTTTCGCCATTATCGTAATAGGCGGTGCAGACAGCGGTGGTGATGGTAAAGCCCGGCGGCACTGGCAGGCCAAGCCGTGCCATCTCGGCAAGGTTGGCGCCTTTGCCACCCAGCAGGTTCTTCATCGAGGTATTGCCGTCTGCCGATCCCCCGCCGAAGGAATAGACCCATTTTTCCTTCGACATTTGCTGAGCGGTGTCACCCATGACTTTCATTCTCCAGTCTCTGTCCTGCCTGTCTGGCCAGTGGCCAGTCGTGCGGCATCCTCTGTAAGGCGATATCGCCCCGGTTCAAAGGAAACCAGTAAATTTAACTGCGGTAGTCTCACGCCAAGCGCCTGCGTATCGTCAAGCCTTGCAGGAGTCACGCCGAAGCGTTCCGCAATGTCCGGATTCAGCCTTTTTTCCCGGATTTCTTTCAACTTGAAGTCTCTTGTGCCGAAACGACCGTAAAGATCAGCCACATAGGCCCGGTCACTGTCAGAAATGACGTCGGGGCCGCGCCCCTGTGCATCGAAGATCGCGCGTGCCTGCCCGGAAGGCATATTGATCAGGCAATAGCCGACAAAGACGATCACGCCGACGATAAACACGATAATGACCATGGCGCCCTTGCGACCTTCTGCCTCTCCGGATCAGCCCGCAATCTTCGAGAAATCGGCCACACAGAACAGCGCAGCGCGAATCGATGTGAGCAGGCGAAGACGGTTCGCGCGAAGCTTTTCGTCGTCGGCATTCACCGTCACGCCGTCAAAGAACGCGTCGACCGGCCCGCGAAGTTCCGCAAGCGCTGCCATCGCTGCCTCAAAGTCTTCCGCCTCCAACGCGGCATCGGCGCGCGAGACGGCCGTCTCGATGGCGGTGTGAAGCGCGCGCTCCTCTTCCTGCTCGAACAGGGAGGCATCAACATCACCCTCTACGGCGGCGCCATCCTTCTTCTCTTCGGCTTTCAGAATGTTCGCCGCGCGCTTGTAGCCCGCAAGCAGGTTCGCACCGTCCTCGGTCTCAAGGAACGCCGCCAGCGCCTCGACGCGCTTCACGATTAGGACGAGGTCATCCTCGCCCAGCGCGAAGACGGCATCGATAAGGTCATGGCGCGCGCCCTGGTCGCGGAGGTATTGTTTGAGACGGTCAGCGAAGAAGGCGAGGAGGTCTTTCGAATGCGACCAAGCTTGGAGCTTCGCATCCGAACCAAAGATAATCTCATCGACGATGGACATCGAATTGTCAGTGACCATCTCGATCAGCCCACTCAGGTCAGAATCCGCCTCAGCTTTCGATGCTGCATCGAACTGCTTATTGTACTTCTGCTGTTCAATAGCGAAGAGCTCTAGCTCGTACTGAGCGACAATCATTGGCGCCAGTCGAAGCCGAACGCCATTTTCCAGCACAATCCGCACCACACCCAGCGCCGCGCGGCGGAGCGCGAACGGATCCTTCGACCCTGTCGGCTTTTCATCAATCGCCCAGAAACCGACCAGCGTATCGAGCTTGTCGGCGAGCGCGACAGCAATCGCGACCGGCTCAGTCGGTACGGCATCAGAAGGCCCTTGCGGCTTGTAGTGGTCGCCGATGGCGTCGGCGATCTTGCGGACATTATCTTCGGCGAGACCGCTCAGCAGCCCCCCTCCGCCCTGCCGGGCACCTCCCCCGTCCACGGGGGAGGATGGCACTCCATCAGCGTCGGCGCTTCTTCCCCCGCCTGCGGGGGAAGTGGCCCGCGAATGCGGGTCGATGGGGGCCAAGCCCTGTTCCAGAGCGTAGTAGCGCCCCATCACACCCTGCAGCTCAGGGAACTCCCCCACCATGCCAGAGACGAGGTCAGCCTTCGCAAGGCGCGCCGCGCGTTCAGCCATGTCCGGGTCAGCGCCAACCTTCGGCGCAAGCTCACGCGCCAGCGCGGCCACCCGCTCCACCTTGTCTGCAATCGTGCCCAGCTCCTTCTTGAAGTCGATGGTCGCGAGCTTCTCGGCCATCTTTTCCAGCGGGGTCGCCTTGTCCTGCTCCCAGAAGAAGCGCGCATCATCTAGACGTGCTGACAGGACACGGGAGTTGCCTGCCGCAATCGCCTTGCCGCCATCGCTGGCTTCGATATTGGCGACCACGACAAAGTTCGGTGCAAGCTCGCCCGTTTTCGGGTCGCGCACAGCGAAATACTTCTGGTGCGTGCGCATCGACAGCTGCACAACTTCCGGCGGCAGCGACAGGAAGGCCGGGTCCATTTCACCCAGAATGACGACCGGCCATTCGGCAAGGCCCGTCACCTCTTCCAGAAGACCCTTGTCCTCAACCAGCTCCAGCCCCGCCTGCGCGCAGACCATCTGCGCCTGTTCCTCGATCAGGAGGCGGCGGTCCTCACGGGCGATGGCGACGAAGCCCTTCTCCTGCAGCGTCTCTTTGTATTCAGCATAGGAAGAGACCTTGAACGGCCCCCGCCCGTGGACGCGGTGGCCTTCGGTCTCATTGCCCGATTTCAGGCCGTCGATCTCAAACTCGACCGTCTTGCCATTGAAGACGCAAAGGATGCGTTGCAGCGGGCGCACCCAGCGCAGCTCCCCGCGGCCCCAGCGCATGGATTTCGGCCAGTGAAAGCCGCGCACGATCTCTGGCACGAGCCCTGCAATGATGTCTTCCAGCGGACGACCCGGGATTTCGCGCACGGCGACATAGAAATCGCCTTTCTTGGGGTCGCTCCGCACCTCGGCCTGATCGATCGAGGAGAGCCCTGCTCCGCGCAGGAATCCCTCGATCGCCTTTTCCGGCGCATCGGTCTTCGGGCCCTTCTTCTCTTCGCTGACATCGGCCGACTTCTCCGGCAGGCCCGAAATCGCCACCATCAGACGGCGCGGACCGGACCGGGCAACCACATCGCCAAACTCGACGCCCGCCTCGCCCAGCCCCTTGGTCAGCGCATCGCGCAGGTCAGCCTCGGCCTTCGCCTGCATGCGCGCCGGGATTTCTTCGGAAAAGAGTTCAAGAAGGAGTTCAGCCATAAGCGGGTCGGTCCGGAAATTCAGGGGGCCAGAAAAATCAGTGGGCAGGGATGGCGCAGCTTCCTAGACGCCGCAACTGCCTTTGATGCGCATTCGTTCGGTTGTCGTCGGCTCTATGATCGCCATCGTGCCGGTGTAATCGGTGTTCTCAGGGCCGCTTTCAGCCTCTTTCAGCTTCATCTCAACAAGGATGCGCCGGTCTTCAGAGCGAAAGCGCCAGGTTTGCAGCCCCTCATCATCTGTCGTGCGGTCGGCGCGCTGGAAGGCCAGCTCCTCATCATTGATCTTGATGCGCGCTGACGGGGTCTCGCCAGCTGGCTCACTCAGGAAAACAAAGCGCCAGGTTGCCGGGTCATCATAGACGAATGTGTGGGCAGCCTGCGTGAAGGTGCAATAGGCGTCAGTGTCCGGCGCGTGCATCGTGCGGATTTCAAGCGCCTGCGGGTCCCGGTCTGCGACCTGCTGGACTTGCGGGGACGGCTCCTCGACTGATTTCTTGAATTCATTCGTCGCTTCGGGCTGCGCACGGTCTCCGCCGCAGGCAGCGACCAGCATGATGATGCCCCCAAGGAGGATGGCGTTCTTCGTGTTTGAACCAGACCTGGTCATGGCTTTCTCCTGAAGGTCCGGCGCCCGTGCGCCGCTCACCTGCCGCGCCCTAGACGGCCGCGCGTTCTGCTTCCTGCTCAGCCCATTTCTCGGCGGCGCCGCGGGCAAGATCGCGCACGCGGGCGATGAAGGCCTGACGCTCTGTTGGCGAAATCGCGCCGCGCGCATCGATCAGATTGAAGACGTGGCTGGCTTTCAGCGCATAATCATAGGCTGGCAGCGGCTTGCCCGCTTCGCGAAGCGCCGTTGACTGTTTCTCACAGCCCGAGAACCAGGTCTGCAGCATCTCCACATCGGCCAGTTCAAAGTTGAAGGCCGACTGCTCGATCTCGTTCTGCAGGAAGACATCGCCATAGGAGAGCGGAGTCTGCGAGGCCGGATCGTTGAATGGCAGATTGTAGACATTGTCGACGCCGAACACATACATGGCGAGGCGTTCGAGGCCGTAGGTCAGCTCGCCCGAAACCGGGAAGACATCAAGCCCGCCGACCTGCTGGAAATAGGTGTACTGGCTGACTTCCATCCCGTCGCACCAGACTTCCCAGCCAAGCCCCCAGGCGCCAACGGTCGGGTTCTCCCAGTCATCCTCGACAAAGCGGATGTCGTGGACGGTCGGGTCGATGCCGATCTCGTAGAGCGAGTTGAGGTACAGGTCCTGAAGGTCAGCCGGGTTCGGCTTCAGGATCACCTGATACTGATAGTAATGGCCGAGCCGGTTCGGGTTCTCACCATAGCGCGCATCGGCCGGGCGGCGCGATGGCTGCACATAGGCAGCGCGCCAGTCCTTCGGCCCCAGCGCACGCAGCACGGTCGCCGGGTGCAGCGTACCTGCGCCAACTTCCATGTCGTAAGGCTGCAGGATCGCGCAGCCTTGCGCGGCCCAATAGGCTTGCAGGCGCAGGATCAGGTCCTGAAAGGAAGCGGGTTTCTCGCGGGCAACGGGTGCAGTCATGCTAGGGCTCAGCCGGTTGAGTTGGCGTCGTGGTTCTGGTCACTCCGCCTAGCGCCACCTGCCCGAATTCGCAACTGCGGCACGGCCGTCCGGGCCAGCGACAAGCAGCAGAAGTTCTGCTGACGGAAAGAATGCCCGCATGGTGAGCGAAGCCGAACCACGCGGGCACCGCATGGTGAGCGAAGCCGAACCACGCGGGCACCGCATGCTAACTCCAGTCCAGCCCGGCCTCGGACCGCGCAATACGTTCCAGAAGTTCGGTCCGCTCACCGCCCTTGCCGGTATAGATGTTGATCCCTGGCAGCAGCCGCATCGGCCCGGACCGCAGCCCCTTGCGGGCCCGCACGATCACGCGCTTGGCATCCTCACCCGGGAAGGATCGGACAGGCAGGACCTCGATCTGGCCGGTGCGCCGCTCGATCAGGGACAGGATGCGCGCAAGCTCTGAGGCGCGGTGGATCATCACGAAGCGGCCCTTCGGCTTCAACACGTGCAGCATCCGCCCGATCCAGTCTTTCAGCGGCACCGTCTCCAGATAGGCGTCGGCCTTGCCCTCGCCGGGAGAGGTGATCGACCCGCCGCGAAAGAAAGGCGGGTTGGAGAAACAGAGGTCAAAGCGGTTCTCGATGGCGTCGGACAGCTCGCCCACATCCTGAAGCTCGATCGACATGCGCTCGCCAAAACCGTTCGCTTCAACGCCGAGACGGGCAAGCCCCGCAAGACGCACATCACGCTCATAGCCGGTGAAGCGCATTTTCTTGAGGCGGTAAGCTGCCGGCAGGAGCGCCCCGCCTGCCCCGCAGCCAAACTCGGCCGCATCGCCGGTCATTTCAGGATCGAGCGCAGCCGACAGGAGAACACTGTCCGTTCCGGCGCGAAATCCGCGCCGTGGCTGGTAGACTTTCACCAGCCCGCCAAGGAAGGCGTCTTCAGTGACCTCGCCTTCAACCATCCTGGTCCAGTTCACTTAGAGCGCGCCGGGCGTCGTCTGCATCATCTTCGTGCACCACCACGCGCACTGGCACCAGAGGGCCGCGCCCATCGATATAGGCGGTGTGCTCATCGAGCACGAAAACCTCGATTCCGGCCTCGGAAAGCAGATGTCTGATATAGCTCAGCTTGACGGGGTCATTGGTGCGGAACACTTCTTCCATGCCATGTCCCTTCACTGCTGCGGTCCTGTACCGCATCGCTGGACCGCGGACGTATTCGTATGCATATGACCTAGTCAATTGAGCTTAGCAGGAAATCTTTGTGACCACACCAGCGACAGCGCGCGAAACTTCCAGCCGGTCATCCGTCGTCGAACGTCTGAGCGGCATGCTCGAAAAGGACCTCGCCGCGGTTGAGACCCTGCTCAACGCCAAGGCTGCAAGCCCCGTCGATATTATCCCTGCCATGTCCGAGCATATCGTCTCGGCTGGCGGCAAACGCCTGCGCCCGATGATCACGCTCGCCGCCGCGCAGGCTGTCGGCACGGCCAATCCATCGACCCATTCGCTGGCCGCTGCGGTTGAGTTCATCCACACCGCCACTTTGCTGCACGATGACGTAATCGATGAGAGCGACCTTCGCCGCGGCAAACCCGCCGCAAAGTCAATCTGGGGAAATTCTGCCTCAATCCTCGTTGGCGACTTCCTGTTCGCGCGCGCATTCACGCTCATGGTGGAAACCGGCTCGTTGGAAATCCTCGATATCCTCTCCAACGCCTCTTCGGTGATCGCAGAGGGCGAAGTTCGCCAGCTCGCCGCGCAAGGCAAGCCCGACCTTCCGACCGAAGACTACCTCGCCATCATCGAAGCCAAGACCGCTGCCCTCTTCGAAGCGGCTGCCCGCGCTGGCGCAATTTCTGGCGGCGGTTCAGATCACGCAGCCGCACTCGCCAGCTATGGCAAGAATCTCGGTCTCGCCTTCCAGATCGTCGATGACGTCCTCGACTATGGCGGCACGACTTCGGTGATCGGCAAGGTCGTCGGCGACGATTTTCGCGAAGGCAAGATCACCCTGCCCGTCATTATCGCTCGCCGCCGAGGCCGCGCCGAAGACCAGGCTTTCTGGGCCCGCGCGCTCGACCTCGACCAGCAGGAAGAAGGCGACCTCGCCCGCGCGATCCATCTTATCCGCACGACCGGTGCTGCCGAGGCGACGATTGCCGAAGCTGAGGCCTATGTCGGTCTCGCAAAGTCCGCGCTATCGACGCTGCCGGATACGCCATGGCGTACCCTTCTTGGTGAGCTTGCCGACTTCTGTATCCGGCGCGTCAGCTGATATCCGCGCGCGGCTCAAATCTGCATTCTGCGACACCGGCAGAAACACCGTCCATACACCGCCACTGCACCGTCAAAACACCGGTGGTCAGTCGGCAAACCCGTTCTAGCTTGAAGGCCGATAATCCCGAAAGGATTGCCGCATGAAGTTCCATCAGACCTCAGCCGTCGCCCTCTCCGCACTCGCGCTCGCCGCCTGCGCGACCGTGGAAACCACGCCGGAACAGACCTTTGAGATCTCTGAGGCTGACCAGGCCGCAGTGAACGCGAAAAAGTATGAAATTCTGGGCATTAGCCCCGAAACGGCGAATGATTTCGAGCTTTCTGACGCCGCCCTCGCCACCGCTGTGCGCGGCCCCGGCGGCGCCCCTGTTGGCCCGCTCGCCTATGCCTCCCCCGGCGATGCTGTGAAAGCTGGCGACATGGCCGCCTTCGTCGCCGCCATGAAGCTCAGCATTGAGCGTAACGATTCCAACGTCCCCTTCGCCTCTGCCATCAGCTCCATCGATGCCGCTGCTGCCGAAGATTATGAACGCGCCCGGGACCTCGCGGATGTAGCGGCGGAAAGTGCAGAGCTCGCGCTGCTCGGCGGCTTCCTGAAAGCCTGGTACCTTGCGCTTGAAGGCGACTTTGACGCGGCCGTCGATGCTGAACTTGAGGTCGGATCGCGGCTGCCGGGTCTGACCGGTGACCTCTCTCTCGCCGCCATGCTGGAAGCAGCAGGCCGCGAGGAAGAAGCCCTTGCCGTCTATTCCGCCATCACCCCGTCAGAGATCGAAGCGCCCGAACACCAGTTCGATCCGCAGTCGATCATCTTCAGCCATGTGCGCCTCGTCATCTCGCGCCAGGCCCTGCTCCTGCGCCGTCTTGGCCGCGTGGAAGAAGCGGTGGAACTTTACCAGCGCCTCGCCGAAGCAGAACCTGAACGCGCCGCCACTTATGCTGCCGCCATCGAGCAGATAGAAACCGGCCGCGGCCTCGACGATGAAGCGCTGGATGTGGACACCGCCTTCGCCCGCACCATGGCGGACTATTCGCTGGCCCTCGCCTATCAGCGGATGATCCGGTCAGCCTTTGCAGGCCAGCAGGCGTCAGGTTTCGACGATACCAAGGCTGCCTTTGACCAGCTTGCCCTTCTCATCGACCCGGACAATGAAGACCTGCGCCTCGCAGTGATTGCCGACCTTTACGACGAGACGCTGTTTGAATCCGCCCTTCATGTCGCGGAAGTCGCGCCGGAAGAGACGGCCTCGCTGCAGCTTGCCAAAGCGCAATCCTATGTCCGGATGGAGCAGGCAGATGAGGCCCGCACCGCCCTTGATCGCGCGCTTGAACTTGCCGACGAAGACGAAAAGCTGAGCACGACCTCCAGCGCCATGCTGATCTACGCCCTCCTTGGCGAACAGGAAAGCGCGAGTGAGCTGGCTGAGACGACGCCGGACCTTGCCGAAACGGATGCTGAAAAGGCCAGCGCCCATTCCACCAGCGCGACGATCTATTCCCAGTTCGGCAATTTCGAACGCGCCCTCTTCCATGCCGAAGCCGCGCGCGAACTGGACGATACGCATGAGCGGCGCATGGCACTTGCCAATGCGATGGCGGATGCAGGCCAGGTGGACGAGGCGCTACAGCTTATTCGCGCCGAAGCGCTGCGCCGGCCCAATGACCCTTACATGCTGAATACGCTCGGTTATTTCCTGATCGAGAACACCGACCAGTATTCTGAAGCCTACCGCGTCCTCGCCCGCGCCAATGCGCTCGCGCCGAATGACCCCTATATTGCTGACAGCTATGGCTGGGCACGCTATCGGCTTGGCGACCTGGAAGGCGCGGCCCGCTATATTGAGCTCGCCCGTCGCCTGCTTGAGCCAAATACCCATTGGGAAATCGAGGATCACCTTGGCGATATCTACTGGCATCTTGGCCGCGAAGATGAAGCCCGCGCTGCGTGGGAACGCGCCCTAACGGACTACCCCCGCGAGGAGACTCGCCAGAACCTCGCCCGGAAGCTGGAAAATGGCCTTGAGGGCCCGCCACCAGAGAAGCAGCCCCTGCCTGACATTTCGCTCGGCGACGACCAGGAAGTGAACCGCCAGGACATCTGATCACTTGTCCACATTGCATGACGGTAATGTGACCCGGTTTTCCTAGGAAAGTCCGGTCAGGCCGGGTATGGTAAAGTTCCAGGCCGGATATTGCGTAGGATCATGATCAAAAAGCGCCATCTTTCAGCTGTGTTGACCGCCGCTTCGGTGTTTCTCGCCGGGTGTTCGTCCATGCCTGATTATGGGCTTGCCCTGTCCGAACGCTTCCAGAGCTCTGAAACGGCAGCGACCGAAAAGGTGGCAGAGCCAGAAGCCGTCGCGTCGACGAATGAGTTCAGCGACTTCCTGATCGCCCGCTATGCATCCCTGACGAACGATCCGCAGCAGGCCGCGCAACGCTATGCCGGTGTCGCACTGTCTGATACAGGCGATACCTCCATCACTGAGCGCGCGGTCTTTTCGGCATTGCTTGCCAATGATTTTGACCTCGCGCTGTCGGTGTCGAAAAGCGCTGATGAAACCGTGCTCGGCCAATCGAGTCTGCCGCGCCTGACACTGGCAGCGCATGCCATCTCCTCTGGCGACTATGACTCTGTGCCTGCCCTGACGACCCGAGAGCGGTCCGGCCCTTTTTACGCGCTCGTGCTCGGTTCGCTTGAGGCATGGGCCCTGTTCGGCAAAGGCGACGTTGGACCGGCTGAGCTCACGCTACTCGATGCAGCAGGCGAAGACCCGTATCTGCGCGACATCATGCTGAATTCGCTGGCGCTGATGGAAATCGCAGCCAGTCAGGATGTACAGGCGCTGGAGACGCTCGGCGTTCTTGAGGAGAACCTCGCGCTCACCGCAGCCGCTGCCGAAAGCTATGCCCGCCTGCTGGCCAGCCGCGGGGAAGAAGCACACGCGATCAACGTATTGTCAGTCTATCTCGAACAGGTCGGCTACAGCCCTGCCATCGAAGACACGCTGAACCGGATTGCTGCCGGTGAAGACCTTCCGGTAAAGCGCCTTAGCGCAGCAGAAGGCGCAGCGCTCTCCATCTATGTGCCTGCTGCCGCACTCGCCGCGCAGTCCACTGACGACCTGCCCGGTGTCTACTATTCCATCGCGCTCGAACTTGATCCCCAGCTGCATGCCGCCCGCGCCCTCTTTGCCGATGCGCTGGACCGGTCAGGCCGCAGCGGCGACGCCATCGACATGTTGCGCGCCATTCCGGATGCCTCGCCCTATCATGTGACGGCCATTGGCCAGCTTGCCTGGGCCCTGCACCGCGCCGGCAACGATGAGGAAGCGCTGAGCCTTGCCATCGAAACGCTGTCGGAAGATCCGGAACGCGACCTCAAGATCCAGATTGCTGACCTCCTCACCTCGCTCGAGGCTGACGAGGAAGCGCTCACCGCCTTCACCGAAGTCATCTCTGGCGACGAAGCACTGGGCGTTGGTGACTGGCGGCTTTACTATGCACGCGGCACGCTCAATGAGCGCCTCGGCAACTGGCCTGACGCTGAAACCGACTTCCTGACGGCCAAGGCGCTGAACCCGTCCTCGCCGGAAGTTCTCAACCATCTTGGCTATAGCTGGGTGGATCGCGGCCTCCACCTTGAGCGCGGTATGGACCTTATCCGTCAGGCGCTTTCGCTGCGCCCGAATAGCGGCGCCATCACGGACAGCCTTGGCTGGGGCTATTACAAGCTCGGCGACTTTGATCAGGCGGTCTATTATCTGGAGCTCGCCGCTGAGATTGAGCCTGACCTTGCCGAGATCATCGATCATCTGGGCGATGCCTACTGGATGACGGGCCGGCGGACCGAAGCGCGCTTCCAGTGGGAAAAGGCGCTCACGCTCCTTAATGATGACGAGCAGGAAATCCGGAAGATTGAGCGCAAGATGCTCACCGGTCCTGAAACGCAGGCGGCCAGCCGGGATAACTGATGCTGGCTCCGGCCAAGATAAACCTCCTGCTCCATGTCGGAGCCGTAAAGGAAAATGGCCGGCATCCGCTGGATAGCCTCGTCATGTTCGCGGGCCCCGAAGCCTCTGACAGGGTCGAAGCGCGGCGCGCGACCAGCCTCAGCCTGCAGATTGACGGCTCCTTCGCTTCGCCCGACCTTGCGACCAGCGAAAACCTCGTCCTGAAAGCGCTGTCGGCCTGCGCGGTCCGCGGCCTGCGCGTGCCGCCGCTTGCCATTACCCTTTACAAGAACATCCCTGTTGCGGGCGGTCTTGGGGGCGGCTCTGCCGATGCAGGGGCGATGCTGCGACAGCTGGTGAAGCTCGGTACGATCACCGACCAGATTGCCTGGACGCTCGCTGCCAGTCTCGGCGGGGATGTGCCCGCCGCCTATGTATCGCAGGCCTGCAGGATGCAGGGCGAAGGCGAAGTCATCAAACCGGTCAGCGGCCTTCCGGACCTGCCGACGCTTCTCGTGAATCCGAACATCGCCTGTCCGACGGGTCCGGTTTTCAGGGCTTTTGACGAGGCGAGCGGCAATCCGGGGCTCTCGCCGCTGGACCTGCCGGCCTTTGAACACCCGCCTGAAATGATTGCCTGGCTGCGCAATAATAGCCGCAATGACCTCGAAGCCCCGGCCATCGGCCTGATCCCTGAAATTGAAGGTGTACTGGACGCGATCAGGGGACTGCCGGGATGCGCGCTCAGCCGTATGTCCGGCTCTGGCGCGAGCTGTTTTGGCCTGTTTGAGACCCGCGCAGACCTTGTCGCCGCCGCCGATACGCTGAAATCGCAATATCCGCACTGGTGGGTGGCTCCCACGCTTCTCAAAGGCGGCTAGGATCGGCGAATGCCTGAGCTGATTCTCTATCCGGTCATCTGCCTTCTGGCGGGCCTTGTCTCTTATCTGGTGTGCCAGTTCAGCCGGAAATGGCGCGTGCTCGACATGCCGGACGGCCAGCGGAAGTTTCAGGCCGCGCCGGTGCCGCGCCTTGGCGGCGCTGGTATTCTGGCGGGCTTCTTCTCTGTCATCCTGCTCGCGGGCGTGCTCCACGCAGTGAACCCGCTCTGGCTCGGCAATGACTTCCTGCCCGGGAATGTTCGCGCCGTAGCGGTTGCGCTGGCGGCGAGCCTCGGCTTTGCCGCGATCGGTGCTGCTGATGATATCAGCGACCTCAATGCCGTCCTTAAACTCGTCCTGCTGCTCGCCATCTGTATTGGCGCACCGCTTTTCGGCGTTGTGGTCCCGCAGCTTGATAGCCCGTTCGGAAATCTCACAGCGCCGGCACTGATGATTGCAGGCTCTGCCCTCTGGCTGCTCGTCTTTACTAATGCCGCCAATTTCATGGATGGCAGCAATGGCCTCGCCATCGGCGTCCTCGCCTTCATGTTTTCCGGGCTTGGCGCGTCGCTCCTGCTCAGCGAAGCTGGCTGCTTCCCGTCCGGCCTGATCGCAATCATCACGGCCTGCGCAGGCTTTCTCATCATCAATATGCGCGGCCAGCTCTATGCGGGCGATATCGGCGCGTTCGGCGTCAGTGCGCTCTTTGCGACGCTCGCCATCATCTCAGGCTTGTCTGTCTGGACGATTGCGACGCTCGCCCTGCCTATCCTGATCGATACGCTGATGACGCTGGTCCTTCGCGCCAAGCGCGGCGAGAGCCTGTTCACCGCGCACCGCGACCATGCCTATCAGGCGCTCATCAAGTCTGGCTGGAGCGCATGGGAAGTTGCCATTCTCTGGTGGGGGCTTGCCGCTGCCTGCGCAACCGGGGCGACGATTGGGGCAGCGGGCGGCGGCGCGCTACCCTTTGTTGTCTTCGTCTGTCTCGGCCTGCTTCTCGGCTTCGGCTGGGTCAGGGTTCAGAGATCTTGCGGCCAGATGGGCACGCGCCTGGTCCGAATTTAGAACGAGAATGCCTGCCCCCGGCCGCCACATGAAGGCAAGCAGCAAACCGAAAAGCGCAAAACCGCCGCCGGCTGCCAGTGCAAAAAGCTCCATGCCGCGCCGTGCTTCCTGAGAGAAGACCATGCCGACGATGCCCGCCGCGATCATGGCGAGGCCAAGAAGGAAGAGTGTCCAGCGGGCGCCGCCGCCTACCCCGACCTTCATGGTGAGGTCGGGCTTCTTTTCAGCGACCTCTGCGACAATGGCCCGGCAAAGCGCCAGGAACTGCTCATTATTCTGGTCGCCCCGGGGCGCATTGCAGCCGATACGGTGGCGGGTTTCGCCCGTCTCGATATCCAGCCACGCGCTATGCGTTTGCCGGACCGTCATCTCACCAAAGTGAAGACCCGTGACATCGGCGAAGCTCAGATAGAGCTCCCCATTACAGGTCAGCATGCCGCTATCGACGGTCCAGTTGTCCCGCCCTCTCAGGAGGGCGGGTTTGAATTCGAAGCTTTGCACAGCGCGCTCCTGTTCAGGATGCGAACCTTACGTGTTCGGATAGGCAGGACCGCCGCCGCCTTCAGGCGTAACCCAGTTGATGTTCTGGTTCGGGTCCTTGATATCGCAAGTCTTGCAGTGAATGCAGTTCTGCGCATTGATCTGGAAGCGTGGCTCCTTGCCATCTTCCTCAACCCACTCATAGACGCCGGCCGGGCAGTAGCGCTCGGATGGACCTGCGAACACGTCATGCTCTGAACGCTTCTGAAGCTCCATATCCTTCACGATCAGGTGCACCGGCTGGTCTTCAGCATGGTTGGTGTTGGTGAAGGACACGTTGGTCAGCTTGTCGAAGCTGAGCTTTCCGTCCGGTTTCGGGTATTCGATCTTCCGGCACTTGTCGGCGGGCTTCAGATAGGCGTAGTCCGGCTTCTCATGCTTCATGGTTGGCAGGTAACCAAAGCCGAAGAGATAGCGCAGCCACATGTCCGGCATGCCTAGGACGGCGCCGGCCATCGTGCCGAACTTGCTCATCAGCGGCTTCATGTTGCGGACCTGCGAGAGGTCCGTGAAGACCCAGCTATCCTTGTAGGCCGTCTCATAAGCGTCCAGCGTGTCGCTCTGGCGACCTTCGCGCACGGCCTCGACGGCGGCTTCAGCTGCCAGCATGCCGGTTTTCATCGCATTGTGAGAGCCCTTGATGCGCGGCAGGTTCACGAAACCGGCAGAACAACCGATCAGTGCACCGCCCGGGAAGGCGAGCTTTGGCACAGACTGGACGCCGCCAGAGGTGATCGCACGGGCGCCATAGGCAACGCGCTTGCCGCCTTCGAGGAATTTGCTGATGTCCTGATGGTGCTTGTAGCGCTGGAACTCCTGATACGGGGAGAGCCACGGGTTCTTGTAGTTCAGGTGGACCACATAGCCGACGGAGACATAGTTCTCGCCGCCCTCGGAGAAGTGGTAGAGGAAGCCGCCGCCATTGCCGTCCTTGTCCTGTACTGGCCAGCCAAAGGTGTGCTGGACATAGCCTGCGCTGAATTCAGGATGGTCTGCCGGGACGGACCAGACTTCTTTCAGGCCGATGCCGTATTTCTGCGGGTCGCAGTCGGCTTCGAGGTCGTACTTTGCCTTGACCTGCTTGGTCAGCGAGCCGCGGGCGCCTTCTGCGAAGAGGACGTATTTGCCGAGCAGCTCCATGCCTGGCTCATAGTCGCCCTTGTGGCTGCCATCTGCTGCAATGCCCATGACACCAGCGACGACGCCTTTGACTTCGCCATTCTCGCCATAGACCACGTCGGATGCCGCAAAGCCCGGGAAGACCTGAACGCCGAGATTCTCTGCCTCTTCACCCAGCCAGCGCGTCACGTTCGCGAGTGAGCCGGTGAAACAGCCATGGTTGTGCATGAAAGGCGGGAAGCCGAAGGTCGGCATGCCCATGGAGCCTTTCGGGCCGAGCAGCTTGTACTTGTCGGCGGTGACTTCGGTATAGATCGGCTTGTTGTCGCGTGTCCGCCAGTCGGGGATTAGCTCATCGAGGGCCTTTGGATCGAGCACGACGCCGGAAAGGATGTGCGCGCCGATCTCGCCGCCTTTTTCCAGCACGACGACTTCAAGCTCTTCGCCTGCCTCATTGGCCAGCTGTTTCGCCCGGATCGCAGCTGACAGGCCTGCAGGCCCACCGCCAACGATCACGAGGTCGAATTCCATGGATTCGCGTTCCACCGCTTCGGTCATATCTTGTCTCTCCCGGCTGAGGCCACGTGTGATAGCCCGCTTTGTACATAGTCACAGTCCGGTCTACAGTCGATTTGCCAGAATTCCAAAGGGTCTCAATGTCTCAGACGGAACAAATTCAGGCGCTTGAGGCGCTGCGCGCCTGGTGGGCGGAGATGGGTGTGGAGGCCGATGAGGCAGAGATCCGCGCCCTGACCAAGGCTGCGCGCGCAAGACCTGACGCAGGGCCTGCCCCTGCGCAGACACGCGCCTTGCGCCGGATACCCAAAGAGAAAGGCCATCAGGACTGGGTGGAAGAAGCCCAAAACCTGGCAAAGGCGGCATCGAGCTTTGCTGAGCTGAAAGCGGCGATCGAAGGGTTTGACGGCTGCCTCCTCAAGGAGGCGGCGCGAAAGGCGGCCTGTTTCGACGGTGTCGAGGGCGCGCCGGTCATGGTGATCGGTGAGGGTCCGGGCGCCGAAGAGGACAAACAGGGCCTGCCATTCGTGGGGCGCGCAGGTCAGTTGCTGGACAGGATGCTGGCGGCAATCGGCCTGTCGCGTGCGACAAACACATTCATCACCAACGTCAATTACTGGCGCCCACCCGGCAACCGGAATCCGACCGATGATGAACTGGCGCTCTGCCGCCCCTTCGTCGACCGGATGGTGGAACTGGGCCAACCCAAACTCATCATCTCGGCAGGCGGCGTTTCTGCGAAGTCGCTTCTCAATGCCTCTATCGGCATCATGAAGCTGCGCGGCACCGAGCAGACCTTCGAGACACCTGGCGGCTATTCAGGCCCCCTCTTCCCGATCTTCCACCCGGCTTTCCTGCTGCGTCGCCCCGAAGAAAAGAGCCGCGCATGGCGGGACCTGCTGCAGATACAGGCAAAGCTGGAGGCACTTTCTTGATAGATCGATATGGCCGCGAGGACACTGAAATGGCGCGAACGGGTCGCCATTTCCTTCACTTCTTCCTCCTGGCGCTGATCACAGGGCTAGGTACTGCCTATGCGCTTGATCGATACACGTCACTTGATGAAGGGCTTCGGTTGCTGATTGCTGTGCCAGCCGGGATGGTGTCGGGGTATTTCGGCTTGAAGACCCCTATCGGAGGAAATGCCGCTGCGGGCTTGTATGCAGCCCTGCTGATTGCGGCTCACTTCCGCAACTCCATCCATTGAGCGACTTTTCTCCCGCGCATTAAAAAAACCCCGGAGCGCTAGGGAGGGGGAGGGGATGCGCTCCGGGGCTTTTTGAGAGGGTAAAGCGCGAGGGGGAGGGAACGCTTCAGCCTCTTTTTGATGGACGTCCACCGGATGTGCGGTCCAGCTTCCTTAGGTGTCCCATCTGTCTAATCTACTCTTCGAGCTTCTCTTCGGCTTTCTCCTCGACAAGCTCAAATTCAGCTTCCTTACGCTTCTTGAACGCGGACCCCAGTTTTTCGTTCCCGTCCTTGCCGACAGTTTCTTTCGCCACTGGGAAGACGTCGTTTTCTTCCTCTTCCATGTGGTGCTCGTAGCGGTCCTTGAGCTTCTTGAACTTGGTGAGCCAGGCTGGTGAAGACATGTCAGTGTCGTTCAGCTCTTCCATCAGGTCGTCGAGTTCCTTGTGCTCGGCGACGGAGTGGCGACCTTCAGGCTGGCCATCTTCTGTGGAGATGAGTTTGGAATAGAACGTCTCTTCCTCAGCGGCGGCGTGCGCGCTCACATCGTGATAGAACTTGTCCCAGACGTCGCGGCGCATTTCGTTGTCGCCGCTGGTGCTGGCGATGAGGTCGAGCATCTCGCGGTGCTTGTCGTGGTCTTTCTTCAGTGTCTCGTAGATCGTGGACATGTGTCCCTTCCTTCATGTTTCGAACACTGCTTTAACGCCGTTGGTGCGGAGCCGTTCCGCCAATAGTGGTGCGCCTTCGCGCGACAATTTGAACCTTGTCGAGATTTACGCATGCCAGCGCCTCTCTCTGTCGTCATACCGACGCTCAACGCCGCCGACGATCTGCCGCAGAGCTTATCCAGCCTTATGAACGGTGCCGAAGCTGGCCTGATCCGTGAGGTCGTGATCAGCGATGGGGGCTCTAACGATGCCACCTTCGAGATTGCTGAAGCTTCCGGCGCGACACTCATCAAAGGTGAGCCTGGCCGCGGAAAACAGCTCGCCGCCGGGGCAGATGCGGCGCGAGGCGAGTGGCTCCTCTTCCTGCACGCCGACACGGCGCTGACGCGCGACTGGGTTGAGCGCGCCCGAGATCATATGTCGAACTCGCCCGGCAAGGCGGCATATTTCACCCTCGCCTTCCGGTCAGACAATCCGATGGCCAAGCATGTCGCCGCACGGGCCAACCGGCGCGCGAAGCTGCTTGGTCTGCCTTATGGCGATCAGGGTCTGCTGCTGCCTCGCAGCCTGTATGAAGAGGTCGGCGGTTATCAGGACCTGCCCCTCATGGAGGATGTCGCGCTTGTGCGGGCCATCGGAAAACGCAGGCTGAACATGCTCTCGGCCGAGTCGCGGACATCAGCCGCCAAGTATGAACGCGATGGCTGGCGCAAGCGCAGCTGGAAGAATGCCTGGCTGATTACACGTTACCTGCTTGGCGCCAGCCCGGAAAAGCTGGCCGCCGCCTATCGCTGAATATTGCCCTAATGACCAGACCAACGCTCCTCATCTTCACCAAGGCGCCGCGCATCGGCGCATCTAAGACCAGGCTCGCGGCAGATATTGGCCGGGTTGCCGCGCGGCGCATGGCCCGCAGCCTCACCGCACACACGATCAGCCAGAGCGAGCACCCGGCATGGCACACGCGCCTCATGGTCGATCCACCATCGATGATGTCGTCTACCCTGGGCGGTGTCTGGCCAGAACATTTTGAACGATTTGTGCAGCATGGCCGCTCGCTCGGCGAGCGCTTGACCCATGCAATGATCGAAGCCCCGCGCGGCCCCGTCATGTTCATCGGCACGGATGCGCCGGGACTGAAGAAGCGCATGATACTCACCGCGACCCGAAATCTCGGGCGAAACTCTGCTGTCTTCGGACCGGCATTGGACGGGGGGTTCTGGCTGTTCGGCATTTCTCAAGACCTGCGCACCCCAAGTCTTTTTGAAAATATCCGCTGGTCTAGCCCTCACGCCATGGAGGACGTGTGGAGCAACTTGCCGCGAGACGTGAGTATAACTCTACTGCCGCAACTGATCGACATAGATACATGGCGTGACTGGCAACTGTATAAACAGAGTCAATAAGCGCGTGATGAACAGCTATATTGATGCAGGTTATCGACGGCACCTGCCGAATTGTTCCATGTCCCGGCCTGCCGAAGAGGGTCCGTTATGTACAAACTAGCTTATGTTAGTGTTGCAACGCGCACGCTGACGTCTGTTGATCTTCAGAGTATTCTGGAAGCTGCGATCACCAGAAACCGTGATAGCAACATAACCGGCATTCTACTTTTCAACGGCACGAACTTCATGCAGGTCCTCGAAGGCCCGCAGGAAGAAGTTGAAAAGATCTTCGAAGACATCTGCGCAGATGATCGTCACCGCAACGTCGTCGTCATCTATCGCGAACGCACCAGCGTGCGCGAGTTTGAAGAAGCCCCGATGCTGCTGCAGATCGTGCCAGCCTCCCATGGCGTGGCTCCGGACGGCATGACCGTGACCAAGGACATCGCGCTGTTCCTGCCGACCTCTCTGGCGCGCCACTTCCGAACCATCCTGGAAAGTTTCGACACCCGCCGCGACTAGGCTCTCTCCGCTGATTCGCCTGTGGATGAGCGCTTTATGACGCCCATATTGTTCTTGTTTTGTTCTTTTTCTCATGGTTTCCTTTCCCCATGAGACTGAACCAGAAACTCCCCCCGAAAGGTCGCGTCACCAATCTGGACGTGTCGCATAGCGCCGAGCGCCATGAACATCGCGGACGCGGCGCGATCTCTAACCAGACGGGCCGGTTCGAGCGCGAGACGCGTGATGCGTTCGATGATGGCTGGGGCACGATCGAGGATAGCGCCGCACGTCTCGACACGACACTCACACGCGAGAGCGCGCGCACGATCATTACCTATAACCGCTCGCCGGACATTTCCTTCGATCGGACGATCAATCCCTATCGCGGCTGCGAGCATGGCTGCGTCTACTGTTTCGCTCGGCCAACCCATGCCTATCACGGCCTGTCGGCGGGCCTGGACTTCGAAAGCAGGCTCTTCTTCAAGCCGGAAGGCCCTGCCCTGCTGCGCAAGGAATTGTCCCGCCCCTCCTATGTACCTCGGCCTATCGCGCTTGGGATGAATACGGACGCCTACCAGCCAGTGGAGCGACAGCTGAAGCTGACACGTACCTTCCTGGAAATCCTGTCAGAACATAATCACCCGGTCACCCTGTTGACCAAGTCAGCGCTGATCCAACGTGATATCGACCTCATCGCGCCGATGGCAGAAAAAGGGCTCGCCCGGGTTGGCGTGTCACTGACGACGCTGGACCCCCGGCTTGCGCGCCTGATGGAGCCGCGCGCCGCCGCGCCCTATCGCAGGCTTCAGACCATCTCTGCGCTGACAAAAGCAGGCATTCCGATCATCGCGATGACGGCTCCGATCATCCCGGCCCTCAATGAGCCGGAGATGGAAGACCTTCTTGAAGCGGCCGCCGAGAATGGCGCCTCCAGCGCGGGCTATGTCGTCCTTCGCCTGCCCTTTGAGCTGAAAGACATCTTCCATGAATGGCTGGCCGAACACTACCCGGACCGCGCCGCGAAAGTGATCAACACGCTGCGCGATATGCGCGGCGGTCAGGACTATGATTCAAACTGGTTTGAGCGGGGGCGCGGACGTGGGGTACACGCCCAGATCATTTCCCAGCGCTTCAAGAAGGCCGCGCGCCGGCTCGGTCTTGATGAGGCGCGCCCGCGCCTGCGCACCGATCTTTTCCGTCCGCCAGAGCCGCCGAGCGGGCAGATGCGGCTGGCTTTCTGAAAAACGTCTGCGCACGGGCGCGCGGGTGTAACGATTGAATAACCAAATTCCTGCGGGATGCGCGCCTGAAACCGAATCGCGCGCAAGAGGGCAATCAAGTATGGATCTGGTCCGCAATACGATCATCGAAGGCGAATGTGTCGACGTGCTGTCGCGCCTTCCGGACAAGTCCGTTGACCTTGTCTTCGCCGACCCGCCCTACAACCTCCAGCTTGGCGGAGGGCTCACCCGGCCTGACCAGTCGCATGTCGACGGCGTCGATGATGCCTGGGACCAGTTCGACAGCTTCGACGCCTATGATCTGTTCACCCATCAGTGGCTGACCGAATGCCGCCGCGTCCTGAAGGATGATGGCGCGATCTGGGTGATCGGCTCCTATCACAACATCTTCCGCGTCGGCGCGATCCTCCAGGATAGCGGCTTCTGGATCCAGAATGATGTGATCTGGCTGAAGTCGAACCCAATGCCGAACTTCAAGGGCACGCGCTTCCAGAATGCGCATGAGACGCTGATCTGGGCCGGCAAGACCGAGAAGTCGCGCGTCACCTTCAATTACGACGCGCTGAAAGCCTTCAACGAAGACAAGCAAATGCGCTCCGACTGGACCATCCCGCTTTGCACGGGGTCTGAGCGACTGAAAGATGTTCAGGGCAAGAAAGCCCATCCGACGCAGAAGCCTGAGGCGCTGCTGAAACGCGTCATCCTCGCGACCACCAATCCGGGCGATGTCATCCTCGATCCGTTCTCTGGCACCGGCACGACCGCTGCTGCGGCAAAGATGCTTGGCCGCGACTATGTCGGCATCGAGCAGGACCAATCCTACATTCGCCTCTCGCGCGCCCGACTGTCGGCGATCACGCCGCTCGAAGGCGACGCGCTGGAAACGCAGAAGGGTGCACGTGCGCTGCCCCGCGTGCCGTTTGGCGCACTTGTCGAGAATGGCTGGCTGAAACCCGGTGACCGTCTCTGGTCGCCAAAGAAACGCCACCACGCCCGTATCCGCGTCGATGGCAGCCTGTCTTCAGGCGACGCATCCGGCTCTATCCACCGGCTGGGCGCCCATGTCATGAAGCAGCCGGCCTGCAATGGCTGGACGTTCTGGCACTATGAATCGCCAAAGGGCGACCTTGCGCCGATCGACCTGCTACGCCGCCGATACCGTCAGGAAATGGGCCTTAACTAGCGCCCTTCCCTGACCGGAATAGCATAAGGAATATCCCGGCCTTGCCGCAGGCGCCCGGATCGTGTCGAAAGACAAGGTATGGGACACGAAGGCCAGGAACTCTTCCTGAAGGACATGCTCGTCTTTCTGTTCGCCGCTGGCATCATCGTGCCAGCGCTGCGACTGGTGCGCGTGCCTGCAGTGGCTGGTTTCCTGATCGCCGGTGTGGTGCTTGGCCCTTACGGCCTCGGCACGCTGGAAGACCTCTGGGCCCCGGTTCATTTCATTACCGTAGGTGAGCCGGAAGCTGCCGCGCCGTTTGCTGAACTGGGCATTCTCTTCCTTCTCTTCCTGATCGGGCTCGAGCTTTCCTTTGAAAAGCTCTGGCGCATGAAAGATGCGGTGTTTGGCGCAGGCGCCCTGCAGTCGGTGGCGAGCGCAATCGCCATTGGCGTTGCGCTGTGGCTGATCGGGCTTGAGCCAGCAGCCGCTGCCATCATCGGCCTTGCGCTCGCGCTCTCCTCCACGGCCATCGTCATGCAGATGCTGACCAATGAGCATCGTGCTACCGGCCCGACAGGCAAGGCGGCGCTGGGCGTGCTCCTCTTTCAGGACATTCTGGTTGCGCCGATCCTGATCCTGATCAGTTTCCTTTCAGCGGAAAGCGGCGGCAGCCTCGCGGGGGATGTGTTGCGCGCGCTCGGTGAGGGGCTGATCGCGCTGGTCGTCATTGTCGCCATCGGCCGTTTTGCCGTGCGCCCCGTCTTTAGGCTGGCAGCGCAGGCGGGCGGTCGCGACTTTCTCATGGCGGTCACGCTGCTCACCGTTATCGGCGCAGCAGTCATCACCGCCTCTGCCGGGCTCTCCGTTGCGCTCGGCGCATTCCTCGCTGGCTTGCTTTTGGGCGAAACAGAGTTCCGGCATCAGGCGGAAGTCGATCTCGATCCGTTCAAGGGGCTTCTCCTCGGCATCTTCTTTATGACGGTGGGCATGAGCATCGATCTCGCCGTCATCGTCGAACTCGCGCCTGTCGTCCTTGGCGGACTGGCCGCCATGCTGGCGCTGAAGCTCGCCATCGCCTGGACCAGCACGCGCCTCTTTGGAGCGGCCCGCCCCGTCGCGACCGAGGCCGCGTTCCTGCTCGCCCCAGCCGGTGAGTTCGCTTTTGTCGTGATGGCATCTGCGACGGCCGCTGGTCTGCTGACTTCGCAGCAGGCGACACCCGTCACGGCCATTGCTGGCCTTTCAATGTTGCTGATCCCGGCCACATCCCGGCTGGGGCAGGTCCTCGCCAAGCGGTTTAAATCCCCGCAGCCAGAGCAGGAGCCCGACACCGAGAGCTTCGAGGGCCTCGACGGCCACGTCATCATTGCAGGGTTTGGCCGTGTTGGACGCACGATTGCGCGTGTCCTCTCCGAAGCGAACACCGATATCGTGATTGTGGAAAATGATCCTGCCCTCGTCCGGCAAGGGCGCCGCAAGGGCTGGCAAGTCTCTATCGGGGATGCCGGTCGGCCTGAAATGCTGGGCGCAGCTGGGCTCGCCGGGGCATCGATGGTGGTGGTGACCGTCGATAACGCAGCCAGCGCACGCCAGATGGTGGAAGCGGTTCGCCGCAGGCGGCCGGCCCTCCCCATCATGGTGCGGGCGCGCGATGCAGAGCATGGCCGGGAACTCCAGGCTGCTGGCGCTACCTATGTGATCCCCGACGCTATCGAGGCCGCGCTTCAGCTTTCCGGCCGTGTCCTCGAAGAGTTCGGCTATGCCAATGAGACAGTGAGGGACCTTCTCGCGGCCGAACGCGAAGAGGCCTATCGGGCCGGAACGACGGAAACCTCATGAAGCAAGCTTCAGCGCCTTCCTGAACACACTCGGCAGAGCGTCTGCCACACTGCCTGAATCGCGCAGCTCATACCCATCCGGAAGCGCGCCTTCGCTCTCGACGGTCAGCACTCTCAGGCGCAGTTCGAAATGAGTGAAGACGTGTTTGACCTCACCTATCTCTTGCGCGCCCTCAATCCAATCCAGCCGGCCAGCTTTGCCATCCTCGCGCCATTCCGTGGTGGGAAGGCCGAGCATGCCGCCAAGCAGACCCTGCGACGGACGTGTCTCCACGGCGACGCCTGATGCCCCGCGCACGATGTAGACCTCACCGAACCTGACCGGCTTGGCTTTCTTGGCTGGCTTCATCGGATAGCGCTCTGGCTCGCCTTCCGCATGAGCCGCGCACCATGCCCGCAAAGGGCAGATCAGGCAGTTGGGGCGTTTTGGCGTGCAGATGGTGGCGCCGAGGTCCATCAGGGCTTCTGCGAACTCCCCCGGCCTGTCTTCGGGAACAAGCTCACCCACCAGGTCCGCGATGCGCCGCTTCTCGTCTTTCCACTCACCCTTGGCGGCAAGGATGCGGGCGAAGACGCGGTCGACATTGCCGTCGACGGCAGCGGCGCGTTGGTTGAAGGCCAGCGCTGCGACGGCCCCCGCCGTGTAAGGCCCGATGCCCGGCAGTTCCCGAAGGCCCGCCTCAGTTCTTGGCCAGCTGCCCCTCGCAGCGACTTCACGCGCACATTTCAGGAGGTTGCGAGCACGGGCGTAATAGCCAAGGCCGGCCCATGCCGCCATGACGTCCCCATCTTCAGCTGAGGCCAGTGCCTCTACCGTCGGCCATGTCCGGGTGAATGCTTCGAAATACCCAGCCGCATGCGGCACTGTGGTCTGCTGCAGCATGATCTCCGCCAGCCAGACGCGATAAGGGTCGGGGACGACACCGCGGCCGCGCTCACCCGGGCCAATCCGCCAGGGCAGCGTGCGCGCATGACGCCCATACCAGTCAAGAAGTGCATCAGGCAGCCCGTCAAAGCGCGCGCCAGCCGCAGAAGCGGCCTTTTCTCGTTTCGCCATGCAGGGCACAATCACGTTCATGGTGATGAGATCAAGCCTCGACCCGCTGGAAGAAGCCCGTGCCCGGATCAGGCTGCGCCATGCCCGCGCCAAACCGGTTGCCCCCGCCCCAAAGACGATCGGCACACTCAGCCAGCGCATCACCCGCGACCGCGTGCCGGACAAGGGCCCGGCAATCGGCCGGCTAAAGCTGATCTGGGCCGAAACCGTCGGCTCGCAGATCGCAAGAGTTTGTGAGCCAGAGAAAGTCGGCTCTGGCGGCAAGGGCAAGGGGCGCGTCCTCACCGTGACCTGCATCCCAGCAGCCTCGACCATGATCCAGCATCAGAGTGAGCTGATCCGCCAGCGTGTTTCTGTGGCACTGGGCGGCGATATCTCCGAAATCCGGATCAAGCAGGGGCCGCTTGCGCGCCAACCTGCTCCGAAGCCTGTACGAACGCGCCGTCCCCTGACAGCCGAGGAGCGCGCCGCACTGGAGGCTTCAGTTGCGAAGATAGAAGATCGCGCCTTGCGAGAGGCGGTTTTGGCGCTGGGCGAAGCTGTGCTAGCCAGCGACGAGACAACTAATTTGCCGGATCACCCCTGACCGGCCCCTGACCTACCAATCCTGAAGAGAAGACGTCATGAAAATGAACACCCTGACCCGCCGGACCTCCATTCTGGCTGCATCCTTCCTGATGATGGCTGCCTGCGGGGCCTCAGGCGATGAAAGCGGCGAAGGTCCGAACAGTGCGGCCCTTCAGGAAATTTCGCTTGGTGAGGCGGATGCGCCGGTCACAATCGTCGAGTACGCCTCCTGGACCTGCCCGGCCTGTCTCCAGTTCCACAATGATGTCGTTGGCAATCTGAAAGACGAGTATGTCGACACCGGCAAGGTCCGCTACGTCTTCCGCGAATTTCCGACGGCACCGGCAAACATCTCCGTCGCAGGCTTTGCAATCGCGCGCTGCGCAGGCGAAGACCGCTACTATGACGTTCTCGATGAGCTTTTCTCACGCCAGACCGCCATTCTCAGCCTTGCGCGCCAAGGCGGCCAGGTGAAGCAAGCTCTGCAGCAGATCGGCGCCAATCACGGCATCACGGATGAGGCCGAGTTTGATGCCTGTCTTGAGAACTCCGACATCCGCCGTGCGATCTCAGCATCCGTCGCCGCCGGTGATGATGCAGGCGTGAACGCAACGCCGACCCTCTTCCTCAACGGCGAGCAGCTCGAAGGGTATGAGTGGCGTCAGTGGCCAGCCATGCAGGCCATGCTCGACGAAGCCCTTGGTGAAGATGCGCCAGAAACTGCCACCGAAGCGAGCATGGAAGAGGCTGAAACCCCCGCCATGACTGACGAGGGCGACATGTCAGGCGAATCTATGAACAGTGACACTGAGTCCATGGACGAAACCGAAGGTGAGGCTGCGCCGCAGCAATAAGCCTTCCATTCAGTTGGGGAGCCTGCATTGCACATTTCAGAACTGCGCATTGCAGGCTTCAAATCCTTTGTTGAACCCCAGGAAGTCCCCATCCATCCGGGCCTGACAGGCATTGTCGGCCCGAATGGATGCGGCAAGTCCAACCTTCTCGAAGCCCTGCGCTGGGCCATGGGCGCCAGTTCCGCCAAGGCCATGCGCGGCGGCGAGATGGACGATCTCATCTTTTCCGGCTCGCAAAGCCGCCCGGCCCGTGAGCTGGCTGAAGTCACCCTCGTTCTCGACAATTCGGACCGCACCGCGCCGCCGGAGTTCAATGCCTCCGACACGCTGGAAGTCGTGCGCCGCCTCAAACGGGGTGCTGGTTCGACTTACAAGCTCAATGGGCGGACGGTACGCGGCAAGGACATCCAGCTCATCTTTGCGGATGCTTCTACAGGCGCGAACTCTCCTTCTCTGGTTCGTCAGGGCCAGATTTCGGAACTTATCGGGTCCAAGCCACAGAACCGTCGCCGCATCCTAGAGGAAGCCGCCGGTATCGCGGGCCTCAATACCCGCCGCCACGAAGCCGAGCTGAAGCTGCGCGCCGCTGAAACCAATCTCGAACGGCTCTCTGAAGTCTCGGCCGAGGTAGAACGACAGCTCGAAAGCCTGAAACGTCAGGCCCGTAAAGCACGAAAATACAAAGAGCTTTCAGACAAGATCGCCGCTCTGGAAGCCTTCCTCGCCCATCTTCGCTGGCAGGCGGCCACTGAAGCCAAAATACTCGCTGAAGAAGAACTCATCCGCTGCCGCGACGCCGTCGAGACGCTGACCCGCGCGTCTGCCATCGCAGAGACCCGCCGCATAGAAGCTGGCGATGGCATCCAGCCTCTGCGCAATGTCGAAGCGGCCATTTCCGGAAAGCTTGGCCAGGCCAAGATCGACCTTGCCCGCCTTGAAACCGAGCGAAAGACCGCTGCCGAGCTGTTAGCCCGCCATGAGAGCGAAGCGCGCCGGATCATGTCCGATATCGAGCGCGAGCAATCGCAGAAGGAAGAAGCCGAAAACGCCCTTGCCGAAGCGCGTGAAACGCTGGCCGCGCTGCCGACTGAAGACCCGGAAGCGAATGAAGAACTGGAAGCTGACGCAAAGCAGAAGCTGGAACAGGCCCGCACGGAACTCGAGGCTGCGCAGACACGCGCTGATGAGCTTGGCGGCAAGCTCGCCGAGCTGAGAGCGGCGCGTCAGGCGGCCGAAGCCAATGCGAACCAGCAGCGCCGCCGTAAGCAGTCGCTTGAAAGCGATGCCGCCCGGCTTCGCCAGCAGCTGGGTGATATGCCGGACACAGCTGCGCTGGCTGAACGCCTCGCGACTGCCGAAAAGGCTGAAGAGGCCGCAGAGATCGCGCTGCATGATGCAGAGCGTGCCGTGGACGCGGCCGACGAGGCCTTGGTCGAAGCCCGAGCCAGCGAAACCGCAGCCCAAGGCCCACGCAATCAGGCAGACCAGGCGGTGCGGACGCTGGAGTCGGAAATTGCAGGCCTCAAACGCCTGCTTCAGCCGTCCAGCGGCCCCAAGGCGCCGCCCGTTATCGACCGGATACGCTCTGATGATGGCTATGAGAAAGCCGTCGCCGCCGCGCTTGGTGATGACCTTCAGGCATCAACCCGGTCTGATTCGCCGCTTTATTGGGGCGGTAGCTCAATTGAGACACCCGACCTGCCAGAGGGCGCCGAGCCGCTTTCGACTCATGTCGAAGCGCCGGTCGAACTCGCCGTGCGTCTTTCGCAATGCGGCGTTGTTCCGGCCGAGATGGGACCACGCCTTGCAGCTCATCTGAAGCCCGGCCAGCGGCTCGTTTCCGTTGAAGGGCATCTCTGGCGCTGGGATGGCTTTACCCGCACGCCTGACGCTCCCGTTTCTGCCGCTGAACGCCTCGCGCAGCAGGCGCGTCTCGATGCAGCAGAGGCCGAAATCGGCCCCGCCCGCAATCGCCTCGAATCGGCGACGGCTGAGCTGTCTGAAGCGCGGGAAAACCGCGAGAGCGCCGAACGCGACCTGAAGGACGCGCGCCAGCAAGTCTCTCCAAAAGCCTCTGAGCTTAACCGCGCCCGCTCTGCCACCGCAGAAGCCCGGCAAGCCGCTGAGCGCGCCGACGTGAAGCGCGAATCAGCCAGCGAAGCGCTCGCCCGTGTCGAATCAGACCTACGCGGCGTCGAGGATGCGCTGGAATCAGTTTCCATCGGCGGTGCGCCAGAAGATCTCGCAGAGCTTGAGGCTGAACTCGCCGAAGCACGCGAAGCCCTCGCCCGCGCCCGCAGCGACGAAACCGAATATCGCGGCCAGCTGGCCGACATTACCCGCAACCGGGAACAGGCCATCGCCCGGCGTGAAGGCCTCGCCCGCGACGTTGAGCGGTGGGAAAGGCGATTCGCAGCAAGCGAGCAGCGCCTCGAAGACCTTCTTGCCCGGCGCCGTGAGGCGGCTGGCGAGGCAGTGGCCGCGCGTGCGAAGCCTGAAGACATGCAGGCCGACATCGACGCGCTCGCCAAGCGGGTCGAGACGCTGGAAGAAGAGCGCCGCGTCGCCGCTGATGCCCTGGCAGAGAAAGAAGCCTCTTTGCGCGAGAGCGAGACAGAAGCCCGCGAGGCTTCGAATGCCGCCGTCGAAGCCCGCGAAGCGCTCGCCGGCGCCAAGGTGCGGGTCGAGAATGCCGAGGCCCGCCTGACCGATGCGGTCGAAGCGGCTCGCAACCAGTTCCAGCGCGCCCCGGCCGGCCTCATCACGCTCGCCCGTGCAGGGCTTGAGGACGAAGAGATTGAAAGCCTCGATCCGTCAGAAGCGGAACGCCAGCTCGACTTCCTTCGCCGTGACCGCGACCAGCTCGGCGGCGTCAATATGGAAGCCGAAGCCGAGGCCGAGGAGCTTGCAGAGCGTCTCGGCACGCAGGCAACCGAGAAAGACGATCTGATAAAGGCCATCGCCCGCCTGCGCGAAGGTGTCATGGCGCTCAATGATGAAGGGCGTGCACGCCTGCTTGAAGCCTTCGAGCGGGTCAATGAGCATTTCAAAGCGCTGTTCACCACGCTCTTCCGGGGAGGTGAGGCAGAGCTTCGCCTGATTGACGATGAAGACCCGCTCAATGCCGGCCTTGAGATCATGGCTCAGCCGCCGGGCAAACGCCTCGGCACGCTGTCGCTCATGTCGGGTGGTGAGCAGGCCCTGACGGCGACGGCACTGATCTTCGCCGTCTTCCTGTCGCGACCTGCCCCGATCTGTGTGCTGGACGAGGTGGACGCACCGCTCGATGACGCCAATGTCGACCGCTATTGCCGCCTGCTCGACGAGATGCGCCGCCGCACCAATACACGCTTCATCGTCATCACCCACAATCCGGTCACGATGAGCCGTATGGACCGCCTGTTCGGTGTGACCATGCGCGAGAAGGGCGTGTCCAAACTGGTCTCCGTCGACCTCGATGCCGCCGAAGAGCTGGTCGCAGCCGAATAGGCGCATGCGTCAAAAGCGCAGCTGGCACTTTTTCCATTTAAATCAAACGTTTGCACGAAAACCGGTCGGCTTGACTTGGCCACCCCCCTCCAATAGCTTCCGGCTCGAAAGACATGGGGTCCTCCCCGGGTCTGTATCGAGCGGCATTTAGGCGATTCCCCATGGCCGGTCCTGAGCGTGATGATCTTTCAGAGCGGATTGCGAAAGCGCAGGCCGACAATGACGCGCGGGAAGCCAGGAAGCGAAAGCGCGAGGCAGATCAGGAGAATGTGAACTCAGGGGCTGGCATGGCCTTGCGCTACGGCGCGGAGATGGCCGGCTGCGTCGTGATCGGACTGCTTATCGGATACTGGTTCGATAAGGTTTTCGGCACAGAGCCCTGGGGACTGCTTGTCTGGCTGGGATTCGGCCTTGCAGCCGGAATCCTTAGTGTTATACGCGCCTATCGCCAGCTAACGGCATATGCGGAAACTCAGGGAACGGACCAGACCAAGGGTCCGGAAAACAGGAAACAGGGCTGATGAACCTCTCCTTCCACCAGATGGCTGACCCGATGAGCCAGTTCGAAGTGAAGAAACTCTTCGAACTTCAAATTGGCGGCATCGATCTTTCGTTCACCAACGCAGCTTTCTACATGCTGCTGGGCGTTTCGCTGATCATCGTTTTCTTCGGCCTTGCAGCGTCGCGCGGCAAGCTCATCCCATCGCGTTCGCAGTCCATCGCTGAGATCGGCTATGGCTTCGTGGCCAATATGGTCCGCAGCACTGCGGGCGAGGAAGGCCTCAAATTCTTCCCGTTCGTGTTCACGCTCTTCTTCTTCGTGTTCTTCGCGAACATGATCGGCATGGTGCCGTACGCCTTCACGACAACCAGCCATATCGTCGTCACCGGGGCGCTGGCCCTGCTCGTGATCTCCATCGTGATCATTTATGGTCTCTACAAGAACGGCTTGAAATTCTTCAAACTCTTCGCCCCGTCCGGCGCCCCCTTCTTCATCTATCTCATTCTCGTGCCGATCGAGGTCATCTCCTTCATCGCACGTCCTGTGACACTGGCGCTTCGTCTCTTCGCGAACATGCTTGCCGGTCACATCATGCTGAAGCTGTTCGCCACCTTTGCTGCCCAGCTGTTCGCTGCGGCGCTGGCTGGCACGGCGCTCCTCGGTGTTGTCGGTGTGCTCGCCTTTGCAATGGGCATCGCCATCAACGCGCTTGAACTTCTCGTTGCAGGCCTTCAGGCTTACATCTTCGCGATCCTGACCTGCGTCTATCTCAACGACGCGCTTCACCCATCGCACTAGTTTCTCGCCGGTGCGGCCAAAAGAGCCGCGCCTCAACACTTGACGCGCCCCGCCGAACAGGCTTCACGGGCATCAAATCGAACCAACGCCAATCCCTCAAAGGAGACACGAAATGGAAGGCGATATCGCTCTTGGCCTCAAATATGTTGGTGCAGGCCTCGCAACTCTCGGCATGATCGGTGCCGCGCTCGGTGTGGGCAACATCTTTGCCAGCTTCCTTGACGCTGCCATGCGCAACCCATCGGCTGCTCCTCAGCAGACCGGTAACCTCTTCATCGGTATGGCCCTTGCTGAAGCTCTCGGCATCCTGGCCTTCCTGGTGTCCGTCCTGATCCTCTTCGTCGTCTAACGAAGACTTTTCCGGACTATTGATTTGGACTGGCCCGTCGCATTGACTGCGCGCGGGCCAGTCTCAACCATTCAGACTGATAAGGTCGCGCCATGAATTTCCTGTCGCTTGCAGCTCCGGCCGCTAACGGCGAAGCCGCCGGTGGGGCCTCTTTCCCGCCGTTCGATCCGTGGCATTTCCCGTCACAGCTCTTCTGGCTGGCCATCCTGTTTGGTATTCTCTACCTCGCGCTCTCGCGTTTCATTCTGCCTAAGCTTGGCGGCGTGATCGAGAACCGCGAAGACACGATTGCTGACTCGCTTGATGAAGCTGCACGTCTTAACGAGCAGTCCAAGGAAGCGAAGCAACAGCAGGACCTCGCGCTTGCAGAAGCACGCGGCAAAGCCCGCGACACCGCTGACAAGGCCCGCGAAAAAGTTGAAGCAGAGATCGCGGCTGAAACCGCCAAGGTCGACGCTGATCTCGGTGAGCGCCTCGCAGAGGCTGAAGCCCGTATCCAGACGCTTCGCACCAACGCCATGTCGAATGTCGAACAGATTGCGACCTCCGCGACGCAAGCCATGCTTGGCCGTCTCGGCGTGACTGTGACAGAAGCCGACGCCCGTCAGGCCGTCGCCCGTAACACCCAGCAGGAAGGCTAGACGATCATGACGATTGGACGTTTTTCATCCATGCTGACCGCCGCAGCCCTTGCTGCACCGCTCGCGCTTGCTGCGCCTGCCGGCGAAGCTGGCTACGAGACCAAGACCGGCTTTGGCAACCTCGCCTACCCGTTCACGGATGCGGCGACCAATTTCGCATTCGCGGCCTTCGTAGTCTTCCTCCTGATCGCGATCTCGCTCGGCGGTCTCAAAGCGATCACGTCTGCCCTCGACGGCCGCGCTGATGAGATCAAGCGCCAGCTCGATGAATCGCGCCAGCTTCGTGAAGAAGCCGCTGCTGCCCTTGCTGAGGCAGAGCGCAAGCAGAAAGAAGCTGACCAGGCTGCTGAAGAGATGATCAAGCAGGCCAAGGCCGATGCCAAAATGATGGTTGAGCAGGCCCGCAAGGATCTCGCAGAGAAGGTTGCCCGCCGCGAAGCACAGGCTGAGGCCCGTATCGCGCGCGCCGAAGCCGAAGCGACCAATGATGTGCGCCGCGCCGCTGCAAACGCTGCAACCCGCGCCTCGAAGGACATCGTCGCCAATTCACCTCAGCGCGGTGACCTCTTTACCAAAGCGCTGACCGACATCGAGAAAGCGTTGAACTAGCGCAGACTGCCATCCGGCAAACTCGTACCAGAACAACGAACGCCCTGCTCTTCAGCAGGGCGTTTTCATATGTGGGATAGCACTTTCAGGACCGCGGGCGTTTGTCCCTGCCGAATACAGCGCGCATCAACCAGTTTGGCGCGAAGTGTTCGAGGCGCGGATGACGGTCCAGCATTCCTTCCATCCACCGGCGTCCCCAGACTGCATTTCGGCCAAGAAGCACTACGCCAATAATTGCAAGGGGAAGCCCAATCGGAAGAAACGGCGTCAGGATACCAATCGGTATGGCCATCGCGATGAGAAAGGCGCCGAGCGCCGCCAGACACTGGCGCATCGCGACATGGAGCCCCATCGTCACGGCGCCAAAACGCCGACGCGCTTGATTGATCCTGGCCTGTTCAGGGATATCGGAGTCTATGGGTTGGCGCGCCATCATCTCGAATATGGTCTTTGTTGCCTGCATTCCTAGATCGCCTCACCATGATGAACGGCAATCGAGTTAGCTGTGGTTGCGATGCGGCCTTTGCTTCTCTCGCGGGCCATGTCATGACAACGCAACAGACGACACTCCGATCCGGGATGAAGGCACCTGGATGTGCAGTAGAGGGAAGCGGCGCCTTGAAGCTCCATTCAATCCAGGCCCTTCGCGCTGTCGCGGCGCTTCTCGTCGTCCTCTATCACACTCGCGCGATTGAGATGGATGCCATCATGCGCAAGGGGCTGGATGAGGCGCCCTTGCTCTCAACCTTCGTGCAGAACGGTTTTTCCGGCGTCGATTTCTTCTTCGTCATTTCCGGCTTCATCATGGTCTACGTGACCGGCAAGGTGCAGCCACGCCTGACGACGGCGGGCGCATTCCTGTTCGCGCGGGCCGCCCGCATCTATCCGCTCTGGTGGCTGTTTGCGGCCATCATGACGCTGTTCTTCTTCATCTCATACGGATTGCCCTATGACGCCGACCGGCTAGCTGGCGGCAGCGAACTCATGCGGGACAATCCGTGGCTCCACCTTTTCTATTCCTACGCCCTGCTCCCCCAGCAGGCCGTTCCCGTGCACGGCGTTGGCTGGACGCTGGTTCATGAGATGCATTTCTATATCGGCTTTGCGGTACTCATCCTGCTCCCGCGCCGCTTCCTGCCACTTGGCCTGCTTGGTTGGGCAGCGATCATCCTCCTGGGCACGTTGGCAGGGCTGCAGCAGCCAACCGCGACGGATTACGTCTCCCTGCTCGTCCACCCACTATCGCTTGAATTTTTGGGTGGCTGCGCTGCTGCACTGCTCATCTGTTCAGGACGGCGTTTCAAGCCGATGACCGTGCTTATCGTCGGCCTTGTCGCCTTTATCGCGGCGCTTTACCTGCAGCCCTACCCGACAGATTTTACCCTTGGCTGGGGCCGCGTCCTCTTCTTCGGCATTCCGAGCATTCTGATCGTCTATGGCGCGGCCGCTCTGGAGGCAGAAGACCGCATCAGTGTGCCGCGATCCCTCGTCGTGCTGGGTGACTGGTCCTATGCGCTCTACCTCGGCCACCCGCTAGTGCTGAGCGGGCTGCGCCGCATCTTCGATGCACTGGCCGCCCGCCTGCAGGGCACATTCCTTGAAGGCGTTTTCACGATCGGCGCGCCAGGCATTCTCGACAATCTGCTCTTCTACGTACTCGGCTTCATCGGCAGCATCATCTTCGCCGGTCTCGTCTTCAAACTGTTTGAAAAGCCTGCCATGGCGCTGACTGGCCGTTGGCGGAAAGACCTTTTCGAAGACACGAATGCACAGCTGAAGCCCGCCCCGATCAAAGCGGCCATCTGGTAAAAAAATGGCCGGGACATCGCCCGGCCATCTCTCAGCTTATTCTGCCGCGATCTTGTCCGGCTCACTCCAGCGGAGCTCGGGCTTGCGCGCAGCCTGCGTCTCATCGAGGCGGCGCTTGGGCGCGAGATATGGCGCGCCTTTAAGGCTCTCATCGCCCGCCTTGGCTTTCTCGGCGATGGAGAGAAGCGACTCGCAGAACCGGTCGAGTTCGGCTTTCGACTCCGTCTCAGTCGGCTCGATCAGCATGGCGCCATGCACGACCAGCGGGAAGTACATGGTCATCGGGTGATAGCCCTCATCGATCATCGCCTTCGCGATATCCAGCGTCTCGATCCCTTCCGCCGTGAAGGCGTCAGAGAAGAGCGCTTCGTGCATGCAGTAGCCATCGAATGCCGGGGTCATCACCTTCTTAAGGCGCGACTGAAGGTAGTTCGCGTTCAGGACGGCATCTTCCGCCGCCTGCTTCAGGCCGTCTGCGCCGTGGCTCAGCATATAAGTCAGCGCACGCGTGAACATGCCCATCTGGCCATGGAAGGCGCAGAGACGGCCGAACGCATCGGAGCCTTCGCCGCTGCGCTGCTCAACCAGATGGTAGACGCCGTCTTCCTCAACGACGAAAGGCACAGGCGCAAAATCAGCTAGCGCTTCAGATAGCACTGTCGGGCCAGCGCCCGGGCCGCCCCCGCCGTGCGGCGTGGAGAAGGTCTTGTGCAGGTTGATGTGCATCGCATCGACGCCGAGATCCCCCGGACGCACACGGCCGACGATGGCGTTGAAGTTCGCACCATCACAATAGAAATAGCCGCCAGCCTCATGGATGAGGTCGGCAATCTCGCGAATGTCGGTTTCGAACAGGCCGCACGTATTCGGGTTTGTCAGCATGATCCCTGCAATATCCGAGCTGTCGACCAGCTTGGATTTGAGGTCTTCCATGTCGACGCGCCCGCGCGCATCAGCCTTGATCTCGTCCACGGTAAAGCCGCACTGGACCGCGGTTGCCGGATTGGTGCCGTGCGCAGAGGCTGGCACCAGAACGCGCGTACGGGTCTCGATCTCGCCGCGAGCCATCAGGGCGCCGCGGATCGCCATCATGCCGCAAAACTCGCCATGCGCGCCGGCCTTCGGACTCATCGCGACGGCTGGCATGCCGGTCAGCGTCTTTAGCCACGTCGCCAGCTGGTCGATCAGCTCCAGCGCGCCCTGAACGGTCGACTGGGGCTGCAGCGGGTGGATGTCTGCAAAGCCCGGCATCCGCGCGACTTTCTCATTGAGGCGTGGATTATGCTTCATGGTGCACGAGCCGAGCGGGAACAGGCCAAGATCGATGGCATAGTTCTGCTGGCTGAGGCGCACATAATGGCGCACCGCTTCAGGCTCGGAGAGGCCCGGCAGGCCAACGCTCTTCTTGCGGGTGACACCGCCGAGACGGTCCATACCGCCCTTGGGCGTTGGCAGGTCGACGCCTGTCTTGGTCGTGGAGCCTGTCTCGAAGATCAGGTCTTCACGCTGCTGCAGGCCGCGTGAGCCGGAAACGGTCTCAATCGCTGGCGGGGCGCTTGGCGCGGACGGGCTGGTTGGACGGCCTTGTGAATTCATGCTCATGCCTGAGCCTCCACGAAATGCTGGGTGTTTGGTCCGAATGTCTCTTTCAGACGCTTGTTGGCTGCGCTGACATGGATGGCGCCGAGGGCAAGGATTTCCCGGCGCAGATCAGCATAGAGTTTCTTGAAGTCCTGCGGGTCGCGCCAGGTTTCGGGATCGTCATAGATCTCCTGAAACTGGGACTTTCGGCGGCTGATCGCCGCCTTGTCGGCGCCCATGCGCAGGAAGATCTCCTCAAGGAAATCCTCATACTCACGGATCGCCCGCTTATGCTCCCAGGCTTCCTGATGCTGGGGCGCTTCGCTCATGCCAGCACCTTTACGAGCGCGTCTGCATAGGCCTTGATGTCGGCCTCGCTCGTGCACTCAGTTGCGGCAGCGATGATGACATCGTCGAGGCCCTTCCCCGGATAGAGGCGCGAGGCACGCACACCGCCAACGACGCCAAGTCCGTCGAGCTTCTCAAGCACGTCGCCTGCGTCGCCTGGGATACGGAAAGCAAACTCATTGAAGAAACGCGGCGTCAGGAGTTCGACGCCAGACACCCCTTCAAGCGCATCAGCCAGCATGCAGGCAGCTTCATGGTTGAGCTGCGCGAGATGGCCAAGGCCCTTCTCACCAAGCAGCGTCATGTGCGCCGTGAAGGCCAGCGTGCAGAGGCCCGCATTGGTGCAGATGTTCGATGTCGCCTTGTCGCGGCGGATATGCTGCTCGCGCGTTGAGAGCGTCAGCACGAAACCGCGATTGCCGTCGGCATCGACCGTCTCACCGCAAAGCCGTCCCGGCATTTGCCGCATCAGCTTTTTCGAGCAGGCGAAAAGCCCGACATAGGGGCCGCCGAAATTGAGCGGATTGCCGATCGACTGGCCTTCGCCAACCGCAATGTCGGCGCCCATTTCGCCCGGCGGCATGGTCATGCCGAGGGAAACAGCTTCAGTGAAGACAGACACCAGAAGCGCCTTCTTCTCGTGTGCGGCGTCTGCCACTGGCGTCAGATCCGTGACGGTACCGAAGACGTTCGGGCTCTGGCCGATCACGCAGGCGGTTTCGTCATCGACAGCCTCTGCGAGCGCGAGCTCTGCATCGATACCGGGTGCTAGCTGGACGACCTCAATGCCCTGCGCCTCACAGACGGTGCGCGTTGCAGCGGCGTAGTGAGGATGCAGACCGCCCGACAGGACGACCTTCTGGCGACGCGTCACGCGGCATGCCATGACGGCGGCTTCCGCGCAGGCGGTTGAGCCGTCATACATGGACGCGTTCGCGACTTCCATCGCGGTCAGCGCGGCGACCTGGCTCTGGAATTCGAACAGGGTCTGCAGTGTGCCCTGCGCAATTTCAGGCTGGTAAGGCGTATAGGTCGTCAGGAACTCGGACCGCTGGATGATGTGGTCCACAGTTGCCGGAACGTGGTGCTTGTAGGCACCGCAACCGACAAAGAACGGCCCTTCAGAGGCTGTCCGGTTCTTGGCCGCCAGAGCGCCCATATGGCGCTCGACGGCAAGCTCCCCCTGATGATCAGGCAGGCCTGCAATCTTGCCGCCGAGGCGCGCTGCCTCAGGCACATCGGTGTAGAAGTCATCGATGGAGGCTGCACCAATCGTGGCCAGCATCTCCTTGCGGTCTTCAGGTGTCAGGGGGAGGTAGCGCATGATTATTGGCCTTTGCAGAACTCGAAATAGGCGTCCTTGTCCATCAGGTTGCGGGTCTCGGCGCCGTCAGAGAATTTGATCACGCAGAACCAGCCTTCGCCTTCAGGATGCTCGTTCACCGTCTCCGGCGAGTCAGCGAGCGCGCTGTTGGTGTCGATGATTTCGCCCGAAAGCGGTGCATAGACGTCAGAGGCGGCTTTCACGCTCTCCACGACGGCCATCTCGTCGCCCTTCTTGAAGGTCTTGCCGACTTCCGGGGTCTCGACGAAGACAACGTCGCCAAGCTGTTCGGCGGCGTAACGGGTGATGCCGACCGTTGCGAGGTCGCCGTGAACGGTGACCCATTCATGGTCTTCGGTATAGAAGGTGGTCTGCTGGGTGAATTGCGTCATCTGGCGGGTATCCTCAACGTTTGTAGTTTGGTTGTACGAATGGCAGGGCGGCGACCTCTCCGGCGCGGGCCTTGCCACGCACCATGAGGTCGATTTTCGTTCCGGGCTCAGCGAGGTCGGCGCGCACATAGCCCATGGCGACAGGCCCGTCCGTGCTGGGGCCGAAACCGCCGGACGTGACCATGCCGACCAGCTGCCCGTCGACGTGGATCTCCGTGCCCTCACGCGCGGGTGCTCGCTCCAGCGGCAGGATGCCTACGCGCTTCTCGGCGGGGCCGTCAGCGATCTGTTTCAGGATTTTCTCCGCGCCGGGGAAATCAGCGCGCTCACGGCGCGACTTCTGGATCACCCATTGCAGGTCCGCCTCGACCGGCGTGCGGCTCGCATCCATGTCATGGCCATAGAGACACAGCCCTGCCTCAAGGCGAAGGCTGTTGCGCGCGCCGAGACCGATCGGCTTGACGCGCTCATCAGCGAGCAGGCCGCGGACATAGGCAAGGCCGGTCTCATTATTCGGCAGCAGCAGCTCAAACCCGTCCTCGCCCGTATAGCCACAGCGCGAGACCATGTAGCGCTCACCATCCTTCTGGACGTGGGCACAGCGCATAAAGCTCAGCTCAGCCGCTACTGGGAAATGTGGGGTCAGGACCGCTTCCGCCTCAGGCCCCTGAAGGGCGACAAGCATGCGGTCATCTGCGGTCTGAAGCTCAGCTTCGCCGGCCAGCTTTTCGCGGATCAGCGCCCAGTCGTCATGCTTCACCGCGCCATTGACGACGATGTAGAGCATCCCGTCCAGACTGGCGTCAGGCATGCGGGTGATGATCAGGTCATCCAGAATGCCGCCCCCATCGTTCAGCAGCACGGTCAGACGCCCCTGTCCCGGTTTCAGGGTCGAGATCGCGCTCGGCACGAGGCGCTCGATCAGCGTCGAGATCTTCTCATGCGCGCCCGGCTGGCCGAGGCCTTCCTTCAGATAGAGAAAGCACGGCCCCATGTGGGAAACGTCGAAAAGACCGGCATGCTCGCGGGTCCATAGGTGTTCAGGCTTCACGCCCTCGAACTGAACCGGCATCTCATAGCCGGCGAAAGGCACCATCTTGCCGCCATGCTCCTGATGGAGCTCATAGAGCGGTGTTCTGCGAAGTGTATCGATTGATTGGTCAGCCATGGCACCCTTTGACATTGGTAACGGCCGTCCACTCCGGATGATCCGGATGGTTGGCCGCCCCCGCTGTCTCGGTGCCTGAGAGATTCCGCCATCTTCGACTTCGCTCGCGGTGAGGAGGTCGAAGCGGCTTGCTCCTTCGGCGAGGCCTGCTGCGGGTCTTCTGACGGCCCGCTTGCCTCTTTCCAGCGTTTAGGTCTCTCCCGGTCCTTTTGCCTGAGCGTTTCCGGGGCGGTTGCGCCTTCGGCGGCAGGCACAAGGACCTGCTCTCTCCCGGGAGGGAGTCATCACTTGAGGTGCAAACTATTTCGGATTCAGCATCCCGGCAAGCGCAACGTCGCCGCGATGTGACTCCAGTTTGCAGCCTGACCTGTTCTTGGGCAGGTCAGGCTGCTGCCGGCAATTAGCGGACGGCGAAGTCGAACGGCTCGTTGCGGTTCTTGCCCTTGTTCGGGCCCATGAAGCCGAAGAGGTGGCCGGCAACCTTGCGCATCTGGATCTCCTCGGAGCCTTCCGTGATGCGGTAACGGCGGTGGTGACGATAGATGTGCTCGAACGGCTTGTGGCGTGAATAGCCCATGCCGCCATGCACCTGCATCGCGCGGTCCGCCGCATCACAGCAGAGCCGGTTGGCGTAATAGTTACACATCGAAACCTTGTCAGAGAGATAGATCGCAACGTCGGGCTTCGACATCTGGTCGATCTCCCAGGCCGTCTTGAAGATCAGGAGGCGCAGCATCTCTGCCTGCGTCGCAAGCTCCACGAGCGGGAACTGGATCGCCTGATTGTGCGACAGCGCCTTGCCAAACGGCTTGCGTTCATTGGCATAGTTGATCGCTTCGGTGATGCAGTACATCGCCGCGCCGACAGAGCTTGCCGCCTGACGGATGCGGTTTTCGTGCACGAAGTGCTGCGCCAGCGCGAGGCCGCCTTCCGGCGGGCCGAACACGGCATCTTCCGGCACCCAGAGGTCCTTGATGTAGAAGCGGGCGTGGTCCGTCGGCATGTTGAACGTCCACATGAACTCGTCGATCTCGATCGCCGGGTCGTTTGCTGGCGTAATGAGGCAGGTGATGCCCTTGGCGTCGCCATCATTTCCGGACGTCCGGCAGAACATCATGATGTGGGACGCGGCATGCATGCCGGTAATCCACATCTTCGCGCCATTGATCAGCCAGCCATCCTTGCCGTCTTTCTTGTGGCGCACCGCGCGGGTTTCCATGTGTGTCGCGTCAGAGCCGTGATCAGGCTCCGTCAGGCCGAAGCAGGCGCGGAACTCACCTTTCAGGGCCGCATCTGCGAGGTGCTTTTGATCCGGACGGGCAAAGTCGCGCAGCATCAGGATCTGCGGGAAGTTGCCGACGATGGAATGCTCGTTCTGCAGGTCATTGTGGAGGCCAAGGCCCTTGCGGGCGAAATGCTCGCGGATGATCGCCATGCCGAGATTGGTGCCGTCCTGACCGCCAAACTCCTTTGGTAGCGCATAGCGAAGGTGCCCTGCCTCATCGGCGAGCTTCTTTGCCTGACGCAGCAGGTCTTCCCATTCCGGGCGCGGCAGGCCGTCATTGTCGAAATCGGTCCGTGCCCATTCGCGGCGATGATCGAAGAAGCGGATATTGTCGTCCTTGTTCTCGAGCGGCTTGATCTTCTCTTCGATGAAGTTGTCGAGCACGACGAGATAGTCGGCGATATCCTGCGGAATGTTGAAATCCATGTGAAACCTCCCTGGCGCTTGGGCGCATTCTGATCTGTTTGTGGTTGAGGATACCGGGCCATCAGGCCGCATCAATGCAGGCCGTCGCGTCAAGCCAGGGAAGAATTTCACGTCGGAATGCGCAGTTCGATCAAAGCGCATGCGGCGACTGCGCTAATTTGTCATCACTGAATGATTGACATTTTATTCAGCGCTCATAAATAGCACTTGTAGAGTAAGACCAAAAACAAATCTTCTGCCCAAGCCTGAAAGGTTTCCTCCCATGATCCGCTCTATCGTTCTGTCTGCGGCATTCGCAGCCATCGCCCTGCCAGCCGCTGCTGGTACGGCCTTTACCGCCAAGCTCGCTGCGCCTGCAGACGGCCAGTCCAGCGTTGTCGCTGCCAGCGCCGTCTGGACTTGCGAAGCAGACACCTGCGTTGCCGAGCTCAATCGCCGCACTGCGACGGTCCGCACGTGCAAGAAAGTCGCCTCTGAAGTTGGCGTACTCGCTTCCTTTGGCTCTGCCGATGACAGCCTCTCCGAGGAAGACCTGGCAGAGTGCAACAAGGCAGCCAAGGACTAAATAAACTTCATCTCACTCTCTGAATGAACTTGCCGCCCTTCACAAAAGGGCGGCATTTTTTATGAGCCGCGCGAAAGATCGCGATCAGGTTTCCGCTGGCGGCTCTTTTGGTTCCCACAGCTCAACCTTCCGCCCGTCCGGATCCATCAGCCAGGCAAAGCTGCCATAATCATGGTCTTCACGCGGCTGAACTGGCATAACACCCTTCGCTTCGGCCTGTTTCAGAATGCCGCTCAGGTCATCAACCATGAGGTTGAACATGACGTTGTGGTCGGATGGCTTGAAATAGTCGCTATCCGCCTTGAAGGGCGCGAAGATGGTCATCGCGCCTTTCGGAAAGGCTTTCGCCGATTCCGCGTGACTGAACGAGATGCCGTACTCAGACGCTTCGATACCGAGCACGCTTGTGTACCAGGTTTTCGTCGCCTCTGCGTCCTTGCAGAGAAAGAAAATACCGCCGACCCCGATAACTCTTGCCAATTGAACCTCCCATCCTAAAGCTTTGGGGCAAGTCTGGCCCACAAACCGCAAAGAGGCCAGCGTGATGGGAGGTTTGTGCGATATGGAAAGCTTGAGAACACCGGACGAGCGCTTTGCGAACCTGCCGGGCTACAACTTTGATCCGCATTATATCGATACGCTCGAAGGCTATGACGGGCTCAGAATTCACTACATCGATGAGGGGCCGAAAGACGCGGACCGCGTCTTCCTCTGCCTGCATGGCCAGCCGACGTGGAGTTACCTCTACAGGCGCATGGTCCCCGTCTTCCTGGAAAGCGGCGCACGGGTCATCGCGCCTGACTGGCTTGGATTTGGCCGTTCTGACAAACCAGTGAGCGACGACGTCTATACGTTCAACTTCCACCGCGACATGATGCTGGCCTTCATCAAGGCGCTCGACCTGCAACGCATCACCCTGGTCTGCCAAGACTGGGGCGGACTGCTCGGCCTGACAATCCCAATGGAAATGCCTGAGCGGTTCGAGCGCCTTCTCGTCATGAACACCGCCATCGCCACGGGAACGAGCCCTGGCGAAGGTTTCGAGAGCTGGAAGGCGTTCAACCGCAGCCAGCCCGACCTGCCCATTGCCGCCCTAATGAAGCGGTCCACCCCAGTCCTGACGAATACTGAAGCGGCAGCCTATGAGGCCCCGTATCCCGATCACCGTTACAAGGCGGGCGTGCGCCGCTTTCCCGAACTAGTGATGGTCGCGCCGGATATGGAGGGCGTCGATATATCGAAGCGCGCCGCAGCGTTCTGGTCGAAGGACTGGACCGGCGACAGCTTCATGGCAATCGGCATGCAGGACCCTGTGCTGGGACCACCTATCATGCGCGATCTTCAGAAAACCATTCGCGGCTGCCCTGAACCAATGGAAATTTCTGAAGGCGGGCACTTCGTTCAGGAGCATGGCGAACAGATTGCCCGTGCGGCTCTCAAACACTGGGGTGACCTCCCCTAGTCTGCATTACTCCATGAGAAACAGATCCGTGTCGTCCGGGCGCGCGCCCGCTGATGTCAGCATGGCGTGCACTTGCCCGCGGTGATGGGTCTGATGGTTGAAGATGTGCGTGACGAGCAACCAGACCGGTCTGGCCATATTCCGGCCCGCAGCGCCTGAATACCACTCTAGATTACCGCGAAGATCGTCTTCGCTAAAACCGGCAGCCCAGGCTTCGACAACATCGTCCATGGCCTGCCGGTCAGCTTTCAGACCCTCCCAATCCGGCCAGAGCTTCAGTGTTTCATGCCCGGCACACGCTGGTTTCTCGCATTTGCCGAACCGCGACAGCCAGATCCTGTCGGCCCACAGGATGTGCGCGAGCGTTTCGTGAATGGATCGGAAGAAGGCACCGCGATCTGCAAGCCTCGCATCGCCGCCAAGCGCGTCAGCAGCAGCGTAAAGGCTTTCATTCTGCCAGCGATTGTATCGCGCCATCAGTCGCGCATGGTCCGGCAAGATCATCAGGTCCACCCCTCTCCAATCTTCGCTAGAGGTGAACTTACGCTTTAAGCCGTGCTGCGGCCAACTGGCTTTGCGTGCTCGCTGGCGTGCCGGTCCAGATATTCCTGAAGCAGGCGGGCATTTTTCGCATTGGCCTTGTGCGCGAAGTCAAAGAGGTCGCCCACGAGCGGGATCGCGCCAAGCACGGTATCGACCAGCAGATTCCAGATCATCTTCGCAATCAAACCGCCGGAGGCACCTTCCTGCCGTGCGCGATGAATAATGTAGAGGCCCAGCCCGCCTGACACCGTATCGCCTATACCCGGAATGAGGCCAATAATCCCGTCCAGACCAAAGCGGAAATTCGTACCCGGCAACTTGAACTGCGTATCAAGTAATTTCGCGAGCCGGTCGATATCCGAGCGGTTTCCAGTGGGCATGTGGCAGGTCTCCTTTGCTAGCGAACGCGCGTCCGCGCAATGCTGTTCCGCGAGCCAGAAGATGAAGGCGCGACGTCATCGCACCCACTGTCGGTTTTGGGGTAGCGTCCTGAACTTTGCCTCGTTAGGTTGCACCGCAACAAACGAGAACCTGTCTGGAGGAGACAAATCATGAGAGAAGCAGTCATCGTTTCAACCGCCCGCACGGCCCTGACCAAAGCAGGCCGCGGCGCACTCAACGACACGCACGGTATCACCATGGCCGGCCACGCCATCAAGGGCGCGATCGACCGTGCTGGCATTGACGCCGCTGAAGTCGAAGATGTGTTCCTCGGCGCTGCTCAGCCGGAAGGCGCGACGGGCCACAATGTTGCACGCAACGCCGCCCTCTGGGCCGGTTGCCCATCCTCGACGTCTGGCGCGACCATCAACCGTTTCTGTTCGTCCGGCCTGCAGGCCATCGCGAACGCAGCGCACACCGTTGTCAGCGAAGGCGCCCCAGTCGCAATCGGCGGCGGCGTTGAATCCCTTTCGCTCGTGTCTCGCTCGGGTCACATGAACACCCACCGCTACACTGAGCCTGAGCTCATGAAGAAGTGGCCAGCGATCTGGATGACGATGATCGAAACCGCTGAGATCGTTGCAGACCGCTACAATGTCAGCCGCGAAGCCCAGGATGAGTACTCCGCTGAAAGCCAGCGCCGCACGGCTGTCTTCCAGGAAAAAGGCTGGATGGCTGAAGAAATCGTCCCGCTGAAAACGAAGATGAAGCTCGTCAACAAGGAAACCGGCGAAGAGACCTTCCAGGACGTCGTCGCAGACCGCGATGACTGTAACCGCCCAGGTACGACGTTCGAATCGCTTCAGGGCCTGAAGCCTGTCTTCTCCGGCGGCATGGTCGTCAAGGAAGGCAAGTACGTCACCGCTGGCAACGCCTCGCAGCTTTCCGATGGCGCAGCAGCTGTTGTCGTCATGGAAGCCGCCGAAGCCAAGAAGCGCAACATTGAGCCGCTCGGCCGTTTCGTTGGCTTCAACGTCGCTGGTTGTGACCCGGACGAAATGGGCATTGGCCCGGTCTTCGCCGTTCCACGCCTGCTTGAGCGTCACGGCCTCAAGGTCGACGACATCGACCTCTGGGAACTCAACGAAGCTTTCGCATCGCAGTGTCTCTACAGCCGTGACCGCCTCGGCATCGACCCTGAGAAGTACAATGTGAATGGCGGCTCGATCTCCATTGGCCACCCATTCGGCATGACTGGTGCTCGCTGCACGGGCTCCATGCTGCTCGAAGGCAAGCGTCGTGGCGCGAAATGGGGCGTTGTGACCATGTGTGTGGGCGGCGGCATGGGTGCTGCTGGCCTTTTCGAGATCTATAGCTAAGGTGGCCTCGGGTCAGTTTTTCCTAAACACCTCAGATCGGAGTACTCGATGAAATCACTCGCCCTTAGCGCAGGTCTACTTGCAATGGCCATTGTCCCCGCAGCCTGCACCGCCGGCGCCGCCGGCACCAGCAGCGCGTCCAGCGGGTCCCAAATGGTCTCTGTGACACCTGCGATCAAAGCGGAGATCCGTCGTCAGGGTCACGACCCGGATGAAGAAATCTGCAAGCGCGAAGAGCAAATGGGGTCGACCATTCCTCGCCGGATCTGCGCGACACGCGCAGAGTGGGCCGCAAAAACCCAGGCAAGCAAGGATGGCACGCGCGATATCCAGAATAACGCGCTTCGCACGCCAGACCCGAATGCTGGCTGATCGCCAATTTCGACATTAGAAATTATAAAGCCCCGGTCGATTGGCCGGGGCTTTTTCTTTGTGCGCGCAGGATTACCCTTCCACTCTGTACAAAGGAGACATCCACCCATGATCCGAACGCTTATCCTGTCCGCCTCGCTCGCCCTTCTCGCTGCTTGTGGCGGTGCAGGCAGCACCGGAGACGACAGCGCAACCGGCTTCATCAAACCCGGTGCCTCCGTGCCCGAAAGCGCAGAACGCCGCGAGGATGGCGTGCCTCGCGACGATTACGGGCGTCCTTATGATTATGAGTTTCTTGGCCGTGAACTCCCCGCCTTCAGCGGTACCATGATTTCCGGCTCTCGATTTTCGACTGGGGATCTGGAAGGCCAATGGACGCTCATTGATGTTTGGGGACTCTGGTGCGGCGACTGCATGGCCGACGCCCCATATGTCGAAGAGCTCTGGAACGAGGTATCCGGCAGCGATGAGCTCGCCTTCCTCTCGATCCACACACCGCCTAACGCCCAGCGCGCAGATGAGGCGTTCGGCCGTTATGGCTCCGTCGGTGCCTATTTCGAGGAGAAGGGATACTCCTACCCGACCATCGTCGATGAGGACGCTTCCATCCGCGAAACATTGGGGATCGCCTGGACGCCGAGCTATATCCTCGTTGCGCCGGACCTCACCGTACAGGGCTTCCGCTCAGAGCTTGCGGCTGCAAGTTCCGATGATCCGGTGGCTGACCTTCTCGCTGACATCGAAGCGGTGAAGGCCTCCTACACGCCGGGCGCGCCGCGTCCTGTCGAAGACTGAGGCGGCGACTTCAGAGGCTGGACGAGAAGCGGTAGCGGGTTCTGATCGCCTGCCTCTCTCCAGCTTTCCTGCCCGATCTTCATCGCTTCATGGCCGGCCGCAGGCTGAGCCTGATACACCCTGAAGATACGGTCCCAGACTGACAGGCAGAAACCGAAATTCTGGTTTGCCTCGGCGCGGTGGACCGAGTGATGCACCCGGTGCATATCCGGCGTGACGACCAGCTTGCGCAGGGCGCTGTCGATGCAAGGCGCGATCTTCCAATTGGCGTGGTTGAACTGGGCGAAAGCATTGAGGGCGACTTCAAACGCGAACGCTGCCCAGGCCGGGATGCCGAATAGGAAGACGACTGCGCCTTTCCAGACCAGCGAAACGATGATCTCTGCCGGGTGGAAGCGAAGCGCGGTCATCACGTCGATATGTGGATCGGAATGGTGGACGCGGTGCAGGCGCCAGAGAAAGGGCACATGGTGCATAGCGACATGCTGGCTCCAGACCGCGAGGTCCATGACCAGGAATGCAGCGATCGCGACTAGCCAGACCGGCGCGCCCATCACATTGAATACGCCAAACCCGGCCTCGTCCGCCAGAAGCGCGATGCCAGCCAGTCCGGCAGGCAGTACCAGCCGACCAATCACGGCGCCTGCGATGAAGATCGCACCTGCGCCCGGCCACCGCTGCGCACGAGGAAGCGCCGCTTCGCGCCGGGGTGCCAGCATCTCCAGAAGGACGAGCGAGATGAAAACGCCCGCAAAAACACCCATGCGTATGAAGGTCTGCTGTTCCAAATCCTGCCTGTTCGTAGCCTACAACACCAATATGAGCGCTTCCGCCCTCAATTGAAGCGCGGCGGCCTGCAATGCCGCGGCCGTGAAGTTTTTCGCCTCTGGCGGATACCCGCATCTTTGACGCGCGTTTCATCCCGTCTAGTGTAAACTGCCCCTCCTACTCCTGCTGGCGGAAAGAATTTTCATGCTTCACCCATCGACAAAGAAACTCATCGACAGGCTGGCAGAAATGACCGCCCTCAAGCAGATCGATTGGGCCGAGACCGAGAACGGCGGCGTCGTCTACGCGACTGAGGGCTATTCCGTTCACTTGACCGACAGCCCGCCACAAGTCGTGCTGGCGACCGAGAAAGGCAAACTGCTCGAAGAGGCGCCTGAAAGTCTGCTCAAGGATACGCCGCATGAGGAGCATGGCAATTATGGCGATCTGATCGTCGCCGTCGTCAAGGAAGCCTCCCGCATCGCGAAGGGGACGGAAGCGGCCATCGACGCCCTGCTCGCAGGGCTGAGCGGCCAGTCACCGAACAAGCGTAAGTCAGATAGTGCGCCGGCTGCGACAAAAGCCGAGACAGCCGTCGACGACGAGGATGAGGGCGAGCCCACCCTCCCCGTCGATGAAAGCATCCCGCCAAGCGCTCTCATTGAAGATGAGCCTGAAGAACGCCTTCACGCCGCCTTCGACGAGGACGATGTCAGCGGGGCAGTCGCGAGACTGGCCGAAGAAGTGAATGGACTTGGAAAAGCCGCGCGCGCCAAAACCAAGGCACCAGAAGAGAGCGAGTCTAGAGCCGACGCCTCATCGCCTGATGTCTGGGATGACGCAGGCCCCGACGAAGGCAGCACGGAAACCGCACCGCAGGCGAAGAGCTATGTTCCCTTCGGCCTTGGCGGCACGCAGGTCGCAGGGAGTGATGCATCAGAGAGCACGGCTGAAGACACTGACAACGACGATGATATTGAATCAGAGCTCGGCGCAGCCTCCACGGGCATGACCATTCCGAACGGCGCCGACCATGATGTGTCGACCGGTTACGACGAAGACAATGAGCCGGGCGACGCCCCGCTAAGCTACCCACTGAACCTCAAGGGCTTCCGCTCCAATGTCGAATATACGGACCCCGCTACGGCGCCTTCTGCATCGGACGATGAGGCCGACGGTCCGGACCCGGTCTCTTCGGCAGACCTCGATGCCGTCTCCCCTCCAGCCGAAGGCAAAGCCAGCGGCGAAGCCGATATCGAACTCTTCGATGAGGGCGAAGAACCTACGCCGCAGCCGAAGCCTTCAAAGGCGAAGGATGAGGACAGGAAATCCGAACGCCCGAAGAGACGTAAATCGCGCTTCAATCCCTGGAGCTGAGCGCGCCTAGCTTTCCCCTATGCCGATGACGCGCACCCGTACCTCACTCGTGCGACCATCCTCATCGACGGCGCGCACCTGATAAAAGCCCGCGCGTGTCGGCTGCCAGATTGGCAGTCCCGCGTCATCAATGTCCGACGGCTCGCCATCAATGAACCAGCGAAGCTTGCCCTCTCCGCGACCGGCAAACACGAAGGGGCGCGCCGGTGCGCCATTGATCTCACCTGACCAGAGTTCTGCGTCCTTAGGCGGGAAGAGAATGTGCGGTGCCTCCGCGCGCGACTGATCGAAGGATGTCAACGCGCCGTCGGCTTCATGCTGCCTCTCTGGCATCAGGCGCGCGCCTGCATCACCGTCACCGCCAAGATGGTAGGCGGCGCGGTCTGCAACCTCGAACAGGATGGGCAGCGCGGCTGTGCGCCCTGTCTCACCCGGGCGAGGTGCGCCATCAGCTCGGCCAACCCAGACAACGATGGCGTGGTCGCCCGACACGCCAGCTGCCCAGGCATCGCGGAAGCCATAGGACGTCCCCGTCTTGAAGGCGATCTGCGGCGCATCCGCTGTCAGCCTGCCAGGCATGCGTCCCTCAGGCGTCGGCGCGCGTCGCAGGATGGACAGGATCTCGCCCGCGCTTTCAGCTTCCATCATGCGGAAGCCTTTCGCCGCGCGGCTTTCCGCTTCCTCCTCAGCCGTCCAGACCAGCGGCTTGGCACGGCCACCATCGCCAAGTGCTGCATAGAGAATCGCAAGCTCCCTCGCGGTCAGCCCTGCCCCGCCGAGTGCCAGCGCAAGGCCAAACTCATGATCGGCCCCGCCATAAATGCGCGGCGGCGCACCGGCGAGCGCGAGTGTCGCCGCAAACCGCTCAGGCCCTACACGGTCCAGCGCCAGCACGGCGGGCACGTTGAGCGAATGCTGGAGCGCATCGGACACGCGCACATCGCCCCTGAAAGTACGGTCGAAATTATCTGGCTGATACGACGCAAATCGCTTTGGCAGGTCGGCGATCCGCGTCAAGGCGCTCGCCTCCCCATCATCAAAGGCCATGGCATAAATGAACGGCTTCAGCGCCGAGCCGGGTGAGCGCGCCTGCGCCGTCAGATCCAGCCAGCCCCCTGCAATGTCGCGTGAAGCAGATCCGACCGAAGCCCGCACGGCACGGGTCGGAATGTCCACCACGAGGATTGCAAGCTGTGTCTCGCGTCCCGCCTCCGTCGCATGGGCGAGCGCCAGCGCCTCCATCTCGGCCTGCAGGCGCGCATCGAGGCTGGCGCGGACATCGCCGCGAACATCGCGGGCTGCGCGCGCCGTCGCATGCCAGGCATCGGACGGGAAGGCATAGGCCCCCGTCGGCATCTGGCTTGTCCGCGCCTCTTCTGCCCGGCCCGCATCGAGATAACCGAGCCGCTCCAGCTTGGCGACAATGGCCCGGCGGCCAGCATCAGCGCCTTGCGGCCGAAGGTCGGGGCGGCGCACTTCAGGGCTTTGCGGCAGGGCAATCAGAAGCGCAATCTGATCGTCAGACAACCGGTCCGGGGACCGCCCGAAGTAGCGCCAGCTCGCTGCACGAATACCCTCAATATTGCCGCCATAGGGCGTCAGGGTGAGGTAAAGCTCTAGGATCTCTTCCTTGCTCAGCCGCGCCTCTATCTGGTGCGCCCTGAACATCTCGATCAGCTTCGACGGAATGGTCCGTGGGCGCGGTTCCAGCAGGCGTGCTGTCTGCATGGTGATGGTCGAGCCGCCAGATACGACGCGGCCCGCGAGCACTGAACTCCACGCCGCGCGAACCATGCCGGTCCAGTCGACGCCGCCATGACGCCAGAACCGCTGGTCCTCAACCTCCAGAAGCGCCTCGATAAAGATCGGATCGATGTCTTCAAGATGTGCCTGAAAGCGCCAGTAATTGTCCGGTGTGGGAATGGCGCGAAGTGGCCGCCCGCGCCGGTCACTGACCAGCTGGGAGACGGTTTCGCCGCGCTCAAGCGGTGGCGGAAAAATCCTGTCCAGCGCGAACAGGACGGTCAGCGCCGCCGCAATGGCAATCGCTGACCGTTTCAGCCAGATCATCTCTGTCCGCCAGTCGCCGCATTGGCCGTGCTGATCGTCACGCGGCCAGGGGCTGAGCGTGCGAACACGTCGGGCCGGTACATGTCTTCAGCTGTCACACCCGGCATCACGAACTCGCCCGGTGTGACTGCGCGCACGACATAGGCAAGGCGCACAGCCTCATTGCGCACATCGATCGCGGCAACAAAGCGGTCGTCGCGCGCTTCTGCCGTCTTGGCCGCGTCGATCTCACCGGCCCAGGCGAAGGCGCCATTGGTGTCACCTTCGCGCGCACCGTCGGCAGGCTTCAGAACCGTTTCGATCTCAAAGCCTGCAGGCAGAAGATCCGCCACGATGACAGGGTTTGTCCGGCGCTGTTCCGGCGTGATCTGAACCGTCACGATCAGCTGGTCGCCCTGATCGACATCGCCGAGGTCGACCGCGCCGCCGGTCAGCGTGCGCACCTGTTTGGTCACGCGAAGGTCAGACGAGACGGCAGGCGGCGGCGAAGACGGCGCACCGCGCACCATCACGGTGCGGAACATGGCTGGCCCGTTCTGGCCGAGCGTGAAGCTCACATCGCCGCGGGCCTGCTCTTCGCTGAGCTGATAGCGCCGGTCATTGTTGTTGCCGTTGCCAAGCCCTTCGACCACCATTCGATAGTCATCACCGCCATCATTCATGGAATTGACGGCGAGCAACGCGAACGCCTTCTCCTGCGTGGTCAGTTCACTTGGGTCTGGCGCATCATCGCCAAGCTGTTCTGCAAGCCGCGCGACGACATCGTCAAAATCGGCTTCCGCCGCCAGCGCGATAATGCCGGTCAGGTCACGCAGCGGCGTCTGGTAATAGTCGCCCGTGTTCTGATAGCCGAGGGCATCTTCGGCGGCCTCGAAAGCGCTGAACGCACGTGACCGGTCACCCATGAAGGCAAGCGCGGCGCCAAGATGCGCACGTGCAAGCGGGCTCTCAATCCGCTCCAGTTCGCGGTCATGCAGGTAGCGGAGACGGCTGATATCCGCGCGGCCTGCCTTGGCCAGCACGTAGAGCGCATAGGCAGAGGCGCGGCGCATCAGCTTGGCTTCCGTGTCGTTGTGCCACTCGCTTTCCCAGACATCGGTGTCATAGCCATAGGCGCGCCAGGCATCGCCCTGCGCCACGGCCCGCATCGATGCAAAGGCCCGCTCCAGCGCCACTTCCGGCACTTCATAGCCTGCCTCGCTCGCGCGGTAGACAAAGTCAGTCGTGTACGCACCCAGCCAGGGCGACGCATTGCGGTCACCTTCGCGCCAGAGGCCAAACGCCCCTTCGGCAGACTGACGGTTCAGAACAGCGCTTACAGCTTCCTGTATCTGCGCACGCGCCGGTTCACGTGACGTCTCATCTGCGCCCATCGCCACCAGCTGCTCTGAATAGAGAAGCGGCAACGCCCGGCTCACCGTCTGTTCGGTGCAGCCATAAGGATAGCGCGCAAGCGAGGCATAAAGCGCGTTCGCGTCCAGCGGCAGGGTCGAGAACGTCACCGAGACAAAGCTCGTGCCCGGCACATAATCCTCGAGCAGGTCCTCGGGGATTGCCCAGCTATCACCCGGCTGCATCATCGCCGTCGAGATCTGTGTCGCCGGAAGCCATGGAGAGCGGGACTCGATCTCGTAATGGCGCACGACGCTGTAATTATCCGGCCCCGACACGTTGAGGCGGAGATCCGAGATTCCTGTCTCGCCTGCTGAAATCCGCAGCCCCTCATCGACACGCTGGCCGGATGGAATGGTCCGCGATAGTTCGGTCGCCGCTACGCTGACAGGCTCCCTCGCGTCCAGCGACGCGGTGAAGGTGCCGTCATCCAGCTCGATATTGTCGATCGAGACCGTCGCAACGGCTTCGTCTCCCGGCGCAAGGAAGCGCGGGAGGATCAGGTCAGCTGGCGCAGGGTCGCGCACAGTCAGCGGACGGCTGGCTGAGCCAAGACCGTTCTGCGACCAGACCACTGCCATGAGGCGAAGCTCACCATTGAAGTCCGGCACATCGAAGGTCACACGTGCCCGGCCGGAGCGGCCGACATCGACCATGCCGGAGAACAGCGCCACCGTCTTTGTCGGGACAACGGAAAGCCCCTCGCCGCCAAGCTGGTCACCGCCGGTCCGCACTTCTGCCGGTAGCCCCATATTCGGGTCGAGCAGGCGGCCATAATCGTCAAAGATATCGACGCCGAGCGACTTCTTGCCGAAGTAATAGGCCACAGGGTCAGGGCTCTGGAACTTGGTCAGTTGCAGGATGCCCTCATCGACCGCTGCCAGCGTCAGATAGACATTCTCACGCGGGCCTTCGCCCAGTTCGACCTCAATCGTCTGCTCGCGGCGCGGGCGAACCACCTCTGGCGCATTGATCGCGACATCGAAGGTGCGCTCGTCCATGTCCAGAGGCACATAGCCCACACCGACGGCGCGCCGGGGCTTTGCCTGAAGCACAGGATCGCGCGGCGTATAGACATTGACGAGGACATAGGCGCCTTCGCCCCATTCAGCCGTCACTGGCAGGGTGAACTGCGTGCCTTCAGCCGACACGTCCCGTGTCTCGATACGAAGGATTTTGTCGGTCGCCACCACGATCTGCGCCTCGCCATCATAGGGCGGGATCACCGTAATCGCGGCCGGACGCCCCGGAACGATGGTCTGCTCCTCGACGATCACTTCGACGCGGTCTGGTGCCTCGACGCCGTCATCGGAAACAGAACCGCCCCAGCCGACATAGAAGCCTGTGCTGGCTTCCGCATCGCCGTTTACATCTGACACGATCAATTCGTGCTGGCCCCAGTCGAGACCATCGACGCTGATCGTCTGCGTCGTGCCATCTGTCTGCACCACGCCTTCATTGACGGTGCTGACCGTGCGCGAGCGGCGCCAGCGCCACTGGCTACCATCGCGGTACCAGTCATAATGATAGTCGATCTCGATCACGCGCCAGTTCAGCTCCGTGTCGATAATTTCACCGCTTGCGCTGACGGCGGCCAGTTCAAACGCCGCCGGGCCATCACGGTCGGCGCGGCCATCAAAATCCTTGCGGATGCCGACATAGCTGTCGCGCGGGCGGTAAGGGATACGCACGCTCTCTGTGACCGCACGTCCGCCCGGCTCAAGCACGCTGACATTGGTATTGAGGCGCAGCGGGCGCGAGGAGTCGCTGCCCCGGTCACCCGGATTGAGGCGCACCACGGCGCGGCCTGCGCCATCGGTCGTCTGCGGCTCAAACTCCACGATACGCTCACGGAATTGCTCGTCGGCCCGCCCAAAAGTGAAGCCGTTCAGCGCCTCAAACGGACGCGGATCCGCCTCCAGTCTTGCCTGTCCCTCAACCGTCAGGCCAGCACCCGGCGCGCCATAAAGGAAACGCGCCTCAACCTCGATTTCGCGTGTGCCGCCAGCTGCGATGAAGCTCTCTTCTTCGCCGTCCAGTTCGACTGCGATACGCTGCGGGACGAAATCCTCGACAGAGAAACGCAGCGAGCCGGCTTCACCCGCCCCATCTATCGTCAGGACCGCGCGCCACATGCCGCGCGATGCCGTCCGCGACAGCTCATAATCCCAGACGAGCGCGCCTGCCTCGGCTTCGGTGAAGCGCATACGGTCGGCTTCGACACCGTTCGGACGGTAAATGACGATCTGGCCAGCACGGTTTGTTACGGCCGAACCGCCGCGGTCACGCATCATTGTAGTCAGGTGCACGGTCTCGCCCGGACGGAAGATGCCGCGATCAGCATAGAGATAGCCATCGACCGGGCCGGGCGTCACGCGCCCACCCGTCTTCATCTCGGACAGGTCAACCGGTGCCCGTGAGAGATCGAGAACAGCAAGGTCACCCTTGGCACCGAACGCCATGATCATGCGCGGCGCGGAATTGCCCTCACCGGCCAGCAGCGGCGATTCAAAGCGCACGCGTCCGTCTTCGCCCGTCTCGGCTTCACCCAGGACTTCGTTGTTGTAAGCAATCAGCTGAACACGCGTATTCGGCAGGACTTCACCGTCCTGCAGCGAGCGCAGCGTGACATCCATCCCATTCTCGGCGCGGTAGGCTGTCAGCGCGAGGTTGGTCAGCATGATCCAGCGGCGGGCCGACGCGGCCGGGCCGTCATAATCATCAAGCTCCTTGGCGTCTTTCAGCTCCACGAAATAGGAACCGGGACGAAGCTCACCGATCACATCCTGAAGCGGGAAGACGGTCGTGACCGGCGCATTGGTGACATTGTCGATGTCCATGCTGCCAGACCAGACTTCGGTCGAGACATCGCGCGGGTCTTCCTCGCCATAAAGATAGGAATATCGGCCCTGCGCGGCTTCATCGCCTTGGCTGATCGACTTGAAAGCCAGCGCGCGGTCATTCACGCGGTAAACGCTGATCTCGACCGCATCGACATTGACCGTCTCGATTGCGAGGCCATCGGCATCATCGCGCGGCAGGATAACGCCTGCGCCATCAAAACCGACATAGGCCGGGCGGTCCTCAAAGCTGATCTGGACCTCTTCCTCGCGCTCGATCGTGCGGCCATCAGCGCTTGGCAGGCCTTCCAGGATCGTGGCGGTGTACCCGCTCGCAAAGTCGAGGCCTTCGAGGCAGAGCTCGCGCCCCTCTACCGCAAACGCAGGACGCACATCAGACTGCATCCGGATATAGGTGGCATAGTTGATTTCAGGGTCGAGCGGCTGGGAGAAGACGAGGCAGGCACGCGGGCTGACACCACTCGTATCAGGCGCGTAGCGGAAATAGACGAAGCGGTTCTCTTCTGCCTCGGCGAGGGCCTGGCGCTCTCGTTCGCGGCGCTCTGCAGCGGCCTGTGCAGCACGTGAGCGCTCGACGATTTCACCGCCAGCGGTTTCCGGATCGACAGGTGCTGGCGGCTCATCCCCGATGCCGCAGGCGACGACCAAGGCCGTCAGTCCACCCAGTACCAATCCCCGCGCCCTGTTGGTCCACCCTGCCATCCCTGCGTCCTCCTCCTGGTGCGTTCCCACTCTTTACAGGAGTTTGCTATGCCGCGAACAGGGCCAGATTGAGACTTTTTAAGGATTTGCGAACTGTCTGAGCGGGTCGATACGCTGATCTTGGGTGCAGGCGCTGCAGGCCTCTTCTGCGGCGGGCGCCTTGCTGAGCGCGGCGCGGACGTCCTCGTGCTCGATCACGCCAGGCGACCAGCCGAGAAAGTGCGTATCTCTGGCGGCGGGCGTTGCAACTTCACCAACATACATACCAGCCCCGCCAACTTCATTTCGGCGAACCGTCATTTTGCCAAATCGGCGCTTGCCCGCTACGGCCCGTGGGACTTCTGCGACCGGGTCGCCCAGCGCGGTATCACCTGGCATGAAAAGACGCTCGGCCAGCTCTTCTGCGATCAGAAATCCGGCGCCATCATCGACATGCTGGTCGATGAGTTGACCGCCCCCGGCGGCAGGATGCGGCTCGAGACAAGCATAGGCGAAATTGCACACCGCGATGGCAGGTTCGAGGTCACGACGTCGAACGGCCTGGTCAGCGCCGCGAACCTCGTCGTTGCAACCGGCGGGCTTTCCATTCCAAAGATGGGCGCTAGCGGGCTCGCCTATGATATCGCGCGTCAGTTCGGACATGACATCATCCCAACACGCCCGGCGCTCGTACCCTTCACCTTCTCAGGGGAGCTGAAGGACGCCTTCTCAGAGCTTTCCGGCGTTTCCTGCATGGTGGATGCGAAAGCGGGCGGCGGGCCTGATTTTCATGAAGCGATGCTTTTTACCCATCGCGGCCTCTCTGGCCCGGCCATGCTGCAGGCCTCGACCTATTGGCGCGAAAGCCAGCCTGTCGAAATCGATCTTGCGCCCGGTGATCCTGTGCTGGAAGACCTGCGCGCCGCGCGTGAGAACCAGCCGCGCACCAGCGTCTCCAGCTGGCTCGGCAAACGCTTCCCGGCGCGTCTCGCCAGCTATATCGCCAGCTGGCCAACCATGCCCGCTAACAAGCAGCTCGCTCAGCTCTCCAAAGGCGAGATGGACGATATCGCGCTCACGCTGAAGAAATGGCGGGTCGTCCCCGTCGGCACGGAAGGCTGGCGAACGGCCGAAGTAACATCAGGCGGTATCGATACCGATGGGCTGTCTTCTCAAACCATGGAAAGCAGGAACCAGCCCGGCCTCTACTTCATCGGCGAGTGCGTCGACGTCACCGGCTGGCTCGGCGGCTATAATTTCCAATGGGCCTGGGCCAGCGCAGACGCCTGCGCAAAGGCAATTGCCTGACCTAGTGCTCGCTTGCGGCTTCCAGCTCCGCGACCTCTCCGCCAGCGGCGGCGGCACGAGCGTCCATGATTTCACGAACCTTGCTGTCGATCTTGTAGGCAATCAGCCACTGGCCCGTAATGTTCGGGTGGATGCCATCTGACTGGATCGGGGGGATACCCCGCTCCTTGAGCGCAATCATGTCGGGCACAATGTCGATGAGGTGGGCATCTGCCTTGCAGTCGGCGATGTCCTCATTTGCCGCCTTCTCGAAGGTCGAATTCATCGTCTTGCCCTTGATTGGGACAGACCAGCGATACTGGTCCTCGTCCTCAATCGCCAAGGCGCCGGGGGCGATATCGTCGAACGTGTTCACATACAGCACATCGACATCATAGGCGCAGAGCAGGGTCCGCAGGCTTCTCAGCATGAGATAGTATTCAGCCGGATTGTTATTGTGCTCACCGGCATCGCTGATCACGATAAAATCGTCGTCGAAGACCTGGCCATTATCGACCCGTGCATAAACCGTATTGCCCTTGGGGTCCGTCGTGTACGGCAGACCCGTCCCGCCAGCGTAACCGGCCCAGTAATTGTCTTCCGCGATGAATTTGAGCATCGATGCAGGCGAGCGCAGCGACCAGAGGATCTCACTCTCAACCTCCTCAGGTGAATACTGGTCAGGAAACTTTCTGAGCGCATAGCCACGCATGATGCTGTCACCGAAGAGGTGAACCACCGGCAGGCCTGGCGTGCGATAGTTCGCCATACGGACATAGTTTTCATCCTGCGGCCCGGCTTGCGCCACGGCCGGTGCAGCGGCGATCAGCGCACTAACCGCAAGTGCAGAAAATAGACGGAGTCCTGACATCATTTCCCTCGAAACCTCTACCGAAACGACTAGCCGGCCGATATCCCCTCACCCGGCTTAACCACGAGTTCAGACCATTTGATAGCTGCAAGTGTTACGAGTTGTCCATGCGGGTAGCGCTGTTAGCGTTTGCAGCGAGCCATTTGAATTCTCAATAGGTGTGCGCCCAATTATTAATGCAACACATGCGAGCATCCCGGCGTTGCGGAAGTTCCAGATCTCAAAAGGAGCTCCCCACATGGCCGATAATAGCAAGAAGCTGACAACGACGTCCGGTGCCCCGTGGCCGAACAACCAGGATTCCCTGACTGCCGGTGAGCGCGGCCCCCTGCTGATGCAGGACTACCAGCTCATCGAAAAACTCGCCCACCAGAACCGGGAGCGTATCCCGGAGCGGACCGTCCACGCCAAAGGCTGGGGCGCGCATGGTGAGCTCGTCATCACCGAAGACATCTCGAAATATACCAAGGCCAAAGTGCTGCAGAAGGGGGCCAAATCCCCACTCATCGCGCGTTTCTCAACCGTTGCTGGTGAGCGCGGCGCCGCTGACCATGAGCGCGACGTGCGCGGCTTCTCGCTCAAGATCTACACCGAGGAAGGCAACTGGGACATGGTCGGCAACAATACGCCGGTCTTCTTTGTGCGTGACCCGTACAAGTTTCCGGACTTCATCCACACGCAGAAGCGTCACCCGAAGACCAATATGCGCTCCCCGACCGCCATGTGGGACTTCTGGTCGCTCAGCCCGGAGAGCCTGCATCAGGTTACCATCCTGATGTCGGACCGCGGCCTGCCAACGAGCCCGATGCACATGAACGGCTATGGCTCGCACACTTTCTCGCTCTGGAATGATGAGGGCGAGCGGTTCTGGGTGAAGTTCCACTTCAAGACTGAACAGGGCCACGAGCACTATACCAATGACGAGGCCGAAGAGGTCACCGGCAAGACCCGCGAAGGTTATCAGGAGCGGCTCTTCAACGCGATCGAAGACGGCAAATTCCCGCGCTGGAAATTCCAGATCCAGATCATGCCAGAGCTTGAAGCCGAACAGTGCGACTTCAACCCGTTCGACCTCACCAAGGTCTGGCCGCACGCCGATTATCCACCAATCGATGTTGGCCATTTCGAGCTGAACCGGAACCCGGAGAACTATTTCGCCGAGATCGAGAACGTCGCCTTCTCGCCGTCGAACATCGTCCCCGGCATTTCGTGGAGCCCTGACCGGATGCTTCAGGCGCGGATCTTCTCCTACGCTGACGCGCACCGCTATCGCCTCGGCACGCACTATGACCAGATCCCGGTCAATCGCCCGAAATGCCCGGTCCATCACTACCACAAGGATGGTGAGATGAACGTCTATGGCGGCATCAAGACGGGCGATCCGAACGCCTATTATGAGCCGAACTCCTTCAAGGGGCCGGTCGAAGTGCCAGAGGCTCAGGAGCCGCCGCTTCGCATTAGCGGAGATGCCGACCGGTACAACCACCGCAAGGAAGACGACTATTCACAGGTGCGCGTCCTTTTCGAGAAAGTGCTCGAGGATGACGAGAAGGAGCGCCTGTTCATGAACATCGCCGGCACTTGGGGCGCTGTGCCCGAAGAAATCTGCGAGCGTCAGCTGGCAGAGTTCAAGAAGGTCCATCCTGACTATGAAGCCGGTGTCCGCAAGGCCTGGGAAAAGGTGAAAGCGGACGGCGACTACAAGCCGAACGCAGCGCCGGTCACTGACAAGACCCCGCAAACCGTCCCGGCCGAATAACGGCTGATCCTGCATCCAGCTTGTCGGCGGGCGGCGTATCTGGCACTTGCCAATATATGCCGCCCGTCTTCACATGAGAGCGAGCATGCTTTGAGGAGCGCGAAGACACCGCCATGATGATCGCCCGCTTCCTCGGATTTATACTGCTGGGTCTTGGCGCGATCGGCATCTTCCTGCCCGTCTGGCCCACAACTGTATTCTGGATCGGCGCGGCGCTCTGCTTTGCCCGCTCCAGCCCCGCCATGCGCGACTGGATCTATGGGCGGCCGGGCTTTGGCCCGCCTATCCGCGACTTCATTGAAGATGGCACACTTTCGCGCAAGTCGAAGTCAGGTGCCCTCGTCGGCATGACGCTGGCTGGCGGTATCTCGACCGCTTTCCTCTGGGGCCGATGGACGTGGCTTGCCGCCGCGCTCGTTCTCATCGCCTGCGGCATGGCTTATGTAGCCACCCGCCCATCCGATCCGCCTGCCTGACGCTTGCCCTTGCGCTTGTTACAGACCGCATGGGCCAGCTGGAGATTTTCCAGCCTGTCAGGCCCACCGCCTGCCTTCGGAATGATGTGATCGAAGGTGGGACGCTGCTTCTTCCAGATGCTGGCATGCGCCACATCAAACCGGACACGCGGCATGGCCTTGCCGCAAAGGGCACACTGACCATCCTGCGCTTTCCAAAGCTGATCGAAGTGATCACGGCTCAGCGGACGAAGTTCAGCCGTCATCGCTCGTCTTGCGCTTCGCCAGCAGCAGCAGGAGCGAGATTACCGCACCGATGATCGCAACGCCTGCGACGACGACAAACGCAATACTCGCTGCCACCATGACGATGACCGCGATGACGGTCAGCATGAAGACCACACCGGCCCAGCCCAGAAATGTTTTCGGCTTTTGCATGGTCCTGTCTCTCCTGCTCGCTTGCCAGCTTCTATAACGGCTTTGCCGCCCGCTGGTTCATGGCACACCTCAACAGGTCAAAGCCCGCCTAGAGACCAGACGGAAGCGCCCAGCCGCGGCGATAGCAGGCTGCGATGACCGTATTGCGCAGCAGACAGGCAATCGTCATCGGGCCGACACCGCCCGGCACTGGCGTGATATGGCCAGCGACTTTCTCGCAGTCGCCAAAGTCCGCATCGCCAACGAGGCGCGTCTTGCCTTCGCCCTTCTCAGGCGCATCGATCCGGTTGATGCCGACATCAATCAGCACAGCACCCGGCTTCACCCAGTCGCCCTTCACCATTTCAGGCCGCCCGACCGCAGGCACAAGGATGTCCGCCGTCCGGCACAGCGCAGCGAGGTCCTTGGTGCGTGAATGCGCGATCGTCACCGTGCAGTTCTCTGCAAGGAAGAGAAGCGCGGCAGGCTTGCCCACCAGAATGGAGCGGCCAATCACGACGACATTCTTGCCGGAAAGATCGTCCCCCAGAACCGACTTGGCGAGGATGACACAGCCCGTCGGCGTACATGGACGAAGACCATCCTTGCCAAGGACCAGCCGCCCGGCGCTCGCCTCTGTCAGACCATCGACATCCTTTGCTGGCGCGATGCATTCGATAGCGCGCTGCTCATCGAGGCCCTTGGGCAGTGGCAGCTGGAGCAGGATCCCGTCCACCTCATCATCACCGTTCAGACGGGAGATAAGCGCTTCGACCTCATCCTGGCTCGCGTCGACTGGCAGATGATGGTGCAGCGAGCGCATGCCAGCCTCTTCGGTCTGGCGCACCTTGTTTCGCACATAGACCTGGCTTGCAGGGTCCTCGCCGACGAGCACGACAGCCAGTGTCGGCTGACCCGGAAGCGTTTTGACCGCTTCGCCCACTTTCGCGCGCACATCTGCGGCGACCTGTTTGCCATCGATACGTTCAGCCATCGCCCATCCACTCCTCGATCTGGCGCGCTGCCGCGCTGCCGTTTTCGGTCTCGATGTCCACGCCTTTAGTGCGGCTCGCCTGCCCGGTCACCACCTTTACGGCAGATTTCGGCAGGCCCAGCGCCTTGGCGAGCAGCGCCTCGACAGCGACGTTCGCCTTGCCCTTTTCAGGCACCGCGCGCACGCGGACTTTCAGGCTTGGTCGCCCGTCAGCGTCATGGGTCAGGTCTTCGATACGGTCAGCCGACGCATTCGGCGTTACCCGGACCGAAAGACGCATTAGCCCGGCATCGCAATGAGCAGCTGCGGGAACAGCCAGTCGCGGAAGAACAGGATCAGCAGCGCCAGAATAAACACTGAAAGGTCCAGCTGACCGAGTGGCGGGATCGTATTTCGGATCGGGCGCAGCAGGGGCTCAAGCACCGATTCCAGCGTGGAATAGACCTGACGGGCGATCTGACCGTAAGGCGAAAGCACGTTGAACATGAACAGCCAGCTCATGATCACATAAGCAAACAGCGCAAACAGGATCAGCGTCAGGATCGGGTAAACGAAGTACTGGTATAGCGCGAAAGCGAGTTCCTGCACGGGTCTGATCTCCTCCAATTGAGACGCCTGACTAAGCTGAATGCGCTGCTCACTGCAACTCGAAAGCTGCGCAGGTTCACTCTGGGGAAGGCCCGCTTTTTCGAGAAGCTTGCTTGCCGCGGGCGGGAAACGCTTCCATCTTCAACCTGCGCACGAAGTGGGGGCACATGCTGCATCAGGGCGAAATCGAACAACCTTTGCGACCGCTAAGCGGATGGCAGAAAGGCATCATCGCATTCGCCAACGTGGCCATGGGCGCCGGCATGACGATCAATTTCGTCGTGGTCGCGCCGCTCGCGCGGGAAGCTGGCCTCACAGAAATTCAGGTTGCGGGCATCCTCACCTTCTCAGCCGCAATTTACGCGCTGATGATCCCGCAATGGGGCCGCTGGGCCGACAGGTTCGGGCGCAAGCGCGTCATGGTCTTCTCCCTCATGGCGATGGCGGGAACGAACACGCTTTTCGTGCTTGCGCTCAAGGCCGCCCTGGCCGGGCTGGTGACAGGGCTATCGACCTTCTTCCTGCTCGCCTTCATGCGTCTCTGGTTTGGCCTCCTCTCGCCCGGACTGCAGCCAGCTGCCATGGCCGCCATGACGGATGCGACCACACCTGCCACCCGCGCTGGCGGGCTCGGCATGCTTAGCGCAGGCATGGCGCTCGGCTCCATTCTCGGGCCTGCAGGCTCCAGCGTTCTCGCCAAGTTGGGCGCGCTCGCCCCGATCTGGGGCTCCATCATCTTCTGCGCGGCAGCAGGCGTCATCATCGCTTTCGCCCTGCCCAAGTCACGCGGACACCGCGACAGCAGCCGCCCAGAACCGCTGCGCATTCGCGACCCGCGCGTCTTCCCGCACCTTGCTTTCCTGCTCTGCTACTTCATCGCCGTCGGTGCCATTCAACAGACACTTGCTTGGCTTATGGAAGACCGGTTCAACACGGCGCAGGCGGACACCGTGCAGGCCGTGGGGATCGTTTTTTCCTGCATGGCGGTGATGATGATCATCATCCAGTTCGGCTATGTGCAGCGCCTCAATCCCTCGCCGCGCAAAATCCTCCCGATTGGTCTCGCCCTGATTGGTGCAGGCTATATCGGCGCAGCGCTATTGAACGACTTCGCCGCGATGTGCGCCGCCTTCTGCATGGTTGGCGCTGGTTCTGCCATGGCTGTACCCGCGGCTAACGCGCTTGGCAGTCTTTCGGTCGAGCGCCACGAACAGGGCAAGGCCGCCGCCCTTCTTTCGGCCGCGCCGCCATCTGGTTTCATCTTCGGCCCGCTCCTCGGCGCGGCTCTCTATACGCTCGACAGCCGCCTGCCGCTCTTCGTCAGCGCGGCGATGATGCTCTCCCTGCTCGGCTACCGGCTGGTCCGCGAAACACGGCGCGCGGCCTGAGCAACCGCCCGCCTCTGTCCGGCGTTCATTGGCGGGGGCTTGCCGATCAAGCGTGTTCGGCTAGCTCCATCACAAAGCGATGGAGGCTGATCGAATGAAACTGAACCTGAAACTGCTGGCGGGTTGCGCCACGGCGATTGCGCTGGCGGCCTGCGGCGGTCCTGAAACCGTCGATGAAACGCCAGCTGCAGAAGACCCGATCGAAAGCGAAGGCTCGCTCACTGAAGACCCTGAAATTGGCATGGACGAAGCGCCGGGCGGCGACATGGATATGAGCATGTCTGATGCCGACGCCGACGTGGGCAATGAGACGCTGTCGGCCCTCGAAGGTGACTGGGTATCCGGCGATGACAATCTCTCTGAGATGTCAATCCTCGATGGCACCGTAACGATGATGTATGACGGAGAGGTACTGAGCACCGAGACGCTCCAGGCCGTCGACAGCTGCCCGGACGCCGTCGGCGAGACCAGCGACATGCAGCTCATCACGATGACATCGGCAGAAGGTAACGAAACGCTCTGCTACGGCATCATCGCGCTGACCGAGGCAGAGCTGCAGCTCACCTCATATCCGCGCGGCAACACGCTCACCTATATCCGCATGCCAGCGGTCACCGAAAGCGACGCGCAATAGGCACGCAGCCACGACAAAAAGACTGGGCCGGAGGCGGGCAAGCCTCCGGCCCTTTTTCTACGCGCCGGTGGTAAAGGCGTTGAGCTTGTTGCCATCCGGGTCGCGGAAATAGGCGGCGTAAAAGCCATCTTCACCGCGCGGCCCCGGCGCCCCTTCATCGCTGCCACCATTGGCAAGCGCGATCTCATAGAGCTTATCCACCTGCGCGCGGTCCTTGGCCTGCAGCGCGACCATGGTGCCATTGCCAACGCTTGCCGGTTTGCCATCGAACGGCTTGGTCGCCGCGATGCCAGCAGGCCCATCCCAAGCACCCCAGGCGATGAATGTCTCGAAGTCCATCATCCGCCCGGTGCCCATCTCGGCGGCTATGGCGTCATAGAATTTCGCCGCGCGCTGGATGTCATTCGTGCCAAAGGTCACATAACCGATCATTGTCCCACCTCCTGTTTCGGAGCAGGAACATAACACGAACAATAAGCTTTTGGCGAGCGAAATCTGGGCCCGCTGGCCTAACGGAGAAAGTCGCTCCGGCAGCCGCCCTTTGCCTGGCTTGGCGTGCCAAGGAAGATGTCTTCAAAGATCAGCCGGTCGCCCTCGATTCTCGCGCGACCTTCGGTCACCATGTCTTCCGGTATCTGGTTTCCGCCTTCGACCTCAAAGCTGAACGCGCCGGTCGCAGGATCATAGTCAAAAGCTGCCCAGTAATCCTTGTAGACCTCGAACGGCGTCCAGGTGACCGTCAGGTCGCCGCCGCCGCTGAAGACCAGCTCTTTCACCGCGCTATCGGGCGGGCAAGTCTCATCATCCTGGCGCCAATAGCCTACAAGGGGGTTTTGCTCTGCACTGAAGACCTCGATCGGCCCGCCAATCGGATGACGGCCCCGATAGGTGCCCTCGACACGCACCCGCGCGCCTGCCTCGACATCCGGCGAAATGGTCAGGAACGCTGTGCCTGTCTCATCGCGCGAAAAGCTGCCAGCCTCCGCAGGAACGACGTTGAGGTCGCCGATACAGCCCGCAGGCACCGAATTGTAGCCGCCCGGCATATCGGTCCAGTAAGGCTGGAGGGAAATCATCTCGCCCGGTTCGGCGGACTGCGGCTCCATCCAGAAGAAGAAAACCTTGTCGCCGACCGCCGGGCAGGCCTCGCCGGTCAGCACCGCGCGCCGCGCAGCCTCTTGCGGGTCGTTAGGGCTCGCCTGACAGGCCGGTGCGCCGAAAAGGCCACCGGCCGCAAGCAGGCTGGCGAATAGTGCGTGTTTCATATGTCCCCCCACTCTCTACTCGCGGCGAGCTTACATCGCAGAGATGCCGCCATCCACTTTCAGCTCGATCCCCGTGACGAGCTTGCTCTCATCGGAGGCAAGATAGAGAACCGCATAGGCGATATCGTCCGGGTCACCCACCTTGCCGAGCGGGATCTGGCGGCCAAGCTTCTTCAGCGCCTCTTCCTCACCGAACATTTCCTTGGTCCGGTCGAGGATCGGCGTGTTGATGAAGACAGGGTGGACCGAGTTACAGCGGATCTGGCCGCCAGTCTTTGCGCAGTGAAGCGCAATCGACTTTGACATGTGGCGCACAGCCGCCTTGGCCGTATTGTAGGCGATATAGTTGCCGCTCGCGATGATGCCCGCGATGGACGAAATGTTCACGATCGAGCCAAGGCCATGGTCGCGCATCAGGGGCAGCGCGTACTTACAGCCATGGAAGATCGAATCGACGTCGATCTCCTGCACCTTGCGGAACATCTCGTAATTCTCGTCCTCGACAGAGCCGAGCGAACCGATACCGGCATTATTGACCAGCACGTTTAGTCCGCCCATCGCGTCATGGGCTTCTTTCAGAACAGTCTGCCAGCGCTCTGCATCGGTGACGTCATGTTGCCAGGCAAAGGCTGTGCCTTCACCAAGTTCGGCATTGATCGCGGCCGCAACCTTGTCTGCGCCGTCTCCATTGATGTCGGTCACAGTGACCTTCGCGCCCTCGCGCGCCAGCATCCATGCGGTGGCCTCGCCAAGCCCCTGCGCGCCGCCTGTAATGAATGCCTTCTTGCCTGAAACTCTGCCCATGATGCGCGCTCCTCTCGCCTTGTTCTTGTCTGTTGCAGCGGCTGCAGTCCCAGCTTCCTTGCCCTGCGTCAAGGTTCAACCACCCCAGCGCCATGGCCGCCTTCCCCACCGTGAAGCATTTTTAAATGATTTTGCGGTCTACTCACTGGCAAAAATATAAGGGGGGAAGGCGCGTGCCGCACCGCAACGAAATCAATCTTTCGCTGAACCAGGTCCTTGATGCCGTCGCGAGCATCGAGAACGGATTTGCCTTGCATGGTCCGAACTTCGAACTTCTCTTCGTGAACGAAACGGCCAAGCGGCACTTCCCCGAATTCTATCGTCAGCTATCGGCGGGCAAGAATCTGGACGACGCGATGCTCGCCAGCACGCGCACAATTGTCGAAGACAGCGAGCGCTTCAGCTCGCTGGAATACTCTCGCAAGCTGGTGGAAAAAATCCGTGCCTTCAGCTCTATCGATGTGCTGACAGACGATGGTAAATCCATCAAGGCCAGCTTCTCGCCCATGCCGGACGGCAATGTTCTCTGCCTCAGCCACGACATCACCGACATTCAGGAAAACCAGCGCAAGCTGCGTCATGCCAAACGCGAGGCGCAGGCAGCCAGTGAAGCGAAGTCCGAGTTTCTTGCCTCGATGAGCCATGAAATCCGTACACCACTCAACGGCATACTCGGCATGGCGCAGGCACTTGCCTCCCGCAAGCTCGACACCGACGAGCGCGAGATGGTTGGGGCGATCCTTGATTGCTCGAAGTCGCTGATGACGCTGCTGAACGACATTCTGGATCTCTCAAAGATCGAGGCGGGCAAGCTCGACATCGCGCCAATCGCCGATGATTTCCGGCACAAGCTGAAACGCACCGAGCGCTTCTACCGCCCGAAGGCCGAGGAGAAGGGCCTCTTCCTGCGTGTGATTGTGGACAAGTCCGTGCCCTCCGTTCTCGAATTCGACCCCGTCCGCTTCCGCCAGTGCATCGACAACCTCGTATCCAACGCGCTCAAGTTCACCTCAGAAGGGGGCGTCATCGTCGCGGCGACCTGCGAACCAACGGACACCGAAGGCCATGTCCGGCTGAAGATCCATGTGTCCGACACTGGCATTGGGATGGATGACGGCCAGGTCGCGAGCCTGTTCGAAAATTTCCAGCAAGCCGACCGCTCAACCACCCGCATTTACGGCGGCACGGGCCTTGGCCTTGCCATCACGCGAAAGCTTGCCCGCATGATGGGCGGCGACGTGGCGGTCGTCAGCAAACCGGGCAAGGGCTCCATCTTCACGCTCAGCTTTGAAGCAGCGCTTCCTGAATATGAAGCCGCTCCGCAGATCCCGGAAAGCTTCAAGCCGCACGAGGTCAAGGTTCGCGACGAGCGCGTTGTCGACTTTCGCGGCAAGACCGCGCTTGTCGTCGATGACAACCGCATCAACCGCCGCGTCGCACGCCTCTTCATTGAGCCGGTCGGGCTGCACGTCCTTGAAGCATCGAGCGGCGAGGAGGCTCTTGAAGTCCTCCAGACCTCGAAGATCGACATCGTGCTACTCGACATCCACATGCCGAAGATGGACGGGCCGGAAACCCTCAAACGCCTGCGCGAGATGGGCGGCGCCTTTGAAAGCGTGCCTGTCATCGCCCTCACAGCAGATGCCATGGCCGGCGACCGCGAGCGCTATATGAAGATAGGCATGTCGGATTATGTGTCGAAGCCGATCGATGAGCGCCAGCTTATCGCAACGATGAGCCGGTGCATGTCCGCTGCCGGGCCTGAAGTCGCTGCGCGCCGCAGCGCCGAAGATACCGAAACGCTGGGTGCCATCGACAGCTTGATCCAGCGGATGAGCGCCTAGGCAAGCTTGGCGGCAAAGCCATCCATCTTGTTGGCAAGGTCGATGTCTTTCTGGGTGACACCGCCCGCATCATGGGTCGTTAGCGTGACCTCAACCGTATTGTAGACGTTGAACCATTCAGGGTGGTGGTCGGCCTTCTCTGCCTGCGTCGCACTTGCGCTCATGAACCCGAAGGCCGTCGCGAAATCCTCGAACTTGAACGTCTTGGTGATCGCGTCCGTATCGCCGTCTGCGGCTTTCCAGCCTTTGACCTTGGTCAGAACGTCTTCGACTTTCATCTTGTCGGCCATTGCTATTCCTCGCCTGTTATCTCGTGAACATAATAGAGCCAGCGACCGTCCTCGGCGATCGCCGTGCGGATACCGGGATAACCGCGCCCTTCTCTCACCTGTGCAATCCCTGCCTCACCGACCAGTTCCTCAAGCCGTGCCCTCTGACTGAAGTTCAGCCGTTCCGGCAGCAGCGCTTCAGGCTCCAGCGCGGCGAGTTCCGGCCAGACATACCAGGTTTCGCCCGCTACCATCTTCACGCCATATGGCCCGTCCAGCAGCTCATCCAGCCGCAGGATAGGGTCGAAGCCCGTCCGGCGCAGAAGGTCCCAGTGCTCGCCATGGGACGCACCAGCAAAGTTCGAGACGAAGCCAGATTGCGAGCTTGCAAGCCGCGTCAACTGGCGGAGCGAATTGCTTTCGATGATGCCGCGAAGCTGGCTGATCTTTTCCTGCGCAGGCGCGCTAAGAACTGTTCGAACACTCTCTGGCTCACGGTTCGGCACCATATATTCCGGTGCCTGCTCAACCTGCAGCGTGACCGTCTCACGGACATCTTCCTCACCGCAAGCCACCAGCCCGGCAATCAGGACGATACCCGCAAGAAGTCGGATTGAGATCAGTCTGTCAGCGTCCATCCGGTCGCAGCTTCCAGGTCAGACAGAAGCTGGTCCTCATTAAGTACCTTGATCGTCGTCATCCCCATCGCCCTAGCAGGTTTCAGGTTGATGCCGAGATCATCAAGATAGACGCAATTCTTCGGGTCCACATCCAGCGCTTCACACATCAGCGCATAAATCCGTGGATCAGGTTTGCGGATGCCGAGTTTTGAGCTCTCGATCATCTCGTCGAACAGGCCAAAGACCTTCTCGATCTCGCTGGCGCGGCCTTCGTCGGTCTGCATACCTGCACCTTTGCCGACCGGCGCATTGTTCGTGATGCAGCCGACTTTCACCTTCGCCTTGCAGCGTTTCAGCGCCTCGACGACGCGCGGGCGCAGGTTGCCCGACAGGAGGCCAAGAATATCCTTGCCCGGCACAGAGTGCCCCAGCGCTTCGGCTTCCTTGCGGAACAGCTCATCAAACTCTTCAGCGTTCACTTTTGACTGCTCGAGCTTGGCCCAGGCATTGGTGTCGCCATTGACGGCGTTAACGCCGCGAATGAAGTCCTTGGGAAGGCCCTTTTCGGCCTCATAGCGGTTGAACGCTTCGAAGGGCGAGGAGGTGAGCACACCGCCAAAGTCCCAGATCACGGCTTGGATATTGTCTGTCATGGCAAGAGCTGTAGCGGCTTCGACAGGCGGCGTCGACCGCCTATCACGTACCGTCAGCCCGCTAATTCGCTGGCCTGTCGCAAGGTCAGCTGAGGAAATTTAACCGTCAGAATTCAGGCGTTTGTACATGACATGCGCGTCCACGAACCCTTTTTCAGGATGCGCGAACGCTTTGGGCAGCGTGCCGACAATCTCAAATCCCAGTTTCTGCCAGAGGCGTATCGCGCCTTCATTGGTCGACACGACGAAGTTGAACTGCATCGCCCGGAAGCCTGCCTTGATCGCTTCCTCCTGGCTGTGCTGGCACATCAGCCCCGCAATGCCGCTGCCGCGCGCCAGAGGCGACGTCATATACCCGCAATTGCAGACATGAGCGCCGCCGCCGCCCTGATTGGCCTTCAGATAATAGGTGGCGAGGACGCCGCTTTCGTCCTCGAACACGTAGGTCTGCTTGTCGTCCCCGAACCAGTAGGCAAGCGCAGCCTCGCGGCTGATATCCTTTGCAATTGCATAAGTGTCGCCTGCCCGGAATACTGGCTCTACGATCTGCCAGACGGCGCTTTCGTCGCGAACCCCTGCCCGGCGGATGAGGACATCATTACCCGGCATCGATGAGCGTCTGCTTGCGCTTGGGGGCCTGCGTCGGCTTTGCCGTCTCTTCCCGGCTGGCATGCTCAAAGCCCATCGCGCCCAGCAGCGCCTCATCGCGCGTCTCGCCGGGATTGTCAGTGGTCAGCAACCGGTCGCCGACGAAAATAGAATTTGCGCCCGCCAGCATGCAAAGCGCCTGACCTTCCTCACTCATTGCTTCACGCCCGGCCGACAGACGCACCCAGCTTTTGGGAAACACGATGCGGCAGACTGCAATTGCGCGCGCCATCTCGATCACGCTGACGGGCGGGCTCTCACCAAGCGGCGTCCCCTTGATCGGCACCAGCATGTTGATTGGCACACTTTCTGGATGTGGGGTGAGCTTGGACAGCTCATGGATGAGACCGATGCGATCATCGCGCCCCTCGCCCATGCCCAGAATACCGCCGACACACAGGTTCAGTCCTGCCTCCCGGCAATGCGCCAACGTGTCCAGCCGGTCTTCGTAGGTTCGGGTCGACACGACGCTCGTGTAATACTCTCGTGAGGTATCGAGATTGTGGTTGTAGTAGTCGAGCCCCGCTTCCTTGAGCGCGACGGCCTGTTGCGGCTCGAGCATGCCGGCAGTGACACATGTCTCCAGACCTTCGGCTTTCACCGCAGAGATCATCGCCGCGATCTTCGGCACGTCGCGTTCTTTCAGATTGCGCCAGGCCGCGCCCATGCAAAAGCGGTCTGCCCCGCCAGCCTTTGCCTCGCGCGCGGCAGAAACGACGTCCTCGAGCGGCATCAGTTTTTCGGCCTTCAGACCAGTGTCAAAGTGGGCCGACTGGCTGCAATAGCCACAGTCTTCAGCGCAGCCGCCCGTCTTGATGGACAGCAGCTGGCTCTTTTGAACCTTTCCATCCGCCCAGTTCGCTGATTTCACGCTGAGTGCCAGCCCCATCAGACTGTCGAGGGGCTGAGTGTAAAGGTCCGCAATCTCTTCGCGCGACCAATCATGCCGCGGTGTTAATCCCGTAAACGCCATAAAACACACCTCCCTTTGGCACCCTAACGCTATGCAAAGCGGCATAGGCGTCAGGTCTCAGGATGAGTTTTCAAGGCAAAGCTGGCGCGGTTCAACCCGCCACTTTCATGGCGCAGTCCTTTTTTGGGCCCGAGAAATTTACGCAGATGCGCGTGCGGGCGCGACGTCCCAGTCGGTCTGACGATTGACCGTTGCAGTCACTGGCAGCCAGCAGACGACTTCCGTTCCGCCACCGGGGGTCGACTTTATGCCGACATTACCGCCATGCAGGTCGACAAAGTTCTTTACCAGCGCAAGGCCAAGGCCCGCACCGCGCTGATCCGACGAAGTGAAGCTGTCAAAGCTGGAGGCCTGATGCTCGGCGTCGATGCCCTTGCCTGTGTCGCGCACAGACAGGATGGCCATGTTCTCGACGCGCGTCGCAGACACAGTGATCTCGCCGCCCGGCTCGGTAAAGCGCATCGAGTTCGAGAGCAGGTTGAACAGGATCTGGCGGATGCGGCGCTTGTCGGCATGGATGGTGCCAAGGTTGTCGCCGATCTCTGCGTGGACATGGATCTCAGTGTCCGACGCCTTGCCTACGGTCAGGTCGATGCTTTCCTGCACGATTTCGGCAAGCGCAAAATCCTCAAGGTCGAGATCCATCCGTCCGGCCTCGATCAGGGCGAGGTCGAGAATGTTCTCAATCAGCTTGTTGAGATGGTCGGAGGCGGTCAGGATGGAATTCACATTGTCCATCTGACGCGAATTTAGTTCACCATTAGTTTCCGACTGGAGAAATTCTGCATAGCCGAGAATGGTCGTCAGCGGGGAGCGCAGCTGATAGCTGACATTCCGCACGAACTCCGTCTTCAGCCGGTCAGCCGCCTCAAACGCTTCAGCGCGTCCACGAAGCGCGCCCTCGACGGCCCGCTGGGCTGTTTCATCGGCGAACGCGATCAGCGTGTTTCCATCCGGCAGGGGCTGAGTAATGTAGTGTAGCACCGTGCCATCCGCGCGCTGCATCTCGCCTTCCGTTGTCCGGCGCGCATTGGCGGACGGGTCCGTAATGTGGCCCTTGATCTCACTCCAGCGCGTGCGATCACTGAACAGCGGCAGGCACGCCTCGATCACATCATCATAGTCTGGCGTGTTCTTCACATCGCCCGAATCAAGCTGCCAGAGCGATTCGAACGCCTTGTTGGACAGCTTCAGCCGCCCGTCAGAACCGAACACAGCCACCGCCTGGCGCAAACTGTCGAGCGTCGAGGTCTGCGTCTTGATCAGCGCATTGAAGCGCGTCTGCAGGTCCAGCTCGCCAGTAATGTCCTTGAACAGCAGCAGCAGGCCACCCATCGGGTGGCGCTGGCGCGTGACCGAAAGCGTGCGCCCATCCGGCAGCGACCAGGTATCTTCCTCGATGCCGCTAATCTCGCGGTAGTGAGACAGCTCATCGGCCCGCCAGGTCGCATATTCGGCCTGCGCCGGCAGCTTCCTGTCCTGACGCAGCCGGTCCAGCAACTCACCATGGGCTGGCGAATCGAGCAGATAGCTCTCGTCGAAGTCCCACATCTGGGAAAAGGCACGGTTATAGAAGGTCAGGCGACGGTCCGGGCCGAAGATCGCCACGCCGTCTGCCACATGGTTCAGCGTTTCATCATGCGCGCGCACATGGCGGTTCAGCTCATCACGCGCGGCTTCCTGTTCGGACACGTCGAAAGCAATCGCCCCTGCCCCGCCAGACAGCGGAAAGCTCAATATGCGCATGGAGCGGCGCTCGCCATCGATGACGAGGTTGCGCACCGCATCAATGTCGCGCTGCTCTGTGATCGTCCGGCGAAGCTGCTCATCGGTCTTGTCATCGAGCTTGAGCTGGCGATCCAGCGCCTGGTCGAGCGACTTGCCGTCGACAGCTCTCAGATAAGTATCGTTCGCCCATTGCAGGCGCCCGACGCCTGAAACGCGCCAGGCCGGGAAAGGCAGCTTGCCCAGCATGTCGAGGAATGCGGTGGGGTCGCGCGCAATAATCTGCCGGGTCTCTTCCAGCTTTCCGCGCGCAGAGCTTTCTTCCAGCCCCTTGATGGTCGAATCGGTAATCCAGACAACGGCCCGCGCGCCAGCGGTGCGTCCGTCCGCCTCGAGAAAGCGGCCCGACGGCCCGATCAGCGTCAGCGAGAAAGGCTGGCCATGCTCACGCAGCTCACGCAGGCGCTCACGCAGCGTCGTGTCCTTGCCGGCGCCATCGCGCGCCTCAAGATCAGCAAGGCCTTCGATGATCCGGATGGACGGGTCCTCGGACACCGCCTCGTCGGTGAACTTCAACAGCCCCGCCAGCGCGACCGGAGAGCCATGTATCTGCGGCGGCGCAATATCGTCGTCTTCGTCCTCAAGCTCATCGCCCTGCCAGACAAGGATGACACCCGGATGCGCACCCAGCACAGACTGAAGCGCCGCCAGACCGGTCTCTGCTTCTGAGGCACGGTCACGATACTTGCGGGCAGCGCCGCGCGCGCCATCCGACGTCCGCAAGGCCCATAGGATAAAGGCGAGGCCCAGCGCCAGCGCACCGCCAGAGATGATCAGGGAGACGTATTCTGCAGTCATCCGTTACCTTCGCCACTTTCGAACAGGCCGCGCCGCAACGCGTAAATATTAACCGATTGACCCGTTCGCGTTAAGCCCGGGTTAACGCCGTGGTAACCCTTATGGCACGCGGTCCAGCAGATGTTCAGCGCCCGTGACCACCGCGTCGAGGTCGGCCTCTTCCTTCCCCTCTGCCGTCTCCAGCAGGATGGCCGCAAACGCCCGGATGTTTTCGCGCCGCGCCTTGGCCTCGCCATCTGCGAGCGCCTCCTCCCAGCTCTCATGCGGCGCCGGGTCGGCTAGCACCTCCATCCAGATCGCGATCTGCTCCTCGGTCAGCAGGCCGCGCTGCACCAGAAACAGGATCGGGCGGGCAAGACGCTGGGGCTCTTCAGAGACAAAGACCGGCGCCTCGCGCGATCCGATGGCGTCGAACACCGCCTTGGCGATCATGAACGCCTCACCCTCACCAATTTCCGGGTTGAGGCTGAGCTGCATCAGAAGGTCCGCGCCATGCGCCACACCGTGCCGCCAGCCCTCGCCTTCGATGAAGCCGCGATAGTCGCGTACATTCGCCGTATAGTCCGCGCCGGCCGCCAGCAGCGTGCGCCGCTCGCCCTGGCTCATCCACGCCTCGATCCGGTCGGTCCGCGCGACTTCAGCCAGCGCCAGCGCTGCGAAGGGACGCGAAAAGCCAAGCGGGTCGTTTTCTGTGTTCGCGAGACGGGTCAGCAGCCGCTGCTTCAATTCGCGCAACTCTGCCTCTTCAGCGCGGTCAGACCGCAGAATGTCGGTGATGCCCTCATAGGCGATGCCATCGCGAATGTCGGGGTTCGGGTCGGCAAGGCAATGCTCCAGCATGGCCAGATAGCCCGCCGCGCCCTCGCCCTCTGTCAGCGGATAGCCGCTCTCTTTCCAGCGCAGCAGGATGTCATGCGTCCAGCCTTCCGGGATGCACTGCCCCGCCTCCAGCAACGGCCTGTCCGTCGCTACTGCCTCATCGGCCGGCGCGTCCATTGAGGAAAGGATAAGCGGCGCAGGCAAGGCGCGCCCCTTGCCCTCCTGCTCCGGGTCCCACAGGCACTCAGGATCAATGCCGAGAACGAACTCTGACAGCCAGTCGATCTCCGGCACCGCCTCATCGCCTGCAAAACCGTGGGGCGCGGCCTCGGCAGCTTCGACATAGGCCGCAAGATAACGCGAAGCCGTGGGGATGTACGACCAGTGCCAGCGTTCCGGTTCGTAGCCGATCTGGCGGCCGCTGGCGCGCGGCGAATAGACTTCGCAGAAGCCATACTCACCGGCATGCGCCTTCAGCCAGTCATAGACAGGTTTGCCTTCCGGCGTGTCGAAATACGCATTGTTGAAAGCATTAAGGTCAAGATCCGTGCCCCAATGATGGCGCGACGTCCCCGGCATGGCGCTATAGCGCATGATGTTGAGCGCGATGTCGCGCGGGCTGACACCGGCCAGCCGCTCATAGCGGTCCTGCCACTTGTTTTCCCAGATAAAGCGCTGGTGCCTGAATGAACGAAACGCCGACAGGATCACAAGGTGCACCCCGTCGCGCGCCGCCGCCTCACGCATCCGGCCATAGGCCTCCAGCGTGTCATACTCGGCATACATACCGCTGCGCACTGCCCAGCTTTCCGGCACTTCCCAGAAGACATCATACGGGTCGACATCGCCGCGCAGGATGCGCGTTCGGTCTGGATAATCATCGGGAAGGAAAAGCTTCGGCCTATCCATCCAGGCGCTGAGGGATGACATCACCGGAGAACGGTCTTCCGCCTCAACACTTTCTGCCGGTTCTTCAGCTGCCGCAGCCTGGTTCTGCGGAACAGTCGCCTCCTCGGCCACAGCTTGCGCGGCCAGAAACGACACCGATACGCCAATGATGAGCGCCAGCTTCCGAAAAAGCGAAGATGCCATGCCTCGACCCCAGCTGCGCGAACCCGCTGGCATCATGCGTGCAGCCGGTCTCATGGGCAAGCGTGCCTTCAGCCTCTCATGCAGGCCTGCGCGCTATTTGAGCTGACTGTCCTTGGAGCCACGGCGATTGATCCCGCTGCGCGATGCGGCTTCGGCGTCGAGTTCTCGCTGGCACTCGACGCAATGGCGAACGCCCGCGACCAGTTCGCGGCGCTTTTCAGGAATGGGCTCACCGCATTCAGCGCAATGGGTCAGGCTCTCGCCGACAGGGCGGGCCGCCTGAATACGCGCGAGCTCGTCCTTGATGGAATCGTCGATCTGATCCTGCACCGCGCCATCGCGCGACCATCCACCTGCCATGAAAGCCTCCTGTCTATCGTGGAGACCTAACAGGTAGGGATTATCGGAGGTTCCTGAACAGGCCGCTGTCAGTCAGCGGTCAGCCCGCCGCGTCCATGTCAGAGATCCAAGCCCGGACCAGTTCGACACCCTCATCATCGATCAGCGCGCGGCCAAGTTCTGGCATGGCAACACCCGCCTCGCTCGAATCCATCCGGTAGACCATGATCGAGGCATCGGGTTCGCCCGGCTCGATCACCACTGTCCCGTCACCAGAGCCCCGGCCCGCCGCTGTCGGATGCTTGCCGACACCCAGCTTTACTGGCTCGTCCACTTCCCAGCCGAGCCAGAGGCCCGAATTGGAGGCAGAACCCTCTGCCCGGTGGCAATGTGCACAGTTGATATCGAGATAGGCCCGCGCCCGCGCATCCAAAGGCAGGCTCGCATCATGCACGTCGGCAACTGCGTCGACGTTTCCCGGCACCCCGGTCAGCATGCCGCGCGCCGTCCAGTCCTCGATCTGCTCGACGCCCAGCGGCCCCTCATGGCCGAGATTGCGCGCCTTCGGACCGATCGGCGCAATGGCATCGCCAAGCTGGTGGCAGGTCTTGCACTGGTTCTGGTTCGGGACGCGGTAGTCGATCTCGACCGGCGCGCCAGACGGGTCGGTGTAGGCAAGGTCCAGCCACGCCCCGGCAGGCGCATAGCGCGCCTCCGTCTCAGCCTCGTTCCAGACGTATGGGTAGGCTGCCCAGCCATCTGCCTTGTGGATCAGCAGCCGCGTCTCACGGTAGCGTTCACCCTCAGCAGGCGTGCGCATGTCCGGGGCAAAGGCGAATGTCTTGATGAGGACTGTGCCCACCGGAAAGTCGAGCACCTCTTCGCCGCCGCGATAGGCCGCTGCCTCGCCCTCAGGCACATAGACGAGGCGATGCTTGCTCGCATGGTCGGAAAAGAGTGGATTGATGAGGTCATAAGGCAAAACGCCCGCCGAAGGCTGGCGCGCGGACGCATCCGCAAACAGCCCATAGTCGGCCAGCGTCTCTGCCGGGCCCGCCGCAAGGATCGTCTCCATATCCGGCCCCGCTGGCTCCTGTTGCTGCCCGCAGGCAGGCAGCAACAGGGCAAGGCAAGCGGCGAGCGCTACTCTCATTCGGCGTGAGCGAGGTTCACAGTCGGGATGTTCCCAATGCTTTCGCCGTCCGGGCGATCCATGCTCGGCGAGGCAGCCGACACATCGATCGGATAAGAGCCGAGGCCAAGGTTCACGAAGCCAACGCTCTCAGGCTCATTGATGAAGATGTTCACATCCGTCTCGTCATTGCCGCCCCAGCTTGTGACACCGTCCCAGATGATCGGTGGCAGATTGCCGCCAATCATCGAAGCCAGCTCACCAAGGTCGCCCTGCGGGTTGTAGCCGCTCTCCCCATAGGTGTTGTTGCGCACTTCGATATTGCGCGGCAGCGGATTGTAGTCCGCATCGCTGAAGGCCTGCGAATAGGCGGTGATCAGGACGTGCGCGGTCTGGTTGTTAGCGAAATTATTGTCGCGCACCATGACCTTTTCATTGGCCATGACAATGACGCCAGTGCCCGACGGGACGCTCGCCACGATGTTGCCCGGAGGCGCAAAGTTGCGGGTATTGTTGTCCTGAATCAGATTGTTGCGGATCAGCGTCGTGTTGCCGCCCATGACTGGAAGGTCTGGCAGGTCGAAGACCAGAATGCCGCCAGCATTGTTGCGAACGACATTGCCGTTCACGAGCGCATTCGTGGAATTCTCGATCTCAATCCCCGCAACATTGAACTCTGCAAGGTTGTCACGAACGATGATATTATTGGACTGACCGACATAGATGCCTGCGTCCGAAGCGCCACGTACATGCGCGCCTTCGACGAGCACGTCGGTGCTCTCGACAGGATAGATACCGTAGGCGCCATTGGACTCGCTTGGCTCCCCCAGCCACTCGACCGTCACGTTTGAATAGGTGATGCGGTCTGCGCCCTTGGACTTGATGCCGTCGCCCTTGCTGTCGCGAACCGTGAAGTTCGTCAGCGTCACATCGTCAGACGTCACCAGAAGCCCTTCGCCGGACCCCATCTGATTCTTGAAATCGAGAATTGTTTCCGATTGCGATGCCCCGCGAAGGGTCACGCCATCCACGTCCAGCGTCAGACCGTCCGTCATCGCGAACGTCCCTGCAGGCAGTGTGATCGTGCTGCCTGGCGACGCCTGGATCAGCGCCGTCTGAAGGCGCAGGGCGAAGTCATCTCCGACGTCGATGGTGACGGACGAGGCGCCGGTGGCCCCACCGTTTACCGAAGCCCGACCCCCCGAACCATTACCTTCAGAGCCGTCCCCCGCGCCGCCGCACGCAGCCAGAACACTCACACTCGCTGCGGCGAACAATAGTTTGCGCATAACTCATTCCTTCAACTGATAAATCGGTCTCCACTTTCGCCATTTCCGCCTGCTTCGGCAACCCGGCGTAAAAAAAGGGCGCCGGATTTCTCCAGCGCCCTCTTGGACTGTGCGGAAAACAGCGTCCGCCTAGTAGCGGTAATGGTCCGGCTTGAACGGGCCTTCCGTGGTCACGCCGATATAGTCGGCCTGCTCGGTGGACAGTTCGGTGAGGCCGAGGCCCAGCTTGGCGAGGTGCAGGCGAGCCACCTTCTCGTCCAGGTGCTTGGGCAGTGTGTAGACCTCGTTCTTGTACTCGCCATCATTCTTGTGAAGGGCGATCTGGGCCAGCGTCTGGTTGGTGAAGGATGCCGACATCACGAAGGATGGGTGGCCCGTCGCATTGCCGAGGTTCACAAGGCGGCCTTCCGACAGAAGAATGATGCGCTTGCCATCCGGGAAGGTGATCATGTCGACTTGTGGCTTGATGTTGTCCCACTTGAAATTGCGCAGGCCTTCGACCTGGATCTCATTGTCGAAGTGACCGATGTTACAGACGATCGCCATGTCCTTCATGGCGCGCATGTGGTCGACCGTGATGATGTCCTTGTTACCGGTTGCAGTCACAAAGATGTCAGCCTCGCCAACATAGTCCTCAAGCGTCTGGACATCGAAGCCGTCCATGGCCGCCTGCAGGGCGCAGATCGGATCGACTTCAGACACCGTGACGCGTGCGCCAGAGCCTGCGAGCGAAGCGGCAGAGCCTTTGCCCACATCGCCATAGCCAGCCACGAATGCCTTCTTGCCAGCCATCATGACATCGGTGCCGCGGCGGATCGCGTCAACGAGCGATTCCTTACAGCCATACTTGTTGTCGAACTTCGACTTGGTGACCGAGTCGTTGACGTTGATTGCCGGGAAAGGCAGCTCGCCGCGCTTGGCGAGCTGGTAAAGACGGTTCACGCCGGTCGTGGTCTCTTCGGACACGCCGCGGATTTCCTTCTTCACCTTGGCAAACCAGCCCGGGGTCTCAGCGATACGCTTCTTGATCTGCTTGAAGAGGTAGATCTCTTCTTCCGACTTCGGCTTGTCGAGGATGGACGGGTCCTTCTCGGCCTTCTCGCCGAGGATGATGTACATGGTCGCGTCGCCGCCATCATCGAGGATGAGGTTGATCAGCTCGCCATTCGGCCATTCGAAGATCTTGTCACAGAAGTCCCAGTACTCTTCCAGCGTCTCACCCTTGTGGGCGAAGACCGGCGTGCCAGCATCCGCGATCGCGGCTGCAGCGTGGTCCTGCGTCGAATAGATGTTGCAGCTTGCCCAGCGCACTTCTGCGCCGAGGGCTTCCAGCGTCTGGATCAGCACGGCGGTCTGGATGGTCATGTGCAGCGAACCAGCGATGCGTGCGCCTTTCAGCGGCTGCTCTGCACCATACTCTTCGCGCGCAGCCATCAGGCCCGGCATCTCGGTTTCAGCGATCGCGATTTCCTTGCGGCCAAATCCGGCCAGGGAGATATCCGCGACGGCGTAATCATTAGCCATATCAATGATCCTTTATATGATTTATTTTGCCCCTTAACCCAGCGCCCTGCCGGGATCAAGCAGGCGAGCCGCACTTATGACGCATTCTGGTTGTGGTAATTCTGCAACGCCGACGCTAGATTGGATGTCGGGCTGGTAGATTGGAGACTTCATGCCCCGTTTTCTGAGCCTTGGCCTCATCGCTTTTGCCTGCGCCCTGCCTTCGCTCGGCGAGGAGCTTCTGGTGGTCGAAGCCATCAGCGCCGAAGAGGTCACCACAGAGGATGAAGACGCGATTGTCCGCCTGCCCGCTGATGGCGAAGTGCGCTCTCCGCGCGACCGTGAGCGCCTGAAGGCCGACAAGCTGAAGCCCGGCGGCGGTCTTCTGGCCTCTTTCGACACCGATGAAGACGGCATTGTCAGCCGCGAAGACCTTGCGGCAGGCATTGAAGCGGCCTTCGCAAACGCTGATGCGAATGGCGACGGCGAACTGACCGCGCTCGAACAGCAAGCCTGGGCGCGCAGCCTGCCCACGCGCGACAACTCACTTGCCAACCCGGTCCGCTTCGACCCCAATCTCGACCGCCGGGTCAGCTTCGAGGAATTCTCCGCTGTCATCACAGATCTATGGACCGATTACCGCGCCGATGGTGACGACGTCCTCAGGATCTCAGACCTCAAGGCACCAGAGGAAAAAAAGAACCGCTTTCCAAACCTCCTTGACGGCGAGCTTTCCACTCGGGCCGGGTCAACCATTCCACAGCTCAAGGCCCAATAACTGCTCGGCGGCGTGACCTTGGCGTCAGGCGGGGCTAAATGAGCCCAGAGCCTGAAAGGAATCGCCCATGCCCACCGCGCCGATCAATGAAGACAGCCATCTCTACCTGATCGATGCGAGCGCCTATATCTTCCGCGCTTTCCATGCCCTGCCGCCGCTGAGCCGCGCCTCTGACGGCCTGCCGGTCGGCGCGGTCGCCGGTTTCTGCAACATGCTCTGGAAGCTTCTGGAAGAGCTGAAAGGCGATGATCGCCCGACCCATTTTGCCTGTATCTTCGACAAGGGCAGCTACACGTTCCGCAATGACCTCTATCCCGATTACAAGGCCAACCGGGATGAGCCGCCAGAGGACCTCCGCCCGCAATTCCCGCTCGTGCGCGAAGCCTCCATCGCCTTTGCCTGCCATGCGCTGGAGCTTGAAGGCTATGAGGCCGACGACCTGATCGCGACCTATGCCCGCCAGGCCGAAGCCAAGGGCGCGCGCGTCACCATCGTCTCGTCCGATAAAGACCTGATGCAGCTGGTGACCGACAAGATCACCATGCTCGACACGATGAAGAACAAGACGCTCGGGCGCGATGAGGTCTTCGAGAAGTTCGGCGTCGGCCCGGAAAAGGTCGTCGATGTCCAGTCGCTCGCAGGCGACAGCACAGACAACGTCCCCGGCGCGCCCGGCATCGGCGTGAAGACCGCCGCCCAGCTGCTCGATGAGTACGGCACCGTCGAAGAGCTTCTCGCCCGCGCCGAAGAGATCAAGCAACCCAAACGCCGCCAGACCCTGATCGACCATGCCGATCAGGTCCGCATCTCGAAAAAGCTCGTCCAGCTCGATGAGAATGTGCCCGTTGAAGTCCCGGTCGAGGACCTCGCCGTCTGCGATCCGGACCCCAAAACGCTCATCGACTTCCTCGAGAAGATGGAGTTCCGCACCATCACCCGCCGCGTGCGCGAGACGTTCGAGGCTGACGGCGTCATCGAGGAAACCACCGCAGGCGATATCGGCTTCGACCGCGAGGCCTATACCTGCATCCGCGACTTCAAGACCCTCGAGGACTGGATCGCCCGCGCCTATGAAGCAGGCGTTATCGGCGTCGATTGCGAGACCAACAGCCTCGACTGCCAGACCTGCGACCTTGTCGGCGTTTCCATCGCCATCGCGCCGAATGAAGCCGCCTACATCCCGCTTGGCCATATCGACCCGGACCATTCGGGCGGCGATGACATGTTCGATGCCGCTCCGCCGCGTCAGGTCCGCAAGGAAGACGCGCTCGCTGCGCTGAAACCGCTGCTCGAAGACCCGGCCGTTCTCAAGGTGGGCCAGAACTTCAAATACGACCTCACCGTGTTCCACCGCAACGGGATTGAGGTTGCGCCCGTCGACGACACGATGCTGATCTCATTCGCGCTGCATGCCGGCATGCACGGCCACGGCATGGATGAGCTCTCGGAACGCTATTTCAGCCACACGCCCATCCCCTTCAAGGAAGTGTGCGGCTCGGGCCAGAAGCAGATCACCTTTGACCGCGTCCCTCTCGACAAGGCCACTGAATACGCCGCCGAGGACGCGGACGTCACCCTCCGTCTTTGGACCTACCTCAAGCCCTATCTCCACAAGGAGAAGGTCACGACTGTCTACGAAACGCTGGACCGCCCGCTCATCCCTGTCCTCGCCGACATGGAGCGCCACGGCATCAAGGTGGACCGCGACTTCCTCTCGCGCCTCTCGGCAGACTTCCAGCAGCGCATGGCTGGCTATGAAGACGCCGCCTACAAGGCTGCGGGCACCGAATTCAACATGGGCTCGCCCAAACAGCTCGGCGACATCCTCTTCGGAGAGATGGGCCTGCCCGGCGGCAAGAAGACCAAATCCGGCGCATGGTCGACGGATGCAAGCCAGCTTGAAACCCTCGCCGCCGAAGGCCACGAACTGCCCCAGATCATCCTCGACTGGCGCACCCTCTCAAAGCTGCGCTCGACCTATACAGAGGCCCTTCAGGACGCGATCAATCCGAACACCAAGCGCGTCCACACCTCCTACTCCATGGCGGGCGCGCAGACGGGCCGACTTTCCTCGACAGACCCGAACCTTCAGAACATTCCGATCCGCACCGAAGAAGGCCGCAAGATCCGCGAAGCCTTCATCGCCGAAGACGGCAATGTCATCATCAGCGCCGACTACAGCCAGATCGAGCTTCGCTTGCTGGCCCACATCGCCAATATCGACGCGCTGAAGACCGCCTTCAATGAAGGCCTCGACATTCACGCCATGACGGCCAGCGAGATGTTCGACACACCCATCGAGGGGATGGACCCGATGGTGCGCCGCCGCGCCAAGGCGATCAATTTCGGCATCATCTACGGCATATCCGCCTTTGGCCTTGCCAACCAGCTTGGCATCGATCGCGGCGAGGCATCGGACTATATCAAGGCCTACTTCCAGAAATTCCCCGGCATCCGCAAATACATGGATGAGACCAAGGAATTCGCGAAGGACAATCTCTACGTCCAGACCGCCTTCGGCCGGAAGCTTCACCTGAAAGACATGAACTCCAAGAACGGCGCCATGCGCGCCTTCTCAGAGCGCCAGGCCATCAACGCCCCCATCCAGGGCTCGGCTGCCGACATCATCAAACGCGCCATGATCGAAATGCCGGGCGCGCTGGCGGCCAAGAAGCTCGACGCAAAGATGCTGCTACAGGTCCACGACGAACTCGTCTTCGAATGCCCCGAGGATCAAGCCGAAGACACCATCGCCGTCATCCGCCGCGTCATGCAGAAAGCGCCGCTTCCGGCACTGGACCTATCGGTCCCACTGGACGTTGATGCGAACGCCGCGAAGACTTGGGCTGAGGCGCACTAAACCCGCCTCCGATCACCCCCGCGAAGGCGGGGGCCTCAGCCAGATCAAGCGCAGCGCCTGATGCATGAGATCCCCGCCTACGCGGGGATGAGCGGTTTCATATTTGAGGCGGCGCGCAATTCAGCCTGCTCCCCTCCCGAAGACCCCTGTGAAAACAGGGGTCCATGGTGGGAAAGTTCGACTTAGTGCTTGGCTGGAAACGACCACTATGGATACCTGCCTGCGCAGGTATCGTCGGGAGCGAGCTGAACAATAGCTACCGCCCCATCAGGCGTCACCCTCGATGGCGAAGCCATCTGAGGGTCCAGCTCCCGCCCACTCAACTCTGCGCAAACCGCAGTCGCAGAAGATGGACGCTCAGACCGCGGGCGCGGTCGAGCGTGACGCGAGATTTCAATGTCGCACTAAACCTTCCCCTCTCCCGCGGGAGAGGGGCCAGGGGTGAGGGGGCCTGACCGTTCGATCGCACTGGCCTTCTCAGTGACGCTCAAACGTCGGATCTAACTTGAACAACCGAAATCACGGCACTCCGGCGCTCGACCTTCAAAAGGCGCGCCCCTTCGTCCCCGGCCCTTCTACCCAAGAAGAAGGAAGAAAGCCCTCACCTCTCTTCCGGCACCTGCACGGTCTCAATATACGCCAGCAGCGCATCGATCTGTTCTGGCTCGAACTGCCATTGCGGCATTTCCGGGTGGGCGACCATGATGCCTTCGGCAAAAGGTTCAGCCAGCGCCTCTACCGGATAGTGCCAGGAGATTTCCCTGAAGGGCATAGCCTGGGCGTGTTGGCTTTCCCCGGTGAGGCCAATCGCGTGACAGCCTGCGCAGAGCGTCTCAGCTATCGCCTGCCCCTGACCGACCATTTCATTTGCCGGCATGGCCTCTACCTCGCCAGCCGGTTCATCGACGGGAAGGCTCGCCGTCTCGCTGGCCGGGGCTGAGGCGGGCGCGCCCATCTCCTCGGACGTACCGCACGCGGCGAGAGGCAACAGCCCCACCGCCAGAATTGCCATCATCCGCCAGCTCGTCTTCATGCCTCATCCCTTCCCTTCTTACCTTGCGCCATCCTGATCCGCGCTGGCCGCCCTGTCCATCCGGGATCACCCCGACTTGACGCGCGCGCCTTTAGCGCGAAAAACAGCTCGACCAGAAATCGGCGGCCGGGGGGACAAGGTGCTGGAAGACTACTGGATCAATCTGACGGATGCGCAGGCATCCCTGATCTCGACAGCCGTTTTGATCGTTGCAGGCGGCCTTGGCGTCCTGCTGGGTGCGGCGCTTTTTGGCGGGCGGGTGAAGAACCTCAAATCCGCGCTCGAAGCCTCCAATGAGGTCATCCAGAAGCATCAGGATGAGGCGAAGGCGCAGCTGAAGGTGATGGAAGAGCAGATGAGCGCGACGCTTGGCGCCGTCAGCCAGCTACGCTCCAGCGTGTTCGACCTTCGCACCGATGTTGAGGAGAAGGTGACCGATGAGGCTGGCAAGATGCGTCAGGCCTTCAAGAACCACTGGTACGCCATTCGCGATGAACTGCAGCGCCGCGCCTCAGACCCGAATATTCATGGCCGCACGCGCACCCGCTATGCTGGCTTCTCCAACAATGAAATCGCTGCCCTTATTGAGGTATTGCAAAAGGACGGCGTGCTCCAGAGCAGCCAGGCCAACACTTTCAACGATGCTCACAATCTCTGGACCTGGCACCGCAATGGTCGCCCGCCGATGACGCAAGGCGACGTCCAGAAGATGCGCGAACTCGCCATCGATCTCGTTCCGAACTACCGCTCGGAATAGACCTCAATAGTCCCGGGCGCAGCGGTCCAGCATTGCAAGACGCGTCGTGAGGTCGATCACATTCCAAGCGGCGTTCTCGCATTCGGTGCGGTTGTTGAAGCGGCGTTCACGATAGCCGTAGCGCACCGGACGGCTTGCCCTGTTCGATGCCTGGGCGCTGGCGCGCACACTAGAGCGGCGCTGCTCAAGCGCGGCCTGATAGTCCAGTACGCGCTGGTTCAGAGCCTTTACCTGGTTGCGAGAACCGTCTGCGGCGTCGCGCATGGCAGCAGCCCGCCAGTAGTTAAGCTGGTCGGGATAGGCTGACCATTCCTGCAGGAATTCATCAATGGCGAGTAGCGGATGGCCGTGGAAGCGTTTGGCGAAGCGGGCACGGCTGAGCGGGTTGAACCTTTCAATCATGGCCTCGCGCGCATCGGCAGCGTCTTCATGCGCATCGAGGGCCTGCATGGCGCATTGCATCCAGACGGTGACGGCATTGCCCTGATTGATCTGTGCGTTGAAGGTGTCAACAGAGCTGATAGTCGAGAGGGCAGAGAGATCATCGAAGTGCTGGGGATCTTCTGGCTGGGGACCGCAGCGACCTTCAATATCGGGATCAGCGCTCCAACCGTCGATCGCCAACCTCTCATTCCATTCCGAAACGAGAGCACTGTAGCGCTGGGCGTATAGCGGAATAGGATTGCGCGCGAGCTCTGCGTCTATCTCTGCCAGAACGCTGTCGGCGTGGGCACGCTCTTCGTCGGTCGGGTTGGCGTTGAGCGCAGCCGCATACCATTTGCGAGCGGCGCGCGAAGTGGCATAGCGGCCCGCGTCAGTCTTCATCTGGCTATAGGCATCGGCATAACGGTTTCCGAGGACCAGGCCCGCGACAGCGACGCCGAGATTGGCGCCGCGCTCAAGATAGTCATAACGGTCAGGATTGATCTCCGCGCCAACGATGGTGGCTGCGTAAGGGTGGCCCTTGGCAGCGGAGGCCTGATAGTTTCGCCGTGCCATATCGAGGTCAATGGACTCGCCATCCGTGCCGTGGTGGAAAACCTTGGCATAATGGAAGAATGCGCAAGCGAGGTCCTTGTCGTTACCTTGCCCACGGCCAATGGCGTCAGCATAGGCCTCGTCTTCAGGTGCATTGCTGGCAAGGCGGGCGGCGAAGGCGTCTTCGCAGGCGTGTGATTGCCATTGGGCAGGAAGCTTGTCTGCAAGAGCCGGTAACGACATGACCGCCGCTGCCGCAATCGGCAGGATGAATTTCAACAGCATGCCGCCCCCCACTTGTAGCCCGGATAGACACATTACGCTCAGCGCCTGCAAAGCAGCAAGCAGCTTCGATGGGCGGCGCGGCGGGGAAGAATTGCGCGCATCCCACCCCCGCACCTCCCGTGTACTGTCACTGCACCATGGGATGCACCGTCACTGATCTCTCCCCGCTGATTGCGAGGGTCTGGCCACGCCTTGTCGCGCTGGCCGCGCACATTGCCGCGATGGTGGCGCATGCGTCCCCTCAGGACCGCGCCGTACGCCTGAAGGCGATGCGCCTCTTGCGGCCAGCTGAAGCGCTTGCCCGCCGGCTCATCACTCTGCTTGCTGACCAGATGGACTCGGCCCCGCTGGTTTCAGATCCACGCGGCGTTAGGGCCAACAGAAAACTAACCAGAAAACGTCATTCTACCGGCTTCATCCTCTTCGAACCTGTTGCCACCTGCGCTGCCTCTATCGGCAAAGCCGGGCGCAGACGGCGATTTTCGTCCGGCCCGCGCATCGTGGACCTGCTTGGTGCTCACCCCGCCCTGCCCCAAAAGCAGGCCGTTTCGAGCGAGCCGCCCCTCAGCGCCCGGATCGCTGCGCTTCAAGGCGCGCTGGAGACCCCGGAACGTCATGCAATTCGGCTTGCCCGGCGGCGTGCACGCGCACTTTCAAGCGACGCGCCGCGTCCCCGCCTCACCCCGCTTCGCCCCGGATGGCCGCCCGGCATCCATGGCCGTGAGACGCCGGACTGGCTTGTCGCCGCGCTTGATGACCTCAACGCGCAGATCAGGTGCCGACCACCGCCAGACCCCGAAAGCATTAGGCGCGCACCCGTCATGTATGATACCCCGCATCCATGACCCGGATACGTATGCGCCAACTCGTTATCGCCGCTGAAAGCCTCAAGACGGCTGATTACCTTCGCACGGTGCTCGGCCTCGGCAAGCCATTCGCCGACCCAGGGGTTGCCGAGTTTGGCCTGGAGAATGCCGTCTTCTCGATCGGCAACCAGTTCCTCGAAGTCGTTGCCCCGACCACAAAGGACGCTCCCGTCCGCCGCTTTCTCGATAAGCATGGCGAGGGCGGGTATATGGCCATCTTCCAGACAGAAGACCTCGCAGGCGCGCGCACCCGCCTCGACAATGCAGGCATCCGCCGCGTCTGGAATATCGATCTCGACGACATCGCGGCCAGCCATGTGCACCCGGCTGATGTTGGCGGGGCGATCCTTTCCCTCGATGAGGCGCACCCCTGGAATAGCTGGCGCTGGGGCGGGCCGAACTGGGAGAAGCAGTCGGTGAGAGGCCACCTTGCCGGCGCTATCTTCAGCGCGCCCGATCCGCGCGCGCTCGCGTCGCGCTGGACAGCCGCGATCGGCAAGCCTGTCACGACGAACAAAGGCCAGACCATCATCCAGCTGAATGACAGCGAACGCCTCATTTTTGAGGATGGCAAGCGCGAGGCCCTGTCGACCTTCTGTATCAGCCTGCACAATGCCATGAAGGCGCTGGAGCGGGCAGACCGTCTCGATCTCCACAGTGATGGCGACGGCGTTGTCATTGGCGGGGTCCGGCTCGAACTCAACAATCTTGAAACGGCGAGCGCTGGCTGAACACGCCACCTGCCACAGCATTTGGGGGAAGTGATCTGATGGACTGGTTCAATGAGCTTTTCGACCTTGCGGCCGTCGCCTCTACGGCGGGGCTTGGCGGCGGGGTAATCAGTGCCATCGTCGTGAAGGCCTTTTCGGGCGCGATCCTGAAATTTCTTGTTCGCATTTTCGCGACGGCCATTCTGACCGGTATCGGCTTCTACTACCTGCTCGGCTTTCTGGGCTTCGAGATTGTGCCGCGAAGCGAAGTCGCCGCCGCGGCCCCGCCTCCATCACCCTCTGTCTATGCGCGCAGCGAGTCGTATCTGCCGGGCGCAGACGATGATGCCGCCAGCTCCAGCCCGGCGCCGCAGGAAGAAGAAAGCGCGCGTCGTCTGGTCGTGTCCTCGCCTTTCCGGCGCGGCGACTAAAGCGTCGGTCCTTCGTTTCACTTCGGCCCGCCGCTTTATGTCCTTGTTTTGGCGCAATTATCCGTTCGCAACCGATTCCGTTTGGTCCGAACCTACTTTAGACGAACTCCACCTCCAGATGGGTCCGTGTGCGTGAGGTGACCTGGCAGTTCGCGTCCAGCCCATCAGCCTTGATGAGCAGCCTGAATTCGTTCGGCACATCGGTCGTTGCGATCATGTCGAGACCCGCGCCCTCATGGCCAAGGGTACGGACCGTACAGTCGATAGAGGCTCCGCCTCGGCGGAAGCTTATCTTGCCAGCCTTCAGGACCCGGCGACGCGCCGCGCGAATGGTCACATCGCTTTTGCCAAACGCAACGCAGCGGTTACGCCCTTCGGTCTTGGCTTGATAGAGGGCCGCATCGGCCCGCTCCAGCAGACCGTCGAGGTCACGGGTCTCTATATCGAACGTGCCGACACCAAAGCTCGCTGTGATGCCGACGGTCCGGCCGCCGAACTCAAAGCGGAGAGCTGAGAAGTCCCGGCGAAGCTTTTCAGCCGCCTCCAGCGCGCCCTGCCTGTCGGTTTCCGGCAGAAGGACAGCAAATTCCTCGCCGCCCATACGCCCCAGAAGGTCGCTCGTTCGAAGACGCGTCTGCGCCGCCTTCGCCATCTCGCGCAGGACTTCATCGCCAGCGGCGTGGCCAAACGTGTCATTGATGGATTTGAAATGGTCGAGGTCGAAACAGATCGCCGTGAGATTATGCCGATGCCGCGCCGCCAGCGAGGCGATCTGTGTGCCTTGCTCACGGAAGGCCCGGCGCGACAGCGTCCCGGTCAGCTCATCGCGCATCGCCACGCGCCGCAGCTGGAAATTCTCGGCAACGATGTCGGCAAAGTCCTGAAGCACCGCCAGCTGCCCCTCAGTGATCTTGCGCGGCTTTGTATCGACGGCGCACAGCGTCCCGATGCCCTGCCCCGTGCTGGAGCGGACCGGCACGCCTGCATAGAAGCGGACATATGGCGGCCCGGCGACAAAGGGATTGTCGCGAAAGCGAGCGTCTTCGCGCGTGTCGTTCACCACGAACGGACCATCAATCGCGAGCGTAAACTGGGAAAAGCTGTCAGCGTGCTGCGCTTCTGTCACGGGCGTGCCAACCGCGGATTTCAGCCAGAAACGGTGACCATCCATGATGGAGATCGCGGCAATCTCGACCTTGAAGATCTTTTTGACGAGACCGACGATCCGGTCATAGGACTTCTCGGCTGGCGTATTGATGATGCCCAGTTCGCGAACGGCGCGCAGGCGCGAGTTCTCGTCAGGAATGACACCGGTATTGGGGACGTTCTGCTTTGCGGGGTACCCTGTCATGGCTACGCCTTCCAGTGTGTTTGTTCCCCCACCCTAATACGGGTTCGGCCCACTGTGGACAAAAGCGGTTATCGTTGGGTTAAACCACTGTTTTCCGTCCGGATACGGCGCTTATTCCTGTGGGACAGGCTCGACCTCAATCGTGCCTTCCGGCGTGACATCGAGCGCATACATGTCGAGGGCAACCTCAAGCGTGACAAAGCCATAGACTGCCCAGACCGCGAACATGACCAGCATCGCAAGCGCGAACGGCTTGGCGAGCCGGTCGGCATTTCGCACCTGGTCAAAGCCCCATGCGATGAGGAAGAGCATCACGCTAGCGAGGATCACCGCGCCAATGACGTCGGTTGGCCAGTGCGCGCCAAGATAGACACGGGAAAAGCCGATCAGGCCGATGAGCAGGATGAAGCCGGCGACCGGCAGCTTCTGCACGGCGCCCTTGAGGGCATAGGCCGCAAAGATGGCCAGCGCGCCATAGATGACAGCCGAATTCGTCATGTGACCAGATGGGAAACTGAAGCTCTCCACCCCGGCATAAAGGTCTGCCGTTGGCCGGTCGCGCGCGATGAGAAGCTTGATCAGCTTTACCGTCAGCGGTGTTGTGATGAAGGCAAAGGCGCTCATCGCCGCTGCCCACCAGGCCCGCCGCAGGAGGAGCGCAATCACTACGCTTATTGCAATAAGGGTCAGGGCAACCGCATCGCCAAACAGGGTGACGAGCACCACGATCCAGTCGGTTGCCGGGCTGCGCGCAGCCTGCACCGCGTCACTGACCGCCAGATCGACAGAGACCAGCATCGCCTCATTCGTAACGGCAAGGGCAAGTGCGATGAAGGCGATAGCGGCCAGACCGGCCGGCAAAAGATGAGATCGTGTGTGACGCATACGGACGATTTGGCGGGCCAACAGAGTTTTTCAAATACGAGCTGTGCGCTTCCCGATCAGAAAGCGACAGCCAGTTGACCCGCCGCAGCAGCCTAGTCGCGCTGGAACTTCTTGAATTTGAGCTTCTTCGGCTCAACCGCATCCGGGCCGAGACGGCGCTTCTTGTCTTCGAGATAGGACGAGAAGTCGCCTTCGAACCATTCGACATGGCTGTCGCCTTCGAAGGCGAGGATGTGGGTCGCCATACGGTCAAGGAACCAGCGATCGTGCGAGATGACCACGACAGAGCCCGGGAAGCCGTCGAGGCCCTCTTCGAGCGCCTGAAGGGTTTCCACGTCGAGGTCGTTGGTCGGTTCGTCGAGCAGGAGGCAGTTCGCGCCCTGGCGCAGCATCTTGGCAAGGTGCACGCGGTTGCGCTCACCGCCGGACAGGAGGCCGACTTTCTTCTGCTGGTCAGAGCCCTTGAAGTTGAAGGCGCCGACATAGGCGCGGGAGTTCACTTCGACGCCGCCGAGGTCGATGACGTCGAGGCCATCGGAGACTTCTTCCCAGACATTTTTCTTGTCGTCGAGTTGGTCGCGGGACTGGTCGACATAGCCGAGCTTCACCGTATCACCGACGCGGATCGCGCCGCTATCGGGCGTTTCCTTGCCCATGATCATCTTGAACAGGGTCGACTTACCGGCACCGTTCGGGCCGATCACGCCGACAATACCGCCGGGTGGCAGCTTGAAGGAAAGGTCGTCGATGAGAAGATTGTTGCCGAACGCCTTGCGGAGGTCTTCGGCCTCAATGACGATATTACCAAGGCGCGGGCCGGGCGGGATGCGGATCTGTGCCGTGGACACTTTCTCACGCTCCGCCTCGGAGGCGCGCTGTTCATAGGCAGAGATACGGGCTTTGGATTTGGCCTGACGGGCCTTTGCGCCAGCGCGGACCCATTCGAGTTCCTTGGCCAGCGTGCGCTTCTTGCCAGCATCCTCGCGGGCTTCCTGCTCCATCCGCTTGGCCTTCTGCTCGACCCAGTCGGAATAGTTGCCCTTGTAAGGCACACCGCGGCCGCGATCGAGCTCGAGGATCCAGTCGGTGATCTCATCGAGGAAGTAGCGGTCGTGGGTGACGAGGATCACGCAGCCCGGGAAGTTGATGAGATAGTTCTGCAGCCAGGCGACCGTCTCGGCGTCGAGGTGGTTGGTCGGTTCGTCCATCAGGATCATGTCAGGCTTGGACAGAAGCAGCTGGCAGATCGCGACGCGGCGGACTTCACCGCCCGACAGGTTGGTGACAGGCGCATCGCCTTCAGGGCAGCCGAGGGCGACCATCGCCATCTCGATCTTGGAATCGATGTCCCAGGCATCGGCCTGGTCGACCTGCTCCTGCAGGGCCGTCATCTCTTCCATCAGCTCGTCAGTGTATTCCTCACCGAGCTTCATCGAGATTTCGTTGAACTTGTCGAAGATCTGCTTCTCAGGGCATTGCGAAGCGATGTTCTCGAACACCGTCTTGCTCTCATCGAGCTTTGGCTCCTGCGGCAGGTAGCCGACCTTGGTGCCGGGTGCGGGGTTCGCCTCACCGTTAAACTCGGTGTCCTGACCTGCCATGATGCGCAGCAGCGTCGACTTACCGGCACCGTTCACGCCGACGACACCGATCTTGGCGTCTGGCAGGAAGGAAAGGTGGATGTTTTCGAATACCTTCTTGCCGCCTGGATAGGTCTTGGTCAGGCCCTGCATGTTGAAGACGTATTGTTGACCGGCCATGGGGTGAGAACGCTCGCTGATCTGGATTGGAAATCGGAAACCGCCGATGTAGTCGCTGGGGCCCCTCAAGATCAAGGTAGAAGGTGTGCGGGCGGGTTTTCGCGGGACGGGCGGATTGTGCGACGACTACCAGTTGCGGGGGCTGACACCTGCCTGAACTACGCTAGGTATGGCCGTCATGCGTAATCTCGTTTCAGGCCTTGCTGCCGCCCTTCTTCTCGCCTCCCCCGCAATCGCACAGACCGGACAGGACACTATGGCCTCCAAAGAGCTGACGATCGAACGTCTCTATGCCTCGCCTTCGCTGAGCGGGCCTGCGCCAACGGGCGTGAAATACTCTCCTGATGGCAGCCGCGTGACCTTCCTCAAGGCGCGCGAGGATGATTCCAGCCGCTATGACCTTTGGCAGTTCGATGTGCAGACGGGCGCACAGTCGATGCTGGTCGACTCCACCCTGCTGGAGCCTGAAGAGGTGGAGCTGTCGGAAGAGGAAAAGGCGCTGCGTGAGCGCCGCCGCATTGCAGGCCGCAAAGGTATTGTGGACTATGACTGGGGCACGGCCGATACGATCCTCGTGCCGCTGGGCGGGGACCTTCACCTGGTCACGCTTGGCGCTGACGGCGCGCAAACGCGCCAGCTGACTGAGACCGAGGCCTTTGAATATGATGCCCGCGTCTCCCCGCGCGGCAATTATGTGAGCTTTGTGCGTGACGGCGCCGTGTTCGTGATCGAGCTTGCGAGCGGCGAGGAACGCCAGATCACGCCGGACGCCGAGCCTGACAATGCGATCTCCTATGGCGTTGCCGAGTTCGTCGCGCAGGAAGAGATGAGCCGGTATACGGGCTATTGGTGGAGCCCGGATGAGCGCCACATCGCCTTTACCAAGGTCGACGAAAGCACGGTCGATATTATTGAGCGCTTCGACATCAAGGCCGAGGAAACCACGGTCATCGACCAGCGCTATCCGCGCGCTGGCACGCCGAATGCGCTTGTCGAACTTTTCGTCCATGACCTGAAAAGCGGTGAGGATGCGCGCCTGACTTCAGTCGGGCCGGACACCTATCTCGCGCGGGTGAACTGGGCAGGCAGCAGCCTCTGGTTCCAGACGGTGAACCGCGACCAGACAGAAATCCGGTATAACCGCACTGACGGAAAGCCCTGGCGGGTCTGGTCGCCGCTGACGGAAACGCAAGACAACTGGGTCAATCTATCTAACGACTTTGTCGGCCTCGATGAAGGCATCCTGCTGACCACCGAGGAGACCGGCTACCGTCATCTCGCCATCTCACCAGACGGCCGCAAGGCGAGCGAGCTTCACTTCCTGACCAGCGGCGACTGGGCCGTCGATAGCCTCAAAAGCGTCGACCGGGACAATGGCATCGTCTATTTCACCGGCTATGCCGACACGCCGCTGGAGCAGCACCTCTATTCGGTGCCGCTGAGCGGCGGTGAGCCTCAGCAGATCACTGAAGCGGGCAAGTCCTGGTCGGTCAGCATGGCGCCGGATGCGCAGTCCTTTGTCGGGACGTCATCGGCCCCGAACCAGCCGCCGCAGACGGGTCTCTACACGGCCAGCGGTGAACTCATCGCATGGGTCGAGGAAAACGCACTCAATGCGGATCACCCATACGCCCCCTATCTCGACACTCATGCCGAGCCTGAGTTTGGCACGCTGGAGGCCGAGGATGGCCAGACGCTCTACTACTCCATCCTGAAGCCCGCTGATTTCGACGCGTCGAAGACCTATCCGGCCATCGTCGAAGTCTATGGCGGCCCGCATGCGCAAACGGTGGACCGCGACTGGGAGAGCCTGTCGGACCAGTATCTTGCGCGGCAGGGCTTCATCGTCTTCCGCCTCGACAATCGCGGCATGGCAAACCGGGGCAAGGCGTTTGAGGACGTCATCTATCGCCAGACCGGCGGGCCGGAAGTACGCGACCAGCTGAAAGGCGTCGAGTGGCTGAAATCCCAGCCCTTCGTCGACGCTGACCGGGTTGCCATCCAGGGCTGGTCCTATGGGGGTTACATGACGCTGATGACGATCCTGCAGGCCCCGGAAGGCACGTTTGCCGCTGCCGTCGCTGGCGCGCCCGTCACCGACTGGTCGCTCTATGATACGTTCTACACAGAGCGGTATATGGACACGCCGCAGGACAATGCGGACGGCTATGACAAGTCATCTGTCTTCTATCATCTTGAGCGTCTGGAAGCCGAGCTGCCGCCGCTCCTCCTCGTCCACGGCATGGCCGACGACAATGTCACCTTCGACAATACGACAAGGCTGATGGCGGAGATGCAGGAGGAAGGTCATCTGTTCGAGCTGATGACCTATCCCGGCCAGCGCCACGGCATCCGCGGTCAGGCCCTTCAGACCCATCTGATGAAGACCCGCATGGCCTTCCTCAACAGGCAGCTCAAGGAATAGGCGATTGGAGCAAGGTTTCGGCGGCTTTCTGGCGCACGGCGCAAGTCTTGTCGGCGCCGTCTTAACCGCCCTGCTCGTGGCACTCACACTTGTGCTGTTTCTGTGGGTTCTGCTCGCAACGCTCGCGATCTTCATGAGAGCGTTCGGGATGTCCTACTATCCACGCATTTCCGGGTCGTACCGCCGCGTATGGGTACTGGCGGTCCTGCCCCTCTTTTGGGTCTTCTACATGTATTGGGGAAGTGATCACATAGTGGACTGGGTGACTGGAGAGCCGGGAAAGCCCGAATGGGTCACTCAGGTAGTGACATTCTCTCTGCCAATGATGATCCCCATCCTTTTTGCGTTGGCCGTGTGGCTCAAAGGCGCCCGTGTCTTTGCGGTCAAGTACGGCTTGGCAAATCTCTGGCTCGCCTGCCTCACTGCTTTTGTAGCGCTCTACTAGTCGCGGGAGCGAGGTACCAACGTGCCCTCAATCACGTCGCTCAAAGACTGAGCGCACTGGCCAACGCCTTGGCGTGTGCGCAAAAACTCACGTGAAATCGAACCTTTGGGGTTGATGCGCTTTCCTCCTGCGGCATCTTCATTACCAGAAGGAAGGGTTTCGCATGGGCCGACTGATTGCCATCTCGAACCGCACCGCTGCTGATCCGAGTGCCCGCGCAGGCGGCCTTGCCGTCGCGGTCTGGGAGTCGCTGACATCGACAGGCGGCATGTGGTTCGGCTGGTCAGGGAATATCGTCAAAGGTGAGCCGGGCCCGCCCGAGCATATCACCGACGAAGGCGTCGACTTCGTCGTCACCGACTTTACCGAGGCCGAGCATGACGGCTTCTATCTGCAATACGCAAACCGCGTCATCTGGCCAGTCTTCCACTACCGGGTGGATCTTGCCCATTTCGGCGACACCGATTTTGACGCCTATGAGAAGGTGAACAAGCGCATTGCCGACATGGTCGTGCCGCACCTTGAAAAGGGCGACAGCGTCTGGGTGCATGACTACCATTTCCTGCTGATGGGCGACTATCTGAGGAAAGGCGGATGGGACGGCCCGATCGGCTTTTTCCTCCACATCCCTTTCCCTTCGCCTGAAGTTTTCCGCGCCCTGCCAGAGCATGAGCAAATTGCCCGCGCCATGTGCGCCTTCGATGTGCTCGGCTTCCAGTCAGAGAATGACCGCTCCAACTTCGTGCAATTCCTCGTGCGATCCTGCGACGGGGTCGATGAGGGCGATGGCTGGATCAGTGTCTTCGGCAGGCGGATCAGGGCGAACGCTTATCCGATCGGGATCGAGGCAGAGAGTTTCGCGAAACTGGCGACGGGTCAGCGCGCCAAGACAGCGACCTCTCGCATCGGGAAATTCCTTGGTGGGCGAAAGCTCGTCCTCGGCGTGGACCGGATGGACTATTCCAAGGGCCTGCCACAACGCTTCGAGGCGGTCGGCAAGATGTTCGACAACTTCCCCTCGACGCGCGGACGGGTGTCCTTCACGCAGATCGCGCCGCCGTCCCGCTCAAAGGTGGAAGAGTATCAGGATCTCCGCGTCCAGCTCGATGAGCTGGCTGGCCGCATCAATGGCGATTATGGCGACCTCGACTGGATTCCGCTTCGCTATCTTGCGCGGTCCTATGACCGGAAAGAGCTCGCCGGGCTTTACCGCATCGCGTCGGTCTGCCTCGTCACACCGCTGCGGGACGGGATGAACCTCGTCGCCAAGGAGTTCGTCATGGCGCAGGACCCGGACGACCCCGGCGTCCTGATCCTGTCGCAGTTTGCAGGCGCCGCCGAACAGCTATCCGACACGCTGATCGTCAATCCGCATGACCGCTATCACGTCGCCGAGACAATCTACAAAGCACTCGAAATGCCACTTGAAGAGCGACAGGAACGCTGGGAAAAACTGCGCCGGACCGTTGTCGAGCAGGACATTTCCTGGTGGCGACAGAAATTCCTCGATGATCTGGACGTCGATACTTGTTGATGAATACCCTCACCGACCTGCCAGATCTCGATCATCGGCACGCCCTCTTCCTTGATTTCGACGGTACACTCGCCCCGCTGCAGGACGATGCGTCGACGGTGAAGCTGCCGGATGGGATCGCTGAAGAGCTGACCCGGCTGAAGGACGCGCTTGGCGGCGCGCTAATCATCATCAGCGGGCGTGACGTGCGCGACCTCTCCTCGCGTGTACCGAACACGCTCTGGCGCGCTGGCACGCACGGTCTGGAGATATGCGCCCCAGGCGAGAGCCCCGAAGACACGCGCTCTGCAGCCCCGGCCACGCTGACGGCGCTCGCCGAGACAGCGATAGCGGGGCTGGACCATGTGCACGCAGAGACAAAGGGCGAGGTGATCGCCTTTCATTATCGCCTGAACCCCGAAGCCGCCCCGACATTGCAGGCGCGGCTGGAAGCAGGGCTCGCCAATATTGACGGCTACAAGCTGCAAGCGGGCAAGATGATCTTTGAGGCAAAGCCTGCCGGCGCGAACAAGGGCAAGGCGGTCGAAAAGCTCCTCGTGCTGGCCGCGCTGGAGGACCGTATGCCCGTCATGGTTGGCGATGACACGACCGACGAGGACGCGTTCGACGTGGTCAATCGGCTCGGCGGGGTGTCGATAAAAGTGGGCAAGGGCGAAACACGCGCCACTTACCGGCTGGAAGGCCCGGAAGCGGTGGCAGACTGGATCAAGCGTCAGGGGCGCAAATGAGTAATCTCGAACTCGGTATTATCGGCAATGGCACGGTCGCGGGCCTGATCAATGAACATGGCGAATGCGTCTGGATGTGCCTGCCGCGTCTGGATGGTGAGCCCGTCTTCAACAGCCTGCTTGGCGGACGCGGCAAGTTCGCCATCACGCTGCAGGGCCATTGCAAGAGCACGCAGCGCTATCGCCGCAACACCGCCGTCATCGAGACCGAACTGGAAGCCGAGGACGGCTCTGCCATCCGCATTACAGACTATTGTCCGCGCTTCATGGACAAGGGCCGCATGTTCCGCCCCGCCTCCATGGTGCGCCGGATCACGCCGCTGCGGGGCATGCCGCGCATCCGGGTGGACCTGTTCGCGCAAAGCCAGCGCGGCGACTATAATATGGTCACCCGCCGGGGCGTGAACCACATCAAGTTCCTGGATGAGAATGCAGGCTTCCGCATCACAACCGACGCGCCCGTCTCTTATGTGATGGATGGGCGGGACTTCGTGCTCGACCGTGAGCTGAGCTTCCTTATGGGCCCTGATGAAAGCCTGTCCGACCGGGTCGGTGTCATCGCGCTGGAATGGCTGGAACGCACTGCCGACCACTGGATGAGTTGGTCTCGCCGTCTCGCCACCCCGCCAGACTGGCAGGACGCGGTGATCCGCGCCGCCATCACGCTCAAGCTCTGCGTCTATGAAGAGACTGGCGGCATCGTCGCGGCGCTCACGACGTCGATACCGGAGCATGCAGGCTCACAGCGCAATTGGGACTATCGCTTCTGCTGGCTGCGGGATGCCTATTTCACGGTGACCGCGCTCAACCGCCTCTCTGCCGTGGGGACGCTGGAATACTATCTCGCCTATCTCCGCAACACGGTCGCCCATACCAAGGGCGGGCATATCCAGCCGGTCTATGGCATCGCGCTGGAGCATGACCTGACCGAAGGCTTTGCCAATGCCCTGCCCGGCTATCGCGGTATGGGGCCGGTGCGCTTTGGCAATCAGGCAGCCGAGCACATACAGCATGACGTCTATGGTCATGTCGTCCTAGGCGCGAGCCAGGCCTTCTTCGATGACCGCCTTCACGCCAAGGCAGGCGAACTGGAGTTTGAGCATTTCGAGGGCGTGGGCGAGCGGGCCTATGCCGTCTGGAATACGCCCGATGCTGGCATTTGGGAGTTTCGCGGCAAGGCGCATATTCACACCTCCTCAGCCATTATGTGCTGGGCGGCCTGCGACCGGCTGGCCCGGATCGCCACGTTTCTAGGTAAGCCTGAGCGCGCCAATTACTGGAACGCCAAGGCAGACGAGATGCGCACCGGCATCCTCGACCTTGCCTGGAATGAGAAGCGTCAGGCCTTCACCGGAGCCTTCGGTGAGGACGCCCTCGATGCGTCCGTCCTGCTCATGGCGGAGATCGGCTTTATCGATGCTGCGGACGAGCGCTTCATCAAGACGGTGGAGCGGATCGACGAGGAGCTGCGCGACGGCTATCACGTCTATCGCTACCGCGTCGAAGACGATTTCGGCCTGCCGCAGACCGCGTTCACGGCGTGTACCTTCTGGCACATTGATGCCCTCGCCCGCATTGGCCGGATCGACGAGGCCCGCGCCATGTTTGAGGACGTCCTTGCCCATCGCACGCGCCTTGGGCTGCTGTCCGAAGACATCGACACGTCGACGGGTGAGCTCTGGGGTAATTTCCCGCAGACTTATTCAATGGTCGGCATTATCAATGCTGCTAACAGGCTGAGCCGCGACTGGGATGAGGTTGTCTGAGACCTCCTGATCAGCGATGGTTGGCTGAAAAAGGGAGAGATCCATGCCAGCCGTCCAGCCGAATACAGAGCAGATGACCCGCTTCGCCAAGGATGCGCATGACGGGCCAATCGTCATGATCAATCTGCTGAAATTCAAGGACAAGGCCGAGTATCCGGCAGACGCGCCGGAGGCCAAGGAAGGCCTGACCGGCGAGGAAGCCTATAACCGCTATGGCGCAGGCCTTGTTGAGCTTGGGAATGACCCCCAGATCGGCGTGAAGCCCGTCTATGCGGGCAGTGGCCAAGGCTATCTCATCGGCGGCGGCGAGGAATGGGACCGGGTTCTGGTCGTCCATTATCCCTCGCGTCAGCACATGCGGCGCATGATGCGCGACCCGCGCTATCAGAAGGCCCACCGCCACCGCGAGGCGGGCCTGAAGTATCAGGAACTGATCGAAACACACCCAATGGGAGCAGCAGGCTGACCATGCGTCGATTTGGAATGTCTTCTGTTTGCGCGGTTCTTTGCGCCGGTGCGCTCGCGCTTTCAGCCAGCGGCGATCCTGGGACTGCAGAGCCCGCAGAGATACCGCGAACCATGCTGGACGCGAGCGATGAAAAAGTCGTGCTCGACCTGCTTCACAGTGCAGGATTTACAACCGAGGTTACGCGCAGCGACAACGGCGCCGCAGAAATCAAGGTCGATGATGGTGAGATCAGGTTTTGGATTTTTTTCCAGGCCTGCAGCAAAGGGCCGGACACGTGCGAAGTCATCACCTTTTCGTCAGGCTATGACCTCAACTGGACGAACCTTGAGGATGTTGTGAATGCCTGGAACCAGAGCCGCTATACAAAGGCATATATAGACGACGAGAACGACCCATTCATTGAGTTTTCAATCAACATGCTGCACGGCGTCACGCGCGAGAATTTCGTCGATACGCTCGGCTGGTTCATGTTGGAAGTTGAAGAATTTGAAAACCTTATTGGCTGGGGCCAAAGCGCAGAGACATCCCAGCCTATCTGACAGACAGGACCCTACCCCATGCACTTCAGACAGTTTCTAGCGGCCATCACGCTAGCTTCATTCGCGGCATGCACGACGCCTGCCGCCGCACCGGTTGAGAGCGACATTGCGCTCAGCGAAGGCGTCGACTGGGTCGCGAACCATCCGGAATGGGGCGAGAAGGCAGAGCAAGTCTTCGCGCTGGCCACTGATTATGTCGAAGAAGTCGCCGCGACCCATGAGGCTGGCACCTGGGCGGTCGCGCTCGATATTGATGAGACCGTGCTCAACAATGTCGAGTACCAGATCAGGCGTGAGCGCATTGGCGAAGGCTTTACGCCAGAAAGCTGGCACGAATGGACCTCGGAGAAATCTGCGACGCTGGTGCCAGGTGCAAAGCCCTTCATCGAACGCGTCAATGAACTTGGCGGCCATGTCGCGCTGGTGACCAACCGCGCTGACACCGAACAGCTCTGGACCGAGGAGAACCTCGCCAGCGTCGGGCTGGAGCGCAATGAAGACTTCCGCGTCCTGCTGACCCGCGCGCAGCCGAAAGGCGCGTCCGACAAGACACCGCGCTTCGATGTGGTGCCTGCCATGCTGGCGGCGCAGGGCTATCCGGGTGTCGAGATCGTCGCCTTCATCGGCGACAACCGCCACGACCGGCCGCAGCCGATCAGCGCGGATGACAAGTTCTTCTGCATCGATCAGGGCGGCATGTATGGCACGCCGTGCGCGCAGCGGCCCCAGCCGGTGATGAACTGATGTCAGACGTCTACAAGGTCCACGGCGCGCTCGGTTCGCCCTATTCGATGAAAGTGCGCGCGGCGATGCGCGCCAAGGGGCTGCCACATGTCTGGGTGCCCATGACGGCGAATATTCGCGGCGACGTATTGAGCCAGGTGAAGGCGCCGGTCATCCCGGTGATCAGGACGCCGGACGGCCAGTGGACCAATGATTCCACGCCCTTCCTTCTGGCGCTCGAAGATGAAGGCCACGCCCTGCTCCCGCCAGACCCGGTCCAGCGTTTTGCCTGTCTGCTGCTTGAGGACATGGCCGACGAATGGACCATGAAGGCGATGTTCCATTATCGCTGGCACTATGCAGAAGACGCAGAATGGTGCGCGAACTGGCTGATGTATGACAGCCTGCCGCTGGCGGGCCGTGAGCAGGTTGAGCAGGCCGCAGCGGTCATCCGCGAGCGCCAGATCTCACGTATGGCGCTGGTCGGCTGCACGCCTGAGACAAAGCCTGTCATCGAAGGCTCTTTCAGACGCGTGACCCAGCATCTGGAAGACGTCGCCCTTGGCGAGACGCTCTTCCTGTTCGGCAACCGGCCCTCGCTCGCCGATCTCGCTTTCTATGGACAGGTGAAAGTGATGAGCGTTGACCCGACGCCGATGGACTTCCTGCGCAAGGAGCGGCCCTATTTCTATCGCTGGCTCGACATGGTCGATGATGCGTCGGGTATCGAGGGCGACTGGACGGATGAGCCATCAGCCCCGGCAAAGGCGCTGCTGGCGGTCGCGGGCGACACGTATCTGCCATTCCTCAGCGCGAATGAGGAAGCGCTGAAAGCTGGCCATGAGACGTTCAGCCTTGAGCTTGATGGCAAGCCGTACACGCAGGGTGTGTTCAAATACCAGCTGCGCTGCTTGATGGCGCTGCGCGAGGCGTGGAAGGATCTGCCGGAAGAGGCGCGGGAGAAGCTGGCCGCCATGATTGGTGAGAATGCTGCGCTTCTTAAGGCCTGACTTCGCACGACCCGGCCCGTCATCCCGGAATTTGCGCCAGCAAATATCCGGGACCCATGGCGGTTGAGAGGGGCGCATCCAGCCGCCATGGGTCCCGGCTCTCCGCTTCGCTCCGGCCGGGATGACGGTGTGAGATGACAGTCAGTAAAACCTCAAGCGGTCAGCAGGACCTTGCAGATCGCCTCGAGGCCTTCGCGGTCGACCTCGTCGAAGGCGTCGAATTCGGTGGAGTCGACATCGAGGACGGCGGCAAGCTTGCCGTCTGCGTCGAAGACCGGAACGACGATCTCTGAGTTGGAGCGGGAATCGCAGGCGATGTGGCCCGGGAAGGCGTGAACGTCGGGCACAAGCTGTGTTTCGCCGTTCGCCGCGCATGCCCCGCAGACGCCCTTGCCGAACGGGATACGCAGACAGCCCAGCGTGCCCTGATACGGGCCAACGACAAGCTCTTTAGGTTTTTGCGGATCAACCACGTAGAAGCCCGTCCAGAAAAACCGCGGCCGGAAGGCTTCGGCCAGAAGGCAGGCCGCAGACGCATAGCGGGCCGGCACATAAGTCTCGCCCGCGACAAGGCTTTCGATTTCGAGTTTCAGCTCTGCATAGCGTTCGGCGCGGTCCATTGGCGTCTCCTTGATGTCAGGTCCCGCATATCGGTGATCACGGCGCTAATCTCAATGCCCCATGGACGCCGCGCTGCCGCTCTGAAATAGTCATAACATTCTGGAGGGAATGGGCGCATGCAAAAGACGCAAGAGGAGCCGATTGCTTGAAGTCCATTCTGCTGAGCGCGCTTCTTGTTGTTCTGGTGTTCGCCAGCCCTGTGCCGGGCGCCGTGGCGCATGCGCAGGAGGCAGCCAGCAATGAGGCTGATGTCGAGGCACTGGTCGAGGCGCACACATCCAACAGCCGCATCCAGTCTGAACGCCCGACCCTGGAGCCGGAACTGGACGACGCCCCACCACGTCGCAATAACGGCATCATCGAAGCCATCGGCAAGTTCTTTGCCTGGATCTTCCAGAATTTCGGCTGGCTTATCCGCTATCTGCTGATCGGCGCCGTTATCGCCGTTCTCGCCTATGCGCTCTGGTACATGCTGGGCGGACTGACCCTGCCGGGCAGACGCGATCGCAAGGACAAGGCGGCCGCGGATGTTTCCGAGATCGACGAAGGCAGGCCCGTTCGGAAAGAGGCGGAAGCCCTCCTGCAGCAGGCCGACGCGCTGGCCGCGGACGGACGCTATGCCGAGGCGGTCCACCTCCTCCTCTTCCGCTCCATTGCCGACCTCAACGCACGGCGCGCAGGGGGCGTGCCGCAATCGCTGACGGCGCGGGAGATTGAACGCCTCGGAGACCTGCCGGAACGCGCGCGCGCCGCGCTGTCGCCGATCATCCGCTTGGTCGAGAAGTCTTTCTTTGGCGACCGGCCCGTGGACCAGAGCGGCTGGAAGGAAGCGCGGGCCTCCTATGAGGCGTTCGCCTTCAAGGAGGCACGCGCATGAGTGAACGCCTGCCACAGGCGCGCACGCCATTTACCGGCCGCGTCATCATCATCCTGATTGTCGTCTCGCTACTGTCTCTTGGCGCTGTGCTGACCCTCATGGCGTGGTCGCCAGACCTTGCCTCCCGTGACCGCGCGGGCCCGACGCCCTATTCGCGATCCGCGACCGGGTATGAAGGGCTAATCAACATGCTGGAGGCGCAGGGGCGCGATGTCAGCGTCTCGCGCCTGCCCCGCACCATGGAGACGGGCGGGCGGCGCATGGTTATTGCGACGCTGGGGATTAGCGGCCGTAGCCTCGACCCGGACGACATCTCCGGCCCCGCCCTGATCGTGCTGCCGAAATGGAATTACCGCGCCAATCCCGCCAAGCGCAGCTGGGAGGCGACATCAGACCTCGCGTCGACAGAACGCGTGCGCATCCTGCTGCGCGAGTTCGATGAGGACGCTGACCTCACGCGTGAAGAGAACCCGGGCGACATCACGACCGAATTCGGCACGTTCAGCCCGGACTTTGAAGACGAGATGCAGGTCATCGAAGCCGAGCAGCTGGAGCCGCTGATTTCGGTACCGGGCGGCGTGCTTCTCGGCAAGATCCCCGACCGCGAGCTTTATGTCCTGTCCGACCCTGACCTTCTCAACAATTTCGGACTGTCGCGGCTGGAGAATGCCCGGCTTGGCCTCGGCATCCTCGCAGACCTTTCTGAGAATGGTAGCCGCCCGATCGTGTTCGATGCGACGCTTCACGGGTTCGAGCACTCAACGAACCTTCTCAAGATCCTTCTCGATATCCCCTATCTCGGCGCGACGCTGATTGGCCTTGCGACGATGCTGCTGGTCGGCTGGGCGTCTGCCGTGCGGTTTGGCGCGCCGGAACGCGAGACCCGCGCCATCCAGGCCGGCAAACGCGCGCTGGCGGACAATTCGGCAGGCCTCATCGCAATGGCAGGTCGCGAGCGGCGAATGGCGCCCGGCTATCTCGCCCTAAGCCGCCGCGCCTTAAGCCGGGAGCTTGGCCTACCGCGTACCCTCTCGGAGGAAGAATATCAGGCCCTGCTCGACCGGATGGCCGAGCATCAGGGCATGGAGACGAGTTTTTCAAAGCTTCAGGCGGGCCTCTCTTCGCCTGCAAGCTCCCGCGATGACCTCAGGAACAAGGCCCGCGCGCTCTGGCGCTGGCGCAAGGAGATGACACATGAGCAATGAGACAGTTCAGGGCCTCGCCGGCCGGATCAGGTCTGAGGTCTCCAAGGCCGTGATCGGCCAGGCCGATACGGTCGACCTCATGCTGACGGCGCTTTTCTCGGCAGGCCATATCCTGCTCGAAGGCCCGCCGGGCACAGCGAAGACGCTGCTGACCCAGTGCTTTGCTGCTGCCATCGATCTCGACTTCGGGCGCATCCAGTTTACCCCGGACCTGATGCCGGGCGACGTGCTGGGCACGAACCTCTTTAACTTCCAGACCAATGAGTTCTCGCTCACCAAGGGGCCGATCTTCACCGACATCCTGCTCGCCGACGAGATCAACCGGACGCCGCCGAAGACCCAAGCCGCCCTGCTCGAAGCCATGCAGGAGCGGAAGGTGACTATCGATGGCAAGGCGCACACGCTGAACGATCGCTTCATGGTGATTGCGACGCAGAACCCGATCGAGCAGCAGGGCACCTACCCCCTACCCGAAGCCCAGCTCGACCGCTTCCTGTTCAAGCACGTGCTCGACTATCCAACCCGCGACGAAGAGCTTGCCATCGTGACCGGCCATGGCAACCGCACCGGCATGCGCACCGCAACCGCCTTCGGCGTGTCTGCTGTTGTGACCGCGGCTGAGCTGAATGAGGCTGTCGCCAGCGTCGCCAATGTGAAGGTGAAGGAAGATATCGCGGGCTATATCGTTGATATCGTGCGCGCCACGCGGGAGACGCCAGCGCTTGAAACAGGGGCGAGCCCGCGCGCCGCTGCGGCCATTGCGGCCGCTTCGAGGGCGCGCGCCGCACTCGACGGGCGGGACTTTGTCATCCCTGACGATGTGAAGACGCTGGCACGGCCAGCGCTGCGCCACCGCGTTATCCTCTCGCCTGCTGCAGAGATTGAAGGACGCAGCACGGACGAGACGCTCGCGGCCCTGATCGACCAGACGCCTGCGCCGCGATGATATCAAGGATGCCCCCTTCGACCCGCATTCGCGGGCCACTTCCCCCGCCCGCGGGGGAAGAAGCGCTAACGCCAATGGTGTGTCTCCCTCCCCCGTTTACGGGGGAGGTGCCCGGCAGGGCGGAGGGGGCCTGTGGCGCAAGCTCGGGCGAGGCGAACGCATGATCGCACCGACCCTGCGCGCCGTTTTCCTGATGCTGGCCGGGCTGCCTGTGCTCGTGGTGATTGCGATTGCCGCGCCGGGGCTCTGGACGCTGTCTGCTGGGTGGATCGCAGGGGTGCTGGCGCTGATGCTGGCAGACACCGCGCTTGTCGCACGTGCCTCAGACCTCAGCATCGAGGTCGATGCGCCGCCGCTTCTCTACATTTCAGGCGATGACCCGGTGGAGGCTACCTACCGGTTTCGCCGGGGGCCTCTGCCTCGTCTGGTCGAGACGGAAATGGAGACCAATGAGCTGATCGAGCCGCCTGTGCGCAAATGGCTGAAAGGCTTCAACGACAACGCACACACGGCTGAATATACGCTGACGCCGCTGCGCCGGGGGACCGGACGTATCGAGCGGATCTGGGCGCGCTGGAAAGGCCCGCTCGGCCTTGTGGCCATTCGCAAGACCGAGACGCTCGGCACCGAACTCGCCATCACGCCAAACACACGCTGGGTGAAGGATGAGGCCGTGCGGCTTTACCAGCGCGACGCAGACTTTGGCATCAAGATGCAGATCGACCGCGGCGACGGGTCTGAGTTTGATGCGCTGCGTGAGTTCACCGCTGGCATGGACCGGCGCGCCATCGACTGGAAGCATTCGGCCCGTCACAACACGCTGCTCGCCAAGGAATTTCGCACCGAGCGCAATCACAATATCGTCTTCGCCTTCGATACGGGCCGGCTGATGAGTGAGCCGCTACGAGGCGTCCCCAAGATCGACCGCGCGATCAACTCCGCCCTGCTGCTCGCCTATGTCTCGCTCCGCTCTGGCGACCGCACCGCCATATTCGGCTTTGATGCGCGCCCCGGCGTCGCCTCCAGCCTGCTGACCGGGCCTGGCGCCTTCCCGCATGTGCAGAAGCTTGCCTCAGAACTCGACTATTCGGCAGAGGACGCGAACTACACGCTTGCGCTGACCTCGCTCGCCGGGCGGCTGGAGCGGCGCTCCCTCGTCATCCTGTTTACCGACTTCGTCGACACGATCTCAGCTGAGCTGATGCTGGAGAATGTCCGCCGCCTCACCGACAAACACATCGTTGTCTTTGCCACGTTCGAGGATGAGGCGCTTTCCTCGATGATCGACGCCGAACCGCTCCAGTCAGAAGATGTAAGCCGCGCCGTCATCGCCGATACGCTGCTGCAGGAACGCGAGGTTGTCTTCCGCAAGCTGCAGCGCATGGGCGTGCAGATCGTGGAGACAACGCCGGAGAAGTTCGGGTCAGAGCTTGTCTCGCGCTATCTCGACATCAAGCGGAGGGAGCTCATTTGAACGACCGTGTGATGAAATCCTACCGCTTCCGTGAGGAGCGCGAGGCCGACTGGCAGGCGCTGGACCGTATCGTGACACGGGCCGAGAAGCGCGGCGTCAAACGCCTCTCGGACGAGGACATGCTGGCCCTGCCCCGGCTTTACCGCCAGGCCGTCTCGTCCCTGTCCATGGCGCGGTCCATCTCGCTCGACCAGAACCTGCTCGCCTATCTCGAGACGCTTTGCGCGCGCGCATATTTCTTCGTCTATGGCACGCGCGCCAGCATGGGCTCACGGATCGCGCAGTATTTCAGGCGGGACTGGCCAGACGCGGTGTCACGCGCCGTCCTGCCGACGCTTCTTGCTGCGCTCTGCCTGTTTGGCGGCGGGCTCCTCGCCTTCATTCTGACGATGCAGGACCCGGAATGGTTCTGGACGTTCAATTCCGGCTGGGACAGCCGCAACCCTGATGCAGGCTATGATTATCTGCGCTCCACCCTCTACACGGAAGAGACGAACATAGCCGACATGCTGGGCGCGTTCGCCGCGCAGCTCTTCTCGCACAACAGTACGATCGCGGTCACAGCCTTTGCGCTGGGATTCTGTCTCGGCATCCCGACGACCATCCTGCTGATCTATAACGGCCTCAGCATTGGCAGCTTCATGGCGGTGTTCTTTTCCAAGGGCCTTGGCGCAGAGCTGACCGGCTGGCTGTTCATCCACGGCGTTACTGAGCTGTTCGCCATCGTCCTTGCCGGTGCGGCGGGCTTCATGATTGGCGGGGCCGTAGCCTTCCCCGGCAAGAAGACGCGGATGCAGTCGCTTCGCGATACGGGCAATCAGGCGGCCCTCGTCATCATGGGCGCGGTGATCATGCTGTTCATGGCCGCGCTTCTGGAAGGGTTTGGCCGCCAGCTGATCAATAGCGACATGACGCGCTATATCATCGCGCTGGCGACGCTGGTCTTCTGGCTCGCCTATTTCTACTGGCCCCGCCGCAAGGGTGAGGCCGAATAATGGCGAGACGCAAAGTACAGAAGGGCAGCGACGAAACCGAAGCCCGGCGCGAGGCGCTACGCCGGCGCGACATGCGCGTGAAAGAGCAGGAACGACAGGCGAGGCGCATCCGCCCGCTGGTAACACCTGAAGGCGCGGCGCTGAACCTGCGCGTGGCGACCGCCTCAGAGCGCGCGGGCGCCTTCCTTCTCGACTTCTCTATCCTGGTGATCACGGTCATCGCTTTCAGCTGGATGATCGCCATCGTCTTTTCGGAGATGGGGTTTCGTGGCTGGCAGATTGCAGGCTCAATCGCGGCGGTCGTCATCTTCATACTGCGGGTCTTCTACTTCACCTTTTTCGAGATTGGCCGGAAGGCGGCCACACCGGGCAAGCGCGCGCTGGGCCTGCGGGTTGCCGCCCGAAGCGGTGGCCGATTGACGGCGAACGCTGTGCTGGCGCGAAACTTCATGCGGGAGCTGGAAGTCTTCCTGCCGCTTACCCTGCTGGTCATGGGGTCTGAAGACGCGATTGGTGCGTGGATCCGCCTCATTGCGCTGGTCTGGGCGGGGACGTTCGTTCTCTTCCCGCTGTTCAATTCTGAAAAGCTGCGTGTTGGCGACCTTATCGCGGGGACGATGGTCATCCATGCCCCGCGCGTGAAGCTGAAGAAGGACATCACCTCTGCCGAGCCACTTGCGACGGCGAGCCAGCACAGCTTCACCACCGCCGAACTTGATGCCTATGGCATCCATGAGCTTCACGTTCTGGAAGATGTGCTTCGCCAGTCCACGCCCGAGATCAAGGCCAAGGTCGCCGACCGGATTCGTAACAAGATCGGCCGCGAGACACCGCAGACGCCGGACGACCTTGCCTTCCTCGAAGCCTATTACGCCGCGCTTCGTGCGCGTCTTGAACAGCGCATGCTGTTCGGCGAGCGCAAGACCGACAAGTTCGACACGCGCTGATCGGGTTTTCCCGGAACACCCTCCCCTTTTTCTGCGTTCGAAGCACCGATAGCCCACCAAGGACCGGTGACAGACAGGGAGAAGGACGATCAATTCGCAGAATGAAGACATTTGCGTCGAGACAGAGTCCTGCCTCGCGGCAAAACTCGAAAAACTCGCCCCACTTTCGCAGGCACAGGCTGATCTTCTGGCCACTCTGGAGAAAGAGAAGGAAGAGCTGGAACAGGGCGAAACTCTCGTGCGAGAGGGTGAGAAACTGGACGAGCTTTTTATCCTGAAAAAGGGCTGGGTGATCGCGACCCGCGAAGAAGAAAATGGGCGTCCACACATCCCGACCGTCTATCACCCCGGCGATATTATCGGCCTTAGCGATGCAGCCTTCGCTGAGACACCAAACACGACGGTGGCCGCCACAAGGCTGGTGGTCTGCCGGTTCCCGCGAGAGCGCCTCACCGATGTCCTGAACCAGTCGCCGCGCATTAGCGGGCTAATCCTTGCGCTCAGCATGATCGATCAGGCGATGATGAACGACCGCGTGGTCGTCAGCCGACGTACGGACGGATATCTAAGGCTTGTCCTGTTCCTGTTGCAGACAATGTCGAGGTTGCGCCTCATGGAGCCGCTTCTCCGCGACCAGTTTCATTGTCCGCTCACGCAGGAGCAGATCGGCGCGGCAACCGGCCTGTCGGCGGTACATGTCAGCCGGTCCGTCAAGAAGCTGCTGGAGCTTGGCCTGATCGAGCGGCACAAGCGCTTCTTCCGCCTGAAGGACGAGGATGGGCTGAACAGGCTGGTCGGCTATGTGAACCGGTATGAGCGCCTCGACCTCAGCTGGGTACCTGAAGCCGCCTAGCGCCTGACCAGACGCAATCATCGTGTTTGAAGGAGTGGTGGAGCTCAACGATCTAGAGCAACACCAAATCAAGGAAATCTTTGACACTTTCTCTGACTGGGAAGTGATCATGAACGGAGAAGAGTTCGACCTTGGCGGAGGGCCGTCATGATCGATCACGACTTTCAACGCTCTGCCAATCCGAAACCCAAAAGGCCTGCACCGTTTTCGCTGCGTCTGACCAAGGCGGAGCGCGCACGGCTTGAACGCGATGCGGGCTCGCTTTCCCTTAATGCGTATATACGTGGCCGTCTCTTTGGTGAGCATGCCTCGCCACGTCGGCGCGTGAAGAAGTCGCCCGTGCAGGACCGCCAAGAGCTTGCGAAAGTGCTCGCCGCTCTGGGTCGTTCATCTCTTGCCGCGAACGTCAATCAACTCGCCAAAGGCATGAATACCGGCACGCTGCCCGCGATCCCCGAGACCGACGAAGCGATCCGCAAGGCCTGTTATGACATCGCCTATATCCGCATGACGCTCATGAAGGCGCTCGGCAAGCAACCGGAGAGCTGAGCCATGATCCTGCACGGCAATCAGCGCGGTGGGGCAAGAGACCTCGCCGTTCATCTCATGAAGCCCGAAAATGAGCATATCGAGGTTCATTCGCTGCGCGGGTTTGCCTGCGAAGACCTGATGGGCGCGTTTCTGGAGTCGGAAGCACTGTCCGAAGGTACACGCTGCCGTCAGCATCTCTTTTCCATGTCATTCAATCCTCCTCCAGGACGGGAGGTTTCGACAGAGGATTTCGAGCGCGCCGTTGCTCAGGCAGAAGAAGCGCTCGGCCTATCAGGACAACCGCGCGCACTGATCTTTCATGAGAAGGAGGCGCGCCGTCATCTGCATGCCGTGTGGAGCCGTATCGACGGCGAAAACATGAAGGCGATCCAACTCTCTCACTCGAAGATGAAAATGCGGGAAGTCTCCCGCGAGCTCTTCATCGAGCATGGCTGGACTCTGCCCCGCGGGCTGGCGAACAGCCAAGAACGCGATCCACGCAATTTCACCCTTGAAGAATGGCAGCAAGCTAAACGTAAGGGCCGCGATCCCCGCGAGATTAAGACGGCCATTCAGGACGCTTGGGCAACCTCAGACACGCAAGCTACCTTGGCACATGCTCTTGAAGCGCGCGGCTTCAGGCTCGCCAGGGGCGACCGTAAAGGTGTGGTCGTCATAGATCAGGATGGTGAGGTCCGCTCTCTCGCGCGCAGCGCCGGCATCAAGGCGCGTGATATTCGCGCTCGACTAAAAGAGACCGAGGCGCTCTCAAGTGTTGAGCAAACGCGCAATCGCATTGCGGAAGAGATGCTTGGTAAGGTTGGCGAGTTTCGCCGCGCTGAAATCGGAAAAGCGCGCTTGCGGAAAGCGACGTTCGACCGTCAGCGCATGAGCCTTGTCGAACGGCAAAGCACAGCGCGTGAATCACTTCGTAGCGACCAAGAGATACGCTCCGTTGCAGAAGCCAAAGCACGTCAGGAGCGCTACCGCGAAGGTCTGCGCGGCCTCTGGGACAAGATGCGCGGCGAGCACGCTCGCATCAAAGCCCAAAATGAGCGTGAAACTTATGAGGCTTACAAACGCGATCAGGCCGAACGGGATCGGCTCGTGCAGCGGCATCTTGACCAAAGGCGCGAGCTGTCGGTGCGTTACGAGCAGATGCGGGAAACATCGAGAGAAACGCGTTCGAGCCTGCGCGAAGACTGGCGCAAATACCAGGAGATGCGAAAGCCGCAGCCTCAACCCGAGCCAAATGCGGAAACCACAATTCAGGTCCGTCTCGACTGGCTTCGCCGCGACGAGCGTGGCCCACCGACGCCGGATCGCGAACGCTAAAATCAAAAAAGCCGCCATCTGGCGGCCTGCCGATCCGGCGAGGATGGGTGTCCAAGCGTCAAGAGGAATGGGCGGCGGGCGCAGGAGCAAGGCTCCGAGCCTCGGGAACCGCCTATTGCTCTTGCACGCGCGGTGAGGGCAAAGCCCTAAGCTTACCTCAAAACAAGAAGTCGGCCTCTGGGCAAAGACCAGTGGTAACGACGATTTCAGGCGCAGCCTCGAAGCAACGACGCACATCGGAGCCAGCGGTAACGCGCCCGCGCGAGGGATCGACGCCGAATGGCCAGGACCGCTTGCTGGCCTGGTTCACGAGAGCCCAGCCCGAAGGGCGCGCAATCGTCATGCGGCATGTCAAGAAATGTTGGGATTTACTGACCGAAGCTCTTCCAAACCTTCCCGCCCGTAGCTCTTGAGTGCCGCGAACAATTCTCGATGAGCGGAAGCTTCGCGTATCTCTTGAGGAACGCGTATTTTGAAGCGATCAATTTCAGAAAAATTCAAGGGTAGAGTGGGGACGTTTAACTGGCCGATTATATTTAAATACGGAGAGAACTGAGGCAAAATAAGACCCGCAAAATGGTACTTCTCCCAAACGCTATCGTACGCTTGTCGCTGGTCGTCGCTTTGCAGTTTCTCATAGCCCGGTTTTCCAAACGGCGGCGGTTCATAGTACTCATGAAAACCATCGAGATAGTCTTCTAATTCCCAGATTTGTCTTTTGAACCACTTTAGGAAATAAAAGTTCTGGAATTCATCAAAAGTGAATAGCTTAATGTTTGTGGCGTCAGCTGCCTCCAAAGCCCCTGTCTGAAAACCGTTTCGGGAAATGACGCAGCCAGTGTTTACGCCTGTTTCGATCATAACTGTACGAAATGCATGAACTACGGAGCGTGGCACGCTAGCGTTCCAATTTTTGCATTCGCAAATGGTGCGATGCGTAATGCCATCTACCGTCTCCGTTGCAAGGACATCGACATCCACCCCACCTCTAGGGAGTGAGAGGCTTACGTTACGCTGCGCATCCATTCCGCACTCAGATAATATATCCCGCACGACCTCTTCTAACTGCTGCCAGGTTTCAGGAGAAAAAGACGTTATCTGGGGCATACTGAGCGTGACTTAAATATAAAATTTGAATGGTTGGCGCACCGCATTTTTTGCGCTTCCCATAATCAATATGTCGCCGACCTTATCAGCAAATTGTATAGTGACAGGTCTGCCATCATTATAATTGCAGGAATTGTAATTGATTTTCGTCAAACCCAATATGTCTTGCAGAACGGTCCTCATCTCAGGTGCATCGTTCGAACTTTTCAGGATCGTCACAAAAAGCGGGTTTGGCGTCTCTGGCCCTATATATGTCCCGATGCGCGGAGCGAAGCCTGAGGACCAGAGGTAAGCGTTTCTCTCGTCCAGTATTAGTGCGGTCCCGCGCAAGCACGGATAATCACCGTCACGAAAGAGCTTCATTTCGCCAGTGGTCGATCGAATTCTAACGCCCACAATATTTGTTTCCGGCGGGGCAGCCTCACAGAAAGCATCCCACTCATCGTTTCGGAAGGAGGTGCGGCCGTGAATGAAAAGTTCACTGGGGAATTGCCCGTGCTTATCCTTGTAAGTCTCAAGCACCATTCGCATGAGTTTGTTCGCAGCATCAGCTGACAAATGAAAAGTCTTGTCTTCCGTTTTCCAGGGACCAACAGCCCCTCTAAAAACAACCCCATCGCCTTCGCTGAGAAACATTTGAGCCGCGCAACAGGCGTGTCCCTGCTCGTGGTCCGGCAGAACCTTGAATACTAGTCCCACATAGCACACCCCGGGACGCATATTCGCAATCTTCCACGGCGGGTCAGCTTGGGTCTTGTAAAAAAGACTGCTGCAAAAATTCCACGCTATTGTCGCGCGGTCTTGTGTGCGGCGTGTAGGGTGACCGGCTAAATTTAAAAAGTTCTCAGGTTTTAGCGTCGTCTCGCGCACGAGCTGGGAGGTGTAGTTTAGATCGAGCAATTTAGCTTTGATGTGCCGATGAAAATCAGGGATATCCTCAAAAACCTGTTCTCCTTCGACATCCAGTGCCCCCGCAAAAAGAGGCGCATCAAACTTCGCTTTTTGTGACTTTATGAATTCGCCAACTTCAAGCGCGAGCCCTTGTCGACGGGATTGTCGCCTGCAGCGCTCAAAGATAAATTCTGGTACAACAAATATCCATATATCGATCGGCTGTTCTTCATTTTTAGCGTGATTACGAACACGATCGACATAGATGTCTGCTGCTTTTGAAACAGCTTCGTGTTGGTTCACAATACGCGTAACAGTTTCCAAACGCTTTTCATTGATCTCGCATTCGGTGAACGCGTCAGGATCAAGCGATATTCCAAACGCTTCTTGGAGCCCAGGAAATGCCGAGAGGTGCAGGCGAACTTCCTTATCTCTTGGTCCGGGCGGTGGAATCTGGATGCGACCCATAATCTCATTGGCCCAGTCGCGAAACAAACTCAGACCCGACGGAGTGCCTATAACGCCAACTCTAAGTGCCGATACACCAGCGTTTTGGCGGCGAGGTCCATAGAGAAATAAACCGTCTTTTGGATGATCAGTTGTTTGACCGTGACCGAATTCAAGTACTGGCTCCTCAATATGCTCTGCAAAGAGCTGCTTGTCCTCAAACTCCACGATCAGTCCTCCTCCTCGTCTGAAAAGTAAGGAGGTAGCGTGCTGGCGTCGGCTTCTTCTGCATCACCGTCTGAAATTGCGGCCTGTCGTGTGGAAACCGGGCTCGTTACCGCAAGCGGCGTTGCCTCTACCGCAAGATGGGAACCGGGAGCGACGGGCAAATTTATGTTGGCCGTTTCAGGGGCGAGGACTTCCAAGTATGCCATTAGCCGTCCGTGCCAGGCTGGATTGCGCCATGGTGAGCAGACTGATCGTCGAAGCCGATGTTGAGCTTTCGGATCAGAAATGGTTGCGCCTCGCTTATCGTCATCAATAACATCTGAAAAAAGCACTCGGCTCTTCAGCCGAAAGTGAGGAAATGGAAATAAGCTAGGAATTGCGCTCATTCCAAACTCCCAAACCTTTTTCTTGGCGATGTTTCGAAGCATAGATGATCGTCTGCTTCCCTGGCGTCCCCAAGGAATTCTTTGCCCAATTCGAGCTACAGAATCACTCACGTGATAACTGGCGCCTGCAGAAAATTCGTACTTTATGAGACCGCGCTGACGGCAGAATGCCTCCCAAGACATTCGCATGATCTGGACAAATATATTTTTGGCAGCCCGATCAGCGAGCCCCATCTCTTGAACGCCTTCATTTAGGAAAGAATCGAGCGAGAGCTCCCGCTCAATTAGAAACGGACCCGTACCCTTAAAGTGACTTTCCATCTGGGATGGATCACAAAAACCGAAGAAGCCTCGATTATGTTGAACGAGCGGGAACTCAAAGGATTTCGCCTCTCTCGCCATAACGGAGTGTATCACCGATCCCTTCGGGGTCAGATACTTAATCGTGTCAGGCGCAGAGAGGAGTTTTAGCCAATTTGACGTTAAAGGCTCGGGAATTTGCTCAAGTGTAACTTGCTGACGCTTCTGATAGTTTTCCCATTCAGGATTGATTTGCGCCGGCGAGTTGGCTTTGGGAGTGTTTTGTCGGTCCAGACTCTTAAGAAGTTCGGACAAGCCGTCTGCCCAGCTTTTCTCAAAATCAATGTACTGAAGCCCGCCAATTCCAAACAGTTTTTTGAACCGTTCCAAGCGAAGCGGAAGTATGAAATTAGGATCGTCGAGTTCTCTTGATAGGTCCTGAGCGATCGAGATCTCTTCGTCAACGCCATGCCGCACAAGTGAGCTGTCGCGGCAGCAGAGCAGCATTTTGGTTGCTGAGTTTTGTAGAGTCGATGTGAGCTTTAATCTCCAGCGATCGCCAGCATCAAAAGAGAGTATGTCAGCAAAAACCTTATAACCCGCGGCTTCTAACCGTGGTGCTAACCAAAGAGCAAAGTCGTCATCGCCAGGCGTGGCCTTGCTAATAAAAACTGTATCTCTAAGAGAGCGTGTCTGATTCATGTAACCGCCTCACGCTCGCTGGTTACAGCGCTTATTTGCGTTACTTTTAATACTCGTGTGCGCAATTTTTGGTTGATAGGAATCATTGCTTCTAACCTTAGCACGAGTCTGGCCGCGCTGCTCAGGACAAAAATGAACTCAGAGATAAGAGTTGAGGATATGTCCGCTTTGCTATCGCCTGCTAACTGAAAGCTTTCGGACCATTGGCGTCGTAGTGATCGATCGCAGCGACTATTCTGTGCAATAAGGGATCAAATCCGGAGAAATCGATTTTATCAGCATTAGGTCTTACGACAGACTTGGCAAAGATCGCCTTGCTATATTCTTTTTCAGGATCGATTTTGTCTTTTGTGCTGAATGCTTTGCCGTTGAGTTTGATCGATTGAACACTGTCAGGGAATAACGATTCTATCTGAGCGTCCGACGTCGTCTCGGGTACTTTCACGACATACAAATTTTGAATCACCTGATAGAAGTCATCAGTGGTAGTTTTGTCTATTTGAACCCCAAAATTCTTCTTTATGGTTCCGGTAACCGCACTCAACCCATCATCATTGTCGAGAACCAATATCACCGGGTAGGACATTGGCGTATGGATCATCGGCTTGCGCTTCTTTTCTTTAGCGGGTGCTAAGTTCCTACGATAATCCAAGGGAATTGAGCGCAGGTCGCCAGAGCCTCCCCCCAGATCCATAAGTTCATGAGAACTACCTTCGTAATTGAAGAAATTCACCGCAAATTCGAAAGCTTCATCACCCATACTTCCAAGCACAGGCTGGAAGACGTTTCGATGACGAATTGCCTCTCGCAGGTAGATTGGGTCTGTCTTGCCTTCTGTAATGATGAGAGGCGCGGTCAGGGCAACGCATTTTTTGTAAAAAAGAAAACGTCGATAAAGAGCACGAATTGCTCTCGGAGCGTTCCGCTGCTCAGGAACCGGCCTGCGCTCTTCCGACTGCGTCACATCATATATGTGGCTTAGAATGCCCTCTAGTGGATTTAAGTTAGAAGTCCAAATTGGCTGGGGCACAGCATCAGCATCCTCTGGGCTTGTCTTTGATTTGTAATATCGCCCCTGCGTGAAAAGTGAATCGCACATAGCGCGCGCATTTCGATAGTACTCGCTTTTGATGTTGGCCTTTTCGTTTACAACCAAGCCCGTGACAAGTTGACGATTGCCCCGACAGTGCATACGCGTTTTGGCATGATTTATGGTGAACCAAGCGTCGTCGATTTCCTCGACCAACTCGTTGCCTAATGTCCAATTGCCTAACGCCCCTTCAGAGGCAATAGCGTCCGGAAACTTCTTGCTATTCGTAGAAAACGTGAGGTCATCTGCATATCTGGAGTACCTCACTCCGTGTTCTTTTGCTAACCTCAACAGACGAAGATCAAGTATATTGGCAATGAGCTCAGAGATCACGGGCGAGCATGGGCTTCCTTGTGGCAAGGCCTCTCCATCGCACGCTATTTGCGCGATGGTGGTAGCAACCTCATCTTCGAGAGCAAAGAATTTGTTTTTCAGAAAGAAACCGCGCACCCTTCCAAAATGGAATGAGGGAAAGAAGTTCTCGATATCTATATTAAGGACGTAGCGGCGGCGTTTGTGATTCTTAGCGTTAGCAATGATGGACCCGTTCTGTCGAAATCCATAAGAAACTGAAGCAATAGACAGCTCGTCTTCAATCTCTGCAAGGCAATTGTAGAGTAAATGGGCAAGATGGCGCTGAAGCTTTTTTAGCTTGTCGTTCGGTGCCTTAATCGTGCGAGTTCCACCGCTTTTCTTTGGAATTTCAAAGGTCGAATAGCGGTCTGCAAGCGGTGTTTTGTATATTATCGAGGTCAGAGCGCTAGGCTGAAACCCCAATAGAGAAGCAAGCTCCTTACGGTTTTTGGCTGATCTTAAATTTTCAAGCTGACTCACTTTACGCCTCAAAAAAAAGGCTTGCGGGCACTCATACGCGATCACGACGATCACCGTAACACAGCACACAGTATGCCGCAGTATGGTTCAGGGAAGCACAGATGTTCCCCCGCATTTCTTCATATGTCTCGAATCCGGACAACAAATCTACCCGCAAGCTCAATCTTTGATTAGCATAGCTCTAAGTGGCTAAGCAAAAACTTTCTATTTGTCTGTGCTTTAGATTGGCCCCCGTTTCGTAGGTTGAGCGTCGTTTTTCCTCCGCCATCCAATCGGCGTATGATTGGTCCCAATGGAGTTGTCCCTATGAAATGGTCGAGGGGTCTTGGGGGCGCTGAAGGCTCCCAGGGCGATGGGTGCAGGGAGAGCTGAAGTCTCCATGCCGGCGGGTGTCGGGGGCCAATACCCTGACTGGTGAGCGCATGACCGCCAAAGGTCTGCGAGGGATTGACCGGCGATACGGTCAATTGGTCGAAGATGGCCCTGCCAGCCGAAGCCTGGAATTGGAGTGGAATTGGAGCGGTCCCGGCCACGGGATCTCGCGGAAGTGAAAAGCAATTGGAAGGCGAAGCGCTCAGGGTCGTGAAATCGCACCAAATGCCGGGAGGTGCACGGAGGCGCGCAGCGGGCCTCCTGCCAACGGGCGTGGTACTACCACGCACACCGTTGCGCTAGCTCCTTAGCAGCCGTCTGAACGAACTAATGTTCTTATTGCCAATTGCATCTTCTCGCCCCCGTCAGAAGTGCGAGCGCTCGCTTTCAATCTTGGTCTTCTATCACACAATACCAAGGATGAATTTCACATGACTTTTTGTAATAGAGTGAAGCGATTGATAAGTCCTTGGGGACACCATTTCCATACTCATAGAAATGGCCAACCGCGTAACACGACTCCACTTCCCCTAAATCGCAATAGCTTTTTAGCCTCGCCAACGCTCGCGAGCGAATTTGATCGTTTCCCACGTTTTGACGATATCTCTGATGCTCGACGAAGAAACACCCAACAGCATTACCAAGTCTGCACGCTTTTCGATGAAAGTCTTGAGATCGCGCATTGTCGGCCGGAACAACCCAACCCCACGTGTAATGCCTTCCAAGAAGAGTGCAGGCACGACCGTGATCGGCCTCACAAGCAGGGGTCAAAAAATCACGAATCGCTAATCCATGATCATATTGAGAATAGAGGCCATAAAAGTGCCCGAAAGCGGCAAGTGTCATCGCGTCCGCATCACCTGAGGCCGCTGCCGCTTCTACGTCAGCTTTCGGCGTACGTCGCAATTGTTTTAAAGTAGGAATTCGGCGCCGCCGCCCATTGCGCCTCTGTTATTTCATCCCAGGTTCCGGATACTTGGCTGACATTATCCACCTGAGCATCATCTTCAGGTATCTCGATCTGATCGTCACCAAGAATTGACGGACCTAACAGAATTCCGCTTCCAATTAAGCTCAACAGGATTACAGCGCCAGCTATCCACCAAGCTCCAGTGAAACGCTTAGCGTTCTGCTTGGCATCTTTTTCGAGGTACTCTTTCTTAGCGCTGTCGTTGTCGTTTTCTGTTGTTGGGGCAGCGCCGATCTCATGTACCGATGCATTTGCGAAACGTCGGAACGTGTCCGCATATTGATCAGGCATCTGATCGGCCACGTATTTGTAGAATTCTTGCGCAGTTTCAGGGTGATAATCCCACAGAAAGGCCAACACGGCAGGCAGCTGCTTTTTGCCGGTCGCGTTTTTGCCCTGAAGGCTTGAGTTGGACTTCAGGTCTCGAATTGTAGCTCTGGCGGCGCTTACTTTGCCAGGGACTGAAGACTTCGCATTCGACAAGTGCGATGGCTTAGATACGTTGTAAGTATCAAAGGTGCCATTGAGTCTTTCGAAAAAATCTATTGGGCGAAAAGGTAACAGTTCATATTGTGTTTCGAACACAGACTGCGTTCGCTCACGCAGGTCGTCGATTGCGTCAATCGCATGCTCCCAAATGAGCCTAGCATGAAGATCAAATTGACCTCCGAGTGTTTGAGCCATTCGCTATAAATTCCCCTCGCTTGTGAGGAGGATGCAATTTTAGATGTTTGTTGGCTAGTAAGGGCCTGAGCTTAAGCCGTCGGCAATAGGAGAACTCTCGTCGTAGTCGCTGCGAACTGTGGTTGGTTGGCCATTTTCACGGAATAATTCGCCGTCTCGATACCACTCAGATTTTACGACGTTATCGCTGTGAAGGACTTCCCTCTGAATCAATGCCGGTCCGCCATCAGTTCGATGAAGTTTGCCGTGTTTGTACCATGCAGACTTTATGACCCCGAAATGCGACCAGACGTCTCTTTCGATCAGGGCGGGACCACCATCTGTGCGGTGACGTTCACCATTTTCAAAATACTCGATGGAGTGCTCAAGTCCGTCAGCGTCATCCCGACAGACTCGGGCCGGCGCTCCCACTCGATGAATTTTTCCCTCTTGCAACCAAACGTCTTGGGTCAGAATCCCGTTTAGAAGACATTCAACTTCAATGGCTGGTCCGCCTTTGCGATGAAACTTGCCATCCTTATACCAGTGACGCTCCTCTTCAGAATCCGATCGAATGATAAAAGCAGGGGCGTCGTCCCGGTGCCGTAGCCCCTCTACATAGTATTCTTCCTGCACAACCCGACCGGTTTCCGTTTGCCTGATCACGACCGCCGGCCCCCGGTGATTGTGAAGCTTTCCATTGAGCGTCCAGACTTCACGTTCGAGCGGCGTAAGGAACTCGAAACTATCTTCACCTGAAGGGATATAAGGCTCCACCAAAACTGAATATTCAAATTTATCACTCATTATGTAATAGTATTACATTTTGCAGAAGAATAAAAGAAAAACATAAATTACAGGGCACTAATAACGGGATGTCGGCTGGATCTTGTTGGGTTGGAAGCAAGATTAGTATCTTGTCGCGATCCTGTGATCGATATGCATTGCTGGTCGTCAAGCAGCGCAATCGCGGTGCTGGGCGCTCTAGCTAAGCGTCCTCATTAAGGCGGTCTCCCGGGTGATCGCCTTACAGATTGAGGAACATTGATATGGCTTCAGATGTAAGGCCCATCGTCCGCGTCGAGGACTTCGAAACAAACAGAAGGCTAACCGGGCTAATCGCGGAAAGCGGCACATTTCAAAATATGGCTCCAAGTCGATTTGCGACACAAGCCGAGACTATTCTCGCAAGGCATTCGGAGCGATTGTACGTACAGGCAGTTGCCGACACTCTAGCAGTTTGCTTGCGGCGCTCTAGCGAGCTGGTCGATGATCCGGCGCTTGATCGCATGTACATGAATCTCCCGCTCTCTGCGGGACACAAAGAGACCCACAAGGAGATGCAGCGCCGACAGTGGTTTTCTGAGTTGCAGAGGGGAATAACACTTTCAGCACAACATCGGTACAGGCCCTTACTGTCTGCGCTTGGGACGATCGTTGCCATCAGCGAGCCTGATACCGCTCGTAATTGGAGCATGGAGATAGCGCAGCGTATCAACGCGTGGGAGGACTACGAGCGCCGTGTGCTTGGTCGTGACCAGACAGCTCAGAGAAGGCAGGCTTGTGGCGAGTTCGGATCAGTGATCCCGTAGACCTCCCGCGCCATGTTGACGGTCTGCGCGCCCTGAAATGTGGGAGCCATCTGACAGTGATTATGGATCTCACGAGATGCCCAAATTTTCAGGCCAGAGCCTTGGTGGCTAACATGCAACCGGTTCGGGCCGCAGCTACCGCCGAAGATGCCGAGAGCGCGCTTCAGAAGCTCGGCTAAGCGATCATCGCTCACACCTTGCTTCAACTCATCGCCGTGCCAGGCAATGAGGCAGCGCGTCGCCTGACGGAATGCTACCTCACGCTCGGCGTGAGTGAGCGGGGAATGATCCCCGCTCATTAGTCGATAAACCGGAAGATCACTCCGGCCTCCGTGTGATCAAGCGCGTAATCGCGAAGCTTGTGAAAGCTCTCGGAAAAGCGCTGACTATCGGCGATGAAGGCCATCTGGCTTTGCGCCATCAGCGAAATGCCGATGCCAGCGGCTTCGGCGCTCATTGAGCCTTCGAAGAAATTGTCGGGCCAGACTAGATCGAGCGTTTCCTCGATATCGGGAGCCATGAAGAAGCCACCATTACTGAGTTCGTAGAATCTCCAAAGACCGCCGCCATAGCTCTCGCAAGCATTGTCCATGAGAGCGTATGTCAGCATCTCGTAGCGGATGAAGGTGCCTCCGGCATGTTTGGGGAGAAAGCCCTCCCGCTCTGAGAGCGGGATAAGGCGTGCGGTGATGATGTCCGTGCTCATGCTGCCTCCTTCTGAGCCTGGCGCTCAGCTTTGCGGTGGCGGGCGATGGCGTCGTAGGCGGCCTGGCTGAGACGGGAGAGGCGCAAGAGCTCAGAGCCTGAGAATGAGCTGGCTTCGCGCCACGTGTCCTCTTTGAGGTAGGAGCGGACGATACGGACATTGTAGAATGCGTTTCCGTCTTGGCTCTGGTTTCGCCAGATGGTTGCGGTGAGCAATCCATCTCGCAGGGTTTGAATGGGCTTGTTCATGGTTTTGCCTTTCTGTTGGTCGGGCCGGTTCATTCCGATCCGATGAAAGGCGGGCAGCCGACCGAGAGGCCGGGGCCGTCATGGTCAACACGGATTTTTGGAGCGGGCAGACCATTGACGGGCGCGCATGCGCTTTAACCCGGACAAGGGCGGCAGACTTTCAAGGATGGATGGCAATTAACCGCGCGCGGACAGGAAAGATAACCAGACTAAAGCCTGAGGAGCTTAGGCTGAGGGATTACGCGCCTCACAGCCGAACGCATAAAAAGCTTGACCCTGAGACCCCCTGAAATGGTACGCTAGTCGTAGGCTAAACCTTTTTCCGAAAAGAGTACTTTCGCTAAGCTATGTGCAGCACCACACCATTCAGGCGTTTTCGAACACTGCTCGTCATGATTATGACGCTTGCGGTTTTTGTTGCACCTATGAGTTCGGCTGCAGATGTCCAGCACGCTTTTGATGAGGCTGCGGCCGAGTGCGTCGACACACATAGCGAACAAACCGAGCCAGACGAAAAACCTGCAAAGGATGCCCACGATCACGTGGCTCATCATTGTGGAAGCTGTCATGTTCATATGATTGGCAGCAATAATTTTGGCCCTGGTCTGCAATACGCCATTTCAGGCAATTGGCGTTCTTCAGACTTTCTGCCTCCGGTGAGCCTGCATCCGGACGGGCTCTATCGGCCTCCCCGCGTCTAGCACAACGACACCGAACTTTTGAAGCGTGGCTATGGCCGCGCCGTCGTTGAATCTAGACGAGGTAACCAATTCGAAAATGAAATATTTAATCTGCGGCATGATGGCCGCATATGCCCTGCTGGGCGTCACCGGCATGGCTGCTGCCCAAGGGTGCGGACCTGCGCCCAGTGGTAGCAACGAGTTCGATAAATCCGAGCCACTTACGCTTGAACAAGCCGTCATACGGGCCGGCAATTCTTCTCCTGAGGTGCGTCAGGCAGCTCTTGAGTCCAGAGCCGCGATGGCCGATGCCGATCAAGCGGGCCGCCGCATTAATCCGGCGGTCACACTGGAGGCAGAAAATTTTGCCGGGTCAGGCGCGCTGGACGGTTTCAATGCTTTTGAAACCACGCTCAGCGTTGAGCAAACCTTTAGACTCGGACGTAAAAGGTTTTTGTCCGAGAGCGCAGCGCGAGCCGAAGCTGCCCTCGCCAGCGCTGAATGCGAGGTTCAGAAGCTCGAAGCTCAGCGCCTGGCTGGTGAGCTTTTCATTGAGCTAGAGGCATCAATCGCACTGAGTGAGGTCGCAAGTGCTTCGGCAGACCTTGCCGAAGAGTTCGCAAGCCTTGTAGCGCGGCGTGTCGATGCGGGGGCTTCAGCGCCCCCAGAACTCTCCAGAGCCAAAGCTGAAGCCGCTATCTTACAGGCAGCGGCGGATATGGCGCGCGGAGAGGCAGAGGCCCGTGCCCTTGAACTTGCTTCGGTATGGGGAAGCCCAGCAGTAGATTTTCTTCTGCCCAACCAAGAGCAATGGATGCTGGGCGCAGATCGCCTGGATTCAGAGCCGTCCGGAACAACGCATCCTCAAATCCGCGCTGCGCGGGCCGCGATAGATGCGGGGGCCGCTGAGACTGAAAGAGCGCGCGCCGGCGCTTGGCCCGACGTCACGGTGTCCGCAGGTGTACGCCGATTTGAAGATACCGGAGATCAAGCCTTTTTGGCTGGCGTTAGCCTGCCGCTACCTTTGTTCGATTCCAATCAGGACGCCGTGCGCGCTGCAAAGCTGCGCTCTCAGAAAGCAGAAATCAGCTCTAGAGCGACCGAAGCACGCTTGCTCGCCGAACAAACACGTTTGGTCTCTCAAGTCAGAGCCGCCCAATCGCGCCTCGAACGACTGGAGAGTGAAGCGCTGCCGCTTTCCGAAAGCGCATACGCCTCAGCCGCAGAAGGCTACCGGGTTGGCAAGTTCAACCTCACGGCCACGCTCGAAGCACGCCGAAGCCTTATCGAAACGCGCACTGCGGTCATTGATGCCCGCATGGCGCTCCACACCCAAACCCTGAGGCTGCGCGCGCTGATCGGCGCAGCGCCCTTCGAAGGAGACATACAATGACAAACCCCCTTATCCCGATTGTTTTATTAATGGCGATGCTGGTTCCGCTTTCAGCTTGCGATGAAGGCGATAGTAGCTCTGCTGCTGCGGTCCATGGAGCTGAAGATAGCGAAACCGGTCATGATGAGCATAGTGACAACGAAGTCTTGGAGCCGGATACAGACCATGGCGATCATATCGAGCTAAACGCTGAAGCAGCCGAGGCCGCTGGCATCCAGCTGTCGGTAGCCGAGGCCGGGGCAATTTCGACCTTGCTTGAACTGCCCGCAGAAATTCGGTTCGACGCAGATCGTATTGCGCGCGTATCTCCACAAATAGAGGGGCTTGTTGCGCAACTCCACGCTGGTGAAGGCGATCAAGTGCAGGCCGGATCGACGCTCGCCCGACTGAATAGCCGAGAGCTTGCTGGACTGAAGGCAGATTACCTCAATGCGCTTAGCGCCGAGGAGCTGGCGAAAGCGCGGCTCCAGCGCGAAGAAAACCTTTGGAATCAGCAGATCACGTCAGAAGCTGATGTTCAGTCTGCGCGGGCTGCCTTCTCGGCGGCCCACGCCGCCCGAGAAGCAGCGGAGAACAGGCTTCACGCGGTGGGTGTCGGCCATGGCACGCTCGATCGGCTGGATGAGGCCAGTGATGGCGCGCTAGCCCATGCCTACGTTACCGCACCAATCGCCGGGACTGTCATCAAGCGCGGCGTTGCCGTCGGTGAAACCGTGTCGGTCGATGGCGAGCCGATGTTCATTATTCTGGATGATAGTGTCGTCTGGGCTGATATCGCCGTTTATAAGGAAGATCTCGGCAAGGTCGACGAGGGACAGAGGGTCACCCTCCGCCAACATGGAAGCCTGCTGGCAGACGGTCAGATATCAACCGTTCTGCCTGTCATTGACGAGACATCGCGCACGGCGACGGCGCGCGTGATTGTCGATAATTCTTCAGGCAAGCTAAAGCCCGGTCAGTTCGTCAACGCTGAAATCGAGACCGGTGAACGCAGGTCAGTGATCAGAGTCCCCTCCCGCGCAATCGTGAGCGTAGAAGACAGGCAATCTGTTTTCGTGCCAACCAAAGATGGCTTTGAGCCTCGCAGCGTCGAGACCGGGGCAAGTGCGGGCGGCTATTCCGAAATTCTGTCAGGGCTTCGGGCTGGCGAAACCTTCGTATCAGACGGGGCCTTCACCCTGAAAGCGCAGCTTGAAAAAGACGCTTTCGGTGATGGTCACGCACATTAGGAGGGCGCCCGATGATTAAACTCATGCATAAACTTGCGGGCGGGCGTCTTCTTGCGGCTGTCATTGCACTCGCATTTACAATTGGCGGCGTGTTTGCGTTTCGCAGCCTTCCTGTCGACGCCTTCCCCGATCCATCCCCCTCGCTGGTTCAGGTCTTCACCGAAACCGAAGGTCTCTCACCGGAAGAGGTTGAACGCTATGTGACCTATCCGATTGAAACGGCGATGTCCGGCCTACCAAAGGTCGAGGAAATCCGCTCCACCTCGAACTTCGGACTATCGGTTATCAACATCTATTTCGAGGATGGCACGGACGTCTATTTTGCTCGTCAGGTCGTCGGCGAGCGCCTCGGTGAAGCCGGCGAAGGGATACCGGAAGGCTTCGGCACGCCCAAGATGGGACCGATTTCAACCGGGCTCGGGATTATCATGTACTATCGCCTTGTCGATGAGACGGGCGAACGCTCACTCGTAGAGTTGCGCGAGATCGCGGACTGGATGATCAAATATCCCCTGCAATCTGTTGAGGGTGTCACTGAGGTCCTCTCGCTTGGCGGGTTTGAAAAGCAGTATCAGGTCCAGCTCGATCCCGATCAGCTGACCTCTTATGGACTAAGTGTGAACGAGGTAATCGCCGCTCTGGAGTCCGCCAACCGGACGGCTGGTGCGCAGTTCATCGAGATCGGCGCTGAACAGTACACAGTTCGCGGCGTCGGCCTTGCGCGTAGTCTGAGCGATTTACGGGAAACCCCAGTCAAGACGGTGGACGGCCGGACGGTACGCGTCAGCGATCTTGGTGACGTTGCTATTGGTGGCGGCGTACGTCAGGGACTTGCAACGGCAAATGGCGAAGGAGAAACCGTCGCAGGACTGGTGCTGAAACTCTATGGCACGAATACGTCCGAGGTCATTGAAAACGCACAGGCGCGCTTCGATGAGATCAATGGCTCGCTTCCTGAGGGCGTAAAGGCGGTCCCCTATTATGATCAGGGCACGCTGGTGAAAAAGGCGGCTGCGACCGTCACCACGGCGCTCTGGCAAGGCGCGCTTCTGGTGGCTGTGATCGTGTTTTTGTTTCTTGGAGGATGGCGACCAAGCCTTGTTGTGGTGCTCTCCATTCCTTTCTCGGTCGGCTTTGCCTTTATCTCAATGAACCTTCTCGGCATCGGGGCTAATCTGATGACGCTCGGGGGTGTAGCGATTGCAATCGGGATGATGGTGGATGGAGCCATTGTCATCGCGGAGAATGTGGATCGCGGTTTTCGCGAGCGGCGCGCCGAAGAGGACGCCCGCACGACAGTTGCACGATCTAGCGCCGAAGTGATCGCCCCGCTCATTGCTGCGGTCGCGGTGGTTATCATCGTGTTTCTGCCGCTTTTCTCTTTGCAGGGGACGGAAGGCAAGACGTTTAGGCCGCTCGCGGCGGCGGCTGCTCTCGCCATGACCGGTTCACTGATTTATGCGGCTCTGATCGCGCCAGCGATGGCGTGTGGACTTATGCGAGCGCCCAAGAAAACGGAGAGGAAAGGTAAGAGCCGTCTGGCATCGGCAATCAAGCCTCTCGCTGCCTTTTTTGTCCGGCGTCGCATGGCCGCTCTCGCTTTGGCCGGAATACTTCTTTTGGCGGGAAGCTTGTCGGCTACGCGCCTGGGTTCCGAGTTTACGCCTGCGCTGGAGGAAGGTGACGTCTTGCTTCGCGTCACCATGGCACCGTCCATCTCGTTGACGGAGGCCAAAGAGACATCGACACGTATTGAGACAAGGTTGCTGGGGACGTTTCCGGAGATCAGCTCAATCGTGAGCCGTATCGGGCGCGGCGAAGTCGGCGCGCATGCTGATCCGGTCAACAGCATCGAAGCGTTCGTGGCGCTGAAACCTCGCCGCGAGTGGCGGGCTGGGCTCAGCCCTGACGGCTTACGAGCGTCTATCTCCGATAATCTTGCTAACTTTCCAGGTGTCAGAGTGAATGTCGGTCAGCCAATCGCTATGTCGGTTGACGAGCTTCTTACTGGCACCAAAGCGCAGCTTGCCGTGAAAATTTTCGGCCCCGATACGGACACCCTTCTCGAGGGCTCGCAGACGTTGCAATCCATCCTTCAGTCGGTTCCTGATGCGACTGACGTTCAAGCCGATCAGATCACGGGCGCGCCGCAACTCGTCATCTCGTTGAACCGTTCCGCCCTGGGTCGGTATGGTCTCAGCGTCGAGGACGCGCTCAATGCCCTGCGCTCGGGCGTCGGCGGCGCCCGGGCAGGCGCAGTTTTTGAGGGCGTACGTCAATTTCCGGTGATTGTGCGGTATTCTGAGAGTGACCGCGACACGCCTGAGGCCATCGGACGGATCATTCTGGAATCCTCCAGTGGGGCGAGAGTTCCGCTGGAAAGCGTGGCAGATATCCAGAAGATCGTCGGCCCGCGTCAGATCACGCGCGAAAATGGCGAGCGCTTCATCACTGTCCAGCTCAATGTGCGCGGGCGTGATATCGGCAGCTATGTTGCCGCTGCTCAAAAGGAGGTGGCCGAAGGACTTGATCTACCCGCTGGCTATCGCGTCGAATGGGGCGGACAATTTGAACTTCAGCAGGAAGCAAATGCCCGCTTTGCCGTGGTTGTCCCAATCACGCTTGCCATTGTGTTTCTGATCTTGCTGCTGACCTTCGGGCGTATCAAGTCGGCCATTCTCATCCTGCTCAATATCCCTCTGGCCCTGACAGGCGGCGCTATGGCGCTATGGCTGGCGGGCCTGCCGATATCCGTGCCTGCGACAGTCGGATTTATCGCGCTGTTTGGTATCGCGCTCGGCAACGGAATGGTGCTTGTGAGCTTTATGGACGACTTCGCGCGTCAAGGCCGCAACCGTGACGAGCTCGCCGTCGAGGCGGCCGGAATGAGGGCTCGCCCTGTGCTGATGACAGCACTGACGACAGCGCTTGGATTGGCGCCCTTGCTCTTTGCAAATGGTGTTGGCGCCGAAGTCCAGCGGCCGCTGGCCACAGTCGTAATGGGCGGCCTGATATCTTCGACGGTGCTGACGCTTCTCGTGCTTCCAGCGCTCCATCGCTGGTTCGCACCGAAGATCGACTCGGCAGGTGGAGGAAAAAGTTACGCGTAAATGCGCTAAACAGAGATTTATCAATGCTGGGCGGGACTTAGTTCCGCCCAGTTTGCAATCGGGGAGAGGTCGTATTGCGAGTGCAAGAGGCGCTGAGAGATCGCTTTCCTCTGTCTAGGCCGCACGGCGGCAAACACGCCAAACAGTGGTCTCTGAGACGCCGTAGGCTCTGGCGGCTTCGGGGCGGGATAGCCGCCGTTCAGATACTGCAAGCCTGACCTCTCGCGCCTGACGGGCGTTCAAGGCGCGTGGCCGGCCGATTTGCTTTCCTTTCTTGCGGGCGACGTCGATGCCTTCCTTGGTACGCCGCGCGAGCATCTTGCGCTCGAATTGCGCTAGGGCTGCCAGAATGCCAAACACCACCTCCCCGAACTCGGTCGAAAGGTCGAGATTCATATTGAGGATACGCAGATTTATGCCGCGTGCCTGCAAGGTCTCTATCGTGCGGAGCGCATCGAGCGAACTTCTGAACGCACGGTCCAGGTCGAGCACGACAATAGTGTCCCCGGCGCGCAAACCCGCGAGCACATTTTCAAACACAGGCCGTGATTTCGCCGCGCCAGAAGCCTTCTCGGTATAGACCCGCTCGCACATCTCTTTCAGGCGCTGCGTCTGGCGATCTTCTTTCATGTCAGCGCGTGAAACGCGGGCATAGCCGATCAGGCGGGGGCGCAAGCTTTCAGAAGATGACGCACTCATAGGGCGTGACCTTTCCGTTCAAAACCGATCGGTTTTGAAATGGCGGCATGATGGCACGCTCCAACTGGTCGCTCTGAGACTAAGTGATTGAAATTCCTCATACCATAATAATCGGTCAATGAATAGGATATACAGTGTCAATAATGATCGATTTTGAAAAGAACACAATCAAGTGCAGATACACTAAAACTTGCATTTATCCCCAATTGGGCGTATAGTTTTGTTGACTTTGGCGGGGTCGATAAGCCGCCACACAGATATTTGAGAACACAAACTCTTAGCCAAAGCGCGGGCGAAAATCGCGCAAACCGTTCAATACTCCCACTTACAGGTAAGTTTGCAGGTGCCGTTATGGCTGCCGCAATGGTCGTTTCGCCTATGGCGGCAAATGCGCAGGATTCTCGCAGTGCGAGCGTTCAACCTGTTTCGATGACCCAAGCACCCACATGTGCTCCTCTTCGTACCAATTCAGTTGGCAGAACTATGAATGCATCTTCAAGCGCGTGGGATTATTCTAATCAAAACCCTGGAAAAGTCGGGATTTCGATATTCCCTGGACAGGACCTTGGCAGCAACTCTCCGGAAGAAGTGGGCAATTGGCTGGTCGATGCTTTTGCGACTGCTGGCGTCGAAGCAGAATGCTTCATCCATGACGAGTATGGTTCAAAGGGGACGGGAATAGATTTCAAAGTGAACAGTTCATCCTGGAAGGATGTCGAAGGTCGCGACGTGCCGTTTAACCTAAATGAAGTTCGAGAGGTTAGCCGCTTGAGGTCGGTCGTTGCTGAAGCAAAGACGGGCACCGCTGTTCTAACAAGCGCTGCTCTGACAGATCGCGAACCTGCACTTCCTTAAATTAGAATCGGTGGCGGAGAACTAAACGATTGGACTTCGCTCACCTGTTGAGCACCTTGATCCTCAGCTACAATATCGTCCTCAATTTTCTCGGCAATCTCTGCATTTTGTTCGCCTTCGCCGGTTAGCGCCTGGTCCATCGCTGACGCCATTGTTTCGCGGTTGTAGTTGCCCTCCAAAGCATTCTCAGCCTGCATTTTTCTGATATCCGCCACACGCTCATGCTTCTCCAGCCACTCTTGAGCCCAAGGATGGTTCTTTAGGTCTGCTGGATCAATTCGACCTGAGTCGATGCCCTCTTGGATTGCTTCAGCAATCGCGACGCGACGCGCCTCAATGTCTTCGATTGAGGCGAATTCTGCGTACTGCTCGTCGGTAAAATAGCCCTTTTCAGCAAGCTCTCCCAAAAGATCGAGGTCGAAGTCTTCGCCATATTGCTGAGCGAGGCCTGCCTCGTAGTCCTGCAAGTGCTGCGTAGCTAATAGAAGCTGCATCTCAAGCGTGTCAGAGCTTTGCTTGCGTTTCGCTTTTTCTTCAGCATCGCGCTGAGCGGTATGTGCCGCAGAGGCCGTATTGGCTTGCTCACCTGTTAGCTCAGTTGCGCCTGATATCTGGCGCTCGAATAGCTGTTGCGCGTCACGGGCCGCAAAATCAGCCTTCTGAGCACGCTCGAATGTCTCTCTCGCACTGAGATCCCCGCCCCGCGCATCCATGCCCGGCGGAATCTCTAAATCCTGTATATCTTGCGGTAGCGTAATCGCCATTTCCCCACACCCCTGTTTATTTATCGTTGGCGCATTTCCCCATGCGCATACCTATAATACGACATAATCACTTAAGGTTTTGTTAGGAATTGATGGCATTTGAGATGCATTTATCTCAAATTTTATCTATCTGTCGGGCAGAGCTGATAAGCCTTTGAAGAGAAATTTCTTGTGCGCGGAAGGTAGTTTGTGGAGCCGCCTGCTTTTGAGCCTGTGGAGGATGTCAGGCGTCAGCCCTTCAGGCACTGGCGAGAGCCGATTGAGCAAAGTGGTCTGCGTATAGCCGGTGCGTTTTAGTTCTCGATCCAGGCGCTCATTATCGGCTTGCGTGAATGGCTCCAGTGGTTCTTCTGCCTGCCAGTTCGCCAAAACCCAATTCAAATGCTCGGTCCAGGCCGTTTTCGCGGTGCCGTCCATCCAGTGATAGATACGCGTTGAGTTTAGACCGCGCGGGCGATCCACTTTCCCATTTAAAAGGCGCTGAGGGCCGACGCCGCTCGCTTCGTGCAGCGAACGAAGCTGCTTGCGGATCTCATCGTTGAGCGGTGTGTTCTTCATGCAAAAGCCTCGCAGACGAGGCCGCGCATGGTCAAAGAAAGATGTTCGGTCACGCCGTTTGAGCTGGGGACAACTCACCGGCTTCAAACGCCAGCTTCGAGAATTCTTCCCATTTCCCCCGATCTGTCCGCCAACGCATGAGAAAACCTCCATGCGGCGCGCAATTTCGCATGTAGCCCCGCCGCAGATTGGAGGCACGTTTTGGCCGGAAAAGCAGGCCGCGAGAAAGCGGCCAAATCGATTTTCGAAGATTCTATTGTTCTGCTTGCGAATGTTTTGGCGTTTGCCGCGGCATTGCTCGGAACAGGCCCGGTTTATTCATGGTCTATTGGCTGGGTCTATAATTTTTCCGTCACTCAATACGGGTCAGGCCTCGCAGGGCTTATCGAATTTGTGTGGATCGCCGTGGTGGCACTCACGCTCTTCGCTTTTGCCAGGGCTACTCTCACAACATCGCTTGTCATGGGCGGGCTCGCGTTAGCCGCCCGCATATTCGCCTAACTCAAAAAGGGAGTCACAATGAAGAAGCTCAAATACAAAGGTGGACGTAACGTCCGCGTCGAAAAATACGAGGAAGTCATCGACTGGCAGGCTATCGGCGGCGGCGTCCTTCTCGTATTCGCTATTTTCGCGCTGCTTTCGCAGTGCGGCGGATAAATTCGTATTGCATGCACGAAAAAGTCGAAAGGGAGCCGCAAGCCGGCTCCCTTTTTTTTATTCTTTACACAATCAGGAATTAGAAATGAGCGACTATGCGAGTGGCGGTGAATATGCGCGCTTCGGCTCGGCGCGCTGGGCAGAACACTCAGAGCTGAAGGCGGCGGGTCTGCTCGGGCCGAACGGTTTGCCCTTTGGATATGCGGGGCAGAGTCAAACGCTGCTTGATGCAGACGCTCCCAAGATTACGATCGCCGGCGCGGGGTCGGGCAAAGCGCGGGATTTGATTGTCCCGATGTTGTGCCATCCATCGCAAGAGTCCTTCGCCATTCTCGATCCGCGCGGTGAGCTTTTCTCGACCAGTATCTACACGCTCGCGAGCCAAGGCATCCATGCTTATCCGTGGTGCCCAATGGGCACGCTTGGCATTCGTGGTCTCGCCTGTAATCCACTAGATATACTCGACCCAACTAGCGCTACCTTCCACTCAGACGTTCAAGCCGTAGCCGCGAGTCTCATTCCATCTCCAGAGGGTAGCAATGGACGATATTTTGAACTGACAGCCCAAAGTTGCCTCGCCGCGCTCATGAAGGGGCGCGCTGAGCGACGCGGGTTTGTTAGCTTTGCGTGCCTCTATGATCTTCTCAATATTATCGAGACAGATCCTTACGCTTGGGCGGACGAGATCGAAGAATTGTCGAAGTCCCAATTCGACGATGTCTGGCGAACGGCCAAGCAAATGTATGATAAGCAGCATGAGGCACCGAAAGAGTTTAGCGGTATTATGGGCGAGATGTTCGCCAATCTCGCCTGGCTCAATGACCCCACCTTGAGAGCATCGCTGGCGGGCGGCGGCTTTTCACTTTCAGTGCTGAGCGAAGACGGCCCAACCTCGCGCGTTCACTTCATCGTCCCGGCAGAGTTCCTATCGGTTTGGGCTCCGCTCATCAGGACGCTCTTTCAAACAACCATGCTCTACAAATCGCGCCGTCCGTCGGCGCGGCGGGTCAATCTTCTCGTGGACGAAGCGGGCCAGCTTGGCAAATTTGAGAGCCTGCTTCAGGCGTTCACATTCGGGCGCGGCGCAGGTATTTCAGCATGGGCCTTTTTCCAGGATACAGGCCAGATCATGCGCAACTTCGGGCGCGAGGCCATTCAGTCCTTTCTGGGCTCTGCTGCACTGCGTCAGTTCTTCGGTGTGCGTGATTACGAAACCGCGAGGCTCATCTCAAACCTGATCGGCGAAGCCACTTTCGCCTATGATGACGAAGAGGCTCAAGCAAATGCGCGGAAAGCGCGCCAGGCGCAGGCACAATCGGTTTTGTTTGGAGCGGACCCAATGGCGGCCGCGCGTGAGTTTGCGCACGCAAGCAGCGCCGCCAATCGCAAGCGGCATGTGCGCAGGCCTTTAATTACACCAAGCGAGGTATTGGGCCTTCCAGAGGATGAACAGATCGCTTTTGTCTCTGGCCGAAATCTGCCGCCCATCCGCGCGAAGAAGTACCCGTATTATTCACGGCGCGAGTTGGCGGGGCGCTACCTTCCCAATCCATACCATCCACCGCTTGATCGCATCAGCGTTCCGGGCCGTTTTGGCTCAAAGATGCTGCGCGTTTACGAGCGGGATGTGCCCGAGAAATATCGTCATTTCCCACAATACGCCTCCGGCTCTGCTTTAGAAATTGAGGGCTATCCACTCGATTGATAAGCGGAGGTCCCCTTGAAGCAACAATTTGGCAAAGCAGCAGCATCACGCAGCCCGCATACACCCGTAAGCAAAGCAGAACGTGATCATCTCGTCGCAGGTAGGCAGAAGCCAACCCTCGCGCCAGAGCTACGCCCTAATGGCCGAACCGTTCAGTCCGTCCATGAGCGCATCGAGCGCCTGCGCGAGAAGCGCATCAGCGAAATCGAAAAGCGCCTTTCAGAGATGCGCGGTCAGCTCACCGAAGCTCACAAAAAATCATCCCACAAAGGCCGCGCTCGCGGCGCGTTTCGCGCCAAGTCTCGTGGCCGCGAGCGGGCATAATATTTTACCGTTCTTCCGATCTTAGGAATATTTTCCTTTACAGACCGGAGAATGAAGCATAATGTTCTATATTTGTTCTAAGAGGTGATATGGGTAAGACAGATTTACAATCAGCAATCAACAAGGCTCAAAAAGAGCGACAGGCCGAAAAGAAGAAGCCAAGCTTCTCAATCGATTTCGACAAGTATCTTCCTTATCTGGAAGATAGCGAAATCCCGGAAAGCGAGAAGCTTCAGCTTATCGAGACGCTCTATGCGATCATGCGAAGCCTAGTCGATATTGGCTTCGACATCCATCCGATTGGAGACGGGTGTGGACAAGTCTCGAAGGCGGCCAGAAAATTCACACCGGATTCCGGAAATAGCGTAAAATCGGAGGCAGATACGCTCGCGCCGAGATTTGGCGAAGAGGCGCGCGCTTTGGAGACCGCCGACGATGCGAGGTAGCCATGCTGGAATTCGAATGGACAGACAAAAAACCTAAGACAGGCTGCAAAGCCGTCCTCTATGCGCGCGTAAGCGCGCCTTCTCAGGTCAAGCGTGGCCAAGGCATTGATAGCCAGCTCACGCGCTGCCGTGAATTTGCCAAGCACAAGCAATATGAAGTCGCCGAAGTCTTTTCCGATGAGGGCGTATCGGGAAATTTGATTGATCGCCCCGGCATGCTAGCCATGTTGGATTGGCTGAAGCGCAACCACAATTCCGGCCCTTATGTCGTGATCATCGACGACATCTCGCGCCTCGCGCGTGGCATACGACAGCACCTCGATTTGCGTGATGCGATTGCAAAAACCGGCGCGAACCTCGAAAGCCCCGCGATTGAGTTTGGTCATGACGCCGATAGCCGCATGATCGAAAATATTCTCGCGACCATTTCTCAGCACCACCGCGAAAAGAATGCTGAGCAAACACGCAATCGTATGCGGGCGCGCGTGATGAATGGCTTTTACGTTTTTGCGCCAGTGTGGGGTTATAGCTACGGCAAGCATTCAAGTGGCGCAAAAATACTCGTCCCTGACGAAAACGCGCCGATCATCAAGGAAGCCCTCGAAGGCTATGCGAGTAATCGCTTTGAAAGCGCCGCAGAAGTCGCGCGCTGGCTAACGCAGTTTCCCTCAATCCCCAAGAACGGAAAAGGCATCGTTGTTCGGCAACGTGCCTATGAGCTGCTTCAGCGTTCGCTCTATTGCGGGCGTATCACTATCGAAAAGTGGAATCTCTATCTTCATCCAGGAAAGCACGAGCCGCTCATCTCTTTCGAGACCTGGCTCAAGATTCAGGAGAAGATCGAGGGCCGTTCCTATCGGCCTGCGAAATCGAACATCAATGAGGACTTCATCCTGCGGGGTGCTGTGACGTGTGGCACCTGTGACCATCCTATGACGGCGGGCTGGACGAAAGGCCGGAGCAAACATTACCCATATTATTACTGCCAGAACACAGGCTGCGCTGACTGGAAAAAGACGATCCGCGCCGAAAACATTCATGGCGAATTCGACGAGCTACTCAAAAAGATGCAGCCAAGCGGCAGTCTATTGAAGCTTGCGCGCGCTATTTTGAAAGACCTGTGGGAGCAACAAGCTGATGCGAGCCGCAATGTGGCATCTGATAGTCGTGCCGAAGTCGCCGCCCTCGATCGCAAGATCAGCACGCTAGTTGATCGCATTATGGAAACGGACAGTCCTGCGATCATCAACGCCTATGAGACGAAGGTGAAAACCTACGAAATGGAGAAAGCCAAGCTCCAGGAAGCGCATTCGAACCAGTCTCCTGCGCGATCATTCGAAGATCTATACCGAACCGCGTCCGGGTTGCTATCAAGCCCTTGGAATCTCTGGAGAAAGGCGGATTTTATGGAGCAAAAAAGGCTGCTCAGAATGCTATTTCCGAACAAAATTCAATACGCTAGAAATGGCGGCTACCGAACCGCCGGAATCGCAGCGCCATTCAGGCTTTTAGAGGATTTGCGCGCCCCGAAGTGCGGGGTGGTGGGCCCGGAGGGACTTGAACCCCCGACCAGACCGTTATGAGCGGTCCGCTCTAACCAACTGAGCTACAGGCCCTGATCGCATCGAATGTGCGGTTTGCAACATGACGCCGTCACGATCGTGCCGCAATGGCCTAATTGAATGGTGACTGCAAGTCCGCATCCCCCCGTGGACGCTAAAGGAGACGTAGAAGATGAAAATGCCATCAGCCCGCACCCTGCTCGCCAGTTCGGTCGTCGCAGCCGCCCTTGCCGGCGGTGCCGCGATCGCCCAGCAATCGGCCACGTCACAGGGCGTGCCGAACCAGCAGCCGGTGCCATCCAACCACGCAAACTCCATCCAGCCTGAAACGACGCTGTCCGTATCTGCTTCCGGCGAGGTTTCGCGCGCACCTGATATCGCGACGATAACCGCCGGCGTCGAGACCGAAGCAGAGACAGCATCTGCCGCGATGAGCCAGAATGCAGCGTCCATGGACGGCGTCTATTCCGCGCTTGAGGCAGCAGGTGTTGCAGGGCGCGACATGCAGACCTCGAACCTGTCGCTGCAGCCGCGCTATGACTATTCCAACCGCGACGGCGCCCCACCCCGCCTCGTTGGCTATACGGCCAGCAACCAGCTCAGCGTGAAAGTCCGTGACCTCGACAATCTCGGCCGCACGATGGATGCGATTGTGCAGGAAGGCGGCAATACGATTTCCGGGCTCCAGTTCAGCCTCGATGACCCGACCGAAGCGCGCAACGAGGCCCGCCGTCAGGCAATCCAGACCGCTGTGCGCCGCGCTAATCTCTACGCGCAGGAAACCGGCTACCGCGTTGCGCGCATCGTGACGATCAATGAGCAATCAAGCGGCGGCTATCAGCCCCAGCCGATGATGGCGATGCGCGCCGAGGCCGCCGATGCCTCGACCAAGGTCGCCCGCGGCGAAGTCAGCTATTCGGTGACGGTCGACGTGACGTTCGAGCTTCGCCAATAGGCGCAGCCGCAGCCCACGCGAGACATGAAAAAAGGGCGGGCCCAATCACGGGTCCGCCCTTCTTTTTATCTGAATGCGCCAGCGCTGGCCTAGTAAGCCGCGCTCGGCGTTTTCTGTTCGTTGGCATCGTCCAGCAGAACGACGGTCGGTGCGTGCTGGCGGGCTTTTTCTGCCTCGATGGACGCGAAGGCGGCAATGATGACCTTGTCGCCAACCGAGAAGTGGCGGGCCGCAGCGCCGTTCACGCCAATCGTTCGAGAGCCGCGCGGCGCTTCGATTGCGTAGGTCTGGATACGGGCACCATTGGTGACGTTCCAGATGTCGACGCGCTCATTCGGCAGGATGCCGGATGCGTCGAGCAGTTCCTGGTCGATGGAAACCGAGCCCTCATAGTGAAGGTCGCACTGGGTCACAGTGGCCGAGTGCAGTTTCGCTTTCAGCATGTTGAGAAGCATTTCGGGTCTCCAATGGCTCTCTGCATTTGCCCCAAGATATATATGGGCGCGATTGCCCCTACGTAAAGATGTATGACGCGCCGCAACAACCAGCGCCTTAAAGCATAATGGATGGCGCGGGTGAAGGGTTTCACGAGAATGCGCCATGAAATTATGCATGAGCACCCCTGTTAGACGTCACCCGTCGACGTAGATTACCTTGATCCGAGACCCATGACAGCCATGGCAAGCCGGGCGCAAAAGGACACCTCGGAGCTTATGTTCCTCGAAGATTATTCTGAATGGGTCGCCATCGCGATCATCCTCGTCATGCTGGTGAGTTTCCTTCTGGAACGCCTGCCGCCAGCCGCGACCGCCATTGCAGGCGCCGCTGCGTTTCTTGCGCTCGGCTATGTCGGTGAGGAGCCAGCACTCGGAGCCTTTGCCAACAGCGCCCCGATCACCATTGGCGCGATGTTCATCCTCGCCGCAGCCTTGCAGCGGACGGGCGTGCTGGAGCATCTCGCCTCACGCATACTCGCCCTGGCAGATACATCGCGCTTGGGTGCCATCGTACTCGTGGCCATGGTGACCATCGCGGCGTCCGGCTTTGTGAACAACACTGCTGTCGTCGTGATCCTGGTGCCCGTCGTCATTGCGCTGGCGCAGAAGTTATCGGTGTCCAAGAAGCGGCTTCTGATCCCGCTTTCCTACATCTCGATCCTTGGCGGCACGCTGACCCTGATCGGTACGTCCACCAACCTGATCGTTGCCGGTGTCGCCTTTTCACGCGGGCTGGAGCGGTTCAGCATCTTCGAGATTACCGGCGTTGGCCTTGTGACCCTCGGGGTGACACTCGGCTTTCTGCTGATCTTCGGACGGTGGCTGTTGCCATCAGGCGAAACCGATGAAGACGCCGACATCAGGCCTCAAACCTTCCTGACCGATATCTTTCCCAATGAAGATACCAAGGCAATCGGTGTCAGCCCTGATGACCTGCCAGCGCTGAAGGTGAAAGGCGTAAAGCTCGTCTCACAGCGGCGCGGCAACCGGATCGTGACAGCCAAGGATGATGACCGCGAGCTCGCCGCCGGTGACCGCCTGACCATCCGCGCGACGCTGGAAGAGCTGCTGACCTTCGCGGGCAGCGAGACGTTCAAGACGGGGCTGCGCCTTCGCCGTCACCATGCCGATGAGCCCAAGCAGGTTCAGGCGACGATCACGCCAACCGACTCAAATATCGGCCGCCCGCTCTCGCTCCTGTCCTATCTGTCTGATTATCAGATTACTGTGCGTGGCTTGGCGCGTCCGGGCAATCAGCCGGGACCGACGCTGGCGAGTTGCCGCCTGCGCGCCGGTGACAGACTGTTGCTGGAAGGCAGCGAGGCCACGCTTCGCTCGCTCGCAAACTCAACGCCTCTTGTGATCGAACAGGAAATCGACGCTGTTCCTTTCCGGCGCGGACATGCGCCGATCGCCATCGGCACGCTGACGGCTGTCATCCTTGCCAGCGCGCTGTTCAGCTTCCCGATTGTTCTCTCTGCGCTGATCGGTGTGGGGGTCGTCATGGCGACGGGATGTATTACGGCCACCGACGCGTGGCGCTCGCTTCAGGCCAACGTGCTCGCCCTCATCGTCGCCATGTTGATCGTCGGTCAGGGTCTGGAACAGGCCGGTGCCGTCGACGTGATCGTGTCGGGCGTATCGCCGCTCCTGCTGGCGGCCTCGCCCTTCATCGTGCTGTTGCTGATCTATGCGCTGACATCGGTCCTGACCGAGCTTGTCACCAATGCCGCTGTCGCTGTTATCATGACGCCGCTTGTGATCGAGCTGGCGAGCAATCTCGGCATGGATCCGCGCGCGCTGGTGCTGGCGGTAATGTTCGGGGCGAGCGCGAGTTTTGCTTCGCCCATAGGCTATCAGACCAATACGATCGTCTATACGGCGGGTGGCTACAGGTTTGCCGACTTCCTGAAGGTCGGCCTGCCTATGAATGTCATAGCAGGCCTCGCTTCATGTACGGCGATCTGGATGTTCTTCCTGTAGCTCAGCCTACCATTCGGCGACGATCTTGCCGAAGTGCTTGCCGGCCTGCTGATAGGCAAAGGCGTCGCCGAGCTCTCCAAGGCCGAAGCTCTTGTCGATGACAGGCTTCAGGCCGCCATGTTCGATGGCGCGGATGAAGTCCTGCTGGTCTGCGCGCGAGCCGACGATGAGGCCTTCCAGTCGCGCCTGTTTCTGCATGAGGAGCGCCGTTGGCACATCGCCGCTAACGCCGGTCAGCACGCCGATCAGCGCAATATGACCGCCGACACGCACCGCCTTGATCGATTGCGACAGAGTGCCAGCGCCGCCAACCTCGACCACGACATCTGCGCCGCGACCACCGGTGAGCTTTCCAACCGTCGAGCCCCATTTTTCGTCGCTCTTGTAATTGATCACATGGTCGGCGCCGAGCGCTTTGACCCGCTCCAGTTTCTCATCCGAGGAAGAGGTTGCGATCACTTCAGCGCCCATCATCTTGGCGATCTGGACCGCGAAAATCGACACCCCGCCTGTTCCGAGCGCAAGAACCGTGTCCCCGGCTTTAAGGCCGCCATCGACCACGAGGGCGCGCCAGGCTGTGAGGCCTGCCGTCGTGATCGTGGCCGCTTCAGCGTGGCTCCAGCCCGTCGGCGCTTTGGTGAAGCTCGTCGCCTTTGCCACCACAGCTTCGCGCGCATAGCCGTCAATGCCGTCGCCCGGCGTGCCGGAGAAGTCTGACACGCGCGCCGGACCGGCCAGCCATTGCGGGAAAAAAGTCGAGACGACATGGTCGCCTTCAGCAAAGTCGCTGACGCCTTCGCCGATCGCTTCAACGACGCCTGCCCCATCTGACATGGGGATGCGTCCGTCGGCTGGCTTGCTCTGGCCAGAACAGACGATGAGGTCGTGAAAGTTCAGCGACGTCGCATGCAGGCGCACGCGGATCTCGCCCGGCCCCGGCTTTCCGGCATCATCGATATCGACGAGGTTGAGTTTGTCGAAACCACCCGGGGCGGCAATCTTCACGGCTTTCATGGCAAGGCTCCTGCGATATCTGTCTGCGCCCCAGAGGTTGGCCCGCGCATCCCTATCGGCAAGCCCTGCCGCCGCGATTTTCTAGATCCGCCAAGGCGGAAACCTGCGATAGTCACCCGCCTGATAGAGGCAGATCCGGTTACCTGCCGGGTCTCTCAGATAGGCTTCACGCCAGCCCCAGCTCTGGTCTTCGGGCGGGCTCAGAAAGTCGAGCCCCGCTCCCGTCAGACGCTCATATTCGGCATCAAGGTCATCCATTTCGAAATAGATGAGCGGCTCGTCGCATCCCTGCCAGCCTTCGACATGGTGCAGAGAAAAGGTCGCTGGTTCGCCGCCATCTGCGTCCGGGCACTCAAAGCGTGCATAGCGCGGCGGGCTGTCGACGATCTGGATGAGGCCGAGCGTCTTGTAGAAGGTAACGCTGGCGGCGTAGTCGACGCACGGCACAGTGACCTGATTAAGCCTCATGGTCTCTACCCTCCCAGATGCAGGACGACTTCGCGCCGGTGTGGGCGGTCGCGGTTTTCGAACAGATAGATGCCCTGCCAGGTGCCCAGCATCATGGCGCCATTCTGTACCGGGATGGAGAGCGATGTCTGCGTCAGCGCTGTCTTGATATGGGCGGGCATATCGTCAGGCCCTTCGCTATTATGGCGCACCCAGCGCATCGAGGCTTTATCGGTATGCGGAACCAGCCTGCAAAAGAACTCATTGAGGTCAACCAGTACGTCCGGATCGGCATTTTCCTGAATGAGCAGAGAGCAGGATGTGTGGCGCACGAAGAGGGTGAGCAGACCCTCATGGACGCCCGCATCGCTCAGCGCGGCTTCGACCTGCGCCGTGAAGTCGTAAAGGCCGGGCCCGGATGTCTGCAGTGTCAGCGTGGTGATCATGGCGGCTCCCTTCGCTGAAGAGTGCCGTGATCAGCCCTAGGAATGCAACCGCGCTTCAGGCGGCTTCCAACTCTCCAGGCACCTCGCAGGCCGCGACAGACTGAGAGATCAGCTCTGCCTCTCCGAAGATGGTCATGAAGCTGATATCGGCGGCATCACGCCCGCAGATGATGCGGACGAGCTTTTCAGGCTCTGCCATGCCCGTCGGGTCGACCAGGTGCCAGTTGCCGTCCAGCCAGACATCGACGACGGCATGGAAGTCAGGCGGCGTCAGCCCCGGTGCATAGGCCGACACCATGCGCGCAGGGATACCGACCGCGCGGCAGAAGCTGATCAGGACATGCGCATAGTCACGGCAGACGCCAGCGCGCGAGGCGAACGTATCGGCCGCCGTCGTCTTGGCGTTGCTCGCGCCGGGCGTGTAGGTGAAGGCACCGCGAATCCAGTCGATCATGGCGAGCACCTGATCGCCGCCATTCAGGTGCGCGAACTCTGTCCAGGCAAAGCTCTCAAGGTCTGCGCCGGCGGAATAATGGCTCGGCATCAGGAAGCCGATCACGCTGGCTGGCAGATGCGGACGGGGCGGCACACGGCGCCCGGCGATGGAAAGCTTGGGCCGCAGGACATTCACGGTCGCCTGATAGCGGAGGGAAACGTCGCCTTCGGCCACCATCCAGTTGCGCCGGTCATTGCGGCTTGCATAGCGCACGCCCTGAAGAAGGCTCTGCCCATTAGAGGAAAGCTCTTCGCTGACGATATACTGGTCGCGTCCCGGCCGCGCGCGCAGGGCCAGCAGCACGTCGGATTCGTGCGGAAAGCGATAGTCAAGGCGGGCGTCGATCGTCACGCGCATGGGGAAGACTTTCAATGTAGGATGGCACTCTGGCGGCGCGCTGTTACCTGTTCATTGAACGCGGTTCAAGAGCTTGTGGTTGCCGGAACTGCAAGCTTTTTCGTTGACATCGCTGACCAGCCTTCCTTTATATTGTGCACAATATTATTGCTCAGCGATAAAGGAGAATGGAATGAGCGAACTCTATGTTACGGAAGTGACGGCGACGGGCGGTCGTCAGGGCGACATCAAATCAGATGATGGCATCCTGCAGCTTGAACTCGCCCCGCCAGCAGGCCTCGGCGGCCCGGGTGGCAAGACCAATCCGGAACAGATGTTTGCCGGCGGGTTTGCGGCCTGTTTCGGCAATGCCGTGATCCACACGGCCCGCGCGCAAAAGCTACCGGTAAAGGACCGCGACGTTGAAGTCGTCGCCCGCGTCGGTCTCGGCCCGAACGGCACTGGCGGCTTTGGCCTGAGCGTCGCGCTTGAGACCACGATTGCAGGCCTCGATCGGGACGGTGCCGAGAAACTCGTCGAAGCCGCCGAAAAAGTCTGCCCCTACTCCAATGCGGTGCGCGGCAATGTGGATGTTGCGTATAGCGTGAAGACGCGGTGATATCGCGTCCATCATGACTGAAGACCAGCACCCGGACGATCCACTTCGCCTCGACCGTCAGATCTGTTTCCCGCTCTATGCAGCGTCGAACCTGATCAACAGGCTGTATCGTCCGGTGCTGTCAAAGCTCGGCCTGACCTATCCGCAATACCTCGTCATGCTGGCCCTGTGGGAACAGGCGCCGCGCACGGTCGGGGCCCTCGGCGAAGCGCTCTATCTCGATAGCGGGACGCTGACCCCGCTGCTCAAGCGGATGGAGCAGGCCGGGCTTCTGACGCGCAAGCGCGACCCGGAAGACGAACGCCGCGTGCAGGTCGCCCTGACCAGCGAAGGCCGCGCCCTGAAAGCCGAGGCCCAGCGCGTCCCGGAAAGCCTGACCGCCGGCTTCGAGGGCGACCCTGCTGAAGTCGAAAAGCTCCGCGACAGCGTCCAGGCGCTGGTCGCGACGTTGGCGCGCCACAACCGAGACTCCTGACGGATGATCAGTCAGGCCGTCCTATCCGATCAATGAGTTCCAGCGCCGCCATAGGATCGCGGGCCTTTGCGCCTGAGATGAAGAAGGCATAAACATCGCGCGTCTTCGACCACGCCTTCAGCGTACCCGCCCGCTTATCGAGCGCTGAGGGCGCATAACCTGCCTTGTATGTCTCGCGGCTCTCCTGAAGGCGCGCATAGGCGAAGCTCGCCGTCTCCACGTCCGGCATCGGCCAGTCCTCGGCGTCAGAATAGACAAGCGCGCAATCGTGCTGGCGCAGCATGTCGGTGAAAGCTTCGGTCTTGAACGTGTCGTTGCGCACTTCGATGGCGTGGCGCAGTTGCACGCCGTCACTCTCTGCTGGAAGCGCGCCGAGAAAGGCTGAAAAATAATCGGCCTCGAACTTGCGGCTCTCAGGAAATTGCCAATTGATGGCACCGAGCCGGTCACCAAGCTTCGTGACGCCTCCGGAGACGAACCAGTCGATCGCCTCCTTCATCTCAGCGGCGGCTTTGCGAGACGTGGTGAAACGCTGCGCCTTCACTGTGAACTTGAAGCCATCGGGCGTCTGCTCTGCCCAGTTCTCGAAAACGTGTGGCTTCTGGTTGCGATAAAAGGTCGAGTTGATCTCGATCGCCGTCAGCTGGCGCGAGGCGTGTTCAAGCTGGCGCTTCTTCGCGAGGTCAGCCGGGTAGAAGGTCTCTTCCCAAGGCTCATAATTCCAGCCTCCAATGCCGATGCGTATGGGGTGGATCATAGATCAATGCTCCGATTAAAAAAGGCGGCCCGTGGGACCGCCTTTTCAAACTTAAGTATCCAAGAAGCTCCGCAGCTTCCGGCTTCGGCTTGGGTGCTTGAGCTTGCGTAGCGCCTTTGCCTCGATCTGACGGATACGTTCGCGCGTCACGCTGAACTGCTGGCCGACTTCTTCCAGCGTGTGGTCAGTGTTCATGCCGATGCCGAAGCGCATACGCAGGACACGTTCCTCACGCGGGGTGAGCGATGCGAGCACGCGGGTCGTGGTCTCGCGAAGGTTGGACTGGATCGCACTGTCGACAGGCAGCAGCGCCATCTTGTCCTCGATGAAGTCGCCGAGGTTGGAGTCCTCGTCGTCACCAATAGGCGTCTCCAGCGAGATCGGCTCTTTCGCGATCTTCAGAACCTTGCGGATCTTTTCCAGCGGCAGACCAAGCTTTTCAGCAAGCTCTTCCGGGGTCGGCTCACGGCCAATCTCATGGAGCATTTGGCGCTGGCTGCGCACGATCTTGTTGATCGTCTCAATCATGTGCACCGGAATACGGATCGTGCGGGCCTGGTCAGCGATGGACCGGGTAATCGCCTGACGGATCCACCAGGTCGCATAGGTCGAGAATTTGTAGCCGCGGCGGTATTCGAACTTATCGACCGCCTTCATGAGGCCGATATTGCCTTCCTGGATCAGGTCAAGGAATTGCAGGCCGCGATTGGTGTATTTTTTGGCGATGGAAATCACGAGGCGCAGGTTTGCCTCGACCATTTCCTTCTTGGCGACGCGGGCTTCGCGCTCACCTTTCTGGACGCGCTGGACGATCTGGCGGAAATCGTCGATCGGAATACCGATCTCCTGCGACACGGCCGTGATTTCGTCACGGATTTCGCCGATCTGATCGCCCTGGCTCTCGAAGAAGCTTTCCCACTTCTTCTTGGACTTGGCGTTCTCGAGCGTTTCTTCCTGCCAGTTCGGGTTGAGCTCATTGCCGAAATAGCTTTCGAGGAATTCCTTGCGCGGCACGCCCTTGGCGTCAGCCAGACGCATCAGCTTGCCTTCAAGGCCCATCAGCTTCTTGTTGATGGCGTAGAGCTGTTCAACAAGCGCTTCGATACGCGCATTGTTGATGTGCATCGTCTTGAGATTGTCGACGATGGACTGAGCCAGCGTGTCGTATTCCTCGCGGGCATCGGCGGTCAGCGCCTTGCCAGCCATGCGGCGCTCAACGAGGCGCTCCTGCAGCTTGCGGTACTGACCGAAGGCGAGCGCGATCTCGTCCAGCTTGCCAAGCACGCCGTCACGAAGTTCGGCCTCCATGGCAGACATGGACATGGCCTGACCTTCTTCCTCGTCCTCGCGTTCTTCGCGGGCAAGGCGTTCCTCGGTCGTTTCGTTCTCGCGCTCTTTGGCCTCTGCTTCTTTTTCTTCCTCGGTCTTCTCGCGCGGCTCTGGCGTCGGGTTTTCCGCGCCATAGGTCGTTTCAAGGTCGATAAGGTCGCGCAGGAGGATGCGCTCATTCATGAGCTCATCGCGCCAGACCATCATGGCCTCAAAGGTCAGCGGGCTCTCGCAGAGGCCGCGGATCATCGCATCACGGCCAGCCTCGATACGCTTGGCAATCGCGATCTCGCCTTCACGCGACAGAAGTTCAACCGCGCCCATCTCGCGCAGATACATGCGCACGGGGTCATCGGTGCGGTCAGAACCGCGCGCATTGCCCTTTTTGGCAACAGCGCCGGTGGTGCCCGTCTTGGCAACAGCCGTGCCCTTGGACGCGCCTTCAACTTCGTCTTCGTTCTCGACGACTTGGATACCCATTTCAGAAAGGGCTGACATCGTGTCTTCAATCTGGTCGGAGGACAGCTCCTCCGATGGAAGGACGTTGTTCAGCTCTTCATGCGTGACATAGCCCTTGGACTTTGCCTGCTTGATGAATTTCTTGATCTTCGAGTCGTTGAGATCGAGCACCGGACGGTCGTCGGTCTCGACTTCGGCGCCTTCATTGTCACGCTTCTGGGCTTTCGCCATCTAACTCTCCCGCCTGTTGCAGCTTGCCCCCTGCAACATTCAAACAATCAACTGGCCGATCAGTCCTGATCGGTTTGTTCTGCTGCTTCATTGAGACGCGCCACACGTGCCTCACGTTCCGCCACTTCATGCCGACGCCGTCGCCAATTCTCAGGTGACGCTGTCACCTCAGCCTTGGCCACGTCGCCAAATGCGCTGGCGTCGTCGCGGGCCACGTATTGCTCGAGGGCGATAAGCCATTCCCGTTCGTCAGCTCCATCGGGAGCTATAGCAGTTGTTGCGGGATAAGAATTGAGCAAGTCAGCAGCGCGCATGTTTCCAGACTGCACTAAATGGGTCGCGATTGCGCTGCGGTCAACACCTGCGCCTGCGTCAGGCCACGAAATGATCACATCGCGCAAGGTTGCGACATCCTCATCAAGGAAGATCGCCATGGAGAGTAGCTCAAATCCGACATCGATCAGATGGGGCGAATCAATGGCGCGCACCAGCAGGCCGAGGCCCCGCGTCTTCGCCGGTGCGCTGGTCTGGTGGGCTCCTTTGACCGGCGCGTCGGACCGCCCAGCGGGGCTACGCGCGCGCCGGCGCATCTGCCAGAGATGGTCATTCTTGCGGGATTTCAGCTCCTGCTCATAGGCCGCGCGCACACCTGCATGCTGGATCGTGGCCGCCGCCTGCATCAGACGCGCTTCGAGCCCGGCCTGCCTTTCGGGCGTATCGAGCGGTTCGGCGTCACGCTCCCGGCGCCAGAGCACCTCAATCAGCGGTACTGAGTTGGACAGCGCCTGTTTCATCGCTTCCGCGCCGGACTGGCGGATGAGGTCATCGGGGTCCATCCCCCCAGAGAGCAGACAGAAGAACAGGGTCCGCTCTGGCTGGAGATGTGGCAGCGCGCGCTCAATCGAGCGGTAAGCGGCGCGAAGCCCCGCTGCGTCGCCATCGAAGCAGAGCACAGGCTCTGGCCCTGCGCGCCACAGAAGACTGAGCTGGTCTTCGGTCAGCGCCGTGCCGAGCGGGGCGACGGCATGACCGATCCCCGCCTCTGCCATGGCGATGGCGTCCATATAGCCTTCGGTGACGATCAGCCCGCCTTCATCGGTGCTGCCGAACGCTTCGCGCGCATCCTTGTAGCGATAGAGCACCCGCCCCTTGTGAAAGAGCTCTGTGTCATTGGAATTGAGGTATTTCGGCTTGGCATCCGGCTGTAGCCCCCTGCCCCCGAAGGCGATGACCTGACCGCGCACATCGGTGATCGGGAAGATAACGCGCCCACGGAAGCGGTCATACGGATCGCCCCCGCCCTCCCTCACGACAGCGAGGCCCGCATCGATAATTTCCTGCATGCCGAAGCTTTCGGCCTTCAGATGGTCGATCGTCTTGCGCCAGTCATCGGGCGCATAGCCAAGCCGGTGACGCGCCCAGGCCGCCGCGCCTAGCCCGCGATTTTCAAGATATTCGCGCGCTTCGGTGCCTTCGGCGGTGCGCAGCCGCTCCTCGAAGAATTGGCAGGCCGCTTCGCAGCAGGCATAGAGCCGCTTGCGACGGTCATAGGTCTCTTCGTCCTGCGGCGTTGCCTTGGGCAGCTGCATGCCAGCTTCGTCGGCTAGCTTCTCGACCGCCTCCATGAAGGACAGCCGCTCGGTCTCCATGACGAAAGAGATGACGTCCCCGCCAATACCGGATGAGAAGTCCTTGAAGATGCGCTTCTGGTCGTTGACGTAAAAGCTCGGGCTTTTCTCATTGGTGAAGGGCGACAGGCCGACCCATTCCTTGCCCTGCTTTTTCAGCTTCACCTTGCGCCCGATGACATCGGACGGCCGGATGCGGGCCTTCAACTCCTCGACGAAGCCATCTGGTATGCGAATGGAAGCTGACATGAACGCCCAGTGTAACGCAGATGCCGCCCCAAGGGCCACTCTCCAATGCGGCGATCCACAGCCCCGCCCCGGCCTGTGGATAACTAGGCGGGAACGGCGCCTGCCGCTGCCTCTTCCTCAACGCGGATATAGCCTTCGCGCGGCAGGAGGATCCAGGCAATGATCCCCGCCATGACGTCGACCGCCACATGCACGATGATGCCCGGCCAGAGCGAGCCAGAGAGGACATAGGTCAGGGTCATGATGATCGTGACCGGCAGAATGCGGACCAGCCCCTGCACGCCCTGATAGATGTGGGCGAGGATGAAGACACCAATCGCCGCCAGTGCCGCCACCCAGAGCGGCATCACAAGGGCCAGTACGCTAATCAGGAAGGCGCGGAAGATGACTTCCTCGGTGATGCCTGCCGTAATCGCGACCAGAAAGAAACCCCAGCAGTCGCGGCGGCGACGCGGCATCAGCGCGTCATAGTCGCCAGAGCCGAACATGGACTGGCGCAGCGTCTCCTGGACTTCTGCATCACGGCGTATGGCTGGCAGCTGGGCACACTGAAGCGCCAGGAAGCCGAGCGCGATCGCCCAGGCCGCGAACATGCCGATGCCACTGCCCCACGCGACACCGAGCGTCTCCAATGACCGGCCTGACGAGGTCCATGCCCAGACACTGATACCGCAGAGCAACCAGAGAAGTGAGCCTGTCACCGTCCAGTGAATGAAAGGACTGCGCGTCGGCCGGGCGGGCTTGCGGATGCGCCGATAGATGTCCGAGGCCATGCCGCAGACCCAGAGAAGCAGGATCGCCCCAAGGCCTATGGCGAGTTCGCGTTCTGTCTGAATGAAAGTTTCCATGTTGCACCTATCGGCGCCGCGTTTCGCAAACCGTATGCGCGGCGGTGTCGTTGAGCCCTCTGCTGCTTGAAAGCTCGCTCACTCTCGCCTAACATGAAAGTGAATTCACATTCACATATGAGAAAGAAGCTTCGATGTCAAACAGCTTTGCCCGGCCAGCGACGCAGACGCGGTCCATCAAGACCCAGCAAAAGCTGATGGACGCCCTCGAGGCGCTGCTGCGGGAGAAAGACTTTGACGCGATCTCGGTGCCTGACCTTGCAGCCGAGGCAGGCGTCGCGGTCGGCACCGTATACCGCCGCTTTGAGAACAAGGAGGCGCTGATCCCTCTTCTGTTCGAGCTCTGGACGACCCGCAGCGCGCTGCAGATGGAAACCGCCGCCGTTAAGGCCGAGGAAGTGACATCCGCAGACCTTCGCCAGCTTCTGCGCACACAGATGCGCGCTGCCTACAGCTTCATCCGCGAGCAAGCTCATATCCTGCGCGCGGTGCACTTGCAGGGACGGCTTCGCCCGCAGCTGATCGGCGAGGATTGGAAACAGCTCTGGAAAGATGCGCTGGCAGGCAACCGGGCCTTTCTGGAGCTTGTGAAAGACAGGATCGGCCAGTCAGATCTCGACCGCGCGGCAGAGATGATGATCTACATCGCCAATACGGCGCTCGTCGAAAAAGCCCTCTTCAATGAGGACGGCCCGGGTTACGTCGTCTCAGCGGAAGGCGATGCCTTCGCGGACGAGATTGCCGATATTGTCTACGGGTATCTGTCGCTCGGGCCTGCCTGAGCCAGCCCGTGCCTAGCGCAGCGCCTGACGGACAGCCTTGCCGGCGGTGCCTGTGTCGATACGGCCGGGATAGCGGCTTTGCAGCTCCGCCATGCAGCGGCCCATATCTTTCAGCTTGGTCGCTTCCAGATCGTTCACCACGGCATCGACAGCGGTTTCGAGTGCTGCACCCTTAAGCGGCTGCGGCAGGAAGGACTGGAGGATCTCCATTTCCTCGCGCTCGCGCTCTGCATCCGTGATGCGGCCTGACTCGTCGAACTCACGCGCTGATACTTCGCGCTGGGCCACCATGATCTCGAGCAGCTTGCGAACCTCAGTGTCTTCGCACCCCGCGCACTGGCCCTGTCCACGGGCCGTGACATCACGGTCGCGCATGGCACAGCTTACCAGACGCAGCGTGCGCGCACGAATGCCTTCGGCATCGTCGGCTTCAGCTTTCTGGAGTGCGATCAAAACACGGTCGCGGATCGTGTTAGCTGGAGAAACGTCTGTCTGTCCCATACCTGCTCTTTTATACATGGACCTCGAACTTGACGCCCGGGTCACTGCACGCCTATCTCACGCCGCCGAAGGATGAGGTCTGTTTGTGACCGAAACCCTAATGGCGTCTGACAGGACGCGAGGAGATACGCCCATGACCACCGGAAATCAACATGATTCACCAGCAACCGGCGCGATTGCGTTGGCAGATGGAACGGTTTTCCTGGGCCACGGTTCCGGCGCCGCAGGCGTTGCAGTGGGGGAGCTCTGCTTCAACACCTCGATCACCGGCTATCAGGAAATCCTCACCGACCCGTCCTATGCAGGCCAGGTCGTTCTGTTCACCTTCCCGCATGTTGGCAATGTCGGCGCGAACCCGGAAGACCATGAGGAATCCTCCGCTGAGGCAGGCCGCGCCGCCACCGGCGCCGTCTTCCGTGAGCCAATTTCGCCGCCGTCCAACTGGCGCTCACGCGACCATTTCGACGCCTGGCTGGCGAAGAAGAACATCACCGCTGTCTCCAATGTCGACACGCGCGCGCTGACCCGCATCATCCGCGAGGGCGGCATGCCGAAATGCGCCGTCGCCTACGCACCGGACGGCAAGATCGACGTCGAAGCACTGATCGAAGCGGCGCGGGCCTGGGAAGGCCTAGAAGCAGCCGACCTTGCACTGAACGTCGTTGGCGATGCCGCCTATGACAATTCAGAGCGCCTCTGGGACCTTGCCACCGGCTTTGCCAATAATGAGCAGACAGACTTCCACGTCGTCGTGCTCGACTATGGCGTGAAGAAGAACATCCTGCGCAACCTCGCCCATGTTGGCGCGCGCGCGACCATCGTTCGCGGCGACACCCCGTTTGAAGAGATCATGAAGCTCAACCCGGACGGCGTTGTCCTGTCGAACGGCCCCGGTGACCCGGCGGCGACCATCAAACGCTGCGGTGACACGATCAAGAATCTGATCGACAGTGGCAAGCCGCTGCTCGGCATCTGCCTTGGCCACCAGCTTCTTGCGCTCGCACTGGGGGCTCAGACCAAGAAGATGCCGCAGGGCCATCACGGCGCGAACCATCCCGTGAAGGATTTCGAGACCGGCAAGGTCGAGATCGTGTCCATGAATCACGGCTTCACCGTCGATACGGCGACGCTGCCGGACGGCGTCGAGGAAAGCCACCGCTCGCTCTTCGACGGCACCAATTCGGGCCTTCGGGTCAAAGGCAAGCCGATCATCTCGGTCCAGCACCACCCCGAGGCGAGCCCCGGCCCGCAGGACAGCTTCTACCTGTTCCAGCGCTTTGCAGGCTTCATGAAGGACCAACAGAGCTGAACGCCATCTCCCCTCCCCCTGAAGCGCTTTGCGTGGGGGACAATCGTATCGGCGCGATTGCCGACGATCTCGCAACCAAAGGATGGAGCTGGCAGCCCGGCCTGCTCCCGGATGCGCTGACATCGGCGCTGCGCGCTGAACTCATCGTCCGCGATGCCGCCTCTGACCTTGGCCCTGCCGGTATTGGCCGCGAGGACGACTTCCATGTCGACCGGTCTGTCCGGCGCACGCGCATCACCTGGTTTGATGGATCGACGCCAGCCCAGCAGGACTTTCGCGGCTGGACCGAAACGCTGCGCAATGCGCTCAACCGCGAACTGATGCTCGGCCTGTTCGAGATGGAAGTCTGCTTTGCCGTCTACCCGCCCGGCGGGTTCTATGACCGCCACCTCGACAGTTTTGCAGGCGCGCGAAACCGCGTCGTCTCCCTTGTCGCCTACCTCAATGAAGACTGGGACGACGCGCGCGGCGGTGCACTGGCAGTATGGAATGAAGGCGCAGGCAAGGACGATGCCCCCGCCGCCCGCATCATTCCGCAGCCCGGCGGCGTCGTTCTCATGCTGTCAGAAGCCATTCCACACGAAGTCGAAGTTACGCAGGAAACCCGCTACGGCCTCGCCGGCTGGTGGCGCGTGAACCAGTCCGGCGTCGGCCGCATTGACCCGCTGAGCTGATTTTCCACCCAACACAGCCTCATGGTGAGCCTGACGAACCACGCTCACCATGAGGCTGTGGTGGATTTTGATTAAACCCGCGCCCCCAACCGCTCTTCGCGCAGCGCTTTCAGCTTCGGCCCAAGCGTCGTTTCGAAATAGCGGTCGCAACCGATGCACATATTCTCGACCGTGCGCCCTGACCCGTCGACGGCGCTCGACATCTCCCTGAAGGCCTCAGCATCCTCCATCATGGCGTCTGGCGCACCGCGATTGATCGCCTGTATCTCTGGCAGCGTCCCGACGCTGGCCAGGATGTCCTCAAGCCGCTCCTCGGTCAGCTTGCCAAGCGGGGCCTTGGTCTTGAGACAACACGGATAGATTGACCCGTCAGGCTCGATCGCGACTTCTGAGCCTGCTTGTCCAAGGTGGAGGAAGTTCTTGCCACCAGACCAGCGCGCGCAGAAATTCGTGTCATAGCCTGCATTGGAAAGGCCATTGGCCCAGGCCCGGCCACGCGGCCAGAGTTCGCCAATCCAGAGGTCTTCCTGCGCGCCGAAGAACAGGAAGGTCGGCCCCTCCGGGCGCTTTTCCTGTTGTGCTGGCATATTCAGCTTCTTCGATTTTGCGCCGCCCAAAGACACTTCGCTGACGCCGCGCGACGCCATCAGGTCCCTTATCTCCTGCATGAAGCGGAATTTCTTTTCGCCTTTCATGCCGACATGGAAGTCATCGATAGATGCGATGGCGATGCTCTCGACGCCGAGTTCAAGGCATTCGTCGAGGATTTGCGGCGTCAGCACATCACCTGTCATCTGCATGGAGATTTTCGGCGCCTTCGCCCCCCAGCGCGACTTGATCGCCCGGAGGACTGGATAGAACAACTCCTCGCGTACCCCGTCGATCAACAGTTCGCCGCCTGCAAGGATAAGGTTTGTGCGCTCACGCGTGCCGCTTTGCGGGTCGGCCCAGCTCATATCGTCGGGCAGATTGGCGAGAATTCGCTCGTACGAGGTCTGTCCCTCGGCAACGACATTCTTCAGGGCATCGCGCACATAGGGCCGGAAACGGTCGTCATAACAGTGCTTGCATTTGCGATGGCAGGCCCAGGTGAGGACCCAGTAGATAGACTGCATTTTGCTTCCCGGCGTCTGGTTCAACCTCCAGCGCTAAAGCAAGTGACCGGCCCTTGCGAGAGCCGGTCACGATAATGTGTGTCTGTACAGACTATTGCGGATAGTTGACCGTCTCGGTGATGGCCGCTCCGTCGGCGTCGACAGCGACTTTCACGACATCAAATGTCGGCATGCCGCGCAGCGCAGACTGGTTGCTCATCGCGTAGCCTTCATCCGGCCAACCGCCCTCGGTCATATCGAACTCGCCATTATTGTTGAGGTCGTGCCAGACAGACACCGAATACTCGCCTTCAGGCAGGTCGAACGAGACCGTCACCGTGCCGGCTTCCGGGTCTTCGATCTTCTCGCCGGCAATGCCGTCCCATTTCATGAACTGCTCTTCGGTCTGAACACCGACATAGAGCGGCACGCCGCGATCCTCGACGCCCTCAAGCGTAACGGTCAGCGGTGCGGCGATAGCCGGGGCCGCAACAGCGCCAGCGATCAGGGCGGTGGTGATGATTTGCTTCAACATGGCAGTTTCCTTTCTTTCTGCAATGCACTTTGTATTGCAAAGCTTATGACTGCCGTCAAGAGCACTTTGTAAATCAAAGTACGATTTCTTGGCTGGTCTATGTTCGAGAGGCGCACAACGAAAAAAGCGGCCCGCGATGGGGCCGCTTCCTTATTGTTCTCCTGAATGCGCGCTCTTACTCCGCGCCGTCCAGCTCCAGCACGTCCTGAAGGAACAGCGTTTCGGCCTCGCGCTGGAAGTCACGGTTCGACTTTTTGGCAAAGCCGTGACCTTCATCCATGGCGAGCAGGAACCACGCCTCGCCGCCATTCTGGCGCACGGCTTCAAGGATCTGCTCTGCCTCGGACGCTGGCACGCGCGGGTCGTTCGCGCCCTGGATGATGAAAAGCGGCTTGGTGATCTCGCTCGCATTGTTCAGCGGTGAAATCTCTTCAAAGAAGGCCGCAATCTCCGGGTCGCGCTCATCGCCATATTCGGCCCGGCGAAGGTCGCGGCGATAACCCTTGGTGTTCTCAAGGAAGGTCTTGAAGTCAGAGATGCCGACAATGTCGATGCCGCCCGCGAGGCGGTCATTGTAATCGACCATGGAGGCCAGAACCATATAGCCGCCATATGAGCCGCCATAGACGAGCACGCGGTCGCTATCGAGGTCGCCCTGGCCGTCGATCCAGTCGAGCAGCGCACCAATGTCCTCGACCGACTTCTTGCGGTTCAGGCCATTGTCGAGGCTTACATAGGTCTTGCCATAACCGGCAGAGCCACGGACGTTCGGCACGACGACGGCCGCGCCAAGTTCATTCGCCCAATACTGGTAGGTCGAAGAGAAGTAAGGCCGTGACTGGCCTTCAGGCCCGCCATGGATCGAGACGATGACCGGATAGGGCCCCTCGCCTGCCGGGCGATAGATGAAGGCCGGAATGTCCATGCCGTCAGCGTTCGGATAGTCGAACATCTCCGGCTCGACGAAGGCGGCGGTATCGAGCCCGCCCACTTCGGCTTCGGTCCAGCGGGTGAGCGCCAGCGTCTCGACATCGAAGGACCAGGCATCGGCCGGGCTGGTCGCGCCGACAAAGGTAAAGCCGACGCGGGCGCCCGTGCTGTCAAATTGCGGACCGGCTGCGATCCCTGTCGGCAGGTCAGGGCCGTCGGTCACCTCGCCGCTTTCGATATCGAGCAGCTTGATCGTGCCAAGGCCGCCCTCATTGACCGTGAAGACGACCGTGCTGCCATCCGGCGACAGGTCATAGCCTTCGACGTCCCAATGGATATCGCTGGTATAGACCGTCATCTCATCAGACCCCGGCACGAGGCGGACGAGGTTCTTGAACTCCGAACCTGCATCGGTGGAGGTCAGCACGCTGCCGTCCGGCAGGAAATAGAGGCCATTATAGGCGACTTCTTCGCCAGGGCGGATTTCGGTCATCTCGCCCGTCGCGACATTGAAGGTGAAGATGTCGCTGTCCTGAATGGAGATATAACGCTGGATGGTCACCATGCTGCCATCGGCGGAGAAATCGACGGGGAAAAGCGCGCCTGTGCCGTCGCCTTCGAAGACAGTCCCAATGCTGGCCGGATCGGCCGGATTGCCCATTTTCAGGTCGTAGTCAGCCTCGCCATCGCGCGCTTCGTAGAAGAAGACCTGCGAGCCATCATCAGTCCAGACATAGCCGCCATTGCGCGTACCTGCTTCGGTAAACCGTGTGACGCCGCCGCTCGCCATGTCGAAGAGGTAGCCCTGATAGAATTCATCCCCGCCGGTATCCTTGGAGAAGACAAAACTGCCACCCGCCGGGCTGACAGAGGCGCCGCCAATCGGTTCATCATAGAAGGTCACCTGACGGCGCGCGCCGAGCGGCATCTTCACCTGGTGGATCTGGCTGACCTCGCCAAAGCGGGTCGCGATCAGCACGCCCTCATCGGTCCAGTCGGCAAAGCCGTGCGTGCGCACATTCTGATACTGGCGCAGCTTCTCGCTCACCGCTTCCGGTATGTCCGGAATGTTCTCCATGACGAGATTGCCTTCGGTCACGCGTTCGGCAGTCGTCGGCGCCATGGCCTCCTGCGCGCTGGCGAAAGGGGCCGAGATGAGCGCTGCCGCAGCCACACCAGCAAGGGCGGTCGTCTTGTAGAACATTGAGTGTCTCCTGATCGCGTGAAATGGCTGGCAACGGACGCCGCTAGCCTGTCAGGAATGAGTATAGGCGGCTCGCCTGCCTCGTGAAGGCCGCAGGCCGGTCCAGAAGGCGATTAATGAGGTGTGCCCTGGTTGGACCTGGCGCAGGGAATGGGGCAGACAGATTGCAGGCCCTCTCGTGACTGGAGCACACCATGAAACATCCCGACCTGCCCGCCGAGGGTGGATGCCGCTGCGGCGCAGTCCGCTTCCGAGTCACGCAGCAACCGCTCATCACCATGGCCTGCCACTGCACGGGCTGCCAGAAAATGTCGGGAAGTGCCTTCTCAACCAGCGTTGCTTTTCCGACGGAAGGCTTCGAAATCATCAAGGGTGAGCCCGTCATTGGCGGGCTGAAGCTCGAGGAGCTGCCCCACTATTTCTGCCCGGACTGCATGAGCTGGATGTTCACGCGCCCTGCCGCGCTCGATTTCATGGTCAATGTCCGCGCGACCCTTTTCGATGAGACAGGCTGGTACGCGCCTTTCGTCGAGACCCAGACGGCCGAAAAGCTCAGCTGGGCCGAGACCGGCGCGCCGCACGGGTTTGAGCGCTTTCCCGGACCTGACGATATGGGCCCGCTGATCGAGACCTATGCGAAAGCGGCGGCCGCAGCCGCCTAGCGCAGCGGGCCGCAATTGGCCTCATACATCTCGATATATTCCGGCATCCAGTCGCGGAAGTTCTGCGCGCGGGTCTCTGAGGCCGGGTGCGTTGACATCCACTCAGGCGGGCGCTGACCGCCGCCGAGCGAGCCCATACGCTCCCACAGCTCCGGCGCCTCACGCGGGTCGTAGCAGGCCCGCACGAGCAGCTCGAGGCCAATGCGATCAGCTTCAGTTTCATGCTGGCGCGAGAAGGCCATGAGGCCGCCCTGCGCCGCCACGCCCATCGCGCCCAGCACCATCTGGCGCTGGCTTGGGTCCATATCGCCGACACCCACGCTGACGGCTGCCATGCCGAGCTGCGCAAGCTGGCTCTGGCTCATCCGCTTGGCGCCGTGATGCGCCATGGCGTGGCCGATCTCATGGCCCATGACGACCGCCAGCTTGTCAGGGTCGTCAAGGTCGGCCAGCGTTACTTCACCGTCGAAATTGCCGGTCACATCCATGATGCCGGTATAGACGGCGACATAGCCACCCGGCAGGCAGAAGGCGTTCGGCTGGTCCGACTGGATGACGTTATAGGTCCAGGCGAAATCCTCTGAGACGGGTGTAAACTCCCACCCTTCAGCGAGGAGGTCGCGCTCATATTCCACGGCAGCGCGCTGCAGGCGCTCACCAATCTCCCGCACTTCACTCACGACATCGCGGGCGACTTCGCTCTGACAGCCATCCAGGCAGAGCACGTTCGACCGTTCCTGCTGCAGGATCTGCGCATAGGACTGCGCGCCCAGTTCACTCGCCTGCGAGATCGAGATGGCGTTGAATTCCCGCTCACCGGAGAAGGGGTTCACTTCCTGATTGCTGAAATAGTACAGCGCGAGGCCCGCGAGGCCGAGAAGAATGACAATGAAACGTCCCAAGTGCGTCCCTCACTTTTTGCTGAGCATAATAAGCCTTAACGCGTAACTAGTTCCAAAGCCGCCCTCTTGAAAGAGTTGAAGCCTGGAAGCGTTGACAAGGCCACAATGTCTGACAAGTCTCGCCCACGATGACCGACACCTCAAAACAACATGTTCGCCGCAGGCTTGGCCGCGATCCGCTGCCCAGCAAGATCATCGACGTTGTCGCCGAATGGGCGCTCTATGCGTCCGTTGCGCTCATCATCATGGGTATCTCCCAGCCTTCCATCATGAAGCCGAACTATGTGGGCATCATGATCGAGTACAATCTCTGGGGACTGGTTGAGACGCTGATTGAACTCGACCTCTTTTTCCTCGGCATGGTGGTGGTCTTCTTCTCGGGCGTCTTCCCGCTCGCCAAGACATTCATCGCCGCCATCATCTTCCGGCGCGGCGCCCCGCCCAGCCCGAAGCTCGCCTTGTGGCTCAACGTACTCGGCAAATGGTCAATGCTGGACGTGTTTCTGGCCGCCCTGCTGATCGGCCTGTCGCAGACCATGGCCTATGTCGGCTTCCATCCGCGAATTGGTCTCTACTATTTCGCGGCAGGCGTGATCCTGAACAATATCGCGACCATGCGGCTATCCTTCGCGCGCTGGAAACCGGTCAGCTAGAGAAGCGGCTCAACCGCCTCCAGAGGCCCTGCCTCGTCGCCATTCCCATGGCCTTCGTCATCAGATGCGCTCGCGCCGCGCCTGGCTGCTGCAATCGCAGCGAGGTGCGAGATGTCACGCGCCTGAAATACGCCAGCATAGCTGTACCAGATCAGCAGGAGCAGAATGACGGCCGCAGCCGCAATGCCGCCCAGCATGGCCTCAACGCCGGCATAATCGAACAATGCCTGCACCGTGCCCGGAAAGAACTGGTTGAGGATCACGAGAAAGCCGACAGGGATGGTGATGTTTGCGATCAGGCTGAGCCGCATCGCCGCCTCTGCCTGCTCCAGATTGATCCGCGCATAGGTCCGGAAGATGACAAGTTCCCTGTCAGAGAGCTTTTTCAGCTTCGGCATGAGTTGCGCGGCGCCCTTTGAGCCTGTCAGTCGTTCAAGGCGTTTCGGACCGGTGCCGACGCTGAGCCCGCTCGCCCACGACCGGCGCGGGCGCATGCCGCGAAAGTTCGAAAAGAGGTGCATCGCTTCGCGCCAGAGCCGATCGGCCGTGCTCGCTGCGCCTTCATCGTTTGCCATGGAAGTCCCCCGGCCCTGCTTGTCTCACATCACCATCCACCTTAGCCTGATCACCTACCGCGCCGATAGCATTGCGCTTCAGCCCTCCATGACTAGATGTACCGCATGACAGACCAAGCCCAAAATAAGCCCAAGCTCGAAATCCGCGTCATTCCGACGACGCCGCTGCAACAGAACACCTCTCTCATCTGGTCGATCGAGAGCAAGGAAGGCGTCTTCGTTGATCCAGGCGGGGACATCGACAAGCTGATGGGCGCGGCCAAGGAGTTTGGCGTGAAGATCGTCGGCGTCTGGCTGACCCATGGCCACATGGACCATGCGGGCGCTGCCGCCGCCGTGAAAGAGCGCACCGGCTGTGAGATCATCGGCCCGCACAAGGACGACCAGTGGCTTCTGGACGAGATTGAGTCCTCCGGTCAGCGCTATGGCATCACAGACGGCAAGAACGTGACGCCGGACCGCTATCTGGATGATGGCGATGAGCTGGAGCTTGATGGTGTGAAGTTCGGCGTGGCCCACACACCGGGTCACACACCCGGCCATGTCGTGATATATAATGAAAGCGGTGCGCTGGCCTTTGTGGGCGACGTCCTCTTCCGCGGCTCTATTGGCAGGACCGACTTTCCGCGCGGCAACCACACCCAGCTGATCGACTCTATCACCTCGAAACTCTGGCCGCTCGGACCTGAAATCCGCTTTATCCCGGGCCACGGCCCGATGAGCACGTTCGGGCAGGAGCGTCAGGACAATCCCTTCGTCGCGGATGCCCTCACCGGCTATGCTGGCGCAGCGAAGCAGGCCGCGAGCGAAATCGACCAGAAGCTGTCGAAGCGGTATAGCTAAGCCTGACAGGTCCAATCTGAAGCGTCTTGAGGGAGCCGATAGTCTGATGACCGACCCTGAGACGCCGCTCAGCCCCGAAGAAGCCAAGCGCAGGGCATCGATCCGCTATATCCTTCGCCGCCGGGGACGCGCCAACAACGCGCGCAAATTCGGGCGCTGTCGTGAAAAGCTGGGCGGAATTCGGCGAAGTGAATTTCAAGCCGGACGGCGATTCCGGCTGGGGCCGGTATCTTAGCGCAGTCGTGGTCATCGGCTTATTGATTGCCCTACCCTTTGCCTATAGCGCCCACGACCCCGAGGGCTACGAATTCGCCTCGGCATGGGGCATTGTGCTGGCGTCAGTGGTCGGCATCATCCTGCTCATCGGCGCCGCCGCTTTTGCCGTGGTCGTCCTGTCGTCAATTTGGCGAGGGCTATCGGCATTATTCTCCGGGTGATAATAGCAGGCTTGATCCCCGTCCATCGCCTCTGACCTTGGGTCATGGCTGACGTTGGCGGGCGCGTCAGCTAATGTGCGCTCATGGACCTCAAGACAGACCCGAAGCTCGAGGATTTCCGCGCAGATGTGCGCGCTTTCTTCGAAAACGAATTTCCCAAAGACATTCTCGCCAAGACGGCGAAAGGCGCCTCGCTGACGACTGAAGAGGTGCGAAAGTCTGAAGCCGCGCTCGGCAGCAAGGGCTGGCTCGCGGCAGGCTGGCCGGCAGAGCATGGCGGCCCCGGCTGGTCGCTTGAGGAACAATACGTCTTCGATGAGGAGCTGGAGCGCGCAGGCGTGCCAACCGTCACCCCGATGGGCGTCGTTTATGTCGGCCCGATCATCTATACGTTCGGCACGGATGAGCAGAAACAGCGCTGGCTGCCGGGCATCCGCGAGGGCCGCGAAGGCTGGGCGCAGGGCTATTCAGAGCCGGAAGCAGGCTCTGACCTCGCCTCGCTGCAATTCTCTGCGGTGAAAGAGGGCGATGAGTACGTCCTCAACGGCACCAAGATCTGGACGTCGGCGGCCCAGCATGCCGACTGGATCTTCTGCCTCGCGCGCACCGACAGTTCCGGCAAGAAGCAGGAAGGCATCAGCTTCATCATCGCAGAGATGGACCGGCCCGGCATCACCGTGGCGCCCATCATCACGATCGATGGGAAGCACGCGCTCAACCAGGTCCACTTCGACAATGTTCGCGTGCCCGCCGACTATCTCATCGGCGAGGAGGGCAAGGGCTGGACCTATAGTCAGTACCTGCTCGGCCATGAGCGCACCTCCTATGCGCGCATTGGCGGCAAGCGAAAGCAGCTCGCGCATATTCGCAAGATCGCGTCATCTGTGCCCGATGGCGGCAATCACCGCCTGATCGATGACCCGGCCTTTGCCCGCAAGCTGGCCGAGGCTGACCTCGCCGTGGACGGCCTCGAAATGACCGTCCTGCGAGTATTGTCAGCGGTGAAGGATGGCGGCGCGCCCGGCAAGGAAGCCTCCATCGTGAAGATCCTTGCAACGGAGACGGCCCAGCAAATCACGACGCTCTATCTCGATACCGCAGGCTTCAATGCCCAACGCGGCTTTGCTGATTCTGTCAGCCCGGACTGGCTCGAAGGCGGGATGGCAACCAGCCATGCGGCGCCAGGCGTATCGACCTATTTCGGGACCCGCGCGCAGTCCATTTATGGCGGCACGAACGAGATCCAGCACAACATCATCGCGAAACGGGTGCTCGGCCTGTAAAATGTAGCGGACAGAATACTCAACTTGATGAAATTTGTTTCAGTCAGCTAGCGCGATCTTTAATTGATTGTGAGATCACGGGAAAGTGAACCCTAGGCCTTTCCCTTCTGTATCCCGGCAGTATCTCGCATGTGAACGTGCGAGTACGATGCCCATCTTCGCCATCAGCATCATGGCAATCCTCGCACTGGTCGCGGCAACGCTTGCACTTGGAATGGATTCCCGGTCCGGCTCCAAGGTTCAGCAGGCCGCAGATTCCGCCGCGCTCGGTGGGGCTACGGCCTTCCTGAACTCCTCCTCGCCGCGCGCCGCAGACAGGCTGGAGGCAGCGTATCATCAGGCAAAGGTTCTCGCCGAAAGAAACTCGGAATACGCGCTCGCCGACCTCGTTGTGGATGCAGTCACTGAAGACGCCTATGGTCAGCACACCCAGCTCGCAGTCGAGCTTGAATTCCAGCCGGTCAATTTCTTCGCGCGCTTCTCTGGCAATACTGCCACGGCGCCTATCCGTCGCCGCGCAGTCGCATCATCGACCTGGGGCTTTCCGCTCTGTCTTCTGGCCCTCAGCCCGAATGAGCAGTCGGGCATCTCACTGAAACATCTTGCGCGCCTGACCGCAGACGGCTGCATCGTCTGGTCTAACAATACAGGGCGACAGTCCCTGTCGCTTCTGGGCGGGCGAGCCGAAGCCAAGAGCTTCTGCGCCGCTGGCCTCGTTGACCGCTCACACCGCGCCAGCGTGTCGCCGCTACCCGATCAGCAGTGTGATCCTATCCCGGACCCGCTGAAAGACTGGACCCCGCCCACCGCGGGGACATGTGCGCCAGCGCCAGATTTCGAGCCACCTCTCAGCGTAGTTCGCCAGAGCGAACGCCAGCTGGAAAAACTGTTGCGTCGCCAGAATAGCGGCAGACGCAATGATGATGACGATGACGACGACGATGATGATGATGACGACGACGATGATGATGAGCGCCAGACCGGGCTTGCGAATGCATGCAGCAACCGGGCCGGGGCCAGCAATCCAAACTGCCCGAGCGAGCCTGCAACCGGCGGTGGTCTGAGCGATTTCGACCTGCTGGCGCTAACCGATAATCTTGCCAATGCGCTCTACATCCTAGACCGCCAGTTCGACATGGAAACCGACACGCTGACGCCGGGCACCTATTGCGGTCTCGACATCGCTTACGGTCACGTTCGGATGCAGCCGGGAACCTATTTCATCAAGGACGCGCCGATGACAGTCACCCGCAAGGCGACCGTCAAAGCCGAAGGCGTGACCATCGTCTTCACCGGGCCGGGGGCTTATTTGCGGGTCAGCGATCAGGCGCGTCTTGATCTTTCAGCGCCAACCGACGGCCCTCTGGCCGGTATCGCGGTCGCTGAGCGTCGCAACACCGCGTTGAATGGCGTCCCGGTTGTCTCTCGCCTGACCGGGCATGGCGCGCTCAGCATTATCGGGCTGATCTATCTGCCGACGCAGAACTTCTTTATCAGCGGCTCGGGGGCTGGCGATCAGTCATCACCACTCCTGCAGATCGTCGCGAACCGGATCTCGCTGCGCGACACAGGCCTGCTGCGCATTGACTTCAACCCCGGCAAGACCGACGTGCCTGTGGCCATTCAACCTGCGCGTATTGCCCGGCTTATAGAGTAGAAACGGCGCCCAATTCTGTTGTGCTCTGTTCATCTAAAGCATTTGTAACTCCGCATCGGACTTTTTCTCTGTCACGACTGGAACCTGCAGGTTTCAACTTCGTTTGACCTGTTCATATTCGAAGAGAAGGGGTCTACCCATGAATACGCTTCTTAAAACCACCGCGATCGCCGCAACCGGCCTGATGATGGCCGCCTGCACGCAGTCCGGTTACACCGAACGCAACGCCGCTGTTGGCGCAGGCCTTGGTGCAGTCGCTGGCGCAGTCGTCGGCAACAATACCGGCGACGGCAATGCCGGACGTGGCGCAGCGATCGGTGCGGCACTCGGCGGTGCAGCTGGCGCAGCAAAGGGTTGTACTGAAGCCCAAGACTGCGACATGCCAGGCGTTCGCGACCAGGCCGATGAGCAGGACTATGACGGCGACGGCTATGCAGACGCATATGACCGTTACCCGACCGACCCACGCCGCTGGTAGGTCCCACTCATATTATTGATTGAAGAAGGCCCCCTCACTGCAGGGGGCCTTTTTTCTTGGCCGCAGCAGTCTGCAGCACCTTTGCGCAGCGCGCCCTCGTGTTAGTTTCCGGCCTGCACGCAGGAACGGCCTGCAGACAATCGTCAGTTTTCCCTGATTGTGGTCTTGCCCCCTGCCCTCAAGCGCCGCTATAGCGCACCCGTTTGACCATTGGTCATGAAATGACGAGGACATGAGATGCCAAAACGCACCGACCTTAAATCCATCCTCGTTATCGGTGCCGGCCCCATTATTATCGGCCAGGCGTGTGAGTTCGACTATTCCGGTGTGCAGGCCATCAAGGCGCTCAAGGATGAGGGCTACCGCGTCATCCTGGTGAACTCGAACCCGGCGACGATCATGACCGACCCGGACATGGCCGACGCAACCTATGTCGAGCCGATCACGCCATATTTCGTCGAAAAGATTATCGCAGCTGAAAAGCCTGACGCGATCCTGCCGACCATGGGCGGCCAGACCGCGCTCAACTGCGCGCTCGACCTTTTCAAGGAAGGCATTCTCGAAAAGTACGGCGTTGAGCTGATCGGTGCGCGCGCTGAAGCCATCGAAATGGCAGAAGACCGCCGCCTTTTCCGCGAAGCCATGGACCGGATCGGCCTTGAGAATCCGCGCGCGGCCATCGTCTCTGCGCCAGAGATCAAGAACGAAGCTGGCAAAGTCACCGGCTATGACCGGATTGAAGGCCTCAAGCGTGCTATGGACGTGCTGGAAGAGGTAGGCCTTCCTGCCATTATCCGCCCTGCGTACACGCTGGGCGGCACGGGCGGCGGCGTCGCCTACAATATCGAAGAGTATGAAGAGATCGTCCGCTCCGGCCTTGCTGCCTCGCCGGTCGCGCAGGTGCTCGTCGATGAGAGCCTTCTTGGCTGGAAAGAGTTCGAGATGGAGGTCGTCCGCGACAAGGCGGATAATGCCATCATCATCTGCTCCATCGAAAATATCGACCCAATGGGCGTGCACACTGGCGATTCGATCACCGTCGCGCCCGCCCTCACGCTGACCGACCGCGAATACCAGATCATGCGCAACGCCTCGCTGGCGGTCCTGCGCGAGATCGGTGTGGAAACTGGCGGCTCCAACGTCCAGTTCGCTGTAAACCCTGACAATGGCCGTCTCGTCGTCATTGAGATGAACCCGCGCGTCTCGCGCTCGTCTGCGCTGGCCTCCAAGGCAACAGGCTTCCCGATTGCGAAGATCGCCGCAAAGCTCGCCGTTGGTTATACGCTCGATGAACTCGACAATGACATCACCGGTGTGACGCCAGCCTCCTTCGAGCCGACAATTGACTATGTTGTCACGAAGATCCCGCGATTTGCCTTCGAAAAGTATCGCGGCTCAGAACCCACTCTGACGACAGCGATGAAATCCGTCGGCGAAGCCATGGCCATCGGCCGCAACTTCCAGGAAAGCGTCCAGAAGGCGCTCTGCTCGCTCGAAACGGGCCTCACCGGCTTCAACGAATCCGAAGTCACCGGCAGCGAAGCGCTTCACTCTGCGCTCGCCCGCCCGACCCCTGACCGCCTGCTCCACGTGGCGCAGGCCTTCCGCGAAGGCTTCAGCGTCGAGGACGTCTTCCGGATCACCAGCATCGACCGCTGGTTCCTGCGCCAGATTGCAGGCCTCATCGAGACCGAAGCCAATGTGCGCCGCGATGGCCTGCCAACAGACCGCTACAGCATGACCGAGCTCAAGGCGCAGGGTTTCTCTGACGCCCGCCTCGCCCAGCTTACCGATCAGACTGAAACGGCTGTTCGCGCCGCACGCCATGAGATCGGCGTGCGCCCGGTCTACAAGCGTATCGATACTTGCGCGGCTGAATTTGCGGCCAAGACGCCATATCTTTATTCGACCTATGAGCACCCGCCCTACGGCAAGACTGAAGCCGATGATGAGGCGAACGTCTCTGACCGCAAGAAGGCGATCATCCTTGGCGGCGGCCCGAACCGGATCGGCCAGGGCATTGAGTTTGACTATTGCTGCTGTCACGCCGCTTTCGCGATGGAAGAGGTCGGCATCGAGTCGATCATGGTGAACTGCAACCCTGAGACGGTCTCCACCGACTATGACACCTCCGACCGGCTCTATTTCGAGCCGCTCACCCATGAGCACGTCTCCGAAATCATTGCCAAGGAACAGGGCAAGGGAGAGCTGCAAGGCGTTATCGTCCAGTTCGGCGGCCAGACGCCGCTGAAGCTTGCCACCCCGCTGCACGATGCAGGCGTCCCGATTCTTGGCACCAGCCCGGTCTCCATTGATCTTGCCGAAGACCGTGAGCGCTTCGCTGCATTGCTCGACCGTCTCGACATCAAGCAAGCCCCGTCCGCCACTGTCCGCTCTGAGGAAGAAGCCCTCGAGATGGCCCGCAAGCTTGGCTATCCGATCATGCTGCGCCCGAGCTTCGTGCTCGGTGGCCGCGCCATGGAAATCTGCCGCGACGATGCCGACGTGAAGGCCTTTGCAAAAGAGGCCATGAAAGTCTCTGGCGATCAGTCGCTCTTCCTCGACCGCTATCTTTCCGACGCCATCGAAGTCGACGTCGACGCGCTTTGTGACGAGACCAACGTCCACGTTGCGGGCATCATGGAGCATATCGAGGAAGCCGGTGTCCATTCCGGCGACAGCGCCTGCGCCTTGCCGCCCTACACGCTTTCGGCCGACATCATCCAGCGCCTCTCTGACTCTGCCGCGGCGCTTGCGCGTGAGCTGAAAGTTCGCGGCCTCATCAACATCCAGTTCGCTGTAAAGGATGATGAGATTTTCGTGCTCGAAGCCAACCCGCGCGCCTCGCGGACTGTCCCCTTCGTGGCAAAGGCTGTTGGCGCCCCGATCGCAAAGATCGCCGCAAAGGTCATGGCTGGCGCGTCGCTCACCGAATTCGACCTCAGCAACGCCAAGCCGCGCCGCGTCGCGGTCAAGGAAGCGGTCTTCCCGTTTGCCCGCTTCCCGGGCGTCGACCCTGTGCTTGGCCCGGAAATGCGCTCAACCGGCGAAGTCATGGGTTGGGACGATGATTTCGGCGCCGCCTTCCTGAAGTCGCAGATCGCCGTCGATGTGCACCTGCCGCGCGAGGGCGCTGTCTTCATCTCGCTCAAGGACAGCGACAAGCCATTGGTGCTCAATTCGGTGAAAGAGCTTGTGGAGATGGGCTTCAACATCATCGCGACCAGCGGCACCGCTACCTTCCTGGAAGAGAATGGCATCGCCGTCGAACGCATCAACAAGGTCATCGAAGGCCAGCCCCACATTGTCGACCGGATGATCAATGGCGGCGTACAACTTGTCTTCAACACGACCGAAGGTGCCCAGTCGCTCAAGGATTCCGCCTCGATCCGGCGCACGGCGCTGACCCGCAAGATCCCTTACTTCACGACGCTTGCGGCCTCGATTGCGTCGGTGCAGGGCATTCGGGCACTGCGCGAACGCGAACTCACCGTTCGCCCCTTGCAGCAGGCCTGACACAACCCTACTTGACGGAATTCGCGTTTAGACAGACGCTGACACGTTAAACAGACGGTTATTCTCGATATGCAAAGAACACCCATGACCGCCGAAGGGCATGCTGCCCTCGACGCAGAACTCAAGCATTTGAAGTCGGTTGAACGCCCGGCTGTCATCGCTGCGATCGCCGAAGCACGTGAGCATGGCGACCTGTCGGAAAACGCTGAGTATCATGCTGCCAAGGAAAAGCAGAGCTTCATCGAAGGCCGAGTGGCTGAGCTTGAAGACAAGCTTGCGCGCGCTGAAGTGATCGACGTGACGAAGCTGAAGGGCGACAAGGTCGTCTTCGGCGCGACCGTCACGCTCATCGATGCCGACACCGAAAAGGAAGTCACCTATCGCATCGTTGGCGAGGATGAAGCCGACATTGCCAAGGGCAAGGTCTCGATCCAGTCGCCGATTGCCCGCGCGCTGATCGGCAAGACCGTTGGCGACGAGGCAGAGGTCGCCGCGCCCGGCGGTGCCCGCGTCTATGAGATTGAGAACGTCGAGTTCAAATAGGGCGGCATTCCGCAACAAGATCGAAGAGCCGGCAGGGACCACCTTGCCGGCTTTTTCTTTTCCACATGAAAGCGCGGGTGCACGTGGCGGCGAAAACTGGCACAAACCCACCTTAACCATAACCACTATGGAAAGGCGCAAGCAGCATGGCTCCGGCCTCTCATGCAGATGATCAGCTAGGCCCTTCGGTCTGGGGTGTCTCTGATGGACGCGCAGGCAATGCCGCGCAGGTCCGCGCCGTCATGCGTGCCCTGTCCAGTACTGGGCGCTGGATGCAGATCGCCCATATCGCGGGCGCAGGTCATCGCGAAACGCCAATCGTACTCACCCCGCGTGCGCCATGGACGCTGCTGCCAGGCAGCAACTGGCCCATGCCGCTTGCCGCCCTTCCAAAGGAGCAGCGGAGCCTCTTCCAGCCCCCCTTCCCCGATGTCTGGATAGCTGCCGGGCGTCGCAGCGCGCCCTATACGGCACGGGTCAGGGAGCTATCGGGCGGGCGCACGCTGACGGTCCAGATCCTCGACCCGAAGACCTCAGCCGACAAATTCGACCTTCTCGTCGTGCCACAGCATGACGATGTAACCGGCTCGAACGTGATCCAGACGGTCGGGTCGCCTTCTCACTTTGCGGCCGACGACATAGAATCCGCCGGGCAGGCTTTCGCCGACCTCGCCGATGAGCAGGGCAAATCCTGCATCGTGATCCTCGGCGGCAATTCAAAGGCGCACCGATTCACGGAGGCCGCGGCTGATCGCCTCGAAGCGCAGCTTGCGGCCCTCGCCCAGCAGAAGTGGCGCCTGCGCATCACGGCGTCCCGACGTACCCCGGTCGAGATCGTCGCCCGCTTCCGCGCCTTTTCTGACAAGGTGGGCGCACGCTTCTGGTCCGGTCCTCAGGACGGCCAGAACCCCTACCTCGCCTGGCTTCTCTATTCGGACGCTGCCATCGTGACAGAAGACAGCGCGAACATGTTGTCTGACGCCGCCTGGCACGCCTTGCCCATTCATATCGCCCGCCTTGAAGGCTCCAGCCCGAAATTCGACCGGCTGCATGAAAGCCTGATTTCACGCGGCTGTGCGCGCTGGTTCGATGGCACGCTCTCCCACTGGCAGTACCCGCCGCTTCGCGAAGCCGACCGCGTTGCTGACGCCATCATCGAAAAACTGATCGCCCGCCATCCCCAGCCCGCGCTGAAAGATGTGAAAGATCAATCCGTTGTCTTGCCAGACTGGCTGGAATGAGACGTAATCACATTCTCAACTAACTGTTTTTTCTGCATTTTTTCTTGACTTCGACGCGAGTCCCACGATCTTGCAGGCATGGCACACACCCATTCGCACGGCATTGGACACCATGAGCACCGCCACCATCATGCGGTGACGGAGACGGCTGACGCACGCAAGCGCGTTGCCATCGCTGCCGTGCTCACCTTTGCCTTCATGGGCGCGGAAATCATCGGCGGCATCATCTCCGGCTCGCTCGCCTTGCTGGCAGATGCGGCGCACATGTTGACCGACGCTGGCTCACTGGCGCTTGCATGGGTCGGTTTCCGGCTTGCCGCGCGTCCCGCAGATGGCCTTCGCAGTTTCGGCTTTGCCCGTTTCAAGGTGCTCGCCGCCTTCGTGAACGGTCTCGCCCTGCTCGCTCTCGCCGTCTGGATCGTCTGGGAAGCCATCCACCGCCTTCTTGAGCCACAGCCCATCCTTGGCGGAATCCTGCTTGGCGTGGCGATCGCGGGCCTCGTCGTCAACATCATCGCCTTCTTTATCCTGCATGGCGGCGATCATGATGACCTCAACATGCGCGGCGCGATCTGGCATGTCGCTGGCGACCTTCTCGGCTCTGTCGCAGCCATCGTGGCCGCCATCCTCATCCTCGCGACGGGTTGGACACCGATTGACCCGATCCTTTCGGTTGTCGTCGCCTTGATCATCGCTGTCGGCGGCTGGCGCGTTACGCGTGAAAGCGCGCACATCCTGATCGAGGGCGTGCCGTCCGGCCTCAGCCCCGATGACATCAAGAAGGATCTCGAAGCCAATCTCGAGGATGCTGCCCGCGTCACCCACATCCACGCCTGGGCGCTGACAGAGCAGAAACCGCTCGTCACCCTCGAAGTGGTTGCCCGCGATGGTGCCTGCCTCGATACGGTCCGCCGCGCGGTAAAAACCCGGCTGCAACAGCAGTTTGGCGTCAGTCACGCCACTGTCGAAGTGCACAAGGCGCCAGACCTTCCCTGACCTTCCGCACTGCTGCTGTGCATGTCAGGGGCTTTATTCACCGGCAAAGAATCCCCATACCTGTAGCCCAGAAAACAAAGACTGGCTGACGAACCGGCCAGAAGACTGGAGCGGGTGATGAGCGAGACAATCCATTCTGAAATCCTGATCATCGGGTCCGGCCCGGCAGGCTGGACAGCTGCGATCTATGGCGCCCGCGCCCTGCGCGACACGCGCGTCGTTGCTGGCCTGCAGCCTGGCGGCCAGCTGACCATCACGACCGAAGTGGAAAACTATCCGGGCTTCGCCGAAATCCAGGGCCCGGAGCTGATGGAAAAGATGCGTGACCATGCCGAGAAGATGGGCACCAAGGTCTCCGAAGATCACATCGCTGAGGTCGATTTCGAGAGCCGTCCCTTCCGTGCCATTGGCGAGAGCGGCACGACCTATACCGGCGATGCCGTCATCATCTGTACCGGTGCACAGGCCAAATGGCTCGGCCTGCCGTCTGAGGAAAAGTATCAGGGCTTCGGCGTCTCCGCCTGCGCGACCTGTGACGGCTTCTTCTATCGCGGCAAGGAAGTCATCGTCGTTGGCGGTGGCAACACGGCCGTCGAGGAAGCGCTCTTCCTGACGAACTTTGCGTCCAAGGTCACAGTCGTGCACCGCCGCGATGGCTTCCGCGCAGAAAAAATCCTGCAGGACCGCCTGTTCAAGCACCCGAAAGTCGAAATCCTCTGGGACACCGTGCTGGAAGAAGTCATTGGTGAGGATAACCCTCCCGGCGTGACGGCAGCTCGCCTCAAAAACGTAAAGACCGGCGAGGAAGAAACCCGCGACGTTCACGGCGTCTTTATCGCCATCGGCCACGCGCCGCAGACCGAGCTCTTCAAGGGCAAGGTCGACATGAAAGCGAACGGTTACCTCATCACTGAACCCGGCACGACCAAGACGAACATTCCGGGCGTCTATGCGGCCGGCGACGTGACCGATGAGACCTACCGCCAGGCCGTAACCGCCGCAGGCATGGGCTGCATGGCTGCCCTCGAAGCAGAGCACTGGCTGGAAGAGCAGGTCGCCATCAATGAGGCCGTCGCGGCCGAATAGACCGGCAGTAGACAGCCCCCGCATCACCGCTATTCTCGCCCCTCATGGGGACGCGAAAACACATTGCTGGCCTGCTCGGGCTTGCGCTTCTGCTTGCCGGTCCAGCCTTTGCTGGCCCGCCAGAGCTTGATGCGGCAATCGATGCCTATCTGGAAAAAGACTATAGCGAGATAGCGCTGATCCGCCGCTATGCCGATGCGGGCGAGGCCGACGCTCTCGCCATTATCGGTCAGGCCTATCTCTACGGGATGGGCTATGCGCGCGATCAAGATCTTGGCGTCACCTATCTCACCCGCGCGGCCGAAGCCGGCGACTGGCCGGCGGCGGTCCAGCTTAGCCGTATCTATGCCTATGGCGACGCCGGACAGGCGAAGGACGCGGCCAAGTCGGCGGAGTTCGCGGTTCTTGCCGCGAAACTGGGCGACCCGGCCGGGCCAAGACGCCTCTCCCAGATGCCGCGCGAGCTCGTCATCGCTGCGGGCGGCGGCGCCTATCTCTCCCCTGCCCCCGCTGACACCTCGCCCGCCCCTGCTGAGGCACCAGTGCCCGAACCGGCTGCGCCCTCCAGCGAAAGCACCATTCTGACCCGCGCAAGATCGGGAAGCCCCGATGCGGCGCGCCTTCTTGCCCGCTTCTGCCTGCGCCAAAACCAGTGCCCGTCGACCCGCACTGAGGCACATGACCTCCTCGTCGCCGCCGCACGCAAGGACCCGTCAGCGGCCACCACACTCGGCGCGATCTACCGGGACGGTGTATGGGGCGGCACCCCGCAAATGGTCGCCGCTGCCCAGTGGATTGGCTACGCATTCGAAATGGGGCTGGAGAGCGCGCAATACATGCTCGAAGACCTTCCTCGCGATGCAGTTCGCGAGGCCGGGAAGGAGCATATCCTCATCCAGCTTGAAGCCCGCGACCGGGTCGCCGCCGCCGCTGCGTCCAGCCAGTCAACAGACGCCGCGCCTGCCCCCGGCCGGCTCGCCGCCAGCCTGGCCGACGCCATCTTTGACCGCGCGCCGACGCCCGATCCGGTTACCCTCGCCAGCGGTCAGCGCTTTGCCATCCTCGCCGATACCCCACTCAGCCCCAACGGCGATGCTGCCGCCTCCTGTCTGCTCGTCATTGAGAAAGAGCTGGACACAGGCCGCTCCGAGCTTGCCGAAACAGCGCTCCTGCAGGTTGCCGCCAACGCCTATCGCAGCCTCGTCAACGACCCGACCCGTAATGGGGGTCTCGACAGGGACGCGGTGACCATGGCCGTCATCAGCCATGAATTTGCGCTGCGCCAACGCCCGTCTAGCGCGCCAACCGCGCTCGACTGCCGCCGCAACTACGTGCCGCTTCTGGCGTCAGCTTCCGGAGATAAGCCCTAAAGAAGGTCCGCCGCGCGCGCTTCGATCTGTCTACCGCTATGGACCCGCGCGAAGCTCCAGAATTCGCGCGCCCGCGCCTGCATGAGCTTGTCCATTTCGCTAGTGGCACGCGCTTCCAGGGCGCAGGTCAGGACTTCGAAGATTTCGTCCTGATTGCGCCGGTAATCCTGAGCGGCCAGCGCCCGCGCATACTGCCAGCAGAGCGACGCATTGTCCGCATCCAACTGCCGCGCCTTTTCGAAATGCGCCCGCGCGGACGAGAGGCTCGCCCCGAACCAGGCCGCCCCCAGTGATCCGCCCCGGTGAAGCACTTCGACATTCCAGACGGCCAGAAAGCCGTGGGCATAAACGTTGGAGGGGTCATCCTCCAGAACACCTTCGGCAAGCTCGCGCCCCGTCTTGCCATAGCCTGCATTCAGCACTTCGCGCGTACTCATCAGGCGTGATCGCATGGACAGCGCGATGGCTAGCTGCAGGCGCGCCTCTCCGTGATCGGCGTCCTCCTGCAAAGCCACGCGCGCCAGTTTCTCGGCCCGTCGCAGCACCGCTTCATCCAGCGCGCCGGCAGCAACCTCATTTGCAAGAAGGCAGCGCGCCGCCCGCGCCAGATTGTCCGCGCCGCCCGCCTGCTCGGCAATGCTTGCCGCTTCAAGGTAGCGTCCCGCGGCAAAGGCTTCCTCTGCAGGGTCTGCCATGACCGGCAACGCGGCCATGAGCAAAAGCGCGAGGGAAACAGCAATCTGTCTCATGCGAGGTGAGGATAGCGCGAAAGTCCGTCTCGCCAATCAAGCAGCCAGCCGCCTTCTTCGTTGCCTGTTAGACGCCGCCCTCCTAGTTTCGCCAAAGAAAAAGAAGACGGGGGATAAAAGCCATGGCTGAGGGAATGGCGCACGGACAAGCTGACGAGAAATTCGCAAGCGTGCGCGAGCAATTTGAGAAGAACCTGCAGGACGGCACCGATATCGGCGCATCCTTTTGCGTGACCAAGGATGGCGAGACCATCATCGACCTCTGGGGCGGCTATGCCGACCCGGAAAAGACCCGCCCGTGGGAAAAGGACACGATCGTCAACGTCTATTCAACGACGAAGACGATGACCGCCCTGACGGCGCTCTACCTGTCGGACAAGGGCCTGATCGACTTCGACGCGCCGGTCGCCGAATACTGGCCGGAATTTGCCGCCAATGGCAAAGACAAGGTGAAGGTCTCTCACCTGATGAGCCACTCCTCTGGTGTGCCCGGCTGGACCGAGCCCGCGCCTAAGGAAATGCTTTATGACTGGGACCATGCCGTCAGCCTGTTGGCCGCGCAGGCCCCGCTCTGGGAGCCTGGCACAGCCCCCGGCTATCACGCCATGTCGCAAGGCTATCTCGTTGGCGAGGTCATCCGCCGGGCGAGCGGGCGCACCGTCGGCGCCGTCTTCCGCGAAGACATCGCAGAGCCTCTTGGCGCAGACTTCCATATCGGCCTGCCGGCGTCAGAGGATCACCGCGTCGCAGACTTGCAGCCCCCACCAGCAGCGGGCGGCGGCTTCAGCTTCGAGACCGACAACAAGAAAGCCGCCTTTGCCAATCCGCCCATCGAAGTCGGCGAGACCCGCACACGTGCCTGGCGCGGCGCTGAAATCCCGGCCGCCGGCGGGACCGGCAACGCCCGCTCGGTTGCCGAAATTCACACCATCCTCGCCAATGGCGGCGTCTCGCAGGGCAAGCGCTTCCTCTCCGAGGCAGGTTGCCGCAAGGCGCTTGAATGCCAGGTCGAAGGCACCGATCTCGTGCTCGATATGCCGGTGCGCTATGGCATGGGGTTCGGACTTTCCGGGCCGATGTCGCCAGCGCTCCACGATCAGGCCATGTTCTGGGGCGGCTATGGCGGCTCCATCGTCCTCATCGATATGGCGGCGCGCACCACGATCGCCTATGCGATGAACAGAATGCAGGGCACGACCACCGGCGATATGCGGGCCATCACGCTCGCGGCTGAAGTCTGGCAGGCGCTCGGCGCCGCTTAAGGAGAATGGATGGACAGGCTGGACGCAGATCTCATTGTCATCGGGGCCGGTGTCATTGGCCTTGCCGTTGCGCGTGCCTGCGCGCAGGCGGGGCGTGATGTCATCGTGCTCGAGGCCGAAGACCTCATCGCCAGCCATACCTCGTCGCGCAATTCAGAAGTCATCCATGCCGGGCTCTACTATCCGAAAGACTCGCTGAAGGCGCGCTTCTGCGTCGAAGGGCGCCGCAAACTCTACGCCTACCTTCAGGATCACGGCGTCGAGTACAATAATTGCGGCAAGCTCGTCGTCGCCCACCCTGACGAGGAAGACCAGCTCGCCGATATCCTCGACCGCGCGCGCGAAAACGATGTCGAGGATCTCAAGATCATTCCCGGCGTCGAAGCCCGCCGATTGGAGCCTGCCCTCAGCGAAGACATCGCCGCCGCGATCCATTCGCCCGTCTCAGGCATCTTCGACAGCCATGGCTATTTCCTCGCCCTTCAGGGGGAGCTGGAAGACGCTGGCGGCATGATCGCCTTTGGCACTCCAGTCACCGAAGGCACGCGCACGGCCGACAGCGTGGAGCTCATCACAGGCGGAGAGACTCCCGCCAAGATCAGCGCCCGCACCGTCATCAACTGCGCAGGCCACCGCGCCATTGAACTTGCGCGCCTCATCGATGCCGACATCGACCTGCCAGAGCCACATTATGTAAAGGGCAGCTATTTCAGCATTCTCGGCAAGACGCCCTTCTCGCGCCTCATCTATCCGATGCCGGGACGCGCCAGTCTCGGCCTTCACCTCACCGTGGACCTTGCAGGCCGCGGCAAGCTCGGGCCGGACGCAGAATGGCTGCCGGATGATGCAAAACCGCCCTTCAACTACCAGGTGGATCCAGCCCGCGCCTCACTCTTCTACGATTCCGCGCGCCGCTACTGGCCGGGCCTCCCGGACGGTGCCCTCACGCCGGACTATGCAGGCGTGCGCCCCAAGATCGTGGAGAAAGGTGCCCCCTCGGGCGACTTCATGGTCCGCAAGGAAAGTGAACACCTGATCCACCTCATCGGGATCGAGAGCCCGGGCCTCACCTCCTCGCTCGCCATTGCCGATCATGTCGCAGGCTTGCTGGATTAGGCGGTTGCACGAGCCATCTTCAATGTGTATTCAGCCCGCTTCGCAGCCCGCTCTTAGCGGGTCCTGCGGTATCGCCCCATGGGCCGATCGGTTCGGTAGCTCAGCTGGTTAGAGCGCACGACTCATAATCGTGAGGTCGGGAGTTCAAGTCTCCCCCGAACCACCACTTCATTTCCGGTTTGCTTTGAAAAATTTTTGGTCCATTGGACCAGCCCCAGAAAGTGAAGGCCGCAGCAGCGCCCAAGCCGTTCATCAGGCTGTTCGCGTTGAACGTCGCGACTTCTCTTTCTGTGCCGGCTGCCACAGGTATCGATAAACCCCGAACAGGTTGATCGCCAGCAGGACGATGTTCTGCAAGGCAAGCGGCGCCTCCTCCTCCAGCATTGAGGCCCAGACCCAGGCCGCAGAAGACAGCGAGAAGACCAGGAAGCCGACACCGGACCACTTGGCGCCAGCATTCAGCGATACGAGCAGCGCCGCGACGATACACGACAAGGATGCAAACCAGGTCAAAACATCAACCATCGGCAGCTCCCTCAGGCAGGAGCTCAAAGTCAATCGGCTTGTAGGTGTGGTTGTTTGACTGGCCAGCCGAACAGGCGGTCAGCGCCACGATCATGTCCATCTCGGCGCGCAATTTGATGGAGTCTCCTGCCTTGCTGAGAGGCGGCCGGACTTCAATCTCACCGGTCTCTCCATTCACGGCGACATGCATGAAGATGTTAAAAGCGATCGGGACCTGGTCGGGCGCGATACCATAAGGCTGCAGCGCCATCTCCAGATTGCCCTGGCAACCCGGTGGTGGATTGGTTTCTCCATAAAGCTTTCGGAACATCTCACGCGAACAAGGGGTCAGCGTGAAATCATGACGCTTTACATCGTCCGAGATGATCTCAAACATGGGATTACTTCGGTTCGAGTAGAGGATGTCTCCCGTCGAGAGAAACATCTTGCTCGCATAATCAATAGAGCGACCCGATGAGATATATTCCTTCGTATCGGCGGCATTGAATGCGACCATGTCTGACACCTGCTCACCTTGAGGGTCGGTGACTTTCAGGATTTCGCCCTTGTTCAGTCTGAAGCCCTTTCCGGACCTTGGGGGGATTCTTACTGTCAACTTGCCAACTCCTTCTTTTCGAATGGGCAGACCCAGTCTGCACTGACCTTGCGCCCGCTATATTGAGCCGCCGCTGCGCCAAACCCGTGATCGGCAAGCATCGGATTAATGGACCCCGCCAAAGCCTTGTCGCGCTCGCGGATGACGCTCTGCAGCTTTTCGTATCGTCTGTCCTCACGCAGTCTTTCGAACTGGTCGTGTGAGTTGAACACCAGCACTGGATACTCGAATCGGCGCGCCGGGCGCGACGCGGCCGGGTGTAGGCCGACAACGAAGAAAGCGTGGCCGCCGAGGCTCATCGAGAAGTGGCTGGATTGAGGGTCTTCCGAGACGTTATCTGCCCAGGCACCGCCAGACGCGACGTCAAGATTATGCAGCGACTGCAGCCGGTCCCACAGGGCACGTTCGAAATCGGCTTCGGTGGACGGGATTTCGTCAGGAAATATTGCCGCAAAAGATCTGACGACCGGGCTGCTCACATCGATACCGCTCAGGAACTTCGTCAGCTCTCGCTGAAGTTCGAAATCGTCTGAGGTTCTGAGGATTGAGCGATAGCAGCGGGTTTCCAGACCCTGGCGCACCAAAGCGGATTTAGCGCCAACGCATGGAAAGCCGTTGGAGGAAATGAAGTCTTCAAAACGGTGTATCACCGGGTCTTTGCCGTTTGTCATATGATGTCTCCGTTAGACGAGCGCATCATTAACTGCGGCAGAAGTTCGAGAGTTCCGGCACCACCCGGCATTGACCGGGGCGATGTCACCACAACTTATCCGAGGTTATTTTCTAGGTCCCGATAGCCGCTTTACCGACGAGCCGACGTCATAGGAGCCGCAGAGGGTTCAGCCGCTACTTGCGACGAGCGACCGAACGATAGCGTCCTCGCCACGAGGAAGAAACCAAGCACCACGAAACAGGCGCTCACAACCGAGATATGCAGCCACTGATAGCTCTCAGTAAAACGCACGGCGTGCACACCAACCGCTGCGAGCAGCGACACGCCAAAGCAGAGCCGCATCCAGCGCGCTGTCTTCACCTGATCTCTCAGCACAAGGCCAAGCCCGCACAGCGCGAGCGCGCCGAGCCAGAACAAAGCCGTCAGCGATACCATGCCAACACCGAGCAGGCTGATCGCCAGCGTCGCGGCCAGCAGCGCCGGGCTGCCCCAGACGAGCGCCGCCCAGGCTGCTTCGAGCCTCGGCATGCCGCGTCCGGCTTCTGCGCGCTTCAGGAAATAGATGTTGAGGCCTGCCGCCACGACGATGCAGAGGCCGACCCCCATCACGAAATAGGCGACCTTCATGGCGAAGCCGCCGAAGTCGCCAAAATGGAGCCGATAGGTCGACATGGCGATCTGCTTGCCTGCCTCACCGTCCGTATACCCAGCTTTGCCCTCATAGGCGCCATCCGCGCCGAACTCATACATCTCGCCGTAAACAAGCCGGTCCGTATGCTCGCCATAGATGGTCGTATGCTGGCTGGCCGTGCCCGGGTCGTGAACGATGGCGAGAAAGGGGTTTGCGTCAGGTTCGATGTCTTCCAGCGTGGCAAGCGCGGCGCCAACATCAGCGAGCGGCGCCGGGCTCTCATCTATCTCGCCCTCTGCGCCAAAGATCGACTCGCTCAACGCCCGAGGGTCGCCGTCGAAACTCGTCTGCGCCAGTACCACCGCCACGACAACGAACAGGCCAATCATTGCCCCGGTCAGCGCAATCGCAATCGTGAAAGGCGCCGTCCAGACACTTAGCCTGTTATGCAGATCAGCCTGCACCAGCCGCGCCTGTCCCTTTGTGCGAAGGCGGAACGCGTCGCGAAAGATGCGCGGATGCGCCAGCAGGCCTGACACCGCCATCGCCACCAGCATCACGCCAAGGATGGCGACCACGATCATGCCGAAACTGGTCGGCAGGCTGAGATAATAGTGAAGATGGATGAGGAAGTCGTTCCAGGCAGTCTCATACCCGCCCGTCATCGCACCCTGCGCGTCCGCGCTCTGCAGCCCATCATCGCCGCCAATGACAAAGCGTTGCCAGTTGTCGCGTGGCAGATAGAGGTAGAGGTGTGTTGTCTCTGGCTGCGCCTCGAAGACGTTGACGGCGGCCGCCTGCGCGACCTGAGGTCCGACCGCTTCGACCGGGGCCTGAACCGGGTTCTCCCACCAGCCGATCTCGTCCTCGAACATGGCCACCGTGCCTGAAAGGCAGACGATGAACATGAGCGCACTGATTACCAGCCCCATAACCGAATGCGCCGACAGGGACCTGTCGACGCGCGCCTTGCTGGACTTTGGCCAGATGGAAGTCGCCATAGGAAATCCTTTCTAGAGCGGCATGAAGGCGGCGACGAGACTGAGAACGAGCGCGCCCCCGGCAAAGGCCGAGCGTCGACCCGCCCGCGGCTCAATCAGAAGCAGCACCGACACCACGGCCCAGATGAGAACGGCGGCAATGATAGCGCTCGCGCCAGCGGTCGCCACACTCACTGACACGGCGCGCAGAAGCTTGAACAAACCCGCCGCGCCGAACAGCGCAATCCCGCCTGCGACGGGGCCGGTGAGCAGGAAAGTCCAGACCCCGGCAAGCCCGCTGAGCACCGGGTGACGTGATGGTATCGCCATCTCCGCGGCCCCTGCCCTCTGGCGTGCATCTGCGACAGGAAGGGCGACGCCCCTCATCATCGGCACGGCGAAATAGATGCAGGCCGCCACCATGACGATGACGCTCACTTGCGCCAGGCCACGGTCTGCATTGGCCACACATCCAGCAATGACCGCCGCCAGTAGCAAACCCCAACCGCCAAGCACGTGGAAGGGCCGCCCGGGCCGCTTCCACGCTGCATACAGCATGTAGAGACCGCCTAGCCCTGCCACAGCGGCCAGGAGGAACAGGGTCCATTCAAACGTACCCATGGCTGGCGGTCTCCCTCTTCAGGTGCGCTAGAAGTCGTAGCTCAGGCTCGCAACGACAGTACGGCGAAGGCCCGGGAAACAGTCACCGCGCGTCAGACAGCCGGTGAGATAGTCTTCATCGGTGATGTTGCGGGCGTTGACGGAGAAGTCCCACTGGTCCCACTCATAGCCGACCATAAGGTCGCCCAGCGTATAGTCCGGCGTCGTGTAGGAGAGGGTCGCATTCTCCGACACGGTTTCACCGACATAACGGATACCTGCGCCTGCCTTGAAGCCTTCCCAGGCTCCATCAGGGCGCCACGTCGTCCAGATCGAAGCCTGCGTTTCGGGAATCGCCGCCAGTTTGAAGCCGTTCGGGTCTTCCGCATCGATGGTGGACGCGGCCGCCTGGAAATAGATCTCGTCAAACTGCAGGCGCGCTTCGGCTTCGAAACCCTTCAGCGTCGAGATGCCCTGCTGCTGGGCGGCATTGCCCGGCAGAGAGTTCGGGTTTGGCAGGTTCGAAATCTCGATATCGTAGTACGAAGCCGTAATGAGGCCTGGTATACCGCGCGGCTCATACTTGAAGCCGACCTCATACTGGCGTGCCTCTTCAGGCTCCAGCTGATTGCCGTTGATGTCAGTACCGACGACCGCCTCGAAGCTCTCAGCATAGCTCACATAAGGCGAGAACCCATTGTCGAAGCGATAGAGGACGCCAAAGCTCGTAGAGACGGCGTCATCTTCCTGGCTGACGGCACCGGCCTCATTCTCGACGCTGTCGAAGCGGATGCCAGCCGTGAAGCGCCATTTATCATAGGCCATCTGGTCGGACAGATAGACGCCCGTATCCTTTGTCGTCTGCGTTGGCGCATCATTATAGATCGCGTCAAACACCGCCTGATCGGGGGCGCCTGTGTAGACCGGGTTCTTCAGGTCCAGCACATAGCGGAAGTCACCAGCCAGCGCTCCGCCTGCGAAATAGTAGGACGTGTTGCTGTCGGTCTCGACATCCTGATGCTGGACGCCAGCCAGAAGCTCATGCTCGAGCGCGCCGGTCGTGAAATCAGCCCGCAGGCGGATGTCGCCGGCCAGCTGATCGAACGTGTTGTCACCCTGATAGAAAGTGCGAGCCACCGTCGTGTCGGAGAAAAGGTTCACGCCCAGCACATCATTGATGTAGCGCGTGCCGCCGATGAAGGCTGGCCAGGCCTGATGATAGTCTGCCTCGCCCGAACGCCAGAGCGCGGTGCCTTCAATCATCAGATTGTCGTTGATGCGGTGCTCACCAAGAAGGGTAACTTGATCAGAGCTCGTATTATACCGGTTGAAACCTTCCTCGCCGGCATACACCTGCCAGTCGAGATAGGTGCCGTCGTCGAGCGGTTCGAGCGTGCCTTTAATCGGAATGAACTGCGCAGCCGTGTCACTGTCGGTGTCCTGTACCAGACCGATCAGCGTAAAGCGGGTGTCAGGCGTGGCCTGCCAGGCAAGCGACGGCATGATGACCTTGGTCTCTTCATCGACCTGATCGACTTGCGTTCCCGTATCGCGGTAGAGGCCAACCAGGCGGAAAGAGAACGGGCTGTCCTCGCCGCCAATCGGGCCAGTCACATCGCCAGCAACCTGATACCGGTCGAAATTGCCGACCTCGGCGCGCAGTTCACCACCAAACGTGTCGCGCGGCGTCTTCGAGACGTAGTTCACGATACCACCGGGCGACCCTTGCCCGTAGAGCACCGAAGCCGGGCCTTTCAGGACTTCGATCTGCTCGACCGTATAGAGATCGGCTCGGGTGGAATTATAGCTGCCGAACAGCTCCTGAATGGAGTCGCGATAACGCGGCAGCTCCAGCCCGCGCGATTGGGGGAAGTCGCCGCGCGTCGAGAAGCCATAGGGCTCCGCCGTCACACCGGACACATAGGCCAGCGCCGAAGCGAGGTTCAGCGCGCCTTTGTCGATGAACATGTCCGCAGTTTCGACTGACAGGGTCCGTGCCGTCTCAACAATTGGCGTGTCGGACTTCGTCGCACCGAAAGCGGTTGTACCCGTCACGATAACGGTTTCCTGACGGCTATCGGCCTCTTGCGATGGCAGGTCCGCCTGCTGCGCGGTGGCCAGTGCGCCTGCGCTCGCCGACATGACCAGCGCTGCTGCGAATGTTCTGTACCCCATGATCCCTCAACTTCCGAGAATGCGAATGATTTTCAACACCAGCGCCTTAGAGGCGCCGCTATTGCGAGTCAATTGCATTCTCACCGGCTGCTGGGAGTGTGAGCAGTCCGTATGCATCATCTGCACACCGGCCCTGCGTACGAAGCGTTTCGCCTCTGGATTTTTTAAAGCGGATAGACTAAGGAAGCCCTTGGTAGAGTATACCGTGTAGAGTGGATCAGGGAGACCAATTTGGTCTCCCTTTTTCCATTCAGGGCTACAGCCACGCTTTGACGAAGCTGTAACCGTCTGCAACTATCGCCGCGCCGCCCGGCAAATTCTTGCATCACGAAATGGTAGTCGATTTGCCTCAGCCCCCTCGCACAGCGCCTCTGGAAGCCTGGCATCAGTCGGGGCCTACAAAGCTGCGCATTCATATCTGGAATGACGAGGCACCGGGACGGCCGCTGGTCTTCCTTAATGGCATCGGCTCGCCTCTCGAGCTGATACCGCCTTTCGCCGCCCAATTCGCTGACACCAGGCTGATCGCCATTGAAATGCCGGGCAGCGGCCAGACGCCGGAAACCGATATTGTCTATTCACCTATCCTGCTCGCGCGCCTCGTGGTTCAGGCCTGCGCCAAGCTGGGCGCAAGACGGTTTGACCTGATGGGCTTTTCGCTAGGCGGCGTCCTCGCCCAGCAGGTCGCGCTCCAATACCGCAAGGAAGTCGCCAACCTGATCCTTGCTGCCACATGCAGCGGCTTCACGATGCTCACACATGACTGGCGCGAGGCGGGCCTCTTCTCTTCGGCATTCCCCTTTCTGAAACTCTGGACAGAGCTCGAGCGTGACCTCGGCAAGCTTCATCACGCGACCAATGCCGCAACCTTCGCGCCGCCGGATGCTATGTCGCGTCAGCTACTCGGCTTCACGGGCTGGTCCAGCCTCGCTTTCCTGCCCTTTCTCACCGCGCCGACGCTTATCCTTGCCGGCACGCGCGACGGTATCATCGCGCCGTCCAATGCGCTTCAGCTATCAACCTTCATCCCTGGCTCGAGGCAGGAATGGATCGAAGATGGCGGACATCTCTTCCCCTTCCTGAAACCAGAGCTGACGGCACAAAAAATCCGGCCCTTCCTGGGCCGGACTTCTGTTGTTCAAACCATGTCCGCTGCTGTTGAAAGCAGCGCCCTGCACTGATCAGGCAAGGTCCTTGCGGCTGGTAATGATCTTGCCGACGAGGCCATAGGAAACCGCTTCTTCAGCGCTCATCCAGTGGTCACGGTCCGTGTCAGCCTTGATCTTCTCAAGCGGCTGGCCGGTCGCTTCGGCAAAAATCTTGTTCAGGCGCTCGCGCATACGCACGATTTCGCGCACCTGAATGTCGATGTCGGACGCCTGGCCACCAAAGCCGCCACGCGGTTCATGAAGCAGGAAGCGGGTGTTCGGCAACGAGTAGCGGTTCTCTTTCTTGGCGGCCGAATAGATCAGCGCACCAGCAGAGGCGACCCAGCCGGAGCCGAGGATTTTTACGTCCGCGCTCACGAACTTGATCATGTCATGGATCATGTCGCCGGATTCGACATGGCCCCCCGGTGAGGAGACGACCAGAAGGATCGGCTTGTCGCTTTCGGAATCAAGCGCGAGGAGGCGCTCACAAACCCGGCGTGCAAGTTTGTCGTCCACGCCGCCCGTGAGCATGATTGTCCTGGCCTTGAAAAGCGCCTCTTCAAGAAAGGCGTTCGGCTCAGTTTGCGGTTTCTGTTCGGTCTCATCGTCGAGGCGATACATGACGTCTCCCGTGCATTCAGTCAGAAGCCATAGGTGAGGCGCGCCAGCGCTATGGTCAAGCACCTCACTCACCTATTCCGGCGTATGCGTAACGCTGATGCCGAACTGTTCGACCCATGCGTCCATGTCATTGGCCCGGGCCAGTTCTTCGATACGATCCGGCGTCAGCGGCGATGGCGGATCGAGACGAATATCCAGGCTACCGCCAGACGTCTCGAAATATGCCGCGACGGCCTCGATCCAGTCGACCGCTTGCGGGAACTGGTCCTGCACGCGGCCCTTGGCCGATCGGGTCATCACCGCGATGAACTGGCGCAGGTCTTCTGGTGGCATACCCGCCAGCGTTGCGCCCCAGCCTTCGCTCTCATGCTGCTGGCCGAGCGCATGAAGATAGCCGAACAGCTTGTCATAGCCGCCATCATCAGACTCGTAGAGGCGCGCGCCATTGAAGGTGAAATGCGTCTCGAACAAATCCTCAAACGCGGAGTCGAGCTCGCCTTCCTCGGCAGCCGCCGCAATCGGATCATATGGCGGCAGTGTGATGCCAAGCCGGGCAATCCGCTCACCAAAGCCGTCCGACTGGGCCGCAAAGGAAAACTCCGTTTCGCCGCTATCCTTGTTCCAGGTCATTGCGGTCTGAATATTGGCGGGGATTTCGCTGAAGCCGTGCTCATCGAGCAAGTCGATACCCGCTTCGATATCCGCGCGCACGGCCTGCATCTCCTCATCTTCGCCGGAAGGTACGAAGGTCAGGACCGTCTCGCCGATCTGGCCCGGATAGACCGCGACGCCTTGCATATCCACGAGGATCTCTTCTGGCAGAAGCCATTCGAACTCGTTCGCAGTGACACTCATTTCGTCAACGCGGAACATCTCGGCCCCGCCCATCTGATAGGTATAATTGGTCACCACACTCTGGCCGAGGCTGATCAGGTCTCGCTGGTCGAGTCCCGGAAACTCGCTGCGCGCCAGGAAACCCGCCAGCGTGTCGAGACGGATGCCCTCATAGGACATGTAGTCGGCCGTCAGCAGCTGATCGATGTCCAGCCCGTCTGGATACACCTCTTCGGCTTCAAGCGCCTCGCCGTCGAAGGACATGCCCTGCTGCTGGCGCATCCCTTCATAGTAGATGCCGTCGATGTCGTAGCCGGAAAGGCCTTCATAGCCATAGAAGTCGAGCGTGTAGGACACGGTCTGACTCACCTCAGGACTGTCGATCTGCATCGTCATGTCCATATTGCGCGCCGATCCGCGCTCAATCTCGACGGACCGGCCAACAGCGATCACCTGCTGCGCAAGGCGCAGGGCCTGGAGACCGTCAAAACCTTCTTCCTCGAGCTCACCAGGCTCCATCTCAAGCATGTCCGTAAGTTGGGCGTACGTCTCCTCACTCAACGGGACATATTCGAACGGGCGCAGGGTGAGTGGCCCGGTCACCGTGCTCTCAACGGTCATGTCGAACTGATTGACGCCAAAGTCGACTTCGCTCGATGCCTCTTCGCCAATCTGGGCTTCCATCACGTCGAAAACCGCTTCCATCGCGCCCGCCGCGCCGAACAGCGAATAGCCGTCAGCCTCCAGCCGGTCGAAGACCCTGCCGGTTTCGTCGAGGCGCTCACCGTTCAGACGGGCGATCAGCAGGTCATCATCGAACCCCCAGACGCGCGCTTCATCCATCGCGACGCCAAAGGCTGGCTCTGTATTGATCGTGACCCGTAAATTATCAAAAGCCGTCGCACCTGTCGTTTCGTCGAAAGACTGCTCGTCCCAGCTGACGCTCACAAAGTCTGGCAGCAGCCCCTGGATATTGGCAAGGTCCGCCTCGCTGCTGCCCGGGTCGGCATAGGCCTCGGCCTCAAACGCTTCGAAGGCAGCGAACTTCTCGCTCCAGCCTGTCGATTCGGACCCGCCGCCTTCAGACGTTTCGGGGCCTGACAGGCCATCGCCCTGCCTTAGCTCCGGTACGCGCGGAGGATTGTCGCAAGCGGTGAGATAGGTCGACAGGACGAGCGTCGCCCCGAGTGAGATGCGTTTCATGATCTGGTTGTCCCCCTGAAAACGGCCGTGTCAGTCTCCGTCGAAAGAGACCAGTGCGTTGACTTCGACCCCCATATTACGCACTCGGCGCGCCCCGCCAAGGTCAGGCAGGTCAACTAGGAAGACAGCCGAGACAATATCGGCCCGCCCCCGCCGAAGCAGCTTCACGCCAGCCTCCGCTGTGCCCCCTGTGGCGATCAGGTCATCGACCAGCAGCACACGCTCACCGGGCTCCACGCCGTCCACGTGCATATGCAGCGCATCAGAGCCGTATTCGAGTTCATAGGACTCGCTGAAGGTTCGGTAAGGCAGCTTGCCCGGCTTGCGCAGGGGCAGGAACCCCGCCTTGAGCCGAAGCGCGATCGCCCCGCCCAGTATGAAGCCACGCGCATCGATCCCGGCAACCTTCGAAATCTCGAACTTCTCAAACGGGGCGGACAGTCTCTCGACCGCTGCGCCAAACGCCTTCGGATCGGCCATCAGGGTCGATACATCGCGAAACATGATACCCTTGCGAGGGTAGTCGGGGATGGTCCGGATGGTCGATTTGAAGTCCATCTCGTCACTTTAGCTGCGTTTAGCGCGGGCCGGGAAGCCCAAATGCTAGCGTCTGCGGCGTCGACGACGGCTAGGTTGTGCCGCGTCGCCTGCCAACGGCGCAGGCGTCGGCTCTGCAACTGCATTATCCACTACAGGTTCAGCTTCTTGCGAAGCTTCCGCAACGTCTTCTTCGGGTTCTGGCGCGGACTGCTCATTTTCTGCGGGCGGCGCCTCAACTTCAGGCTCAGCGGCCTGTTGAGCGGCTTCTTCGGCCATATTTGTCGGTTCGACGGGGTCTGGCGCGCCGGCGACAAGCTCACCTTTAGGAGCAGTGTTCTCCTTTTTCGGCGTCCCGTAATAATCCTGCGCAGTCATGCGCAGATCGCCCGGTTTGAGCGGCATGCGCATACCGCGCAGCTGCCGGATGACCTCATCGCGCAGCGCCATGCCCGGAATGAGCGTTTGCGTAAACCCGAGCGACTTCATCCAGTCGCGCACCGCAGAGCTACTCGTCGACGGCGCTTTCTCCGGCAGTCCGCCCTTGTGCTGCTCCCAGAGGTAAAGGATTGCGACCGCTTCAACTGCGCTACGCTTATAGGCATCGACCGCTTCGCCGGACTGGCCCTGCTGGCGGACATTGCTGCGGCTGGCCTCCAGCGCTTGGTACATCGTGTCCAGCCGCTCGAGGGCGCGCTTGTCCTTCACGGCGGGCTGGGCGAGCAGGCTTTTCAGCTGAGGACGTGCCAGCGGCATGGCGAGATCATCACTGACATCGCCATTCGCGCTCAGATCCCGAAGCTCAGCCAGCACACGCTGCAGATTGAACCTGAATTCGTGGCCGACCCCGTCCAGCGCCATTTTTAACGCTCGGCCGCTGGCCCGCATGTTCTTCCAGACAAACCAGATGATCATCAGCACCACGATGGCTGCAATGCCGCCGCCGATCACCAGCAAAACTTCAAGATTTTCTTCTGTCATTCTACTCAACCCCTGCCCCGGTCAGGGTAGGTTAACCCAGTCGGCAGACGGGGTCGAACAGGTTCGCGTCTCAAGTGAATTCGTGACGCCGCTGTCAGGTATTGAGTTGCCCTTCAGACCGCCTCACACCTGCCGCCAGTGCGGCTTCAGGGCAGCCGGTCCAGGAATGAGACGATCCTGTCATGCGCATCGATCGCGGCGTCTTCATCATAGTCGACAGCAACAAACCCTTCAGAAAACGCGTTTGCCTGCACGCTCTGCCCGCCCCTGAACGCCTTGTAGTCAAAGCCGTGATAGACGCCGGGATAAACCACCCAGCGGGCGCCATTCTGCTCGCTCATCGCCCGGATGGCGTCGCATTCCGATAGCGGCGTCAGGCGATCCTCTTCCCCAATGAGGACCAGATACTGGATATTGTGCGACAGCGACGCGAACGGGCTGCAGTCTGGATAGAGCGCCGCAATGCGGTCCGCACCGGTCCGATCACCGGCAAGGAAGACACCAGAGCCGCCAAGTGACCAGCCCACAAGCGACACTGGCAATGTATCGCTGCCGCCTGCCTGCTTGGTGCCTTGCGCTGCGGCCAGCCTTATCGCCTCGGCCACATCCTCAAGACGCGCACCACCATTGCAGGTGTTCCGCATACCATAGGCGCTCTCATAATCAGCGATCACGACATGCTGCCCGCTTTCGGCCAGCCGTCTCGCAAGGGGCCGCATGGGCTGTGTGTGCGCGCGATCAGATACGCCGCCGCATCCCGGTGCCAGAACGACCACGCTTTCAGCGGGACCGGCCGGGTCGAAGTGCTCAAAAACGAAATCCTGCGGTGACAGGGTGGCAGGGGGCCGCGTCTCACAAGCTGCCATAAAAAGTAGTGCAAACGTAACGCGAAACCCGGACCTCATGCGCAGCTCATGCCTTCAGCACCCGCCCTGCCACAGCGTCCAGCTTGGCCAGAAGGTTCGGATCACGCGCATCAGGCGCCGTGATGAGCGCATAATCAAGACACCTCTCAATGGCCTGCGGCGAGAGCGTACGCGAGACACCCGAAAGCAGCTTCGCCAGCTCAGTCAGCGCCTTCTTCGCCGCGGTCGTGTTCGACTGCATGATCTCCAGCACATTCGCGACAGACACCGCCTCGCTCGCATCGCGCCAGCAATCATAGTCGGTCACCATCGCCATCGTCGCATAGGGCAGCTCTGCCTCCCGGGCGAGCTTTGCTTCCGGCATATTCGTCATGCCGATCACATCGCACTCCCACTGGCGATAAAGATAGCTTTCCGCACGCGAGGAAAACTGCGGGCCTTCCATGGCAAGATACGTCCCGCTGCGATGAACCGTGACGCCCGCCTTCTCGGCGGCATCACCAGCCAGCTGCGAGAGCCGCTCGCACACTGGGTCAGCCATGGAGACATGCGCGACCATGCCCGGCCCGAAAAAGCTCTTCTCCCGCGCGAATGTCCGGTCGATGAACTGGTCCACCATGACGAAGTCACCGGGCGCATAGCGCTCACGCAAGGATCCGCAGGCCGAAATCGACAGCACATCGGTGCATCCGGCCCGTTTCAGCGCGTCGATATTGGCGCGGTAAGGCACATGCGTCGGCGTCAGCCGGTGGCCACGGCCATGGCGCGGCAGGAAGACAAAGCGGACATCGCCGATCCGCCCCGTGGTCAGCTCATCCGACGGCTCGCCCCACGGCGTCTCGACCCGCATCGTATCGCGGTCCTCAAAGCCCTCCACATCGTAAAGGCCCGAACCGCCAATAACGCCGATCACCCATTCGCTCATCGTCAAACTCCTGAAACTGTCCAAGGCTGAAAGCAGCCTGACCAGCTTAAATCAAGTCTTGTTCGACCCGGCGCGCCGGAACACCTCACCCCCGCTGCGCGTCATAGCAGCATGAGCGCAATTGATACCTCCCGGCCTGTTTCGGGCCCTCTCGCCCGGATTGGCCTTGGCGCTCGCGCCCTCGTCTATCTTGCCGTCTGCTTCCTGCTTCTGAAGGCCGCCGCGACCAGCGAAGAGGATGACGGCGCTACCCCCGGTGAAGCCTTCCGGATGATTGAAGCAACAACGGGTGGACGCGTTCTGCTCATCGCACTCGCCGCTGGTCTCATGCTCTACGCCCTATGGCGTTATCAGCAGGCCGCGCTCGACACCGACAATCAGGGCACAGACGCCAAGGGCATCCTCGCAAGGCTCGGCATGTTCTCATCGGGCACCAGCTACGCGCTAGTCGGTATCGCCGCCGCAGCAGTTGCATTTGACGCAGATGATGGCGGCGGCGGCGGCAAGACCGAAGAGACCGCCAAGTGGCTGATGGAACAGCCTTTCGGCCCCTGGATGGTCGGTCTTGCAGGTCTCTGTCTGATTGGCATCGGTATTGCGCAGGTGTGGCGTACACAGTCGAACCAGTGGCAGAAAAGCCTCGATCTCTCCGGTTGGGCTCAGCGGACAAAGCCGGTGATCGAATTCGGTATCGCGGGCCGCGGTGTTCTCTTTGGCCTGATCGGCCTGTTCCTGCTGTTGGGCGCCTACAATGCCGATCCATCTGACGTCAAAGGTCTCGCAGCGACGCTAGGCTGGATAAGAACACAAGCCTTTGGTCTGTTCCTCTTCATCGCCGCCAGCGCGGCCATCGGCGCGTATGGGATCTATTCGGGCGTCCAGTCACTGACACACCGCTTCCCGGACGATTAGGCGTCAAGTCGCCCAGCTTGACGTTCGCGCAATGAAAAAATGCCGCCCCTCTGCAAGGGGCGGCACATCTTAGTAATCAGCTTGGCAGCGCGTTGCTGCCTAGTGCTTCACGTTCCGCCAGATGCGGTGGAATGAGAACCAGAGCAGCACGGCAAAGATCAGAAGGTAGATCATCACAGCGAGACCGGTGGACTTGCGCTGGCTTTGCTTTGGCTCACCAGCCCACTGCAGGAAGTTCGCAATATCGATCGACATCTGTTCGACGGTCGCTTCGGTGCCGTCCATGTAGGACACGCGGCCATCAGACAGCTGTGGTGGCATGGCAAGAAAGCCGCCTGGCGGTGTCTTGCGTGGATCACCCTGCCATTGAGCGGATACGTCGCCAGCCATGTACGGATTGTAGTACTGGCCAACTGGCTGGACGAGCTCGCCCTTATACTTGCTGAAGTCGTAGTGCGAGGAATCGATTTCAGAGACCTTCAGCACGGTTTCCATCATCGGCGCGGCAGGCGCGGCTGCCTCTGCAGGCTCTGCGTCGCCTTCAGCTTCGGCAGCTGCGGCGTCGGTGTCAGCCATTTCAGCTGCTTCCATCTCACCGGCTTCTGCAGCTTCGGCGCCTTCGCCTTCAGCTTCCGCTTCTGACTCTGCGGCGGGCATTTCCTCCGCAGGGATTTCACGCGTGCTGAAAACGTCTTCTGACGGATAGCCAGAGATCAGGCTGTAGATATAGCTCGCACCGCCATGACGCGCTTTCGTGATCACCGAAAGATCTGGTGGAAGCGCGCCGCCATTGGCCGCGCGGGCAGCTGCCGCGTTTGGATATGGCGACTTGAACGTGTCCGACGTGCGGGCCGGGCGATAGTCGTAATCACCAACATCGTTTGGCTCAGTGCTCAGGATCTCATCCTGTGCCGCAAACGACTTAACCAGCGGGTTGTTGTTCGCGTTCGGATATTCCGGATCGTAGAACGGGCCGCCTGGCTCACCGAGGTTACGGTAGCTGAGCAGGCGCATCGAGTGACACGAGGCGCAGACTTCACGGTAGACCTGATAGCCGCGCTGGACGCTGGCCATGTCGAGTTCACCGACCGGGCCTTCGAACGCCCAGCCACCTTCAGGCTCGTGGGCGTGCAGCGATCCGCCAGCAGCATTCGCCGTCGCAGCGATCGCAGCCGCACCGAGACCAGCAGAGATAAAACGCAGGAATTTCATGTGCTTTGACCTCTTATTCTGCAGGGGCCGGGGCAGCGCGGTCGTGACCGAGAACTGCCTTGTGGATTGAAGCAGGCTCATCCTTCGGATTCTCGCGCAGACCGAGAAGCGGCAGGATCACCAGGAAGTAGGCGAAGTAGTAGAGCGTCAGCAGCTGTGCGAGGTGGACGAAGCGGAACGCTGCAGCTTTCTCGACAGCGATGGTCGCCTCAACGCCCTCACTCATCTTCTGGTCGCGGAAGGTCGAAGCAGCCTCATACTCTTCATAGGTCTGGGTGGCTTCGTTGCCGTTCACGTCCGTGTAGCTGACGACCAGCTTGTCAGAGCCCATCGGGATGATCGGGTCATCCGGGTTCGCCGCGCCGCACCAGCCAAGCAGAAGGCTTGCCACGACAAAGCCGAAGAAGAACTGACGGGCCACCGGACGGTAGCGCATCGACTTCACCTTCGAGGTGTCGAGCCAGGGCAGGAAGAACAGCACTGCGATGGCGCCGAACATTGCGATGACACCAAGCAGCTTGGCATCAATCGGGCCGATATTGAACGTGATGGCACGAAGGATGGCGTAGAATGGCAGCAGGTACCATTCCGGCACGATGTGCGCAGGCGTCACCAGCGGGTCGGCTTCGATATAGTTATCGGCGTGGCCGAGGACGTTTGGCATGTAGAAGACGAATGCCGCGAAAATGATCAGGAAGACCACGATCGCGAAGCCGTCCTTCACCGTATAGTACGGGTGGAACGGGACAGTGTCCTGCTTCAGGCCTTCCTTGTCCTTGCGAGCTTCGACGCCGGTCGGGTTGTTATTGCCCGGCACGTGGAGCGCCCAGATGTGAAGGATCACAACACCGGCAATCATGAATGGCAGCAGATAGTGCAGCGAGAAGAAGCGCTGCAGCGTCTGGTTACCGATCGACGGTCCGCCCATCAGCCAGGCCTTGATGCTGTCGCCAACGACAGGAACGGCACCGATCAGACCGGTGATCACGTTAGCGCCGTGATAGGACATCTGACCCCATGGCAGCACATAGCCGAGGAAGGCGGTGCCCATCATGAGAAGGAAGATCACCACGCCGAGGATCCATAGGATCTCGCGCGGGGCCTTGTAGGAGCCGTAATAGAGGCCGCGGAACATGTGGATGTAGACCGCGAGGAAGAACATCGACGCGCCATTCGAGTGAATGTAGCGGATAAGCCAGCCATAAGGCACGTCGCGCATGATCCGCTCGACCGAGGCGAAAGCGCCATCGACGGTAGCGGTATAGTGCATGGCCAGAACCACACCGGTCAGGATCTGCGTCATAAGGCAGACGGCAAGAATGCCACCGAATGTGTACCAGTAGTTCAGGTTCTTTGGCGTCGGGAAGTCGACGAAGCTGTCATAGGCCAGCCGGACAACCGGCAGGCGTGAATCGAGCCATTTCGTGAAGCCGGTCTTCGGCTCGTATGTAGAGGCATGTCCGCTCATGGCTGTGTTACGTCCTCTTCCTTAAAGCGAAATGTTGATCACGGCCGGGCTGACCCAGTTATAGTCCGGAACCGGAAGGTTCGACGGAGCGGGTCCGCGGCGGATACGGCCGGAAGTGTCATAGTGCGAACCGTGGCATGGGCAGTACCAGCCACCAAAGTCGCCCGTATTGCCTTGCGCAGGGCCGACCGGAACGCAACCGAGATGCGTACAGCTGCCCGAAGTCACGAGGATAGCAGCGTTATATTCACCACTCTGCATCGGAACGAGGCGCTCTTCATCGCTCTGCGGGTCCGGCAGGGAGGACACGTCGACGCTCTGGGCGGCGCGAATCTCTGCTGAGGTGCGGTGACGGATAAAGAACGGCTGACCGCCGATCAGAACCCGGATCTCACCGCCAACCGGCACTTTCGAAACGTCGACATCAAGGCTCGATGCCGCTTTCGTGTCGCTGGCGGCATTCATCTGGTCGACGAACACATATGCCAGCGCACCTGCGCCTGCGACAGCTGTCGCTGCCGTAGCAATGTGAATGAAATCGCGACGGTCTTCATCGACCGTCTCGTGTGGTTTGGTTTGCGCGTCGCTCACTCTTCCAGTCCTCTGGCCAAGGATTTCTCCGAGATGCATACATTATTGGTGAGGAAAATCATTGCGGCGCAACGCCGCGAAATGCACCTCCCCGCATATATCTGCGCTGCGGTTAGCGCGGGCGCGCGGGGTTTGCAAGGCGCGCATGTGCGTCATCGCATGCGACGCAGGGGCGCGGGCAGCCGCGACAAGCCGGGGTGCGTCAATGAAGTCAGGCGAATGCCTGTTTTCCGACCGGCGCGCATGGACTAAGGCCAGCGGGCAAAGAAGGTAAGCATGACCGAAAACGACCTCGAATCACAAAAGACCCGCGCCCGCATTTGGTTTGAAACCCTCCAGGGCGAAATCATCGACAGCTTTGAGGCCATCGAGGCCGAAGCCCAGCCGCCACATTATACCGGTCCGGCTGGCAGCTTCGTACGCACGCCCTGGACACGCGGCGATGGCACAGAAGACCTTGGTGGCGGCACCATGGCCATCATGAAGGGCAAGGTGTTCGAGAAAGTCGGCGTGCATGTCTCCTGCGTCTATGGTGACTTTTCAGAAGCCTTCCGCGCGCAGATTCCCGGCGCCGACAAGTCCGGTGGCCGATTCTGGGCCTCCGGCATTTCGCTGATCGCCCACCTTCGCAATCCGCGCGTACCTGCCGTGCATATGAATACCCGCATGCTGGTCACCAGCGAGAGCTGGTTTGGCGGCGGTGCCGACCTTACCCCGCTGCTGACCTATCAGCGCGAGGCAGACTATCCCGACACGGTCGACTTTCACGCCGCCATGAAAGACGCCTGCGACCGTCATGATGAGAGCTTCTATCCGCGCATGAAGCAGCAATGCGACGAGTACTTCCATCTTGCCCACCGCGATGAGCCACGCGGCACGGGCGGCATTTTCTATGACCGCCATAATAGCGGAGACTGGGACGCTGACTTCGCTTTCACACAGGATGTCGGCCGCGCTTTCCGTGACATCTATCCCACCCTCGTCCGCCGCCGCATGAATGAAAGCTGGACCAGCGACGAGCGCGAGGAACAGCTCGTCCGGCGTGGGCGCTATGTGGAGTTCAACCTGCTCTATGACCGCGGCACGACGTTCGGGCTCAAGACTGGCGGCAACGTCAACTCGATCCTCTCGTCCATGCCCCCGGTCGTAAAATGGCCGTGACCCGCCTGCAAACCCCTGATATAACAGCGAAATGAGCGACACGACCAAGAACAGCCCCTGGCGGATCATCATCGCCATCATCGCGCTGACCGCAGCTGTCGCCGCCCTTGGCGGCCTCGTATCCAGCGGCAGCCAGGACCCGTGGTATGCCGCGCTCGACAAGGCCCCCTACAATCCGCCCGACCGCGCCTTCGCGATCGTCTGGCCCGTCCTTTATTCCTTGATTGCGCTCGGCGCGATCATTGTGCGGCTGAAAGCAAAATCATTTGCCGCCGCCAGCGCCGCTTTCGGCATCTTCTTTACCCAGCTTGCCGTGAACCTTTCATGGAGCTGGATATTCTTCGGCTTTCAGGCGCCGCTCATCGCGCTCGTCATCATTGCAATCCTGCTCGTCCTGATCGTGCTGATGATCCGCGCCTTCAGTCGCCACTCGATCATCGCAGGTATCCTCCAGGTCCCCTACCTCGCCTGGGTCTGCTTTGCCGCCTATCTCAACGGCTTCATCGTCTACGCGAACTAGGCTTTCAGCCGCGCCAGCAGCTCTTCGCGCTCTGGCTGGAAGTCCTGGCCCATCCACCATTCCTCGAGCGCGCGCAGCGCCTCGCCGATTTGCGGGCCTTTGAGGCCAGCGGCCAGCGCATCATCGCCGCCGACAGGAAACTCAGGCCGCTTCCAGGCGCGGATCGCATAGAGGTGGTCGCGCACATTCTCACCTGAGGTCAGCGCCCGGTCGACAACGGCCTGCTTGCCATGCCAGTAGAGCGTGCGGCGAAGCTCTGCCCCGTTCATGCCGGGGATCTTCGGCAGGTTGTCCGCTGCCCACATGGTCAGCCGATCAGCCTCCGCATTCGACAGCCGCAAGCGTTTGGTCACCGCCATAACGGACGGCGCGCTGCGGTCGATCAGCGACATGAGCCGCAGCATCGGGTCAGCTCCGACACCGGCGAGCGTCTCACTCACCCGCAGATCATGCAGCCCGTCCAGCGTCTCGCATTCCGGCAGGAGCAGCGCGAGCACGCCGCTCTCTTCCATGGCAACGACAGCCTGCACCGGGTCCGGGGCACTGAGCAGCTTGCGCAGCTCCTTCCAGATACGCTCGACCGCGATCTGGCGCAGCCCTTCCTTCTGGCGCTCACAGGCCGCCTGGCCTTCGGTGTCGATCCCCGCACCATACCAGGCATTGAAGCGATAGAAGCGCAGGATACGAAGATAATCCTCGCGCAGGCGTTCATCGGCGTCCCCGATAAAGATGACGCGGCCAGCCTCGGCGTCCTCAAGCCCGCCGCCAATCGGGTCATAGATCTTGCCCGACGCATCGGCATAAAGCGCGTTCAGCCTGAAATCGCGCCGCCCGGCATCTTCTGCCCAGTCCTCGGTAAAGGCGACGACGGCGCGCCGGCCATCGGTCTCCACGTCGCGGCGAAGGCTCGTAATCTCGAAAGGCTTGCTCTCAATGACGGCCGTGATCGTGCCATGCTCGATCCCTGTCGGAATGGCGCGGATGCCAGCTGATTCCAGCGCATCGATAACGGCCTGCGGCTCCAACTGGGTGGCGATATCAATATCGTCCACCTCGCGGCCCATGATGGAATTACGCACGCACCCGCCGACAAAGCGCGCGCAATCGGCGCGCACAGCGTGCAAGGCGTCGATCACGGCGCGCGTTGTGGGCGCGTCGATCCAGTCAGTCTTGGTAAGTTCGGTCATTGCGGGGCGGTTGTCCTGTCTTCCGCAGTTTCGCTTTCCAGCGCCGTTGCATCATCACGCGCTTCCGGGTCAAGCGGGCCGGGCGGTTCATTCGGCCCGGCAGGGTCTGTCCCGCCAAGCCCCGAAGCGCGGCTGCCCGGGTCACGGCTCGCCGGCAGGCCAAGCTCGTCGCGGCGCTTTTCACAAGGCACTTCCCTCGCGGCCACGATCCGGCCTGTCTCCGGGTCGGTATAGGAGCGCTGGATACATGTGTCGCGTCCGCCCCGGTCCACGAAGATCAGGATGATCCAGGCCAGCACGGCCAGACCAGCGCCCGTCGCGAACAGGATGGTGATCGGCCACGGCTTGCGGCCTTCCTCGATGGCTTCCTGGCGTGCCAGCCGCCAGACGCCATAGGCGAAGAAGGGCAGCAAAAACAGCACGATCTGAAAGATGATCCTGTAGGTCAAACCACTTCCTCCCCGGGCTCGTACAGCCTCTCATATAAAGCGCGTATGATCCCAGCCGTCACGCCCCAGATGCGGTGGCCATCATACGGCATCTCATAATAGTGGCGCATCTGCCCCTTCCAGCTGGTCTTCTGACGCTGGTGGTTTGCCGCCTTCATCAGGAAGGAAAGCGGCGTCTCAAACACACTGTCTACCTCAACCGGGTCTGGCCGGGGAACAAAACCTTCTGGCAGCACACCTAGCACCGGCACGATCCGGAAGCCCGTGCCCGTAATATAAGGTGCGCCCCGTGCGATCAGCTTCACTTCGTCCGGATTGACGCCAACCTCTTCCTCGGCTTCGCGCAGCGCTGCCTCGATTTCATCGGCATCAACCGGGTCGACCTTGCCGCCCGGAAAAGCAACCTGCCCCGGATGGGCCTTCATCGTCATGGGCCTATGGGTCAGCAGCGTGGTCGGCCCACCCTCCCTCGGGATGATCGGCACCAGCACAGCGGCCCGGCGAATATTCGCAATGCCGTCAGCGTCCAGAAACTCGATATCGCCGCCTTCAGACAGGCGTTCCTCGCCCCCAACAGGGTCAAGGCGCAGGCGCGCACGCGCCAGGAAATCATCGAGATCGACAAAGGCCATAGGGGGTTCAGTCCTCGGCCGGTCCTATGTCAAAGAACACCCCATCTGACCAGACACCAAGACGTCCTTCATCCTCAGGCGATGTGACCGCCATTCCGGCGAGCTCATAGAAGACAGGCCGCGCCAGTTTCGCCTCCAGGCGCCCACGCACCAGTAGATAAGGCGACGGCTCCAACGTCTCAGGGTCCGTCTCGATCCGCAGCGGATTGTCTGCGCCAGCGATAACGACGTCGCCGACATTGGTGACAAAGGCCAGTTTCTGATCCTCCCCCGCCTCACCAGCCCGGTCCACGCGCGTTGCAATGAAGGGCGTATCCTCGACATGCACGACGACCTTTTCATAAGGCGTCACCAGCCAGTGCGAGCCGTCTTCATCCTTGCGCAAGATGGTCGAGAACAGCTTCACCAGCTTCTTGCGATTGATTCGTCCACCTTCATGCCACCAGCTGCCATCGGCGCGGATTTCCATGTCGATATCGGCCGACCGTTCCGGCGACCATTGCTCGACAGGCGGCAGTTTGCGCCCGCTCGGGTCAGGCGCGATGACTTTAAGCAGGTCGTTCAAGCTGATTGCAGTGTTTTCATTGGATTTCACGTCGCGCTCCGCCATCATTTTGCCTAGACGTAGGTCTGAACTGGGCCGGAGCAAAGACGGAGACCTCATGGCAGACGATAATGACGTGGTTGTTCAGGAGGCTGAAGCCGCTGGCGAAACGCTGGAGAAGGTGAAAGCCGAGATCGCGAAAGCGGTCTTCGGTCAGGACCGCGTGATCGAGCTGGCGCTTTCGGCAATTCTCGCAGGCGGCCACGCCCTGCTCATTGGTGCCCCCGGCCTTGCCAAGACCCGCCTCGTCGAAGCCATGGGCACGGCCCTCGGTATCAACTCACAGCGCATCCAGTTCACGCCAGACCTCATGCCGTCCGACATCCTGGGCTCTGAAGTTCTCGATGAGGGCGCCGGCGGTGAGCGCAGCTTCCGCTTCATCAAGGGCCCGATCTTCACCCAGCTCCTGATGGCAGATGAGATCAACCGCGCCTCGCCGCGCACCCAGTCCGCCCTCCTCCAGGCCATGCAGGAGCGCCACGTCACGATTGCAGGCGTGCGCCATGACCTGCCCGCCCCTTTCCATGTGCTCGCGACCCAGAACCCGATTGAGCAGGAAGGCACCTATCCGCTGCCAGAAGCCCAGCTCGACCGTTTCCTTCTCAAGATCGATGTCACCTATCCGGACATCGACACTGAACGTCAGATCCTCGTTGAAACGACCGGCCTTTCTGATGCGAGCGTCCAGCCCGCCATTGATGGCGAACAGCTCATGGCGCTTCAGCGTCTCGTTCGCCAGATGCCTGTTGGCGAGAAAGTGCTGACGGCGATCCTCGCAACCGTTCGCGAAGCCCGCCCTGAGCAGAGCTCGGATGACCGTGTTCGCCGCTTCGTCGACTGGGGCCCGTCGCCTCGCGCCGGTCAGGCGCTGATGCTGGCTTGCCGGGCACGCGCCCTCCTGCGCGGCCGTCTCGCGCCATCGCTCGAAGATGTCGAAGCCCTTGCAGAGCCTTGCCTCGGCCACCGTATGGCAATGCGCTACGACCCGACCGGTCAGGCGCCAAGCATGCGTGAGCTGATCGGCGACCTCGCCAGATCGACAGGCTGAGATGCAGGCTGCAACGCCGCAACTGATGCGCTGGGCCGCTGGCCTCGCGCTTGGCGCAGCCGCCCTCGCAGCGTGCGAGCGTGATCCCGGCATGCCGTCGCCTTCAGGCGATGCGCTGGCAGAATGCTACCGCATGATCGAACGCGCAGAGCTTGCCATAGACGTCAGCGGCACAGGTCTTTCGGCCTCGGATCGCCGCCTTGTCCGCGCAGAGCTTGATGCCGCCCGCGTTCGCGTGCTCCACGCCTGGTCAAACCGGGAAGGCGTCGGCCTGTCAGTCGGCGCTATCGAAGACGAGTCGGCAGAGGCAGAGAGCTTCCTCTCCGGCGTCGAAGCTGAAGCAGGCCTCAGCGATCAGGACCGCCTGAGTGAGCGGACCGACGCCGCCAGCCTGCCTGCCCAGTGGCGCAGCAAATTCGAAGCCGCGCTCGACTGCACCGATGAGGTCTCCGCGAATGAAGCTTGAGGCCCTCAGAGCAGAAGCAGAGGCCGTCATGCGCGCCCTGCCGGGCCTCAATCTGAAGGCGCGCGCCGCCGACGCTGCCCATCTGGGCGCGGCAGGCCGCAAGCGCGCAGGCACAGGCGAACAGTTCTGGCAGTATCGTCACTACTCGCAGGAAGACACCGCCCAGCGGATCGACTGGCGACGTTCGGCGCGCGGTGACGATGTCTATGTCCGCGAAACAGAGCTTGAGACCGCCCGCACCATTCTCTTCTGGTGTGACCCCCAGGAAGGCTTTGATTGGAGCGGCACGACTGAGCGCCGCACGAAAGCAGACACAGCCCGAATCCTGATGCTGGCCAATGGCCTCATGCTGTCCAAGGCGGGAGAGCGCATTGGCGTTCTCGGCAGCGCGCGCAAGGCAAGCTTTGGCAAAGCCGCCGCCGACAAGCTTGGCGAGGACCTGCTCGCCTCTGGCAGCAGTCAGTTTCCACCGCCGCCTCGCTCGCGCGCCATCTTTGCGCTTGCCAGTGATTTCTATGACCCGATCGATGTCTGGCGCGAAAGGCTCGCGCCGCTCGCCCGCGCGTCGAAAGAAGGCATTCTCATCGCGCTCAGCGACCCTATCGAGGAAACCTTCCCATGGCAGGGCCGCGTGCGGTTCAGCCGCCCGGGCACCCCGCTCTTCCGCCTCTTTGGCCGCGCCGAAACGATCCGCGATCAGTACCTCGAACGCTTCGCCGCCCATGCCGCCGCCATTGAGAACCTCGCAGCCAGCTTTGGCTGGCAATATGTCCGCCATTCGACTGGTGACGACATCACTTATGGCGCGGCAGACCTGAAACAGGCCTTCGAAGCCTTCGGGGCGCGCCTATGAGCCCTGGCCCGTTTCTCTTTGGCGCACCGCTGGCGTTGCTCGGCCTCATCGCCCTGCCCGTCATCTGGTACATCCTGCGCGCGACGCCGCCCGCCCCGCAGGAAGCAGCCCTTCCCTCGCTCCGCCTGCTCGATGATGTTGAGCCCGAAGACGAAACCCCGGCCCGCACGCCGTGGTGGATTCTCCTCCTGCGCCTTCTGGCTGCTGCCGCTGCCATCCTTGGCCTCTCGAACCCCGTCTATGCACCGGGCGCGCAGGTCGGCAGCGAGGACGCAGGCCCTGTCCTCATCGTCATCGACAATGGCTGGACCAGCACCCCGCGCTGGGGTGAGCTGCAATCCGCCGCCTCCAGCGCCCTCGACGGGGCGAGCCGCGATACCGCTGGCCACCTCCTTCTGACCGCCCCGCGCACGCTTAACGCAGACCCGGCCGACCGCCTGACACGGACAGACCTTTCTGCCCGTATCGGATCGCTCGACCCCGTCTCCTGGGGCACAGACCGCGAAGACGCGCTTGAGCGTCTTGAAGCCTCCGGCATCCAGCCTGCCCGCATCCTCTGGGCCAGTGACGGACTTGGCAGCGAGGATGCCCGCGCCTTTGCTGATGCCCTCGGCGCAATCGCCCCGCTCAGCATCTACGCCGCCGCTCCGCGCGGGCCGTTCGCGATTACCGGCCTCTCCTCCGCCGCTGACGGGGCCGCCGTCACGGTCCGCCGGACCGATACCTCCAACAGCGCGCAGACCTATGTCTCCGCCCTCACCCTCGACGGTGCAGCCCTCGCAACGGCAGAGGCAGACTTCGCCGCTGGTGAGGCAGAAGCCATCGCCCGCTTTGACGTCCCCGCAGCTGCCCTTGCCCGCGTCGAACGCTTCGCCATTACCGGCGTGCAGGGCGCAGGCAGCGTCTGGCTCTGGGATTCGGCAGACCGCTCCCGCCGTGTCGGTCTTGTCTCCGGCGACTCGACCGCTCAGCCGCTCCTCTCCGACATGCACTATGTTCGTCAGGCGCTGGAGCCCTTCGCCCACATCACGGACGGCTCCATCGAAGAGCTGATCGCCGCCGACCCAGACGCGATCATCATGACCGATATTGGCCAGCTTGCGCCTGAACTTGAAGAGCGCATGGCCGAATGGGTCGAAGGCGGCGGCGCGCTCATCCGTTTTGCAGGCCCGCGCCTTGCTGCACAGTCCGACAGCCTCGTGCCGACGCCGCTGCGCCGCTCCTCCCGCGCCATTGGCGGCGCACTCACTTGGGAAGACCCGCAAAGCATCGGCAGCTACCCTGAGACCTCGCCCTTTGCGGGCCTCTCCTCACCCGCCGACATCAAGATCCGCCAGCAGGTCCTCGCCCGCCCGGACCCAGAGCTTGCCAGCCGCACATGGGCGCGCCTGCAGGATGGCTCGCCACTTGTCACAGGCGCGAGCCGCGGACAGGGCACGCTCGTCCTCTTTCACGTCACTGCGGGCCCCGACTGGTCCGACCTTCCCTATTCAGGCACCTTCGTCGAGATGCTGAGACGCGCCATAGCCGCTGGCCGCGGCGAAACCATGCAGGACGAGGAAGGCACCTATACGCCAGAGGTGACGGTGAACGGCTATGGCCGCCTTGTCAGCCCCGGCCCGAACGCCTCGCCCATCGCGGCAGCTGACCTCGCAGACGCCGTCCCTTCTGAATCCCACCCGCCCGGCCTCTATCGCGGCCCCGGTGGCACCCGCGCCATCAACACCGCAGCCGCAGGCGTCCCCGCGCTCGTCACCAACTGGCCGACCAGCGCCACGCTGCTTGGTGACGCCGAAGCGCAGACCATCCGTCTCGGCGGCCTCCTACTCGGCCTCACAGGCTTGCTGATCGCGATCGATCTTCTCGTCGCACTGGCACTCGCCGGACGCTTCCCGTCGCTGCGCCGCGGCGCGCATGCGGCCGTCCTGATCGCTGGCGTAGCGACGCTCGCACCGCTCGCCCAGCCGCCAGCCCACGCACAGTTCGAAGATATCAGCCCCAACCCCTACAGCTATGCCATCTCGCCCGGCTATCGCGGCACGGAGATCGAGCAAAACGGCGAGATCGACAAGGCAATGGAAGCCCTGCTCGAAATGCGCCTAGCCTATATCGAGACCGGCGACAGCAAGGTCGACGCCGTCACCCGCGCGGGTCTTCGCGGCCTCTCCCTCATCCTCTTCCGCCGCACCTCGGTGGAGCCGGCAGAGCCGCACACGGTCGACCCGGAAACCGATGAGCTCGACGTCTACCCGATGATCGTGCTCGCGCTGCCGGATAATGCGGCCCCGCTCAGCTCCCGCGCGGTGGAGCGCCTCAACGCCTATCTGCGCAATGGCGGCGCGCTCTTCATCGACACGCGCCGGGGTGGCAATGTCGCCAGCAATAACAGCTTTGCCGACCTCGACCGCGTCCTGCCCGGCCTCGATACCCCGCCGCTCCAGCCCGTCAGCCAGGACCATGTGATGACGCGCAGCTTCTACCTGATCGACGGGTTCGCCGGGCGCTATCAGGACCGCCAGCTCTGGATCGAATCCTCAGCAGGCGCGGCAGACGCTTCGGCCCGCCGGGGCGACGGCGTCTCCGGCCTCATCATCGGGGACGCAGACTATCTCGCCGCCTGGGCCATTGATGAGAGCGGGCGCCCCCTGCTCAGCGTCGATGGCGGCGACCGGGAGCGCGAGATGGCCCGCCGCTTTGGCGTGAACCTCATGATGTACGTGCTGACCGGCAATTATAAGGAAGACCAGGTCCACATTCCGGCCCTGCTGGAACGCCTCGGCGAAGGCGAAGACGGCGGTGAGCCCGCCCCGACCGGTATCGAACGCCAGATCCCGCCGCGCCTGCCCGGCAGCGAAGATCAGGAAGACATGCCGGACATCCGGGAAATGCTCCGCCGCCAGCAGGAAGGCACGCCTGAATGACCGAAGCTGGCCGAATCTCGCTCGACCCGCTTCTCGGCTGGCCGCTGCTCTGGGCGCTGCTCGCGCTCTGCCTTCTCGCCTATGGCGCCTATATCCGCTGGCGTGGCCGCGCCTGGCTGATGCGCGCCGCCGTGCTGACCGCGCTCGCCGCCGCCCTCGCCAACCCCGCCTATGTCCGCGAGGAACGAGACCCCCTCCCCTCCGTCGCCGCCATCGTCGTCGACCGCTCAGAGAGTATGAGCTTTGGTGACCGCGAAGCCATTGCCGACGCCGCCCTCGAAAAGCTGCGCGCCGACATGGACGCCGACACCTCGCTGGAGGTCCGCTTCGTCGAGACAGGCTCCAGCGCCGGTGGCACCAACCTCATCGCCTCCCTCGAAGGCCTGATGGCCGACGTCCCGCGCGACCGCATCGCTGGCACCGTCCTCGTCACGGACGGACAGGTCCATGACGTGCCCGAAGACGCCGCCCGCCTTGAAGCGCTCGGCCCCATTCACAGCCTCATCACGGGCGACCCGGACAGCGGCGACCGGCGCATCTCACTCGTCCGCTCGCCGGACTTCGGCATTGTCGGCGAGGACGCCGCCTTCGTCGTGCGCGTCGATGACCCTGTCAGTGCGCAGGCCACCGTCACCTATTCCATGAATGGCGGAGAGCCCGAAGAGATCACCGTCCAGACCGGCACCGACACCCCCCTCCCGGTCGAGATTGAGCGGCGCGGCGACAACATCCTCGTCGTCGAAACCCCGGCAGGCGAGCAGGAGCTGACCCTCGCAAATAACCGCACCGCCGCCACCCTGTCCGGCGTGCGCGACCGCCTCCGCGTCCTCCTCATCACCGGCAAGCCGAACGCCGCAGGCCGCGTCTGGCGCGACCTCCTGAAGTCCGACCCCTCGGTCGACCTTGTCCACTTCACCATCCTGCGCCCGCCCTACAAGCAGGACGTGACCCCGCTGGAGGAAATGGCCCTCATCGCCTTCCCGACAGAGGAGCTGTTCGAGGGCAAGCTGAATGAGTTCGACCTCATCATCTTCGACCAGTATGAGCGGCGCACCGTCATCACCATGTCCTACCTCGCGAATATGGCCCGCTATGTGGCCGATGGCGGCGCCCTCTTGATCGCGGCGGGTGAGGATTTCGCAGGCCCCGCCTCCCTCGCCAACACGCCGCTCTCCGCTGTCCTTCCGGCCCTGCCCACCGGCACGATCCAGGTCGGAAAGTTCAACCCGCAAATCTCTGAAACCGGCGCGCGCCACACCATCACAGAGACCCTCACCGGCCAGTCATGGGGCGACTGGGTGCGCTATATCGAGGCCGTGCCCGAAGTCGGCGATGTCCTGATGACGGCCCGCAATGGAGACCCGCTTCTGGTCGTCGACCGCGTCGGCGAAGGCCGCGTCGCGCAGATCCTTTCAGGCCAGATCTTCCTCTGGGCGCGCGGTTATGATGGCGGCGGCCCCTTTGCAGAGCTGATCCGCCGCACCGTCCACTGGCTGATGAAAGAGCCAGAGCTTGAAGAGCGCCAGCTCCTCCTTGAAGCGCAGGGCGACACGATGCGCGCGCGCCTTCGCACCCTGTCAGACACCGCCCCGACCTTGAGCGTCGAGACCCCGGACGGCGAAACCCTCAATCCCCGTTGGACGCAAACCGGCCCCGGCGAGTTCACCGCAGAGCTCGCCATAGACCAGCTCGGCCTCTTCCGCGCTGAGGCAGGCGGCCTTGAAGCCGTCGCCCTGAACGGCCCCGCCAATCCAAAGGAATACGCCTCCCTCGAAGCGACCGGCGACGTCCTCGCCCCGCTCTCAGCGGCCACAGGCGGCGGCGTCTACGAGTTGACCCGCCCCGGCGCCAGCCTGCCGGACATCCGCCGCGTCGGGCAAAACGCCAACGCCGCCGGCGGAAACTGGCTGGGCCTCAAGGAACGCGGCGCCTACGCCGTCCGCAGCTCCACCAGCCTGCCCCTTCTGCCGGGGCTTCTGGCAGTGGCGCTCATTCTGGTTTTCCTGATTTTGGCCTGGCGGCGCGAGGGGCGGTAACCGGTCCCGTTCCCCTCTCCCCCAGGGAGAGGGGCTAGGGGAGAGGGGAAGCTACGCTTGCAACGAAAGTCGTCGCCTCAGTGATGCACCGGGTATGCGGCCACCACGCTAGCCAAGCACGCTGCAGAAGCCGCACTTCCTCCCCCTCTCCCGGTTTTCGGGAGAGGGGTCAGGGGTGAGGGCAGCAACGTCTAAGCTTGGTGAAACGCCTAAACCGCCTCGAACTTCAGAGCCCTCATCCCCGGCCCCCTCATGGTGAGCGAAGACGAACCACTCCCGCATCCGGGAGAAGGGAGTTCACCGCCGGAAACAAATCACCACAAAACTCAACCCCGTCATCCCGGAAAAGCCGACAGGCTTTATCCGGGACCCAGTCCAGCTCAGCAATTCTCCAGTCGCTTGCCAATTTAGGGCAAATGAAGCATCTGAAGAGAATGATAGTGTCCAGCTTAAAATTGAGAAATTGGAGGAATTTTCGTTCCTCTGAAATCAGCCTCTCTCAACGAACATTCGTGCTAGGGGCAAACGCTGCAGGAAAATCCAATCTACTCGATGTTTTTCGATTTCTGCGGGACATATGTTCATCTCAGGGGGGCGGGCTACAAAGTGCGCTTCAGCTCCGCGGCGGATTTTCGAAAGTTCGCTGCCTCTCGGCAAGGCAGCGGCCGTACATAGAGATCGATATCACTCTCAAGGCATCTTCGGATTCAGAGGATAGCTGGCGATATAGGCTATCTATAACTCAAGAACCTCGCGGTTTTCGGCGACCAATTGTAGAACGCGAGGAAGTCTACAAGAACGATGAGCGAATTTTAAAACGGCCAAATGCTGACGATGACGCTGATCCCGAGCGGCTGATCCAAACCCATCTTGAGCAGGTGAACGACAACGTTAAGTTTCGAGAAATATCGCGCTTTTTCGGGGCGATTACTTATCTGCATCTGGTGCCGCAACTACTAAGGTACGCCGACGCCATAAGTGGGCGTATCATCGAGACTGATCCGTTTGGCCAAGGGTTTCTTGAGCGAGTTGCGAAAACTCCTGAGCGATCGCAAAAGAGCAGACTGAAGAGAATTGAAGCTGCTCTGAAGATTGCGGTTCCCAACCTTCGCGAACTTAAGTTCGAACGTGATGAAGCTACTGGGCGACCTCATCTAGCTGCATTGTACGAACATTGGCGCCCGAACGCGGGATGGCAACAAGAGGATCAATTTTCGGACGGCACGCTAAGGCTGATTGGGTTATTGTGGGCTCTTCTAGAAGATGAATCTCTACTGCTCCTCGAAGAACCAGAACTGTCTCTCAACTCAGGCATCGTTCAGCAAATGGCGCCTTTGATCTATAGGATGCAACGCCAAAGACGTCGTCAGGTTATACTGAGCACGCATAGCGTGGACCTGCTTTCGGACAAAGGAATTGCGCCTGAGGAAGTTGTGCTCCTCGATACCTCCGGCGAATCGACTCAAGCCGTAAATCTATCGGACTTAGACGAGCCATATAGTCTGGTAAAAGCTGGCTTTTCGGTAGGAGAAGCAGTGCTGCCTAAGACGATACCGAGACAGATCGAGCTATTCTCCACAGTTTCCGACTAAGTAAATGGTTCTTTTTTCCGAAGATATCTTACTAGAACAGGCCGCTCGACGGATAATTGCGTCTATCGCACCGAATGTCTTCGTTGGTTCAACGATGGGCAATAAAGGTTACAATTACTTCGCAAAGTCGCTACCCAGCATCAAACGTTCGCTCAACGGCATTAAGTTTGTTGTGTTCTTGGATGGCGATAAATTAGGCCAACTCTGCCCCATACAGCAAATCCACCAATGGTTCGGCGACCCGGTTCCACCGAATTTGTGCCTCAGATTTGCTATTCACGAAGTTGAGACTTGGCTCATTTGCGATAGAACGAATCTCGCGAACTTTTTGTCGGTATCGCCCAACGTTGTGCCTGATCTAGACGACAGCGTACCTGATACGAAAGAGGTTTTACTCGGCGTGGCTCGGAAGAGCCGCGACCGAGGAGTTCGCGACGACATGCTCCCTGCAGCTAACCATTCGTCTGCCATAGGCCCCGCATACAATTCACGTCTGACGGAATTTATCCAAGATCACTGGGACATAAACGAGGCTCGCGGCAAAAGTGAAAGCTTGGATAGAGCTTGCCGCGCGCTCGAAGCTTTTCTGTAGCTCCGGGCCGCGAGTTCCATCCCCCTCCCCGCGCGCCCGTCTATAACGCTGCCGCATGGAGCTGAGCTGGGCGATCATATGGAGCTGCCTGATGCGGGTGCCGGTGCGGCACTGGCGGACGCTGTTTCATTATCTGGGCCGGCTGAGCGCCACTTTTGACGAAGCGAGGGCGGACGGCCGCAGCTGGCTCAACTGGCATGTGCGCGAGGATGGCGTCATCTGGGTCTCGGCATGGGAACTGACAGAGGCCGAGCAGGCCCAGCGCGCCGCGCTGCCCGCCCCTCACACTCCCGCCCCCTGGACACACCCCGCCTTGCAGCTTGAGCCTGCCTGGACCGCGCTCACCCTATGCACCGCGCCTGCACCGCCGCTGCACCAGGGGCACACCGCCCGCACACCCCGGCCACACCCCACCAAAACCACCGCCCGCGCACCCCCGATCCACCAATATTCGCTCCTCCCGGCGAAGGCCGGGATCTCGTGCAACAAAGTCTGACACCCGCACTCCACCCAACGGAGCCTGCGGGCGCTGGTGCTGGGTGGGAGAAAGAGGACCGCTCACTCGACTTGGTGGTCCAACCCTCTTAGGTTGATCGACACGTCGGAAACCTACCAGTGAGTTCGTCATTCAATGCCTCTAAATTCTGTCCGGCTTCTCGCCCTGTCAGCTACTGCCACCTTCGTTTTGAGCGCACCGGCAACCGCGCAGATCATGAAGCCGGAAGCCTGCGACAGCACCGAAGCAAGCAAACACGCAACGAGAAAGATCGAGGGCTGGTACAAGGATGCAGGCCGCGCCCTGCGCGCCAATCAGGATGTTCTCAAAATTCTTCAGAAAATCGAAGAGGAGTACGCCAAGGACAGGTATGACTGCTCGGATCGAAACGCCTTCTATGGCGCTTCTCTCTTTATAGGGGCGAAGTCGAAGACCCCCTCCGTCAAAGCGCACGCATTGGGGGTTATCGTTCAATCGACGACCTATGACGATGGTAGCGACAAGGTCTCGAACATGTATTCGCTCATCCACGCCTTCGAAGTCAGCCGCGATTTTTCCGCGCTTGCCGCCCTTGCCGCACGGGAGCTTCCAGCTGCGCCCGACGGTCTGAAAACAAGGCTTGCGAACATCCACGCGACGTCGCTGGCTGATCAGGGGCAGTATGACGAAGCGCTCAACACACTCCTGCCAGTGCTGAACACCGCTGCAAAACGACGCGACCGCAATCCATTTCATCTGGCGATCGCGCTCGCCCAGGAACTGGGAGATGCAGAGGTCGAACGATTGGTGAGGGAAAAAGCTGGTACGACTTTCACGGCGCTACGCATGCCCGCGCCTCACCCGCTCGCCGGAGACGACCTTCTTGAAACCCTGATCATGCGAAACGCCGGGGTCCTTCATGAAACCAGACCAACCAGACACCCCGTCCCTTCCTACCCGAACGGACCAGCCAATCGCGGTGAAGAGGGCGAATGCAATGTCTTCATGGATGTCGACACTGAGGGCCGCCCCTACAACATCGAAGCTGAGTGTACTGACGACGCTTTCAGGCGAGCATCGGAGAAAGCGATTGAGGACGTGCGGTTCGAGCCGCTGGTCATCGACGGCGCAGTCTATGAACAATTCGGGGTCATGTATCCGTTGGAATACAGAACTGAATAACGAGGTCGCCGCCGGATAAGGACAATCGTTTCACTCAGTTGTCGGCCTGCGCCCCCTCTACAAAAGCCCCCCGCGTCCGGTTCGCGAACGCCACCAGAGACAGCATCACCGGCACCTCCACCAGCACACCCACAACGGTCGCGAGCGCTGCGCCGGAGTTGAGCCCAAACAGAGAGATCGCCACCGCAACCGCCAGCTCAAAGAAGTTCGACGTCCCGATCAGCGCGCAGGGCGCGGCGACGTTGTGCGGGACTTTCAGCGCATAGGCCGCGCCATAAGCGACCGCGAACATGCCATAGGACTGGATCAGGATCGGCACGGCGATGAGCGCAATGACCAGCGGCTGGGAGAGGATCACCTCGCCCTGGAACCCGAAGAGGAGGACGACAGTCAGAAGCAAGCCGAGCACGGAAGCGGGCTTCACCCGCTCAATGACGCCATTGATGGCAGCCTCCCCGCCCCGCGTCTTCAACATCTGGCGCACCGCGATCCCCGCCACCAGCGGTACGACGACATATAGCCCGACAGACAGCAGCAGCGTCTCCCACGGCACGATGATGTCGGTCATCCCGAGCAGCAGCGCCACAATGGGCGCGAAGGCGACGACCATGATCGCGTCATTCACGCTGACCTGGACGAGGGTGTAGTTCGGGTCGCCCCGCGTCAGCTGTGACCAGATGAAGACCATCGCCGTACAGGGCGCCGCGCCGAGCAGGATCAGCCCCGCGATATATCCTTCGGCATCTGCCTCCGGGATGAAGCCCGCGAACACAAAGCGGAAGAAGAGAACGCCCAGAGCTGCCATGGTGAAAGGCTTGATCAGCCAGTTCACGACCAGCGTGATGAGAAGCCCCTTCGGCTTCTCCCCCACCCGGGCGAGCGAAGAGAAGTCCACCCCGATCATCATCGGCCAGACCATGGCCCAGATCAGGATGGCGACCGCGAAGTTCACATTGGCGTATTCAAATCCCGCCAGCGCGCCGAACACACCAGGCAGCAACTGGCCAAGACCGATGCCGACCACAATGGCCAGCGCAACCCAGACCGACAGATATCTCTCGAAAGTACCCATGGAGTTTCCCCGTCTTTCTCGGCTGGCGTATTATGAAGTCACTGAGGAAGACGGCGCACAGCAGAGCGCGCGCTCTGCCGCCGCCTGAACACTGCTCGCAACGCATGGCTCACCGGCGCAGCAATCCTCCATCAGGTAAACGATGAGGTCGCTGACCTTATCGAAACAGGCCGAGTAGATAATGGAGCGCCCCTCGCGCCGGCTCTCGATCAGGCCCGCCTGCTGGAGCAGGTTGAGCTGCGCCGAGAGCGTATTGGGCGCCCGGCCCGCGCGCTCTGCGATGAGGCCCGCGGCGAGGCCATCCGGCCCTGCCTTCACCAGTAGCCGGAATACTTCCAGCCGCCCCTCCTGGGAGAGGGCTGAAAAGGCGAGCAATGCAGTCTTGATATCCATATTTCCATGATCGTTGAAATATTGAAGCGCGTCAATCCAGATCGGTGAGATCGAGAAGCCGTGGCGTGCGCAAGAATGCTCTTGATCCCCGTCCGGCCTTGCTCAAACTGCGCGTCATGACCGAGCTTGCCGACGCCCTCCTGCCGCTCCTCAAGGCAGAGCTCTCTGACGGGACCGCGCCGCGCCTCGTCTTCATCTCGGGCGCGCAGGGGATCGGTAAGTCGACGGCGCTCCGGTCTGTGCTGGAGGCGCTCGGCCCCCGCGCCATCGGTCTCGGCATTGATGACTTCTATCTGCCAAAGGCCGAGCGCGCGCGGCTCGCCGCTGAGGTCCACCCGCTGTTCGCGACGCGCGGCCCTCCCGGCACGCATGACGTCCTACTGCTCATGGAGACGCTCACCGCACTCCAGACCGCACAGCCCGGCGAGGAGATCCGCCTGCCCCGCTTCTCCAAGCGGGATGATGACCGCGCCGAGCCGACTGTGCTCACGATGGAAGACCGCCCCAGCCTCGTCATTCTCGAAGGCTGGCTCATGGGCGCCGCGCCTGATCCGTCCGCCCCTTTGGATGCGCCGTTAAACAGCATCGAGGCCGAAGACCCGTCTGGCGCATGGCGGCAGTATCAGGAAGAACAGCTGGGCGGTTTCTATGCCCGCCTCTGGGACATGGCCGACAGCTTCATCCATCTCGATGCGCCAGGCTTCGAGACGGTCCTCGACTGGCGACTGCAACAGGAAGCCGAAACTCTTGGCAAGGCGCCTGGCACGCTGACCGAAGCAGAGACCGAATGGGTCGAACGCTTCATCCTTCATTATCAGCGCCTGACAGAGCGCCTCCTTTCCGGGCACCGTCGGCCGGGAAACGTAATCAAGGTGCGCCGCGACCGGACCGTCCCCGGCGCAATGAGGTGAGAGGGAAAACTTTATAGTTCCTCCTCCCTGTTGGCACGTTCATAATGCCGAACATGTCCTGGTGCTAATGGCTTCTGCCTCTGGAGCATTCCGCCTTTGCTGGCCACGCACTGAATATACACGCGCAAATTGTACGCGCCTGGGAACACACGACCGTCCAGTACATTGAAATTGCAGACGAAGCCAGCCGGAGCAGCCCCATGGACCCCATCCTTCTTGATCAGCAGAGTGACCTTGTCCGCGTTCTGATTTCTGCGCCGATCATGTATCTGACAATCATCTTCGCGATCCGGCTCTCGGGGAAGCGGGCAACCTCGCAAATGAACAATTTCGACTGGATCGTCACCGTGGCGATCGGCTCTCTGGTCGGCTCCGGTATTGTGCTGAAAGGCGTGACCGTCATTGAAGCGGTCGCCGCCATCGTGATGCTTTTGATCCTGCAATGGGTGCTCACCAAGTCAGTGCTTCACAGCAAGTGGCTGTCAAAACTGGTCAAGGCGAAGCCGGTCGTGCTGCTTGATAGGGGCGTTTTCTGTGAGGAAGCCATGCGGGCCGAGCGGGTCACCAAGCGCGAAGTCATGTCGGCGATCCGCCAGAAAGGCCTCGTCGATCCCCAGCAGGTTCAGTGGGTCATCCTCGAGACGAATGCATCCTTTTCCGTTATCGCCAAGGGCTCCAATGAAGACCAGATCCGCGCGCTCGAAGATGTCGATGGGATCGACGTCGTCCCGCAGGTCGAACGCGCGCAGACCTCCTAGATCGCTGTGACGAGCCCTTCGAGCAGGCTGGCATCGCCTGCAAGATCCCGCACCATGACGCGGGACTGGTCCTGCGGGCCCGGAAAGGTCAGGCGCCCGCGCGGGGTCACTTCAAAACCGATCCGCCCGAAATAGGCCGGCGCACCGATAAGCACGGCTGCGGGCCAGCCCGCTTCCTTCCCAGCCTCCAGTGCCGCTTCAGTCAGCTGCAGGCCGAGCTCTGACCCTCGCCAGGCTGGCGAGACAGCGACAGGTCCGTAGAACAGCGCCTTGTCGCGCCGCGCGCCAACCCTGAGCGGCCAGACGCGGCAGACACCGACGACCGTGTCGCGGTCGACCACGGCGACGCGGTTTATCTCTGGCAGCGTCCAGGAATATTCGCGCAGCCGCTCTGCGGTCTTGGCGAAGTGGCCAGGCCCGAAGGTGCGGTCGAACAGGTCTTCAATCGCCTCGGCATGCCGGGCGGGCGTCTCAGGGAGGATCTCTATCATTTCGCGGCTGTGTAGGGCGCGCGGCCACAGCTTGCAAACGCCAAATCAGCGGCGCCCTGGCCAGCCAGCAAGCAGCCCGCGGATCGATGAGACGAAGGCGAGCGGCTGGTCGAGCATCACATGGTGATAGGCCTCTGGCACCGTGATCATCGGCACCGGCGGGTCCTGAAGCGAGCTCATATAATTCGCGACCCGGTCCGGCACGAGGTCTGACAGCCCACCTCGCATGAATACGATGGGACAGCGCGTTTCCATCGCGGTCAGGTCGACATCATTCCACTCATCCATCAGCGAGTTGAAGATGAAGGGATCGAACTTCCAGGAATAGCCTTCCTCGCCATCCTCACCCGTCATCTCCTTGATGCTGTGACGGGCGATATAGTCGACGATATAGTCGTTCTCACAAGGCTGCGGCGGGGCGAGGCGGAAGCGCGCCAGCGCCTCATTGAAGCTTGCATAGATGCGGTTTGCCCGCGTGCGGCGCGGCGGACGTGGACGTTCCTCACCAGGCGGCTCGATATGGCTATCGACGATGACCGCGCCGGCAAATCTGTCCCCGCCTTCGCTGATCGTGGTATAAAGCGAGATGATCCCGCCAAAGCTGTGCGACACGATGATCGGCTTCTCGGCATGATCGAACAGGCCTGCATGTTCGCAGACGGCGTGCTGTTCTCGGCTGAACAGCGGGAAGCTGTAAGCCTTGCGCCAGTCGCTATCGCCCATGCCTGAGAAGGTCGGGGCGACGACGTGATAATCAGCCGCGAGGAAGGGCGCGATAAAGTCCCACCAGCGGGCATGCGCGCCATTTCCGTGGGCGAGCAGCAGGCCGGGCTTGGACGGGTCGCCCCAGCTTCGATAGGCGATCGTGGCGCCGTCGACTTCGACGCTGGCCTCGCGGGCCTCCTGCGCGATGGCCCAGTTGAACCAGTCCGGCGCAGCTGGCTTCTCGCCGCCATAGCGGGCGAGCGTCATGTCTTCTTCCTTGGGCGCGGGATGTACGTCTGGCGCCTTGTTCGGCAGGTTGCCGTCACTCATGAGGTTTCTCCTGCCTATCCGCGCCGCTCTATGACCTTGAAGATGCCGCTGCCGGTGAGAAGCGTGCGCTCTCCGGTCCAGATGCGGCCCTCTACGGTATAGACGTTCGCTTCCTCGGCCACGATGCGGGCCTTGCCCTCGACGAACTCGCCATGCTTGGCGCCGGACAGGAAGTCACAGAGAAGGCGGATGGTGACCCACCAGCTATCTTCGTCGCTTTCGACGGCTGCGCCCCAAGCCATGTCGGCGAAGGTCATCAGCATACCGCCATGGGCATTCATCATGCCATTGGTGTGATGCTCCTCGACCCGGAAGGCGCGGGTGATGCCATCTGGTCCGCGCTTCTCGAAGAGCGGACCGACCTGGCGGCCAAAGCCCCTGTGCCATGGCAGGAGCTGGTAGCCTTCGGGAAGATCGAATGTCTGGGAACGGTCTAGATCGTCTGTCATTTCGAATGCGGTGTGCCGTAAGCCGCCGGGACCAACAAGTCCTCACCCAGCGGGAGGCGCGAGGCTGGCGAGAAAGGTGATCACGCTATTGGCCGCAATGTGCGCGAGGATCGGCACGAGCATGGACCCGCTCTTCAGTCGCAGCCACGCAAACCCCATCCCCGCAACGAAGACAACGATCAGCGCCGGGATGCTGTATTGCAGGTGAATAAAAGTGAAAGCAGCCGATGAGAGAGCCATCGCCATGAGCGGTGGAATGCCCCGGACAACGAGCGCCCCCAGCGCAACGCCGCGAAAGGTCACTTCTTCAAGGATGGGGGCTAGAAGAACTGTGAATACCAAATAGGCCAGCCCCCAATTCTCTGGTGCGAATAAGCTGGTATCGACATCGCGCGAATACTCCCAGCCCTGCTCACCGCCCGCGATGAGGGCCGCGATCAGGTTCGGGGCGATCAGGATGACCGGGCCAAGAAGGATGGAGGCGACGATCCAGTTCTGCGAGGCGCGCATTGAGCCTGCAAAGGCCCCTGCGCCCCTACGTTCACACCAGATGCTCAGGATCGCGAAGTAGACGAGATGGATCGCGGCAAGCGCTGTCCAGAGGAGGCCGATGGCTTCTGTGGTTCTGTCTGTCCCGTTGATAACCTGGTTGAAGCCCGGCCAGGCAAGGCCGATCAGGAAGGCGCCGAGAACTGGAAACAGGAAGGGCGCGCAAAGCGTCCAGAACGCAGCCGTGAATGGCTCACGGCCCAGCGCTTCGGGCGTGTTGTAGGGCTTAGATTCCATACGCCCGGACTAGACCGTAAGGCCTGCCTTGGAAAGCGCTTCGGACTGGCGGGCTGCGACCGCGTCTTCGCTGAACCCTTCGAGGCTTTCCTCGAACAGGCGGTGGTAGTTCACCTCAGCGCCAAGCCGGATATAGGCCGCACCAAGCCCGATCGCGGCGCGGTCCATGAAGACAAACTCACGCGGGATGGTAACCGGGCCAGCCTCTTTCAGGCGCTTGCGAACCTCGAAGGCCTGCTTGCGGCCATATTCGCCGGGGGCAACGCCGTCGGCGACACTGCGGACCCGGTCTTCCAGAAGCGGGCCATAGATGAACTTTGCCCAGATGTTCAGGATCTCGACCAAGTCCTTATTGAGGTTCTTGAAGCCCCACTTTTCATAGGCGGCATAAGTCGCGTCGAAATCATCCGCCCGGATGGCACGGTAGAGATCGACAACGCCGCCAACGAAGTTCGGCGGGAAGATGCGGATGCAGCCAAAGTCGAGCAGGTTGAGCCCCTCGCCGCCATCGGTGACCTGATAGTTGCCAAGGTGCGGGTCGCCGTGAATGACGGCGTAGCGCAGCATGGGCAGCCACCACGTCCAGTAGAGGCGTTTGGCGATGCCGTTGCGGACCTCTTGTGGCGCGTCCTGCCAGGCAGTCAGCGGGTCGCCTGTCACCCACTCCATGGTGAGGAGGCGGTCGGTGGACAGCTCATCCACGGGCTGGGGGATGTGGACGAAATCCTTCTCCTCAAGCATGTGGCGATAGAGGTTCATCGCCTTGCGCTCGCGCTTGTAATCAAGCTCTTCGCGCAGGCGATCAGAGATTTCGACGACGATCTCTTCAGGGTCGATAGAGCCATCGAGGCGGCGAAACATGCCGAGCAGGCTTTTTAGCTGGCCGACATCGCTTTCAACGGCGCTCGCCATGTCCGGATATTGCAGTTTGCAGGCGACCTCTCGGCCGTCAGGGAGCGTTGCGCGGTGCACCTGCCCGAGGGAGGCCGCATGGGCCGCTTCCTGACCGAAGCTTGCAAACTTGTCCTGCCAGTCGGGCCCAAGCTCGGCGCGCATGCGGCGCTTTACAAATGCCCAGCCCATTGGAGGGGCCTGCGCCTGAAGCTGCGACAGCTCATCTGCGTATTCCTGCGGCAGGAAATCAGGAATGGTCGACAGGATCTGCGCGACCTTCATCAGCGGTCCCTTGGTCTTGCCAAGGGCCGAAGCGAGCGCGCGGGCGGCACGCTCGTCGCGTTCATCGCCGCCAAAGAAACGGTTCGCGGCAAAGGCGACACCTGCGCCAGAGAGGTTGGAGCCGACCTGCGCGGTCCGCCTCAACCGGGCGCTGAACCTGTTTCGCTCTCTGTCTTTATCGTCTGCCATATCGGCGATTTAAGCGGGCTTTCGGGCGCGGCAACTGCGGCGCAATGGCTATCGAGAAGGGACATCCTACAATCCCAGCCGTCACCCTCGACCGCGGTACGCGGTCTGAGGGTCCAGCTAGTGACCTCAAACAAGGCGCACCGGGCAATGGCGGGAGATGGACTCTCAGATGAGCCTTGCGGCTCATCGAGAGTGACGAAGGATCGCTGGCGGCGCTTTGCCTACCAGGTGCCGATATTCTCGGCCGTGGCCCAAGGCTCTTTCGGCGGAAGCGGATCGCCCTTTTGCAGGAGCTCGACCGAGATGCCGTCCGGCGAGCGCACGAAGCACATGCGGCCATCGCGCGGCGGACGATTGATCGTCACGCCGATCTCCTGAAAGCGCTCAGTGGCGGCGTAGATGTCGTCGACCTTATAGGCGAGGTGGCCGAAATTGCGGCCACCTTCCAGCTCTTCAGGGTCCCAGTTGTGGGTCAATTCGATCATAGGAAGACCGGGTGGAAGACCCGTCTCGTTCGGGTCCGGCTTGTGACGGGCGATGTCTTCTGGCGAAGCAAGGAAGACGAGCGTGAAACGGCCCCCTTCATTGTCGACCCGGCGGATTTCCTTCAGACCGAGGCCGTCGCAGAAGAATTTCAGCGCCGCGTCAACGTCGCTGATCCGGATCATGGTGTGGAGGTATTCAACACTCATTCGTCATTTCCTTCGAGGCGGCGGATTTCAGATTTCAATGATGGCGGGGCATTGCGGTAATAGTGAGAGGTAACCGCGTAGAGGAACAGAACGACGGCGCCCATGACGAACAGGAAAGTCATGAACACGTTGAACATATAGCCCCGTTCCATGGGGCCGGGGACGGAGCCGCCAAGTCGCCACATGAAGTCCCACAGATTATTGAACCCCATGATGAGGAGCGGCAGCGCCAGAAGGCTTACCAGTGCTGCGCCCCAGCGATAGGAGGCGGCCAGCGGCGCTTCGGTGCGAATGAAGATTTCCTTGAAGTCTTCTTGCGAGATACGGTCGGAAAGTAGCTTCTTCTCGCGCATGGAGTCGTAGACCGCTTTCGAGAAAGTCGGCAGCTCACGCCACTTCATCAGAATCCAGATTCCCCACAGCCCGAGAGCGACGAACATCATCGCGTAAAATGTAAGGTATCCCATGTCTCTTCCATTGGCCGGGCGCCTTGCCTGCCGCGAGACCTGATCGGAGGCCTCAGGCGGCGTGTGCGCGCTCAAATGTCAGCATGGCGCGCTTTCGCGCCACACCCCAATGGTAATTATGTAACCGCCCATCTGACGCAAGGGCGCGATGGCAGGGAATGAGCCACGATATTGTGTTCGCCCCGATCGCAGTTCCCGCAGCGCGCGCCGCCTTGGGCTGGCCTGCGGCAGCGGCAACCTCGCCATAGGTGCGCGTCTCGCCGGGCGGAATATCGAGAAGCGCGCGCCAGATCTGACGGCGGAAAGGCGTGCCATAGAGCGCGACGGGTACAGGCTCTGTGCCTTCGAAGATGCGCGTCGCCCAGCGGGCCGCCTCGTTATTGTCTTCCTTGATGGAGGCATTGGGGTAGCGGCTGGCGAAGTCCTCTTTCACCGCCTGCTTGCCATAGCCCGGATGCTCGAAACCGGATTTCGCATCCGCCCCGTCATCGGCAAAGCCAAGCCCGCAAAGGCCACGCGGCGAAATGACCAGGATGGCCGTCCCGAAAGGCGTTTCGGCCTCTCCCATGACAAGGTCCGCGCCCTGCCCGCCTGTCTTTGCTTCGCCGGGCGTGAGGCCCTCATGCGCAATGAACAGGTCATGCAGGCGGGATGGGCCGGAAAGGCCCGTCTCATAAGACGCATCCAGCAGGCTTGCACCCTGACGCAGGAGGTCGCCAGCTTCGGCATGAGCAAGGGCGGCCTGATACTGCTTCGGGCTGATACCGGCCCAGCGGGTAAATTCGCGCTGGAAGTGATGCGGCGAGAGACCAACAGCCCGCGCGCACTCAGCGAGGTCAGGCCAGTCACGCCAGGTGTCTCCGAGGTGCGAGAGCGCGTCGGCCATGCGGCCATAGGCGACCGAGCGGTCGGAAAGCGAAGGAGCAGTGTTCGTCATGGGCAGAGTTTGCCGCGACCGGCGGGCCGCTTCCACCCGTTTCTTGCGCATCGCCCGCACTCCAAACGAAAAAGGCCCCGCCATTGGCGAGGCCCTGATCGGATTTGGGTTCGCGGCCCGGCGCTAGCCCGCCTTGCGTTTCTCTTCGCCGTCGAGCTCATATTCGCGAATCTTGCGATAGAGGGTCGAGCGGCCGATGCCGAGGCGGCGGCTGACTTCGGACATATGGCCCTGATAGAAGTCGATCGCGTATTCAATGATGTCGCGTTCGATGTCGGTCAGCGGGCGAAGCTCGCCTTCCTCGTCCTTAATTGTGACGGGGCTCGACGGCGCGGCCATCATCTCGGCGAGCGGTTCGCTTTCGACGGCTGGCAGGTCATTTGCCGGCGGCACGCGCTTTGGCACAGGCGGCAGGTCTACCATCTCAGGCATGACGCCGGAGATCTGCGGGAAGTCGTGCGGCTGCAGCGTGTCACCTTCACAAAGGATGACAGCGCGGAAGACGGCGTTTTCGAGCTGGCGGACATTGCCCGGCCAGTCGAAGGCGCACAGCATCTGCAGCGTTTCCTCGCTGGCGGTTTCGACGTCGCGGTTCTCGGACGCGTTGAAGCGGGAGATGAAGTGGCTCACCAGGGCTGGAATGTCCTCACGGCGCTCTCGCAGCGACGGGACATCGACCGGAAAGACATTGAGACGGTAATAGAGGTCTTCGCGGAAGTTGCCCGCTTTTACCTGCTCGGCAAGGTCGCGGTTGGTCGCCGAGACGATGCGCACATCGACCTTGGTCGGACGGCGCGAACCGACGGCGTCGACCTCACCTTCCTGCAGGGCGCGCAGGAGTTTGACCTGCATGTCGAGCGGAAGCTCGCCAATCTCATCGAGGAAAAGCGTGCCGCCATCGGCCTCGACGAACTTGCCGAGGGATTTGGAGACCGCGCCCGTAAACGCGCCCTTCTCATGGCCGAAGAGGATGCTCTCGACGAGGTTTTCAGGAATGGCGCCGCAGTTGACGGTGACGAATGGCTTGCCGGCCCGGTCGGACGCGCCCTGGATGCAGCGGGCGATCACTTCCTTACCGACACCACTTTCACCGAGGATCAGGACCGGAATATCAGAGCTTGCCGCACGCTGGCCGAGACGGACAACCTGGCGCATGGCTGGGGCGGCGGCGATCATGTCGTCAAAGCTCATCCCGCCTTCTGACTTGCGGGTCAGGCGTTTCACTTCGCCGGTCAGTGAGGACATTTTGAGGGCGTTGCGGATCGAGACGACGACACGTTCAGGATTGGCAGGTTTGACGACGAAGTCGACGGCACCTGCGCGCATGGCGGTCACGATGGTGTCGATGCCAGAGGTTGCGGTCAGCATGATGACCGGTACGTCGGGAATACGCTCGCCAAGGCGTTCCAGCGTTTCCATCCCCGACAGGCCAGGCATGGTCAGGTCGAGAAGGATGACGTCTGCGCCAGCTTCGGTCGCGGTCGTGAAACCGGTTTCGCCATCCGGGGCGGTGCGGCAGGCAAAGCCAGCCTTTTCCACCGCAGCCTGGATCAGCCTGCGCTGGGTTGGATCGTCATCAATGACCAGAACCGTCTTCGCCATGTCACATCACTCCTGAAAGCCTGTTCGACCTCTGTTGGGTCATTTTGCTACGGCCCGATATGGCACACAGGTGTGAGGTTATGGTTCAGTCGATGTTTCAAATTTCAAACAAATAAAAACCCCGCCCGGACAAGCCGTGGCGGGGTCTTCGATTTTTCAAGGCGAGATCTCGCCCGAAGATCTAGGCGTCGAGACGCTCGATGATGATGGCAGGAGCCATACCGCCAGCGGCACACATGGTGACGAGGCCGTACTTGCCGCCGGAGCGCTCAAGCTCATCGAGGGCCGTGCCGATCAGGATCGAACCGGTCGCGCCGATCGGGTGACCAAGCGCCATTGCGCCGCCATTGATGTTGACCTTCTCACGGTCGAGCTTGAGGTCGCGGATGAACTTCTCTGCCACGACAGAGAAAGCCTCGTTGATCTCATAGACGTCGATGTCGTCGGTGGTCATGCCGGCTTTTTCGAGGACCTTCTTCGCAGCCGCGACCGGTGCGTTGAGCATCAGGGTCGGGCAGTCGCCCATATTCGCGGTTGCGACGATGCGGGCGCGCGGCTTCAGGCCGTTCTTGTCGGCATACTCTTTCGAGGTGACAAGGATGGCGGCTGCACCATCGACCACACCCGAGGAGTTACCGGCATGGTGGACGTGTTGCACGTTGCCTTTGATCTGCGGGTACTTCTTCTCGATCATGTTGCCATAGGTCGTGCCCTTGTCGTCGACAGGGATGTCCCAGAACATGTTGAAGACGGTCTTGAGGCCAGACAGGCTCTCCATCGTGGTGCCCGGACGCGGGAATTCGTCCTTGTCGAGCGCCAGCGAGCCATCGCGGTTGTAGACAGGCACGACGGACTTGTCGAAACGGCCTTCATCCATCGCCTTCTTGGCGCGCTCTTGCGAGACGACAGCCAGCTGGTCCACGGCTTCGCGGTCGATGCCTTCGAGGGTCGCGATGGCGTCAGCACAGCAGCCCTGCTGGGACTGTGGGTGCATTTCACGAAGGTGAAGGTTGCCAGCGTCCATCATTGGCGGGTTCTTCGGGTCCGCGGTGGAGGCGGTGTAGCTCATCATCTCACAGCCGCCTGCGATGACGCAGTCTTCCATGCCGGACATGATCTGTGCTGCTGCGAGCGAGACGGTGGTGATGCCCGAGCCGCAGAAGCGGTCGAGGGTCACGCCGGATGCCTTGACGTCGAAGCCTGCATCGAGAGCGGCCATGCGGCCCATGTCAGCGCCTTGCGCGCCGCGCTGCGAGCTCGTGCCCCAGATGATGTCGTCGATCGTGGACGTGTCGAGATTGTTGCGGTCACGGATCGCGCCGAGGACGGTCGCGCCGAGATGCTGTGGGTGAAGGTGGGCAAGCGAGCCCTTGCCAACCTTGCCAATGCCGCGCGGCGTGCGGACCGCGTCGATGATGTATGCTTCAGCCATAAGATTCCTCCCGAACATGCTGAATTGGACCGGATGGGGAAAGCTAATCCCCTTTCCGTCAACGGAAGGCAATCTCTGCCCCAGCGTCAAAGACTGAAAGGAAGTCTAGAGGCCGAGAACGTCGTTCATGTCATAAAGGCCTGCAGGCTGGCGGAGGGCCCAGCGCGCCGCAGCGAGAGCCCCGTGCGCGAAGACCGACCGGTTCAGCGCGGAATGGGCCAGCGTGAGGACTTCCTTCTCCGAACCGAACGTGACTTCATGCTCACCGATGACCCCGCCCGAGCGGCGGACGGAGAAACCGATCTTGCCAGCCTCACGCGCGGCATCCGGGCCATCATAGGGGGCCTGGCGCAGGGCCTTGAGGTCAGCGCCCCTGCCCGCAGCGGCGGCATCGCCCAGCATGAGCGCGGTGCCGGATGGCGCGTCGACTTTACGCCGGTGATGGGTTTCGAGGATCTCGATGTCCCAGTCCTCGCCAAGGCTTTCGGCGGCTCGCTTTGTCAGCGCGCAGAGCAAATTGACGCCGAGCGAGAAGTTGCCCGCCTTTACGATAGCAAGTTCGCCAGCGGCTTCCGCAATCTCTGCCTCCTGCGCTGCGTCAAAGCCTGTCGTTCCGATGACGACGGCCTTTACGCCTGCAGACTTGAGATGCTTCAGCGCCTCCAGCGTGGCGCTGGGACGTGTGAAATCGATCCAGACGTCCGCGCCGCTGGCGGCTTTCGCCACATCAGATTGCGGCTGGACGGCATCGGGTGCGCCGTGGACGAGGTTTGAGAGCGGGGCGCCGAGGGCGTCACTGCCCGGCGCTTCGCTGGCGCCTGTTAGCGTGTGACCTGCCTCAACAGCAGCAGAGGCGAGCTGGCGACCCATGCGCCCGGCGACGCCGGCGATGGCGAGTTTCATCGTTCCTGTCATGCCTCGTCCTTAGCGCCTTTCCGCCCCGCCTGAACAGACCTCGCCACACGCAAAAATTAGGGGGCTTTACGATTTTGGGTTGCGAGCGGCATTTCTGTGTTAACCTTCTGTTTACCCACAGAAGCTGCAGCAGGAAGGATTCCGTATGCGCACCAGACTCTTCATTGGCGGGGCGCTCGCGGCGCTGTTCGCCCTTCCTGCAGCCGCTGACGGTTATATCTACACCGCGCCCTCAACCAGCCATGGCTATACAACAAGCCACACGAGCGGGACTTCGCCTTGCGCGGTGACCAGCTGCTGCTGTGGCCATCAGGTCGTGAGGACCTATACGACCGCGCCTGTCGTGCGCCGCTATGTGCAGACCTATACGCGGGTTGCCCCGCCAATCTGCACGGCGACCAGCCATGTCGGCCATGACCATGCCCACCACACCTATAGCCATACCGGCGCGCGGACCTATTCCACGACCCGCACAGTCACCGGCTACAGCCAGGGCGGCAGCTATTCAGGTAGCGCCTATGCCAGCAGCGACGGCTACGCCTATGGCGATGCGTATTACGATGACGGCTATTATGAGGGCGACGCCTATTACGAGGCGTACCCGGCCCCATCTGCAGGCTACGCAGCCGAGCTCAGCCTCGACCGCGAAGACCCTTGGAACGGCTATCGCCGCTGATCAGTCGGCAGCGGCAACGCGCTCTGCGGGCGTGTTGAAGCTGCAGATATCCAGAACCTCAGGCGGCTTTCTGTAGAAGAACTCGCTGTCGCGGACGCGAAGGGCGCGCTTGTGCTCAGCAAATGGCTCGCCTTCGCTGGTCATCGTGCGCCAGACGGGGCGCTGGTCCTCGGCCAAGTCCGCCGCGATGGTGAGGCCTAGGATTTCCTCGCCCTGCTCCGGCGCCTGGATCACACCGTTGGAGATGGCCCGGTCACCGCGCTTGAAGGCCTGCACATGCTCCATTCCGTCGATGACGCGGCCGAAGACGGTCAGATTGCGGTCAAGATAGCGCTGCGCATCAAGGACGATGTAGATTTCGGTGCCGCCTGAATTGGGGTCATTGTTACGGGCGAGCGCCACCGCGCCCGGGCAATGGAGCAGCCATTCCTGTCCGAGCGCCTCATCCCGCCCGACAGGGAAGCCGCCAATATGGCCGACCTCTGCTGCGAACAGGTCATCATTACCAAGCGGGACAAAGCCTTCGCCGCCATAAGGGCGGTCATTCTCATTCTCGAGCGGGCCCCAGCGCAGGATCTGCATATCGTCGAACAGGCCGCCCTGCGCCACGAAACCTTCGATGACGCGGTAGAAGTGCTCGCCCTCATACTCACCAGAGGCGGCAAGCTCCCGCATACGTTCGGCGTGACGCGGCGCAAAGTCCGGGTTGAGCTCGATGACGATGGGGCCCTTGCCGGTTTCAATCATCATGAGGTTTTCAGGGGCGATGGTGCGCCAGCCCGGCTCTGCTGTCTCAGCTACGGGTTCGGCCGCAACGTCCTGCGCACTCGCTGCGCCCATTGTGGCTGCGGCGATCACCGCCAGCCCCGCAAATGCGCGTCTCATAGATTGTCCCATAGCCCAGCCTTTCCCGAAATCTGCTGAGCGCGACCCTACCCCGTTCCTGCGCGCTCTGCTATGGGCGGGCCGTCATGTATCAGATTTCTGCAAAAGGCCCGCGTGAGGCCATCGAACCTGCCTGGGACGCCCTGGCCTGGACCGACCCGTCACCGGCAGGCGCCGTTGATGCGAAAGAGGATGGCCGCCACGCCTGGCGCCTCGACGCCTATTGCGAGACGGCCGAAGAAGCCGACGCCTGCAAGGTCATCATAGAAGAGGTCTCGCCGCAGCTGAACGTTGTCATCGAAGCGCTGGAAGACCGTGACTGGGTGACCCTGTCACTGGAAGGTCTGCCGCCGGTGGAAGCTGGCCGCTTCATCGTGGCGGGCAGCCATATTCTGGCGAAATCTGCGCCCGGCAAGACGCCGATCCTCATCGAGGCGGGCCCTGCCTTCGGGACCGGCCATCATGGCACGACGCTGGGCTGCCTGATCGGGCTGGAGCATGTGCTGCGCACCGCGCGCCCGCAAAAAGTGCTGGATATCGGGACCGGGTCCGGACTTCTCGCCATCGCTGCGGTCAAGACCGGCTCAAAGCGTGCCTGGGGCACCGAGATCGACACAGACAGTGTGCGCGTCGCCAATGAAAACGCGGCCAAGAACCATGTCGCCAACGCCTTCAAGACATTCGAGACCGGCGGCGGCATGAACACGACCATCCGCAAGGATGCGCCATACGATCTCGTCTTCGCGAACATCCTGTTCCGTCCGCTCGTCGGGCTGGCATCAGAGATTGAGCGCCTGACTGCGCCGGGCGGCCACATCATCCTGTCGGGCCTGCTCTCGCCGCAGGAACCACTGGTGCGCAAGGCCTATGGCAATCGCGGCCTCGCTCTGGTGAAGCGCGTGCGCCGCGATGGCTGGTCGAGTCTGGTTTTCCGCAAGGCGGGCTAGGACGCAGACGCCACCTTCCGCTGGGGACGCATTCGCACTAGATTTCGTCCATGAGACAGAATTTCGACGTGAAAGGCGGCCCACAGCTTGGCCGCAAGAACCTGCCGCTCCTGCGCGCTGCGATGAAAGCCCAGGGCCTCGATGGCTTCTACATCCCGCATGAGGATGAGTTCCAGAACGAGTATCTGCCAGCCTGCAATGACAGGCTGACCTGGGCGACCGGATTTACCGGGTCCGCCGGTGCAGCCATGGTGTTTCAGGACACGGCCGTCATCTTTGCTGACGGGCGCTACACGCTGCAGGTCCGCGACCAGACTGACCGCGACTTCCTTGAAATCAGCGGCCTACCCGATCCGGGCCCTTTTGGCTGGCTCGCAGGCCAGAAGCGCAAGGGCGAAACGCTCGGCTATGATGCGCGCCTGATGACGCCGAATGACCTGGCCGTTCTGGAAGAGAGCGCGAAGAAGGCTGGCGTCACGCTGAAAGCGGTCGATACCAATCCGATCGACGAAGCCTGGGACGACCGACCTGCAGAGCCGACCGAGCAGGTCGTGCCGCACGCCGTGAAACATGCCGGCGAAGAAGCCGATGACAAGCGCGAGCGGATCGCAGCGGCCCTGAAAGAAGACGGCGCGGATGCGGCGATCATCACCTCTCCGGCGTCAGTGGCATGGGCGTTCAATATTCGCGGCGGCGATGTCGCCTGCTCGCCGCTGCCGTTGTCTCGCGCCATCCTGAAAGCCGATGGCACGGCGGACCTATTCCTCGACCCGCGCAAGACCAGCGACAAGCTGCGTGAGCATCTTGGCAACAAGGTGCGCCTGCGCCCGATGGAAGAGGTTGAACCTGCGCTGGCGGAACTGTCTGGCCAGACGGTCAGCCTCGACCCGGCGCTTGCCTCTGCCTGGTTCTTTGGTGAGCTGGAGAAAGCGGGCGCGAACATCCTGCCCCAGCGAGATCCTGTCCTGCTGCCCAAGGCCTGCAAGAATGCGACGGAAATTGCCGGGACCGAAGCCGCGCATATCCGCGACGGCGCCGCGCTGACGCGTTTCCTGCACTGGCTGGACACGGACGCGCAGTCTGGCGAGGCAACCGAGATCGACGCCGCGCTGAAGCTCGAAAGCTTCCGCGAGCAGCTGGGCGACCTCAACGATCTGTCCTTCGAGACGATTTCAGGCGCCGGCCCGAACGGCGCCCTGCCCCATTACCGTGTCTCTTCGGCGTCGAACCGGAAGCTGGAGCGCGGCTCGCTCTACCTCGTCGATAGCGGCGGCCAGTATCTCGATGGCACGACCGATGTGACCCGGACAGTTCCGATTGGTGAGCCATCAGCGGACATGCGCCGGCACTATACGCTGGTTTTGAAGGGCCATATCGCGCTGGCCGATGTGCGCTTTCCGGAAGGAACGACGGGTACGCATCTCGATGCGCTGGCGCGCCACCCGCTCTGGCAGGCTGGTCTCGACTATGACCATGGCACCGGCCACGGCGTCGGCGTCTATCTCGGCGTCCATGAAGGCCCGCAGCGGATCGCAAAGCCTTGGAACAGCGTTGCGCTGCGCCCCGGCATGATTGTCTCGAATGAGCCGGGCTTCTACCGCGAAGGCCAGTACGGCATCCGGATCGAAAACCTTCAATATGTGACCGAGCCTGCCGACATTGAGGGCGGTGAGCGCAAGATGCTTGGCTTTGCGAACCTTACCTGGGCGCCGCTGGCACGGGATCTCATCGATCTTGAGCTGCTGAGCCCGGCAGAGCTAGCCTGGGTCAATCGCTATCATAATGACGTGCTGGCGAGGATTGGTCCGCTCGTCGATGGCGAGGTTCTGGACTGGCTGAACGCCCAGTGCGCGCCCCTGTCATAGGGCGCCGCTGAACATCCGATCTGATTAAAGGCCGGCGAGCTCGAGCCAGTCATCCTCTGTGATGACGCGGACACCGAGCTCCTCGGCCTTTTTCAGTTTCGAGCCCGCGCCCGGCCCGGCGACGAGAATATCGGTCTTGCCGGATACCGACCCGGACACTTTTGCGCCAAGTGCGGTCGCCCGCGATTTCGCTTCGTCGCGTGTCATCTTTTCGAGCGTGCCGGTGAAGACGATGGTCTTGCCGGACACGGCGCTGTCGCTGGCCGCGGCCTCTGCCGGTTCGATCTCGATCTCTGCGAGCAAGCCCGCCAGCATGTCCTGATTATGGCTCTCTGCGGCAAAATCCTTGAGGCTGGTGATCGCGGTCTGACCGATGCCGTCGATGGAGAGAAGGTCTGCCTCAGCCGAAGCGTCACCAGCGGCGGCTTTCTCCACGACCTGCCAGAAGCTTTCCCAGTCCAGATAGTGGCGCGCGAGCAGGCCTGACGTTATCTCGCCGACATGGCGGATGCCGAGGCCATTCAGGAAACGCTGGAAGGGCGGCTTGCGGCGCGCATCGATCGCGTCGAACAGGTTGCGGGCAGATGTGTCGCCAAAGCCTTCCCAGTCTTTAAGCGGCGGCAGGCCCTCCTCCTCAAGCCGCCTGGCGAGACGGAAAATATCCTGCGGGCCTTTGACGGCGCCGTTCGAATAGAAGAGCTCGACCTGTTTTGCGCCAAGGCCATCAATGTCGAGCGCCTTGCGGGAGACAAAGTGTTTCAGCCGTTCGACCGCTTGGGCCGGGCAGGTGAGGCCGCCCGTGCAGCGGCGGCGGACGTCTTCCTCTCCCTTGTCGTCGATCTCGCGCACGGCAGCTGAGCCGCATTCGGGACAGGTTTGCGGGAATTTGTAAGGCGGGGCCCGGTCTTCGCCGGGGTCGACCACGCCGAGCACTTGCGGGATGACGTCCCCTGCCCTCTGGATCTCGACCATGTCGCCGGGACGCACATCAAGGCGGGCGATCTCATCCTCATTGTGCAGGGTGGCATTGGAGACCACGACGCCGCCAACCGTGACAGGTGCGAGGCGCGCGACAGGGGTCAGCGTCCCAGTGCGGCCGACCTGAATTTCGATGGCTTCGAGTTTGGTGACCGCTCGCTCTGCCGGGAATTTGTGAGCAATGGCCCAGCGCGGAAAGCGCGAGACAAAACCGAGCCTCTCCTGCCAATCCAGCCGGTCGACCTTGTAGACGACCCCGTCAATGTCATAGCCGAGCATGGCGCGGCGCTCTGCCATGTTTGCATAGGCGCCGAGCAAGCCTTTGACGTCCTGATACGGTTTGAAGAGGTCGTTGGTGATGAAGCCCCAGTCCTGCAGCTTTGCGACGGCGTCTGTCTGGGTGTCCGCGAACTTTTCGGACGCTTCGCCCCATGCATAGGCAAAGAAGCGCAACGGGCGCGACCGGGTTATGGCGACATCGAGCTGGCGGAGGCTACCTGCGGCGGCATTCCGCGGATTGGCGAAGACCTTCTTGCCTGCGTCTTCCTGGGCGGCGTTGAGTGCCTTGAAGGCCTCGCCTTCCATGTAGACCTCACCGCGGATCTCGATGCGCGCAGGCCAACCTGAACCAGCCAGCTTTGCGGGAATATCATCAATGGTACGCGCGTTGGCGGTGACGTCTTCGCCGACCTGCCCATTACCCCGCGTTGCCGCGCGAACAAGCTCGCCATCCTGATAGGTGAGGTTCAACGACAGTCCGTCGATCTTGGGCTCAGCCGTGATGGTGAGCGCTTCATCGGCATCCAGACCAAGGAAGCGGCGGATACGGCCAACGAACTCCTCGACATCCTCATCAGAGAACGCGTTGTCGAGTGAGAGCATGGGGACGCCATGCTCGACCTTGCTGAAGGCTTCGGAGACTTCGGCACCGACCCGGTCGCTCGGACTGTCCTTGCGTTTCAGGTGCGGGAAGGCAGCTTCCACGTCACTGTTTCGCTGGCGAAGTGCGTCGTATTCCGCATCGCTTAGATGCGGATCGTCTTCCTTGTAATAGGCCGCATCGGCGAGCTTTATCTCGATCGCAAGGCGGGCAAGCTCGCGCTTTGCTTCAGCCTCGCTCAGGTCTCCAGCCGGTTTCTGCGAACTCATACATCTTCAAGGAGCCTCGTTGCTGCGGCCCTTGCCTCCTCGGTGACCTTGCTACCTGAGAGCATGCGGGCAATTTCCTCATGTCTCTGGCTGGCATCTAGACCGGTGAGGTGGGTTTCGCCAAGGCCATTCCCCTTCACGCCCTGCTTGGTCACCAGCCACTGGCTGGACGCCGATGCAGCAACCTGTGGACTGTGCGTGATGGCGAAGACCTGACGGCTGTCAGCAAGGCGGGCGAGACGCTCACCAATGGCCGCTGCGACGGCGCCGCCGACGCCCTGGTCAGCTTCGTCGAAGACGAGGACAGGCACTTGCGTGCTCTCAGCGAGGACGCACTGAAGCGCCAGTGAGAAACGCGCCAGTTCGCCGCCGGACGCAATCTGGCGAAGCGGGCCAAAGCCTGCGCCCGGATTGGTTTCAACCTCGAACTCGGCCTTCTCACGGCCAGCGCGGCCGGACTGAGAATCAGAGATCTCATCGAAGCGAACCTTCACCCTGGTCCGCTCAAGCTTCAGCGGTTTGAGTTCCGCTGCAATCGAGGTTTCGAGGCGCTTGGCAGCGGCCTTACGGGCCTTTGTCAGGCGATCGGCTGCCGTACGCCAACGGGCAGCGGCGGCCTGCTCTTCTGAGCGGGCTTTCTTGAGCGAGCCGTCGGGCGCATCGCAAAGCTCGAGCTTCTGGCGGGTTTCCTCCCAGAAGGCGGGCAGCTCATCGGCATCGACGCTGTATTTGCGCGAGGCTGTCCGCAGCGCCACGATACGCTGCTCGACCCGCTCCAGTGCGTCGGGGTCGTGCACAGCGGCAAGACCGAGGCTTTCCAGCGCGGCGCTCGCTTCGCCTGCCTCTATAAGCGCGCGGTCAAGCGCTTCGGCGGCGGCGCGGGCGGCTTTGGAAAGATCGCTCTCCATCGTATCAAGTCCATCAATACGCAGGATGCGTTCGGCCGAGCGGCTGGCCTGCGCGAGGACCGTCTCAACATCGCCCGCCTGAAAGGCCTCGAAGGCTTCGGTCGCAGATTCTGCGATCTTTTCAGACTGCATGAGGATGCCGCGTTCGGCGCTCAGCCTGTCAAACTCACCCTTTTCGGGGGCCAGCGTGTCGAGCGCCTCTACCGTCTCAGCAAGCCAGGCATGCTCTTCTTCAGCTTCAGCGAGCTTTGCCTCAAGGGCCTCTCGCGAATCGCGGGCGCTCTCATAGTCATCCCAGCTTTGCGCACACGCCTCGATCAGGTCCTCATTGCCCGCATAAGTGTCGAGCAGGGCGCGGTGATTGGCTGGCTTCATCAGCGTCGAGGCCGAATGCTGGCCGTGAATTTCGACGAGGAGTTCCCCGAGCTGGGACAGCAAGCCCGCGCTGACCGGCTGGTCGTTCACAAAGGCACGTGCAGGGCCCTTGGCAGAGAGGATGCGCTTCAGCGTCAGCGTCTCGTCGGCGGACGCCTCAACGCCGGCATCGGAGAGAATTGGCCAGACGGGGCTATCAGCCTCCAGCGCGAATTCCGCGAGGATGCTCGCCTGATCCGCGCCCTTGCGGACCAGCTTCTTGGACGCCGCGCCGCCAAGCACAAGGCCAAGCGCGTCAAGGATGATGGATTTACCCGCACCGGTTTCCCCGGTCAGGGCGGTGAAGCCATCGGCCGACTCAATGTCGAGACGCTCGATGAGCAGGAAGGATCGAATCGAGAGCGCAGTGATCATGCGCCCTCAATATCATCAGAACAAAGTGAGAACAAGCATGTTCTCTCTACGTTCTTACCAAGGCGTGATGCGCCCGAGCCAGCTTTCGCCGCTCGCCTGTTGCTGACCGCCATTGCTGCCACCTTCGACGAGATCGTAGCTGGCGCGATACCATTGGCTGTCTGGATAATTGTACTGGAGCACTGAGGCCGCCGCCACAGCTTCGCCGCGAAGGCCGAGCGAGAGATAAGCCTCAACGAGGCGGTGCAGGGCTTCTGGCGTGTGCGTCGTCGTGTCGTAATCGTCGACCACTTTCTTGAAGCGGTTCACAGCGGCGAGATGCTGGTTGCGGCGAAGATACCAGCGGCCGATTTCCATTTCCTTGCCTGCGAGCTGGTCGCTGACCATGTCGAGCTTCAGCTGCGCGTCACGCGCATAGTCGGTGGTCGGGAAGCGGCGAACAACATCGTTCAGCGCGTCGCGCGCCAGTTCGGTCGTGCGCTGGTCGCGGCCAACGTCGACGATCTGCTGGAAGTAGCTGAGCGCAATGAGGTGATAGGCATACGGGGCGCCCTCTCCTGCCGGGTTCAGCGAGAGATAGCGCTGCGCGGTGCCGATCGCATCGTCGTAGCGACGCGAACGATAGGAGGCGTAAGCTGCCATAAGCGTGGCGCGGCGGGCCCATTCCGAATATGGGTGCTGGCGCTCAACCTCGTTGAAGAGTTCGATTGCGCTGATGTAGTCGCTGTCGTCCATCTCGTCGGCAGCAGCGTTGTAGAGCGCCTCGACCGGGCGTTCGACATAGGCAAGCTCTCGCGCTTGCCGGTTCGAGCTGCATGCAGCAAGAGCCAGGGTCATGATTGCGACGGAGCCAATGAGCGAAAGCTTCATAACAGATACCGGTTTCTCAACAGACTTTGCCGCACTTTGCCGCTGGCAGGCAGCTTGTAAAGTCATTGCCTACAGGAACAGCCAGGTGAATTCCTAGTTATTATGTTGTATGAATACATATCGACCTATGTTGATGCCAGTACGAGGGATTTCGTGCCGCCGCCTACAAGGCAATAAATTATGACACAGGGACTATCAGATTTCACCGCATCGGATGTCGACACACTTGTTGGCGAGCGCATCCGTAAACGACGAATCCTTGCTGGTCTGACGCAGGATCAGCTTGGTGAAGCCCTGGGCGTCTCCTATCAGCAGATCCAGAAATACGAGACTGGTGCAAACCGTGTCAGCGCGGGCCGTCTTTACCTGCTCGCTGAGCGTCTTAACGTGGCGCCGGGCTGGTTCTTCGAAGGGCTGACGGACATTGACGCACAATCGGGTGACGAATTGGATGCGTCTTCGCGCTTCGCAATCGAATGTGTGCGCAGCCTGACGCGTATCCGCGACGAGAAGGTTCGCGCTTCTATCCTCAACATGGTGCGTGCGCTGGCCGATTCCGAGCTTGCCGGTGAGGCGAAGTCCGCCCCAGTTGAAGAGCGACCGCGTCCGCGCGCTGACTAGCGCTACTTTCCGGGCACCGCTCAGATCTTACGAATATTTCGAGTTAGCCGCCTAGCGGGCCGCTGAGGCGCGCGCGGTGACCTTGGCTTCGACCTCAGCCTCATCTGTTTCCCAGCACCAGGCGTCTGGCGCATCGATGAGCGCGCGAACGAGCTTGTTGTTCAGTGCATGGCCAGGCTGGCGAGCCTCATAGACGCCGGCGATTGGCGCACCAGCCAGCATCAGGTCACCCACCGCATCAAGAATCTTGTGGCGCACGAACTCATCGCTTGCGCGCAGGCCTTCCGGATTGACGATGGAGTCGCCATCGAGAACCACCGCATTGTCGAGCGAGCCACCCCGGGCAAGGCCCATGGATTTCAGCTTCTCGACATCCTGCGCAAAACCAAAGGTACGGGCGAAGGCGATGTCACGCGCGAACATGCCCGGGAGCATGCGCAGCGACATTTGCTGGGTGCCGATGGCGCGGCTCTCAAACTCAATCTTTGCGTGGATCGAAAGATAATTGTCGGCCGACGGGCTAAGACGGGCGGTCTTGATGCCGTCAGTGACCTGAACCTCTTCGAGGATGCGGATACGGCGGCGAAGAGCCCGCTGTTCGCGCAGGCCCGCAGCCATCATCAGCTCGCAATAGACCGATGAGGAGCCGTCCATGATTGGCACTTCAGGCCCGTCGATTTCGATAATGAGATTGTCGACACCCACGCCAGCGCAGGCTGCCAGCAGATGCTCCACCGTTGCGACGGACTGGCCCGCTTCATTGGTGAGCGTCGTGCCAAGCTGGACTTCGGTCACAAAATCGCCGCGCGCGATGATATCCTCGCAGCCTTCAATATCCATACGGCGGAAACGGATACCCGTGCCCGCAGCAGCCGGTTTCATCACGATACGCGCACGCGCGCCGGAGTGCACACCGACGCCGGCACAGACGACCGGATGGCTGATGGTTTGCTGATACTGAACGCGACTCATGAAGACCTCATCTCTCAGGGTCCTATGAAGGCGATCGGGCGCAAAGATTCAAAACAAGGAATATGTCGCAATATTACAAAAAAACAGAGCGCTCCCGGTTGGAAGCGCTCTGTCTGTCCTGTTGGCTTTCCTGACGCCTAGCGATTTGCCGAGCGGCGGAGGAAGGCCGGAATTTCAAGGTCGGTATCGTCGAACGAAGCTGGCGCCGTGAATTTGTCACGCGCTGGCGCGGCTGGCTCATCTTCGATTTCGTCGACGGGATGGTCGTCATTGTTCTGCGAAGACAGTTTTGGCCAGCCGAAAAGGTTGCCGAAACCGGCCTTGCCTTCTGAGCCAGAGCGACCGCGGGACTTGCCGCCTCCGAACACCTGATCGGCGCTGACCTGGTCATTGCCAGACACACTTTCGCGCTCTGCAGCTGGCAGGCTACGGCTGACGAAGTCAGGACGCGTGTCTGCTTCAAACACGTCGTCTTCACCAAGATCGTTAATCACGACGCGCGGGCGCTCTTCGATCTCGACCTCTTCTTCTGCGATGCTGACATCGCTTTCAGCGAGCTCGATCTCAGCTTCGACAGGCTCTGCCTCGATCCGCTGTGGCTCAACCGGCGCGGCGCTGATTGATGCTTCGCGGACTGGCTCTTCATAGATGCGGGCCTCGGAGTCGATGCCAGCAGCAACGACGGAGACGCGAAGCTTGCCTTCAAGCTCTGGGTCGAAGGTCGAGCCGAGAATGATGTGCGCGTCAGGGTCTACCTGCTTGCGGATTTCGTTGGCTGCCTCGTCGACTTCGAACAGCGTCATGTCGTAGCCGCCGGTGATGCTGATCAGAACGCCGCGGGCGCCCTTCATCGAGACGTCGTCGAGAAGTGGATTGTCGATAGCAGCGCGGGCAGCTTCGAGCGCGCGGCCTTCGCCTTCGCTCTCGCCCATGCCCATCATCGCAGCGCCCATACCCTTCATGATTGTACGGACGTCGGCAAAGTCGAGGTTGATCAGGCCAGGCATGACCATGAGATCGGTGATGCCGCGAACGCCGGAATAAAGAACGTCGTCAGCCATGCGGAAGGCGTCCGCAAAGGTGGTGCGCTCATTGGCAACGCGGAAGAGGTTCTGGTTCGGCACGACGATCATGGTGTCGATCGCCTTGCGCATCTCGGTGAGACCATCTTCGGCGATGGTCATGCGGCGATTGCCTTCGAAGCTGAATGGCTTGGTAACGACGCCGACCGTCAGGATGCCGCGCTCATGGGCGGCGCGCGCAATCACAGGTGCTGCGCCGGTGCCCGTGCCGCCGCCAAGGCCAGCAGCGATGAAGACCATGTGCGCGCCTTCGAGGCACTTGCTAATCTCTTCGATCGACTCTTCAGCGGAGGCTGCGCCGACTTCCGGCTTTGCGCCTGCGCCAAGGCCTGCGGTCACTTCAGGACCAAGCTGGATGCGGGTTTCGCATTTCGATCGCTCGAGCGCCTGAGCATCCGTATTCGCGACAACGAACTCAACACCTTGCAGGTTCGCCTCGATCATATTGTCGACTGCGTTGCCGCCAGCCCCGCCCACACCGAACACGACGAGCCGCGGCTTGAGTTCTTGAGTCATGAAAAATCCGCCTTTGCCAATCTACCTATAGAGGTTTGTAGGCGCAGACTGCCTGCGTCACACTAAGAGAGGGTTAAGGGATTCTGTCTCGCTGTTAAAAATTTTCATGCAGCCAGCGAAAGAAACTGTTCATTTTACCCCGTTTTGCGGGCCCTGACCCCTGTGCAGATGCCCCGCTGGCGGTCGAGACGTCTGCAAAGCCGCGTGATTCGTATGACAACAGCCCTGCGGCGGTCGAAAAAACAGGGCTGGCATGTGATTCGCCAAGGACGTCGGCGTCGACTGGCTTGCCGAGGCGGACCGGCTGGCCAAGGACGCGGGAGGCGACATCGCGCACACCCGGCAGGAGGCTGCCGCCACCTGTAAGGACCGTGCGGCGCGGCATGATCTTGGCGAGCTCGCTCTTGCCGATGAGCTTGGCGGCATATTCGAAGGTTTCCTCAATGCGAGGTGCAATGAGGCCGGTCAGCTCGCCGCGCGTCATGTGATGGGCGGCAAGACGTCCATCATCGCCGAGGCGGGCTACTTCGACTTTCTCAGTAAGGCCAGTGCCGGTCGTGTCGGCGTGGCCGTAAATCGTCTTCATGCGCTCTGCGGCGGCGAAGGTCGTGCCAATGCCCTGTGCGAGGTCGCCCGTCACTTTGGCGCCGCCTGCAGGTACGACGCCGAGCCAGGCCGGCACGCCGTTCACGAAAGCGCAGGCAGTGGTCACGCCAGAGCCCATGTCGATACAGATCGCGCCATTCTCAATTTCATCATCGATCAGCGTACCGGCGGCGCTGGCAAGCGCAGACGGGATGAGGCGGTCGACGTTGAGGTGCGCGCGGCCAACGCATTCTACCAGATTGCGGACAAGCGATTGCGGCGCCGAAACGACGGACAGGAGGACAGACAGTTTGCTGCCGATCATGCCGATCGGGTCGCTGATGCCTTCCTGCTCATCCAGTTTGTAGAGGACCGGATGCGCGGTCAGGATTTCACGCTGCTTGGCGTCGATCTTGGCGAGGGCCTGACCGTGCAGCTTCTTGAGGTCCTTGGCGGTGACTTCGCGTCCGCCGATATCATTGAGAGCGCCAACGAACTCACAGGCGACCTGCGCACCGGTGACGCCCAACGTGACCGAATCAATCCGCTCGCCCGCCTGACGTTCGGCGTCCTCAACAGCGAGGCGCACAGACCGCTCCAGCGCCTCCATGTCGGTGATAGAGCCATCCTTGAAACCGCGCGCCTGCTGACGCCCGCCGCCGAGAAACGCGAACCCGGCTTTCGCCTCTGGATCAAAACGCCCGATCAGGCAGGTAATCTTCGAGCTGCCAATATCCAGCGAAGCGATAGGCTGGCCGACTTTTGCGGCGCGGGATGGTTTCAAGCGGAGGTCTGCCTTGGCCATGGTCAGCTTTCTGCAGCGGTGCCGGACGCACCCTGTTCATCGAGAGGTTCAAGAAATGTGCGCCCGGCGACCCGAAGGTCGATGCGCGCAAGCGAGCGTTGGGAAAGATCGGTAGAGGTTTCGAGCGCGATGAGTTCATCAGTCGCGCGCATGACGCTGGCGTCTGCCGGGAGCCGGATCAGCAGTCCGTCGCGGAGCTTTACGTCCCAGCGGCGGCGCGACACGCGCTCTGCATAGGATACGCGCTCGCTCACGCTTCCAGCGCGCGCCAGAAACTGAAGAAGTGCTGGCACGCCCTCAGGCGCATCGACGCCGGTGAGCAGAACAAGTTCACTATAATCCTTGGCCGATAAGCCTTCCATGATCTGTCCGGTGCTGTCGACAACCTGCTGGCCTTCGCCATCGAACCAGATGGCACTGGCCTTTGCAGGCGAGGCATTGATCAGGATCTGGTTTGGCCAGAGCCGGTAGACATGCGCACTCGTCACCTGCCCGGTCGCGAGGACCTGACGGCGGATTTCATGCGGGTCGGCGCGGAACATGTTGTCGCCGGGCGCCACGCCCGACATCTGCTGAACGAGGCTGGCGCGGCGAACATCATCGCCAAGGCCGGTGATCTGCACGTCCTGGACAGCAAAGCCGAGGCCGACGGCGGCGCTATCGAAAGCATTGCCGACACCGTCGCCAACCTTGGACATCGAGCCGCCCAGCAGGGCTGCGCCTGCCACGATGAGGGCGACCACCATGACGAAACCCGTCAGGACGGAGGTAAGGTCTGCACGCGCAGGTTCGACAGGCACCGGCGCAGGCGCACGCTTGCGCGGCTGCGGCCGGGCGCGCTGGCCCTGCTTTGGCTGACCTTTCACCTTCGGCATGAAGCATCCTCGATCATCCAGGCGACGAGCGCCTCGAAGGTCATGCCCGTATAGGCGGCCTGCTCAGGAACGAGCGAGGTAGGTGTCATGCCTGGCTGGGTATTGGTTTCCAGGATCACGAGCCGGTCCTTCTTCTCGTCAAATCGAAAGTCTGATCGCGACACCCCCCGGCAACCGAGAGCCTGATGCGCTTTCAGCGCTGCTTCCAGAGCCCTTTTCGTTACCGGTTCCGGAATGTCTGCAGGCACCACATGACGCGATCCACCAGCTGCGTATTTTGCATCAAAATCGTAAAACTCTCTTAATGTCGTGATCTCTGTGACGGCGAGCGCCCGGTCGCCGATAACGGCCACGGTCAGCTCGCGGCCGGGGATGTATTCCTCGGCCATGAGATTGTCGCCATAGGCCCATTCATCCGACAGGAGCAGCTGCGAAGGCCCGTTATTTTCCTCACGGACAAAGACGACGCCGAAGCTCGAGCCTTCGTTAACAGGCTTGATGACGTAAGGCGGCTTTATCGGGTGGGCGCGGGCCGCCTCTGCGCGCGTGACGGCGACATCGTCGGCCACGTCGAGGCCTGCCTGCTTGTAGACGGCCTTGGATTTACGCTTGTCCATCGCAATCGCTGACGCGGTCACGCCGGAATGCGTGTAGGGAATGGCGAGAATCTCAAAGAGGCCCTGCACGCAGCCGTCCTCACCCCAGGGGCCATGCAGACCGTTGAGGATCACATCCGGCTTTTCAGCTGCGATCTGGCTTGCGAGGTCGCGGCTAGCGTCAATGCCGACAGCGTCATAGCCGGCCGCCTGCGCGGCGCGCAGCATCTGCTCGCCCGAAGACAGGGACACTTCCCGCTCAGAGGACCAGCCCCCATAGACGACTGCAACGCGCTTCATGATTTGACCTCCAGACAGAAAATTGGCCCGCATGCTTGCTGGCCTGACCTGCGACTCAAACACGTAGCAGCCGAGAAATTAAGGCAGTCCTTCAATTCAGCTGAACTTGCTGCATCCCACGCCGTCAGGTGGCACCGATCCGGGCCCGAGTTGTCGAAGCGCCCGAATTACAAATGCGTAAGTTGCGCTAAAACGCATTCCATACGACTACAAATGTAGTTGTATCGATAAACAATATCTGATACGCGACATTCGATAATAATAAGCGTAGAGATAACGGAAACGCCCTCATGAAACTCAAACTCCACCTGCTTGCGGGAACGATGATGCTTGCCTGCCTTTCAGGCCACGCACAGACACAGGAAAGCGACCCACAGGCGCAGGCAGCGCGAACCTACACACTGCCCGATTTCGAGCAGTATTCGCCAAACACCGCGCTCGACATGGTGACGCGGATCCCCGGCTTCTCCATCCGCAATGGCGACTTGTCAGAACGCGGCCTCGGTCAGGCCGATGGCAATGTGCTGATCAATGGGCGGCGCATCTCTAGCAAGTCACTGACGCCCCGCGATGCGCTCGCCCGCATCCCTGCCACCAATGTGGAAAAGATCGAGATCGTCGATGGCGCGACGCTTAACGTGCCGGGCCTGTCCGGGCAGGTCGCCAACATTACGGCCAAGGTGAATGGTGTCTCGGGCACGTGGGACTGGCGGGCGCGGTTTCGCGACAATCTTCCCCCCTACTATCATGGCGGCAGCGTATCGGTGACCGGGCAGCAGAACACGCTGGGCTGGACGCTTGGCCTGACAAGCGAGCCGATACGGGGCGGCGCTTCGGGGCCGGAATTCGTGCGTGACGCCAATCGCAACCTGATCGAGACCCGCGACGAACGCGTCACTAATATCGGCAATAGCGCAGGCGTTTCTGGCGCGCTGGAATGGACACCGCTCAATGGGTCGGTCGGCAACCTCAATGCCGAGTACAATATCTTCCAGATCGATGCTGAGGAGACGTCGAACCGGTTTCCGGTCGCTGGTCAGCCGAGCATCCGCCAGTTCGCAAACTCCGAAGATGAGTGGAATAGCGAAATCAGCGGCGACTATGAGTTCGATCTCGGCCCCGGCCGCCTGAAGACGATCGGTCTTTGGCGCTTTGAGCACAGCCCCTTCATCTCAAGTGTCCGCACGACTGAGGCAGATGGCACGCTGAGCGAACGCTCCATCTTCGAGCAGACGGTCGATGAAGGCGAAAGCATCCTGCGCAGTGAATACAACTGGGCGCCGAGCGAGACAGTGGACTGGCAGATTGCCGGTGAGGCGGCTTTCAACTTCCTTGAAGCCGAAGCTGACCTGCAGGCGCTTGATGCCACGGGCGCGCTGGTCCGCGTTCCGCTGACCAATGCCAATTCGCGCGTCGAGGAGAAGCGGCTCGACGCCTCCATCACCCACGGCCGCAAGCTTTCAGAAGATCTCTCGGTGCAGGCCTCATTCGGCATGGAGTATTCCGAGCTCAGTCAGTCAGGCGGGGCGGCGCAGACGCGCAGCTTTACGCGTCCGAAGGGCTTTGTCTCCGCCGCGTGGACAGTGAATGAGCGCCTGACGATCAATGCGCGGGCCGCACGCGAAGTGGGCCAGCTCAACTTCTTCGACTTCATCTCATCGGTGAACGTCAATGCGGGCAATGGCAATCAGGGCAATCCGGACATCGTCCCGCAGCAGAGCTGGAAAGGCGAGGTCTCATTCGACCGCGACTTCGGCGCTGCCGGTGCACACACGATGAAGGTCTACTACGAGGCCATCGAGGACATTGTGGATCGCGTCCCTTTTGGCCCGAATGCCGAAGGCCCCGGCAATCTGGACCAGGCCACGCGCTACGGCATCGCGACCAATGGTACGTTCAAGTTCGCGCCTGTCGGCGTTGAAGGCCTCCAGCTCGAGTATGAGCTTGAAGTGCGCCAGTCCGAACTGGACGATCCGCTAACGGGCGAAACACGCCGCATCAATGATGACCTGATGCTGGGCGGCTTCTTTGAGCTTCGCTACGACATTCCAAAGACAGACTGGGCGCTCGGCTTTGGCGGGGAACGCTACGACAATGCGCCTTTCGTTCGGCTCGATGAGCGCCAGCTGTTCGAGCTCCGGCCGATCTACACCTTCCTCTATGTCGAGCACAAAGACATTTTCGGCATGACCGGGAAGGTCGAGTGGTTCAACGTGACCGATGGCGATGAGCAGTTCACGCGGCAGGTCTATACGCCCCGGCGCGATGGTAGCCTTCTCTTCAGCGAAGACAGGAGCTGGAGCGCCGGGCCGATCCTGACCGTGTCGCTGCGAGGGACGTTCTAGGCCTTCGCCTGGATGCGGCCGATGCGTCGGATTTCCCAGCGAAGGTCCACACCGGTCACATCCAGCACGCGGGCGCGCACCAGCTCCCCAAGCGCTTCAATGTCTGCCGCGGTGGCGTCATCGGTATTGATGAGAAAGTTGCAGTGCTTCTCGGATACCTGCGCGCCGCCAACCTTCAGGCCCCGGCAGCCCGCCGCATCGATCAGCTTCCAGCTGGAGCGCTGGTCTGGCGTGCCGGGCGGGTCCGGATTGGCGAAGGTGGAACCGCCCGTCTTGTCCTTGATCGGCTGGGTCTCGGCGCGCCGGGCCTGATGCTCTTCGATCTCGGCCTGAAGCGCTTCCGGGTCGCCGTCGCCCGAGCCGGTCAGCAGGATGCCAGTCACGATGACATCGTCAGGGAAATTGGTGTGGCGGTAGGAAAACTCGATCTTCGGGTCGCCATACTGGGCGATCTCGGCTTCGAAGCGGACTTTCTCACCGGACCGCGTGATGCCTTCAATCTGGTTGGCGACGTCCTTCAGCTCGCGGCCATAGCAGCCTGCATTGGTACGCACCGCGCCGCCGATGGAGCCGGGGATACCAGAGAAGAAGGTGAGCCCAGAAATGCCGTGCTTTGCCGAAGCCTTGGCGACAGCAAGATCAAGCGCGCCAGCGCGTGCGAAAAGGGAATGTGAGCCGGCCGGTTCAACACTGCCCCAATAGCCGCCCATCAGCCGGATCGTGACGCCTTCAATGCCGCCATCCCGGATGATGGAGTTTGAGGCGACACCCATGAAGTGAACGGGCACCTCGGCCGGCAGCACTCTCAGAAAGTCTGCAAGATCATCCTCATCCTTTGGCAGGAAGAGCGCGTCGGCCGGCCCGCCAACCCGAAACCAGGTATAGGGCGCCAGCGGCTGATCCAGCAGCAGCTTGCCGCGCACGTCGGGCAGGTCATCGCGCCAGTCTGCCATCTATTCGGCAAGCTTCCCGGCGAGCGCATTGGCATGCGTGGTGATATCGCCAGCGCCAAGGCAGACGACGAGGTCTCCCGGGCGGGCAATCTCGCGGATGGTCGCTGGAAGGTCGTCCAGAGATGTGAGGGCGCGCGTGTCGGCATGCCCTTTCGCGTTGATCGCATCAACGAGCGCGGTGTGGCTCGCCCCGTCGATCGGGTCTTCACCAGCTGCATAGACGGGCGCGATGAACGCGATGTCGGCGTCGTGGAAACAGCCGGAGAAATCCTTGAAGAGATCGTGCAGGCGGGAATAGCGGTGCGGCTGGGCGACCGCAATGACGCGGTTGTCCCCCTGCATGGCACGGGCCGCCTTCAGGACGGCTGCGATCTCCACCGGGTGATGGCCATAATCGTCGATGATGCGGACACCATTCCATTCACCGGCAGGGGTGAAGCGACGTTTCACGCCGCCGAAATTCTTGAAGCTGGTGCGGATCTGGTCGGGCGTTGCGCCAAGCTCCAGCGCGACGGTGATGGCGGCGAGGGCGTTGGAGACATTGTGGTCGCCCGCCATGGGCAGACGAACGCCTTCAATCGAGGACACGCCAATGCCGAGACGCTCACGTAGGACGACATCGAAAGTCACGCCGCCCGGATCGGATTCAAGATTGGTCGCGCGGACATCTGCCTGACGGTTGAACCCGTAGGTCAGGATGCGCCGGTCAGACACGCGTGCCACCATGGCGGAGACTTCCGGATGATCGGTGCACAGGACGCCATATCCATAGAACGGGATGTTCTTCACATAGGTGTCGAAGGCCGAACGCAGCGCCTCCATGGAGCCGTAATGCTCCATATGTTCGGGGTCCATATTGGTCACGATCGCGATGGTCGGGCGCAGCTTTGTGAAGGTGCCGTCGCTCTCATCAGCCTCCAGCACGATCCAGTCGCCATTCCCCGCCTTGGCGTTGGAGCCATAGGCGTTGATGATGCCGCCATTGATAACGGTCGGGTCGATTCCTGCGCCATCGAGGAGTGCGGCGACCATCGTCGTCGTCGTGGTCTTGCCGTGCGTGCCTGCGACGGCAACCGTCCATTTCAGGCGGATGATCTCTGCCAGCATGTCGGCGCGGCGCACCACGGGAATGGCTGACTCACGCGCGGCGACGACTTCCGGATTGTCTGCCTTGATGGCCGAAGAAATGATGACCGCCCCTGACCCGATCACATTCTGCGGCTTGTGGCCGATATGGACGGTCGCGCCTTTGGCGCGCAGACGCTCCACATTGGCGCTGTCTTTCACGTCGGAGCCTTGGACCTTGTAGCCGAGATTGATCATGATCTCGGCGATGCCCGACATGCCAATACCGCCTATGCCAACAAGGTGGGCCGGACCGAGATCAAAGGGCGAAGGTTTGTTTGGCATGAATGTTCTGACTTCGTAGGGCATGGAAAATGGGTCCTCCGCAGTAACGTGTGGAGGCCAGACTAGGCAAGCGCGAGCATGCGGAGATGGCTGCGACGCGGCAATTTAGGGGCAATCCGTCGGGGGAGATCAGAGGTTGGCTGCCTCTATGGCGAGGTCTGCGAGGTCCTGCGCCGCAGTGACCGTGCCAGCGTCCTTCGCCCGCATGGCGCGCGCCTGTAGCTCTTCGCCGTTTTCCAACCGCACCTTGATGAGTTCACCGAGGAGGTTCGGATAGAGATTGTCCTCAAGCACCACATCGGCAGCATCGACATCGACGAGGGCCTCAGCGTTTGCGGCCTGATGGTCATCCATCGCGATCTTGAGCGGGATCAGGATGGACGGGCGCCCGACAGCGGAAATCTCGCTGACCGTGCCCGCGCCGGAGCGCGCAATGATCAGATGCGCGGCTGCAAGGCGTTCCGGCATGTCGGCGAAGAAGGGGCGCAGCTCGTGGCGCAGGCCGACCTCTTCATAGATGGCGCTGACCTCATCGAGCTGTTCTTCGCGCACCTGCTGGACGATGTTGAGGCGTGCGCGGAGCGGCGCCGGCGTGTGAAACGCAATGGCGAGCGGGATGATCTGGCCGAGGATACGGGCGCCCTGGCTGCCACCGGTGATGAAGATATTGAGGTCCCCGCTGGTCGGCGGGAATGGTGCATCGCGCATCGCCGCAATCGGCGCGCGGACAGGGTTGCCGACCGGCTCGTGGCGCACGCCCGCGGGCAGCTTGTCGAGGCGTGGGAAGCCTGAGGCAACGAATACGGCTTTTGACGCAAACTGGCGGTTTACCCGGCCAAGAACCGCGTTTTGCTCATGGACGATGATGGGCACTTTGCACCGGCGCGCGGCGCTGAGAGCTGGAAAAGCCGGATAGCCCCCGAAACCTGCGACAAGCGCAGGCTTTCTGGACTTCATCAGACGGTTGGCCCGGCCGATGCCGCGCCAGATTTTCAAGGCAGTAGATGGCAGCGTCCAGGGCTTGCGGACATTCGGGCTGGCGGCGGCGACTTCTTCCTTCCAGTCGGCTGGAAAGCTGCCGGCATATGAGAGCCCGCGCGCATCGCTGATCAGGCCGACCTGCCAGCCGCGAGATCGCATCTCTTCGGCGAAGGCTGCAGCCGGGAACATGTGTCCGCCCGTGCCGCCGGCGGCGATAATCACGAGGGGTTTGTCAGCCATGTCGACCTCTCGTCCCAAGGCTCTGGCGGCGGATCAAGGCGAGCGCGAGGCCTAGCGTTAGGGCAATTCCCAGCATGGATGAGCCACCATAGGAAATGAAAGGAAGCGTCATCCCCTTTGGCGGAATAAGGCTGACATTCACCGCGATATTGATGGCCGCCTGCAAGGCAAACAGGGTGAAGAGGCCGGAGGCAGCGGCACGCGGATAAGGGTCATGCAGGCGCGAGGCCGCGCGCAGACCTCGCCAGCAGATATAGCCGTAGAGGCCGATCACCAGAAGCGCAGCGACATAGCCGAACTCTTCGCCAAGGACGGCATAGATGAAGTCGGTATGGGCATCCGGTAGGCTGGATTTCACTGTCCCTTCACCCGGCCCGGCGCCCAGCAGCCCGCCGCGTGAGATCGCTTCGGACGCCTTGTCGATCTGGTAGGTGTCGTAGTCGGACGGGTTGATGAAACTGTTCACCCGGTAGCGCACGTGCGGCAGCAGCGCATAGAGCGCGCCGCTGAGCGTCACGCCGCCCGCGAAGAAGGCCGCCGCCCAACGCCAGGGCAGGCCAGACACGAAGAATGTCGCGATGAAGGCCGCTGTAATTAGCGCCGACTGACCAACATCCGGCTGGAGCAGCAAAAGGCCAAGGACGACGACATAGAAGACTAGCGCGACGACCGCCCAGGGCCCGTCCGGAAAGAGACGCCGCTGCGCGAGGAGCCAGCCGATCAGCACGATCAGGACGGGTTTCACAAATTCGGACGGCTGGAGCGTGAAGCCTGCGATATTGACCCAGCGCTCTGCCCCCTTCGCCTCATGGCCGATCAACATGATGGCCGCGAGCAGGACGAGCGATCCGGCAAAGATCAGTGCAGATACCCGGCGCACCCAGACACGCGTCATCATGCTTGCCGCGATGAGCACAACCGATGCGCCAGCTGCGAAGATGCAGTGGCGTTTCACGAAATGATATGGGTCTGAATAACCGAGGCGCTCAGCAGCTGGCGGCCCCGCCGCCAGCGACAGCATCAGGCCGAGACCGAGCAGCGTGAAGGATGCCGCCATGATGCGCCAGTCCACGCTGAGGCGCCATTCGGTGATGATCGAACGCTCAGAGCGCGGGACGATCACCGTGCTGCCGACCGAGACCGTCATGCCGATTCTCGCATGACCGGGCGGAGGGCATCCCCGCCAAGTGTTTCGACCGCCTCACGGAAGGCCTGTCCGCGCGCCTCGAAATCCTTGAACTGGTCAAAGCTCGCACAGGCCGGTGAGAGCAGCACGATCGGGTTTTCCTCACCCGACGCCTTTGCGTCTTCGAGGGCGCGGGCGACTGCCTTGTCCAACGTGCCACAGCTTTCATGGGCGGCCTTGCCGTCGAGCGTGCGCGCAAATTCATCAGCCGCTTCACCGACGAGATAGGCTTTGGCGACACGGTCCATGAGCGGCATGAGCGGCTCGATACCGCCCGCTTTGGGCTGGCCACCAGCGATCCAGTAGACGCGCGGATATGCCCGAAGCGCCTGCTCTGCAGCCTGGGCGTTGGTGGCCTTGGAATCGTTGACGAAGCGCACGCCATCGATCTCTCCGACCTGCTCCATGCGGTGCGCAAGTCCCGGAAAGGTCAGGATGGCGCCGAAGATACGGCCGGGGTCGAGCCCGAGTGCGCGGCAAGAGGCATAGGCGGCGGCTGCATTCTGCCAGTTATGGCGGCCGGGAAGCGTCGCGGAATCGCCGAGGTCACCGACGCGAACGGCATTGTTGGCGAGGCTATCGAAAAGCTTGCCATCGACCGCGCTGACGCCGCGCCCTAGCGCAAACTCTGACGAGATGCGCGCCAGACGCATTTCGCCGCTGCCAGCGAGACCCATGGCGATGGCTTGCGTGTAGTGGTCGTCAATCCCGATGACCGCCGTATCGCCACGCCCCTGATTGCGGAAGATCCGCTTCTTGGCGGTGACATAGCCGTCCATATCGCCGTGCCGGTCCAGATGGTCTGGCGACATGTTCAGGAGGACCGACACGTCGCAATGCAGGCTCTTGGTCAGGTCGAGCTGATAGGATGAGAGCTCAAGCACATAGTAGCCGTTCGCCGACAGCGCCGGCAGGTCGAGAACCCCGGTACCAATATTGCCGCCCACATGAACGTCGAGGCCGCACTCTTTCAGGATGTGGCCGATAAGAGCGGTCGTCGTGGACTTTCCGTTGGTGCCCGTAATGCCGATGATCTTCGGGCGGCCACGTTCCGGTAGTGACTGAACTGCGCGCGCGAAAAGCTCCATATCGCCAACGACCGGGACATTCGTCATCTGCGCAAGGCGCACGAGACGGTGTGGCTGCGGGTGTGTCAGCGGTATTCCGGGAGACAGGACGAGCGCTGCGAAGTTCTGCCAGTCGCGCTTGTTTAGATCCGAGACCGGGATGCCTTCAGCTTCGGCCTTGGCCCGCGATGCCTCATTATCATCCCAGGCGTGAACCTTTGCCTTACCGGCTTTCAGAGCGCGCGCAGCCGCAAGGCCAGTCCGGCCAAGGCCGTACACCGCAACGTCTCTTCCAGCATATTCGGTAATCGGGATCATAAGGGTGCGGGCTACCTCAGCTTCAGCGTGGCAAGGCCCGCAAGGGCGAACAGGATGGAGAGGATCCAGAAGCGGACGACGACTTTTGTCTCAGGCCAGTTCTCTTTCTGGAAATGGTGGTGCAGCGGCGCCATCAGGAAGACGCGCTTGCCAGTCCCAGTCAGACGTTTGGTGATCTTGAACCAGCCGACCTGGATCATCACCGACAGCGCCTCGATGACGAAAAGACCGCCAATAATAGCGAGCGCGAACTCATGCTTCACCGCGACGGCGACAACGCCGATCAGGCCCCCAAGACCAAGTGAGCCGGTGTCGCCCATGAAGACGGTCGCCGGGAAGGCATTGAACCAGAGAAAGCCCATGCCCGCGCCCATCATTGCGCCCAGAAGGACGCTCATCTCACCTGCGCCGGGGGTGAACTGGATGCCGAGATAATCGGCAAAGATGATGTTGCCTGTGAGGTAGGCGATGAGCGCGTAGGAGCCGCCCGCAAAGATCACCGGCACGATAGCGAGACCATCCAGACCGTCAGTGAAGTTCACCGCATTGGCAGAGCCGACGATCACCACCATCGCGAAAATGATGAAGAAGCCGCCGAGCGGGATGAAGTAGTCATTGACGAATGGCACAGCGACGCCGCCAGAGAAGCTCTGATCATTCGGCTCCAGCGAAGTTGGCGGGGCGAGCGCGGCGATGAACTCAGCCAGACCGTTCAGAGGGCCCCATTCAGCATGGCCAAGCGGTGTGTTGGCGCCGTGCAGACCCATGATGAAGGCACCGGCGAGCGCCGCGACGATAAACTCCACCATCAGGCGGACTTGCGCAGACACGCCTGCATCGGTCTGCTTGGTGACCTTCGCATAGTCATCGAGGAAGCCGAGAAAAGCGAAGGCGACCGTCACGAAGAGAACGGTCCAGATGTATGGATTGCTCAGATCAGCCCAGAGAAGCGTCGCGACGAGGAGGCCGATCCAGATAAGGAAGCCGCCCATGGTTGGCGTGCCACGCTTTTCGAGCTGTGCCTGAAGCGAGAGATCGCGGATCGGCTGCCCCTTGCCCTGACGCTGGCGCAGCTGGCTGATGACCCAGTCCCCGGTCAGCACCGAAAACAGGAATGCGGTAACGATCGCGCCGCCCGTGCGGAACGTCGTGTAGTTGAAAAGACGAAAGAACCCGTCGTCTGCGGCCAGCAGCTCATACAGCATCGCGACCCCCTGCAGCCCTGTTCGAGCCGCTATCCATCACCTGCTCGTCCGCGGTCTTGCTCCACTGGCGCAACCTGTCTGCGAGCCTCCCCATCCCGGAGGCATTCGAGCCTTTAATCAAGAGGATATCACCGTCCCACAGAGAGTTTTTCACCACCTCGTCGAGGCCGTCGGCTTTCTCTACCCAGTGCGATTCTATCTGTGATTCGATGCTTGCCTGCAGGGGCAGCATTCCCCGGCCCGCGAGGAAGGCGGCGACGGCGCCGCTATCAATCACTGGTTTAGATAGTTCGCTGTGCTCTTTTTGTGACGTTTCGCCAACTTCAAGCATTTCACCCAGCGCAACGAGGTGCCGGCTGCCTTCTCTTGAGGCAAAGCTGGACAGGGCCGCGCGCATGGATTCCGGGTTGGCATTGTAGGCATCATCGACAAGGACGAACTCGCCGCCGCCCGGCAGTTTGAGCCGTTCGGCCGTGCCCCGGCCAGCAGGCGGCGCATAGCCAGACAGGTCCAGCGCAGCCTTGTAGAGATCAATCGAGCTGTTCAGGCCAACGGCCAGCAAGGCGCAGGCGACATTGTCAGCCCAATGTTCGCCGACCGCATGGATTTCGACATCCAGCTTGCAGGTCAGCGTGTCGAGCGCAATGTGGCTCATACCACCCGCGCTGCGATAGGACTCGACCCACGACCATCCGTCGCGATTGCTGATCCAGTCGACGTCTGAGCCCGCGCCATCCCGGCCAAACAGAGCAATCGCGGCATTCGGCTTCAGCTCACGAACGCTTTCGACTATAACGGGCAGCAGCTTGTCGCCAGCAGGCAGCACCACAATGCCGTCCGGCTCGAGGAGACCTGCAGCAATATCGGACTTTTCGCGCGCAACGCCTTCAACCGACCCTAGCCCCTCAAGGTGCGCTGGCGCGATCTTGGTGATGACGCTGACATGCGGAGCGACCATTTTCGAGCGCGGCGCGATCTCGCCCGGTGTCGACATGCCGATTTCGAAGACGGCGTATTCAGTATCGGCTGGCATGCGCGCAAGTGTCAGCGGCACACCCCAGTGATTGTTGAAGCTCTTGACCGACCAGTGCGCCTTGCCTGCGCCCCGGTGGATGCGTGCGATCATTTCCTTGACGCTGGTCTTGCCGACAGAACCGGTCACAGCGATCCGCACAGCGTGCTTTGCCCGCTCCCGTGCATAAAGGCCGAGGGCCTCGAGCGCCGACATGACGTCATCGACGATGATCAGCGGACCTGACGCGCCTTCGACCTCGCGGCTGACGAGTGCGGCACTCGCCCCTGCTTCAAAAGCGGCAGGAACGAAGTCGTGCCCGTCGCGGACATCCTTGAGGGCGATGAAGAGGTCGCCCTTCTCAAGCGAGCGCGTATCGATGGACACGCCATTTGCCTCAAAGGCGCCAGTTAGGCGTCCGCCAGTTGCCTCGGCGATCTCGTCAGAAGTCCAGAGCGGGCGTGCCATCACTTGCGCGCCTCCAGCGCCGCAAGCGCGGTGTCCTGATCAGAGAATGGAAGAACCTTGTCGCCAACAATCTGGCCGGTTTCGTGCCCTTTGCCCGCAATCAGAAGCGTATCGCCCGCCTGAAGCTGCGCGACGGCATGCTGGATCGCTTCGCCCCGATCCCCGATTTCCAGCGCACCTTTGGCACCGGCAAGCACCGACTTGCGGATCTCTGCGGCATCCTCAGAGCGTGGATTGTCGTCGGTCACGATGACGACATCGGCCTGCTTCACGGCCACTTCGCCCATGATCGGTCGCTTCTTGCGGTCGCGGTCACCGCCGCAACCGAAGATCACGAACAGGCGGCCCGCTGTGTGAGGGCGCGCTGCACGGATCAGCGTATCGAGGCCATCGGGCGTGTGCGCATAATCGACAAAGACGCCAGCGCCATCGGAGGTTTCGCCGACGAATTCGAGACGGCCTTTCACGGGCTTCAGACTGGAAAGACCCTTCTTCACATCCGCAAGGCTCGCGCCCAGCGACAGGGCAAGTCCAGCCGCCGTCAGCGCGTTAAGCGCCTGGAACTCACCAATCAGCGGAAGTTCGACTTCGGTTTCCTCGCCATGCCATTTCAGGAACAGCGTCTGGCCCGTCGCCTTTGGCATCAGCTCGGCAATCTTGAGATCATCGCCGCGCCAGCCCACCGAAAGCGGCTTCAGGCCGCGCGCCTTGGCGCCCGCCTCGAAGGCGCCGCGCTCCGGGCTGTCTGCATTAATGACGGCCGGTGCGCCTGCGGGAAGCAGATCGGAGAAGAGCCGCATCTTTGCTGCGCGGTACTCATCCATGTCCGAATGGTAGTCTAGATGGTCCTGGGTCAGGTTCGTGAACGCGCCCGCCGCGAGTTTGACGGCATCCAGCCTGTACTGGACCAGACCGTGGGAGGACGCCTCCATCGCGCAGTGCGTCACGCCTTCATCTGCGAGCTGCGCCAGCGTCGCATGGATCGCCACTGGGTCAGGCGTGGTGTGCCCAAGATCGATATGACCGTTCGGGCCGATGGCGCCCAACGTGCCCATAGAGGCCGCTGTGATCCCGGCGCTTTCCCAGATCTGGCGGAGAAAATCGACGGTGGAGCTTTTGCCATTGGTCCCGGTAACAGCAACAACGTGCTGGGGCTGGCGCGCATAGAACGCCGCCGAAGCGGTTGCTAGCGCGAGGCGCGGCTCTTCGACTTCAATGGCGACGGCGTTTCCGACTTCCGGCAGGTCATGGCCGATGATGGCAACAGCGCCCTTTTCGAGCGCCTGCGGGATAAACTTGCGGCCATCTGCGGCGACGCCTTTCAGGGCGGCGAAGACAAAGCCTGGCGCAACTTTGCGGCTGTCAGCCGTCAGCCCGCTGACCTCAACGGTCGCGGGCAGGTTCTTTCCGGGAAACAGGGCGGCGAGGTTCACAGCGTACTCCTTCTCTCTGCGACGGAGCGAACGAGCGGGCTTTCATACGGACCGTAATCATCGAAGCTGGGCTCTACGCCAAGCGATGGGGCAATCCGGTTGATGACCCGCCCTGCCGTCGGCGCAGCATTCCAGGCTGCCGTACGTCCGCGCCCGACATCCGCCTTGGGGGAGTCAAGCACGATCAATACGACATATTCAGGACTGTCAGCGGGAAAAACCGACGCAAAGGACGCGATGTTCGCATTGTTGGCATAGCCGCCAGCGACAGGTTTCTCCGCTGTGCCGGTCTTGCCCGCCACGCGGTAACCCGCGACTTCGGCCTGCCCGCCCGTACCGTCGACGACTGCTTCGCGCAGCATGTGCGTAATAAGCGAGGCTGTCGGCGCAGAAACGACACGGCGCACTTCGCGCTCGGTGTTCCGGTTTGCGAGGATGGTCGGCTCAATGACTTCCCCGCTATTTGCGAACATCGAGAACGCGCCCGCAAACGCAATCGGAGAGACTGCGATGCCGTGGCCATAGCTGACGGTGGCCGCATGGATATCGTCAAAGCGCGACGGCAGGATCGGGTCTGCGCTTCCGGCAAGCTCAATCGGAGAGCGCTCGAACAGGCCGAGATTCTCCAGAATGTCCTGCTGGCGGCGTGCGCCAAGCATCAGGGCAACTTTCACCGTGCCGATATTGGAGCTTTCCGAAACGATCTTTGCCGGGGAAATGGGGCCCGGTATACGGTGCGTATCGCCGATCCTGCGCCCAGCGATCACGATCGGCTCTTCGACGTCGAACGTATCTGACGGCCGGATGGCGCCGGTATCAATACCTGCTGCAACGGTGATCGGCTTGAAGACGGAGCCAAGCTCAAACACGGAATTGACGGCGCGGTTGGCACGGGCCGGGTCATCGCTCGCTAGCGTGTGCGCGCGGTTCGGGTCGATAGGCGGCCAGCTTGCAAGGCCCAGCACTTCGCCATTTCGCGCATTGAGCACAACGCCTGCGCCGCCCTCGATCTCATATTCAGTGGCTGCCGTGGAGAGCTCGGACTCCAGCATGTGCTGGACGCTGGAATCGATGGTCAGGCGAAGCGGCTCACCGCCATCTGCCAGTTCTGCGTCCAGCGCATACTCGACACCAGCAAGGCCCTGCCCGTCCGTACCCGCATAGCCGAGCACATGGCCCGCAAGGGTCCTGCGCGGATAGACGCGGCGGCTCTCTTCGCGAAAGCCGAGGCCCTCGAGGTTGAGGTCGAACACGGCTTTATGCTGGCGGGGCGTGAGGCCGCGCTTGATCCAGACGAAAGCGCGCTCATTGTCGGAGAGGCGGCGCGTCAGCGTATCGACGTCCAGCTCCGGGAAGACGCTGACTAGACCTGCAGCGACGACTTCAGGCTCCCAGATGGCGCGGGGGTCAGCAAACAGGGAATAAACGTTCACAGAGGTCGCCAGCAGAACGCCATTTCGGTCCACAATATCGGCGCGGCGCGCAGGCTCCTCAAAAGCGGTCGAGACCCCTTCCTGCCCGGACGGACCGGCGAGGGCGACGAACCCGGCTTTCATCGTCACGGCCAGAAAGCCGACGCATAGCGCCAGCGAGACGAGGCGCGCACGCAGGGCCGAACCCTCGACTTCACTGACAGCAAGGTGATCAGTCATGGCGCACCCCCTGCGAGCCACCTTCAGCGAGGCTTATCTCACGGGCGTCATCAACGGCGCCGAAGATGTGTGGCAAGTCTTCCGCCCGCACGAACTGTTCGGCGCGCGGCGTGACCATGCCGAGCTCGTTGCGGGCATAGTCTTCGACCCAGTCTTCGCGCGACAGGGTGCTAAGCTCGCCCAGCAGGATCTGGCGCTCATCGATGGCGCGCTCGATCTCCGCTTCGATACCAGCGATGCGCTCAGCGCTGTCCGCGGCGCCGTACTTCGCCCGGTAGAGGCTGAAGATCAGGAGCGCAATGACGCCAAGACCGACCATGAATGCGCGGCGGCTCATGAGGAGACCTCCACGCTATCAAGGTCCGGAAGATTGAGACCGGTATCGACCGGCTCACCCCATGCTGGCGCATCCGTGCGAACAGCAAGGCGAAGCTTTGCCGACCGGGCACGCGGATTGGCTTGCGTTTCCGCCTCGCCCGGCTCGATTGCTTTTCTCTTTACGAGATCAAAACTTGGCGCGCGACCAGCCTCTGGCGCGGGCAGATAGCGAGAGCCACCGCCCGTCTGGCCAGCCCTCTCCTTCAGGAACTGCTTGACCATCCTGTCCTCCAACGAGTGGAAAGTCACAATGGCTAGCCGGCCTCCTGGCCTCATCAGTGCCTCGCAGGCATCCAGAGCTCTTGCGAGCTCACCCAGCTCATCATTGACGAACATCCTGATCGCCTGGAATGATCTGGTTGCTGGATGCGTCCGCGCGCCCCGGCGCCCGCCCATTGCATCTTCTATGTGGCTGGCAAGATCGAGCGTTGTGGTGAACGGAGCCTTAAGACGGCGCGCGGAAATCGACTTTGCGATCCGGCGGGACTGCTTTTCCTCTCCGAGGCGGAAAATGATGTCGGCAAGCGCCTTTTCAGGTATCGTATTGACCACGTCGGCAGCAGACGGGCCATCGCCGCCCATGCGCATGTCGAGCGGCCCGTCGCGCATGAAGGAAAAGCCGCGATCGGCCTCATCCAGCTGGAAAGAAGAGACGCCAAGGTCCAGCGTAATTCCGTCGACGGCGTCGAAGCCTGCAGCAGGCAGCAGCGTCGCCATGCCACCGAAACACCCCAGCACAGGCGTGAGCCGCCCGTCATAATCGCTTGCCCCGTTCGCGCGGTCGATCGCGGTCTCATCCCGGTCGATTCCGACCACGCGGCAGTTGGCCGCCTTGAGGATGGCGCGGGTATATCCGCCGCCGCCCAGCGTGCCATCGACGATCACATCGCCGTCTTGCGGCGCGAGACCTTCAACGACCTCATTCAGAAGAACCGGCACATGCCCCATCAGACGTCCCCCGTCCCGGTGGCGCCGATGCCTGGCAGATTGCCCGAAGCCATCGCCTTCTGGAATGGCTCATCGAGCGCGCTCTGATTGTCGAGCGCGGCCTGCGCCATCTTCTCATCGAAGGCGTGGAAGCGCGATGGTTCCCAGATATGGAAGCGGTCAAAGGCGCCCGCGAAGACGAGCTTCTTCTCGATGCCAGCGGCTTCAAGCAGATGAGCGGGCAGCGTGATGCGGCCAGTATCGTCCATCTTCAGGTCAGCGGACTTCGTGAAGATGGCATGCATGAAAGCGCGGCGGTGCGGGTCCGTCGGCGCCATGCGTGCGAGCGTTTGGCGATAGACCGCCATCAGTTCGTCGCCGCCGCCTTCGAGACAGCCTGAACCGTCCATCGCCGGCCACACAAAGAGGCGAGAGCCACCACCCAGAGCTGCGCGGAAGGATGCCGGGACGGAGACCCGTCCCTTTGCATCAAGCGCAGTTTCATAGGTGGAAATAAACACCAGCCACTATCCCTTAAGCCGAGCCCACATTCGCGTGGGATTATTGTGATCTGATTTGGGATAACATGGGTCAGCTAGGGCACCAATGGGCCGGCTTGGTGATTCGGGTAATTCACAAGCGACCAGAACAAGAACATAAGCCGAATATAACGGAACGGAACCGTGATCAGAGGTGCCAAGCCACCCCGCAGAGGCAATAAGTGACTGATTTACAAAGGGTTAATAATTGACCCAATCTTCCCTGCATTTTTTGCGTCGCCGTGTGTTTTTTCCGGCGAAGCGCCGGGCCTCTCTTACGCTCGATCATGGCCTGAAGATTTTGACGACCTCCGCCCCGGTTCGGTGCTAGAGGCTGTCTGGAATGCAGATTCGAGCCGTCATATTTGCCATCGGGATCATGGTTGCCTTGCTGGGCGCCGCGATGATCCCGTCAGCCCTGCTGGATATTGCCGACAATTCCGACCAATGGCCGATCTTTCTGGTCTCGTCTGCCGTCAGCATTCTGATCGGTGCAGGCCTCGCCGTCCTGTCGGGTGGCGCACCCCCATCGACCGGCGCACGGGAAGCGTTCTTACTGACCGTCGTGATCTGGATCGCCCTACCCCTGATCGCGACCATCCCGTTCATCAGCTATGGCATGAGTTTGACCGACTCGACGTTCGAAGCCGTGTCCGGCCTGACGACAACAGGCGCGACCGTCATGACCGGCCTCGACTCCACGCCGCGCGGCATATTGCTCTGGCGCGCTATCCTACAATGGATTGGCGGTATTGGCATTATCGTGACCGCGATCGTGATCCTGCCCATGCTGCGCGTTGGCGGCATGCAACTCTTCCAGATCGAGAGCTCGGACATGTCCGGCAAGTTCCTGCCTCGTATCACCGAGATCACGGCGCAGACCGGCATCGTGTACCTGCTCATCTCTGCCATCTGCGCGATCGTCTATGCGGCCTGCGGCATGAGCGCTTTCGATGCCATCGCCCACTCCATGACGACAATGTCGGCCGGCGGTTACTCCACCCATGATGCGTCATTTGGCTATTTCAGCGATACGCCTGCCGCCTATGCGGCGACCTTCTTCATGTTCGTCGCAGGTCTGCCGTTCAGCCTGCTTACCCTGCTGATCCTGCACGGACGCTGGCGGCCCTTCGCGTCTGACCCGCAACCCAGGCTTTATTTCTGGCTCGCGGTCGGGTTTTCGGTCGTCATCGTCGTCTGGCATGAAGCCGTCGTCGACCCGCCCGTCTTCGATCATATCTTTCACGGCTTCAGGCAGGCCCTGTTCAATATCATCTCGATCATGACCGGCACGGGCTATGCCTCAGCGCCTTATGATACCTGGGGCAGCCCCGTCACCGTCATCTTCCTTGCCGCGACCTTCCTCGGCGGCTGCGCAGGGTCGGCAGCGTGCGGCATCAAGATGTTCAGGCTGGAAATCAGCTTCAAGGCGGTTGCCGCGTATGCGGCCCAGATCGTCCGCCCCAACCGCATTGTACGCGTGCGCTATGCAGGCCGCGTCGTCTCCTCTGACACACTGCAGTCGGTCATGGTCTTTGTCTTTCTTTACCTTGCGACCTTCGTTGTGGCATCCGTGCTCCTATCGCTGACGGGGATGGACCCGCTCTCGGCGATTTCCGGTGCCGCGACCAGCGTCTCGAATGTTGGCCCCGGCCTTGGCCCTGAAATCGGCCCGTCCTCCACCTTCCAGAACATTCCAACCGCCGCCAAGTGGGTCTGCCTGACCACGATGCTGCTTGGCCGACTTGAGTTTGTCGCCGTCTTTACGCTGATGACGTCGCGTTTCTGGCGCGGCTAAAGGCTTACAGCTCCGCAAGGTGCCCCTCACTGGCTTGCACGCCTATCGGGTTTCCGGCACACACTGCTCACGATGAGCCGAATTATGCAGACATCCGAAACGAGCCTTGCCGACATGATGATTGGCATGGGCAAGCGTGCGCGCGCCGCATCGATGCGCCTGTCGCACCTCACAGCAAAAGACCGCAGCCGCGGCCTGCTCGCCATGGCGGATGCCCTTGAAACGTCGCAGGACGACATCCTGAAGTCCAATGCGCTTGATATGCAGCAGGCCAAACAGAAGCAGCTGTCAGACGCCATGCTGGACAGGCTCCTGCTGACACCAGAGCGGATGCGATCCATGTCAGGCGCCGTTCGCATGATTGCCGGTCTTCCAGACCCCGTCGGCGAGACCATCGCGAACTGGACCGTCCCTTCAGGGCTCGACATTTCACGGGTTCGCACGCCGCTGGGCGTGATCGGCATCATCTATGAATCGCGCCCGAATGTGACGGCCGACGCCTCGGCGCTTTGTCTTCGCTCGGGCAATGCCGCGATCCTGCGAGCTGGCAGCGAAAGCCTCAACTCTGCGCTCGCCATCGCAACGGCGCTCAGGTCTGGCCTTGAGGGCGCAGGGCTTCCCGCTGATGCGCTTCAGCTTGTCGGTACACGCGAACGCGAAGCGGTTGGGCACATGCTGAGCGGGCTGGAAGGCAACCTTGATGTTGTCGTCCCACGCGGCGGCAAAGGCCTTGTTGAACGGGTCCAGAAGGATGCGCGCATCCCGGTCATCGGTCACCTTGAGGGTCTCTGCCACATCTATATCGATGCGGATGCAGACCCTCAGAAAGCCATCGATATTGCCTTCAATGCGAAGATGCGGCGCACCGGCGTCTGCGGCGCGATGGAAACCCTGCTGATCAATGAGGCGGTGGCCGCCAGACTTCTACCTGCCATTGCTTCACCCTTGCGGGACGCGGGGTGTGAGCTGCGCGGAGACGCGCAGGCCAAGGCCTTACTGCCTGACATGACGACGGCCACGGAAGAAGACTGGCGCGCCGAATATCTCGCGCCGATCCTGTCGGTCAAAGTGGTGAAGAACCTCGATGGCGCGCTCGCGCACATCGCGCGCTATGGCACGGGCCACACCGAGGCGATCATCACGGAGAACAACTCCACCGCCGAGCGTTTCCTGCGCGAAGTGGACGCCTCCATCGTGCTTCACAACGCATCGACTCAGTTTGCCGACGGCGGTGAGTTCGGCATGGGCGCGGAGATCGGCATTGCGACCGGCCGTATTCATGCGCGCGGCCCGGTTGGCGCCGAACAGCTGACGACATTCAAATACGTCGTACGCGGCAAGGGCCAGACCCGGCCCTGAGCAGACAGAAGAAATCCGCCGATTTTGACCTCCCACTTCCTGTCACCTGTGCGCACGCTGCCGCCCGCAAAGACCACCCAGCGTATCGGTCTGTTCGGTGGATCCTTCGATCCGCCGCATTCGGGCCATCTCCACGTCGCGAAAACGGCGATGAAGCGGCTGGGCCTCGACTGGATCTACTGGCTGCCGGCGAGCGGTAATCCGCTGAAATCGAAGCCCGCTGATTTCTATGACAGGCTACACGCCGTGCGAGAGCTTGCAGGCGGCCACCCGAAAATGTTCGTCAGCGATTTCGAACATTGGGCGGGCCTTCGATACACAGCAGATGTCGTCCGGGCGTTCACGGCCCATAGCCGGAATGCCAGATTTGTCTGGCTCATGGGCGCCGACAGCCTGCGCAACTTTCACGACTGGAAAAACTGGGAATCCGTCGCGGCGACCCTGCCGCTCTGCATCGTGTCGCGCCCGGATGCAGGCCCGCGTGCGCTCAGCTCTCCGTTCGCGCGCCGCTTCGCCAAGTTCCGCCTTGCAGAGCGTGACGCTGCCAGCCTGGCATTCACGGCGCCGCCGGCCTGGGTTTATCTGAAAGCCCCCTTCGATGCGACCTCCTCAACCCAACTGCGAGCGCACGCGCAAAAAGGCTAGAGCCGCTAGGCCTCGCATGTTATGAAGCGGGTTGTATTGAGAAAAAAGGATTAAGCCCTGCCCTCTTCCAGCCCGCAGCCATTGAAGGCCGCCAAAGCCAGTGCTGATGACATTCGCGCGCTTGCCGACTCCGTCATCAACAATCTTGAAGATGATAAGGCCGAAGATATCATTTCGATCAATCTTCAGGGGAAATCATCCCTGGCTGACGTGATGATCATTGCGTCTGGCCGCTCAGCACGCCACGTCGCCTCAATCGCAGACCATCTTTCCCAGACGATGAAAGAAGTCACAGGCCGCCCTGTAAAGGTCGAGGGCCTGCCCAATGCTGATTGGGTGCTTCTCGATATCGGTGACATCATCGTTCACCTCTTCCGCCCGGAAGTGCGCAGCTTCTATAACCTTGAGAAGATCTGGGCAGACGACAGCTCGCATGGACACGCCTGATCGGCGGTCCTGATTTGTGCGTATCTCGATAATCGCCGTGGGCCGTATCAAGAAAGGCCCCGAACGCGACCTCTTCGACGACTATATAGACCGTTTCAGGAAAGCCGGGCGCCAGCTCGGCTTTCGCAGTGCTGACCTGATTGAGGTCGACTCCTCTGGTGGCCTCGATGCTGAGGCGGACCGTATCCTTGCAAAGATCCCTGCAGGTGCGCGCACGATCCGCCTCGATGAATTTGGCGAACAATACACGTCCACCGCATTTTCCAGCCTCCTCGCCAATGAACGCGACAGGGGCCTGCCAGATCTCTGCTTCCTGATTGGCGGGGCGGAGGGCTATGGCGCAGCGGTGCGGGAGGCAGTGCCGCACACAATGGCGTTTGGTGTCCAGACCTGGCCGCATCGCTTCGTCCGGGTCATGCTTGCCGAGCAACTCTACCGGGCTGCAAGCCTGGAAGCGGGCCTTCCCTATCACAAAGCCTGAGCGGCCCGATTGACGCCGCAGCCCTCACCGGGCCAAGTGACGCCAAAGAAAACCGGGAAGGAAACAGGCATGGCTGACAAGGATCTGGCGGGACGCAAGGCAATCGTAACGGGCTCAGCAACCGGGCTTGGTCGCTCCATCGCGCTGCGCCTTGCTGAACGCGGCGCCGATGTCATCATCAATTGCACGCGAAGCATCGCCGATGGCGAAGCGACAGTGGCGGCCTGTAACGAAGTTGGCGCGCAGGCCCAGCTGGTCGCCGCCGATGTATCGACGGATGAAGGTGCCAGGAAGCTGGCCGATGCCGCTTCTGCCTGGGGCCGTCTAGATATTCTCGTCAACAATGCAGGCATCACCCGCCACGCCCGAGACCATTCTGACCTCGACGCGCTCAGCCGGGAGGATTTTCTCGACACCTATGCCGTGAATGTCGCCGGGCCGTTTCTGGTCATGCAGGCCTGCAAGCCGCTCATGGTTAAGGCTTTCGAGCAGACAGGCCGGGCATCGACCGTGCTCAATATTTCCTCAATCGCGGGCGTGACGGGCATCGGATCGTCTGTTGCCTACGCCGCGACCAAGGGCGCACTCAACACGATGACCCTGTCGCTTGCCCGCGCGCTCGCCCCGGCCATCCGCGTGAATGCAGTCTGCCCCGGCTTTATTGGCACGCGCTGGTTCAAGGATGAAATGGGCGCTGAGCAATATGAGCGCCTCGAGGCGAGCGTAGCCCGGTCCACGCCGCTCAACGCCGCCAGCGGACCAGACGATATCGCAGATTCTGCAGTGTTTTTCCTCACCGACGCTTCACGCCACGTCACCGGCGAAACACTGCTCGTCGATGCAGGGACTCACCTCGGCTACGCCCCTCTCGCTGCGAGATAAGCGACCTAATCAGCACCTTATGCAGGCGATTTTTGCGCCATGTGCCTGATTTTCGTGCTGCGGCGCAAAATTTTACGGTTACGATTACTTCATCATGGCTGAGTTTTGAGCACCCCTCCAGTTTGTGCCTCGTGATGAGGATGCAAAGGAGGTAGTAACAATGCTCAAATCATTCACACGCCTTGCGGCGCTCGCAGCTGCAACAGTGGTCATGGCAACACCTGCTCTCGCGCAGGAAGAAGGCGAATGGAGCGGCAACGTTACGCTCACGTCAAACTACGTCTTCCGCGGTATTACGCAGACTGACGAAGCTCCGATGATCCAGGGCGGTTTCGACTGGGCAAGCGACAGCTTCTATGTCGGCACCTGGGCATCCGGCGTCGATTTCGGCGACGGCACGTCCACCGAGATCGACCTTTATGCTGGCTGGACGCCAACTGTTGGCGCATTCGACCTTGATCTCGGCGTCATCTATTACTGGTATCCGGATGCACCGGACAATCCAGAGCAGAACTTCTTCGAAGCCTATGCCGGTGCCAGCACCACGCTCGGCGACACACTCGAAGTTGGCGCATCGATCGCTTACTCACCTGAGTTCTACTATGAGATCGGCGATGCCTTCTACTACGCAGGTAGCGTTGCGCTTCCGATCAACGAGCTGTTCTCGGTTGACGCGACCATCGGTTATTCCGACTTCGTGGACGCTGGCGGCGACTACACCGATTACTCGCTCGGTCTGACCACCTCGTTCGAAGGCTTTGACCTCGACTTCCGCTTCATCGGCACTGACGACGACTCGCTGGATGAGTACTTCGTCGTGTCCATCGGGCGTTCGCTCTAGGTAACGGAACAAGCTCCTCACCGGACTGTAAGAACGACAGAATTCGTTCTTGGGTCCGACAAGAGACCGCCGCTTCAATCGAAGCGGCGGTCTTTCTTTAGTCATAGATTGCTCCAATATAGGGGCCAGAGGAGGATCAGCATGGCAGACCCGGCTACAACACCAGTTGACGCGCTGATCCCAGCCATGACCCTGCTCGCCGCAGGCGGCGCCGCTGCGCTGGCCTCCAAGGCGCTGAAACTCTCCCCGATCGTTGGCTATCTTGCAGTTGGCATCCTGATGGGGCCGCACGTCTTCGGCCTCATGGAGGAAAGCTCGACCACGCATCTGTTGGCTGAACTGGGCGTGGTGTTCCTTCTCTTCGACATTGGTCTCCACGTTTCCCTGCGAGAGCTGAAGGAAAGCCAGCGCGACCTGATGGGTCTTGCGCCTGCGCACCTGGTGCTGACCAGCGTCCCCTTCACGATCGCGCTGACATTATTCGGGCTCGACTGGCCCATCGCGCTTGCGCTTGGCATATCATTTGGCCTGTCATCGACCGCCGTCGTCTCGCGCGTCATGGTGGAACGGGGGCTTGGCTCCTGCCCGCTCGGCCGCTCCACGACGCATGTTCTGATCTTTCAGGACATCGTCGCCATCTTCCTGCTCATCTTCGCCAACTCGCTTGGCGCAGGAGGGGACGGGATGCAGCTTGCGCTTAATCTGGCCAAGGCCGCCGGCCTCGCCGTGCTCGCCTTCGTCGTCGCCTTTGCCGCTGGCCGCTACCTGATGGGTCCGATCTTCCGAGGGCTCGCGCAGACGCGCAATCAGGAAGCCTTTACAGCCGTCACGCTTCTGCTTGTCCTTGGCGCAGCTTCGGCGACCGCTTTCCTCGGCCTCTCCCTGACGCTTGGCGCTTTCCTCGCCGGTCTTGCGGTTTCAGGGACGGCTTTCCGGCATCAGGTACAGATGGAAACAGGTCCGTTTCGCGGCCTGCTCCTCTCCTTCTTCTTCATGTCAGTCGGCCTGTCGGTTGATCTCGGCGTTCTGCTCGCGCGCTGGCCTATCGTGCTCGGCGTTACTGTCGCGATCCTGCTCGTGAAAACGCTCACCGGCTTTGCCGCCGCTCGCCTCAACAAGTGGAGCAATCCGGGAAGCGTGCAGCTCTCCTTCCTGCTGGCGCAGGGGTCGGAGTTTACACTGGTGGTGCTGTCCATTCTTGTGATGACGACAGATGCCGTCCCGCCCGCGCTTGATACAATTGCGGTCGCTTCCATCGCGCTCTCGCTTGCGGCGGCACCTTTCTGGGCGGCAGGCGGCATGCGCCTCTCGCGCAAGGTCGCCAACATGTTGAAGGGCCAGACTCGCCCGGTGAACGAGATCACGCCGATTGGCCCGGACCGCCCTGTCATCATTTTTGGCATGACCGAAGCTGGCCGCCTCGCCGCCGATGCGCTTTTCGACCATGACATCCCCCATGTCTGCCTCGACGCAGAGCCGGAGCGGTTCGTGTCCGCAATTGCGGATGGCTATAAAGTCGCCTTCGGCAATGCTGCCAACCTGCGCCTCGTTGAGGCAGTGGCCGGACCGAACCCGCGCGCTGTTGTCATCGGTGCGCCCCGCTATGAGGTTTCGCGAGATCTCACGCCTGCCTCGCAGCGCGAATTCCCGAATACGACGCGGTTTGTCTCGGTCGACAATGAAGCGGACCGGCGAAAATTCGCCAATCTCGGCATGCGCGCCTGGATCTCCATGGGAGAGCCAAAGGGCATCGAGATGGCGGCCGACATCCTCCGCCAGCTCGGCGTGGAAGAAGAGAAAGTCGCGGACTGGGTGTCGCGCGAAGCCGACCGTTTCGAGGTCGATGAGCCGAAAGACGTCGGCGAACGGGTTGAAACGGAAGCCGCCTGATCTTCAAATCGGCCTGAGCGGCTCTCAAACCCCTATTATAGACACGAAAAAAGCCGGGCGCGTCCTGCACCCGGCTTCTTTGATCTGTCTCAAAAGACCGCCTAGCCAGCGATCTTGCGGGCGACCTTTTCCTCGCCGCCCTTGCGGTCGCGCTTGCGCTGCGGCTGGAACGCCACTTTCGCATGCTCGGTGCAGTAAGGACCACAGTCCGACTTGCGACCGCAGAAAGCGAATTGCGGATCTGCCGGGTCACCGATCGGCCATTTGCACATGGAGTCGCGCAGGGTGAGGATCGTTGCAGCCTCACCATCTGCGACAGGCGCTGGCGCCAGTGCGGACAGGATTGCCTGCTGATCGGAGCGGCGAATCCGGCTCTCTTCGGGCGATGCTGTTGGCGCCTGCACCTCAACCTTACCTGTGGCCTGGATTTGCGGCTTTGGACGCGCCAGGCGCGGCGGGCGTTTTACCGGGCGCGACGGCGTTGCGCGGCCGGACAGGCCGAGACGGTGCACCTTGCCGATCACGGCATTGCGGGTCACACCCCCGAGTTGCTTTGCGATCTGGCTGGCTGAGTGACCTTCTGCCCACAGTTTCTTCAGAACATCGACGCGATCTTCGGTCCATGACATTTGGATGGCCTCCTGGCGTTGTGCGACCCTAGATATAGTGACGGCCGATTTTTGCCGCCGTGCTTAACATCTATATATCGTATCTAAGGCGAAACGAAACACAACATGATGATCTGAGTTCTCCACAACCTTTCTATATGTAGTATGGCCTTGTGGATAGAATCGAAAAATCCTTGCGCCAGAAGTTTTTAGCTATCGTCATTGGCCAGCCGAGACCCTAAATAGCGCGCATGAGCGATCAGATTTCTGCAGATGCCCGCCCGCTTCCCGCCCCGCCGCGCAACTATGGTGCGATCAACTGGATCGGGCTCTGGACGCTTTACCAGCGTGAGGTCGGCCGCTTCCTGAAGGTCTGGATGCAGACCCTGTTTGCCCCCGTCATCACGACGCTTCTGTTCATGACCGTGTTCAAACTGGCCTTCGGAAACCGCGGTGAGCTGACGGGTGACTTTACCGGTCTCGACTATAATGCCTTCCTCGCGCCCGGCCTCATCATCATGTCGATGCTGCAGAACGCTTTCCAGAACACATCCTCTTCGCTGACCATCGCCAAGGTACAGGGCAGCCAGGTCGACTTCCTGATGCCACCGCTATCCCCGCTGGAGCTGACGCTGGGCTTTATCTTCGGCGCGGTCACGCGCGGCCTCATGGTCGGTGTGATCGGCGGCCTGGCCATTCACTTCTCCGGTCTTGCCGATCTCAACATCTCGATGATCTGGCCGATCATCTGGTTCAGCCTGATGGCGACGATCTTCCTTGCCGCCCTCGGCGCAATCGCCGGTATCTGGGCAGAGAAATTTGATCACCTGGCCGCCATCACCAACTTCGTGATCGTGCCGCTGACCTTCCTGTCGGGCACCTTCTACGACATCAAGGTGCTGGTCGAGCCGTTTCAGACGGCGGCTCATTTCGACCCGATCTTCTACCTGATCGACGGTTTCCGCGCAGGCTTCATCGGGGTGTCCAACTCTTCGCTGATGACCGGCGTCATCGCCTCGGCAGCCTTCACCTTCCTCGCGTGCCTCTGGGTCTGGTGGCTGTTCCGGACAGGTTACAAGCTGAAGTCCTGATTCAGCGTCGGTTCCGAACCTGGTGGCCATGTCCGTGGCAGTAAAAATGGATTTCCCGCGAACGTCGCTAGCGCCTATGCAAACAGTGTTACAGCTGACGTTCAGAGTATGGTAAATGACGCAGGAGTACCCCTGAAGTAAATGTGCACACCAATCAGCACTATGGCGGGACCGGTCAAGTCCAGCGATATGTAGTGACAGTCGATGATTAGAGCTGCGTCCACCATTGTAGTTTTCTTTGCAGTGTCTGCCTGCACGAGCAGCAAAAGCAATTTTCAATTATGCGAAGATATTGCAGGCAACACCAACGCAGCCCCGACCGGAGTGTGCACGACCAGCGGCGTCTACGAAACTAGAGAATGGGCGGACACACACTTCCTTCGGGTCGATGACGGGACGCTCATTGGGTTTGAGCCCACCGAGAGTATGAGAGTAGACCTCGAGGCCGGAGATTGGCTTACTATTGAGGGTAATTATATCAAGCCGCGGCTAGGTGAAGTTGATGTCTATGAGGTGTTCAACGAAGCTACGTCGGATCACAGCGATTGATGCTCTGGTAGCGCCTAGACTTCCGCCAGCTCCTTTGATAGCTGCAGAGGGCTTGTTGGAAGAACGTCGCTTGAGCGCGGTGACCTAAGCTCCCTACGCTTTCTTGCATGGCCAAATCACCCGTCTGTTATTTTAAAACGTCAACCGAGATCATTTAGAAAGCTGGCTTGACGGGACCTGCCCGCAGGCCGCACCTCACATCCCATGGCAGACCTTCCCATCCTCCGGCTCGCCGATGTCGAGCTGACCTTTGGTGGCACACCGATCTTTACCGGCGTGACCTTCACCCTTGCGCGCGGTGAACGCGCAGCGCTTGTCGGCCGTAACGGGGCGGGAAAATCCACGCTGATGAAGCTGGTCACGGGCACGCATGCGCCGGATGCGGGCGATCTCTGGCGCCAGCCCGGCGTTGAGGTCGCGACCGTCGAGCAGGAGCCGGACCTATCGGCTTTCGCCACCGTGCTCGATTACGCCGCCGAAAACCTTGAAGCAATCTGGATGGCTGAAGCCGAGCTTGGACTGTTCGGGATCGACCCTGAAGCCGACCCGAAGACGCTATCCGGCGGCCAGATCAGGCGCGCCGCCCTGGCCCGCGCCTTTGCGCGTGACCCGGATATCCTGCTCCTCGACGAGCCGACCAACCACCTCGACGTCCCGATGATCGAGACGCTGGAGACGCGCCTCAAATCCTTCTCCGGCGCCGTCCTCCTCGTCAGCCACGACCGCCGCTTTCTTGAGAATGTCACGACCACCACGCTCTGGCTTCGTCAGGGCAAGGTCTGGAAGTCGCCCAAGGGCTATGCCGAATTCGATGAATGGGCCGCCGGCATCGAAGCTGAAGAAGAAAAGCAGCTTCAGCGGATGAAGACCCATCTCAAGGAAGAGCAGCACTGGCTGGCACGCGGCGTCACGGCGCGCCGCAAGCGCAATATGGGCCGCCTGACACGCCTTCACGAACTGCGCGCCCAGCACGCCAAGCAGAAATCCCTCGTCAATGACGCGAAGTCGACCGCAGGCCTCAGCGCCGAAAGCGGCGATAGTCAGAGCCGCAAGGTGCTCGAGGCGTTCGGTATCTCGAAGAGCTTCGACGACACGGTCATCGCAAAGGACCTGTCGCTTCGTATCCTGAAGGGTGACCGGATCGGCATCGTTGGCCCCAACGGCGTCGGCAAGACGACGCTTCTCAAGATCCTGCTGGGGGAGCTCGCACCAGACACGGGCTCGGTGAAGATCGGCCAAACGCTGAACGTCACCTATCTCGACCAGACGCGCGACACGCTGAAGCCCGACGAAACGCTGTGGGAAGCGCTAACGCCTGCAGGTGGCGACTCCATTATCGTTCAGGGCCAGCCCAAGCATATCGCCGGCTATGCCAAGGACTTCCTGTTCTCACCAGAACAGCTACGCCAGCCCGTTTCGGCTCTGTCAGGCGGTGAACGCAACCGGCTGACCATGGCGATCGCCCTCGCCCAGCCTGCCGACGTCCTCGTCCTCGATGAGCCAACCAACGATCTCGACATGCAGACGCTCGACCTGCTTGAGGAGATGCTGAGCGACTATGATGGCACGCTGATCCTCGTCAGCCACGACCGCGCCTTCCTTGATGCCATCGTGACGAGCTGCCTTGTGCCTCTGGGCGGTGGACGCTGGGTGGAAACTTCAGGCGGCTGGAGTGATGCGGCACGCCAGGTGCCCTCACTCAGCACGCGGACGGCTGCGAAACCTGCAGACAAGGCGCAGAAGAAGCAGGCGAACGCCCAAGCTTCAGGCGGCTCGAAACGCGAAGCCAAGCTCTCGTTCAAGGACAAGCACCGCCTGAAGGAAGCCGAGGCCGCAATGCCGCGTCTCAGCGCCGAGATCGAGAAGCTGGAAAGCGAGCTTTCTGACCCTGAGCTGTTCAACAAGGATCCGGGCCGTTTCCAGAAAGTCAGTGATCGCCTCGCGGCCGCGCGTAGCGAACTGGAAGAAGCAGAAATGGTCTGGCTGGAAATCGAGGCCATGAAAGAAGAGCTTGAGAAGGCCTCTGGAGCCTAACCACCTCTTAATCCATGCCCGTGTATTCTGCTGGGTATGAAGATGTCATTTTCTGCCAAGCCCGCCCTTCTGGGCCGCCTTACAGCACTCGCCATCATGGCAACGGGCCTCACCGCCCCTGCCCTGGCCGACGACGCGGTTGAAACTGACAGCTACCGTGTCGGGCAGACCTATTCATCAGAACGCGCGCGCGGTCTGCAGGCCTGCGCCCAGTCCTGCGCCGAAGACCAGCGCTGTGTCGCCTGGTCGCTGACGCCGCCGACTTTCCGCGTCGGTCCCCGCTGCGAACTGAAGAGCAGCGCCGGGCAAAGCCAGTCACGCCCCGGCTACACATCCGGACTTAGCGGCGTGAGCGCGGCCCCGCAGATCAGCCGGGCACCTGTCCAGTCTGCTGCCACCACGCAGACACGGCCTTCACGGTCGCAGACCTTGGCGGGCGGCTATGCCCAGACCCGTCAGACCGCAGCAACGACAGCCTCCATGCCCCCATCACCCAACGGCGCCGCAACCAGCCATATGCTGCCAACGCCGGTTACGCCGTCTGTGCAAAGGGCGCCTGTTCGTCAGCAAGCCCAGCCGACAACGCGGACACAGCTCGCCAGCAATACCACGACGCGCGCTGCAACCACATCAGTCGCTTCTCAGGCCCGCACCCAGCAAGTGAGCCGTCAGCCAAGCGCATCAACGCCCACCATCACCAGCCGCGTGACGACCCGCCCGGTCCAGTCGCCTGCCGCCACGGCCGTGGCTGCACAGCGCCCCGCAGCGTCATCGGCGCCAACCCGCGCGGTCACCCGCCGCACTGTCTCCTCTTCGACGCCGGCACCGACCCAGGCGCAACGCCAAGCCGCTGCGGCGGCCGCCGCTACGTCCAATGTCTCGAGAGCCGCATCGACGAGCACGCAGCGCCCCACGGCGCCCCCAACGAGCGCAGCGGTCGATACGCGACCGCCCCTGCCGCGTCCGAGCCGGCTGCCATCCCTGCCAAGCCCGCTGCAGCGCAACGGCACGGCCTATTCCGTTCAGCGCATGGGCAACATGCCGGGCGACGCCGAAGCTGCCGCAGGCTATGTCGACGGCCTGCCAGCCAATAGCCGCGTAGAGCCAATCGCCCGCAATAATCGCGAGCGTGAGCGTTCTTCAGATGATGAGAATGGCAGCGACGAGGAGGCCAGCTGGCCAGAAGGCTATCCTGAGTATCCAGACCCACTCGGCGGCCCGATCGGCAGCACTGTCATGGATGAGGACTAGGCGCGCCTAGTCCGGCGCCCGCGTCTTGAGCGCAAGCGCATGTAGCTCGCCGCCCATTTTCCCCTTGAGGGCCGCATAGACCATCTGGTGCTGGCGCACGCGCGGAACGCCCTTGAATTGCGGTGAGACGATCTCGGCCTGCCAGTGGTCATTGTCACCGGCAAGATCCGTCAGCGTGATGTCCGCCTCCGGGAAGGCGTCCTTCAGATAGGTCTCGAGGGTCTCGCGGTCCATTGCCATGACAGTCTCCTTTGCCGCTCGCACATGGCGGCCAATGGGCCTATGGTCAAGGCGACATACCATGGAGTTCTCAGCCTAGATGATCCGATCCGTCCTCGCCGCCGTCCTGCTGGTCGCCGCCTGCTCAAGCCCGCCTGCCTCCGATCCCGCTGCGGGAGAGACAGCAACCGCGACCGCCGCCTATACTGCGCAGTTCCATGACAGTGCGCGGGCGCGCTCCGCGCTCGAAACACTGTCCTCTGACGAATTCGAAGGCCGCAAGACCGGAGAGCCGGGCAATCTCAAGGCACGCGAATGGATCATCGATCAGCTCGAAGCGCGCGGCGTGGACCCGCTGCTGGTTGATGGCTTTGAAGCCCCGTTTTCGACCGCCAGCTTCTCCGAGGGCAAGGAAGGCGTCAGCGGCATCAACCTTCTCGCCGTCATCAATGACCAGCCGGGCGCGCCAGTCATCGTCATTTCGGCCCATTATGACCATGTCGGCACCGGTGAGGATGGCATCTACAATGGCGCGGACGACAATGCTTCCGGCGTGGCTGCACTTCTGGAAGCGATCAGCTGGTTTCAGGAGAACGCGCCAGAGACCACGCTCGTCTTCGCTTTCTTCGATGCCGAGGAAATGGGAATTGCAGGCTCTGCCGCCTTTGTTCACGACCTGCCCGAGGAGATCGAAGACCGCCTCGCCTTTAATCTCAATCTCGACATGGTCTCACGCGCTGACAAGGGCGATATCTTTGCTGTCGGCACCTATCATTATCCTGAGCTGGTCCCGGTGATCGATGCGGTCGCGGCCGAAGCGCCGCTAACTCTCAGCAAGGGGCATGACAGCCCGGAATGGGGCAATCAGAACTGGTCGACCATGTCAGACCACGCGCCTTTCCTGCGCGCCGGCGTGCCGATCATCTATCTCGGCGTCGAAGACCATGCCGACTATCACAAGGTCACAGACACGTTCGACAAGGTGGACCCGAACACCTTCGCAAGGGCGGTCGATACCGTACTGATGGTTGCCGAAGCCATTGATGAGCACGTCGCCAGCAACGGCGAATAGGCAGGCCGCTCGCAGCCAATAAAAAGCCCCGGACGATCGTTCGCCCGGGGCTTTTCAATTCCTAGAGGGCAACGCCCCTATTTCCAGCCGCAGCTGCGACCTTCATTCTGCTCTTCCAGATAGCCGATCAGCGGATCGAAATACTCGATGATCGCAGAGCCATCCATTTCACGCGTGCCGGTGAAAGTCTCCAGAACGTCTGGCCAAGGCTCTGATGCGCCCATTTCCATCATCGCATTGAAGCGTGCGCCGACTTCCTCGTTTCCATAGATCGAGCAGCGGTGCAGCGGGCCATCCCAGCCAGCCTGCTCACAGGCAGCCTTATGGAACTGGAACTGCATGATATAGGACAGGAAGTAACGCAGATACGGCGTGTTGCCCGGGATGTGGTACTTCGCACCCGGATCGAACGCGTCTGCCGGACGCGGGCCCGGCGGGACGATGCCCTGATACTGCGTGCGCTTTGCCCACCAGGCGTCATTATAGTCGGCAGGCTGCGTCGTGCCGTCGAGCACGTCCCAGCGCCAGCTATCAACCGTGATCGCGAATGGCAGGAAGGCAATCTTGTCAAGCGCGGTGTTCATCAGAAGCGAGATGTCGGCCTCTTCGCCCGGCACCTGATCCTCGGTGATCAGGCCAATGTCGACGAGATAGGACGGTGTGATCGACAACGCGATGAAGTCACCAATCGCCTCGTGGAAGCCGTCATGGGCGCCGTCCTTGTAGAGGTAATCGACGTCCTTATAGGCGCGCTGGTAGTAGTTGTGCCCCAGCTCGTGGTGGACGGTGTAGAAGTCCTCGGCATTCACCTCGGTACACATCTTGATGCGCACATCCTCCTCGTCATCGAGGTCCCAGGCGGATGCGTGGCACACGACTTCGCGGTCTTCCGGACGCACGATCATCGACCGCTCCCAAAAGGTCTGCGGCAGCGGATCAAGACCGAGCGAGACGAAGAAGGCCTCAGCGGTCTCGACCATCTCGATGGCGTCATAGTCAGCCGCGACAAGCTCGTCCGTCAAATTATAGCCCTGCCCCGGCAGGCCCTCCGGCTCGACCAGCGGGTAGATGTTCGACCATTGCTGCGACCACATATTGCCAAGGAGGTCGGCACGGATCGGGCCCGTGGCAGGCTGGACATCGTCGCCATACTCTTCGTTCAGCTCTGCGCGCACATAGCAGTGCAGCTCCTCATAGAGCGGGGACACCTGGCTCCAGAGGCGGTCGACCTCGGTCGCCATTTCTTCCGGCGGCATGTCGTATTTCGACAGCCACATCGTTTTCAGATTGTCATAGCCAAGCTCGGTCGCGCCTTCATTGGCGATCTCCACCATGCGGGCATAGTCATCCTTCATCGGCGGCGACACGGTGCGCCAGCCTTCCCAGACAGCCTGCAGCTCTTCCGGGTCGCGGCTCGTCTCGATGATGGTCGACAGCTGGTCGAGGTTCAGATCCTCGCCCTTATAATTGAACGTGCCAGTGCCATAGGTCGCTTCGAGGCCGGTGGTGATCTGCGACAGCTCTTCGGCTGCGCCTTCGGTCGACGGGGCCGGAATGGTGACGCCGGATTGCAGGCGCTGCATCTTACGCGCGAGGTCTGCTGGCAGGTCGACATCATTGAACTGCTTGGACTCATTGGCGAGCGAGACGGCCAGGGTCGTTGCGCGGGCACCCGCCTCGGCTGCGGCCGCATTCGTCTCATCGGTGATATTGGTCGCCTGCTCCCAGAAGATCGGGCTGATCTCCTTGGACATCTGGCCAAGCTCAGCATCGGCGCGTTCCAGGAAGGCGCGGGCCTCTGCAACTTCAGTGCTCTCTGCCTCGACCGGGTCGCCCGCCATTGGCGGAACTGGCACTTCGGCAGGCGGCACGTCGCCGGAATTATTCGTACAGGACACAAGCAGCGCCGCGCTGAGCGCAAGCACGCTGGTAGAAATCAGACTGGTTTTCATTGGGGAACCTCCATGATGGCAGCACCGAAGCGCCAGCCGCATGAAAGGTCAATGCCAGAGCGGCGGGAAGTTGAGCCGCCCGCCGGGCATCAAAAAATTCAAAGGCCTGAAAAATTTGGCGCGCCAGCATCCGCAAGGACACTGGCGCGCGCGCGAGAAGAAGAGGCGCAAGGCCACCATCGACGGTTTTCCTCTCGCACACGCATACGTTGCATAAACTATAGCGGATCAGAAAACAGTGAAATTTTATACATCTACACGGGATACGGGCATCCCGCGGGTTTAGTCATCGCCCTTCATATAGCGCGGCAGCCAGCCTTCGTGGGCGTCCCGGAGGGTGGACAGAGCTATCTTGGTTCTGGTGACGTCAGGCGAGACCCCAAGGTCGAAGGCGATTTCATCGCCGCCGAAGGTGCCAATCACCGAAGGCAACAAGCCCTTGGACTCCCACTTGGCCAGTTGGTCATCAGTGGCGGCGACCAGGAACGCGTCAGTGCGTTCACCAAAGATCTGCGTAAGTTCGCTTACCTCACCCGGCTCCGGCGCGCAAAGCGTGACGCCGACCGCACCTGCAAGCGCCATCTCGCTTGCCGCACAACCAATGCCGCCTTCGGACACGTCATGAACGGCGTTCACCAGACCCTGCTCAACCAGCGACCTCACAAAATCAGAGTGTTTCATCGAAACGCCCAGATCCATCGCGGGTGGCGGACCGAGGTCTTCGCCGCTCAGCCCAAGAAACGCGCGGCCATAGAGCGATGCGCCCAGGCTCGCGGCGCTTTCCCCGATCAGGACAAGCTTGTCACCCGGCTGCGCACCCTTCAGCGTCGCGATCTTGGAGACATCCTCGATCAAGCCAACGCCGCCGACCACTGGCGTCGGCGGGATCGCCTTGCCATCGGTCTCATTATAGAGGCTGACATTGCCGGACACGACGGGGAAGTCGAGGGTGCGGCAGGCTTCGGCCATGCCTTCGATGGCTTTCACGATATAGCCCATCGTTGCGGGCTTTTCCGGATTGCCGAAATTGAGATTGTCGGTGATGGCGATCGGCGTCGCGCCGACGCTGGACAGGTTCCGATATGCCTCTGCCACCACAGCCTTGCCGCCCTCGAACGGGTCAGCGGCGACATAGTGCGGGTTGCAATCGGAACAGATCGCGAGCGCCTTGTTGGTGCCGTGGATGCGGACAATGGCGGCGTCGCCCATGCTCTGTGAGCTGTCGACGGTATCGCCCATCACATGGCGGTCATACTGCTCCCAGATCCAGCGCTTGGAGGCCATGTCCGGCGAGGACATGAGCTTCAGCAGCACGTCGCCGTAATCCTCAGGCTCTGGATACTTCGAGATGTCGAGCGGCGCGCGCGCCTTCGGCTCCACCCAAGGGCGGTCATAGTTCGGCGCATCTTCTGCCAGCGGCGCGACAGGGATATCGCAGACCACTTCGCCGAACTGCTTCAGCACCATGTGACCGGTATCGGTCGTCATGCCGATGACTTCAGCGTCGAGGTCGTATTTCTCGAAGATCGCCTTGGCGAGGTCTTCCTTACCCGGCTTCAGCACCATGAGCATCCGCTCCTGGCTTTCCGACAGCATGATCTCATAGGCGGTCATGCCGGTCTCGCGTTGAGGCACCTTGTCGAGGTCCATCTCGATCCCGATGCCCCCCTTGTCGGCCATCTCGACCGACGAGGAGGTGAGACCCGCCGCGCCCATATCCTGAATGGCCTGAATGGCATCGGTTGCCATCAGCTCAAGGCAGGCCTCGATGAGCAGCTTCTCGGTAAAGGGGTCACCCACCTGAACCGTGGGGCGCTTCTCCTCATCGCCTTCGGAGAATTCGGCAGACGCCATGGTCGCGCCGTGAATGCCGTCGCGGCCCGTCTTGGAGCCGACATAGAAGATCTGGTTTCCGGGCGTTGCGCCGCGCGCATAGAAAATCTTGTCCTGATCCGCGAGGCCAACAGCCATCGCATTGACGAGGATGTTGCCATTATAGCCTTCGTCGAACTGGGTCTCGCCCGCCACGGTCGGCACGCCGACGCAATTGCCATAGCCACCGATGCCCGCGACCACGCCAGCCACGAGTGAGCGCGTCTTCGGATGATCGGGCGAGCCAAAGCGCAGCGCATTGACCAGCGCAATCGGGCGTGCGCCCATGGTGAACACGTCGCGCAGGATGCCGCCCACGCCTGTTGCCGCGCCCTGATAAGGCTCGATGTAGGACGGGTGGTTGTGCGACTCCATCTTGAAGATCGCCGCCTGACCGTCGCCAATATCGATAACGCCCGCATTCTCGCCGGGGCCCTGAATGACGCGCTCATTCTTGGTCGGGAATTTCGACAGGTGGCGGCGCGAAGACTTGTAGGAGCAGTGCTCGGACCACATCACCGAATAGATGCCGAGCTCGACAAGGTTCGGACTGCGACCCAGCCTTGTGACCAGCCGGTCCCACTCCTCTGCATTAATGCCGTGGCCGGCAGCGTCGGTTTCGGACTGCACGGCCTGCATGGCAGAAACGATCCGGTTGGCGAGGTCAGAAGTGTCGGTCAATTGAGGTGCTCGATTCTGATTGGGTCTGCTGAGATGCTCGATACTTGCCGCGCGGGCCGGGGACAATGCTCCAATGCGGAATTTGCGCGCTTCTATCCAGTTGAGGCTACCGCAATGAGGCCGCCGGATGGCCGCCGCTACTTCAAATACGACCAATCTCGAAACCGGAGCGCATGTTTTTGCGTTGGTGCAGCGGTTCTTGGATACGTGAAGGAAAGGATACCCTCCATGAGACTGATCCTGTTAGCACTTCTGCCCGCCGCGCTCGCCGCATGTGGCAATGATGGCGGCTATAGCAGCGAAGATGGCACCATGCCGGCACCTGAGCCGACGATGGAAGAAGCCGCAGCCGAAGCGCAATCAAACGCAGGCGTTTCCAGCGACATGCCGACCCCAATGGAAGGCAGCTGGGCCACGTCTACTGATCGCGGCGACCCAGCCGCCAGCTTCTCATCAGACGGTGAAACCCTGCTGACGCTGATCTGCCGCGCAGAACAGGTCGAAGGCGAAGGCAAAACGCTCGTCGTGCAGCGCGCGACCAGCGAAGGCGGCGACACCATCGACTTCCTCACGTCTGCTGGCAATGTCAGCATCGACGCAGTAGCGCTGGAGATGGAAACGCCAATGATTGGCGGTTCGGTTGACCCGTCCACCAACGGGGTCGCGACACTGGTCAACGCGAACGACGCCATCCGCGTCCGTTCCGGTCAGGATGAGATCGTCGTTCCCGCTGGCGAAGAGATGAAGACCCTCGTCGACAATTGTCGTCCGGAGCCTGTGGCTGAAGAAGAAGAAGCTGAAGGCGAAATGGAAGAAGAAACGGAATCTGAAACCGAAGAATAAGGTTCTAGGTCCGAACAATGAAAAGGCCGGTGCGAGGTTCGCACCGGCCTTTTTCAATTCTGGTCGCTATTAACGTCTCAGGCGTCGGCTTTTTCCATTTGGGACTTCACGCGCTCGCACCAGTCCTTGCCGGAGTCGCCGCCCCATAGCAGCCACGCGATATAACCGGCCGATGGGTCGTCATCATTTCCGAAATCATCAGCCTTCTTGTCGACCTCATGACGGGCAAAATAACTTACCATTCGCTCGATCGTGTCTGGCGACAGCGATTTGCGATTTTTGAGATCCCGGGCCCGCGCGACACCTACGTCCGTGCCGCCGCGATCAAACTCCTCACGAAGTTTCAGACCCTTTTCAGCTTCGTCAGCGACTTTCTGGGGCGGCTCGAAATCGATGTCCTCATACTTCTTGGGCGTGCTCATGATGCCTTCCGAACCTCTGAATGGCTCTTGAGAACCTCTGAGTCGTCGCTCTCGATCAGATAGGCCGGTTCATCTTCGCTGGCGTCGCGGGTGATCTCTTCACCTTTTATCTTCACGGTGCGCTTCTGCGTGTAGACCGACTTGATCTTGCCAGACCCGGTGCCATTGCCCCAATCCCACTCGACCTTGTCGCCTTCATTATATCCTTTTCCCTTGGACATTCTTTGCTCCATTCAATTGCTTTGGTCATTGATGAACAGGGCACGGGCGGCGCGGTTCCGGCCCTGCGCGCGAATGCCTTGCTATGGAGACAAGCTGCGGGCAGTGTCCCGGACGACGGGCGGGCGTCATGCGAAGACGAGGTGATTTGGATGCGGCGACGCGATTTTGTCAGTGGGTTCGGACTTGCAACTCTGGGGGCATGTGCCACTGCACCGGCAGAGACACTCGCACCCCCACCGCCCACCAACCCCTACGCCAGCTACGTCCCGCTCCAGTCCAGCCTGTCGCGGGTCACCCGCACAGTTGTCGGCCATCGCCCTTACAGGCCGATGGGCTACCGGCTGGAGACTGAAAAGCTCGGCCAGAAGACGGTCATCCACAATTACGGTCATGGCGGGTGCGGCGTGACCATGTCATGGGGCACCGCCTCCGTGGCTGCCGATGAAGCGACCGCCACCGGCGCGCGCGATATCGCCGTCCTTGGCTGCGGCGTTCAGGGCCTTACCTCCGCCCTCATCCTTGCCCGGCGCGGTCACAACGTCACGATCTATGCAGAACAGCTACCGCCGCACACGACATCCAATGTCGCTGGCGTTCTCTGGATGCCGACAGGTTATTTTGATCGCTCGGCTGTCAGCCAGGAATGGCTGGCGATGAACCGCAAGCTCATTCGCCTCGCCTATTACGGCTTCCTGCCTTACGTGAACCGGCCGGGATATGGCGTCTACTGGGCCGACCATCACCAGCTCGGCCGACGCATCCCGTCACCGCGCTATGAGCTGCCCGGCGGCGACGATATCTATCCCGCCCTTCACACGTCGACCGAGAACACGCTGTTCGGCTATGCCTATGAAGAACGCTTCAAGGCGATGATCATCGACCCGGACTATTATCTCGACGCCATCCTGCAGGACGCGCAGCTTGCCGGCGCGCGCACGGTGCGCATGCGCCTGGCCTCAATCGATGATGTGATGGCGCTGCCGGAACAGACCATAGTGAACTGTACCGGCCTTGGCGCGGCAGGCTTGTTCGGTGACGACACGCTAGTGCCTGTCAAAGGCCAGCTCAGCCACCTCCTGCCTCAGCCGAACGTGACCTATTCCTATGTCGCGCCCACATCGAGCGGCGTCCTCTACATGTTCCCGCGCAAGACCGGCATCGTCCTTGGCGGCACGCATGATGAAGGCAATGACACGCTAGAGCCGGACCCGGCGCAGATCACACGCATGGTCGAAGGCCACGCAGAGCTGGCGGCCCGGCTCAGCGCAAATGCCTGAACCGGGCGGCGCACCCCTGATTAGTCCTCGGCGTCAGCCGTGGCCCAGGCGGCAGCTTGCGCTTCCGCGATAGAGACCAGGTTGCCCATCGCCACATTGATATCGATCAGGTGCAGCCCCCAGTCGCGCAGGACGTCATTCCCGACCACGACATCGCCGAGGATATCATCGGCCCGCGGATCGCTTGGGTCTCCGGTGACCTCGACGGCGAGATAGGTATGCCCGTCGGTCTCGACGCATTCGGCCGACAGCATGCCGGGAAGCGCCGCGTAAGCCGTTGCCACACGCTCACCTTCCACAAAGCTCGCATTCTCGATCCCGAAGAAGCCGGTTCGCGACAGCCGGGCATCAAGCCCGCCCTCGTCGCCTGACAGCTCGGCGGGGTTCACGCAAATCGCCCGCTGACCGTCCGCACTCGTATCCCCGAACCGGCTATCTGCTGGCGGAGGAGAGTCCGACCGGAAGCTCACATATCCAATTACGCAGCCCGTCTGACCGCTCGTCTCACAGACCGGGAAGGCGCCGACGTCGCCTGTGTCTGCATCGGCATACATCGTATAGCCGATCGGCATGGCCGAAACGATCAGGTCCTCACTGTCAGACCCAGTGATCGTCTCACGCATCAGCCGCTCGACCATGCGTGCGCCCTGCGAGTGTCCGACCAGGATCACGCCGCGCTCGTCATTCTCTGTCTCAAGATAGGTGTTCCACGCGTCCACGACGTCGTTAAAGCCCAGTTCAGGATCAGCCGAGAACTCTGCTCCGCCCATCAGGCTCTGCAGATGGGTCAGGGTCACCTGACGATAGACCGGGGCGAAAAGGCGGCAGGTTTCACCGAACGCGCCAAGCTGCAAGGCCGCGACGCGTTCTTCCTCCGGCCCGGCCTTGAGGTCACTATTCGGCGTCGCGTCGAATGAGATTGTCGGGTAGACGTAGAAACAGTCGATCGGCGGATTGTTCGCGCGTTCGAAATCCACCTGTTCAAGCGTGCCGTCCGCACTCACACGCGTATAATTGAGGTCACCAGAACAGGCATCGCCATCCTTGCCCGGGTGGCAGAGCCAGTTTGCCATGTCGCCATAGTCGGCATCCGCGGTCTGCGCCGCCTCGGCACCTGCGTCACCTTCGCTCTCGACTGGTTGCGCCTCTTCAGCCGCTGCTGCCCCTGGTGATGCACTTTCCTCTGCGCCGCCACAGGCGGCCAGCGCCAGCCCGAGTACCGCGAATACACTCGTCTGAATTCTCATCGATCAGCTCTCCCTCTTGCCTCGTTACCCCTGAGTAACCCTGCCCGCACATTTCGAACAGTTCAAATTCGGCAAATTCTTTTTCAACCTCTCTGCGATAGAGGTGTAGGCGCTGCGCTGACCGCACGCGAAAATCGAGGCCCTATTTGATCAAGATCAGGACAATCACCCCAGACGACCTTCCACGCGTGATGGACCTCGTCGCCAAGGTAGATTTTCCTTGGCGCAGTCATGCAGGCTGGCAATGGGCGCTGTTCGAAAACCCGCAGCAGGGGGAGATTCCGGCTGGCTTCGTGGCTGAGAAGGAAGGCCGTGTCGTCGCCATGGTGGGGCTTCAGGCACGGAACTTCACGTTGGAGGGAGAACCGGTAAAAGCCGCAACCGGTCATACATTCATTGCTGGGCCAGAGGGACGCGGCAGCGGCGTACGGCTCGCCAAACGCGCGATCACCTATCCCGGCCTGGCATCCGTCTATTCCCTAAATAACAATGCGAGTTCAGCGGGCCTCTACAAGAAGCTGGGCATGAAGGCATGGCTGGGCGATGGCGCCCTGAACCGGATTGAATGGCCCATCAGGCCCGGCGCAATGGGCACCGGCCTTGCCTTCTCACGCCTCGCCCGGTCTGACCGGATGTATGACGCGCTATCGGCCCGTGAATGGTTCGCCGCAAAGCCGAAGCCGCTCGCAGACTATGCGCAGCAGTCACTCGCAACCGGAGACTGGCTCGACCCCGCAAAACCGGATCACGCACGCCTCATCGAAAACTTCGATGCCGAATTGCGAAGCAGCCGCCGCGTCGTGCCAGTACGAAGCGCTGCATTCTATTCCTATCTGCTGACCGATCCTGACGCGCCCGGTCGCAGCGTCTTGCTCTCGGCCCGCGAGGGCGACAGCATTTCAGGACTGATGCTGACAATCATGAGCAAACCGAATGCGTATGAGCCTGCTGGCCTCGACATTGTCGACCTCGAACTCGCTTCCGGTGCGCCGCGCGCGGCCACCATCGCGCACCTGATCGGGGCCGCGCGCAAGCTCGCGAAGGTGAGCGGCGCAGCCAGGCTTCGCCTGATCTTCTCAGACCGCTTTGCAGCGTCAGAAGTGAAAGGCACCGGCCTTCGCCTTCACCGCCGGTTCTCGTACGATCCGGCCCACGCCTCGTTCGCGGGCGATGATGGCAGATTTGCCGATGGCTGGTCACCCACGGGGATTGAAGGGGACTTCCACTTCGCTCTGCGTGTCGCGCCTCAACGCGCGCCGAGATAGGTCCAGCCGCGAAGCAGAACTTCCAGCGGTCCGCGTGAAAACGCTTTCCGCCAGACGCTCGCCGCCGCAACAGATCCAAACCCAACAACCAGTGCGATGGCGACGCAGCCCAATGCGCCAATCTCACCATAGAGGCCGAGCCCGTAATTGTTGAAGATGAGCGAGAACAGCACGCTCTGCAGGATGTAAGCCGTCAGCGACGCGGTGCCGCCGCGCGCGAGGAATATCTTGATCCGGCCTTCGGGCACTTCCGCCCACTTGGCGATCAGCCCCAGATAGCCCGCCGTTGAAAAGGGGCTGAACAGCGTGATGACCGTCATGCCCGCCAGCATGTCCACGCTCATCATTCCGTTGCCTGACGAGACCATGAGCCATCCGCCCCAGATGCTTCCGGCCACCCCGACAGGCAGGAAAAACCGCCTGAATGTTTTCCAGATCGGCTTGCGCGGGTCGGAGATCGCCTCATGGCGCACCGCCGCGAGGCCGAAGACAAAGAAGGACATCGCGCCAATGCCTTGCATGAACAGGCCGCCCACGAGCACCATCGACCAGTCTGCAAACCGCTGGACCATCGCGTCAGCAAAAGTGCCTTCGCCAAATGCCTGTCGCGCGACCTCCGCCGAGGCAGCGTTCACCTCAAGCTCTGCTGCCATCTGTTCTGGCGCAAAGGTCGCCCCAAGCCAGAACAGGCCGAACGCCGACAGGACGACGACGAACTGTAGCGCGTAAAGGCCGATCCCCCACCGCACCAACGTCTTCGCGCTTGCCTTCCGAAAGAGGAAAAGGAAGCAGCCGAGTATCGCATAGATGACAAGGATATCCCCCTGGAACGCCAGAGCCACATGAAGCAAGCCGAGGATCAAAAGACCAAAAATGCGGCGCCAGTACCGCCCGGCGAATCCGACACTTCGGCGCTCTGCCGCCATCATCTGATAGGCAAAACCAACGCCGAACATGAATGAGAACAGCGTATAGGACTTCAGCATGAAGAAAGAGGTGACGCCGAGATACGCCCATTGGTCGGCGCCCTGCAGGTCTGTATAACCTGTCGTCATCGGATGGGCGAAGATCGCCACATTGACCAATGCAATACCGATCAGTGCGAACGCGCGCGCCAGATCTGGAAAGATTTCCCGACCTGCCGCTTTAGTTTCTTCAAGATAAGTCATGCCTCGCCCTCCCCAGAGCGAAGCGAAGTATGCCCTAGCGCTGGAAAATTGCCAGACTAGATCGCCGACAACAGGCTTTCGAACATGCCGCGGCCATCATCGCCGCCCTCATGCCCGCCAATGGCGCGCTCCGGGTGTGGCATCAGGCCAAGGACGCGGCCATTCTCCGACAGGACGCCGGCGATATCGCGCGCCGAGCCGTTCGGGTTGCCGCTGTAGCGGAAGGCAACGCGCCCCTCGCCTTCAATACGGTCCAGCGTCTCTTCGTCAGCGACGTAATTGCCGTCATGGTGCGCAATCGGGATCGTGATCTCGGCGCGGTCACCATAGGCGCTGGTGAAGGCTGAGTTGCTGGTCTCGATGCGAAGCGGCTGCGGGCGGCAGACAAAGTCGAGGCCCGCATTGCGCAGCAGCGCGCCAGGCAGAAGCTGCGTCTCCGTCAGCACCTGAAATCCATTGCAGACACCGAGGACATAGCCGCCCCGGTCTGCATGACGCCGCAGGCCTTCGATGACCGGAGAGTTCGCCGCCATCGCGCCGCAGCGCAGATAATCGCCATAGGAAAACCCGCCCGGCACGACCACCAGGTCGAGGTCCTGAGGCAGCTCGCCATCCTTGTGCCACACCATCTCTGGCGGCGTCCCCATGACCTCTGTCAGGGCCGTCTGGGCGTCGCGGTCACAATTCGATCCGGGAAAGACAATCACAGCGCTTTTCATGGCGTCCCCTTTAGCAGGATTGCGATGTAATTGGGAACCAAAGATGTCGGTGGGATTTAATTAGCAGGTCTGGTCGGGAGGTCCGGCCCGGCTGTTACGGATTATCCGAAGAAGGAAATCGAAAATGAAAAAGATCGCACTTTCTCTCGCTGCCCTGATGACCCTCGGCACGCTCGCTGCCTGCAACACCGTTGAAGGCGTTGGCGAAGACGTTGAAGCAACCGGCGAAGCCGTCAGCGGCGCAGCTCAGGGCGCTGAAAGCGAAACCTGATCCTTGAAGATCAGAGCGCGTCAGCAGCACGCCTGCTGACGCGCCTGTCTGGAAGCTCATGGCCGGCTCTGGCATAAGGGGCAGGTCATGAGCTTTCGCGTATCTGCCTTCTATAAATTCGTCCCTTTCGCTGACCCCGAAGCGATTCGCGCCGATATCGCAGCGCGCTTCGAGACGCTTGGTATTCGCGGCACGGTCCTGGTCGCCGCCGAAGGCCTGAACGGAACGATCGCCGCCGAAGGCGGCGCGCTCGATGAGGCCATGTCATTCCTGCGCGCGCTTCCCGGTTGCGACACCCTCGAACACAAGGAAAGCCACGCCGAGACGATGCCGTTCTGGCGCCTGAAAGTGCGCCTGAAGCAGGAAATCGTCACCATGGGTGTGCCGGGCACGGACCCGAATGATCTCGTCGGCACCTATGTCGCCCCGGAAGACTGGAACGCGCTGATCACCGACCCTGACACGGTGCTGATCGATACGCGCAACGATTATGAGTACGGCATCGGCACTTTCGAAGGCGCGATAGACCCGAATACGGCGACATTCCGCGAATTCCCCGACTGGTTCCGCGATTTCCGCGCAAAGCTGGAGGCTGAAGGCCGCAAGCCGAAAGTCGCCATGTTCTGTACCGGCGGCATTCGCTGTGAAAAGGCGACCAGCTTCGTGAAGTCCGAAGGCCTTGATGAGGTATTCCACCTCAAGGGCGGTATCCTGAAATATCTCGAAACTGTCCCGCAGGCCGAAAGCAAGTGGCAGGGCGAGTGTTTCGTATTCGATCAGCGCGTCTCGGTCGGTCACGGTCTCGAAATCGGAGATTATGAGCTCTGCCATGGCTGCAAACGCCCCGTTAGCGAGGCTGAGCGCCGCGATCCCCGCTATGAAGAAGGCATCTGCTGCCCCGCCTGCCACGACACAGTCACCGATGAGCAACGCGCCCGTTTCGCCGAACGCCAGAAGCAGGTCGAACTCGCCAAGAAGCGCGGCGAAGCGCATATCGGGCGCAAGAAAGCAAAGCCGGCCGATACCGAAGCGTCATGACGCTTCCAGTGCTCTATTCTTTCCGCCGCTGCCCCTATGCGATGCGCGCCCGGCTCGCCATTCAGTCCGCCGGGTTTGAATGCCGCCTGAGGGAAGTGGTCCTCCGCGACAAGCCGCAGGAGATGCTGGACGCCTCGCCAAAGGGGACCGTGCCGGTGCTCGTTCTTCAGGACGGCGCCGTCATCGACGAAAGCTTGGACGTCATGCTGCATGCGCTTGGGCAGAACGACCCCGAAGGCTGGCTGTCCCCTGATGAAGGTAGCCGGGCCGAGATGATGGACTTGATCGCCGCATGCGATGGGCCGTTCAAGCATCACCTTGATCGCTACAAATACGCCAATCGATACGAAGACGAGGGCGCCGTGTCGGAAGACCACCGCAAGGCAGGTTCAGCTTTTCTTGAGACGCTGGACTCTCGCCTCGCTTCGCGCCCCCAGCTTTTCGGTGAGCGCGTCTCGCTCGCCGACATGGCCGTGATGCCGTTCATCCGCCAGTTCGCAAATACGGACCGGGCCTGGTTCGACGCATCGCCCTACCCGGCCCTGAAAGCCTGGCTTGCCGCGCACCTTGCCAGTTCGCGGTTCAAGTCCATCATGCCGAAATTCGACCAGTGGAAGACCGGCGACAAAGAGCCCGTCTTTCCTTCAACGAAATAAAGCGACGCCGCGAGTGCCCGCCTTCCCAGCGAAAGCTGGGACCCATGGCGGTCGAGAGCAGATCGTCCGGTCAGTCGCCCAGCCGCCATGGACCCCACCTTTCGATGGGGACACGGAAAATACTTCCAGATTTCTGTTAACCCGCCAGCGACTTGCGCACAGCGTCCAGAGCGGCTTCGGCCTTGTCGCCGTCCGGGCCACCAGCCTGCGCCATGTCTGCGCGACCGCCGCCGCCCTTGCCGCCAACTTCGGCTGCAGCAACGCGTACGAGGTCAACCGCAGAGACCTTGTCGGTCAGGTCATCTGTCACACCGACCGCGACCGCCGCCTTGCCTTCATTGACGCCAATAAAGACAGCAATGCCGGAACCGAGCTTACCCTTGGCTTCGTCGACAAGACCGCGAAGATCCTTGCCGCCAACACCGTCAGCGACACGTGCGATCAGCTTGAAGCCGCCAATCTCTTCCGGGCCAGATGGCGCGGCGCCGCCGCCTCCACCCATGGCGAGCTTGCGCTTGGTTTCAGCCAGCTCTCGCTCCAGATTGCGGCGCTCTTCCATCAGGCTGCCAACCTTCCGGCTGACATCCTTCAGCGGCACTTTCAGCGTATCGGAAAGGTCGAGCGCGACCTGCGCGCGGCCTTTCAGGAAGGCGAGCGCTTCGGCGCCCGTTGCCGCTTCGATCCGGCGAACACCGGCAGAAACACCGCCCTCTGACGTGATGACGAAGGCAGCAATATCGCCCGTGCGCGCGACATGGGTGCCGCCGCAAAGTTCGACCGAATAGGGCCGCTTCTCATCGGTGAGCGGCTGGCCCATTGAAAGAACGCGGACTTCATCGCCATACTTCTCACCGAAAAGGGCGAGCGCCCCGGCCTCAATCGCCTTGTCTGGCGCCATGGTTTGAATGCGGGCCTCATCATTCTGGCGAATGACCGCGTTGACCTCATCCTCAATGGCTTCGATCTCGGCTGCGCTAAGCGCCCCGCCATGCGAGAAGTCAAAGCGCAGCCGGTCTTCCTCAACGAGGGAGCCTTTCTGCGTGACATGCGGCCCGAGCACATTGCGAAGCGCTGCATGGAGAAGGTGCGTGGCGGAGTGATTGGCGCGAATGCGCTGTCGGCGCGCCGCATTGGCAACGAGCTCAGCCTTGTCACCCAGCTTCACCGAACCGCCGGTCAGCTCACCGACATGAACGTGGAGGTCACCTGCGCGCTTCTGGACATCGCGCACGATGAACCGGGCGCCAGAGGCAAAGTGGATTTCACCATGATCGCCTGCCTGCCCGCCGCTTTCGGCGTAGAAAGGCGTGCGATCGAAGACGAGTTCACAGTCACCCGGGGCGACTTCATCGCGCATCTCGCCGTCCGACACGATGGCTTTCAAGACGCCCTCATCGCTTGTGCCGGCATAGCCAAGGAAGCTGGTCGCGCCGATCTTGTCGCGAACCCGGAACCAGACCGCTTGAGACGCGGTGTCGCCAGACCCTGACCAGGCCTCACGAGCGGCCTTCTTCTGTTCGGCCATAGCCGTGTCAAAGCCTGCCTGGTCAACGCTCATGCCACGACCGCGAAGGATGTCGGCGGTGAGGTCAATCGGGAAGCCATAAGTGTCATAGAGACGGAATGCGGTCTCGCCGGAAAGCTCTGCGCCTTCGCCAAGCCCGTCGGTGGCCTCATCCAGCAGGGCGAGACCGCGGCCCAGCGTGCGCTGGAAGCGGGCTTCCTCCTGCTCGAGAGCAGCTTCGATCGCAGGCTGCGCGCGGCCAAGTTCTGGATATGCCTCGCCCATTTCAGAGGTCAGCGCGCCGACAAGCTTGTGCATCATCGGTTCGCGCGCGCCGAGGATATGGCCGTGGCGCATGGCGCGGCGCATGATGCGGCGCAGGACATAGCCCCGGCCTTCATTCGACGGGGTCACGCCGTCGGCGATCAGGAAGGCGGAGGTGCGAAGGTGGTCGGCGATGACGCGGAAGGAGGCAAGCTGGTCGCCCGTCGCCTTTGCCCTGTAGACCTCTTCTTCGGCGTCAATCAGCGCCTGGAAGAGATCAATCTCATAATTGTTGTGGACGCCCTGCAGGACGGCGGCCATGCGCTCGAGGCCCATACCGGTATCAATGGAGGGCTTCGGCAGATCCTTGCGAGTGCCATTTGCCTCCTGCTCATACTGCATGAAGACGAGATTCCATATCTCGATGAAGCGGTCGCCATCCTCATCCGGCGAACCGGGAGGCCCGCCCGGTATCTTGTCGCCATGATCGAAGAAGATTTCAGAGCACGGCCCGCACGGGCCCGTATCGCCCATCGACCAGAAATTGTCCGAAGTCGAGATCGGGATGATCCGGTCGTCAGAAAGGCCTGCGACCTTCTTCCAGATCTGCGCGGCTTCCTTGTCTTCTGAATACACCGTGACCAGCAGGCGGTCTTTCGAGAGGCCGAATTCCTTTGTCACCAGCTCCCAGGCGAAGGCGATCGCATCATCCTTGAAATAATCGCCAAACGAGAAGTTGCCGAGCATTTCGAAGAAGGTGTGGTGGCGGGCCGTATAGCCGACATTGTCGAGGTCATTATGCTTGCCGCCAGCGCGCACGCACTTCTGCGAGGTTGCTGCGCGCGGTGCAAACGGGGTCTCTGCGCCGGTGAAGATGTTCTTGAACGGCACCATGCCGGCATTCACGAACAGGAGGGTCGGATCATTGTCCGGCACCAGCGGCGCGGACGGCTTGCGGGTGTGCCCCTGCCGCTCGAAATAGGAGAGGAATGTTTCTCGAAGCTCGTTGACGCTCGTCATCTTCTCGTCTGGCCCGTCCTTGCAGCTTGCCCAAATTCAAGCGCCCGGCCGAATGTCAGCCGGGCGCTTCCTGTTTTTGATATAAAGGCTTGAGCGAGGCCCGCCAAGAAGCAGCCACGCCGCAGGCTCAGTTCACTGCAGCGCGCCGATCCGGGTAGCGGCCTCAGCCAGCCTTCGCCTCATCGTCATCATCCTTGCTCGCTTCGAGCTCTGCCTCTTCTTCGGCAGACAGCATCACATCAGAGAGAAGGCCCGACTGGCGGCGGATTTCATGCTCGATCTCATCAGCGATATCGGGATTATCCTTGAGGAACTGGCGGGTCTTTTCGCGGCCCTGACCGATGCGCTCTTCCTTGTAGGAATACCAGGACCCAGCCTTCTCGACGACTTCGCATTTGACGCCAAGGTCAATGAGTTCGCCCGTCTTGGAGATGCCTTCGCCATAGAGAATGTCGAACTCGACCTGCCGGAAGGGCGGGGCCACCTTGTTCTTCACCACCTTGACGCGGGTCTGGTTGCCGATGGTTTCCTCACGGTCCTTGATTGCGCCGATGCGGCGGATGTCGAGGCGGACAGAGGCGTAGAATTTCAGCGCATTACCGCCGCTGGTCGTTTCAGGGCTACCGAACATCACGCCGATCTTCATGCGGATCTGGTTGATGAAGATGACCATACATTTCGACTTGGAGATCGAGGCGGTCAGCTTGCGCAGCGCCTGGCTCATCAGGCGGGCCTGAAGACCTGGTAGCGAATCGCCCATCTCACCTTCGATTTCAGCGCGCGGGGTCAGCGCGGCCACAGAGTCGATGACCAGAAGGTCGACCGCACCAGAGCGCACCAGCGTATCGGCAATCTCGAGGGCCTGTTCACCAGTGTCCGGCTGGGAGACGAGCAGGTCATCGAGATCAACGCCGAGCTTGGCAGCATAGGTCGGGTCCAGCGCATGCTCTGCGTCCACGAAGGCGCAGACGCCACCATCTTTCTGGGCTTCCGCAATCGCATGCAGCGAGAGCGTCGTCTTACCAGAGCTTTCAGGGCCATAGATTTCAATGATGCGGCCCTTTGGCAGGCCGCCAATACCAAGAGCGATATCGAGGCCGAGCGAACCGGTCGACACCGCTTCGATGTCGAGCGACTTCTGATCGCCGAGCCGCATGACCGAGCCCTTGCCGAAAGAGCGCTCAATATTGGAGAGAGCTGTCTCGAGTGCCTTTTGCTTGTCCACGCCGGATTCCTTGTCCACGAGTTGCAGATTGCCGCGTTTGGCCATGTTCAGTCTCCTCATATATGGCCCGGCTTTGCAAGGCCGGCGTTCTTGTCAGAGCGCAGTCTGTACCACACTTGTTCACGAGAACAAAACAAAAACTTCGGAGCTCATCCAGACGCTTGCCGAAGACGGGGCAACCCGCCTAGTGTCTGGACCTGATCAAGCAGAGCGGCATTGCCACCCATATGATATCGATTCGACATCCTCGTCGCGGGCTTCTCCTCAGCCTCGCAGCGCTCACCGCGCTTGGCTTGCCCATCGCAGCGAAAGCGCAACAGGATGAGGGCACACCGCCGACAACGCTGCCCTTTGAACCAACCGTGCCATCTGCCCCGCCGGGATATGAACCGCCCGCGCAGCCGGGGAACCTGCCCACCCGGTCGCCGCAGCCCTCATCTCAGACATCGCAGCCCCAGACGCAGGCCGCGCCGCCTCCGCCGCCCGGCGATCCGCTCTGCTATGAGATCGGGCCCTATATCCGCGAAGGCGCGAGCGCCTCTCGCTTTGCCGCGCTTAGCCAGTCGACGGCCGCAGGCTCTGCCATTGGCAGCTTTCCTGCGGGCGACGCCCTCAGTGAGCTCGGCGCAGGCGATTGCGCTGTCGCGATACCGGGCGCAGCGCCTTTCAGCGCCGCCTCACCCTATAATCAGGTGACCTGCACGCTTCAGATCGACCAATCGGATGAGGCGAGCCTCGAATCGATGCGCCAGCGCCGCGACGAGCTGAAGGACCGGATCGCCGCCTGCCCCGCTGTCGCAGAATGGCAGGCAGAGCTGGTCGACACACCGGGAGAGCGCAATGGCGCGCTTATCTCTGACCAGGTCTTCAGCCACCCGAATGTAAATGTCGAAATGGTCGTGCGCGCACAGCAGCGAAACAAGCTCGGCCAGTGGCCTGATGATTATATCCGGACGCTGTCGCTCATCCTGCGCACCCCCAATCCGGATGCACCGCCGCCGCCAGAAGAGCCGACACCGGACCTTGCCGAAATCGAATAGGCGGGGCGCGCGCCAAAAGCTGACAAGGTGCCCTTTCCAAGCCCCCGCCTTCGCCCCATTATATCGGCCATGCTGACACGAAACGGACAATCAGGCGGCGAAGCGAAGCTTCACTATCTCGACGGCGATATCGACATTATCGAGCCTGGCGACTACGTGACCTGCGCGGTAACCGGCCGGAAGATCCCGATCATGGCGCTGCGCTACTGGAGCGTCGATCACCAGGAAGCCTATATCGATGCCGCGGCAGCTGCCTCGCGCATGGTTGAAGGCAAAGGCGCTGCATGAAGTGGGCGGCCTGTCTCGGACTGATCGCCTCGGCCGGGCTTTTCGCCCTTCCGGCGATCGCTGACGCCACCTCCCTTTCCTGCTCCGGCGCTGCCAAGCAGGGCGGCCTTCTTATCTGCACCGGCCCAGCCGATACGTCTGTGCGTGTTGCTGGAGAGGATGGCAGCGGTGCCCGCGAGGTTCGCACCAATGCGGACGGCGTCGTGACGGTGGGCCTCACCCGCACTGAAGCGAGCCCGCTGATCCTGACGCCAGCAGGCGGCGCGCCCATCTCCGTCGATATCGCGCCGCGCAGCGATGACTTCAGGCTTCTTCGCGGGTTGGATTGCGACAAGGTCGATGCCCGCACGCCGGAGCAGCTCGCCGAAGTCGAGGAAAGCTGGCTGAAGAAGAAAGACGCCTTCGAGACGTTCAATGATGGTCCTGGCGCCAGTCTCGGTTTCAAGCGTCCTGCAGAAGGGCGCGCCTCTTCGCCATTCGGGCCGGAACGCAAATATACCGGTACCGGCGCGGACGGTGAGACCTGCGAGAAAGTGTCCGTCCACCAAGGCTATGACATTGCGACGCCGATCGGCACGCCCATCATCGCGCCTGCACCGGGCACAGTGATCCTTGGCGACCCGGACCTTTATTACGAAGGCGGCGCAGTCTTCCTCGATCATGGGCAGGGCCTTGTCTCTGTCTTCATGCACATGTCGAAAGTCGACGTGAGCGCTGGCGACGAAGTCGAAGCTGGCGAGCAGATCGGGCTTTCCGGCAATACCGGCCGCACCACCGGCCCCCATCTCCACTGGGCAGTAAAATGGAGAAATGAGGCAACCCAGAACCGGGATGCGGATTTCTACATTGACCCGGCGCTTCTTCTGGCGCTGGAGCCTCAGTAGGAGAATCCAAATGGCACAGTCGAAGAATGCCGTCGTGACAGGCGGTGCCTCCGGTATGGGACTGGAGATGGCGCGGCACATTGTTGAGCGCGGCGGCAAGGTCCTCATCGCGGACATGGACAGCGATGCCCTTAAACTCGCCGCCAGCGAACTTGGTGAGGCGGCGTTCACGTTCGAAGCCGACGTCTCCCGCGAGTCGGACATTGAGGCGATGGCCGACGAAGCGTTCGACAAGCTGGGTCAGGTCGATCTCGTGTTCGCCAATGCAGGTCTGCAGTTTGATGCGCCGCTATTGGAAGCCACGCCGCATGAGTTTGATCTGCAGTACGGCGCCAATGTCAAAGGTAGCTGGATGACCGCAAAAGCCTTTGCCAATCGCTGGATTGAGCGCGGCGAACAGGGCCGTATCTGCTTCACCGGCTCCGAGCATAGCCTGGGTTTTCAGCATGACGGCGCGGGGCTCTATACCGGCACCAAACACGCCATTCTGGGCCTCGCCGAGGTCATGCGCCGGGAGATGCCAGAAGCGGTCGGCATCAGCGTCTTCTGCCCGGGCCTCGTGAATACAGGCTTCTATGCCAGCCGCGAAAAGGCCGGTCTGGAAGAGGATGCCGAAGCGCTCCGGACAGGCGAAAAGCTGATGGCCAGAGGAATGCCCGCTTCGAAGGCGGCCGGCGCCGCTGTCGAGGGGGCTATGATGGGCGAATGGCTAATCATGACCCACGCGGTCGCCCGCGAAGGGGCGAAAGAACGCTGGGACGAGATTGATGATGCCTTCCAGCGCCAGGCCCCGCCCGGCTCAGATGATGCAAACTACAAGGTTACCGAGCTGAAGGAACAGATCGAGTCAGAGGAGCCGCCGCCGCGCTGACCGGAAGTTTTTTTGCGCGTCACTCGGAACACGGCGCGCACGGGCTAGTTGCTTGGGTCATAGATCTAGAAAGGAATACCCATGTCTACTGACACGTATGCAATGACCAAAGTTGTCGGCACGTCGAAAACCAGCATTGAAGAAGCGATCAATGGCGCGCTGAAGAGCGCGAGCAAGACGATCCGTAATATGGACTGGTTTCATGTGACCGAAACGCGCGGCTATATCGAGAACGGCCAGGTCGCATACTATCAGGTCTGTATTGAGATCGGCTTCAAATACGAAGACTAGGGCTCCGGACCGAATTTGATTGCCTCCCTCAGGGCGCAGGTTCATCCTGCGAGCAACCTTGAGGGAGGTTTTTCATGAAAAGAATACTGGCGACAGCCATCCTGCTTGCGCTTTCCGGCCATGCACAGGCCCATGACGGGCCGCAACATTCCGAACATCACGCGGCCACCCCGCCGCCCGGCTCCAACGAAAAGCTGCGCTCACCGATCGCGTCTGCTGACGGGCTGGAAGTGCTGATTTCCGATGTCGTGATCCCGCCCAACGCGACCGTTCCGCGCCATTATCATCCCGGCGAGGAGTTCCTGTACGTGATCTCCGGCTCAGCCGTGCATGTTCAGGACGGTCAGGAAGATATCGAGCTGGTGGCTGGCGATTCCTATGTGATCCCGCCGCGTGCCGCCCATTCGCCGCGAGGCGGCCCGGACGGCGCACGCGCCATTGTCTTCCGCGTCCACCGCGACGGGATGCCAGAGCGTATCCTTCTGGAAGACGGCGAGACGCCGCCCCCTGAAGAAGATTAAGGCCTGTCAGGGCTTCAGGGCTTCAGGAGCGTCGAGCCAATCGTCTTGCCGCTCTCGATGGCGCGGTGTGCCTCGGCAGCATCTTCGAGCGCGAAGGTCTGGCCGATCTGCGCCTTAAGCGTGCCAGCGCGCATGGCACCGAACAGGGCGGCTGCACCGCGCTTGAGGCCCGCTTCGTCGGCAACGAAGTGGAATAGGCCCGGCCGGGTCATCACCAGCGACCCGCGTCGGTTCAGCTCGCCCGGGGCAAGCGGCTCGACCGCGCCTGAGGCGTTGCCATAAGTGACGAACCAGCCCCGGCTTTTCAGGCTGTCCAGCGATGCCTTGGCAGAGTCCTTGCCGACGCTGTCATAGGCAACATCGACGCCCTTGCCGTCGGTGAGCGCGCGCACGCGGCTCGCCACATCATCGCTCGACATGATGACCTCTGCAGCGCCTGACTTCTTGGCAAGCTCAGCCTTCTCGTCGCTCGACGTCACCGCGATCACGCGCACGCCCATCGAGGTCGCCCAAGGCACCAGCAGCGACCCCACCCCGCCGACAGGGGCCCAGACGAGCGCGGTCTCACCAGGCTGCGCGCGGTAAACTTCAAACAGCAGCATCCACGCGGTCAGGCCCTTAAGCACGGTCGCCGCGCCCTCATCCTCGCTAATGCCGTCCGGCAGTTTCAGCATGCGCGAAGCCGGGCCGGTAAAATGCGTCGCATAGGTGCCCTGACCGAGATAGGTGACGCGGTCACCGACCTTCAGCGTCTCCACGCCCTCGCCGACAGTCTCCACTACACCAGCACCTTCCTGGCCCGGCGTGAAAGGCAGTTTGGCCGGGTAGAGGCCGGTGCGGAAATAAGTGTCGATGAAGTTGAGACCCGCCGCCGACTGGCGCACCAGAACCTCGCCGGGGCCTGGCTCTCGCGGCTCCATTTGTGTCTTTTTCAACACGTCCGGACCGCCAAGTTCGCTCATCTGAATGCAATATGCGCCGCTCATAAGGAAATCCTTCAGGAATCGTGGTTCTGTTTTCGTGATGAGGGACATAGCGATGATCTGCGGCGTTGACGAGGCCGGACGCGGACCATGGGCCGGCCCGGTGACGGCTGGCGCGGTTATTCTTGACCCGAGAAAGCCCATTGAGGGGCTGACAGATTCCAAGAAGATGACAGAGGCTGCGCGCGAAGCGCTGTATCCCGAGATCAAGGCAAAGGCCGTCGCGTTTGGTATTGGCTGGGCCAGCCCTCTCGAGGTCGACCAGCTCAATATCCGGGAAGCGACCTTCGTCGCCATGACCAGAGCGATCGCGATCATGGGGCTTGTCCCCGGCGAGCTCATCATTGATGGCAATTGCACTCCAAAAGAACTGCCCTGCCCGGCCCGCGCCATCGTGAAGGGCGACCTGACAGAGCCTTCGATCTCTGCCGCCTCAATCCTTGCCAAGGTTGCCCGCGACAGGGCGATGGCAGAGCTTTGCCACCGCTACCCCGGCTATGGCTTCAGTCAGCACAAGGGTTATGGCACGGCAGCCCATGCCGAGGCGCTCGAAACGCTTGGCCCCTGCGGCTGTCACCGCAAGAGCTTCGCGCCCGTCGCCCGCGCGCTGAAAGCCGCCTGAACACCCCTCCCCCGACGCCACGTAACCCCTCGTGAACTGCCTGATTTGCGCCTAGTATGAGCGCAAACAGAAAAGTTCATCGGAGGAACGTCACACTATGGGCGATAGCATCTATAATCTCGGCGATATGCTCGACGCCGTTGGCGCAGAACTAGGTGAGGAACACCCTGCCCTCATTCACGGCGACCGGGTCATAAGCTGGCCTGAAATGACAAAGCGCTCGAACAATCTTGCGCGGGAGCTGCGCGCGATGGGCGTTGAAACAGGCGACAAGGCCGGCTTCTATCTCCGCAATCAGCCAGAATATATGGAAGCGCTGGTTGCCTGCTTCAAAGCGCGCTTCACCCATGTGAACGTCAATTATCGCTATCTTGACGATGAGCTGACCTATATTTTCGACAATTCGGACTCCGCCGTTGTCTTTTTCGACCGCGAGTTCCGCGAGCATGTCGAGCGCGTGCGTGACCGCCTGCCCAAGGTGAAAGTCTGGGTCGAGATTGGCGGCGATGGCTCGGATACGCCGGACTTCGCGGTCGATTATGAAACGCTGGCGGCCAAGGGCGATGGCAAGCCGCTCGGTATCGAGCGCTCCGACGATGATCTCATCTTCCTCTACACCGGCGGCACGACCGGCATGCCGAAAGGCGTGATGTGGAGCCACAAGATCTGGCGCGAGAGCTCTCGCGAGTCGATGATCAAGATCTATGGCTCGGCGCCCGAGACGATGGCCGAGCATATTGCCTGGACGCATGAGGCCGGCAAGCATTCGCGCCAGCTACCTGCCTGCCCTCTGATGCACGGCACCGGCCTGTTCACCGCGATGGGCTCCATCATCGCTGGCGGCTGTATCGTGACGCTTCAGAACACCAAGACGTTCGACCCCGAAGAGCTCTGGTCCACGGTCGACCGGCGCGGCGTGACGGCAATGGCAATTGTGGGCGATGCGTTTGCGAAGCCCATGCTCCGCGTCCTCAACGAGAACCCTGGAAAATATGATCTTTCATCGGTCGCGACCATCACAAGCTCTGGCGTGATGTGGTCGATGGAGGTCAAGCGCGGCCTGATCGAGCACATGCCGCAGGTTGCCCTGATGGATAGCTTCGGGGCCTCTGAGGCGGTCGGTTTCGGCATGTCTGTGACCACGGCAGAAGGCACGCAGAAGACGGCCCGCTTCGAGATCGGCGACAATTGCAAGGTCTTCACCGAAGACCGAAAGGAAGTGAAAGCCGGCTCTGGCGAACCGGGTTTCATCGCACGCGGCGGGGCCGTTCCGCTCGGCTATTACAAGGATGCCGAGAAGACCAAGAAGACATTCTGGGAGGTCGATGGCGTTCGCTATGCCGTGCCGGGTGACTGGTGCACGGTCGAGGAGGACGGCACGATCACGCTTCTTGGACGCGGCTCGAACTGTATCAACTCGGCGGGCGAGAAGATCTACCCCGAAGAAGTCGAAGAAGCCCTTAAGAATCATGACGCTGTGCGAGATGCGCTGGTCGTGGGCCTCGCCGATGAGAAATGGGGCCAGGCGGTGACAGCGGTTGTCGAGCTCAATGACGGTGCCTCTGTCGACGAAGACACGCTGCGCGCCTTCGTCCAGACACAGCTCGCCCGCTACAAGGCGCCAAAGCGTATCCTGTTCAAGGACAGCCTTGGCCGCGCGCCAAATGGCAAGGCAGACTACAAGTCGATCAAGTCGTTCGCGATGGACAGCCTCGGCGTGTCTGCCTGAGGTTTCGCACGGGTAGATTTTCCGACCGGGTGAGCAGTTTTCATCCGGTCGGATAGTCGGCTGTTTTCATGGTGCACTGACGGTGTACTGGCGGTGTTTCTGCCAGTGTAGCGATCCACCCATTCGAGCCGCGCGATGAGCCTGCTCGCGGACGATTTGCCCGCTTTCCCGAGCTTCGGCCCGGCCCTGCCTGCAAACCTTGCGGAATTATCAGACAGCGCGCTCGCTTGTGGCAGATTTGGCCCTGTTCGATGTTCCCAATGACGCGAATCCGTTGACGGTGTCGCGTGCAACCAACCATCCGGCAAGAAAGAGAGCCAGGGAATGCAGATCAGGCAAAAGGGCGGGCAGCTCAGCTATGGCAGCGCTTACAAACTCTTCTTCGTCGGCTGGGTCTGCGGCTGGGCCCTACTGATCATCCCGCTTTCTCTTGTCATGGTGATCATGACAGCAGGCGGAGGTACGACGATTGTAAATGGGGAGGCTTATTCCGGTCCGGGAGCCACATTGGCAATGCTGCCCATGATTATCTTTTTTCCCGTTTTCCTCGCCATTCATGGCCTTATCGCCGCTGCCGCGATGACGGCAGGCATCTGGCTCTACCGACGGGTGCGGCCGATCACGGTCAGCGGCAGCGAGGACGTTTTCTAGGACTCGCTTGCCACCGGCCCTCGCCTTGATATCGCCGTGCCACTGTGGTGATAGCTACACAAGGTGGAGTTTGGGGGACGATCATGAAGCGTGTTCTGATCTGGGGCTTCTTTTTCATTTTGGCAGGTCTGGCGGGCGCCATTGGCTGGTTCGTTATCCAGCCAAAGACCACCATGCATCACCCCGATTTCGGCAATGATTGCACCGAGCTCGTCGACGAGGCGACCGAGAACGCCGTCGACTGCGTTCGCGTCTTCTTCGGCACCAATCGCAAAGTCGTGACCGATGGCACGGCCCCGGGCGAGGATGACGAAGTTGATACGAAGGATGTCGTCGCAGAGGACAGCGAAACCCTGGCGCTAGGCCGGGCTGATATCTGGCTTCCGAAGCTGATCGAGGAAGGTGGCTCACGTGAGCGCGGCGAGACGCCTTTCCTGAAAGGCGAGCCCCCTGAAGAGCCGAGCGAACTGGCGAAATACGCCCTCATCACCCGCATCACGGCGGCCGGTCAGGAACGCTTTCTGAGCCAGCTCGATGACGCGCTGATCGATCGCGATTCCTACTCGCTTCTCCTCTTCGTGCATGGCTTCAACACACCGTTTGAGGATGCATTGATCCGGTCTGCCCAGCTCTCGACCGACTTGTCACGCCGCGATGTCTTCGATGTCGGTGTGCCGGTGCTGTTCAGCTGGCCATCTGCGGGCAATGTCTCGCTTGACGATTATCAGGGCGACCGCGACCGGTCTCTCGCCTCAGCGGCCTATCTTGAGCAATTTCTCGAGCTGCTGACCGCCAATGCCGATGTCGACCGGATCAACATCGTCGCCCATTCCATGGGCAACCGGGTGCTGACGCAGGCACTTGAAGATTTCGCGGCCGATTATCTCGAAACCCATGGCGAGAGCGGCATCGAATTCCGGATCATCCTGGTTGCCGCCGATGTGGACCGCGAGATCTTCGACGCAACGGCTGGCATCATCGACAATATGCGCGCCAACATCACGATCTATACATCTGACGCGGACAAGGCGCTGCAGGTCTCAAACATCGTGAACCAGAAGATGCGCCTCGGCGATACAGACACCAACCGGCCCTATATTCGCGAAAACGAGTCGTATCAGACAGTGGATGCGACGGGCGTCGCGACCGAGCTGTTCGGCCTTGGCCACAACTATTATTCCGACAATCCCTTCATCCTTGGCGACATGCTGTGCGCCATGGCGCAAGCCAACCCCGAAGCGCGCGCGCTGGAGCGGCTTCGCTATGCAGGCACGCCTGATGGCCTCGAATATTTCCGGGTGCGCCCGGATATCGAGCCCGGCTATGAAGAATGCTCGCTGTACCGCGATGCTTTCCCGCTAACGGATATATCACAAGCGCCTGAAGCCGACGTTCCGCAGCCAATGGCGCCGCCGCCGCCTCCACCTGCTTCGACCGATACCGATAGTATGCCAGAGCCAGGCGCGCGCAGCGTTGAACCCGGCGCGCCAGAGGACGAGACCATCACCTATCTGGTCGAGGATCGCGCAAGCTTCCGTCCCGTCGACTTTTCTGGTGAGCTGATGCTGGCGCTGGCCCGCGGTGAACCGATCGAAGTCCGCGTTGACACTTACACCGATACACTTCTCGCAGAGGATGACAGCCGTGCGATGACAGCACTCTGGGCCGCAGAGGTGGTTGAGTTGCTGGTTCTGCTCGATGTCGACCCGTCCATCATCACCGTGACAGCACATGGCGAGGATGACCTTGCCGTTGTGACTGAAGACGGCGTTGACGAGGTTCAGAACCGGCGTGTCGTGGTGACCGTGGTGTATGAATAGGGGCGGGCCTGTTCAAAAGAGCCCCCTTCGACCCGCATTCGCGGGCCACTTCCCCCGCAAGCGGGGGAAGAAGGACCACCATCGGCGTGATGCCTTCCTCCCCCGTTTACGGGGGAGGTGCCCGGCAGGGCGGAGGGGGCCTTTCGCCCACAACATGAAAGCTTTCCTTCCCCATCACACCTTCGCCATGGCATAGACGCCCTCATGGCTGACGATGTGATGACGGGGATGGTCCCGCCGCTTTTTGCCGATGTGCCGAAAAGCGTGTCCTTCAAGAAATTGCGCAAGCGGATCGTGCGCAGCGCGCTGCAGGCGGTGGACCAGTATGGCATGGTTGACCGGGCCCGCACGGGCGAGCCGCCGAAATGGCTGATCTGCCTGTCAGGCGGCAAGGACTCCTATGGCCTGCTGGCCGCGCTGATCGACCTGAAATGGCAGGGCGCGCTTCCGGTGGAGCTGATTGCCTGCAACCTCGATCAGGGACAGCCCGGTTTCCCAAAACATGTCCTGCCGGAATGGCTGGACAGGGTGGGCGTCAAATACAGGATCGAGACCGAAGACACCTATTCGATCGTGACCGAAAAAGTGCCGGAGAACCGGACTTTCTGTTCGATGTGTTCGCGCCTTCGCCGGGGCATTCTCTACCGCATTGCGCGCGAGGAAGGCTGTGAGGCCATCGTGCTCGGCCATCACCGCGACGATGCGCTCGAGACCTTCATGATGAACCTCATCCATGGGGGCCGGATGGCAGCGATGCCGCCAAAGCTGCTCAATGATGCGGGCGATCTTTTCGTGCTGCGCCCGCTGATCACCTGCGCCGAAGACGACCTTGCCAAGTTTGCCGAGGCGATGGAATTTCCGATCATCCCTTGCAACCTCTGTGGGTCGCAGGACGGGCTGCAGCGTCAGGCCATGAAGGCCATGCTGGATGAGTGGGAGCGCAAGAAGCCTGGCGTGCGGCAAGTGATGGCGCACGCGCTGGCGACCGTGCGGCCAAGCCATCTGCACGATCCGCGCGTCTTCGACTTTGCGGGCCTGGCGCTGGGCGGCACCGGTGAGGACGATCCGAACGTGCCGTTCTAAACGGCCCTCTCCCGCTAGTCGCCGGCCCAGCCGAACACATCCTCCAGCCCGACGCCAAAGACGCGAGAGATGCGGAAGGCGCTTTCCAGCGAGGGGGAGTAGCGCCCCTGCTCTATCGCAATAATGGTCTGGCGGGTGACGCCGATCGCTTCACCGAGAGCGGCCTGTGACATCGCCCCGTGGGCTTCGCGTAGCTCCTTGACCCGGTTTGTGATGGGGGGACGCTTGGCCATCGGCTCAGACCTCGGCGCGGTAATAGACGATGCGGGCGGCGTATTCTGCGATCTGCGAAACCATCAGGACGCCGAAGGCCGCGTGGAAAAGCTGGTTGCCATCATAATTGATGAGGTAGCCGCCAAGCGCACTGATGAGGCCAATGCCGAGCACGAGACCGGCAATGTTGCCGGCGCGGGCGGCCACGAGCTTGTCGCGTTCATCCATCATGTCATCGGCTTCTGAAGGTCTGCTGACAGCAATTACGATGTGGCCGATGATCGACAGCACCACGATTACCACGATGTAGACGACAACGAGTGGCAGGACGGGCGGTGCGAGCTGCTCCAGCCCTTCCGACATGGCGGCGACCGTCCTGAAGTAGAAAGCCATCCCAGCGATCATGATGAGCCCCATGACCCAGGCGGATTTTTCGTGAAAAGACATGTTTGAAGTCCTTGAGTTGGCTGGGGTGGCTCAGACGGCCATCTGGTAGAAGCGGATCTTGGCGCCCGCCTCGAGCAGGGTCGCAGCAAGCTGGATGGCGACAATCGCATAGAGCGCGTCCCATTTGCTCAGGTCGAAGACGAAGATGAGCAGGATGAGGCCGGTCAGCGCGAACCCGTAGAGATGCATGGTCGGCAGGGCCGCCTTCATGTTGATAATGCGGTCACGCTCATCGCTTGGCGCTTCGGCGTCTTTCGGGTCGCGCGCCGCGATGACGATGGCGCCGATGGTCATGAGAATGAACCAGGCAATGTAGGCGATGATGACCGGCCCGGCGGACTCTGCCGGTGAGCCTTCCCCTATCTGGCCGACATACCAGTAACCGAGCGCGGCAAGCGTCAGCGCCGTGGCGACAACGATGATCCAGTTGAACTTTTCCCTGAAAGACATGGGAGCCTTCCTTTCGTGTAAAAAATATCTGACACGACAGGTAGTCAAAGATTTTTGACCTGTCAATTATTTTTTACAAGCATGGGAAATGTCCGCTTCATCCTTCGGCAGGCTCAGGATGAGGTGGCGATTGGCTTGGAGGTCAGTTCGGTGAGGCGTTCGCCTAGTTGGCGGCCACGCGCCAGACGACGTTGCCGACATCGTCGGTGACGAGGAGTGCGCCGTCATCGGCGAGGGCGACGTCTACCGGGCGACCGCGAGCCTTGCCCTCTTCGAGAAAGCCGGTGAGCACGTCGACGGGCATGCCAGATGGCTCTGCGCCATCGAAGGGAACAAAGACGACCTTGTAGCCGACGGCAGGCTTGCGGTTCCAGGAGCCGTGCTGGCCAACGAAGAGGCCTTCGGAGAAGGTTTCACCGAGGTCGGCACCGGCTGCGAACTCAATACCGAGCGAGGCGGTGTGGCTGCCTAGGGCATAGTCTGGCGGGATGGCGGCGGCGACCATGTCAGGGTTGGCGGGGTTTACGCGGGTGTCGACCGTCTGGCCGTAATAGCTCCATGGCCAGCCATAGAAGGCGCCGTCCTGAACCGAGGTCACATAGTCAGGCACGAGATTATTGCCGAGCTCATCGCGTTCATTGACGGCGGTCCAGAGGCTGCCATCGCTGGCCCAGGCAAGGCCGTTTGGGTTACGCAGACCCGTGGCGAAGAGGCGCTTCTCGCCGGTCGCAATATCGACTTCCCAGATGGCTGCGCGGCCTTCTTCAGCCTCCATGCCATTTTCGGCGATGTTCGAGTTTGAACCGACCGTGGCGTAGAGTTTCGTGCCATCTTCGGAGGCGAGGATGTTCTTGGTCCAGTGATAGTTGATTGGCCCGGCGGGCAGGCTGGTCAGTTTTTCACCCGGGGCGGTGATCTCCGTCGCGCCCGCCTCATAGGGGAAAGCGACGATGGCATCGGTATTGGCGACGTAGAGCGTGTCGCCGACGAGCTGCATACCGAAAGGTGAGTTGAGGCCGGTCAGGAAAGCGTGCTTTTCGTCCGCGACGCCGTCACCATCACGATCGCGCAGGAGCGAGATACGGTTGGCGCTTGGCACGGCAGCGCCCGCCTTTTCCATCGCCTGTTTCATGAAGAAGCCGCGAATGCCGTCAGGCCCCGTCTTTGGCGGTGCATTGGTTTCGGCGACCAGCACGTCGCCATTTGGAAGGACGTGCAGCCAGCGCGGGTGATCGAGACCGGTGGCAAAGGCCTGCACGCTCAGCCCGTCGGCGGCAACGGGCATGTCGCCGTCTGGCCAGCCCGTCGCTTCCTGAACATTCACGACCGGCAGGAGACTGTTGGACGGCGCAGGTAGCTCTGGCGACGGGCCGTAGCCAATGGAGACGGGGGCATCAGCGGTGGTGCCGCACGCAGAGAGGGTACCAGCCAGCAGGGCAGAAATGGAAATAGAACGCATCATCAGGGGTCTCCTTCGAGAGGAGAAGATGGCGCGATTACCCTGTGAGGCGAACCGGCGCCGCCGATCAGCTGGCCACGCCTGACGCCCCGATCGTTTCGGCAATCCATTCGCGGTAGGGAGCAAGGGCGGTGTAGACGCCGGGCAGGTTTTCCTCTGCGCACCCTACGCCCCAGCTGACGAGGCCAACCTGGACCGGCCAACCATCGTAGGAGGTGAGCGTGATCGGTCCGCCGCTATCGCCTGAACAGGCGTCCCGGCCGGGCGCGCGAGCGCAGAGAACGGCGTCCTCTGGCCAGTCGGGAAGCGATGCCTCGTCTGTGATATTGCCGCCAAGCTCTGCCCGGCAGGTTTCATTGTCGATGACTTCAAGCTCTGCCTGCATCAGAGCGAGGCTGGGGGCGAAGACGCCGCGCCCGCGCGCATTGAGCGCGCCGGAATAATCGTCATCGGCTGACGTGTTGCCATAGCCCGCCACCATGACCCAGTCGCCGGGAACAGGCTCTACCACCGTCTCCTCAAATACGTTGAGCGGCATGACGGGGCCGGTATAGCCCGCCTCAATCTCAAGCAGGGCAATGTCGGCGCCTTCGATGAAGCGTCCGGCCGTGTAGGCGGGATGGATGTGGATGTCTGTCACGGCGTAGGTGGCCGTATCCTCGCCCTCACCAAGATGTTCGCGGCCGATAGCGACGCGAAGGGGCCCGCGCTCGTCCATCGTGCCGTCATCAGCCGGGGCGTATTGCGTCATGCGGCCGTTAGGGCCTGAGCCGGCGTATTCGACGCAATGGGCGGCGGTCAGCACCCAGCGTTCGGCGATCAGCGTGCCGCCGCACTGATGCATGGCGCTGCGCCGTTCCATGTACTGGACCGAGACCATGCCGGACCAATCCATGATGCTGGCTTCCTCACCGCCTGCGACACAGCTAGCCGCGCCCAGAAGCATGGAGAGCCCTGCCAGTTTCAGGACGTGTTTAAGGCGCATGGTAGTCCCCTTCCCCGCAGGCCCATTTCAGGTGTCAACAAAGCAGCTTGCCCGGGCGGAGGGAAGCCCTGCCCCTCGCTTTCATCGCGCGGGTCTGCTTTGATGGGGAAAATCCGAAATTCGGGCTGAGGGAGTATCCGACGATGACTTATAGATGGCTGGCCGCAATGGGCCTTCTGGCGCTGGGCGCCTGTTCGAATCCGTCAGGCGACGAGGCAGCAACCGCTCCCGAAGAGACTGCCGGTGAAGCGGCAGAAGCGAGCCAGAGCGTCTATACAATCATGGTGAGCGGCACGAAGATTGGCGACATGGTCGTCGACCGGGCGGGCAACGACATCACCGTCGATTACGAGTATCGCAACAATGGCCGCGGGCCGACCATGGCCGAAGAGATCACGCTGGACGAGGATGGTGTTCCTGTCTCCTGGACGGTTACGGGCAATACGACCTTCGGCAATGCAGTCGAGGAGAGCTTCAGCCTGGAAGATGGCGCAGCGAGCTGGACTGACTCAACGGGGAGCGGCGAAGCAGATGTCAGCGAGCCATCTATGTATATCGCCCAGTCGGGCACGCCCTATGCGCTGGCCGTCTATGCCGGCGCGCTGCTGGCCGAAGATGACCGCTCCATGCCGGCGCTGCCTGCGGGCTCACTCAGCCTTGAGGAGCTGGACCGGGTGCAGCTGTCGGCGGGTGAGGAAACGGTCGATGCCATGGTCTATGGCCTGATCGGGCCAGAGCTCGACCCGACGTACTTTCTGATGGACGCAGAGGGCGAGGAATATCTTGGTCTCATCACGCCGGAATTCCTGATTATCAAGGAAGGCTTTGAAGGCGACGATGTGATGCTGCGCGAGCGCGCGGTGCAATACTCAACCGAGCGTTTTGAAGAGTTGCAGGCCGAGTATGCGAAGAACTTTGATGCGCCTGTCCGCATCACCAATGTGCGCATCTATGACCCGGCCAGCATGGCGCTGAGCGAGCCGTCCTCTATCGTTGTCGAAGGCGACCGTATCACCGCCATCGAGGCAGCCGATGCGAGCGGCGAAGGTGAGTATGTCATTGACGGCAATGGCGGCACACTGATCGCGGGCCTTTCCGACATGCACGGCCATATGGGCCAGAACTCAGCCCTTCTGAACGTGCTGGCTGGCGTCACCTTTGTGCGCGACATGGGCAATGACAATGAGGTGCTGGGGGAGCTGATCGACAAGATCGAGAATGGCACGCTGGCGGGCCCGCGCATCGTCCGCTCCAGCTTCATCGAGGGCAAGAGCCCCTATAATTCCAATAACGGCATCATCGTCACCAATCAGGAAGAAGCCAATGAGGCGGTCCGCACATCGTGTGAGGCGGGCCACTTCTTCATGATCAAGATCTACAATTCCATGAAGGGCGAATGGGTGCCTGAAATGGTCGATATCGCGCATGAGTGCGGGCTGAAGGTGGCGGGCCATGTTCCGGCTTTCTCGCGCGCCAATGCGATGATCGAGGCAGGCTATGATGAGCTGACCCATATCAATCAGGTGATGCTCGGCTGGGTGCTCGAGCCTAAAGAAGATACGCGCACGCTGCTGCGCCTGACGGCACTCTCGCGCCTGCCGGATGTCGATCTTGATAGCCCGCAGGTTCAGGAAACGATCGACCTGATGGTCGAGAATGATGTCTCCATCGACCCGACGCTGGCCATCCATGAGGCGCTTCTGCTCTCACGCAATGGCGAGACACGTGCCGGCGTGGCCGACTATATCGACCATATGCCGGTCGGTGTGCAGCGCGGCGCAAAGCAGGCCTGGTCTAACATCGAGACGCCGGAAGATGACGCCGCCTATGCAGGCGCGTTCGACCAGATCGTCGAAACGCTTTCCATGATGCGCGAGGCCGGCATCACGATCTGGTTCGGCACCGATATGGGCGGCGCGTTCAACCAGCACCGCGAAATGGAGCTTTATCAGGATGTCGGCTTCACCCCCGGCGAGATCCTGACCCGCTCCACGCAGGAAGCGGCCGACTATCTCGGCATGGGCGACGAGATCGGCTCCATCGAACCAAGCAAGAAGGCTGACTTCTTCCTCGTGCCGGGCGACCCGCTTGAAGACCTCGCAGCGATCAAGACCGTGCAGCTCGTCATGAAGGATGGCACCGCCTACTTCCCGAGCGAGATCTACCCGGCCTTCGGCATCGAGCCGTTTGTAGACGCGCCTGAAGTGGTGGCACCGGCAGGCGCTGAGGCCGAGTGACGGACATTGTCATCCATGTCGACGCGGATGCCTGCCCGGTAAAGGACGAGGTGTACAAGGTCGCGCTGCGCCATGAGCTGGCGGTGAACGTGGTCGCCAACAGCTTCATGCGCGTGCCACAGCACAGGCTGTTCACGCGGGTGACGGTGGCTGAAGGCCCCGACATCGCCGATGACTGGATCGCCGAGCGGTCCGGGCCGCATACGATCGTGATCACGTCCGACATCCTCTTGGCAGAGCGCTGCATCAAGGTTGGCGCGCGCGTCCTCTCGCCGAAAGGCAAGCCGTTCACAGCAAACTCCATCGGTCAGGCGGTCGCCACGCGGGCTATCATGGAAGACCTGCGCGGCATGGGCGAGCAGACAAGCGGGCCAGCGGCTTTCAAGCCCGCTGACCGGTCCAACTTCCTGTCGGCACTGGAAGTGGAAATCCAGAAGCTGAAGCGGGGACGCTGAGGCGGCTGCTGACGCGGTCGGGCGTGACGCAGATCTTTGAGACGATTCCGGAATATCCGGCGCGCCCACGTCCTTCGACTTCGCTCAGGATGAGGGCGGAGGCGAGAAGAGCCCCCATCGACCCGCATTCGCGGGCCACTTCCCCCGCGGGCGGGGGAATAAGAAACCAACTTTGCGTACCGCCATCCTCCCCCGTTCACGGGGGAGGTGCCCGGCAGGGCGGAGGGGGCTTACGCTTGTCGCTTCTGGGCGACGTAGAAGTTTGCGGACATGCTGCTGTCGGTGCGCAGGCTTTCGGTGAGGTCGAAGCCGTTGCGGTCCAGCATGGAAAGGATGTCGTCTTCTGAAAGGAAGCTGACAGTGGGTGCCTTGCCGACCGCCTGCATGACAGGAATGGCGAGCCGCAGGATGAAGGACGCGTCTTTCAGACAGGCGGTGCTCTGGATGAAATGGCCGCCCGGTTTCAGGAGGGCGCGGACTTTTCTCGTGACGGCGTCCGGGTCGCGGCAGAGGTGAAGAATATTGAGGCCGAGAACGACGTCGAAGCTGTGGCCAGCCGGGTCAAACTCCTCAATGCCGATACGCTGGAAATCGACATTCTGGATGTCGGCTTCCGCTGCCCTGACCCGCCCGACATCGAGCATATTCTCTGCCAGGTCGGTGGCGAGAATATAGTCGACATGCGGGGCATGCAGGAGCGCCGTTGAACCTGTCCCGCAACCGAACTCAAAGATACTGCTCTGCGGCGTCAGATATTTGCGGGTAATGGCGAGCTTCTTTTCATAGGTCTCCTGATCGGAGATGGGCTGGCGCGCATATTTTGACGCAAGCCTGTCCCAGAAGCGCTGATCGCTCTTCGATGCTGTTCTCATTTTCCGCTGTCCCCCCACGAAGCGTAATCTCAAGCCTTTGGCGCTCGTAAAAGGTCCGGGTCAAGTTCTTCCAGACGGGTTGCGCCAAGAAGGGCCATGGTGCGCCGGAACTCATCTTCCAGAATGGAGAGCGCCTTCTCTACGCCGCGTTGCCCACCTGCGCCGAGGCCATAGAGCGAGGCGCGACCAAGCGCGACGCCGGTGGCCCCGCGCATCAGGAGCTTCGCGACATGCGCGCCGCGGCGAACGCCGCCATCCGCGATGATGTCCGCGCGTCCCGCCACCGCTTCTGCGATCTCTGGCAACAGGTCGATCACCGGCACGGCCGTATCCAGCTGGCGCCCGCCATGGTTCGAGACCCAGACAGCGTTCGCACCGATCTCGATGGCGCGCTCTGCATCCTCACCGCGCGAAATGCCCTTGATCGCAAAGCCGCCATCCCAGGCATCGCGCATCCAGCTGACATCATCCCAGGTGATCGAGCGTGAGAACTGCTCATTCACGAAGCCGATGACACCGCCTGTCTGACCTGCATTGCCGCCGCGAAGATGGGTGAAGTTGGCTGGCGTGATCTTCGGGCTCCGCATCAGGTCCCAGAGCCAGCGCGGGCGGGCGAGCACCTGGCTGGCGACCTTCAGGTTCGGGGTTGGCGGGATAGAGAAATGATTGCGCGGATCGCGTTCCCGGTTGCCAGCGACCGGCATGTCGACGGTCAGGACACAGCCAGTAAAGCCAGCCGCCTTTGCCCGCTTCAGGAAGGTCTTCACGATTTGCTTGTCGCGCCAGACATAAAGCTGGACCCATTTAGGGCCGGGATTGGCCTCGGCGATCGCTTCCAGCGGCTGCGAGGCGAGCGTGGAGCAGGCGTAGATCACCTTCTTCGTATCGGCGGCCCCTGCCATGGCCAGTTCACCTTTCGCCGGATGGAAGAGCCGCGTCGATGCTGTGGGCGATATGAAGAAGGGAAGGCGCGTTTTCTGCCCCATGATCGTCGTCGAACAATCGATCTTGGAGACGTCGCGGAGGGTGCGCCAGGTCAGCTGGTAGTCGTCAAACCGGGTAACCGAATGCTTCAGCGTCACCTCATCCTCAGCGCCGCCATCGATATAGTCGAATACCATGCGCGGCAGGCGCGCCTTTGCCATGCTGCGCAGGTCATGGATATTGGTGGCGCGGTTGAGCTTCATTTCAGGACTGCTCTTCTCGTCTCAGGCGGGCCAGCGATCCTGATCGATAACGCTCGCGCACAGACTGCGTCAATCTTGATCGGGGCGGGAACGCCTGACCAAAGGGCGGCGTTTTTGCGATCATCACCCGTCTGTTTTGGAGACCGCCATGAAAGACAAGGAAATCGAGAAGGAAGCCTCTGAGGGCCTCAAGGACCAGAATATCCGGCCTGCTGGCAAGGAGTCGCAGAAGAACCCGCCGAAGGACTGGGATGAGGTCGATGAAGAGCTTGATGAGACCTTCCCGGCAAGTGATCCACCCGCGAACTATTAGAGGCCGGTGGACCTTAAAACGAATGCGCCCGCATGCCGATACGGCATGCGGGCACAACTGTTCTGGGAGGGGCAATGCCTAGAAGGCGGTGTGCGCGCCGATCAGGATGACTTCAGTCTTGGCGTCATTGTCAGACCAGGTGCTGCCATCCGGGAAGTTGCCGCCGGTCAGGAAGTTGAGCGGCGCAAAGCCATCGACATGGATCGCCTCGGCGAAGAGGTTCACATTGTCGATCAGGTAGCGTGAATAGCCGAGCACGAACTGGTTCTGGCGCTCCCATGGGGCACCTTCTTCGCCAGCGCGGAACTTGCTGAATTCAAGTGAGATGTAGTGGTCACGCTTGCCCGAGAGCAGCGTGTCGCCAAAGCCGTAGCGGCCGCCGACAGTCCAGGACCGCGTCTTCTGGGCGTCAAAGACGCTGAGCGGGTTGGTCGGGATCGGAACGGCAGAGCCCGGCCACACGTCGGTTGTTTCGGCAAACTCACCGAGGAGCTCAAGATTGCCGATCGAGCCTTGCGCATAGGCAGCCCAGGCCGGGTTGTTGTCGTCACACGGGTTGAAGTGGAAGATCGGATAGTTCTGGCAGTAGGCAGACCCGTGCTGGTAGCTGGCGCCCAACATCATCCAGTCGGCTTCGTTGAAGTTGAACGTGTAGTTCGCATCGACGGCGAAATTGTTGATGCGCGATGGCACCACAGTTCCTTCGACCGGCGCGTTGGCCGCACGGAACTGGGCGCCGCCCTGGATCGCCATGGCGCGGATCATCAGATTCTCGTCGACATAGCCAAGCTGCGCGCCATAGGCGAGACCAGCGAAGGAGTGCCAGCTGGTCGAGTTGGTGAATGGGCTGACCGTATCGTTGAGGCCGAACGGGATATCGACCTTACCGACGACACCGAAGACAGGCGAACGGTCAAGATCGCCGATCATGAGATAGGCGCGCTGCATGAGAAGCTGGTTGCGGTCGCGGCCAGTGATCGTACCCGGGCCAAAGTTCTGCTGCGGGTTGTAGAGGATCTCTGCATAGCCGGTGAGCCAGTCGGAGAAGTTCGCTGTGAAGCCGAGCTGGGCGGAGTGGATCAGCGCTTCGGAGACGTGATCGCCGATCTGGTTCGCAGAGGTCGGGTTGCGCATCAGGTAGCCGAACTTTGAGTCGCGGTTGCTGTCCTGATAGTTTGCGATGCCGATGATCGAGCCGCTGATGGTGAGCGGCGTGGCGAGGCGGTCTTCGGCACGCGCCTTGAGCTGGATGATCGGCTTCTTGTTGACGTGTTCTGCGGCATCGAGCACGTCGAAGCCATAGGCGGCGTCCGCGCTGACAAAGCCAGTGCGGTTTGCGAGCGTGTCGGTTGCGACCTCTGGGCCGTCGCTTGCAGGAACGCGCTCGATCTGGCTGTCCTCGATCATGCCGTCGAGACGCGCCATCAGGGCAGCGTTCTGCGCTTCGAGGTTTTCGATACGCGCAAGCAGTTCTACATTGCTTGGCGATTGGGCGCTCGCAAAAGGCGCGAGTGAGACGATGGCAGCGATGGCGACGCCGCTGCAAAGCGAGGTGGCGAGTTTCATCAGATTTCCCTTCAATTCGCGCACTGCCCTCACAGTCCGCGACCCCTGAACGCTGGATACGAATCACAGCGCTATGCTTGGTCCGGCGCTATTGGCACGAAAGAGGAAATCTGAGAACCAGAATCGCCTTAAGTATATGAAAATACGTCATATTTTGATTGTGAATAATGGGGCGAGCCGTTCTGGCTACGGAGCCTTATCAATCTGAATAATTTCAGAAAATGAGGCGGCAATCATGTGTGCCCCTGCCGCTTCGAGACGTGCGGCGAGACCTCTATCGGCATGCGCGCCGCCAGTAAAGCCGGCGACCGTCATCCCCGCCGCGCGCCCCGCCCTCACACCGTTTTCGCTGTCTTCTATGACGAGGCACCGTGCGGGAGGCGTGCGCAACTTGTCTGCTGCGTAGAGAAAGAGATCGGGCGCAGGCTTTCCATTCGCGACGAGGTCTGCGGAATAGACGTGGGCCCCGAAGGCGGGCGCGAGGCCTGTCAGTTCAAGCTTGCGGTGGAGTTTGTCCCGCTCTGAGGAAGAGGCAACCGCCACGGGTCCATCGAAACCCGTCGCGAGGTCGAGCGCGCCGTCTATTGCCGAAAGTTCCGCCTCAAAGCGCGTCCAGATCGCAGCCTGAATGATCGCCGGGAAATTTTCAGGCAGGTCCATGCGCCGGTCGTGCGCGTCCTGGCGGAGGGCGGCGTGATAGTCGCGATTATGGAGGCCGACAAAGCGGGAGAGGTACTCTTCATCGTCATAGACAAGGCCCCAGGTGGACAGGTGCTCACGCTCTACCGCTATGGCGATGACCTCGGAATCGACAAGAACGCCGTCGCAATCGAAGATGATAGCTTCTGGTTTTTCCACTTAGCGGCGTCCGAATAGCTTTTCGATGTCGGCGAGTTTCAGCTCGACATAGGTCGGGCGGCCATGGTTGCACTGGCCTGAATAGGGCGTGGCTTCCATCTGGCGGAGAAGCGCATTCATCTCGTCGGCATTGAGACGGCGGCCTGCGCGGACCGCCCCGCCCTTGCAGGCCATATTGCCCATGATGTCCTCGAACCGCTCTTTCAGGGCGAGGCCTTCCTCATACTCGGCAAAGTCATCGGCAAGGTCCTTGATGAGGCCTGCGGCGTCCATATTGCCGAAGAGGGCGGGCGTTGCGCGGACGCAGACGGCCCCTGCCCCGAAGGCTTCGATCTCTAGCCCCATCTCTGCGAGCTCATCAGCGCGGTCGATGACGCGGGCGGCTTCGTCTTCGGTGAGTTCGACCACTTCGGGGATGAGGAGCGCCTGGCGTTTGACGCCGTCGGCAGCCATCTGCGCTTTCATCTGCTCATAGACGAGGCGTTCGTGGGCGGCATGCTGGTCAACGATGACGATGCCGTCGCGCGTCTGTGCGACGACATAGGTTTCGTGCAGCTGGGCGCGGGCGACGCCGAGCGGGAAGTCGTGCTGTGTTGGTTCTGGCTGAGGCTCAAACCGGGCGGACGGGGCATCGTAGCGGCCGCCATCCTCAGCAAAGCCAGAGGCAGACGCCTGCGGCGCGGCCCAATCCGGCATTGGCTGGGACGGTGCCTGCGGACGTGGCGGCGTGCTGCCATAGCTGTCGCGGAACAGGCTGGAGCGGTCCCAAACCGATGGCTGCGGCAGGGGCTGGTCCTTGGGGCGTTCCTCGCCCTGCATCTTGCCGAGGGCGTAGCCTGCCACTGTCGTGCTGGCGCGGTGGCCGGCAGCTGCCAGCGTATGGCGCAGCGTGCCAATGATGAGGCCGCGCACATTACCGGCATCGCGGAAGCGGACTTCGGTCTTGGCCGGGTGCACGTTCACGTCGACAAGTTCCGGATCGCAATCGACGAAGAGCGCGGCCATGGGGTGGCGATCGCGGGCGAGGAAATCCTGATAGGCCGCGCGGATCACGCCGGTCAGCATGCGGTCTTTTACCGGGCGGCCGTTCACGAAGAGGAACTGGTACTGGGCGTTGCCGCGATTGAGCGTCGGCAGGCCTGCGAAGCCAGAGAGCGTAACGCCGTCGCGCTCTGCCTCAATGGCGAGGGCGTTCTCACGAAACTCGCGCCCCATGATGGAGCCGAGACGTTCCAGATCGCCCTCAGGAGTTGCCTGATGGGCGGCATAGCGGAAGACGTTGCGGGCATTGCTTTCGAGCGAGATGGAGACGTCCGCATTGGCCATGGCCAAGCGTTTGACCGCGTCGGTAACGGCCATTGTCTCGGCGCGTTCCGACTTCATGAATTTCAGGCGGGCCGGCGTCGCATGGAAGAGGTCACGCACTTCGATGCGCGTGCCGGTCTCTCCCCTGCCCGTCCAGGCGGCGGGCTTTGGCCCTTCAACGCGGCCTGCTTCAACGAAGACTTCAGACGCATCTTCGCCTTCGGCCTTGGAGGTCAACGTCATGCGCGAGACGCTGGCGATGGACGGCAGCGCCTCACCGCGAAAGCCCATCGTATGAATGTTGAGGAGATCGATCCGGCCATCTTCGCCGGGCGCAAGCTTTGAGGTCGCGTGACGCTCCAGCGCCATCAGGATCTCAGGCCCGCTCATCCCGCAGCCATCATCCTCGATGATGATGCGCTTGAGACCGCCGCCTTCGATGGTGACAGAAATGGCGCGCGCGCCTGCGTCCAGTGCGTTCTCGACCAGCTCCTTGACGGCCGCCGCCGGGCGTTCGACGACTTCACCTGCCGCGATACGGTTCACCGCATCAGGAGGCAGCTGGCGGATCGTTGGCCGGGCGGAGAGGCGTGCAGAATCAGGCATGAGCCGGTCAGTGTATCAGGCTTTGAGGGCGGGCTGCAGGGGGCGATGGCGGTGTGGTGGCAGGCATTTTCGGGACGGTGGCCGACGGATCTTAGCGAGAGAGCCCCCTTCGACCCGCATTCGCTGGCCACTTCCCCTGCGTGCGGGGGAAGAAGGACTTACTCTGATGGTGTGCCATCCTCCCCCGTTTACGGGGGAGGTGCCCGGCAGGGCGGAGGGGGCGCGTGGATACAAAAAAGGGCGGCCCGTTGGGGCCGCCCTTTTCGATTTCTGCGACGAGGTGAACCCTAGCGGTTCGGGTCGCGGACGGCGTCCGGGGCCTCGTCGATATTGCTCTCTTCCATGTCGCCAGCTTCGTCGACATCGATCTGGCCGAGCACAGGCATTGGCAGGTCGGCGGTCACTTCGATGCCTTCTGGCTCACCAACGACGATGAAGGTGAAGTTCGATGGCTGAAGGTATTCAGCTGCGATGCGGTTCACATCTTCGAGCGTCACCGCTTCGACCATTGCGTTGCGGCGGTCGAAATAATCGACGCCGAGGTCTTCGAGACGCGCGCTCATCAGGCCGGACGCGATCTTCGCATTGCTGTCGAAGGAAAGCGGGTAAGAGCCAGTGAGATAGGCTTTTGCGTCAGACAGTTCCTGTTCGGTGATGCCCTCGGCAACGATCGTTTCCATCTGGGCGGTGATGCCCGCGATGAAGTCGGCCGCGCTTTCGTTCTTGGTCTGGCCGCCGCCCGTCCAGAGGTTGAGATGATCGCTGGTCGAAATGCCGGTATAGATACCGTAGGTGAGGCCCTTCTCGACGCGCAGATCCTTCATCAGGCGGCTTTCAAAGCCGCCGCCGCCGAAGGTGTAGTTCAGCACATAGGCGGGGAAGAAGTCGTCATCGTCACGCGCCATGGTTGGCGCGGTGAAGGTCACGAGGCTTTGCGGCTGTGGCAGGTCCACGACGACGGGGGCCGTCAGCGGATCATTGAGCGCCACGTCTTCGATACCTTCGACATTCGATGTTGCCGGAAGGCCTGCCAGCGCTTCATCGAGAAGCGGGGCCAGCTCTTCAGGTGTCATCGCGCCGACAGCGGTCACATAGAGGCGGTCACCTGCCATGATCGCGTCCTTGCGCTGTGCCACCATTTCAGTGGTGAGCGCATTGATGCTGTCAGCGGTCTTGATGCGCGAGAAAGGATGGTCCGGCATGAGAGCCTGCGCGCGCGCCTGACCGGCAAGGAAGCCGGCATTGGTTTCGCGCGTGCGGATGCCGATCAGCTCTTCACGCTGGAAACGGGCGAACGGCTCCTGGTCGAAGCGCGGCTCGTTGAGTGCGAGGGCGATCATTTCCATCGCTTCGTTCGCATTGTCGGTCAGCATGTTGGCTGAGCAATAAGTCGTCTCGCTATCGGCGCCGCAGCTAAAGCCCATATTGAGCTCTTCCATGCGGGTCGCGAAGGCGAGCGAGTCCATGTCACCGGCGCCCTCATTCATGAGGTAGGTGACCGCGTCGGTGAGGCCTTCCATGCCTTCCGGGTCTGTCGCAGAGCCGGTTTCCCACGCCATGCGAAGCGCCATGATCGGAATGGACTGCTCCTCGACCAGCCAGACGGAAATGCCGCCGGGCGTGGTGAATTGCTGGATCGTCGCGAAGTCGCCTTCGTGCACGGTCACGTCGATACCGGTCGAGCCCTCGGTGGTTGCCTGTTCCTGCGCAAGCGCAAGTGGCGCGGCAGCGAAAAGGGCGGCAGCCATTGCGCTGCCCGCAGCTAGTTTGAGCTTATTCATCGGTCTGGCTCTCCTCAGCGGTCTGCTCTTCTTCTTCAGGAAGCAGGTGGGCCTCGATATAGTTCTTGTCTTCGCCGAGTACGCGGCGGAGCGCGGCAATGGCGTCGTCAGCGGTGACGCGGCGGATGTCGTCTGGATAGTTCATGACATCCTCAACCGTGCCGCCAACAGCAAGCGTGCGACCGTAGAGGTTCGCCATGCCAGCCTGGCTGTCACGCTGATAGATGGCCGACGCGGCGAGTGAATTGCGCGAGCGCTCAACCTCTTCATCGGTGAAGCCATTGGCCAGAACGTCGTTCACGACAGCCATATAGGCCTCTTCGAGTGCGTCCAGAGATACGCCATCGCTTGGGGAGGCCGACAGGACTGCCGGGGCCGTGTCGTGCAGCGACAGCCATGCACCTGCGGAGGCATTGTTGGCGATCTTCTGGTCTTCGACGAGCGCCTGATAGAGGCGGCTGGTGCGGCCACCGCCCAGCACGTCGAGTGCCACGTTCAATGCGTAGGCAAAGTCGCGGTCCTGCGTGAAGGAGGTGGAGAGATACCAGCGTTCCCATTCTGGCTGGCGGACTTTCGGATCGCTGTGAGTGATAAGCTGGGTCTCAGCCAGAGGCTGGACGTCCTGCCAGCCACGCTGCGGGATCTCATCGCTGGTCGACTCGATCTGACCATAGGTGCGCTCAGCTAGGGTGCGGACCTCTTCAGGGGTGACATCGCCCGCGACGATAAGGATCGCCTCTGATGGTGTGTACCACTTGTTGTAGAAGTCGAGACCGTCCTGCGGGGTCAGCGCGCCGACCTCTTCCATCTTGCCGATAACGGTGATGTTGTAAGGGTGGTCCTGATAGAGCGCGGTCATCACCTGCTCCTGCAGTATGACGCCCGGATTGTTGTCGATGCGCTGGCGGCGCTCTTCCTTGACGACGTCGCGCTCAGAGATGAACGGGCCTTCCGGATCATCATTGATGATGAGGTCGGTCATCCGCTCAGCCTCGAGCTCCATCATGCGCTCAAGCTGGCCTTTTGCCACGCGCTCATAATAGGCGGTGTAGTCCCAGGATGTGAAAGCGTTGAGCTGACCGCCATTGCGCTGGACGATGGTGGTGAACTCGTCAGGGCCGATATCGTCGGTTTCCTTGAACATGACGTGTTCAAAGAGGTGCGCGATGCCGGACTTGCCCTCGTCTTCATCGACCGCGCCAACCTTGTACCACACCATATGTGTGACCACAGGTGCGCGGTTGTCGGGAAGGACGACGACGTCCATTCCATTTTCGAGTTCAAAAGTCGTTGGCGTCCATTCCGCCTCCGACGTGTCAGCAAAGGCGAGGCCGGCGCCAAGACTTGCTGCTGCCAGACCCCCCGCAAGAAAAGCTTTCATCATATTCCTCCGTAAAGCTGTCTGGTTTTTTTGGCATGTAGGATTTTGGCTTACGTGCCTGGAAGTTTGATCCGCTCCCCGCTGCCGCGCTGGATGGAAACAGGCTGGTCGCCCGTGGCGCTGTCAGAAACCGTGCCGTCGCCGGTGTAAGAGATGATCTGGTCGGAATCCTCTGGCGTCTTGCGCACGAGGCCGCCTTCTTCATAGTCGACGATGGAGCGGATGCGTGGATTAACGGCGTTCGCACCTGCTGCGGTGACGAGCGCGCGCTCTGCTGCGCTGGCATCGGCGCCGAGCTGGGTACCGAAAGCGGCAACCGTCGTGTCGCGCGAAGCGTCTGCTTCAACCGGAACAGATGTACCAGCGCGCGGCGGACGAAGATTGTATTCCGGCGGGACCGAAAGCGGCGCTTTCGTCACAACACGGAACTCATCAGGGCCGGCGTTGCTGGAGCCGCCACCACCTGGAAGGATGGAACAGCCACCGGCGGCGAGCAGCATGCTCATTGCGGCCGCGGTCAGGATCGATTGTTTAGGCGCCATCTTCATGTCTCTCCACTCCATTCAAGCGGGATTGCGTTCATCCGGTTTAGAGCGCGACATTAAAAACTGATCGAGAAACAGCAAGAGCGCGCCGACAGTAATTGCCGCGTCAGCAATATTGAAAACCCACGGAAAGCCAACAGCGACGCCGCCGATATAGGTGCCGAACCATGGCCCCGAAAAATCGAGGAAGTCGACGACAGCGCCAAAGCGGACGCGGTCAATGAGATTCCCGACCGCCCCGCCGATGACGAGGGACAGCGAGAGCGCCGTGAACCAGCGTTCTGCCCGTGTGAGCCAGTAGGCAAAACCAACCGCGATGCCAGTCGTCACCAGCACCAGGATCCAGCGCATGATGCCGGAAGACTGAAAGGTGCCGAAGCTGATGCCGCGGTTCCACAACATGGTGAGGTCAAAGACGGATGAGAGCTCGATCCGGCCACAGCGAATGGTCGGATCGAGACAGCCGAGCGCGTTGAAGGCCGGGGTTTCCAGAACCACCCATTTGGTGAGCTGGTCGGCAATGATCACCAGAGCGATCAGCGCCGCCCATCTCCAGACATGCCCGGCAGCGTTCATCAGTTAGCTTCCCTGATTTCGCGGACAGCTTCTGCGTCGCGCGGTGTGATGTCCGGATAGGCCGGATCAGCGGTTTTCGGATCGAAATACTTCCAGCTGCGGGCGCATTTGACGCCGTCAGCCTTCTTCGGAAGCACAGCAACGCCCGGCGTATCATCGAGGTGATAGGCAGCCAGTGTGCCCGCGCCCTCGATCAGCTTTGCGCCGGAGGTGATGAAGATGTCGGCCGGGCTTTCGCCATCAAAGGCTTCGATCAGCGAGGTATCCTGGATGTAGACTTCGGGGGCCGCTTCCAGTGAGGCGCCGATGCGCTTTTCGCGGCGCTCGACTTCCAGCGCGCCAGTGACGACGCGGCGGACCTTGAAGATCTGCTCCCAGCGCGCGGCATGGGCAGCGTCGAGCCAGCTGTCGGGGGTCTGCGGGAAGGTCAGAAGGTGCACGCTGTCAGCCTTGCCTGCGATATGGCTCATCAGGAAGGCTTCTTCGGTCGTGAACGGCATGATCGGGGCAAGCCACGCCAGAAGACGTTCCAGCACCAGCGCCATGACCGTGCGGGTCGAGCGGCGGCGGATATCGGACGGCGCATCGCAGTAGAGGCTGTCCTTGCGGATATCGAAATAGATCGCCGACAGGTCCACGCCGCAGAAGTTCAGCATGGCCGACATGACGCGCTTGAAGTCGAAGGCCGCATAGGACTTGCGAACCAGTGCGTCGCTTTCAGCAAGGCGGTGCAGCACCCACCGCTCAAGGCCGGGCATGTCCCTGGCGTCGACTGCTTCGGCCTCGTCATAGCCGTCGAGCGCACCGAGAAGGTAGCGCAGCGTATTGCGCAGTCGGCGATAGGATTCGGCGTTCGTCTTCAGGATATCGTCAGAGATACGCAGGTCTTCGGTGAAGTCCGAAGACGCAGTCCAGAGGCGTAGGATTTCGATGCCGAACTGGTCAGCGACCTGTTGCGGCTCAACCGTGTTGCCGAGGGATTTCGACATCTTCTTGCCCTCGGAATCGACGATGAAACCGTGGGTGACGACCTGTTTGTAGGGTGCCATACCGCGCGTTGCACAGTTCTCGAGAAGCGAGGACTGGAACCAGCCGCGGTGCTGGTCAGAGCCTTCGAGATAGACGTCGGCCTGGCCGGTCTTCTCATCGATGATGCCGCGATCGCGCAGGGTGAAGGCGTGGGTGGTGCCAGAGTCGAACCAGACGTCGAGCACGTCGGTGACTTTTTCCCAGCCTGCCGGATCAGCAATGCCGTCGAGGAATTTGGCAGGCTCAGCCGAAAACCATGCCTCAACGCCTTCAGCCGCGATGGCATCGAGGATGCGCTTGTTGACCTCTAGCGCCTTGTCTTCTGGCAGTGCGTAGGTGTGCGGCTCACCGTCAGGGCTGACCAGAAGCGTGATCGGCACGCCCCAGTTACGCTGGCGCGAGATGAGCCAGTCAGGACGGTCGGCGACCATCGAGGTGATACGGTTGCGCAGCTGCGGCGGCACAAAGCCGGTGTCTTCCAGCGCCTTCAGCGCCAGATCGCGCAGCGGCGCGGTGCCATTCGCACCCGGCTTGTCCATGGCGATGAACCATTGCGGGGTTGCCCGGCGGATGACCGGTGCCTTGGAGCGCCAGGAGTGCGCATCGCGGATCACGGTCACACCGCGCGAGAGGAGGTTACCCGCCTCAGTCAGCAGGCGCATGACTTCCTGATTGGCCTTGCCCTGCTCACCGCGCTTCTTGCCGGAAGTGCGGATGATATCGAGCCCCTGCAGCGCCTCTGGCAGCTCGGGATGCTCATAGACGCCGTCCTCATTGACGATGTCGCGGATATCGCTGGCTGTGTGGCCATTCGCGATCCAGACGAGGAAGTCGTCCTCACCATGGGCAGGCGCGGTGTGCACGAAGCCCGTACCGGCATCGTCAGTGACGTGGTCGCCGGCAAGCATCGGCACGTCATGCTTGTAGAAGTCAGACAGCTCGTTCAGCGGGTGCGAGAGCGTCCAGCCCTTTGGGTCGATATCGCTGACGCGCTTGAAGCCGGAGACCTTCGCGCTGTCCATCACGGCTTCAGCGAGGGCGTCGGCCAGCACATACTTGTCGCCGGGCGCTGCGAATGGCGCAAAGCCGAGCTCTTCCTCGCTCATCACGGTTTCGACCTCATAGAGGCCGTAGGAGATGTTCGGATTGAAGCTGACCGCCTGGTTTGCAGGGATCGTCCACGGTGTTGTCGTCCAGATGACAACAGAGAAGTCTTCGCCCTGAACGGGGAACTTCACCCAGATCACCGGGACCTTGCGGTCGTGGTATTCGACTTCGGCTTCGGCGAGGGCCGTGCGCTCTACCGGAGACCACATGATCGGCTTGGAGCCGCGCACGAGGCGGCCGGACATGGCGACCGAGAGGAACTCGCGAACCGTGGCGGCTTCGGACTCAAAGTTCATGGTGAGGTATGGGTTGTCCCAGTCACCCTCTACCCCGCAGCGGCGGAAGCCCTGCTTCTGGACCTCGATCCATTTGGCCGCATAGGCGCGGCAGGCGGCGCGGAACTCGTCACCCGGCACGTCATCCTTGCCGCGTCCCTTGGAGCGGAACTCTTCTTCCACTTTCCACTCGATCGGCAGGCCGTGACAGTCCCAGCCCGGGATGTAGGAGGCGTCATAGCCCAGCATCTGGTGGCCGCGTACAACAAGGTCCTTGAGGATCTTGTTCATGGCGGTGCCGAGGTGGATCGGGCCGTTCGCATAGGGTGGGCCGTCATGCAGGATGAAGGGCTTTGCGCCGCGCGCCTTTGCCTCTTCGCGCATGCGATCATAGAGGCGCATCTCGTCCCAGCGCTCGATCCATTTCGGCTCTGCCTTGGGCAGGCCGCCGCGCATCGGGAATTCGGTTTTCGGCAGGAATAGCGTGTCGCGATAGTCGTTCGCGGCTGTCTTGGTGTCGTCGGTCATAGCAGGTAAGTCAGTCTCGAATTAGCAGGTCGGTTGCAAGCGGAAATAGCAAGGCCCCGGCACCGCGCTTCACCTGCCCAAGGGCAGATCAGCACGCCGCCGGGCGGCTAATTCGAATTATGAAAGCGGGAACGCCATACATCATGGGCGAAGCCTCTAGCAGGCAGCCTGCAATGTGTCACCCGCCAAAGGCGGGCACAGCCCTACTGCTCGAAGAAGTACTCGACGACGCCGGGAACGATGGCGAGGAAATTGTCGAGATTGATCTTGATGTTCGCTTCACTCATCCCGCCATCGAGGATCACATAGCGCGAGACACCGACCGACTCTTCCAGACGCCAGACGCTGACCGCTGCGCGCTCCAGATTTGCCCGGTTCACCTTGTCCAGCGTGACCGCATCGGTCGCCTGAAAGCGTGAACTCATGATGATGCCGCGGCAGGCACCATCGTCGCAGGCGGTCCCTTCCATGTAATAGGTGACACCGTTTGGCGTCTCGGCGCGAAGGGAGTTCTCCGTCGTCTCTCCAAAGGCGACGACTTCGTGGCCCGCATCGGTCGCAAAGCGCTCAAGGTCCTGCAGGGTGACGGACTGGACCGTCGCCTGCGCACTGGCCGCTCCGGCGAGCGTGAGCATTGCGGCAACCGCATAGACTGGTTTCATTCTGGGTGTCCCTTCGACTGTGCGTCCTGACTTAATTATACGAACGGGACAGAAAGTCAGGAGTTGCTAGCGACCTGCGGACAGGTGGCGGCGCGCCTCTTCCTTGTCGCGGTGCATTTGCTCGACCATGTCGTCCAGCGACGGGAAATGCGCTTCGGGCCGCTGGAAGCGGACAAGCGCGACCTCGAGATACTGGCCGTAAATGTCCCGGTCGAAATCGAAGATGTAGGTTTCGAGCAGCGGATCACGCAGGCCCGTCGTTGGCGTGCGACCGAAATTGGCGACGCCATCCAGCCAGTCCCCCGTGCCCGCAATACGCGCACGCACGGCATAGACACCGTGGCGCGGATGGATCAGCGAGCCGAGGCGGATGTTCGCTGTCGGAAAGCCGATGGTGCGCCCGCGCTGCTCGCCCTTTTCCACATGGCCATCCGCGATCCAGTCATGGCCGAGCATCTCTGCAGCGCGCTGCGGCTCACCGGCGATGAGGGCTTCGCGGATGGCTGTGGAGGAAGCCTTGATGGCTTCGGGGCCTTCGACTTTCTCGACCACGGTTACATCGAAACCGAAGGAGCGGCCAAGCGATGACAGCCTGTCAGCATCCCCCATGCGCCCACGGCCGAAGCGGAAGTCGAAGCCGACCGCGACATGGCTGACGCCCAGACCTTCATGCAATACGTGGCGGCAGAACTCCTCATCGGTCATCGACGCCATCTGGCCGTTAAACGGAAGCTCGAACACAGCCTTCGCGCCAAGCCCGATCAGGCGGGCATTGCGCCGGGCCGGCCGGTAGAGGCGGAATGGCGGATCGTTCGGCCGGAAGAAGGCGCGCGGCGGCGGCTCGAACGTCGCAACACCAAGCGGGTGCGCCTCAACGCGAGCGGCATCGATTACAGCACGGTGGCCGGGATGCACGCCGTCGAAATTACCAAGCGCCACGGAATAACCGCGCGCCGAGGCAGGCAGATTGCGATAGTCGGCATGAACCGCCATCAGCGCGCCTTACGCCTCCTTGCTCGGAACCATGACCTTGGCCTCACCAGCCACGACGGGCTTGTCTTTGACGAGGCAGGTAATCTTGAGCGTCACGCGATTACCGCGCTCGAACATCTCAGTGATCTCAGCGCGGGCCGTGACCGTGTCGCCAATGAAGACCGGGCGGCGGAAGCGCATTTCGAGATGGGTGAAGATTGCACCCGGGCCTGGCAGATCATTGCCAAGGATGCCGGAGATATAGGACGCGGTCAGGGCACCATGCGCGATGCGCTGACCGAAAGGGGTCTTCTTGGCATACTCCTCATCCATGTGGATGGGGTTGTAGTCACCCGACACCTTGGCGAAGAGGTCGATGTCTTCAGCCGTAATCGTATGGACGGTCTCATGCGCCATGCCGACGCTGAGTTCCTCAAACTTGTATCCATCCTTCGCATTCATGCGGGTATCTCCGAAGCTATTTTTCCGGTCTGTTACAATGGGCGGGACGTTTCGTCACCACCTTAGGGCTGGCATGGCCCAGCGGGCCTCAGCGTCATACTCCGACAGAAGGACTTCGAGTTCGCTTTCGAAGTCATTGCCATGCTCTGCGAGGCCCGTGCCAACATAGAGGCCATCAAAGCCCTGATCTGCGGCACCGCGCATGTCAGTTGCCGGACTATCGCCGATACAAAGGACGCTTTCAGGCGCCTTGCCGCCAATCTCTGCGGCGCGCGCAAGAGAGAGGCGGTAGATCGGCTCATGCGGCTTGCCAGGATAGATGACCTTGCCGCCCTCTTCCTCATAGATCGCGGCGAGTGCGCCCGCGCACCAGATAAGCTGGTCGCCCACACGCACCTTGATGTCCGGATTGGCGCAGATCATCGGCAGGCCGCGCTTTGCGCCGAGTTTCAGCTCTTCGCGGTAGGCTTCAGGATCGTCTTTCTTTTCATCCTCGAGGCCAACGCAGAGAACTGTTTCGGCATCTTCCGGGGAGGCGAAATTAAGGTCGAGCCCTTCGTAGAGGAATTTGTCCCGCTCCCAGCCGCTATCGACGCCGAGGCGCCAGATCTTCTCATCGCGGCGGCGCGAAAGCTCATCGCGCGTCGCATCGCCGGAAGATACGCAATCATCAAAGACCGCATCCGGCACGCCCATCGGACGGAAGTAGGAGATGACCTGCTGCTTCGGCACGGGCGCATTGGTGATGAGAACGACTGTCCCGCCGGCTTCGCGGAACTTCACCAGTGCCTCGCAGGCCGGCTCGAATGCCTTGCGGCCATTATGGATCACGCCCCAGACATCGCAGAGGATCGTGTCGTATTTTTCGGCGATCTCACCGAGACCGGAAATATGCTGAGGTTTCGTCATGGCCGGTCAGTTAGATGGCAGGGCATGTCCGGTCAAACCGGATGTGCGCGCGCTCAGCCAAAGGCAGACAGGCGGTCGATGAAATCCTGCGGCGGGGCCGTTTCCTGCATCAGGGACGACTTGATCGGCTTTGGCGCGCCAAAGACATGCCCCTGGCCGAACGGAATGTCGTATTCGAGGATTTCGACGACGCTGACTTCTTCTTCCATCTTCTCTGCGATGAGGGTCACGCCGAAGCGAGAGCAGACGGCGGCGACTTCCTCTCCAGACAGACGACGATTGATATTGGACACAGGACGCGGTCCGGACGGGTCCCGCAGCTGTTCGATCAGCGTGTCACCGTTCACCTTCACAAAGCGCACGCCCGATTCCTGAAGGCGCGGCAGGTCGAGGGCAAGGTCGCTCGCATGGTCGATGGAGAAACGGAAGCCAAGCTGGATCAGCTTTTCCATTCCCTCACGCATCTGGCGCGAGCGGTTCTCGAAGCGATCCGCCGGAATCTCAAAGATCAGCGCACCTGCAAGGTCCCGGTTCTCTTTCATGAACTCCAGAAAGTGCGGGAAGAATTGCGGGTCGGTGAGCGAGTTCGGCGAGATGTTGCAGAAGACACCGACGCGGCGGTCGCGCTCTGCGAGACGGCGAACGATCTGCACGCAGCGGAACAGGAGCATATTGTCGAGCACACCCAGCAGGCGGGCACGGCGGGCGGCATCGAGGAAGTCGGCAGGCAGCAGGATAGAGCCATCCGCCTCACGAAGGCGGGTGAAGCCTTCATAGAAGGCGACGCGGCGCTGGGGCAGCGACACGATCGGCTGAAGGTGAAGGTCAACGCGGCCATCCTGAAGCGCGGCCTTTACGGTGCGCAGCAGGGCATCATCCTGCGGCGCGATGGGCTCACTCGTTTCACGCGACAGCTTGGTCTCGAAGCTCTTGGCGAGGCGGTCGATGAGGCCCTCAAGCTGGCGCATCTCTGTGACGAGGGCGTCGCGGCGCTCAGATAGCTCACTCTTGAGGGAGGCTTCGACTTCTTCGCTGCGCGTTTCAATCCGCGTCATGCGCTTGTCGTTTTCCTCGTAGGACAGCTCCAGCGCGTCCATCCGGTCTGAGCTGTCAGCCGCCGTGATGACGTGGGAGAAGAGGAGGTGGAACTGGCCAAGCAGCGCGGTCGTCACAGCGCCAAGCGCAATGGCGACAGGAATGCTCAACCCTGCATAGGAAACGAGCCCGAAACCGAGCGCGCTACCGAGAGCGATGTACAGGATGAAGAGAATTCCGGTCATGCTGGTGATGTGCCCCGTCGTCGCTGAAGCTTAACAATAAGCCCCAAAATGTTAACGAATTGGTAGTATAGGAACTGATTTGCGCTCGTTGCCAATGCGCGAGATGGCGAGAAGCTCCGTGGCAAACATGACACAGGTTTCATAATTGACAGCCAGCGCCCCAGTTTTCCCTTTCGGGCCGGACCTTTCCGCTTTAGTTAAGATGTGTGAACCGAAGCCTGAATGTCCGCGGCCAATTTGGCCGGACGGGGGCGTCTCGGGGGAGACCGGGGTCCTGCACCAGCAGGACCCCGATGCTTTTCTAGCCACCATCCATGTGCAGGAACTGCGTGCCCTTGAAGGGCCAGCTTCCACCAAATTCCCCATCAATGCAGGCGATATCGACACGTGAGACGTCCACCGCGATGTCGTTTCGGGCGATATCAGGGGCACCGCAGGGCTGGATGACCAGCGTGTGCCAGTTCTCATCCACATCGCGGTAATCGACGCGGTAGCTGAGGCGGTCATTCATGCCCACGCTCGCCTTGACCTTGAGGTCGCCTGTATAGAAGACGACGGCGTCCTCCACCACCTCATGCCCCGTCTCCAGCAAGGCAGCATCAAAGCCTCCCGCGGGGGCGCCGTCCTCAACGAAGATGAGCGCGTCAGAGACTTCATAGGCGCGGTTCAGCCCGTCGATTACTGTACTGGTGCCCGAAGGCCCGCTAACCGAAAGCGGGCCCGGCCGCCCTGCCTGCCAGCTGAGATTGCGTACCTCATCCAGCCCTTCGATATCTTCAGGGCGGAGCGAATAGAGGAAGAGCCCGTCGAGGCGGGCAAGTTCAGCGCTCGATAACTCGTTTCCAACACCTGCGGGTGCGCCGAAGAGGAGGCGTTTGCCCCCTGCCCGCGCGAACAGGCAGATGGAGGTCGCAGACCGGCTGCAGGGCTGTATCGCAAAATCTGCAGGGCGCACCTCGCGCTGAGGCGGGGCGACCTCTTCGGTCGCATTGATACGGCCTGGCAGTTCAGGCCCGCGCATATCGCAGCCCGCCAGAAGAAGAACGAGAACCGAAAGGATAAGGGGAGCGCGCATGGGCGGTCAGCCGATCCTCATCGTATCAGGTTCGGCGATCACCGGGTTCTCCAGCGTTCCGACATTCTCGATCTCGACGCGGACCCTGTCGCCCGGTCTCAGCCATTTCGGCGGCGTGTGGCCTGCGCCAACACCGGCAGGCGTGCCGGTGAAGATCACATCGCCCGGCTCCAGCGTGAAGGCGGCAGTGAGGTGGGCAATCTGCTCCTCAATCGTGTGGACCATGTCCGAGAGCTTGGCTTCCTGACGCAGTTCATCATTGACGTAGCCGCGAATGGCAAGCGGGCCGAGATCGCCCAGCTCGTCCAGCGTGACGAGGTGCGGGCCGAATGGCGCGTGGGTGTCGAAACCCTTGCCCATGATCATGGTCGGGCTCGCCTTCTGCCAATCACGCACCGAGCAGTCACAGCCGCAGCTGACCCCTGCAATGATATCGAACGCCCTCTCCTTCGGGACGTGGCGGCCATACTTGCCAATGACGAGGACGAGTTCTGCCTCATAGTCGAGCTGCTCGGAGACTTTCGGCACGTGGATCGGCGCGTCCGGGCCATTTGCGGCGGTCGACTGCTTGTTGAACCACTTCTGCACTTCCGGCTTGTCGTTCGAGATGAAGCTGACGCTTTCGGCGACATGAGCGGCGTAATTGAGACCGATGGCGAGGATCTTGCCCGGTCTGATAATGGGCTGGCGCAGCTTCACATCGGACAGCGCAAGCTTCGTCCCGTTGCGGGCGGCCGTCTCGAGCGTTGGCAGGTCGCCGAGGTGCTGGCTTAGACAGCCGCGCGCCGCTACGAGGACAGCCTCACCCTCGACAAGACCGCACCAGACGTCGCCTTCGTGATCAAAATTTGCCCATCTCATGTGGCTTATCTGCCTCCCTTCAATGGAAATCGGATGAGTTGCGCCAGTAGCAGGTTTCTACCCGGCCAATACACCTCTAACGATGGCGTTCAGGTCTAGTATGAATTTCCGGGAGTGCAATGGAATCCGGGATCAGGGCACGCGAATGCAGCCTGTCGGCTATTCTCGCTCCGGGTATTCTTCTCCGGATGCCGCCCTATCAGCGTAGCTATGCCTGGCAGGGCGATGAAGTTGGCGAATTGCTGAGCGACCTCTGGCGCGCAGCGAGCCGAGGCAAGCACCATTTCATCGGCGCTATCGTTCTGGTGGAGATGGATGATCGCAATTTCCTCGTCGTCGATGGTCAGCAGCGCCTGACCACGCTCTCGATGATCCTTGCCGTGCTGCGCGATCTGGAAACCGATCCGCACTACAAAGCGCTGGCGCACACGATGATTGGTGACCCCGACCGGGCCAATCACGGTGATGACAATGCCTGGCGCCTGACGCTGAACCACATCGACACCCCCTATTTCCGTGAGGCCGTGCAGACCGAAGGCGCGACCCGGCAACGAGATGCCGAAGCGGGCCAAGCCACCAATCACGGTCGTATGTCGACCAATCTCGACCTCATCGAGAGCCACCTCTCACGCCTAAGCGCTAGCCAACGCAGGCAGCTCTTCGAGACGATCCGTGACAGGATCATGCTGGTGCGTGTCGTCGTGCCCGACTGGGATGGCGGCTATGACGTGTTCCGCGTTCTGAACACGCGCGGCAAGGCGCCGAATACGCACGACATCATCAAGACAGAAATCCTGCAGCGCGGCGACTTCACCGAAGATGAGGCCAGCGCCCATGCGCGCCGATGGCTGGACCATGAGTCAAAGCTGGGCGCGAACGGGCTGGACGATCTACTCAACTATATCCGCCAACTCTATTCGCGAAGCTCCAAGGGCAAGGTCACGGCGGAGTTCTCGAAAGCCGTGCTTTCCAAGGTCGATGCGCGCACATTCCTGGACGAACACCTGCCGGACTATGTGAGCACCTACAACGCTATCCTGCGCGGTGAGCCGGACTATGGCGCCTTTAGTGAAGCCGTGCGCAGCCCCATCAACCATCTGCGGCTGCTGGACCACCATCTCTGGCGCGTACCCGCGCTGGCCTATCTCTACCGCCAGCGCGAGAATGGCGCAGAAGCGGCAGAGTTCTTCAGCCTGCTGGAGCGGTTCGGCTTTGTCATGATGCTGTACGTCACGAACAGTGACGCCCGCCGCAAGCAGTATGCGCGCCTGACCAAGGCCATCCTGGACGGGAAACCGCTTTTCCATCGCAACGGACCGCTCAATTTCTCGCGGGAGGACAAACGCCGGATCCGCGAGCGGCTAACGGGCCGGTTCGTCAATTTCATGCAGCGAAGAGCTGTCGCACTTCGCCTGAATGCCGCGCTTGAAAACGGCCAGCAGATTTCTTCGGATGAGGATGCAAGCGTCGAACACGTCTTGCCGCGCATCGTACCAGAAGAGAGCCACTGGAACCGCATCTGGCCGAGCGCAGCCGTGCAGCGGGAATTGGCAGAGACGGCCGGCAATTTCGTCATCGTGCCGCGCCATGTGAACAGGATCGCGGACAGGCTCGAGTTTCGCGAGAAGAAGAAGCTCTATTTCGCTGACGGCGTCAGGGTGTTCGCGCTGACAGAGGACTTGCGCGGGCGAGAAACCTGGACGCCGGATGATGTGCGCGAGCGCACAGAGCAGCTTGTCGATATTCTGATGGGAGTCTGGTTTCCTGAGCCGCTCGGCTGATCAGGTAAAGCGGAACTAGCTCAGCGTCTCGCCAGTCGTGTCGTTCGCTGCATAGGCCGCAGCCATCTGGTCAGCAGAAATTCGCGCGCCATCGATGACATTTGCCAGCACGCGTAGAGCCGCCTCGGTTTCGCGACGCTCCCGGCTTGCTTCGCCTTCAACCACGCCCGTCGCTTCAGCGAAGCTACGATAGCATTTCTGAGCAGTCACAAGGGCGCTTTCAAAGCTAATCAGATCTGCGCGCTGCACCTCGCCTGACTCCAGCAGGGCCGTCGCGATGAGATCAAGTTCCTGAAGGCTGCGGGCAGCTGTGGCCGCATCGGCCTCTACAGTCGCGAAAATAGCTGCAGGTTCCTCGGCCGAGGCCGCGATGGTCTGCGCATAGCTTTGCGACGTCACGTCCGCGGCAGACTGATCGGCCCCGAAGAGCATGTCAGCGAGGCCCGACAGGCCGCCTGACTGCATGACCCAACCTTCATCTGCCGCCATAGCTTCGAAGGCTTCTGCACGTTCGCGGACTTCAGATTGTTGCTCAGTCAGTTCTGTCTCGACGATTGCCTGTTTGGAGACCATCGAAACTGTGGTGCAGCCAGTCAGCGCCAGAGTTGCAAGACAGAAAAGAAGAGGTTTCATATACTGGTACGACCCGTGCGGTCTTAATACTTTTACTGCGTTTACACATACAGGTTGGAGTTTTGACGTCCAGACCCTTATGCCAATCTAGTTCACATACAGCGGTAAGCGTTCAGACAAGGTTTATAGATGCTCAAACTTTACCCACCTATTGACACTAACAGGTCAGGCCGCCTGAGGGTTTCAGACCTGCACGAGATTTATTGGGAAGAATCGGGCAACCCCGACGGTATCCCTGTCATTGGTGTGCATGGTGGCCCGGGTGGTGGCTCCAGTCCGGAGATGCGCCGCTTCTTTGATCCGAAACTCTATCGCATCATCCTGTTCGATCAGCGCGGCTGTGGCCGGTCCACGCCTCATTCGGAACTGGAAGAGAATGATACCTGGGCGCTGGTCAGTGACATGGAGCGCATCCGCGAAGCGCTTGGCGTCGATAAATGGGTGGTGTTTGGTGGCTCATGGGGCTCGACCCTATCGCTCTCTTATGCGGTGACCCACACAGAGCGCGTGCTTGGTCTTATCCTGCGCGGTATCTTCCTCATCACCGAGGCAGAGATCCAGTGGTTCTACCAGGATGGCGCAAGCCGCATCTTCCCGGACGCTTTCGACCGCTATGTCACCCCTATTCCTGAAGAAGAGCGCGGCGACCTGCTGACCGCTTTCCACAAACGCCTGACCGGCAGCGACCGGCGCGCGCGCATCGAAGCGGCCAAGGCCTGGGCGTGCTGGGAAGGCGAGACGATTTCGATCAAGGGTCCGGATTCTCGCCCGGCCAAGTTTGAAGAAGACAGCTTCGCCGACGCGTTTGCACGCATTGAGTGCCACTACTTCGTCAATAAGGGCTTCTTCCCTGAGGATGGCTGGCTATTGAAGCAGGCCAAGGAGAAGCTTGGCGGCGTGCCAGGCATCATCGTCCACGGCCGGTATGACGTTGTGACCCCGATCGGCACCGCGTGGCAGCTGACAAAAGCATGGCCTGACGCGAAGCTTCACATTGTTCCGGATGCAGGCCACTCCAGCCTTGATCCCGGTATAGTGGACCAGCTGATTACCGCGACGCGCGCTTTCGCCAAGAAGTTCAGTTAAAGTCGCAGTCTACCCCAAAAGATAAAGGGCGCCCCATCAGGAGCGCCCTTTTTTTGTTTGTATGGGTTCGGGCCGCGTGAGCCTGAGCTCACGCAGACCGCTTCGTCCCTCAGGATAGCGTTTCAGAGCCCGCGCCGGCGTCGGTCTCCGTTTCTTCTGCCGGTGGCTGAACGTCGAGTTCTTCCACCGGAGCAAGCTCATTGTTCGGGCCTAGCAGCTGGGTCATGAAGCCCGGCAGCTGCACGTTGTATTGCTGCTGGATCTTGTCGAAGAAGCCGAAGAACAGGACGAAGCCTAGGAAGGCCGGCACGAACCAGCGCATCAGGAAGCGCCAGACATTCATCGTGAAGCCTTCGCCGATTTCGCTGGTCATCATGTCGCGTGACAGGACCCAGCCGGCGAAGATCACCGCGAGCAGACCGCCGAGCGGCAGCAGGATGTTGCCGGTCACGAAGTCCACAAAGTCGAGATATTCGAGCGAGAACACATAGGCCGCGCCGACGACGAACAGGATGAAGCCCATGCCCATCGCTGCGCCAAGACGGGTTACGCCCTGACGCTCTTCCAACCATGAGACAGACACCTCAAGCAGGGAGATGGACGAGGTGAATGCCGCAAACAGAGCGAGCGCAAAGAACACCACTGCGATGATCGCGCCGCCCGGGATGGAGCCAAAGGCAACTGGCATCGACACGAAGAAGAGGCTTGGGCCGCCGGCAGGGTCGAGGCCTGCAGCGAAGACAACCGGGAAGATCGCAAAGCCTGCAACAAGCGCCACCATCGTATCGGAGCCTGCGACGATACCGGATGAGCGCGGGATATTGGTCGAGCGCGAAAGATAGGCGCCATAGGTGATCATCAGGCCGACGCCGATACCGATAGAGAAGAAGGCCTGACCGATCGCTTCGAGGAAGGTGTTGAAGCCAACCTGGTCCCATTTCGGGGTCAGCAGGAATTCTGCGGCGCTGGCAGCGTCACCGGTCGCCAGACCAAAGCCCACCACCACGACAAGCATGATGAAGAAGGCCGGCATCAGGATGGTCGCCGCGCGCTCAATACCGCCTTTCACACCGCGGCCCACGACCGCGATATTGGCGATCAGGAAGATGGCGAGCAGAAGTAGCATATACCATTTGGACACGAGCGGATGCTCGCCCTGACCAATCGTGTTGTTGAAGTTCGCGCCAGAGCTTGCCGCATCCATCCCGGTGAAATTGCCGCCAAGCGCCTGCAGCGTGAAAGCCATGAGCCAGGCGGAAATGACGACGTAGAAGCTGAGAATGAAGGTGGCTGTGATCGTACCGACCCAGCCAACAATGCCCCAGTTCAGGGATTTTGATTCTGCGCGAGCCAGCGACTGGACGCCTTCAATGGCCGACATGCCGGATTTCCGGCCCATCGAATATTCCGCCATCAGAAGCGGAAGACCCACAAAGGCAACGCAGAGCAGGTAGATGATGATGAAGGCACCGCCCCCATTTTCACCTGCGGTATATGGAAACCGCCAGAAATTACCGAGACCTACCGATGAGCCGACGGCGGCCATGATGAAGCCGAATTTCGACCCCCATGTCTCAGTTTTGCGGCCAATTTCCATTATCTGCTCCCCTCGTGAAATGAATTTTGCCGGACACTAGCTTTAGTGGGACAAAGGTCAACGCAGCTGTCCACACAGAGGTCAAATCATCCCCTGCGTGCTGAGCCGCTCGTCGCGGCCAAGGTGCACGGAAAGGAGGATGCCAAAACACGCCATTGTCGTGAACATCACCGTACCACCATAGGATACGAGCGGAAGCGGCACCCCGACAACCGGCACCAGCCCCAGCACCATCGCGACGTTGAACAGGATAAAGAAGGCGACTGTTGCGACGCAGCCAACAGCCGCGAACCGGCCAAAGATCGAGGCCGAACGTCCCGCAATCACAAGCCCCCAAGCGAGAATAACCGCCCAGAGAAGCAGAAGCCCTGTCGCGCCGAGAAAGCCGAACTCTTCTGCGATCACGGTCAGGATGAAGTCTGTGTGCTGTTCGGGGATATAGTCGAGTTGGGCCTGGGTACCTTCCATGAAGCCCCTACCCTGCCAGCCGCCAGACCCGATGGCGATTTTCGCCTGCTCGATCTGGTAGCCATCGTCGAGCGTGTTCACGGCCTGACCGGTCAACTGGGCAAGGAATGTGTTCACGCGCTCTCGCTGATAGTCCTGCAACACGAACATGTAGATCGGCCACACACTTGCGAGGCCGGCAACGAAGACAGCAGCGATGACGCGATAGTAGAGACCCGCGAGGAAGATGAGGACGGCGCCAGATGCGATGAGCGCCAGCGTCGTCCCGAAGTCAGGTTGTTTGAAGATGAGCGCCGCCGGGACAATGATAATGAAGAGCGCCGGCAGGTGGATGAAGAACCGACCGGACTGGAAGGTAAGATTGTTATGGTAGTAGCGCGCCAGCGCGAGCGTGAGCGCAAGCTTCATGAACTCTGACGGCTGGACGCCAATCGGGCCAAGCTGCAACCAACGCGTCGCCCCGCCCCTCGTCAGGCCGAACAGCTCCACACCGATCAGCATGGCCAATGTCACGAAATAAGCCGGCCACGCAGCCCTGAGCCAGATGCCGATTGGCACGAGTGCGATGACAAAGAGGATGCCGAGCGAAATGGCGAAGCGCACCGCGTGACGGGCCGGAAGGCCAGCCTCTTCGGGGTTTGTGAATGTCGAGGAATAAAGCGCCGCCGTGCCGATACAGGCGACGGTGATCAACATCAGGACCAGCCCCCAAGGCAGCTCGCCCAGCGTCCCTGCAAAGGTCCGGTCTTCAAATCTAATGGCAGAGGCGCGCGCAGCTCGCGCCATTATGGTGTGCCCCCGCTATTGCCGGTGCGCGGCGCAGAAGCCGTCTGCTGCCAGCGGGCGGCGGCGCGAGAGTCGCGCTTGATTGCGGTCGCGAGGATATCGCGGGCAACCGGCGCAGCGGTACTGGAGCCGCCCTCACCATGCTCGACCACGACGGAGATGGCGTACTTCGGATCGTCCGCAGGCGCATAGGCGACGAACAGTGCGTGGTCGCGAAGACGGCGGGCGATCTCCTCACCCTTGAGCACGCCCGAGCGTCGTTCGGCTTCGGAGATGCGGCGCACCTGCGCGGTACCTGTCTTGCCAGCAAGGCGCGGTCCGCCAAGGCCAAGGTCGCCTGAGCGCCACGCCGTACCGCCTGCTTCTGAGGTCACGCCGTACATGCCGTCCATCATGCGTTGCATGTGATCGGGGTCGAGCGGCTCTGCATACGGGATCGGTTTGTCCGGGCGTGGGCCCTCGCCGATGATGTATGGCTCGATCAGCCTGCCCTTTGCCGCGATGCGCGCAGACATGAGGGCCAGCTGGAGCGGCGAGGTGGAGAGGTAGCCCTGCCCGATGCCGTAGTTCAGCGTTTCACCTTCATACCATGGCTCACCGAGGGCCGCGCGTTTCCACGCATCATCAGGCACGGTGCCACCGCGTCCGCCCGTAAGGCCAAGATCCCAGACCTGCCCGAAGCCAAAGCGGCGCGAGACGTCAGCCAGGTGTTCGACTCCCACGCGGCGCGCAATCTCATAGAAATAGACGTCGCAACTGCCCTTCATGGCCCAGTGCATGTCGACATTGCCGTGGCCGCCGCGCTTCCAGCAGTGCCATGTACGGTTACCGAAGCGATAATAGCCATTGCAGTGGACGCGCTGATCCGGGTTGATCCCCGCTTCCAGCGCAGCCGTCGCGACGACCATCTTGAAGGTGGAGCCCGGCGGATAGGTGCCGTCATATGCCTTGTGGTAGAGCGGTGAGCGGTCATTCTCACGCAGCTCATTGTAATCGGCATAGGAAATGCCGTTCACGAAGTCGTTCGGATCGAAGGCGGGGGTCGACACGAAGGCGAGGATTGCGCCCGTCTCAATATCCAGCACGACAGCCGCGCCGCTTTCATCACCGAAGCGATCAATGGCGGCGCGCTGGAGCTCCGCATCGATGGTGAGTCCGATGTCGCGGCCCGGGGTCGGCGCGAGGTCTTCGCTTTCCAGTTCGCGGATGACGCGGCCAGCAGCATTTGTCTCGAGACGGCGGAAGCCCGGCTCTCCGCGCAGCCATGTCTCCGCCGCACGCTCAATGCCGGAACGGCCCGTGCGCATATCCGGGTGGCGGAAGAGGCGCGCCAGCAGCGAGGCTTCTTCCGGCGATGCATTCTCTGTCAGACGTGACAGGTCGTCAGAGCTTGCCTTCGCCACATAGCCCAGCACATGCGCAAGGTCGCGGCCGCGCGGATAGGAACGCGTTGCCGCCATGTCAGCGCGAACGCCCGGCATATCAGCTGCCAGCAGCGTCATGCGGGCGAACTCTTCATAGGTGAGCTCACTCTTGACGATGGTCGACTGGAAAGAGGCTTGGCTACGCGCCTGCTGGATCACGCGCTGGCGCTCATCCATCGGCAGATCGATATGGCGCGCAATTTCTGCGAGGGTCGCATCCATATCCGCGGTCTGCTCGCGAACAATGGAAACGCGACCTGCCTGACGATGCGAGGCAAGCGGAACACCAAAGCGGTCATAGATCGCACCGCGGATTGGCGGCGCAAGGTCGAGCTTTACGCCATTCTCATTCGCGATTTCCTTGTAGCGCTCGCCCTCAAAGAGCTGCAGCTGGACAAGGCGGGCGACCAGGCCAGAAAACATGACACCGCCAGCCGCACCTGTGATGATGGTGCGCCGGTTGAGCCTGGATTCGAAGTCGAGTTCACTGCTCATGACATGCTTCCCGCGAGTGGGCCGACCCTACGGCCAAGGTCAAAGACGGGTGCTGTAAGGATATGCAGAATATACGTGACTACAAACACATTCACCAGTGGCGACAGCTGAACGAGGTGGTTGCCTGAGAAGCTCGCAAACAGCCAGACGAGTATGAATGAGACTGCATAAAGCACGACGGGCGCGACCGTGCTGATCAGCGGATTGCGCTCCCGGTCAAAACTGCGCGCGATGAGCGAGCTTGCGCCATAGGCGGCCAGATTGATGAAGCCGAAACAGCCAAGCGGCGCATAGGCGCTGACGTCCTGCGCCAGTCCGAAGATCACGAGCACCACCATTGGCCGGAAGCCAAGACCGCTGCGCCCCCAACCAATGGCGGCAACGAGAGAGGCGTATGGCCAGACCAGTTCGGTATCGAAGAGCGTTTTCGGAGTAAGACCGATCAGGCCGATGGCAGCGACGATGAGCGTGCCAATGAGGAAGCGGCTCGTCGGGCCGGTTTCGGCCCAGATACCAGCAATGGCAGAGAGACGTTCAGACTTGCGGCGTCTTGCCATTCTCAACCGCCCCCCGGTGGGCCGGCGTCAGGCAGGTTCTCTGATGCAGCCGTCTCTGCGGCAGCGTCATCCGCCGCGCCCTCAACAGCCGTTTCACCTTCCTCGGGCAGCACTCCAGCTGGAAACTCTTCAGGGCGCGGGATCTGCATGCTCGGCATCAGGCGCACAAAGCCGCCGCGGCCGCGATTCATGCCGAACTCAACACGAAGCGTCCCGCCGCGTTCAACCACCTCACCGACGACGATGCCGCGCGGAAAGATTCCGCCTTCGCCAGAGGTGAGAACCCGCTCGCCCAGAATGAAGTTGCCGCGCTCTGGAAGGTCCGTCAGCGTGCCGAGGTCATCGCGGTCACCGAACAGGATAGCGCGCATGCCGCTCGCCTCGCCCATGACAGGAACGCGCGAGTTGAAGTCCGCCACGAGCAGCACGCGGGACGACCGCTCGCCAATCTGGACAACGCGCCCAACGAGCCCGCCCTCATTCTCTGCATAGGCGCCCGGCTCCACACCCTGTAGCGTCCCGGCATTAACAAGGATTGCCTCACGGAACGGTCCGTTCGTTTCAGAAGTGATTCTGGCCGTCACACCGCGTACGGGCGGTTCACCCATGACATTCAGCATATCCTCATAGGCTTCAAGGCGCGCGGCCATGGAAATCGCCACGGAGCGATAGCGGGTCAGCTCGCGGACTTCTGCTTCAAGCTCACGGATACGTTCATCGCGCGCGGCCTTGCCAGAGATACGGTCCCAGAGGCCGGGACGGGCAGAGCTGGCCAGCTGATCAGCGGCGACAGTCCGCGCCGGATCAATCCAGGCGCGCAGGCGCGGAGACGTCTGGGCCAGAAGCACAGCGAATAGCACGACAAGCCCTACGATGAGGGCGTATCGGCGTACTGGCCGGGCTTTCAGTCTTTTTCCACGCAAACGGGCCATGGTTGTCCCTTGTTGCCTCCCCACGGCAGGGCTAATCCTGAAGTGAAGCGCGAATGCGTGCAACCGGGTTTTCAGCGGCGCTGGTGTGATCGCGCCCGTTTCTCGCCGGTCTTAGACTTCCGGCGACAGGACGTTGCGCATGCGCACCAGATTTTCGAGCACGTAACCGCAGCCCTGCGCGACACACTTCAGTGGATCGTCAGCAATCATCACAGGCAGCTTGGCCTGTTCGCGGATGACCACATCGAGATTACGCAGGAGCGCGCCGCCGCCGGTCAGCACTATGCCGCGATCAACGATGTCCGCAGCAAGCTCTGGCGCCATGGCTTCAAGCGCGAGACGGATTGCATCAACGATTTCGTTGACCGGGTCGGCAAGCGCTTCGGCCATCATGGCCTCGTTCACTTCAACCTCGTTCGGGACGCCGTCGATCGTGCCGCGGCCACGTACGGTGACGGTCAGGCCGTCGCCGCTCTCTGGCGCTTTTGCAGACGCGATCTCTTTCTTGATCCGCTCGGACGACATTTCGCCGATCATGATCTGCTGGTTCTTGCGCAGATAGGACATGATGGCATGATCCATCTTGTCGCCGCCGACGCGCACCGAACGCGAATAGACGATACCGCCCAGCGAGAGCACGGCGACCTCAGTCGTGCCGCCACCAATGTCGACAACCATGGAGCCTGCAGGCTCCTCGATCGGAAGACCGGCGCCGATTGCGGCTGCCATTGGCTCTTCGATCAGCTGGACTTCGCGTGCACCCGCCGCGAGAGCGGACTGGTGAATGGCGCGGCGCTCGACGTTCGTTGCAGAGCTTGGAACACAGATGATGATCAGCGGGGATACGAAAGCCCGGCGGTTATGCACTTTGCGGATGAAGTGCTTGATCATCTCTTCGGCGACTTCGAAGTCGGCGATCACCCCATCGCGCATCGGGCGGATGGCTTCCATGTTGAGCGGGGTCTTGCCGAGCATCTGCTTGGCCTGGTTACCAACCGCGTACACGACCTTGCGGCCGCCCTGGTTCATGTAGGCGACGACGGATGGCTCATCGAGCTTGATCCCCTGACCCTTTACATAGACGAGCGTATTCGCTGTCCCGAGGTCAATCGCCATATCTGTGGAGAGCATGCCGAGAAGGCTACCGATCATGAGTAAGGTCGCTTCTTTACTGTAGGCACGACCAAATTAGCTGAAGTCGTGCGGAATTTTCTTTGCCAGCCCATAATCCCCATGCAGCCTTATTCTGCGGAAAGCAAGTGAGAGGCTGCCCGAAACAGGTACGTCTCGTACACCAAAACAGGTTCGATATTCCACAAGGTTACAGGCCTGTAAGCGGCTGAAACATCATGGAGAAGTTTCCGTACGATCCGTACACGTTAAGGCTTGCGGCGGGAAGTTATCGCTGTCCCCACACCGCCTCAAGCAGCGAGGCGTTTCATGCGACGCGCCTCTAGCTTGTTCAGCGCGTGGATATAGGCCTTGGCGCTGGCAACCAGCGTATCAGGGTCAGATGCACGCCCGACAGCCATGATGCCCTCACCGTTCAGCCGGACGCTGACTTCAGCCTGAGCGTCCGTACCGCCGGTGACAGCATGCACCTGGTAGAGGTCCAGCTTGGCTTCGTGGTTCACGATCTTGCGAATAGCGTTGAAGACGGCATCGACGGGGCCGTTGCCCGTGCAGCTCGCTTCCAGAAGCTCTCCATCGACACGCAGAGACAAGTCTGCCTGTTGCGGCCCGACAGAGCCGGCAATGACGCGCAGACTATCGAAGCCGACCCGCTCCCCCATCGCCGACAACTGGTCATCGACGAGCGCCAGAATGTCATCGTCGAAGACATGCTTCTTGCGGTCCGCGAGATCCTTGAAACGGCGAAACGCCTCGTTCAAGGAATCAGGGTCGAGTTCATAGCCAAGAGAGGCGAGCTTGTCCCGGAAGGCGTTGCGGCCGGACAGCTTCCCCATCACAAGTGAGGATTTGGACACGCCAACATCCTCTGGCTTCATGATCTCATAGGTCTCAGTGTTCTTCAGCATGCCATCCTGATGGATGCCGCTTTCATGGGCGAAAGCGTTCTTACCGACGATCGCTTTATTGTACTGAACCGGAAAGCCCGTGATCCGGCTCACCATCTGGCTGGCGCGTGCCAGACGGGTGGTGTCGATGCCCGTTTCGAACGGCAGCGTGTCGCCGCGCACCTTGAACGCCATGACGATCTCTTCGAGCGCCGCATTGCCTGCGCGCTCCCCGAGACCATTAATCGTGCACTCAATCTGTCGCGCGCCGTTCTGCGCCCCGGCAATGGAGTTCGCGACAGCAAGGCCAAGATCATTATGGCAGTGCGTCGACCAGATCACCTTGTCTGCGTTCGGGATCGTTTCCCGCAGAGCCCGGATCAGGCCGCCATATTCGTCGGGATGAGTGTAGCCGACCGTATCGGGAACGTTGATCGTCGTCGCACCGGAGGCAATGGCCGCATCGATACACTTGCAGAGAAAATCGAACTCCGTCCGGGTCGCGTCCTCAGCGGACCATTCGACGTCTTCGACCAGGTTACGGGCGTGAGCTACAGACCGGCCAACAGCCTCCAGCACAGCATTCGGCCCCATCTGAAGCTTGTGCTTCATGTGCACGGGACTGGTGGAGATGAACGTATGGATGCGCGGGCGGGCCGCGTGACGCACGGCCTCCCCGCAGCGGTCGATATCCTCCAGCTTTGAACGCGACAGTCCGGTGATCACCGACGACTTTGACCGGCGGGCAATGTCCCGCACAGCTTCGAAGTCGCCCTGCGAGGAGGCGGGAAAGCCCGCCTCAATGATGTCGACGCCCATCGTCTCGAGGAGGTCGGCAAGATCCAGCTTTTCATTATGCGTCATGGACGCGCCTGGCGACTGTTCGCCGTCGCGCATGGTCGTATCGAAGATCAGAATGCGGTCTTTTTCGGTGGTCATGGACGGGCCTGCGGGGTCTTTTGAGATGTCAGCGAAAGGGCGTTTAAGTCGATCCCCTGACCAGGCGCCGGACCATCAGCGTCCAGCGACCACCAGCCAGGGGCTGCTAAGTAGCAGGTCCGTTAGTCCCTCAAGAGGCAAATTCTTGCGCATGAGTGACCTATTCCGGCTTTTCGCTTGCCCTGTCAACCGGCCTTATGGACATCGGGGAAATGATCTTGCCAGATTTCTGACGGTGCCGGACATAGAGCCAGAGGCCACCAAATATCAGCGCGGCCAGCACTGCAAGCGCGGCTGCAATAAGGGGTGAGCCAGTGATCGCGGACATCAGGCTCTGACCCGCAAAGGTCACCAGAAGGATCTTTGGAAGCGACCCGATCGCCATACCGCCCAGGAAGGCGAGATAGTTTGCACGCAGCGCCCCGAAGGCCATGTTGACGATCAGGAAGGGGCCCGTCGGTACGTTACGTACGATCATGCTGGCTGCGAACGCGTTCCGGCTGACAAACTCGGCAAACCGGGCAGCGCGGCGCCCGGAGAAGCGCGCCACCGCAGCCTCACCGCTGAAGCGGCCCAGCCAGAACGTCACTGTCCCGGACACCATGGTCGCGACCCACGAATAGAGCGCGCCGTTGACCGGGCCGAAGGCGACGACTGCTGCCCCGATCAATCCGAACTGCGGCAGGCCGACAAAAGCCGCGCCGGTGAAAAGTGCGATGACGGCCGGGAGCGCCCATGGCGTATCGGCCATTTCCTGCATCTGCGCGATGAAAGCCTCGAGTGAGCCGAGCACGCCTGCCTTGCCGAGCAGGAAAAGCGTGATCACGGCAGCGCCTAGGCCCAGGCCCAGCCAGAGTGCCTTGCGCGAACGCGCAGCGGGAATACGGTCGGTCGGGGTCGTCATAACCGCCTCCCTGTCCTCCAGCGGCTGGCTGCGGTCAAGCGATCCTCACAGAACGCCCTGCAGCCTTATTGCGGCGCGCTCATCGGCTTTTCGAACTTCATCAGGAACTGGTCGGTGCGGCCACGTACAGACTCGTCGAACACGTTCGCATCAAGGTCGTCGCCCGGATTGTCGAGAAGGTCACTCTCGGCAACCAGAACGAAGCCAGCTTCACGGCCAAGGTCCCGTACGATCTGGGGATCGATACGGTGGGTCTCCCCGCCGATTGTCGCCGGAGCGCCTTCAGGCCCCGTATGGTCGAGAACGACGAAGCTGCCGCCCGGCTTCAGCACGCGAAAGATTTCAGGGAAGGAGTCGTCCGGATTCGCGACGAGCGGCTCGCCATTCTCTGGCGTGTACCAGAGTTCGTGCGGCCCCTGGAACCAGGTCACAACGTCGACGCTTTCGTCGTCCAGCGGGAAGCTATCAAAGTCGGCCCGCAGGTACTCGACATTATCCAGCCCATCCATCCGGATCTCTGCCGCGTCGCCCAGAAAGCCATCAAAGGCCGCCGGGTTCTGCATATAAAGGGTCGCATCATCATTGAGATAGCGCGACAGGATCTCGGTGAAGTAGCCGCCGCCTGCTTCAAGCTCCAGCACCGTCTCATCCGGCAGGAGACCCGCAAACTCGATCACGCCAGCGGGGCGGCGCAGCTCGTCGCGCTCAACATCGGTTTCAGGCCGCTCGCTGCTGGCAATCGCACTTTGAAGGCGCGCTGCATCAACACTTCGCGATGTCATCATCGGCGGAAGCGGTGCTTCGGCTGGTGGAAGATCATCGCCGCTTTGCGTGGCACAGGCGCCTGCCAAAAGAAGCGCGCTCAGTCCTGTCAGACGTTTGATCATGCTCATGTCCTCCTTCGCAAGGCGATACATTTAAGGAGTGGGATAAGCGCTTCGCCCGGCGCAGACAATGAAAATCCGACCTTCGGTCTCTTGCAGTTACCGACAGGAAACCGCCACAATCCTCCCGAATTGTAAGAGCATCACTAGAATAATGATCGCCAGCGAGGTCCCATCATGAAAGCCAGACATCAGCTTGTTGCAGGCCTGATCAGCGCTTCCGCCCTTGCGTTCGCCCTTCCGGCGTCCGCGCAATTCGGGCCAGAGCGCATCGCCAAACCCGATGCTGATGAGCTCTATGCCGACCGTGCCATGCAAAAGGGTTGGTACGACGATGCGCTAGAGCGCTATTCGGAAGCCTGCGAAGACAAGAGCCAGCAACGCGAAGTCTGGTCACGCAACTGCCGCAAGGCTGGCAATATCTACCGCCGCGGTCTCGGCATCACGCAGGATTATGAAGCCGCCCGCAAGCTTTATGACACCTCCTGCTTTGATGGCCGCGATGCAGACAGCTGCCTCGAACAGGCGCATGTCAGCTTCACCGGCAATGATGGAAACGAGGATCTGGAGTACGCGCGCCGTCTTTATAAACGCGCTTGCGACCTCGGCGATCAGACCGGTTGTGGCGGCTATGGCTCCATGGTCTATCGCGGCCAGGGCGGCATCATGAACCGGGATGAGGGCAAGGATTACATCCAGCGCGCCTGCGAAACCGGAGACACCTGGTCTTGTGAGCGTGCACGCGGCTACGGCTTTCCGGACCGGCGCGGCCTCTGAGCCGCCCGAGCCAGAAATGTCGAACCGATCGGCAGATAGGTAAAATTTAAAACCTGCGATTACGCCAATGTTTGCTTTCGGCTGCTAGATGAGCGGCCATGACACAAGGCTATCGTCTCCTTGAAGCCGATACTGGCGCAGTCTCACGAGCTCTGATCTTCTTCGGGTTCGTGATCGCCGCCGCGCTGTCGCTGTCGGTCCTGTTTGCCGTTCTGGTCATCAACATGTTCGGCGTTCCTGCCGGAAACAATGACTTCATGCTGATGACGGTGGTGATTGCGGCTTGCGTTGCGAGCCCGATGGCAGGTCTTGCCGCGCAGAACCAGTACCGCGTTGACCGCTATCAGACCACGCTGGAAGCGATGGCCTCGACAGACCCGTTGACCGGCTTGCTCAATCGCCGCTCCTTCAAGACGCTTGCCGAGGAAGAGCTGGCGCGTATGGAGCGTACACAGAACAGCGTATATGTCGCGCTGTTCGACCTGGACCACTTCAAAGCCGTCAACGACACGAATGGCCATGCATTCGGCGACCGCGTCCTGATTGCCATTGCCAATCTCAGCCACGCAGCCCTGCGCGGGCCATTCGACCGGCTGGGGCGCTGGGGCGGAGAGGAATTCATTATACTGCTCAGCGATGTGAATCAGCAGCAGGCCGAAGGTGTCTGCGAACGCCTTCGCAAGCGCATTGCCGGCACAGATCTGAGCTTCAATGGCAAGACGACGCGCGTTTCCGCGAGCTTCGGCCTCGCGAAACTGCGTCCCGAAGACGGGCTCGCCGCCTGTATCGATAAGGCTGACGGCTTCCTTTATGAGGCCAAGAATGGCGGGCGAAACTGCGTGCGCAGTGAACCGAAGATCCGCAGCGCCGCGTAAGGCGCGCACGCGGCCCCAGACCTCTAACCTATTGAGAACCCACATCGCGGCTCATACATTGAGCGCGTGATGACACCATTTTCCGTTCTCGACCTCGCCCCGATCGTTGAAGGCAGCAATCCGCAGGATGCGCTCGCTCGTGCCCGGCGCCTTGCCACGCACGCTGACCGGCTCGGCTATAACCGCTACTGGCTGGCCGAACACCACAACATGCCCGGCATTGCAAGCGCAGCGACGGCCGTGATGATCGCCCATGCGGGACAGGACACTGAGAACATTCGCCTTGGCGCGGGTGGCATCATGTTGCCTAATCACGCGCCGATCATGGTGGCCGAGCAATTCGGGACGCTGGAAGCCATCTATCCCGGCCGCGTCGATCTTGGCCTTGGCCGTGCGCCGGGCGGCGACCAGCTTGTCTCACAGGCCCTGCGCCGCACCATGGTTGGCGGCGAGGATCGCTTTCCCAAGGAAGTCATGGAGCTGCAGGCCTTTCTCGGCCCGGTGCAGCCGGGACAGCGCGTTCAGGCCGTGCCCGGTGGCAATACGAACATTCCGCTCTGGATTCTCGGTTCGTCGACATTCGGCGCACAGCTGGCAGCCTATCTCGGCCTGCCCTACGCCTTCGCATCTCACTTTGCCCCGCAACAGATGAAGCAGGCGATCTCGATCTACCGCGAAACGTTCCAGCCGTCGGAGCAGCTGAAGAAGCCTTATGTGATGCTCGGCTACAATATGATTGCCGCCGATAGCGACGATGAGGCTGACCGGCTTGCCTCGTCGCTGCGCCGGACATTCGTCAATCTGCGCCGGGGCACCCCGACACGCCTCGCCCCGCCTGACCCGTCCTTTGACGCTGAAATCCAGCCGCATGAACGCACCATGCTGGAGGCGACGCTTGCGTGCACCGCCATTGGCTCACCCAGGACCGTCAGCGAAAAGGTGGAAGCGTTCCTCGCCGATACGGGTGCAGACGAGCTGATCCTGTCGGCCCATATCTTCGACGAGAAGGCGCGGCTCCGCTCATATGAGATCGCCGCTGAAGTCCGCGAAAGCCTCAGCGCACCGAAAGCAGCCGAATAGGCTTCGCCAAAGATTTACTGGCGGGACAAGCGATGGCGCGTTAGACCGCGCGCCCATGCTTAGATCCCGCCTCCTTGCCATGCCTGTGCTGATTGCCGCCTTCGCGATAGCGATGGGCGCTGTCATCGATGCGCTGGTTAAAGCCGTCGCGCCCGGCGCGGGTCTGCACCACCTGCTGGCGTGGCGCTTTTGTTTCGGCGGCGTCATTGCCGGCGCGGTCTTCCTCGCCAAGAAGCGCCCTCGCCCATCCAATGAAGCCATCCGGTTTCACACGATGCGGGGGCTGCTTCAGCTCTTCTGCGCCTTCACCTTCTTCTATGCGCTCACGCAGCTTCGCCTTGCCGAGGCAACCGCGCTTGGCTTTACAGCGGCGCTGATGGTTGCGCCGGTGGCCCGTCTGGTGATCGGCGAAAGACTTAGCGGCGTTGCCGTTCTTGCTGCGCTGATCGGATTTGGCGGTGTGGCGCTGGCCGTCTTCGGCTCCAATCCGGAAGGGAGCGCAGCGCCCGGAGAACGCACGCTTGGCTATGTAGCACTGTTCAGCTCCACCATCGGCTATGCTTTTGTTCTGGTCTTCCTGCGGATGCGGGCACGCCATGAAGATGCGACGACGATCGCCCTCTTCACCAATATTGTGCCGGCCATCGCGCTGCTGCCAGTCACGCTTGGCCTGTTTGGCTGGCCATCGATTTCCTACATCCCCTTCTTCCTGCTGCTGGGCCTGCTGGGCTATTCGGTCTGGTATTTGATGACGCTGGCTTATGCGCAGGCCGAAGCGCAGGTGCTCGCACCGCTGGAGTATACCGCACTGGTGTGGAGCGCCCTGCTCGGGCTTTTCTTCTTTGACGAATGGCCGGGCCCGGCGCTCTGGATTGGCGCGATCATCATCATCGGAAGCTGTCTGCTGGTCGCCTTTGAAAGCCGCTTCCGGACACGGCGCGGCGCACGGATGCCCGCGAGCGACCTGCCCGAATGATCAGGCCCGGCGGCCAAGCTTGACGGCAGCGGCAGCCTTGTCGCTGATCGCCTGCCAGTCGCCAGATGCCATCTCATCGGCCGTCGCGATCCATGATCCGCCGACAGCGACGACGTTTGGCAGGGACAGATAATCTGCGGCGTTCTCAGGCGTCACGCCGCCCGTCGGCATGAAATCAATGTGGGGCAGCGGAGCCGACAGCGCTTTAAGGAACTTCGCCCCGCCAGCGGCTTCTGCCGGGAAGAATTTCATTACGCCATAGCCTTCATCGAAACGGGCCATCGCCTCGCTTGCCGTTGACACGCCAGGCAGGATGACACCGTCATGATTTGAGAGCGCATCCAGAAGAAGCGGCGATGCGCCGGGCGTCACCAGAAAGTCAGCGCCAGCCTTGAGCGAGGCATCGACATCGCCTTCAGAAATGATCGTTCCCGCCCCCACGAGCAACCTGTCATCGACATGCGACATGCGGTGGATGACTTCGAGGGCGGCGGGCGTCCGCAGCGTAATCTCAACCGAAGAGAGCCCCCCGCGAAGCAACGCTTCTGCAAGCGGCTCGGCATGGTCGGCTTCGTGGACCGTCAACACCGGGACGATGGGGGCCTTGTCTATGGCGGCGCGAAAAGCGGTCATGGTCTTCATGGGACGGGCACCTCGTCATATTCCAGTGCGGCCGCCCCGATGAGCGCGGCCTCCCCCGACATCAGGATGCGGATCGGGATGGGCTGCATATAATCGCTCATTGGCCCGCGTTGCAAAAACCGGTCAATGGCTTCAGGTGCGGCAATCCAGTCGGCGAGCTCTTCTGCCACACCCCCGGTCACGACCACACCGCCTCGTGCGCCATTCATGAGCGCCGTATCGCCGAGCGCGTAGAGCGTGCCCCTCGCCCTGATCTCACACATATCGCGGCAGATCGGGTCGCCCTGCCGCGCCAGCTCTTCCACCTTTGCCGGATGGGTCTTTTCCCACTGAACGCCGTCTATGTCGCAAAGCGCCTTGTGGACGGCGTCGAAGCCAGAGCCAGACAGGACAAGCTCCCGTGAGACATAGGCATGCGTTTCGCGCAGCTTCTCTGCCAGCGCCCACTCACGCGGGGTCGCGGGAGCAAACGCAGCATGGCCGCCCTCCCCCGTCAGCACCCTCCACCCTGTCGTGCCGACAGGTATGAGCGTTGCCATACCAAGCCCGGTTCCGGGGCCAGACACCAGAATGGGATGGCGCGCCGACGTATCGGGCTCGCCTTTGCGGACGAGGCGGAAGGCGTCGTCCGGCAGTTCCGGAATGGCCCGCGCCATGGCGGCGTAATCATTGACGAGGCGCACGGAGCTGAGGCCGCAATTCTCCTGCAGGCGCTGGGTGTCGACGATCCAGTCGCGATTGGTGAGCTTGACGCGCCCTTTTTGCACGGGGCCAGCGAGCGCGATCAGAGCCCGCTTGGGTGCGCCCTTGCCGAGCTGGTTCAGGTAGAGGCCAAGCGCGTCGTCAAACCGCTCAAAATCATCGCCCGGCATGACGGAGACGTCAGAGACGACCGGCTTGCCCGCAAAGCCCTGACTGGCAACCGCGAACCTGACATTTGTGCCGCCTATATCCCCGACGAGGACCGGATCAGCCATGGCTGCCACCCGGCAGCGGCAGGAAGAATTCAAACAGGCTACCGCCCGTGTCTGGCCGGCTGGCATTGTTACGGAAGGCGCCGAAAAGCTCACGCCCGAGGCCCTGACCTTGAATGTTCGGGCGGAACTGGGCGGGTTCGCGCGCTTCGAACACGGATGGATCGCAATCGATGTCGAGTTCGCCCGTCTCCGCATCGAGCCGGATCATGTCGCCGTCCTGAACGCGGGCCAGCGGGCCGCCGCGTGCGGCCTCCGGGCTGACATGGATCGCCGCCGGGATCTTGCCGCTCGCGCCCGACATGCGCCCGTCTGTTACAAGCGCGACCCTGAAGCCCTTGTCCTGAAGCGCGCCCAGCGCGGGTGACAGGGCATGAAGCTCTGGCATGCCATTGGCGGCTGGCCCCTGAAAACGAACGACGGCGACAAAGTCCTTGTCGAGCTCGCCAGCCTTGAAGGCGTCTTTCAGGGCTTCCTGATCGTCGAAAACACGCGCAGGCGCTTCGATGATGCGCCGGTCTTCTTTGACTGAAGAAACCTTGATGACCCCGCGCCCAAGCGGGCCGTTCAGCATGCGAAGGCCACCTTCCTTCTGGAAAGGATCACTAGCGGGCCGAACGATATCGGTGTCGCCGCTGCTTTCGGGTGCATCCCGGAAAGCGACCTCGCCGTCCTTCAGCCACGGTTCCTTTGCGTGGTCTGCGATCGTGCCCATGATGCCGCGCGCCTCTCCATTGAGGAGCCCGGCGCCGAGCAATTCGCGCATGACAAAGCTCATCCCGCCTGCGGCCTGGAAATGGTTCACATCGGCAGGCCCGTTCGGATAGATGCGGCAGAGAAGCGGTGTGATCTCGCTCACATCTGCAAAGTCCTCCAGCTCGACCTGATAGCCGCTGGCGGCGGCCATGGCCGGAATGTGGAGCGCATGATTGGTGGAGCCGCCCGTCGCCATCAGGCCGACCATGGCGTTCACCCAACTGCGCGCATCGATCATCTCGCCCATTGGCGTGTAGTCGCGCTTTACCGTCAGTTCGACGACACGCTTCACCGCCGCCCGTGTCAGCGCTTCGCGCAGCGGCGTGCCGGGGTTCTCGAAAGCTGCGCCGGGAATGTGCATCCCCATGACTTCCATCAGCATCTGGTTGGAGTTCGCCGTGCCATAGAAAGTGCAGGTGCCGGGGCTGTGATAGCTTTCGGCCTCGGCCTTCAGAAGGGCATCGCGGTCGACATTGCCGAGCGCGTATTCCTGCCGGATGCGCTGCTTTTCCGGGTTCGGCAGACCGGAAGGCATCGGCCCGCCCGGCACGAAGACATGTGGCAGCCAGCCAAAGCGGAGCGCCGCGATCATCAGGCCGGGAACGATCTTGTCGCAGATGCCGAGATGGAGTGCGCCGTCGAACATATCATGGCTGAGCGAGACGGCTGAGGCGAGCGCGATCACATCGCGCGAAAAAAGCGACAGCTCCATACCCTGCTGGCCCTGCGTGACCCCATCACACATGGCCGGGACACCACCTGCCACCTGCGCGGTGGCGTTCACCTTGCGCGCGGCATCGCGGATGATCTTTGGATAGTCCTCATAGGGCGCATGCGCCGAGAGCATGTCATTATAGGCGGTGATGACGCCAATATTCGGCCAGTTCGCACCCAGAAGCTGGGTCTTGTCCATGACGGCGCAGCCTGCCGAGGCGTGGGCGAGGTTGCCGTCAGCCAGCTTCTGGCGAGCAAAGCCGTCAGGCTTGCGGCCGCGGATCAGCTCCAGATAGGTCGCACGCGTTTCCGAGGACCGTTTCTCGATCCGCTCTGTCACTTCCTGAATTTTGGGATGCAGGGATGTCATTTGCCGTTGCTCCACCAGTCTCGCCCGTCCTGGCGCAGCAGCATTCGCGCCTCCACGGGTCCGTCTTCCAGTCCGGCCGCATAGGTATGGATCGGCGTATTGGCCGCCGCCCAGCCTTCGAGCAGGCCATCGACCCACTCCCAGGCTTCCTCGACTTCCTCGCGCCGCATGAAGAGGGCGAGATTTCCGCGAACCACATCCATGAGCAGGCGCTCATAGGCATCGGGATACCGCACCTGAAACGATTCCGCATAGGAGAGGTTCAACGGCAAGGACTGCACGCGCAGGCCGCCCGGGCCTGGCTCCTTGATCTGGACGTAAAGCTGCACGCCTTCATCAGGCTGCAGGCGGATGATCAGCCTGTTGGAATGGGCCTGATCCTCTCCGAACATGGCATGCGGCGCTTCGCGGAACTGGACCATGATTTCTGAATGGCGGGACCGCATACGCTTGCCGGTACGTAGATAGAAAGGCACGCGGGCCCAGCGCCAATTGTCGACCCATGCCTTGATGGCGACGAAGGTTTCGGTCTTGCTGTCACCTTCATCGAGCTCTTCGAGATAGCCCTTGACCTTCTCGCCATCGACCGTGCCGGGCCCATATTGCGCCCTCACCGTGTCCTCACCAACGCACTTGGCCACCATCGGGCGGAGGGCGTTGAGCACCTTGATCTTTTCGGTGCGGATTTCGTCGGCCTCGATGGAATTTGGCGGCTCCATCGCGATCAGGCACAGAAGCTGAAGCAGGTGGTTCTGAAGCATGTCCCGGACGGCGCCAGCGCTGTCATAATAGCCAGCGCGTTCGCCGACGCCGACATCTTCTGAGACCGTGATCTGGATATGATCAATGGCGGTTCGGTTCCAGAGCGGTTCGAACAGCGTGTTGCCAAAGCGCAGGACGAGCAGATTCTGCACTGTCTCTTTCCCGAGATAGTGGTCGATGCGGTAGATGTGGTCCTCGGCAAACACCGCCCCTACACCGCTATTGATCGCTTTTGCGGACTCCAGATCCGTGCCGATCGGCTTTTCCAGAACGACGCGCGCATCGCCCCCAGCGAGGCCCGCAGCGCCAATCGCTTCACAGATCGGCACATAGATTTTCGGGGTCACCGCCAGATAAAAAATGGCGGGCCGATCATCGCCGCCGAGGCGCTCTTTCAGGCCGGACCAGTCCGCATCGGGGTCGGTCGCGTCCATCGTTGCAAAGGAGAGCAGCTTCTCGAACTTCGCCCAGCAATCCTTTTCGATGCTGTCCTTTGTGTGCGCCTCGCAGGCTTCAAAGGCGAAAGCGCGGAAGTCCTCGTCTGACATTTCCGTCCGCGAGACGCCGACAATACGGGAGTCCTCGGGGATCTGCCCATCGGCATAGCGGTGATAGAGCGCAGGCAGTAGCTTGCGCTGGCTAAGATCGCCCGTGCCTCCGAAAATGACGAGGTCGAACGTCCCGACAGGAATAAATTTGGCCATGTCGAAAAGGACTTAGGAAGGCCAGCGCCCCTGTCAAAGGAAGACCCGCAAGAAAGGGCGTTTATCGCCCCGGATGGCCATCATCACACCAGAGAGCACGTGGCGCGCACAATAGGGCAGCGCCCTGCCCTAGCAGCTCGAGGAGACGCGCTCTGCCGTCGCGGTCAGCATAACCGGCACGTTCTCGCTTGCCGTTCCCGTCCAACCGGTCGCGTTCAGCACGGCCGTGTCAGCGCCAACCTGAAGTCGGCCTTCCAGCTCTCCGTCAGGGCCGCCAGCGCACTGCAGGGTGAAGTCATAGCCACTGGGCGTCAGCTCGCTATCGGTGATGCGGCAACGTGAATTGATGTCGTTGAAGAGCTGGTCGAAGGAGCTTTGCGACATGTCCGGACCAACACAATACTGGCCGCGGTCGCCTGCCGGTATCGGCCCGATCATGTAGCGCGCCTGATAGGACCAGAGACCTTCAGCCACATTGGACTGGGCAAAGGCCGGGGGCGTCGCCGCAGCAGCAATTGAGGCAAGCGCCAGGAGGGACATACGAAGGGTCATGGAAGCCTTTCAGCAGCGGCGGATTTCTACGCGCTGAAGATGCGCCTGCCCGCGATGGGCGGCAAGATAAAGTGATTTAATCTGGTGTTCAGCCAACATTCAGGGCTGGCTCGAAGCCGAGAACAAAGTCGATGACTTTCGCCGCTGGCATCTCACACGGCTTCAGCCGGGGCTCACCTGCGACGCGGTAAAGATTGAAGCTGACATGGTCGTCGCCGCCAAGCGCTTCGCCGTAGAGTTTCACACGCCTGCCGTCTGCAGACCGCTCGACCGTGATACCCCAACTGCCCCCGCAATAACTGCCACGGCTATAGCCAGTGGGCAGTTTTGCGAGGGCAATCAGGAATTGCTCATCCAAGCCTAGTTACGCGCCTTGTCGACAAGGCGGTCATTCTGCGCCCACTGCATCATGCCGCGCAGTTTCTCGCCGACTTCCTCGATGAGGTGGTCGTTCATGCGGGCGCGTTTGGCGTGGAAGCCCGGTGCGCCGGCCTGGTTTTCCAGCACCCAATTGCGCGCGAAGGTGCCGTCCTGAATGTCGGTCAGGATCTTCTTCATCTCTGCCTTGGTCTTGGACGTGATGACGCGCGGGCCGGACACATACTCACCGAACTCGGCCGTGTTGGAGATCGAGTAGTTCATGTTGGCGATGCCGCCCTCATAGATGAGGTCGACGATCAGCTTCGTTTCGTGAAGGCACTCAAAATAGGCCATTTCCGGCGCATAGCCTGCCTCGACGAGGGTTTCGAAGCCTGCCTTGATCAGCTCGACGATACCGCCGCAGAGCACGGCCTGTTCACCGAAGAGATCGGTCTCGGTCTCTTCGCGGAAGCTCGTCTCGATGACGCCGGCGCGGGTGTTACCGATGGCTTTGGAATAAGAGAGCGCCACGTCCTTTGCAGTGCCGGTCGCGTCCTGATGGATCGCGATAAGGCCCGGCAGGCCGAAGCCGCGCTGATACTGGTCACGCAGCGTGTGGCCAGGGCCCTTCGGCGCAGACAGCGAAATGTCGACATTCGCGGATGGGCGGATGAGGTTGTAGTGAATGTTGAAGCCGTGGCCGAACATGATGTGCTGGCCGTCGCGGACATGCGGCTCGATCTCGTTTGCCCAGAGCACGGCCTGCTTCTCGTCCGGAATGAGGATCATCACGACATCGGCCCACTTGGTCGCCTCTGCCGGGGTCATCACTTTCAGGCCCTCAGCCTCGGCCTTCTTGCGGCTGGTGGAGCCTTCCTGAAGACCGACGACGATGTCAGCGACACCGCTATCGCGGGCGTTCAGCGCATGCGCATGGCCCTGGCTGCCATAACCGATGACGGCGACTTTTTTCTTGGTGATGAGGCCGAGATCGGCGTCCTGCTCGTAATAGACTTTCACTGCGTGTTACTCCTTGGGTGTCTCTGGGATTTCGTTTGTTTCGCTTTAGCCGGCATCCTTGCCGCGGCGGATGGAGAGGACGCCTGTGCGGCTCACTTCGACGAGGCCGAGTGGCTCCATCAGTTCGCAGAACTGGTCGATCTTTTCCGATGCACCGGTGATCTCGAAAATGAAGCTCTCATTTGTCGTATCGATGACGCGCGCGCGGAAGATTTCGGCGATGCGCAGCGCCTCGACGCGGGGGTCGCCCTGGCCTGCAACTTTCACGAGCGCAAGCTCGCGCTCGATGCCGCGTTTGGATTTGGTGATGTCGATCACCGCCGCCACAGGCACGAGCCGCAGGAGCTGTGCCTCGATCTGTTCGAGCATGTGCGCGGTGCCGGTCGTCACGATGGTAATGCGGGAGCGGTGCTTGCCGCGGTCCACTTCGGCGACGGTCAGGCTTTCGATGTTATAGCCGCGCGCAGAGAACAGCCCGACGACACGGCCAAGCACGCCCGGCTCGTTGTCGACGAGGACGGCGAGCGTTCGGCGCTCCTCGACCTCTTCGGCGTGGTCCATGTCATAGGCGCTGGCGGGGATCGGTTCCTTGCTCATGCGCGGGCTCCTGCGGTGTCGTTCTGCGCGGCTTCATCCTTCGACAGGCTCAGGATGAGGTGGCGTATAGCTGCCGTGTCAGCAAAGAGAAACCTCATGCTGAGCTTGTCGAAGCATGTGCAACCGGATGCTAAAATCTTCATCGCCTCAAACCATCTTCCGGCCGGCTTCGTCGATCTCATCGCCGGAGATCTTGCCGAGGATCATTTCATTGTGCGGCGCGCCCGACGGGATCATGGGCAGGCAGTTTTCCGCCTTCTCCACCATGCAATCAAAGATCACCGGCCCGTCATGGTCGATCATTTCCATGATCTTCGCATCGAGCTCTGCTGGGTCGTCACACCGGATACCGTGCGCGCCGTAGGCTTCGGCCAGTTTCACAAAGTCCGGCAGGCTTTCAGAGTATGAGTGCGAATAGCGCTCCCCATGCAGCAATTCCTGCCACTGGCGCACCATGCCCATCCATTCATTGTTGAGGATGAAGACCTTGATCGGCAGCTTGTGCTGCACAGCGGTCGAAACCTCCTGCATCACCATCTGGACCGAGGCTTCGCCCGCAATATCGATGACGAGGCTATCGCGGTGCGCCGCCTGGATGCCCACGGCCGCTGGCAGGCCATAGCCCATCGTGCCGAGGCCACCTGACGTCATCCAGCGGTTCGGCTCCTCGAAATGATAGTGCTGGGCGGCCCACATCTGGTGCTGGCCAACTTCGGTCGAGATATAGGTGTCGCGGTCCTTGGTGAGCTCATACAGCCGCTCGACTGCATATTGCGGGCGGATCGCGCCATCATTTTCCGGATAGGCAAAACAGTCCACCGCGCGCCATTTTTCGATCTGCTCTTTCCAGTCGGAGAGGTCAGGCTTTGGCAGACGGCGGGCCTTCCAGCCCTCGAGCAGCGCTTTCAGCGCCGCCTTACTGTCTGCGATGATCGGCACATCCACGCGGATGATCTTGTTGATCGAGGACGGGTCGATGTCGATGTGGACCTTTCTGGAGCCTGGCGAGAAGGCCGAAATCTTGCCGGTCACCCGGTCATCGAACCGCGCACCGACGCAGATCATCAGATCGCAGTCATGCATGGCATTGTTGGCCTCATAGGCGCCGTGCATTCCGACCATGCCCAGCCAGTCCTCATGGCTCGCCGGGAACGCGCCAAGGCCCATCAGCGTGGAGGTGACCGGAAAGCCTGTTGCCGCCTGAAGCTCTCGCAGCAGCTTTGACGCTTCGGTGCCGGAATTGATGACGCCGCCGCCGGTATACAAGACGGGCCGCCGAGCGGTCGCCATCATGTCGAGCGCGTCGCGAATGGCATGTTCGGACGGTTCGGTCTTCGGCTGGTAGGTCGGCTTGTAGACGCCTGCCTTGCCGACATAGGTGCCGGTCGCAAACTGCACATCTTTCGGAATGTCGATCACGACAGGGCCGGGTCGGCCGGATGTGGCGATAAGAAAAGCCTCATGCAGGGTGCGGGCAAGGTCATCCACATCGGTGACGAGATAGTTGTGCTTGGCGCAGCAGCGCGTAATGCCAACCGTATCGCATTCCTGGAAGGCATCCGTGCCGATGAGGTGGGTCGGCACCTGGCCCGTGATGACCACCATCGGGATGGAATCCATCATCGCGTCGGTGATCGGCGTGACCATGTTCGTGGCGCCCGGGCCGGACGTTGCCAGCGCAACACCGCACTTGCCAGTCGAGCGGGCATAGCCTTCGGCGGCGTGGCCCGCGCCCTGCTCATGGCGCACAAGAATGTGCTGGATGGACGGCTCGGAATAAAGCGCATCGTAGATCGGCAGGACAGCACCGCCCGGATAGCCGAACATGGTGTCGACGCCCTGCTCCCGGAGCGCGGTGATCACCATTTCGGCGCCGGTCATACGCGCCCCATCAAGGGAAGACTGGGTCTGGTCGCTGAGTGTGTGCGTGTCCATATACCTGTTCCTGTCTGCCTTTCCTGCGTTCTCTCTGGTCGATCCTACCTGCTCTGCCCGGGGCGCAAAAGAAAAGGGCCTCCTTGGAGACCCTTCCATGCGCACCCGCGCCGACATCTGATGATGCCGGTCACGGGCTGATAAGTACGACGACGTCCTGATTGCGCAAAACTGTTTCCTTAAATTGGTAATGCCGCAATAACGTGCCTCAGCCTAGCGGTCAACCTCTCTATAGAGGGCAGAAATCACCCTAATGCGCGTCGCGATTTCCGTGGAGGGAATACGCGGCCAGAACGGGAACTGCCGGCCGATCCAGGTGAACTGGCGCTTGGCATAACGGCGCGTATCGCGCTTTGCATTTTCAGCGGCTGTCGCAGAATCGATTTCACCGCGAATGAAGGCTGTCAGCCAAGGCATGCCATGCGCCTTCATGGCAGGCAGCTCCGGGCTGAGGCCGAGACGGTCCAGCTCCCTCGCCTCTTCCATGGCGCCTTCCATAAGCATGCCTTCGAACCGGCGGTCGATCCGCGCATAGAGCTTTGCGCGCGGCGGTGTCAGGGCTACGCCCAGCCACTCATCCGGGTTGAGGACGGCATTGGTCTTGTTGTTCTGAAAGCTGGTGAGCGAACGGCCCGTCGCGAGCCACACCTCATACGCGCGGGTCAGGCGCTGGCGGTCATTGTCGTCGATGCGCGTCGCCGCATCGGGGTCGACCACCTGAAGGCGAATCTTGAGACCGCGCAGCCCGTCCGTCTTGGCAATCTCCAGCACTTCATGGCGCACGTCTTCGGGAACGGGCGGAATGTCCGACAGCCCTTCAATCAGCGAAAGAAGGTACAGCCCCGTCCCGCCGACCACGACAGCCGTCTTGCCGCGTTTCTGTATGTCTTCGATAACGGTACGCGCCTGCTCGAGCCATTCGCCGGTCGAATAACGGGTTGCCACCGGCACGTGCCCGAACAGATGATGGGGAACACCTTCCATCTCTTCTTCTGTCGGACGCGCCGAAATCACATTCAGACGATCATAAACCTGCATCGAATCGGCATTGACGATCTCGCCATCATACTTGCGGGCAACAGCGATGGAGAGCGCCGTTTTTCCACTTGCAGTCGGTCCATGGATCAAGATAGCGGGTTTCATGCGTTTAGACGTAAGGACTTTGGACGTGAACGTTAAGTAAGGACCGCGCCTATGGACAGAAAAACCACGGATTTTAGTCATGTCGCGGTTGTTGTCGCCCGCGCCGACAAGAGCTTGCAGCAGATTGGCGACAGGCTGGAAAAGGCGTTGGCAGCGGCTGATCAGGGCGAAAAGGCACCCGTCCGCATGCTGAGCGGTGAAGGCGAATTTACAGCGGTCGAGCAGGCAGGAAATTTCGCAGACGCGCAGAAAGTGCGCGACGCGTTGGAGGTCGCCTTCAAGGGCGACGCCGATATCTGCGTCTCGAGCACGAAAGAACGGCGCAAAAAGCTGCTGATCTGCGACATGGACTCAACCATCATCCAGCAGGAATGCCTCGATGAGCTGGCAGACTTTGCCGGCCTGAAGGCAGAGATTTCAGCGATCACCGAGCGGGCCATGCGCGGCGAGCTTGAGTTCGAAGGCGCACTGCGTGAACGCGTCGGCAAGCTGGCCGGGCTCGACCTGTCGAAGCTGGACCAATGCTACCGTGAGCGCATCACGCTGATGCCGGGTGCGAAGACACTGGTGGCGACCATGAAAGCCGATGGCGCGCACGCCATGCTCGTCTCTGGTGGCTTCACCTACTTCACCTCGCGTATCGGCGAGGCTGCCGGTTTCGATACACATCGCGGCAACACGCTGCTCGATGATGGCAATGCGCTGACCGGCAATGTTGCCGAGCCGATCCTTGGGCGTGAGGCAAAGCTCGCCGCGCTGAATGAGCAGGCCGCCGCACTGGACCTTTCGGTGTCTGACGCGCTTGCCATGGGTGATGGCGCGAATGACCTCGCCATGATTGAGGCTGCAGGCCTCGGCATAGCCTATCGCGCAAAGCCGGTGGTCGCCGCCGCCTCAGATTGCAGCATTGCCGTCACGGATCTGACCGCTGCCCTCTATTTTCAGGGCTACACCGACAGCGAGATCGTCTGGAAGCACTAGGGCGAGGCGCCGACCCTAGCGGTTTGCGTAGCGCGCAGCGCTGGCCGGAAACACGCCCATGATCTTCAGCGAGGTGGAGAAGAAGCCGAGTTCTTCGAGCGCCAGTTGCACGCGGCGCTCATCGGGGTGGCCTTCAATCTCGGCATAGAACTGCGTTGCCGTGAACGAGCCATCGATCTGGTAGCTCTCAAGCTTGGTCATGTTCACACCATTGGTCGCGAACCCGCCCATCGCCTTGTAGAGCGCAGCCGGAATGTTGCGGACCTGGAAAAGGAACGATGTCACCGCATCCTCGCCAACATCCTCATGCTCCAGCGGCTCTGGCGCCATGATGACGAAGCGCGTCGTATTGTGCTCAGCGTCTTCGATGTCGCGGGCGAGAATGTTGAGGCCATAGACCTCCGCCGCAAGCTCGGGCGCGATCGCCGCCGTGGTCCGCTCACCCAGCTCCTTCACAATGCGCGCCGCGCCGGCTGTATCTGCAGCGACTATGGGTTCGATCCCGTGTTCGCGCATGAAGGCTCGGCACTGACCCAGCGCCATGATGTGGGAATGCGCCTGCTTCACCTCTGACAGCTCCACACCTGGCAGAGCCATAAGCTGGAACCGGATGGGCATGAAATGCTCGGCAATGATATGCAGCGTCGTGCCCGGCAGCAGGTGGTGAATGTCACCGACCCGCCCGGCAATCGTGTTCTCGACCGGGATCATGGCGAGGTCGGCGTCACCGCGCTCGACCAGCGACAGCACGTCCTCAAAGGTCTTGCAGGCCACCGGCTCCATGCCGGGATAGGTTTCGTTGCAAGCGATGTGGGAGTTTGCGCCCGGTTCGCCCTGATAGGCTATTCGCCCTTGCCGCGTGTCCATTGCCTGTTCCTCGTCCAGATTCCCAACTCTTGTCAGAAAGAGCGGCCTGCCATGCGGGAGGCGCAGGCAATTTGCAAGTCCTGCCGCGTGGCGACCTGGCCGGCTGGCAGAGTACCTGCGCCTATTCGCCGCTGTATTTACCTACGCATCCCGCAACACATCCCGTTATATTGCCAGCGACTCGATAGCGTGCCAGAAGGCGCGCAAAGACTGGCAAAGATACAAGGACGATCCCGATGGGCGATCTCTTCTGGAACAAGGTATTTGGTGCACTTCTCGCTGTTGTGCTCGTCGTGATGGGCCTGCAGACGCTGTCCGGCATGGTCTTCTCGTCTGGTGAAGGCGGCCATCATGGCGAAGAAGAACACAGCCTGAATGAATGGGCGCAAAGCCGTTTTGCCTACTATACCGAAATCGCCGAAACCGGCGGCGCTGGCGCGGCTGAGGAGGAAGTTTATGACCTCGGCGCCCTTCTCGCCGCGGCTGACCCAGCTTCCGGTGAGCGTGCATTCAAGGCAAAGTGCTCGACCTGTCACACGATCGATCAGGGCGGCGCTAACGGCACCGGCCCCAACCTTCACGGCGTTATCGGCGCAAGCCACGCCCACGTCGCGAGCTTTGGATACTCTTCCGCGATGCAAGCCACGTCGGGCGAAGTCTGGAACTATGAGAATATCGACTCATGGCTCGAGAACCCGTCCTCTTATATCCGTGGCACCTCGATGGCCTTCGCAGGTCTTCGCCGTGACGATGAGCGCGCTGACGTGATCGCCTACCTTGCACAGAACACCCCGGGCGCCCCGGCATTCCCGGAGCCACTTCCTGAAGAGGAAGAAGGCGCTGAAGGTGAAGCACCTGCAGAGGGCGAAACTACAGACGGCGAAGCGGTTGACGCAACTCTGGACGCTGAGACGGTCGAAGACGCACCGACTGAAGCCACCGGCGAGATTGAGACCCAGGACGTCGTTGACGACCAGGACTCCGAAGCTGAAGGCAATGTCAGCGAAGTCGAGCTGGCACCGGAAGGCGACGTCGAGGGCGAAACCGAAGAGTAGGCTCTACAAGCCTACTTGGCCGTCAGCCAGTCTGGCGTCCGCTCTCTCTCTTTGGAAATATCGATACGGCGGGCTCCTTTGGGCTCGCCGTATTCTTTTGCGATCCGGGGAATGGCCATCAAGAGAGGCTCTTTCGCCACCGCCATGTGATGGCCGTTCGCGTGCAGCAACGTCTTGTCGTCAAGCATGATGCCGACATGCCCCTTCCAGAACACAAGATCGTTGCGCTTGAGAGCGCCCGGCGCGTTCCAGTCGGCAACGGCCTCACCGCTCCAGGCGAACTGCATGTCGCTGTCGCGCGGCAGGGTCACACCGCAAGCATGGAAGGCCGCCCGCGTCAGACCGGTACAATCAAGTCCAAGGCTCTCACACCCGCCCCAGAGATAAGGCGTGTGAAGATAGCGAAGCGCAATATCCGCTGGGTCATCAAGATAGGTTCCCAAAGGTTGCACGTGCCCTGCCGTCAGCCAACCGCCTCTGGACGTCTTGAAAAACCCGTTTTCCTCGCCGGTAACTGTAACGGCACTCCCCATGGAGATCAGCCCGAATGGCGCCGACTTCAGATGAGGCTGCGAGTATGCATAGGTGCGCAAGGCGCTGACGCGGTGGGTCGGCTCTGACACGGGCGCGGACAACGCATCCATGAGCGTCCAGCCAACATAGCGATCGCGCTCCATCTGGACGAGGCCGAACTCACCGCTCTCGTTGAACACGGTCATGGTCTCGCCATGCAGCGCTTGCGTCACCATCTCGGCGTCTGGCCGCGGAGCATCGCGCAGCGCCGCGACACCCGCCGACACCTGCATGCGCAGGCCTCGGCCGCGTCGCGGCGGCGTCAATCTTGGATCAGAAAAATCAGGCACAGCGCCACCTCAATCAGGCCGCGACATCCTTGTCCAGTGGTTTAGCACCAGCTGGCGACTTGCGCTCTTCACCGGCCTCCGCAGCGATGACAAGTTCGGCAAAATCACGAAGCCAGGTCATGCCATCGACGGTGCGTTCAATGATGACGCTGCGAAGGTCATGATCATCGCGGCGCCGGCGTACAAAGCCCAGCTTCTCAAGGGCATCGACCGCCCGGGTGACGGCGGGTTTGGCCAATTCAAGGTCCGTCGCAAGACCGCGGATCGTATGCGGTCCGGCTGAGAGTGCGACAGTCATAAGGATGGCCTGCTGGCGTGCGGTCAGGTCGCCGTCAGAGGTGCGGACATAGGAGGACAACGCACGGCGCCACAGATTGAGGGCTTCTCTTTCGCTCATCGCCATGCAGTAACGCTCCTGACCAACTGATCGACACCCCCTCCAACTCCATAGGAGTGTGATTTGCGGGCGCCGTAAAGCAAGGTGACCGCGATAGTCGCGAACGCGTCTTAACGTTCTGTGTCGATGGTGAAGAACATGTTCTGACCAGACCGGTTTACGCGCAGAAGCAATGGCGCACCGGGCGGCGCATTGGCAGGCGACAGCGCGTCATATGCGTCCTCAAGGTCAGCAACGCGCTTGAAGCCCATCTCCGTGATGACGTCGCCCTTGCGCAGTTTGCCAAAGCTTGGCCCGTTGGCCGCAACAGAGTTTACCAGAACACCATCAACGCCGCGTGCGATGCCATAGCGGCGCCGTGCATCGTCATCGACGTTCTTCAACTCGGCACCAATCGGGTTCTGCGCCAGCGCATTCTCCGGCAGTGGCTCGCGCGTCTCGGACTCATTATTGGAGGCAAGCTCGCCGACTTCGAACGTCACGGTGCGACGCTTTCTGTCGCGGATCAGATCTACGCGCACACGTTTTCCGATCTCGGTCTCAGCCACGATGCGCGTGAGACCGCGCACATTCTCGATCATCTTGCCATCAAAGGTGAGAAGCAGATCACCGACTTCAAAATCGGCTGACCCGGCCGGCCCTTCATCATCAATGTTTGTGATGATCACGCCATCCGCGCCGTCGAGGCCATAAGCGTCCGCAAGGCCTTCATCGATACCTTGCACGTTCACACCGAACCAGCCGCGACGCGGCTTCCCATACTCGATGATCTGCGCAGAGACCTGCTCGACCAGATTGGCGGGGATAGAGAAACCGAGACCAACCGACCCGCCGGTTGGCGAAATGATGGCGGTATTCACGCCTACGACTTCACCGTTCAGATTGAAGAGCGGACCGCCCGAATTGCCGCGGTTGATGGCAGCATCGGTCTGGATGAAATCGTCATAGCGACCCGACTGGATGTCGCGGTTGCGCGCCGAGATGATGCCGGCCGACACCGAGCCACCAAAGCCAAACGGGTTACCGATGGCCATGACCCAGTCGCCGACTTCTGCTGCGTCGCTGTCGGCAAACTCAACGAAGGGCAGCGGCGCATCGCTCTCGACTTTGAGGACAGCGATATCTGTCTCGACATCGGTGCCTATCAGCTCTGCCTGCAGCGTGCGGCCAGAGGCGAAGATAACGTTGATCTCGTCGGCATTCTCGATGACGTGATTATTGGTGATGATGACACCATCAGCCGACACGACAAAACCGGACCCAAGCGAGCCTTCGCGCCGGAAGCCTTCAGGGTCACGGCCAAAGAACTCGTTGAACCGCTCGAGCGGAGATCCGTCCGGGAATTCCGGCATGCCATTTGGCGCGACGGTCTGGCTTGTCGTGATATTGACGACCGATGGCATCAGGCGGCGCGCAAGCGCCGAGAAAGAGTCCGGCGCGCGCTGCTGGTCGATGACGCTGACAGTGTCGGAGAGAGAGCCACGATCCCCGCCTTGCGATCGCTGCGCACCTGCTGGACCCGCCAGCAAGGCTGCGCCAGCAAGCCCGACAAGGGCCGACATCGCAAAACGTCTCATACTCTGTACTCCATCACACACGCATTCTTGTTATTTCTGAACTATGGCCGTTCGCAGGCAGAACGCAACGCGTCATCCAAACCGCACCGCGCAATAGAACAGGATCAGGCCCAGTATCGCAGACCAGATGCCGCCGCTGCGAACCGCGTCCAGCGGCAAGGCCGACAGCCAGGCTGCCATCCGCCGCATCGTCTCTGGCGCTGCGGCATAGAGAATGCCCTCCAGCGCGAACCATAACCCCACCGCAGCAATAAGGACCTGCCAACTCATGGCAGGTCCCGTTGATATGCTGACGGACAGGCGAGCGCGTTAGCGGCGTGAGCCGCTCTGGCGGGCCTGGTCGATGAAGTCATTACAAAGTCCAAGCTGGTTTGGTCCGACGACGATGCGGGTGCCTTCGGTGAAGGCCTGCTCACAGGCGATCAGAGAGCGGTAGAAGCGGAAGAATTCTGCGTCACGCTCATAGGCGTTGGCGTAGATTTCGTTCCGGCGGGCATCGCCCTCACCGCGGATTTCTTCAGCCTGCTGGCGCGCTTCTGCCAGAAGCACTGTACGCTCACGTTCCGCTGTCGCGCGGACAAGCTGTGCACGTTCGTCACCTTGTGCGCGGATCTCTTCAGCTTCCTGGCCACGTGTCGCCTCCATGCGCTGGAAGACGCGTTCGGACACATCGTCAGGCAGGTCAGCGCGGCGAATTCGGACATCGATGATTTCGATGCCCCGGCCGGCGATGTTGCCCGCAAGGCTCTGGCGGATCTCATCCATCAGCTCAGAGCGTTGACCAGAAATGATTTCCTCCGGCAGGCGCGACGCCAGCGCGTTACGGATTGCCGCATTGGTGAAGTTGCTGAGCTGGCTGCGCGCATCGCGTTCATTGTTGAGGCGCTGATAGAAAGCCAGCGGATCAGAAATCTGCCAGCGCACAAACGCATCAACGATGAGCTGCTCCTGGTTCGACGCATATGCCTCGATACCTTCGACATTGAGGCCGAGATTGCGGCGGTCGTACATGACGACATTCTGCAGCAACGGAATTTTCAGCTTGAGGCCCGCCTCATCAGAGCCAGGCTCATTATAGGCTTCAACGGCGCGGCCAACCTGCAGGAGAAGCGCCTGCTTGCGCTGGTCGACGATGAAGAAGGAATTGAACAGGACAATTGCTGCCAGGACGGCCGCGACGATCCCGAGGATACCGATCGATTTCATGGCCTAGTTCTCCGAATTTCTGCGATTGACGCTGTCGAGCGGCAGATAAGGCACTGCACCAGCGTCATTATCGAGGATGAGCTTGTCGCTGCGATTGAGAACGCGCTCCATCGTTTCAAGATACATGCGCTCGCGGGTCACCTGCGGCGCCTGCTGATACTCTGTCAGGATCTGCGTGAAGCGATTGGCCTGACCGGTCGCGTCCGCAATCACCTGGTCACGATAGGCTTCGGCGTCCTGCAGGATCTGTTGGGCTTCACCACGTGCACGCGGAATGATGTCGTTCGCATAGCGGTTGGCGTCCTGCACGGCGCGCTCTGCGTCCTGACCGGCATTGACCACGTCAATAAACGCAGCCCGCACTTCGGCCGGAGCCTGCGCTTCCTGAATCTCAACGTTCAGGATCTGCGCACCGGCGCGGTAGTCCTGAAGCAGCGCCTGAAGCTGGTCGCGCACCTGCGTCTGCAGCTCATTACGGCCCGTCGTGATGACATCGTCGAGGTTCGACTTGCCGACCACTTCGCGCATGACGCTTTCCGCGGCGGCTTTCACAAGCTCTTCGCCGTTTTCGACGTTCAGGATGAAGTTTTCCGGATCTTCCTGATCGTAATACCAGAAGACGCGGTACTGGACTTCGACGATGTTCTCGTCGCCGGTCAGCATGAGGCTCTCGTCTTCATTGGCACCGATCTGGGTGACCTGCTGTTGCTGCGACGGCATGATTTCATGCGTCTCGATCGGCGTTGGCAGGTGAACGTGGAGGCCCGGACCGAAATTCTTCTGCCACTGGCCAAAACGGAAGACAGCAGCCGTCTCGCCTTCGTCTACGACAACGACGCCGGAGAAGAGCCAGGCCAGAAGCGCGACAAAACCAAGGACGAGGAAACCAAACGGGCCGAAACTCTGACCGCCGCCGCGACGTCCACCGCCGCCATTGCCACCGCGTCCGCGGCGGAACCGTTCCTGCATGCGGCGCATTTGTTCTTCCAGGTCGGGGCGATTGTTACCGCCGCCGCCTCCAGACCCGTTGCCACCGCCAGAACCGCCGGGGCGGGACCAGGGCGAATCAGACTTCTTGCCCTGGGAACCCCATGGGCTGTTGCCTTTGGACGAACCCTCTCCGTCCTTATTATCATTCCAGGGCATCGCCCCTCCTTCACGACTGTCCGTCTATGGCCATATAGGCGTTGAGAGAATATGTGCACCCCAGATCGCGTGCATCAAGGAGTAGCCCGCATGTTTCGGCGTAAACAGCGACAATCTGGCAGTCTCGAAGAGCGAGTCCGCGCTGCCCTCGGCACGCCGGAATGGCTTCAGGGCGTCCGGGTACAGGATGGTGGGCGTGTAACCCTGATCCTCGAAGGCGACCCCGGCGACCTTGAGAGCTCCGAAGCGCGCCGTATCGAGGCAGAGGCCCGCGCCATGAATGTGGCTGATGTCACCGAAGTCCGCGCCATGCTGACGGCGGAACGCCCGGCCGGCAGCGCGCCGCAAGCAGCTGCGCCTGCCGCGCATGCTCACCCCTCCCCGACGCAAAGCGCTCCCAAGCCCGGTCAGCGCCGGGTGTCGAAAGGTGCTCGCCTGTCTGATGAAGCGATCACTCAGGGACAGCCCGGCCAGTCGACAACGGACCGCATCCCCGGCATTTCTCGCATTCTCGTCGTAGCGAGTGCCAAGGGCGGCGTTGGCAAATCCACAGTGGCGGTGAACCTTGCCGCCGCCTTCGCAAAGCTCGGCCTCAAGACCGGCCTGCTCGACGCCGATATCTACGGGCCGAGCGCGCCGACCATGCTCGGCACTGGCGATGCTTCGCCTGAGACGGACGCAGCAGGCAAGCTCATCCCGGTTGAGGCGCATGGCATCCATTCGCTCTCCATCGGCTATCTCTCAGACCCGGACGCCCCGATGATCTGGCGCGGCCCAATCGTGATGTCGGCCATTACGCAAATGCTGAACGATGCGGCCTGGGGCACACCAAGGGACCCGCTCGATCTCCTCATCATCGACACCCCACCCGGCACCGGCGACGCGCAGCTTGCCATCGCCCAGAAAGTGCCCGTCACAGCGGCCGTGCTCGTCACCACGCCGCAGGAAGTCGCCCTAGCCGATGTTCGCCGGGGCGCGGCCATGTTCGCCAAGACGGCAGTACCCGTCCTTGGCGTCGTCGAGACGATGAGCTGGTTCGAAGACCCTGCAGGCAATCGTCACCACATCATGGGCGAAGGCGGCGGCAAGACAATCGCCGACGCGCTCGGCCTGCCGCTGCTTGGGCAGCTGCCCATCCTCAACGAAATTCGCGAAGGCGGCGATAGCGGCAAACCAGCCGCAACGGGTGACGGCCCGTCAGCGAAACTTTTTCACGAGCTGTCGCGGTCTGTCGCGCTCAACCTGGACAATCTCCAGACAAAAGCCCCGCCGAAAATCATCTTTGAGGACTGACTAGTCGTGCCGAAGGATATTCTGTACCTGCTCACACCTGGCGAGGATCCAGCCTATCCCGGTGAGACTTTCTATTGCCCGCCATGCGCAATGGTTGAAGGCGTACTCGCATCCTTCCCGGAGCTTGCTGCAAAGCTGGATGTACGGCGGGTCGACTGGCCGCGTCCCCGCAAGGACGTGGTGGCCGTCGTCGGAGAAGAGAACCAGTCGCTTCCCATGCTTTTGCTTGAGGAAGGAACGTCTTCACCGCACCAGACCGGGACTTATCAGGGCCGCGCATTCATCAATGTTCGCGATGACATTCTGGCTGCGCTCTCTGACCGGCATGGATTCCCGCGGGCGCATCCATAGGCCTCAAGCGTTGAAGTTCAGCTTCAGCCCCGCCTCTGGCCAGCGACACTTGATCAGCTGCCCGGTGCCTGAAAGCGTGATGTAGGCATCTCTCATGTCTTCCCCGCCAAAGGCGATGTTCGTGACAAACGGGTCTGGGAAGGCAATGTGAGAATGATTGCCGTCTGGCTTCACTGTCGTGATGCCCCCCTGCAAAATGGTCGCGACGCAGACATTGCCAGCGGCCGAGATGGCGAGGCTGTCAAAGTAGCGAAGGTCCGGCATGCCAGCGACGACCCGCCCCTTCGAAAACGGCGTCGCCTGTTTCGCAACGCCCGGGCTCTCAAGGTCATAGGCCCAGACACGCGCTGACATCGTGTCAGCGAAGTAAACTGTCTGCTCATCGGGTGAGAGGCCAATACCGTTGGGCGAGATGTGGTTGTAGTCTAGCTCCTGAACCTTATCGGACCCGGAAGCGAGGAAATAGAGCCCGCCCGTATCGCGGTGGGTCGGATATGATTTGCCGAGGTCGGTGAAATAGAGATTGCCCGCCTTGTCGATGACGAGATCGTTCGGCCCCTTGAGCGGGCGACCTTCGCATTCGGTTGCAACGACCTCGACCTTGCCGGTCTCAAGAGCGATGCGCTCGATCCGGCCGCCAGAATAGTCCGGCGGACAATGACCCGGGATCAGCAGCCCGTCGCGCTCATGATAGATGAAGCCGCCATTATTCGTGCACCAGAGCTTGCCATCAGGCCCGATCGCGAGGCCGTTCGGCCCGCCCCCCGGCTCTGCGACGGTCTCTCTCTTACCGTCTGGCCAGCAGCGCGTGATCTGTTTGCTCTCGATCTCGACGACGATAACCGAGCCGTCAGACATCACGACCGGGCCTTCCGGAAACCGGAGTCCCTCTGCGATCACTTCATATTCCATGGCGCTTCTCCCGTATCTTGTCTCTTCGTCAGACAGTGCCGGGGGGCGCCGAACGCTGCAAGCGGACTCGTCGCGGAAGTTCGGATTTTCAGCTAGGGCCCGCGCCTACTTGCCTCGGCGGACCACTTCGTCAGCCGCACGCTCATAGATGCGGTGTGTGAAAGCATACTGGTTGCGATCATCAGCCGGGAAAGCGGTCTCGCTGACCGCAGTGAAATTGCTGATCCCGTCCGCTGAAAAGAAAACATCGCCATCGACGTCAGCGTCGACCTCGGTGATGTAGAGCCTGTCTGCCAGAGGCATGGCTTTTTCAAACAAGCTTTGCCCGCCGATCACAAAAACCTCGTCCACACCGGCCTTTTGCGCCATCGCACGCGCTGCAGCGGTTGCAGCATTCATGTTGGAATAGACCCGGGCTTCAGGCGCCGCATAGTCCCAGTGACGCGTCAGGACGATGTTCTGACGTCCGGGCAGCGGTTTGCGCGGCAGACTTTCCCACGTCTTGCGGCCCATTATGATTGGCTTGCCGAGCGTGACCTTCTTGAAAAGCTGAAGATCGTCGGGCAGCGACCATGGAAGTGTCCCATCCTTGCCGATGGCGCCTTTTCGGTCACGCGCCACGATCAAGGCAAGCTTCACATTCTGTGAGATGGGCATAAGTTACCTCTCAAAAGCTGGCGTGTCTTGCGACGCCTCTGCGCACCGGCGGGCCGTCATTACGCGGACTCGATAAACCTTCAATGCCGGCCCTGCTCAAGGAGCTGCTGTTTTTCATGATGACTTTCTGGGACGGCATCGTCGCGGCACTGACCAATTCGCAACCGTCATTACTATTTCCGGTTTTTCTCGGCCTCGTTCTGACATCTGCAGTGATCTGGCTCGCGAATGGCCGCTTCTGGGCGTTTGTGTACTTTGCGACGATTCCGTTCCTGAACTGGTCCTTTGGCATGGTCGACAGCATCACGATTGCGACGCCGGGCGAAACCTTCGCGCGGGGCATAGAGCTTCATCCTCTGACTGTGGTCACCGGCCTCGTCTTCGTTTTCCGAGATTTCGTCCAGCGCCGCATGGGCCACAAGGTTCTTATCGTGATGGCGCTCGCCATCGCCTGGTCATTCTTCTATGCGTGGCCCGTGATCGCGCTCGCCTCGGGCATCGCTTTTGCAATATCCGAAATCACTGACTGGCTGATCTTCACCTTCACGAAGTATCGCCTGTCGACCCGGATCCTTGTCTCCAGCGCAGTGGCGGCGCCAGTCGATACGACCATCTTCCTTTATGGCGCAGACCTTGCCCGCCAGATGCAGCTCGGCGATGAGCCCGGCAATATGCTCCATCTCGCCAACTGGATCGTCTTCATCATCGGCAAGATGTCCGGCGCGGCCGTCATCTCCTACTATATCCGCCAGCGTGAGAAGCAGGGCCTGATCGACCCGTATGACGATGACGGTTTCACACCAGAGAGCAAGCCTGCCGGGGCCTGACCTCACGACAGTGTTTTCACCGCCTTCTGCTTCGTTATGGTTTGATCAGAACAGTCAGACCAAAGGGAGGTCCTCATGAAACTTGGCAGCAACACACCCGCAGTGGTGACCGGCGGCGCATCCGGCCTGGGACGCGCAACCGCAGAGGCGCTCGCCGCGCAAGGCGTGAAAGTCGCCATCTTCGACATTCAGGAAGAAAAAGGCGAGGAAGTCGCCAAAGCCATTGGCGGTATCTTCTGCAATGTGAACATCCTGGACGAAGCCTCCTGCGAGGCCGGCTTTGCGAAGGCACGCGAGGCGCACGGCCAGGAGCGGATCACCGTTCATTGCGCCATGACCTCTGGCAGGGGCAAGACGCTGGCCTTCGACAAGGAGACAATGAAGTACAAGCGCACGCCGACCGACCAGTATGACCGCGGCGCGCAGGGTATTCTCGTCTCATCCTATCGCATTGCATCCATGTCTGCTGAAGGCATGGCCAATGCCGAGCCGCTCAATGATGATGGCGAGCGCGGCTCGATCACGCTGACGGCCTCGGTTGCCGCCCAGGACGCGCAGATCGGCCAGGTCATCTATGGCTCTTGTAAAGCTGGCGTGAACGGTCTCGTCCTGCCAATGGCGCGCGACATGATGGATGCAGGCGTGCGCGTGAACTCGATCATGCCGGGCATCTTCGCGACGCCGCTGATGCTGGGCGCACCGGACAAGGTGCTGAACAGCCTCGCCGCCTCCGTGCCGTTCCCGAAACGCCTCGGCAATCCGGACGAGTTCGGCTCTCTCGCGGTCGAGATCGCCCGCAACACCTATCTCAACGGCCATAATTTCCGTCTCGACGGCGCAATCCGCATGGCGCCGAGATAAGTTCTGAACCGCTTTACGCCCTCGTCCTTCGACTTCGCTCAGGATGAGGGCGTTCATCAGCACGCTCATCCTGAGCGAAGTCGAAGGACGAGCGGGCTGACGATCCCTTAAATGAAATCAGACGGCGACAGGCGCCTTGATATGCTTGTGCGCCTGATAGCCCACCAGCTCGAAATCCTCATACTCCCAGCCGAACAGGTCAGTCTTGTCGGGGTTCAGGACCATCTTCGGCGGCGCATAGGGCTCTCGCGTCAGCTGCAGCTTGGCCTGCTCGATATGGTTTGAATAAAGATGCGCATCGCCAAGCGTGTGGACAAACTCACCGGCTTTGAGGCCGGTCGCGCGCGCCATCATCATGGTCAGCAGCGCATAAGAGGCGATATTGAACGGCACGCCGAGGAAGATGTCAGCCGAGCGCTGATAGAGCTGGCAGTTCAGCTTACCGTCCATAACGTTGAACTGGAACAGGCAGTGACACGGCGGCAGTGCCATCTCGTTCACATCTGCCGGGTTCCAGGCAGACACGACCAGCCGACGTGAATTCGGGTTGGTCTTGATCTCGTTCAGCACCCATTCGATCTGGTCGATCGTCCGGCCATCAGGTGCGGCCCATGAGCGCCATTGCTTGCCATAGACGGGGCCGAGATCTCCATTCTCGTCAGCCCATTCATCCCAGATCGAGACCCCATTATCCTTGAGGTACTTGATATTGGTATCGCCCTTCAAGAACCAGAGCAGCTCAATGATGATGGAGCGCAGATGCAGCTTCTTCGTCGTCAGCAACGGGAAACTGTTTTCCAGGTCGAAACGGAGCTGGCGCCCGAACACACCGATCGTGCCCGTGCCGGTGCGGTCACCGCGTGCGACACCGTTCTCCAGAACATCGTTAAGCAGGTCATGATACTGGCGCATGGGCGTAGCAATGACGACTCGCTCACGTGAGTCCAGAGGCCCGGCGCACTTTTCCGGCCGACCGGGCCTGCCCCACAGCACGCACCGGGCATGCGGAGGATATTAACGCAACCTTACTTGCCCCAGTCAAAAGAACGAGGTCGGCGAAGCGGCATCCTAATACCCCGCTTGTAGAAGCTCTGATCGAATGAACCGCTTCTACCCGGATGAAAGCCCATGCTGACCACCCGACTGACACATCTGCTCAAGAACAAGCGCGGCAATGTCGCAGTGATCTGGGCCTTTGCACTCCTGCCTATCCTCGCTGTTGTCGGACTGACGCTCGACACGCAGGTCACGTCCAGCAAGAAAGGGCGGGTGCAGCACTCCCTCGACTCTGCGGTTCTGGCAGGCGCCAGAATGCTGCAGGCTTCAAACTCGACGGATGAAGGGCGCACACACGCCGAAACCTATTTCAATTCGCTCGTTGCGAACAACGCCGGCCTGAACTGCGATCCGGTCGTTATTACCTTCCCTGCTGAAGAAGAAATCCAGGGAGACGTACGCTGCTTCCAGGACACCGCGATGAGCGGCATCGTCGGGCGCTCGCAGCTTGAGTTCAATGTGTCGTCCACCGCGACTTATGGCGTTGGCAAGCTCGACGTTGCCTTCGTCTTCGACATCTCCGGATCGATGAATTCGCATGGACGACTGGCCGCGCTGAAGCTGGCTGCAGCCGATGCGGCAACAACTCTGCTGCCGCTGCCGGGGTCCTCAAGCGATGGTGATGTGCGGATCGCAATGGTCGCCTATAACGGCATGATCGACGCGGGTCAGTACTTTGAAGAAGTGACCGGCCTTACCAAGAATCGTACCTACACCGCCACTTACACCGGACAGACCGAGGAGTGCGAGTGGGTCTGCCGGTTCGCGATCGGCCGGTACTGCCTCAGCTGGCTGAACCAGTGCCGTAATGTCGACCGCCAGATGACAGCGACAAAATCCGTGAACTCCACCTGTGTCTACGAACGCGATGGCGATTTCCGATTTGATGATCACCAACCGACCCAGCGGTCCACGCCTGATCTGATCGACACGCTTCCAGCCGGCCAGCGCAGGGCGACCACCGACGGCACGAACTCTGACGGATATCTCTCGACAGCTTATGCGGAGTATAATTCGTACTACAATTCGTGGAATGTGGTCGGCGACGACTGCCTGAGCGTGAAGCCGTTCGAGCTCAGCGATAATGCCACGCAGATCCAGCTCTACATCCAGAGCCTCTACGCCAATGGCGGTACAGCCGGTCATCAGGGCATTGCATGGGGCTGGTATCTGATCTCGCCGGAATGGTCAGACGTTTTCGACAATAGCGCCGAACCGCTTTCCTATGACGAACCTGACACCACCAAGGCCATGATCATCATGACGGATGGTGAGTTCAATTCGCAGTTCTATGGCGGACAGGGTAACTCGACCGAACAGGCCCGCGCGCTCTGCGACAGCATCAAGGAAGAAAACGTCGTAATCTTCACGATCGCCTTCCAGGCACCTCCTGCTGGTGAAGACGTCCTCAACTACTGCGCGTCGAGCGGGGAGCATGCCTTCAAGGCCTCAAATGGCGCCGAACTTCGCGCAAGCTATCAGTCGATCGCGACCTCGATCTCGGACCTTCGCATCAAGAGCTAACACCAGGACGCAAGGTTAATCGCGGCCTGCCGGGCGGGTTTCAATTTCCAGATGTAATTGAAGCCTCCCGAAAGCCCTGCTGGTCCAGACTCATTTCCATGTGCGGCAAGATCTGGAACCCCAGCTTCAAGCGAAACAGCGATGGTCAGATGGCCATCCTGTTTGCGCTATCGCTGTTCCCGATCGCGCTGATCGCGGGCTTCGCTGTCGACTTCCAGGTGCTGACAACGAACAAGTCAAAGGCGCAAAGCAGCATCGATTCCGCTGTCATTGCAGGCACCCGCGCCTATCAGGACGGCGCAACGAAGCTTGAGGTGCAGCAGACCGTACGCACCTATTTCACCGCGCTGATTTCCAATGGCCCCTTCCCGCTGACCTGCACCCTCCCGGCCGTCGTCATCGACGATACCGATGTGGAGGCGACCACCAGCTGCACCATGGACACATTCCTCGCCAAGATTGCCGACATCGACACATTCGAGTTCGACGTTGAAACGGCGACGACCTATGGCATCGGCAAGGTCGACGTGTCCTTCGTATTCGATGTCTCAGGCTCGATGGACGGACAGCGCATTGCCGACCTCAAAATCGCTGCGCGCGACGCCGTCGACACATTGCTCGTCGAAGACCCCAAGCCCGGCCACGAAGATGACATCCGCATATCCATGGTCGCCTATAATGGCGCCTTCAATGCGGGCGATTATTTTGAAGCGGCAACGGGCAGCTCCAGCTCCCAGAGCGTGAATTATTACTACAATGGGCGCTGGTACACTTATTACTACTACTCAACCTGTGTGTTTGAGCGTGAAGGCAGCCAGGCCTTTACAGATGCGGCACCCGGCCCCGGTCAGTACATCGTGAAGGCGGATGTCTATCGCCGCGACGATTGCGGCGACGCGGAGCCGCTTGCCCTGACAAGTTCGCGCCAGCCTCTCTATGACTACATCACCGCGCTCGGCGCTGAAGGGAATACAGCGGGCCATCTCGGCGTCGCCTGGGGCTGGTACATGATTTCACCAGCGTGGAGCGCGGTCTTCCCCGAAAGCGCCGCCCCCCTCGCCTATGATGAGCCAGACAGCGCCAAAGCCCTTATCCTGATGACAGATGGGGCCTTCAACACGGTCGGTGACAGCTCGAATGGTAACTCCACCTGGCAGGCCAAACAGCTCTGCGATCAGGCCAAGGCCGCCGGCATCCGCATCTATTCAGTGGCTTTCCAGGCCCCCGAGGCAGGCCGCGAAGTGCTTCAATATTGCTCCAGCGGCTCGGAATTTTTCTTCCGGCCAGAGAACGGTCAACAGCTTCAGGATGCCTACCAGTCCATCGCGAGTTCAATTTCTGACCTGCGGATCACACTCTGACCCCTTTCATCGGTGCGATGTGCGGCCTATATTCAACTCGTTCCTTCGGGGACTATGGCGATAAACGCGCGTGCAATAAGCGGTTCGGACCCGGGGGCGGTACCCGGCGCCTCCACCAAATTCCCTTCCTTCAGCGGGACGGCTTTGGGGGCGAAACAGGATCGACGGACGTGTAAAGACGATGCCTTCGCCCGGATGAGCTCCGTTAGAAGCTCACTCAACAATAGTTGCAAATGACAACTTTGCTGAAGGCGAACTGCTCGCAGCCTAGTCTGCGCTCGGTTTACCGAACTTAACTCCTAGGGCTTCAGCGCCTTAGGCGGGGCCCGGAGGCGCCTGGCAACAGAAGCCTCCACCTCATCCCCGAAAATGCATCCAGTCCCCATATTTGGAACGAGAGCCTGCCAAGCCGCGTTTGCCTCTCATCTAAAGGAGAGAACAGATGTCTTCATTCGCGATTTATACTATCGGTTTCATCATCTTTCTGGGCGGGCTGATCTGGGCTGCAGTTGCCCTTGGCGTGCCCGGTCAATGGGTTGCCATCGGCGCAGTCATTCTCGGCGGTCTCGGCCTGATCACCGCCGTTACCAATACGCGCCGCAAGGACGAAACGCCCGCCACCGAAGGCAAACCGAGCGGTTAATACTGCCGCGCTTGCCGGTTCAACACATCACATACTGCCTCGTTTGTGACGCAATCGTCATCGAGAGTATGGGCGAAACGCTGCTTTGCGCTTCGCCTCATGGATGAAGCATGTTGAACCGGCGGCTGTTCCCGGTACAACCGGGACCTCTCGGGAGGATTATTCGATGACGGACTATATCGGCTATGAAGCACTGACCCAGGCTGCCATGCGCGGCGTGGTACGTGAAACACTTCGTCAGACGGCCGCAAACGGCGCCGCTCCCGGTGAGCACCACTTCTACATTACCTTCCGCACGAAAGCGCCCGGCGTGAAGATGGCCGACCATCTCATCGAACGTTTTCCCGATGAGATGACCATTGTCATTCAGCACCAGTTCTGGGATCTGGAAGTGCATGATGGCCACTTTGAGCTGATCCTGAAATTCAGCGGTGTGCCACAGCACCTCTCCATCCCTTATGCGGCAATGACGCGCTTCGTTGATCCAGCCGTGAACTTTGGCCTGTCCTTCGAGAAAGAGATGACCAAGGGCGAACCTGAGATCATCAGCCCGGCCAGTGAAGCTTCTGTCGAGGCAGAAGAAGAGGCGCCGAAACCGGCGCCGAAAGCATCTGGTGACGCGAACGGCTCAACGGTCGTAAGCATCGACGCTTTCCGCCGGAAATAGATTTTGTCCGAACAGACTGAAAAGCCGCGCCTCAGCGACGCCGACATGCTGGCGCGCTTCCGCAGTTCGAAGAAGCGCCCTGCCTGCTCCGACACGCTCGGCATGGATCTCGCTGAGGTCCATCAGGATGAGATGCGGGTGGTGGTCAATTTCACTGCAGACAAAAGCTTTGCCAACCCGACAGGCGCTATCCAGGGCGGCTTCATCGCGGCCATGCTGGACGAGGCGATTTCGACCAACATTATCATAGCCTCCAATGTCACGATGACGGCGCCGACGCTTGAAATGAAGGTGTCGTATCTCGCCCCGTTATTTGTTGGCCCGGCAAAGGTAGAGGCGAAGATACTCAAATTCGGCAAGTCGGTCTGCTTCTCCGAAGCCAGCTGCTTTGACCCGGATGGAAAGCTTGTGGCGACCGCAACGGCGACCGCTTCGCCCCGGCCGTTCAAGCGGTTCTGATTCTCCGTCTCGCACCGATAAGACCCCTCTATAATTTAACTTGAATATTTCCACGCTGCGGGCATCTACAGCGTTGCGCGACGCCAGCGCGGGCAAAACCCTGATTCCGTTTCCGGGCGGCGACCCGGCCTTTCAGGAGCTTGCCAGTCCATGATGCTGGTCCCCTGCTATCTTGCTGCCTCTGACATCGAAGGCCTCGGCGTCTTTTCTCGTGAGCCAATTAAGCGTGGCCAACTCATCTGGCGTTTCGATCCACGCGTCGACCGGATGATCTCGCTCGACAGCTTCAGCGACGCCGATGAGCGGCTTTCGGATTTTCTGAAGCGCTATACTTACATCCCGCCCTACGACCGTCAGGTCTGCATTCTGGACGGCGATGAAGGCCGCTACATGAACCATAGCGAGCAGCCAAACACCGACTTCTCCTCGATCGACGCTGGCTATGCCCTCTTCGACATCCCCGCTGGTGTGGAGCTTACCTGCGACTATCGCGAGTTCGACACGACGGCAGAGAACATGATGGCTTCGATCAGCCCGCTTGGACGCCAGCTTCCGGCTGACTTCCTGATGGCCGTCGATACGGCGAAAGCTGCGAATTAGGACCGATCAGGGGCCGCTAGGCGCGGCCCCTCAATCCATCGCCTCAACACGCATATATATGCCTTCCCGCTCGCCCACCCGACGCTCGACAAGAAGGCGCGCAACCTGATGGTCATCTGCAAAGGCGTTGCCTGACACGCTGTCGAGCAGCGCCTTTGCCAGATTGTCGAGGTCCATCCAGGGCGGGTCGCCTGTATATTCCATGACGATATGGACCGCGTAATCACCATGCCCCGGGCGAAGCCGGGTGAAGTCCTTGCGAAAGAACTCCTTCAGTAGCGGCTTGTAGTATTTCGCCTGCGTTGTCAGGCCGAAGCAGCGCACCTCGAGCGCGCCCTCATCAGTGATGCGCGCGCGCACTTTCCCAGACTTGATCCAGTCATCCATAGGCACACACCTAGAACGGTCTTTCAGAACGGACCAGCATCTATGGTCACGCTGCCCATGATTTCGTTTTGCGCATGAAATATGAAATTTCACAGGATGGGGTCAGAGAACGTCATCCTTAATGTGCGATATGCTTCACATGCGTAGATTAGCGTCTCTCCTGTCTGACTTCGTGCAAAGAAAGCCGACCCGTCTCCCCATCCTGGTCAGCGGCACGGCGATCACACTCGCAACAGTCAGCGCATCGGTCACCGTAGCGCTTGGCCTGAACCACAATGGCGCACTGTTCATTGCCACGGTCATCTTCATCTCGTGCGCGATCGCCATTCCGGCCGGTCTCGTTCATTATTTGAGAGAGATTGAGATTGCCGCGCATCAGGAGAAGCTACAGGCGCTCGCCGCGACCGACGCCCTAACGGGGCTCATGAACCGGCGAACATTTGAGCGGGTCGCGGAAAAAGAACGCATACGCATGGGCCGAACAGGCGATGCCGCTGCGCTGGTTCTTTTCGACCTCGATCGATTCAAGTCGATCAACGACAATTACGGCCATGCGGCAGGCGACGAGGTGCTGAAGACCGTTTCCCGACTGGCAAGCAACGTCCTGCGTCTTCCGGTCGACGCGCTTGCCCGCTGGGGCGGCGAAGAGTTTGCGATCTTGCTGACCGGCGTCAATCTCGATCAGGCCTGCAAGGTCACCGAGCGACTTCGCACCGTAATCGAAGAGGCCAGCTTCAAGACGATCGCGCCAGGATTATCTGTTTCGGCAAGCTTTGGTGTGACCTCGTTCACTGCCTCTTCCTCGCTCCACAGCGCGCTCAGCGAAGCAGATCACGCCCTCTATGACGCCAAGCGGCACGGACGCAATCGCACAGTTTGCACAGGCGCGGGGGGCCGCAAAGTCATCGCTCTCGCACGTAGGGTGTGACGGCTCACGTGACCTGAAAACCACAATGAGGTGTTCTGAGTCTTATTCGTCCTGACCGTCGCACGCTTGTTGCAAAGCACAAATAGGAGGCTCGCCAGCAGAAAACTGCATTGCGGAGCCTCCCATGAAAAACTTCCTCCTCACCACGACAACGCTTGCCCTCGCCGCGTCTTTCGCTGCCCCTGCCCTCGCGCAGGAAACGAGCGAAGATGAACTGCGCCAGACGACAGTGACCGTTACCGTCCAGAAGCGCGCTGAGAACCTGCGCGACGTGCCGGTCGCGGTGTCCGCTGTCGATAGCGAACTTCTCGACGATCTCGGCCTCGATGAATTCTCGGACGTCGCCCGCTTCGTGCCGGGCTTCGAGGTTCAGGAGCAGAGCCCGAACAATCCGGGTTTTGTGATCCGCGGCATCACCTCCGATAGCGGCGAATCGAATATCGAGCCGCGAATCGCGATCTTCCAGGACGGTGTTTCAATCTCCCGCTCGCGCGGCTCTGTCGTTGAGCTCTTCGATCTTGAGCGCGTCGAAGTTGCCAAAGGTCCGCAGCCGACCCTGTTCGGGCGCGGCGCGCTCATCGGCGGCGTGAACGTCATTCAGGCCAAGCCGGAATTTGAGTTCTCCGGTCAGGCCACCGCCGGTATCGGCAACTATGATGAGGTCTATCTCGACGGCTACGTCACTGGCCCGATCGTCGAAGACACGCTTGCCTTCCGCATCGCAGGCCGCCTTCGTGAGCGCGATGGCTATGTCGAAAGCGTCAATCCGGACGAGGAAGACTTCAACAGCCAGGACATGTCGGCCGTGCGCGCCTCGCTCGCCTTCACGCCGACCGCAGACCTGCGCTTTGACCTCATCGCAAACTATCAGGAAGACAGCCCATCGGGCACCAGCTTTAAATCCATGGCTTTCCTGCCAGAGCCAAACGGCTCAGCCGCGCCATGGGACCCGGCCAACCTCAACACCTTTGGCAACTTCCTCGGTGGCAAGCCGCTTGGCCTTGAGCGCGAGGTAACCAACGTCACGCTCCTCGGCGACTGGCAGGTTTCCGACTACATCACGCTGTCCTCGATCACCGGCTACCGCGAGTTCGACAGCCTCGAAGTGTTCGATCCGGACGGTTTCGGTCTCGACCTCCTCATCTTCGGCGAGGACGCGTCGGGCGAACAGTTCAGCCAGGAATTGCGCGCAAACTATGATGCTGGCGGCCGGGTTCGCGGCTTTATCGGCGCAAGCTATTTCGATGAGAGCGGCAAGCAGAATGTCCCGCTCACTTTTGACGAGCGTGCCGTTCAGGCCCTTCTTGGCGGCTTCCTGACCCCGCCAAATGCGCCGCCGGCAAGCGCCTTTCCGGGCATCAATCTGACTGTCTTCCAGCAGTCTGGTGGCACCGTCGTCGTACCCCTGAAGCCGATTCATAATGAGCGCTTCGTCAATGATGGTGAAACGCAGGCCTTCGAAGTCTTTACGGACGCCACATTTGATGTGACCGACCGCCTGCAGCTCACCGGCGGTCTTCGCTACACCACCGAAGACAAGGAAAGCGGCTTGCTCGTCGAGCTGCTGAACGGCCCAAGCGCGCTGACCGGTGCTGGTCTCTTCGTCCAGCCATCGGGTGGCCGCATCGCCCGCAGCGAAACTTTCGATGACCTCACCTGGCGCGCCGCGGCGAAGTTCGAACTGACCGACTCGGTCAACCTCTTCGCCAACTATGCCCGTGGCCGCCGCCCGGAAGTCATCACGGCTTCAGCATCTGCACCAGCAGCAGGCTTTGCCATCCTCGATGCAGAGATCGTCGACGCCTATGAAGTCGGCGCAAAAAGCTCGCTTCTCGGTGGTGACCTCAGCCTCGAAGCTTCGGCCTTCTACTATGAATACAACAACTTCCAGTCGACGCAGATCAACGCACAGGGGCTGATCGAGCCTATCAATGCTGGCGATGCGACGGCTGAAGGCTTTGAGGCGCAGGCCAACTGGTACCTCTCCGACGCGCTCAACATCATCGCGAGCTATGGCTATAACTATGCCCGCTTCGACGATGAGCCGGGCGCCCCGTTCGGCGGTAACAAACTGCGTCTCTCGCCAGACCACAAGGCCAGCCTCGCGGCCCGTATCTTCCTGATGGATGCGGGCTTCGGCACGCTCAGCCTCGTACCAAGCTACACCTGGCAGTCGCAGGTCTATTTCGACAACACAGAGCGCGAGCTGATCAGCCAGGAAGCCTATGGCCTCGTCAATCTCAACGTCCAGCTCGACCTTGAGAACGGCTTCGGCGTCGAGGCGTACGTCAACAACCTCACCGGCGAAGACTATATCATCGATGCAGGCAATACCGGCGATGGCTTCGGCATCCCGACCTTCATCGCAGGCACGCCAACCTTTTACGGCGCACGCATCCGCAAGTCTTTCTAGGCTTCGGGCTCAGAGAATCATTAAAGGGCGCGTCGAAAGGCGCGCCCTTTTCCTTTGCGCGCTAGATCCAGCCAGCGAGCTCCCGCTCCGCCAGCGTCTCAAGCAGGTCAATCGCCCGCTCTGAGTCGTTGAGGCACGGCGCCACCGAGAAATGCGTCCCGCCCGCTTCCATGAAGCTGTCGCGGCCTTCCATGGCGATCTCTTCGAGCGTCTCAAGACAATCGGAAATAAAGGCTGGCGACACCGCCACCACCTTCTTAACGCCCTGCTCCGGCAGCGCTTCCAACGTCTTGTCAGTATAGGGCTGCAGCCACTCGGTCGGCCCGAACCGGCTCTGGAAAGTGGTCATCGCAAACCCGTCCGCCCAACCAAGCTTCTCGGCCACCAGACGCGTCGTCTTGTGACAGTGGCAGTGATACGGGTCGCCCTTCTCGAAATAGGCCTTCGGAATGCCGTGATAGCTCATCAGCACACGGTCCGGCTCGAAATCGAGGCCTTCAATATGTTCTGAAATCGATGCTGCCAGCGCCTCGATATAGGCGGGGTGATCATGGAAAGGCGCGGCCGTGCGCACGGCCGGCTGCCAGCGCATGTCTTTCAGCGCATCAAAGCTGCGGTCATAGACACTGGCCGACGTCGTCGCAGAGTACTGCGGATAGAGCGCCATCACCGCAATCCGGTCACAGCCCTTTGCCTTCATGTCAGCGATTTTCGAAGCGATCGACGGATTGCCATAGGTCATCGCAAAATCGACAATCAATCGCTCACTGCCAATCCGCGCATTCAACTTCCCGGCCTGCCGCTTGGTGTAGACCAGCAGCGGAGAGCCCTCATCGGTCCAGATTTTCTTGTACGCCTCACCGGACTTCTTTGGCCGGAAGGTCAGGATTGGCCCCTGAAGGATCGGCTGCCAGATCAGCGGGCTCACTTCGATCACCCGCCGGTCAGACAGAAATTCAGACAGGTATCGGCGCATCGACTTGTAGTCGGTGCCATCAGGCGTGCCGAGATTGACCAGCAGCAAGCCAGTCTTGCCCTGCGTCACGCTCGGATGCCCCTCCGGCGCGTGCGGCGGCTTGCCTGCAAGCAATGTGTCTGTCTCAGCCATCGGATACCCCTCCGCGTCTCATGGCATCATAGATAGGGCAGCAGGCCGGGCGACAAGTCCACGCACTGCGACATGCGCGCGCAAACGCGCTTTTGCGCTGGCGCGCCGCCATGCTAAAGCGCCCGGGACCTTACAGATTCAACCGACACACGAACAGGAGCCGACCCGATGGGCATCTTTGGCGACAAGCAGCCGAAACCACGTACTGAAAGCGACACGATGGGACCTGTCGAAGTCCCGGGCGACAAGTATTGGGGCGCGCAGGCAGAACGCAGCCTCGGCAACTTCAAGATCGGTTGGGAAAAGCAGCCTGCTCCGATCGTCCGTGCGCTCGGCATCGTGAAGAAGGCCGCCGCCGAAACCAATATGGCACTCGGCAAGCTGGACGAGAAACTGGGCAAGGCCATCGTTGAGGCCGCCGACGAAGTCATCGAAGGCAAGCTCGATGAGCATTTCCCGCTCGTCGTCTGGCAGACCGGGTCGGGCACCCAGTCCAACATGAACGCCAATGAAGTCATCTCGAACCGTGCAATCGAAATCCTCGGCGGAGAGATGGGCTCCAAGTCGCCCGTCCACCCGAACGATCACTGCAATATGTCGCAGTCCTCGAACGACACCTTCCCGACCGCCATGCACATTGCCTGCGCCGAGGAAGTCACCCACCGCCTCATCCCGGCGCTACAACAGCTTCACAATGCGTTGAACGACAAGGCAAAGGCCTGGGCCGACATCATCAAGATCGGCCGCACCCACACCCAGGACGCGACCCCGGTCACGCTCGGCCAGGAATTCTCCGGCTACGCACAGCAGCTCGCCAATGGCATCGAGCGCATCGAGATGACGCTGCCTAAGCTGATGGAGCTTGCGCAGGGCGGCACCGCTGTCGGCACAGGTCTCGCCTCCCCCAAAGGCTTTGACACAATGGTCGCCGACAAGATCGCACAGATCACCGGCCTCAATTTCCGCACCGCGCCGAACAAGTTCGAAGCGCTCGCGGCCCATGACGCAATGGTCTTCACACATGGCGCGATCAGCACGGTCGCCATGTCCTGCTTCAAGATCGCCAATGACATCCGCTTCCTCGGCTCTGGCCCACGCTCCGGCCTTGGTGAGCTTGCCCTGCCAGAGAATGAGCCGGGCAGCTCCATCATGCCGGGCAAGGTCAACCCGACCCAGTGCGAAGCCCTCACCCAGGTTTGCGCCCATATCCACGGCAACAATGCTGCCATCGGCTTTGCCGGCAGCCAGGGCCATTTTGAGCTCAACGTCTTCAACCCGATGATGGCCTACAACTTCCTCCAGTCGGTTCGCCTTCTGGCAGACGCGGCCGTGTCCTTCACCGAGAACTGCGTCGTCGGCATCGAGCCACGCCTCGACAATATCGAGCGCGGCCTGAAAAATTCACTGATGCTGGTGACCCCGCTCAAGGAAAAGTACGGCTATGACCGCGCCGCGGCGATCGCGAAGAACGCCCACAAGAATGGCACGACGCTCAAGGAAGAAGCCATCAAGGACGGCATCCCCGAAGACGACTTCGACGCCATCGTCGACCCATCCAAGATGATCTCGCCGGGGTGATTGCTGTTACACGCCATGTAAGCTAAGCTACATCGCATGGAGCTTCTTACATGGCGTACTGCAGCGGGACTGACGCAGCGCGAATTGGCCGCTGCAGTCGGCGTGAGCGCAATCCAGATATCCAGGCTGGAACGACGGTCGAGTTCTCCATCTGTGGAAACAGCGCGGCGGATAGAAGTCGTAACGGAGGGCGAGGTAACGGCCGCCGAACTTCTCGGTATTAACGCAGCTGGCGAACGCCGCGGAGTCATGGAGGAGTCGAAGCGTTTCGACTTTGGGGCATCTGACGATGCCCTACTCGAAGAAGCCGCATCATACGGCCTCGATGCCGGAGAAATCGCGCGTGCAGCTGTAGAGCGCGCTGTAAAAACCGAGCGCATGAAACGCTTCTCGGAAGAAAATCGCGAAGCCATCGAGAGCTGGAACGAGCACTACAAGAAGCACGGCCTCTGGAACGAAAAGTACCGGCTTTTCTGATGGATGAACGCTTCGCAGTTCACGAGATCAGTGACGATCCGGAGCAGTTGATCGTACTTCTCCAATACCCTCGTGTGGACACTGGACCAGCGGTCCTCGTTGCGCCCCTTCTCGCTGACAAAATCCTGCGACCGATCCCACCCGTCACGATTGATGTAGTCGTCCGGGATAAGTCTTTCATATTGGCGACACACCAGCTTTCGGCATTTCCAAAGCAGCTCATCGGCAGGCGCGTCGGGTCTCTTATCGATCACGAATACGACATTCAGCGGGCCCTCTCCCGGCTCTTCTCGGGCAACTGACGCCCACTGCTCTTGCCAGCGCCGCACGCCTCCTCCAAACCGCAGGAAGCAAACGAAGCGGAGGACACGCCATGAGCAATGATTTCAGCAATCTCTTCTCGGTGAAGGGCAAGACAGTGGTCATCACGGGTGGATCGCGCGGCATCGGTGAGATGCTTGCGGCGGGCTATCTCGCCAATGGCGCCAAGGTCATCATCTCCTCGCGCAAGGCCGATGCCTGCGAAGAAACTGTAAAGCGCCTGAAAGACCAGTATGGCGGCGAGATCTACGCCATCCCGTCCGATGTCGGCCAGATGGTCGGCATCCAGCACCTCGCTGACGAGATCGCCAAGCGCGAAGACAAGGTCGACGTCCTCATCAACAATGCAGGCGTTGCCTGGGGCGCGAAGTTCGAGGACTTTCCAGAGAGCGGCTGGGACAAGGTTATGGACGTGAATGTGAAGGGCATCTTCTTCCTCACGCAAAAGCTGGCACCGCTTCTGAGAAAGTCCGCCAGCGCCGAAGACCCGGCGCGGGTCATCAACATCGCCTCCATTGATGGCATGCACACCTCGCCGATGAGCGGCTATGCCTATGGCACGTCCAAAGCTGCCGTCATCCACCTCACCCGCTTCATGGGCGCGGCCCACGCCGGTGAGCATATCCTCGTCAACGGCATCGCACCTGGCCCATTCCCGACATGGATGCTCTCCACCGGTGTCGGCTATGGCGGTGAGACTGAAGGCGTCGACTGGCAGGCCATTGGCGACCGTAACCCATCCGGCCGTGTCGGCACGCCGCAGGACATTGCAGGCCTTGCCATGTTCCTCTCCTCACGCGCGGGCGCCTATATCTCAGGTCACACCATCCCATGCGACGGCGGCATCGTCTCGTCGAGCTAGCCGGCACGCAGCACCAAAGTCAGCTCCGATGACGGCCTGCATGTTGCGCCGCAATATAAAGACCGTCATACGGACGCCTGACGTTAAACGCCAACAGACTGAGCCAGCCCGTGACCAGCAAATCCCCATTCGCTGCTTTCGCAGATCGCCTCGGCGCGCAGAATTTTTCTCAGGAAAACCTCGCCAAGTTCACGCCGAACCGGATCAAGATTGAGCTTCTTTCAGGCCTGACCGTAGCTCTCGCTCTGGTACCGGAAGCCGTCGCCTTCGCTTTTGTCGCTGGCGTGCATCCGCTCGTCGGCCTCTATGCCGCTTTCATTGTCGGCCTCATCACGGCCTGCATTGGCGGACGGCCGGGCATGATCTCGGGCGCGACTGGCGCGCTTGCTGTTGTGATGGTCGCCCTCGTCGCCCAGCACGGCGTGGAATATCTCTTCGCCACGGTCGTGCTGATGGGTATCCTCCAGCTTGGCGCAGGCATCTTCAAACTCGGCAAATTCATCCGGCTGGTGCCCCATCCTGTAATGCTCGGTTTCGTGAATGGCCTCGCCATCGTGATCTTCCTTGCCCAGCTGACCCAGTTTCAGGTGCCCGGCACGGCTGAAGTTTCCGGTCATGGCATGGCTGGCGGAGAATGGATGAGCGGCTGGCCGCTGGCGCTCATGCTGATCCTCGTTGGCGTTACGATGGCAATAATCTGGGGCCTGCCCAAGTTCACCAAGGTCATCCCGGCTCCGCTCGCCGGCATCGGCATTGTCGCCGCCATCGTTATCGTCTTCGGTCTCGACGTGCCGCGCGTCGGCGATATGGCCTCGATCGAGGGCGGCCTGCCTGCCTTCCACATACCAGCTGTGCCGCTGAACCTCGAAACGCTCGAAATCATCCTGCCCTATGCGGTGATCCTTGCCGCCATCGGCCTCATCGAGAGCCTGCTGACGCTCAACCTCGTCGGTGAAATGACCAATAAGCGTGGCGGCGCGAGCCAGGAATGTGTCGCGCAAGGCGCGGCCAACCTCGTCACCGGTTTTTTCGGCGGCATGGGCGGCTGCGCCATGATCGGCCAGTCAATGATCAATGTGAAGTCCGGCGGTCGCACGCGCCTTTCGGGCATTTCTGCCGCGCTCTTCCTGCTGGCCTTTATTCTTGTCGGTTCCAGCCTGATTGAGCAGATCCCGCTGGCCGCGCTGGTCGGCGTGATGTTCATGGTCGTAATCGGCACCTTTGCCTGGAACAGCCTTCGCATCATGACCCGCATCCCGCTGACCGATGCGCTCGTCATCGTGCTCGTTACCACCGTCACCGTTTTCTATGACCTCGCCACGGCCGTGGTCGTCGGCGTGATCGTTTCCGCGCTTGCCTACGCGTGGAACAATGCCCGCCGCATCCGCATCATTGAGCGCGACTCAGTGCGCACGCCTGGCGCTCACGTCTATGAAATCGAAGGTCCGCTCTTCTTCGGCTCGACCGATGGCTTTGCTGAGCTCTTCCACCCGGAAACCGACCCGGACGTCGTCATCGTCGACTTCATGCGGTCGCGCGTCGTGGACCAGTCTGCCCTGCAGGCCATCGAAGACCTCGCCGCCAAGTATGAAGCTCACGGCAAGACGCTCCGCCTGCGCCACCTCTCGCGCGATTGCCACAAGCTGCTGAAACGCGCCGGACAGCTCATGGTCGATAGCGATGATGACCCGGACTATGCCGTCGCCGTGGATTATTCTGTTCGCACCGGCGCCTTCGGCGGCGGGCACTAGGCTGTATCGGCCTCATTCCCCCTCGCGCGAACGGGCGGGGGACTTTTCCCCTGAGACCTGAATTTACTTTGGGTTTCGCGCCCCTAACCCTTAAGCAGGTAGCCACGCGCCGGGGTTAGCGGGGGGCATGCGTGAACGATTTCATGCAGCAGATGTTGAATGTGATCAGCTCGCTCGCCGGGCAGGTCAGCCGTCTCATTGAGGCTTACCCATCGGCTGCCGCCTATCTCGGCGGCGCTACGCTCGTCATCGTCGCAGGCTTTATTGCCACGATCTATGTCAGGCGCTGGCAAGAGCGGACCCGCCCGGCCCGGATCGCCGCGCTGCAGGCGGACTATGACGCCAAGCGTAAGATCCACGACTGCCCTCAGTTGCATGCCTCCCTGCTTGACCAGAAGTTCGCGGCCTTCTCGCTCTTCTCAATCCTGGCCAGCGCACTTGGCTGGCTACGGACGTATGGCCCCCTCCAGGGCATCGCGCTGTTCGGCGTTACATTCGAGGATATGGCGCTCGCGGGTGCGATCATTTTCGCGCTCATCGCCCTCGCCGCCCTCCTCCATCGATGGCTCTGGACACGCACCTTCGCCAATTGGGACCAGTGGGAAGAGCGTCGCCGCGCCGAAATCGTCCGCCTGCAGGAAAAGACACTCAGCAAGCGTCGCCGCCTGAATGTCAGCAACAAGAGCGACGCCCAGCTGGATGTTGACGCCGAAGAGGCCGTGTCCCCCGCCACCAGTGACAGGTTCAGCTCCTTCCTCAGCCCGCCGCGCAAGGAGATGCCGACCGTCCTCGCAAAGGGCATACGCGATGGTCGCAAACAGCGCGCCTGGCAGATCGGCACCGTACAGAACGCGATCAATGACCGGTTTGGCTTCATTGATGAGCGGGTCGCAAACGCCTCAACCAATCTCAGTGAGCTGGGTGAGCGCTTCTATTTCAACCGGGTGAGCCTCTGCAGCGAAGGCTTCCCGGACACTGGCGACGACGTCCTATTCATGACGTCTAACAAGAAAACGGCCGCGAATGGCGACCGCGAACCGGCCTACCTCGTCTGCGCCCGCGAAAAGCCCTGCCAGGGTTTCGTGCGCCGGGTGCTGTCGCGCCGTGCCTGCCTGGTCGAAATCGTGGATGGGTATGAGAACTATACCTCTGTCCTCGCCGTGCTCGACAACTCCCTGCTCGAGGACGGGACACGCCTCAAAGGCGGCGAACGCGTTGAGGGGATCGTGACCCACAACAATATCGGGGTGATGCTCAAAAAGCTGAAACTGGTAAGCCCGGCCTGACATCTTGGGCGTGCCCCGCGCGATGGGATATGCTGGACTGGACTTCAATCCGAATCACGAAGAAGGCACGCCTGACCATGTCGAAAGCTCCTGTCGGCTCCAAAGCCAACCCGTCCGAATTTGACGTCCTGTCCAAGCTTGGTGAGGACGAGCCCTACTTCGTGATCCGTGCCCACGACCCGCTGTCTTCCGCTCTGGTCGAACTGCACGCCTATATTGGCGCAGGCCAGGCGGGCGCCGCGCACAACAAGCTCGCAGAGATCATGGCCCTCACCTCGGCCCGCGCGCCGCGCCCGGCGTCGAGCCCGAAATATCGCGAAACTTTTGCCATCTCGCTGGCCATGGAACAGTGGCGCGACCAACACCAGGACTAGTCCGGTGCAGCTACCGCAGGCACCCTACTCCAACGACTACGTCCGGCTCGTCCCGTTCGATCTTGATGTGCATGCGAGCCAGCTGCGTGACATGGCAGAGCGCTCCGGTGAGCGCCTCGCCACCTGGCCTTTCTACAACCCGCCGGGCGACTGGATCACGCCCTGGACGAAGACGATCCGCCAGCGCACTGAGGCGGGCACGCTGAGGCCGTTTGCGGTCCTCATGCCCGACGGACGCTTCGCCGGGATGACGGCCTACCTCAACCCGAATGCGGACTGGCGCAATGTCGAGGTCGGCATGACGATCTACGCGCCAGAGTTCCAGGGCGGCGTCGTCAATCCTGCCTGCAAGCGGCTTCTGCTCGCCAATGCCTTCGACGCTGGCGCGATCCGCGTCTACTTCCATGTCGATGAGCGCAATACGCGCTCGCGCCGCGCCGTGCTGAAGCTGGGTGCCACGCAGGAAGGGGTCCTCCGTCACAACCGCATCCTGCCAGATGGCTTCCTGCGCAATACCGTCGTCTTCTCGATCCTTGCAGAGGAATGGCCAGCCGTGCGGGAAAGGCTCGACGCGCGGCTCGCAAATGGAGGCAAGGCGCCATGACGACACCGATCAATCTCAACAAGGCCCGCAAGCAGAAACAACGTGCCGAGGCGGAGAAGAAAGCCGCTGAGAACCGCGTGAAGTTCGGCCGCACCAAGGCTGAGAAAACGGCTCAAAAATCAGAGAAAGAGCGCGCTAGTAAGGGCCTCGACGGCGCGAAGCGGGAACAGTAGCGGTCAAACCGGCGTTCAATTCTGGTCGTTAACTTCCAGAAAGGAATTCACGCCCATGTCCCGCATCCTGCTTACCACCAGCGTCGTCTCGGTCAGCTTTTTGCTGGCAACCATGATCGGCTTCCTGATGGGCGCCGCCTGAACGACGCCCACCCCACCTAGTTGATGGCGGGCGCATAGCCCGTCAACCGGTCCAGCACCTGCAGCCCATTGCGATAGGCCGACAGGCGCGACAGGGACTCATTGTACTGGCGGTCCACCGGCATGCCTGAGGCGCGCGCCTGCTGCGCAGCTTCCGCATAAAGCGCATGCGCCTCATCGAAATTTGCCGCAGATTCGTAACAGGCCGCAAGATTGTGCGTCACCGCAGGCGCCGAAGGGTATTGCGCATGCAGGTCCTGCCAGACAGCGCAGGACGCGTCGGGTGAACGGTTCCCCGCATCGACGGCCGTTTCAAAGCGCGGATCAGCCGCAACGACCGGGTCCATTGCATCTTTCACGAACACAGCCCGCATGACCGCATTGCGCGGCGCAATCTCATTCCTGATATCGCCCAGCGTCGTCACCAGCGCGTCCCGCACCAGTCCCGGAGGCGGCTGCATGCCTGCCGACATCCCGTAGGTCCAGCCGCCGCCATAGCCACGGCGGCCACGCCGCCCGACAATGTAGACTTCCTCGCAGCTCTCTGCCGATGAGCTTCCGAAGAACGTATCCTGATAGATCATGCGCCCGGTGCCATACTCGATCAGACGCGGCCGCACCGACACGTTCACCGTCTCGCGCAGGCAGACTTTCTCGACTTCGGCCCGGCGCTCACAGTCGAACGGGCCATCCCACTCGACGCATTCGGTCTCGCGCGTTGAATATTCTTCAGCGTCATAGCCATCGATATTGATGCTGCCTTCATAGATGCCGGCGCGCTGACCTTCGGGAACGTAACCGTCGCCATAGCGCGCAATGCTGAACCAGGGCATGCCGTCAAAAGTCGCGCTGGCCAGCATGGCCTCGAACTCATCAGCATACCAGTTACCAGCAGGGCCATTGAACCGGCCGACATCTACGGTCCGCGTCTCTACCGCTTCAGTGTTCGGGGGCACCAGCCGCGCCGAATAGTCGATGCCTGGCGTTGCGCACGCCGCAAGTCCTGCAACAGCTATCAAACTATATGCTAATTTCATTTCACGCCCCCCTTTGATCTGTCGAGACTGGCATCAGTGTTCGCAATCATCAAGTGAACTGACCCTGAATACTTTCTCAATAAGAAAAATATTGAACCTCCCCCCCTCATACGCCATCTGCCAGACCAGACGTTTGCAATGGGAGTATCCGCATGTCCTCAGCCGCCGCCCTGTTTGAACCCTTCAAGCTGAAATCGCTTGAGCTCGACAACCGGATCGTCATGGCGCCCATGACCCGCGGCTTCAGCCCGGATGGTGTGCCGACCGATGATGTCGCTGCTTACTATGCACGCCGCGCCGCAGCTGATGTTGGCCTTATCCTGTCCGAAGGCACGCTAGTACGCCGCAAGGGCGCATCCGACAATCCGAACTACCCCCTCTTCCACACGGATGCAGCTCTTTCTGGCTGGCAGAAAGTCATCGACGCTGTCCACGCCGAAGGCGGCAAGATGGGCCCGCAGATCTGGCACCAGGGCCTCCTGCGCAAGTCCGGCACCGGCCACTATCCTGACGCCCCATCCGACAGCCCGTCCGGCGTCACCCACAAGGGCAAGCAGATCTTCGACGAGCCATCCGATGAGGAAGTCGCCGACATGGTGGCCGCCTATGCCGATGCCGCGAAAAGCGCAAAGGACCTCGGCTTCGACACGCTCGAAATCCACGGCGCCCACGGCTACCTCATCGACCAGTTCTTCTGGGACGTGATGAACAAGCGTGAGGACAAGTATGGCGGCGGTCTGCCGGAACGCGCCCGCTTTGCCGGTGAGATCATCTCTGAAATCCGCAAGGCCGTCGGCCCCGATATGCCGATCATCCTGCGCTTCTCGCAATGGAAACAGCAGGACTACGCCGCCCGCCTCGCTGAGACCCCGCAGGAGTTTGAAGCCTTCCTGAAAGTCTTCGTCGATGCTGGCGTCGATATCCTCCACGCCAGCCAGCGCCGTTTCTGGGAAGCAGAATTTCCTGAAGTCGATGGTGAGAATGGCCTCAACACCGCAGGCTGGGCGAAGAAGCTCACCGGCCTTCCAACCATCACGGTTGGCTCTGTCGGACTGTCGTCAGAGTTCACCGGCGCGATGCGCGGCGAAGGCTCCAAGACCCGCCCGATCACCGATGTCGTTGAGCGCCTTGAAAAGGGTGAGTTTGACCTCGTCGCCGTTGGCCGCGCCCTGCTGCAGGACCCGGAATGGGCCACCAAGGTGAAGGACGGCCGCACCGAAGAACTGGCAGACTATGACGCCAAGGCGATGGCGACGCTCTACTAGGCGTGCCGCAACCCCGAATGCAGAAAGGGCGGACCTCGTGAAAGGTCCGCCCCTTTTTTTATTGCGTCAGCTGGCGCCTGATCAGACCGGCTGGGCCTCGCCCTTGGCGTTGACCCACAGGGCGTGGATCACGGCTGGCAGCCAGAAGAAGAAGCACAGCACGATATTGATAAGGAGCTGCGCTCCGACACCTGCCTTGAGGAAGACAGCGACGGGCGGGAGGATGACAGACAAGATGATCTGTAGAAGTGACATCGATAATTCTTTCGTTTTGTACATGTTTGCAACGCGCCGCCTCCCGGAGCCGTTCCGAAGCCGAACCATTTTCCGGCTCCACCCGTTGAAGACCCACACCTAAAAAATTCGCGTGACTACCCCAGCGGCAGACCCCTCACCCTGACAGAAAAAGAAATCAGGGAGACCGCCATGAATTACGAACAGATCAAGGTAGAGACGCGCGGCAATATTTGCCTCATCACCCTCAACCGCCCCGACAAGCTGAACGCCTGGACCCCGGACATGAGCCGTGAGCTTGGCAAGGCGATCACCGCTGCGAACGAGGATGAAGACATCGGCGCCATCGTCATGACCGGCGAAGGACGCGGCTTCTGCGCCGGCGCGGACATGTCCTACTTCCAGAACAATATCGATGCCTCAGAGACCAAGGCGCACAAGCGCGATGGCGGGATCGACTGGATCTCTCTGATCCGCTCATCCAAACCCTGCATCGCCGCCGTCAACGGCCCGGCCTTCGGTATCGGCGTCACGCAGATCCTGCCCTTCGACATGATCGTCGCCTCGACCATCTCGAAGTTCGGCCTCGTCTTCGTACGCGTCGGCATCGTGCCGGAACTCGCGAGCTCGCATTTCCTCGTCCAGCGCGTCGGCTGGGGCAAGGCACATGACCTCCTGCTTACCGCGCGGCCCGTATCAGGCGCTGAGGCCGTTGAGCTTGGCCTCGCTGACCGCCTCTCAGAACCTGAAACCCTGCTCGACGACGCGCTCGAACTTGCCGGCCTGATGGCCGCCAATCCATCGCCCATGCTGCGCATGACCAAACAGCTTCTCAGCGCCAATAGCTGCGACACCGACACGGCCCGCATCCAGGCGCGCGAACATGAAAGTCTGGAGGTCTGCTACACCCTGCCAGAACACAAAGAAGCCGTCGCCGCCTTCGCCGAAAAACGCGCCCCAGACTTCAAGGCGGCACGCCACAAGGCACAGGCGAAGATTGACTGAGCAGGTTCTCAGGTCTTCAAGCCCGCATGGTGAGCGAAGTCGAACCACGCGGGCGTCGCACCACAACGCTTCATCCTTCGACAGGCTCAGGATGAGGTCACTGCTGCAGCCGCATCCCCCAAGGACCTCACCCTGAGCCTGTCGAAGGGCGAGGTCGCTCAAGCGACATGCGCACTAAGCCCGCTCGTATGCCGCTTTCATCCAGGCCTTGAGCTCGTCATCGACCTCTTCGACCGCCTGGATCTTCATCTTGTGGGTGCACATGCTGCCCGGCTTCTCTTCGGCGAGGCGAAGCGTGCCGTCCTCACCTTTCAAGTTCAGGCCAAGGTCCACACGTGACTTGGTTGCCGGGGTGACGACCGCGAAGTTCTTTGAGCGGCGAAACGCGACGGACGTTTTCTTCGGCGAGATCTCAACATCATCGCCCAGCGTCTTCGCATAGGCTTCCAGCGCATCGTAGATCGGCCGAAGGCTCTCCTTGCCTTCATACTGACCCGAAAGCATGTCGCCTTCATCAGCCTCAAATCGGCCCTTTGCGGCCTGACAGACCATATTGGCGTGGCCGTGCCCGAAGCCGTGCTTTTCCTTCAGCATCTTGACCTGATCGCCATGCTTTTCGAGCCCGCTCGACTGGACGACTTTCACCCAGTGCGCCAGCGGTTTGCCGGTCTTGGCCTCCATGCCGGCGATATGAGCCGCGAGCATTTCGTCCTGAGATTTTGCCATGATGTGCTCCCCCCACTCACAGCCTGCATGCACGTTAAGGTTATCAGACCGCATTATGGGAATCTGTCAAGATTGGCGCGTGAATGCCGGTCCAATGATCCGTCGTTCAGGAGAATGCGTAGACCGGTCAGAAAGGACCTCTGCCATGCGCTTCAAAGCCCGCCTAGCCCCAGCCATTCTCGCCGCTGGCGTTGCCGTTTCCGGCTGCGTCTCAAACTCCCTAGACGACTTCTCCAGCGCAGACCAGACACTCAGGCTGGAAGAGTACTTCCTCGGCGAGACAACGGCGTATGGCATCTTCGAGGACCGGTTCGGCAAGATCAGGCGTCAATTCAAGGTGGACATTACCGGCACTGTCGAAGGCGACACGCTGACCCTGGTAGAGGAATTTGACTATAGCGACGGCGAACAGGACACACGCACCTGGACAATCGATATCCTCGGCGACGGGCGCTATCGCGGCACGGCCAATGATGTGCCGGGCACAGCGCAAGGCCAGGCGGTCGGCAATGCGTTCAACTGGACCTACCGGGTCGACCTCAAGGTAGGCGATGGCACCTGGAATGTCGGCTTTGATGACTGGATGTATCTGCTGCAGGACGGGGTGCTGCTGAACCGGGCCTATGTGACGCGTTTTGGCTTGCGTATCGGCGAAGTCACCATCGCCTTCCGCAAGCCTGGCTAGGCGTCCTGCGTCCAGGAAGGGGCGCCGCTGCCGATCAGACCAAAGAAGCGCCGGTCTGTATTGGCAGGCTCAGCCCGGCGGAGCGGCAGGCCCGAAGTGCGGCTGACCGCTTCGCTCGCGCGGGCCACCACAGTCTTGCGGCCATTCTCATGGGCGCCCGGGTTACGGTCCTCGCCAAGAAGCATCATCCGGCCGTCCTGAAGCTCCAGCCAGTAGGCCATTACCGTCATGCGCAGGCCGAGCACGCTGTGGGTCTCACGGCGGCGGCAGATGCCCTTGATGCTGCGATAGTTGATCTCGCCTTCGAAGCCTTCTGTCTTGTGATGGGCGGCGCGGTGGGCTGGCAGCACCAGCATGACATGGCCGGGGCGCAGCGACAGGTGCCACTTATGCTTCAGGCGCATCATATGCTGATGGCCAATGGTCAGCGGCGCAAGGACGAGGCCGATCGCGCAGGCAATCGTCGCGGCAAGCGCATCGCCCTGAACCAGAAGATAGACCGCACCAGCAAGCGAGGCGAGCACCAGCGCCCACATCAGAAGTGCCACGAATACAGAGGCGATCCTCGCCCCATACCCATATTCGAAAACGATCCGTTCTGGTTTCGCCATGACTTGCCCCATTCTGTCAGCACAAAGAACAAGGCATCCGCAATTTCCGTGCCGGAATTCAGAAGGCGTTAAGTCAGTTTGAGCGGCCTATTCTGCCTCCGCCGACGCGCTTTGCGCACGGGCCAGAAGCTCACCGCACGGGGCGTCCTGCGCCATGCCGGGCTCGATGAATGGCAGGGCCGCCAGCCCGCCGCTCACGGACGCCAGAATACCTGCAATCCCGAACTGGGCCACCGTCCCCGCGCTGAACGGCTGGATTGAGGGATCGCGCAACGTACCACCAATCGCGACATCGCCGATCAGCGTACCCAGCGAGGCATCCTTGGCCTCGGACCGCACACTCAAACGAAGGGCCTCATTAGACAGGTTCACATCGCCGCGCACGACGACGAGGCTGTCATCAGTGTCGACCACGGCTGGCGACAGCGTGCCGACGCCATTCTCGAAGTTCGCCACGATCGCCGCGCACCGCGCATCGACATACGTCCGGTCGCCCGGCGCCTCACCCAGCAGCGTGATCGCCTCTCCAAAGTCGAGCGCCGCGCCTTCAGCTGCCAGCGCCAATATGTCCGCATCCGTCGACCAGATCGAAACCGTGCCATTCATCGTCGCGGCCGCGTCGCGGAAGCCATTGCCATCCGTGGTCACTTCGAACTCACCATCCGCGCCGCCGCGCAGGTATGGCGAGAGCGAGAGGTTATCGAAGGCAACATTGGAAAGCTCGCCGCGCGCATCGGTATGGGCCGGCGACTGCGTACCGTCGAGCGTCGCATAGCCGCGAAACTCACCTTGTGCGAAGTCTAGATGTATCCGCGGCGCCCGCACCAGCCTGCCCTCAATCTCGACATCGAGACCAAGCCCCTCAATGTCGAACAAGGAGTCGGTCACTGTCTCGGCCGTATAGCTGACACTGCCATCGACAGCATCCAGCCTTGCAAAGTCGATCTCGACATCCGGGATAAGCCGCCCGCTTTGCTCAAAAGCCGCGCGCGCCGCTTTCGCCCGCGTGCCGCTCGTCTCGCCTTCACCGACGCCAATCGGGATACCGAACACGATGGCGAGGTCATCGGCGTCGAGCGCGGCAGAGGTAAGCTCTGCATTCACCACAGGCACCTCGCCCCCCGGCATCACATTGATCTCACCGTAAAGGTCGCTATCGCCGATCCGCGTTTCCGGGTCGACATTCAGCGTCCAGCGCTCCGGCCCGATATCGACGGTGAGGCGCATATCGTAAGGCGGCGTATCCGGCGCCGCGAGACCGACAAGATCCGCGACATCTGCAAAGTTCTCACCGCGCAGCCGCAGTCCGCCATCCAGCTCACTGAACGCGTCAGACGTGCGCCCATCAAAGCTGAGACGAGAGCCTGCGCCGCGCGCCTCCAGCATGAATGCGCCAGACCGCAGCGACCCGCGCGCGGTCTCGATCTCGACATCGCGCGTCTCGTCAGGGCGCACCACCTGCATGGTCACGGAGGTGAGCGACACCTTGTCGACGATACGGCGCGCAGATTTCAGCCCCGGCCCGTCGCCATCGCTCTCGCCACTATCCTCAATTCGGACAGAGCCATTCTCTGCCTCGAGATAGGACAGCCAGCTGACGAATGGCAGGAAGCCAAACAGATTGACTTGCGCCTCGATCCGCTCGGCGCTCACCCGGCCGGGCACGACGAGGCCTTCACCCTCAACCACCAACACCGCTGGAAACCGCGTATGCGCAGTTCCGACGCGTGATCCATCCGGCCCGAACGCGCCAAGCAATGCGTTGGCCACAGGCGTGCCAAAACGCGGCTGCGTCATCGCGAGCAGGAAGAGCAGGAAGGCGAGCAGCACGATGCCAATTACCCACCCGGCAATCTTGAAGGATCGTTTGAGTCCGGACGTCATCAAGCCCTAACGCGCCGCGCAGGCACCGGTTCGCAGACAGCCTGCCGATTTCGCTCTGATGCCGCTCAGCAAAGGGCACAGTCGGCCCCTGCCATTGGGGCCAATCCCTGCTATATGTTCTCCATGAGTTCCAGCCCGAATCGCCGCCCATCTATCTCGGAAATGGCCGCTGCCCGTGCGCCCGTGCCAGACACGAACGCCAATTATCTGGACGGCCTGAACCCCGAACAGCGCGATGCGGTCGAGACGACAGAGGGCCCGCTCCTCGTGCTTGCAGGCGCCGGCACTGGCAAGACGCGCGTGCTGACGACCCGCCTTGCCCATATCATCGCCTCCAAACTTGCCTGGCCCAGCCAGACGCTGACGGTGACCTTCACCAACAAGGCCGCCCGCGAAATGCGTGAGCGCGCGCTGAAGCTCATCGGCGATGCAGGCGAAGGCCTTCGCTGGCTTGGCACCTTTCACTCGATCTCGGCCCAGATTCTCCGCCGCCACGCAGAGCTTGCGGGCCTGAAGTCCAGCTTCACCATCCTCGATACAGACGACGTCATCCGCCTCTGCAAACAGGTGATCGAGGCAGAGAATATCGACACCAAACGCTGGACCCCGCGCCACCTCTCCAGCCTCATCGATGGCTGGAAGAACCGCGCGCTCACCCCGGCCAAGGTGCCCAAGGACGAAGCCTGGCAGTTTGCCGACGGCAAGGCGATCCAACTTTATGAGACCTATCAGAACCGCCTGAAGGTCCTGAACGCCTGCGACTTCGGCGACCTGCTGATCCACAACATCACCATCTTCCAGAAGAATCCCGACCTGCTGGCGGACTATCACCAGCGCTTCAAATACATCCTGGTGGACGAGTATCAGGACACAAACGTCGCCCAGTATCTCTGGCTTCGTCTGCTCGCGCGCGGCTCGAACAATATCTGCTGCGTTGGCGATGACGACCAGTCGATCTATGGCTGGCGCGGCGCTGAGGTCGACAACATCCTGCGCTTCGAGAAGGACTTTCCGGGCGCCAAGGTCATCCGGCTGGAGCGTAATTACCGCTCCACCAAGCACATCCTCGCTGCCGCCTCTTCCGTTATCGACTTCAACAAGGGCCGGCTCGGCAAGACGCTCTATGTCGGTGACGGCGAACAGGGCAATCCGGACGCAGAGAAAGTCCAGGTGCGCGGCCTCTGGGACGGCGAGGCCGAGGCCCGCCTCATCTGCGATGACATCGAAAGCTACATCAACAAGGGCGGCCAGTATGAAGACTGCGCCATCCTCGTTCGTGCCTCATGGCAGATGCGGCTCTTCGAAGAACGCCTGATCATGTTGGGCATCCCCTACCGCGTGATCGGCGGCCCGCGCTTTTTTGAGCGCGCCGAGATCCGCGATGCGCTCGCCTATCTCCGCCTCGTGCGCAGCCCCGATGACGACCTCGCCTTTGAGCGTGTCGTGAACCAGCCAAAACGCGGCGTCGGCGCCACCACGATCCAGAAGCTGCAGACCTTTGCCCGCGCCGATGGCCGCTCGCTCTTTACCCTCGTGCCGATGGTGCTGCAGACCGATGAAGTCAAAGGCCCGGCCAAGCGCGGCCTCACCACTTTCATCGACCAGATCAATCTCTGGCGCGACCGGCTCAATAACGGCATGCCGCATCATGAACTCGCGCAGGTTATCCTGGACGAGAGCGGCTATACCGACATGCTGCAGAAGGACCGCTCCCCGCAGTCGCAGACACGCCTCGATAACCTCAAGGAACTGATCCACGCCCTCGGCCAGTTCGACAGCCTCGCCGGCTTCCTCGAACACGTCGAACTCGTCATGGATGTCGGCGGGCAATCGTCTGGCAATGAGGTCCAGATCCTCACCCTCCACGCCGCCAAGGGTCTTGAATGGCCGATGGTCTTCCTGCCCGGCTGGGAAGAGGAAGTCTTCCCGTCCCGCCGCTCTCTGGACGAGTCCGGCATGAAGGGCCTCGAGGAAGAACGCCGCCTCGCCTATGTCGGCATCACCCGCGCACGCGAAAAATGCGCGATCAGCTTTGTCGCCAACCGCATGATCTTCGGGCGCTGGCAGTCGGTCCTGCCATCGCGCTTTGTCGACGAACTCCCGCATGACAACGTCGAGGCAAGCAGCGAAACCGGCTATTCCACCATGCCCGGCGCCGATCAGGGTTTCCAGGGCACGATTGAGGATCTGGGAGAGCGCTCCAACTACACCTCCCCGGGCTGGCGCCGCCTCAAGGAAAATGCCGGCAAAGGCTCAAAGACCGGCCCCGTCATCGATGGCAAGGCAGAACTCATCGCAACCAGCTCCGGCAAGTCCGGCTTCAAGATCGGCCAACGCGTCCACCACGAAAAGTTCGGCTACGGCCAGGTCCTCGCCGCCGACGGCACCAAGCTACAGGTCAACTTCAAGAATGTCGGCCTCAAGAAGGTCATCTCGACCTTCGTGACCGGGGTTTGATGGCCGGACGCCGTGCCGAACAATCGCTGCCGAAGGCAATCCTCGAGAAATCCAGTCTTCGAGGACTGGAATATGCTTGGCATCCGGATGACATACCAGAAGTGATAGAAGCTGCTCGTGTTGCAGGACTGAAAAGCCTTGGAGGTCAGCTTCAATTCAGACTTCCGGACGCAACTTGCGAGATCTACTGGATAGAAGTTGACCAATTTGGAACTGAAGTAGACCCGGATGAAGCAGCGCGCCGTACGCTTGCACAATTCCATGCAATTTACTCGAAAGACAGTTGGTTCAGGGAAGGGCGCACCTTCCCCGCAGTGCGCGAATACGAGAAAGCTGGGGGCAATCTCAACGCGGCAATGTGCTTCGTCTGGTACCTTGAACGCTAGTTCAACAGCTCGTTTCCGAAGACCCCTGTGAAGACAGGGGTCCATGGTGGACCGCCTGAAGAGAGATCACCAAGTGCCGGGGGGAGCGCTACGCGCCAGCGACGCGTCACCCTCGACGGCGCAGCCGTCTGAGGGTCCAGCTTCCGCCGTAACCCCATGCGCCAGTTTCACTATCCGGAGGTGGACACCCAGATGGGCTAACGCCCATCGGGCGTGACGACCCTTGAGGTTATCCGGTATTTTTGAAAACGGCGCGGCTGCCAGCGAACTTAGCCCGCCCTACTCCCACCCATCCGCGAACGGACAGGTTGCCTGCAGGCCAGCTTCTTCAGGCGTGTCAGAATTGAAGATGTCGACATCGACCAGCCAGGCGCCGTCTTCCTGAAGCTTGCGCACTTCGAGGAATTTGCCTGCATCGACGCCGTATTCGCCCTCATCCAGCGGAACGAAGACGCAGGAGCGCCCGCGCACATAGGCGGTGTCGCCGCTGCCGCCGATGTTTTCGATATCGAGCGCGATACGGTAGCCTGTCTCATTCTCGGCTTCCCATGCCGCGATGTTGTCACGTCCGGTCACGGCAGGGCCGTTTGGCGGCATCAGGATCGCGTCTGAGGTGAAGTAGGAGGCGAGCAGCTCCCAGTCATTTGCATTATAAGCCGCAACCCAGTCGGCAGAGGCTGCTTCAATGGCGCTATAATCCTGCGGCCCGAGCTCTTCCGGCAGAGTCTGGCAGCCTGCAATGGCAGCGGTGAACATGATCGCAGTGAAAGCGGCGTGTCGCATAGTGATCCCTCGTCAAAGCGCCTTCGCACTGGCGCGCTGCCACTCCCAAAGCAAGATACGCGCCGGACTGGCAAGTCCGCCCTTCAGCAGGCCTTTACCCGGCAGGCGCCCCATCAATCTTCCTCCCAAACACACGCCACGAAATGATGGCCAGCGTAAACAGGCCGCCCGACATGCACATGGCGAGAACCGCATTCCCGGCCCAGCCTGCATAGTCATAGACGGCGGTGCCTGCAGAACTCGAAATGCCGCCGCCAATGAACATCATCACAATATAGATGGTCATGAGCCGGGTGCGGATATTTTTCTCGAGAGAGAGGAATGTCATCCGGTTACAGATATCGACCAGCGGTCCGAGAAGCGTCATCAGAACGACGGGAATGATGAGCAGCCAGAGATTGTAGCCGAGCGGCCAGAGCAGGCAGACCGCGACGAAATTGACGGCCGCCGCAACGATGCGAGCCTTGTAGGGCCCGACCCTGTCAGCCCATCGCCCGAGCGCCGGCGTCGTGAACAGGTTGAAGCCAGCAAAGGCGGCGAGATAGCCGACCACATCGACGCCATAGCCCATGTCCGGCAGGTGCAGGCCAAGCCCCATCCAGACAGACAGGAAGACGCCAAAACCAAGCCCCTGCATGGCGCCGGAGATGATGATCTCCGGATAGCGCTTCACCAGCGCGACCATGGAGAAAAGAAGGCTGAGATAGCTCTGCTTTGGCGCGTCGTCGCTACCTGCCTCGCGCTCATCCATGATGAAGGGAAGCAGGATCGAGACGATCAGCATGAAGCTGGACGCGATATAGTAGACGGTGCGCCAGCCAAAGGTCTCAGCCACGATGCCGGCCCCGGCGCGAGCGACGAGAATGCCGCCAATGACGCCGGTCGTCAGCATCGCCGTCACCGCGCCAAGCTGCCCCGGATCGACCCGTTTTGAGGCATAGGCTGGCAGGAGGTATGGCGCGATCGTGAAGAAGCCGAGAATGGTCGAGGCCAGCGTGAACAGCCTGAAATCGGTCGCGAAGGCCATGCCGGTGATCGACAGGAACTGCCCGGCCACCGTGATGGTCACCAGCTTGCGGTTAGAGACCCGGTCGCCCAGCGGCAGAAGCAGGAACACGCCCAGCGCCAGGGCGAGCTGGTTGGCGCCCGGCACAATGCCGATCACCGCGTCTCTCACCTCAAAGCCGCGCGCGACCTCTGAGATGATTGGGTGAATGTAATAGGCATTCGCTGTCACCACGGCAGAGGCCAGCGTCAGGAGAAGCAGCTCTGTTGAAGAGAGACGCCGCTCAGCCGGGGCGGCTGCGTCTGGTGTCTCGGGCGTCTGCCCGGACGAAGGAGGAGGTGAAGCACCCATGCCGGGCGAGAGGTATAGCAAGTCTCTGGCGAAGCAAAGGTGACGCCCACGTCAGCTATCGCTGCGAGAGGGCGTCACTTCTGATTTCCACAGAAACTGTTGGTAGTCGCTTCGGAACACTATTCAGAAACACCGCCAGTACACCGTCACTGCACCATGGGTTTTGCAGGATGGAAACCCCACGATCCGACGGTATGGCGCGGTGGTTTCCCTCAGGCTTCCACCGGCCCGATGGTTTCCTTTGCCGGGCGCGGCGTCTTCGCATTGTTGATCCGGAACATGGCCGGACGCTCATAGAGGAAGGCGAGCGGCGTCTTGCGGACCACGAAGTGGAAGGCAAGCGGCGCAGCCAGCGCGAAGACCAGGATCGACAGCGAGGCCCAGCCCACATCCGGGATAAGCCCGGTCATGGCGAGACCTTTCTGGGCCACCTTCATCGGAATGAAGAAGGTCAGATAGATGACGATCGAGTGCTTGCCAGCATAGCGGATCGCATTGCCGACATCGAAGCGGGCGAGCAGCGAGGCAACGCTGACAATGGCAAAAGCGCCTGCAAAACCAAGGACAAGGCTGATCACTGGCGCGTCACCAAGGCCAACGCTGACAAGCTGCGCGTTCCAGATCGCCCAGACAGCAAGCGCTGAAACGGCCACCATGCCATGTCCGCGCACAGCAACTGCGAGGCGGAAGACAAGCGGCGCGAAGGCATAGCCCGCGAAGAAGAAGACGTACCAATTGGCAAACCGCTCGGTCACCGACCAGGACGGCGCGATCCAGCCTGCATAGAAGGCGACATGGGCCAGCGCAGCGACCGCGAAGACAGCCAGCACAGGCACGCGGGCGATGAGGCGGGTGACCACGTAGAAGAAGAGAAGCTGGTGAATGAACCAGAGGCTGGAGGCCGGGAAAATCAGCTGTTTCAAAAAGATAAGGGCGACGTCGGCCGGGTCCGACAGGAGAAGGTCAGCCTCGAAAGCGACCGTCTGAAGACCCAGCCAGAGCAGGTAGAAATAGGCAAAATGGACGACCTTGCGGTCAATATAGTCGACCAGCGGCCCATTGATGGAGCGCGACAGGAAAAGACCTGCGATCAGGAAAAAGTCCGGCATTCTGAAGGGCTTGGCGAAGGCGACGACGTCGTGCATCCAGCCGGTGCCCCCGACCATCTCGCCATAATTCAGCGTCGAATGCATCATCACCACGAGGATGATGCAGATACCCTTGCCGTAATCGACCCAATCAATGCGGTTCTTGGTCATTTTTCGTCTCTCAAGACTAGCCTGTCAGGCGAGTTGCAAGATCTGTGCTCACTTTTCAGGATATGCCGTCCCGAATTGTGGCAGCCCCTGCCGCCACATGCCCCCAAATTGCCCCAGAGCCTTCCAAGCCTTGCCACAGGCCGGGGGTCTCTTGGCGGCGGGCCGGGGGCTTCCTCGATGGCGCGAACCGTGGTTCAACGCCGGACAGAAATCCTCGGCTTGTAAAACGTATAGCCGGAATGGGTTGAGAGGAGGCTAAGATGACAACGCTGGCATTGGTGGACGACGACGAGAACATTGTCGCCTCGCTTAAAATGTTCTTCGAAGCCGAGGGCTACGACGTCAAAACCTATCATGACGGCCTGTCTGCGCTGTCGGGGCTGACCGAAACGCCGCCGGATCTCGCTATCCTCGATGTGAAGATGCCGAAGATGGACGGCATGGAGCTGCTGCGGCGGCTGCGCCAGAACTCAGAGCTGCCGGTCATCTTCCTGACCTCCAAGGATGAAGAGATCGACGAAGTAATCGGCTTCAATATCGGCGCCGACGATTTTGTCCGCAAACCCTGCTCCAACCGCCTCCTGTCAGAGCGCGTAAAGGCCGTTCTGCGCCGCTCGCGCACGACCGAAGGACAGGTCGAGGACGGTGATCAGAAGCCGATCGTTCGCGGCTGCCTGACGCTGGACCCGAACCGCCATGCCTGTTCATGGGATGGCGAGCCGGTCCGCCTGACGGTCACCGAATTCCTGATCCTGCAGTCGCTGGCCCAGCGCCCCGGCTATGTCAAAAGCCGCGACCAGCTGATGGATGCGGCCTATGACGACCAGATCTATGTCGACGACCGCACTATCGACAGCCACATCAAGCGTCTGCGCAAGAAATTCCGCGAAGTGGACGGCGAATTCGATGCCATCGAGACCCTTTACGGCGTCGGCTACCGCTACAACGAAAGCTGAGCCCGGACGGGCTGGCCTCCAGCGCCTTGCAAAGAAGTCATTCGCTTTCCGCCGCGATCTGCTATGCTCGGGGCTGAGGAAACGATAGATGGCGCAAAACAGCCACCCTGCCCCAGCTGCGCATGCTGACCGCGTGCGCGAAGCTGCCGAGTCCCGAAGCGGCGCGGCGGCCTCAGCCCTTGTTGCCTCATGGCGCCGCTCTCTGAAGCGCTACGGCCTTGAGCCAGACACGCGCCGCGCACCCGACCTGATGACCCAGCAGTCGCTCAAGGATGCACGCCTGCCAATGGAGCAGTTGCTGCGTGTTGCCTCACCGTCGCTGGACCGACTGTTCGGCTCTGTCGGAGAGGCAGGCTGCTGCGTGCTGATGACCAATGCTGACGGGATCATCGTCGAGCGGCGCGGCATGGCAGGCGACGACGCAGCGTTCCGCTCATGGGGCCTCTGGGAAGGGGCCGACTGGTCAGAGGCGCGCGAAGGCACGAATGGCATCGGCACCTGCCTCGCCGAGAAGCGACCCATCACCATTCACCAGGACCAGCATTTCCATAGCCGCAACACCGCGATGAGCTGCATCGATGCGCCGATCTATGACCATCAGGGCATGCTCGCCGCCGCGCTCGACGTCTCATCCTGCCGGGCTGACCTCACCGGGGCCTTCTCTCAACTGATCGCCGCGACCGTGTCAGACACCGCGCGCCGCATCGAGAGCGATAATTTCCGGGCCCATTTCGAAGGGGCCCGCATTGTCATGGGCGAACGCCATGGCCGCGCTGGCGCCGTGCTGCTGGCCATCGATAGCGACGATGTCGTGATCGGCGCGACCCGTGCGGCCCGAATTGAGTTCGGGCTTGGCGATGCGCCCTCGCTTGAACCCCGCCCGGCGGCCGATGTCCTCTCGGGCACACCGGCCCAGAGCGACCTTGCCGCCGCCGAACGCGCAGAGCTCCGCCGCGCCATTCTGCGTGCGAATGGCAATATGTCAGAGGCCGCACGCGCCCTCGGCGTTGGCCGTGCAACCCTGTACCGGCGCATGAACCGGCTCGGTATCGACCTCGACCGCCTGAATTAGAGGCCCGTTGTCTCAGAGGTGAGACATGTCACCACCGGGCCATCGCCCGGCGCTCGTGACGCGCCCAGCACCCCGATGAATACTTCCTTCCAGGCCGTCCAACAGAGAGGGCGGCGACAACATCAGGGAGACAGACATGGACACGCAAACGCTTGGGCACGGCCAGATGAAGGCCCCCTACAAATCGCGCTACGACAATTTCATTGGCGGCAAATGGACCGCGCCGAAAGCCGGCCGCTACTTCGACAATATCTCACCGGTCAACGGACGGATCATCTGCCAGATCGCCCGCTCGGACGCAGCGGACATTGAGGCAGCGCTTGATGCAGCCCATGCGGCCGCCGATAGCTGGGGCAAGACATCTGTTGCCGAGCGCGCGCTTATCCTGAACCGGATCGCTGACCGGATGGAAGAGAACCTCGAAGCGCTTGCCATTGCCGAAACCTGGGACAATGGCAAACCCGTGCGCGAGACGATGGCCGCCGACCTGCCGCTCGCCATCGACCATTTTCGTTACTTTGCTGGCGCCATCCGGGGACAGGAAGGCAGCATTAGCGAGATCGACCACGACACTGTCGCCTATCACTTCCATGAGCCGCTTGGCGTCGTCGGGCAGATCATCCCCTGGAACTTCCCGCTCCTGATGGCGACCTGGAAGCTCGCCCCGGCGCTGGCCGCAGGCAACTGTGTAGTGATGAAACCGGCAGAGCAGACGCCAGCCTCGATCTGCGTCCTGCTGGAGCTGATCGGCGACCTGTTACCGCCGGGCGTCCTCAACGTCGTGCAGGGATTTGGCCTTGAAGCGGGCAAACCGCTCGCCTCCTCGAACCGGATTGCGAAAATCGCTTTCACCGGCGAGACGACCACTGGCCGCCTCATCATGCAGTACGCGTCGGAAAACCTTATTCCAGTGACGCTGGAGCTTGGCGGAAAGTCGCCGAACATCTTCTTCCCGGACGTCTGCCGTGAGGATGACGACTATTTCGACAAGGCCATTGAGGGCTTTGTGATGTTTGCCCTGAACCAGGGCGAGGTCTGCACCTGCCCGTCACGCGCCATCATCCATGAGTCGATCTATGACCAGTTCATGGAGCGCGCCCTGAAACGCGTCGCCGCGATCAAGCAGGGCAACCCGCTGGACAGCGATACGATGGTCGGCGCGCAGGCCTCTTCCGAGCAGCGAGAGAAAATCCTCTCCTACTTCGATATCGGCCGCCAGGAAGGCGCAGAAGTCCTGATCGGCGGTGAGAGCCTCACCCTGCCGGGCGACCTTGAAGGCGGGTTCTATGTGAAGCCGACCGTGTTCAAGGGGCACAACAAGATGCGTGTCTTCCAGGAAGAAATCTTCGGTCCTGTCGTTTCGGTCACCACCTTCAAGGATAATGACGAAGCCCTCTCCATCGCCAATGACACGCTCTATGGCCTTGGCGCCGGTGTGTGGTCGCGTGAGGCGAACACCTGCTACCGCTTTGGCCGCGCCATCAAAGCGGGCCGCGTCTGGACGAATTGCTACCATGCCTATCCGGCCCACGCCGCATTTGGCGGATACAAACAGTCCGGCATCGGGCGTGAAAACCACAGCATGATGCTGGATCACTACCAGCAAACCAAGAACATGCTGGTTAGCTACGCCCCGCAGAAGCTCGGCTTCTTCTAGAACGCGTTTCCTCCCAGAGCCCCGGCCGCTGCGACCTCTTTCCCCCGAAGAAGCAGCTGGCCGGGGCAATGTTCTTGCTGGCCAGGAAAGGTGTTCAATATGCCAGGACGAAATGAGGCGCCGCCGCGCGTGCTGGCCACAGAGGCCGCCGCTTCGCTTATCGAAGAGATACGGGCCGATCACCCCGATATCCTGTTTCACCAGTCAGGCGGATGCTGCGACGGGTCCAGCCCGATGTGCTACCCGGTGAGCGACTTCAAGCTCGGCGAGCGGGATGTGAAGCTGGGTGAGGTCGCAGGTGTGCCAGTCTATATTTCCGGCAGCCAGTTCGAGGCCTGGAAGCACACCCAGCTGATACTAGACGTTGTGCCGGGGCGCGGCGGCATGTTCTCTCTCGATAATGGCCGCGAGCGGAGATTTCTCACCCGCTCGCGAGTCTTTACCGAGGACGAACTCGCCGCCCTCGGCGACTAGCCTTTCAGCTGCATCTGGCCGAGATAGTCGCGTTTGCCGATCGGAACGGCCTTCATGCGGAGGATGTCATAGGCTGTGGTAGCGTGGAAATAGAGGTTTGGCTTCGAGAAAGAGAAGAGGAAACCTTCTGCCGTGAAGGGCAGCGACATCTCTCCAAGCTTGAAGACCACGTCCTTGCCCGTCCATTCATTGACCTGATCAGCTTTCATAGCTGCCAGCGTCTGGGCCGTTTCGGCGAGCTTGGCCTGAAAACCGGCATAGTCGAGTGTTTCGAGCTTGTTTGGCGGGCCAGCTTCGCCGCGGCGTACGCTTTCCAGTGCGCCGAGCGAATGGTGCATGACCGAATGGAGCTGGAAAGGCAGCGGCGCCATGTCAGAATGGATGGTCTCACCGAGAAGCTCATCCGGGCTGAGGCCGCGGGCTTCGTAATGCTGGGCGCCCTTTTCGAGGACACCCTGCACCGAGCCGAGTATCTGTTGCATCGGGACGACGATAGCTTCGTAAAGTGAGAGGCTCATTGGCAGGGCTCCTTGCGTGATTGCAGCTTTGCGTGAGGGCTACAGATCAATGTAGGCCGTAGCAAGAGAGTGCGAAGGGGGTTTGCCCGGCAGGCCCGTCAGGCTTATGCCAGCTGCAACCAGATGAAACACGGAGACACATCATGGCAGACGCAGAAAACACGCTCCTGATGGAGACGACCAAGGGCCCGGTGAAGATCGAGCTTCGCCCTGACCTTGCCCCTAATCACGTTGCCCGCATCAAGGAACTCGCCCGCGAAGGTTTCTATGACGGCATCGTCTTCCACCGCGTGATTGACGGCTTCATGGCGCAGGCTGGCTGCCCGAATGGCACCGGTACGGGCGGCTCTGACAAGCCGGACCTGAAGGCAGAGTTCAATGACGAGCCGCATGTGCGCGGCATCTGCTCCATGGCCCGCACGAACCAGCCACACTCGGCCAATTCGCAATTCTTCATCGTGTTCGACGATGCCCGCTTCCTCGACAAGCAGTACACGGTCTGGGGCAAGGTGGTCGAAGGCATGGAAAACATCGACCAGCTGAAACGCGGCGAGCCAGTTCGCGAGCCGGACTCCATCAAGTCGCTGAAAGTCGAAGCTGACGCCTGATCAGCCGATTAATTATCGAGGCCCGGCAGGGAACAGATGGACGAGCCCAAGCGAAAATGGCGGCTGCCTGACCTGAAAGGCGCAAACCCGCTTTCCTCGCGCATTGCGCGGCTCATCTTTGCATCGAACCTTGCCGGTCTCGCCATTCTCATTCTGGGCGCCATGGTGCTCAATGAGATGCGTGCCAGCTTTGTGGTCGCCAAGAAGCAGGACCTTGTCGGCCAGGCGCAGGTCTTCTCGAACCTGCTGGCAGAAGGCGCCACATTCGGCCAGCCCCAGCCCGTCATGGACGAAGACCTGGCGCGGGCCACGCTAGCTGACCTGTCGCTGCCCATCTCGGTGCGCGGTAAGGTCTATGGCCCTGAAGGCGGGCTGATCGGCGACAGCTATTTCCTGTCTGACCGTGTGGTGGTCTCCTCGCTGCCGCCGCTGCAGGAGCCAAGCCGCCTGTCGCGCTGGGGCCGGTCCCTGTCTGAATGGGCGGTCTCTACTTTTGGCGCCATCGTGCCCGACCGCGGCGGCGATGCGGTCCGCACGCAGACCTTTGAGGATGAGTTTGCCGTCGCGGCCTCTGGCGCGGAAGCTGCCAGTCAGCGCTTCAATGACCGCGGCCAGCGCATCATTTCCGTCTCTGTCCCCGTCCAGCACGTGTCGGCCGTGGTCGGTGTGCTGACGGTAGAATCCAATGACATTGATGAGATCATCCGGGCAGAACGCGCCGCGCTTATCCCTTTTATTGGCGTGGCGGTGCTTGTCGCGCTGATCACGTCCACCCTCCTCACCATTGGTATCGCGCGGCCGCTGCGCAGGCTGTCAGCTGCTGCCGATGATGTGCGCTCTGGCTCTACTCAGAGGCTGGACCTGCCGCGCATCACGAAGCGCCGCGATGAGATCGGTGCACTCGCCAATTCCATGGAGTCGATGACGGATGCGCTGTTCGAGCGGATCAGCGCGAACGAGCAATTCGCCGCCGATGTCGCCCATGAGATCAAGAACCCGCTGACCTCCATCCGCTCTGCTGTCGAAACCGCTGAGCGCGTCAAAGACAATCCCGAAGCGATGGCCAAGCTTCACAAGGTGATCGCCCATGATGTTGGCCGTCTCGACAGGTTGATCACCGACATCTCCAACGCTTCGCGCCTTGAGGCGGAGATCACCCGCGTGCCGACCGAGACGATGAATATCGCGCGCTTCGTGCAGGACATTGTCTCGACCTATGAGCACCTGAAACTCGACGAGGCAGGCCCGACGGTGAGCTTTGATGACGCCACGATGGGTGCGGGCCTGCGGGTGCGCGGGCGCGAAGGGCCGCTTGGACAGGTAATCCGCAACCTGATCGACAATGCGCTCTCTTTCTCCCCGGTCGATGGCACCGTTACCGTGCGCGTCGAGCAGGACAGGATCGGCCCGCAGACGACCGCGCGGATTGTGGTGGAAGATACCGGCCCCGGTATTCCGGACGACAAGCTGGAGAAGATCTTCGACCGCTTCTATACCGACCGGCCTGCGGGCTCTGCGTTCGGGCGCAACTCAGGCCTTGGCCTGTCCATCGTGCAGCAGATCGCGGCAACACATATGGGCAAGGTGTGGGCCGAGAACCGCGACAGCGGCGGCGCGCGGTTCGTGGTCGAATTGCCAGCCAGCTAAAGGCCTGCGCCGTAGCTAAAGCTTGACCTTCTCCCAAACCCTGTCAGCATCCTTAATGAGAGGGAATACGGACTAGACTATCTGATGATCGGAATTGTTGTCGTCAGCCACGGGAAACTGGCACGCGAGCTTGTCAGGGCCACCGAGCATGTCGTCGGGGAGCAGGAGTATTTCCGCTCGATCTCCATTGAGGCCGAAGACGATATCGACGCCCGCCGGGAGCAGATCCGCGAGACGGTCGCCGCCTGCAATACCGGCAAGGGGGTCATCATCGTCACCGACATGTTTGGCGGCACACCTTCCAACCTCGCCATTTCTGTCATGCCAGATGCCCGGATCGACGTGATCGCAGGCGTGAACTTGCCCATGCTGATCAAGCTCGTGGAAGTTCGCGGCGAAGCAAAGCTGGCCGATGCGGTGAAGGCCGCGCGCGATGCCGGTCAATCCTATATCCGCATTGCCTCTGAAGTCATGGACAAGACAGCATGAGCGCTGATGGAGAAAGCCTGGTCGAGCGCCGCGTTCAGATTGTAAACCGCAAGGGACTGCATGCGCGCGCCTCGGCCAAGCTGGCGCGCCTTGCCATGACCCTGCCTGCGCAGGTCTTCGTTCTGCGCAACGGCGAGACCGCGAACGCCCACTCCATCATGGACCTCCTCATGCTCGCCGCCCATCAGGGCAGCGAGGTTGAGGTCCGCGCGAGCGGGCCTGATGCGGCCCCATCGGTCGACGCCGTCTGCGCCATGATCGAGGACGGCTTCGGCGAGAACGACGATGACGACTAGGCCCGCCGCCTAGAGGAAGATCGGCGCGAGCCAGTAGCCAATCGCGCTGATCACGACAATGCCAATCAGGTTGACCCGCAGGCCGCGTTTCATCATCTGCGCCACCGACACCTCACCCGTCGCATAGATGATCGCGTTAGGCGCGGTCGCCACAGGCAGCATGAAGGCGCAGGACGCCGCCACAGCGGCTGGTGCAAGCAGGCTTTCAGGCGCAGCGCCAATGGCAAGCGCGAGTGAACCCAGGATGGGCGCGAGCGTCGTCATGGTCGCGACGTTGGAGGTTAGCTCTGTCAGGAAAATGACGAGCGCCACGACGGCGACGATGATCAAGAGGGGCGGTAGAACCGAAACGGCTTCCAGCTGGTTCCCAATCCACTCAGACAGGCCCGTGCGCGAGATCGCCTTGCCGAGCGCAATGCCCCCGCCAAACAGGATCAGCACGCCCCAGGGCAGCTTTTCCGCCTCTTCCCAGTTCAGGAGTGCGCGCTTCTCCCCACTGCCTGCCGGCACAATAAACATCAGTACCGCGCCAAAGATGGCCGTGATCATGTCCATACGGGCGCCCTTGTAGGACACGAGGAGATCAAGACCGGCGCGTTCGGCCAACGCAAGCAGAGGCAGCTGGAGGACCCAAAGAGTTGCGACGATCGCGAACACGGTCGCGGCGCGGGCCTCGGGCTTGGTGGTGGCCCCGAGCGCGCTCAGCTGGCCTTTGATCTCATCAGCCACATCTTCTGTGCTGCGACGGGCGGCGAGCCCACGGGTCACTGACCACCAGGCAGCCGGCACCAGCAGGCAGGCCGCAGGAACGCCAAAGGCCATCCATTGCGGAAAGCCGATCTGCGCATCCGCATTGTTCTGAAGCCAGTCCATCGCGATGAGGTTTGTGGGGGTGCCGATGGGCGTGCCGACCCCGCCAATCGAGGCTGCATAGCAGACCCCAAGCAGCAGCGCCGTCTTGAACATCTTGGTGTCGCCCGGCAGGGCCGCTGCGGCAGAAAGCGCAATCGGCACCATCATGATCGTCGTCGCCGTATTCGAGATCCACATGGACAGGAGCGCCGTGGCGGCCATGAAGCCGAAAATCAGCGCGCGCGGTTCAGTGCCGACACGGACCACGACATTAAGCGCGATCCGCCTGTGCAGGTCCCAGCGCTCAATGCCCATGGCGACGATGAAACCGCCAAGCAGAAGCACGACGATATGGTTGAAATAGTCACCGCCAACGACAGTCGGATTGCCCGCCCCCACCAGCGGGAGCACGACAAGCGGCAGGAGAGAAGTCGCTGGAATCGGGATCGGCTCTGTCATCCACCAGACAGCCATCCAGGCCAGCAGGCAGCCCGTGCCCCAGGCCGCCCAGTCGAGCCCTTCGGGCGGTCCGGCCAGAGCCATACCGATCGCCAGGAGCGGGCCTAGCCAAAGTCCGATAATCTTCGGTGAAATGGGCGTCCTCCCTCAAAGACGTTTCGCGCCGACACTGGTCAGGGAGCGCCCGCTTCGTCAAGCTTTGCGGTGGTCAGCTGCCCAGAACGAGATCATCGCGGTGGATGATGGCGGGCCGGCCGCGATAGCCGAGCCGCGCTTCGATGTCGTCGCTATGGGCCCCGGCGAGACGCTGCACATCGGCAGCGTCATAGGCCGTGACGCCCTTGGCGACGACGTCCCCGTCTGGCCCCTTGATGGCGACGGCTGCCCCTTTTTCAAACCGGCCTTCAACCCCGGTGACACCGACAGCAAGAAGGCTGGAGCCCTTTAGAAGCGCGCCCATCGCACCCGTATCAACCAGAACCGCGCCTTCCGGCGTGAGGTGCCCCTTGAGCCAGGCCTTGCGGGCGGTATCTGGCGAGACCGAAGGCGTGATCCAAGTCGCGCGCTCACCTGACCGGAGGGCTTCTAGCGGGTGTGGCCGGTCGCCGAGCGTGATGGCGGTCGCGCAGCCAGCACCAAACGCGATTTTCGCCGCCGCGATCTTGGTCGCCATGCCGCCCGTGCCGACACCCGAATCGGCGTTCGCGCTGCCCGCCATGGCATCATGCGCCTCTGTCAGCTCCAGCACTTCGGCAATGTGGGTGGCTTCGGGGTCCTTGCGCGGGTCTGCGGTGTAGAGCCCGTCAATGTCAGACAGAAGCACCAGCGCGTCCGCGCTCAGCATCTGGGCGACGCGAGCTGCAAGCCTGTCATTGTCGCCATACCGGATTTCCTCGGTCGCGACGGTGTCATTCTCATTGATGATGGGCACGGCGCCAGCGGCCAGAAGCGTATCCAATGTGGCGCGCGCATTCAGCCAACGTCGGCGGCGTTCAGTATCCTCGAGGGTGAGGAGTGCCTGCGCCGCCTTGATGCCGTGCGGGGCGAGCGCGTCGGCAATAGCCGACATAAGAAGCGGCTGGCCGAGTGCGGCGGCAGCCTGTTTTTCCTCGAGTTTCTTCTGGCTGCCCTTGCCGAGATGCGGGCGACCGAGCGCCACAGCGCCGGACGAGACCCAGACAACTTCCTTGCCTGCCGCGCGCAGGGCGGCGATGTCAGCGGCAAGCCCGCCAATCCAGTCGCGGCGCGGCGCGCCCTTTGCGGCGATCAACGCAGAGCCGGTCTTGATGACAATCCGGCGGGCCCTATCGAGCGGAGACCCCATCAGGGGCGCCATTCCTCTTCTTCCTCACCAGAGGCCTCGATCTCTGCAATGTGGAGATCGCCAAGATGACGGGCGAGCGCTATCAGCGCCTCACGCACATTTGTCCGGGCAACAGAAGAGAGCCGCATTGGCTTATGGCCGCAGGCGGCTTCGAGTTCTGCGGCCTGCGCATCGACCAGTTCTTCAGTGAGGGCGTCGATCTTGGTCAGCGCGACGATTTCAGGCTTGTTCGCCATTTCTGGCTGATAGTCCTCAAGTTCCTTGCGTATGGTGCGCCATGCACCGGCTGGATCGTCCTGCGTACAGTCAATCAGGTGAAGCAGAACCTTGCAGCGCTCCACATGGCCAAGGAAGCGATGGCCGAGGCCAGCGCCTTCCGCCGCGCCTTCGATGAGGCCGGGGATGTCCGCCAGCACGAAACGCGTGCCCGGCCCGAGCTCGACCACACCAAGACCCGGATGAAGCGTTGTGAAGGGATAGTCCGCGACCTTCGGTTTGGCTGCTGTGGCCGCCCGCATGAAGGTGGATTTGCCCGCATTTGGCAGGCCGAGAAGGCCCGCGTCCGCGATCAGCTTCAGGCGCAGCCAGACTGTGCGCTCTTCGCCCTCTTCGCCGGGATTGGCGCGGCGCGGGGCGCGGTTGGTCGACGTCTTGAAGTGAAGATTGCCCCAGCCGCCATTGCCGCCGCGCGCTAGAAGCACGCGCTGGCCAACTTCGGTAAGGTCCGCGATCAGCGTCTCCTGATCTTCCTCGAAAATCTGCGTGCCGACCGGCAGCTTGACCGTCTTGTCCTCGCCGCTGCGCCCGTGGCGCTGTTTACCCATGCCGTGGCCGCCGCGTTCAGCCTTGTGGTGCTGCTGGTAGCGAAAGTCGATCAGCGTGTTGAGCCCTTCGACGGCTTCGGCATAGACATGACCGCCGCGCCCGCCATCGCCGCCATCGGGGCCGCCGAACTCGACATAGGCTTCGCGCCGGAACGAGGAGCTGCCCCGTCCGCCATCGCCGGCTTTCACATAGATCTTGGTCTGGTCGAGAAATTTCATTTTGTGGTCCTTAGCGCGTCTTTGGCTCGCGCACCATGAAGACATGATCAACATCCTGCCCGCGCCCAAGGCAGAAGACAGGGGAGTTATGGGTTTTTCGGAAGCCGAGCTTCTCCAGCACCCGGCCCGACGCCGGATTGTCGGCGAAATAGCCGGACGTGAAGCGTTCGCCGCGGCCGGTGGATTCCAGCCAGTCTATCAGGGCCTCAGCGGCTTCGGTCACAATGCCCTGCCCCCAGAAGCCGGGGCTGAGCCAGTAGCCGATCTCGAACGGGTCGCCATTGCGCGTGCGATGTGCGCCAACAACGCCGGCAAAGGCCCCATCCACCTCGATCGCAAAGACATGGTCGAGGCCACTCGCCTCATTGCGCGCGACCGATTCCAGCCAGCCAGTTGTGACTTTTACCGTCTGGCCCGGCGCAATCCGGGCGACCTTCTCATAGATTCGCGGATCGTTGACGCAGGCGGTGATGAGCGGCGCATCGCTCACCATGGGGCGGCGAAGGCGCAGCCTTGGCGTCTTCAACTCCTGAACCATCCGTCTCTCTCCAGGCCCTTCACGGCCAGCGGCATAAGAAAAAGGGGAGACAGCCGCCTGTCTCCCCTTCACATCTTGTGCGGTTCGATTGTCAGGCAGCACCCCGGCCGCCTGCAGCCGATCGCTTATTCTGCAGCGTCAGCCATCGGGACGACCGACACATACTGACGGTCACCACGGGTGCGCTTGAACTCAACGCGGCCCTCTTCGAGCGCGAAGAGAGTGTGATCCTTACCCATGCCGACACCCTTGCCTGCATAGGTCTTGGTGCCGCGCTGGCGGATGATGATGTTGCCTGGGACCACGTGCTGGCCGCCATACTTCTTCACGCCAAGGTATTTCGGGTTTGAATCGCGACCGTTACGTGACGAGCCGCCTGATTTCTTATGTGCCATGAGGGCGCTCCTTGATCCTTAAGTGAAGCCTATATCAGGCTTCAGGCGTCTTTTGCCAGTTGTTTGGCTTGCTTGACCCACTCGTCGCGCTCGATGCGACCGCCGAGACCGGCTTCGTCGTCAAGCTCCTGGGCTTGCGTCTTGTTGAGGTCAGCAACCTGCCAGAAGTGGAAAATGCCAGCTGCGTTCAGCTTCTTTTCCATGGCCGGGCCAACGCCAGAGATCTTTTTCAGATCGTCGGCTTTGCCTTCTGCCTTTGCGAGGCGGCCGCGCTCGTCGGTCTTCGGCTTGTCAGCCTTGGCTTCTGCCTTTGGTGCAGCGTCCTTCTTGGGAGCCGCTTCCTTCTTGGCAGCAGGTGCCTCGGTCTTGGCTTCGGCCTTTGGAGCCTCTTCCTTCTTAGGCGCAGCAGCCTTCTTCGCCGGAGCTTTCTTGCCGTCGGTCAGGATCGAGGTGATCGTGACGACGCTCTCAAGCTGGCGATGGCCTTTCTTGCGGCGGTAGGTGTTACGCTGACGCTTTTTCATGATCAGCTTCTTGTCGCCCTTACGCTGGGCGGCAATTTCACCGACGACGCTTGCGCCATCAACGACAGGCGCACCGAGCGTGACGGAGTCGCCGTCGCCCAGCATCAGCACGTCGAACGTAACGTCAGCGCCAGCGTCGGCTGCGAGTTTCTCGACAACAATCTGGTCGCCTTCGGCAACCTTGTATTGTTTGCCACCAGTCTTGATGACCGCGAACATGGCCTCATCCTTCCGGAAGGTGAATTAGTTGAGTGTCCGCACGCGCATGGCGCCGGACATGAAGGCGCGGATAAACACTATCAGCCCGGTGATGTCAAACCCCGTCCTGCATGAATCGGGGGGCTTGCATGCACTCTCATGTGACGCTATCTCCCCGCCCCTACGGAGAGGTGCTAGAGTGGTTGAATAGGCTAGTCTCGAAAACTAGTGAGCTCGCAAGGGCTCCGAGGGTTCGAATCCCTCTCTCTCCGCCACATTTTCCCTGAACATCATGACAAGACGACCGCGTGGGGGGCTGCTCGCTCATGGCCCCGTCAGTCTGCCTGACAGGTGCTATGCTATCGTCCTAGGTTGAGCGGCGCTGGGTTTTCGCCTGCTTCCGCAGGTGATCGACGAATAGTCGAAAAGCTCGCGACCCCTCGCGTCGGCTTGAATAATAGAGGTGGAAGCCTGGAAACGGTGGGCACCAGTCTGCCAGTACCCGGACCAGCTTCTTCCTGGCCACCAGGTCCTCGACCAGGTAGTCCGGCATGCAGGCGAGGCCCCTGCCCCGCACGGCCGCGTCTATGATCGCCTCGACGTCATTCGATGTGAACTGTCCAGACACGCGAACATTCAGAGGTCTTCCGTCCTTCTCGAATTCCCAGGTGTAGAGATCACCATAGGTGTTCAGGCGAAGGTTTATACAAATGTGATCGGTCAGATCGTAAGGGGTCTCTGGTGTGGGCCGATCAGCGAAATAGTCGGGAGCGCCCACGACCGCCATACGGACGTCAGGCCCGATGCGTACAGCGATCATGTCCTTGTCGACGCGTTCACCCAATCTGACGCCAGCGTCGAACCGGTGCTTCACAATATCGACCAGGCTGCTGTCCACCGAGATTTCTATATTCAGATCGGGATGTTCGGCGAGCAGCTGGTCGACCACCGGCATCAATAGCTGCATAGCAGCATCATGGCTGCTCGTGACCCGGATGGTGCCCGCCGGCTTCTGCCGCAACTCATTCAGCGTATCGAGCGTAGACTCGATATTATCGAAGGCTGGACGCAGTGTTTCTGCCAGTTGCTCACCCGCCTCCGTCGGCGACACGTTCCGCGTAGTGCGCGTGAGCAAGCGAATACCCATCCGCTCTTCCAGCCGCTTCACCGTGTGACTGAGCGAAGATTGAGAGGTGCCAATCCTTGCCGCTGCGCGCGTGAAGCTCCGTTCCTCGCAAACCGCGAGGAAGGCGATCAGGTCTCCGAGTTCGTCGCGGCGCATTTATATCTCCAGCGCATAATCCGGCTACGAAGCTAGCGCAGGCCTAAACGCATTCCGCACGCCGAAGGTTTTGGCGCCAAGAATGCCGACATTGCCACTCTGAACGTCGCCCTAAACAGGTTCAGGCATCTGGTCGAGGAGCTTGTCGAGGGTGATCGGATGCTCGCGGACCCGGATACCGGTCGCGTTATAAATCGCATTCCCGATCGCCGCGCTGACACCGCAAATACCAAGCTCACCGACGCCGCTGCCCTTCATTGGAGAGGCAAGCGGATCATCCCCGTCCAGGAAGATGCATTCCTGATGCGGGATATCCATGTGGACCGGCACCTCATAGGAGGCGAGGTCATGGTTGGCGAAGAAGCCTTGCCTCGCATCGACGTGGAGGTCTTCCAAGAGTGCTGCGCCTGCGCCCATCGTCATACCGCCGATGACCTGGCTGCGCGCCGATACCGGGTTGAATATCCGCCCCGCATCACACACGGCGAGCATTCTGCGGATCCTGATCTCAGCAGTATGCACATCAACGCCAATTTCGACGAAATGCGCGCCAAAAGTAAAGTAGGAGTGGTCGTCTCCCCTGCTCTCAAAATCAATCTCGCCCTCAGCCTCCAGTGGACCAGTGGCAAGGGCGTCGGTGAGCGGCCTCTCAGCCGATCCGTCACTGACTGATCCATCCGCGAAGTTAAGCTCCGCCTCAGCATTGAGGCCGAGCGCCATGCGAACTTTCTCGCGCAGCTCGACACAGGCGGCATAAACACCAGACGTCGAACTTGTCGCGCCCCACTGGCCGCCAGACCCCGCAGAAACAGGGAAGGAAGAATCGCCAAGCCTGACCTCGACCTGCTCCAGGGGCAGCCCCAGCATCTCAGCCGCTGTTTGCGCAAGGATGGTGTAGGAGCCGGTACCGATATCCGTCATGTCAGTCTCGACGACCAGCTTTCCAGAGGACTCAAGCCGGACACGCGCAGCAGATTTCGTGGCTGGACCGCCGCGAATGGCGGCTGCGACGCCCATGCCAACGAGCCAGCGTCCATCGCGCTTACTAGCGGGCGGGGACGGTCTTTTTTCCCAGCCGAACTCGCTTGCGCCTCTCTGAAGGCATTCCACCAGTTTGCGACGCGAGAAAGGCTTTCCGTCGTCCGGGTTGACCTGCGTGTCGTTCATCACGCGAAACTCAACCGGGTCGATGCCGAGTTTTTCAGCAAGCTCATCCATGGCCACTTCAATGGCGATGGAGCCTGGCATGTCGCCCGGCGCTCGCATGGCATTTCCCTCTGGCAAGTTGAGGACAGCCAGCCTGGTTTGCATCAGGCGGTTCTCGCCGGCATAGGCTGGGCGGCTTGCTTGCGTGGACGCCTCGGGGCCGCCGCCTTCAAGATCACCCGACCAGGTTTCATGGGCGACCGAGGTGATGTTGCCGTCTTGAGACGCACCAAGACGAATGCGCTGAATTGTCGATGGGCGATGGACGGTATTGTTGAAGATCAGCGGCCGTTGGAGCACCACTTTCACAGGCCGCTGCACAAGCTTCGCGCCAAGCGCTGCCAGTATCGCATCAGCCCGGACAAACAGCTTCCCGCCGAAACCGCCCCCGATGTAAGGCGCAACCAATCTGACCTTATCAGGCGATATCTTGAGCGTCTTGGCAATATCCTGACGGCCCCACTCAACCATCTGGTTTGACGACCAGACGGTCAGCTCATCACCCTCCCAAACCGCGATAGTGGCGTGCGGCTCCATCATCGCATGGGCATGATTCGCCGTCTCATAGGTCTCGTCGATTTTGACCGCCGCTCTCTCAAATGCCGACTGGAAATCACCCTGCGAGGAATCAGGTGCAGCATCTGTCGGGTCAGCGGAGTCTTTCTGATCACTGAGCTCGTAGACGCCCTCGCCTCTGGCATAGTCGACCTTCACCAGGCCAGCGGCGGCGCGGGCCTGCTCAAAAGTCTCTGCAATGACGAGCGCAACGGCCTGATGGTAGTGAGTGATCTTTGGGCCGCCGAGCAGCGGCGCGGTATTGAAGTCACCAAGACCGAGCGGGCCAGCATTCTTATAGGTCACGATATCCAGAACTCCCGGCGCCTCTTGGGCGGCCGCGAGGTCAAAGCTGCGTATACGTCCTGTTGGGACTGCGGCGCCGACGACAAAGCCATAGGCAGCGTTGGGCGCGACGTCTTTCCATTCATAGGAATAGACTGCGGTACCTGTGGTCTTGAGTGGGCCATCAATTCGCGTCGTCGGCTTGCCAACCACGCGCCCCTGGTCGATCGGGTTCTGTTGGGCGGGTTTGATGAATTTCATGACTTATGACCTCGCTTCTGCCAGGACAGCTGCGAGCGTGCGCTCAGCGAGCTTCAGTTTGTATCGATTGCCCTCAGTGGGCTGCGCGTCCCGAAGCAGGCGCTGGGCCGCCGCGGATGCGCCTTGCGGCAGAAGCTGTTCTGCCGCTTCTACCCTCCAGGGCTGTGGCGCAAGACCACCGCACGCAAAACGCCCTGATCCGTCCGGCTGAAGGACGGCAGCCACCGACACGATGGCAAACGCGTACGAGGCGCGGTCGCGGACTTTACGATAGATGTGCTTGCCACCAATTGGTTTTGGCAACGTGACAGCCGTGATCATCTCCGCAGGTTCAAGCACAGTCTCGATATAGGGCGCACCGCCCGGCAATTCGTAGAACTCCGCGATCGGGATAGAGCGCGTCGCCCCATCGGGCATCTGCGTTTCCACGACGGCATCAAGGACACGCATCGCTACAGCCATATCGCTCGGATGGGTTGCGATGCAGGCATTGCTGGTTCCGACCACGCCAAGCTGACGGCTGAAGCCGCCGATGGCTGCGCAACCGGAATTTGGTTCGCGCTTATTGCAGGCCATGTTGGTGTCATAGAAATACGGGCAGCGCGTTCTCTGGAGAAGGTTACCACCCGTTGTCGCCTTGTTGCGCAGCTGGCCAGACGCCCCGGCGACGAGCGCACGGCTCAGAACGCCATAGTCTCGCCTGATGCGTGGATCAGCCGCGAGCGCCGTATTCGAGACCAGTGCCCCAATCCGCAACCCGCCATCTTCGGTGGGCTCGATCTGGTCGAGGCCGGTCCCGCTGATGTCGATCAGGTGGGTGGGGGTTTCGATCTCCAGCTTCATCAGGTCGAGCAGATTGGTGCCGCCCGCGATGAATTTGACGTTCCGACGCCCGGCTGCCTTGGATACGGCATCTGCAGGGGAAGTTGCGCGCTCATAGGTGAACGGTCTCATGCGATTTCTCCTGCGACTTCGGACATCGCGTCCAGAATGTTGGAGTAGGCACCGCAACGGCAGATATTACCGCTCATACGCTCACGCATTTCATCGTTCGTCATGCCGACTTCTGCGGTGATGTCTTCGGTGACATGGCTCGGTATGCCAGCCTTGATCTCTTCGAGCACGGAAACGGCAGAACAAATCTGTCCGGGCGTGCAGTAACCACATTGATAGCCATCATGTTTGACGAAGGCCGCCTGCATCGGATGCATGTTTTCAGGAGTCCCAAGACCTTCGATTGTCGTGACCTCATCGCCTTCATGCATGACAGCGAGGCTGAGGCAGGAATTGATCCGCTGGCCATTCACAATCACCGTGCAGGCGCCGCATTGTCCGTGGTCGCACCCCTTCTTCGTACCGGTGAGGTCAAGGTGCTCACGGAGCGCGTCCAGCAGTGTCACCCGCGTGTCCAGCATCAGCTCACGCGACTGCCCATTGACGGTAAAACGAAGAGAAACCGGCTCGACCTGAGGCAATGAAGTCTGCGCGGAGGATGTGGGCGATAGTGTTGAGGCTATGGCGGTTGTGGCGACACCGCCGAGCAGCACACCCCGCCTCGAGACTTTGAAATCTTCGTCCTGGATCAATTGAGGCTCCAATTTTTGCGTGGGTACAGAATTGACCTAACGCGCAAGATACCAATTCGAACCATCATGAGACTGCAAAGCCTTATGAGCCTGGTTCATAAATACGCAGCAGGTGCAGTCTGCCGAACGCATTGAGCGCGCGAGGCGTTTCATGAACGAAGCGCATAAGCCCCTTATTGGTTTTGCACTTAATCATATGAGTTTCAGCCGCCATCTTCGGTCACGGTGAGCGCGCCCCCGTGCGCTAATCGTGAAATCCAAGGAGCAAACCCCATGCTTGCAACCGTCATGCACGGACCTGGCGACGTTCGGTTCGAACAGATCGACGACCCGAAATTACTTAAGCCAACAGACGCCATCATCCAGCTATCTGCCACCTGCATCTGCGGATCTGATCTGTGGCCTTACCGCGGTCTCCAGCCTCAGGATGAGCCCGCACAGATGGGACATGAATACTGCGGCGTCGTGATAGAAGTCGGCTCAGAGGTTCGGAACGTGAAGCCTGGCCAGTTTGTAGTCGGGTCCTTTTGCCTGTCTGACAATACCTGCCCGCATTGCGAATTCGGCTTTCAGTCATCCTGCGAGCAGGTCGAATTCATGACCGGTGCGCAGGCGCCGTACGCCCGCGTACCGTTGGCGGATGGTACACTCGTGGCGACCAGTGAGATGCCCGACCTGGAATTGATACCGCACATGCTTGCGGTCTCAGATGTACTCGGCACTGGCTGGTATGCAGCGGTCGCTGCGCAGGTCCGCGAAGGCGGAACGGCTGTGGTCGTCGGCGATGGGGCGGTTGGGCTAATGGGGGTACTGGCCGCGAAGGAGCTCGGCGCGGCGCGCATCATCGCGATGAGCCGACATGAAAGCCGTCAGAAGCTCGCGCTCGAATTCGGCGCGACCGACATCGTTGAAGCCCGAGGCGAGGAAGGCATCGAAAGTGTGAAAGAGCTGACGAAGGGCATCGGCGCGGAGTCTGTTCTTGAATGCGTTGGCATGGAGCAGTCCATGCAACAAGCCATTGGCGTTTGCCGCCCCGGCGGCACCATAGGCTATGTCGGCGTTCCGCACGGTGTCTCATTCGACGGGCAGGAAATGTTCTTTGCCCAGAAGCGAATGCTTGGCGGTCCAGCACCGGTACGCCGCTTCCTGCCCGACCTCATGGACCGAGTGCTGAAAGGCACCATCAAGCCCGGCAAGGTCTTTGATCATGTGCTTCCGCTGGATCAGGTCGCCGAAGGCTACAAGGCAATGGATGAACGCCGCGCCATCAAAACCATGCTGCGCGTCGACTGAGGGAGAGATATCATGAAGACATTCAAAGGTACCCTGGTGGGATCAGCCCTCGCTGTATCGGCTTGCGGCGCCATTGCCCAAGCCAAAGAACGCATCGCCCCTCCCGCCGTGTACAAGGTTGCCCCCGGGCTTGGACAGTACACGGATGACCTGCTCTTTGGTGAGGTCTGGGAAAGCCCCGACCTGACACCTCGCGACAGAAGCCTGGTGACTGTCACGACCCTTATCTCGACCGGCAAGTTCGCGCAGGTTGGCAGCCACACGAGGCGAGCCCTGGATAACGGGGTTACACCCGAAGAGATCGGAGAGATGATTACGCAGCTCGCTTTCTACACGGGTTGGCCGAACGCCATATCTTCGGTGTTTGAAGTCGAGAAGGTATTCGATGAACGGGGCATCGATGGCATTTCCGATGCCACGGAACTGCCCGCAGAGCTCGCGCCAGACGCTGATGCAGAAGCAGACCGCCGTCGCAGCGTCGACACTTCGATCTCTCCCGTCCTTCCTCGTCTGAGCCATTACACCAATGAAGCACTCTTCAGCGATCTCTGGCTTCGCCCTCAGCTCAGCCCCCGAGACCGTAGCCTGGTAACAATCGTCTCACTGGTCGCAACCGGGCAAGCGGAGCAGGTTCGCTTCCATGCCCAGCGCGGCCTCGATAACGGACTGTCGCGCGAGGAAATCGCTGGCGCTGTTACCCACATTGCCTTTTACGCTGGTTGGCCGAAAGCGGTCTCCTCGGTCAGCGTTCTGGAAGACGTCTTCAACATCGACGACCAGGCCGATTCGGGTTCGGTGCAGGTCAATCGGGCAGAGGACAATCGCAGCGTGACTGCACCGGCCGACAATTTCACGGGGCAGGTACAAGTCGACACATATTTCAGTGCCGAGCCGCCGGCCCGACATGGCGGCGCAATCGTGCACTTCTCTCCCGGCGCTCGAACTGCGTGGCACACTCACCCGCTTGGCCAGACCCTCATCGTGACTGAAGGTGTCGGACGAGTGCAAAGCGAAGGCGATGCGGTTCAAACTATCAGGAAAGGCGACGTCGTCTGGATCCCGCCGAATAGCCGGCATTGGCATGGCGCCTATCCGGACGCTCGCTTGAGCCACGTTGCAATCGCTGAGGCCGAGAACGGGTCGGCAGTAACCTGGATGGAACATGTCGGCGGTGAAGACGACCCCTCCACCGACAGGTAAGGCATCAGACCTTACAATCTGGAAGAACGTGACAACAACGCCGCCCTGACCTGGTGGTGAAGACTGGATGCGGAAACGGAGTAAAGGCCCGTCGCTGGGCGGGCCTTTTCCTGTTCTTCGGGTCTCAGTCTTGCGGGAAAACTCCGGTCACCCGCAGCCTTCCCGCCGAATTCCTGAGCCGTCAATTTCGCCTAATCGTTCAGCGCGGAACCAGATCGTCCTCGAACTAGTAGCTGTCAGCCCCGTCCGCTTCGTCCACAAGGCCGTCCCCATTCGTGTCGAGCGAAGTGAACATCCGGGTTCCTGATGCGTGAAATTCATCCTCGGACAGGATGCCGTCCTCGTCCTTGTCCAGTACATTGAACCGGAATTCGGCCTGATCGATCTGGCGTTTACGCTGATCTTCAAGGTCCTTCAGAAGACGAACCTCATATTCCGATACATATTCTTCCGAGTGAATTGCCCCGTCGGCATTGGCATCGCGCCGGATGTAGCCAACCTGGCGTTCGGCCATGAACTCAGCCTCGCTGACCTTGCCATCACCGTTGACGTCGTACTTCTCGAAAAAGGCCTGCTTGCTGTGCCCGCCTGATCTTCGGGATGGGGTTTCTTGCGCGGCTTCATCGGCGGAAACGTCCTGCACGGCCTGCGATGCTACCCCTGCGCCAGAATCGGTCGCAGCTTCAGCGGCAGCATCATCGGCCCAGGCGACACCGGCAAAGAGCACGAGCAGCGCGGCGACAGTTAGAATTCTCTTGTATTGCATGTGGTCCATCCAGATGGGTTTTTATCGGGCAACTTCGAATGTGAGCGAGGTGGTGTAGCTACGCTCATCGGTTTCAGCCCCTTCCGGAGCGTCGGCAGCATGCCGGGTCATCACGAGATACGGCCCCGGCCTGTCGAAGGTGAGGGCGATCTTTCCCTCGGCATCAGTTTCAACATGCTTTTCGTATTTCGGCGCCTCATAAGCCCCACCGCCCCGCTTGATCTCGATCGACTGACTGGCGAGCGGCTCGCCATCGAACAACACTTCGAACTCGAAACCTTCGTCGAGATAGATCTCGTTGGGATGGGTCAGCGGCCTGATGACGAGACGCCCCAGAGATGCCTCGACCGCTTCCCAGGTGGATGCGCCTTTTGTCACATAAACATCGGCAACGGTTTCGGTCTGGCTGGTCATGACCTGCGTCGCATTTTCGGGAACTTCAGCCTCTGCGCCAAGGATCGTTTGCCATTCCCCGTCGATGAGCGCCTTTGTGCTTGAGCGTCCAAGGCGAACGCCGGTCGTGTATCGGTAGGTGCCATCTTCCGACATCTCATCCTCAAGCAGGACAAGCTGCCTGAAAGGCGTAATCGCGCTGTACTCGTCGCGCGAACCATCCGGCGCGATCACGTGGTAATCGTCAGACACTACAGCGATCTCGGGCACAAAAGCGTCTTCGGTAAACGATGCCTCAAGGGTGACGTACTCCCCTTCGGTCGTCACGAAGACGTTTGGTAGGAGATAGGAGGTATGAGCACTCGCCGTTAGCACAGCCCCGAAGGCTGTTGCTGACACGGCTCCAAGCTTGAGAACGGACATAGGGGACCTCGATAGTAGAAATTTCAGTGGCGACGCTTGCAGCATATGCAAATGAGTTTTATTCGCAAGTAAGAATTTCTTGGCAGCCTGGAAGTCGGGCTGTCTCTTCTCAATCGCAGGCACCCTCATGTTCCGTCACGCCATTATCTGCCTACTATTCTCAGGCCTATCGTCCGCTAGCCTCCTCTCTCCTGCCGAGGCAGAACCGTTCAAGCGCCACCACGAGCGTATTCTGGGCACCTCGCTGGACCTGGTTATCATGGCCCCGACGGCCAGCGATGCTGACGCGGCAGAAGCGGCAGCTCTGGATGAGATTGAGCGCCTTGACCTCGTCTTCAGCCTGTATCGCGCCTCGGAACTGACTGCGCTTAATGCCAAGGCGAGCTCCAGTGTTTCATCAGACATGCTGACGGTGCTGTCGCGTTGCGAAACCTATATGGACGAAACTGGAAATGCCTTCAGTTGCCGGATCGGCAGCCTGCTCAAAACGTGGGCAGAAGCTGAAGCGTCCGGCGTTGCGCCAGACCGGCCAAGCCTCAGGATCATGGCAGGCCAGATCAAACGGGCCAACGTCCGTCTCGACGACCCAGCTGGCACTGTTGAGCGCCCGTCCTCTGTCCTGTTCGATCTCAACGCACTCGCCAAAGGTTACGTCCTCGACGCCGCACTCGAAGCGGCGCGGCAAGCTTCTCCCGACATCTCGGGCATGCTGGTCAATATTGGCGGCGACATCCGCACATGGGGAGAAGGGCCAGACGCGGGAAAGTGGCGCATTGCTGTAACCTCGTCCTCTCAGATCGGAGATGGCGCCAGCGCACCAGGTCAGATGATGCTGATTGATGAGGGTGCTGTCGCAACCAGCGCGCAAGGCCTGCGTGATCGGGAAATCGGGGGTCAGTTCTTTGGACATGTTCTGTCACCGGCAGACGGATGGCCGGTCGAAGAGGTCTTTTCCGCCTCGGTCTATGCCCCTAAAGCCATGGATGCAGACGCGCTCGCAACAGCGCTGATGGTTATGGGGATCAAGGACGGTCTCGCCTATATCGAGACAATGGACAGCGTTGAGGCCGAAATCGTCACCTATGACGGCCGGCGTCATGCGTCATCGGGCTGGAGCCAGTTCTCAACGGGCGAGACATCGCCAATACCCGACCCAGAGGCTGATAAGTACTCGTTCGAGATTGATTTCGAAATTCCGTCAAAAAGTGTGGCCGCCTATGAGCGTCCCTATGTGGCGGTCTGGATTGCCGATGAACGCCGAAATCTGGTCAGGGTCCTGATGCTCGCTGGGGATGAGAGCCGCTGGATGGAAGAAAACTATTACTGGTATCGCCGCTTCGCCCGAAAGGCCGGTAGTCTGGTAGACGCAGTCGCCGGCCCCACGCGCAGACCGGGAGAATACGAGCTTCAATGGGACAGGCTCGATGATGACGGCGCGCCCGTACCGAACGGCAACTATGTCCTTCACATAGAAGCGTCACGCGAACATGGCGGCCACCAGCATGAGAGCCTGGCGTTCTCGCTAGCCGACGAGCCCTTCACGCTGACTGCCGAAGCCGGGGAAGAGCTCGGCGAAACTACGGTGTCATTCGCCGTCAAATAGAGAGAACGGGCAAGTGAACCTGATCGGCTTAATTGCCTCGCGGCGAGCGCTAGCGGCCCTTGATTTCAACCGTAAAAGTCCGGCTAACGCCCGGTGGAGGTGCAGGAAAGGGTGATGCGCGATCGACGAACTTGACAGCATCCCTATCAAAACGGGCGGACCCGGAGCTCCGGCTTATCTCGATGGTTCTGACCCGCCCCTCACTATCGAGTGAAAATGTGACATAGCTAGACCCGGGCCCCGAAGCCCGCGGTCGGCGGCGACGCGAGAGGTGCTGCATCAGCTCTCCCGCAAAGTTCGTATAGGCCGCATTGTCCGCACTATTTCCGGTCTGGTCGGGCTCAGCAATCTCGCTGTCGTGACCACCTGTTGGCCCTGCATCCAGATCGGCGTCGGCGCCCCGGTCGTGAACCGGCGGTTCAGTATCGCGAGCTCTTTCTTCTGTCGTTTCAGACCGGCCTGCGTCTGCCACCGCATCGTCGGCAGGTGTCGGCCCTGGATGCCCTTCACCGCTATCATCCCGCTCCTTGACCTGCCGCGAGGGCTCAACTTCAGTCGGGGCAGGCTGCGGAGCATCGTGCTTGCTGGTTGCTGTTTCTGAAGGCTCTATCGGTTCCACCGGATCTGGCGTTGGGGCCAATTCTGGTTCGGGGGGTGGAACGGGGACCGGTTCTGGCGCCGCGGTTGACGGTGCCGGGACATGTTCCTCGACCGCCTCATCTGGCGCCTCTGGGGACGAACTTTCCGCTGGCGCAGGCACACGGCCCCGATCATCGGGAGGCTCGCTGTCGATCAAGGATGCGTCAGATGCGCCAAAGCTTACACTTATAGCTCCGCCCGCTATTTTGGCCTCAGGCGGCGTTCCATCGGCAATGTAAACGACCATTGCGGCGTGTGCAGCGGATGCACACACGATGGCGGCACCAAATCTGACCGCATTCTTGTGTCTCATTCGCCAGTGTCCTCTGTCAGGATCACAACGGCTCCGGCACCTGCAGCCCGCAATTCGCTGACCCTTGAGAGCAGGATCCGTGCGGGAAGATCCCGATCGGGAAGCAAGCGTACGGGCTCGCCGGCATGTGTCGCTGCTGCGACAACGGCGTCGAGACGCTGTAGCGGCACACCGTCCTTCAGCAACGCGCCCTCACGCGTGATCGCGAGCGCGTCGGGAGGGACGCAGCAATCATTGCTGGAGGTCTGAACAAAGCTGATGGCATCCGTTGGCGCGCGCGCAAGTGTGCCCGCCACCATGAAGAAGATCAGGATCAGGAAGACGATATTTATGAGCGAAACGACCGGATCGCGCCGCGTTCGCCGCTTTGACCTCTTCATGCTGGCTCCATGACCTTGACGTCCAGACTGCTCTTGCGGGGCAAGCTGGACAGGATATCCACCAGCCTCTGTGTGGTAGCCCCCTCATCGACACTCACCGAGAGCATTACCTGCCCGCCCAGGCCCGCCATTCGTCTCTCGATCGCTACTGCCAAGTCTGCTTCCTCGATGAATTGGCCATCCAGATTCAAACGATCCGCACTGACAAGCAGGCTCAATCCGCGATCATCGGGTGATGAAGTTGATCTACCACCATCTGCCGCAACGATTTCCAGCTCTGAGAAATGACTGAACGTCGATGCCAGCATGAAGAAGAGCAACAAGAGGAAGATCACATCGATCAGAGATGTGATCGAGGCGGCTTTTCGAGGCCTTACCTTTCGAAGCGCCATGGGAAAACCTAGCTGACTTGCGCTTTTGCAGGCCTGTCCGAGACAGGCGTTGTGAGAACAGCGAAAGCATGTTCGGCAAAGGCGCGCTCCCGGTCGGCGCGTGCCTCGAACCACGACAGAGCAATGGACGTCGGCATGGCGACCGCCAGACCGGCCGCCGTCGTGAGCAGGGCGACCCAGATACCGCCAGCCAAAGTCGAAGGATCGACCTGCGAGCCCGCCGACTGCAGGGCCTGGAAGGCCTCGATCATGCCGATAACCGTACCCAGCAGCCCCAAGAGAGGTGCGAGTTGCGCAACGGTGTCGAGTGTACGAAACCCGCCCTCGAGCGGCTGCAAGGCCATTTCAGCCTCCGACTCCAGTCGGTCGACCACACCGTCACGCTGGCGCAGATCCATCCCGCGCAGAAGGATGGCCGCCAGCCAGTGCTTTTCCGCCAGAAGCGAGATCCGTGCTTCCGCGTCCCTTCCCGCATCGATTGCTTTCACCGCTTCGCTCAGCGCTTTGTGGCGGCCGACCCTTGCGGTGAGGAACTGCCCGAACTTGTAGAGGGCAAGTGCCGTAGTGAAGATCGATACGAGCAGCAGCAGAACGAGGATCGGCCCGCCAGTATCGTACACAATTGTGAGACTTTTGGTCATCCGTCTCTCCTTCCGGGTTCGCCGACCAGCCAATGGCTCGGGCCAGCGTTTTCACCTCAGAAGCCACCATGCCGGTCAGCATGGCGGCTTCCTCGATGTTCATGCTCAAGAGCGACCAGCTCTAGAAAGCCTTTGAGATCGTCACCTTCAGATTCCGGCCCGGCGCTGGGCGGGTTGAGAGGTAGGGCGTGAATGACTCATCCAGCAGATTTTCAACGCCAAGCCGTAGTGATGTTCCCTCAAGCACACCCTCATGAGCGGTAAGCGTCGTACGCAGGTTCAGGACTGTGTACCCCTCATTGTTGGTCCCGTTGACCTCGGTATCTGCCGCGTGAAGCACCTCCGCTGAGATATCGGCGAAGCGGGAGACCCGCTGGCCCACGGTCAGCCGTACCGTATCGGCCGGCGCGTTTACCCAATCGGACACTGCGCCCGCGAGGCTGGTTTGCTCGCCGTCCACGATATTGGCGTTGAGGTCGATGTAGAAGCCACTGCGTCGGGCGTAGGAGCCTTCAATTTCGAAGCCATGCAATTCGATGGAATCAACGCCAGAGTATGACGTGTTGTCTTCCAGATCGGTCTGATAGTAGTTCACCTTCAGGGCGAGAAGATCATTCGGGCCGAAGACCCCAACCCGGTCATAGGAGCCACCGAATTCCACCGTCTTGCCGATCTCCGGCTGCATCATGAAAGCAGGGTTTTGCAGGTCGTCGATAATCGGCAGGGATTCAGTGTAGGCATAACTACCGAAGAGTGAAAAGCCATTAGTGAACTCGTAGCGAAGCGAAGCACCGCCCATGAGCGCATCATTGTCATAGCTGACGTCGGCACCGTTATCGAGCGTGCCCTCAATCTCGGATGTCTCGTAGCGTAGCGCAGGCGAGAAGACCCAGCCATTTCCAAACTCAATCTGGTCAACGATGAAAGCCGCGAGGCGATCATCAGTGCCCCCGGGCGCCGAGTTCGCATCTTTGCGATCTTTTTTGATGTATTCGATGCCGGTGCGCAGGTCGTGAACGAGGCTTCCCGTCTGAATGAACGCCGTGTTCTTGACTGTCAGTTTCGTGGTTTCGTAGCGGTTATCGGCGCCAACGATAGGCTCGATGATGAAGGGCGGAAGTGGAGAGCTCCCCGCGACATATTCTGCGTCGATCTTCTGATCAGCATAGGACAGGATTGCATCGATATTGACGAGATCATTCTCGAACGGATTGTAATTGTAGCGCAGGCTGCCGGACCGGGACTTCGTATCACGGTCCACATTGCCGAAAGACCCACCTGTCGTGCCAAAGGAGTCGTATGGCTTGTCACGCTCCTGCGTTTCCGTTTCCGTGTAGCTGGCCGTAAGGCTATGGGCGCCCGTGCTGTATTTGCCTTTCAGCAACCATGACGGAAGCTCAAAGGCGCTGTTCAGGATCGCGTTGCCGTCGCCGTCTTCCTGGTCACCTTGTTCGCGATAGGAATAATTCCCGACGAACTCCAGATTCTGGGTAGGCTGCCAGGCCGCGGTCGTGGACGTGCTGAAGCCGCCTTCGTTCGAATAGGCTCCCAGGGTCTGCCCCAGCTTGAAGCCCGGCTCTCCGCCTGTCATGTCCGATGCGTCAATCGTTTCGAGGCGAACCACGCCGCCGATGATGCCGGAACCATATTCGAAGCTGCCAACGGTGCCGCGGATGACTTCCACGTTCTTGTAGAGATAGGGATCGGTGAAGAGCTGGGTGCCGACGCGGTAAATCTCTTCTGAGCCCACGCTCGCGCCATCAATCTGGATCGCGACCTTCTGGTCGGTGCCGTAGGTGCCATTCGCGCCGAAGCCGCGAATGTTGATCCCCGAACCGATCGGCGTCGAGCCATTTACGAGCGAGACGCCGGGCACGGAGTCGATCAGCTCGGCAATCGAGCTCGCCTGGCGATCATTGATCTCGTCCTTGTCAATGCGGGTGACCGGCGTTGCGGTATCTGTCTGGACGTCGCGCTTGCTCTCGCCCAGTTCCACGGTCCCGATAAACTCTTCCCCGTCTTCGCCAGCTTGCTGGTCTGCCGCCTGCGCTGCTGCCTGCAAAGCGAAACTGGAAATCAGTGCGGTAGCGCCCAGCAGGGCAGCCCTGCGGTAGGTCGTGATGTTCATGATAAACCCCTCAGCATATGAACGTTAATGCAACTCATTCGCAATACGGAGCGGGTATACGATCAAACCAATCAATGCAATTGAAAATGCTTCTCAATTTCAGAAAAGGTGCTAATCGGTAGTTTGCACGCCTGTCTTGAATGGCCTCGACATGAGAATCCGAGAGGCTACGCCACCATGCCGTTCCCCCATGAACGGCATGGTGTGCGCGATTTACTCGCCTAGTTCGCCGAAACGGAGTCTGCTACGGTCTCGCGGAGCCGGTCCTGCAAATCGCCTATGTCAGCGGTAACGTACTTGCCTATCACCGACCGCGCTTCTTGGAGCGCTGGGTCCAAAGCCATCTCGCCAGCCTGGACCTGCCCAGCCAGCTCAAGAAGAGGCATATATAGATCCTCGGTTTCGCCTTTAAGCGTGATGGCGAACCCGTCATTCTCCGAGGCAATACGACTCCATTCAGCGCGAACGCCTTCCCAGAAATCTGCGGTCCCGGCCCAGTAGTCTTCTGCCTCGGCGACCGGGTAATCATCGAAACGGCGATAGGTGTTCAGTCCGGACTCGCGCACCAGGACTTGCGGCTCTCCCCTGAGGACGAGCTTGGAATTGTCCTGCTCGTGTACCCAGCCGGTCGGTGTCAGGACGTGGCGATTGACGGCGTCGACGGCATGATAGTCATCACGGGTCGTCATATCGCGCCGCGGCAGTGGTCGCCATTCACGCGGTGCCGACCAGGCAGCGAGCCCGTCTTCATATGTCCACTCGGCGACGGCGCCGTATCTTGGCGCGTCATCGACCTGGTAAACGGTCTGGGACCACGCCCCTTCCCGGGCCTCGGACGGTACATCCTTCCAGGCCCATGCGTTACCACCAATGAAGGTCAGCACTCGCGCAGGTTCGTACTGCCAGTCCTGGCGCCAGTGCTTTACCACGAACGGAGCCTCATCCGGCCCGACGACAAGCAGGTGCTGGAGCGAAATGAAATCTCCGCGGTCCTCAACCACGATCACTGTCTCATGCCCACCTGAACGCTTCGGCTCCTTGAGGTCATAGCCTTCGACAAAGGACACGGTTTCGGTGAAATCGAACGACACATCATAGTTTCCGGCCATTGCAAGGATCGATTGTCGATCGCGTTGGAATTGGGCGTCTTCCACAGCCGCAGACGGCGAGCTTGAGCTTGTTGCAGCTTGCGGTGCTTCGGGCGTCGCCGTGCAGGACGCCAATAAAACGGTGCCCAGCATTGCTGCAGCTCTCAACAGTTCTGGTGTGCGTATCATCTCATTCCCCTTGTCATGATGCGGCTTGCCCGCCTTACCGGTCTGCTGCTGGATAACCTTGCAAGTTGACCCTGCCTAGATTGCAACTGAGAATAATTCGCATTTGTAAAAGCTGATCTGCCAGGCTGAGCGGACTGAATGTCACTTCTGATTTCAGATCGCCGAAGAGCAATTACGAAGGGCCCTATGGACCACTGCTTCTGTGCAAGGTAGCTACGCCCATGACAGTCTCACTACTTCTGGGAGGCGCTCGGTCCGGCAAGAGCCGGCGGGCGCAGAACTTGGCCGAGCTAGCGTCGCCTAATCGCCTTTTCATCGCGACTGCGGAGGCATTGGACGATGAAATGGCGCAGCGGATTGCCCGGCATCAATCAGACCGCTCCGAAGGATGGCAAACCGTGGAGGCGCCGCTGGATCTCGTCTCCGCACTGGGCAGTGCGGGCGGGGAAAACGCAATCCTCGTTGATTGCCTGACCTTGTGGCTTTCCAACCTGATGCATCACGGGCGCGACGTGGACACCGAAACAGAAAAGCTTTGTTCGGCGCTGCAAGCGATGACCCAGCCAGTCTTTCTGGTTTCCAATGAAGTGGGGATGGGACTGGTACCCGACACGAGGCTCGGCCGGAACTTCCGCGACGCGCAAGGCCGGCTCAATCAGCAGGTAGCAAACGTCTGCGACGTGGTTGAGTTTGTCGCCGCTGGCTTGCCCTTGAGGCTCAAGGGCTGAGGGCTGCCGCCAACCGGTCTTCCGCCGCTCGTTTTTCTGGAAGCCCGATCCGTATTAGCCGGTCATTCCAGGCGAACCGGCGCACATATATCCCGGCTTGGGCGAGTTTTTCCCAGAAGGCACTTGCGTCGTCTGTCTCGACGAGACGGAAGAGAGCCGTTCCCCCGACAATTTTAACACCATGTGATCGGAGAATGGTGTCCAGTCGCGCCTTGGCTTCAGTCAGCTGATGACGTGTCCTGTCCTGCCATGCGAGGTCGCCGCAGGCTTTGGCGCCGATATGAAGGGCCGGGCCGGACACCGGCCAGACACCTAACAAGTTTTGCATTGCGACACGAACCGGTTTCGGGGCCAGAAGCGCGCCAAGCCGGAGACCTGCCAAGCCAAAGAACTTGCCAAACGAGCGCAAGACGATGAGACTGTCTGCACCTCCTGACGACGCAAGGCTCAAGCGTGGATCAAGCTCGGCATAGGCTTCGTCGACGATGAGCCAGCCGCCTCGTTCAGCGAGACTGGCGGCGGTCTGCAACAAGATGCCTGGTTCAAAGCTGCGTCCATCAGGATTGTTCGGATTGCAGATGACGATGGCATCAACCTCACCCGGCATTGCTAGCGGGTCGGCGGTTTCCACGATGTCGGTATCTGCGCGGCTCCAGACAGCTAAGTGATCGCCATAGGTCGGAGACAGAACGGCAACTTTCTTCGGCCTGATAATGGTCGGCAGCAGGCGGATGAGTAATTCGCTACCTGGGGCGAGGACCAGGCTCTCTGGCGGTGCCATCATGCTCCTCGCCATCGCTTGGCGGCAAGCCTCGTAGGCGCCTTGTGTGGGCAGATGCCGAAGCGACGCTTCCGGGATGGTGCCCACCGGATAGGGCCACGGATTGATCCCCGTCGAAAGATCGATCCATGGCTCTGGCGCATTGGGGAAGGCGGCCCGCATTCGGTCGAGCGCGCCCCCGTGGAGCAAGTCGTGTGTCACAGCCTCTCCCCTATTATTACCACGCCCATCAAGGCTAGCGCCGCCACGAACAGTGCAAGAATATAGAGGCGAAGTGCGCGGCGAATATCTGTGCTGCGAGGATCGCGCGCGCCTCGATTGAGCCAGGGCTCCTCGGTGTGTCTGTCGCCATAGATGCGCGGCCCGGAGAGACGAACCCCGAGAGCCCCCGCCATTGCCGCTTCGGGCCATCCAGCATTCGGTGAACGGTGTTTTCGCGCATCGCGAACCATAACCCTGAGCGTGAAAAGCCTTGCTGATGCCACGGCGATGAGAAATCCTGTCAATCTGGCGGGGAAAATGTTGACGGCATCATCCAGCCGGGCAGCAAACCCTCCGAAGGCGGCGTAACGCTCATTTCGATGACCGATAATGGAGTCGAGCGTGTTGATGGCTTTGTAGGCGGCGATGCCGGGAAGGCCGAAAAGCGCGCCCCAGAAAAGCGGCGCGATAACGCCATCAGATGCATTTTCAGCGAGGCTTTCAATTGAGGCGCGCGCAATGCCCGCCTCATCCAGCCTCGCAGGGTCGCGGCCAACGATGAGAGATACGGCCTTTCGCGCGGCTGAAAGGTCGCCCGCCGACAAGGGCGCGGCGACGCTCGCGACATGCTGGTAGAGGCTGCGCGACGCCAAAAGGCTGGACGCGATCACCGCCTGAACCGCGAAACCTGCCCAGCTATCGGAGAGAGCCTGCGCAACCATAAGCGCCAAGCCCGCAACGAGTGTGATCGCCAGCAGGCTGGACGCTGCGCCGAGGAGATACCGGGTCCAGTGCGGCCAAGTCTGCCTGTTGAGAAGCTTCTCAAGCACACCGACAAGGACCCCGAACCAGACAACTGGATGGCGCACGCGCCTGTAAAGCCAGTCAGGCCAACCAAAGACTGCCTCGACAGCCCAGGCAATCAGCATGAGCATTGCTGAGGTCACCCGGGTGTCGGTTTCCAACCCGGCTGCCTCGCCAGGCTGAAGAGCCTGTCTATATCGACGCTGGCTTCGACGCCATCGGCCAACTCGTCGAGTGCACGCTCAATTGCTGCGGCATGGCTGTACCCAGCATCGGCCACACCTCCAGCCCGCTGTAGCCAATCGCGGCGAAAAACATCGCTCGAAAACGCACCGTGCAGATAGGTGCCCTCGATGCGCCCATTTGCCGATCGCGCCCCTTCAATGGCTCCTGCCAGATCGAACATTGGGCGAGCGGTATCCTGACCCGTCGTCCGCCCCGTATGGATTTCGTATCCACTTACAAACGCCCCGGTCTGAGAGCAGTGAGCGCTCGCTGGCGCGACCTGCTTTCGACCTGTCATCTGGGTCTCAACATTGAGAAGTCCGAGACCGGGTGCCTCGCCGGGCTCCCCATCGACCCCATCAGGGTCTGCGATCCGCTTGCCGAGCATCTGATAGCCACCGCAGATGCCGAGCACACGGCCCCCACCGCGCGCATGAGCAATGATGTCATGGTCCCAGCCTTGCTCGCGCAGGAAGCCAAGATCCCCCAAGGTCGATTTGGTGCCAAAAAGAATGATAACATCAGCGTCGCGCGGGATTGGCCTGCCAGGACGGACCCACTCAAACTCCACCCCGGCTTCCTGCTTGAGTGGATCAGCATCGTCAAAGTTCGCCATTCGCGACAGCATGGGCGCGGCGATCTTGAGTTGACCGCCCGAGAGCGCTGCGGGCCGTTCCAGCACGACAGCGTCTTCAGCTGGAAGGTGCGACGTCGCCTTCAGCCACGGTATGACGCCAAAGCAGGGCCAATCGGTCTTTTCCTCGATTGCAGTCACACCGTCGTCGAACAGCGCCGGGTCGCCTCGGAATTTGTTGATCAGGAAGCCGGTGATCATCGCGGCGTCAGCCGGGTCCAGTACAGTCTTTGTGCCGACGAGGCCGGCAATGACGCCGCCCTTGTCGATGTCCCCTATAAGGCAGACAGGAACTCCAGCGCGGCGGGCGAAGCCCATATTGGCGATATCTCGGGCGCGTAGATTTATTTCCGCCGGGCTGCCAGCGCCTTCAATCATGATGATGTCGTGGGCAGCAGCGAGCCTCTCAAAGCTCTCCATGACCCGGTCCATGAGGTCACCTCGGTGCGCCATGTAATGCGCTGCTTCCATCGCCCCGATTGCCTTGCCGTGCACGACCAGTTGCGCGCGTTTGTCTGTCTCAGGTTTCAGTAGAACAGGATTGAAATCAGTGTGGGGTTCCAGGCCGCAAGCTAGTGCCTGGAGCGCCTGAGCGCGGCCAATCTCGCCCCCCGACGCGCAGGCAGCAGCGTTGTTCGACATGTTCTGCGGCTTGAACGGCGCCACGCTGAGACCGCGGCGTTTCGCGATCCGGCATAGGGCTGCTGTCAGGACGGACTTGCCGACATCAGAGCCGGTGCCCTGCAGCATCAAGGCTTTCGCCGTCATATAGCGCCTTCGATCTCCACCGAGCGCCCGTCGATCCGCGCCCGGACGCCATAGATCTCAGCCATGCGTTCAGTCGTTAGCGTGTCTTCCGGCGACCCATCCGCCACGATTTCTGCATCCTTCATCCAGACCATGCGGTCGGCATATCTCGCCGCAAGTGCGATGTCATGCAACACTACGAGGGCGCCGCCGCCATCGTTCACAAAGGTCCGCATCATGTCCATGATCCGGAACTGGTGGCGTGGATCGAGCGCCGCGACCGGTTCGTCGGCCACAAGGAGCGGCGCTTCCGCTGCAAAGGCGCGGGCGCAGTGTACGCGGGCGAGCTCGCCGCCAGATAGCGTATCGGCCTGGCGCTCGGTCAAGGTCGAGAGGTCGCATACTCCAATCGCCCGATCGACAGCCTCGGCATCCGCGGCACTCAGCCGGCCGGGAGCCGCGCCATACGCGAAGCGACCAAGAGCGATGACATCGCGGACCGTGTTCGGCCATGCGAGTGGACGCTGCTGAGGCAGGTAGGCGACCTGGCGGGCGCGTTGCATCGGAGAGAGGCGTTCGCTGTCTGCGCCGTTGAGCAATGCGGATCCGGTCGCTCGCTTTTCCAGACCAAGGGCCGATCGTAGCAGACTTGTCTTGCCGGCACCGTTCGGTCCGAGCAACGCAACCAATTCCCCGGTGCGGAGGGACAGGTTTGCTGCGCGAACAAGTGTAGCCTTGCCAGCAATCACCGTGAGATCGCGTGTCAGGAGTTCAGCCATTGAGCGCCCGCCTCTGGATTGCGATCCAGACAAAGGCCGGAGCGCCGATGAGTGCGGCAACTACACCAAGTTTGAGCTCGTTCGAGGTTGGCAGCAGGCGAACACCGATGTCAGCGAGGACAAGGATCAGTCCGGCAAGAAGTGCCGAGGGAAGGAGCGAGCGGGCCGGATCGTGCCTGACGAATGGGCGAATGATGTGCGGCGCGACAATGCCTACAAAGCCAATCGCACCAGCGAGAGCAACCGAGCCCCCAGTCGCAAGGCCAGCGCCTAGAACCGTCAGTATGCGCTGGTTGCGCAGGTTCAGACCGATCCCGCTTGCCGCTTCCTCACCGAGCGTAAGAGCTGAGAGCCCGCGTCTGGAGAACAGAAGAATGCCGCCGCCGAGAATGAGAAAAGGAGCCGCTAGCCCCACTTCCTGAAAGCTGCGGTTTGCAACTGAACCAAGCATCCAGTTGATCATGTCCGACAGGGAGAACGGGTTCGGCGCGAGGTTCATGAGAAGGCTCATCGCCGCGCCGGAGAAGCTTGAAAGGCCGACACCGATGAGGATGAGTGTCACGACCGAGCGTGTCCTGATTGCTGCCAGTGCGATGAGCGCTGTCGCGGCCAGGGCACCCGCTATCGCTGCGATCGGCAGCACCCAGGAGGAGAGCGTAGCCAAACCGTAATAGAGAGAAAAGGTGGCAAACAGCGAGGCCGAGGCGGAAACACCAAGTACGCCCGGTTCAGCGAGCGGGTTTCGAAGCAGGCCTTGCAGCGCTGCGCCGCTGATCCCGAGAGCTGCGCCAGTTACAAATGCGGCAATGGCCCGCGGAAGCCGGATCTGCCAGACGACGAGCCGGTCGCCGACGTCCGCCCCCCCGAAAAAGGCTGCAAGAACGCGGTCTGCCGGCAGAGGGGTGGAGCCAAGCAGGCAGGCCGCGAATATAGCCAGAAGCGAGGCTGCAGCGAGAATGGGAACGAGAAGACGTCCGCTCAAGATGCGCCCCCTTCTGCAAGCGCTTCGATTGCGTCCAGGATGAACCAGCCGCCGCAGGCCGTCCACGCGCCTTTCAGTGGGACGACCGGCACCTCGTCCATGTGCCGTTCGGCAACAGGATGATTCATCGGGCTCCAGGAGTCCGGGTGATTGGTCTGCTGGTCGAAGAATGCGGCGGCGATGACGTCCGGTCGCTCATAGGCGAGCCGCTCCAGCGGAATGGAGCGCCAGCCTGGCTGCTCCTGAAAGTTCTCGAAGCCTGCCGAGACCAGCATTTCGTGGACCATGGCACCCGGTCCCGTCGTCACACCGGCGGGCGTCAGATAAAGCGCTTCTTCGCCGCCTGCCCTCCTGTCGATAGCCGCGAGCCTTGCGCGGAAATCGGTCACGAGCGCGCGTCCGCGTTCACTCTGGCCAAGTCCGTCTGCCATTTGTTGAATGAGGCTAGGAATCGAGCCGACTTCCTCGGTGTCCACGTTCGATGTCCACCCCACTGTCAGAACCGGCACGCCTGCTCGCTCAAAAAACGCTTCGGCGTTGGGACCGCCGCCATAGGCGCGAACGACGAGGTCAGGTTTCAGGATCAGAACGTCTTCAGCAACAGGCCTCACAGTCGGGACACCGACGGCCTGGTCGCGCATATAGGAAAAGTCCTTCACACCATCGGGCGAGATCGCAAGGATCTGTTCCGGGTCTGCGAACTTCAGCACATACTGATCGGCGCAATAGTCGAGACTGACGATCCGCATCGGACGGTCTGTGTTGCCCGCTTGCGGCGTGGGAGGAGCGCCACAGGCAGCCAGACAAAGTCCGGCAAGAGAAAGGGTCGCCAGTCTCGACATGAGCTGCTCCTAGTAACGCAGCCGGATGCCAACCGAACCGGACAGGCCCGGCGTGCCATAGCCGAGAATCTGCTGGTAATCCTCGTCAAACAGGTTTTCGACGCGGCCATAGAGCTCAACACTCTCATTGAGTGCGTAGCGGCCGGTCAGGTCCACACGGGTCCAGCCATCGAGCGTCGTACCATTGGTATTGGCTTCATCACCATTGTAGCGGACAAGGACAGCACCGGAGAATGGGCCATCCGGATCAAAGGCAAGTGTTACATTGCCAGACTGCTCTGGCAGCCGGCTCAGCTCATTGCCATTGCCGTCCTCGGCGTCGATCACGGTATAATTGCCGCTCACGCTCAGCCAGTCTGTCAGAACATAGGCACCAAAGAGTTCGACACCCTTGCTCTCGACTTTTGCGATATTGTCGTATCCGGCCGTGAAGGAGAAATCGATCAGGTTCTCTGTGTCCTGGCCGAAATAGGTGATGCCGGCTTCCGCCCGTCCATCGGCCGAACGCCATTCAATTCCGATATCGAATGCTTCCGATGTCTCAGGCTTGAGGTTCGCATTCGGCTCGGTAAGGCCGCAGAAGGTACAAATATAAGTTGACTGGAATATGCTTGGCGCCTTGAAGCCCTGCCCCCAGCTTGACCGGACAGTGACCTGATCCGTCGGGTTCCAGGCCGCAGCCAGACGCGCCGTCGTCTCGGAGCCGAAGCGGCTATCATCATCATTGCGGATGCCAGCAGTCAGCGTCAGCGATTGGACAGGCTTTAATTCGTAGAGGGCGAACAGACTGTCGGTATCGGCGTCTTCGCCATTAGCCGTAGTTTCCTCACGCTCAGCACCAAACGACACGGTGTTCATGTCGTTGATCTCGAACGTCCCCTGGTACCGGAATATCGACCGGTCGCCTTCAGCAAAATAGCTCTGGGCGCCGTTGGTAAAATTCTCGCGCGTGATATCGGAATAACCAACGAGGAAGAGGTTTTCCAGGCGGTCGTCGAACAGCGGCAGCTGGAGCGAGAGGTTGCCCGCCAGTGTCTCGTTCTGGGTAACTTCGTCGCCATCCGCGACATTGCCCTGAGCACCCCCCGAATAGCTGTCATATTCGGATTCAGCGTCAGTGTAGAGGACAGTGGCTTCCAGGCGCGCATTGCTTGGCAGGTTCAGGCCACCCTTCGCGGACAGGGTGGTCGACTCATAACCATCGTCTTCGGTATTGCCGTTGTCTTCGTCGGCTTTGGAGATGCCGTCTGTCGAAATGCCAGACGCCGAAAGTCGGAAGTCGCCAGTTTCGTTTGCGCCTTCGACCGAAGCGCCGCCGCGCAACGTATTAAACGAACCGTATCCGGCAAAGGCGTTGCCGCCAAACCCAGGCTCTGGCTCTTTTGTGGTGATCGACACCACACCGCCAATGGCGTCGGAGCCCCACAGGGTCGATTGCGGGCCCTTGAGAACTTCGATCCGCTCAATGCTGGCGGTGTCGAGAAAGGCAAAGTTGAAGCTGCCGTCGGTGGCGGACGGGTCGCCAACAGGGACACCGTCGATCAGGACGAGAGTCTGGCCAGAGGAAGCCCCACGGATGCGGACACTGGCAGAGCCGCCAAAGCTACCATTCTGATTAATCGTGACGCCTGGTGCCGTCGCGATCGCGTCAATTGCGAAATCGAGGTCTAGCTTCTCAAGATCCTCTTCCGAAATGATGCTGACGCTCGAGCCAATCTCGGTCGCGGTCTGATCGAGCCGCGAGCCTTCCACGATAACCGGCCCCAGCCGGCTTTCCTCTGTCTGTTCGGTTTGCGCGAAAGCAGGCATGGCAATGCTTATGGCAGCCGCGCCGAGAAGTGCCGTTTTGTACGACATGGGAATTCCCCTCTTCGCACCCCGCCGCCCGTTAAGACAGGTGCTATTTATAACGACAAAATCTGGCCCATGACCCAATGGTTCATGCGGGCGGCCAGCCGGTTTCTTTTCAGGATGTCGTTACAAAAGGAGAGGCATCAGCCTTCCCGCCCGCTGAGAACTTTTCCCGGCCTCCGGACGAACGACGCGATGGCAGGTCTCCTGGCTCGCCGATCATCGCCTTTGGCCGCCTTCCCAGGTCAAGTGTCCCAGTGGCTTGGTTGGCCATCAGCTCCCGGCTGACAGTTGCGGGTACAGCACCGGATTTACACCGGCTTCCCTCTTAGCCCCCTGTTAGGGGAGCACCATCTGAGCGCTCTGATGTTGCAAGTGCGAACGCCTGTCAATAGGCTTGTTATCGCTTCTGACGCGGCGGCAACGCCTAGAAGTCGATGCCGCGCTGTGCCTTGATGCCGGCTTTGAACGGGTGCTTCACTTCGGTCATTTCGCTGACGAGATCAGCGTACTCGCAGAGTTCTGGTTTTGCGTCTCGGCCCGTCAGAATGACACTCGTGCGTGTCGAACGGCCCTTAAGGGTCTCGATAACCGCAGCGACATCGAGATAGTCATAGCGCAGCGCGATATTGATTTCGTCGAGTACGATGAGGTCATAAGCGCCGCTTTGCATCATGTCAGCGGCGCGTGCGAATGCCGCTTCGGCGGCCGCGATATCGCGATCCTTGTCTTGCGTATCCCAAGTGAAGCCTTCACCCATAGTGTGCCAGTCAACCTGGTCCTTGAAGCTCATGAAGAACTGTTTCTCGCCGGTAATCCATTTGCCTTTGATGAACTGGACAACACCGACTGTCTGCTTCCAGCCAAGAGCCCGGATGATCACCCCGAAGGCTGAGCTGGATTTGCCTTTGCCATTACCGGTGTGAACCAGCACGAGGCCTCGGCCCGGATCTCGGGCCTCGGAGGTTTTCTTTTGCTGCTCGGCCTGGAGCGCCTTCATCCTGTCGCTATGAGTCTGCTCGGTAGTCATGAGATGTCCTTTCAGTCGATCAGCGTAACAAAGGCGCCGAAGTCTATGCCGACGGCGTGGCTTTCGGCGGTCTCGTTGGCGGCGAGGGCTGCCTTGATGACGCCAGCATGCGTGACAATCAAGGTATGCCCGTCGGTGGTGCGATAATCGCGCAGCGCGTCCAGCACGCGGGCCCGCAACATGGCGACGCTCTCTCCGCCGTGTGGGCAAGAATGCAGAAAGTCCTCCGCCCAGGCATCGATTTCGACGCGCGGGATATCACTCCATGGCTGGCCTTCCCAACGACCGAAATCCATTTCACGCACGCGGATTTCTTCACTGACCGTCCGGTTTGTGTGCGCGGCAATGTAATCGGCCAGCCGCCGGCAGCGCGATAGCGGGCTGGTCACGATACGGTCGAAGTCGGGAAGCTCCTCAAGGATCGCACCGGCCTCTCGATCGAAACTTTCTGCCAGCTCGATATCGCTTACGCCGTAGCAGATGCCTGGCGCCACATTGAGGCGGGTATGGCGCAGCAGCGTCACAGCCATACGAGGAGACCAAGATAGAAACCGGTTTCGCTGACCTGCTGGACCGCGCCCAGCGTGTCACCCGTGTAACCGCCGAGCTTGGGCTCGAAGACCAGCCTCATGAGGACATGACCAGACATCAATCCTGCGAGACCGCAAAGCATCGCTGGGAAGGGTTGCAGCAGTGGCCAGAGGGAAATGACCAGCGCACCTGTCAGACAGGCAACGGAGAGTCCGGCAAGCGACAGGCCCGTCGCTACTGGCTTGCCCGTGCCTTCGTCGCGCACGTACCGGCTGGTCGCGATCACCAGTACAGCTGAAAGCCGCGACAAAGCTTGGCCGACGATAAGCACAATGGCTATCATACCAACGGACATGGCCGCCAAGGCCGCCGTCTTCAGCAACAGGATGACCACCAGCGCCGCCGTGCCATAAGTGCCAATCCGGCTATCTTTCATGATCGCGAGCGATTTCTCGCGGGTCAGCCCACCACCGATGCCATCAAACGTGTCAGCAAGGCCATCTTCGTGAAACGCGCCTGTCAGCAGAATTCCCGCGCCGAGCGCCAAAAGGACGCTAACGAAGACGGGAAGGCCAAGTGAAGCTAACCAGAAGACCCCGGAGCACACAGCGCCAACCAATGCCCCGACCAAGGGATAATATGCAGGCGTGCCCGCCATTCGCTCAGGCGTGTAACCCGGCTCGACCGGCAGGGGAATACGCGTCAGGAACTGGATAGCAAGGGCAAGTTTGGCAAATTCGTGCTTCATGCCGGGCCGCTGACGCCCGCGCTGTCGAAGCTCGCCATTTCACGCAACATCGCTGCCGCCGCTTTCACCAGCGGCCAGGCGAGCAGAGCGCCGGTGCCTTCGCCCAACCGCATATCGAGATCGAGCAGCGGATCGGCTCCCAGTGCATAGAGAACTCTTGAATGTCCGGCTTCGGCGGAGCGGTGGGCATAGATGAAGCTGCGCTCGCAGTCTGGTGCAATGTGGCGCGCGCATAGCGCTGCAGCGGTTGCAATGAAGCCATCCACGATAACGATCTTTCCGGTTTCGGCCGCCCCGATCATGGCGCCGGTCATGGTGACAATCTCGAAGCCTCCATATTCCATCAGCGCCGCGGCCGCCGAAAGTTTGTCTGGCGTACGCTCCGCCGCGTCCTCCAGCAGCGCCTTTTTCTTCCGCAAGCCTTCCCCGTCCAGACCTGTGCCCCGCCCAACAAGCGCTTCGACCGGAAGTCCCAGAATCTTTGCAGCAACAAGACTTGCCGACGACGTGTTCCCGATACCCATTTCGCCGAAACACGCAGCGTGGTGATCACCGGCGCCGCCAATTGCGTGGCCGTTGGCCAGCGCCTGGTCCCGTTCGGCGGCTGTCATTGCGGGCCCGGCTATCGCATTAGCCGTCCCCGCGTCTATCCGGCGCGACACGAGGGCGGGGTTCGCCATAAGCTCGCCCGCCACACCGCAATCGACCACCTGCACGTCGACATCCAGCGTGCGCGCGAACACATTTGCTGCACCCCCGCCGGCCAAAAAGTTAGCCACCATCTGCCGCGTAACGTCCTGCGGGAAGGCAGACACGCCGGCCACCGCCATCCCGTGATCGGCCGCGAAAATCGAGAGCTGGCAACGTGACATAACAGGCTGCAGCGAGTTCTGGACCGTAGCGATACGGGCGGCCAGCTTCTCCATGCGTCCAAGCGATCCGACGGGCTTCGTCTTGGTATCAATGGCGCGTTGCAGAGATGTCTGAAAGTCTTCATTGGGCATGGTCATGCCGCCGCTCTATCGTCCCGATGGGGGCAGAGCCAGAAAGTTTTTTTTCGTGAGGTCCCGTCCGCCGATTGGCCACTGTAGCAACGCAACTCGATCATCACTCGCCAGCATGTCCAGAAACATTACAGATCACGCTGACCTCCAGATGCGTTTTCACCCTCTGGGGTGAGGCGAAGAGAAGTAGGGACCGTCTATTCTTCCATCATTTGATGGAGGAAGTAGATGATGCCTTTTATCCGCCACTGGAAAGCGGTTGCGTCGGTGGTCGCCCTGCACGGTGTTGTCGAGCCGACTGCGATGGCCATGGAGCCAGCCAACCTGCCCGACCGCGGCAATCCTGAGTGGGTTGCGCAATGCGGTCAGGAAGGCGGCTACCAGGCTTGTGAGAACCTTGCCAATCAACACTTGAAGGGACTCGATGGCGTCCCAGTAAGCCGGACCTATACGGGCTACTATCTTCTCAAGGCCTGCCGCTATGGCAATCTGGAGATGTGCGAGTATGCAACCGGAATGGTTGTCGGCGATGACAACAAACCGGTCGACGAACCTGCCGCGCTCAGCGTTTTCAAAGAGGCGATGGCCGTACGCTGCATAAATGGTGACCCGGTCACCTGCATTGCAGGCGCGATTACGTTCAATGACGAAGATCACGCCGCCTATGACCCTGATTATGTTGGAAATTCTTACGCCATTGGATGTGAACGTGGCTCACCGTCAGCATGTTTCGCTCAAGGCCTGTGGTTCAGTCCGTACAGTCCGCAAGAAGGCGTTCAGGTGGATGCTGAGAAGTCTCTGATCGGGTACAGGCGCGCCTGCATCTCAGAGCCCGGTGACGATGCCTATTTTGACGCCGAGGACGTATCGTTCGGATGCTATATGTCCTACTATTTCCTCCGCGGCGGCGAAGGTGTTCCAGCGGAACCTGAGCAAGCTGAGCACGCGCTCTATCGCTCCTGCGAGATGGGGAATGCGAAGAACTGCGAGTTTGCTGCCTCAGCATTTCATCACGGCGTCAACAACGTCGAGAAGAACCCCGTTTCGGCCCGGACAATGGCCCAGAAAGGCTGCGAACTAGGCAATATGGGCGCCTGCGCCATTGAAGGTCAGCTTGCCTTTACCGACGAAAACTACGCGAAGAGTTTCGCCGCATATCAACAGGCGTGCGACGCCGAGCCGTCAGACGCCAACTGCCCCATGGCTGCCGTCGCGGCCTATCGAGGGTTTGGCGCGGAGAATGCCAAGACGACCGAATATGCGAGAGCTGCTTGCGACACCGGCGATGGCTGGGCTTGCTACACCTATGCCAGCAATACGTTCTGGCTGGATGGCGATAATCACAACCGGCACCTCTACGCAAAATCATGCTCACTCGGCTTTGCTGAAGGGTGTGCTTTTGTTGAGGAGCTTGATGCGCGGGCAGCCCGGAACGCTGAAATCGATCGCCGCAATGAGCAGATGATCGCTGACCTTCAACGCCCTGTGCAGCCTATTCAGCGGACGCCGACTCTAGGTGAACAGATCGAGGCGCTCGGCAACAGCTTCAAAGACTGGAAGCCCAGCTATTGCAGCAATAGCTCTATCACCTCTCGGGATGGTCTTTTCACGACGCGCCCGGAGTGTGCGGACTACTAGAACGCCACTCGATCACGCCGCGCCAAGACCAGTCCTGCCCTGGGGCAGGGCTGGCTGTTCGCTCAGGCAATGGAGGCCGACTGAGCAAGCCCCACAACAGAAAAGAAAAGTTCAAGGTGCGTGAAGACGCAACAGTTCGGCCACGATGGTATCTGGGTGCGTGTACAGCAACGTGTTCCCGGAATTTGCAATCACGGACAGGCTGACCTTCTCCGGATCGCATTTATCAAGCCGCGTCTGGACCCAGGCCGGATCGAGGATCTTCGCATCCTCGCCGAGCAACCAGGCCTGAGCGCCGCGATAGGCTTCGAAGTCCTGTTCCCAATCCGCCATCGCGGCATTGCCATCCCGGACCCAGATCTCGGCTGACTGCTCGGTGACGTGAAAAATGCCCTCAGCGGCGAGGCGAGAGATTTCAGCATTCTCAAGTGCAGCCATGTCAGGCGCCGAATTGCCGTAAAGCTCGCGCAGGAAGGCGTCGATACCCCGCACGCGGTAAGTTGCGAGGCCAAGTCGGGTCAGCATCTTTAGGAAGCTGGGCGAACGCCTGTTCGCGGCGGCCATCATTCTAGAACCGCTATCCATATAGCGGAGGCTTGCCTCGTCATGCACTGGAACGCCGCCATCGACGATCAACAGGCCCTCGCAAGCATCTCCGAGCTCTGTCGCAATACGGAAACCGTGGCTGGAGCCGCCCTGGTGCACAATAACCGGCAATGAGGAGACCTTAAGACGTGCCAGCAGATCAACGCAGTCGTTTACGACTGTCTGGTTATACTCTTTCCGCGTCAGACTGGGCTGGGAGTATCCAAAACCTGGCCGTGACGGGCAGATGAGGAAGAGGTCATTTTCATTGAGGCGCTGGATGAATGCTTCTGAGAAGAAAGGACCCTGGATAAGACCATGAATGAAGAGCGCCGGACGGGTCCCGCTCCCGACGCGGTACCAGGCAAGCTCTCGGCCATCGCGATCCTGACAGAACTGGAGCCCGTCTTTCGGGGTTTCCCAGCGTAGCGGCGCCGAGCTCTCGACGGCCGTGTCGGGCATCTCACGGAGCAGATAGGCGATGCTCGCTGCGATGTGGATGACATCGCTCATCCGCGCGCAACCGCTCTTCCTCAGGATCGACTTCGATTGCGATTTGATCGTCTCGAGCGAGCGCCCCCTCTCCTCTGCAATGTCACCCGGTGTCTGGTTATGAAGATACCCGGAAAGCACCGAGGTTTCTGTCGATGTCAGGCCGAAAGCCGCGCCGATCCGGGTCAGGAGACGCTCAGACCAGTCGATGTACGAAACACTGATACGCGCCAGACCGTCAGCATCTGCAGGCCGTTGAATGAGTGCCATACATGATCGTGTGTCATCGGCTTCGACCGTTGCCAGAAACACCTGATCGTCGACCTGATTGATGGGCGTCATCGACAGATAGCGGCGGATAAACCTCAGTGCCTCATGATCCAGCGGCAAGGCATCAAGTGTCATGGGAAACTCGCAATGAAACAGCCGCTCGGCCGCGCCATTACCCTTGACCGAACCTGAGGATGAAATGTTGAGGATGGCGTGAAAGCGCGTGGCTGTCGGACCTTCAGCCTGGACCAGCTTCTGGATCAATCTGTCGAGCCGGTTGGTGTGACGGTCCAGCGAGGGATCATCGTCCTCAACCATGGCGACATGATCTGCAATGACCGCTCCTGCCTCATCGCCGAAGAGATAGCGTTTGGCTTCGTTCAAAAAGCGGTCAAAAGCTTCTGGTTCTTCCGGCAACTCGTAAGCTGCATCCAGCACATCATGGAATGATCGATCCATCCGCTATAGATAGATGAATTCACATATCAGTCTAATACAAATCGCTCAGCAGTGCTCATATTGGCGCTTCCGGGCCCTTTCCTGGCACTCAGATTGTAAACTGGCTCAAGAGCATGAAAATCCATTGCGATACGAACGAAAACCGCCCGGATGTTCAATCCGGGCGGCAGCTGGGTGGTGGGGGGATGAGGGGTGGGTAGGCCCAACCCAGCGTGTTTGAAGCGCTAGAGCATTAGAAACGCGTGGATGCGTATCGGCGCACCCGTCGTTCCCGCCAGAGACGACGTAGGAAGGATGGGCTCTGCGCGAGCAGTGCCGGCGAACCGGCCTTTGCCGAAGCGTAGGCGGGAGGGGGCGACTGCAGGTTTCTCATTTTTTTCTCCGTTTGTAGATCCGCTCCGTGGCGGACGCCCTTGATTTGGGCCAAACTAGTCCATAGCTCAAAGTGAAATTATCTCTCGACTTCATAGGCAGAGGTTATGCATGCGTCCTACACTCAGACAGCTTCAGTATCTGGTTGCGATTGCTGACACCGGAAAGTTCGGTGAAGCGGCCAAGCGCACCAATGTTAGCCAACCCAGTCTCTCGGCGCAGGTCGCCGATATGGAAGCATATCTTGGGAACGTCTTGATAGAACGGGGGCGGCACGGCGCGTTTCTCACGCCTCTGGGGGAAGAAGCCGTCCGGCGCGCGCGGATGATCCTGCGCGATGTCGAGGATCTGAAAGCGGTGCTGGCATCAGAGAATGATGCGCTGACGGGGCGGATCAGGCTCGGCGTACTTCCGACCATTGGGCCCTATTTGCTGCCCGGCGTCACCCGCCATCTGCACGCCAAATATCCGGATTTTCGACTGAGCGTGCGTGAGGAACGCACGATCGACCTTGAGGAACACCTGCATGACGGCCGTTTCGATACCGTCATCTCGACAATTGAAGACCATGCAAACGCCGAGCACATGCCCCTTTTTGAGGAGGAGCTATGGATCTGCGCGGCGCCGGACGACCCGATCGCCCAGAGCTATGGCGACGTGAAACTGTCTGACCTTAGAGACAGACCACTCCTCACGCTCGGCTATGGCCATCGCTTTAACCTCAAGATCCAGTCGATTGCTGAAGCAGCCGGGGCCCACGTCAGCAGTGAGTATGAAGGCACCAGTCTGGATGCAATCCGGCAAATGGCTGAGATGGGGGCCGGGGTTGCCGTCCTTCCGAGCCTTTACGCGCTGACTGAAGCAAGACGCGATCCTGACCTCGTGGTCAGGAAAATCGATGACCCGCTGGCACGACGTGAAATCTCGTTGATCTGGCGCCAAACGTCGCCGCTTCGCGATCGGCTGGTCAGGCTGGCGGAAGAGTTGAAAACAGCGGCCGTGTCCGTCCTGGTCGGCCGGCGCTGAGGCCTAACATAGCATCAAGCTATGCCTTCGCCTGTTTTATTCGATTTTTCAGAACAATGCTGCCTGCATAGGTTTCTTTCGCAGAAGGAGACTGATCATGAGCTTTGCAAGAAAGCAGATAGCCCCCGCACGCGCAGTGAGGCTTGCTTACATTGCGGCGGAAAATGCCGACACGATAGAAACTGGCAACTCGAGCATCCTGAGCTCAGGTGATGAATTTTGGATGGTGGCGGAGTGGTCAAGAAGCGGAGAAAGTCTCGCTTTTCATGCTGAGTCCCTGATCAGCTGGGCGCCTGTAGAGATACTGGAACGCCCTACTCCCATCATAGATGAGACGGACCAGGCCAAGTGGCTTTGCAAATTCCGCTATTTCGGGCCAGTCAGGGATCGTGCGCGCCTTATCGAGAATGTGAAGACTGTTCTCGACTCCCTTGCCAGGTGGCAGGCCGTTCCAGCCCATAGCCTCTAGCTATCGAAACCATAACTTATTTGAAATTGTGCTTATAAATTGCCCCGTTACTTACGCTGCCGAGCTGGTTTGCCAGCAAGCGTAGACGCCGCGCGAAGTGCGGCTTTCTGACGAAAGCAAGAAAAGGCCGCAGCAATGCTCGATCTGGCGCTCGCCACCCTTCTGTCCCCTGTTGTCCTGTTTTTTGTTCTGGGCTTGATCGCGGCATTGCTTCGCTCATCAATGAGCATTCCAGAAGCTTTCGCCAAAGGCCTGGCTATCTACCTCATGATGGCGATTGGCCTGAAGGGCGGCATTGCGATGTCGGAAAGTCCGGTCACTCTGGCGATGATCGGCGTATTTGCGATAGCAATCGCGCTTTCCTTTTCGCTGCCAGCAATCGCCTATGGCGCCCTGCGCGTGACAAGCAAGCTCAGCCGGACGGACGCCGCCGCAACGGCCGCGCATTATGGCTCGATCTCAATCGTGACATTCGTTGCGGCAACGCAGCTTCTGGCGTCCGCCAATATTGAGAGCTCCGGCTACATGGTGGCCGTAGCTGCCGTGATGGAAGCACCCGCAATCATCACGGCGCTCTTTCTAGCATCGCGCGGCAAACAGAAATCTGAACCTGTCGCAGGTTCCGAAAGCGGCGAGCTATTCCGAGAGGTTCTTCTGAATGCGTCCGTCGTCGTCCTCGTAGGTGCACTCATCATCGGCGCCCTTATTGGAACGGATGGCGCCGCACAGATCTCTCCGTTCTTTGTTGACCCGTTCCAGGGCGTATTGTGCCTGTTCCTTCTCGATATGGGCTTATCGGCCGGGCGCGGCCTGCGGCATGGCTGGCGGCAACTGGATGGCGCAGCGCTAGGCTTCGGCATCTACATGCCGCTCATATCTGCATCACTCGCAGCCGTTGCATCGATCCTTCTCGGTCTCGATACGGGCGACATGACCTTGCTCATGGTCCTGTCTGCATCGGCGTCCTACATCGCCGTCCCTGCCGCCATGCGTCTCGCGCTGCCCGAGGCAAAACCCAGCGTCTACCTAACCCTGTCGCTCGGTATTACTTTCCCATTCAACATCGCCGTCGGGATACCTTTGTACCTGACAGTGGCACAGTGGCTCCAAGGAGGCGCGTAGATCATGCACGCAATGAAACGGCTGGAACTCATCATCGAGCGCATGGCCATGAAGCGCGCTGGCCGCATTCTCGAAAGTGCCGGCGTGAAGGGCTACACGGTCGTTCCCGCACTTGCGGGCTTCGGCCAGGGAACTTACTGGCAGCGCGACCGAGACATGTCGGCAAGCCAGGACATGGTGGTCATGATTGCGATCAGTCGCGAGGCCGTGATGCAAGCCGCACTAGACGAGCTACAGAAGCTTCTTGGCGCACATATCGGCGTCCTCAGTGTCAGCGACGTGAACGTCCTCAGGCCAGATCGTTTCTAGGGTCCTACGCCTGATACCAGGGTCTATCGATGAGCCCCACGAATGATAGCTTATTACTATCCATGTGACAGAAAAGTTGGATTGGAAGTTATCGATCAGTTTCGCCAAATTTATCTGCGAAACAGAAGGATAACCGAAATGAACTGGCTAATGGAGATGTTTTCGGAATTCTCCGACAAAGTCATGGGTGAGAACGAACCTTTCGAGGAAAGACGGAAGTCGCATCGTCAGGAAGGCCGCAAGTTTGCGCATCCACCTGAACCTCCACCGCATTACGCGAAGAAAAACAAGAAGCAGCGGGCCGCCGACAGGTTTGCCGACTTCGACTGGTAATCTCTCTCCAGCACACTGAACCCTCAATCAAAGCCAGGCTGCCAAGCGCATCCTGGCTAACTTGCCCTATTGGAAGGACTTTTTGACATGTCCCTGATTGCCGCGAGGATACAGAACTTCCTCAAACTTGAATCATCCGCCGGAATATTACTCATGATCGCCGCCCTGATGGCGTTGATTGCCAGCAACTCCATGCTGAGCGGACTTTATGGCGGTTTCCTCACGACGCCCGTTGTCGTTCAGGTTGGCGCCTTGGAAATCGCAAAACCACTCCTGCTATGGATCAATGACGGTCTGATGGCCGTGTTCTTTTTCCTGATTGGTCTGGAGATCAAGAGAGAGATCCTGGAAGGCGAGCTTTCGTCGTTTGACAAGGCGGCTCTTCCGCTCATAGCGGCGATTGGCGGCATGGCCGGGCCAGCGCTCGTCTATGTGCTCATCAACTGGTCGACACCGGAAATAATGAACGGCTGGGCTATTCCAGCGGCCACCGACATTGCTTTTGCCCTTGGTGTGCTGATGCTCCTTGGCCGGTCCGTACCGACCTCGCTCAAAGTGTTTTTGCTAGCCATCGCCATCATCGATGATCTCGGCGCAATCACAGTGATCGCCCTCTTTTACACGTCTGACTTGTCGACAACGGCGCTTGGTCTGGCTGCATTGGGCCTCGCCTCACTCATTGTCCTGAACCGGTCCGGTGTGAAGACGATCACACCCTATGCGCTGATCGGCCTTTTCATCTGGGTATGCGTCCTGAAATCGGGTGTCCATGCAACGCTTGCCGGCGTTCTGACGGCGCTCGCCATTCCGATCCATGGCAAGACGAAGGAGGCCCAGTCACCGCTGCACAAGCTTGAGCATGGCCTGCACCCGTGGATCGCATTAGGCGTATTGCCGATCTTCGCCTTCGCGAATGCCGGCGTGTCGCTCACTGGGCTTTCGCTGGAGGATCTTGCTGAGCCTATTACGCTTGGTGTGGCCGCAGGCCTCTTCATCGGCAAACAGATCGGCGTGTTTGGCGCGACCTTTCTTGCCGTCAAAGCGGGGATCGCGCGTCGGCCGGAAGGCACGAACTGGGCGCACATTTATGGCGTCGCATGCCTCACCGGTATTGGCTTCACGATGAGCCTCTTCATCGGCATGCTGGCCTTCGACGCGAGAGACAGCCTCGACCAGGTCCGCATCGGCGTGCTGGCAGGCTCCTTACTCTCTGCGATCGCTGGCGTCGTTGCTCTCAAGCTGGCTGCGCGAATGACCGTTCAATCAGGCGCAACCTCCGCGACGCAAGCGGACGGGGCAAAAGCGCTCGCCTGAAACGGGACGCTCGACGACCACTAAAGACCTGCCAGCCTTTGCTGAAGCGCTATCCGCAAAGCGAAACCGCCCGGGACAACCCGGGCGGTTTTTTTATTGCGAGCAGCTAACGCTTTCACTGCTTCATCTGGGACACTGAGTCCTCAGAATTCGCGGCCGATGAAGACCTTGAACATGGCGTCATCGCTCGCATCCGTCAGACCGGCGCGAATTGCCGACTGAAGGAAAACGCCGTTCGACCAATCAAGCTTGAGAACTGGCCCGATCTGATGGGCCTGCTCATCGAGACCTCCGATGTCGCGGCTGTTGCCCCATTCACTGAAAACTTCCACGCCGAAGCGCGCTCCGGCGGCACCGAGCAAGCTTGTGTCCACCCCGCGTGTGAGCTGTGCCCGCGTTTCGATCTCAACGCCACCTTCGCTTCCCGAGCCCGTTTCAACTTCGCCAATGGCATTGGCGCGCCACTCCCAGTCGCCCGCGAACTTGTCAGTTATGGTCAGCCTGACTTCAGCTTCGTCAGGGCCGCCGCCATCGGCAAAGCCATAGGCGAACCGAAGACCGCCATTGAACCCTTCGCCTGAGCGCGCTTCTTCGCTCCACTGGAACCAGTTCTCGACCGTAAAAGCGCTGAAGTCCCAGTCCTCGTCATCCGGACGCGAAAAGGAACTGATAAGGCGAAGCTGGTACCAGCCCGTTGCCGCATAATCGTAATGCACGCGCGCGCCAGCATCACCATCATCATTGATCCCGAAGCGGGTCTCAATGGACTGCTCACCGTCGGATATGCCAGCAGAGCCAACATTACCGGTAAGGGACTGAGCTTCGGCAGCTTGCGATATGAGGAATGCGCCAACAGCAAGCATGGAGGGCGCGAATAGAAGGTTGAACTTCGACATTTCAGATTTTGACCTCAACAAAAAAGGCGCGCCAGTGTGCGAGTGAGGGGAACACTCTGGCGCGCCGAGTTCTCAGGGATGAAAGGTGCTAATTATTCTGGAGCATATGGCAGTGAGGAATGGTGAAGAACGATCTTCAGATCGCCCTCATTGTCGCGCACATAGCCGAAGCTGTACTCAACTTTCACTTCCTCACCGCTGGTACGGGTGAAGTAGTAGTTGCCCATGGCCATCGCGCTGTCGGAGTCGACGAAGGTTGCCTCATTCTCCCAGCGCACATCGGTGTAAGGGGCGATCGCAAATCCATTGTCCTCGTCGATAGAGCCACCAACGAAGTAGGACAGTGCACCATCAAAGTCGCCGCGGAACTGTTCCTCGGCCGCGAGGGTCGGCTTGAAGAGGACCGGGTGCGAGCCGTAGGCATAAAAACGCTCAATGTGCGCTTCAGCGGCTTCGGTGTAGTCGTCGCCCTCCGAGAAAGCTTTGCCGATGGTAACGATACCCTCGCCCCAGGCCTGTTGCGCTTCGGCAACGTCAGCCTTCGTAATCGGTGCGGCAGAAGCCGTTGAAGCGCTCGAGCTGATTGCCTGGGTCTGAGCGCAAGCAGGGAAGGCAATTGCCAGCGGAGCTGCGATAAGCGCGGTCTTCGGGATTGATTTAATCATGGTCATTACTCGCCTTTTGTTTCTGACGGCGCACGGCCCATGCCGTTGCTGCCGATCTCTGGCGGGCTTCATTGCCCGTGGCGAAGAAATGGCTTTTTGGACCTTCGTTGAATTCGGCTAGGTAGCAGGTCTCGCGGCCTAGGCCGAATGGCCTATGCGTTTGCGCCAGGCCGACCTAGATTACCCGGGTGTCCAAGCAGACTTCATCTTTCTCCGGCCAACCTGAAACAGTTGCCGAAATGCGAGACCTATACAGGTCAGCCGAGGCTCGGGCCGCCCGTCTGCGACTGTTGGTCGAAGCGAGCAGGGACCTGTCAGCGGCAGAGGCCAGTACGCTGTCGGATACGCTTCAGCAAAGCGCGATGCGCGCCGCTCATTTCGCAGGCAGCCGTGAAGGTAAAGTGTCGGATGACCTTGACGCAGGGGGCATTGCCCTCATTGCACCGGGCACTACAGATGAGAGGGTCGGCACGCTTTGTCTGTCAGAGCTCGAGAGCCTTGATGCGCTCGCCGACGAAGAAGACCGCCAGGCCCTTGCTCTTTTATGTCAGTTGATGGCGTCCGCGATCCAACGCGTTGCCAAGCAGCAGGAGAATGACGTTCTGCTGGACGCTGTACAGGAGCGAGAGAGACGTCTGGAGCATGTGATCGGCAATCTGTTCAATGCGCAGGAAGAGGAACGTCGCCGGGTGTCGAGAGACCTGCATGACGGTGTCGCGCAGACGGCAGGCGCCCTGTTTCGCCGCCTCGAGGCCGTTCCAACCAGTGAAGCAATTTCTCCCGATGATCGCTCTCAACTGATTTCAATGTCGCAGGGTCTCATACGCGAACTTCGTGCCGTGATCGCAGGACTAAGGCCGACTGCGCTAGACGATCTTGGTCTGGCCTCCGCGTTAAAGGTGATGAGTGACCAGATGAGAGGTGAGGGCTTCGACATTTCCGTCGAGACCAGTTCTGACCATGATTGGCCGACCGGCCTCACAACGGCCTATTATCGGATCGCCCAAGAAGCCTTGATGAATGTCCGCAAGCATGCTGGCGGTGCGTGCCGGGTAGATATCACACTGAAGTCGGATCCCGCTGACGGACGCTGGACCATGACCGTCCGCGATTATGGCATAGGCCTGAAAAAGGGCGAAGCGCCCTCCAACCTCCCCGGCGAGCGTGTCGGCATAGAGATGATGAAAGAGAGAATGCTGGCGATTGGCGGAACGCTTGATGTCGCCGAGATGGCCGGCGGCGGCGTTCGCGTCCGCGCCGAAATCGAGGGCATTCGATGAGCGCTCCAATTCGGCTTCTTATTGTCGACGATCATGAATTGGCGCGCGAAGGGCTGAAATCGGCTTTCATCCGCGGCGGAATGGACGTGGTCGCAGCGGCGAAAGACGGGCCAGAAGCGCTAGACATGATTAACGAGCATGGGCCTGACCTGGTCGTTCTCGATATCAGGCTCGGCGAGGGCATGGACGGGCTTGGCGTTGCAAGGGAGGTATCCAAACTGCCGAATGCACCTCGGATCATGATGCTGACCCTGCACGACGATCCGGACTATGTGCGCGCCGCACTGGACGCTGGCGCGACCGGATACGTTCTCAAGGATGCCTCACTGGATGAACTTTGCGAAGCAGCGAGGCAGGTCATGGCGGGCGGCACCGCGATCCCCGCAGCGCTATTATCCTCGCTTCTCGCCAGACCTGATCGGCGTCGTGATGATGATGAAGCGGCGCTGGAGCGACTGACGCCCCGAGAAAGCGCTGTGCTGGACCTTGTCGCAGAAGGAATGACGAACAAGACGATTGCGCGGGAACTTTCGATAAGTCCCGCCACCGTCAAGGCGCATGTGGAACGCCTCATCGCCAAGCTAGGCGTGGCCGATCGCACCCAGGCAGCGGTTCTTGCAACACGCTGGCGCGAAAGGCAGGGCTGAACGATGTCTAAAGGGCCTGCACGCAAGTCGGGAATCGGTTGCTACTGGGCCGACCTTTCCCTTCCTTTCAAGGGTCTCGTCCTCGTCGCCCTGCCGCTCGTCATTCTCATCGGATCGCTCGGCAGCCTCTATATTGCGAGCGATGCGGAAGCACGGGCCGAGGATGATGTCCGACGGGCGTTCGCCATTCAGCGCGACATCTATCAAGTACATGCCCTGCTCGCTGAAGCCGCAAGTGGCGTGCGTGGCTATCTTCTTACAGATCAGAACCGGTTTCTTGAGCCATTCTACAAGGCTGAACGCGAATTACCTCTGACGCTGGCGAGGCTGGATGACGCGATCGAAGATGAAGGCGTGCGGCTGGAGTTCGAGCGATTTCTGGAGATAACCGAAAGAAAACAGTCTGGCCTCGACGCCCTGATCGCCTTGGCCCGCAGCGAGGGTGAACGTCCAGCGCGGTCCGACGCCGTACTTTCAGCGCTGATCGCGAACAAGGCCGTTCTGGATGAGCTGCGCAGCCAGATCGAAGAAATTCAGCGCCAGGAAGGCATTCTGCTCGACGCCAGACGCGCGCGGGTCGATACCGTTCGCGCCCGCTTTCTCGCCCTGACCGCCATCAGCGCTGTGGTCGGCCTTCTGGGCAGCTTGGCCGCGGTCTTCCTCTTTTCCACTGGCGTCGTGCGCCGCATCCGGATGCTTCAGGCGAATGCGGAGAAGCTGCAAGCTGGCGACCCGCTGAATCCGTTTCCCGATGAGCGCGATGAGATTGGCAGGCTGGCCAAGAAAGTCGACCGTGCAAGCGAGCTATTGCGGGCGCGTGAGCGCGATCTCCGCGAAGGTGAAGAGCGCTTCCGGTTGGTCGTGGAAGGCGTGCGCGATTACGGGATTTTCGCACTCGACCCGGACGGCAATGTGACCAGCTGGAACACGGGCGCAGAGCGTATCAAGGGCTGGCGCGCCGAGGAGATACTGGGCAGGTTCTTCGGCACCTTCTATCCCGAAGAAACGCGCGATTACCTTCCAAGGGAAATCCTCGAACGGGCGCGGCGCGATGGAACGACAGAGGATGAAGGCTGGCGCATGCGCAAGGATGGCACGCGCTTCTGGGCCAACGTCGTCGTGACTGCGCTTCGCGACGAAACCGGCAGGCTTCGAGGGTTTGCAAAGGTCACGCGCGACATGACAGAGCGCAAGCGCGCCGAAGAGTTTCTGAAACTGGCGCGCGAGCAAGCCGTCGCCGCGAGCGTTGCCAAAAGCGAATTTCTATCTCGCACCAGCCACGAGCTTCGCACGCCAATGAGCGCAATTCTCGGCTTCGCACAGGTGTTGGAACTTGACCGGGAGGAACTCTCTGAGACGCACCAGACGTCTGTCGATCAGATTCTGAAGGCTGGACGCCACCTTCTTTCACTCATCAATGATCTGCTCGACATCTCCAGTATCGAAGCGGGCGGCGCTGAACTGAAGGAAGAAGCACTCAGCATTAATGACGTTCTCGCTGAAGCCTATGATCTATCAGGTCCGATCCTGCGGACAGCAAACCTCGATTATGACCTGTCTCTCCTGCCGGAGGACGCGCTGATTATGGGAGACCGCCGCCGCATCATTCAGGTGATCCTGAATCTTGTCTCAAATGCCGCGAAATATAATCGCGAGGGCACCTCTGTTCGGATTACCGCCGAGCGGGTTGAAAACGCGGTGCGCGTCCATGTTCTCGATGATGGTACGGGCGTAAAAGACGCCGATATCTCTCGCCTGTTCACGCCATTTGACCGCCTGGGTCGACAAAAGATCAAGGGCGTCGAGGGGACCGGTCTTGGGCTCGCGCTTTCAAAGCGGTTAGTCGAGTCGATGGGCGGCGAAATCGGATACACTCATCGCACCGACATTCCGAAAGGTGCCGATTTCTGGTTCACACTAGGATTGGCCCGCGCTGAAGCAGCACCTCGCAAAGTCCCGTCAGCCGAGACGTCTGAAGAGCAACCATGACCTCCATCGCCGTCCCCTATGAGGAAATCCTGCAACGCCGGATCCTCGTCATCGATGATGAAGAAGCAAACCTCCTGCTTCTGGAAACTCTGCTGAAGCGAGAGGGATACTCCCACATCCACTGCCTGTCTGACCCCTCACAGGCCATCGAGAAACTCGTTGAGGTCGATCCGCACATCATACTTCTGGACCTGATGATGCCAGACATCGATGGTTATCAGCTCCTCGATTCCTTCCGGCGGCAGAGCCGTCCAGATGAATTCCGGCCCGTGCTCGTGCTAACGGCTGACACGACTCTGCAAGCCCGCCGCCGCGCCCTTTCGCTTGGCGCTAAGGATTTCGTGTCCAAGCCATTCGATGTAATCGAGATTGCTCTGCGCATCTCCAATCTGCTGGAGACGCAGATCCTGTATGAGCGCGTTCAAGGCCAGCCAAGCGACGCCTCAGGCTGAGGCATCACTACAGAGTTAGAGCGTTTCCGGCGCGCGCTCGCTCGCTTTTGGGCCGGCTTTGGAAAGCTTGGCTTGATAGGCCTCAATTCTCTCCTGTAGCAGGTTGAGGCCTTGCGCGGTCGCTGATCCCTTCAGGCATAGCGCATAGCCAATGCCCACAGTCGCCGTCAGCGCCGAGGTCGGTAGCCCTCCCATCGCCCACGAAAGAAGCGCGCCGCCCGTGACGTGCGCCATGGACTGCATGATCAGCTCTGCCGGAATATCTTCCGCCAGATAGCCATCACGAACGGCGTTGCTGACAAGGCCGAGCCAGATCGCGCGCGTCTGGGCGAGCCGCTCTGGTGTCGCGAGTCCGGTATCATCCTGCCCCGATGTCGACAGCAGCGCGCGCCAGAGCGTGCGATAGAATTCCGGGTCGCTTGTATAATAGCTGAAAGCAAGGTCGTGGGCGCCGAAGATGCGGTCGACGCTGTTGCCGCTATCGAGCTTACGGAAACGCTCAGCGAAATCGCGCTCATCCTCAAGGACGGCCAGCACGACAGCGCGCTTAGACCCGAACAGATTATAGGGCGTCGACAGGCTGACACCTGCACGTTGGGCCAGCGTCCGCATGGAGAGGTCGGTTTCGCCTGTCTCGCGGATGAGGTCGCGCGCCGCACGCACAATATCAGTACGCCGCCGCGCCTTGGCCTGCTCGCGCTTGCCCAAGTCTTCCACGGTTTGAAGCCCCTTCACTGCCGATCCCTCAGGCCGCAAGTCCGGCCTCAACGGGTGTCTGGCGCATATCGGCCTTCGGGTCGAGTTTAAGTGCCACCATCATCTGCTGGCGCTCGGGCCCGGGCTTGGGGGGATAGGCCGCCGCATTCCGTTTCTTTCCGCGCGACCAGTACCAGAGCACGCGTCCAAAATTTGCAGGTTTGCCCAGCCATTTGTTGGGGTGTTCCAGCATGTGGAAGCCCCGCATGGCCTGACGAAGAAGATCGACGTCAGAGCGCAGCGCGATCCGCACGCCATCCTCGAAGAAGCTTTCTACCAGTTTGCCGCGCCAGCTCTTCTTGTAGCCCGGCGTCAGGGCCGCTTCAGCCCGTTTGATCGCAGAGCGATCCTGCGCGCGCTGGTTCATGTAATAGGGCCGAAGCTCCGTACGTAGCTTTGCATGATAGATGCGCTGCCGCTCGGTCGCGTCCGACGTTTCTTCCAGCGTCTCGCGCAACATTTCTGCACTTACCGCAGCGAATGAACACCCCCGGCCATAGAGCGGGTTAGTTCGCACCAGCGTATCGCCGAGCGGATAATAGTTGTACGTCGCCGGAACATTATCGACCACCATGTCCCGCCAGCGGCTATGAAGGTCCCCCATGCCGTGCACCTTGCCGCGTGGTTCGGACCGGCTGTCATTGGTCCATGGCTTAATTCCCGGAAGCTGAAGCGTAATCGCGTGGAAGACGTCGGGGTTCATAATCGCCTTGCGAAGCTCAAGCTCAACCTCGGGCACAGAGATCGTCACGGAGAAACAGCCATTGTCGCCGGGAAACACACCGAACTTGATATAACCAAGATCACCGCTGGCCGGCGGGTTCTCCGTCCGCGATGGTTCATCTTGGCCGGGCCGCAGGCGATAGTGGCGCGTGAAGTAGAGAATACCCGCCGTCTCGCTCTCTTCAGCGATTGCCGCGCCTTCATCCATCAGCTGCTTGATCAGGAATCCAGACTTGCCGCTAGCATCCACAACAATGTCTGCCGAAAGCGCCGCCGGCTTCTCGCCTTCTTCACCGCTAACGCCGCAAACCTTGATGACACCCTTCTCAGCCATTTGCGTCGTCAGTTTGCGCACAAAAAAGCCGGATCGGATCGTGACGTTCTCGAGCCCCTCAACATAACGACGAATGGCAAGCTCAAGCGTCGTCCGGCGGCTGGTGATGATCGTTAGATCAGCATCCTCCGGTAGCGGCTCATACTGATCCCGCTGCTGCTCCGTCAACATCATGTCGAAAGTGAGATCGCGGGTGCCGAGGGCCTTCAGCTCTTCAAGCAGGTCTGGGTGATGCTGTTTGATGATGTTGCGAAGTCGGGCTAGAAAGGCATGGCTCTGGCGAACATGCCCTGCCCCCCGCCGGTGCCAGTCGAGGAAGACGACATCTGGGTCATCGGCTGGCGGCGGCGCGTCGCGCTCCAGCACCGTGATCTGTCGGCCGGTTGGCGCAAGTGACAGCGCGGTACAGAGACCGCCGATGCCAGCGCCGATTACGAGAACTGTTTCAGTCATCCATCCACCTCCTTCAGGAAGCGGAGAATGACCTCATTGGTCTTCTCGGGCGCTTCCTGCTGCGTCCAGTGCCCGATTCCAGGGATGAGCTCATTGATGCGCAGATCGCGCACATAAGTCGGCATCGCCTGATAGGCCTCAGCGGCCATCATGATCACGCCGTCATTTGCGCCGCCAAGAAAGAAGGCCGGCTGTCCAATATGCTCAGGCGCGCCTTCGGTCAGCTTCCAGGCAAGGTCATGATTGCGATAATAGTTGAGAGGCCCGCGCATACCTGACCGCCCGAACTCGCCAGCATAAAAGTCGAGGTCTTCCTCGCTCAACCAAGGTGGAAGCGTTTCAGGGTCTGGCAGACTACTGAACATGTCGTCGTCCGGGCCTTTCGGCGTGAGTTGTGTAAGGTCCGTCTCACCGCCCGCAAGAACCAGAAATTTCTTCAGAGACGTACGGATGTCAGCTTCGAATTCAGCCTCGGCGACGCCCGGTTCAAAGAAGTAGAGCTGGTAAAAGAACTGGCCCTTGAACATCTCGCGCATGGCCGGCATCGGCTGGACTGGAGAGCGCGGCATGAAGGGCACAGACAGCGCCCCCACCGCACGCACCTTGTCTGGATGGTGGAGCGCCGTCGCCCACGCCGTCGGCGCGCCCCAGTCATGACCGATGACGATCGCCTCATCATAGCCCAGCGCTGGGATCAGACCGATGATGTCCTTGCGGACTTCAACCTGATTGTACGCCTCGATCTCATGCGGCTTGTCGGACTTGCCATAGCCGCGCATGTCCGGTGCCACGACATGGTAGCCAGCATCAGCAATCGGTTTGAACTGATGGCGCCAGGAATACCACGACTCCGGAAAGCCATGCAGAAGCAGGACAAGAGGCCCCTCGCCTGCTTCTGCGATATTGAGCTCAATCCCGTTCGTTGCGACACGGCGCTCACTCACCCCCGGCCAGCTCATTCGGCTGCGACCAGCTCAGGCTGCCGGGACGTCTCGCCCGGCAGGACAGCGCCGCGAGCTTCCTGATAGCCGCCCTTCGCCGACCAGGCGATGCCACCGCTTACGATGACCGTATCGACGCCGCGGGAGTCGCGCACATAGCGGCTGCCATCACCCGGCACGTCCTGGACGAACTTCTCAACGCCGCGATCAACCGTTTGCGGATCGAAGACAGCGATATCTGCGATATAGCCCGGCTGAAGCAGGCCCCGCTCCGGAATGCCCCAGATGGAGGCCGTGTCAGACGTTACCTTCTTCACCGCATCCTCAAGCCGCATGGTCTTCAGATTGCGCACGAAGTGGCCGAACAGGTAGCCCGTATCGCCATAGGTCGAGAATGACAGGATGTGCGCCCCGCCATCGCTCGCGCCGATATGGACGCGAGGATGCTTCAGCAGGCTGACGACCTTGTCGTCATTGTTGTGCCCCATGTCAGCCGCAAGGAAATGCGCCTCGAGGTCCTCTTCAACCGAAATATCGATCATGGCTTCGACCGGTGTGACACCGCGCTCGGCAGCGATTCCAGCGAGCGTCTTGCCGACATACTTCTGGTTGGCGTCGGTCTTGACCTGACGCAGCACCAGGCGCGGCCAGAGGTCCTTGGCGTCTGCAACCTCAGCGGCTCGCGCCTTGCGGTTTTCCGGATCGGCAAAGTGCGCCTTGATTTCTTCCGGGGTGCCAAAGCGCATGATCCGGTACCAGTTCGGGTAGCGGATGAAGAGGAGGCTTGGAACGGCAAAGGAGAATGAAATGTCGATCGGGCGCGTCTGGACTTGCGGCCACACACGGGCACCGCGCGCAAACTGCTCATCGACGCGGTTCATCACCTTGTCCACAGCGTCGACATTGTCCGAGTTCACGAAGAGCGGCGAGAAGGTCGTCGGAATCTGATACTTGATCGACATTTCTGCCAGCTGGTCGAGACGCGCAATCGTGAGGTCCGGCTCGTAGAATTCCGGGACGATCTGCAGCATGCGGCCATACTCACCGAGAACAGCTGCGAGCGCATCAACTTCGCGCGCATCGGCATAGCGGCTCGGCACGGGCTGAAGCGTCTCGTCCATGTCGACATAGCTGGTGGAAAGGCCCGCCGCGCCAGCGTCGAGACATTCGCGCAGGACGTCCTGCATCTCCGCAATTTCCGCGTCCGTCGCCGTCCGCTCTGTCGCCGCATCATTCATAACCCAGAGACGGATGACACTGTGGCCGACGAGTGGCGCGACATTGATCGCGAGGCCCTTGCGGATGCGCGTGATATATTCGGAGAAGGTTTCCCAGTCCCAGACCACACCTTCGCGGAAAGCCTTGTACGGCATTTCCTCAATCTGGTTGAACATGCCAACGAGGCGCATGCGGTGGTCAGCTTTCAGCGGCGCCAGCGAGAGAGAGCAATTGCCCGGAACGATGGTGGTCACGCCATGCGACAGCGCAGGCTTTGCCGCACCATCCCAGAGAAGCTGCGCATCGAAGTGCGTGTGGGGGTCGATGAAGCCTGGCGCGACAACCTTGCCGGCCGCATCGACTTCCTTGTCTGCGGTCTCAGCAATCTTGCCGATCTTGGCGATGCGGTTGCCTTTGACGGCGACGTCGGCCTGATAGCCTGGGAGGCCGGAGCCATCGACGACAGTGCCGTTGCGGATAATGAGATCATACATGGGGCGTTTCCCTCTGGTCTTGTTCTTTTTCGTTGAGATATCGGGCCGAAGAGGCGGCGAGTGCGTCGCGCACATGCTCCCACCCGGTTCCAGTGAGGTCTTCCGGCTGGTCTGCGCCGGTCGACTCCATCAGTTGGCTTGTCGCGTACTCATCAAGCGTCACGAGTGACTGCCCGCCATTTTCAAAAGCGAGCGTCACAATCAGTTCGGCGATACCATCATGGGCGGCGGCGATCTGGACGTGTTTGATGATTGCGCTGCTCATGCGGCCGCCATGGGTGGCTCGATGAAGATCACGTCGCTCGGCAGGATCGGATTGCCGGCGCGCGGGCTGCCTTCCGGGGCCGGTGCGCGCATATAAACGTGAAGGTTCCAGCTCTGCAGGCTGGAGACCCCATCTTCGGTTTTCAACTTTGGCAATTCCCGCTCGGCAATCGTGGCCCAGCTGTCGCCAGCCTGTGGCCTGATGGATTTCCGGACGACCGATAGTATGGTGTCAGACATGTTTCGCTCCCGTCAAATTTTGAGAAAATTAGAACACGTTCTGATATTGTGCACAAGCGTTTTCGCCGGGTCAGAGCCACGACCAAACTTGTCCGCTCGCGGCACGAGACGTGACCACAGGCTGAACGGCGAGCTCCGGCTTGGTTAAGTGCCAGGCTCCTAGACAGGCATCACTGCGCGTTGCCAGCGCGCCTTTGACCCTGAAAGGAAAACCGAAAATGAAATTCCGCCTGCTTCTTGCCGCTTCAGCAAGCCTTGCCTCTGTTGCCGCTGCCGCCCCACTCGCCGACGCACAGCCACGCAGTCAGATCCGCATCGAACAGACCGGCACCAATAACCAGATCGCAGGCCGTCAGAGCGGCTATCAGGTTTCGCTCTCTGTAAAGCAGGACGGATATGGGCAATATATTCAGGCGGCCCAGCGAGGCGCCCGAACCGTCGCTGCAATCCGCCAGTATGGCGGTCGAAACGAAGCGGCCCTGACGCAGGACGGTTGGCGCAACCGGTCATTCATCGGTCAGCTCGGCGCCTATAATCGCAACAGCACCTACCAGTCCGGCAGCAACAACATTACCGGCGTCGCCCAGATAGGGTCGAACAACACGGCCGTGACAACGCAGACCGGATCCTACAGCGCGCTCGGTGTCATTCAGGTCGGCAATGGCCAGACGACCAACGTCACCCAGACGCGGGACGGTGAAGTGAAGCTCGTCATTCAAGGCGGCTTCTGAACAGACTGCGAAAATCAGACTGCTTCGACAAAGCAGGAAAGGCCCCGCCTTTCCTGCTTTTTGCGTTTGAACGGGCCGGAAACATTCACAAGATCAGCAGCCCAGACACCCGATCTTCTTGGTGAGCGGAAGGTGAACGCCCCACTCCGTTTTGGTTAAGTGCGGGCTTCCTAGACAGGGATCTGTGACGCGGTCATCGCGCGCACTTGACCCTGAAAGGACCAGAAAATGAACCTCCGTATTCTTCTCGCCGCATCGCTCAGCGTTGTCTCCGTCGCCGCCACCGTTTCGACCGCCGACGCCCAGTCGCGCAACAATGTGCGCATCAACCAGTCCGGTTACTCGAACGAGATCGCTGGCCGTCAAACCGGCTACCAGCAGTCGCTGTCGGTCCGTCAGAACGGCTATGGCCAGTTCATCAGCACCTATCAGAACGGCGCACGCAACGGCGCGACGGTTGGCCAGTACGGCAGAAGCAATGACGCCATCGTGGCCCAGCATGGCCGCCGCAACTCCACGGTCGTTGGCCAGAACGGTGCCTACAACTACGCCGACACCTATCAGAACGCCTATGCCAGCACGACAGGTGTCGCCCAGATCGGCAACGGCCACACCGCCGTCACCACGCAGACCGGCGCCTATAACGGCCTCGGCGTCATTCAGGTTGGCGAAGGCCAGACCGCCAATGTCCGCCAGTCTGGTCGCGGCAATGTCACGCTTGTGATCCAGGGCGACCACTAACTGATTAACTAGCCTAACAAAGACGGCCGGAAGCTTTGCCCGCTTCCGGCCGTTTTTTAGTGCGCGAACCGACAGTCGGCGCAGCCTCGCTGTGTAATGGCTGCATCAGAAGCGGGCACATTGCCGCTCCCGGCTTGTGGGCCTCCGATTGGGCGGATATCGAATAGTTTCATTTGCATCCTTTTGCCCAAACCGGAGCTATTCATGTCATCCAGAAAATCTGAGACCAAACAATTGGCCGCGCGCCTCGGCACTGTTTCAGTTGTCGCGCTTTGCATTGCTGGCATGGCCCAGACGGCCTCAGCCAAGGAAGGCATGTGGACGCCGGACCAACTGCCTCAGATTGCTGATGACCTTCGCGAATTAGGGCTGGAGCTTGACCCCGCCTCGCTGACCGATCTTACCGCATTCCCCATGGGCGCCGTCATTTCGCTCGGCGGCTGCACCGCCAGCTTCGTGTCGCCGACCGGCCTCGTCGTGACCAACCATCACTGCGCCCGCGGCTCTATCCAGTACAACTCCACCGAGGAAGAGAACTTCCTCGAGACAGGCTTCCTGGCGGGCAGCCTTGAAGACGAACGCGCCGCAGCACCCGGCACCCGCGTTTATGTCACTGTGAACGTCGAGGACGTCACCGAACGCGTGCGCGGCAATATCGAGCAAGGCATGTCCGGCGAGGAAATCTTCGCCGTCGTCGACAATGCCGAGAAAGCAATTGTCGCTGAGTGTGAAGCGCAGGCCGGGCACCGCTGTCAGGTCTCGTCCTTCTATGGCGGCCTTCAGTACAAGCTGATCGACCGTCTGGAGATCCGCGACGTCCGGCTCGTCTACGGCCCGGGCGATAGCATCGGCAAATATGGCGGCGACATCGACAACTGGATGTGGCCGCGTCACACCGGCGACTTCGCGTTCTACCGCGCCTATGTCGGCCCGGACGGCCTGCCAGCAGACTATGCCGAAGAGAACGTCCCGTTTAAGCCAGAGCACGTCCTTAAAGTGTCAGCGGGCGGCCTGAATGATGGCGACTTCGTCATGGCAGCTGGCTACCCAGGCTCCACCCAGCGCTATACCCGCCTGACCGAGGTCGAGCAGACCTTCAACTGGCAGTATCCGGAGTTTCAGGCGCTTCTCGCAGACTGGATCGCTGCGATCGAAGACGCCGCACCTGCTGGCTCCGATGCGCGCATCAAGTATGAGTCGCGCCTTGCTGGTCTCAACAACTACATGAAGAACCTTGGCGGCCAGATCGAAGGCGCGCGCCGCGTTGACCTCGTGGGCCGGCGCGCAGAGCGCGAAGCGGCGCTCAACACCTGGATCGCCCAGCAGTCCGGCGGCACCGACTATGCAGCGACCCTTGCCGCACTCGACGCCCTCAGCGCCGAAAGCGCGGAGGTCAGCCGTGAGAACTGGGGTTACTCCAACGCCAACCGGTCGCAGCTCCTGTCTGCAGCAAAGCGCCTCTACCGCCTGTCGCTGGAGCGTCAGAAGCCGAATGAAGAACGCGAAAGCGGCTATCAGGAACGCGATATGACCTTCTTCCGCCAGGGTCTGCAGGCGCTCGATCGCCGCTTCGACCCAGCCGTCGAAAAGGCAGAGTGGATGCTCTTCCTGAAGGACTACATGACCGCGAGCGACACCGTGCGCGTCGCCGCTTTCGATGAAGCGCTCGGCCTGCCGGAAAACTGGGACGAAGAAGCGGTGTCGGACATTCTCGACACCTATTACGCCGAAACTGAGCTCGATGAGACCGAGTTCCGCCTCTCCCTGATGGAGCAGGAGCCGAGCTTCTTCGGAGAGAGCAACGACCCGTTCATCGAACTCGCCGTCGCCCTTTATGAAACCGACCGCGAGATGGAAGCCGCCGCCAAGGACCGCGCAGGCCGCATGGCTTCGCTTCGCCCTGACTATATGCAGGCCATCATCGACTGGCAGGCCAGCGAAGGCTTCGCAGCTTATCCTGACGCCAACTCGACCCTTCGCGTTACCTACGGCACCGTCCTTGGTGGCTCACCGAAGGATGGCCTCGTCTACACGCCGTTCACGACGCTGGAAGGCATCACCGAGAAAGACACAGGCGAAGAGCCATTCAACTCGCCGCAGCGCCAGCTCGACCTGATCGAAGCAGGCGATTACGGCCAGTACGCGCTCGACACGCTCGGCTCTGTGCCGGTCAACTTCCTGTCTGATCTCGACTCGACGGGCGGCAACTCCGGCTCGCCGACGATGAACGGCAAGGGCGAACTGGTCGGCCTTCTTTTTGATGGCACGATCGAGAGCGTGAATTCCGACTGGGATTTCGACCCACGCACCACGCGCACCATTCATGTCGACTCCCGCTACATGCTCTGGGTCATGGACAAGGTTGATGCCGCTGATCGCCTGATCGAGGAAATGACCATCGTCAGCGGCGAATAAACTCGCCCGAATATAGACGCCCGGCCTCGCGCGGTAGCCTCTTTCGACTAGTCGATAAAGATGTTGCGGATCACATTGCGGATCCAGCGCAGGCCGGGGTCATCATTCTTGTCACTAGACCAGGACAGGAACATCTTGAATTTCGGATAATCGAAGGGCGCCGGCAGAACCCGAAGCCGGTAGAATGGCGCCACCAGCGTCGCAAAACGCTTCGGAACGGCCGCGATCAGGTCAGTGGTCGCAATTGTCAGCGCCAGATCCGACGCATTCGGTAGAATGCAGACCTCCCTGCGCTTCAGCTGCTCGGCCATCAACATGTGAGGCACCTGCAGGCGCTGCTGGATTGGCGTTTGCAACACTGCGTGCCCCAGCGTTTCGAAATGCTCTCTCGTCATCTCATGCGTCACGACGGGATGACCTTCGCGAACGATATATGATGCTTCCACATCCGTGATCGGCTCAAACACAAGGCCCGGCGTCTTTACCGGGTACACATCCAGCATGAGATCGGCTTCGCCATTCGTCAGCGCGTCATGCGGGCGCTGCCAGTCCGGCGTAATGACCTCCAGCTTGCAGCTGGATTCGCGATGATCCAGCAGCTTCAGAAGCGGCGGCAGGACGGACGGCACGCTGTAATCATGCAGGATGAGTTTGAAATGACGGTTGGCCGTTGCAACGTCGAAGTCAGCTTCTGCCTGTAGGCCGCTCCGCAGAAGATTAAGCGCATCCGAGATCGGACCAGCAAGGCTCAAGGCAAGTGGCGTCGGACGGACCCCCCGATCAGAGCGCACGAACAAGCGGTCGGAAAACTGCTCCCGCAACCGGTTGAGCGCGTTGCTGACGGTCGGCTGCGCCATACCAAGCGTCTGGGCGGCCTGGCTGACACTCTCGGCTTTGAAGATCGCCTCGAAGACCAGGAGCAAGTTAAGATCGATACGCCGCAAATCGCGGATATGCCGGTCAGCTACAACTTCTTTAGCCATTGTTAAATCATTCCCCAAACGAATAAACGATAACCTATAACCCCCTCTATAGGTTATTCAGCGGTACGCAATATACTGTACAGTTTGCACGCGAATTGGGCGCCCCCTAAGCCTCATATTCAATTTTAAAATATTTCATATTCAAATACTGGCCATTGCCGTGACGCGCCCGTCCGGTTCATTTCCCGCACGGTAGACGACCTCAAGTAGCGATGGCGCGCGTGAGCTCAAATGCCGCCTGAACCACCGGGTGAACCCTGTCTGCTCGATCCGCACGACCGGTTTCCGCCACATTCGGCGCCTGCCCCCAGCATCTGAGGACCAGAAATGACCGCACGCACCACCAAGGCCGTCAAAGGCCGCCTTATGATAACGACCGCGCTTGCGGCTATTGTTGCCATCCTTCCTGCCGGGCTCGCGCATGCCGAAAAGGGCGGTGATGGTGGTGGCGGTGGCGGTGGGGGACAAAGCAGAACGCTCGGCACAGGTCAGACAGGTCAAAGAGGACCGTTTGCAGACCACGGCGGCGGTGGTGCCGGGGAAGTTGGCGGCGACGGCGCAGGAGACGCTTTCAGGGCAGGCGGCCAAGGCGGCCAGACAGCGGGCGCCGACGGCGGGCGCGGCGAAAATGGTACTACCAGTGGCGGGGGCGGAGGAGGCGGAGCGCATGGCGGCGTTGGGGCTGGCCTTCCCGTTGCGACTTTCACCGGTGGTGATGGGGGCGATGGTGGAAACGCTACGGGCTCCGGCAATGGCGGCGGCGGCGGAGCTGGTGGGTATGGCTATGTCGTCACAGGTACTGGAAATCTCGGCAACCTTGCGGCGGATGCATACGGCGGAACGGGGGGCAATGGTGGCAATGGTGCAAATGGCTTTTCCGGCGGGCGCGGCGGCGATGGCGGCAAGGGGCTTGTCTTCTCTGACGCGGCAGGCGCAACCTTTACGATTGCATCCGGCACCACCGTTTCTGGCGGCAACGGCGGCACCAATGGCGGACCTTATGCGGGCGCAGGCGGCTCCGGCGGCACCGGTCTGGAAGGCTCCAACCTCAATGTTACGCTCGCAGGGACCGTATCTGGCGGACTGAATGGCATTGGAAGCGCGACAGCAAACGCCTTCAACTTCACCGGCGGCACGAACACGCTCTCCATTACATCTACAGGGGTTATCACGGGCGGCATCCGCACCGACGGCGATCTAGACATCGCCCACGATGATGCGACCTACACGCTTTCAAACGTGATCTCTGGAACGGGCTCTATTTCCAAATCTGATACGGGAACACTAACGCTTACCGGGGCTAACACATATTCCGGCGGCACTACCATCTCAGGCGGTACGCTCTCAGTCTCTGCCGACAACAATCTCGGCGCATCGTCTGGCACGCTGACTTTGGGCGGCGGCACGCTGGCAACAACAGCAAGCTTTGCTTCTGCTCGTGACATAACACTCCTGATCGGCAGCGGTATGGACGATATCAATGTTGCCGCCTCAACTGAGCTCGCGCTTTCGGGTGAAATTTCGGGTGGCTTCGGCTTTGCAAAGACGGGGGAAGGTACACTTGTCCTCAGCGGCGATAATACCTTCCTCGGTTTTCTAAATATTCGCGAGGGCGTCGTGAACATCCGCAGCGATCAGGCTCTGGGCGGGGCATTTGAAACCGCGGTGAGAAACGGCGCAGCACTTGAGCTTGAAGGCAATATCACGACCGGCGAAACAGTGGTGCTTTTCGGAGATGGCGTTTCCAGCGACGGGGCGATCCGTAATGCTTCGGGGGCGAATACAATCTCAGGCGATCTCGTGCTGAACGCGGATTCTCGCGTCAACTCTGAAGCTGGAACCTTGACCCTCGCCGGTGAAATCAATGGTGAAACGGGGGGTGGCAGCCCGCTGAACGCCGATCTCGCACTCGGTGGTGCAGGAAATGGGGTCGTAAGTGGGACTTTTGGCTCACAGATCATTGAGCTTCTGAAGGATGGCGCCGGCACCTGGACGCTCAGCGGCAATAATCTTCATACCGGACAGACGACCATACGGGCAGGCGCGTTGCGTGCTGAAAGTGACGCTGCACTCGGTAGCGCGGCGCAAGGCACGCTCGTGCAGAGCGGCGGCGCTCTGGAACTCGCAGGCGGGATCAACATTACGGGCGAAGCGCTCACTCTCAACGGTACCGGCGTGTCAAACGGCGGCGCGCTGCGGAATATCTCAGGCAACAACGCCTATGGCGGTGACATCACCGTCGCCGATGCGCGGATCAATTCCGACGCTGACCGCCTGACGCTAACGGGCAACATCGACGGCACCGGCACTGTATATTTCGGTGGTGCAGGCGACGGGACATTTTTCGGCGCATTCGACAATGCGATTGCTGTCAGAAAAGACGGCGCAGGCACTTGGACTTTCACTGGCGCTGACAAAACCATCAACAACTTCCGGATATCGGAAGGCGAACTTATCGTCGACAATTCGGCCGTGATACAGAATGGCTTCCAAACCATTGTTGGTTTGGGCACGACAGTTTCCACCCTTACAATCAATGGGCCGAATGCGAGCTGGACAGGCGCGAGAGACTTTTCCGTTGGCGCCGCCGGTGGACAAGGCCGCCTTGAAATCCTGGGCGGTGGCACGCTGTCCACGGACTCTTCCAATATAGGCAATGGCGGGCCTTCAAGCGGAAGCGCCCTTGTAAGTGGCAGTGGGTCAAGCTGGACCGCAACTGATACTTTCTTCCACGGCCTTTCGACTATCGCAGACTTGACCGTAGCTGATGGTGGGGAGGTTTCGGCAAACACCTTCCACATCGCGCTGAATGGTGGCTCTCAGGCAACGACACTCGTCACCGGAGCGAATTCTGAGATCTCTTCTTCAGGTGACTTCACCCTCGGTTATGGCGGGCAAGGTTCCCTGACGGTTGCCGAAGGCGGCAACGTATCCGTTGCCGGTGGCGCAGGACCTTTGATTATCGCAAGAGATGCAGGGTCCGAAGGCACACTGAACATCGGTGCCGCTGCAGGTGATGCAGCCGCCGGCGTCGGCACAGTATCGGCTGGGTCAATTCAGTTCGGCGCGGGTGATGGTGAAATCGTTTTCAATCACACCGACGCTGGATACACGTTTGCGCTTGATATCGACGGCGATGGTGAAGTTCGTCAGATTGCCGGCACAACCATCCTGACTGGCGCCAACACCTATGCTGGCGGGACGCTCATTTCGGGCGGTACGCTTCAAATCGGCAATGGTGGCACCACCGGCTCGATCCTCGGTGATGTGGTCAATAATAGTTCGCTCGTTTTCAGCCGTAGTGACGACCTTAACTATAACGGCATCATCTCCGGCAATGGCAGCGTTACCAAGGTAAGCGCAGGCACGCTTCGCTTGCTGGGCGCTAACACTTATTCAGGCCTCACGACCGTCTCTGACGGCGCGCTTGTCGTTGATGGCTCAATCGCTGGCGACGCCAATGTCAGCACCGGCGCACGCCTCTCTGGCAATGGCAGTGTCGGCGGGCTTGTCACCATCGCGGATGGCGGCACGCTGGAGGGTAGCAGCGGCGAAAGCCTTTCGATGGGTTCCCTGTCGCTTTCAAGCGGATCAAGCATCGACGTCGCACTTGGTGCGCCCTCGGACACGGCTCTTTTCGACGTCACAGGCGACCTTACCCTGGACGGCACCGTCAACGCGACCGATGCAGGCGGCTATGGCGACGGCGTCTATCGCCTCATGAGCTATGGCGGCAACCTCACAGACAATGGACTGGAAGTCGGCTCAACACCGGCAGGTAGCAGCGATGTCGTCGTTCAGACCGCGCTGGCCAATCAGGTCAATCTGGTCGTTGGTGGGACGCCGCCACCGCCGCCCCCTCCTCCACCTCCTGCAGGTCCAGGGCCCACGCCGGATCCAACCCCGGGCCCGACACCGACTCCCTATATCCAGTTCTGGGATGGCTCGCAGACCAGCGCGAATGGCGCGATCGACGGCGGCTCTGGTACCTGGACGCTGGATCAGACCAACTGGACACGTGCCGACGGCAATACGAATGATGAATGGGACGGCGGCTTCGCGGTATTCCAGGGTCCGGCTGGCACTATCAATATCGACAACTCCAACGGCGCGATCACCATTGGCGGCATGCAGTTCGCCAATACCGGCACGACCGTGGAAGGCGATGTACTGACACTGGCAGGCGCGAATGGGGGAACCGTCATCCGTGTTGGTGACGGCACCGCGGCCGGAGCTTCGATGACGGCTACGATTTCATCGGTGATCACCGGCGCGAGCGAACTCGTCAAATCGGACCTCGGGACGCTCGTTCTCTCGGGCGATAATACCTATACCCGGGGCACCGATATCGCGTCAGGAGCTCTGTCGGTTTCGTCCGACAGCAATCTCGGGGCGACGTCCGGCGCACTGACACTGTCGGGCGGCACGCTTGCCACAACAGCGAGTTTCGACAGTGCACGGGCGGTGTTTCTGGAGGCCAGTGGCGGTGTAGACGTCGCGGCCGATACCAGCCTCGGTCTATCCGGCACGGTGAGCGGCACTGGACGTCTCATCAAGCTCGGAAATGGCACGCTGCGCCTGACTGGCACGAACACCTATACAGGTGGCACAGAGATCACTGCAGGCACGCTGATAGGTAACACCACCTCCATTCGCGGCGACGTCGCCAATGCGGGTGAGCTGGTCTTCGATCAGGACGCTGCAGGCGCGTTCGCTAACCGGATTTCCGGCACGGGAAGCCTCGTCAAAAGCGGCGACGGTATCCTGACGCTCTCAGGCGCCAACTCGTACACTGGCGGCACGCGCCTCCAGGCCGGAAGCCTCTCTATCTCAGCCAACAACAATCTTGGCGGCGCCAGCAGCACGCTGACTTTTGCTGGCGGCACACTCATCACGACCGGCTCGTTCGAAAGCGAGCGCAGCGTCGTGCTCGAGAGCGACGGCAAAGTCAGCACCGACGCCGACACCGAACTCGCTCTGAACGGCGAAGTTTCGGGCGCAGGTAAACTGACCAAGAGCGGCGACGGCACGCTGCGCCTTGCTGGCACCAACACCTATCAAGGCGGAACAGAGATTGCTGGCGGTATTCTCTCGATCTCTGCCGATGAAAATCTCGGTGCTGACGCAGGCGCGCTGACCTTCAACGGCGGCACGCTGGCAACGACAGCCAGCTTCGAGTCTGCCCGCTCATTCGCCCTCAATGCCGACGGCAATATCGACGTCGCTGGCGATACCGAACTCGACCTCACCAGCGCCATTGAAGGCGCTGGCGCCCTCATCAAGCTCGGAGATGGCAGCCTGCGCCTCAGCGCGGCGAACAGCTATGCTGGCGGCACGCAGGTCCTCGCGGGGACGCTGATCGGCAACACCACGTCGCTTTCGGGCAGGATCACCAATGAGGCCTCGCTCATTTTCGATCAGGATGAAGACGGCGCCTTCGACGGCACGCTTTCCGGCTCCGGCTCGCTTGAGAAGGCGGGAAGCGGGACGGTCACGCTTGACGGGCTCCATCCTTTCTCCGGCGACACGATGATCTCTGACGGCATGCTTGTCGTGAATGGTGGCAGCGCCGATGAAGCCGGGCTAGGCGGGACAGTGACCGTCAGTGAGAATGGCGTGCTCGGCGGTAGCGGCTCCGTTGGCGACCTCGTGGTCAATGGCACGATCAAGCCGGGCAACTCCATCGGCACTCTAACCGTAGCGGGCGATGCGAGCTTCGGCGCCGGGTCTGTCTATGAAGTGGAAGTTGACCCTGCCAGCACCGCAAGCGATCTGATTGCCGTCTCGGGCAGCGCCAATATCGATAGCGGCGCATCTGTTCGCCATATCGGTCTAGATGGCGTCTACGCACCGACCAGCACCTATACGATCCTGACTGCTGATGGCGGGGTCAACGGCACGTTCGGCAGCGTCGATACCGACTTTGCCTTCCTCGACGCGGCGCTTGGCTATGACGCCAATTCGGTCGCGCTGACCCTCACGCGCAATGACATCGACCTGGCGGACGTCGCCCAGACGATGAACCAGCGCGCTGCAGCGGGCAGCGTTGAGAGCCTCGGTTTCGGAAACGCGCTCTACGGCGCCATCCTCGTCCAGAATGAGGTGTCGGCCCGCGCATCATACGACATGGTCTCGGGCGAGGTTTACGCCTCGCGCAAGACCGCCCTCATCAATGACAGCCGCCATACGCGTGACGCAGCGAGCCTGCGCCTGCGCTCACAGACTGCCCAGCCAGAGAACGGTCAGGGCTTCACCGGCTGGGCTCACGCTTTTGGCGGCTGGGGCACCGTTGATGGAGAGGGCAATACCGCGACGATGGACAACCACACTGACGGCGTCCTGTTCGGCCTCGACCGCACGTTCGCTTCAGGCTGGCAGGCCGGCATCATGGGCGGCGTCAGCCATTCTGGCCACGATGTGGACCAACGCGCCTCTTCTGCGAAGAGCGACAATGTCCACCTCGGCGTGTATGGCGGCAAGGCGTGGGGCATGATCTCGCTGCGCGGCGGCGCTGACTATTCGTGGCACGATATCTCGACCAGCCGCCGTATCCTCAGCGCGAACCTGTTCGACCGTGCACGGTCCGGCGCCGATGCCACCACCTCGCAGGTCTATGGAGAAATCGCCTATGACATGAGCACCGGCGTGGCTCAGATCGAGCCGTTCCTCAATGTCGCTTACGTCAATATTGATCTCGACGGGGTCAGCGAGGTCGGTGGGCCAAGCTCCCTTACGGTGAATGGCAGTTCCGCAGACAGCACGCTCACCACGCTCGGAACGCGCCTGTCCTATCCATTCGCAGTGGCCGGCGTGACCGGCCGCCTGAAAGGCTCAATCGGATGGCAACACGCTTTTGGCGACGTGCGCAGCTTCTCGACTAATCGTCTCAGCGGCGGTGATGCCTTTACAGTCGAAGGCGTCACCCTGGCCCGCGACACAGGCGTGGTCGAAACCGGCGTCGATTTCGACCTGTCGCGCTCGGCGAAGCTCGGCATCACCTATCAGGGCCAGTTCGACGACGGCTCAAACCAGCAAAGCGTGAACGCCCGCGTCGCCTTCGCTTTCTGAGGCTCTCGGCGCATCCACCAAATCAGGCCCTCTCCCAAGATCGGGAGGGGGCTTTTTCTCATGACCATTGCGAATATTGAGAGCACAAGCCGTCTCGCGCCGATCTGAATTGGCTTGCATTCTATTTCTGGGTGATAGACCGTCTCCCCTCTAGATGACGATTTGTCGTGCGCTACGGGATTACCTGTCGCGTTGCGCCAGAAATTCGCGATGGAGGGGACCATGACAAAACGATCCACGAAGGCTGTCAGAGGCCAGTTGATGAAATCGACTGCGCTACTGGTCCTTATAGTTGCGCTTCCCGTCGGCCTTGCCCACGCGGAGAGGGGTGGCGATGGCGGCGGTGCCAACGCCGGAGAGGGCGGTCAAAGCGTCGCCACGGGCAGCGGCAACAATGGAACGGCGGGGTCTGGGACATCGGGCGGCGGTGGCGGCGGTGCCGGAGAGGTCGGCGGCGATGGGGGTGATGGCTCTGGTGCAAGCCCCGCATCAGGCGGCGATGGCGGTGCACATGGTGGTGTGGGGACTAGCCTGCCCACCGCATCCGTTACCGGCACCAATGGCGGGAATGGCGAACACGGCGGAGCCAGTTCCGGCGGTGGGGGCGGCGGCGCTGGCGGCTATGGTTATGTTGTCACCGGCTCAGGCTCCCTCGGTACACTGTCAGCAAGTGTAACCGGCGGGAATGGCGGCCTTGGCGGGAGCGGACAGCCCGCTGGCCGCGGCGGAGATGGCGGCAAGGGCCTCGTTTTTACCGATCCATCCGAAAAATCCGTGACGATCGCTGCCGGCTCTATAATCAGCGGCGGCGATGGCGGCGCTGATGGCGACGGCGCAGGTGGTGGGGGTGCTGGCGGGACCGGAATGGAAGGCGCAAATCTGGATGTCACGCTTGCCGGCACGGTGGCAGGCGGTTCCAACGGCGCAGGCACGGAAACGGCAAACGCATTCCACTTTACGGGCGGCACAAATTCGCTGTCCCTTGACCGGACCGGCGTGATTACGGGCGGTATCTGGACCGATGGAGCGCTCGATATATCAACTGAGGAAACCTACACGCTCTCAAACGAAATCTCCGGATCGGGATCCATTTCGAAGTCGGGCACAGGCATCCTGAGGCTTTCTGGTAACAACACCTATACTGGCAATACTTCTATTTCCGGCGGCACGATCGTCGCTCAGAGCGACAATTCGCTTGGTGCCGCATCGGGCAGCGTCGATGTTTTATCTGACGGGAGGCTATTGCTTCGGGGTGGCGTCACAATCGACAAGCAGGCGCTCAACTCCATCGGTGACAATACGGCGTTAGCGCTTCTTCAAAGCGACACCGGCGACAACTCTTTTTCCGGTGTGGTCAATCTTGGTGGCTCTGCGGATATCCTGTCCTTCAACGGATCCTTGACCCTGTCTGGCGGAGTGACGGGAAATGGGGCTGACCAGCAACTCACCATTCGGGGAGATGGCGACACAACGATCAATGGGCTGTCGAATATCAGCACGCTGGAAAAAGAAGAGGATGGAACGCTCACCCTGACAGGGAGCAGCACACTTAGCGATGATTTTATTGTCACTGGGGGTGACGTCATCATCGACAATACAACACTGACGACTGCGTCGAGAATGTCCATCAATGGCGGCGAAGTCATCGTTAAAAATGGCACGCTGTCCAGCCCATCCGGCTTCGACCGGATCGGCGTATCCGAGTTTCCTGGAGATATTAGCCGCGGCGGCGGCGTGACAGTGACCGGTAGCGGCGCTTCATACCATACGAATTCGGTGAGTCTCAGCGGTGGATCGCTAAAAGTTCTCGATGGCGGCACCGTCACCGCCAACAGAATAATTGCTGGTGGCTTTGACCCGTTCGAATCTGCGTGGATCTCCGTCAGTGGCGCAGGGACTTCGATAACTACGTCTACCCTCGGTATCGGACGAGTGGAAGCTCGAGGGTATCTCGACATCATCGATGGCGGTGTTGTCGAAGCAACCAACGTTGTAATCAGCAACGGGGAGGCGACAGTCTCTGGCGAAAACTCGCTTCTTTCAGCCGCGAACACTTTCGGGATCAGCGACAGCAGCTGGCTGACAGTCAGCGAGGGCGCGACCATTTCCGCGGGTGATGGCGCTGGAACGATCAAGATTGGTGGAGAGGGTGGTACACTCTATATCGGCTCAGTTTCAGGAGCCGCAGGTGCCGGCAATGTAGATGCCGCCGCTATTGTCGTGACAGGCGAGCGGAGTGCAGTTTCACTCAGCCACTCTGAAGACGACTATATTCTCTCAGCGGACATCAGCGGACGTGGCGTAATCCGGCAGTTCGCAGGCACGACGATATTGACGGGTGAAAATACCCATACTGGGGGTACATCAATTGATGGTGGCACCCTCCAGATCGGCGATGGCGGCACAAGCGGTTCCATCACCGGAGTTGTCACCAATGATGGCTCGTTGATTTTCAGCCGAAGCGACGCGCTAACATTTGACGGGCAAATCATCGGGAGCGGAAGCGTCTTGAAAACAGGCGTCGGTGCTCTGCGCCTGACTGGCAATCATCGACACTCAGGCGGCACAACCGTCGCGAACGGCACGCTGATCGTCGATGGCTCAATAGAAGGTGATGCCGATGTCAGCACAGGCGCCAGTCTTTCGGGTGCTGGCAGCGTGGGGGGACTGGTGACCATCGCAGATGGTGGCACACTAGAAGGCAATACTGGCCAAACTCTTTCAATGGGGAGCCTCACACTGTCAGAGGGCTCAAATGTAGATGTTGCCCTCGGCACGCCTTCAGACACTGCCCTGTTCGACATATCTGGCGATCTGACACTTGATGGCACGGTAAACGTTGCCGACGCAGGCCAATTCGGTCCCGGCGTGTATCGCCTGATGGATTTTGGCGGGTCTCTCACCGACAATGGACTGGAGGTTGGTTCGGTGCCGGCCGGCACAAACAATGTCATCGTTCAGACTGCGCTAGCCAACCGCATCAATCTAGTTGTCGACACGGCTGCTCCGGGTCCAGACCCCGATGTCCTCACGGTTCAATTCTGGGATGGGACGCAGACTGAGGCGAATGGCGCAATCGATACAGGATCTGGCACCTGGAGCCTTGGGCAGACCAACTGGACCCGGCCTGACGGGAATACGAATGATGAATGGCAAGGCGGTTTTGCTGTCATTCAGGGCCGGGACATCACGATCACTGTCGATAATTCGAACGGCGAGATCTCTACATCCGGCATGCAGTTCGCCAGTGATGGCATCCTGGTTCAGGGCGACGCGCTAAGGCTTGCTGGTTCGAACGGCCAGAACATATTCAGGGTTGGCGACGGATCGGGCGATCCAGATATGACCGCAACCATCTCGTCTAGTCTCACCGGACACGCGAGCCTGATAAAGAGAGAGGCTGGCACTCTTATCCTTGCGGGCCAGAATACCTATACAGGTACAACTCGTATCGAAGGCGGCACCGTTTCAGTTTCGTCTGACGCCAATCTTGGGGATAGCCACGGAAGCCTACGGCTTTATGGCGGCACGTTGGCAACGACGGAGAGCTTCGAAAGCGCGCGCTCCGTGTTAATCTCGACGAACGGCAGCGTGAATGTCGCTGCCGACACCGAACTCCACCTTTCGGGCCGGCTGACTGGTTCAGGAAAGTTCCGGAAACTCGGAGGCGGTACGCTGCGCCTGACCGGCGCGAATGGGGTCTTCAACCACGAAATTGTCGAAGGCACGCTGATTGGCAACTCATCCTCTATCCGGGGCGACGTCGCAAATTCGGGCGAGCTCGTCTTCGACCAGAGTGCCAGCCGTCGATATGGGTATAACGTGTCGGGCAGCGGCACCTTCATCAAACGTGGCGACGGTGTCCTCAGCCTTCTGGGCAATAACACTTACACCGGCGGCACGATCATCGAAGCGGGTACCTTGCTGGTAACCGAGGACCGCAACCTTGGTGACGTAGCCAGCGAACTGGTCCTCGCTGGCGGTAGGCTCTTTACCACCGCGACCTTTGACACCGACCGAAAAGTCATCCTGACCGCCGATAGCATTGTCGATGTGGCCAACGGAACTGAACTTGGATTTACCAATAGCGTTGAGGGCGAAGGCGGTGTCATCAAGACTGGCGACGGTCGTCTGCGGCTCAGCGGGTTCAATACCTACACAGGCGTCACGGAAATTCGCGAAGGCACACTCATCATCGACTCCAGCAGGCTGGTCGGCCCGATCGTCAATGACAGCGTACTGATCTTCGATCAGGGCATAGATAATGAGTATAGCGGCGATCTTTCCGGCTCTGGCGTTCTAATCAAACAGGGGAATGCGCGCCTGCGCCTCAGCGGGAAAAATACGCATTTGGGCGGTACGCAGATCCTGGCAGGTACATTGATCGGCGATACCGATTCCCTGTTCGGCGATATTGCGAACGCAAGCGCGCTCATCTTTGATCAGGATGGTGATGGCGACTTCAACGGTACGCTGTCAGGAGACGGCTCCCTTGAGAAAACGGGCAGCGGCGCTGTCACATTGAACGGCCTGCATCCTTTCTCCGGCAACACGCTGATCTCCGAGGGCACGCTTATTATCAATGGCGGCGATGCAACCACGCCTGGACTAGGCGGCGACATCACCATCGGCGAAAATGGCGCGCTTGAAGGGAGCGGGTCACTTGGCAGTCTGGATGTCAGCGGCACCATCGCGCCGGGCAACTCAATTGGAACGCTGACCGTCGCGGGCGATGCAAGCTTTGGCGCGGGGGCCGTCTATGAAGTCGAAGTGGACCCGGCGGGCTCTGCAAGTGACCTGATTGCGGTTTCCGGCACTGCCACCATCGATAGCGGTACGTCGGTCCAGCACATCGGCTTAGACGGCATCTACGCGCCGACGAGCACATACACCATCCTGACGGCTGATGGTGGGGTAAACGGAACGTTTGGCGGCGTCACGTCAGACTTCGCTTTCCTTGACGCTTCTCTCAGCTATGGCGCGAACTCCGTTGCTCTAACGCTTACCCGAAATGGTGTTGCGCTGACGGATGTCGCCCAGACGGCGAACCAGCTCTCCGTCGCAACCAGCCTTGCAGGTCTCGCGACCAGCGATGCCCTCTTCGGCGCAGTCATCGTGCAGGATGCTTCGGTTGCGCGCGCCTCGTATGATCTTCTGTCCGGTGAGATCTACGCCTCACGAAAAGCTGCCTACATCGCGCAAAGTCGCCTGACCCGCGACGCGGTAAACCTTCGTTTGCGCGCCCCTGTCGACCAGACAGGCAGCGCCTCGGTGGATGCCGTCTGGTCAACAGTATTGGGCGGATGGGGCAATACGGACGGAACCGACAACATTGCTTCCCTCGACACCGATGCCGCAGGGGTGTTGCTGGGCGCAGATCGAGCTTTCTCTAATGGCTGGCGCGCCGGCGTCATGGGCAGCTTCAGCCAGTCAGGTCATGATGTCGAGGCGCTCGCGTCATCGGGTGACAGCAACAATGTCCATCTTGGCGTCTATGGCGGCAAGACTTGGGGGGCTTTGTCACTTCGCACCGGCGCAGCCTATAGCTGGCACGACAGCGAGGTTTCACGCCGCATCGTCAGCGCAAACCTGAACGATCGCACAAAGGGCAGCACAGACGCACGGACGGCGCAAGCCTTCGGGGAGATCGGATACAGCTTTGCGACGGGAGGCATCGAAATCGAGCCTTTCGCGAATGTCGCCTACGTCAATCTAGAGACGGACGGCTTCACCGAAAATGGCGGGCCAAGTGCACTTACTGTGGAAGGCGACACAGTTGACACGACCCTCACCACACTCGGCGCACGGCTGTCCTCCTCTGCCTTCAATCTCTCGAATATGACGGGCAGATTCCACGCCTCAGCCGGGTGGCAGCGTGCCCATGGCGACCTTGATACCTTCTCGACCAACAGGTTCGCGAACAGCGTTGCTTTCACGGTTCAGGGCGTGACCGCTGCGCGCGATGCAGCGGTGGTCGATGCTGGGCTCGATCTGGATATTTCGTCCGCTGCGACATTAGGCTTTGGCTATCAAGGTCAGTTTGGCGACGGAACAGAGCAGCAAAGCGTGAATGCCCGCATCGCCATCGCTTTCTGAGGCTCCCGGAGCATCTACTAAATTAGGCCCCCTCCCCTCACCGGGAGGGGGCCTTTTCGTTGGGGGCGGCATAAGGCCGAATGGACTGCGCGTGCGCCTGACGCCGCGCTAGGTAGTGTTCCTCATTGGCGATTGTCCTCATGACGCGTCTGCTGGGCGCACGCTGAAACGTGAGGGCCCTTGCCCATGGATGGATCATTTTCTTCGCAGTTTAGCCAGACAGCGACCGATACAGATCGCGGCGCAACGGAGCGTTTCCGGCGCGAGGTCGACCGCTTTCTAATGCAAGAATTGACGCCGGAGCTGAGAGACGCCGGACGCGCAACGACCGGACTCAAATCACCCTCATGGGCGTGCAAGGAATGGCGCCAGAAGCTGTTCGACAAGGGATGGCTCGCGCCAAGCTGGCCAAAGATGCATGGCGGCGCAGGCTGGTCGACGGCGGAGCGGCTCTACTTTGAGCAGGCCTGCGCCGCCAATGATGCGCCCCTCATCATGTCGTCCGGCATCCGCACTATCGGACCACTGCTGATGCAGGAAGGCACGCCAGCCCAGAAGGCCCGCTACCTGCCGCGCATCCTGACCGGCGAGCATGAATGGTGTCAGGGCTTCTCCGAGGCCGGTGCCGGATCAGACCTCCCTGCCCTATCGATGAAGGCAGAGCTGACCGGTGACCATTTCCTGCTGAATGGCACCAAGCTCTGGACGAGCTTCGCCCAGATGGCGACGCATATGTATATGCTGGCCCGCAGTGAGCCGGGCTCAAGCGGCCGCGACGGGCTCGTCTTCCTCCTGCTGGACATGTCGCTCCCCGGCATCAAGGTCCGCCCGATCCGCTGTATCGACGGCTCGGAAGAGATTTGCGAAGTCCACTTCGACAATGTGAAGGCGCCTGCAAGTAGCGCGCTCGGCAAGGCCGGCGATGGCTGGCGCATCGCGCGCGTCCTTATGAAGATCGCCCGCTCAAACAACACGACCACAGGGACGCTGAGACAGGCCTGGCGCGCTGCATCGCGGTTCGTGGTCGCAGCAGAGAATGACCCTGACCTCAAGCGCCGTCTGGACGTGCTCGAGGCAGACATCACCGGGTTCGAGGCGCTGGAGGCACGGCTCTCAAAGGAGCACGTCCAACTCAACGACGCCGCCCGCTCCGCAATGATGAAACTACGCGCCAGCGAGCTGCATCAGGAGATCACCGAAGTCGCGCTCGAAGCTGCGCCGCACGATGAAAAAGCACTCGCGAAATACTTCTTTACCCGCGCCGCGACGATCTATTCCGGCACGAGCGAAATTCACCGCAACAGCCTCGCGCGCGCTATCGGCTGCCCCTGAATTCCTGAATACTGAAAAGCCGCTCAGCGCCTAGCCCGCAATGGCGTGGCGCTTGGCAGCCTGGACGAGACGCGGGTCGAGGGCCGCCGCCACATTGCGGATAAGGAGGCGCGCGGTCTCAGGCACGCTGACTTTCAGACCATCGATGACGCAAAGGTCATGCGCCTCAAGCTGGCGCATCCGCGCTAGCGCGGCGTCGAACTCATGGCGGTCATAGCCGAAGCGATGCAGCACATCGCCCAGATCGACTTTCAGATCGCAGAGCAGCCGCTCGATCGCATAAGCCCGCATCTCATCCTTGCCCGTCTTCGCAATGCCGCGTGCGATGGGCAGCTCGCCGTCCAGCACGCTATTGCGCCATTCCAGAAGGCCCTTCTGGCCCTGGGCATAGCCTCGCGGGAAGCCTGAGATCGCTGTCTGCCCGATACCGATGAGGTAGCGGCTCTGATCGTCCGTATAACCCTGAAAATTGCGCCGCAGCCGTCCGTCGGCCGCCGCGATAGCAAGACTGTCCGTCGGCAGGGCATAATGGTCAAAGCCGATGCTCGAATAGCCTGCCTTCTCGAAAATGCGTTCTGCGACCTCAGCCTGGCGCATACGTTCAGCGAGCCCCGGCAGGTCCGCCTCGGCGATGGCGCGCTGATGCTTGGCGAACCACGGCACGTGCGCATAGCCGAAGACCGAAATGCGATTGATACCGGTCTCAGCGCAATAGTCGGCTGCTTCCGCAACATCGGCTTCGGTCTGAAGGGGCAAGCCATACATGAGGTCAGCATTCAGCGCCCGGATGCCGACCCGTCGAAGCGATGCGATATGCCGGGTGATCATCGAGCGCGGCTGGATCCGGTTGATGGCCTTCTGGACAGGCAGGCTCAGCGTCTGAACGCCCAGGCTGGCGCGCGTCACACCGCTATCGGCCATCGCTTCGATCATCCCGTCACTCAGGACGCGGGGGTCGAGCTCAACCGAGAACTCTGCATCTGCTGCAACTCGGAACCGTGAACGGATATGCCGAGTGAGGCGCCGGAAATCGTCTGGCGACAGCGCGTTCGGTGTGCCGCCGCCAAAATGAAGATGACGGACCTTGCCCTCACCGATCTGCTCCGACCAGAGATCGACCTCTTTCAGAAGGACGTCGAAATAGGAAGCGATCCGGTCATAACCGTTCGGGACAGAGGTCGCGCAGCCGCAATACCAGCAGAGCTTCCGGCAGAACGGGATATGGACATAGACCGAGAGGCCTTCGCCTTCCTCGATTGCAGACAGCCATGACTTCACGGTTTCAGCGGTCACGGATGAATCGAAATCAACCGCGGTCGGATAGCTTGTATAGCGGGGCACCTGCGCGCCAGCGAACTCGATCCAGTCGTCTCTCATGCCTGCCAATCCCTTGTTTCGGTCTTGGCAGAAAACTAGCTGCGGCGAGGCTGAGGGTCTTTAGGTAGACCTACTTACAGGCCTGTTCGGCGGGGTGATCCTCATCGATCAGGATGCGGGCTGCGGCGCCGTCCGGGTCATCGAACTGGCCTTCGCGGACTGCCCAGATGAAGCTGACGAGGCCAACCAGACCCAGCATCAGAGCAACGGGAATAAGAAAGGCGAGCATTTCCATATCAGAATCTCTTCCAGCCGGGGCGAAGCGCATTCAGCGTTACAATGATGGACGACCCGGACATGGCGATCGCTGCGACCAGCGGCGTCGCAAAACCTGCCACCGCAATCGGCACCGCGATGAAATTATAGATCGCAGCCAGTGAGAAGTTCTGCACCATCCGGCGCCGGGCAAGGCTCGACGCGTCGATCATGGTCAGGATCGCGCCGAGGCCCGCTCCTGTATAGACACCATCACTCGCAGACTGGCTGACATCCATGGCACCGCCCGGCGCGAGCGAGGCATGCGCCAGCGAAAGCGAGGCAGCGTCATTGAGGCCGTCGCCGATCATCAGAACCTTGCGGCCTTCAGCGCGCAACTGTTCCAGTCGCTCAACCTTGTCGGCCGGGCTTGCGCCCGCACGCCAATCGGTCACCGACAGCGCCGATGCAATCGTGGCCACAGCATCTTGGCGATCGCCCGACAGGATCTCGACGCCAATGCCGCGGCGACGCAGCGTTTCGACGACATCGCCCGCGCCGGGGCGCAGCGCATCCTCGAACAGGAAGCGATGTGGGGACGAATCGCCCTCAACATACCAGAGCTGAAGACTGGTGGTGGCAGCAGAGGCTTCCTCGCCCACCCATTCGGCAGACCCAAGACGGCAGCGCACGCCATTAATCTCAGCCTCAAGACCTAGCCCTGGATGTTCCTTCACGTGGGCGGCCACGCTGCCTGCGCCAGCCGCAGCGACGAGCGCGCGTGACAGCGGATGGCGGGAGGCGCGCGCAAGACGGGCTGCGCGCTGAAGTTTGTCCTGGTCATGGGGACTGCGCACAAGTTCAGGCTCTCCGAGGGTCAGCGTGCCGGTCTTGTCGAAGACGACGTGATCGCACTCTGCAATGCGTTCAAGCGCATCGCCGGAGCGAAGGAAGACGCCCTTGCGGAACAGGCGACCGGCGGCGACCACCTGTACGACAGGCGCAGCCAGCGCGAGCGCACACGGACAGGTAATGATCAGCGTCGAGACAGCGATCATGATCGCTTCACGCACCCCTGCCCCGGCCAGAAGCCAGCCGATCAGGGTCAGCGCAGCGGTTGTATGAACCAGCGGAATATAGAGCGAGACCGCCTTGTCTGCGATGCGGCGATACTTTGAACGACGCTGCTCACCTGCCTCGAGCATACGCGCGATGTCGGCGAGCAGGGAGTCGCTTGCGGCTGAGATTGCGCGCCCACGCAGGGGCTGCGTCAGGTTGATTGAACCCGCAAAGAGCCGCGCTCCGGGCGCAACGGCACGCGGCAGGCTCTCACCGCTGACAAGGCTCTCATCAGCTTCGCTGACGCCGTCCAGCACGTCGATATCGACGGTGAGGCGCTCACCCGGTGCGACCAGCACGATATCGCCCGCGATGATCTCATCGGCACGCACAGAGCGCGCTTCAGTGCCTTCCAGACGGGTCACGGTACGCGCCTGCAGGGCCGCCAGATCCTGCGCGGCGGCATGGGTCCGTCTGCGGAGGCGCGCATCAAGGAAGCGACCGATCAGCAGGAAGAAGAGCAGCATGACGGCGGCGTCGAAATAGGCATGCTCGCCGCCCCGGATCGTCTCGGTGACACTCACGCCGAGCGCGAGCAGAACGGCGAGCGAGATCGGCACGTCCATGTTCGCATGGCCCCGGCGAAGCACTGACCAAGCCGACTGGAAGAAGATGCGGCCCGAAAACAGCGCCGCCGGAAGCGCAATGGCGCCAGAAATCGCATGCATGACCCGCCGGGTCGTCTCACCCATCTCTCCATGACCCGACCAGATCGAAACAGAGAGCAGCATGACATTCGCTGCCGCGAAAGCTGCGACGGCCATCGCGATAAGAAGTTTGCGCTCCTCGCTCTTGGCGGCGCTGTCTGCGGCGTCGGGTGCGAATGGCGCGACCCCATACCCGAGCGCAGACACCGTTCCTGCGACGTCGTTTGCCGAAAGGTCACCGCGCCAGCGCACGTCGAAGCGGCCATTGGAAAGGTTGAGCCGCGCCTGCGTCACCCCGGGCAGGGCCTGCACGCTCTTCTCGATCTTGGAAAGGCAGCCAGCGCATTTTGCGCCACGCACCGTCAGCTGGAGCGTATTGCCTTCAGGCGAGCGGCGGACGAACGCGCTGATGTCGCTCGCATGCGCCTGTTCAGCGGGCGCGAGCCCTCTGGGACAGCCTGCAGAGGGATTTCCCGCAGCGGTCACGGCACCCTCACATCCTTGCGCGCTTCGATTGTGACGTCGCCGGACATATCCGTAGCGGTGACGATCATCTCCCACTGACCGCTCTCAAGCTCTGGCAGGTCGGCGCGGTAGAGGCCGGGCGCGCCAGCAGCAGTGAGCGAGACGGTCACATCCTGCGCTCCCGTCGCAAGACGGCGCAGCTTCGCCTCAACGCTGAGGCCACCGACAGGCGCGCCGTCTGCATCTGCGACCTGCACAGCAACCGCTTCCAGCCCCGACAGGCCTGCCCGCACTGTCCAGCCAAGCTCTGCCTGCGCACGGCGGGCTTCGAGTGTCTGATTATAATTGAGGCCCTGAAGATAGGACTTCTCGACATCCTCACCGGGGAAACTGGTGATCGCCGAATAGAGAAAGAAGCCGTTCACCGTGAACATGACGCCGAAGAAGGCGAGCATGATCAGGAGGACGTGCCAGCCCTTGAGCTGGCGTTCACGCGGGGCGTCGATGAGCGTTGCAGTGGTCATGATCTAGTCTCCCGGCGCCATGAAACTCGTGCGGTTTCCATGGAGCTCGCCTGTGGCAGTGTCCTGAAGAAGAAGGGTGAAGTGGTCGCGCCCGCCTGCGGTTTCCTGCGGCACGGTCACGAAGATGCGGTAACGGTCCACGCCATGCGCTGCGACCGGCAGGAAGATACGGCCTGCCTCAGTGGCTTCGAGACCGATCACTTCCAGCTCAAGCCCATCAATGCCATTGGCTTCAAGGCTCATTTCGCGCGCCTCGCCGGACTTGTTGACCAGCTTCAGCGTATAGCCGTTGCGGACATCGCCGCCAGACAGGCGCACATAAGGCGGCGAGCGGTCCTTCAGCACATTGACCTCGAACGTGCCGCGATTGAGCAGCCCCCAGGCCATTAGCACCGCAATGGCCACCATCAGCGCCGCGTAGAGCACGGTCCGGGCACGGATCAGGCGGTACTGCGCCGGCATGCCCGCTGCACGCCGCGCAACCGCAATGTCCGTATCATAAGCAATGAGACCTGTCGGGCGCTCGACCTTCTTCATCATCTCGTCGCAGGCATCGATGCACAGCGCGCAGTGGATGCACTCCAGCTGCGCGCCATCGCGGATATCGATCCCCATCGGGCAGACCTGAACGCACTGCTTGCAGTCGATACAATCACCGCGCCCCTCCCAGCTCTCACCCTTGCGGTGAGGCCCGCGCGGCTCCCCCCGGTCATAGCGATAGGTGACGTTGAGGGCGTGCTCATCGGTCAGCGCGGCCTGGATACGCGGCCACGGGCAGAGATAGGTGCAGACCTGCTCACGCATGGTCCCGGCGAGCGCATAGGTCGTCCCCGTCAGGATGGCAGCAAACCAGTAGGCCGAGAGCGGCGCCTCGCCGATAAAGAAGGTCTGCGCGATCATCTGGGCGTCATGGAAGTAGAGAATGAACGCGCCGCCCGTCACGAAGGCGATAAGCAGCCAGACCGCATGCTTGCCAACTTTCCGCCAGGCCTTGTTGAAGCTCACGGGCTTGGCATCGAGCCGCATACGCGCCGCCCGGTCGCCCTCAAACGCCCGCTCGACCCAGATATAGAGGTCGGTCCACACCGTCTGCGGGCAGGCATAGCCGCACCAGACCCGCCCGAACAGCGATGTCACGAGGAACAGGCCAAGCGCGGCAAGGATCATCAGGCCTGCGAGATAATAAGCCTCCTGCGGCCAGATCTCGATCCCGAAAAAGAAGAACCGCTCACCCGCAAAGTCCGCCAGCACCGCCTGGTCAGGAACCCCTGCCCCGCGGTCCCAGCGCAGCCATGGCACCAGGTAATAAATGCCCAGCATCCCCGCCATGGCGACCCATTTCACCGTCCGGAACTTGCCGTGGGCAAGCTTCGGATAGATCTGCTTGCGCTTGGCATAGAGATCCTGCGGCGGAGGGGCCGGTGGCGGAGACTTTGGCGTTATGAGGGTGACACGGCTCATTGGCTCTGCCCCTACTCCCCGCCGCCAAGCGAGTGGACATAGACCGCCAGCGACTTGATCGTCGCTTCGTCGAGACGCTCACCCCAGGCAGGCATGTGCGCATTTCGGGCGTTGTAGACGGTGTTGTAGACATCACGGTACTCGCCGCCGAACACCCAGATATCGTCCGTCAGATTCGGCGCACCGACAGTGCGGTCACCGGTCCCGTTTGCGCCGTGGCAGGAAGCACATTGCGCGGCGAAGATGTCGGCGCCGCGTTTGCTCGCTGCCTCATCCACCTCGCGACCAGACAGCGACAGGACATGATTGACGACATCGTCGATCTGCTGGCGCTCCAGAAGCCGGTCGCGGCCAAAGGCTGGCATCAGGGAGAACCGGGTGTCCGCATCCTCTTCATGCCGAATGCCGTGCTGGAGTGTGTACTCGATGCCCTCAAGCGTACCTGACCAGAGCCAGGAATCGTCGGCGAGCGTCGGATAGCCCTTGGCACCCCGGCCGCCAGCGCCGTGACAGGTGGCGCAATTGTCGCCAAAGGCGCTCTCGCCAGATGCCATCGCAAACTGCTGCAGCTCACGGTCCGTCTCGATTTCTTCGAGGCTCGCCGTCAACAGGGCTGCGCCAGATGCGCTACGCTGCGACCGCAGGCTTTCGACCTGCTCAGCCACCGCGATCCGGTCAGATTGGCCTGCAAGGCCACGCGTATTGGTGCCAAGACCCGGCAGGGCCGGAATGGCTGGCATGACGACCATATAGCCAATCGAGAAGGCGATGGTGCCGTACCAGATATAGAGCCACCAGCGCGGGAGCGGATTGTTCAGCTCCTTGATGCCATCCCATTCATGGCCCGTGGTCTCTACGCCGGTTGGCTGGTCGATATCCTTGTGGTGTTCACTCATCTCCCGGCTCCCGGTCTGAAAGTGGAAGGCTTGCCGCCTTGTCGAATTTTTTCTGGTTTTTGGGCCAGAGCGCGTAGGCCAGAACGGCGGCGAAAATCGCCACGAAGTAGATCAGGCCACCGGTCTGGGCGAAGCTGGACAGTCGTTCGTACATGTCACTTTCTCCCTAGCGCGCGTTCATCAGGTCTTCGGCTTCGTAGGTGGAGAAATCCACCAGCGTGCCGGTCATCTGCAGATAGGCGACGAGCGCATCCATCTCGGTGATCCGGTCTGGATCCTGGTCGAAGTCGCGGATCTGGACGGTGCCTTCGCGGCCGGATGCTTCGGTGTAGCGAGCCACCAGCGCGTCCTGCTCATCGAAATAGATGTCGGGGTCCACCTGGGCCCGAAGGTCCATGCTGGCATTCTCGATCATCTCGTCGGTGTAGGGAACGCCGACCGCACGAAGCGCTTTCAGGTCATCCTGGATATTGCGGAAGTCGAGCGACTTCTCCGCCAGGAAGGCATAGGGCGGCATGATCGATTCCGGCACTAGGGCACGGGGGTCGATCAGGTGATCGACATGCCATTCGTCGGAATACTTGCCGCCGACGCGGGCAAGGTCAGGCCCTGTCCGCTTCGAGCCCCATTGAAACGGGTGGTCGTACATCGACTCTGCCGCCAGAGAGTAGTGGCCATAGCGCTCCACCTCGTCGCGAAGCGGGCGCACCATCTGGCTGTGGCAGACATAGCAGCCTTCGCGCAGATAGATGTTGCGGCCAGCCACTTCGAGCGGGGTGTAGGGGCGCATGCCTTCCACCTTCTCGATGGTGTTCTCCATGTAGAAGAGCGGTGCCATCTGGATAAGCCCACCGATCGAGACCGTGATCAGGATGCCGATCGTCAGGATGAGCGAGTGGCGTTCGAACACGCCGTGTTTGTTGAGCAGTCCCATTGTTTTCGACGCTCCTATTCGGCCGGCTGCAGCTCAGCGGCTGCCGGTGGTTGGCTTACGGGATTTGCATCGGCGGGCTGGTTGATGCGCTCATGGCCCATCGCGGTGCGGATCAGGTTGTAGGACATGATCACAGCGCCGCTGAGGTAGAGCAGACCGCCCACCATGCGGATGATGTAGCTGATATGCTTGGCCTCGACCGTTTCCACGAAGCTGTATTCAAGGAAGCCGAAGTCGTTATAGGCGCGCCACATCAGGCCTTCCATGATGCCCGCGAACCACATCGACACGATGTAGAAGACGATACCGATCGTCGCGAGCCAGAAGTGCCACTCGACCAGAGCCATCGAGTAGAGGCTCTTGCGCTTGTACAGCCACTGGGTGAGGCAGTAGAGCGCCCCGAAGGAAATGAAGCCAACCCAGCCGAGTGCACCGGAATGCACGTGGCCAATGCCCCATTCAGTATAGTGGCTGAGCGAGTTCACCGCCCGTACCGACATGAGAGGACCTTCAAAGGTCGACATGCCGTAGAAGGCGAGCGAGACGACCATCATGCGGACTACAGGGTCGGTGCGCAGCTTGTCCCAGGCGCCTGACAGGGTCATCACGCCGTTGATCATGCCGCCCCAGCTTGGCATCCACAGCATGATCGAGAAGGTCATGCCGAGGGTCTGCGCCCACTGCGGAAGAGCGGTGTAGTGAAGGTGATGCGGACCTGCCCAGATATAGATGAAGATCAGCGACCAGAAGTGCACGATCGACAGGCGGTAGGAATAGACCGGGCGGTCCACGCGCTTGGGAATGTAATAATACATGATGGCGAGGAAGCCGGTCGTCAGGAAGAAGCCGACGGCGTTGTGGCCATACCACCACTGGGTCAGTGCATCCTGCACACCCGCGAACAGCTGATAGCTTTTCGACGATCCGAGCGAGACCGGCAGCGAAAGGTTGTTCACGATGTGCAGCATCGCGATGGTCACGATGAAAGACAGGTAGAACCAGTTTGCCACATAGATATGTGGCTCTTTCCGCTTCCAGAGCGTGCCGAGGAAGATGATAAGATAGGCGACCCAGACGATGGTCAGCCAGAGGTCGGCATACCATTCTGGTTCGGCATATTCCTTCGACTGGGTGATGCCCATCAGATAGCCGGTCGCGGCGATCACGATGAAGAGCTGATAACCCCAGAAAACAAACCATGGCCACATGCCGCCGAACAGGCGTGCGCGCGTGGTGCGCTGGACGACGTGGAAGCTGGTGGCGAGAAGGACGTTGCCACCAAAGGCAAAGATCACGGCGGACGTATGGAGCGGACGTAGCCTGCCAAAGTTCGTCCAGCCGAGCTCCTCGACATAGAAGAGATTTGGCCAGGTCAGCTGACACGCAATGAGAACGCCGACCAGAAGGCCTGCGAGCCCCCAGAACATGGCAGCGGCCACACCGAATTTGACGAGCGTGTCCTCATACAGGGTCTCGTCAAAGGGATTGCGGTCGCCGAGCTTGCCGGCCCAGAGCGCAATCCCCACCAGCCAGGCGATGATTGCGGAAAAGAACAGGAGCGCGTGAACGCCCATCAGATTGTCTGCTGCGTTACCGGCGATCAGGATCGCCAGGACAGCGAAGACGCAAAGGAAAGCCGACACCATTCCGGTGCTGCTGTCCCTTGCCCCTCTCTTAAGGATGTTGGTGCTCAATTTGCCTACCCCTCAACATTCAGACGCCACCGGAAGCGGCGGCTGCCTCATCACGGCTGAGGGATTACGTAAGGACCGGGATGTCCGGTATACGGGCTCATACGTATGGGCCAGCCTGTCGCAGACACAGTAGGTTGCGGGCAATAGGAGGCCCCCGCATGAACCGTGTCATCATCTTCACCGTCGGATTGGCCATTGCGATGATCGCGTGGCCACAAGTCCAGTCGCATCACCTGCGCGATGAGTTGCTGCAGCTTGCCTGGTGCTCATCGTCAGGCCAGGCGCCGGGCACGCAAAGCCTTTTCGGAATGCACTGCGTGTGGTGCCCGGTTTTCGTCTCCGGTATCGCCGTCATGATCGTCAGCCCCTTCCTTCAGCATGCACGGATGCTGGCGGAGCGACTGGCCCGGGTCATGCCATGAGAATTCAACACCTCCCGTCACGCTACTTGTTGACCTCCCGGCCCTGCCTGTCGCATTGCGAATGTGCAGACGGACGGGGTGTGAACACTGAAAAGCCGGGACCTAATCTACGATATGGCGGAGATGGACGTTGATGCGCTCCATCAGCACTTCCGGTCCATCCTCCAATCGGTGCCGGATGCCATGGTCGTCATCAATGACGCCGGGATCATCACGGCTGTCAGCAAGGCGGCAGAGACCCTGTTCGGCTACGAAGCGGACCAGCTGCTCGGCCGCAATGTCAGCATCCTCATGTCGCCAACCGACAAGTCGCAGCATGACGGCTATATTTCGCGCTATCTTCGCACCGGCGAGCGCCAGATCATCGGCATTGGCCGTACGGTTACCGCAAGGCGCTCAGACGGCTCCCTGTTTCCCATCGACCTCAAGATCGGCGAAGCCAAGATCGGCGATCACTATCTCTTCACGGCATTCATGCGGGACCTGACCGAGCAGCGGCGTAATGAAACGCGCATGAAGGCCCTGCAGGCCGAGCTCGTCCATTTCTCGAGATTGAGTTCCGTTGGCACGATGGCATCTGCCCTCGCACATGAGCTGAACCAGCCGCTCACCGTCGTGACCAATTACCTCGAAGCTGCCCGCGACCTGCTCGACGCGCCGGACGAAGAAACCATGAAGATGGTGCAGGAAGCGCTGAGCGAGGCAGCGAAACAGTCTGTTCGTGCAGGCCAGATCGTCCGTAAGCTGCGGGATTATGTCTCTCGCGGCGAAGTCGAGAAGCGTCCGACAGATCTTGTCCCACTGCTCGGCGACGCCGTCGCCCTCGTCCAGACCGAAATGAGCACAGCAACAGGTGCCATCTCGGTCAGCGTGGCGGAAAGCACGCCGCATGTGATGATCGACCCGATCCAGATTCAGCAGGTTATCATCAACATCGTGCGCAACGCCATTGAGGCGATGGGGACGCAAATCGATCCGAAGATCGAAATCCGCGCGATGATCGGCGGCAATGGCATGGTCCTCGTTACCATTGAAGATAATGGCCCAGGCATAGACCGGGAGGTGTCCGAACACCTCTTCCGCCCGCTTGCCAGCTCCAAATCCACTGGCATGGGCCTTGGCCTCTCCATCTGCCGTACCATCGTCGAAGCCCATGGCGGCACCATCGAGGCAATGCCCGCAGGCGACACGGGAACGCGTTTCGCCTTCACGCTTGAACCTGTAGAAACCGACGCATGACCGATTCAGAAAAGCCACTCGTCCACCTCGTCGACGATGACGAAGCCATCCGTCATTCCGCCAGCTTCATGCTGCGCCTCGCAGGCTACCGCGTGCAGACCCATCCGGATGGCGTGAGCTTTCTGGCCAAGCTCGACGATCTGGAATCAGGCTGCGTGCTTCTCGACGTCCAGATGCCGCAGATGAACGGCCTCGCCGTGCAAAAGGCCTTGAATGAACGCGGCTGCGAAATGCCGATCATCGTCCTCACCGGGCATGGCGACGTGTCTGTCGCAGTGCAGGCCATGAAGGCCGGCGCGGTGAACTTCGTCGAAAAGCCTTATGAGAAGCAGGTCCTGCTTCAGGCGATCAATGAAGGCTTCGAACACCTCGCCAGCCTCCATCAGGGCGCAGTCCAGAAAGCCGAGGCCGAAAAGCGCCTCGCGCATCTCAGCCCGCGTGAACGCGACATCCTCGATGGCCTCGTCGACGGACTGACCAATAAGGGTATCGCCAACTCGCTCGATATCTCACCGCGCACGGTAGAGATTCACCGGGCCAACATGATGGACAAGCTGGGCGTCGATAGCCTTTCTGCCGCCCTTCGTATCGCTTTCGCCGCCGGACTTGGGGCTAGCAGCTAGGGGAACTGCCCCGGCTACCAGATACCCCGCATTTCGCCGCCGCTGCAGCCAGACTGGCTCGCAAACGCGCTATGCACGCCGCCGCCCGGCACGTCGCAGCGTCCGCCCATACCCATAGTGGCCGGGCCGAAGGCCATCTGCTGGACACCCTGGGCCAGACCGCCAGATCCAAATGGGATACGGATCTCAAGCCGCGCCGTCTCCGCCCGGAAGTCTCCGGCGCCCACACCTGCGATCCCAACCTCAAGACGCACCAGCGGGCCCCACTTGGTCTGCGCCGCCACACCGATCCGCGCATCTGCACGAAGGTCGGTATCATCCCTGCTCAGGAAGCCGCGCTCAGTCAGTAGGTCCGCGCTGTCATAGTCCCAGATAGCGTCCAACCGGCCGCTCAGCTGAAGCCAGCTGCCATCCCGGAACTCATTGCGCCACGCCACTTCAGGCCCCGCCCGGAAGCGGCCAAGGCTGATATCCTGCGACGGGATCTTGATGCCGAGGCTGTCGGTGTAGGCAGATTGCGTTTCCTTGTACTGGGTGATGCCTGCCTGCGGACGCACCGTCCACGGGCCAGAGCGCATCTCCCCCGTCACATTGGCCTGAACCATGTAGCGCTCTGTCTCGAAATCATCGCTATAGAGGCCGAGCGGGTTCACGCGGTTGTCGGATTCCCCGAACATGGCGAGGCCGTCGACGGTCAGGCTGTCTTTCACCCGCCAGACGGCATATGGACCCGCCATCCAGCCCGTGCCCTGCACCTGCGCCCCCCGCACCGCGCCAGCATCGGTGAACACTTCGCGCGCCTCATCCTCCATCCAGTCATACTGCGCCATCGCACCGACAATCAGGTCCTCACCGACCAGATAGTCCACGCCAAGCTGCACGGCCGCGAAGTCGGTCTTGGACCGCTCACCGGCCCTGTCATCGCGCACGCCAGAAGCCTCAGCCGCCAGCCAGATGTCCCAGCCATCAAGGAAAGGCGCATCCGCATTGCCGAACCGCGCCCCCGTGTCAGCCTCCTCAGCAGCGACAGCGTTGCGGGCGCCAGCCAGCGAGACACTGAAGTCCATTTGGTAGAAGCCTGCCCCCGATGCATTGGCCGACATGCCGCCCCGCTGGGCTGAGTTACGGTCAGCGAAACGGCGCGAGAGTTTCGGCGCGGCATCGATGATGCGGTCAGCCCGGCGGAACATGAAGTTGCGGATCGCGCGCTGCGTCGCGAGCCTCACGGCATCCTCATCGCGCACATTCTCAAACACGCAGACAATGCTCTCACCTGGATCGACATCCACAGTTGCCGTGTCAGTCGCCGCGTCATAGCGCGTCGCACCATCCAGATCGCCCGAACAGTTGAACGCCTTCACCCGCCAGCCCGGAGGCGCCGTCTGGGTGATGTCATAGCTGCCGAACAGGATGTCGCCGCTACTGGCGCTCGCCCGGTTATTGCGTGTCGAAAGCGTGAGACCGTCAAAGGCTGGCACGTCGGAGGTATAGGTAAAGCTCGCCTCGCCAGACGGCCCTGCCTCTGTCGCCGCAATCAGCTGCACATTACCGAAGCGTTCCTGCACGGCGACATTCACCGGCAGCTCTACCAGGATCGTACCTGCCGTCAGGCCGACGCCAACCGCGCCGCCACCGCCGGACTGAACAGGCTGACCATTAGCGCCGCCGAGCGAAGCGAGCGCAACAGGCGCATCGCCCACCGTCACCGTGACCGTGCCGACATAGTCGCCCGCACCGAGGCTGTTCACCTCATCATTGAGGCTGACCGACAGGTCGAACGTACCAAGCGGTGAAATCGTGCCAGATAGCGGCGTCACCGTAATCCACGGCACATCGACCTGCACGGTGAACGGCAAAGGCGCGCTGCCCGGATTGGAAATGGTCGCAACCGTCGCGGCCTGTTCAGGGTCAGCGATGTTGGAACTTAGGTCGATGACCACTTCAGGAATTTCGGAAACAGCGGCCAGAGACACACTCGCCTCCAGGCTATCATTACCCGCCGCATCGACACCCGCCGCTGCCGCGACCGCGATGCTGACGGTCCCTGGCGCCGATGGCGTGACCAGCGCCGTATAAACTGATCCGCTGGTCGCCGAGAAATTGCTCGCCGCTGCGTTCCCGAAAACGATATCCGCCAGCTCGAAACCCGTCACGTCCTCGGTGAAAGTAAACGTCGCTGTGAAAGCGCCTGTCGTTTCAGCGTCAGGGAAGGTGATGGAAAGGCCAGGCGGTGTTGCGTCCGCGAGGATCGAGAATTGAGCTGCCACCTTGTTGCCATTGCCCGCCGCATCCGTTGCCACATTGGCCGCGATGTTGAGCGTTACCTCACCATCGGCCGACGGCGTTATATCGGCTGTGAACACCTTCGCGCTGGTTGAGGCGAAATTCGCGAGGCTTGCGTTGCCGACTGTCACATCCTCTGCGGCAAATCCGGTGACATCTTCAGTGAAGGTGAATGTCACCGGGAAGACGCCCGGCACCGGCCCCGTTGTTGAGCTTGAGATGACGATCGATGGCCCGATGGAGTCATTGTCTACGACGATCTGATTGTTGTTCGTCCCTGTCGGCGTCTTGCTGGCGAGCCCATTGCCTGCCGCGTCCAGAAGCCCGCTTCCATCTGCGACAGCAAGCGTCACCGTCCCATTCAGATCGGCAAGGTTACCGCCCGCAAGTGTCAGCTTGTAATAATCTGCACTGATCGCTTCGAGGCTGAGCGTTGCCGTCGTACCAGAGATACTGAAGTCGGCCGCACCGACTGACGCGCTTTCCATTGGCTCGCTGAAACGCACGCCCCAGGCCAGGGTGTCGGCATCGGTCGGACTCTGCGTCCCTTCAAAAAGGTCGATGCTGGTGATGGTCGGTGCCGTATTGTCCAGCGTATAGCTGTTCTCATTCGTGCCTGACGGCTCACCGCTGAGCAGGGCATTGCCGAACTCATCCGTTGAGCCAGCCTTCATCGTGATCGTGACAGGGCCGTTCACGCTCGCAAGGTCGCCGCCCGATGCCGTCACATAAAATCCGATGCTGTAGCGTTCGACGGACAGCGTCGCCGTCGTCCCTGTCAGCGTGAATTCGCTCGTCTTCACATTATAGAGCGGCGAGATATTGCTGAACTGGAAGTCCCAGACCAGCGTATCGGCATTGGTGAATTCGTTCGTTGGAGCAGACCGCGTAATGGAAGCGAGAACAGGTCCACTATTGTCGACGGTGTATGTTTCGTCCGTGGCCGGTTCGCCCGTCAGCAGCGCGTTGCCGGAGAGGTCGGTAACGCCGAAAACGATCGGCGCTGGTGGTGCATCATCACGCGCGTCCGTGGCCCCACCGCCAAACGCCAAGTCAAGACCGACAACGCCATTATAGGACGCCAGATTCCCGCCTGAGACGGTTAGCAGGAAGCTCTCACCGGTTAGGCCCCGAAACCCTATGCGCTGCTTCTGGACCATCATGCCCATATCGCCGCCGAGTTCTCCCTTGCCTCCAAAGGTCGCGAGTGCCGTGCCTGTCGCCGTCGTACCCGTCACCTGAAAGCTACCCGTACCTACATTGCGAACGGTTTCACTGAACGTGATCTTGAAGACCAGCTCATCGGCATTGGTGTTTTCATCCAGCGGTGTGTAGCGCTCGAAAGCCGTCACCATTGGCGGGGTGGTATCATTGACCAGATCGTAAGTGTCCTGCCTGATGGCCGTTGGGTTGAAGCTGACCAGGACATTGCCAGCCACATCTGCAATGGATGATGGCGAATTGAATCCCAAAGTAACTGTCCCGTTGTAATCGGGCAGGTTCCCGCCGCTCGCGCGCACTTCAACTTGCGTCCCGCTCACATTCACTATGGTAAGGCCTGCCGTGACTGCTTCAGCCGACGCGGTGAGCGAGAACTGGTCGGATGTAATTGTTGCGAGGTCCATCGCCTCGGTGAAGGTAATCCTCCAGGTGAGTTCGTCGGAACTGGTCGTGGCACCCGATGGGTCCGCACGCTCAATAGCTTGCACGCGCGGCGCGGTCTCATCGGTCACCGTCAGCGTGCCCGATGCCGTTCCACTATTGCCTTTTGATGAGGTGAGATCGCCTGTTGTTTCGTTGTAAGTGCCCGCCTGATCCGAACTCACCAGAAGCTGCACCGTGCAGGAAGCGCCGGCCGCGACGGAGCCGCCAGAATAAGAAATGGAGCTACTGCCCGCCACCGCAGTCAGCGTGCCGCCCGTACATGTCGTCGACGCATTCGGCGAGCTATGAACAACAAGGTTGGGGCTGAGATTGTGCGCGAAGTCCAATGCTGTGGTCGCAGTTGAATTTAGCACGTTACCGATCGTGTAAGTAATCTGAGCGCTGTCATTATCGCTCGTCGAAGACGGGTTGATCGCCATGCTGAATGTTGGTGGGCTGGAAGGGGTGAAAACGCCGCCCGATAGCGTGTGGGACTCCATCGTGAATGACCCACCAGCCACCGAAAAGGAACCGCTCACCACATCGCTGTTCTGATCCTGAAAAGAATAGGAAACCGCGCAACTTGAAGACGGTCCGCCATAGGTACTGCAAGGGATCACCTGCGCGGTACCGCTGGCAGCCCCGCAACCATCGCCTGTGCAGGTCCAGCTCCAGCCCGCCGGTGTACCGCTCCCACCCGAAGTGGATTGGGTGGCGCTTACTTGAGTGTAGTCGCGCAAGTTATTGCCGAAAACAATATAGGGGACGGGATTTACGCCCTTTTCATCAAACTCGGAACAGGTAAGCGTCACCTCACTCGCGATTGTTCGAAACCCATTTCCTGCGTCTGGGCAGCTTACCTGTGCAGATGCTGCCTGTGGCAACGCAAGACTAGAAAGCGCTGCCACTAGCGAAAGGCCGACCAGGCGTTTCGGCGAAACAAGGCGTTTCAATCTGCTTAGACCCGAGGCTAGCCGATCCACCGCCGACACCCTGATCAGCCCTGCTCGTTCAGTTTCAGAGTTGGACATGTGCGTCCCCCCACCCAGTCTGGTCCCGAGTGCGAGGCTAGAGGCCCGGAACGAGGCGTGCATCACCCGAACGGGTGGTCGGAGGGGATTAATCTCGCCATTCGTGCACTGAGCACATGGCAGACGTGTTCGGCGTTAAGGCGAAGGTCGAGGGCCGCGCCGTCGAAATCGAAGGCGCGGCCTAAGCTTGTCTATTCGGCAGCAACCATCTTTGGCTCATCGGGCCGGACCGCCCGGCGGATCACGTCGAAATAATCCTTCGAGATACAGTCATAGCCATCATAATAGCCGCGCTCACTGAGCAGCCTGTGCAAGCGGCCGAGCCTGTAGGGCGGCACGCTAGCAAGCAGGTGATGCTCGAGGTGATAATTCACATCATTCGGAGCTACGATCACGCGCTGCCAGAGTGGCGCGACCGTCGTGCCGGTATTCAGCCGGGCATCGAGGCTGGTGCGGTCCAGCGCCGTGCCATGCTCGCCAATCTGGCGAAGACGCACGATGGCCGGAAACACAAAGAGGCGCGCCGCCCACCACATGAGATATGCCCAAGGCGCACCAACCAGTGTGAGTGTGCCGAGCAACGCAATGTGAAACATCAACCAGGGATAATTGCGCGAAAGCTTGAACTTTCTGAGGTCATTCATCGTGTCGCGAAAACCGGTCTGGCCGGTGAAATCACGGATGAATTTGCGCTTCAGGCTCGACTTGGAGACCGGGTAGTTCTTCACAAAGCCGATGTCCGGATCGTTCGGCGTGCCCGCAAACTTGTGGTGCTTCAAATGGTAGGCGCGGTAAGCCTTGAGCGAGGTGTTCATGGGTGCGCCGGCAAGCCAGTGTCCGACGAACTCATCGACTTTCGGGCTTTTGAAGAAAGCGTGGTGGGCGCAGTCATGGTTCAGAACGCCGAGGCCAAGCTGGCGCCCACCAAGGAGGATAATTCCAGCAAGGATCGTCAGCGGGTTCGGCCAGATAATCGCAATCGCGAATGCAAAGACGATCATGCCCCAATTGAAGGCAAGGCCGCCAAGGGCCCGCAAATTCGATTTCTTCTGAAAGGCACGCAGCTCACTCTTTGACAGCGCTTGCGAAAGCTTCATTCCCTGTTGCATGAGCGGACTCCTGATACCTAGCCTTTCACGTTTGTTACATATATAAGAAGTTTCTGTCAAATGTCGTATTATTTTAAACCTCTCGACAGAAACAACATGACGGCCCGCGCGATGGTGCTGTCCCTGCTCTCAAGCCGACGAAGCGAGCCAGAGACGATTTCGCGTCTCATACAAGCGGCGAGCCTTTTCGATATCGAAGCTTCCACCCTGCGCGTCGCGGTCACCCGGCTTATCAAGGACGGCCTTCTCGAAAGCCCATCGCGCGGCCTCTATCAGCCCGGTCCGAAATCGCGCTCACTCGTGCGCCGGTTGCAGGACTGGCAGAATGTGGACAGCAAGATTGTGCGCTGGGATGGCGGCTGGCTTATTGCGCTGACCCAGCATCTTGGACGGACTGATCGCAAGCAGCTCACCGCCCGCGAGCGTGCATTGGGCCTTTCAGGCTATAGACGCACGCCCGAAGGGGTCTGGGCGCGCCCGGCAAACCTGTCACAGCCTCTGGATGAGCATAGGCGCGAGCTTATCGCTATCGGCGCGGATGAAGACATTCTGTTGCTCCATGCCGACGCAATTGAAATGCCAGATGCATCCGTATGGCCAGATCTCTGGTCAGCTGATGAGCTTGCCGCAACCTATGTCGAGGCGACACGCGCCATGAAGGACAGCCTCGAGCGGCTTGGGGCCCTCCCAGTGCCGGACGCTGCCCGTGAGTCCCTGCTCATCGGGCAGGCCGTCATCCGCCTAATTAACTATGACCCGCTTCTGCCACCGGAATTGGTGGACCAGAAGGGGTTCCTCAACATGGTCGAGACCATGCGCCGGTATAATGAGGCGGGCCAGAAGAGCTGGCAGGCCTTCTTCGCGATGGCCTGAGGTCTAGTCGCAGTGCCAGCAGGTCGCATAAGGCGTGTAACCGATTGGCCCGCCCGGTGGCAGCGCCTTCGCGGTCACAGCTGGCGGATCGATATCGGCCGGGGCGTCGAGGAAATCCTCAATGCGGCCACTGAGCCAGACCGCATGACTATCGCGCCTGCTTTCAAGCGCCCCTAAAAGATCCTCCAGGCCGGCAGAAGCAGACGCCTTTACGACGGCCGTCGTGTCGGCACCTGCAAGGTCCATCAGGGCGAAGGCGTAGCGCGCCCGAACGGCTTCAGCGATGGGCCGCGTTCGCGCCGAGTTGGGTGTTGCGATCACCGCCTGCTGGATGCGCGCGAACACGTCGCTTGCCCCCGGGTTTGCAGGATCGCGGCGGTTGAACTCGATCAGGCGCGCAACGCGCTGCGGCTCCAGAAGGATGCCGAATGTCGTCGCGGCGGCGGTATCGGCTGCGGCGATCAGATCGAAGGCGGGGCTCGCCGATCCGGCGAACTGTTCGCGGTCCCAATCGGCCAGCGCATAATTCGCCATGCCAGGCGTCAGCAGGTTTAGAACCTCGTCACTAAGATCAAGACGCGAGGGCGCCACTGTTTCCAGAAGCACATCCAGTGCCTCCAGCTGGCGTTCCGGCGAGACGATCTCTGCCGCAGGCTGGCCATCGCCGCGCTCTCCATAATTGAAGCTCATACCGCCAACGAGCTTGGCCGCGGCGGCCGTCTGATAGCGGTGATAGAGGTAGATGGGCACGATCACATCGTTGAGGTCAGACAGGGGCTGGCCTTGTTGCACGCGGTCCTCGCCGAAATTCTCCAGTGCGATGCGCCTGATTTCCAGCGTCTCACGGAGCGCGGCGACTGGGTCTGGCCCGTTGTCCCAGATATTGCCGAGGGGGTGGCCAGTAGACGCGCTCCGCGCATCCTGGTCGGCGACATAGATAAGGCCATTGGACCGCGCCTCCAGGACGAGGTTATCGCGCTCCTGCTCGGTCAGGTCGCCATAGAGCCACGTCGCCGTGAACTTGTCCCAGCTGCCAATGCCGACACCGTAGACATTGCTGAAGTCCAGCGCGCCGCGCCGGACCCGAACATCAGGGGCCGGATAGTCCATGACAGAGCCTTTGCCATAAGTGCTTGCCGCAAAATTGTGCTGGAAGCCGAGCGCATGGCCGATCTCGTGGGCCGAGAGCTGGCGGATGCGGGCAAGGGCAAGCTCGACAGGGTCGGTTTCAGATCCCGTGCCCGTCTCTCCGGTCCCCGTCAGGCCTTCAAAGATCATCCGGTCCTGTCGCACGCGCAGCGAGCCAAGAATGACATGGCCTTTTAGCATCTCCCCTGTGCGCGGGTCGGAAATGCCACCACCATAGGACCAGCCGCGCGTCTGGCGGTGGACCCACTGGACGACATTGTAGCGGATATCGAGCGGGTGCGCGTCTTCAGGCAGAACTTCGACGCGGTAGCCGTCTGGGTAGCCAGCGGCTGCGAACGCATCAGCCCACCAGCGGGCGCCGTCGAGAAGCGCGTCCTGTATCTGGGGCGGCGCGCCGCTATCGATGTAGAAGACGATCGGATTGATTGTCTCGCCTGCGTCATTCTTCTGCAGGCGGTAGCGCCGGGCCAGCCGCGTGACGACCGGCTCTGCAAGGCCTGCGCTATAATCGAAGCGAACCTGATCAATGATGCCTGCACGCGGGTCGGACTCGATCGGCGTGTAGCCCTCTTCGGGCAGGCGTACGAAGGAGTGATGCTGGACCAGTGTCATGTCGGTCCCGTTGGCTGCCGTGGTTGCGACCTCGCGCCCGGGATCGCTGCTCGACAGGGTCAGGAACACGTCGATTTCGACATTGTCCGGAAAAGCGAGGATGCCGTCCGGATCGACCATTGAACGGTCTTCCTTCAGGCTGAATGTGCCTTGGCCAGCATCCTTCAAATGCTGGACGAGGTTCAGCCGGTCGCCGGTTAGAAAGCCGGTCATGTCGAAGGAAACAGAGCCCGCGCTCTGCGAGGTAATGTCTGCAGCGGCGACGAACGAATTTGCAAAGCTCTCAGCCACGGCCCGCGCTTCCAGCGGATTTTCAGGGTTTGCCCGATAGGTCTGGTTTTCGACCTCCAGAACGACCCGGTTGCCGATCTTGCGGAAGACGAGGATTTCGCCGCTGGAGCCCCATCCCCGGTCGAGTCCTACCGGGTTGGACCCAAGGCCAGCTTTCAGCCTGACGGCATGGATCATCCGCAGCATGACGCCGTCATCGCCGGGCGGAGGCAGCGTCGCGATGACCTTGTTCTCATCATTGATCGCCAGGTCGAAGAAGCCGTTGCCGTCGCCGCCGCCCGACTGCGCGCCTGCGGGCGGCGACAGGGCAAGTATCAGAGCTGCGAGTAATCCGGTCACGATCTGGCGCAAGGGGGCGTCTCCTTCTGGCTGGTGGCCGACCCTAAGGTCATTGGCGACGAGATGTCGAGCGCCTGCCGCGCGGGAAAGCGCCACGGCAGATTGTCATGGGCAAGGCTTCCTGCGAACTTGCCGCCAGACACAGGGAGACAGAGCAGATGGCAGACCTCGCAAGCAGGCTATTCGATTTTACCGGCAAGACGGTCCTGGTGACGGGCGGCAGCCGTGGGCTTGGCTACCAGATGGTGAAAGCCTTTGCTGAGCAGGGCGCCGATACGATCATCGTCAGCCGCAAGCTCGACGCCTGCGAAGAAGTTGCCGAAGAGGTCCGCAGTCTCGGACGCAAGGCTCTGGCCCTGAGCGCCCATTGCGGCAAGTGGGAAGAGATCGACCCAATGATCGACAAGGCCTATGACGCCTTTGGCAAGATCGACATCCTCATCAACAATGCGGGCATGAGCCCGCGCGTGCCGAGCCACGAGGTCGAGGAAAGTCTGTTCGACAGCGTGCTGAACCTCAACTTCAAGGGCCCCTTCCGGATCGGCGCGAAGATCGGCAAGCGCATGGCCGACGGTGATGGCGGATCAATCATCAACATCTCCTCGACCGGCGCGCTCATGCCTCTTCCGCAGGTCGTTCCCTATAGCGGCGCGAAGGCCGCGCTGAACGCGATGACGGTCTCCTTTGCCCGCGAGTACGGGCCGAAAGTGCGCGTGAATACGATTTCTGCCGGCCCGTTCCTGACCGACATTTCGAAGGCGTGGCCCGAAGAGATGCGCCAGTCTGCTGACAATGCGCTCGGACGCCCCGGCAAGCCCGAAGAGATCGTCACCGCCGCGCTCTGCCTCGCAAGCGATGCATCGAGCTTTACGACGGGGACGATCCTGCGCGTCGACGGCGGCAGCTAGGACAGGCGGGCACTCCAGCCATATCGACAAATCAGGCTGCTCCGTGCAGGCTCTGCCCCATGACGCTGCGGGGCACGACATGAAACTATCCTTCGGGCCTGGCGCACTTGTCGCCGCCGCCTTTATCGGGCCGGGCACGGTCACTGCCTGCACCGTTGCCGGGGCGAGTTTCGGGCATGCGCTCGTCTGGGCGCTGGTCTTTGCGACGCTTGCGACCATTGTGCTGCAGGACATGGCGGCGCGGCTTGGCGCAGGCGCGCGGCGCGGTCTCGGCGAAGCGCTGATGGCCAGCGTCAGCGGCCCCATCGGCAAGGCGGGCGCAGCGGTTCTGGTCCTGCTCGCGATTGGCGTCGGCAATGCGGCCTATGAAGGCGGCAACCTCGCAGGCGGTGTCATGGGGCTGGAAGCGCTGCTTGGTGAGGGCACGCGGCGGCTTCTGGTGGCAGGTCTCGCCATCATCGCGGCAGGCGTGTTGCTGATCGGTGCCTACAAGCCCATCGAGCGTATCCTGATCGGGCTCGTCCTCGTGATGAGCCTCGCCTTCATCATCTCGGCCATTCTCGTGCGACCGGACCTTTCGACTTTTGCAGCGGGCCTTGTGCCATCGATACCGGACGGCGCGCAGCTCACAGCCGTTGCGCTGATCGGCACGACGATCGTGCCCTACAACCTTTTCCTGCACGCGGCGGCGGCGCGAAACCACTGGACCGATGCCAGCAAGCTCAGCGAGGCGCGGCGCGACTCTGCCATTTCCATCGGGCTCGGCGGGCTTGTCTCCATCCTGATCCTGTCGACAGCAGCGGGTAGCCTGTTCGTGGCGGGCATGGAGGTCAGCAATGCGCGCGACATGGCGATCGCGCTGGAACCGGCTTTCGGTCCGACGGCGCGCTATCTCGTTGGCATCGGCCTCTTCGCAGCTGGCCTCACCTCAGCCATCACAGCCCCGATGGCGACCGCCTATGCCATCACCGAGATGTTTCCGGCCAAATCGGAAAGCGGACAAACCGGACGCTTCCGCGCGATCGCCCTGACCATTGTCGCCATCGGCGCGGCTATCTCACTGCTTGGTATCGATGCGGTTTCCCTGATTGTGACTGCGCAGGCAGCCAATGGACTGCTCCTGCCAATCATCGCGGTATTTCTTCTCTATGTGATGAACCGCAAGGCTCTGCTCGGCGATAGCGTGAACGGGCTCGCGGCCAACATTGCGGGCGGGCTGGTCATCCTGATCACGCTGATGATCGGCCTTCGCGGCATCTGGAGAGCACTCAGCACGGTGCTTGGCGCATGAGTGGCTGGCAGTTCTGGATTGATCGGGGCGGCACGTTCACCGACATCGTCGCTCGCACACCCCAGGGACGCTATGAGCTTCTGAAGCTCCTCAGTGAAAATCCCGGCGCCTATGAGGACGCCGCCATTGAGGGCATCCGGCGGTCGCTCAATGCGCCGGAAGGACGGCCACTCCCCTTCCACGAAATCGATCAGGTCCGCATGGGCACGACCGTTGCCACCAATGCGCTGCTGGAGCGGAAAGGCGCGCCGACCCTCTTCGTCGTGAATGAGGGGTTCGGCGACCTGCTGATCATCGGGCGCCAGTCGAGACCGCGTCTGTTTGACCTCGATATCCAGCGCCCCGCCCCGCTCAATGACGACGTCCTCGAAATCGGCGCTCGCATCGATCTTGATGGCGACTTCCTGCAGCCGCTGGATGAAAAAGCCGTTGCGAAAGCCCTGTCAGAGGCGCGCCAGCGCGGCCTCGAGACTTGCGCAATTTCTCTGCTTCACGCATGGAAACACCTAGAACTTGAGCAGCAGGTGGGCGCACTCGCCCGGCAGGCCGGGTTCGAGACGGTGACGCTCAGCCATGAAGCCGACCCGCTGGCGGGCTATGTCGCGCGCTCTGCCACCGCCGTGGCTGACGCTTACCTCACCCCGGTCCTGCAACGCTATGTAGATCAGGTGGCAAGCCGTCTTGGCGACGCATCGCTTCATTTCATGCAGTCTAATGGAGGCCTGATGGAAGCGAGCCGCTTCCGGGGGCGCGATGCGGTCCTGTCAGGTCCCGCTGGCGGCGTCGTTGGCGCGGCAAAGACCGCAGCCGCGCTAGGTCATGACCGGATCATCGGCTTCGATATGGGCGGCACATCAACCGATATCTCTGTCTATGATGGGCAGTTTGAGCGCGTCACCGAAACCGAAGTTGCCGGTGCGCCGCTCCGCGTGCCCATGATGGACATTCATACCGTTGCCGCAGGCGGCGGATCGGTCCTTCGCTTTGATCAGGGCCAGCTGCAGGCAGGTCCGCAAAGCGCAGGCGCAAATCCTGGCCCTGCTGCCTACAGGCGGGGTGGCCCGCTGACCGTCACCGATGCAAACATCCTGCTTGGCCGGATCCAGCCAAGCGCCTTTCCGCCCGTCTTCGGGCCGGAGCAGGATCAGCCGCTCGAGCTTGATGCGGTGCGCACCGGCTTCGATCAGATGGCGCGGGAAGTTGAGGCAGAAACAGGGCTCGCCCGATCCCCGGAAGAGCTTGCAGCCGGTTTCCTGCAGATCGCGGTCGCAAACATGGCTCGCGCGATCCGTAAGGTGACGCTGGAAAAAGGCCGCGACCCAGCCGACTTTGCGCTGCAGGCTTTCGGCGGCGCTGGCGGCCAGCATGCCTGTCTCGTTGCGGATGAACTCGACATACAGACCGTCATTATCCACCCCCTGGCAGGCGTCCTGTCAGCGCTTGGCATCGGCCTTTCAGATGAAATCGATATTGCCCGGGCCTCCGTCGAAGAAACGCTCAATGACCAGTCGCTCGAGCGCGCCCACACGCGGATCGAAGGCCTGAAGGGCCAGCAGCGCGAAAGACTTGGCGCTGGCGAACTTTTTTGGACCGTCAGTGCGGCAATCCGCTATGCCGGGACCGATACGAGCCTGCCTGTAGAGTTTGGCGACCTGGCCTCAATGCGAGAGGCATTCGAGACGCTTCACGAAGCGCGTTTCGGCTTCAGGACCGCTGGGCGCGAAATGGTCCTCGAATCCCTCACCTGCGAAGCGCGCCGCCCGGCTCCCGCGTTTGAGAAGGCGCCGCCAGAAGCGAGTAGCGCACCCGGCGAGCAGAAAACGGTCAAGCTCTGGAGCCGCGGCGAGGAGGTCGATGCGCCTATGATTGCGCGTGCCGCCCTGTCACCCGGCAGGGAGATCGAAGGCCCCGCCCTCATCACAGAAGAAACCGGCACGACCGTCATCGACGCCGGCTGGTCGGCACGCGTCGCGCCCGGCGGCGAAATCATCATGAAGCGGAGTGGCGCCGCAAGGCGAGAGCTGGTCCAGGCCACCGACACACCAGACCCGGTGCTCCTGTCGCTGTTCAACAACATGTTCATGGCAATCGCAGAGCGGATGGGCGCGGTGCTGCGCGACACAGCGACCAGCGTGAACATCAAGGAGCGGCTGGACTTCTCATGCGCCGTCTTTGACGAGCAGGGCCGCCTCCTCGCCAATGCGCCTCATATGCCGGTTCACCTGGGCGCGATGGGCGAAAGCGTCCGAACCGTCCTCAAAAGCCGCGGGGCGAGCCTGAAGCCCGGCGACATGATCTGCCTCAACAATCCGTTCAACGGCGGCACGCACCTGCCAGACATTACCGTCATCGCGCCAGTGTTCGACAAGGACGGAAAGGACATTCGCTTCTTTGTCGCCAATCGCGGACATCACGCTGACATTGGCGGGCTGACCCCCGGGTCGACTCCGGCGCGCGCCACGAAACTGGAAGAGGAAGGCGTCGTCATCGACGATTTCCTACTGCTCAGCGAAGGCGAGTTTCGCGAAGATGCCCTGCGCCAGATGCTCAGCGATGCGCTATGGCCTGCCCGCAAACCGGATCAGAACGTCGCCGACCTCCGCGCACAGATGGCCGCAAATATCGCTGGCGCGAAGGACCTGCTCGCCATGATCGATCGGTATGGCCGCAAAGGCGTCACCTCCTATGCAGGCCACGTCCTCGACAATGCCGAAGAGAGCGTGCGCCGGGTTATCGACCGGCTGAGCGATGGCGAGATGCAGATCACGATGGATGATGGCCTGCCGCTCTGCGTCTCGATCAAGGTCGACAGAGAGGCCCGGTCAGCGACAATCGATTTCACTGGCACGGGCCCACAGCGTCCCGGCAATTTCAACGCCCCGCCCGTGGTATGCCGCTCTGCTGTGCTCTACGCGTTCCGCTGCCTTGTGGCAGATGAATTGCCGCTCAATGAGGGCTGCATGCGCCCCCTGGAGCTGGTGATACCGGAAGGGTCTTTCCTGTCTCCGTCGCATGGCGCGGCCGTCGTGGCAGGTAATACGGAAGTCAGCCAGGCGGTCTGCAATGTATTGTTCGGCGCCATGGGCGTCAGCGCGGCAGCGCAAGGCACGATGAACAATCTGCTCTTCGGCAATGATGACTACCAATACTACGAAACGATCTGCGGCGGCAGCGGCGCAGGACCGGGCTTCAACGGCACGTCCGGCGTACACACGCACATGACAAATACCCGCATCACCGATCCTGAAATCATGGAGATGACCTACCCGCTGCGTCTTGAGCGCTTCTCATTGCGTCGCGGCTCCGGCGGAAATGGCGAACATCGCGGCGGAGACGGCGTCGTACGCACCATCCGCGCGCTGTCCGAGACAGTCTGCACGCTCGTCTCTTCGTCGCGCCAGACCGCACCTTTCGGCCTCGAAGGGGGCGGGGATGCAAGTTGCGGACGTCAATGGATCGTGCGGGCTGATGGCCGCCGCGACACGATTGAAGGCATCGTCACACAAGACATGCAAGCTGGCGACACGATCACGATCGAGACTCCAGGCGGCGGCGGCTATGGCCGCCTCAAGCAGAATTGATCGATTTTTTTGGTCAACTCTCTGGCAGGCCACCGCCAAGCGGACTAGTCTAACCCATGTTAAGGCCCGGATGAGGGGGGCCGCAGCCATCGTGGCACAGGCCAAGCCTGACTAGTCGGCTCGCGCGCTCAGCAAGCGTCCATCGCTTCGAACCGGTGTCTTTCGCAGTGCGAGAGGAGGATCAGCGCATGGCAGAACTCAAGGTCAACGGGCAAACCGTAAGCGTCGACGCAGAAGAGAACACACCGCTTCTCTGGGTGCTGCGTGAACATCTGGGGCTGACGGGCGCAAAATATGGATGCGGCATCGCCCAATGCGGCACGTGCACGATCCACATTGATGGCCAGCCTGTCCGCTCCTGTACCTACCCGGTCGGCGCGCTCTCGGGCGAAGAGGAAATCACCACGATTGAGGGCCTGTCCGAAGATGGCAGCCACCCTGTGCAGCAGGCATGGGTCGAACTCGACATTCCTCAATGCGGTTACTGCCAGCCCGGCATGATCATGGCGGTCGCAGGCCTCCTGAACAACACGCCGGACCCAACCGATGAGGACATCGACGCGCAGGTCACGAATATCTGCCGCTGCGGGACGCTCGCACGGGTGCGCAAAGGCATCCACCTCGCCAAGACGAAAAAAGCCTGAGGGAGGGCTGACACATGGCTGATACGATCAAGCTCTCACGCCGCAATTTCATTATCGGCACCGGCGCTGCCGGTCTGACCATCGGTATTCTGGCTTCGTGTTCGAACAATAGTGAGGATGGCACCGAAGCAGACCAGGCCGCAAATGCCGAACCAAACCCCGAAGTGAATGCCTGGGTGCACATCGCCCCCGATGATACGGTCACGATCCGTATTGCCCGCTCTGAAATGGGTCAGGGCACGCTGACTGGTCTCGCCCAGCTGGTCGCCGACGAACTCGACTGCGACTGGGACAAGGTCACCACCGAATATCCGACGCCCGGCGAGAACCTTGCCCGTGACCGCGTCTGGCGCGACTTCTCCACGGGCGGCTCACGCGGCATTCGTGGCAGCGTGGAATACGTCCGCGAGGGCGGCGCCGTTGCGCGTGCCATGCTCATCCAGGCCGCCGCGAACCAGTGGGAAGTCCCCGTCAGCGAATGTTCTGTCGAGAAGGGTGTCATCACGCATGGGCCGAGCGGCAATACGCTGCGCTATGGCGAAGTGGCAGAGGCCGCCAGCGCCCTGACGCCGCCAACTGGTGTGCAAGTGAAGGACCCGTCCGAGTGGAAGATCATCGGCCAGCCGGTCAAACGCCTCGATACGGCCGACAAGGTCACCGGCGCCCAGAAGTATGGCGCTGACCTCCAGATGGACGGCATGCTGAATGCCGCCATCAAACAGGCCCCGAAGCGCGGCGGCACGCTCGCTTCCTTTGATGCCGATGCCGTCATGTCGATGCCGGGCGTGCGCAAGGTCGTACAGGTCGACGATACCGCCGTGGCCGTTGTCGCCGACAGGTGGTGGCAAGCGAAGACCGCGCTCGACGCCCTCCCCGTCGAATGGACGGACGGCGAAGGCGCTGACTATTCAAGCGCCGCCTTTGAAACCGAGCTTGAAAACGCGCTAACCGCAGACGACGCGTCCGTCGCCAATATGAGCGGCGAAGTCGACGCAGCGTTCGCCAACGCAGCCCAGACGGTCGAAGCGACCTATCGCGTCCCGCATCAGAACCATGCCTGCATGGAGCCGATGAACGCCACGGCGATCTGGACCGAGGACAAGTGCGAAGTCTGGTGCCCGACACAGAATGGTGAGGCCGCGCTCGGTGCCGCCTCTGAAGCGGCTGGCCTGCCGATTGAGCAGTGTGACGTCTACAAGCTCCTGCTCGGTGGCGGTTTCGGCCGGCGCGGCATGAGCGACTATGTCAGCCAGGTCGTGAAGATCGCCAAGGAGATGCCTGGCACGCCGATCAAGCTTCTCTGGACGCGCGAAGAAGACATGCAGCATGGCTTCTACCACCCGACCACGCGGGCACGTTGCGAAGGCGCGCTGGACGCCGATGGCAATCTCACCGCCATCAAGATCCGCATCGCGGGCCAGTCCATTCTGGCTGGTCTGATGCCACAGGCACTTCAGAATGGGATGGACCCGTTTGCTTTCCAGGGCCTCCTGCCAAGTGGCCTCGATGAGCGTGTCGAGGACCAGACGCTGAAATACACCTTCCCGGCCCTCAAGTTCGACCACGCCATGCGTAATCCGCCTGTGCGTCCGGGCTTCTGGCGCGGCGTGAACGCGAACCAGAACGCGGTCTACCTGGAATGCTTCATGGACGAGCTTGCCCATGCAGCCGGAAAGGACCCGCTGGAGTTCCGCCTCGCCTATATGGGTGACGCGCCTGAGCTGGCCGCCGTCCTGCGCGCTGCAGCGGAAGGGTCTGGCTGGGGCAATGATGACGGCAAGTCGCGTGGCCTATGCGCCTTCTACTCGTTCGGCGCCTATACCGCCGCATGCGCCGAAGTGACGGTGGACGATGCGGGCCAGCTGAAGATCCACCGCATCGTTGCCGCGACCGACCCGGGCTACGCCGTCAATCCACAGCAGGTCGATGCGCAGGTCGCTGGCTCCTTCGTCTATGGTCTCTCGGCTGCTCTCTTCGAGGAGATCACCTTCGAAAATGGTGAGGTGCAGGAGCGCAACTTCGACACCTATAACTCCATGCGACTGCGGGACATGCCGGAAGTCGAGACGATCGTCATGCCATCGGGCGGGTTCTGGGGCGGTGTCGGTGAGCCGACCATTGCCGTGGCCGCGCCAGCCGTGCTGAACGCAATCTATGCAGCCACCGGCAAGCGGATCCGCAACCTGCCGATCAAGGATCAGAGCCTGAGGGACGCGTGAGCCCGAAAGCTCTGAAATCAATCTCCATCGCCGCCACCAGTGCGGCGATGACCTTTACTTTCGCCGGATGCAGCGCTGGGGACACCAAAGCTGAAACGCCAGCAGAGGCGGCTGAGACCTCTTTAGCCAATGGCGACATGTTGAGAGGCCAGACACTCGCCCTCACCTGCTCTGGCTGCCATGGCGGCGCTGGCGATGACATCCCGGACTATAATGCTCTCGACCGCGCGACGCTTGAGGCACGCCTCCTCGCCTACAAGTCCGAAAGCGGCGGCACGACAGTCATGCATCGTCTGATGCGCGGCTATGGCGAGGCCGACATTGCCGCGGTCGCTGCCTATCTGACTGCGCCGGAGGAGGGGTGATGGCCTGGTCCCCAAAACGACGAGATGTGCTTGCTGGTCTTGCAGGAACAGCGTCACTACCGCTTCTCGGCTCCCCAGCAATTGCGCAGGCCCAACCAAAGATCGTGATCGTCGGCGGCGGCTTTGGCGGGGCAGCCGCCGCGCGCTTTGTGAAGACCTATGTGCCCGGTGCCTCAGTCACGCTGATCGAGCCGCAGGCGCACTACACTGCCTGCCCGTTCAGCAACCTCGTCATCGCAGGGCTTCGCAGTCTGGAGGCGCAGCAGTTTGGCTATGACGGCCTCAAGGCCATCGGCATCAAGGTCATTGGCGACAGGGCGGATGATGTGGACGCACCGGCCCGGACGGTCACACTCAGCTCCGGCGACACGCTTTCCTATGACAAGCTGATCCTTTCGCCCGGCATCGACATTCGCTGGGGCGCGCTTGAAGGCTATGACGAAGCGGCGGCGAGCATCATGCCGCATGCCTGGAAGGCAGGCCCGCAAACCTCGCTCCTCCGCGAGCAGTTGGAAGCCATGCCCGATGGCGGCACGGTCATCATGTCCGTTCCGACCGCGCCGTATCGTTGCCCACCCGGCCCCTATGAGCGCGCCAGCCTGATCGCCCATTACCTCAAGACGCAGAAGCCAGCCTCGAAGCTCATCATTCTCGACGCCAAGGATGAGTTTTCCAAACAGCCACTCTTCCTTGAGGCATGGGCCGAACACTACCCGGATCACCTTGAATGGATTGGTGCGAGCGACTTCGGGCGCGTCATATCGGTCGACCCGGGCGCCATGACGCTTTCGACCGATTTCGACACCTATGACGCCGATGTCGCCAATGTCATTCCACCGCAAAAGGCAGGTGAGATTGCCGCGCGCGCTGGCGTTGCGGACCAGACGGGCTGGTGCCCGATCAACCCGGTCGACTTCTCTTCCACGCTGCAGCCGGACGTTTATGTGATCGGGGACGCGACCATCGCCGCGCCAATGCCGAAATCAGCCTTCTCAGCCAATCTGCAAGCCAAGCTTTGCGCGCTGCAGATTGCGCGGGAACTGAAGGGCGAAGCGCTCGCGCCAACCATCCTCGCCAACACCTGCTATTCCTATGTCACGCCGGGTGCGGCCGTCTCGATCACGGGCGTCTACAGCAATGAAGGCGGACAGCTTTCCAGCATCGAGGGCTCTGGCGGCCTCAGCCCGGCCGGCCCGGCGTCCAGCGTCCGCGCTGCAGAAGCTGCCGAAGCCGAAGCCTGGTTCCAGCAGATCACGCAGCAGACCTTTGGATGAGACCGGCGCTTCCTGTCCTCACGATAGCGCTCCTCGCTGGATGCAGCGGCGAAACGACGTCGCGGCTCGCAACAGCCGTCGAGATAACAGGTGACGAGATCACGGCCCCACTTCTCGGCCTGCAAGGCGACGCGGCGCGCGGCGAAGCTGCGTTCGCAGAACGTGAGCAAGGCCACTGCGTGCTCTGCCACGCCGTCGAAGGTCTGGACGCTGAATTCCAGGGCAATGTCGGCCCCGCGCTCACCGGCGTTGGCGCCCGGCTGAGCGAGGGCCAGATCAGGCTTCGTATCGCCGACATCCAGCCCCTCTGGCCAGATACGCTGATGCCATCATATTATCGAACAGGCGGGCTGAACCAGGTCGCCCCGGCCTACGCGGGTGAGCCTGCACTTTCGGCCCAACAGATCGAGGACCTCGTTGCCTACCTCGGACAACTCGACGGTGAAAGCACATGAAGACCCCTAGCAGACACACAGCCCTCGCGAGGCGCAGCTTCCTCCAGCTTGGCGCCGCAGGTATCGCTGCAGCAGCGCTCCCTCTCCAGGCCGCCGCCGACGCAGCAGACGCAGATGCGGCCATCCGCGAAATCTTCGGCGACAAGCCGCTCAATGAAGGGCGCGTGAGCGTGAAGCTTCCGCCGATCGCCGAAAATGGAAACTCCGTCGCCATTACCGTGGCAGCAGAGAGCCTCATGTCACCTGACGATTATGTCCGCCGCATCGCGATCTTTTCGCCTCGCAACCCGATCGCCGAGGTCGCCTTGTTCAAGCTCGGCCCACGCGCAGGCAAGGCAGAGATTTCCACCCGCATCCGCATGGCTGGGACGCAGCGCATTCGCGCCGTCGCCGAGATGAGCGACGGCACTCTCTGGCATGGCTCAGCAAGCACGGTGGTCACGCTGGCTGCCTGCCTGATCGGATAGGAGAGCAACCCATGGCGACCATACGTATAGCGGCCCCCGACACGGCGAGCGCTGGCGAAGTCATCGAACTGAAAGCGCTGATCCAGCATCCGATGGAAACAGGCTACCGTAGCGGCCCCGACGGGAAACGGATCGAGCGCGACATCATCGAGAAATTCGAAGTCACCTATGACGGCGAAACCGTATTCGAGGCAGACCTCCAGCCCGGCATCGCCGCCAACCCGATCTTCACCTTCTACACCCGCGCGACCGCCTCTGGCCCGATTGTCTTCAAGTGGACAGACCAGGACGGCGAAAGCTGGTCAGAGACGCACGACCTTACCGTGGAATGAAGGCGGGGCTCGCACTCCTTTCGGCGTTTTGCCTGACTGCGTGCGGAGATGTCGTGGCCGATACTAAATCGCCCCCGGCACAGCCTCAGCCCCTGCAATCTGGGTATGAATTCCTGCAGCCGCAGACGCAGGCCTTGCAGGATGATGACTTTGCCAATCCGGGCTTTCTCTGGATCGACCGGGGCGAGGCCCTGTTCTCTACAGCTACCGCTTCTGGCAGCGCATGCAGCGAGTGCCACACTGATGCGTCGCTGCCGCTCGCGGGCGCTGCCGCCCACTACCCCAAGATTGACGCCGAAAGCGGCGACCTCATCAATCTGGAGGGGCGAATAAACCTCTGCCGGACGCGCCATCAGAACGAAGCGGCCTTCGAATATGAGAGCGATGAGCTTCTCTCGCTGACGGCCTATGTCGCTTACCTCTCGCGCGGCACGCCCATTTCTGTCGATATCGAAGGTGCCGCGGCAGACTGGTACGCCCGTGGACGCGACTATTTCGAAACACGGCGCGGCCAGTTCAATCTCTCCTGCACCCAGTGCCATGACGACAATTGGGGAAAGAAACTGCGCGGCGATACGATTAGCCAAGGCCACGGGACGGGATTTCCGGCCTACCGGCTTGAATGGCAGTCGCTCGGCTCGCTCCACCGGCGCCTGCGCGATTGCGATGCAGGTGTACGGGCAGAACCGCGCCCCTATGGATCGGACGATTATCTTGCCGTCGAACTCTATCTCGCAAAGCGCGCCGAAGGCCTTGAAATCGAAACGCCGGGGGTTCGTCGATGAACGGGAAAGCAAAGCTTAGCGTGCGGATTGACCTGCCCAATGGCGGGCGCTTTGGCCCAGGTAAGGCGACCCTCCTGCGCGCCATCGCAGAGCATGGCTCCATACGCAAAGCCGCAGCCGCATTGGCCATGTCCTATCCGCGCGCGCTCAAGCTGATTGATGAGATGAATGGCGACTTCGCCGCGCCGCTTATCGCGTCCACCCATGGCGGCGCCAGCGGTGGTGGCTCCGAGCTCACGCGAATGGGCGAAAACGTGCTGGCGCTCTATGCAGAGATAACTGACGCCGCCAGCACCGCCTCATCTGCAGCCATAGGCAAGCTTTGCAGCCTGCAGGAATAGAAGTCTGCTGGCATCGTTCTAAATGATGGTTTAGAACGGCGGGTATCGTGACGATGCAACAAACCTATCCAGAACACCCCGAAGACGTGCTCAGTCAATGGCTGGACTGGCACGAGGCGGGTCCTGTGGCGCTCGTTATTGTCACCGGGATCGAGGGCGGCGCGGTGCGCGCACCGGGCGCCCTGATGGCGGTCCGCGAAGACGGCGCCATGGCGGGCTACATCTCTGGCGGCTGTATCGACTCCGACGTCGCCCTGCAGGCGCAGAACGCGTTGCGCGCCGGTAAGGCCAAACAGCTCCGCTATGGCGCAGGCTCTCCCTTCACAGACCTTCCCCTGCCCTGCGGCGGAGCGATCGAGGTCATCATCATTCCGGATGCGGACCGGAATGAGATCAAGACCGTTCGCGATCAGCTCAGCGCGCGGAAGGCCGCGCAGCTAAGCCTTGAGGCGCTTTGTGACTTCAAGCCTCACTACGTTCCCAAGCCTCGTCTTCGTATTGCCGGGCGTGGCGCGGACTGCCTTGCCCTTGCCCGTGTTGCGAGCGCCGCTGGACTGGATGTCCGGCTACAACTGCGTGACGGCGAAGACGTAGCCGCCGCGTCTGCACAAGGCTTTGCCGATGTGACAGCGCTTGAGACTCCTTCAGATATTCCCGCGGCCAATGATGATGAATGGACCGCCTTCATCCTCATGTTTCACGACACCCATTGGGAAGGCCCGCTTCTGGAGCAGGCGCTCGAAGGCCCCGCTTTCTATATCGGCGCCGTCGGAAGCCGGAAAACGCATGCCCGCCGCACCGAGGCGCTCAAAGCAGACGGTATCGACGAGGTAGCGATCGCCCGCATCCACGGCCCCATCGGCCTCATCCCGTCCATGCGCGACGCATCCATGCTCGCGATCTCGGTCCTCGCAGAAGTCGTGGCGAGCTATCACGAAACGCTTCGCCAGCCATTCGCCGAGACGGCCATCATCTTGCTCGCCGCAGGCCAGTCGAAGCGCTTTGAACACGGTGACAAACTGCTGGCCGAGCTTGAAGGTAAACCCGTCCTAGAGAACGTTGCCGGACTGCTCGCGGATGAGAAAGTGGCTGCCAGGATTGGCGTGACCGGCCCGAGCGACACGGCGCGCGCAGCCGCGCTCAAAGAGCAAGGCTGGGAGGTGGTCGAGAACCCCGACGCTGCTTATGGCCAGGCAACCTCACTCAGCGCTGGTATCCGCGCTGCGAAAGCTTCGGGCGCAAAATCGGCGCTTATCCTGCTGGGCGACATGCCCCACATCGGCGAACTCCAACTGCGCGCGCTGCAGACGGAAATGGCTCGGGGCCACCGGGCGGCAATGAGCAAGGCGGGCGACATCCTATGTCCACCCGCAATCTTTCACGAAACGACCTTCGACGACCTTATGGCGCTCTCTGGTGATGCAGGCGCGAAGTCCCTGTTCGCCAAGCTGCCCAATACCGCCCTGGTCGACCTCCCACCCGACAATGCGCTCGATATCGACACGCTAGCCGATCTCGAACGCGCGAAAGGACTGACGCATGCCTGACGGACATACCGCCCTGAAGCCTGCACCGCTGACCGACCGCTTCGGCCGGGAGATCAGCTATCTGCGCCTGTCGGTCACAGACCGCTGCGACCTTCGCTGCACCTATTGCATGGCAGAACACATGACCTTCCTGCCGAAGAAGGATCTGCTCAGCCTGGAAGAGCTGCAGACCGTGGCAGACGCGTTCATCCGGCGCGGCGTGCGCAAGATCCGCATCACCGGCGGCGAACCCCTCGTGCGCAAGGATATTATGGGCCTGTTTGAAGGGCTCGGCGACAGACTGGGATCCGGCCTTGATGAGCTGACGCTGACGACGAACGCGACGCAGCTCGAAACCCACGCCGAAGCCCTGGTTAAGGCCGGGGTGAAACGCGTGAACATCTCGCTCGACACGCTCGACCCTGACATGTTTCGCGAGATCACGCGCCGCGGCGACTATGAGAAGGTCATGCGCGGCATTGAGGCTGGCGCGGCAGCAGGCCTCAAGATCAAGATCAACACGGTCGCCCTACGTCACCAGAACGCGGGCGATATACCGCGAATGGTCGAATGGGCGCATACGCGCGGCTATGACATGACGCTGATCGAGGTTATGCCGCTCGGGATTACGGGCGAAGACCGCTATGACCAGTATATTCCACTCTTCGATATCCGAGACGAGCTGGAACGACGCTGGACGCTCACCCCGGAAGATGCCCGCGACGCGAATGGCGGCCCGTCCCGCTATGTGCGCATCGCGGAAACCGGCGGCCGGCTTGGCTTCATTACGCCGCTGACCAATAATTTCTGCGCAGGCTGCAACCGCGTTCGGGTCACCTGTACAGGTCGCATCTATATGTGCCTTGGCCAGGACGATCATGTCGACCTGCGCGCCGCGCTGCGCGAAAGCAGCGACCCACAGGCCGCCCTCGACGAGGCGTTGGACCGCGCGCTGATCGCGAAGCCGGAGCGCCATGATTTCGAGATCAACCAGCGCGGCCAGGGCCCTGCCCTCGATCGCCACATGTCCGTAACGGGGGGCTGAAGAGATGGCGGACATCCTTTATTTCGGGCGACTTGGAGACGTCGCGGGCACAGGAGCCGAAAAGCTCGATATACCTGCCGCTATTACAGATACCGCCGCGCTCCGCCGCTGGCTCGACGCTGAAAAGTCGGCGGGCGGCGCCTTTCTGGAAGCGAGCGTCCGGCTTGCCGTGAACAGCGAAATCGTCGTCGACCCGCACCCCATTTCCCCCTCCGATGAGATCGCCTTCATGCCACCCGTCGGTGGCGGCTGACCTGCCAGACATGATCACGCTCACGCCTTCCCCTTTCAGCCCATCGGAGGCGCTCGCCGCCTTTGAGAAAGAGGCGCGCGGCGCCGGCGCGATCGTGAGCTTCACCGGCCTCGTCCGCGACCGGGCAGGTGAGACTGACGTCGATGGCCTGCATCTTCAGGCCTATTCGCCGATGACAGAGAACGGCATCGAGAAAGCCGCCGCAGATGCCCGTCAGCGCTGGCCGCTGACGGCGCTGCGCATCATTCACCGCATTGGCGACATGGCCCCGTTTGAGCCCATCGTCTTTGTTGCCACCGCCTCTGCGCACAGGCGAGCCGCATTTGAGGCGGCTGACTTCCTGATGGATTACCTAAAGACAGAAGCCGTCTTCTGGAAAAAAGAATTCACCAAGACTGGCAGCCGCTGGATAGAACCGCGCGCTGAAGACTATAGCGACAGCGCCCGCTGGACGCAGACTGATACGGAGACTGACCGCCATGCACGGCATAAATGAAAGCCTCGACTTCCATCCGGTACGCGTCGCCGTACTGGTGATGAGCGACACACGAACCCTCGAGACCGACACATCCGGCCTCACCCTCGCCCGACGCATTGAGGACGCTGGTCACATCCTCGCTGACCGCAAGATCGTTGCAGACGACAAGGCCGCTATCCGCGCGCAGGTTTCGGCATGGATCGCAGACCCTGCGGTCGACGTAGTGATCACGTCCGGCGGTACGGGTCTGACGGGCCGGGACGTCACCCCGGAAGCCGTCACCCCCCTCTTCGACAAGGTCATCGATGGTTTTTCGGTCATCTTCCATCAGGTGAGCTATCAGAGCGTTGGTCTCTCGACGCTGCAGTCACGTGCGATTGCGGGCCTTGCGAGCGGCACATTCGTGTTCTGCCTGCCCGGCTCGAACGGCGCGGTGAAGGATGGCTGGGACAAGGTTATCTCGCACCAGCTCGACAGCCGTCACAAGCCCTGCAACCTCGTCGAACTGATGCCCCGCCTGATGGAGCATATGGGGCATTCGCATTGAGCGGCCTGACGCATATCGGGCCTGACGGGCGCGCCCGCATGGTCGATGTCGGCGACAAGGACGTCACTGAACGCGTCGCCCTCGCGCATGGGCGCGTGCACATGCAGCCCGAAACGCTACAACTCGCCATCGGCCGAGACACCAAGAAAGGCGACCCGATCGCTATTGCGGAACTCGCCGGCATCATGGCGGCCAAACGCACTTCAGACCTGATTCCGCTCTGCCATCCCCTCGCTCTTTCATCGGTGAAGGTGGAGATCGAGCCGGACTCCGAGGCGAACGCGCTCATCGTTACGGCGAGGGTAAAAACGAGCGGTCGCACGGGCGTCGAGATGGAGGCGCTGACAGCTGTTTCAGCTGCCTGCCTCACCCTCTATGACATGCTGAAGGCTGTCGACAAGGCGATGCGGATCGACGCCGTCGAGCTTCTGGAGAAGACAGGCGGCAAGTCCGGCGACTACCGGAAGGCAGCGACATGAGCGGCCTCATCAGTGTTGCCGACGCTCTGGATGCGCTCGCGCAGAACGCCCTACCCCCGCGCGCCGAGACTGTCGCCATTGAGCAGGCGCATGGCCGCCAGCTCGCCGAAGCCGTCACGGCACATGTCAGTCGACCACCCGCCGATATGTCCGCCATGGATGGCTATGCCGTTCGCCTTGAGGATGTCCGCAAGGCCGGGTCTCGCCTGAGCGTGATCGGCGAAGCGCCAGCGGGCACCCCGTTTGAGCAGACGCTTGGAAAGGGGCAGGCTGTCCGGATCTTCACGGGCGGCGAAATCCCTGCGGGCGCGGACCATATCGTCATCCAGGAGAATAGTTCCCGATCAGGCGACGAAATCACCTGCGCCGAAGGCTACGAGGCGCCCCAATTCATCCGGAAGGCTGGCCGCGACTTTCTTGAGGGCGACACGCTTCTGGAAGCCGGCGCCATCCTTGGCGCAGGAGAGCTCGGCCTGCTCGCAGCTGGCAACATCGCCGAAGTGAAAGTGCGTCGCCGCCCTCGCGTCGGCATCCTTGCGAACGGGAATGAGCTGAAGCCGCCCGGCAGTGAGCTGAAGCGCGGTGAGATCGTGAATTCGAACCCCGTCGCGCTGGCAGAGCTTGTCCGCTCCTGGGGCGCTGAACCCGTAGATCTCGGCATCGCAGAAGACACGCTGAACGCGATCTCTGAACGGATCGAAAGCGCCGAAGACATCGACATCTTCCTGCCCGTCGGCGGCGCTTCCGTCGGCGATCATGACCTGATGCGCCCAGCTTTTGCCGCGGCGGGCTTTGAGCCTGTTTTCGAGAAGATTGCCGTGCGCCCCGGCAAGCCGACCTGGTTTTCAACGCGCGGCGACACCCGCGTCCTCGGACTGCCAGGCAACCCGGCCTCGGCGCTGGTCTGCGCCCAGCTTTTCCTGAAGCCACTCATTACGGGCCAACGCCATCGCCTCATCAAGGCGCGCCTCGCTTGCGACCTCAAACCTAACGGACCCCGCGAACACTATATGCGCGCCTTCGCGGCTTTTACCGATGATGGCGGTTTGAGCGTCGATCCGGCACCTGATCAGGACAGTTCGCTGATCAAACCTTTCGTGACGAGTGCCGCGCTCCTGCGGCGCCTCCCGAATGCGCCTGAAAAAAAGCGCGGCGGGCTGGAGGACATCATCCTGACCAGCCTGCCGCGCCTTTGAGGCCTCAATAGGCGGGATGCTTATCCGGGCGTATACCCCGTTTCGCTCATGACGTAGGCGATGATAGCGGCGCGCTGGTCTTCGCGCGGCACGCCTGCAAAACTCATGCGGTTACCGGGCAGGAAGTTGCGCGGGCTGGCTAGCCACTGGTCAAGCTGCTCAGGCGTCCACTCGAAATCGGCGTCCTGCAGAGCCTTGGAATAGTCGAAACCCTCCTGCTCACCGACCTTGCGGTCAAACATGCCGTAAAGGTTCGGACCGAGCAGCGTTGGGCCGCCTTCGGTCAGCGAATGGCAGGAAGAACACTGCATGAAGAGACGCTTGCCCGTCGCGTAGTCTGCAGACGCGTAAGGCTCAGGAAAGCCAGCAAACTGCGTGCCTTCTTCGGCTGGGCCCGAAGCGGTTTCAACCTCTTCTGGCGCGGTCTCGGCAGGCGTCTCAGCCGTATCCGCATCCATGTCAGCCGGCGGCGTTGATGCCTCCGGAGCGGCTGGCTCTTCACTTCCCCCGCAGGCGCTGAGGCCGGCGGCGAGAAGGATGGCAATCATGCTCGTGCGTAGTGTCATGGTGTGTCTCCCATCAACCTGGTCAGTAATCACCGCCTAACACTAGGCCAGCGCGCACAGCTTGCAAAAGAAAATGAGATGCGAGCCGAAAAGAAATCCGTCCAGCGACAGCGATCGCCGATTATTGCCCGTTCGCGACCAGCGGATCGTTCACGTCAGCAACATCGAGAATAGGTGAAGCTTCAATCTTCTCAGCGTCGAGAAGCGAAACGACGCGCAGAAGCGCAGCGGTGATGCTTGCCTGCTCCCACTCGGCCAGCTGACCGAAGCGCGTGCGAAAGGTGTCCTGCAGAAGGTCCGGCGCGCCATCGAGGGCCGCGAGGCCTTTCTCGGTCAGCTTCACCCATACGCGGCGGCGGTCTGTCTCTCCGCGCCGGCGCACGACAAGTTCCTGCTCCTGCAGCTTGTCTATAAGAATGGAAATCGTTGCCTGCTTGAGATCGACCGCGCGAGCGAGGTCACCCGTCAGCGTTTCGCCTTGGGTCCGCAGCACCTGCAGCACCAGAAGCTGCGAGGCCGTCAGCCCCGTCTTTGTAGCCACCGCTTTGACGTTGCTGGCGGTCGCCTTCAATACGCGCCGGAGCGCAACAAGCGCTGTTTCAGCCTGATCCTGCATGTCTTCGCTCCAGGTATCGGCATGCGCCGCAGACAGACGCACCGACTCAAATCCTTCAGAAAGTTGCGCCATATTATCAAATATCCTTAGTTTGCAAAATTATTATTATATCAAACGAATTTAGGGGATAAGTTTCCCGGAATTAGCTCTTAAAAATTGTTTTTCCTCCTATTCTCAAAGTTATGACTGCACGGGTTGACCCCATGGCCGTCACACATATATAGATAGTCAAACAATATTTATTTGGCAAGCGCATCAGCGGAACCCGTTGCGGCGTTGGCCATTATTGCAATGGAAGCGGGCTTAGAGACATGACGAAAGACGCAGTGACAATCGAAGCACCAATGAGCGAGGACGGCGCCGCCGTTCACGATCTCATTGCCGCGTGTCCGCCTCTGGATACCAATTCGCTCTATATGAACCTGATCCAGACGACGCACTTTGCTGAGACGTGCGCGCTCGCGCGCGAGGACGGCGAAGTCATCGGTTGGGTCAGCGGTCATATTCCACCGGAGGAGCCGGAGGTATTCTTCCTCTGGCAGGTCGCGATCGGTGAAAAGGCACGCGGGAAGCGCATTCCCAAGCGCCTCGTCGCCGACATCTTCTCGCGCCCGTCCTGCAAGGATGTGCGCTATCTGAAGACGACGATCACGCCTGATAATGAGGCGTCCTGGGGCCTCTTCAAAAGTCTTGCGCGCTGGCTCGATGCCCCGCTGCAGGAAAGCCCCTTCTTCGACGAAGACAAACACTTCAAGGGCCGTCACGACAGCGAGATTCTCGTGACAATTGGGCCTTTCGGTCGGCCGGCCGCAAGCTGAGCCGCCTATCTCGCGCCTAGACGCTCAAACCAGACCAAAACAGGAGCAGGACGCATGCCGTTCACAGACATTCAAGAAGACATTTTCGAAAGACGCGAGTCAGTTGTGCGCAGCTATTGCCGCAACTTCGATACGCTCTTCGTAAGCGCCAAAGGCTCGGAGATGACCGACGCCAATGGCAAGACATACATCGACTTTCTCGCCGGGTGCTCGACCCTCAATTACGGGCACAATGATCCGGACATGAAGAAGGCACTCATTGAGCATATCGAACGTGATGGCATCGCCCATGGCCTCGACATGTACACCGACGCAAAGGCCGAATGGCTGAAGGCTTTTGAGGACAACATCCTCGAGCCGCGTGGCATGGGTGAATACAAGATCATGATGACCGGCCCGACCGGCACCAATGCCGTCGAAGCCGCCGTCAAGCTGGCTCGCAAGGTCACTGGCCGCAGCAATGTGATTGCCTTCACGAATGGCTTCCACGGCATGACGCTTGGCGCACTCGCGCTGACGGGTAATGCTGGCAAGCGTGCCGGTGCTGGCGCAGGCTGCAACGGCATCTGCGGCACCACGCACCTTCCTTACGCCAATGCGTTTGGTGAGGATGTCGACACGCTCGACCAGATCGAGATGATGATCGAGAACAGCTCGTCCGGTGTCGACGCGCCCGCAGCCTTTATCTTCGAACCAATTCAGGGCGAAGGTGGCCTCAATGCCGCGTCCGCGAAGTGGATGAAGGGCATTGCCGAGCTCGCCAAGAAAACCGGCGCTCTCCTCATCGTCGATGACATCCAGGCCGGCGTGGGACGCTCAGGCGACTATTTCGGCTTCGAGATTGCAGGCATCAAGCCTGACATCATTACCCAGGCGAAATCGCTTTCGGGTATGGGCCTTCCCTTCGCCTGCGTCCTTCTCAAGAAGGAACACGACATCTGGAAGCCAGCCGAACACAACGGCACCTTCCGCGGCAACAACCACGCATTTGTCACAGCAAAAGTCGCCCTCGACAAATTCTGGAAGGACGACGCCTTCATGAAGGAGGTCCGCAAGAAGTCGGACATTCTCGAGGCCGGCCTGCAGAAGATTGCTGACCTCATCCCCGGCGCGAAGCTGAAAGGCCGCGGCATGATGAAAGGTGTCGACGTCACCTCCGGTGACATCGCATCCGACATGTGCAGCCGCGCATTCGAGAAAGGCCTCATCATTGAGACGTCTGGCGCCGATGATGAAGTCGTGAAGGTTCTCGCAGCCCTGACCATCTCTGAAGAGATGCTCCAGAAGGGTCTCGATATCCTGTTCGAGGCAGCGGAAGAAACCGTCGCCAGCCACAAAGTCGCAGCGGAGTAAATTACAATGATCGTACGCGATATGAATGAGATGAAAGGCACGGACCGTGCCGTGTCAGACGCGCAATGGACGTCCTATCGGATGCTTCTTGCCGACGACAAGATGGGCTTCAGCTTCCACATCACCGTGCTGGAAGCCGGCTCCGAGCACACCTTTCACTACAAGAACCACTTCGAGAGCGTGTACTGCATGAAGGGTAAGGGTTCGATCACCGATCACGCGACCGGCGAGACCCACGAAATCAAGCCGGGCGTGATGTACGGCCTGAACCTCCATGACAAGCACACCCTGCGCGCCGAAGAAGAGCTGCACATGGCATGCTGCTTCAATCCACCGGTGACGGGCAAGGAAGTGCACCTGCCAGACGGCTCCTACGCCGCCGCAGAAGATCTCGAGGACGCAGGCTAAGCGCCAAATCCGAAAATTTGCTGGCAGCCCGGTCCATTACCGGGCTGCTAGCCCACACACCAGACCAGACCAAAAATTCCGGGGCGAAATCCCATGACCCATACTGTTGAAAAGATTGGTGGCACGTCCATCGCGAACACACCCGTTATCCTGGACAATGTCCTGATCAACGGCCGCGAAGGCGCCGACCTCTACAACCGCATATTCGTCGTTTCGGCCTATGCCGGCATGACCAACCTCCTTCTGGAACACAAGAAGTCCGGCAAGCCGGGTGTCTACGCACTTTTCGCCAAAGCCGAGAACAAATGGCAATGGAGCGAGGCACTGACTGAGCTGTCAGAAGCCATGCGCGAGAAAAACCAGGAAATCTTTGGCGATCACCCAGATCGCAAGGTTGCCGACAATTTCGTGATGGAGCGCGTCGAGGGCGTACGCAACTGCCTGATCGACCTGCACCGCCTTTGCTCCTATGGCCAGTTCCGCCTGGACGAACACCTGATGACCGTGCGCGAAATGCTCGCTGCACTCGGTGAGGCGCACTCAGCTCACAATACGACGCTGCTGCTTCGCCAACGCGACATCAACTCAGTCTTTGTCGATCTGACAGGCTGGCGCGATGATGAAAAAATGTCCCTTGATGAGCGTATTCGTACCTCATTGAAGGGCATCGACTTCTCCAAGGAACTACCAATCTGCACCGGTTATGCCGGTTGCGTCGAAGGCATGGTGAAGCTCTATGACCGCGGCTACACTGAAGTTACCTTCTCGCGCATTGGCGCACTGACAAACGCGTCCGAAGCCATCATTCATAAGGAATTCCACCTTTCCAGCGCTGACCCGAAACTGGTCGGCAATGACAAGGTGCTCAAGATCGGCAAGACCAATTACGATGTCGCCGACCAGCTCTCGAATATGGGCATGGAAGCGGTGCACCCGAAAGCCGCAAAAGGCCTTCGCCAGGCTGGCGTGCCACTTCGCGTGAAGAACACGTTTGACCCGACAGATGCGGGCACGATCATCACCGATGACTTCCACCCTGAGGAAGCGCGCGCCGAGATCGTGACAGGCATCAAGAATCTATACGCCTTCGAACTGTTCGAGCAGGACATGGTCGGCGTGAAAGGCTATGATGCCGAGGCGCTGAAGGCGCTCACCCGTCACAAGGTCTGGATCGTGTCGAAAAGCTCAAACGCCAATACAATAACACACTATGTCGACTGCACGCGTGAGTCGCTGAACCGCGCCGCAGCTGATCTTGAAGCCCTGTATGAGAATGCAGAGGTCACGACGCGAGAACTCGCGATAGTATCGGTGATCGGCGCAAACCTCGACGTGCCAGGCATGACCGCCAAGGCCACGTCCGCGCTTTACGACGCTGGCATCAACATGCTCGGCCTTCAGAAGCTGACACGCAGCACGGACCTCCAGCTCTTCGTCGCTAAAGAGGACTATGACGAGGCGGTGCGCGTACTTCACAAGGCGCTCGTCGAGGACGAGACTGCGCATCGTGACGGCGACCCAGCGGAAATCCGTACCGCCGCCTGATGCCTTATTCAGCTTCGCCTGAATCGCAAAAAGCAGGATGGCGAGACGCGTTCGGTCAATACCGCAACGTTCTCGCCATCGTGCTCTCCCTCACCCTCTTGCAGGGTGCAGCGGCTGCCCTATCCGTGATGATCGCTCTGGGCCTTCAGGCCGCCGGCACATCGAATGCTGCCCTTGGTCTGGTTGCGGCATTCTACGCTGGCGGGTTCCTGACTGGCGCGATTTTATCGCCTATCCAGATCGCCCGGATAGGGCACATCCGCTCCTTTTCCTTTTTTGCAGCCATCGCCATCGTTGCCTCGCTCAGCCTGACAATCGGGCCGAGCGTTTTCTTCTGGGCCATCGTTCAAGCCGTTATCGGCGCAAGCACGGCCGCCCTATTTACCGCAGGCGAGAGCTGGATTGCCGACGCTTCGCCGCCTGAAAAACGCGGCGCCATTCTCGGTTTCTACCATGTCGTGGCAAAGCTTGGCGCAATTGGTGGCCCCTTCGCCGTCATGGCTGGCGCTAATGGTATGATGGGCTTCCTGATGGTCGCCGCGCTCTTCGCCGTCACCATCATGCCGATCACGGCAACGCGGCAAATTCAGCCGGACATCCACGCCGCTTCGCCCTTCGGGCCACGCAAAATCCTGAAATATGCCCCAGCCGCCGCCTTCGCAGCTTTCTGCGCGGGCGCCGTGAACAATTCCGTTGCCCAGCTTTATCCAATCTTCGCCCAGGCCGTTTCACCAGAGAGTGCAGCGGCCTTTTCTGCACGCTTCAACGGGGCGCTTCTTGCCGGCGCCATGCTCGGCCTCTGGCCGGCCGGTTACATTTCTGACCGGGTGGACCGACGCCTCGTTATTGCCGCCGCAGGCATCATCGGCGCGGTCGCAGCTGTCGCGCTCACCGCATTCAGCACGTTCGCAGCAGAACCCCTAATCCTCGCCCTCGCCTTCCTCTTCGGCATGGGGGCGCTGTCCTACTACGCCGTCGCTGTCGCACACGCGGCAGACCGCGCCAAGCCCGAACAGGCGACCTCCATGATGGCGGGCATCCTGATCATCTGGGGCATTGGATCCATCGTCGGGCCGCTCATCGCAGGCGTGTCCATGTCGGCAATCGGGCCAGGCGGCCTCTTTGCTTTCTCCGCCCTCGCCCTTGCAATCATGGCGGCGCTTATGTTCACACGGATGGTGCGTACGCCCGAAGTCACCGGCGAAGAGAAGGAACCCTTCAACGCAACGCAGGCAACCAGCCTTGCGATTTCTGAAATCGACCCACGTGGCGAAGCGACGAATGAACAGTTCGATCTGTTTCTCGCCTGGATGGCATCACAAGAGACAGACACAGAATGATACTTGCGAGCTTCATCGTTATCCTGATCATCTTCCTTGGCGTGGGGCTTGCCTCTGCCCGGCAGGCGACAGGCGAGCGAAAAGACTATTACATTGCCGGTCAGACAGTTTCCCCCTGGCTGGCCGGTCTTTCAGCGGTCGCAACAAACAATTCGGGCTATCTCTTTATCGGCGTCATCGGCTACGGCTACGCCACGGGCCTCTCAGCCATCTGGCTGATGTTCGGCTGGATCGTCGGCGACTTCATCGGCTCCACATTCATTCACCGCAAATTGCGAACCGCCACCGGCGTCACGAACGAAGCCTCTTTCGCGTCTGTCCTCTCTCGCTGGCACGGCGATGATTTTGCTATCTGGCGCAGAATGGCGGCCGTCATCATGGTTGTGCTGCTCATCGTCTATGGCGCCGCCCAGATCACGGCAGGCGCAAAGGCGCTGGAAGGGGTCTTTGAAGGCTTCGACTGGCGCATCGGCGCGATCGGCTCTGCCGTCATCATCCTTGCCTATTCGATTGCTGGCGGTATCCGTGCCTCTATCTGGACGGACGCCATCCAGTCGGTCTGTATGCTCGGCGCGCTCTTCACGCTTTTCTTTGTCGGCGTCAGCTGGGCAGGCGGTTTTGGCAGCATGTTCGAACAGTTGAGCACGATGGACAATGGCACCTATCTCAACCTCTTGCCGGAATCAGATGAGCTGCTTCTGACCGGCGCACTGGGCATCGGCCTCTTCGTGCTGGGCTGGCTGTTCGCCGGATTTTCTGTCGTGGGCCAGCCGCACATCATGGTCCGTTTCATGGCACTGGACGATGACCGGAACATGCAGCGCACGCGCGCCTGGTATTACGGCTTCTTCGTTGTCTTCTACATCCTCGCCGCAGGTCTCTCCCTTCTCGCCCGCGTCTACATGCCGGACGCGGCCAATATCGATGTTGAGCTCGCCCTGCCCCGTATGGCCGAAGGCCTGCTTCCAGACATTTTGGTTGGCCTCATCCTGGCGGGCATCTTCGCGGCGACCATGTCGACCGCTGACTCTGTCGTGCTGTCCTGCTCGGCAGCGATTACGCACGACCTCGTCCCCCAGAGGCTTGAGCATCCGTGGATGCTGAAGGCGGCGACAGGCTCGGTCACCCTGCTCGCCCTCGCACTTGCGCTCATGGACAGCCAGAGCGTCTTCAGCCTCGTCATCATCGCCTGGTCGGCGCTGGCCGCAGCCTTCGCGCCGCTCCTGACGCTCTACGCGCTGAACCGCCGCGTCAGCGAGCCGACCGCAATCCTCCTGATGCTCCTTGGTATCGGCATCACGCTGGTCTGGCGCTTCGGTCTTGGCTGGCAGGGCGGCATCTATGAAGGCTTCCCCGGCATCCTGATCCCGATCATCGTCGGCTGGATCATGTCGCGCCCGGCCACGCGAACAGAGTTGAAGCAGTCCCCGGTGGACGCGACCACAGACTAGCGCGCCCGCCCACCTCCACAAACAAAAGCCCGCCCGGATCTCTCCAGGCGGGCTTTTCATTTTCTGAATGCCAGCGCTTTAGCCGTAGAGCGCCTTGGCATGGTGCATGATGTGATCATCCATGAAGGTCGAGATGAAATAATAGGAGTGATCATAGCCCGGCCGCAGACGGATCGCGAGCGGCTGGCCAGCTTCTCGGCATGCCTGCTCGAACAGGCCCGGCTTCAGTTGCTCTTCCAGAAACTGGTCATCCTCGCCCTGGTCGATCAGGATGGTCGTATCAAGCTGCGTCTTCTTGACCAGCTCGCACGCGTCCCATTCCTTCCAAGCTTCCTTGTCGTCGCCGAGATAGGTCGAGAAAGCTTTCTCACCCCAAGGCACCTGCGTCGGTGCGACGATCGGCGAGAATGCAGATACGCTGCGGAAATGTCCGGGATTGCGGAGCGCCAGAACCAGCGCGCCATGCCCACCCATGGAATGACCGAAAATGGACTGACGGCGCATATCGGCGGCAAAGTTTGACCGGATCACGGAAGGAAGCTCTTCCATGATGTACTGGTCCATCTTGTAGTGTTTCGCCCAAGGGTCCTGCGTCGCTGTGAGGTAAAAGCCTGCGCCCTGCCCGAAGTCATAGGCCTCGTCATCGGCGACATCTTGCCCGCGCGGGCTGGTGTCAGGCGCGACGATCATCACGCCCAGTTCAGCGGCTTTGCGCTGCAGGCCGCCCTTCTCCATCACGTTCGACCAGTTGCAGGTCAGGCCCGAAAGATACCAGAGAACGGGGACAGGCTCCTCATCGGTCTGCGGTGGCTCGAATACGGCAAACCGCATCGTGCAGCCAAGCGTCTCGCTTTCATGGTCGTGAACGCTGAGATCGCCGCCAAAACTCGTCCAGTCTGATACTGTTTCCAAAACCTGAGGGTCTCCTGTGGTTGCTGTTCTTACTCAATGTAACACAGACGGTCGCACTTCCCACCGCGCGTCATAACGCAAAAAGGGCGCAGCCTTGCAGATGCGCCCTTTCGCGAAGTGATTTGTCTTGTGCGTTTAGCGGCCTCTGAGGTCACCATTCACCCAGATCGTCGCACCCGTGCGTGCATCGATATAGTAATATCGCCGTGCCCGATCATCGTAATATCGCTGGCCATGATAGCGGGCATCATATGGGTCATAGCGATCATACCGGTCATTGTAGCGACCATCGCCATATCGGTCGTCATAGCGCGGATCGCCATATCCCCGGTCTGCGCGCGGCGGACCACGATACCCGTCATCATAGCCCGCATTGCCGTAATAACCCGGACCGCCGGATCCCGGTCCTGGCGGTGGATTTGCCGCGCATGCGGCCATACTCAGCGCGCCAATCGCGCCTGCAATCATCGTGAAATTCTTCATTTGCGTTTCCTTCCATTCTGGCAGGTACCCCAGCGCAGCAGCGCCAGCGCCAATGGAAAGAAAACGGGATGTGAGTGAAAGCGGTTCCCGCCTCCAGCCTATTCGTTCTGGATACGCTCGGCCTCTTCGGCCACACACAGGGCCAGATCATCATCGATGCAGGGCGTCACCCGGACAGCATAAGCGAACGCTTCGTCTCTCGCCATCTGCGTCGCCTTGGAGCGGATGACCTCGACATTCTGCTCAATCTTGAAGCCGATTTCATTGCCGATTGAGATGATCACCTCGACGGCCTCTTCGACTGAGGCTGCCCAGACCTTCAGTGACATAACGGATGGGCCGACGCGGCCATCGGGGATGGCATGCCCCTCCATGGTCTCGCCCCCTGCCACGAGGCAGAAATGCTTGAACTCCGACATCAGATCGCCTTTTTGTGTCCCACAGGCTCACGATAGGCACGGGAAATCATAAATCATATGACGAGCTACACATTATACGGCGCCGAAGTCAGCTACTTCACCGGAAAGGCACGCGCTTATCTGGACTGGCGCGGGGTCGATTATGATGAGAAACCGGCCACACAAGCCGTCTACCGCGACGTCATCCTGCCCAATGTCGGCTGGCCAGTGATCCCCGTCGCAACCATGCCGGATGGAACTGTCATTCAGGACACGGCGGACATCATGCAGGCCGTCGAGGCGCGCGAAAACGCTCATCCGCCAGCCTGGCCGGCGTCTCCACTTCAGCGATTCGTAAGCGAACTTTTGCAACTATACGGTGATGAATGGCTGATGTTACCGGCCATGCACTATCGCTGGAACTATAATGAGGACTGGGCTTATGGCGAGTTTGGCGCCCTCTCAGCCCCTGACCTCACACCGGACCAGCAATATGCGCTTGGCCGCAAGAATGGCGCGAGGTTCAAGGGCGCACTGCCAATTCTCGGCATCAGTGCAGATACCGTCCCCGGAATTGAGAAAAGCTATGAGGCCTTCCTCTCCGAATTCTCGGCTCACCTGGATCAGCACCCTTATATTCTTGGCGCCCGGCCCTCACTGGCTGACTTTGCCTTCTATGGGCCGCTCTATGCGCACCTCTACCGTGACCCGGCCTCAGGCGAGATCATGCAGCGGCTCGCCCCCAAAATCGCTGACTGGGTAGAGCGAATGAAAGCCGGCGGCTGCCATGGCAGTGGTGAATTGCTCAGCGACGACGCAGTTCCTGAAACGCTGGAGCCAATCCTGCGCCGTCAGATGCGCGAGCAGCTCCCAGCCATCAAGGCCACCTCCACCCTGTTTAGCGACTGGGCAGCGAACGCCGCCAGCGGCGACCGCGTCCCACGCGCACTGGGCGACGTAGATATTGAAATCGAAAGCCACAGCGGGCCGGCCAAAGCACGCAGCTTCCCGCTCTGGCGCCTTCAGGCTGCACTCGATGTCTACGATACCATGAGCCCAGAGGACCGTACGCGAGCCGATACGCTGCTCGGACGGGTTGACGGCAAAGAGCTCAAAACATTCCGGCTACCTGCCCGCCTGAAGCGAGAGAAATGTCAGGTCGTGCTCGCCTGATTAGACGGGTCAGCCCGCCGCAAAGCAAAGCGCCGCCCTACCCAAGCTGGGTAGAGCGGCGCTCAATTACTCAGTCAGAAATCCTTTAGCCGCGGCAGAGCGCACAGAGCTTGTTGCCATCCGGGTCACGCAGATAGGCGAGGTACAGCTTCTGGCCGCCGCTTTCGCGCCAGCCTGGCGGGTCCTCGATTTCCTTCCCGCCAGCCGCTGCGCCTGCCTTATGCCAGGCATCGGCCTCATCGGTCGACTTCATGGCAAAGCCAATCGTCATGCCATTGCCCTGCGTCGCTGGTTCGCCATCGATCGGCTTGGTGACAAGAAACACCGCGCCATTGTGCAGGTAGACGAGACGCCCCTTCGGATCCATCACGCCCGGCTTGCCGCCAATGGCCTGAAAGGTCGCGTCATAGAACGTCTTGGCTTTGTCGAGATCATTCGATCCGACCATCATGTGACTGTACATTTTGAATGCCTTTTCTAACAAAGAGATCGAAAATCTCGAAATCTAGAGAGCGGGAACCCGTATACTTCTCGCCCTCAGCCTATCCACTCGCTCAATAAACTAGCTCCAGCTCGGTACAGCCATCATAGCCGCAATTTTCTCCGGTCCAGCGTACTGTCAGTTGTGCATTCTTATAGCTGACCGACTTAGATTGCGGTGATACGTTTTCCTCTGAAGCTTCTACATCGAAGGTTGTCGCACCCGCGCATATAGCTGAATACTCCGCGATCTCATCCATCCATAGATAATGAGACATCGGCGCAACCGCCTGTGCAAATGAGCTGTCGTCCTCATCCGAACAGTCGGGACACTCGGTCGTCCATCCAAGCGAGTACGTGCAGACCGAGCCCTCAGGGCAATTGCCTCTAAACAGTCTTATTGTGCGCATGCCTTGCGGCGACTTCGGACCCGCCGCGACCCATTCATCGAACACTTCACAATATCTAGCGAGCATTGGAGGAGGGTCGCCCGGCAGAGCACAGGCTGCGAATAATGTCAGACCTGCAAAAGCCGCCGCTGCTCGCACTAGAAGACCACAACCGAACGGATGCTCTCGCCGGAATGCATCAGGTCAAAGCCTTTATTGATGTCTTCCAGTTTCAGGACGTGCGTGATCATCGGATCGATCTCGATCTTGCCCTTCATGTACCATTCGACGATCTTCGGCACATCGGTGCGTCCGCGTGCGCCGCCAAAGGCAGAGCCCTTCCAGACCCGGCCGGTTACCAGCTGGAACGGACGGGTCGCGATTTCCTTACCAGCTTCGGCAACACCGATGATGATGCTTTCGCCCCAGCCGCGGTGACCGCATTCGAGCGCCTGACGCATCACTTCTGTATTACCGGTGCAGTCGAAAGAGTAATCGGCGCCGCCGCCGGTCAGCTCGACCAGATGAGCAACAACGTCCTTTACGTCCTTCGGGTTGACGAAGTGGGTCATGCCAAAGCGGCGGCCCCACTCTTCCTTGGCCGGGTTGATGTCGACGCCAACGATCATGTCAGCGCCGACCATCTTGGCGCCCTGAATGACGTTGAGGCCGATACCGCCAAGGCCGAAAACAACGACATTTGAGCCCGGCGTCACTTTGGCCGTATTAGTCACCGCGCCGACGCCCGTCGTCACGCCGCAGCCGATATAGCAGGTCTTGTCGAACGGTGCTTCCGGATCGATTTTCGCGACCGCAATCTCAGGCAGGACCGTGAAGTTGGAGAAGGTCGAACAGCCCATATAGTGGTGCAGCTTCTGGCCTTTATAGGAGAAACGGCTGGTGCCGTCCGGCATGACGCCCTTGCCCTGCGTCGCACGGATCGCGGTGCAGAGATTGGTCTTGCCCGACAGGCAGCTTTTGCACTGGCGACATTCCGGCGTGTAGAGCGGGATCACATGGTCGCCAGGCTTCACGCTGGTCACGCCCTTGCCCACCTCGCGCACGACCCCTGCGCCTTCATGGCCAAGAATGCTTGGGAACAGGCCTTCGCTATCGAGGCCATCGAGCGTGTAGGCGTCCGTATGGCAGATGCCCGTCGCCATGATCTCGACGAGGACTTCGCCATCCTTTGGCCCTTCCAGGTCGACTTCCACGATTTCGAGGGGCTTCTTGGCTTCGAAAGCAACAGCGGCGCGAGTTTTCATGGTGGGGCACTCCTTTGAACTGACCGCACAATGGCGAGACCGGTCGGGAGACACAAGTCGGCTTTCCCAGAATTTCGCTCTCGACTCCGCACATCGAAATATAGCGGCCTTGGAACAAGGTGAGCGCACCTGTCGTTTTACATCCACTAGTTCAGAAGGAGACTTTTTATCATGAAGAAACTCATGATTACTGCAGCAGCATCGGCCCTCATGTTTGGGGCAGCCGCATGCTCGAACGAAACTGAAATGAATGAGGCGGCTTATGACACAGACACCGCCGAAATGGCGCAAACCGACGAAACCAATGGCGAGTACGCCGAGGTCGACGCTGAAACGCCGGATTATGAGACGGTTTATCTGGTCGCTGGCAATCTCAGCGCTGGAGAGATCGTCGGGGCAAAGGTCATCGGGGCGGATGGTGAAGACATCGCGACCGTCGACGACCTCCTGATTGGTGAGAACGGCCAGATCGAAACGGTCGTTTTCCGCAGCGGCGACTTCATTGACCTCGCTGGCATGAAGGGCTCCCTGCCCTATGCCGACCTTGACGTGACGATGGTGGAAGAGGGCGAGCCAGCCTTCACGATTTCGATGACTGAAGAAGACATTCAGAACGTCGCCGAATTCGATCAGGACGGCCTGAACGACTATCGCCTGGTTTCTGAGATGATCGGCACGACGGCTGACTTCGTCAATTCAGATGACTCCGCTCGCATCAACGATGTGATCGTGTCAGAAGACGGCGAAGCGCTCTATGCGATCATTGGTGACCCAATCCTTGGTGAAGATCGCCAGATCGGTTTTGACATGATCATGGTCGAGCAGGATGCCGACGATAATGACACCATCATGATCAACGCCTCTTCAGAAGACCTCGAGATGATGCCGGTCTTCCGCTATGAGCAGGAAGACATGGATATGGACAGCGAGCGTGAAAGCTCGACCGAATGGGAAGATACGTCTGAAGACGACACCTACGGCGCGATGAACGATAACGGCTAATCGCTGCCGCCATCACCGAACAGAAAAGCCCTGCCATCACTGGCAGGGCTTTTTTGTGCTCTCCGGATAGGTCGGCGAACTAGCGCCGCCCCGCCCTGACCTCCCGTGTCATCTGCTCGATCTTGCGGATCAGTGCATCGGCAGAGCCATTCGTGCGGTCCAGAAGAGACAGGAACTGCGCCTGCTGTTCAATGGCGAGCCAAATCAGATTGCCGTTCACGTTCAGCGCGACATCGACGACCTGGTACTCACCATTCCGCTTCAGCACCCGCCAGCGGACATTCATCTCCTGCCCGTCAGCGCGCGGGATGCGCGTATCGACGATCGAGTCGCTTGCCGTGCGGTCGATGGAGCGGTCAACGACCACTTTCTCACCGCGATAGGCATCGAGCTCATTCTCATAAACAGCCAGCGCATAGTTGCGGAACACGCCCTGGAAGCGCGTCAGCTCCTGCGGCGTGAACCGGTTCGCATAGCGTCCGATCACGAAACGGCTGACAGCGTTAAAGTCAGCGAATTCTTCCATATAGCCGCTGAAGAGTTCGGTTCTCTCTTCGCTGCTCAGCGTTGGGTCGTTGAGCGCTTCGAGCACCTCATTGGCATTCTCTTCCACGAAGGCTTCCGTTTTTGCATCGGCAAATACGGGGCTGGCGGCTGCCGCCATAACCAGCGCAGCCACTGCATGTCTGGCAAACTTCATTTGTTTAGTCCTGTTCGTCCTCGACACCCGTCCCCTGGGCGCCATCACCATCGTATACATCGAAATCAGGCAAATCTTTGTACGGATCCGCCTCAGTTTGCCCATTTCTGATCGCAGCCTCACGTTGAGCCATGTAATTGCGGCGCAGCGCGACGTATGGCTCTGGCTGGGACCGAAGCGTTTCGATCACCTCAATAAGTCTTGCGCGTGTATCGATTACGCCAATCACCGTGCGGGTCACCGCGATATCATCATCGAGATCAGCGTCTTCGAATTCGGTCCAGGTCAGCGGGTCGAATACCCGGTCGGTCGCAATACCGATTGTGTCGCGCACATTGCTTGGGCCGAGCAGCGGCAGAACGATGAACGGGCCGGGCTCTGCACCCCAGACACCCAGCGTCTGACCGAAATCCTCGTCGTGCTCTTCGATGCCCAGCGTGCTGGCGACATCAAAGATGCCTGCCACACCAATCGTCGAGTTGATCAGGAACCGGCTCAGCGTCTCGCCGGAAGCGTTCGCATTGCCTTGAAGAACCGAGTTCGTGAAAACAATCGGCTGGCGAAGATTGGTCAGCACATTGTGCACGCCTTCGCGCCCCGGCTCAGGCACGACGGCGCGGTATCCGCGCGCGACTGGTTCGATCGCGGCCTTGTCCACCGCTTCGTTGAACGCGTAGATGTTGCGGTTCACACCCTCGAACGGATCATTCACACCGGACGAGGCATCGCTCGCCGACTGGGTCGATGCGCAAGCGGTCACGGTGAGAAGTGCGAGGGAGGCGAGGGCTGCAGTCTTCATTGATATTTTCCGTCTTATGGCCGCAGCATATGAGTTGAACACGCTCCGCTTTCAATGTTGGCCTAGAGGAAGATGAGCAACTAGAGCGTCAAGCGTTGCAGCAACACCACGACGCTCCCCCGTATTGTCAGACATATAAAGACATGTTTATATGCTGATATGAAACAGGCAGCGTCCTCCATCGTAGAAGCCTTGCGCGCGGCAGGTGAGCCGACGCGCCTGCGCATTCTTGCGCTCTTGCAGCACGGAGAGCTGTCGGTCGGCGAACTCGTCACCGTTCTCGGCCAGAGCCAGCCACGCCTCTCCCACCATCTGAAGGCGCTGACCTCCGCCGGGCTGACTGAACGCCTGCCCGAAGGCGCATGGGTCTTCTACCGCCTTCCCGGCACGGACTGGGCACGCGCGCTTCTGGACCGCCTGTTTGAACTGGTCGACGAGGCAAGCGGCGACTTTCCCAATGACCGCGCCCGCCTGGAAGCGGTGCGCCGCACCCGACAGTCGTCAGCCGACACCTATTTTAGCTCAATCGCGCCAGACTGGGACCGCATTCGTGCGATGCACTATCCAGAGGAACTGATCGAAGCCGCCATCCTGAAAGCCGTCGGCACTGGCCCATTCCAGCGCATTGTTGACCTCGGCACCGGAACCGGTCGGATGCTCACCCTTCTCAGTGATCGCGCGCGGGAGGCTGAGGGCCTCGACCTGTCGCACCAGATGCTGACCCTCGCCCGCTCACAGCTTTCCGAGGCCGGCATTACGCAGGCCCGCGTGCGCCAGGGCGATGTCACCGCAACCCCGTTCGATACGGCCAGCGCCGACATCGTCATCGTCCACCAGGTGCTGCACTACCTCGAAGAGCCTGAGAAAGTGGTGCGCGAAGCCAGCCGCATCCTGAAACCGGGCGGCAAGCTCATCATTGTGGACTTTGCCTCGCACAATCATGAATTCATGCGCGAAGCCTTCGGGCATCGACGTCTCGGTATCCGGGAAGATGCGATGAGCTACTGGACCAGCCAATCCGGCCTCAAGCTAGACGATGTGACGCGCTTTGAGCCACCCAAAGATCTCGACCAGGGGATTGCGGTCCTCATCTGGTCGGCACGTAAATCTGAAGAGAAAAAGGACGTCGCAGCATGAGCCATCTGTCTGTTGCCACCCGTCAGGCCGAGGAGAGGCCGCGTGTCTCCTTCGAATTCTTCCCGCCGAAGAACGAAACCATGGATGAGCGCCTTTGGGAGTGTGTGCGCCGGCTTGAGCCTATGCAGCCTGACTTCGTCTCGGTAACCTATGGCGCAGGCGGCTCCACGCGTGAGCGCACCCACGATACGGTTGCGCGCATTGCCAGCGAAACCTCTCTCATTCCTGCCGCTCACCTCACCTGCGTCAGCGCGACCAAGGAAGACGTACTGCAGACCGCAGAAGACTATTGGGAGGCAGGCGTGCGCCACATCGTGGCCCTGCGCGGCGATTCCCCGGACGGCATGGGCGCCGAATGGAAACAGGCGCCCGGCGGCTTCCAGAATGTGATCGAGTTGATTGAGAGCCTTCGTGCACACCGCCCTGACCTCGGCAAAGTGTTTGAAGTTTCCGTCGCCTGCTATCCCGAACCCCACCCGGACACGCGCGGCTGGGAGTTTGACCTTGCTCACCTCAAGGCCAAACAGGATGCAGGCGCAGACCGGGCCATCACGCAATTCTTCTTTGAGCCGGACATCTATTTCGAGTTTCTGGACCGGGCCCGCAATGCAGGCATTACCATGCCAATCGTGCCGGGCATCATGCTCCAGCCAAACTTCAACGGCCTGAAACGTATCGCAGGTCTTTGCGGGGCGAGCGTGCCTGACTGGCTGCACAAACTTTACGAAGGTCTCGATGATGACGCCGACACGCGCGACCTCATCACCGCAAATATCGCTGCCGAGCTTTGCCACAAGCTGGCCGATGGCGGCGTGACGCAATTTCACTTCTACACGCTGAACAGGGCAAACCTCGCACTTTCCACCTGCCACCTGCTCGGCCTTAAACCTGCAACGGCGGAGGCAGCCTGATGAGAAGCGAAGCACTGATCGCAGATCTCGAAAAGAAGGCGCAGGGCGCCATTCTCATCCTTGATGGGGCAATGGGCACCATGCTCCAGAAGTACACCTTCTCCGAGGAGCAGTTCCGCGGGGACCGGTTCGCTGACTGGCAAAGCCCGGTTCAGGGCAATAACGACCTGTTGAACCTCACCCAGCCGGACGCGGTCCGTACCATCCACACCAAGTTCATTGAAGCTGGCGCAGACCTCATTGAAACCAACACGTTCAGCGCGACCACGATCGCGCAGGGCGACTATCACATGCAGGACATCGCGGCCGAAATCGCCGCCGCCGGTGCACGCCTTGCCCGCGAAGCGGCCGATGCGGCTGGCAAGCCGGTCGGTGTGCTCGGCGCTATCGGGCCGACGAACAAGACACTTTCCCTGTCGCCTGATGTGAACAATCCGGGCTACCGCGAAGTCACCTTCGATGATGTCCGCGACGCCTATCTCGAACAGGCCCGCGCCATGGCGCCCTATATCGACTTCTTCCTGATCGAAACGGTGTTCGACACGCTGAACGCCAAGGCGGCGATCAAGGCCGTCATGGACTACCGCGCCGAGAGCGGCGACGACACGCCGGTCATCATTTCGGGCACGATCACGGATGCGTCTGGCCGCACCCTGTCTGGCCAGACCGCTGAAGCCTTCTGGCATTCGGTCCGTCACGCCCAGCCCTGGGCCATCGGCCTCAACTGCGCCCTCGGCGCCAAGATGATGCGTCCGCACATCGCGGCTAATTCCAAGGTCGCTGATACAAAAGTCATCGCCTATCCGAATGCCGGCCTGCCGAATGAGTTCGGCGAGTATGACGAACTGCCCGAACAGACCGCCTCACAGCTTGAGGAATGGGCGAAATCTGGCCTCGTCAACGTGCTTGGTGGCTGCTGCGGCACAACTCCGCCGCATATCGCGGCCATTTCCAAGGCAGTTGAAGGCAAAGCGCCCCGAATTATCCCCGAGCCACCTCGCGCCATGCGGCTCTCCGGGCTAGAACCCTTCCAGCTGGCAAGCTGACGGGAAAATTCATGGGCAAGACGTACGAAAAACTCGATGACAAGCTGATCGCCTTCATCAAGGCGCAGAAGATGTTCTTCGTCGCGACGGCGCCGCTGGCCTGCGACGGCCATGTGAATGTCTCGCCCAAGGGCTATGACAGCTTCATCGTCATTGATGAGAACACCGTCGCCTATGCCGACCTTGGCGGCTCAGGCATCGAGACGCTTGCCCACGTCAATGAGAATGCGCGTATCACCATCATGTTCTGCGCCTTTGAAGGCCCGGCAAATATCGTCCGCATCTTTGGCAAGGGCCGGACCCTGCAGTTCAACCATCCGGATTTCGAGGCAGAGATCGGCCGCTTCCCGGCGGGCCATGAGCGCGCGCGCAACATCATCTACGTGGATATAAGCAGCGTTTCCGACAGCTGCGGCTGGGGCGTACCCTTCTATGAATTCAAGGGCCAGCGCGACCAGCTCCAGCGCTACATTGAGAACAAGCCGGTTGAGGAATGGCATGAGAGCCGTCTCGCCAAGAATGCGACCAGCATTGACGGCCTGCCCGGCATGACCCGCAAAGCGGAGAAGTCACAATGATCGCACCCCCCGTTTCCGCCGGAGATCACTTCGTTTTCTACGGCCTGCTCAAGCAAGGCATGCAGGGCGGCCCCAAGGGCGTAGACCTTGAACGCCACGGCCAGTTTCTGGGCCCTTGCCGCTTCACGGGCGCAATGTTCGATATGGGCGCCTATCCGGGCGTCGTGCGCCAGAAAGGCATCTGCCACGGCATGCTTTACCGGCTCGATCATCCGCGCATTGCCCGCAAACTCGATGCCTTTGAAGGCGTGCGCACTGATGCACCCTCGAAAGCCCTTTACCGGCGTGAGAAGGTCTCGATCCTCGATGACTTCGGTCGCCCCTGCGCCAAGGCATGGGCCTACGTGTACAATAATCCCGTCGCAGGCAGGCCCATGGTAAGATCCGGCTTCTGGTCAGCGGGCCGCAAGAGCACCGCCCGAACCGCCTGACGGTTTCCCGAAAAGACAAGACGACGACGAGAAGAGGGTCCTCGAAGGATCAATCATGACAAATTCATCCGCCTCCCAAACCTTCATCAATATCGGTGAGCGCACGAACGTCACCGGCTCGGCGAAATTCCGCAATCTCATCAAGGCGGGCGACTATGACGCCGCCGTCGATGTCGCGCGCCAGCAGGTCGAGAATGGGGCACAGATCATCGATGTGAACATGGATGAGGGCATGCTGGACGGCGTCGAGGCGATGACGACCTTTCTCAACCTCATCGCTGCCGAGCCTGATATCGCGCGCGTTCCGGTGATGATCGACAGCTCCAAATGGGAAGTGATCGAGGCAGGCCTAAAATGCGTGCAGGGCAAGGCGGTCGTGAACTCCATCTCGCTCAAGGAAGGCGAAGCCCAGTTCTTTGAGCACGCCCGCAAGATCCGCGCTTATGGCGCCGCGACCGTCGTCATGGCTTTCGATGAGGAAGGCCAAGCAGATACGGCGGCGCGCAAGATCGAGATCTGTACCCGCGCCTATAAGCTCCTCACCGAAGAGGTCGGCTTTCCGCCAGAAGACATCATCTTTGACCCGAACATCTTCGCCGTCGCGACCGGCATCGAAGAGCACAATAATTACGCCGTCGACTTTATCGAGGCCTGCAAGGCGATCCGCTCGACCCTGCCGCACTGCCACATCTCCGGCGGGCTTTCGAACGTCTCATTCTCGTTCCGCGGCAATGAGATCGTGCGCCGGGCGATGCACTCGGTCTTTCTCTATCATGCGATCCCCGCCGGCCTCGACATGGCCATCGTCAATGCCGGTCAGCTCGACATCTACGACAATATCGACCCCGAGCTTCGCGATGCCGTTGAGGATGTGATCCTCAATCGCCGCGATGACGCCACAGAACGCCTGCTGGAGCTTGCCGAAAAGTATCGCGGCCAGAAGGGCGAGGTCCAGAAGAAGGATATGAGCTGGCGCGAGCAGCCGGTCGAGAAACGTCTCGAACATGCGCTCGTACAGGGGATTACCGAATTCGTCGTCGAGGACACTGAAGAGGCCCGCCAGAAGGCAGAGCGCCCGCTCCACGTCATTGAAGGCCCGCTGATGGACGGCATGAATGTCGTCGGTGACCTTTTCGGCGCAGGCAAGATGTTCCTGCCACAAGTGGTGAAGTCAGCCCGCGTCATGAAAGCCGCCGTGGCCCACCTGACGCCCTTCATCGAGAAGGAGCAGAAAGAGCTCGGCCTCGACAAGATATCCAATGGCAAGGTCGTCCTCGCCACTGTGAAAGGCGACGTCCACGATATCGGCAAGAACATCGTCGGCGTCGTTCTTGGCTGTAACGGCTACGACATTGTAGATCTCGGCGTGATGGTCCCGGCCGAGAAAATCCTTGAGACGGCGATCTCCGAAAAAGCCGACATGATCGGCCTGTCCGGCCTGATTACGCCATCACTTGATGAAATGGTGTTCGTCGCTGCAGAGATGCAGCGTCAGGGTATTCATCTTCCGCTTCTGATCGGCGGGGCGACGACGTCTCCGGCCCATACAGCGGTAAAAATTGACCCCGCCTTCCCGTCCGCGCCGGTAATCCATGTCAGCGATGCGAGCCGCGCGGTTGGTGTTGTCAGCGCCATGATGAATGCTGAAGAGCGCACCACGATGTGGGGCACGACAAAGGCGCGCTATGATCGCATCCGGGAGAGCCGCGCTGGCGGCCCGCCAACCCCGCGCCTGCCAATCGGCGAGGCGCGCAAGCTTGCCTTTAACACCGAAACGCCGTCGGCCCCCGCCCCGACCTTTACGGGCGTGCGGACCTTTGAGGATTTCGATCTCTCAGAACTCGTCGAGTATATTGACTGGACGCCATACTTCATGAGCTGGGACCTTGCCGGGCGTTTTCCCGCCATTCTCGAAGACGATGTCGTCGGCGAAGCGGCGAGTGATCTCTGGCGCGATACGCAGGTCATGATGCAGCGCCTGCTGGGCGAGAACTGGTTCAAGCCGAAAGCGGTCATTGGCTTCTGGGAAGCGCACAGAGCTGGCGATGACATCAGGCTCTCGACCGGCGAGACGCTTCACACGATCCGCCAGCAGATGGTGAAGAACAACCAGAAGCCGAACTTCGCCCTCTCTGATTTCCTGGCAGAGTCCAACGACCATATCGGTGCCTTCTGCGTCACGTCAGGCAATGAGGCCGACGAGATGGCAAAAGAGTTCAAGGCCAATGGCGACGACTACTCTGCGATCATGGTCCAGGCACTGGCCGACCGCTTCGCTGAAGCGATGGCCGAATATATGCACGAGAAAGTCAGGAAAGAGCTCTGGGGCTATGCCGCCGATGAGAAGCTCGAAAATGATGAGCTCATCAAGGAAAAGTATCGCGGCATCCGCCCTGCCCCGGGCTATCCGGCCCAGCCCGACCACACCGAAAAAGAGCTGATCTTCAAGCTTCTGGAAGCCGAAGAACGGATCGGCGTCTCGCTGACGACCAGCTTTGCGATGAGCCCTGCACCATCGGTTTCGGGTCTCTACTTTGCCCACCCTGAAAGCGCCTACTTCGCCGTTGGCCGCATTGAGAAAGACCAGGTTGAAGACTATGCGCGCCGCAAGGGTTGGGACACACGGACCGCCGAGCGGTGGCTGGCCCCGATCCTGAACTACGACCCTTACGCAACAAGCGACGAAGCTGCGTGACCGCGAGTTTCATTTCACAAGTCACGCTTGTCGTGCCGGACTATGATGAGGCGATTGCTTTCTATGTCGGCGCCCTCGGCTTCGATCTGCTGGAAGACACGCCAAGAGGCGCGGGCAAACGTTGGGTCCGCGTCGCGCCGCCGGGCGCCCAAACGGCGCTACTTCTTGCAAAGGCGGATGGGCCAGAGCAGGCCCGGGCGATTGGCCAGCAGACCGGAGGGCGGGTCGGCTTCTTCCTTGAAGTCAGCGACTTTGATGCGGCCCACCAGGCGATGCTCGAAAAAGGCGTCGAATTCCTCGAAGCCCCTCGCCATGAGGATTATGGCTCCGTCGCGGTTTTCCGCGACCCGTTCGGCAATCGTTGGGATCTCATCCAGTCGCGCGCATCCAAACCATCGTCTAACTCCGACTAGGCAGAACCTGCGACCGCTGAAGCGGTTGCTCAGCGGCGAGAACTCCAGATTCGGGGAACAGCGCGCCTAGGGCGGTGCAGCCAGATGGTGCAGTGACGGTGTATTGGCGGTGCATGGAGGGTGCAGCGGCGGTGTTTCGCGAAACTGCGGCTGGAAGAGCGCAGCAAGCCTACCCAGATCGAGCGGGAGAAGCCGTATCCAAGGCGTGCGGTCGAAACCCTTGCCGAGCGGGCAGCGCGCACGGCGCTCCGCCTCGCTGTCGGCCATATGCGTGACATAGATGATGCCGGAGCGCCCGACCGTATAGAGCACGGTCTCGCGCCCTTCGAGCGCGGCCTCGTACAGCGTTAGCCAGAGCCGCAAGATGTAGACCCACAGCACTGGCCAGAAGACTGGTGGCACATGGGCATGCATGAAGCGTATCTGCTCGCGGCTGATCATGGCGCAAGCTTACCGCGCGATCTGAATGGGGCGGATACATCGCTTCCTTCCCTGACTTCCAACTGCAGACCTGTCTGTTGCATGCGACGATAGGGTACAGGAATTTTCCACTTCAGATATTGGCGCAGCGCGCGGGCTGTCCTACGAAAACAAGCCCTTCAAAGGAGCCGCGATGCTTGTCTATGTCGCCACATGGCCGCGCTGTGGAAATGCCCTCACTCGCAGTTTGTTATTCCTGAACTTCCGCCTGTTGACGGCAAACGGCTACGCTTCGGACAAGCCGCGGCCCGACCGGTTCCGGCCCGAGTATTTCGGTGATTTCGTCCGGTACTATCAGGACCACCGCCCGCCCTATCTTGGCTTGCAGGACGATGCGCTTGAGCGGCTGAAAGACAATCCGGACCTGCGCCGCGATTGCGCTGCTCTCAGCGAGGTTTTCTTCGTCAAAACCCATGAGCATCCACCCGAGGACCCGATTGACGGCGAAGCCTATATCTGCATGACGCGGCACCCGGTCCGCGCTGTGGCATCGTTCCTGAAGCTCCGCCCCGGTCATGATCTGAATTCGGTGATTGAAGGCGCCTATGCTGGCGGGCGCTATGATGATTGGCACAAGGCATGGGAGGCATCTGACCTGCCCAATGTCACAGTGCGCTATGAGGACGTCATCACCGATCCGGCCCTCCTCATACGGCCGGTCAGCAAACTCATTGACCGCCCTGCCCCCGATATCATCCAAGACATGCCCATGGAGGCGAGCAAGGAGAAGAACCCTGACCGCAATCCGGGCCTGCTGCTGGATGGCTGGCGCGACATCCTGACTGACGATGAGGTACGCCAGGTCTGGGCGGAACTGGGTGAGACCGCCTCCCGGTATGGCTATCGTGAGCTTATCCCTGCTGCGCCTGCAGCGGACGAGGAAGACAATTCACAGGAACAGGATGAACGGCCCCTATCGAAGTGGCGGCGCCTCTTTCGATAGAGCGCCCGGCGAGCCGGGCCCCACCCCGCGTGCGGGGAGGCGGCGCTGGTCGCGGGCTGTGAGAAGTATCGTCGTGATGGGGTCGCCGAGGGTTGAAGCTTCACTGGCCTGATGCGTTCCGCCTCGGCCTGTGGTTCGACTTCGCTCACCATGCGGCCGCGTGAGACGTCAGAGAAGGCCCGCATGGCCTCCTCCTGAGCCTGTCGAAGGAAGCGACGTCGGACCACGCAGGTTTGATGACTCGTTGCTTCATCCTTCGACAGGCTCAGGATGAGGTCGGATGGGGTGGATGATGTGGGACATGTCCCCTCCCCGCGTGCGGGGAGGGTCAGGGTGGGGCTTGCGCTACCCTTCCAGCTTGTCCTGCGTCTTCGTGTCGAAGTCGCTGGCGTCGTGGCGTTCGCGCAGTTGTGAGCTTGGGTCGCCGAAGGTGCGGTTGACCATGCGGCCGCGTTTGACGGCTTCGCGTTCGGCGAGCTGGTCGGTCCAGCGGATGACGTTCTTGTATTCGTGGACCTGCAGGAACTCGCCAGCCTCATAGATGATACCCTTGGCGAGGGCGCCATACCATGGCCAGATGGCCATGTCGGCGATGGAGTATTCGTCGCCCGCCATGAATTCGCGGTCCGCGAGGTTGCGGTCGAGCACGTCCATCTGGCGCTTTGCCTCCATCGCAAAACGGTCAATGGCGTATTCGATCTTGAACGGCGCATAGGCGTAGAAGTGGCCAAAGCCGCCGCCGAGATAAGGCGCTGAGCCCATCTGCCAGAACAGCCAGTTCATCGCTTCTGTGCGCTTGTGGTGATCTTCGGGCAGGAAGGCGCCAAACTTGTTGGCGAGATACAGCAGGATCGAGCCGCTTTCGAAGACGCGCGTGACCGGGTCGGTCGTATGGTCGGCCATGACCGGGATCTTGGAGTTCGGGTTGAGGTCGACATAGCCAGAGCTGAACTGGTCACCCTCACCGATATTGATCAGCCAGGCATCATATTCTGCGCCCGTGTGACCGGCGGCCAGCAGCTCTTCCAGCATGATCGTGACTTTGACGCCGTTCGGCGTGCCGAGCGAATAGAGCTGGATCGGGTGCTTGCCGACAGGCAGGGTCTTGTCATGCGTTGGGCCAGCAATCGGGCGGTTGATCTTGGCAAAACGACCGCCGCTTTCCTTGTCCCAGGTCCAGACTTTCGGGGGGGTGTAGGTGTTGTCGCTCATTGGCTGTTCCTTCCTCGCTTTATGCGAACTTGTCGCACAGGGAGGTAGGAGGCGCCATGGCCCGTTCAATCAGAACACGCGATTGTAATCGGACTGTTCAGCTTTTCTCAGCGTTGAGAATGGCGGTGAGGCCTTCGCGATAGGTCGGGTATTGCGGGCGCCAGCCAGTTGCCGCTTTCAGCTTTGCGTTCGGCACGCGCTTGCATTCGGAATAGAAGCTGCGGGCCATGGCGCTGGCATCAGCCTCATCCAGGGTGACGTGTTCTGGCCGTTTCACGCCGATCAGATCTGCAGCGAAATCCATGACGGTTTCAGGCGGGGCCGGTTCATCGTCACAGAGATTGAAGACGCCAGCGAGGTGCGGGTGTTCGATGAGAGCCATGAGGCCGCTTGCAAGATCCTCCACATGGATACGTGAAAAGATCTGGCCGGGTTTGACCATCTGTTCGTCCTTGCCAGAGCGCAGGCGGTCTATCGGTGAGCGGCCCGGCCCATAGATGCCCGGCAGGCGGATGAGGCGGGCATCAGGGCGCACGTTGAGCCATTGGCTCTCTGCAAGCTCTCTTCTCTCACCGCGCTTTGAGCCCGGATTGGCGGGCAGCCATTCAAAGGCCCATCCGCCATCAAGGTCGCCATAGACGCCGGTGGTGGAGAGGTAGGTGACGGAGGCGGCGCTTGACGCATACGCGCCTGCGAGATCAAAGCCGGGGCAGCCTTCGTCGCCCGGCGGGGTAGAGATGAGGAGGTGCGCATCCTTTGCAGCCGCCTCGATGGCATCGGCATCATCGGTCATGACCGGCTCTATGCCGTCCTTGCGCAGGGCATCGGCTTTGTCGGCGCTGCGGGCGGTGCCGAGGACCGTCCAGCCACCTTCCGCCTTGCAGATCGCGGCGAGTTCGCGCGCTGAATAGCCCGGCCCGATCAGGAAAAGCTTGCGTGAAACAACTGTCATTTGCGGCCTGTCGTCCTGCCCATTACTCAAGAGCCTCAGATTAGAGTTCGGGGACCAGATTCCAATTGTCAGCCTTCATTGCCCTTCTCATCGCCGCGCTTCCGGTGGCGCAATCATCGACTGCAGACATTGTGCGCGCAGAGCGCGAACGCCTGAATGAGTGTCTCGCACTCGCTGACGACGACGCCGAATTGGCGCTGGAGGAAAGCCTTGCCTGGATTGGAGAAGGCGCGCGCCCGGCGGCGCGTTATTGCAACGCCATAGCGCTGATTGGCCTTGGGGAGTACCGCGATGCGGCAGTCCGACTTGAAGAGCTGGCCAATGCGCCGGACGCAGGCGGGCTGGGTGACCGCGCGGTGTATCTGGCCCAGTCGGGCAATGCCTGGCTGGTCGCTGGCTATCCGGACGCCGCCATTGTTGCGCTGACCAATTCGCTGAAGATTGAACCTCAGGACCCCGGCGTCCTGACCGACAGGGCGGCTGCCTATCTTGGCACTGACCAGTATGAGCTGGCGCAGGCCGATCTTGATGAGGCGCTGGCGCTGGTGCCGAACTCTGTCGATGCGCTGCAGATGCGCGCGCAGCTTTTCCTCGAGAATGGCGACTACGACGCGGCGGAGGACGACATCAACCGCGCGCTTCTGCTCGACCGGGAGAATATCAACACGCTGGTCCTGCGGGGCGATATCCGCGAGGCCAAACGGCTAGCCGCTGAAGGATAGGCAGCTTGGTGGGGGCCTTGCCATTGCATCTGGTCGGGCGCAGCTGGCCAGTGCTGGCATCGGTGGGCGTCAATGCGGCGCTGATCGCCGTGCTTCTCAGCTTCCCGACCGAGACATTCGAAGGCGATGATGGCGCGCCGGACTTCATTCCGGTTGAGCTGGTCGGGCTACCGCCTGAGCTGGCTAAAGCCGAGCCCGAACCCCTTCCAGATGCCCCAGCGGCGGTTGAGGCCGAAGACCTGGCGCCCCCTGCGCCGAGCCCTGCGCCCTTACCGCAGACGGCTCCCCGTAGCGCCGTCCAGTCCCCGATCATCGCGCGGGCTGATGAGGCGGTCGAGGCCGATGCCATGACAGGGACAGGGGCAAGCGATGCGCCGGAGATGGACCTTCCGGTTTTTGCGCCGCCAGCCGCGCGGGCAGAAACCGCGCTGCAGGCGCTTGCCTGCGCGCGCCTGGGGCGGGAGAGGCCTGCATGGTGCGACGAAGGTGCGGGCAGTGATGTGATCGAAGTAGCGGCGCCTCCCGGCTTTGCCGAGAGGCCGCAGATTGCGCCGAAGGAATGGGCCGATCTGGATATACCGGTGCGGGAACGCTGGTGTTCGGACGCTGATGGCGTCATTACAGACGTCGTGGTGGAGAATGACAGCCCGTTCCTTCAGGGAGCGGGGTCGATGGCCGGGTCACTTGCCATCAGTTCGGCAGAGCGCTGCTAGGGCGTCCTAGAGGACGCAGTTCGCCAGCCCGTCATTGGCAACCACACGCAGGCGCGATTGAAGGGTGCCTGCGCGGCCGCTGACATAGTTGCCGGGCGGGTCGACGCGCCATTCATGCGGGTTGGGGAGGACGGCGGCCAGCAGGGCAGCCTCGCGCTCTGTCAGCTCGCTCGCATGTTTGCCGAAGCGTACGCGGGCGGCAGCTTCAGCGCCGAAGATGCCGTCGCCCCATTCAATCGTGTTGAGGTATTGCTCCATCACGCGGCGCTTGCCCCAGATTCCGTCGATGAAGATGGCAAACCATGCTTCGCCGCCCTTGCGGACAAAGCCGCCGCCATTCCAGAAGAAGGTGTTCTTGGCGGTCTGCTGGGTGATGGTCGAGGCGCCGCGCTGGGAGCGGCCCCGACGGCGCTCTTCCAGGGCCTGGCCGACCGCTTCGAAGTCGATCCCGTCATGCTCACAGAAGCGGGCATCCTCAGCGGCGATGACGGCGTAGACGAGGTTTGGCGAAATCTCTTCAAGCGGAACGATGACGCGCCGGAAATCCTCACCCTCGATGATGCGCTGGCCCATCAGAATGGTGCCCGGCACAGGCGCCCATTTCAGCGCGAGGGTGTAGAGGTGTACCAGCACGAAGAGGGCGGCGAGGATTTTGAGGATGCGCAGCGTCCAGCGAAGGACGGGCCCGCGCGAGGATTGGCTCATGCCGGTGTCTTTTGCCATTCGGCGCTCACTTCCTCATCCATCTCTGTTGCCTCGCGCGCGGCCTTTTCCGCTGCAAAGCGGGCGGTATCAAGGCAGGCGAGCGCCCAGATCGCCGCGCCGCGCACAATCGCCGCCTCGTCATCAAGGTGCGGGATGACGGACGGCTCCACCAGCGCGGCGTCGTTGCTGTTTCCGATGGCTATAAGGACGTTGCGGAGCATACGGTTCCGCCCGATGCGCTTGATCGGTGAGCCGGAGAAGACCTCGCGGAAGGCCGCGTCGTCCAGCGCGGCGAGGTCTGAAAGCTCTGGCAGCTTCAGCTCTGGCCGGGCCCAGAGCTTGGTCTCAGCCGAGCGGCTGGCGAACTTGTTCCACGGGCAGATGGCGAGACAGTCGTCGCAGCCATAGATGCGATTGCCCATCGCGGCGCGAAACTCGACCGGGATGTGGCCCGCGTTCTCGATGGTGAGGTAGGAGATGCAGCGGCGCGCATCGAGCTGGTAAGGCGCGGTGATCGCCTGCGTCGGGCAGACATCGATGCAGGAGCGGCATGAGCCGCAATGGTCGGCCTCGGGGGCGTCCGGCGTCAGGTCTGCGTCGGTCAGGATGGAGCCGAGGAAGAGCCAGTTGCCGAACTCGCGGCTGAGGAGGTTGGTGTGCTTGCCCTGCCAGCCAAGACCGGCGCGCGCGGCCAGCGGCTTCTCCATCAGCGGTGCGGTGTCGACGAAGACTTTCACTTCGGCGCCAGCCTTCTCGACGAAGGCGCGGGCGAGCTGTTTCAGGCGCTTCTTGATGAGGTCGTGATAGTCGCCGCCGCGCGCATAGACAGAGATGTTGCCGTTGGAGGTCTGCTCCAGCGCCTTCATCGGATCGGTTTCGGGGCCGTAATTGACCGACAGCATGATGCCGGAGCGGGCATTCTCCCACATGTTTGTCGGGTGCTTGCGCCGCTCAAGGGTGGCTTCCATCCACGCCATGTCGCCGTGGCGGCCATCCTCCACCCATTCAGCGAGGCGGTCCCCGACCGGCCAGTCTTCATCGGCGCGGCAGATGCGGCAGTCTGAGAAGCCAAGCGCCAGCGCCTCATCCTTCAGCCAGGCTTCGAGCGTGGTGGCGGCGCCTGCCATCTAGAAGTCTAGGTCGGCATAGTGGCGCGGCGGGCGCGTTCCCTCCACCTTGTCAGCAAGAAGCGGCCGGAAGGACGGACGCGACTTCATCCGGGCGTACCACTGTTTAAGGTCAGGCGTGAGATCCCACGGGACATCGCCGAAATAGTCGTAGGCCGAGAGGTGCGCGGCCATGGAGAGGTCAGCAAGGCTGAGCGTGCGGCCCGCCATATAGGTGCGCACACCGGCAAGACCTTCGAGGAAGCCAAGCTTGCTTTTGAGCGCATGGATGCCTTCGCGCAGCTTTGTGGTGTCAGACTGTTTGGAGCGGCGTACCCACTGGTTCTCACGCTCTGCCAGAAGGGAGCGGTTCACTTCGGCAAAAGACGTCTCGCTCCACTGCCAGAGGCGGCGCACTTCGGCGCGGTCCCTCGCCAGCAGCGGCATCAGGCGCGGTGCAGCGTCCGTGTCCTCGATATATTCGAGAATGGCATGCGTGCCGGAGGCGATGATCTTCTGCTCTCCCGCAGCATCGAGAAAGACAGGCAGGTCGCTGCCGGGCGGGAGGTTCGCAAGCTCACTGATCGTCGCGCCGGGCCAGGTGATTTTGGCGTCGAAAGTAATCTTCTTTTCTTCAAGGGCCAGCCGAACGGTTCTGCACCCCGGATCGAGCGGCCAGTGCCAGAGACGTTTCATGAAGTTTCCTTTCTGGATACGTTCATTCCAGTTCAGACCTTTTCTCTGCAACGACTTTGCGCGATCAGTAGCGCCGACCAACGCCCTTTTAATTCTGCCCGGAGAATCGTGCATGTCGCTTAACAGGTTCAAAACGTCCATCCTAGTAACTGCCGCCAGCCTTGCGCTGCTTGCCGCATGTGGACCGGGCGAGCGTGGCCAATCGGGCGAGACCACCACCGCCGAGAATGAGCCCGTTCGGCTTGAAACCCCGCCTGCCGGCCAGCTGCCAGAAGGCGTTCGCCCGACGGCCTATCGCCTGAACCTTGTCACCGACCCGGCGCAGGATGGCTTCACCGGCACGGCAGAAATCGACATCCGCCTCGATGAGCCGCATGCCCGCATCTGGCTGCACTCGCTGGACCAGACGATCAACAGCGCCATCGTGCGCCTTGATGATGGCACCGAAATCGAAGGAACGTTTGAGGGCAGCCTTGCTGATGGCGGCGTGTCCAAGATCGACTTTGCCGAGCCTGTCCCGGCTGGCAATTCGACGCTGATCCTCGACTATCGCGCGCCTTACAATTTCGGTCTCGCAGGCCTCTACAAGGCGACGCAGAACGGGCGCCCATATCTTGCGACCCAGATGGAGCCTATCGATGCGCGCCGCATGTTCCCGGGCTTCGACGAGCCGCGCTTCAAGACGCCGTGGACGCTGACGGTGACCGCCCCAACGGGCAATCAGGTCATCACCAATGCGCCGCTGACCGGCACGACGCAGCTTGATGGCGGTATGGTTCGCCATTCCTTTGCCACGACCCGCGAAATCCAGTCCTACCTCGTCGCGCTAGCCGTTGGCCCATACGACATGCGCGAAGGCGCGCCGCTTCCGGCCAATTCCCTGCGCGCCAAGCAGGTGCCATTCCGCGGCTTTGCCCCGGCAGGCAAGGGCGACCAACTTCAGGTCGCCATGAACATCACCGATGAGATGGTCGACCAGCAGGAAACCTATTTCAACTATCCATACCCGTACGCAAAACTGGACCTCATCGCGGTGCCGGACTTTGCCTATGGCGCCATGGAGAATGCCGGCGCGATCATCTACCGCGAGAGCGCGCTGCTTATCTCTGACCGCACGCCGGTCGACCGCCAGCGCGGTATCCTGACCACGCATGCGCACGAGCTTGCCCACCAGTGGTTCGGCAACCTCGTCACCCCGGAATGGTGGAATGATATCTGGCTCAATGAGGCGTTCGCCACATGGATGAGCTACAAGACCATGGACGAGATCTATCCGGACCAGGGTTTTGACCGCGCCACCCAGCGCCGCGGCATTGCAGCAATGGGCGCAGACAGCCTGAAGAATGCGCGCCAGATCCGTAACCCGATCGAGCGCAATGCGGACATCAATGACGCCTTCGACGGCATCACATATTCAAAGGGCGGCCACGTCCTTTCGATGTTCGAATCCTATCTGGGCGTTGAAGAATTTCGTGAAGGCATCCGCCTGCACATGAAGCGCTTTGAAGACGACGCCGCCGATGTCGATGACTTCATGCAATCGGTTGCCGAAGGCAGCGGCGACAATGGCGTGGTTGAGAGCTTCCGCTCTTTCATCTTCCAGCCGGGCATCCCTTACCTCAACGTCGAGACCACCTGTAACGAGGACGAGACCGGCCTCATCACTGTGACCCAGCAGCGCTATGCGCCGCTCGGCTCCGAGATCAATCCGGATGGCCAGACCTGGCAGGTGCCTTTCTCGATGCGTGTCGAAGGCCCGGCAGGCGACCAGACGGTTCGCCGCATGCTGACCGGCAAGACAACGGAGTTCCCGCTTGAAGCAGGCTGCGCCGAATGGGTCATGCCGAATGCGGCGGGCGGCTATTGGCGCTTCAACCTCTCTGACGAGAACTGGAGCGCGCTGACGGAGAATTTCGACACGCTGACGGCGCAGGAACAGCTTTCCCTACTAGATAGCGTCTCGGCCGCTTTCCGTGCAGGCGACGCGCCCGCACCGGCCCTGCTGGATGCGCTGGCAGCTGGCGCGCAAGGCGAATGGGATGTCGCCCTTCAGTCGATCAGCATTGCGCAGGGCCTCTATGGCAGCCTGCCTGAAGACGACCGTGGAGATATGACAGATTGGGTCGAAGAGACCTACCGTCCTGTCTATGAGGCGCTTAAGGCCCGTGAAGACAGCCTCGGTCAGGACGAGACGCTGCTTCTCTCTGATCTCTATGTCGGCCTTCTCGAGATGGGCGACATGGATGAAGAGCGCAGCGAACTCGCAGACCGCGCGGCCCGCCTTGTCGGCGTCGAGGGCGAGGCAGATCCGTCTGCCGTTTCGCCTGAAGAGTTCGCAGCTGCGATGAAGTATGGCGCCATCAATGGCGGCGAAGCCTTCTATGAGGCCGCCCTCGACTATGCCCGTAACACGAATGATCAGCGTGAACGTCGCATCGTTCTGGCTGTGCTGGCGCAGAATGTCAGCGAGGCTGAGCTAGAAGCCCTCTATGAGGAAGTCGGCGGTGATGACTGGCAGGGCCAGGAAGCGTGGTCTGTGATGCAGCAATCGCTGGGTAATGATGCCAACCGCGAACAGGCCTGGGCGCTTTACCAGGCGAACTTCAACGACTTCATCACCCGCACGCCTGAAATCAGAAAGGCGCAGTCAGCCGGTGCTGTGGCGTCCTTCTGTGAAGCTGAGGCGATTGCCGAAGCGAAGAATTTCTTCGTGACGAATGCAGACCTCATTCCGGGCTATGAGCGCTCTCTCGCGCAGGCTGAGGAAGCGGCAAACCTCTGCTCAGCCTTCCGCAGCGAGAAGGTCAGCGAGCTTTCCGCAGCGCTCAGCGGCGATAGCGAGGAGTAAAAACGGCCCTGCCCTTCGCACCTGCAGCGTGCGAAGGGCACTGGCCCCGGCCTTCCGACGCAGATAGAAGCGGGCTTTGAACGAGCCAATCAGGAGCTTCGACATGTCGGACGCCGGTCAAAACGCCACCCCGCCCATTGGCGAGGTGCGACTGGAAGATATCCTTCAGAACTTCCGCGAAACTGCCGAGACCGAACACCTTTCCTTCCTGTCTGACAAAGACATCGAAGCGCAGGCCGCCAGCCTGGCAGAACTCTCCGCGAGCTATGACGGCGAGGCAGCGAGCATCCGGGTCCGCGACGGGCGCGGCAATGATGACCGGCTGACCGGCACAAGCGTGCTGGAAACGGTGACCCGCGACACGCCATTTCTGGTCGACTCGCTGCTGGGCCTCTGCGCCGAACAGGGCCTTGAGGTCCGCGCGCTGTTCCACCCGATCCTGACGACGAGCGAGGGCGTGCGCCTGTCGCTGATCCAGATTCATGTGCCGGCACTCAGCGCCGCTGAATGCAAGACGCTGAAGGATGGCGCGGACGCGACGCTGCGCGATGTGGCCATGGCGGTCGCCGACTTTGGCGAGATGCAGGCGCGCATGCAGGGCGAGATCGAGCGGCTGGAAAATGATCCGTCCTGTGCGAACGAGACGTGCAAGGAAGCAATCGCCTTCCTCAACTGGCTTGCAGATGAGCATTTCGTCTTTCTGGGCGTGCGCGACTACCGTTTTGAAACCGCTGAGGACGGCACTGTGCTGCCCGAAGAGCCCCTCATGGTGGACGGCTCCAATCTGGGCCTTCTGCGCGATGAGGACCGTAACGTGCTGCGGCGAGGCTCCGAGCCGCTGATGCTGACGCCCGCCATCGGCGCGTTCCTCTCAGAGCCGGACCCGCTGATCGCTGCGAAATCGACGCTGCATTCGCGGGTGCACCGGCGCGGCCTCTGCGACTATGTCGGGGTCAAGCATTTCGACGCGAAGGGCAATGTCGTCGGCGAGACGCGCTTTCTCGGCCTGTACACTGCTGAAGCCTATAATCAGAGCGTGCGGGACATCCCGCTGGTGCGCCAGCGTGTCGCCCGCGTACTTGAGGCGACCGGCGCCATTGAAGGCAGCCACGACTATAAGGCGCTTTCCAACATCCTTGAGACCTGGCCGCGCGATGAGCTGCTGCAAGCGGATGCGGACACGCTGATCCCGCTGCTGCAGGGCGCGCTGCACCTTGTCGGACGCCCGCGCACACGCCTGTTCGTGCGCCGTGACCGGTTCAACCGCTTCGTCTCCGTGCTCGTCTTCGTGCCGCGTGATGGTTATGATTCTGGTGTGCGAGAGCGCATCAGCGCTCATGTCACCAAGGCGTTCAAGGGCAAGCTGATTTCCTTCCAGCCGCGCTTTGACGCCTCTCCGCTGGCGCGTGTGCACCTGCTGATCGAGCTGCCGGACGCGTCGGTGCAGCCCGATATCGGGCAGCTTGAGACCGATGTCGCCAATCTTGCGCGCACCTGGGACGATGCTTTCCGTGAGGCGCTGGCCGGACTTGGTGTGCCTGAAAGCGAGTTCGAGAAGGCGAACGCCTTCCGCGGCGCGTTCAATGCGGCCTATCGCGAGGCTTTCTTGCCTGCAGAAGCGCTGATTGATGTTGAGGCGATCCGTGATCTTGGCCCAGCCCGTCCAATCCGCCTGCGGGCCTTCCGGCCTGAAGGGGCGCCAGAGTCAGAGATTTCCGCGAAGATCTATTCGCGCAACGGCGCCATTGCGCTGTCGGACTGTGTGCCGATCTTTGAGAATATGGGCCTCTTCGTTGATTTCGAGACGGGCTATCCTGTCAATCCGAAACCGAAGCCTGCCGCCGATGGGCCAGACACCTATTGGGTGCACGCGCTGAAGATGCGCACGGCCGGACGCACCGCGCTCGACCCGGCAGACATTGCGGCACGATTTGAAGATGCCTTCGTCGCGATCTGGGATGGGCGGGCAGAGAATGACCGCTTCAATGGTCTTGTGTTTACCGCGTCTGCGACATGGCGCGAGGCGGCGCTGCTGCGCACGCTGTGTGCCTATCGCCACCAGACAGGTCTCGACCCGGCGCGGGGCACGCAGATCGACGCCCTGCAGCGCCATCCCGGCCTGACGCGCGCTTTGCTGGAGCTTTTCGAGATCCGCTTTGATCCGAGCACGGGCGAAGATCTTATAACGCGTGCAAAAAGGGCCGAAGACAAGCGGCTCGACATCGAGGCGCGCCTGAATGAAGTCTCGTCGCTGGATGAGGACCGGGTGATCCGGCGCGTCGCACGGCTGATCATGGCGATCCAGCGCACCAATTTCTGGCAGACGCGGCCTGATGGCTCCTCGCACCCGTTCATCAGCTTCAAGATTGCGAGCCAGGAGATTTCAGACCTCCCGGCGCCAAAGCCATTCCGTGAGATTTTCATGGCGAGCCCGCAGGTCGAGGGCGTCCACTGCCGGTTTGGCAAGGTGGCGCGCGGCGGCCTTCGCTGGTCTGACCGGCGCGACGATTACCGCACCGAAGTGCTCGGCCTGGTGAAGGCCCAGCAGGTGAAGAATGCGGTGATTGTGCCGGTTGGCTCAAAGGGCGGGTTCTTCCCGAAGCAGATCCCAGCCACTGCCAGCCGCGAAGAACGCAATCAGGGCGGCATCGCCGCCTATCGCACCTTTATCAGCTCGCTTCTGGACCTCACCGGCAATCTGATCGACGGCAAGGTGCAACAGCCTGCCGATACGGTCGTCTGGGACGGGGATGACCCATATCTCGTTGTCGCGGCCGATAAAGGCACGGCGACCTTCTCTGACATTGCGAATGAGATCAGCCTCGAGCATGGCTTCTGGCTGGGCGACGCGTTCGCCTCTGGTGGCTCAGCTGGCTATGACCACAAGAAGATGGGCATCACCGCGCGCGGCGCATGGGAAGCGGTCAAACGCCACTTCCGCGAGATGGGCAAGGACATCCAGACCGAGCCGTTCACGGTCATCGGTTGCGGCGACATGTCGGGTGACGTGTTCGGCAATGGCATGCTGCTGTCGAAGCAGATCAGGCTGACGGCCGCGTTCAACCACATGCACATCTTCATCGATCCGGACCCGCAGGACCTTGAGCGCCTGTGGGACGAGCGCAAGCGGATGTTCGACCTGCCGCGTTCTTCCTGGATGGATTACGACCAGTCGCTGATCTCCGAAGGCGGCGGCATATTCGAGCGCAGCGCGAAGTCCATCCCGCTGAGCGCTCCGATGAAGAAGATGACCGGCCTCAAATCCGATGAGGCGACGCCGGATGAGCTGCTGCATGCGCTACTGAAGAGCGAGTGTGAGCTTCTCTGGTTTGGCGGCATCGGCACCTATGTGAAGGCCTCGCATGAGACCCAGGGCGATGCGGGCGACCGGGCGAATGACGCGATCCGCGTGAATGGCCGCGACCTGAAGGCCAAAGTCATTGGCGAGGGCGCGAACCTTGGCCTGACGCAGGCGGGGCGGATCGAGTTCGCGCTGCGCGGTGGGCGGATCAATACTGACGCCATCGACAATTCGGCCGGCGTCGACAGCTCTGACCATGAGGTCAACATCAAGATCCTCTGCTCTGAAGCGATGCGGCGCGGGGCACTGCCACGCGGGCAGCGCAACCATCTGCTGGCGTCGATGACCGACGATGTGGCGGCGCATGTCCTAGCCCATAACTATTCGCAGACCGGTGCGCTGAGCCTTGCCGAGGCAACTGCCGCACGGGACCACGAGGCCAATGAGCGGCTGATGTGCTATCTTGAAGGCCGCAACGTCCTCGATCGCCGCGTCGAGGGGCTACCTGCAACATCCGACATGACCGAGCGCGCGCAGAACAAGCAGTGGCTGACACGGCCAGAGCTTGCCGTGCTGCTGGCCTGGTCGAAGATCACGCTGTTTGATGACATCGTGGCATCCGACGTGCCGGATGATCCTTACTTCGTGCGCACGCTGGAAGGCTATTTCCCGAGCGAGCTACACCAGTTCGATGATGCGATGTCCGCGCACAGGCTGCGCCGTGAGATCATCGCGACGGTGCTCGCCAACCGCCTGATCGATGCAGGCGGGCCGCTCATGCTGATGCGCCTGCGGGAGCGGACCGGCGCAGAGAACGCCGAGATTTGCCGCGCTTTCGAGACGGCGGCCGTGCTGATCGGCCTGCCGGGTTTCCAGCAGGAAGTTCACCGCCTCGACAATGAGGTGCGCGCCAGCCTTCAGACAGAGCTGATGCAGATCGGGGCTGAGGCTGTAGCAGACACCGCTGCGGCGCTGATCCGGTTGGAGCCGGGCGCAGCCGTCGACGAGACGGTCAAGCGGTATCAGGGCGCGTTCCAGTCGCTGGATGAGACGCTTGAGGGCTCACTCGAAGGGTTCGAGGCGCAGCAGGCACGTAAGCGGGCGACGGCCCTTGCCAATGCCGGGCTCGACAAGGCGTTTGCCAATCGCGCGGCGTTGATGCCGCTTCGCCCGGCAGCGGTGGAGCTTCACACGCTTGCGAGCGGTCCGGATACCTCCATCGACGAGGCGCTGACCACTTATCTCAAACTGGGCGAAGCCCTGCGGCTCGACCGGCTGCGCCATGATGCGCTGAGCGGCATGGAAGGTGCCAATTACTGGGAGCGCCTCGCGACGCGCCGTCTTGTTGAGGACATCCGCCGCCATCAGGCGCAGGCGACCGCAATGGCGCTGGAAGAAGGTGGTCTGGAAAGCTGGCTGCGCGAGCATGATAGCGAGAAACGGGCGCTGGTCAGCCAGCTGTCGACGCTATCTTCAGCGAACGCAAACTTTGCCCAGTTCACGCTGGCTGCAGACGCCGTGCGCGGCTTTATGTCAGGCGCAGCAAAGCAGGATTGAGGATGAGGGGCCCAGGCGGACCCGCCAGACGGGGACGTGTCCGGCGGGCCCTACGGGCAACTCCGCAGGCTGGGTGGGGGGACGCACGCGGAGGCCCGATTAACTAGCACGAGCTATGAGATCGTACCCGTGTTCTGGCACACGCGATATATGTGAGTGCCGTTCATTTCTGCCAAGGTCAGTTGGCAGTCGTCTCTGCAGAATTCTGAGCGATGCTATCTGGTTCTCCGGTGAGTGTGCCTCCAGGGTCACCATCCGCAGATAGCAGGATCGAAATCCACCGGGTCGTTGCCGACTGCGCGCAGAGGATCATGATGAGAACCGTCAGCGGCGCAGACAGGAACATGCCTGGTATGCCCCAGATCGCACCCCAGATCGCCAGCGACAGAAGCACGACCAGCGCCGAGATATTAAGCGACTCCCCCATGATACGCGGCTGGACGAAATTGCCGATCATGAATTGCCAGAAGCTGACGGCAGCAAAGACGATGGCGGCGAAGACATAGCCATCCTGAGCGCCGCCGGGGATCCATTCCGGCACTTCCGGTTGTACCAGCGCGAACAGCATGGGCACGAAAGCGGCTACGATGGAGCCGATGGTCGGGATGTAGTTCAGAACAAAGATAAGCCCCGACAGGAAGATCGCATTCTCTACGCCAAGCGCGATGAGCGTGATGTAGGTCAGAACAGTGATCATCACGGAGATGACCGTCTGCGTCCAAAGATAGGTCTCGATCCCGCGGCGGGCGGCATGGCCGATCTTGCTGACCTGCGCGCGCGTTGCGTCGTCGTGGAAAATCCGGTCCAGCTTGGGCGCCCACGCACTCTGGGCGAGGAACAGGAAGGCGACATAGATCAGGATGATGACAAGGTCGCCTGAAAGGTCCCCCATCGCGCCAGCGATCGTTGCAAAGAAGCGCTGCCCCCGCTCATCGAAGAGAATTTCCGTCAGCGTTGGCGCCTGTCCCATATTCACTGTCTGGTAGACGTCCGCGATCAGCGTGTTGATCTTCTCCTCATACTCGCCAGCCTGATCGCTGAACTGGGCGATGCCCTGTGCCAGCAGGCCAATGAAGATGCCGAAGCCAATGAGCGTCCCTAGAATGGCGACGGCCCGGCTCATATTCTCAGACATGAATCCGACGCGGTCGCGGATAAGGCGCGTGAACCCTTCCATGATGAGGAACAGGAACACCGCCAGCGCGAAAGGCGCGAGAATGGCCCGCCCCAGATATAGCAGGGCAATGATAACCCCGATTGCAATGATCCAGAGGGCAGTGACGCCCGACCGCATGCTCATTCTGTCCTACTTTCGCTGTTCCGTCTCGCCGTTCGGCAGACGCGCCATGTGGAAATCACGCGCGAGGTGGACGCAAGGCCTGATTGCAAAAAAGACCGATCCGATCAGGAATAGCCAGGTCGCCGCCAGCTGTGTCCGGTCACTGAAAAAGAGCGCCGATCCAACGACAAAAGCGACAGCGGCAGCGGCGTCCACTGCATCGTAGAGTTTCTGGTAATTGCCAAAGACTTCACCGTGCTTGTCGGTGTGAAAGTTCATCCATTGATGGGATCGCTTGCTCATGCTCCGGCTCCTCGTGCTGTGTCAGAATGCGTGGTTTTCAGATTGGCTCCGGCACGCGCTGAGGTCAAAATTCGGGGCGCGACTTTTCGGCGACGTCCAAGCCTTTGCGGCGGCGGCGTTTACGGCTAGCTTCCGCCCCCGTGAGATCAAGGAGCGAGCGGATGGGCGACAGCATCTATATCGGTGGCGGCGGCGAAAATCAGAATGAAGCCCAACGGCTTCTGCTGAAGCAGGCGAACCGACACGGTATCGTGGCTGGCGCGACGGGCACGGGCAAGACCGTCACCCTGCAGATTATGGCTGAAGGTTTTTCCAGTGAAGGCGTGCCTGTCTTCTGCGCCGATGTGAAGGGCGACCTCTCCGGCATCGCCAAGTCTGGCAGCGAGACGTTCAAGCTGCACGAGGCCTTCACGTCCCGCGCCTCCAAGATTGGTTTCGAGGACTATAGCTATCACGATGTCCCAGCCGTCTTCTGGGACGTGTTCGCCGAGAAAGGCCATGCCGTCCGCTCCACGATCGCGGAGATGGGCCCGACGCTCCTGTCCCGCCTCATGGACCTCAGCGAGACGCAGGAAGGTGTCCTGACCGTCGCGTTCGAATATGCCGATGATGAGGGCCTGCTTCTGCTGGACCTCAAAGATCTTCAGAAGCTGCTGATCCATCTCGGCGACAAGGAAGTGCGCGAAGAGGTCTCGCTTCGTTATGGCAATGTCGCGACGGCCTCGCTGAGCGCGATCCAGCGCAACCTGTTGCGACTGGAACGTGAGGGCGCGGAGCTGTTCTTTGGAGAGCCTGCCCTCGACCTCTCCCATATCATGCGCAACGCAGATGACGGGCGCGGCATTGTGAACGTGCTGGACGCAACGCGCCTCATCAATTCGCCGAAGCTCTATTCAACCTTCCTGCTCTGGCTCCTGTCTGAGCTGTTCGAGCAGCTTCCTGAAGTGGGCGACCCGGACAAGCCGAAGCTCGTCTTCTTCTTTGATGAGGCCCACCTCCTCTTCAAGGACGCTCCGAAGGCGCTCGTCGAAAAGATCGAGCAGGTGGTGCGCCTCATCCGCTCCAAAGGGGTCGGCATCTATTTCGTGACACAGAACCCGCGCGACCTGCCTGACAGCGTCCTCGCCCAGCTTGGCAACCGTATCCAGCATGCCCTGCGCGCCTACACACCGACCGAGAGAAAAGGCGTGCGCGCCGCCGCAGAAAGCTTCCGTCCGAACCCTGCCTTCGACACCGAGGAAGTGATTACCGCGCTCGGCACCGGCGAAGCGCTGGTTTCCACGCTTGATGCGAAATCGACCCCAGGCGTGGTCCAGCGCACGCTGATCCGCCCGCCTTCCTCGCAACTGGGCCCGATAAGTGATGATGAGCGCGCAGGCATCATGTCGGCCAGCCCCGTCGCCCGTCAGTATGACAAGGTGGCTGACAGGGAGTCGGCATACGAAATCCTGAACGCCAAGGAAGAAGCCGCTGCCAAGGAGGCAGAGCGTCTTGCTGAACAAGAGGAAAAAGCCAAGCGCGAGCTGGAAAAGAAGAAGACCCGTCGCCGCTCTTCCCGCCGCCAGTCAGTTGGTGAAGCGGCGATGAAAACCGCGACACGCACGATTGCACGAGATGTCGCCCGCTATGTCCTGCGCGGCATTCTGGGCGGCATGAAGCGCCGTTGACCGCGCCCGCAACAGGTCGTCACAGAAGCGTCTTGGTAGCGTTATCAATCTGATACGAAACCGTCGCCGTACTGACGTCGATGAATGCTAACCGCCCACTCTTGTTCAAGAGGGGTGTGTTCACATGAAATTCCGGTACAGCAAGCTAGTCACGACAGCGCTGGTCAGCGCGGGTATTGCGCAGATCGCGTCGGCAGACATCCTGCGCGGTCAGGTCACTGACGCGACAGGCGAGGCGCCACTCGAAGGTGCCATTGTCCGCATTGAGGGCCTCGACCGCTCAACCACAACCGATCGGTATGGCGACTATCGCTTCACGAATATCCCGGCAGGCGACTATTCGCTGTCGGTCAGCTATATCGGCGCCGCGCCAGTTACCGAAACAGTCAGCGTCGTGAACGACACCCAGCTCGACATCCAGCTCGGCGGTGACGTGCGCTATCTCGATAACGTGCTCGTGGTTGGCTCGGCCGCCGCGCAGGCCGGCGCGATCAACCAGCAGCGTGCCTCCAACGCGATCATCAATGTGATCGACTCAGATGGCCTTGGTAACTTCCCTGATACGACGGTCGCTGACTCGCTGGCGCGCGTTCCCGGTCTCTCCATCGAGACCGACCAGGGTGAAGGCCGCTATGTCTCCATCCGCGGTATCAATACCGACCTCATCTCTGCCTCGATCAACGGCGTGCGAGCCCCGTCCCCTGAAGACCGCCGCGGCGTCCTCCTCGATGGTGTGCCATCCGACCTGCTTGACGGCATCGAAGTCCAGAAGTCGCTAACCCCTGATGTCGATGCCGACAGCCTGGGCGGCGTCATCAACCTCACCACCATCTCTGCCTTCGACCGTGATGGCCGCTTTATCCGCGCCAAGCTGGAAGGCGCCTATAATGAGATTTCGCAGGACCTCTCACCGAAAGCTACGCTGACCTATTCAGACGTGTTCGGCGACAAGCTCGGCGTGGCCGTGTCGCTGAACTATCAGGACCTGCGCATCGAGACCCACAATAACGAGGCCGATGAGTGGTCCCAGCTCGCGAATGGCGACTACTATCTCAGCGATGGCTATGAGCATCGCTGGTACGGCCTCAACCGTGAGCGCATGGGCCTCGTCGCCAACTTTGACTGGCGCCTCAATGAGACGACCGACCTCTACCTGCGCACACTGTTCAACAATTACGAAGACGATGAGGTCCGCAACGTCCTCCAGTTCCGCGACCTGAATGACGTCACGGATGAAGATGATAATGGCGACGATGTCGTTGCTGACGGCTCGCAGGTCACGCGTTTCACCGCATCGCTGCCGCTCAATGAGATGGGCGCAGAAGTTCGCGTGCGCCGTGAGGTTCGCCAGATCCAGACTGTGGCGCTTGGCGGCCAGTCCATCTGGGGCGACTGGGAAGCCGACTATGAGCTGTCCTACGCCTATGCCGAGGAAGACGACAGCGACAACCATGACGCGACCTTCCGCTATGAGGACATCCAGGACGATGTGCCGGAGAATGCAACGGTCGACTTTTTCAAGCCGGAACGCCCTGTCTGGTCCGGCGCGGCCATCCTCGACGCGATCTACGATCCGGCGAACTACAATCTCGATTCCTATGAGCGTGAGTTCACGGTCAATGAGGACACCGAGTTTGCTGGCCAGTTCAACATCTCCCGCGACAGCCTGATCGGCGACACGCCTGTCACCTGGAAAGCGGGCCTGAAAGTTCGTGACCGCGAAAAGATCCGTGATGTGAACATCCTCATCTATGAGGACAGCTCCATCAATCTGCTGAACTATGCTCGCGACAGCTTCATCGGCAATTGGCGTCTCGGCAATCAGCAGCCGACCTGGCCGGACCCGGCCCTGACCCGCACGCTGCGCAACGCGTTTGGCGCGGGCGACCTCGATGAGGAAGGCAGCTTCTTCGACTCCAATGGCGAAGACTATGAGATCGATGAGCAGATCTATGCTGGCTATGTCATGGGGACGTTCGACCTGGGCGCCCTGACGTTGGTGCCGGGTGTGCGGATCGAGCAATCGAAGATCGACCTGCGCGGCCGCGTCGTGCTGGAAGATGACCTCACCGCCTCCGTCACGAACTTCAGCAATGACTATACGAACGTCCTGCCGAGCGTGAACGCGAAGTATGAGTTCAGCGACCGCCTGATTGGCCGCGCGGCTTACTACGCCGCCGTGGTCCGTCCGGCCTTCGGTGAGATGGCGCCGTTCGTGTTCATCAATGATGACCGCGACGAAGCAGAGATCGGCAACCCAAACCTCGACGCGCTCGAAGCGAACAATTTCGACCTCGGCATCGAGTTCTACCCGACCCAGCTATCGGTTCTCTCTGCGGGCGTGTTCTACAAGGACATCTCGAACGCCATATTCCCGGCCACCTTCGACATTGGCGACGTGCCGGGCAATGTGGACCTCTCTGCCATTCCGGCTGAGTACCTCAATGGCGACGACACGGACGGCGGCGAAGTCGAGGAGGTTTCGACCTTCATCAATGTCGGCTCGAGCGAAATCTACGGCCTTGAGCTGAATTATGTGCAGGACCTTGGCGACCTTGCAGGTGCGCTTCAGGGCTTTCTCGTCTCGGCAAACCTGACGCTGACCGAGAGCGAGGCGACGCTGCCGGATGGCCGTGATGTTCGCTTCCTCAAACAGTCGGACATGATCTGGAACGTCGCGCTCGGCTATGATCGTGGCCCATGGGACCTTCGCGTCTCGGCGAACTATCGCGGCGACTATCTCGATGAGCTGGTCGAAGCCAATCTGGACCGGACGACCGACGATCGACTCCTCGTCGAGGCTTCTGCCAAGTACGACGTGAACGACAACCTCCAGATCTATCTGGAAGGCAAGAACCTCACCGATGAGCCGGAATACTATTATTTCGGCGACGAGCGCCGCCTCTCGCAATATGACGAGTTCGGCACGACAGTCGTCTTCGGCGCCCGCCTGACGTACTAGTCACTGGCAGCATGGCCAGAAGGCGGGCCGGAGCGCAAAACGCGCCTCGGCCCGCTGCTATTTCAAACGGTACCCTTCAGGAGAATTTCCGCATGACTTTCCGTATCCTTCTGCTCGCCGGCGCGGCTGCTGCGACGCTTGCTGCCTGCGCAACCGATGATGTCTGGGTCGATGACGGCATCGTGGCCCAGCCCATTGCCGCCGCCTTCGAAACCGACCCGATGCCCGGCACAGGCGACCGCGCCGACGACCCGGCGCTGTGGGTGCATGCAGGCGACGTCTCGAAAAGCCTGATCCTCGGCACGAACAAGGATGAGGGCCTGCACGTCTATGACCTTTCGGGCGCAGAGCTTCAGTTCCTCGATGTCGGTCAGGTCAACAATGTCGATGTTCGCGGCAATGTGGCTGCCGCGTCGAATGATGAATTCAACACCATTACCATGTTCAGCATCGACGCCGACACCGGCGAGGTCACGCATACCGGCGATGTGCAGACCGGCAAGGCAGAGCCTTACGGCATCTGTATGGGCGAGGTTGACGATACTGTGCTGATCATCCCGACCTACAAGGACGGCTCCATCCAGATCTGGGAGAGCACGGATGCTGGCGTCACGCTCCAGCGGAGCTTGCAGGTCGGCCAGTTCGGCCAGCTTCAGCTGGAAGGCTGCGTGGTAGACGACGCCGCAGGTATCGCCTTCATTGGCGAGGAAGAGCATGGCATCTGGAAGCTGGACCTGCGCCAGTCAGACAGCACGCCAGAAATCGTCGATACGATCGAGGCGGGCAACGGCCTCGTCGCCGATGTCGAGGGCCTGTCGCTCTGGGTTGGCGAGGGCACGGATGGCTATCTCGTCGCCTCAGCGCAGGCAGCAGACCGCTTCGTCGTCTATGACCGCGCCGCTCCGCATGCAGTGCGCGGAGTATTTACGGTTACCGAAAGCGAGGACGGCAGCGTCGATGCCGTCACCCATACGGACGGCCTTCATGTGTCGTCAGCCGCCCTGCCCGGCTATCCGCGCGGTATCGTCATCGTTCAGGACGATGCAAACCCGACATCGGAGATCGATCAGAACTTCAAGATCGCCGACTGGGCCGACATTGAAGTGGCACTTGGTCTCAACGACTGATCTGCTTGCGTCCTGCGAGGAATGAGAGGGCTGGCCGCGAGGTCGGCCCTTTTTCTTGCGCCGCCGAAGGGTCACGACTAGCGTGACGCAGTTGCCAGCAGGAGGATATCCGACGTCGTGCTTAAACCTTCTCTCAAGACATTTCTCGCCGCTGCGGCGCTCTGCGCCCTGCCTGCCCACGCCATGCCCGAAGAGAGCGAGACCGGCATGAGCGAGACCACAGACGCGGCGCTGTCGCTGTCCGACCGCTTTGCCCGCCTCGCGCTGGACTGCGTGCACCGCGAATACCCGAACAAGATCAGTCACGTCATGCAGTCCGATGAGGACGCCCGCGCGCCGCGCGAACTGACGCCTGCCTTCTATGGCTGCTTCGACTGGCACTCGTCGGTGCATGGCCACTGGCTTCTGGTGCGCACGCTGAACACCGCCCCGGACAGCACGCTCGAAGACGAGATCCGCACCAGGCTGGCGCAGAGCTTCACGCCAGAGAACATTGAAGGCGAGCTTGCCTATTATCAACGTGAGGACCGGGCCTCATTCGAGCGGCCCTACGGCATTGCGTGGTTCCTGCAGCTGATCGCGGAGCTGGAAGAGAGCAACGACCCGCAGCTTGCTGAATGGCGCGAAACGCTGCGCCCGCTCGAAGCCGAGATCGTCGCCAATACGATGGACTGGCTTCCAAAGCTCTCCTACCCGATCCGCCTCGGCACGCATAACCAGACCGCTTTCGCCTTTGGCCTGATGCTGGATTACGCCCGCACAGTCGGCGACGAGGCGCTGGAAGCGGCGCTGACGGACAAGATCCGCGGCTTCCACCTTGAGGATGTAAACTGCCCCATCGGCTATGAGCCTTCTGGCGAGGACTTCCTGTCACCATGCCTTATGGAAGCTGACCTGATGCGCCGCATTCTGGAGCCGCAGGAGTTTGCCGCATGGCTTTCAGGCTTCCTGCCGGACCTGCCAGAAGATGGCAGCGCAAACTGGCTTGCGCCTGGCGTCGTGCTTGACCCGTCCGATGGCAAGCTGGTGCATCTGGACGGGGTGAACCTGTCACGCGCTTGGGCGCTGGAGGGCATGGCGGCTGGCCTACCGGACGATGACCCAAGACGCGCTGGTCTGCTGGCCGCCGCCGAGGTTCATAAGGAAGCCGGCATCGCCGCCGTTTCGGACGAGCACTATTCAGGCAGCCACTGGCTGGCGAGCTTTGCGACCTATCTTGAAACCCGCCGCGGCCTCACTGGCGCGGGCAGGGCCGACTGAGCCTTAATTCGAATTCACAAGGGTGACGGGGCGATAGCGCTTTTAATTGCCCGCCGCGCCCCTTAGATACGTGGCAACAGACAAGAACCAAGTGAGAGGAACGGGACCATGCAGGACTATCTCAAATTCTATATCAATGGCGAATGGGTCGACCCGGAAACGCCGCGCACCCTCGAAGTTGAAAACCCGGCCACTGAAGAGCCGTTTGCGCGCATCTCACTCGGCTCTGAAGCCGACGTAGACAAGGCTGTCGCAGCCGCGAAAGCCGCTTTCGAGTCCTTCTCGCAGACCTCCATCGAGTTCCGCGCAGAGCTTCTGGAAAAGATCGCTGCCGGCATCCAGGAACGCGCTGGCGACATGGCCAAGGCCATCTCTGATGAAATGGGCGCGCCAATGTGGCTAGCGAACGCCGCCCAGGTGCCAGCCGGCATGGGTCACTACATGACCGCTGCCAAGATCCTGCGCGAGTATCAGTGGGAAGAAGAGCGCGGCGCGACCCTGATCCGCAAGGAGCCGATCGGCGTCTGCGGTTTCATCACTCCGTGGAACTGGCCGCAAAACCAGATCGCCTGTAAGGTTGCGCCTGCAATCGCGACGGGTTGCACCATGGTGCTGAAGCCGTCTGAGATTGCACCGCTCGACGCGATGATCGTCGCAGAAATCTTCCACGATGCAGGCGTGCCACCGGGCGTCTTCAACCTCGTCAATGGCGATGGCCCAGGCGTTGGCGCCTACATGTCACAGCACCCTGGCATCGACATGATGAGCTTCACCGGTTCGACCCGCGCAGGCGTTCTCGTCAGCCAGGCTGCTGCCCCGACCGTCAAGCGCGTCGCGCTGGAACTCGGCGGCAAGTCCCCGAACATCGTCCTGCCGGATGCGGACCTGAAAAAGGCTGTCGCTGGCGGCGTCATGCAGATGATGACCAATACCGGCCAGTCCTGTAATGCGCCGTCGCGTATGCTTGTCCAGAAGGACCAGCAGGAAGAGGCGATTGCGATTGCCAAGGCAACCGCTGAGCAGGTCAAGGTTGGTGCAGGTGACGAAGCCCCTCGTGGCGCGATGGGCCCGATCGCCAATGGCAACCAGTGGAACAAGGTGCAGGACCTGATCCAGAAGGGCATCGACGAAGGCGCAACCCTCGTCACCGGTGGTACCGGCCGTCCAGAAGGCTTCAACAAGGGCTACTTCACCAAGCCGACCGTCTTTGCGAACGTCACCAACGACATGACGATTGCCCGCGAAGAAATCTTCGGCCCGGTTCTCTGCATCCTGCCTTACGAGACTGAAGAAGACGCGATCCGCATCGCAAACGACACAGTCTACGGCCTGTCGTCCTATGTGCAGTCGTCCGACCTCAACCATGCCCGCAAGGTCGGCAACCAGATCCGCGCAGGTAACGTCCACATCAATGGCGCAGGTCCGGACTTCGCGACCGGCGCATTCGGCGGCTACAAGCAGTCGGGTATCGGCCGCGAGTGGGGCGACTACGGCTTTGAGGAATTCCTCGAAGTGAAAACGGTCTTCGGTAACGCGCCAGCCTAAACCCCGCCTTTAAAGGCAACCAAATCAAAGCCCGCGGCGTCAAACCCGCGGGCTTTTTTGTCGCGGGCGCCAGCTGTCCGCGGAACGCGTCGGCACCCTGTCTGTTAGCTCAGCGTACCGCATTCACAGGAGCACACATGACTGAGATCAAACCCGGCCACAACGCAGCCCCTCTCTCCCTGAACCTCATCAACGGGACCAATTGGTCGCTCGGTGAGCAGGATGATGACGCGCATCCATGGCGGATGATCGTTGTCTATCGCGGCTTGCATTGCCCGCTCTGCAAGAAACAGCTGAAAGAGCTAAGCGGCAAGCTGAAGGATATTGCCGGCAAAGGCATCAGCGTTGTCGCCGCAACGATGGAAGACAAGTCGCGCGCGGAGAAAGCCCATAAGGAGTGGGAGCTGGACCAGCTTCCGATCGCCTACGAGATTGGCGAGGACTTTATCGAAAAGTTCGGCCTCTACACGTCTGAAGCAATCAATGATGATGAGCCGGACGTTTTCGCTGAACCAGCCCTGCTCGTCTTCAAGGGCACGGACTATCATATGGGGTGGGTGCAGTCCGTCCCATTCGCCCGCCCCGCCCTCGATGATGTCGTCAGCAGCATTGAGTTTGTCGAGAAGAAAGACTACCCGCCACGCGGCACTCGGTAGACCCGACCCTGAATTAAAAAGCCCGCCTCGAAGGCGGGCTTTTCTTTTATTGCTGGTCTTCGAGGCGGTTCAGGTTGCCTGAATAGTTCAGGATGAGCAGCCGCCCTTCCTGATCGAGTCCAAAGCTCGACATCGAACCGACGAGGTTTGCCCCCTCAAACACGTCATTCAGCCGCTGAAAATCGCTTGAAGGCACCGTCCGGCCAATGACGAGATCGCTTTCCGGCACAGACCAGAAATTGTTTGTGATAAAATCGCCAAAGACATAGTGGTCCTGAACCGCCTCAATGCTGCCGCGATAGACATATCCGCCCACAACTGAGCTGCCTTCAAACGGCCCATTGCCGTGCGCATATTCGGCGACAGGGGGCGTGAAAGCGGCATCGTCCGGGCCTTCGAATTGTTGGGTACCTTCGCGGGTATCCCAACCAAAGTTCGTCCCCGCTCCATCTGCCGGAAGCCGATTGATCTCCTCGATCGCGTCCTGACCGACATCGCCGAAGAACAGGTCACCCGTTACGGGGTCTACGCTGCCCCGGTAGGGATTGCGCACGCCGAGTGCGAAGATCTCGGGACGCCCGCCACCGCCCTCAAATGCATTGCCAGCCGGAATGGCATAGTCGCGCAGATCATCACCCGGGAAATCGTCGCCATTCACGTCGATGCGCAGGACCTTTCCGAGCAGTTCATCCGGATCTTGCGCATTCTCGTTCGGGTCACCCGAACCGCCTCCATCACCAAGCGGCACGTATAGAAGACCGTCATTGGAAAAGCCGATCCAGCCCGCATTGTGGTTACTCGCAGGTTGGGCAACGCGCAGGATGACATCCTTGGTGGATGGGTCGATCTGGGTTCTTGATCCGCTAAACGCGGTGTAGCGCCGGATCTCGGTATCGCCGGACGTGTTGGTCACGTTAATGTAGATCGTGCCGTCTGTCTCGTAGTCCGGAGAGAAAGCAAGTCCGAGCAGGCCCTGCTCTCCGGAGTAGGAGAGATCGCCCGCAAGATTCAGGAAGAGCGGGCTTGCAAGCGCGCCTGTCGCAGGGTTGTAGGCGTAGACCTCACCCGCCTTTTCAACAACTGCAAGCAATTCAGTGCCAGGTATCGGGGCTACAAAAACCGGCTCGAAGAAGGTCCCACTTATGGTGACGATCGTGCCGTTTTCAGCGACGTCGGCAACCGTGAGGGAGAGTGTCGTGCTTGTCGTCCCTCCCTTACCGTCGCTCGCCTCGACGTCGATCTCGTAGACGTTGTCGCTATCGGCATCCGCCGGGCGTTCGAAGTCGATAGGTGAGCGCGCCGAAAGCTCTCCTGTGTCGCTATCGAGATCGAAGAGCTGCGAGTCACCCGGGCCGGTGAACGCAAAACTGATGTCATCGCCGTCCGCATCCGTCGCCTCGAAGGTAAAGAGTACACCGGTCGTGTTCTCCTCAACGCTGATGCTCGACGCAGAGGTGAACTCTGGCGCGTTATTCGACGGCGGTGGCGGGGGAGGAGGTGGAGGCGGCGGCGCCGATGGCCCTCCGCTACTGTCACCGCCACCGCAAGCTGCGGCGAGAAGCAGTGTGGATACGGTGCAAAGCATACGCCTCATGAGGGGCTCCAGTTTCGTGTCTGACTAGACTTTGGCGCGATGCCTCAATCTTAAGGAAAGTTCATATCCAGTCTTTTGCAGAACCCGCCGCCTGCTGCAACCATTACAGATCGCGGTGCTGACGTTGCCTCGCGTTCAGCTTCACCCAATATAATGGGGACAGCATCTCCAGGACATTCTGACATGATGACCAAGACATATCTTATCCCGGCCCTCGCTTCGCTTGCGCTGCTAGGCGCTTGCGCGACAGCCACGCCTTATCAGGCCGCGTCGCCATCCGACCGCGGTTACACCGAGCAACAGATCGAGCAGAACCGCTGGGTCGTGAACTTCTCGGGCAACAGCCTGACCGACCGCCAGACGGTGGAGACCTATCTCCTCTATCGCGCAGCAGAGCTGACGGTGCAGACCGGCTATGACAATTTCCGCATGGTCCGTCGCACCACGGACGCAGACCGCAGCTTTGTCCCCGTTGGGGGCACTTACAGCCATTTCAGCCCGCATTACCGCTTCTACGGCCCGCGGGGGCGTGCGATCGCCTATTACCCGCACCATTGGGGCGGCTTTAACGACCCGTTTTTCTCACGCGCGCCAGATTACCGCGAAGTGACACGGTTTGAAGCGTCCGCTGAAATCCTGATGGGCCGTGGGCCATCCCCGGATGATCCGGCCTATTTCGACGCGCGTGACGTGCTGGCGAACCTGTCCGGCACGATCATGCGGCCGCAGCCGCGCTAAGCACGCAAGCAGCGCTGGCCAAATTCAGTCTCCCGGTCTTAAGTGAAGGCCGGGGGATTTTTCATGGCCGCACGAAAGACAGGCAAACCGGCAGTTTCAGTTCTGAGCCTCGTGGCCTATGGGCTGCTGCTCGCCGGAGGTGTGCTGGTGCTGCAATGGATTGAGTATGCGCAGTTTGCGCGCTTCCAGCCGGGGGGCCTGCTGGTCTCGCTCCTCGCTGCCCTCTTTCTCATCCTTGGCGTCTGGGTCGGGGCGCAGCTGTTTCGCAAGACCGCGCCGAGCGCTTCGGCCGGCAACCCGCAGGCGCGGGCGACACTCGGCATCAGTGACCGCGAGTTCGAGGTGCTGGAGCTTCTCGCGGCAGGTCAGTCCAACAAGGAAATCGCGCGCACGCTGGGTGTCTCGCCCAATACGGTCAAGACGCATGTCTCGCGCCTGCTTGAGAAGCTCGACGCGCGCCGCCGGACCGAAGCCATCCAGAAGGCGCGGGAGCTGCACATTGTCAGCTAGTCGATGCACATTCGGGTGATTTCACGAAAATCACCCTTTTGGGCGATAGGCGACCGGGCAGTTCAGGCGCCAGAGAGATGCCTCTGAAACAGGGAGACTATCAGATGCTGAAACGAATTGGCTGGGCCGGGGTGATTGCAGGCCTGATCGCGGGTGGGACGTTGCTGGTCATGATGATGGCCTTCAGGGACGTGCCGATGGAGGAGAACGGCATTGGCGCGCTCATCGGTTATGCGTCCATGCTGGTCGCGATGAGCTTCATCTTCATCGCCGTCAAGCGCCAGCGGGACATTGCGCAGGGGGGCGTGATCAAATTCCTGCCCGCCTTTGGCATGGGCCTCGCCATCAGCGCCCTGGCGGCCGTGATCTATGCGTTCGCCTGGGAAGTGACGCTGGTGATCACCGGTCTCGATTTCGGGAGCGACTATGCCAATGCCTCGATTGAGGCTGCCGAGGCGAAAGGCATGTCAGGCGCAGAGCTTGCAGCTTACGCAGAAAGGATGCGCGGCTTCGCCGAGATGTACGCCAATCCGCTGTTCCGCATCCCGATCACGATCACCGAGATCCTCCCCATAGGCGTTCTCGTATCGCTGGTGAGCGCGCTATTGTTGCGCAACAGGAAGTTTCTTCCGGCGCGAGAGGCCTGAATGAAAAAGCCCGCTCATTTCTGAGCGGGCTTCATCAGATCGTGGGTATGGCCGACGCTTAGCGCGGTGCCATCCGGATGGCGCCGTCGAGGCGGACATCTTCGCCGTTGAAGTAGGCGTTGGTGATCATCTGCTCTGCGAGCGATGCATACTCTTCCGGGTTGCCGAGGCGGGCCGGGTTCGGCACCTGCGCGCCGAGCGCCTGCTTGACGTTCTCCGGGGCGCCCTGCAGCAGCGGGGTGTTGAAGATACCTGGCAGGATCGTGTTGACGCGGATCATTTCGCGCGAGAGGTCACGTGCGATTGGAAGCGTCATGCCAACAACGCCGCCCTTGGAAGCGGAGTAAGCTGCCTGACCGATCTGGCCGTCTTCAGCCGCAACCGAAGCGGTGTTGACGATCGCACCGCGCTCACCGTCGATCGGGTCCAGCGTCATCATGCCAGCGGCAGACTTCGCGATGCAGCGGAAGGTGCCGACGAGGTTGATCTGGATAATGAGGTCGAACTTGTCGAGTGGGAAGTGGCTGATCTCGCCGCTGTTCTTGTCACGGCTTGCGGTCTTGATCGCGTTGCCCGTACCGGCGCAGTTCACGAGGATACGCTCCTGGCCGATGGCTTCGCGCGACTTCTTGAAGCCTGCGTCGACAGACGCTTCATCGGTGACGTTCACCTTGCAGAAAACGCCGCCGAGTTCCTTGGCGAGGGCTTCGCCCTTTTCTTCGTTGAGGTCGAACAGAGCGACCTTCACGCCGTGCGAGGCGAGTTGTCTTGCAGTGGCCGCGCCGAGGCCCGATGCGCCGCCTGTGATAACCGCGCTGATGTCTGAGCTGAGTTTCATGTCTGATAGGTCTCCCTTGAACGTTCGGCTGATGCGAGCGATCTATAGAGGCAAGAAAGGCTGTGCCAATGCGTCACCCAACGGAAATTGTGATCGAGAACGGAGAGGATGGGCCACGCGCCCTGCCGCTATCGCTTGAACGCGACCGCAGGCGCACCCGGAAAGGCTTCATGCCGAAGCTTTTGCGGGTCGCTGGACGTGTCCCGTTCGCGGATGATCTGGCGGCTGCGTATTACGCAGCAGTGGACCCAGCAACACCGCGCAAGGCGAAGGCCGTGCTGTTCGCCGCGCTGGGCTATTTCGTGCTGCCGACTGACTGGGTGCCGGACTTTGTTGTCGGCTTCGGCTTTGCAGACGATGCGACGGTTCTCGCGACGGCGCTGTCGATTGTCGGGGCGCAAGTGCGCGAACGCCACCGCCGGGCCGCCCGCAGGCTACTCGACCTTCCAGAACCCCAGAATGACGACGCCTAAAAGCGGCTTAGCCGCCTAGCTGGTGCCCGGGTCAAAGGTCTGCGCGGCCTTGTTGATCTCAACGGCGCCCTGCGAGCCTGCAACCTCATAGATCGAGAGGCGGCGCTCCGTCGTGCCGGAGCGGTCAAAACGGAAGACACCGTTCACGCCAAGATATCCGTCCTGCGAGGCGATTTCGTCACGGGTGACTTCGCCGTCTGCGCCAAGCTGGCTGACGAGAGCGGCTGCGTCATAGGCGGTGGAGGCGAGCGAGCTTGGGCCGGTGCCATAGATGCGCTGGAACTTGGTGTTGAAGGCCTGAACGTCATCACGCGATGGCGCAACGAACCAGCCACCCCGCAGTGACGGCTCACGCCAGATCGCGCGGTCGTCCCAACCGGAAAGACCCATCATCTGCACATTGCGGCTCATGCCGTAATAGCTGAGAAGCGGGCCGACGCGGCGAAGCTGTGTGCCGCGCTCCGGGATGAGGATGGCGACCTTGCCGCCGCCCTGCTGGGCGTTGTTCACCGCATTCGCGATATAGCGCGCCTCGGAATCCGGGGACTGCGTGCTTTCTGGATAGAAACCGCTTGCGGCCACGCGGCCACCGACACGGCTCGCTTCACGCTGGAGGGCGGTTTCGATGCGTTGGCCAAGAGCGCTCTGCGGCCCGAAATAGGCGAACTGGCGATAGCCTTGTGACACAGCATAGCTGACCAGCGCAGCGACTTCCTGCTCCGGCGTGATTGAGGCGAGCCAGGTGTTGCCGCCTGCAACGCTGCTGTCATTGGAGAAGCCGATGATCTGGGTCTCAGCCCCAAGGCCCTCACGGTTCAGCGCCTCGATATTGGTGCCGAAGAGCGGACCAAGGATGACATCTGCGCCCTCATCAAGCACTTCCTGCGCCATGGCGATGGCCTGGCTTTGGGAGCCTGCCGTGTCTTTCGGAAGGACCAGCATGTTCTCGCCTGCATGGTCGAAGAGCGCCATTTCGATACCGGCCAGCATGCCTTCGGCTTCGGCACGCACGCCGGAATTGGGGTGCGAGAATGGAAGAAGCACGCCAATACGGAACAGATCGCGGTCGCCCATGAAGTCCGGCGTGAAATAGCCATTGTCAGCTTCGGGCACATTGTCGGCTGGCGTGATGCCTTCATCGTCGTGGAGGCCATCGAGGCCTTCTTCCTCGACGCCCTGGTCAGCGCGATCCGTGCGGTCATTTCCGCGGTCGCCGCGGCTTTGCCCGGTCTCGATCGGCGCAGGCGGACGCATCGGATCGGTCGCGCAGGCGGCCACCAGCAGAAAACTTGCCAGCACAAGGCTTGGCGCAAGACGCGCAAAGCGCGATGGTAGACCAGATGTCATCAAGTTTTCCTTCTTCTCGATCGAGCGACCAGAGGTCTGGCGAGACTAGTGCCGGGCCGAGGCCCGCGCAACATGAAGTCGCGCGTCTTGATCCCGGGCTCTACATTGTGTCGACGCCAATCGGCAACCTCAGAGATATTACACTTCGCGCTTTGGACACGCTCGCCGCTGTGGATGAAATCCTCGCAGAGGATACGCGCGTTGCCCGCAAGCTGCTTGATGCCCATGGCATTCACGCGAAACTGAGCCCCTATCATGACCATAATGGGGCCGAGCGCCGCCCCGGCCTGATTGAGCGGCTCGCAGACGGCGCGCGCCTGGCGCTGATCTCGGATGCTGGCACGCCGCTTGTGTCCGATCCGGGCTGGAAGCTGGTGCATGAAGCACGCGAAGCGGGTGTGCGGATCATTCCCGTCCCGGGCGCATCGGCGATGCTTGCGGGTCTTGTCGCGTCGGGTCTTGCGAGCGACCGGTTCATGTTCTGCGGCTTCCTTCCGCCAAAGACGGGCCCGCGCAAGCGCGCCGCAGAAGAACTGAAGGTGGTGCCGTCGACCCTCATCTTCTATGAAGGCGGCTCACGGCTCGCCGCGTCGCTGGCCGACCTTGCAGAAACGCTTGGACCGCGGCGCGACTGTGTTGTCGCGCGCGAGCTGACCAAGCTGTTCGAGGAAGTGCGCAGCGGCACGCTGGAAGAACTGGCGGCTCACTATGAAACCAATGGCGCACCGAAGGGCGAGATCGTCGTTCTGATCGGCCCGCCAGAGGTACGGGCGGCTGAGGCGGGCGATATCGATACCGCGCTTATCGACGCCATGCAGCGCCTGCCGATGAAGGCGGCCGCCAATGAGGTGGCCGATGTGTTCGGCCTTTCGAAGCGTGATCTCTATCAGCGCGCGCTGCAGCTCAAGAATGGCTAGGAAGGGACGGCGCCAGGCAGCAGAAACGCGCGGCCGCCGCGCCGAAACACTGGCCGCGCTCTGGCTTCGCCTGAAGGGCTATCGCATCCTTGCGAAGCGCGTACGCCTGCCTGTTGGCGAAATTGATCTGATTGCACGCAAGGGCGGCGTCCTCGCCTTCGTTGAGGTGAAGGCACGCGCTGACTTCACAACCGCAGCGAATGCGGTCACTGCTTCTTCCTGGAAACGCATCAACCGCGCGGCTGACAGCTGGACTGCGCGCCGGCCCGACCTTCGCGCGCTCAGCTGGCGCTTTGACCTGATGGTGATCCAGCCGCGCAGCAGGCCCGTGCACCTGGCTGACCAGTGGCGCCCAGATTTCGCCCCAAGCGGACGCTAGGGCGGTTACAGACTAGACTAAGAACCGAAGAGGCTCACATGGCTATTACACGTCTCATGGCCCCGCTCCTTCTGAGCACGTTTGCGCTGGGCGGCTGCGTTGCCGCCGCTGTTGGTACCGCAGGCGCCGTAGGTGTCGCCGCCGTTCAGGACCGCACAGTCGGAGAGGCGGTCGACGACGCATCTGCTTCGAATGAGATCAAGGCCAAGCTGCTGGCAGAAGGCGGTTATGGCGAAGTGGATGTCGAGGTTTCCAACGGCCTCGCCCTACTGTCAGGCCGCGTCGCCAGCCCGGAGATGCGGGTGAAGGCCGAAGATATCGCCTGGAGCTCGACCCGCGTGACAGATGTCGCCAATGAGATCCAGATCGAAGCGCCCGGCGGCTTTTTCGCCAATGCCTCCGATGAGCTGATCACGGCGCGGGTCCGCTCGTCCCTAATCGCCGCCCGTGACATCAAGAGCGTCAACTTCAACATCGAGACGTATAATGGCGTCGTCTATCTGATGGGGCTTGCCCGTTCGGACGCTGAACTTGAGGCCGCTGCCGAGAAGGCGAGCCTCGTTGGCGGCGTGAACCGGGTCGTCTCCTATGTCCGCGTGCGCGAAACGCCTCGCCGCGCCGGCGCCGTCACCCGTGCACCGGACGACGAGCTGCTTGGCGGAGCTGTCTACTAGAAGGCAGCGCCCCTAGCGGGCCGTCAGCGTCTCGCCCCAGTCCGACGTCATGGTGAGAAGGCCGGTCTCATCGATCTGCATCTGTGAGACATTCTCCATAAGGTCGAGGAAGAAGGCTTCCTGCTCCATGACTTCAGGCATGCAGGCCTTGCGCGTCAGGGCGATTGGCCCAATGGATAGGATGCTGTCCTCAATCGTACCGCTCGCCGTGTAGGCATTGCACGACGCATTGCCGCTGATCTGACCGTTCGCATCAAAGCGCAGCACGATCGGCGCAGAGGTCATCACCGGCTCTCCGTTGAGGCGGGCAATCATCCAGTCACGACCAGCAACATCAGACAGGGTCACCTCATCGCGCCCGGCTGGCGACAGCATGACCATGCCAAGATCGTTGCGCGCCGCGTCTGCCACGAAACTTAGCGCATCCTCGGTCTGCCAGAGAAGTTCACCTGCATTGTCGAGGATGGTGGCCGTGAAATTCAGGCTTTCGGTGCCAGACGCTTCGCCATCCTCAGTGACAGTAATCTCGAACGGAATTGGTACCTGGCGGCCATTCAGCGCGAAGCTCTGCTCGGCCAGCGTGGTCTCGCCGGTGGCCTCGACGCGCATCACCGAAAGGTTTGCGACCGCGTCCTGAGGCAGCGCAATACGCTGGCGATAGGTCAGCGATCCGAAGACGCTTTTCTCTTGCATGGTCGTTTCCGCTTCCGGCGCAGCAACCTCGCCTGTCGGTGCGGGCGCTGGGGCCGTTTCTGCCAGATTGGTCTGAGCGCAGGCGGTCAGTAGGACCAGTCCGCAGCAGGCGAGCGACATTTGTTTCATGAAAGACCTCTTGTCTGGCGTTATCGATCCTTATCGCCACGCACCGCCATTCAGCAAGTTCTGCAGGGCGTCGCCTAGACTAATAGCGCTTCTGATTTCAGAAATTCACGGTTGAGTGATCCACTACCAGTCTCTGGTCGTAACGATAGAACAGGGGCGATTTATTCTGTTACACCACCTTGTTTATTATACATTTTTTAATGATCCAGCCGGATTTACCGGCCGTAGACATGGCTCCACAAACAAGAAGGAGCCTCCCCCATGAAAAAGTTCTTTGCATCCGTCGCAGCCACCGCCCTCTTCGTTGGCGGCGCTGGCGTCGCTTTTGCTGACAGCCATTCGGAAATGTCCGACAAAAAGGACATCGTTGAGACCGCATCTTCCAAGGAAGACTTCTCGACCCTCGTCACCGCAGTGTCTGAAGCCGGTCTGGTCGAAGCGCTGCAAGGCGATGGCCCGTTCACGGTCTTCGCACCGACCAATGACGCGTTCGCAGCGCTGCCGGACGGCACGGTCGAGACCCTGCTGATGGACGAGAATATCGACCAGCTGCAGGCGATCCTGAAGCTTCACGTCGTGGCCGGCAAGATCAAGTCCAAGGACATCGCTGAAGGTACGACCGAAGTTGAAACCCTTGGCGGCGAGACGATCGAAGTCGTGAATGATGGCCATTCCATCACTGTCGGCGGCGCGGAAGTCATCATGGCAGACGTCTACACCTCCAATGGTGTGATCCACGCCATCGACGGCGTCATCCTGCCAGAATAAATCCCCTTCCTCCCAGGGATTGCGAAAGCGCCCTCTCCACCACGGAGGGGGCGTTTTTTTGTGCCTGCCGCCAAAGCAATGCCCGCTAGGCGCTTATCAAAGCAGGCAATCATCTTCATATAGCCAGTCAGAAGAGATTTGATGGAGGGCAAGGCGCCATGAGCTTGCGGATCGCGATCCAGATGGACCCGCTGGAAGAGGTCAATATCAACGCCGACACCACTTTCGCCCTGGCTGAAGAAGCGCAGGCACGTGGCCACAAGCTGTTCGTATATGGCCCGCAGCATCTAAGCTTTGACACGGGCAGGCTGCTCGCACGCGCGCGCCCGGCAACAGTCCAGCGCGTGAAAGAGACGCCGGGCGTTTTCGGCGATGAGACGGTGCTTGATTTGGCGGACGACATTGATGTCGTCCTGATGCGTCAGGATCCGCCCTTCGACATGTCCTACATCACTGCCTGCCACCTGCTCGAGCTACTCAAGGGGCAGACGCTGGTGCTGAATGATCCAGAGTTCGTCCGCTCCGGCCCGGAAAAGCTTTTCCCGCTCCTCTTCCCGGAAATCATCCCTGACACGCTTATCTCACGCGACCTGAAGGCGATCGAAGCCTTCCGCGACCACCACCGCGACATCATCATCAAGCCGCTTTATGGCAATGGCGGTGCGGGCGTCTTCCGGATGAAGGAAGATGACAGCAACTTCTCTTCCCTAATGGAGATGTTCCTTGAGCGTACCCGCGAACCGCTGATCGCACAGGCTTTCCTGCCGGCTGTCAGCAATGGCGACAAGCGCGTCATCCTCGTGAACGGTGAAGCGGTTGGCGCGATCAACCGACGCCCCAAAAAGGGCGAGACACGCTCCAACATGCATGTCGGCGGGACGGCAGAACCGACAGAGCTTTCCGACATCGATCGACGCATCTGTGATATCATTGGCCCGGAGCTGCGCCGGCGCGACCAGCTTTTTGTCGGTATTGATGTGATTGGCGACAAGCTGACCGAAGTAAATGTGACCTCGCCGACCGGCATACAGGAGCTGAAGCGCTTTTCCGGTATCGATGCGGCCGCCATTTTCTGGGATTGTGTGCAAGATAGAGTTGCCAAATCCTGAGGTCGCGCACACTCTGGAGGAATGAATATGAAAGCTTTCTCGCTCGCCGCTGGCCTTGCAATCGCTCTGGCAGGAACTGCCTGTTCTGAGCAGGCGCCCGCCGAACCGGAGAACGTGTCGGCGCAGACGGCCGCACCTGCTGCTGTCGAGGCACCAGCCGCGACCTCGTCCAGTTCGCGCTTCAATCTACGGATACCGGGGGGCGAACCTGTCGCTGCTCCGCAATCTTCCGGCGGTTTCAATCTTCGCACGCCGGATGCGCCTGCCCCGGCTGAGGATATTCCGATGCCAGCCGGCTCCAGTGCCGCGCGTCTGAGTGATGTGCCTGAAGTCACTGTTCCGGGCCTCAACAATCCGGCCGCTGACATCGCGACCCGCAGCCGGAGAGAAGCCCCGGAAGTGAATACTGAGGATGATGACGACGTCATCCGTCTCGACTAGGCCGACACCCGATTAAACCTTCGGGCGATATTGTTCTTTCTTTGTTCCGCGCCTCATGCTAGGCCGGACAGTGAAAGGATATTGCCATGGTCTGCCGCGTCACGACTTTTGCCTTTGAGGGTATCGAGGCCAAGCCTGTCGACGTTCAGGTGCAGATCAGTTCAGGCAATCCGTTCTTCACCATAGTCGGCCTGCCAGACAAGGCCGTTGGCGAGAGCAAGGAGCGCGTGCGCGCCGCCTTCTCCGCCATAGGTCTCGCCACGCCGCCCAAGCGGATCACCGTCAACCTTGCGCCCGCTGACCTTCCCAAGGAAGGCAGCCATTATGACCTTGCAATCGCGCTCGCCATGCTGGCGGCAATGGGCGTTATCGCGCCTGATGCACTGGACGGGCATGCCGCGATTGGAGAGCTGTCACTCGACGGCGCGCTGGGTCCGACGCTGGGGGTCCTTCCAGCAGCCATGGCTGCGCAGGCCATGGATCTGCGCCTCATCTGCCCCGAAGTTTGCGGCCCGGAAGCTGCCTGGGCTGGCGAGGGGACGCTCGCCGTGCCGAGCCTCATTGCCATGATCAATCATTTCGCAGGCCGGGTCAGCCTGCCTGCGCCTGTCGCCGGAGAACTCGCGCCGCCGCAGGCCGTGCCGAACTTAGCTGACGTGAAAGGGCAGGACGGCGCCAAGCGCGTGCTGGAGATTGCCGCTGCCGGTGGACATAACTTGCTTTTCTGCGGGCCGCCCGGCTCAGGCAAATCGATGCTGGCCCAGCGGCTGCCAGGCCTGCTGCCACCTCTTTCCGCGACCGAGCTTCTTGAGGTTTCGCAAATTCAATCAGTTGCCGGAATGCTGGAGCGCGGCAAGCTTTCGCGCCAGCGCCCATTCCGCGCGCCGCACCATTCGGCCTCCATGGCGGCCCTTGTTGGCGGCGGTATCAAGGCAAGGCCGGGCGAGGTCTCTCTCGCCCATCACGGCGTCCTTTTCCTTGATGAGCTACCGGAGTTTCCGGCGCAGGTGCTCGATAGCCTGCGCCAGCCGCTGGAAGACGGCGCTGTCGTGATCTCGCGCGCCAACCGCCATGTGAAATACCCGGCCCGCTTCCAGCTTGTTGCGGCCATGAACCCCTGCCGCTGCGGCGGTGGGCCGGGTGACGGCGCCTGCAGGCGCGGACCTGCCTGCGCGCGCCAGTACCAGTCCCGCATCTCCGGGCCTTTCTTTGACCGGATCGACCTGTTCTTCGACACCCCGCCCGTCACCGCGATCGACCTTACCCTGCCTGCCCCGACCGAAGGCACGGCTGAAGCCTCTGCACGGGTACAGCAGGCACGTGACATCCAGACCGACCGGTTCGAACAATTCGGCGCGGGCGATGGTCGCCGCCCCATTAATGCAGACGCCCCGACCCACAGCCTGACGGATATCGCCTCACCGGATGAGTCGGCCAACGCCCTCCTTGCGGATGCGGCCGCAAAGCTCGCCCTGTCGGCGCGGGCCTATCACCGGGTCCTGAAAGTCGCGCGCACGATTGCAGACCTTGATGGCGCGGGCGGGGTGCGGCGCGCCCATGTCGCCGAAGCGCTGTCCTATCGCCGCCGTCCGCCCGAGGGCGAGACGCTCAGCACTGCCCGCTCGCTCGCCCATTAAGCCCCGCGCCAGTTAAGTCATTGCTCAATCTTTGGCGGTAGGACTGGGCGCCATGACAGAGAAGAATGACGCTTCGTCGGCCGAGCAGGCCTTTCTGGCAACGACCAGCCACGAAATCCGCACACCCCTGAACGGCATTCTCGGCACGGTCTCGCTGCTTCTGGAAACTGAGCTCGACCCGGCCCAGAAAGAATATGCCGAAGCGATCCGCGCGTCTGGCTCGCGTCTTCTCGATCTGCTTAACAACATTCTCGACTATGCCCGCCTCGATACGGCCGCGCCGGAGCTTGAGCCAGAAGTCTTTTGCGTGCGCGACCTTGCCCGCGAAGTCACAGAGCTTCTGTCCCCGCGAGCCCATGCAGCAGGCCTCGACCTTGGCGTGCTCTGCCGTCCCGGCGTGCCCGCCAGCATGAAGGCCGATGCAGGCAAGCTCCGCCAGATCCTGTTCAACCTCGTCGGCAATGCGCTCAAATTTACTGAAAGCGGCGGTGTCCTGGTCGACATGGATTTTCAGCACGGCAAGCTCATCTTCAATGTCCGCGACACAGGCCCGGGCATTGCTGCCGCAGACCAGACCCGCCTTTTCGACGCCTTCCGGCAGACCTCTCCCGATGATGCCCGCAAGGATGGCGGCGTCGGGCTTGGCCTCGCCATCGTGAAACGCCTCAGTGAGGCGATGGGCGGCTCGATCACGCTGCAAAGTGCGCCGGGCGACGGCACGTGCTTTCGCGCAGAAGCGCCCGCTGAGATCATCGCCGACGCAGAGACGATCCGCTCCGACAAGCTGTCTGGTATCCACGTCGCCTTTGCCGGCCTTCCGACTTCGACGTCACTGTCGGCCTGGGGGGCGCTGGAAGAAAGCGGCGCGCGCGTCTCAATTGTCCATTCGGCAGAAGAGGCGCGCCGCGCGCGTCCCACACTGGTCATCGCCGCCGCAGAGCTTCCCGAACGCAGCCTGAAGGCGTTAACCGGAATTGCCCCTGTGCTTGTTGTGGTACGCCCCGCAGATCGCGGTCTGATCAGCCGCTTTCACAAGATGGGCGTCACCGGCTGGCTCGTGCGTCCGCTTCGCGGCTCCTCTCTCGTCGAGCGTGTCTTGTTGGTCTCCCAAGGCGGCAAAGGCGGTGAAGAAGAACCCGCCGCATCCGCGGGCGGCCGCGTCCTCATCGCAGACGATAATCCGGTGAATGCGCTGATTGCACGGCGTGCCTTGGAATCGGCCGGATTCAGCGTCACGGTTGCCTCAACCGGGCGCGAGGCCGTCGATGTAGCGAAGACGATTTCGCCCGCCCTGGTGTTTATGGATTTGCGTATGCCGATCATGGACGGCTATGAAGCAATGAAAGCCCTTAGAGAGGCCGGACAGACCATGCCGATCATTGCGATCTCTGCAGAAATCAACCCTGAAATCGAGCGCCGGGCGCGCAAATCCGGCGCCGATGGCGTCGCCGCCAAACCGCTCGATGCTGAAGCGCTCCGCCGTCTCGCCACTGACTGGACCGCACGCCGGCAAGGAGCCGCATGAGCAACACCGCCCTACCGACGGCGGGCAACCGCACTGTCGGCGAAACGCTGAAGCAGTTCGCCCAGCCGAAGATGGCGATGATGCTGGTGCTCGGCTTCACCGCCGGCCTGCCATTCCTTCTCTATTTTTCGACGCTCTCGGTCTGGCTGAAAGAGAGCGGCATTGAAGAAGCCCTGATCGGTTTCTTCTCCTGGTTTGGCCTCGCCTATTCCTTCAAGTTTGTGTGGGCGCCGCTCGTCGACCGGTTCGACCCGCCCGGCCTTGCCAAATTGTTCGGTCGCCGCCGCGCCTGGATCTTTGTCGCGCAGATCGGCATCGCGCTCTCCATGGTCGGCCTCGGCTTTTCCAATCCGACGTCGAGCCTCGCTGTCACCGCGCTCTTCTCATTCCTGATCGCTTTCAGCTCCGCGACGCAGGACATCGGCATCGACGCATGGCGGATCGAAGCTGCCGCCAATGATGACGAACAGGCGACCCTCGCCGCCGCCTACCAGTATGGCTACAAGGTTGGCATGGTGATCTCGGGCGGCGTGGCGCTTGTGATCGCAGGCGTCGCCAGCTTCCCCGTCGCCTATTGGGTCATGGCCGCCACGATGGGCCTAGCCGCCTTCGTGTTCGCGATCTGGGACCGGCGCTATGGAATCCATGCCGCCGCTGCCGCGGGCCTGATCCTTCTAACAGTCGGTTTTGCCTCCGCCTTCGGCTCTTTCGCTGGCGTTCTGGAAGACGGCACGATCGGCCACACGCTGATGGTCGGCATTTCATGGCTCTGCTACCTCGTTGCTGCCGCTGCCGCTGTTGGCTTTGTCATTGCTGCGACGCTCGCCCTGAAAAGCCCGCCGGACGGTGTGGAGTTTTCCGCCAGCAGCCTGTTTCTCGGTATTGGTTTTGCCGTTGGCGCTTTCCTCGTGGTGGCCGTTATCGCTGCCCTGCTCGGTGCGGGCCTGCCAGCGGCATTCGGCGCGCTTGGCATTGAGCTGGAACGCAGCACAGTCGCGCAAGCCGCCATCTATATCGCAGCGGCGCCGATCATCGCATGCGCCATCGCCATCCCCTTCATTCGCCGCCTGAAGCCGGACGCCCCGCAGCTGCGCAACCCGACCATGGCGCCCTTTCTTGATTTCTTCTGGCGTCATGGCTGGATCGCCCTGCTGATCCTGCTTTTCGTATCCTCCTACAGGCTCAGCGACATCGTCATGGGCATCATGGCAAAGCCCGCCTACACCCATATGGGCTATGACGCTGAAGCCATCGGCATCGTCAGCGGTACCTATGGCCCGTGGATCATCTTTGTCGGTGTCGCAATGGCGGGCTTTTCAGCGGTGAAGTTCGGGCTTCGCACCTCGCTCATCATCGGCGCGATCGTTTCGGTGCTCGGCAATCTCACCTTTGCGTGGCTGGTCAACCAGCCCTCCAGCAGTCTTGTCCCGCTGTTCATCGCGGTGACAGCGGACAATATTGCGGGCGGCTATGCCGGCACCGTGTTCGTGGCCTTCATGTCGACCATGGTCGCCAAATCCTTTGCGGGGACGCAGTACGCCATTTTCAGCTCGGTCTACTCGCTCGGGCCCAAACTGGTGGCGGGCACGTCCGGCGTGATGGTGCAGACCTTCAGCGGCGGCGTCGATGCGGCAGCGACCGTCGAGGGCTATTCGAAGTTCTTCCTGTTTGCCGCCGTGCTCGGCGTGCCAGCGATCCTGCTCTCCTGGTTTGCGCACAAGATGAAGCCAGACCGCGAAGCCGTCCTGCAGAATGCGCCGCCTCCAGGCGTGGATACGGGCACAGGCAGCTCATCGGACGCCGCCGAACGCGCCTGATCCCCGCACCCCAAACAAAAAGGCCCGGCCGCATCGCACTGATGGGCCGGGCTTTCTATTTCAGTTGAGCGTGGGCCCTATTCGGCAGCCTTTATGTGGCCGAGCTTGTCGATGTCGAAGGCGGCGAAGGTCGCAAGGTTCACGATATCGTTCACCGTGGCGCCGAGTGAGGCGATCTGGACCGGCTTCTCAAAGCCGAGCAGGATCGGACCGATCACGGTTGCGCGACTCATCGAGGTCAGGATCTTCGTCGCGATCGCCGCGGAGTGGATGGCTGGCATGACAAGCACGTTGGCCGCATCGGTGAGGCGCGAGAACGGATAGACCAGCTTGTGGCCCGGGTTCATCGCGACGTCGACCGAGATATCGCCTTCATATTCGAAGTCGATGTCATCGCGCGCATCGAGCATGGCGACGGCTTCGCGGACTTTCTCGGCGCGCTCACCCATCGGGTTGCCGAAGGTCGAATAGGACACGAAGGCGACGCGCGGGGTAAAGCCGAGGCTTTTCACGGAGCTTGCCGCCTCGCAGGCGATGCCAACCAGGTCTTCTGCCACAGGCAGTTCGGTGATCGAGGTGTCGGCGATGAAGATCGTCTTGCCACGGTTGATAACCATGGACATGCCGATGACCTGCTTGCCCGGGATCGGGTCGAGCACAGTCTGCACGTCTTTCAGGGCGACGTCATAGTTACGCGTCACACCCGTGATCATGCCGTCTGCATCGCCGAATTTCAGCATGCAGGAGCCGAACACGTTGCGGTCTTGGTTGACGAGACGCTGGGCGTCGCGGCGCAGGAAGCCCTGACGCTTCAGGCGGTCATAGAGATAGTCGGTATATTCCGGATTCCGGTCCGACAGGCGCGCATTGATGATCTCGAGCGAGCCTTCCGGCACGCCCATCTGCTGCATGGTGCGCGTAACCTGCTCTTCGCGGCCGATCAGGACCGGCTCGCCAAGACCCTGGTTCTTGAACGAGAAGGCGGCGCGAACGACGGATGGCTCTTCGCCCTCCGCAAACACGATGCGGGCCTTTTTCTCGCGGACGGCGGCTTGGACGCTCTGCACAAAGGACGCGGTCGGATCGAGACGGCGCGCCAGTGAGCGGCGATACTCGTCCATGTCCGGAATTTCCTTGCGCGCAACGCCCGTATCCATCGCGGCCTGCGCCACGAAGGGCGGCACAAAGCTGATGAGACGCGGGTCGAACGGCGTCGGGATGATATAGTCGCGGCCGAATTGCGGGCGCGAGCCGTGATATGCGGCGGCCACTTCGTCCGGCACGTCTTCGCGTGCGAGTTCCGCAAGTGCCTGCGCCGCGGCCACCTTCATTTCCTCATTGATCGAGCGGGCGCGCACGTCGAGCGCGCCGCGGAAGATGTAAGGAAAGCCGAGGACGTTGTTGACCTGGTTTGGATAGTCGGAGCGGCCCGTCGCGATGATCGCATCGTCGCGCACCTGCTTGATCTCTTCTGGCGTGATCTCCGGATCAGGGTTCGCCATGGCAAAGATGATCGGGTTTGGCGCCATGCTGGCGACCATTTCCTTGCTGACGGCACCTGCGATCGAGAGGCCGAGGAAGACGTCTGCGCCTTCCATGGCTTCGGTCAGGGTGCGCTTCTCAGTTTTAACCGCGAAGGCCGACTTGAACTGGTCCATCCGTTCGGTGCGGCCCTCATAGACGACGCCAGTGGAGTCGCACATAAGGATGTTTTCTGCCTTCACGCCAAGGTGACGGATCAGGCCTGCACAGGAGAGACCCGCCGCGCCTGCGCCAGAGATGGCGACTTTCACGTCTTTCAGTTCGCGGCCCGTAATGTTGCACGCGTTGATCAGGCCAGCAGCTGCGATGATCGCGGTGCCGTGCTGGTCATCGTGGAAGACCGGAATGTCGAGTTCTTCGCGAAGGCGGCTCTCGATGATGAAGCACTCAGGGCTCGCAATGTCCTCGAGATTGATGCCGCCCCAGGTCTCACCAATGTTACGGATCGTGGTGATCAGCTCTTCAGTGTCTTTGGAGAACACTTCGACATCGACGGAGTCGACGTCAGCAAAGCGTTTGAAGAGGACGGACTTGCCTTCCATGACCGGCTTCGATGCCATCGCGCCAAGGTCACCAAGGCCAAGAATCGCGGTCCCGTTCGAGATAACGGCGACCATATTGCCCTTCGAGGTGTACTCGTAGGCAAGGTCCTTGTCTTCTGCGATCGCCTTCACCGGCACAGCAACGCCAGGGCTGTAGGCGAGCGACAGGTCGCGCTGCGTAGCCATAGGCTTTGTCGGAGTGACCGACAGCTTGCCTGGCGTTGGGTGACTATGGAAGTCTAGCGCTTCCTTGTCGGTAAAGGTCGGACGCTTGGACGTCATGGCATTGGCTTTCAGGTTTAGACTACAACGTGTCTTCGTCTCTAAGGCGCTGCGGAATTGCCGACAACCCGCGTAACACTGGTTATTTGGGTTGCACACCTCCCATGCGAATCCGTTAGATTTCTTTCGATGCCAGACACCGCCACCCGACCCGCGCCTGAGAAAAAGGCACCGACGCCCTTCATGGCGCAATATCTCGACATCAAGTCGAGCCATCAGGACGCCCTGCTCTTCTTTCGTATGGGCGACTTCTATGAGCTCTTCTTCGAGGATGCCGTACGCGCGGCAGAGATCCTCGACATCACGCTGACCGCGCGCGGCGAGCATGACGGCAAGCCGATCCCAATGGCGGGCGTGCCCTATCACGCGTCAGAGGCCTATCTCGCGCGCCTCATCAAGTCCGGTGAGCGCGTTGCCGTCTGCGAACAGACCGAAAGCCCGGCTGAGGCCAAGAAGCGCGGCTCCAAATCCATCGTGAACCGCGAAGTCGTACGGGTCGTCACGCCCGGCACGATTACCGAAGACACGATCCTGTCTTCACGTCAGGGGCAGGTGCTGGCCGCCATCGCGCTCGCGGCGGGTGGTACAGAAGCCGCTATTGCCGCCTGTGATGTGTCCACTGGCGCGTTCGAGATCATTGAGGTGTCGCCCGAAACGCTTGGCGAGAAAGCCGCCAGCCTGCCGATCAGCGAACTGTTGGTGACTGAGGATGATGAGGCCCGACCGCTTATGCGGCAGGCGCTCGCATCCCTGCGGATGCCGGTGACGCGTCGCCCGTCGCGTGCGGCTAGCGTTTCCTCCGGAGAAAGCGCGCTGAAATCTGCCTACAAGCTCGCTGCGCTGGACGGGTTTGGCAGTTTCAACAAGGCAGAGCTTTGCGCCTGCGGCCTCCTGCTCGACTATCTCAGCCTTACGCAGGCGGGCGCTGACATCCGCCTCGATCCGCCAAACCGGCGTGGCCAATCTGCCAGCCTGTCCATCGATCCGGCAACCCGCGCGAGCCTTGAGATCGACACCGCCATGAATGGCGGCAGAAAAGGCACGCTGCTCGCCACAGTCGACCGAACACTGACCGCCCCCGGCGCGCGGCTTTTTGCTGACCGGCTGTCACGCCCCGAATGCGCGCGTGAGACGATTGAGGCGCGCTATGACGCGGTCTCTTTCTTCCTTCAGGAAGGCGACCTGCGCAGCGATGTCCGCGCTTGCCTGAAAGCTACGCCGGACCTTGAGCGCGCCCGCACACGTATCCGGCTGGAGCGCGGCGGCCCACGTGATCTCAGATCCATCGCGGTCGCCATCAAGGAAGGCGCATCGCTGGCGTCCGTGCTGGCGGCGCTGCAGACGGGCCTGCCTGCGCTACTTGGCGATGCGGTCTCTGCCCTCGACCCGGCGCGCCATGAAGACCTCGCCCAGCTTGCCAGCGACCTTGAAAACGCGCTGGCTGAAGACCTGCCGACACTCGCGCGTGATGGCGGCTTTATCGCCGATGGCTGGGACGCCGCGCTGGACGAATCACGCTCGCTGCGCCGCGACAGCCGCAAGATCATCGCCGAGCTTCAGGCCCGCTATTGCGATGAGACCGGCATCAGCGCGCTCAAGATCAAGTTCAACAATGTGCTTGGCTATTTCATCGATGTGCCGGCCCGCCACGGCGACGCTTTGCTGAAGCCGCCGCATGCCGAGACGTTCATCCACCGCCAGACGCTCGCCTCCAATATGCGTTTCTCGACACCAGAGCTGTCGGATCTCGCAGGGCGCATTTCCCGAGCCGAGGAAGCCGCCCAGACGCGTGAGATTGAACTCTTCCGCGAGCTTTGCCTGCGTGTCGAAGGCGTGAATGACGCTATCTCTGCTGCCGCCCATGCGCTAGCAGAGATCGATGTCGCTGCCGCCGCTGCTGACTGGGCAAATGCCAATGATGCTGTGCGCCCGGTCCTCGCGGAGGAACCGGTGTTTGAAGCCGAAGCCCTCCGCCACCCGGTGGTCGAAGCGGCGCTGAAAGCGACAGGCGAAGGCTTCACCGCGAACAATCTGAGCCTTGATGCGTCCGGCGCGTTCGCGCCGCGTCTTGCGCTCGTGACCGGGCCGAACATGGCAGGTAAGTCGACCTATCTGCGTCAGGGCTGCCTTGCCGTGATCCTCGCGCAAGCAGGGCTCTTTGTACCGGCCAAGTCAGTCCGGCTCGGCATTGCAGACCGTATCTTCTCGCGGGTCGGTGCGTCCGATGACCTGTCTCGCGGGCGCTCGACCTTCATGGTCGAGATGGTCGAAACCGCCGCCATCCTGAACCAGGCGACCGAACGCAGCTTCGTTATTCTGGACGAGGTGGGCCGGGGCACGTCGACTTATGACGGCCTCGCCATTGCCTGGTCAGCGGTCGAACACCTTCACAACACCAATAAGTGCCGCGCCCTTTTCGCCACCCACTATCATGAGCTGACGGGCCTTGCTGAAGAACTCGCCTGCGCCGCCAACCTCTCCCTCCGCGCCAAGGAGTGGAAGGATGAGCTTGTCTTCTTGCACGATATCGCAAGCGGCCCGGCTGACCGCTCCTATGGGGTGCAGGTTGCACGTCTGGCAGGCCTCCCTGCCCGCGCCGTACGCCGCGCCGAGCAGGTGCTGAAAAAGCTGGAAGCCAAGCCGGATGCGGTCGATGCCCTGCCGCTTTTCGCCTCTGTCGCGGAAGAGCCCGAAGCTTTCGCCCCGGCAGACGATCACCCCGCCCTCAAGCTGCTTGATGCGGTCAGCCCAGACGATCTGACGCCGCGCGAGGCCCTCGACCTTCTCTATCGTCTCAAATCAGAGCGATAGCCCAACGAGCAGATCCGCCAGCCATGCATTCAGGAATACTCCGCATCAGGAGTTCTTCTAAATTGACGGTTGCGTTGACCCCGCCTCTCGACATCTATCGATAGAGAGAAACGACCGGGGCCCCGCCTTTTATGCCTGACATTGTCCTGCCGCAGGAATTACAGATCGCGCTCGTCTTTGTGCTGCTGGTCGCTGTCTTCGTCAGCTTCGTGCGCGAGAAGATACCAGCCGATGTCGTCGCCCTGCTCGCCATGTCAGCCCTGCTGCTGACTGGCATTCTTTCAGTTCCGGAAACTCTCGGCGTTTTCTCCAATGCGGCGCCGATCACTATCGCAGCCATGTTTGTCCTGTCCGCCGCACTCGAACGCACAGGGGTCATCGCGGCGGCTGGTAACTGGGTGATCCGGATTGCCAAGAACTGGACGCCGCTCGTCGCCGTGATTGCCTTGATGGCGATTGTCGTGGCGCTGTCAGCTTTCATGAACAACACGCCTATCGTGGTGATCCTGATCCCGGTGGCGATCCGGCTTGCCCAGACGATTGGCACTTCGGCCTCACGCCTTCTTATTCCGCTGTCCTTCGCCTCTATCTTCGGCGGGATGACGACGCTGATCGGCACCTCGACCAATTTGCTCGTCGATGGCGTGGCCCAGAATGCAGGCCTTGCTGCCTTCGGCATTTTCGAGATCACAGGCGCGGGCCTCATCATGGCGGTCGCGGGTGTTCTCTATATGGCGCTCGCCAGCCGCTGGCTGCTGCCTTACCGCGACACGCTGGCAGACCTCCTGCCAACCACGAAGAACCGCCGTTTCATCGCGCAGGTGCTCGTCCCCGTCGACTCAGTGCTCATCGGAAAGACGATCAAGGAAACCGGCTTCACGCCCGAAAAGGGCTTCACGGTCATCGACGTGATGCGCGCCAACCGCTCTCGCCGCGAGGAGCTGGCATCGCTTGTCCTCGAAGCAGGCGACCGTCTCGTGGTGCGCTCTCCGGTCTCCGAAATGCTCAGCCTGCGAGAGGCAGGCGATGTTGCCATCGGGTCTGGCAGCGAAACCCAACGCCACGCCATCGAACCGGTTCAGGCGAGTGAAACCGTCCTCATGGAAGGTGTCGTCGGCCCTGAATCGCGTCTCGTTGGCCGCCCGATTGTTGGCGCGGGCCTCGTTCGTCTCTACGGCGTCTACGCGCTCGCCATTCACCGGCGCGGTGAGAATATCAGTCTCGAAGGTCGCGGCATTCGCTTCAATCTCGGGGACACGGTTCTGGTCGAAGGCCCACCCGCCGGCATGCGCCAGATGTTCGACGATCTGATGCTGAGCAATCTGACGGAAACGTCTGAACGCCCGCTGCGCCGTGACAAGGCCCCGATCGCCATTGGCGCCGTCATCGCCGTCATGGTGCTGGCCGCGCTTGGCATCATGCCGATTGCCGGGCTTGCCCTCATCGCCGCCGCCCTCGTGATCGCGCTCGGCTGTATCGACCACCAGGAAGCCTACAAGGCGATCCAGTGGGACATTCTCATGCTTATCTTCGGCATGCTGGCGCTCGGCATGGCGATGGAAAATTCGGGCGCAGCCTCCCTGCTCGTCAATTCGATCGCGGCCCCGGTCGGTGTCTTCGGCCCGCTCGCCGCGCTCGCAGCTGTTTACCTGCTGACCTCCACCATGACGGAAATCGTGTCGAACAACGCAACGGCCATCCTGATGACACCGATTGCGATAGGACTGGCCCAGAACCTCGGCGTTGACCCACGCGCCTTCGTCGTCGCCGTCATGTTTGCCGCGAGCGCCAGTTTTGCAACGCCCATCGGCTATCAGACCAATACGCTGGTCTACACCGCAGGCGGCTACAAATTCAGCGACTTTGCCCGCATCGGAGTACCGCTGAACCTCGTCTTTTTCGCCGTGGCGATGTTCGTCATCCCGCTCTTCTGGCCGCTTTGACGAACGTCAGAGAAAACCCGCATAGTGAGCGAAGTCGAACCATGCGGGTCTGTAATCTGAAGTCGGTAGGGCCGGGGCCTAGAACCCGCCTGCGGTCCCGTCCTTGCGCATCTCGGTCGCAGCAATCCAGGCGCCGGACTCAAAGTCCTTCATGATCGCCTGATAGCCGCCGCCATTGGCACTGCAGCACTCCACAGTATAGCCGCGTGCTTCCAGTTCGGCGCGGGTTTCAGGCGGGATGCCACTTTCCAGATGCACGGTGCCGATATCGTTGATGCAGGTATCGCCCGCATAGTCGTCGGTCGGCTCGCAGCCGCCCGTATGCTCCCAGCGGGCCGCATCGCCTGCTTCCTGAAGGCCCATATCATAATCGATCAGATTCAGGATGATCTGGACATGGCCCTGTGGCTGCATGCCCCCGCCCATCAGGCCAAAGCTCATCCATGGCTTGTACTCACCCTCGACCTGCTTGTAGGCAAAGGCTGGGATGATCGTGTGGAAGGGCCGCTTGCCCGGCTCGAACGCGTTCGGGTGCTCCGGGTCGAGACTGAAGAGCTGGCCGCGATCCTGAAACATGAAGCCGAGACCATCCGCGACGAGGCCCGTGCCCATGCCGCGATAGTTCGACTGGATCAGCGAGACCATCATGCCATTCTGGTCAGCGACCGTCAGATAGGTCGTGTCGCCATCTTCCAGTGTTTCGTCGGCCGCCATTGCCGCAAAGTCCATACCCGCATCAACCTGAGACAACGGCGCCGTCAGGCTGATGGCCTGCGCACGTTCGACATTATAGCCGTCACGGATGAAGACCTCCGGATCGATTCCGCTGAAGGCCGGGTCGGCATAGCCCTTGGCGCGGTCCGCAAAGGCAAGACGCTTGGCCTCGACCTGCGCCATGATGGAGTCGGGCGAACCAAAGCCCATGCCGCGAAGGTCAAAGCCTTCCAGCATCTCAAGCATCTGGAGCGCGGCGACGCCCTGCGTGTTCGGCCCAAGCTCACAGAGGCGAGTCTCGCGGTAATCGACGCAAAGCGGCTCGGTCCACTCGCCCTCATGGGCAGCAAAATCTTCATAGCGAAGATAGCCGCCAATCCGCTCGAAATAGGCACCCATGGTGCGCGCAATGTCGCCCTCATAGAAGGCAGAGCGGCCTTCGTCGCCAATCGTCTCGAGCGTGTTGGCAAGATCCGGATTGGTAAAGAGAGTGCCTTCGCGCGGCGTGGGCGAGAAGAACGTCTCACGCGCATTGTCGAATTCCTCGATCATGCCGCTTTCTGCATGGCGCGGGAAATTGGCGGCGCTGCGGCCCCAATAATAAGCGATGACTTCCGGGATCGGCGCGCCTTCGCGGGCATAGCTGACGGTTGGGGCGAGCAGCTCGTCCATGCCGACGCTGCCGAACTTGCCATGCAGGGCGAACCAGCCATCCACCGTGCCGGGCACCGTCACTGGGGCGGCGCCATAAGGCGGGATTTCCTCGCCGTCCATGAACTCGTCAGCCGCCGCCTGCATATCCTCAAGCGTGGCGCCCATCGCAGAGCGGCCAGAGCCATTATAGCCATAGAGCGTGCTTGTTTCCGGGTCCCAGACGATGGCGAAGAGATCGCCGCCGATGCCATTGCCCGTCGGCTCGACAAGGCCCAGCATCGCATTCGCTGCGATCGCCGCATCAACGGCATTGCCGCCATCTTCCATGACATTGAGCGCGATGCGCGTTGCCAGCGGATGTGCCGTCGCCGCCGCCGCATGCGGGGCAATAACAGAGGAGCGCGTGCCGATATCGCGGCCTGATGGCATCCGGTCGCCTTCTGCCGGGTCGCTATACTCGAACGGGGCTGGCGCAGACGCGGCATCAGCTGTGTCAGCGTCTTCGGACTGGGCTGTTGCTACCGGGCTGAATGCCGTCATTGCCGCCAGGAGGAAAGCGCCTCCACCCACAGAACTCTTCAGGCTTGTCATCATCATGCTGGTCACTCCCTATCGACGCGCGGTCGTTCTTACCCTATCCCTCCCCAACTTGCGGCACAGACCGCGAAAGGCAAGCAAGCACAGGAACCAGATCTTATCATGGCCTATGAAACGCTTTTGACTGAGGTGGATGAGGCAGTCGCCATCATCACGCTGAACCGTCCCGACGCGCTCAACGCATTCAATAATGCGCTCATGGATGAGCTCACCGAAGCGCTCGACCGGTTCGACAATGACGCCTCAATCGGTTGCATCGTTATTACCGGCTCCAAGAAGGCATTCGCTGCTGGCGCCGACATCAAGGAAATGCGCGAGCAATCCTATCTCGACGCCTATTATGCGGACTTCATTACCCGCAACTGGGAGCGGGCCTCTCGCATGCGCAAGCCGGTTATCGCGGCCGTCTCCGGCTATGCACTTGGCGGGGGCTGTGAGCTTGCGATGATGTGCGACTTCATCCTGGCCGCAGAGAACGCAAAATTCGGCCAGCCTGAAATAACCATCGGTGTGTCACCGGGCGCAGGCGGCACGCAGCGCCTGACGCGTTTCGCTGGCAAGTCCAAGGCGATGGAAATGTGCCTCACCGGCCGCATGATGGACGCAGAAGAAGCTGAGCGCTGCGGCCTCGTTTCCCGCATCGTGCCAACCGATGATCTCGTTGACGAAGCCCGCTCTGTGGCGCGCAAGATTGCGTCCCTGCCGCGCGCGACCGCGATGATGACCAAGGAAATGGTCAACGCCGCCTATGAAACCACGCTCAGCCAGGGCGTCATGTTCGAGCGCCGCCTCTTCCACTCCCTCTTCGCTACCGAAGACCAGAAGGAAGGCATGGAAGCCTTCGTCGAGAAGCGCGAGCCGCACTTCAAGAACCGGTAGGTCGATACGAACCTGTTCTATTGGAAAGAAGGCGCACCCGGATTTGCCAGGTGCGCCTTTTTTATATCAGGTATCCTCGGACATGGTCAGGATTGGTTTGATCGCCTTACCCTCTTCCATGTCGTGGACAGCCTTGTTGATGTCTTCAAAGCTATATTCGCTAATCAGCCGATCGAATGGGAAGTTGCCGTCCAGATAGTGCTGGATCAGCCGCGGTATGAAGACTTTCACCACGCTGTCACCTTCGACGCAGCCGATGATCTTGCGACCGCTCAAAATGTGCTCATTGGCATCGAAGTCATAATCAGTGCCGCCGGGCGGCGCGCCGACAATGAGAAGTGCGCCGCGATTGGCAAGCGATGCCCATCCAGCGCGGGCGGCAGGTTTGGCACCCGAACACTCTATAACGGCATCTACACCCTCGGCTGCGATCTCGCGAACCATCTCAGGTACATCGCCCTCATCAGCCTTGATCGTATGGGTCGCGCCAAGCTCTTTGGCGAGCTTCAACCGCTCCTCCTGCATATCGATGGCGATGATCGGATGGCACCCGGCGAGCTGTGCCGCCATGACCGCTGACAGACCGACACTGCCCACCCCACTGACGGCGATCGACGTCCCGGCGCGCGGAGCGAGCGTATTGAGCACGGCCCCCGCACCGGTCTGGATCCCGCAGCCAAGCGGCCCGAGGAGCTTGAGCGGCGCTTCGTCGGGCACTTTCACGACATTGCGCTCATGGGCGATCGCATAGGTTGCGAAGGAAGATTGCTGGAAGAAGGCCGCGTTGACATCATCCCTGAACACGCCGTCCTCGCTGCCGAGGCGCTTGTTCAGAAAGTTGAGATCCGTGAAGTCGTCGCAATAGGCCGGGTCGCCCTCCATACAGGGGCGGCAATCCCCGCAGGAGCCGTAGCTCAGCACGACGCGGTCGCCAGGCTTCAGGTCATGGACATGCGCGCCAGCAGCCTCGATCACACCGGCGCCCTCATGCCCCAGCACAACCGGGAAGTTCGTTGGCAGCATGCCATCGCGAACGGCAAGGTCGGTATGACAGAGGCCCGTTGCGACGATGCGGATGCGGACCTCATGTGGACCCGGGTCATCGATTTCTACGTCAGACAGGCGAAAATCGGCTTCTGCCTTGTCCACGATGGCGGCGCGAGCGGATTGGGTCATTGCGTTATTCCTTGTATCTACGAAGATAGAAAGCGCGCGGTGGTCGCTGCGTTCCTGCGCCCGACAGACGCACCCGGGCTGGGCGCTGCGCTTTCTTCAGCCGATGCAGCCCATCGCAGTTGACGCCACGGGGGCGTTTGGGTATGTCCGCCGCTTGCGTCCGACGGGACACTCAGGAGTTTTTGATGGCGAACACACGCTCAGCCAAGAAGATGGTGCGCAAGATCGCGCGCCGCACGGAAATTAACACCGCACGCCGTTCGCGCATGCGCCGCTTTATCCGCAAGGTCGAGGAAGCGATTGCATCGGGCGACAAGTCCGCTGCGCAGACCGCTCTCCAGGCAGCCCAGCCGGAAATCATGCGCGCTGCTGGCAAGGGCATTCTTCACAAGAATACGTCCTCGCGCAAAATTTCGCGCCTCAGCGCACGCATCAAGGCGATGGGCTAAGACAACCCGCCAAGGGCTGTCCTTGAAAATATGCAAGGCCTGCATGAGCAATCATGCGGGCCTTTTTTCGTTGGTTAAACATTGGCCGAAAATTGCAGATTTTTGGTGCCAAAAAACGGGTTTTACACAGCAATTCCAAGCCGTTTCCGTTGACAGAACATAATCAGAACATCACAGTGTAAAAGCGGCACAAATCGTACCTATATTTTTTTACACAAGCTTACGAGTTTGATTCATCGCCGCTTTTTCGGTGACAGAAATGAGTCAACTCCAGAAGTGCCGAAGATTCCCAAAAAGGCTTGTAGACAGGTTTGGAAGCCCTGTGGTTAACTTCAGCCATCGACGGAATTTGATCTCTGTACGGCAGGTTTTTGGACGGGCCCCCATTAGGCCCGAACACTCGAGCTATGATCTGAGTCGACGCGTAGAGAATAGGACAAAACACAGAAAAAAGGGGAAGTTCCTATGGGGCTGCAGGAAGAATCTGGCAGACACGAGAGTGAGAAAAACACTGACACCCAGCGCGGCGATGATCACCGGGGCATGGATCTTTGGCGCACCGTCCTTGAAGACGCGCGCCAAGAGTCGTCTGCCCACGATTTCGACAAATGGATTTCAGACTTGCGCTTCGTCGCCGACGACAATGGCACGGTCCTGATCGCGGCACGCGACCAGCTCGCCTATGAGCGCATCAACAGTCAGCACCGCCCGATGCTGCGCCGCGCATGGCGCAAGGCGGACCCACGCGGCCGCGCACTGAAAATCACCTGCTGGAAGGATATCCCAGAAGATACTCGTGACCTCGTCGGCTATCCTTGGACCGGCAACACCGAAACCGTCAGCAAGGTAGATGCCGCGACGCCTGAAACGTCCTCCGCCACCCCGGGACGTCATGGCAGCGCGATGAGCTTTGAGACGCTGATCGTCGGTGACACCAACCGCGCCGCTGTCCGCCTCGCCGAAGTCACGGTCGAGAACAAGCAGGTCCACGCTGACGTCGCCCTCATCTATGGGCGTCAGGGCACTGGCAAGACGCACGTCCTGCGCTCGATCGAGAAAGCCGTCATCCGTCAGGACGATGGCCGCCGCGTGACCTATATGTCTGCCGAAGAATTCATGACCGCCTTTGTTGACGGCGCGCGTGATGGCGACACCCGCCGCCTCAAATCGCAAGTCCGCGACAATGACCTCCTGCTGATCGACGACCTGCAGTGGATCGCGAACAAGAAGAAGACCGATGAGGCCTTCTTTGCGTCCCTGCGCGCCGTGACCGCCGAAGGTGGCCGGGTCATCCTGACCGCTGATGAAGCACCGGGCGACCTCAAGGGTTTCTCCGCACGTATGCGCGGGGAGCTGATGGGCGCCGCTGCTGTCGAGGTCGGCCTTCCAGATCAGGAAATGCGCCGCCAGATCGTCAGCCTTCACGCGAACCTCATCCAGCAGGGTCAGCCAAACTTCGAGATTGACGAAGAGATGCGCGAGAAGATCGTCGCCACCGTTCGCGGCCCAGGCCGTGACCTTTGCGGCGTGCTCTACTCGCTGCAGTCGGAAACCCGCTATGGTGAGATCGCGCCGACCTTCGAAATGCTGTGCACGGTCCTTCGCCGCCAGCAGGGCGAGTATCAGGCGCCATCGCTCGACAATATCAAGCGGGCCGCCATGCGCAGCTATAACCTGTCGAAGTCAGAGATCGAAAGCTCCAGCAAGTCGCGCAATGTCTGCGCGCCGCGCCAGGTCGCTATGTATCTCTGCCGCGAGATGACCGACAAATCGCTGCCGCAGATCGCCCGCTCTTTCTGCAAGAAGGACCACACCACCGTCATCCATGCATGGCGCAAGGTGAAAGGCCAGCTGCAGACCGATCCGGAGATGGTCCGGCAGGTTGAACAGGTCCGCGAAGCGGTCTTCGACATCCAGTCTGAAGGTAACGGCTGAACGCATTCCACCTGAGGCCGGATTTCTACGCAGCGTTTGGCCGCACAGGGCTTGCAATTTCAGCGATTTTGACAAGTGTACTCGGCCCGTCTCCCCGCAGGAGGCGGGCCGATTCGAGTTTAACGCCCGTGCAGACGGGCAGGAAAGGATGCGGCCTGAACGGGGCCGTTGTAATGGGCTGACGCATGAAGCTGACGATTGAACGAAGTGACCTGCTCAACGCGCTGTCGCACGTGCAGAACGTGGTCGAGCGCCGCAACACCATTCCGATCCTCTCCAACGTCCTGATGGAAGCAAAGGGCGGCGAAGTCACCTTCGTCGCGACCGATCTCGACATCGAGGCCGTCGATAGCGCCGACGCGACCATTGCCAGCGAAGGCGCGGTCACCGCGCCAGCCGGCACACTGTTCGACGTTGTCCGCAAGCTGCCATCCGGCGCTGATGTCGAGCTGGAGCTCAACCCGGAAAACCGCCGCCTGACGATCCGCTCTGGCCGCGCAAACTTCGCGCTGCCAACGCTCCCGGCCAGCGACTTCCAGACCATGACGGGCGATGATGGTGCCGTGACCTTCGATGTCGAGGCCGCCGATCTTCGCCGCCTTATCGACAAGACCCGGTTTGCGATCTCCACCGAAGAGACGCGCTACTATCTGAACGGCGTCTATCTTCACACAGCTGATGGCGACAAGGGCAAGGTGCTCCGCGCCGTTGCAACCGATGGTCACCGTCTCGCGCTGGCCGATTGTGACGCGCCATCCGGCGCCGAAGGCCTCGACGGTGTCATCGTTCCGCGCAAGGCCGTTGCCGAAGTGCGCCGCCTGATCGACAGTGCTGACGGCGATGTATCGGTCTCCGTTTCAGAGACGAAGATCGTCTTCCGCGCAGGCCGCGCCGTGCTGACATCCAAGCTGATCGACGGAGCCTTCCCGGACTATCAGCGCGTCATCCCGAAGGGCAATGACAAGCGCCTCGTCATTGATAACAAGGCGTTCGAGTCCGCTGTCGACCGCGTCTCGACCGTTTCGGCGGAACGCTCGCGCTCGGTCAAACTCTCGCTCGACGATGGCCGCCTTGTGCTCGCCGTGAACTCGGCCGAGACCGGTCAGGGTCATGAAGAGATTGAGTGCGACTACAGCGCGGACGCGATGGAAATCGGCTTTAACGCCAAATACCTGCTCGACGTGACCGCGCAGATTGAGGCGGAAGACGCAGAGTTCATGCTGAACGACCCGGCTTCCCCTGCCCTCATCCTTGATCCTGCAGATCCGGCTGCACGTTACGTGCTGATGCCGCTTCGGGTGTAAGCGAGGGCGATGACCGCCCTTACCCGCCTGCGCCTCAAGGATTTCCGTAATTATGAGAGCCTGTCGCTTGATCTCGACGGGCGGCATGTCTGCCTGTTCGGGTCAAATGGCGCGGGCAAGACTAATCTTCTGGAAGCCATCTCGCAGCTTGGGCCGGGCCGCGGGCTGCGCAGCGCATCACTTTCTGAGCTGACGCGTCATGGCGCAGAAGGCGGCTGGACCGTCTCTGCCAACCTTGACGACCGCCGCATTGGCGTCGGCCTCGAAACAGATGGCGGCTCTGCCAAGCGCGTCATCCGCATCGACGGCGCCCCGTCACAGGCCGGTGACCTCGCAGAGCTTGTCCGCATCGTCTGGCTGACCCCTGCCATGGACTCCATCTTTCGCGGCGGCGCGTCTGACCGTCGGCGCTTCTTTGACCGCCAGGTCATGGCGCACATTCCCTCTCACGGCACGGCGGCGGCCCGGTATGAACGCGCCATGCGAGAGCGCAACGCCCTGCTCGAACGCGGCCATGTTGACCCCGCATGGGCCGACGCGATCGAGACCCGTATGGCCGAGGCGGGCGCCGAGCTTGCGATCAACCGCGCGAGCGTCCTTGAAAGCCTGCAAGCGGCGGTCGATGCGCGGCCCGAAGGCTATTTCCCAAAGGGTGACCTCTCTCTGGAGGGCGAAGCTGAAACCTCCGCTGCCGCTGGCGAAGACTTCAAGACCATCTTCGAAAGCCTCACTGAGACGTATCGCTCCATGAGACGGCGCGACGCCGCTGCGGGTCGCACGCTGACCGGCCCGCACCGCAGCGACCTCAAAGTCATCCACCGGCCGACTGGCATGGTTGCGGGCGATGCCTCGACCGGGCAGCAGAAGGCTCTGCTCATCGGCCTCATCCTTGCCTCCGCGACGGCACTCGCCGGAGACGGCGGCGGCCCCGCCCCGCTCCTTCTGCTGGATGAGGCAGCTGCCCACCTCGACGCAAACCGGCGCGCCGCCCTCTTCGATGAGCTAAGCGCTCTGCCCGGCCAGAGCTGGCTGACCGGCACCGAACGCTTCCTCTTCGATGCCTTTGGGGACCGCGCCCAGCATATCGAAGTTGACGCAGGCGGCGCAGCGATTTTGGCCTAGACCTTTTTCCCGTCCTTTTTTAACTTCGGGCAAGTGTTCGCCTGCCCACGCGGCCTTGTAATCAGGACATTTACTGAACACTTTTGTGGTGAGTTTTATGGAGGCACACCCGCATCGATTGCGTAGGTGCGCATTGGGAATATGAGCGAAGCAGAGCGACTGAGGGCGCTGGAAGATACGAACCTGCTCGACAGTGAGCAGGATGAGCGCTTTGACCGGCTGACCCGTCTGGCTGCCAATTCGCTGGAAGTCGAGACCGCGCTGGTTTCACTCATCGATAGTGATCGCCAATGGTTCAAATCATGTCACGGCTTCAACAGCAAGGAGACCAGCCGCGACATCTCCTTCTGCACGCATGCGATTGAGCGGACTGACATCACAGTCGTCCTGGATGCGACGAAAGATCCGCGCTTTGTCTCCAATCCGCTGGTCACGGGTGAGCCTCATATCCGCTTCTATGCCGGCGCGCCGCTCATCACGTCGGACGGGCATGCGCTCGGCACGCTTTGCGTGATCGACTATGAGCCGCGGGAGACCTTTGACCATACGGACCGCGAGATCCTGCGCGACATTGCCGACAGCGTGATTGGCCTCATCGAGAAGGATGAAAAGCTGCGCGAAATGAGCGAGCTTTCCGTCATCAACCGGGAGCTTCAGCACCGCATGGGCAATATGTATGCCCACGTCTCGTCGCTCATCTCCCTGCTCGACAAGGCAGATCTCGAGCATGAGGAATACGTCTCGCGCCTTCGCGAGAAGGTGAATGCGCTTGCCCTCACCCAGTCGCTGATCGCTTCGAGCGGCACCCAATCAGTCTCCATGAGGGAGCTTGCACAAAAGACCCTCGCAGCGTTCGAGGCCGGCGCGGGCGAACCCGTGGTGCAGGTCGTGGCTGAAAGTGATTTCGACATCACGCCGCGCGCGGCCTTTGCGATGTCGCTGATGCTGCACGAGCTTGGCATTAATTCAGTCAAGCATGGCGCCCTCGGCGGTGAAGGTGGCCAGGCCCGTTTCGGCTGGTCGTCCGGCGCTGGTCTCAGCTTTTCCTGGGAAGAGAACCTCGCAACGCCGCGCGTTGATGCGAGCGTCAAGAAAGCCGAAGGCGGCTTCGGCAGCGTCATCCTGAAGCGTATCGCGCCGAAGACGTTTGGCGGCGAAGCCGAAGTCGATATTCAGCCCGGCAGCTACCGCTACACCGTCTCTGCCCTGCCAGAGCGCGTGCTGGCTGTCGAGCAGGCCTGAGCCCCACCCGTTGCCCGCCCCCAAGGCACCTCTTGCCTCAGGCGGGGGGCTTGCGCCAAAAGCATCCCTGAAACACAGCCAGAAGCGGAGCCGCCTGCCATGAGCGAGCACATCAAGACCCACCTTGAGAACTATGTCCTGACCATCACCATCGCCCGCCCGGAGCGCAAGAATGCGCTGACGCAGGCCATGTACGGCGCAATGGCCGACGCGGTGAATGGTGCCAATAGTGACAAGTCCATCCGCGCGATCGTCTTCACTGGCGAAGGCGACATGTTCACCGCAGGCAATGACCTCTCAGACTTCGCCTCCATTGATGAGCGCGAGAGCGGCACGCCGCCCGTCACCCGCTTCCTCAATGCCATCCGCGACGCTGAAAAGCCGCTGATCGCTGCGGTAAACGGCCCGGCCATCGGCGTCGGCCTCACCATGCTGCTCCATTGCGACATCTCCTTTGCCGCCGAGAGCGCCAACTTCCGCGCACCCTTCACCCAGCTTGGCCTCGTGCCAGAGGCGGGCTCCTCGCTCACCCTGCCATCCGTTGTGGGCCGCTCCATGGCCAATGAAGTCCTGCTGGCCGGCCGTATCCTCAGCGCTGATGAAGCCCTCGCCTGCGGCCTTGTCTCCCGCGTGGTGGCAGATAGCGACCTTATGAAAACCGCCATGGACACGGCCAGCAAGATTGCCGCGTCGCCGCCAAATGCGGTCCTGAAATCCAAGGCGCTGATCAACCATTCGCGCGAACAGATCGCCGATCAGATGCAGGCTGAGGGCCGCATTTTTGCCGAGCAGCTCCAGTCCGCCGAGTTTGCCGAAGCCGCTGCCGCCTTCCGCGAAAAGCGCGCACCGGTCTTCAAGGACTAGGCGATTTTCGCCCTCTCAGAGGCTCTGCTCGACAGGGCCTGCAGCAAATTTTTGCAGGCCTCGTCGCGCCCCCTCGCAAGCCCCTGAAAACACACCGGAATACCGGGCGCCGAAACGGCGCCCTCATTTCCCTTTCTGACACAAATCCTCTATAATTTCAGGCAATTGTGACGAATCAGAAAGCGACACGCTCCCATGGCTGAACCGACAGACAACATGCCCGAATATGGCGCCGACTCGATCAAGGTCCTCAAAGGCCTCGAAGCGGTCCGCAAGCGCCCTGGCATGTATATCGGTGACACCGATGACGGGTCCGGCCTTCACCACATGATCTACGAAGTCGTCGACAATGCGATCGACGAAGCCCTTGCCGGCCATGCGGACGAAGTCACCGTCACGCTGCACGCCGATGGCTCTGCCGAGATCACTGACAATGGCCGCGGCATTCCGGTCGAGATGCACAAGACCGAAGGCGTGTCTGCCGCCGAGGTCATCATGACCCAGCTCCATGCGGGCGGTAAGTTCGACCAGAACTCCTACAAGGTGTCTGGCGGCCTTCACGGCGTCGGCGTGTCGGTCGTCAACGCGCTATCGGACTGGCTGGAGCTTCGCATTCACCGCAATGGCAAGGAGCACTTTGTCCGCTTCATTGATGGCGGCGCAGTGGAAGCGCCCCTGAAAGAGGTTGGCACCAGCCCGAACCGCGCCAATGGCAGTGTCCTCACCGGCACGGCCGTGCGCTTCATGGCGAGCCCGGCGACCTTCACCATGACCGAATATGACCGCAAGACGCTGGAGCACCGCCTGCGTGAGCTCGCCTTCCTCAATAGCGGCGTCCGGATCGTCTTCCGTGATGAGCGCGGGCCTGAAGCCTATGAGGCGGTCCTTGAATATGAAGGCGGCGTCAAAGCCTTTGTCGAGCACCTCAACCGCCAGCGCCAGACGCTGATCCCGGACACGATCTATGCAGTCGGCGAGAAGGACGGCATCACGGTGGAGGCAGCGCTTGCCTGGACCGACAGCTATCATGAGCAGGTGCTCTGCTTCACCAACAACATCCCGCAGCGCGATGGCGGCACCCACCTTGCCGGCTTCCGCGGCGCGCTGACCCGCATCATCAACAAGTACGCGTCCGAAACGGGCATCGCAAAAAAGGAAAAGGTCGACATCTCCGGCGATGACGCGCGCGAAGGCCTGACCTGCGTCCTCTCTGTCAAAGTGCCTGACCCGAAATTCTCCTCCCAGACCAAGGACAAGCTCGTCAGCTCTGAAGTGCGCCCCGTGGTCGAGAGCCTGATGGGCGAGAAGCTCTCTGAATGGTTCGAGGAGAACCCGAAGGAAGCGCTCGGCATCATGCAGAAGATCGTCGAGGCCGCTGCCGCGCGTGAGGCCGCCCGCAAGGCGCGTGAGCTGACCCGCCGCAAGACCGCGCTCGACATCACTTCCCTGCCCGGCAAGCTTGCCGACTGTCAGGAAAAGGACCCGTCCAAGTCCGAAATCTTCATCGTCGAGGGTGACTCTGCAGGCGGTTCGGCCAAACAGGGCCGCGACCGCTCCAATCAGGCCATCCTTCCCCTACGCGGCAAGATCCTCAACGTGGAACGCGCCCGCTTCGACAAGATGCTGAGCTCTGACCAGGTCGGCACGCTGATCATGGCGCTCGGCGCCGGCATTGGCCGCGATGAATTCGACATCAACAAGCTGCGCTATCACAAGATCATCATCATGACTGACGCCGACGTCGACGGCGCGCACATCCGCACCCTGCTTCTGACCTTCTTCTATCGTCAGATGCCGGAGATCATCGAAAAGGGCTATCTCTACATCGCCCAGCCGCCGCTTTACAAAGTGAGCCGCGGCCGCTCTGAGCGCTATCTCAAAGACGATATCGAGATGGATAACTATCTCATCGAAGAGGGCACAACCGGCGAGGCGCTGGTCCTGCAGGACGGCACGCAGATCGCAGGCGAAGACCTTCGCGCCAATGTACGCGACGCGGCCGCCTTCAAGACCGCCCTCTGGCGCCTCTCGCTGCGCGCACCGGGCCATATCGTAGAGCAGGCCGCCATTGCAGGCGCGCTCGCCCCTGACGCGGATGAGACGAATGCTCAGAGAACGGCCGAACGCCTCAACCTCATCGCTGAGGAAGGCGAGGACACATGGGAAGGCACGTTCGAGGACGGCAACCTGACCCTCCGCCGTGAAGTGCGCTCGGTTGAAGAGAAAGCCGTACTGGACCGCTCACTGCTCGCCAGCCAGGACGCGATCCGCCTCAACAGCCACGCCCAGCATGTTCGCCACCTCTATGAGAACCCGGCCATCCTGCGCAATGACAAGTCCGGCGAAGTCATCGTTCATGGCCCGGTCGGCCTGTTCGAAGCCGTGCTCGCCTCAGGCCGCAAGGGCCTCAAGATCCAACGCTATAAGGGTCTTGGCGAAATGAACGCCGACCAGCTCTGGGAAACCACGCTCGACGCCAACGCCCGCACCCTGCTCAAGGTAAAAGTCGCCCACGCCGACGACGCCGACGACATGTTCACCCGCCTCATGGGCGACGTCGTCGAACCCCGCCGCGAGTTCATCCAGGAGAATGCGCTGGAAGCTGAGGTGGATGTTTAGGCAATGTCCACTTCGCTGGTCAAAGACATTCAAAAGGATGCAATTAAGGCGGACTCTGACCTCGTCGCACTTCTGCGTAAATGCAAGGTGGTAGCCGCCAATCTAGGCTCAAATGAAGCCTTGAAGTGGATTAACAATGAACTGAATGGCTATACGTCCGTTCCAGAGGAAGAAATCCCGGAATACCGCGAGACGCAGGGAAAGTGGCAATTTTGGAACCCATATAACGGTTGGTGCCCGATAATCTTTCCAGAAGAATTGGCGAAAGTTGCGTGCGAAGCGCGTTTACCCGAGTCAATTTCAACTATCTGGGCCTTAAGCAAAAAGGACCTTACTTCTGCGCTTACGCTCAGTTGCGGGCCGTCGAAGGAAGAAGCGATTCGACGCTTGCTTCGCGCATCAGGTGACTTTTTTGAAACAGAGCTCCGGTTCGTAATTCCCACCAACTTGCCGACCAAGATTGTTGAAGCCGTCAAGAACTTGGTTCTTGATTGGTCCTTGGAGCTTTCCACCGAGGGAGTCATAGATGAAGACAGCGACTTCACCGAGGACAAGGTCGAAAAGGGCACAAGCATCAGCAATCAATACTTCATTCAAAATGTGGGGATGCTCGGGAACGTCGATGGTAGCTCCAATGTGGCAAACACCGTTACTGTTACGCAGAAAATAAACCTGAAGAACGTTTCGAACACCCTTGATCAGATTGAATCCGCCAAAGCCAGTTTGCCGCCGGAACTGATAGCTTCAACCGAAAAGCTTTCAGAGCAAATTCGAGCCGAAATAAAAAAAACTGAACCCGATCAAAGTTTCATTTTCGGAGCGCTTCAGTCGCTTAAAAACATCCTTGAAGGCGCGACAGGAAATTTGGCGGCTCAGGGCGCTTCAGCTTTAATTGCGTCATTGTTGCAGGCGATATAAATCCCATGTGTTAGGCGAGAGGCGGTTGGAAGATACTGTCGAACGCTAATGCTTGGGTGCACTAGGCTGAATGCAGTTCCTGCCATTCAGCCATAGCCAGCCTCTGTCAGTCCGTTGCAGGCGGTCAAGGCTACCGGAGCCACGGCGGACCCGCTTGGCCTTGAGGGACTGAACAGATGGGACAGACGCCCCACCTTTTATTCGAAACGCCGCCCCTCTCCCGATTGCGGGCTTGGAGGGGTCAGTAAAAGGTCCAGTGGACCTTTTACCCCGACAAGGTTCAGGGGTGAGGGCTCCGGCGCCGGAGACGTCCATCGACGTTGCGCCAAGAACTAGCCTTTCGGCCCTCATCCCCGGCCCTTCTCCCGAGGCCGGGAGAAGGGGGCGATAGAGGAACCGCTTTCGAGTCCTCTCAACCGAGGCGATAGTCGCTTGATGAGCGAATACCCATCGACCCGGTGCGCACGGTCGCTTCGTCGACGCGCGAACGCGCCTGAGCAGAAGGCGTGGGAGACGCTTCGCCAGCTGCGTGCGGAAGGCTATGCGGTCAGGCGTCAGGTCAGCATCGAAGGGCTGACCGTCGATTTCGCGATCCGGTCCCTGCGGCTGGTGATCGAAATAGACGGTGCGATCCATGACCTCGAAACTATCCGCCAGAACGATACCGAACGCGATGCCAGGCTTCGCTCGGCCGGTTGGCATGTGATGCGCGTCCCAGCAGAGACTGCGATGAGCGGCGACCATCTTATTGCGGTCGTAAGAGATGAAATCGCCAAACTTCAAAACAGGTGACTTCCCCTCTGCCGGGAAGGATGAGCACTGCAGGCTCCGGCGCTGTAAGGGCTCGGTGCAACGAACGCCGAGCAGCCCTAGGCCATAACGCTCAGGCTCGTCCTTCGACTTCGCTCAGGATGAGCCTCCTGGGACGATAGCGAAGAGGCGCTCATCCTGAGCGAAGTCGAAGGACGCGCGCCGTCACGCGCCATTGCTCCAATCAGGCGTCACCCTCGACGGGCGCCAGCCCGTCTGAGGGTCCATCGCCCCCCGGCCTATTTCGCGCCGCGCTTCAGAAAGAGCACGTATCCCATCTCCGATGCGCTTTTCATGAGCTCTACATTCGCCCAAGCCACCACCTCTGCAAAAGGCCGCTCCTTGAAAGGCCAACGTGTCAGGCCCGAGCTCGTAAGCGCTTCGTCATCGAGCCCTTCGACCAAAGCCCGCCAGCGGCACGCAAGAGCGCGCACCTCCTCTCGGACGCCGTCGGCAGATCCAGGCCAGAGCACATTCTCTCGCGCCAGTTGGCCATCTCCAAAACTCTGGTCGAGTACCGTCTGCCACCAGAAAATGAGATGCCAGGTGATCCAGCCGAGACTGGCTGGCCCGATCTCATAGTCTTCGCGATCCGGCCAGTCGGCGTGCCAGCGACCCGACGCGTCATCACGCCAGACATGCAGGCCCGCTTCGCCTCCCGGACGCCAGAGGCAGTCCTCGGTGGTGAGGGCGTCAAGGTGAAGTTCGGCAAGCCGCCACGCCATGTCATATTGGCGCAGAAGCACCGCTTTGAGGTCACTGGACATGGCCACCACCATAGCGGCTCAACGACCGGGTGGGACGAAAAACCTGCGAAAATCTTGAACCGCCAAAAAACACCGCCCATACACCGCCAGTGCACCGTCACTGCACCGTCCAGACGCTCACGTTTCCCCCACACCATCCGACCGGAAAATCGAGATTGACCCGCCGGGGCTTCCACGCGAGTTTCCGCCTCATGCATCCCTTTCATCTTGCCTTTCCGGTCCACGACCTTTCCGCCGCGCGCAGCTTTTACGGGGAGCTTCTGGGCTGCCCGGAAGGCCGGTCGAGCCCGGAATGGGTCGATTTTGACTTCTATGGCCACCAGATCGTCGCCCATCTCGCCCCAGAGCTGTGCGGAACGGCGCAAACCAATGAGGTGGATGGAAAAGGGGTGCCAGTGCGCCATTTCGGGCTGGTTCTCGACATGGAGAGCTGGGAGGCACTTCGCCAACGCCTTGAAGGCAAAGTGGATTTCCTGATCGAGCCTTATATACGCTTCAAGGGCGAACCGGGCGAGCAGGCGACTATGTTTTTCACCGACCCGTCAGGTAATGCCATAGAAATCAAGGCATTCGCCGATATGTCCCGCCTCTTTGCCAAATAGAGCCAAGCTGAACGCGAGATAACAAGGTCGGCCCGGGAACTGCTCTATTCGCATGTCCGTTTAGATGTTGTGCAGAACGCATCGAAAGGACAAGAAGCCATGAAAAAGCTCATTAAATTCGGCGCTTATGGCGCTGCCGCCGCTGCTTTTGCAGCCACTGCAACCCCAGCCTTTGCTGATCCGCAGCACTGCCCGCCAGGCCACGCTAAAAAGGGTTGGTGCACCCCAGGTGTTGATCGCGGCGACTACCGCGACCGCTGGGATGACCGCCGCGACGAGCAACGCGCCTACCGCGAAGGTTATGAAGAGGGCCGCCGCGACGCCATCCGGTATAATGGCCGCACCTATAGCGATTACCGCGTGATCCGTGACTATGACCGCTATGGCCTGCGCGCCCCGCGCGACGGCTATTACTATGCCGAAGTCGATGGCGACATCGTCATGGTCCAGCTGGCGACTCAGCTTGTGACGCAGCTGCTCAACTAGTCAGCCGCTAGCCAGACAGAAGAGAGCCCCGGCCTTGAAAAGCCGGGGCTTTTTCATGCCGTTCTGACGAGGGGCTAAGGCGCGCCTGCCTCCTGAACCCGCTCTTCGAGGCCTTCGCACTCGGCAGGCTCCAGCATGATGTCGAGCCCGTCCGGGACGGCGCCTTCGGCGGCGAGATACCAGATGGCGCTGCCCCGCTGGCTGTCGCCGTCAACATCTGTCTGTGTGTCGAACATCACGGCCGCTGTGTCATCGATCATGCCGCTGGTCAGGACTGTTGCGAAGGCCGCGTAATAGCCAGCCGCCTCCTGGTGGATGATGCCCCAATTGTCGCCGCTTACCGTGCCGTCATCATTGACCATGACTTCGAGGCCTTCGGTGACGTTCTCGTCGTCACGGAAATAGCAATAGGTGCCGGGTGTCAGTGGCTCAGCATCTGCCAACGGCGAAACGATCTCTGGCAGGGGTTGCTGCTCAATCGGGACTTCATCGCCCGTCATCGGGCCTGCCTCAACAGGCGTGGTCTCGGTCTCTTCGTCAGGCGCATCGCCTCCGCAGGCGGAAAGCGCAAGCGCGCCAGCTAGCAGAAAGTATCTCATCATCCGGACCTCCCGCAGGCCTGATGCCTGCACCTAAGGGAAACGTCTCACCACAGGGTGACCAAGACAAGCCCTAAACCGGACGAGCAGGGGGCGGACATTCTTTCTGCCAAAGAACAGGGCCCCACCGTACCGGCAGGGCCCCGTCTTGAATAATCACGCATTAACAGCGTTCTAGCTGTTCATTTCCGTGCGGATCTTGGTGGCAAGCTCAGCATCGACCTGTGCCAGCTGTACGATCTGCGTGAAGCGCTGCGCGGTCAGGCCTTCAGCCTTGATGGCTGCGATCATGTCGGCTTGTGCTTCGGCCTCGATCTCCTGAGCGGCGGCCTGATCTTCTGCGGCCTGCAGCTTCGGCGTTGCTTCTTCGGCAATCTCTGTCAGCGCACCATTTGCGGCGACAAACTGCTCGATCTCTGCATCGCTGACCGGGTCGATCTCAGGCTGCTGCATCTGCGGCTGGGCCGCTTGCGGCATGCTTTGCTGTGCGACGGCTGCGCCGCCCGCAAGGGTCATGGCTGCTGCGAGCGCGGCGCCAGCACCGAAACGAAATCTGTTGAGAGACATGGAGGTCTCCTTTCCTTGTTTGCGCGGAGGAGCCAATCAGATCGAAAGCGACGGTTCAACCCGTAGGACGCGGATGTGAGCGCTTTGTAATTTAATGGTTTTTCATGAAGGCACTGTCATTTATGACACGCCGACCGCGCGACAGCTGGCGAACGCGCATTGCCCCTGTTCAAACCCCAGCCGGCGCATTATCTCATGGGATAGCACAAGGGCTGCGGCGTTCGAGGAAGCCAGCTGTCCGCCGACCTTACGTTCCGTCAAGGGAGCTGGCGCTGGGACTGGCCGTGGCCTATCCTAACCGGCACCCACCTAGTTACTAGGTCGACGGGACACGAGCGCTAAGACGGCGCATGTGGTCCTTGTGCATTCCTTTTCGCGCGCATCCAGCTTGACAATCAGGCCGCTCCAGCCTGACAGGGCAGGCCATGTCAGCGACCACGCTTCCCCTACTGCTCTGCCTCTTGTCCGCTGTGACAGTCGCGCTTGCCAATTTTGCGGTAAAACGCGGCGGAGACGTGCTCAGCGCGCGTATGGTGCTGTCGATCACCTCGGCACTCTGCGTTCTGCCTTTTGCCTTCTTCGTGCCGTTTCCAGAAGCCGCGCTCTGGCCGGCGATCGCGATGGCGATCGGCGCGCACTGGGTCTACCAGTTCTTCATGATCCGCGCCCTTCACCGGGGCGACCTGTCGCTCGTCTTTCCGGTCATGCGCGGGCTTGCGCCGCTGGCCACCGCGATCATTGCGGTCTTTGCGCTCCAGGAAATGCCGACACTGCTGGGCTGGGCGGGTCTGGCGCTTGCGACACTGGCGCTGATCGTGTTCGCCCTGCCTGCCGGAAAATCTCTGGATCAGGCCTCACTCGACCGGGTCGCGCTGATGTGGGCAGGCCTGACCGCGCTCGGCATCGGGCTCTATTCTGTGACGGACGCTTACGGTGTGCGGCTCGCAGAGAACCGGTTCACCTTCATCGTCTGGCTCTTCATGCTCGACTGGCTCGGCACCACAGCCGTGACCGTCTGGACGCGGCGCGGCGAGCTTTTCAAGCGCCTGCGCCCACAGCTGATTGGCGGCGCTGTCGGCGGGGTCTCATCGGTCATCTCCTATGGCGCAGCGCTGCTCGCCTTTTCGATGACGGACGCGGCCACCGTGACCGCGATGCGCGAAACCTCTGTCGTGTTCGGGGCGATCCTGGGGGCGGTCTTCCTGAAGGAAGGGTTTGGGCCGCGCCGAATCGTGGCGGCCTGCGTCCTCGCAGCGGGCCTCCTCCTGCTTGAGACCAGCCTTTAATCCTCCTTTCGGATATAGCTGCTAGGGGCAGCCTCATGAAACTCGCCCGCCATCTTGCAGGCTACCTGCCGGCCAACCTCGCCAGCGCACTCGCCTCTTTCGGGGCGGTCTATGTCTTCACGCGCCTGCTGGGGCCGGAGGAATATGGCCGCTATGCGCTGATGCTGTCTGTGATGGCGCTGATCCACACGCTGACGCTGGCACCGGGTGAAGCGGCTGCCTATCGCTACACCGCCAAGGCGCGCGCTGAAAGTGAACGGGCACTGGCCGAGCATTTTGCCACGGTCAGGGCGTTGCTGCTGCGTTCACTCCTGCTTGCGGCGCTCGCCATGGTGGCACTTGCGGCGGCCGTTTCGCACATGCCGCGCTACCTGCAGATATTGCCGTGGATCGCGCTCTCCATGCCGATCGGAACACTGGTTCAGGCCACGCTGGAGGCCCATCGCGCGAGCCAGCAGGTTCAGCGATACGTCGCCGTATATTCGTTCAAGCTGCTTGGCGGATTTGCGATCGGGGCCGTGATCGCCTGGCTGACGGATGCTGGAGCCGCAGCCCCATTCATGGGTCTGGTGGTGGCCGGTCTCATCGTCGGTATTCCTCAACTCTTCTGGCTACAGAAGCAGGCGAAGGGCGCTTCTCCGCGCGCCGACAAGATTCGCGCCTATTACGCTTATGGATTGCCGATTGCGGCAGCCCTGTCGCTCGACCTGTTACTGTCCGTTGCAGACCGCTTTCTCATCTCACTCTTCATCGGGGAGGCCGCTGTCGGGGCGTATGCGGCGGGCTATGGCGTCGCGGACAAGACCATCCTGCTGCTCTGTGCCTGGGCGGCCATGGCAGGTCAGCCATTGGTCCTCGCTGCCTTTGAAGAAGAAGGCCCTGAGGCCGCGCGTCGTGAGGCAAGCGGTCTGGTCTCCACCATGATGCTCATCGGACTGCCTGCCGCCATGGGTCTGGCGCTTGTCGCAGAGCCACTCTCCGAAGCGCTGATCGGCGAGGACCTTCGGGAACAGGCGGCGCGGATCATTCCGTGGATCGCCTTTGCCGGCCTGATGAACGGCCTCCTGATGCATTATTACGTCGAAGCGTTTCAGCTCGCGCAGAAGACGGGCGAGCAGGCGCTGCTCATGTTGATCCCGGCTGGCGTGAACATCGTCGCCAATCTGATCCTGATCCCGCAATTCGGCATTATCGGCGCCGTTGCGGCCACGATTGCGAGCTATGTGATTGGCATTCTGGTGATTGCCGGGCGCGGCAGGCGTTACATCGCTTTCCCGTTCCCGGTTCTGCCAGTCCTCAAAATCCTTGTCGCCTCTCTCGCCATGTGGCCCGCCATCGCGATTATTCCCGAGTTTGGCGGGTGGCCGGAGCTCATTGCGAAAGCCATTGCGGGCGCCATCGTCTATGCGGCAGCAGCGCTTGCGATTGATGCTGGAGGTGCCCGGTCATTCGTGCAAGACAGGCTCAACGCATCCACCGAGCCCCCAGCTACGTAACAGGCTTCATGACAGACAAAAGCTCCGACCTGGACACTGCCGCCAACAAAGCCAACCAGATCTGGGGTGAACTGCTGCCCGTGATCGCTTTTGTGGCGGTCTACAATCTGATCCGGTTGCTCGGCATCGACATCGAGACCTCGATCGGCGGCGTCAATATGGCCATCAACTCCGATACGGCGCTTTACTGGGCGACCGGCGTGCTGATCGTCCTGACGGTCGGGTTTATCGCCCGCAGGCTGATGACCGGCGGGCGCGTGCCGCTGTTCACACTGCTCAGCGCTGGGATCGTCGGGTCATTCGGGATCATCGGCATCGTTCTGCAGGACAAGGGCTTCATCTATGCGAAGCCGACCATCCAGCAGCTGATCCTGGCCGCCTTCATCTTCGGCTCGCTCGCCTTCGGCACGAATATCTGGAAAGTGATGTTCAAGACTGTGTTCGACCTGCCAGACCATGCCTGGACACAGCTTGCCATCCGTTGGGGCGGTTATTTTGTCTTCATGGCGGCCGCGAATGAATTCGTGTGGCGCTATTTCGTGCCGCCGCTGGAAGAGCCGCTCTATATTGCAGGCCTGCTCTGGGCCCCGGCTGGGGAGTATGACTTCCTCGGGATCACATTCGGCGCGCGCAATTTCGAGGATGCCTGGGCGACCTGGTGGAAGCTTGGCACCTGGGTCATCACGCTGGCCTTCGGCGCGGCGAATGTCCCCTATACGATGAAGCATCTTCGCGACGGTGATGATAACGACGCCAAGGGCGAAAGCGAAGCTAGCGCGTAACCTTGTCGGTATTGGGCGGGTTGCCATAGGGCACGAAATCCGCCTTGCCGCGCGTTTCAGCATAGTGTGTCAGAGCCCAGACGACTGTCGGGAAAGCAAGCTCTGACCAGGGAATATCCTTCCAGTCGAAAAGCTGCACATCGATGCTCTCCGGGCCAGCCTTGAAGTCTGACACGAGACGGGCGCGGAACATAACCTGCACCTGCCCGATGCGCGGAATGGAATAGGTCGCCAGCATACGGTCGATGTCGATGGTCGCGCAGGCTTCCTCACGGGCCTCTCGCTGGGCGGCCTCCTCGATCGTTTCGCCAAGCTCCATATATCCGGCTGGCAACGTCCAGAAGCCCTTGCGCGGTTCGATGGCCCGCTTGCAGAGCAGGATCTGGTCGCCCTTGGTCACAACCGATCCGGCCACGATGCGTGGATTGCGGTAATCGACGAAGCCGCAGGTCTGGCAGATCCGGCGTTCGCGGTCATCGCCGTCTGGAACGCCAAGCTCAAAATTCTCGTCCACTGTTTGTGTCATCAGCCTGTTATTGTGTTGGTTTATTGCGGATTCACATTGATCCGCACACGGTTTGTTTCCAGATACTGTCTGGTAACGCCCTACGCAAAGTGAACTGCAAGGATAGATCGAGATGGCTGACCAACAAGACACGCAGAGCTTTGATCTGTCCAAATCCACCAGCCATTTGCTGCACCGGGCGCAACAGGCTGCGGTCAATCTTTCAACTGAGGCGCTGTCCTCTCAGGGCCTGACCCTTCGCCAGTTTGCGGTTCTGGCCGCGCTTGCCGCTGAAGAAGGCCAGAGCCAGTCGAGCCTTGTCGACCGCACGGGCATCGACCGCTCCACGCTGGCCGAGATGGTCCGCCGCATGGAAGCCTCGGGCTATATCGAGCGCACCACATCTCCAGAAGATGCCCGTGCCAAGGCGGTCTCTCTCCTCACGAAAGGACGCGAAGTCTATGAGGCGGCGCTGCCCGGCGTCGAAGCGGCAGACAAGGCGCTGCTCGCCATGATCCGCTCCAACCGCCGCGCAGGCTTCATCCTGTCGCTTGCGGCTATCGGCGCACCGGAAGAAGAGCCAGAGATCGAAGAAGTGGTGGCCGAAGACGCTGCCGATGCTGACGCCGACACGTCCAAGAAGGAAAAGCCGAAGAAGTCCAAGAAGGACAAAGCGGCGAAGGCGGACAAATCGAAGTCCGACAAGAAGAAGAAAAAGAAAAAGAAGAAGTAGGCGCGGCCTAGCCGCCGAGCGCTTCTGCGACCTGCTGGCTACGCTCGACGTCCAGCGGGCCGCGCACATGCAGGATGATCTGCCCATCTTCGCTGATCACGAAGGTCTCGGGCACGCCTGTGAGGCCAAAGTCGAGACCGCCCTGCCCTGACGGGTCGACGCCGATCTGCTCAAACGGGTTTCCAAGCTCTTCCAGGAAAGCGCGCGTTGCTTCAGGCGCATCCTTATAGGCAAGGCCGTAGACCTGCCCGGGAAACTCTTCAGCGAGCGACGTGATGTCGCCATGCTCAGCCCGGCAGGGCGCGCACCAGCTGGCAAACAAATTCACCATGACCGGGCCATCACCTGGCGGCGTGGCGAAGCTGATCTCCTGCTCTGGCGCATCCAGCAATGGGAAAGCGCGCTCAGGGGCGCTGCGGTCGGCCTTGGCGACAAAGCTCTCATCATCTGGCTGCATCAATTGGTAGGCGCCAAGCACGCCCAGCCCCAGCAGGAGCGCAACCGGAATGACGAGCAGCCAGCGTTTCATCAGCCCTGCTCCCGTTCGGCCTGCAGACGGTCCAGACGGCGCTTGGCCATCCGCGCGCGGATGAGCGCATAGACAAACAGCCCCACCGGCACGACCGCGCCGATTGCGTAGATGGTCCAGATGAAGGCCGCGTTCTGCTCAAAGACTGGAAGCATGGATCAGGACCCCGACAGCTTGCGTGCGATGAGAACGTCGCCGCGGCGGCCCCAGACCTCAGCGCGCATCAACATCATAGTGAGGCCTGCAAAGAAGATCATGTGCGCCAGCCCGCCAATCAGGAGCGGTGTCAGATAGACTGGCGGCATGGCCGGTCCATCGAGGCGCAGCACGCTCGCGTCCTGATGGATGGACGACCAGATATCGACCGAGAACTTGATAAGCGGCACGTTGACGGCGCCGACCATGGCGAGGATTGCGCCGGCGCGCGCGGCCTTCTGGCGCGTCTCCATGGCTGCACGCAGTGCCATATAGCCAAGGAACAGGAAGAACATCACCAGCACCGACATCATGCGGGCATCATCCCAGAGCCACCATGTGCCCCAGGTCGGCTTGCCCCAGATGCTTCCTGTTGCGAGGCACATCGCCGTATAGGCAGCGCCCAGCGGGGCGATGGATTTGGCCGCCATGTCGGCGAGTTCATGTCGCCAGACGAACCAGATCAGGCTGGTCGCGGCGAGGCCCATATAGCTTGCCATGGCGAGCCAGGCGGATGGGACATGGACGAACATGGCGCGCATGATGTCGCCGCCCTGATAATCATCCTGTGGCACGACCCAGAGGCCCTGCCAGACGCTCCACACCATCAGCAGCGCGCCAACGCCCAGACAGGCAGGCGCGAGCCAGCGCGAAAGCGCCATGAAACGATGCGGATTGGCAAAAGCCCTGATCATGGCTCCCCCTGATAAAGGTCTCTCAATCGACCGCCAAGCGCAGTGCCGCAGATGCGGCGAAAGGTGCAATCGAGAGCGCAAATAGCGTTGTCGCGCCGAGGAAAAGCAGGCTCGGCCCGCCCGGCCCTTCAATTGTCGCGAGCGCCCCGAAGATCGCCGTCGGCACGAAGAGCGGCAGCGCAAGCAGCGAAATGAGAAGCCCGCCGCGTGCGACGCTCGCAGCCAGGGCCCCCGCAACGCCGCCCCATAGGAAAAAGGCCAGACCGCCAAGCCCATAGGCCAGCATGGCAGGCACAAGCGCGCCCGGGTCGACCTGAAGTGCGATACCGATGGGCGGGGTCAGCAGGACGAGCGGCAGACCGGATACCAGCCAGTGCGCAATGATCTTTGCTGCGGCGACGAGAAAGAGCGGCGTCTCCTCCTGCGCCCAAAGTTCCAGCACGCCGTCTTCAAGATCGGCCTGAAAGACCCGCTCCATCGAAACGAGAGAAGCAAGCGCAAGCGCGACCCAGAGAATGCCGGTGCCGATGGAGGACAGCTGGCTGGACTCGCTGCCCACTGTGAAGGGCACCAGCATGGCGGCGCCAGCGAAGAAGCCGATGGGGAGCAGCACGCCTGCCCCGCCCGCCCACGCCTCACCAAGCGCCTGACGAAAAGCGGCTCGAAGGGGAGATTGGGCGGTCATTGGTGCAGCTCTCTTTCACCTCCCCCGCGCGCGGGGGAGGTGGGCCGCGAAGCGGCTCGGAGGGGGGAATTTCGAGGCGCAGAGTATGCTGCTCGCCCCCTCCGCCCTTCGGGCATCTCCCCCGTGAACGGGGGAGGGTCAATTCTCAAACGCCGCACTGAAACGGTCCAAGGTGTCATAGCTGCACCTCGCCGCTCGCCTCGAAGGGCGCTTCGCCATGCAGGGCTGCGATCACCGCCCCTCCAGAGGCGCGGTGCTTGTCGATGAGACCGGTGACGAGCGTCTTGCCTTGCGTATCCAGTGCAGAGAAAGGCTCATCCAGCAGCCAGAGCGGGCGATCTGCGAGCAGCAGGCGTGCAATGGCGGTGCGGCGCTTCTGCCCCGCCGACAGAAGACGGCCCGCGACATCGAAGGGTCGCTCAATCCCCATCTGGCCTGCGATCTCTTTTGTATCTGCGCTACTGCCCCAGACCCGGCCCCAGTGCGACAGGTGCGCGCGCGGCGTTTCATGCGGCTTCAGCCCATTGCGATGGCCGATCCAGTGGTGACGAACCGGGCGCTCCACCGCCCCGGCATCCGGGCGCGACAAGCCGCCCAGCATACGAAGAAGGGTCGATTTCCCGGCGCCGTTTGCCCCGCGCAGCACAAGCGCCTCACCGGCTTTCACCTCAAGGGAAAGGTCCGAAAACAGGACGCGTTCACCCCGGATTGCGCCGAGGCCAGCTGCCTTGATCAGAAACTCAGGCGTCATGGCTGCGTTTTCTGCCAAGAAGTCTCATCCCCATGCAATTGCGTATGCCGCACATCGACTATATGAGACAGGCAAACCAGCGCAGCGCACCGGCGCGCGCCCACCGGACACATGCAAGAAGAGGTCACTCCCACGATGCCATCCCTCGACAGTTTTAATTCACGCCGCACACTCGATGTCGACGGCAAGTCATACGTCTACTACTCGCTTTCCGCCGCTGGCGAAAACGGTCTGGGCGATGTGTCACGCCTGCCTGCCTCGCTCAAGGTGCTGCTGGAAAACATGCTGCGCAATGAAGATGGCAAGACGGTTACCAAAGCCGACATCCTCGCCTTCAAGGAATGGCTCGAAACCAAAGGCGACATGAGCCACGAGATCGCCTATCGCCCGGCCCGCGTCCTGATGCAGGACTTTACTGGCGTTCCGGCTGTTGTTGACCTTGCTGCCATGCGCGACGCGGCCGAGAAGCTCGGCGCCGATGCGGAGGCCATCAACCCGCTCGTTCCTGTCGACCTCGTCATCGACCACTCGGTCATGGTCGACTTCTTCGCCGGCCCCGACAGCTTCGAGAAGAACGTAAAGGTCGAGTATGAGCGCAATCTGGAGCGTTATGAGTTCCTGCGCTGGGGCTCCAAGGCATTTCGCAACTTCCGCGTTGTCCCGCCAGGCACCGGCATCTGCCACCAGGTGAACCTCGAATATCTTGGCCAGACCGTCTGGACCAAGGAAGAAGACGGCGAGACAGTTGCCTATTTCGACACCTGCGTCGGTACCGACTCCCACACCACCATGATCAACGGCCTCGCCGTTCTCGGCTGGGGCGTTGGCGGTATCGAGGCTGAAGCAGCGATGCTCGGCCAGCCCGTGTCCATGCTGATCCCGGAAGTCGTCGGCTTCAAGCTGACCGGCAAGCTCGCAGAGGGCGCGACCGCGACCGACCTCGTGCTGACCGTCACCCAGATGCTGCGCAAGCACGGCGTTGTCGGCAAGTTCGTCGAGTTTTACGGCCCGGGCCTCGCAAACCTGACCCTCGAAGACGAAGCCACCATTTCCAACATGGCGCCAGAATATGGTGCGACGTGCGGCTTCTTCCCGGTCGACGAAGAGACGATCCAGTACCTCTCTGACACGGGCCGCGACCCAGAACGCGTGAAGTTGGTCGAAGCCTATGCAAAGGCACAAGGCTACTGGCGTCCAGAACAGGCCGACCCGGTCTACACCTCTACGCTTGAGCTTGACCTGGGCAGCGTTGTTCCATCGCTGGCCGGTCCAAAGCGCCCACAGGACCGTGTCCTGCTGACCGAGGCCGACAATGCCTTCCGCGATGCGCTGAGCGAGATCCGCGGCGGCAAGAAAGACCCTGACACCACGCCAACCTCGAAGGGCGAAGCCCGCTTCGTCGATGAGGGCGCGCAGAACGTCTACACCGATCCTGAAGCTTATGGCGTGTCCATGCACTCGGTCGAAGGCACAGACTTCCACATCCATGATGGCTCTGTCGTCATTGCGGCCATCACGTCCTGTACCAACACGTCCAACCCATCCGTCATGCTGGCAGCTGGCCTTCTGGCCCGCAACGCGCTTGAGAAGGGCCTTGGCCGCAAGCCTTGGGTGAAGACCTCTCTCGCACCGGGCTCCAAGGTGGTGACCGACTATCTTGAGCGTGCAGGCCTGCAAGACGATCTCGATGCGATGGGCTTCAACCTCGTCGGCTATGGCTGCACCACGTGTATCGGTAACTCCGGTCCACTACCGCCAGCCATTTCCAAGGCGGTGAACGAGAACGACCTCGTCGTCGGCTCTGTCCTGTCGGGTAACCGTAACTTTGAAGGCCGCATCAGTCAGGACGTGCGGGCGAACTATCTCGCTTCGCCGCCTCTGGTCGTCGCCTATGCAATCGCTGGCTCGCTGCACGTGAACCTGACCAAGGATCCGCTCGGCAAGGACAAGGACGGCAATGATGTCTACCTGAAGGACATCTGGCCATCCTCGAAAGAGATCGCCGAAGTCATGCGCGAAGCTGTGACGCCTGAGATGTTCGCTGAGCGCTATGGCAACGTCTTTGAAGGCGACGAGCACTGGCAGAACATCTCTGTCACCGGTTCGAAGACCTATTCCTGGCCTGAATCGACCTATGTGCAGAACCCGCCATACTTCGAAGGTATGACCGTCGACCTCGACACGGCCGAGGACGTCAAGGATGCCCGCATCCTCGGTCTCTTCGCTGACTCCATCACGACCGACCACATCTCGCCAGCTGGCGCGATCAAGCCGTCCAGCCCGGCTGGCCGTTACCTGCAGGAGCACGGCGTGGAAGTCATGGACTTCAACTCCTACGGCTCGCGCCGCGGCAACCACGAAGTCATGATGCGCGGCACCTTCGCCAATATCCGCATCAAGAACCAGATGGTGCCGGGCGTCGAAGGCGGTGTGACGATCCATCATCCGTCCGGCGAGCAGATGGCCATCTATGATGCTGCCATGAAGTACCAGAAGGACGACAAGCAACTGGTCGTCTTCGCTGGCAAGGAATACGGCACGGGCTCCTCGCGTGACTGGGCCGCTAAGGGCACGATCCTTCTCGGCGTTCAGGCGGTTGTCGCCGAGAGCTTCGAGCGTATTCACCGCTCCAACCTCATCGGCATGGGCGTCCTCCCACTGCAGTTCAAGGACGGTCAGTCCTGGCAGGGCCTCGGCCTTGATGGCTCTGAGGAAGTCAGCATTTCGGGCATCAGCTCGATCAGCCCGCGTCAGGACATCGACGTCACCATCAAGAAGGCAGACGGTTCCACGCAGACCGTCTCCACGCTGGTGCGCATCGATACCGAGAACGAGCTCGACTACTACCGCAATGGCGGCATCCTGCACTACGTGCTGCGTAACCTCGCACGCGAAGCTGCGTAGCCGCGCGTAGAAATCGCGTAAAAACAAGGTGCCGCTCTTTTCAAAAAGGGCGGCACCTTCATTTCACGCCTTAGTGAATTCAATTTCATCCCGTCTGGCGGTAAGTGCGCTTTCCATGAGACCAATCAACAAGATTCTCGCCGTTCCGGCCCTGATCTTCAGCTGCCACGCTGGCGCGGCATCCGCCGAGACGCCGGTGCTGGTGGAGCTATTTGCCTCGCATAATTGCAAGGTCTGCCCGAAGGCCTATGATACGCTTCGCGAAATTGAGAACGAGCGCGGAGACGATGTTCTCATCCTGACCTGGGCGGTCGATTATTGGGACTATCTCGGAGAGCCTGACCCGCTCGCGCTGCCAGTGGCGGCAGCGAGACAGACGGCCTATGCCGAGCGCTTCGGCCTGCGTGCGCCCTACACCCCGCAATCGGTCTACAATGGCGAAAAGGAATGCCCAGCGACGCGCAAGGCGACAGTCGAGGCAAACATCGACAGCCAGCAATCGGTCAACACACCGTACGAGATCGAAATCAGAGCGGTTTCCGAAGACCGCTTCACGCTAAGCGGAAGCGTCCCGTCGCCTGCGCAGGTCCAGCTTGTCGAGTATGCGCGCGATGAGGCGCGGAGCGGCGACATGGTCAACCCGGTGATCGAAGCGCGCTCGCTCGGTCTCTGGTCAGGTGGAAGCGTCACCTACGCTTATACATGCGAAAGCGACTGCGCCCTGATTGTTCAGGCGCGTGATTTCGGGCATGTCTATGCAGCGCAGGCGCTGGATGAGAGCGCGGGTTAGGCCTGCGCCCCTCAAACAAGCCTATTTCAAGATTTAGACGACAGTGAATCGAGCTGCTTCTGCATCAGCTCCATCTGCGCCTTGAGCGCGGACATGGCATCGTCGCGGGCCTCGGATGATTCCTGCTTACCTGCGCTGGACCGAGGAGCCTTCTCAGCTTCGCTCTGACGCGGCGCAGCTGATGCGCCCGCAGCGCCCGGCACGGCAAACATCTTCATCGCCTGCTCGAACATTTCCATGTTGCGGCGGGTCTGGGTCTCGAAGAAGGCCATCGGATGGGCACCGCCCATCGCCTTTTTCCAGCGCTCCTGGCTCTCTGCAAAGCTGTTCATGCTCATGTCCAGCCAGGCTGGCAGCATGTTTTGTGCACCGCCCCCATAGAAGCCGATCAGCTGGCGCAGGAAGGACAGTGGCAAGGCGCCGTCGCCCTTGTTCTCTTTCTCGAAAATGATCTGGGTCAGGACCGAACGGGTGAGGTCTTCGCCCGATTTTGCGTCGCGGACTTCGAAGTCGACTTCGCGCCGCACAAGATCTGCGAGGTGGTCGAGCGTCACATAGGATGAGGTTGATGTGTCATAGAGACGCCGGTTGGCGTACTTCTTGATGATGACTGTTTCACCAGTCCCGTTTGCCTTGGTCATTTCATGCCCTTCAATTCGCCCTTGGGAGCGATTCTTATCGTGATTTCAGCCAAGAATGGCATGAAATAGCGAGACTTTCAAAATCATACGTCCGGCTTATACAGGGCCAGCTTACAACAAGTTGAGCAGACGCAACAAAATTTTTTGCTGCGCAACACGCCTGGAGGAGAGATATGGCAAAAGTCGCACTGGTTACCGGTGGCACGAGGGGGATTGGACGCGCGATCAGCGAGCGGTTGAAAGCCGACGGCTTCGCAGTCGCAGCAAACTTTGCTGGCAATGAGGAAGCTGCCCGCCAATGCGAGGCAGACCTCGGCATCAAATGCTACAAGTTCGACGTCGCAAGCTTTGAGAGCACGCAAGAAGGCCTCAAGCAGATCGAGAGCGAACTTGGACCTGTCGATGTCGTCGTCAACAATGCAGGCATCACGCGCGATGCGCCGTTCCATAAGATGACGCTCGAGCAATGGAATGAGGTCATCAGCGTCGACCTGACCTCCGCTTTCAACGTGACCCGTCAGGTCTGGGACGGCATGCGTGAGCGCAACTGGGGCCGCATCATCAACATCTCGTCGATCAACGGCCAGAAGGGTCAGTTCGGTCAGGCGAACTATTCAGCTGCCAAGGCGGGCCTGATCGGCTTTACCAAGGCGCTGGCGCAGGAAGGCGCCAAGAAGGGCATCACCGTCAACGTGGTCGCCCCTGGCTATATCGACACGGACATGGTCCGCGCTGTGCCGGAAAAGGTGCTGGAAAGCATTATCGGCACCATTCCGGTTGGCCGTCTCGGCAAGGCAGAGGAGATCGCATCCATGTGCTCTTACCTCTCCAAGGATGAAGCCGCCTTCATTACCGGCGCTACCATGACGGTAAACGGCGCGCAGTACATCGCTGGCTAGTCAGCCGAAGACTGGCTCTCGAAATGGAGCGGGTGGACGAGATCAAGGCGTCCACCCGACACCCAGCCCCGAAATTCCCCCATTGTTCCAGCTGGCAGGTCACAAAGGCGTTCAGCGCCCCTTGCGATGTCGATGACCAGCGCGCGGCCCACGGTTGAGCGGGCGCAGGCCGGGCTGTCACCATAGGTCTCTGCGGGGATCGGGGCCTCGCCGCCAAGCTCTGCCAGAACGATGAGAAAGCCGCGGGTGTCGCGGTCTATCGCTGAGGCCCTTAGAGGCAGGTACGCCGCCTCTTCCCACAAGCCTGCACGCGCGCTACGCGCTTCGCGTTCAGCCTCCACTAAAGCTTCGCTACCAGCAGACGTGTCCGGATAGATGCGAAGGCGCGCGCCGCCCCGGCGCAGCATTTCCTCGTTCACCCAGAAGTCCGGCCCTTTAGCATCGGCGGTTTCGACATGGGCCAGCGCGCGGTCATAGCGGTCTCGCGTCAGGCCCGGAAAGTAGAGGCGAACCTCACGCCCCATGACCATGTCTTCGAGCATGCGCGAGGCCTTTTCTGCGAAGGGGTCCGGGTCATTATCACGCCAGTTCATCGCCGGGGCTTCGAGACCGACCAGCCGGACGCTCTGGCCGGTGTCGAGGACGAGTGCATCGCCGTCAATGATACGCACCACGCGGCCGCGCTCTCCGGGCTCCATCTCAGATAGCGGGCCCGCCTTGCCGCAGCCCGTGACAATGATGAAGGCAAACGCCCACGCCGCCACTCCCTTCCGCATCGCCACCCCTTCTAACCCATCCAAAAACGCGTTATCGCCAGAACTCGCGCGACCCCGTAGCTCAGCAGGATAGAGCAACAGATTCCTAATCTGTAGGTCACAGGTTCAAATCCTGTCGGGGTCGCCAATTTAGCGCGCGAAATTTGAGGTATTTGCCACGTCGAGCCGCCTCAGGTGACGGCGGCGCGTTCGCGGTATTCTTCCTTGTCCCAGCTTTCGGTCTCCAGGATGTCTGCCAGCGCGTCCATTGCGTCCCAGACGTCGATGAAGCGCAGGAAGAGCGGCGAGAGGCCGAAGCGGATCGTGTCCGGCGCGCGGAAGTCAGCGAGAATATTGCGGGCCGCGAGCGCGCGGACGATTTCGTGCGCATGGGGATGGCTGAAGCTGACATGGCCGCCGCGATCCTTGCCCTGCAGCGGCGAGCCGACCGTCAGGCCGATATCGCGCGCCCGCGACGTGACAAGATCGCCCAGCACCCGTGCCTTGGCCGCTACCAGCGAAATGTCGAGCGCTTCAAACGCTTCCAGAGCACCTGACAGAGCGGCAAGCGACAGGATGGGCGGCGTGCCATTGGCAAAGCGGGTAATGTCGCCAGCCGGGGTGTATTCAGGGTCGAAAGTGAAGGGGCTCGCATGGCCCATCCAGCCTGGCATTGGGCTTTCGAGTTTCTCGATCAGGTCTTTTTCGACATAGAGGAATGACGGCGCACCCGGCCCGCCATTGAGATATTTGTAGGTGCACCCCGTAGCGAGCTTGGCACCGGCCTTGTTCAGCGCGACTTCGATGACGCCAGTCGCGTGGCTGAGATCCCAGATGATGAGACCGCCTGCTTTCCTCGCGAGCTTCTCTTCAGCGGCCATGTCGCGGCGCTCGGCATTGCGGTAGTTCACGAGGCTGCGGATCAGGATGCCGCCCGTTTCCTGCATCGCGGCGACGCCCGTGCCCGCCTCGACCCGCTGGAAAGCAGCGCCCTGAAGCGTCGACAGGGCTTCGGTGATGTACTGGTCGGTCGGAAACTCGTCTTCCTCGATGATGAGGGTGGTGGACGCAGAAAGGCCCGCTGAAAGCGCCGCCGAGGCAAGCTTGAAGATGTTGGCCGAAACGCTGTCGGCGATCATGACTTCCTGCTGGCGCGCACCAACGAGACGCGCAAGTCGTGCGCCGGTGGTCTTGGCGAGTGTGAACCATCCAGCGCTGTTCCATGAGCGCACCAGCCCCCGGCGCCAGTCATATTTTGCTGACTGGTTAAGCGCATCGAGCGCGTTGTGCGTGGCCGGGCCGAGCGAATGGCCGACGAGATAGATGAGGCCGCCCTCCAAGTCGAAAGCCTCACGCGCATGGGCGAGGATGTCGTGCCGGTCGATGGCAATGGCGCTATCGCGGCTGGAGGGGCAATTGTAGATCATCAAGGCATTAACCCTTATGGGCGCATTCGGTTCTCTTGCCATTGCGCGGCTTGGCGGGCAGATCAATGGAGATTCAGCTGTTGGAGCAAGCCTTTGCGTATTCAATCCCAGCTTTGCGCAGCTGCGCTCTTTCTTGCCGCTTGCGCTGGCGAAACACACTCGACTGACACAGGGTCAGTAGTCGCAGGCGACGGCGCTGCAACAGACACTGCAGAGGCCGAGATGGCAGAAGATGCACTGATGAACTGGGGCGACCTGCTTGGCCGCCCGCTCCCGCAGCCTGACATGACTGTGACAACAGGCCCCGGCGCAACTGACCTCGTCGATGTCTGGCTGCCAGAGGGCGAAGGGCCCTTCCCGACGGTCCTGATGATCCATGGCGGCTGCTGGCAGAAGGAAATCGCGGACAGGACGCTGATGAACTATGCCGCCAGCGCGCTGCGCGATGAAGGCATGGCCGTCTGGAATATTGAGTATCGCGGCGTCGATGAGGCTGGCGGTGGCTATCCGGGGACATTCCTAGATGTGGCGCGGGCCGTGGATGCCTTGGCAGAGCGAGGCCCAGAGCTTGGACTGGATACGTCCAATGTCGTCGCGACGGGCCATTCTGCCGGTGGGCACCTCGCTCTCTGGGCAGCTGCGCGTCAGAATATCTCTGAGGATAGCCCGCTCGTTAGTGAGGCCCCCTTCGTTCCGAAAGCGGTGGTGAATGTCGGCGGGCTTGCAGACCTCCAAACCTCTGCCCCGGTCACGCAGGCGGGCTGCCTCGCCGACATCATGGACGTGCTGACCGGAGCGCCTTCAGATGACCGTCCGGACGTCTTTTCTGACACCTCACCAGCTGTACTGCTACCGCTCGGCGTCCCGCAGATCAGCGTGAACGGCACGCGCGACCGGATCGCGCCGCCAGAGCTTGGGCAGGGCTATACCGCGAAAGCGGCTGAAGCCGGTGACAGCGCTGAGTATGTTGAGGTCCCCGGCGGCCATGTGGAACTGGTCGCCCCCGGCACGCCCGCTTTTGACCGGCAAATCGAAATCCTCAAAAGCCTGCTGGGCCTTGATGCCGAAGACACCGACTAGGGCGCACCCCGGCACAAAACAGGCCGTCAGCGCATCACGTCTGGAAGGTCATTCGTGTCGGCTGGCTCATGCTGGATGATCACGCGGGCGCCAAGCTCTTCGGCTCTGGCTTCAAACTCAGCGATGGATGCGCGTGTCTGTTCAACATCAAAGTTGAAGGCTGGCACGCGCTCTCCCTCGCGGCTTTCTTCGCGGTGATAGAGGTCGCCGGTCAACAGGACGGGGCCGGTTTCCGGCAGGTTCACCAGAAGTGAGGAATGGCCCGGCGTATGGCCCGGCGTTTCGATAATGATGACAGAGCCATCCCCGAACACGTCGTGATTGTCGCCGATTGTTTCACGAGTCAGCCCTTCAAAGGCAGGGAACTGGCTTTCTGCTTGGTCGTCGCCCTCGGCGCCCGCTTCGGGAAACATGAAACCGTATTCCGCTTCATTGACGAGCCAGGTCGTCGCGGGATCAAGGTCGCCAGCCTGACCGACATGGTCGAAGTGGCTGTGAGAGATGGCGACCATCTCCACGTCCGACATGCCAAGGCCCATTTCGATGAGCTGGTCGGAAATTGTTTTATCAAGCGATACGGAGAAGACGTCCTGTGTCTGCTCTCCAGCCTCGACCAGTTCGCCTGGAAGGCCGAGATCCCAAAGGAGATCGCCGTCCGGGTGGCGCAGCAGCCAGCACGTATCGGTGAAGGTGTCCGTCTGGCCCGCATAATCGCCTTCGACCGAGAAGATGTTGAGATCGGACACATAGATCGTGCCGCAATCGAGCTTGATCAGCTGCAGCTCTTCAGCCGGCTCGGATGCCATTGTGTAAGCAGGTGTCTCGCCAGCAGCCGTGTCCATATCGCCAGAAACGTCGCCTTCGGCCGGTGCGGTCGCCGCCGTGTCGTCGGCCGATGTGTCTGTCGGAGAACAGGCGCTGATCGCCAGTGCGAGCGCGCCGAGTGAAACGAGTGGCAGTATTTTCATTGATCGAAGTCCCCTGAGATCAGCCCTGTCGCCAATCTAGCCGGCCTATTCAGCGAAAGATAGCGCGCCGCCCGAAGTGACCGTACGGTAGAAGCAAGATTTCCGGTCAGTGTGACATGCAGGCCCCTTCTGGGTCACTTTCAGGAGGAGCGTATCCTGATCACAGTCGATGAGAATGTCGTTCACGGTCTGCGTATTGCCGGAGGTCTCCCCCTTGCGCCACAGCTTGCCGCGCGAGCGGGAGAAATAGGTCGCTTCGCCTGTCTCGATGGTCTGGCGCAGCGCTTCCTCATTCATCCAGGCCATCATCAGCACGTCGCCCGTCGCGCTATCCTGCGCCACGGCGGGGATGAGGCCATCAGAATTGAATTTGGGCCGCAGCTCCTTTGCTTCGTCCTGCGCAGAGCCGGAAAGCGGGGGTTGGAAGTCCGTCATCAGATAATTCCTTTTTCGCGAAGGCGCGCCTGTTCGGATGCGTCGACGCCGATGGACGTCAGAATGCGGGCCGTGTCGGCACCGAGCGCCGGACCGGCATGATCTACCCTGCCGGGCGTATCGGAGAGTTTGGGAAAGACGCCCTGCATCGGGACTTCACCCAGCATTGGATGTGCGACACGGATGATCGCTTCACGCGCCTTGATGTGGGCATCTTCCAGCATCTCGCGCGCAGTATTCACAGGCCCGCACGGGACGCCGTTTGCCTCGCACTGTGAGAGCACATCGTCCACCGTGCGCTCACCGGTCCAGGCCGCGATTTTCTCATCAAGCTCATGCTGATTGTCGCCGCGACCATCATGGGTCGCGAACCGGGGATCATCGGCCCAGTCGGCGCCGATCATGCTCGCAAGCCGCCTGAACAGTGTGTCCTGATTGGCCCCAATGATGACCATGCCGTCGGCGCAGGGATAGACACCTGACGGGGCAACGCGCGGCAGGATCGGACCCGTCCGCTCACGTATCTGGCCCGCCAATGCGTATTCTGGAATGATGCTTTCAATGAAGGCCATCACGCTTTCATAGATCGCCGCATCGACGACTTGCCCCCTGCCCGTCCGCTCTCGCGCGAACAGCGCCATCATCGTGCCAAGCGCCGCAAAGGTGCCTGTCATCGTATCGCCGAGAGAGACACCTGCGCGCGCTGGTAGCCGATCCGGCTCCCCGATCATATAGCGGAGGCCACCCTTGGCCTCACCGACACTCGCATAGCCAGCCTTGGCGCTTTCAGGGCCCGTCTGGCCATAGCCAGAGATGCGCGCAATCACGAGGCGCGGATTGAGTGCGTGCAGGACATCCGGACCAAGCCCCCAGCGCTCCAGCGTACCGGGGCGGAAGTTCTCGACCAGCACGTCTGCGGTCGCGGCGAGCTGCTTCAGGAGTGCCTGCCCTTCCGGTTCGCGCAGGTTCAGCGTCAGGGATTTCTTGTTGCGGGCAATGATTGGCCAGAACAGGCTGTGGCCGTCCTTCTTGGCCGCGCCCCAGCCGCGGGCCGGGTCGGGCGCGTCCGGCGCCTCGATCTTGATGACCTCCGTACCAAAGTCGCCGAGCAGCTGCGCACAGAACGGTCCGGCGATCAGCTGGCCAAGCTCGATCACGCGAAGGCCGGCAAGGGGTGATTTTTGATCTGTCATGTCCCCTCCATGCGCTCTAGAACCACCTCATGACAAGACGTATCGATATAGTTGAGGTCGGCCCACGCGACGGGCTGCAGAACGATCCCGGCAATCTGACCACGCAGCAGAAGCTTGAATTCATCGAGCGGCTGGAAGAGGCCGGCATCAGGCGGATGGAGTCCGGCAGCTTCGTTTCGCCCAAGGCCGTCCCCAAAATGGCAGATTCGACAGAGGTCTTCGCTGGTGTCGACCGATCAAAGCCAACCCGTCACATCGCGCTCGCCCTCAATGAGAAGGGTGTCCGCCGCGCCATCGACGCGAAAGCCGACGAGATCAATTTCGTGCTGGTAGCTGGCGAAGGTTTCGGCAAACGCAATCAGGGCATGAGCCCGTCGGAAAGCGCCGACATGCTGATGCAGTGCGCGCCGCTCATCCACGAGGCCGGCATTCCGCTTTCTGCCACCATCTCCGTGGCATTCGGTGACCCCTATGACGGCGAAGTCGACCCGCTGGTCGTCGGCAACCTTGCGGCCCGTGCGCAACGCGCTGGCGTCGGCGAGCTTGCCCTTGGCGATACGATCGGGGTCGCAACGCCCTGGCAGGTGAGGTCGCTGATCGAGCGCGTCAGTATGGAAGCCCCGGACGTCTTCCTGCGCATGCACTTCCATGACACGCGCGGCGCGGCGCTTGCCAATGTGGCGGCTGCCGTCGATGCCGGTGTCGATGTTATTGATGCTAGCTGCGGCGGGATTGGCGGCTGTCCATTCGCACCGGCGGCGACCGGAAATGTCGCCACCGAAGATGTCGTCTACATGCTGGAGCGCGCGGGGTTCGAGACAGGCCTCGACCTCGGCAAGCTGATCGAGACCGCGAAATGGCTGGAAACGGTGCTCGGACATGAGGTGAGTTCCAGCTTGTCGAAGGCGGGTGGTTTCCCGGCTTGATCCATTCGACAGCCTGAATGTGGCGTCACTCCCGATGAGCGTCAGCTCATCTGGGAGCCTATCTCGGATCGCCCGCACCTGGCACTTGCAGGAATGGCAGGTGATGGACCCTCAGACCGCGTTCCGCGGTCGAGGGTGACGCCTGAAAGTTGCCGCATCGACTACCGCTGCGTCAGACTTGCGGTGCGCCGCATTCGCTGAGCAGTCTCGCCTCAAGGCCGCCTCATGAAACGCGGCAGATGAGGGATAAACAGTATGGCAAACAGGTTTGAAGGCCGTGTGGTCTGTATCACTGGCGCGGCGAAGGGCATTGGCCGTCAGGCGGCGCTCAGCTTTGCTGAAGAAGGGGCGATCATCGTCGCCACCGATATCGAGGCAGAGGCTGGCAAGGCGCTCGTCGCCGAGATCGAGGGCTCTGGCGGCAAGGCGAGCTTCATCGAACATGACGTGACGAGCGAAGACGCCTGGGTCGATGTCATCGCTGCTGTCCGAACCAATCACGGCAAGCTAGATGTCCTCATCAACAATGCAGGTATCGGCATGACGGGGCTCGTCCATGAGATGGATTTCGACCTCTGGCGCAAGATGATGGCGGTGAATGTCGATGGCGTCTTTCTTGGCGTGAAACACGCCCTGCCGCTAATGCGCGAAGTTGGCAGCGGCAACATCATCAATGTCTCATCTGTGGCAGGCATCCGCTCAACGGCGAACTTCTCCTGCTACTGCGCGACAAAGGCTGCGGTGAAGAGCTTTACCAAATCTGTCGCGCTGGAGTGCGCCGAAGCCAAGGACGGCATCCGCGTCAACTCAATCCATCCGGGCATCATCTCGACAGCGATCTGGGACACGCTGATCGGCACCGAGGAGAGCACGTCGAGCAATATGCCGCGCGATGCAACGCTGGCTGGCATGACCGGTGAGGCCGTACCTTTCGGGCGTACCGGCACCATTCAGGAAATCGTCAACGGCATGCTGTTCCTCGCCTCTGACGAAAGCAGCTATATGCACGGCGCTGAACTGGTTCTGGATGGCGGCCTGACGGCCGGATAATAGACTAACGGCGCTGGGGAGCCCCCTCCCCCGTTCACGGGGGAGGTGCCGGCAGGCGGAGGGGGCACCCCCCATCTATAAAGAGCCCCCCTCCGAGCCGCTTCGCGGCCCACCTCCCCCGCAGGCGGGGGAGGAAAGAAACAGAAGGCTCCCACTAAACCTTCGGGCGCCAGTTCTCCGGTGCCATTTCGAAGCCTGCAAAGTCGAAGCCGGGCGCGACGAAACAACTGACCAGCGTCCACGCCCCGAGCGTTTCGGCCGTCTGCCAGTGATCCTTCGGCACGACGAGTTGCGGGCGCTGGCCTGCGCGAAGGTCAGGGCCGAGCTTGTGAGGTGTCGCACCCACACCGTCCGGCGGTGACAGCGTCAGCGCAAGCGGGCCGCCCGCATGCCAGGCCCAGACCTCGTCTGCATCGACGCGGTGCCAAGCCGAAACTTCATCCGCCTGCAGCAGGTAATAGATCGTGGTGCAGGCCGCGCGCCCCTCGCCTTCAGAGCGGTACATCTCTGCATAGTGGCCGCCCTCAGGATGCGGCTTCAGGCCAAGAAGCCGGATGATCTCATTGGCGCCAAGGTCGCCGGACAGCGCTGACATGGTCAGAAACTGTCCTTGCGTGCGCGGATTTCCGCAAAGGTCGCGACAGGGTCACCCGCATGGCCCATGGCGGCCTGCAGCGCCGCGTCGTCTGCCCGCAGGAACGGATTGGCCTCAAGCTCTCGCGAAAGCACGGTCGGCACCGTCCATTCACCGCGCTGGCGCTTCATCTCGACTTCCTGCGCATAGGAAGTCAGCGCCGGGTTGGACGGATCAACGCTGAGTGCAAAGCGGGCATTCGCCTGCGTATACTCATGTGCGCAATAGATGACGGTTTCTGCCGGAAGCGATTTGAGGCGCGACAGGCTCGCCCACATCATCTTCGCATCGCCCTCAAAGACGCGCCCACAACCGAGCGCGAAAAGCGCATCGCCGACAAAGGCGGTCCGCGCTTCAGGGATATGATAGGCAATGTGACCAAGCGTGTGGCCGGGCACGTCGACGATCACGACTTCCATGTTGCCGAGACGGGCCTTGTCGCCGCCGGCCAGGGGCTGGTCGATGCCGGGGATCTTTTCCGCCTCACCTGCCGGGGCAAGGATGCGGCAGCCGGTCGCTTTCTTGATCAGCTCATTGCCGCCGGCATGATCTGGATGCCAGTGCGTGTTCCAGATCTCGTCAATGGTCCAGCCAAGGCTCTCGGCCTCAGCGAGGTATTTCTCTCCATCCGGCGTGTCGATAGCCACGGTCATGCCGGATTTGGTGTCGTGCGCAAGAAAGCCGTAATTGTCTTTCAGGCATGGAAACTGGTGAATTTCGATCATGCCCCCATTTAAGACCAAAGGCAGATTGTGAAACAAGGCCTGTATGAGACAGCGCGCGAGCGATCTTGAGAATTTCTACGCCTCCAGCCTGGGGGAGACGGCCTGCTATCTGTTGCTGCGGCGGCTGAATGATCTCTGGGGCGACTGCGCAAACCAGACTGTTCTCGGCATGGGTTATGCCCATCCGCTGCTCGCAGGACTGTCGCTGACGGCGAAATCTGCCGTCGCTGTGACCCCGCATCTTGGCGCAGCGAGCTATTGGGCTGGCACTGACCGGGGCGTTTCCGCGTGTATTTCAGAAGAAGACCGGCTGCCCTTCGCGGATGGCTCGTTCGACCGGGTCATCCTGCTGCACGCCGTCGAAGAAGCTGAAAGCCCCCGCGCCGTCATGCGTGAAGCCTGGCGGGTACTGGCACCTGAAGGCCGCGCGCTCATCATCGTCGCGAACCGCAAGGGCCTCTGGTCGCTGAGCGAAGGCACACCTTTCGGGCATGGGCGCCCCTGGACACGCCGGCAGCTGATCCAGTGGCTGAACGATCATCTCTTTCAGGTCACGGCCAGCACGACCGCGCTGCACCTGCCGCCCATCAACTGGCGTTTCCTGACCCATGCCGCTGATGGATTTGAGAATTTTGGCAGTCTTGCCGTGCCCGGTCTTGGCGGCGCAGTCATGGTCGAGGCGATCAAGCACCTCTACGCAAAACCCGGCAGCGGGGCCGCTGCGCCTGTGACAGGGCTGGCAACCGGGCGCAAAGGTGTGGCACAATTGCCTAGAAATGAGGCAGCACGTTCCGACGGCCGGAAAGTCGAAATTTCTCACGTTGACCGGCCAGTCACGCCGCGCTTTCATCAAACACGTTGAACAATGGGAGGCTCTGGGGCCATGAAACTTATTACCGCGATCTTCAAACCAAGCAGGCTCGACGCAGTGATCGATGCGCTGAGCGAAGCTGGCGTTGCCGGTCTGACAGTCTCCGAAGTGCGGGGCTATGGTCGCCAGCAAGGCAAGACCGAAGTCTATCGCGGCGCTGAGTACGAAGTCCGCCTCCTGCCAAAGGTCAAAGTCGAAGTGGCCTGCGCGAGCGGCGACGTCGACCGTCTGGTCGAAGCTGTCATCAGCGCGGCAAACACCGGCACGATCGGTGACGGCAAGATCTTCGTCTCCGGCCTCGATAGCGTGACGCGCATCCGCACCGGCGAGAAAAACGAACAGGCGCTCAGCGGCTAGCGCTTACCTCCCAATCCTTGTTGAACGACCGGCAGCACAGAACGTGTCTGCCGGTTTTTCATATCCGCTTCAGGTGCAGGATAACCTCGTCCGCGCCCCAGTTGAGGCGCCCCAGACCCTTGTTGCGGAACTCGCCCACTGCGCTGCCGCGCACAGGCGCCATCGCGACACAGGCAAGGCCAAGGCGGCTGGCAAGCTCGATCATGTCGAGTGCCGTCACCGGCAACAGCACACCCTCTTCATGCGCGAGACCCGGCGCAGGCATCCGCCCCTGACGGATCAGGGTCAGTCGGCGGCTCCATAGGCCGTAATTGCGAAATGACACGATGACTTCAGGTGCAATGCGGGCAAGCTCGCCCAGCACCCGCGCCGGGCGGCGCATCTGCTGGACAGCCTGGGACAGGATCGCAACATCGAAGCTGTCATCCGGGAAAAGTTCAAGATCACTGTCGGCGTCGCCCTGAATGACAGACAGACCGCGCGCAAGCGCAATGCCTGCGGTTTCGCTCGAAAGCTCCAGCCCGCGCGCATCGACACCGCGTGTCGACTTCAGAAGATCGAGGAGCGCCCCGTCGCCGCAGCCAACGTCCAACACGCGTGCACCCTGGCCAACGCGCCCGGCAATGGCCTCATGGTCCGGGCGGACTGTCCGTTGCTCCACCACTAGATGCCCCTCAACTCAGCGCTCGCCGACAGGAAACCGGCAAGCGCCTTCTCATAGATCGGCTCTTCCAGCAGGAAGGCGTCATGGCCCTTGTCCGACTGGATATCGAGATAGCTGACCTCAGCGCCCGCCGCGATGAGGGCGCGGGTAATCTCGCGGTTTGCCTCTGGCGGATAGTGCCAGTCGGACGAGAACGAAAAGACGCAGAAGCGGACCGGCGTATCCCTGAACACATCCGCCAGCCGCCCCTCACTGCGCGACGACAGGTCAAAATAGTCCATGGCGCGCGTCACATAGAGATATGAGTTGGCATCGAACCGGTCGACGAAGGAATGGCCTTGATAGCGCAGATAGGATTCGACCTGGAAATCCGCGTCGAAGCTGAAGCTGGTCTTCTCTCTGTCCTGCAGGCCGCGGTCGAATTTCCGCTTCAGCGCACTCTCGGAAACATAGGTGATGTGCGCCGCCATCCGCGCAATGGCGAGCCCGCGCGAAGGGCGTTTGCCTTCCGCAAGATAATTGCCCTCGCACCAGTCCGGATCCGCCATGATGGCCTGACGCCCGACCTCATAGAAGGCAATATTCTGGGCCGAATGGCGTGCCGATGTAGCGATCGGCACAGAGGTGAAGACCTGCTCCGGCGCCTGCGCGGCCCATTCCAGCGCCTGCATGCCGCCCATGGACCCGCCAATCACCGAGAACAGGCTGTCGATACCGAGCGCCGCAATGAAAGCCCGCTGGGCGCGCACCATGTCGCCAATTGTGATGACAGGAAAACGCGTACCATAGGGCTTGCCGTCGGGCGCTTTCGAGGCTGGCCCGGTCGTGCCCATACAGCCGCCCAGCACATTGGTCGCGATGACGTAGTAGCGGTCCGTATCAATGGCGAGGCCAGGTCCGATGACGCGCGGCCACCAGGCTGGCCTGCCTGTCACAGGGTTCTTCGACGCCGCAAACTGGTCCCCCGTCAGCGCGTGGCAGATCAGGATGGCATTGGAGCGGTCTGCATTCGGTTCGCCCCAGCTTTCATAGGCGATTTCGACTTGATCCAGCGTCTCACCGCAATCGAGCTTCAGCGGCTCTGGCAGGGAGAGCACGCGAAGGGCGCTGGTCTGGGGCGGGGCATTGTCCGGCATGGCGCCTGAGGTGTCGGCAGGATGCGCCCCTGTCAAGCATGATTGGCGGGGCGAGCGCGGCGCAAGCAGGAACAGCGTCTCCCTGCGCACGTTGCCAATGTGAGGATCTAATCAGAAAGAAGAGGTATTCATGCCGTATATTCAGGGCGCCGACAAAACCGACATTTACGTAAAGGACTGGGGCGAAGGCCGCCCTGTTATCCTGATCCATGGATGGCCGCTCAACGCAGACAGCTGGGAATACCAGGCCGTGAAACTGGCAGAGGCAGGCTACCGGGTCATCTCCTATGACCGCCGCGGCTTCGGCCGTTCCGAACAGCCATGGAGCGGCTATGACTATGACACGATGTCAGACGACCTTGCCGCCATCGTCAAAGAGCTGGGGCTGAAGGATGCAACGCTCGCCGGTTTCTCCATGGCAGGCGGCGAAGTCTGCCGGTACATGTCACGCCACGAGGGCAAAGGCATCAAACAGGCAGCGCTCATCTCCTCGATCGCGCCGTTCATGCTACAGACGGACGACAATCCAGACGGTGCACCTGCAGATGTTTTCGAAGGCATCAAGTCAGAGCTTCGCAAGGATCGTCAGCAATTCCTCGCAGGCTTCTTCAAGGACTTCTATGGAAACGGCACCGAAGCTGGCGGCGTTTCTGATGAAGTGCTGCACTGGTCGTGGCAGATGGCCATGCTCGCCTCTCCGAAGGCGACGCTCGATTGCGTAGATGCGTTTGGCAAGACCGACCTCCGCCCGGACTTTGATGCAATGAACGTCCCACTGCTGGTGGTGCACGGCACGGGCGATCAGACTGTTCCTATCGATGCCACGGGCCGGCAGGCGGCGAAGCTCGCCAAGAATTCCGAGCTCAAGGAGTATGAAGGCGCGCCGCACGGCCTGACCGCAACGCACGCCGATCAGCTGGCGGACGACCTGCTTGCCTTTCTGAAAAGCTGATACTGCAACTCTTTCGGCCCGGTCATTCACAGGCTCTCACTTGATTTTCAGCCCATCCTTGGCCACGAGGATCAGCTTGAAACAGGGAGCAGTCTCATGACCGGGCCAAAGCCACTTTCGAACATTCTCGCGATCACCCCGTACAAGGGTGGCCAGAAGCTCGACCATGGCTGGAAGCTCTCCTCGAATGAGAACCCGCTTGGCTGCAGCGACAAGGCTGTCGAAGCCCTGACCAAGGCGGCCCAGCATCTTGAGCTTTACCCGGATGGTTCTGCCTTCGCACTGCGTCAGGCCATCGGCGCGAAATATGACATCGATCCGGACCGCATCGTCTGCGGCGCAGGCTCTGACGAGATCTTCCAGCTGCTTGGCCGTGCCTATCTGCAGCCGGGCGATGAAGTCCTGCAATCGGCGCACGGCTTTCTTGTCTACAGCCTCGTAGCGCAGCAGGCGGGCGCCAAACTGATCAGCGCGCCGGAAAAGGATCTGCGCACCGACGTCGATGCCATGCTGGAGCGCGTGACCGACAAGACGAAGATCGTCTTCTTGGCCAACCCGAACAATCCGACCGGCAGCTACATTTCTTATAGCGAGGTCAAACGCCTGCACGCTGGCCTGCGCGAAGACATCCTTCTGGTCCTCGACGGCGCCTATGCCGAGTACGTCCAGCAGGATGATTATAATGACGGCATGGAAATGGCGCACGATTATCCAAATGTGCTGATGACGCGCACCTTCTCCAAGATTCATGGCCTTGCAGGCCTTCGCCTCGGTTGGGCCTATGGGCCGGAAAGCATCATCGACGCGGTGCACCGTGTACGCGGGCCGTTCAACGTGACGTCGGTGGCGCAGGCCGCCTGCCTCGCCGCGCTGAACGACGACGCCTTCGTCGCCAAATCCGTGGCCCACAATAATGGCGAACTGGACCGCCTGAAGCCTGCCCTAGAAGAAATGGGCTTCAAGGTCTTCCCGAGCGTTGCGAACTTCCTGCTCATCGATTTCGGCAGCGAGAAGCGCGCCGAGGAAGCCGACGTCTTCCTGCGCTCCAAGGGCATCGTGATCCGCGACATGAAGGCTTACGGCCTCGCCCATTGCATGCGCCTCTCGATCGGCACGACAGAAGCCAATGACGATGTGCTGGCCGCCTTCAACGACTTCGCGAAGGCCAGCTAGGCGATGATCAGACCCGTTTTTGACCGGATTGCCATTATCGGGGCCGGGCTGATCGGGTCCTCGATCGCCCTGGCTGCGCGCGAGAATGGCGCGGCCGACAAGATCGCGATCTACGACGCCAATGAAGATGTGCGCCGCCGCGCGGGCCAGCTCGGCCTTGGCGAGGTGTGCGACACGCCCGCAGCCACCTGCAGCGATGCGGACTGCGTTATCCTCTGCGTCCCCGTTGGCGCGATTGAAACAGCCTGCGAGGCGCTCGCGCCCTCGCTGAAACCCGGCGCCATCCTGAGCGATGTCGGCTCTGTGAAGGAAAAGGCGCTCGCCGCCATGCAGGCGCATTGTCCTGAGAGCGTGCATCTCATTCCCGGCCACCCGATCGCAGGTACCGAGAAGTCCGGCCCGGAATCCGGGTTCTCGACCCTGTTCAAGAATGCCTGGTACATCCTGACCCCTCTGCCGCAGCAGGAAGAAGCCTACAATTCCGCGCTCGATCGTCTTGCCGCCTTCTGGGAAATGCTGGGATCGAAGGTCGAGATCATGGAGGCAGGTCGCCATGACCGCGTTCTCGCCATTACCTCTCACCTGCCCCACCTCATCGCCTACAATATCGTCTCGACGGCCTATGACATGGAAAGCGTCGGCGAAGGCGAGGTGGTGAAATATTCCGCAGGCGGCTTCCGTGATTTCACGCGGATTGCAGCCTCCGACCCGACCATGTGGCGCGACGTCTTCCTGAACAATCGGGAAGCCGTGCTTGAGACGCTCGGCCGCTTCAGCGAAGACCTTGCTGCCCTGCAGCGGGCCATCCGCTGGGGTGATGGTGACACGCTGATGAAGGAATTCGAACGCGCCCGCGGCATCCGCAAGGCCATCATCGATGCCGGGCAGGACACGTCAGACGTCAACTTCGGGCGCAATACGTCCGACAAGCCGAAACATTAGCGCTGCAGCACGCGCCGGGGAACTTTCGCTTCTCAGAGCGTTCATTCTGTCAGGGCCGACGCTAGACTGGCCCACCGAAAGGCAGGATCCCGCATGAAAAAGACCTATCTTGCAGCCGGCATGGCCGCACTCCTTCTGGGCGCGTGCACCACGGCGCAGCCTTATGGCCCGGCGACATCAGCGAGCGCGCAAGGCTTTACCGTCCAGCCGATTGAGTCTGATCGCTACCGCGTCAGCTACACCGCCCTCTCACCTGGGGAAGCGCGCAGCTATGTGCTGCGCCGCGCCGCAGAAGTGACAGTGGAGAATAATGCCGACTGGTTCCGCATCGTCGGTGGCTATATCGACAGCGATGAGAGCAGCCGCCCGCGGTCTTCACTCTCCATCGGTGGTGGAAGCTCGTCTGGCCGCTATGGCTCCGGGGTGGGTGTTGGCGTCGGCATCGGCGTCCCGCTTGGCGGCTCCAGCAAGAAGACGACCGAGAGCATCGAAATCCTGATTGGCCGCGGCCCGCGCCCGGACACGCCTCAGGCCTATAATGCCCGCTCCGTGCTCGAAAACACGCCTCTCCGGTAGCGACCGTCCGCCCTCTCAGGGCTCGATGACTTCCGCCTGCCAGTCAAAGACCTTGCCTGTATCGGCGGGCGTCAGCTTGCCGATGACGTCGAGCAGATAACCCGCAGACTGTTGCGGCGTGAAGAGCTGCTTGTCGGGCACATTGCCCTGAAATGGCTTCGAGAGGCCGGTGTCCACCGTGCCCGGGTGAAGCCCGACGCAGATGCTTTCTTCGGACTTGCGCGTCCACTCAATGGCGAAGTTGCGGATCAGCATGTTCAGCGCAGCCTTCGAGGCGCGGTAGGCATGCCAGCCACCAAAGCCATTGTCGCCAATGGACCCGACCCGCGCCGATAGCGCTGCAAAGACGGCCCGCTCACCCCGCGGCATCAATGGCAGGAAGTGCTTGGCGACAAGGCCCGGCCCGAACGTGTTCAGGCGAAAGACGCGCTCATACGCCTCCATCGACTGATGGCGCCAGCTTTTCTCCGGCTGCAGCGCGTCGCCGTCCGACAGGATGCCCGCCGCAATAATACAAAGCTCGACCGGCCCATCCTTTTTCACACGCGCGGCGGCCGCTTCGATGCTTTCCTCATCGAGAATATCGATCTTGCCCGGCGTGACGCCGTCCGGCCATTCGCCACCACCTGAACGTGAAAGCGCATGGATTGACTGGAACCAGCCGCGCGCATGCAGCTCCTCGACCAGCGCACGGCCGATACCGCCCGTGGCTCCAATGATGACAGCTGACATGTGCGGCTCCCTTCTGGCTTGGGAGGGGAGGTAGGGCAGCGTGCTCGCGTGGAAATGGGAATTGAGGTCGCAGCTCCGATGCTGCTGTGGCGTTAGCCTGGCAGCCTTGAGCCCGGCTCATGTAAGGCGCGAAGCGCCGATACGGGGTCAGAACAATCACGCCCCTGCCGGGGCACTCATTTCGTAAAATCAGTCCACTAGAGCGGCGGCTGCCGCCGCATTCTCCGCCTTAAATCGATCCACTGGATCGATTGATCGCTGGCGCGAACGGCTGCGAATGGTGCCCCGGGCCGGACTTGAACCGGCACTCTGTTGCCAGAAGCGGATTTTGAGTCCGCCGCGTCTACCAATTCCACCACCGGGGCCGGGCTGGATTGCGTGCATCGCTCTGCCTCATGGTCCTCGCGGCGTCAATCATCTCGACCAGTGCATCAAAGCGCGCTAACAGCCGCCACATGACGCAAGAGCTTTCCCCCCGGACTTTCCTGCAATCCATCGAGTCGATGGCCCAAGAGGCGCCGGAAGACGGCTTTTCACTTCGTGAGATCTTTGACCGGCTGCATGAACGCGCTTTCGGAGCCGCGCTCTTCATCCTCGCCCTGCCCTGCTGCATTCCGTTTCTCTATGGCGTGCCCCAGATCGTGTCGCTGCCCATGATGGTACTGGCCGCGCAGATGGCGATGGGCCGGCGCGAGCCCTGGCTGCCAGAGAAGTTCGCGGCCCGGAAGATCGACAAGAAGGGCCTGTCCCGCACAGCAAACGGCGGGCGCAAATGGTTTGGCTGGCTGGAAAAGATCGCTCGCCCACGCCTGACTTTCCTGATGGCGCCGGTGGGTGAGCGGGTCATCGGCTTTTTCCTGGTCTTCTTCTGCGCATCCATCCTCGTGCCGCTGCCGTCGACCAACACGGTGCCGGGCATTGGCGTCGCCATTGTCGCTTTCGGCCTGATGGCGCGTGATGGCATTCTCGTTATTCTAGGCTCAGTCATCGGCACGGCATGGATCGCGACCTTGATTGCGCTTGTCGCATTCGGTGTGCGAACGATCAGCGGCTAGAAGCCCCGCAACTGCATCTGCGCGCGATGTCGCATTGCAGGCCCTTGCACAGGGCTCCATTCTGCGTCTCGCACAAGACCCCTCTGGCGAACGGCACAGATTATGGACGCGGTTCTTTCCCCACTCCTTCGCACCTGGCGCTGGCCGGTGATCGCACTTGTGGTCTCTCTCACAATGCTGGCGACGGCGCACGCGTTTGAGCGCCTCGCTTTCCTGCTGCCTTGCCAGCTCTGCCTGCGTCAGCGTGAGGTGTACTGGGCTGCCGCTGCGATGGCGGTGACAGGCATCATCCTCTGGAACATCCGCAACAATCGCCGCTTCCTCGTCGCGTTCAACGTGATGCTCGGCCTCGTCTTCACGACGGGCGCAGTTGTCGCCGCCTACCATGCCGGTGTGGAGTGGAGCTGGTGGCCTGCCCCGTCAGGCTGCACAGGCGAAGCGGTAGACGTCATGGGGCTATCGCTTGATGGCCTCAATGACCGCACGGCTGTCGCCTCGTGCACAGATGCGCCATGGCGTATGCTCGGCCTTTCCATGGCTGGCTGGAACGCGCTCGTTTCGGTCGGTCTTGCCGCGATCAGCTTTGTGGCGGCGGGTCTTGCCTTCCCGAGCAGCTATGGTGAGCTGGAGCCTGCCTAGAACAGATATGCCTGCACGGCCCACGCGCCAATCAGCGATGCGATCACGACCAGGCTGACACCAAGACGGAGCGGCTTGAAGCTGGACGGCACCTCGCCTGAGCGAAGGTCCCACAAGAGCTGCAGCGCAAACAGCCCGGCATAAGCCAGAAACCAGACCGGCCCCGGCGCAAGAATGATCGCTGGCGGCAGGATTGCCCAGCCTGCGAGAGACGGACAGACCGACAGCACGAACGTGCCGGGCTTCGGGCCGCGGCTTACCAGCGCCAGCCCCCACCTGATCCCGCCGAGGAATGACAGGATGACAGCGCTATAAGTCTGCAGCCACAGCGCCGCGGTCGAATTGGTCGGCGCGTCCAGAAAGGCCATGGCGATCGCAAGGCCCAAGAACGGGATGGCGCCGGTCGCCGTCAGCAGGAAGACGGTCTTGCGCGGGAAGGGTGTCTGTTCGGTCATGCCAGCAGATATGAGACGCACCGGCGCAATGACGAGTGGCACGCCGGAAATTGTGAAGAGAAGCTTTCGAACCTGTCGCCAATTCGAACGCCAAATTCATGCAGCGTCAATTGCGCCCGGGTTGTTCAGGGCCTCATGTCACGCCGCCTCATCTCCTTCCTGATTGCTCTGGTTGCGATCTTCTTTGCCTTCGCCTGTCTGACGGCAATCAGGTGGCCCAGCATCATGATGGTGCTGGTCATGTTCTTTCATCCGGATCCGGCCCTCGGGCTGGAAAACGTGAACTGGCGTGAGCTCGGCTTTGTTTATGGCGCGCCCTACTTCCTCGGCTCGCTCTGCTTCTATGCGGCAGCCGCATCGCTGGCACGCCGTCAGGGCAGCCTTCTCTGGTACGGCATGGGCTGCGCCGCGGTCTCGCCCAGCCTCCTTATGCTGCATTTCTCCGGCCCATGGTGGATGGACCCAAGCGGCCTGCAAGGCATGCTGGTCGGCGGCGCGCTCATCCTTCTGATGCTCGGCCTCGCTGCTATCCTGCTCGAAGATGAGCACAATGACCGCCCGCGCATTGTCACGGCAGACGGCGAAAGTGCCCAGCAAGGCGTACATCTCTCCCGCCAGCAATTCGAACAGCTGATGGCGCAGCGAAACGCCCCGGCAAAGTCAGATCCTGCCGCACCCAAGCGCCGCCGGGGCCCAGTACCTGCTGCCATTGCGCGCCAGCGGGCCCAGTTTGCCGCAGATGGCCGGCGCATGCTCGCCCGTCAGGGACGTCTCTAGCCTCTCTCTATTCTCCGCCGCCCTTGGCGCTGGCCCGGCCGCCCGCTATGTGGCAGGCATAAAGGCAGGCTTCGGGGAGGAAGATCATGCTGGTCAGACGGATTGCCGGTTTCGCCGGGGCGGGCGTTGCAGCCTGGATGCTCTGGGAAACCATCACCCCCATCATGCGCCAGATTTCGCTCGGCAGTGACCTAGCAACAGAGCTTCTGAACCCACCCGTTTCCCTGCTGCGCATCGTCTCGACCGCGCTTCTCATCATTGGCGGCTTGCTCGCTCTCGGCGCTATTCGCGGCGCGGTCTGGGTGTTTTCGGCAGGCGCACTCGTCTTCGCCCTGATGACCGGTGCGATGATCTCGCTCGGCGCCGACTATACAGTGTGGGCGGACGAGGCGATCCTTGCGCCATTCCTGCTCGTTATCTGCGGCGTCCTGCTTTTCTGTCCGCGCAAGTGAGCCTTGCGCTGAGGCCGCATTGATTTCGCCCCACCAGTGCTTAGGTTCGCGGGCAAGCAAACCTTGTTCAGACACACAGGCAAAATTCCATGTCAGACACTTACGACGTAGTCATCATCGGCGGTGGCCCGGGCGGCTATAATTGCGCGATCCGCTGCGGCCAGCTTGGCCTGAAGACCGCCATCATCGACAAGCGCGGCGTGCTTGGCGGCACCTGCCTGAATGTCGGCTGCATCCCCTCGAAGGCCCTGCTGCACGGCTCTGAGCTGTTTGCAGCCGCCAAGAACGACTTTGCAGGTCTCGGCATCAAGATGAGCGGGCTCGAGCTCGACCTTGATCAGATGATGAGCCAGAAGACCGACGCAGTGAACGGCCTCACCCAGGGCATCGAGTTCCTGATGAAGAAGAACAAGGTCGACTACGTCAAAGGCTTTGGCCGCATCAAGGAAAAGGGCGTTGTCGAGGTCGACGCCGAGGATGGCGAGCAAAAGACGCTGACCACGAAGAACATCGTGATCGCGACCGGCTCTGTGCCCTCCTCCCTGCCGAACATCGAGATCGACGAAGAGCGGGTCGTCACCAATGAAGGCGCGATCGCCCTGAAAGAAGTGCCGGAGAAACTGATCGTGATCGGTGCTGGCATTATCGGGCTGGAGCTTGGCTCCGTCTGGTCACGCCTTGGCGCCAGCGTCACCGTCGTTGAGTATCTCGACCGCATCATGCCGGGCGCCGACGACGAAATCGCCAAGGAAGCCCAGCGCACCTTCAAGAAGCAGGGTCTCGAGTTCCGCCTCGGCCAGAAGGTCACCGGCGTTGAGCGTATCGACGGTCATGTGAAACTCTTCATGGAGCCTGCCGCAGGCGGCGATCAGGAAACCCTCGAAGCCAATGCGATCATCGTCGCTGTTGGCCGCCGTCCCTACACTGAAGGCCTTGGCCTCGAAGCTGTGGGCGGCAAGACCGACAAGCGCGGCGTCATCGAAACGACTGACCACTTCAAGGTCACTGACGGCGTCTGGGCGATCGGCGACTGCATTCACGGCCCGATGCTGGCCCACAAGGCCGAAGATGACGGCGCTGCGGTCGCAGAGCTCATCGCGGGCAAGGCAGGCCATGTCGACTATGACCTCGTCCCGAGCGTCGTTTACACCAATCCGGAAATCGCTTGGGTCGGCAAGACCGAAGCCCAGCTCAAAGAGGCCGGCATCGAGTACAAGAAGGGCAAATTCCCCTTCCAGGCCAACTCACGTGCCCGCACCAATCATGAGACAACCGGCTTTGTGAAGATCCTGGCCGACGCCAAGACGGACCGAATTCTCGGCGCGCACATGATGGGTGTCGGTGTCGGTGAGATGATCCACGAGATCTGTATCGCCATGGAATTCGGCGCCGCCTCCGAAGACGTCGCCCGCACCTGCCACGCCCACCCGACCATGTCCGAAGCCGTCCGCCAGGCCGCCATGGGCGTCGAAGGCTGGACGATGCAGATGTAGGTTTCTACGCCCAGCATGGTGAGCGAAGTCGAACCATGCCGTTACAAGGCGCACCCAGATCAGCCCGCGCGGTTCGACTTCGTCACCGTGCGGGCTTTTTCTATGCTCTATAGCTGCTTCATCCTTCGACAGGCTCAGGATGAGGTGGATTGGCTTGGCGGGTGATAGAGATGAGTGACGTTGCGATCTGGATTTACATCCTCGAGTGCTCGAATGGCTCATTCTATACCGGCACTTATCGGGGCAGGGACATCGGTACGCGCGTTGGCGAGCACAATTCACGAAAATATGCGAACGCTTACACGGGTCGATATCTCCCGGTCCGCCTAGTCTGGTGCACAACGTGCGAGACCATCAACGAAGCCGTTGCTTTTGAGCGCCAGATCAAGGGCTGGTCGAGAGCCAAGAAGGCGGCCCTGATAAGTGGTGACTATGACGCGCTGCCCGGTCTTTCCCGCAATCGGCAACCAAGAGATACCTCATCCTGAGCCTGTCGAAGGATGAAGCCACGCAGAAGCCAAGCGGCACCACCAGTCCCGACCACCACACAAAAAAAGGCCGGGCATTGCTGCCCGGCCTGAATAACTCGCTGGTCGATAAGACTAGCTGGTTTTCTCTTCTTCAGCAGCCTCTTCAGCCGGTGCTTCTTCAGCTTCGGCTTCGGCAGGGGCTTCTTCTTCAGCAGGTGCGTTCTTGGCTTCTTCAGCCGCGCGCTTTGCTTCTTCTTCAGCTTCCTTGCGGGCAGCTTCTTTCTCGGCTTTCTCTTCAAGGCGCTCTTTCGCCTTGGTGCCTGGCTCGCCCTTGTTCGGGTTATTGCCGTGCTTCCACTCGACGATTGGCTTACCGTCGACTTCGATCTGGCTCAGGAAGCGAGCGACGCGCTCGGTCGGCTGTGCACCCTTGCGGATCCACTCAGCGGCCTTCTCACCGTCGATGCTGACGCGCTCTTCGGAGTCTTTCGGAAGACGCGGGTTATAGGTGCCGAGCTTCTCGATGTAGCGGCCGTCGCGCGGGGCGCGAGCGTCAGCAACAACAACCCGGTAGAATGGACGCTTTTTCGAACCGCCGCGCGAAAGGCGAATTTTCAGAGCCATGGTGTATCTCCTTAAGTGTCTTATGGCTTCTTTTGCATAGGGCTCGTGGCTGATCGCTGGTTCGCACCAGCGGCCACTGCGCCTTCGCTTTGCTCGTAAGAGGCAAAACTCGGGCGTGTCTTATTTCCGCCAGTCCCTGCGAAGGCAGGGACCCATGGTGCAACATCAAGTGATGCACCAAAGCGAAAAGGGGTTCCTTGGACACCTGCCTGCGCAGGTGTCTGCGGATAGGATACGGTCATCATCATGATGAGGACCGGATTTTCTCGTGGTGGCGAATGACTTCGGCCACGATGAAATTGAGGAATTTTTCAGCGAAGGCCGGGTCGAGGCCGCTTTCGCTCGCAAGGCGCTGGAGGCGATCGATCTGGCGCGATTCGCGGGCCTTGTCGGCTGGCGGCATGTCGTTCTGCGCCTTCAGCACACCAACCTGCTGGGTCAGCTTGAAGCGCTCTGCCAGCGTGTGCAGCAGGATCGCATCCATATTGTCGATACTGGCGCGAAGGCGTTCGAGATCGTCGAGTGGGGAGGTCACTTCTTCTTCCCCCCACCAAGGCCCGGAGGAAGCTGGCCGCCGCCGAGACCGGGAAGACCGCCGGGCATGCCTGCACCTTGGCCCATCTTGGCGATGTCTTTCGGGCTGACGCCTGCGCCGCCAAGCGCGTTCATCATGCCCTTCATGCCGCCCTTCGACATCTTCTTCATCATGTCGGCCATCTGGCGGTGCATCTTCAGCACCTTGTTGACGTCCGACACTTCGACGCCGGCACCCGCAGCGACACGCTTGCGGCGGGACGCGTTGAGCAGCGCTGGCTTCTCGCGCTCTTTCCGCGTCATGGAGGAGATGATCGCTTCCTGACGCTTGATGACATTGTCGTCGACATTGGCCGCGGCCATCGCCTGCTTGGCCTTCTTGGCACCCGGCAGCATGCCCATGATGCCGCCAAGACCGCCCATTTTCTGCATCTGCTTCAGCTGCTCGGCGAGGTCATTGAGGTCGAACTCACCCTTGCGCATCCGCTTGGCCATGCGCTCGGCCTTTTCCTGGTCGAGCTGGTCGCCGGCGCGCTCAACGAGGGAGACGATGTCACCCTGGCCGAGGATGCGGCCCGCGACGCGCTTGGCATCGAAGGCATCGAGGCCATCGAGCTTTTCGCCCGTACCAAGGAATTTGATCGGAAGGCCCGTCACCGCGCGCATGGAGAGCGCGGCGCCGCCGCGGCCATCACCGTCCATACGGGTCAGCACAAGACCGGTGAGCGGCAGGCGCTCATGGAAGCGGCGAGCCGTTTCGACGGCGTCCTGACCGGTCAGGGCGTCAGCAACAAGGAGAGTTTCCTTTGGCTGCGCGATCTTTGCGATCTCGGCCGCCTCAGCCATCATCTGCTCATCGATGGAGGTCCGGCCTGCCGTATCGAGGAATACAACGTCATGGCCGCCAAGCTTGGCCGCCTGCAAGGCGCGCCGGGCAATCTCTGCCGGCATCTGGCCCTGAACGATCGGAAGCGAAGTGACATTCGCGCCAAGCTGGTCCGCCAGAACAGCAAGCTGCTCCATGGCCGCAGGACGGCGCACGTCGAGCGAGGCGAGCAGGACTTTTTTCTTGTCACGCTCTGAAAGGCGCTTGGCGATCTTCGCGGTCGTCGTCGTCTTACCAGAGCCCTGAAGGCCCGCCATCATGATGACAGATGGTGGATTGTCGACGCGAAGGCGGGTCTCGGCATCTTCGCCGCCCAGCATTTCGACAAGACCGTCATGGACGATCTTGATGACCTGCTGACCCGGCTTCACCGAACGGATGACTTCCTCGCCAACCGCGCGTTCTTTGACCTTGCCGATGAAGTCCTTGACCACTGGAAGCGCGACGTCAGCCTCCAGCAGGGCAACGCGGATTTCCCGCAGCGCAGCGGACACGTCCTTCTCGGACAGCGCACCGCGCCCCGTAAGTCCGTCAAATATACCGCCTAGGCGGTCTGTCAGCGCGTCAAACATCGCGTTACTCCCTGCTTGCCTGTGACCTCACAGGTAAGCGCTCATTGATTTAGCGCAAAGCGTTGCGACCCCGCTGAGCGAAACATCGCCGGGCGGGGGCTTCGCCAGGTTCTGAGCCCTGGAAAAGCGCGCTTCTCACTTTTGCGCGGAATTTGTGGTGCCTAAAGCACGAAGACGCCGGAATATCAAGGCTTCAGAGGCGGCGCGCGAAATGGCTATCGGCGCAGGACCAGATTGGTGCACCGGAACAGGGCCATCAGCTTTCCTGCGTCGGAAGTGACGCGCGCGTCCCAGACCTGCGTCGTGCCGCCTGCATGGACTGGCTCTGCCCGGCAGGTGACCGTCCCTTTAAGCAGGGTCGAAAAGAAATTCGACTTCAGTTCGACCGTGGTAAATCCACTGGCGCCCGCAGGGAGATTGGCAGCCGTCCCATACCCGCACAGCGTATCTGCGAGCGTGACGACCGATCCGGCATGGAGATAACCGTTCGGCGCCTTGTGACTGTCTGCCACCTCGAACCGGCCGACGATGTGTGTCCGCGCAATCTCGATGATCTCGATGCCCAGATGTCCCGGAAGTAGCCCTAGCCCCCGTTCATTGAAGACTTCCGGTCGAAGCTCACTCTCGGGCAGAAGATAATCCATACCTGTTTCCTTAGTTCTGTTTTGGAACTCAATAGAGACATTTTCCTACAAGCCAAGCCTGCCCGGAGCTGTTTCACCGATGAGATTTTGTCTGAATAGAATTCGCCATGGCGAAGGTCGCCTGACTAGCTTTGCTGGCGCTGCTCGATCAGCTCGCCCAGCATGGCCATGGAATCGCGAATTTCGTCGCCCACCAGCGAAAGCACCACAAGGTCAGCCCAGCTCCCGTCAGCAAAACGCGTATGCTGGCGAAGGACGCCCTCACGCTGGGCACCGATCTTCTCGACCGCCGCAATAGCGCGCTCATTTTTCTGCGACAGCCACCATGCCACCCGCCGCGCGCGCCACTGATAGGCCCGCTTCAGCATGAGGTACTGGATATGGTCGACAACCTCACCACCGCGCAGCTCAGGCTCAATCCAGTTATAGCCGATACGTGTGCGACGGTTCATGCGGTTAGGGTTGAGGAAGGCGGATAGCCCGACCAGTCGCTCATCTGCCTCGCGCATGGCCGCCATGACCTGTCCCGTGCCGAGCTTCGCCATTTTCAGGGAGTGATCGAAATAGGCATCGATATTGGTGCCAGTCGCAATCACGGGCATTGAGCTCCACATATGCTCGACTGCATTGCTGCTGGTCAGCGCGGCCCGGTGGCTCTCATTGAGCGGCTCAAGCCGGAGCATCTCGGTATGCAAACCTGGTGCGCCTAGTTCCATGACAAGCCTTAAGCGCTCATCGCCGGGCGTGGACAATCGGGCCAGAACGCCTAGGACTGAGCATGTTATCTTCCGCTCTTATCGTACAGCGGAAAGCGGCTCTTGTCTCTACTCTGCGTCGAAGTGATCAATGTTTCAGGCGCTGCATGAAAGAGCAAAAGCAAGATTGCGAGCGGGCCAATCCAGGCCCATTTCGGCGAGGTTAGGGTGTGAACTCATGCAGCTACCAACACTGAGACAGCTACAATTCCTGTGCGCACTCGCCGATGAGCGCTCTTTTTCGCGCGCCGCTGATGTCTGCAACGTCACCCAGCCGACCCTCTCGTCCGCCATCAAGGAAATCGAGACCCTTCTTGGCGTTCAGCTGGTCGAGCGCGAGGCACGCGGGGCCAGCCTCACAGCCGCAGGCGAAGAAGCCGTCGAGCGAGCCCGCGTCATCATCTCCAGCGCCGCTGACCTCGTCACTGCCGCACAACAAGCTGGCGCGCCGCTCAGCGGACCTTTCCACCTTGGCGCCATTCCGACGCTTGCGCCCTACCTCCTGCCGCGCACGCTCGCCTCGCTGCGCGATGATCACCCGGAGCTGAAACTCTATCTCCGCGAGGACCAGACAGATCGGCTGCTCGACGGCTTGCGCAAACGCCAACTGGACGCGGCACTGATCGCCCTACCCTGGCCGACACCCGGCATCGAGACGGAGGTCTTGGGAGAGGATGAGTTCCTCTTTATCGGGCCGAAAGACCATAAACTCTCCAAGGCGGAGCATCTACGCCCGGAAGACCTTGCCAGCGAAGACCTGCTCCTCCTCGAGGACGGCCACTGCCTTCGCGATCATGCCGTCTCGATCTGCGCGCTGAACCCCTCACGGGCCGGCTCGGACATCGGTGCGACCTCCCTCGCCACCCTGGTGCAGATGGTCGCTGGCGGACTTGGCATTTCTCTCGTCCCACGCATTGCATCGGAGGCTGGCGTCGCCGCTGGCGCAGATGTCACCATCCGGCCATTCGAGACGCCTATTATCGGTCGCCAGATTGGCATTGCATGGCGCGCAGGAAGCGCACGCGAAGTCGATGCCCGCCTCATCGGCGATGTGGTCAAACGCGTCCTTGCAGGCTGTCAGGGCGAGACAGCGCCCCGCTAGTTCAGCATCGTCTCATCGATCTCTGCGGTCGTATTGTCCTCGGCGCGGAAAACACCCTCATCCAGCTCGCCTTCCCATTTCCCAACAAGGGTCGCCACCGCGAGGTCACCCGTGATGTTGGTAACGGTGCGCATCATGTCGAGCAGGCGGTCAAAGGCGAAGAGCGGCGCCAGGATGACGAACATCTGATCCGGGGTCGCGCCGACCACACCCAGCGTTGTCGTGGCGAGGAACAGGCTAACTGACGGAATACCGGCCGTGCCGATCGAGACCAGCGTCGCCATGACTGCGACGGTAAAGTACATGCCGATGGAGACCTCGATCCCGAGCGCCTGCGCAGCGAACAGCGCGATCAGGCCCTGATAGAGCGCCGTGCCGTCCATATTAATGGTGGAACCGAGCGGCAGTACCGAGGATGCAACAGGCTTACCGATGCCAAGGTTCTTCTCAGCGACACTCAACGTCACAGGCAGGGTCGCACTGGAGGATGAGGTCGAGAAGGCAACGAGCTGCGCATCCGTAATCCCGCGGAAGAAGGGGATAAGCGGGAGCTTGCCGACGACCTTGATGAGGAAACCATGGGTCAGCAGCATGTGAAGGGCGCAGGCGATGTAGAGTGCGAGCGTCATCAGCGCGAGTGAGGACACCACGCTGAAGCCCTGATCCGCCATCACCCACGCCATAAGCGCTGCAACGCCAAACGGCGCGGTCTCCATGACGATCAGGGTCAGCTTCAGGATCGCTTCTGCGCCAGCGTCGAACACTTTTGCGACCGGCTGGCCGGCTTCGCCCGCCATCAGGATGCCAATGCCGAACATGATCGCAAAGAAGATGATCGGCAGCACATCGCCCGCCGCCATCGACGCGACGATGTTCGTCGGCACGATGGAAAGAATGGTGCGCATGATCGACTCGTAAACGCCAACTGTCTCGAGCGCACCGCCGCCTTCCAGCCGTTCCTGCGTCTGCGCAATCTGCTCTGGCGACACCGAGGAAAGGTCATAGCCGACACCCGGCTGGAAAATCGTGCCCATGAGAAGGCCAAGCGTCACAGCGATCAGCGTCGTGAACATGTAAATGCCGATGGTACGCCCACCGAGGCTGCCAAGCTTCTTAGGGTCGCCCAGCGCCAGCACGCCTGACACCAGCGTCAGGAAGATAAGCGGCACGACCAGCATGCGGATCAGGTTGAGGAACAGGTCACCCAGCGGCTTGAAGATCGCGGCGATCTCGCGCGAGCGCTCAATGCCGTCTTCGGTGCCCATGGATGAGATCATGCCGTATCGGACCGCCGCGCCGATCGCGAGGCCAATGGCAAGGCCGATCATTACGCGTTTCCAGAGATCAATCCGAAACCAGGCTTTCATGGGCAGGCCCCTTTTCCTCAACACCAGGCGGCAACCCTAGACCGCGCCGATACGGAAGCAAAGCCCGCTTGGAAGGAGACAGCACTTGCCCGTTTCACGCCCGTCCGATTAACGCTACAAGCACGCGACATGACTTGGATTGATCGCCTTTCGACCGGCTGGAAAGCTTGGCTTATCCTCTTTGCGCTGACCATGACGGCAGCTGCGCCGGGTGTCTTCAACCTGCCCGCGCTGGACCGCGACGAGAGCCGCTTTGCGCAGGCCTCAAAGCAATATCTTGAGACCGGCGATTATATCGCGATCCGCTACCAGGATGAATTCCGCAACAAGAAGCCCGCCGGCATTCACTGGCTGCAGGCAGGCTCCACAGCCGTCTTTGGCGAAGGCGAAAACCTCGATATCTGGACCTACCGCGTGCCGAGCTGGCTCGGCGCGGGCCTTGCGGTTCTCGCCTGTTTCTGGGCCGGGATCCCCGCCATTGGCAGGCGCGCCGCCTTCATGGGCTCGGCGCTTTTTGGCGCGAGTCTATTGCTGACATCCGAAGCGCACATCTCGAAGACGGACGGCGTTCTCGTCTTCCTGATCACGCTGGCGATGGGTTGCCTAATCCGGCTCTATCTCAGGAAGGATAATGACAAGCGCCTCGCGCTCGCCTTCTGGATCATCCATGGGGCAGGCTTCCTCATCAAAGGACCTGTCATCTCTCTGGTCGCTGGCATGGCGATCCTCGTTCTCTGGCTTTGGGACCGGCGCGACCATCAATGGATGAAGGCGCTCGCCTGGTGGCCGGGGCCGTTGATCAGCGTGCTGATGGTCCTGCCATGGCTGATCGCGATCCAGATCGCGACGCAGGGCACCTATGTCGAAGGCGCCGTCGGCAAGGATCTGAAAGACAAGCTGGTCTCCGCCTCGGAAGGGCATGGCGGCCTGCCGGGCTATCACCTCATGCACCTTCCCGCCTGGTTCTTCCCGGGCATCCTCCTATTCGTTCCCGCTCTCGTCCTCTGCTGGCGATACCTCCGCCATCGCACGCTGGAATCCTTTGGCGATGTGGACCGCGACGCACTGAAATTCATCGTCGCATGGGCTTTCACCACCTGGCTCTTCTTTGAGCTCCTCCTGACCAAACTCAGCCATTACATCCTGCCCGCCTATCCGGCATTCGGCCTTCTTTGCGGCTGGGCGGCGGTGAAACTGATGGAAGACGCCCGCGCGCCTATCTCGCGCTATCTCTCCACCGCCCTCTTCCTGATTGGCGGCGTCGCGCTCGTCCTCTTCACCTCCCCTTGGGCGGTCGAGATGCTTCAGGCCGACAAGGCAGGCGATTTCCGTACCGTGACCGAAGACGCCGTCATGGCGCAATGGCAGGGCGCGAGCGACTTCCCGCTCTGGCTTTGGGCGCCCGGCGCACTTCTCGTTCTCCTCGCAGCAGGCGCAATGATCGTCCGCAAAATCGGGATTGCGATTGCGGGCGGTGTCCTTGCTGCCCTGCTTCTTGGCTGGCAGGCCCGCATCTATGTGCTTCCGACGCAGACCTGGATACAGGCCACTGAAACCGGCAAGCTCGCCCTCGCCGAGGTTTGCGGCATCCCCCGCAGCGATTGCGGCGACACCAGAGCCCCGGACCGCGTACTGGCGCTCGGCTTTGCGGAGCCGTCCTATGTGCTCACCCTCGGGACGCAAAATTTGCATCCCCCAGAAACGTCCACAGAGCTGCCTGCCGACGATGCTGCCTATCCCGTCGTCTACCTCGTCAACTTCGAAGACGCGGATGCGGACGCCGACTTCAAGGCCGTGCAGAAATCAGCCGAAGAACTCGGCCGCTGCGAGACCCGGTCGACGCCTTATTACGCGCTCAACTATTCGAACAATGACCCGGTCGCCTTTACGGCTGTCCGGTTTGAAGCGAGCTGTGACGAGGTTGCTGCCAGCCAGTAGGGCTCAGCCCTTTTTCTTCGGGCCGGCATAGCCTTTCTTGCGCTCTTCATCGCTGAGGCTGGCCCACCAGTCAGCGTAAGAGCTGTCCTGCGGTGCCTTCATCGTCTCGTCCGGCGCGCCATCATCCCACCAGACGGGGCCGCGTTCACCAAGGGCTTCCTTGGCGGCGTTGACCTGCCGGCGCGCGGCTTTCAGCCGCGCCTCATTGTTCTGGACTTCCTTCACCTTGCGGCGGGCCGCCATCAGGTTTGCCGTCAGCGCTTTCAGCCCCGCAGGCGTGAGGCGCGGATCGGAACGGCGCCAGAGCTTGCCAGCGGCAACAAAATAGCGCCCATCGGGCGTCTGGGGATAATCCTTGGAAGGCATGGATTGGGCAATTGGGCGAGCAGGGCTCCGGCGTCAAGGCGCGAGTGTCTGAGCGGAGGGGAGCTTGCGCACCTGCGCGGCTTTGGCTTCGTGCGCGCGTCACACATTTGGGATAGCAAGAGCCATGCGTTTGACCCTGCCTCTCCTCTCCGGCTTTGCAGCCCTCGCCCTAGCAGCCTGCACAGCTACACCCGCCCCATCGACAACGATTTCCACGCCGGTCGCCCAGACCAGTGAGGACACCGCAGCGCCAGTAGCTCTGACGGTTCTGGTGTCGATTGACGGCTTCCGGCCAGACTATCTCCAGCGCGGCGAAACCCCGACGCTGAACGCACTCGCTGAAAGCGGCGCACGCGGCGTCTTGCAGCCATCCTTCCCGTCCAAGACTTTCCCGAACCACTACACAGTCGTGACGGGCCTCACGCCGGACAAGAACGGCATCGTCAACAATACGATGGAAGATCCGCGCCGGCCGGGCCAGGTTTTCACCCTCTCTGACACATCCGTGACCTCCGATCCGATCTGGTGGGAAGAAGGCACGCCGATCTGGATCAGCGCAGAACAGCAGGGCATCCGCACCGCGACCATGTTCTGGCCGGGGTCCGACTTCGAAATCCACGGTACGCGCCCATCCACCTTCGCGCCCTTTGACCAGCGCCTGACAGACTTTGGCCGCGTCGACATGCTGCTCTCCTGGCTCGATGTGCCAGCCGATGAGCGCCCACAGTTCGCAACGCTTTACTTCGACACGGTCGATACGGCGGGCCATATCTATGGTCCGGGCAGCCCGAAGACCGCGTCGGCACTCGCACAGGTCGACGCCGCCCTTGCGCGTTTCGTCGCCGGGCTGGACGCACGCGGCCTGCGCGATACCACCAACCTCGTTATCGTGTCTGATCACGGCATGGCCCCGATCAGCGATGAGCAGCTCATCTCCCTTGATGAGATGGTTGCGCCGGAGCTGGTTCACACCGTCTGGACCGGCACTTTTGCAGGTCTATCACCCCTTCCCGGAAACGAGGCCGAGGTCGAAGCCGCCCTTGTTGGCACCCACCCGCACGGTGAATGCTGGGCGAAGGAAAACCTGCCGGAGCGGTTCGCCTATGGCGCCAACCCCCGTGTGCCGGACATCATCTGCCTTGCTGAAAGCGGCTGGCGCTATGAGACCGCAGAGAAGCCGGCATGGCGCGGCGCTGGCGGCGATCATGGATTTGACCCGGCACACCCCGACATGGCAGCGCTCTTCATCGCGAACGGTCCGGCTATCCAGGCCGGTGCAGACCTCGGCACTTTCCAGAACACCTCGGTCTATCCACTCCTCGCCCATCTCAGCGGCGTTGAGCCGGTCCAGCATGAAGGCGACATCGCCGATGTCGAGGCGGCGCTGCGCTAGCAGCGACCGTCCGCGGCGGCGGCGGCGCCTAGGACAGTCCTTCGATATTGCCGTCGGCATCGAGTCCAATGGACTCAGCGGCCGGCACGCGCGGCAGGCCGGGCATGGTCATGATCTCTCCGCAGAGGGCGACGACGAAACCCGCCCCGGCCGAGAGGCGGACATCGCGCACAGGCAGGACAAAGCCGCTCGGCGCGCCGCGTAGCCCCGGATCGGCTGAGAAGCTGTTTTGCGTCTTCGCCATGCAGACAGGCAGGTGGCCATAGCCATCGGCCTCCCATCGCTTCAGCCGCGCATGAACTGACGGATCAGCTGACACGGTGCTTGCGCCATAAATCCCGGTTGCAATGGCTTCGATCTTGTCCATCAGGCCAATCTCGTCGCGATAGAGCGGGGCAAACTCTGCCTCATCTGCATCCGCGATGGCCGCGACTTTTTCGGCAAGCTCGAGCGTACCCTTGCTGCCATTCGCCCAATGGGTGCAGACAATCGCTTCGGCGCCTTTGCCCGCCACATAGGCGCGGATCGCGTCGATCTCGCTTTCAGTATCGGCGTGGAAGTGATTGATCGCGACGATAACCGGCACGCCAAACTTGCGCATATTGTCGATATGGCGGCCAAGGTTGGAGCAGCCTTCGACCACTGCGTTCGGGTTCTCCTTCGACAGGTCCGCCAGTGTCACGCCGCCATTCAGTTTCAGCGCGCGGCAGGTCGCGACGACGACGATGGCAGACGGCGACAGTCCGGCCTTGCGGCATTTGATGTTGAGGAATTTCTCAGCACCAAGATCTGCGCCAAAGCCTGCTTCGGTGACGACATAATCAGCGAGCTTCAGCGCCGTCTTTGTCGCGATCACAGAGTTGCAGCCATGGGCAATATTGGCGAAGGGGCCGCCATGAACGAAGGCTGGGTTATTCTCCAGCGTCTGGACGAGGTTCGGCTGTAGCGCATCACGCAGGAGCGCCGTCATCGGCCGGTCGGCCTTGATATCGCGGCAGAAGACCGGTGAGCGGTCGCGGCGATAGGCGACGATGATATTGCCAAGGCGCATTTCGAGGTCTGCGAGGTCTTCGGCGAGGCAGAGGATTGCCATGATTTCTGAGGCGGCCGTGATGTCGAAACCCGCCTCTGCCGGAAAACCATTGCCCGGCCCGCCCAGCGAGGTCACGACTGAGCGAAGCGCGCGGTCATTCACATCGAGCGCACGGCGCCAGGTGATCCGGCGGGTGTCGATGCCAAGCTCATTGCCCCAGTGGATATGATTGTCGATCATCGCCGACAGAAGGTTATGCGCCGCCGTGATGGCGTGGAAATCGCCGGTAAAGTGAAGGTTCATTTCCTCCATCGGGACGACTTGCGCATAGCCACCGCCTGCAGCCCCGCCCTTCATCCCGAAACAAGGGCCGAGCGAGGCTTCTCGGATACAGATCGCGGCCTTCTTGCCGATCGCGTTGAGGCCGTCGCCGAGGCCCACAGTGGTCGTCGTCTTGCCTTCGCCCGCAGGTGTCGGATTGATCGCGGTGACGAGGATCAGCTTTCCGTCGGGGCGGCCATCAAGAGAGCGGATGAAGTCCCGAGAGACCTTGGCCTTGTCATGGCCGTACGGGATGAGGTCGCCGGGCGGGATGGCGAGCTTTTCGCCAATTTCCTGGATCGGCCGCTTCTTTGCGGCGCGCGCAATCTCGATATCGCTCTTGTGGCTCATAGGCTTTCAACGCCCTCCCCTGCTCGCGCCTCGAAATTAGCGCGCTGGGGCGCCGCGGCGATGCGTCTGACTGTTTCCTTGCTCTCCTATCAGAAGCGCAGGCGAGCGAAAGGGCGCAGAAAGGGCTAGTGCGGCGTTTCCAGCTTTGGCCGGGCGCGGCCCATGGTCCAGTTTGACTGACCGCGCACTTTCGGGTTCGGCGCGCACCAGATTTCGCCGGTCGCGGTAATCATCGTCACCCAGATGAGATTATGCTCCTGACCGTAGTCAATGACGCCAATGGCAAAGCCGTCCCCCTTGTCGGTCACCGTCATGGGGATGGGCGGGTTGAGCTGCGTGAACATGTCTGCGCTTTCGTTGAGCAATTGAAGTTCAACACTGCGGCGCGCATTTTGGTTTCCGCCGCTCACGCAAAGACCACCCGCAGCTTAACCTCGATCATGCAAAGCCAGCATCGGCCCTAGTTGCGCGAGGGGTAGATGCCCTGCGTGACCACACATTGCTTCAGGGCGAGGAAGGGCGGCATATTCTCGCCTGTCGCGCTATCGCCCATAACATCGCCGCCGCCCTGATCCAGGATGACCGGGTTGAAAGTCGAGTGGTTCTCCATCCCGCCGCTCTGGCCCAAAGTGCGTTCGGTAAGACCCTCGCCTTTGCCTGCGCCAATCACAGTGCGCCCGCGAAGGTCTGGCAGGCCAAAGGTCGTCCGTCCGTCGCCGCCATAAAAGGTGCCGAAGAGAGAGAAGAGAGCTGTATTCTCGCTGATCGAGAGAAGGCGCCCATCCGCCTCCAGCGTGCCGCGTGGGCAGAAGTTGAAGCCGACCGTGATGATCTCCCCAATATACTCGTCTGGCCCGGCATGGGCGGTCGGCGCTGCGGCGATGGCGAGCGTCGTGAGCGCGGCGGCGGCGATGGTTGTTTTCAGCATGTGCGGGTCCCCTCTGTTGTCATGTTGGCAAGTTTATGCGGGGCAGGAATGGCGGCAAGTGGGTGTTTGGGCGGTTGGGGCTTTGACGCAAGCACTGCACTTCTCCCTTCTCCTTGGGGAGAAGGGTCGGGGATGAGGGGAACTGACGTTGCGTCAGGCGCGTCGGTTTGCAGTGATCATCTGAAGCGCATCACTGCAGATGCCTTCCCGGGCCGAGATGCGGCTCCCCCTCACCCCTCACCCCTAGCCCCTCTGCCGAAGGGGAATAGGTTCATAAACACCAATATCGCCACGCGGGTCTCCCCGCTGGCGGTGTGCTTTTACTCTCGCCCTGAAGTGACAGGGCCGGGCGCGTCCAGGGTGGACGCTTTAGGTAATGCCAGCCTTTCGGCGTGGCTGTAGAGCGTGCGCCATGGACGCGCCCTGCGAAGAATTGCCCGCTCGTTTGGCGCGGGCCGCCCAGAGGACTCAGAAAGGCGAGCCGTCGCCTGACTGGACAAGTGGATAGCGCGGACCGCCATTGGCAGGGCCGTTAGTCCCATGCCGGCAGCACTCGTCTCCTTCGCACTCCGCTCATGGGCAGCGTTGGCCGCGCATGAGCCCTCCCGCCTCCGCCTGCGCGCACCGGGGTCTTTACCGGCACGTGCAGCATCAGTGAGAACCAACACCTTCCGGTCGGTCCGGACCGCCCTGTCTGGTGATGGGAGGCGTGTAGTATGGGTCGGGTTTGCGGGGGTGGGGATGAATTTGTTTTGTCCTGCAGCCCCCTTCGACCTGCTTCGCAGGCCACTTCCCCCGCCTGCGGGGGAAGGAGAAGCCACGCTGGCGTCGCGCTCTCCTCCCCCGTTCACGGGGGAGGTGCCCGGCAGGGCGGAGGGGGGATTAAATATGGACGATTCACTCCGGAGATACCTGCGTCCTTCGACTTCGCTCAGGATGAGGGGCAGGTATCCATGGTGAGACCTAGAACCGGAAGCTAACGGTTCAGACGAAGCACCCTGGACCCCTGCCCGCGCAGGGGTTGTCGGGAGGTGTTGCCAGCATCTTTGCGGGAGGGGCCGTCGCCAGCAATTCTGCGTCACGCTCGACCGCGGGACGCGGTCTGAGCGTCCATCTTCTGACTTGAAAGGATGCGCACGGCGGCGATGGTGGGAGATGGGCCCTCAGACGGGCTTTCACCCGTCGAGGGTGACGCATACCTTGAGCACTGGCTTTCAGGATAACGCGTTCCGTTCCGAAATACCTGCGCAGGCAGGTATCCATAGCGATCCCTCAAACTGGGATATGAGGTTTCAGACGAAGCATCTTGGACCCCTGCCTTCGCAGGGGTCTTCGGAAAGGTTGGAACAGGCCGCACGACGGAGCGTCACGCTCGACCGCGGGACGCGGTCTGAGCGTCCATCTTCTGACTTGAGAGCTTACGCTGGGAGGTGATGGCGGGAGCTGGACCCTCAGACGGGCTTTGCCCGCCCGTGGGTGACGCCCTCCATGAGCGACACGCCCCAAACCCTCGCCCTTAATAATGCGGCGGGGGACGATTGACCGGGGCGGCGGCTTCGCTGATGGCCTGTTCGCTGTCGGCGACCCGCTCGGCGAGGCGCACCACCTGCCGCTCCAGCCGCTCGATCAGTTTCCACTGCGCCGTGATGGCCGCGTTCAGGTCCTCAATCGTCTGGTCCTGATGGGCGATACGGATTTCAAGCTCATCGAGGCGAGTTGAATCTGTCGGGGCGCTGTCGGTCATAAGGGCGGGATTAGCGGTGAGTATGGGGTGAGGCAATATCATACCTCCGCTCACCCCGGACTTGATCCGGGCTCTCGTGAAGCAGACGCCGCGCTCCAACTGGCTGAGATCCCGGGTCAAGTCCGGGATGAGCGGATGAATTGAAAGGGCGCCGCGTGTCCGATCTGATTTTGCGGGTCAAGGGTAAAATCAGGAGGACGCGAAGCGCCCTTGACCCGCAAAATCAGATCGAAAGAGGCTGGCTGTGGCCAAATGGCAGAAACTGCCATTTGGTCTGAATGTACATGGTAATGTTGACCCTCCAGTCTCCACGGCGAAGAAGAGAGTACTGCGCTGGCCATCCATCACGACGCGGCCCTGAATCGTCGATAGCTCAAACATGCTCGTGCCAGACGCGTGCTCGCTGCTGCCGCATGACTGACGAAACTTACATTGAATTGCCTTGCGATTCGATCTTTCATATCGTTGCCATTTCAACCCTAGGGGCAAAAATGAATAATGTTCGCATCAATCAATTATTGGGCAATCGAGGGCGCCTAATTCAGTTGCTCGCGGTTGCGATTCTTCTGTCACTGGGTATTGGACTAATTTCTTCTGCCATCACCGCAATACTCAACGCTCACCCGCTTTGGATTGGGGCAGGCGGAGTAATCTCCACCACGCTCGGCGTTATTCTTGTTGCCCAATCAACCCTGTTCTCGCCTGCTGAAGAAATTAAGATCGGCGGAATTCTGATTTTTGGTGATGATGAAGGGCGACCTATCTACGTTCGAAACTATCGCTTTGCCGAAGAATTTCATCGCAATTTCTCAGCGCTAGTGGCTGAAAACAAGGCGATACTAAAGAATTGGAACGATTCCAACATTGAATTCAATGTTGAAGAATTGCGCAACGTAGACATCAAATCAGAGTCATACAGAAACGCGGTGATCAGGGAAGGTGTTGAGTACTTTTTGCTAGACAGACTAAGCACGCACTTGACCGATTATTTTAATATCAAAGAAGAAAAGTCCCAAATTAACACGTTCAAACGTAGCGACGTCCCTGAAATACTCCTTCGCAATCGTTTTTTGGAATTGTTTTCCAAACCGCAAGAGGAACGTGAATCATTCATCGAACATGATATGAAGCCGAAGGAAATTCCGGAACTGCCAGCCGGCATGAAGGAGCTCGACATTGGCGAAGGCGAAGTGGTTTGGTCATCAGGACGCGACGGCGCGATATTCAGCCAATTTGATCTCGTACTTCCCAACGGAAGTAGAGTGGCCAGAGTATCTCCAAACAAAATTCGAATTTCTACCAAACGCTTTGATTTCGATATGCGCATCGTGTTCGGGGGATTTGGCGCAAATACAGGCCGTGGCTTCGAGCAACTTTACTTGGACAGAGACATTATGACTACTTCTACTTATGAAGTACAAGTGAAGCTATCTGTGAAACACAAACCCTTTTCACTGCTGTCGCGAAAAGGGTGGGACGACTTCAGTTGGCTCGACTCATTCTTCGACACTATCGAAGATGAATTCTCCTTCGACGTGTTCATGAATAAAATTTCGTGGGAGAGTAATGCTGCCTTGCTTCACATGATGGAGGTCAGGAATAGAAAACCGCGCGAGTAATAATTCGCACTTCCATCTTCTACTCCCGCTCCACATAAATCTCCGCGCCCTGCGCATGAATTCGGCGCCCTTGGCCTTCACGCCTAGCGCGGCCCCTCATAGTTCTGCGTGAACGAGCACTCCTCAACGTCGTAGTGCCAGCTACCGCCGGCATCGAGGCAATCGCCCACCGGGTCATGGAGTAGCCGCGCCGCGCCCCAGACCGCAACAGCGATCAGGAGGGCGGCGGCGAGGCCGAGGGCGAGAAGCCTAATCGGTTTCCACATACAACTTCCGCCCCATCGCCTCATACTCCGCGCTCTTGGCCTTCATCCCCTCTTCCGCCTCACGCGCCTGACGCTCCAGATCCGCCTTCTCATTATCCGTCATGCCGGCGGCGTAGTCGCGGACCTCTGCCGTGATCTTCATGGAGCAGAATTTCGGGCCGCACATGGAGCAGAAGTGGGCGACCTTGTGGGCCTCTTTCGGGAGGGTCTGGTCGTGATAGTCGCGGGCGGTTTCGGGGTCGAGGGAGAGGTTGAACTGGTCTTCCCAGCGGAACTCGAACCGGGCGCGTGAGAGGGCATCGTCGCGGATCTGCGCGGCGGGGTGGCCCTTGGCGAGGTCTGCGGCGTGGGCGGCGAGCTTGTAAGTGATGACGCCGACCTTGACGTCGTCGCGGTCCGGCAGGCCGAGATGCTCTTTCGGCGTGACGTAGCAGAGCATGGCCGTGCCGTACCAGCCGATCATCGCCGCGCCGATGCCGGAGGTGATGTGGTCATAGCCGGGCGCGATGTCTGTGGTGAGGGGGCCGAGCGTGTAGAAGGGCGCCTCACCACATTCGCGCAGCTGCTTGTCCATATTGATCTTGATCTTGTGCATCGGCACGTGGCCCGGCCCCTCGATCATCACCTGGCAGCCCTTGGCGTGGGCAATCTTGGTGAGCTCACCGAGGGTCTCCAGCTCTGCGAACTGGGCGGCGTCATTGGCGTCCGCGATGGAGCCGGGGCGCAGGCCATCGCCGAGGCTGAAGGAGACATCATAGGCGCGCATGATGTCGCAGATGTCCTCGAAATGGGTGTAGAGGAAGCTCTCTGTGTGGTGGGCGAGCATCCATTTCGCCATGATCGAGCCGCCGCGCGAGACGATGCCGGTGACGCGCTTGGCCGTGAGGTGGATATAGGCGAGGCGCACGCCCGCATGGATGGTGAAATAGTCGACGCCCTGCTCGCACTGCTCGATCAGCGTGTCGCGGTAGACCTCCCAGGTAAGGTCTTCGGCGACGCCGTTCACCTTTTCGAGGGCCTGATAGATCGGCACGGTGCCGATGGGCACGGGGCTGTTGCGGATGATCCATTCGCGGGTGTTGTGGATGTTGCGGCCGGTGGACAGGTCCATGACATTGTCGGCGCCCCAGCGCGTCGCCCAGACCATCTTGTCGACTTCTTCCTCGACAGATGACGTGACGGCGGAATTGCCGATATTGGCGTTGATCTTGACGAGGAAGTTGCGGCCGATGATCTGCGGCTCAAGCTCGGGGTGGTTGATGTTTGCCGGGATGATGGCGCGGCCCTTGGCGATCTCGTCACGGACGAATTCCGGGGTGATGAAGGCCGGGATCTCGGCGCCGAAGCTCTCGCCCTGGTCGATCTGGTCCTGCGCATTTGCAAGCTGTTCCTGACGGCCGAGATTTTCGCGCTCTGCGACGTAGATCATCTCTTTCGTGATGATGCCCGCGCGGGCGAATTCGTATTGGGTGACCGGTTTTCCGGGCAGGCCGCGAAGTGGCTTGTGATAGGTCGGGAACTGGCGGGCAAGGTGCTTGCCGCTGACGCCGCCATTGTCCTCTGGCTTGACCTCACGGCCCTCATACTCCTCGACGCCGCCGCGTTCGAGCACCCATTCGGTGCGGTGGCGGGCAAGGCCCTTCTCGACATCAATGGTGACCGACGGGTCGGAGTATGGTCCGGAGGTGTCGTAGACGGGCACGGGCTCTTCGTTTGCGGACGGGTGCAGGTCAATCAGGCGGCGCGGGACTGACAGGGTCGGGTCGGCCTTCGGGTGGGTGTAGACCTTGCGGCTGGCTGGCAGCGGACCGGTGGTGACTTGCGGGGTCTGGAAGTCAGACTGGTTGGTGGGCTTGTTCATTGGAGGACTCCTTAAATATCGGGCGTTGCCCGCATGAAGAGCCGCTCGAACTCGGCCTTCTTCACATGTTCATAAGTTGCGCCACGCTCTGACCAGTAGGCGGCGTAATCATCGGGTTTCGGAAACAGGTTGGCTAACAGGCAGGGCGTCGAGCTGCCGTAGGCATAGTCAGAGAACGCGGCGTGGCCGTGAGACATCATCCGGACGCTGTTCGCCACGATGTGCTCGACGTCGAACACGTCGACGGTTCGCGTCACCGAATTGTCAGGCTGAATCTCGAAGAGCGAGACCGGAGGCTCACTCGTTTCAGGATTTGCTCTCTCTATGCGGAGATATTCCGCCATGCGCTCGCTCCGTTCCTACGCCGGCCACCTCCACAATCGGAGATTCCCCGGATCAGGTTCTAAGGGTGCTGGACCTGCGTCTGGTCCATCTCAGCGCTAGCAGTACGCGCCCCTCGGATTGGGTCGACCGTAGAGGAAAGCGGCGCGTTCGGAAAGGGGGCGGCGGCAAGCATGGCTTGCCTGACTGGGTGCGCTCCTGCATCTACCGGGCGATGACGCTGGATCTCGCCGCCTATCTCAAACGCATTGGCTATACCGGGCCTGTTCGAGCCGACCTTGAGACGCTGAATGCGCTGCACGCGGCGCATGTGAATGCGGTGCCTTTCGAGAACCTCGATGTGCATGCCGGGCGCCCTGTGACGCTGTCGCTTGAGGCGGCCTATGAGGAGATCGTCGGCCAAGGCAAAGGCGGCTGGTGCTATGAGATGAACGCCGTCTTCGGCTGGGCCCTGTCAGAGATCGGGTTCGAGGTGTTGCGGCTCGGCGCGGGGGTGCGGCGGGAGGCGCTGGGCGATGAGGCGATGGGCAACCATCTTGCCCTGCTGGTACGGCTGGAGCGCGACTATCTCGCCGATGTCGGGTTTGGCAGCTCTCAAGTGCATGCCATCGCGCTGGAGGAAGGGGTGAGCGACCATGCCCCGGTGCGCATGGCGATCGCGCGAACGGATGACGGATACTGGCGCCTACATGAAGGCGGACCGGGCGCAACGTTCAGCTATGATTTCAGGGCAGAGCCTGCCGATGAGGCGCTGCTGGCGGCGCGCCACGAATGGCAGATCACCGACCCCAACAGCATTTTCTGCAAGACGCTGAGCGCCAAGATCCGCCGCGGAACGACCTATTACATGCTGCGCGGGCGCATGCTGGAAACGCAGATGCCGGGGCGCAGCACGCAGCAGGTCATGGACACGCCGGAAGAGCTATCGGCCGTGCTGGACGAGGTTTTCGGCCTTGAGGAGCCGGAGCTTGAGGCGCTCTGGCCGAAAATCTGCGCGCGGCACAAGCAGCTCTTCCCGCATGCGGGCGGTAGGCTTTAGGCATTGGCTTCAAACTGCGCCGTATCCACCGCGAACCAGAGCGTGTCGGCATGGGCGAGGAGCGTGCCTTCAGCCGTGTAGAGCGCCGTGCCTGCAAAGTGCTTTCGGCCTTTTCCGCCCGTGCGCCATGAGGCGATGATGAGCGGCTCGCCGACGGTCGGGCGGGTGAGGATGTTGGCGTTCATTTCACCCAAAAGGGCGCGGTCAACATCGGGTAGCGAAAAGCCGCCGGGGCAGTCGAGCGCGCTCCAGATGATCTCATCGCGAACAAGGCCGTCATCGCCTGCAAAAGTCTCATGTGGGGTCCAGACAGTGGCGGCGGTTTCAGGGTCATCAAGCTGGCCGCAGAAGATGCGGAGGCCCTCCCCCGGCTCACGGCCGCGCCCGCAGACGAAACAGACCGATAGCTCACCCGCGCCGAAAGGACGGGGACGCTCGCTTGCTGCCTTTGCCGCCCCAAAAGACGGTGCCGGCCGCGGTGCGATGGAGGCCGCTTCAGACCGCGCCGTCATGATGAGCGCATCGCCCGCATGAAGCGTTGCGGTGTCGCCGTCGCGCGTCAGGCTGAGCGGCGTTTCCAGAGGAATGGGTGCATTGATGCGGATCGTGTGGGGGCCGGTGAGAAGCTGCGCCATCAGGCCCGCTGAATAGCCGCCATTGCCGCTGCCGGGCGGGCCATTGAACTGTTTCGGGATGGTGATGGTGGCTGGGGCGGTCATGGCGGTCTCCGTGTGGCGGCACGCCCGCGCTATCCACAAATGGTTGCGCTTGCAAGTGGACCGCAGGGGCGCGCTGTGCGAGGCCAGACGCCTATCAAAGCCCGAGTTCGAGGAAGCGCCTCATGTCCTTTTCCATTCGCCCGCTGGGCCTTGCCGTGTGCCTTTCTGCGGGGCTGATCCTGCCCGCCTGTCAATCCGTGCCGGAGGCCGCCCCAGAGACAGAAGCCTCGCAAGGCGCCTTGGACGAGGTCATCGAAATCCGGGACGATGGATTGATCGCCAATTATTACCCGGCCACGCGCGCCGATGCGCCCGGGCCTGCAATCTTGATGTTTGGCGGGTCTGAAGGGGGATTGAGCGAGGGTGTCGCCCGCGATGCCGAAGCGCTGCGGGCCGAGGGTTTTCACGTGCTGCACCTTTCCTTCTACCGGTATGAAGGTCAGGAGCAGAACCTTGAAATGGTGCCGTTGGAGCGGTTTGACCGGGCGCTGGACTGGCTGCTTACGCGCGATGAGGTGGACGCAGGCCGGGTCGGCATATTCGGCACGTCGAAAGGCGCCGAAGCGGCACTGATCATGGCGAGCCGGAGAGGCGAGATCGACGGCGTTGTTGCCATCGTCCCGTCCAGCGTTTCCTGGACAGGGATCAATTGGAACTTTGACGGGCGCGTGCCGGAAGCCTCCTGGTCCCTCAATGGCGCGCCCTATCCTGCCCTGCCCTATGGCGAATTCGATTACCAGACCGGGCTCTATTCGCTCTATGCCAATGGGTTGAAAGCCGTCTCCGAGCATGAAGACGCGGTGATCGCTGTCGAAGAGAGTGACGCGCCGATGCTGCTCATCTGCGGCGGATCAGATGCACTCTGGCCGAGCTGCCCCATGGCGGAAGCTATCGATGCGCGCGCCGAAGCGATGGACGGGCCAGAGGTGACGGTGCTTGCCTACCCGGAGGCAGGACATGGCGCAGGCGGCCTGCCCGCCGAGACGCTCGATCCTGAGACAGCGGACGAGGCGCTCGACTGGGGTGGGACACGCGCAACGAACCGGGCGGCGCAGCAGGATAACTGGCCGAAGACGGTCGCTTTCCTGAAAGAGACGCTCTAGGCCCTTGCGAAATGTGGATAATGCAAAGGAAACCGCACTTCGCGTAAATTTTTATAGACTCCGTGTTAAATATACATAACATAGAATCTGTTGAATCAGGAGTGTGCCGAAATGCCGTACCGCGAAAAGATCGTCTGGCTTTCCCTGTTTGCGATTGCCGTCGCTTTCATTCCATACTTCACCTATGTGGCGATAACGCCGACGGCGTCTGAAGGCCTGCCGAATGTGCGCCAGCTCATCCTGTACGCGATCGCCGCTGGGGTGCAGATGTCGATCCTGCTGGGCGGACGCATGTGGCTGGCAGCCCGTTCGCCCGAAGACGCGAAAATCCCCGCAGATGAGCGCGACCAGGCCATCAGCCGCAACGCAATTCGCGTGTCCTATTTCGTCCTGATGGCGGGCACGATCCTTGTCGGCGTCATCATGCCGTTCACCCATAGCGGCTGGCAGATCGTCAATGCCGCACTCTTCATGATCGTGCTGGCCGAAGTGGTAAATTATTCCATCGCGGCCATCAGCTATCGTCGGCAGGCATGAGCGGGAAATCGATCCACAATCGCATTCGCGAGCTGCGCTTTCTGAATGGAGAGATGACGCAAGCCGATCTTGGAAACCAGATCGGCGTCACGCGTCAGACGATCGCCGCCATCGAGAAGGGCAAATACGCACCGACGCTGGAGGCGGCTTTCAAGATTGCAGACGTTTTCGGCGTCGGCCTCGACGAGGTCTTTACCTGGGCCTGACGAGCCTGTGGCAGGCCTCAACCGCCTTCTTCGCCAGCAATTCTCGCGGCGAGGGCGTCGGCCTCTTCCTTGATGAAGGCATTGTCGGCGACGAGCGCTGTATCCATGGCGGCAATTTCAGCCTGCGCCTGCCCTATCAGGTCTGCGGCGAGCGTCTCCGGCGGAGTTGAGCCATCAGGCATCGGCACGTCAGGATTGTCTAAAGCCCGCCCTGCCAGTTGGGTCAGAAGATAGGCCCGCACCAGACGCACATCATCAGAGACCGCAAAGCACCTGTCGCGCAGGACAAGAAGCCGGTGATCGCCCGGAATGATAGGCAGCGTCCTGCTATCGGCTGGATTGCCTTCCAGAACACTTACGATCCCGTCGAATTGCGCGCGGGCTTCGATCTGGGCGAGGTGGCCGAATATGTAGGGACAGGTCCCGTCCGGCCCGTCAAAACTCTCATAATAGCGTCCGTGGCCGATCGCGTGCAGGACTGTCGGCGCGACAAAGTTTTCAATCATGATCGCCAGCGCTTCAGTCTCGGCGTCGCGTCTGTCAATGTCGCCTTGCTCTGGCTCTGCGCCCTTCCGGGCGGCATTTTCTCCGAGCCACCGGGTCTCAATTGACCGGATCGCGTTGAGGACGAAAGACGCCGTACGGTAGCGCCCCTCCTGCCCTCCATGATCGGCAAGTTCCCAGGCAGCGTCTGCCGCAGCAAAGTCAGCCTCAAATGACTGGCTGCACTGGTTCTGGAAGATGACGATATCTTCGAAAAGCGCTTCCCAGGTCTCTTCGCTCTCCTCTAGCCCCTGCGCGCGCGCAAGGAGCGTTTCGCCGGTGGCAAGCGTGTCCGCGCCACAGGGGCTATCCTGCGCAGCCGCAGTGCTGGCAAGTGCAAGGGCCATGAACAAGGCGGTAAGCGTTGCGCGCATGGTGGGCATCCGGTTTCGTCTGTGACTGATGAGCAGCGTTAGCGGCGTTTGTAAGTCAGCGCCATGGCGATGCAGTGGGTAAGCTCTTCGCGTGGCAGTTTGCCGACTAGTGGGAGGACGATGGCGCGGGTGCCTTCGAAGGTCAGGGTCTCGCCGTAGAGATCACGCCAGCGGGCGACGAGGTCTGTCTGGCAATGGACGAGCAGGCGGACGATTCCCGGGCTTGATGGCTTCCACCCTAACCGTATGGGGGTGCCGCTACGCACCGCGAAGCTCGGCTCGCCCCATTTCAGGCTTTCGGATACCGCGCCGACCCCGTCGGTCTGCGCGGCGGTCTCGAGCACGAGCTCGCGCAGCTCAGTCCAGCGACGGCGCACGTCATCCGGAACTGCGTCGAAAGCGCTGCGTAGCTCTTGGCGAAGCGGCGCGGCGGGCTTTGCCTCTGCAGGCGTCGATGGCGGCATGCATGGTTCCTCCGTGCAAGTCCTCATACCAGACACGCGAAAGGAAGACGAATGAGCGATACCAAAACAGCAATCATCACAGGCGCCGGATCAGGCATTGGGGCGGCGACGGCGAAGCGGTTTTCTGGCGATGGATGGAATGTTGTCCTGAACGGGCGCACGAAGGAGAAGCTGGAGAAGGTCGCAGGCGACCTGCCCGCTGAGCGCACGCTAATCGTTTCCGGCGACGTCTCGAATGCGAATGACGTCTCGCATCTGATCTCTCAGACCGTAGAAAAATTTGGCGGCATTGATTGCCTCATCAACAATGCGGGCGTCGCGGAAATGGGTGAGCCCGGCGACCTGTCGCTGGAAGATTTCGAGAAGATCATGTCGATCAATGTCACCGGCATTTTCCACACGGTGACCGCCGCCCTGCCCCATCTGAAGACGGCAAAGGGCTCTATCGTGAACACCTCATCCGTGTCCGGCATTGGCGGCGACTGGAGGATGTTCGGCTATAACACGTCCAAAGGTGCGGTCTCGAACATGACGCGGGCCATGGCGCTCGACCTTGGGAAATACGGCGTGCGCGTGAATGCCGTCGCGCCGAGCGTGACGAAGACGGAAATGGCAGAAGGCATCCATTCGGACGAGGACAAGATGGAGAAGGTGCGCGCGCGCCTGCCGCTTGGCCGGGCGGCTGAACCAGCAGAAGTGGCAAGCGTCATCGCCTTCTTGGCTGGACCAGACGCTGCCTTCGTGAGCGGGGTTATCTTGCCGGTTGATGGCGGGCTTTCAGCGTCCAACGGTCAGCCGAATTTCGCGGCCTAGCCAGAAGTGCAAAGGCCCGGCGTGTGGAGGACTTTTCCTCTGACACCGGGCCTTTGTTTTTTGTGGACGGGATAGAGGACGACTAGTCGTCGTCGCCTTCCAGATAGCGCTCCGTGAAGTCCATGAAGGCGTCCCAGCTCTTCTTATCGGCCAGCTCCTGATAGCGATCAGAACCAAAGACGGTCCAGGCATGCGGCGCGCCGGAATAGATCTGGACCTCGTAGGTCACGCCATCGGTTTCGAGCTGGTCGGCGAGGTCTGCGGCAAGGCTGTTCGGGATGCCGCTATCGGCGCCGCCATGCATGACGAGAATGGGCGCTGAGGTCGCGGCATAGTTGGCGCCGTCGGGTGCATCGAGGCTGCCATGGAAGGTCGCGTAGCCTGCAATGTTCTCACCCTCACCAGAGCGGGCAAGTTCAAGTGTAGCGCCGCCGCCGAAGCAGTAGCCCATGAGGATGACATTGGTCTCACCAGAGGCTTCACGCGCCTCAGCAGTACCGCCGAGGATGCGGGCGCGCATCATCTCGCGGTCATTGTAGAGCATACCGACCTGCTCCTTGCGCGCGTCGGTGGTCGCCGGGCGGTTGCCCTTGCCGTAGACATCAATCGCGAAGGCGTCATAGCCCTCATCGGCGATCATTTCGGCGCGAGTCATTTCATACTCATCGAGGCCGCCCCAGTCATGGATGATAACGACGAGGCCTTTGGAGTCGCGGGTGGCTTCGGCGAGGTAGCCTTCATAGGTCGCGCCATCGACGGTGTAGTTGACGGTCTCGCCCGCATGGGCGGCGAGGGCGAAGGCCGTGGAGGCGGCGAGGGCTGTGAGGAGGCGCATGGCGTTTCCTTTTCTGAATGAGATTTACCCTCACTGAGCTAGGGCGCGGCCCTTTCCTGCCAAATACGAAGCGCCCCGAAATCCCCCTTGCCAGCGACCCTTTGCTTGCTGCAACGTTAGGTGGGGACAGCAGCTTTGAGACTTCTCATGGCCGAGACGACGACACAGTCGCGGTATTTCGAACTCCTGGGACGGGCCTACGAGATACCGCTGGAGAGCGCCGGATTTGAGGATTTCCTCGATGCCGCGCACGACTTTTTCTGCGCCGATCCAGAGACCGGCAAAGTCGCCGATGATGTGGCGACGTTCACCCCCGAAGGCGTCGAAAACCACACCAGCAGACTTGAGCGCATTTTCGATGTCGCGATGAGGGCTGAGGCGCATGAGGCCGAAACCGATGCGCGCTATCACAGCGTGCTGCGGGTCGCGCCCGGTACGATGCTGGTACATGGCAATGAGGCGGCCGTGGCCCTGCTGGGGTGTGCCCTGCCCCGTCCGCTGGGTGAGCTGCCCTTTGACCATGAAGCCCTCAGCCAGATCCGAGGCGCGCTCAACGAGGTCGACGGCGAAGACCTGATCGTCCTGGCGACGGTTGGCGAGGCGGAGCCACGCCCCTGCCTGGCCCTGGTACAGCCCGGGCGCGGCGACGAAACCGAAGCGCGGATATCGCTTTCCTTCATTCACTGGTCTGACGGGCTGATCGAGCGGCTGGGCAATGCGCTGGGGCTGACGGAGTCCGAGACCGAAGTCCTGCAAGGTCATCTCGACAACAAGACACCGCGCGAGATTGCCGAGGATCGCGGACGCTCGCCTGAGACCATCAAGGTGCAGGCCAAGACTATCCTGCGGAAAACGGGCTGCGCGCGCATGACAGACGTGGTGCGGCTTGCCGCCAGCATATCCTATCTGCTGCGGAAGATGCCTGATGAGCGCCAGTCGAGCCTGGAAAGCTGGGCGACGCCAGTGCGCGCGCTGGAGTATCTTGTGCGTGATGGACGCAAGGTCGCCTATTACCGGCATGGGCCGGGCGACGCGAAAGCGGCGGTGCTGTTTTCCCATGCGCTGATACAGGGGCCGTTCTTTGCGCCGGCCTTCCTCAACCAGCTGGCCGAAGCCGGTGTGCGTCTGCTTGCCCAGTCGCGGCCGGGATATGGCTTCACGGACCCGCCAGAAGCAGCCGAAAATTTCGAGGCAGACACGGTAGCTGACGCGCTGACCATGCTGGAAGCTGAAGGCGTCAACGAGGTCCATGTGGTCGGCCACCAATTGGGGACCAGCCATGCATTTCGGATCGCGCGCGCACTCGGCCCTCGTGCCCGGTCGCTGGTGCTAATCAATGGAGGCATCCCGCTTCAGGAGAAGCATTATGCCAGCATGGACAGGCGGGTGCGGTTCGCCGCCATGGCGACGCGCCATGCACCGTCCATCCTGAAAATGACCAATGCGCTCGGTATTCGCAGCTTCAAGAAGAAGGGTGTGCGCGCGTTCCTCATTGATCGATATGCGCGCTCTGAGGTCGATATGCGGGCGCTGTTGATGCCCGGCGTGATGGAGCTTCACGCAAACGGGACATTCCATGCCTGCGAGCAGGAAGGCATTCCGTTCTTTCTGGATGAGAAATCAAAACATTCGGACTGGTCGCGCGACACTGAAAGCCTCGCCTGTCCGCAATACTGGTTGCAGCCGGAAGACTGCTCAATCCTAGACCCGGAAGCGGTCCGCGAATTCGTCGGGAAGTTGCGCGGCGCCCGGTTTGAAACCGAGCCGGGCGCCGGCGCCATTATGCTGTATCAAAGGCCTGAACGGGTCGCTCACTTCATACTGGATGCAATCAGCGACACGTCGGATGCGGGCCGGGCAGTCAGCCCCTAGCAGCCCTTGCCAGCATATATCCCCATTAGCGCTGTGCGGCGCAGTTCTGCCGTGCGTGCATTTTCGGCCTGACGCTCGGCCTCTGCTTGCGCGTTTTGCTGCGCAAGCCCCCCTGCAGCATTCGCTGCAAAGCCCAGTCCCGGCACACGGCCGAGGGCGCCGCTGTAAAGAGCGGCATTCGTTGCGAGACCGGCAGCCGTGCTAGCCGCTGCGCCCGATGTCTCGGCGTTGCGGGCGCTCTGGTCAGCCTGTGCCATGTAGGTATCCATGCTGGCGATCTCTGTGGTGAGCGCTTCGCAGGTCATGTCTGCATCGCCTGGCTGGCTAGCCACAAGGCGCGGCGTAAGCTCCTGCGAGCCACCGAGCGAGGTGGTGGTCGAACACGCTGTTGCAGCGAGACCGGCAACCGAAACGAAGATGAAGTGTCTGAGCATTTTGCTTCCCCCTGAAACTGAAGTGATTGCAATAGATCAGGGGGTTTTTGGGCTCGCATCACCCTGCCGGGTTAAATGGGCAAAATTTGTCGAAAAATATGCTCAAGCAGCCGGATCAAACGGGCAGAGACGTCAGCGCGAAACTTCGCGCCATGTTCCGGGCGCAAGATCACCCAAGGACCAGTCGCCGATCCGGATGCGGATAAGGCGCAGGGTCGGGTGCCCGATGGCGGCCGTCATACGCCGGACCTGGCGGTTCTTGCCTTCGCGAAGGCCCACTTCCAGCCAGCAATCTGGCACCGTCTTGCGATAGCGCACCGGCGGATCACGCTCCCAGAGATCTTCCGGCGTGTCGACCTGACGGACCTTTGCAGGCCGGGTGCGGCCATCCTTGAGGTCGAGGCCGCGGCGGAAAGCTCCGAGCGCATCTGGCTCAGGCAGGCCCTCAACCTGCGCAAGATAGGTCTTCTCTGTCTTGTGGCGGGGGTCGGCAATCCGCGACTGGAGGCGCCCGTCATCAGTCAGCAGGAGCAAACCCTCACTGTCCCGGTCGAGACGGCCCGCCGGATAAACGCCCGGCAGATCGATAAAGTCGGACAGGGTCAGGCGCGGGCTTCCCTCTGTTCCCTTGTCGGTAAACTGGGAGAGGACGCCGAAGGGTTTGTTGAACGCGATGAGCATGAGACCGGCTATCGCGCCTCACTGCAATGGTTTCAATGGGACACGGCATGAAAAAGCCCGCCATGATGGCGGGCCTCTCCGTGGTTTTTTGCGTTGCAGCTTATGATGCGCTGTAGGTCATCAGATATTCGCTAAGTTCGATGTCGCCATCGCCATCAGCATCATACTTGCTGAAGAGGTCGTCGCCGACTTCAGAGCGGTTTTGCCAGTCGCTCCACTCAGACTGCGAGACCATGCCGTCGCCATTGCCATCGATGCTGAGGAACAGCTGAACCGCCATGGAGGAGCTGAGCTCATTGCTCGGTACAGTGGTCGTGCTCGTGCGGACAAAGTCATCAGCCTCGGCTTCGGTGGTTTCGACCGTCTGCGTGGTGGTCGTCATGTCTGGCTCGACCATGGCCGACGTGTCGGTATCCGTCTTTACTTCCGTTTCCATCGTGTCCGTGTCTGTCGATGTATCCATCGTTGTCGTGGTCGTCGTAGACGTCGTTGCAGGCGGCGTGGTCTCTGCCACCGGGTCATTCACGACCGTGTCGGTATCCGTCATGACCGTATCAGGCGCGGTGTCCGTTCTCTCATAAGTGGTCGTGGCGGTCGTCGTCGTTTCCGGGTCCGACTTTGGCGGCGTCGGTGCGGTCGAGGTCTCAACTTCCGTTTCGATTTCCACTTCCGCTTCGGCGGTCATGTCATCGGAGGAATCTTCCATGTGATGGTCGGCAAAGGCCGGGCCAGCCGCAAGGATTGTAGTGGTCGCAAGAGCGGTAATGATCTTCTTCATGTGTCTCTCCTAATCTCTGCAGGATCGTTTGATTAACGGGCCTCGCCGCCTCTGCGTTCCCTCGCAGAGTCGCGAAAACGCGTGCCGGCGACTGAAATCAAAGAGATGTCTTGACCAGATTGCGCGGTTCGACCGAGATGAGGAATGCGCGCGCAAGACGCGCCTAGCGAAGGGGAAACGCCATGACACCGATCGAAGCTGCCATTCTTTATGCGGGCCTGTTCATCATCCTGTTCATCCTGCTCAAGGTGAACGTTGGCAGGGTGCGCTCAGCCGAGAAAATCATCTTCGGCGACGGCGCGAATGAGCGCCTGCAGCGCGCCCAGCGCGTGCAGGGCAATGCCGTCGAGGATGTGCCGGTCACGCTGATCGGCATTGTGGGCCTGGGCGTCCTGTCCGCGCCCGTCCTGCTGATCCACGGCCTCGGCGCGCTGTTCCTGATCGGCCGTATCCTGCACGCAGTCGGGCTTGGCGGCTCCAGTGGGGGCAGCCCGGGCCGCATGTTCGGCACGCTTCTGACCGCCATCGTGATGCTGGTCACTGGGGTGAGCTGTCTCTGGTTCGCGCTGTTCTAGAGGCAGGACGGCGCCAGCCTAGAAGACGGCTTGGACGTCGCTCGTCCATCCGACATAGATATCAGCGCCTGTCTCTATCACCGGGCGCTTGATGAGTGTCGGGTTCTGGATGAGCAGCGCCTCGGCCTTACCCTGTTCGACCTCTGACTTCTGTTCGGTGGAAAGACCGCGCCACGTCGTCGAGCGCTTGTTGACGAGCTTGTCAGGGCCGACCGCCTCCAGCCAGAGCGGGACTTTTTCCTGCAGATCGGCGTCGGCGCGAATATCGACAAGCGTGACGTCATGGCCATCAGCGTCGAGCGCCGACATCGCTTTCTTGCAGGTGTCACAGTTCTTCAGGCCATAAAGCGTCAGGGCTGCCATCAATCTATCCTTCCGGTTGAGGTTTGTTTGCGTCGCAGGACATGGGGGAGATGCCCGGCAAAGTCCAAGCTTGCGTGTCGGAACTAAAACCTTAATAATGTGTTAGGATTTTGAATGAAGCCCATAGCGGGTGGCTGTGGGCGTTCCCGATCCAAGAGGGCTTAGCTGATGGGTAAATTTCTTTCTGGTCTGATCGTTCTGATCGCCGCAATCTTTCTGATCATCCTGCTGTACTTCCGCATTGCAGAAGGCTCCTTCGAAGGTGCTGGCGAGCGCATGGACCAGTTCCTTGGCGCAGCTGCTCAAGAAACCGGGGAAGCCACGCGCAACATTGTCAGCGAAGCTGACGAAGCGCTTGAAGGCGACGACGAGTACTAGTCTCGCAGACTGAATAGATCTTCGACCCGGCAATTGAGCACCCGCGCAAGCCTGAGTGCCAGCACAGTTGTCGGGACGAAGACACCATTCTCAATCGTATTGATGGTCTTGCGGCTGACGGAAGCCTTGGCCGCAAGATCCGCTTGTGTTAGACCCGCTGCCTGCCGGTAGTCCTTCAGCGCCGTCTGTAGATCGGGATGATCAGGCATCTCGGCCCTCTAGCCTTGCAAATGCCAGCATCGGTCCGGCGACACCCGCGACCAGGATGAGCTGCGCGGCGACATTGCCTTCTATCCTTACGAAAAGCGACGCTGTGAAAACAATCGCAGCGGCGATAAGCATGACCCAATAACCCGCCCGGAAGGCGCGCATCCGGTTTTGCTGGACGAGTTCATCGTTCAGGGCCGCGCGCGCTTCCGGCGGTGCGCCTTTCACGCCGCGCTGACGCATCAGGATGATCAGTGTTACCGCCCAGAAGCCGAAGGCTAACAGGCTGACAAAGCTTGTGAGACGCCTGTCGCCGCCAGCAAAGTCACTGAACATCTGAAGCCCCGCCACCTGCCAGACGATGAAGGCAATGGCCATGACCACGAGCATGCGCCGGCGCTTGCTGGACAGTTTCTCGACTTGGTCAGACATTTCGCTCTCCATGTAACGTCAAGGTTACACGTTTAGCCCAACACCAGTGTAACGTCAACGTTACATCCAGAAGAAGTTAGTCTTCCCCGATATGAACCTCTCCATCGAGGTCATCGAGCTTGACCTGAAGGTGTGCGCGGACATCCGCCACGGCCTGATTGTAGACAGTCGGGCCGAGCGTGCGCAGCATGAGGTCGAGGATCTCACCCGCGCGAAAGTCGCTCAGATTTTCATCAAAGCTGGAAGCAAAGAGCGACTGAAGGTGCGCGACAAGGGCGCCGCGTCGTTCGTCAGACAGCTCTATCTTTTTCATCTTTCCACGACACCGACGATCGGGCCCATATCGGCGCCCTGCTCATCACGGCTCATGGCCGGGGCATAGATGCGGGAGACCTGCCCATCGAGGAAGAGCGCGTCCGGGACTTCAAGGCGCTCCCGGAAGAGGCTCGCAAAGTCATGGAAGGTCACGAGCGTGTCCGAAATCGCAAAGTGGACCGTGCGGCCATCAGCGCTGACGCCGACACCATTACGCCGCTTGCGAGACGTGCCATCGGGATTGAGCGCCGGGTGTATCTCGCCATCGATGACCAGCATCGGGCCGGACTGGGTGGCGTATTCGGGGTCGCGGTCATCTTCCAGATAGGCTTCGGACACGGAGATCCCGGCGCGCCCATCCTCCAGCCAGAAGACGCCGTTGGGCTTCATATGGAAGTTGCCAGGCCCTTCATTCGTATTGACGCTGGCACGGTCGCCATCCTCGGCGCGCAGATAGCCGACGGGCTGGCGGTCCTCATGGTACATGCCGCCATTCATGGCGAAGACGAGCGTTTCGCCGCGCGCTTCCAGCGTGTCGGCAAGTGTGTTGAACTGCAGGTACTGGCCAGCCTCTCCATCGGCATAGAAGAGGCGGATATCGTCGCGGTCGGCGCGGAAGGTGCAGACAGTGTAGGGCAGCGAGCGGAAGGTAACGGAGCGGCAGTAGTCGCCGCTTTCTTCAGGCAGGGCAACATCGCAGGCAGGAAGCGCCACCGCTGCGGCGAGCAGGGCGATGAACATGGCCGGCGCTTTTGCTCGTCTGCGCAATTGATGTGGCCCTTCTGCCGGTTTGGGCGCGGCCGGGGCCGCTATCGTGAATAGGGTATGGAGCATCGCTGGCTGGCGAAAGGCTCCAAACTCAGATTGGCGAGCAAGCCGTGGCCGAATTATGGCCTTCAGGCGCTGGCGGCTGCTTCAAACTCTTCGCTGGCCGCGAGCCATGTTTCCTCTGCCGCATCGAGGGCAGCATTGAGCCGGTCGCGCGACTTGCCGAGGGCCACCGCTTTCTTCGGGTCGGTGTCGTAGAGGGTCGGGTCGGCAAGCTCTGTGTCGATGCCGGCAAGCTCCTTGCGGATCTTTTCCATCTCGCGCTCGGCCGCAGAGATACGCTTGCGGATATCGGCGGTAGCGCGGCGGATTTCCGACTCCGAACGCTTCGGCGCAGGCGGCGGCGCGGGCTCGAATTTCGCGTGCGGCGTGTCGGTCCGCGTCTTGTCAGCCGCAAGCACGAGCGCGCGGTAGTCTGACAGGTCGCCATCATAGGGCGCGGCGCGGCCTTCATTGACCAACCAGAGCCGGTCCGCCGTCGCCTCAGCGAGGTAGACATCGTGCGTGATGAGAAGGACGGCGCCTTCATAGTCATTGAGCGCGTGGATGAGCGCTTCGCGGCTGTCGATGTCGAGGTGGCTGGTCGGCTCGTCGAGTATCATGATGTTCGGCTTTTGCAGCGCCATCAGGCCGAGCAGCAGACGCACTTTCTCGCCGCCTGAAAGCTTCTCGACCTTGGTCTCGGCCTTGTCGCGGTTGAAGCCGATATTGGCGACGATGGAGCGGACCTGTCCATCGGTCGCGGTGGGGCGCATGCGGCGGACATGGTCGAGCGCATTATCGCCCGCGGAAAGCTCATCGAGCTGGTCCTGGCTGAAATAGCCAACATTGACCTTGGGCGCCGAGACGCGGTTGCCCTCGAGCAGTTTGAGGCGCCCGGCGATGGATTTGACGAGGGTGGACTTGCCCTGCCCGTTGGCGCCGACAATCGCGATCCGGTCGTCATTATCGACGCGCAGATGAACCCCGCGCAGGACCGGATGGCCCTCTGCATAGCCTAGCGCGGCATCATCCAGCACAAAGAGCGGTGAGGCGAGTTCTTCCGGTGTCGGGAAATCAAATGCGTGGGTGCGGGCCTCAAGCGGGATAACGATATCCTGCATCCGCTCCAGCATCTTGATGCGCGACTGTGCCTGCGTCGCCTTGGACGCTTTGGCGCGGAAGCGGTCCACAAAGCTCTGCAAGTGGGCGCGTTCCTTGTCCTGCTTGGCCTTCTGGGCTTCGAGCTGCGCAAGCTGTTCAGCGCGCTTCTTCTGCCAGCTGTCATAATTGCCGGGATGAACAAAGAGCTTGAGGTTCTCCAGCGCCAGAATGTGCGTGACGGAGTTGTTCAGAAGCTCCCGGTCGTGGCTGACGAGCAGGACGGTGTGTGGGTACTGTTTGAGATAGGTCTCAAGCCAGGCAGCGCCTTCAAGGTCGAGATAGTTCGTCGGCTCGTCCAGCAGCAGCAGGTCAGGCTCTGCGAAGAGAACACCTGCGAGCGCGGCGCGCATCCGCCAGCCACCGGAGAATTCTTTACAAGCGCGCGAAAGGTCTGACTGGGCAAAGCCGAGGCCGGTAAGGATGGTCGACGCACGCGCTTCGCCCGACCAGGCGTCGATGGCGGTGAGACGCTCATGGACATCGGCGAGTTCCTGCGGGTCGGTGACGGTTTCGGCCTCCTCCATGAGACGGGCGCGCTCTGTGTGCGCGGCGAGGGTCTCGTCCAGCAGGGTGCGGTCCGAGGCTTCGACTTCCTGCGCGACCCAGCCAAGGCGGGCCGCCTTGCCGATGCGGATCGCGCTGTCGGCTTCGTCGCCAGATTCACGGATAAGGCGCAGCAGCGTCGACTTGCCTGTGCCGTTGCGGCCGATGAGGCCGACTTTCCAGCCAGCCGCGAGGGTCGCCGAGGCGTCCTCCATCAGCGTGCGGCCCTGAATCCGGAAGGTGAGACTGTCGATCGTAAGCATGGATGGCCTGCTAGGCCGTCAGGCGAGCGACATCAATCCTTCTTGCGCGGCTTGAGCTTGCGCATGAGGCCTTCCTGCACAGTCGAGGCAACAAGTTTGCCGTCGCGCGTGTAAATCAGGCCGCGATTATAGGAGCGGCCATTGCCCGCTTTCGGGCTGTCCATCGCATAGAGCATCCACTCATCGGCGCGCACCGGAGCGTGGAACCAGATGGCGTGATCGAGGCTCGCGGTCATGAGCTCCTTGTTGATCCAGTGCAGGCCGTGCGGGCGCAGGCTGGAGCCGAGAAGATTCATGTCGCTGGCCCATGCCACGAGGCAGTGCTGCATCGCAGGCGACGCCTCCACCTTTCCGTCGGTGCGGAACCAGACATAGTTCACGTCCGACTTCGGCTTCGGATTGAACGGGTTGAGGCCGCTGATTTCCTTCATCTCGAAGGGCTGTGGGCGCATCCAGTGCTTGAGTTGCTCATCCGAGATCTTGTCCTTGAACTGCTCGGCAAGCTGCTGGCGGGACATCAGTTCTTCAGGTTGCTTGACCTCTGGCATGTCATGCTGGTGGTCCCAGCCATCTTCATGGACATGGAAGGAGGCCGACATGTTGAGGATCTGCTGGCCATGCTGAATGGCGACGACGCGGCGTGTCGTGAAGCTGCCGCCATCGCGCGAGCGGTCGACTTCGTAGATGATCGGGATCTTCGGATCGCCCGGCCGGATGAAATAGGCATGCAGCGAGTGGCAGAGGCGATCCTCGCCGACCGTGCGATAGGCCGAGGCGAGCGCCTGCGCGATCACCTGCCCACCATAGACGCGCTCACGCCCAGCCTCTTCGTCAGGGGTGACACCCCTGAAGAGATCAACCTCGAGACGCTCGACATCGAGAAGTTCTAACAAACCGGAAACGGCATCTGTCATATTCGATCGTCTTTCCCATCAGACCTTAACCATGGCGCGCTTATCACTCCCGGCGGTGACTGAAAACAGGCGCGCCGGAGAGAAGCAGCGACAACAGACTGCACCCCCGCGCGCCAGAGGCAAGGGTGTTGATGGTGATGAGACTGCTCAAATCAGCCGTACGTGAGGTCAAAACTGTGCGCATCCTTCTGCGCGCAAAGAAGTGGCGGGACCCGGTCACGAATGAATCAACCGAACTTCTGGCAGACGACCTCGAAGCAGCCGTTGATTCCTATCGCAATAATCTGGCTTTCATCTTCGAAGGCCGCACGACGAGCTATGGCCAGCTGGACGAGCAGGCCAACCGGTTTGCCCACTGGGCGCTGGGCGAAGGCCTGAAGGCCGGCGACACGGTCGCTCTGTTCATGGAGAACCGTCCCGATTATATCGCCGCCTGGTATGGCCTTTCCAAGATCGGCGTGATCACGGCACTGGTGAATGCCAATGTCACCGGCGAGGCGCTGGTTCATTCGCTTAAAACGGTTGAACCGAAGCTGATCATCACAGGCGCAAGCCAGGACCGCGCGATGCGCTCGCTTGAAATGGTCCAGATCCGACAGCCGGTCTGGACGCTTGGCGGCGAGGTAGGATCACCCCTGGACGTTGAACTTGCAGCGCAGTCCTTTGAGCGCCCGGACCGCAGCCACCGTGCCCATCTGACGAATGCCGATATCGGCCTCTACTCCTACACGTCCGGCACAACCGGGCTGCCAAAGGCTGCGAAGATGTCGATCGCACGCGTGAGAAACATGATGCGCAGCTTCATTTCCCCGCTGGAGATGGGAGAGAAGGACCGCGTCTATATCACCCTTCCACTATATCACGGCACGGGCGGCCTCTGCGCGGTGGGTATCGCGCTTTATACGGGTGCTTCGATCCTGCTGCGCGAGAAATTCTCCGCCAGCCGGTTCTGGAATGATTGCGCGGATTTCGGCGTGACCACCATCGTTTATATCGGTGAGCTCTGCCGCTATCTCCTGAACCAGCCTGCCCATGCCAAGGAGCGCAAGCACAAGGTCCGCAAGGGCTTTGGCAATGGCCTGCGCCCAGAGATCTGGGGCAAGTTCAAGTCCCGCTTCAACATCCCGACCATGATCGAGTTCTATGGCTCGACCGAAGGCAATGTGAAGCTGATGAATTTTGATGGTGAAACCGGCGCGTGTGGCCGCATCCCGCCTTATGCTGCCAAATATTTCGATCATATCGCCTTTGTGAAAGTCGATCCGGAAACCGAAACACCGCTGCGCGATGAGGATGGCCGTTGCATTCGTGCCGGTCGCGGCGAGACAGGTGAAGCGCTCGGTCGTATTGGCGAGGATATGGAGACCCGGTTCGAGGGCTATCACGACAAGCGCGCGTCCGAAGCGAAGATCCTGCGCAATGTCTTTGAGGAAGGCGATGCGTGGTTCCGGACCGGGGACCTGATGCGCCTTGGCGATCATGGCTACATCTATTTCGTCGACAGGCTGGGCGACACGTATCGCTGGAAGGGTGAGAACGTCTCGACCAATGAAGTCGCCGATGCGCTGGCTGGTGTACCGGGCGTTGAGACGGCGAACGTCTATGGCGTGCCGATCCCGGGGACGGACGGCAAGGCCGGCATGGCCTCCATCACGACCAGCGGCTATCTCGATTACAAGGACGTGCTGGACAAGCTGTCCTCCCGCCTGCCGAAATATGCGGTGCCTGTCTTTATCCGCGAGCAGCAGGAAGCTTCGACAACTACGACCTTCAAATATCGCAAGAGCGACCTTGTTAAGGACGGCTTCGACCCTGAGCGCGCCGGTGAGAAGGTCTGGTACTTCGACTCTGAAACCGGGACATATGAGCTGGTGACGCCAGAGGCCTACAAGAAGATCGCGTCGGGTGGCGTGAAGTTCTAGCGGGCCGCCCCCTTCGACCCGCATTTGCGGGCCACTTCCCGCGCAAGCGGGGGAAGAAGACCCAACGCTAGTGTATCGCCATCCTCCCCCGTTCACGGGGGAGGTGCCCGTCAGGGCGGAGGGGGATTAGCGCCCCATCGCTTCCTGAATGATGTCCATTTCAGCTTCGCGCAGGATCGCGTCGGTGACGCCTTCGGCGTTCACACGCTCGCGGCCAACCTCGAGCATGACGGGGACAGCGAAGGGGCTGATCTTCATCAGCGGTCGGTGATCTATCTTGCCGCGGATACGGGTCAGCATGTCTGACAGGCGGCGGATGTCGAGCAGACCCGTGGCGGCATCCTGCCGGGCGGCCTGCAACAGGATGTGATCTGGCTCATGGCTGCGCAGGACGTCATAGATGAGGTCGGTCGAGAAGGTGACCTGACGGCCGGTTTTCTCCTTGCCCGGCAGGCGGCGCGCAATGACGCCTGAAGTCTGCGCGCACTGGGCAAAAGTTCGCTTCATCAGCGGGCTTTCATCCAGCCATTCTTCAAGATCGTCGCCCAGCATGTCCGGGTGGAAGAGGCCGTCCATATCGACACTGCCCATATCCTCCATCGCCCAGATTGCCATCGCGTATTCCGAGGCGACAAAGCCGAGCGGTTTGGCCCCGGCCCGCTCCAGCCGCCGCGTCAGCAGCATGCCGAGCGTCTGGTGGGCGAGGCGTCCTTCGAAGGGATAGGTCACGAGATAGTGGCGGCCCGCGCGCGGGAAGGTCTCTACCAGCAAATGGTCAGGCGGCGGGATTTCTGATTTCTCGCGCTGGATTTCGAACCATTCACGAACCTGGTCCGGCAGGCCCGACCACTGGTCCGGATCATGGATCATGTGGCGGACGCGATCAGCCAGGAATGTGGTGAGCGGAAACTTGCCGCCATTGTATGTCGGGATGGCCGGCTTGTCGGTTTTCGCGCGTGTGACGAGTACATCAAGCTCCGACACACCAAGGAAGCGAAGGATTTCGCCCGCGAAGAGAAAAGTGTCTCCGGGCGTAAGCGTGGAGATGAAATATTCCTCGATTTCACCGAGTTTGCGCCCTGCCCGCATGGTGCGCTGGTCGCCGCGCACCTTCTTCAGCTCCTCGCCGCCGGACGCCTCGCCGACCTTACCGACGAAGCTCGTGAGGCGGACATTCATCAGCTGGGCCTCGACGATGGCGCCGACATTCATGCGGTGCTGCTGGGCGTCGCGGGCCGTCCGCACGCGCCAGATGCCGTCGCGCCCGCGCACAATGCGTTTGAAGCGGTCATAGGTCTTCAGCGCATAGCCGCCTGTGGCGACGAGATCGACGACGCGCTCATAGGTCTCCCAGTCGAGCCCTTCATAGGGCGCAGCGCGGCGTATCTCGTTGAACAGCGGCTCCAGCTCAAATCCGACGCCGCAGGCCCGGCCCATAATGTGCTGGGCAAGGACATCGAGCGCGCCGAGGCGCATGGGTTCGCCGTCAATCTCTCCGGCTTCGACGGCGGCTTCAGCTGCGCGGCATTCGAGGATTTCAAACCGGTTGGTTGGCACGAGCAGAGCGCGGCTTGCCTCGTCCATGCGGTGATTGGCGCGGCCGATGCGCTGGATGAGCCGCGCTGCGCCTTTCGGGGCGCCCATCTGGATGACTAGGTCCACCCCGCCCCAGTCGATGCCAAGATCGAGCGTCGAGGTACAGACCACGCCTTTCAGCACGCCGGCGGCCATAGCGGCCTCGACCTTGCGGCGCTGTTCGCGGGCGAGAGAACCGTGGTGAAGCGCGATGGGGAGCGCATCTTCATTGGCGCGCCAGAGCTCCTGAAACAGCATCTCGGCCTGGCTGCGCGTGTTGACGAAGACGAGCGCCATCTCCGCTTCCTTGATGGCCTCATAGACCTCCGGCACGGCAAAGCGGCCCGAATGGCCGGACCACGGGATACGCTCCCGCGAGACGAGGATGTCGATGTTCGCGCTGGTGCCGCCTTCTGCGTGGACGAGGTGGACGCCTTTTTTCGCCGAAGTTGCACCTACCCCTCCCCCGCCTGCGGGGGAGGTGGGCCGCGAAGCGGCTCGGAGGGGGGATATCTCGTGCGTAGCGTCTGCCGCCTGCCCCCTCCGCCCTTCGGGTACCTCCCCCGTGAACGGGGGAGGAAGTTCCTGCACAGCTTGGCGTACATCCAGCCAGCCTGCGAGCTGGTCCGGGTCGCGTACGGTTGCAGACAGACCGATGAAGCGGCAGGCGGGTGCCCATTCAGCGAGCGTGGCGAGGCCGAGCGAGAGAAGATCACCGCGCTTGGAGGCGGCGATGGCGTGGATCTCATCGATGATCACGCATTTGAGATCGGAGAAGAACTCATCGGCGTGGTCTGACGCGAGGAAGAGCGCGAGCTGCTCGGGCGTCGTTAGCAGGATGTCTGGCGGATTGGAGCGTTGGCGCTGGCGTTTTGACTGCGGCGTGTCGCCGGTGCGCGTTTCGATGCGGACATCGAGGCCCATTTCCGCGACGGGCGTGTTGAGATTGCGCTCAACGTCCGTTGCGAGAGCCTTGAGCGGCGAGATGTAGAGCGTATGAAGCGCGGGGCGGCCTGAATTGGATTTCGGCCGCTGTGACAGCTCGATCAGGCTGGCCATGAAGCCAGCCAGCGTCTTGCCGCCGCCAGTTGGCGCAATCAGCAGCGCGCTATCGCCTGCGAGCGCAGTTTCAGTGAGGTCCAGTTGATGCTTGCGCGGCACCCAGTTCCGGCTGGCGAACCAGTCGGAAAAGCGGTCAGGCAGGCTGAAATCTGGTCGCGCAGCGTCCGGCATGGGCAAGGACATAGCGCGAACAGGGCGGTCCTGCGAACCCGGTCGGTGGATTAGTTGTAGCCAGCCTCAGCTGCGGTCGCTTCTGCCTGCGCGTCGAGCCTGTCGGTGTGGGCCTGATTGATCGCAGCGATGACATCGCGCGTGAACGCAGCGACATCGAAACGCCCGCCATCAGCCGTGTCGAAGCCGCGTCGCACGATGATCATGTCCAGCGACGGGATGATGACGAGATACTGCCCGCGATTGCCGAAACCGGCATAAGTGTCGGCCGGGACGCCCTCAGAGCGGTCCATCAGCCAGAAGCTGCCGCCATAGCCAAATGGGCTGGAAGAACGGTCTGGCTGGGCCTCTCCCGGTGAAGAGACGAAATCCGTCCAGCCTTCGGCGAGGATGCGCTCATCGCCCCACATGCCATCCTGCAGGTAAAGCTGTCCAAGGCGCGCCATGTCGCGGGCGGTCATCCAGACCTGGCTGGACGAGATGAAATCGCCAGCCCAGTCAGTTTCGAGGACAGTATTCATCGCGCCGATCTTCCAGAGGACGTTTTCATATGGGAAGCCCCAAAAAGCGCCGTCATCATCCATGGTTTCGCGCAGCGCACGCATCGCGGCGAGCGTGTCGTAGTTGGAGTATTTGAAGCGCTCACCCGGCGTGATCTCCAGAGGGTTCACGAAAGCGGTATCGGTCACGAGCGCGCCGCCGAAATAAGTACGGTCGGTCCGGTTGCCCGCGACGCCTGAATCAAGGCCGCTCGCCATCTGCAGGACATTGCGGAGCGTGATCTCGCCTCGCGGATCACCATTGCGCGACCAGGCGTCGAGCAGCGGGGCGCGGTCAAGGTCGAGGAGGTCTTGCTGGACGGCCGCGCCAATGACACTGGCGGTCAGCGATTTGGCGACCGACCAGGTGCGCTGCGGCGTCGTGGCGTTGACGCCGCGGGCATAGCGCTCTGCCATGATCTGACCGTCCATGACGACGAGGACCGCGCTGGTGCGGGTGTCGTCGCCATAAGTCTCTCCGTCGAAAGCGGCGCGGACCGGCTCTTCGAGGCGGGCGGCATAGGGCGAGGCGTCTATCAGCTGCACGGCTTGGCCCAGCGCGGTGGAGCTGTCCCGCTGTCGCATGGGGAAATCGTCTGAAAAACGCGGGAGCACGTCGACATCATCTAGGTCCGCGCCAATGGGCAGAAGCGAGCAGCCAAAGCCTTCACGCCAGGCGGCAATGCGCGGCGGTTCTCCCCGTGCATAGCGCACAGCAACCGTGCGCGAGCGGTCAGAAATATTCGCTTCAGACGTGGAGCGCATCGGCCCGCGATAGTCGGTATAGATGCCGTCGAGCTCATTATATTCGATCTCGGCGCGGCTCTTGTCGGCTGTGAACGTCGCCGAGCAGGTGAAGAGCGCCTTGTAGCCTGCCGCGAGCGCTTTCTGCATGATCTCTGTTTCGCCGCCCTCCTGGGACTGGGCAGGACCTGCGGCCAGTGCGGTAACAATCAGGGCTGAAAGAAAAAGGCGTCGCATTCAGGGTCACTCCATTTGCCGGGCAAGGGGACAGAATTTGCTGTGTCTCCCATGCGGAAAAGGCAGAAACATGGCGGGAAACACCTGACGCCGCGACCTATATAGGTCAGCGATGATCAGACCCGACCTGCTTCTCCATCCCACACCGAAGGGGCTCTATTGCCCGCCCGGCGACTTCTATATCGACCCGGTGCGCGGCGCCGTCGACCGCGCCGTGGTGACGCATGGCCATGCCGACCATGCGCGCGCCGGACATGGCGCCGTGCTCGCCACGCCTGAAACGCTCGCCATCATGGAAGCACGCTATGGCGAGGAATTCACCACAAGCCGCCAGCCAGTCGAGTATGGCGAGACGGTCGAGATCAACGGCGTTACCGTCTGGATGTCGCCTGCCGGGCATGTGCTCGGCTCTGCGCAGGTGGTCGTCGAGTGGAAGGGTCTGCGCATGGTCTGTACCGGCGACTATAAGCGCCGCCGCGACCCGACCTGCCGCCAGTTCGAGCCTGTCCCCGGCACCCATGTCTTCATCTCTGAGGCGACGTTTGGCCTGCCAGTCTTCAGGCATCCTGACACCGATGGAGAGATCAGGAAGCTACTCGACAGCGTCGCCATGTTTCCGGAGCGCACGCACCTTGTTGGTGTCTATGCGCTTGGCAAGGCGCAGCGCGTGATCAAGCTGCTGCGTGAGGCAGGCTATAATGAGACGCTCTATATTCACGGCGCGCTGGAGAAACTCTGCAAGCTTTACGAGGATCATGGCGTTGCGCTTGGACCGCTGGAGACCGCGACGCTGGACACGAAAGAACGCGGCGCGCAGGAGCGGTTTCGCGGCAAGATCGTGCTGGGCCCGCCTTCTTCGTTTCATGACAAATGGGGCCGCCGGTTCCCAGACCCCCTACCCTGTTTTGCCTCTGGCTGGATGAGCGTGCGCCAGCGCGCCAAGCAGTCCGGCGTCGAACTTCCGCTCATCATTTCCGACCATGCCGACTGGGATGAATTGACCGACACCGTCCGCGAGGTCGACCCGGAAGAGCTATGGATCACGCATGGGCGCGAAGACGCGCTGGTGCGCTGGGCCGAACTGGAAGGACGCAAGGCGCGGCCGCTGCGGCTTGTCGGCTATGAGGATGAGAGCATCGACTGATGCAAGAGGCCCCACCCCGACCCTCCCCGCCAGCGGGGAGGGTCGGGGTGGGGTGAGGGACGCACATCGCTCTCTGTCATTGTTGTCGCCCCCTCCTATGTCATTCCGATGCAGGCCTTTTCCGACCTTCTTGAACGACTGATCCTGACCGCTTCGCGCAATACGAAGATCGAGCTGATGGTGAACTATTTTCGCCAGACGCCGAACCCGGCGCGCGGCTGGACTCTGGCGGTGCTGACGGGGGAGCTGGACATACCGGGTGTGAAAGGCGGGTCGATACGCAGGCTGATCGAGGACCGGGTCGATCCTGAGCTGTTTCGCATGTCGTATGACTATGTCGGCGACCTTGCCGAAACCGTCAGCCTGATGTGGCCCGGCACGCGCGGCGCGAACCGGATTCCGCCCATTGATGATGTCATCGAGGCGCTGCTTGGCGCGACGCGTGCGGAAGGCGAGCGGCTTGTCGCAGGCTGGCTGGACATGCTGGAGCCGCCGCAGCGATGGGCGCTTATCAAGATGGTGACCGGCGGGCTGCGCATCGGCGTGTCGGCCCGGCTTGCAAAGGTGGCGCTTGCGGAGATGGGTGGTGTCGAACCCGCAGAGATCGAGGAGATCTGGCACGGCCTCGCCCCGCCCTATGAGAGCCTGTTCGACTGGCTGGATGGCAAGGCCGACAAGCCATCACCGGATATCAAGGCGCCGTTCAGGCCGGTCATGCTGGCCCATCCGCTGGTGACCAAGGATAAGCGCGATGACCCGGAGGCCATCGATCCGGCGATGATCGATCCGGACATCTTTGCCGCCGAATGGAAATATGACGGCATCCGCGTTCAGGCCGTGTCCGAGCGCGGGGTCCGGCGCATGTATACGCGAACCGGCGACGACATCTCCCACACCTTTCCGGACGTGCTGGCCGCGATGGACTTCGAGGCCGCCATCGACGGCGAACTGCTGATCCGTGCCCCGAACGGCGAGGTTGCCCCCTTCAATGAGCTGCAGCAGCGCCTCAACCGCAAGACGGTGACGAAGAAACAGATGGAGGCGCGCCCGGCCATGATCCGCGCCTATGATATTCTGGTCGAGGGCGATGAGGATTTAAGGTCGCTGCCTTTCTCTGAGCGCCGCGAACGGCTGGAAGCCTTTGTCGAGAAGTCCGCCAGCGAGCGTATCGATATCTCACCGCTCGTTCCCGTGACGAACCTCGAGGCGCTTGAAGCAGCCCGCAATGAACCGCCCGCCCCAGAAATCGAAGGGCTGATGCTGAAACGCTGGGACAGCGTCTATGAGGCCGGGCGTCCGACGGGCCCATGGTATAAGTGGAAGCGCGACCCGTTCCTGATCGATGCGGTGATGATGTATGCCCAGCGCGGGCATGGCAGGCGGTCCAGCTTCTATTCCGACTTCACATTTGGCGTCTGGCGCGAAGGCGAGGACGGCGATGAAATAACGCCGGTCGGCAAGGCCTATTTCGGCTTTACCGATGAAGAGCTGAAACAGCTCGACAAGTTCGTGCGCGAGAACACGATCGACCGGTTCGGGCCTGTCCGCTCCGTAACGGCGAACAAGGAGAAGGGCCTCGTGCTGGAGGTCGCATTTGAAGGCCTGCAGCGAAGCCCGCGCCACAAGTCGGGCCTCGCCATGCGCTTTCCCCGTATCAATCGCATCCGCTGGGACAAGCCAAGCGCCGAAGCCGACCGGCTTGAAACGCTAGAAAAAATGCTTCCGGCAGACCCGCTTTTGGATAAAGGCTAGAGGCATGAGCCGGAAAGTTGGCATCGCACTCCTGGTCGTCGCCATCGCGCAGTTTCTGGCGCCGATGTTGCCGGCCATTGGCATCGGCGAACCGATCGGAACGCGCGGCGATGTGGCTGTGAGGCCGCCGGAGCTGCCGCCCGGCACCTTCTTCTCGATCTGGGGCGTCATCTTTCTGAGCTATCTGGTCTTCGCGCTCTCGAACCTCTGGAAGCCAGGCTATCTGGAGCACCGGCTGGCCATGCCCTTGCTGTTCGCAGGCATCGGCAATGTCGTGTGGATGATAAGCGCCCAGTCGCTCGCCAATCAGTATGTCGACCTTGTACTTCTGGTCCCGATCCTTGGTTTTAGCTGGCTCTCAGCGCGGCGGCTGCACCGGATGGGCGGCTTCGATGGGACGCTGGCGCGTTTCAATGCCTGCGTGCTGACAGGGCTTTTCTCTGGCTGGATTACGGCGGCTCTGTCGATCTCACTCGCCGCAACCTGGCGGGAAGCAGCAGGCATGGCACCCAGTAACCATGTGTGGATTTCGCTCTGGATCGCCCTGCTGAGTGCCGGCCTTCTCGCCTGGGTCTTTGCCAGCCGGATCAGCGCGAGCCTCTTCTATTTCGCTGCCCTTGGCTGGGGGATTGCAGGCATCGCCGTCAATAACTGGTACCTGACAGACATGCACTGGCTGAGCGCGGCAGCGGCGCTGTTCGGTCTCTACATCGTCTGGCGCCGGTTGCGTTATGGCGCGCGGCCGGCCTTCGAATAAGGCCTAGCTTTTCGCCTCAGCGATGCGAGCGTTCAGGCTTTCGATGAGCTGGGGTGAGACGTTGCCCGTCTCGTTCAGACCATTCTCACGCTCATAATTGCGGATCGCGGCCTGCGTGCCTCCACCGAGGAGACCGTCAGCCGGGCCCGGCTCATGCCCGAGCGCGGCCAGAGCGGTCTGGACGGCGGCAATCTGTTGCGGCGTCGCGGCGTCTTGTGAGCCCTGCTGCGGGAAGATGCCGTTTGCGGCGCGGTTCGGACGGGTCGGCGTCCAGCCAGCTGCACGCGCGCGGATCTGTGCTGCCTGCTCCTGACCGACGGCATTGGTCAGTTCGGCGACCTTTGGCGGCGCTTCGCTGTCGCCCTGATTGGCCGCAACGGCGTACCAGTAGAGTGCTTCGGCCGGGTTTTCGCTGACACCAAGGCCCAGCTCATGAAGGACGGCGAGGTTGTACTGGCCGTCGGTGACGCCGAACTCCGCTGCCTTGCGGAACCACTCTGCCGCGCCTGCATAGGTCTGCGGCCCGCCTTCGCCTTCGGCGTAATAGACGGCGAGGTCATACATGGCTTTGACATTGCCGCCAGCTGCGCCGCGCTCGGTCCATTCGCGGGCCTTTTCGAGGTCGCGCGGGACGCCGAGGCCGGACTCGTGGAGCTTTGCCAGACGATATTGAGCGACGGCAAGGCCCTGCTCTGCCGCGCGGCGGATCATCGATGGTCCTGAGGTATAGTCACCTGCTTCGAGCTGGCGCTCACCGAGCTGGTATTGGGCAATCGCATCACCGCCCGCGGCGGCCTGTTCAAGCGTCTGACCTTCAGGGATCAGCGCGACGTCCGCAAGCGTTGGCGCAACGGGTTCTGGTGCCGCTTCGACAGGATCACTGACGCCTGCAAGGCTTTCCTCATCCGTGCCGGTGCCCTCAATGACTGGAGCGCCATCTGCAGGCAATGTGCCTTCGAGGTCTTCGGTACGCTCAGAAGGCTGCATCGAGTTGACGGTTTCGGACGGGTTCGCGCCCGCATCAGCTTCTGGCGTCGCTGCGCCGTCGCCTGGTGCGCCAGCCTCTGGAGACGTGTCCACTTCGGATGGTGTGCCGGCACTTGGCGGTGCTGCAACGGATGTTCGTGTTGCAACGTGGGGACGTTCATCCCCGAGGAGCATGTCCTTGCCTAGGAAAAAGCCCGCGCCGACCGCCACAATCGCAACTGCAGCAGCCGCCGGGATCAGCGGGAATTTCCCCGACTTTTCTTCGCGCGGTTCAGCTTTTTTGCGTCCCCCTTTCGGCGCTGCCTTTTGCGGTGCGGCCTCATTGGCGCTCAGCGCAGCCTGGCGGGCACGGTTGAGATAGTCGTTACCGCCGCTCCGGCTGCGCCGCGCGGGCGGCGGCGCACCCCAGTCTGTGTCGGCGGGGGCTTCTTCATAACCGAGATCTTCACCTGTGAAAGGCTCATCGCCTGCGTCATCGAAGTCCGCAAACTCGGCGAAGGGGTCGCTTGTCTGGGGCTCTTCAGAGAAGTCTGCCTCATAATCGAAGGCTTCGCGGCTGGCGACAGGCGGCGGGGCCGCATGGTCACTGTCGTCAAAGTCGAAAGGCTCATCGAAGCCAGGCGCCTCAGCCGCCTGGCGACGCGCAGTCTGCGGCGGCGGTGCAAGCGTTTCCACTTCATCGTCATCCTGCGACATGAAGGCGGCAAAATAGTCATCGTCGGCCGCTTTGCGGGGAGCATCGGCCTTGCGCGCGCCTTTGGATCGTGGGGCTGCCGCATCTTCAAAGGCTTCGAGGCGGGCAGCGAGAGAGGCGATCGCCTTTTGCACCGGCGACAGGGAATTGGCGGATCGCTCCTGAATCTCTTCCATCCGGTCAGACACGCCGCTCAGCGCGTCCGACAGGCGTTTCTGCTGCTCTGTGCGGTCTGTTTCAATAGATTGTTCGAGATCACGTAGCGAGCGCTCCTGACGGGCCTGAAGACGCTGCGAGACACTGGAAACCTGCTCGCCGACCTGTTCGATCGCCTTGGCACTGCGCTTTTCACTCTCGTCGATGCGAGAGCCAAACAGCTCGGCCATCTGCTTCATCTCATTGTTGATCTTCTCGATCATGGCATCGCCCTGCCCGCCCGCATTACCGAGCTGGAGCGTGACCTCATGAGAGAGCGCGTGCATATCGGCGCGGACCGCCTCAATCTGGGCGGCGTAGTCGCGGTCCTCGACATGCTGCAGGCGTTTGCCTAGATGATCAGACATCTGGCCAATCTGCTCTGAAACCCGCGTCAGTGTTTCGGTCGAAGCCTTTTCAGTGGTTGCGAGACGCTGGCGGATCGCGCTGACGGCTTTCTGAATGGCTTCGACAGTTTCCGGCGCGACAGAATTGCGTGCCGCAGCATCGACCTGGCCGCGAAGCTCTGCGAGCTCCCTGACAGTCTTGTCGTGATTGGCTTCCATACGCTCGCGAAGCTCTGAGAATGCTTTCGGCGAGACCGCATCCTTGGCTTCAAAGCGCTGACGGAGGGTTTCGAGAGCCGCCTGCGATGCGTTCCAATTGGTGTCAACGCGCTTGGCAAGATCATCGACGGACGTGCGTGAGGTGCGGCCCGACGACTCCATATCCTGGCGAAGGGTCGCGATAGCCGCGAGCGCGTTGGAATCCTTGCGGTCGAGCGCGTCGGCTAGGTTGGAGAGTGAGTCCTTCAAAGCATCGATCTGCTCGGGCCGCGCCGCCTTGGTCGTAGCCGCATCAATCTCGCTGGCAAGCTTCTGCCGCGTGCCTTCAATGGAAGCGCGAAGCTCAGCTGAGAGGCCTTCAAAGCGGCTTTCAAACTGCTGGCGCAGCGCGGTGGCTGTATCTGGCAATGCTGTGTCAGCGAGTGCGCTGACGCGCTCGCTCAACGTGCCGAAAGTCTGGTCAATCTTATCGAGAGCTTCGTTTGTCTGGGCCTCGGCGCGGTCGAGGCGCGCCTGCAGCGCATCGACCAGCCCCTCCATCGAAGTGAGCGATTTGCTGGTCGTGGTCTCGACAGTGTCGAGGCGGGTGGTGACATCGTCGAGGCGTGCAAGGCGCTGGGCAACATTGGTTTCAAGATCGCTGAAGCGTCCGGACAGGTGCTTTGTCGCGCCTTCAGTGCGAAGCTCGGCCTGCTCGATCTTCTTTGCGAGGTGTGTCGCGGCTTCATCCAGCGTCTTGTCGATGCGTCCCTCGACGCCGGAGACACGTCCGCCAAGCTCTTCAAGGCCGTTCTCGACGCGACGGCGCATATCGGCGGAGTTGTCCTTCTGGCGCGCGGTTTCTTCATGGATGTGGGAAGCGAGTTTGCCGAGCGCGCGCTCCAGCGACTTCAGCGCCTTCACATCGCGGCGACTGTCGCCGCCATGTTCAAGGGATTCCAGTTTCGAGCGCAGGGCATCATGAGTGGACCGGATGTCCTCGATCACGGTCTCATAATTGTTCGAAAGGCCGTCGGTGCGGCGCTGCGCATCTTCGAGGCGTTCGGTAAGGCTCATGATCGAGCGGTCGATACCGCTGAGTGCAACGGCGGAGCGCGCTTCGACCGCCTCCAGCCTGCCGAGAAGGTCACGTACGATGCCTGCAGAGCCCGCCCCCGGATAGTCGCCGCCGCCATCGCCGCCTCCGGCTGCGAGGCGCGGCACGTCGCCAGACTGCGAAGTTGAGCCAGAGCCGCCAACGGACCCGCCGGGTCCATCGGTTTCCATCTTGAGCATACGGTTAATATATTCGCTGATGGTGAGGCCCTCTTCACGAGCCGCTTCCCTTGCGGCTTCGCGCGCGCGCTCGTCGCTCCCCTTCACGCTCCAGGGCCCGTAATTAGACATACGCGAACTCCTCAATTCCGGGGCAGCACTTCTGCAGAAAGCGCATGCCGGATCACCGCATTGATCCACCGATGCCGAGGTTCGTCTTAAAAGGTCGTTAAAATGGTAAACAGAATGGCCTGATCGATTCAGACATCAGCAGCTGACGCTACGGAGGGGCTTTACTCTGACGCAAAGGTAAGGCTAACGTTGACGTATACGTAAACAACAAAATCAGGAGGAAACCATGCCAGACACAGCTTCCCTTTCGATCTCCGAAAGCCGGACCTACTCGATTTCCGAGCTCGCACGCGAGTTCGGCATCACGCCGCGCGCGCTGCGCTTCTACGAGGACAAGGACATGCTGCACCCTGCCCGGGACGGCATGACCCGTGTCTATTCACACCGCGACCGCGCCCGCGTCACGATCATCGTTCGCATGAAGCGCCTCGGCCTGCCGCTGGCTGATATCCGCGAAATCCTCGACCTCTACGGCCTTGGCGACAATGAGCGCGCCCAGAAGCGCAAGACGCTCGAGAAGTTCCGCAACCAGGTCAAGGAATTCGAGAACCAGCGCGAAGACATCGAGATCGCCCTCGGTGAACTCCAGAAGGGCATAGACTGGCTCGAAAACGATCTTGCCAAGATCGGCCCGGCCAACGATCAGGCCCGCAATGTTGCGGCATATGATGCCGTCGCGCGCAAACAGCTGGACGACGCATAGGCCGGGCGTAAAATCCAATCACAATCCAGGTAGCCGGCCCGTCTTCGTGATGGGCCGGTTGCATTGCAATTCAAGACTGAAGAGAGCTTTCACGAATGCCACGCTATGACGCGCCGATCCGGGACATGAAATTCATCTTCCACGATGTGCTGGCCCTGCAGAACTATTCCAACCTTGATGGCTTCGCCGATGCGACCCCGGACATTGTCGATCAGATCCTGGAAACGAGCGGCAAGTTCGCAAGTGAAGTCCTCTTCCCGCTGAACAAGGTCGGCGACAAGCAAGGCTGCAAACGCGCCGAAGATGCGTCGGTCAAGACGCCAGACGGCTTCCCGGATGCATACAAACAGTTTGTCGAGAATGGCTGGCCGCTCCTGTCGAAGACGCCGGAGATGGGCGGTCAGGGTCTTCCACACACGCTGTCGATCGCCGTCAGCGAGATGATGTCTGCTGCCAATATGGCCTTCGCCATGTATCCGGGGCTGACCTCTGGCGCCTATGAGGCGCTGATGGCCGGCGGCTCTGACGAACAGAGGCAGACCTATGGTCCGAAAATGGCGACCGGCGAGTGGGCCGGCACCATGAACCTGACCGAGCCGCAGTGCGGCACCGATCTTGGCCTCATCAAGACGAAAGCCGTGCCGCAGGGCGACGGCTCCTACAAGCTGTCTGGACAGAAGATCTGGATTTCAGGCGGTGAGCAGGACCTGACCGAGAATATCGTCCACCTCGTGCTCGCCCGAATTGAAGGCGCACCTGAAGGCATCAAGGGCATCTCGCTCTTCGTCGTGCCGAAATATTTCGTCAATGAAGACGGGTCACTCGGTGAGCGTAACAAGGTGTCCTGCGGCGGCCTTGAAGAGAAGATGGGTATTCACGGCAATGCCACCTGCGTGATGAACTATGACGAGGCGACCGGCTGGCTCGTCGGCGACGAGCATAAAGGCATGCGCACCATGTTCATCATGATGAACGAAGCGCGGCTTGGCGTCGGCATGCAGGGCCTCGCCCAGGCAGAAGTCGCCTATCAGAACGCCGCTGACTTTGCGCGTGAGCGCCTGCAGAGCCGTGCGCTGTCCGGCCCGAAGGCACCGGAGAAGCCAGCCGATCCGATCATCGTCCACCCGGACGTGCGCCGCATGCTGATGGACACGCGCGCCTTCATCGAAGGCGCCCGCATGTTCAGCTACTGGACAGCGCTGCACGGCGATCTTCTGCACAAGTCGCCTGACGAGAAAGTGCGCGAGAAGGCGGGCGACTATATGGCGCTTATGACGCCAGTGGTGAAAGCGTTCCTGACGGACCGCGGCCTGAAGGCCTGTAACGACGCCCTCCAGCTGCATGGCGGCACCGGCTTCACGACAGAGCAAGGCGTCGAGCAGTATGTTCGTGATGTACGCATCGCCCTCATCTATGAAGGCACGAACGGCATTCAGGCGCTGGACCTGGTCGGCCGCAAGCTGGCCGCCAATGGCGGACGCGCTGTCTTCACCTTCTTTGCAGAGCTTGATGACTTCATTGCTGAGAATGAGGGCGATGAAGAGCTTAAGCCGTTCATCCAGGCACTCAGCACCGCCAAGGGCGAGCTTCAGGAAGCGACCAGCTGGCTGATGCAGAATGGCATGAGCGACTTCAACAATGCAGGTGCCGCTTCCATGGACTATCTGGAGCTCTTCGGCCTGACGGCGCTGGGCTTCATGTGGGCCAAGATGGCCAAGACCGCGATCGAAAAGCGCGGCAGCGACCCGTTCTATGACGACAAACTCGTCACAGGACGGTATTATATCAGCCGTATCCTCCCAGAGACGTCGGCCCATCTGGCCAAGCTGAAAACCGGTGCTGAGCCCCTCATGGCGCTCGACGCTGACCGGTTCTAGAAATTGGCCCCGAAGCCCGTCACCGCACGGGTTTCGGGGCTGCTAAAACTGACGCGCCCTGACGCGGCGTGAGGACTCGTCCCGCAAGAGGACGGGCATTATAAAATTGACGTGAACGTAAACGACAACCTGTCGATACAGACGCGATTGAGGGAGATATTGATGCAGGACGTGCTGAACGTACCACCAGCAAAATGGCGTGATGATGAGGAGATCTCGATCTTCTCCGACGCTGTCGGCCAGTTCTTTGAGCGTGAGTGCAAGCCGCACGTCGAAGAGTGGCGCAAGCAGGGCTATGTGCCCCGCGAGATGTGGAAGAAGGCAGGCGAAGCCGGTCTCCTCTGCGCGTCCATCTCTGACGAATATGGCGGCGCGGGCGGCGATTTCCGCCACGAAGCGGTGATCATTGAACAACAGCAGTGGAAGGGCATCGACGGCTTCGGCATCACCCTGCACAACGCCATCATCGCCCCCTACATCGAGACGTTCGGCTCTGAAGAGCAGAAGAAGAAGTGGCTACCACGCCTCGCTTCAGGCGACCTCATTGCCGCGATCGCCATGACCGAGCCGGGCACTGGCTCTGATCTGCAAGCCGTAAAGACGACGGCCAAGAAGGATGGCAATCACTATGTCATCAACGGGTCCAAGACTTTCATCTCCAACGGCCAGACCGCGAACCTGATTGTCACCGTTGCCAAGACCGACCCGAACAAAGGCGCGAAGGGCATCTCTCTTATCATTGTAGAGACTGACGAAGTCGAAGGCTTCGAGCGTGGCCGTAATCTTGAGAAGATCGGCCAGAAGGCTGCCGACACATCAGAGCTTTTCTTCAATGATGTGCGCGTGCCGACCTCAAACCTGCTCGGCCCGGAAGAAGGTCAGGGCTTCGTCCAGCTGATGACGAAGTTGCCTCAGGAGCGTCACGTTATCGGCCTGCAAGGCGTTGGCATGATCGAGCGCGCCATTGCCGAAACCACAGCTTATGTGAAGCAGCGCAAAGCCTTCGGCGGCACGATCTGGGATTTCCAGAACACGCAGTTCAAGCTGGCAGAGTGCAAGACCGAAGCGACGGTCGCCAAGGTCTTCGCAGACCACTGCACGCAGCTTCTGATCGAGAACAAACTCGATGCGGCGACGGCCTCAATGTCGAAATACTGGATCTCTGACCTGCAGTGCAAGATCATCGACGAGTGCCTGCAGCTTCACGGCGGCTATGGCTATATGGACGAGTACCCAATCGGCCAGATGTATGCGGATGCGCGCGTCCAGCGCATCTATGGCGGCGCGAACGAAGTCATGAAAATGCTCATCGCGCGAACGATGTAGCGCAGATGATACGCTGGCTCGGCATAGCGTCCATCATCCTCGGGATCATCTCGGTCCTGATGGGAGCGTATGTCGAGTTTGGCCGACCAGACGCGGGCGTCAGTGGGTTTGCGCCGATGGCGCTCGGCCTCGGCTCGCTCGTGATCGGCCTGATTGTCTACCGCCAGTCCAAACACCTGAATAAATGAATGTCCTGAAAGGAGCTTAATCCAAATGACAGAAGCCTATATCTACGATGCTGTGCGCACCCCGCGCGGCAAAGGCAAGCAGAGCGGTTCGCTGCACGAAATCACGTCGCTCTCGCTGGCAACGCAGGCGCTTCAGGCGATCCGCGACCGCAACGAGCTCGATACCAATTATGTCGATGACGTCGTTCTTGGCTGTGTGTCGCCTGTCGGCGAACAGGGCGGCGACATTGCCCGTATTGCCGTGCTGAACGCGGAATATGCCGAAACCACCGCCGGTGTTCAGGTCGACCGTTTCTGCGCCTCGGGCCTCGAAGCCTGTAACATGGCAGCAGCCAAGGTCATGACCGGCGAAGCGGACATGGCAATTGGCGGCGGCGTCGAAGCAATGTCACGCGTTCCAATGGGCGCAGCCGGCGGCGCTTGGTCGTCCGACCCATCCATCGCGATCAAGTCCTACTTCGCGCCGCAGGGCGTTGGCGCAGACACGATTGCGACCAAGTGGGGCTTCTCGCGCGATGATGTCGACGCTTATGCCGTCGAGTCCCAGAAGCGCGCCGCAGCCGCGTGGAAAGAAGGCCGCTTCTCCAAGTCCATCGTTCCTGTGAAAGACCAGATGGGTGCGATCATCCTCGACCATGACGAGCATATGCGCCCTGACGCAGACATGCAGTCGCTCGCAGGCCTCAACCCATCCTTTGCAGGCATGGGCGGAATGGGCTTCGACGAGGTCATCAAGCAGCGCTATCCAGAGCTGGAAAAGATCGACCACGTCCACCACGCCGGTAACTCCTCGGGTATCGTTGACGGTGCATCCGCGGTGCTTTTCGGCTCGAAGGAAATGGGTGAGCGTCTGGGCCTCAAGCCACGCGCACGCATCAAGTCCATGGCTTCGATCGGTTCTGAGCCAGCTATCATGCTGACCGGCCCGACAGCGGTGTCCCAGAAGGCGCTGAAAAAGGCGGGCATGGAAGTCGGCGATATCGACATCTACGAGCTGAACGAAGCCTTCGCCTCGGTTCCGATGCTGATGATGCACCTTCTCGGCATTCCGCACGAGAAGATGAACGTGAATGGCGGCGCCATTGCCATGGGCCACCCGCTTGGCGCGACCGGCGGCATGCTGCTCGGCACCATGCTCGACGAGCTTGAGCGTTCCGACAAGGAAACCGCACTCGTCACGCTCTGTGTGGGCGCAGGCATGGGCACGGCCACGATCATCGAGCGCGTCTAATGAACGAGGCGGCGATGCAACGGGGTTTGCCGATTGGCATTGGCTTAGGCCTGTCAATCGGTGCTGCCCTGGGCGTCGCCCTCGGTGCCGCGATGGGCAACATGGCATTCATGGGGATCGGCCCGGCCATGGGCCTTGGTTTCGGTATCGCTCTGGCGCCCGCTTTCGGGAAAGCCATGATCGAACAGGACAAAGCAAAGACAAAGACGGAAGACGGCCCCAACGAGGGCTGAGCTTCAAGAGGAAAGCATAGATGGAACTCGAAACATTCAAATTCGACATTGACGGCGACGGTATTGCGCATGCCGCCTTCGACGTGCCGGGCCGCAGCATGAACACGCTGACCGGTCAGGCCGTTCAGGACATCATCGCAATTGCCAAAGAGGTTGCCAGCAACGACAAGATCAAGGGCCTCGTCCTGTCGTCGGGCAAGCCTTCGGGCTTCTGCGCCGGTGCAGACCTTGGCGAGATGGGCAACCGTGCAGGCGCTGGCGACAGCTCCAGCAAAAGCGAAGACGAGAAGCTGAAAGAGCGCTTCAATCAGGGCTTCGCGCTGAACAAGACACTTCGTGAGCTTGAAACCTGCGGCAAGCCTGTTGCCTGCGCCCTGAATGGCCTCGCCCTCGGCGGCGGTCTCGAAGTGGCGCTGGCCTGTCACTACCGCGTTGCCGCCAATGATAATCCGAAGCAGCAATTCGGCCTGCCGGAAGCCAAGATCGGCCTCCTGCCAGGTGCTGGTGGCACGCAGCGTCTGCCGCGCCTCGTCGGCGTTCAGGCTGCCCTGCCGCTGATCCTTCAGGGCGAAAGCTTTGACGCAGAAAAAGGCAAGGCGATGGGCGTCATCCAGGAGCTCGCACCCGGTGCAGAGGTCGTGGAGAAAGCCAAGGCCTGGGTGAAAGCGAACCCGACCGCCAAGGCGCCATGGGACGAAAAAGGCTTCAAGGTTCCAGGCGGCGTTCCGCATCGCAGCCCGGGCGCCGGTCAGGTCATGACGATGGCGAACGCCATGCTTCACGCCAAGACCTATGGCAACTTCCCGGCCCAGAAGAACATCCTGTCCTGTGTCTATGAAGGCATTCAGGTGCCGATCGATGCAGGCCTTCGGATCGAGACCCGCTACTTCATCAACACCCAGTCGCGCCCGGAAGCCAAGGCGATGATCCGCTCGCTCTTCCTGTCGACGCAGGCCCTGTCCAAGGGCGGCAACCGTCCGGAAGGCTACCCGAAGACCGAGTTCAAGAAGATCGCGGTGATCGGTGCAGGCCTGATGGGTGCAGGCGTTGCCTATGTTCAGGCGAAAGCCGGTATCCCGACCGTGCTCGTCGACGTGTCCAAGGAAAACGCCGAGAAGGGCAAGGATTACTCCCGCCGTCTCGTCGAGAAGGACGTCTCCCGCGGCAAGTCGACCAAGGAAAAGGGTGACAAGCTGCTCGACCTTATCACGACGACCGACAATTATGACGATGTGAAGGGCGCCGACCTGGTCATTGAGGCGGTCTTCGAGAACCAGGAACTGAAAGCGAAGATCACCGAGCAGGCCGAAGCTGTGCTGGGCGAAGATGCTGTGTTCGGCTCCAACACCTCCACTCTGCCGATCACGGGTCTCGCCAAGGCATCGAAGCGCCCTGAGAACTTCATCGGCATCCACTTCTTCTCCCCAGTGGAGCGGATGGGCCTGGTTGAGATCATCTCGGGCGAGGAGACGTCCGAAGCGACGCTGGCCAAGGCGGTCGATTACGTTCTTGCCATTCGCAAGACGCCAATCGCGGTCAATGACAGCCGCGGCTTCTACACCTCGCGCTGTTTCGGCACCTATACGCGCGAAGGCATGGAAATGCTGGCCGAAGGTATCAAGCCTGCGATCATCGAGAATGTTGGCCGTCAGTCCGGTATGCCGATGGGCCCGTTGGAAGTGTCCGACTCTGTTGGCCTCGACACTGCCCTGAAAGTGACCCGCGCAACAGCAGAGGCAATGGGCGTCGACATCCAGAAAGATGACCGCACCCAGTTCCTCGCCTGGCTCGTTGAAGACAGCGGCCGCGTTGGCCGTAAGGCTGGCAAGGGCTTCTACGACTATAATGAGAAGGGCAAGCCAGAGCGCCTCTGGCCGGACCTCAACACCCGCATCGATGTGAAAGTCGATGAGTGCCCGCCAGAGCTGAAGAAGCACTACATCAACCGCCTCCTGATCCGGCAGGCGATTGAGGTTGCCCGCTGCTTCGAAGAAGGCGTCATCACCGATGCTCGCGATGCTGACATCGGCTCCATCCTCGCCTGGGGCTTTGCGCCTTATACGGGCGGCTGCTGTTCCTATGTGGATCTCGTCTGGGGCATCAAAGCCTTTGTCGAGGAAGCCACGAAAATGGAAGAGAAGTATGGTGAGCGCTTCAAGGTGCCAGACCTTCTGAAAGACATGGCTGCCAAGGGTGAAGGCTTCTACGACCGCTTCCCACCGGGCGGCGTGAAGGCAAAAGTCGCCGCTTAAGCGGCGCGCCTGAATAATCTACAGAAAGCCGGGGCAGTTGCCCCGGCTTTTTCTTTTCGTGATTTCAGGAGCTTATTGGATTTTACCTAAGGTCGAGTTTTTCGTCCGTATTGTCCCCTATTTCCCTTTGTAGATGTTTGCGTTTATTAGAGAACACGTGTCGGGGGAATTCGGTATGGCCAGACCTGCTGGTGTTAAAAATCAGGATTATAAAGAAAAGCGCCTGGCACTGTTGGACGCCATGATCGCCTATGTTGAGCGGGAAGACGTCGTACAGCCATCGCTCCGCCAACTCGCTATTGCCTCGGGTGTCTCAGACATCAATCTTCGTCACTATTTCGGCGATCGCCGCGGGGTAGTCATCGCACTTTTCAAGCACATGCGTGAAACCAGCAAGGACGTGCGGAACGTCATGCGGGCGCCAGCCAGAACCGTAAGTGAAGCGATCGAGAGCTATGTCCAGCTCGCCTGCAGCGCGGGCACTGACACGCCTTACATTCGGCGCCACGTCTTCGCTCTGCGCGAAGCAATTGCCGACTCTGAAGTCTATGTCCGCTATGTAGAAGAGATTCTGGATCCTGCAGCAGCAGCGGTCGGAAAGAGCCTTCTGGAGTCCTGTGATGGGGCGATGACAGAAGCTGCCGCTCATCAGGCCGGCACCCATATCGTCTTCAATTCTATGTTCCTGGCCATGCAAAGAGCGATGGACCCAGAAGATGTCGATTCAAAGATCTTTACGACCAAACTCGAAAGGTTCGGACGCTGGATCGCAGCAGGCCTCGAAGCTGAGGTCAGAAACGTCGCTTGAGCGCTCCTCAATAAAAAAGGGCCGCAACATCTTTGTTGCGGCCCTTCTCTACGCTCTTGCCAGAGAGCCTAGCTGGTCGTGACTGGCGTCAGCAGGACTTCAACGCGGCGGTTTGCTGCGCGGCCGGCCTGCGTGTCGTTGCTGGCGATTGGCTGGGTTTCACCGCGACCATAGGCCGAGATACGGACAGCTTCGACGCCGCGGCTGACGAAGTAGTTCGCAACCGTGTTTGCACGCTGCTCGGACAGACGCATGTTGTAGTCGTCCGGGCCATCAGCACTGGCGTGACCGACAACATCAACGCGGGTCGATGGGTACTCCTGGAGCACGCCGGCGATCTCGTTCAGCGGGCCATAGGCGCTCGACTGAAGTTCTGCGCTGTTGACGGTGAAGTTCACGCTGGAGTTCGATGGCATGGTGAGTGCGATCTGGTCGCCCTGACGCTCAACCTGGATTTGGGAGTTCGCCGTGCGCTCACGAAGGGCGCGTTCCTGGCGGTCCATATAGGTACCGACTGCGCCGCCAGCGAGGGCGCCAACTGCTGCGCCGATAGCTGCGTTGCGGCCGTCATCACCGCCAGCCAGCGTACCGAGGGCTGCACCTGCGAGTGCGCCGCCACCAGCGCCGTAGGCCTGATTGGTGGAAAGGCCTGTGCCTTCACATGCGGTGAGAACGAATGCTGCTGCGGCTGCGCCGATCATGATCTTGTTCATATGATATCTCCTCATGAAGCTTTGCCCCCTGCCTTTTGGAGGAGGTATTTGGTCGAGAACGTTCACTTTCTGACTTCGTTCCAATACGCTTCGATGACATTAGCGTTTCACGATGAATACAGAGCAACATGTGCGGACGATTCTTTAGACACGGTGTTACTTGGTCGGACTTCCATGCCTGGCTGAACCTTATCCCTCCGGATGAGGTCGACCCGCCTGAAGCGACCTACAATGCGGCGCCGGGCTCTTATCAGCCTATCCTGCGCAAAGCGCATGGCGGCCATGTCGAGCTCGCCCCCGCACTGTGGGGATTGGTCCCATCTTGGTGGAAGAAGCCGCTCAAGGAAAAGACGTTCACCACGTTCAATGCCAAGTCCGAGACAGTCGCGGAAAAGCCAGTCTTCCGCGGCGCCTATCGCCATCACCGCTGCCTGGTCCCCGTCAGCGGATATTATGAGTGGACCGGAAGGAAAGGCTCGAAAACGCCCTTCGCGATCGGGCTTCAAAACCGGCGGCATTTCTGTCTCGCAGGCCTCTACGATGTCGCCCTTATTGATGGGTCAGAGCTGCATAGCTTCACTGTCCTGACAACCGAAGCGAATGAAGCGACGTCTGGCGTGCACCACCGCATGCCCGTCATCCTGCATCAGTCGGATTTCGCACGGTGGCTGGATGTCAGCGAGAAGGTCGACGACCTTATGGTGCCGTTTCCATCAGAAGACATGACCGTCTGGCCGGTGCATCCGGATGTCGGGAATGTGCGCAACAATCATCCGGATTTGCTCTCGGAACGATGAGCCGCTAGAACCGTCAGTGTGACAGTTTATTAAAGCTTTTCGGACACTAGTGTAACGATGCGCACCATTTATTTCATCTTCGTCAGCCTGCTCACCATCGCTGCTATTGCAGCCTGATTTGAGCGCCTGACTGAACTGGGCCGTTATCCGGCTCAGTCTTCGTCGATCTCGAACGATTTATAGGCTTCGGCGACCTGCGAAGCGATCTCCTCGCATGCCCGCCGCGCGGCCGGAACCACGCCCGTGAACGCGGTGAACCCGTGGGCGAGGCTGTCATAGCATTTGTAGCTGACCTTCACCCCGGCCTTGCGGAGAAGCTGGGCATAGGCTGCGCCATCATCGACAAGCGGATCGAAGCCGGCGGTCGCGATGATCGCCTGTGGCAGCTTCTCGAGATAGGCCTCGCGGGCCGGTGACAGGCGCACATCGGCGCGGTCCTGCCCCTCTGGAATGTACTGCTCCATGAACCAGCGCATCGTGTCGGCATCGAGCGGATAGGTCTCGCCATAGGTCTGGTAGGACGGGAACTCGCGGTCGATATCGGTCGCAGGATAGATCAGAAGCTGAAGGAGCGGCACAGGTTTGCGCTCACGCACCATTTCCTGCGCGACAATCGCGGAGAAATTGCCGCCCATGCTGTCGCCGCCAATCGTCGCGACACCGGCGGGTGCCCCATACTTGCGTGCATTGCGCAGCGCCCAGTCATAAGCGTCGAGACAGTCTTCCAGGCCAGCGGGGAATTTGTGTTCCGGCGCAAGACGGTAGTCGACGGACAGGACCGGACACTTTGCGGCCCTGGAAAGCATCGTGCAGAAGACGTGGCTTGTCTCGAGGTCGCCGATCACGCCGCCGCCAAAGTGGTAGTAGACCATAATTGGCGCGGCAGCGTCCTGATCGTCCGGGCGGTAGATGCGCACCGGAATCTGGTGGCCGTCGCCGCCCTTGATTGCAGCGTCTTCCCAGCTGACGCCGGGCTCTGGTTTGTCCGCAAACATGGCGAGACCGCTAGCGGACGCCGCGCGGGCTTCCTGCGGTGACAGGCTCGACATTGCTGGCTGGCTCTTTGCGCCGGTCATCATGAACTGGAAGCGCGGGTCAAGCGTGCGCCCACCGAGTTCGAGCGGCTTGCCACCCGCCATCTTGACCAGAAAACCGTCGGGAAGTTTCAGAAGCAGTTTGGCGATCGTGGCCTGCAAGCTCATGGGTAGAGTACCTTCAGCTGTTGCTTTTGGACGCCAACGCCCCTGCCCCGTGCAGGAAAAGCTGGGTCGCAAACTCAGTTGCCCCGCGCGTATCAACCGGGCGGCGCATCAGCATATGGTCACCAACTTCACGCGCAATACCAATTGCGGCAGCCGTCAGGAAACCGGAGTCAGCGAGAGAAAGACCCGTGGACTTTGCGACCTGCTCAAGGTCAGCCCGAATCTCCTCAAACACCGCCTGCATTTCAGGCGTGTCGACCCGAACGCCAATCATCGCTGCGTGTGGGGCGCCTTGGCGAATGGCTTCTTCGTTTTCCTCATTCAGGAAGTCGAAATAGGCGCTGTATGCTTCGAGAAGATATGCTTGGAGAGAGGTCGCGCTCTCCCTGATCGAGGCGAGACGCGGCCGGAAGCGGCGAACGCCCTCATCGGCCAACGCCTCAAAGACTTCTTCCTTGGACTTGAAGTAATTGTAGAAGGTGCCCGCCGCGAGATCTGTTTCGCGGATGATATCGCGGACGGTCGTCGCCTCGGCGCCAAGTCGGGCAAATACCTGACGGGCGGCTTCCAGTATGGCCTGACGGTTTGCCGCCTTGGTTCTGGCCCGCTTGCCCTGCCCCTGTGCCGACTGCACCGCTGCCACCATGAAAAGCCCCTGATCTGTAACAGTTTTAGCAGTGATCAGATTGGTGACGCTTCGTCAACTTTGGGTCCATGCGGGGCTGTGATTTCCTGTCGGCGGCGAACCGATTGGAGTGCGCCCCACGCAGCCCTGAGCAGAATCAGGGCAAGGACACCAAGAAGCGGCTCCCCTAGGAAGACGAGCAGGCCGAAACCTGCAAACAGCGCCACATGCAGGACGATGATGCGGCCGTAAGGCTTTCCCATTTCGGAGATCAGGTCAGTTTCGCGGTACTCAGCCCGAACGATAAAGTCGCGCACGAATAGGAAGAGTTGAAGTGCCAGAATTGCGCCAATGAACAAGGCCATCCCGTCTCCAGTCCACATCGCATACCGGATGAGCCCCAGCAGGCTGATTTCAAATACGCCGGTCGTCGCATCTGACATCTCTGCGAAGGCCATCAGGAAGATGCCGTGAACGAAACAGAACATGCCGTAGTGAAAGGCAAAGAAGCCGCCGAACACGATCGCTCCAACGATAGCTGATGCGCCATTGCCTGCAGCGGCTGCAAATATGCGAAGCAGCGTGACGAGGCCTATCACAAGGTTCTCAAGCCAGTAGAGCATAACGAGCGCGGCTGCGCCCCAGCCGAACTGGAAGATGGCGACAATGGGGAATAGATCGACGGCAAGGACGATCCAGGAGACAGGATCGCGGTATGCCTGCGCAAGCGCGGCAGGTGTCAGTCTTTGCATTGTCGGGGCCCCCGTCCCTTGATCAGTATGACGCGCTTTGCGTCAAATAGGCCGGGAAGGAAAGCGGATTGTGCGCGGTCAGGCTACTTGGATAGCTGCCGGTCAGGACTTCGAAGTGAAGATGGATGCCCGTGCTGCGGCCCGTTGTGCCCATAATACCGAGCGGCTGACCAAAGCCGATGACCGCTCCGACTTCGACACCATTTTCGATGTTCGCGAGGTGCGCGTAGCGGGTGAAGACTCCCTGCCCATGATCAATCAGGATCGTATTGCCAAAGCTTGGGCTGCGCTTGGCTTCGCGGATCGTACCGGGCGCGGCTGAGTAGACCATGCCTGCAGGCCGCGAACGCACATCGAGCCCCTTATGCGTGCGCCCCATACGGTGACCGAAGCCGGACGTCATACAGGCGTTGTTGGTCGGCACCGACGCAATGACGACCTTTCCGTCGACCAGCACAATTGGATTGAAGTTCAGAACGCGCAGGCTTGCGTCATATTCGAACGCATTGGTGATGGTGCTATTGGGACACAGGAAAAGGTCAGCATCGGGCTGGAATGGCCCCTGCTCTGCACTGACACTCGCGGTGGTCGTAATCGCGCTGGGTGGCTCGACACGCCCGTCCATAGGGTAGGAAACAGGCGCAGGCGTGGTGCTACAGGCTGCCGCCAGCACCGATCCTGTAAGGCATGCGAGCACATTGCGCAGCATGAGAGCCATCCATCAGGTCAGTAACCCAGATCAGGCGGTGGCTTTTGCGCGCTTCCGCCCACGCTCTATCTCTTTCATGAGATCCTTTACGTAAGCGTTAAAATCGACCTGCATGGTGTGCCGCGGCGCATCGTAGAAGTGGCCGAGATGGAATTGCTCATCCTCTGTGATGATCTCCTTCATCTCGTCCTCTGGCGGGTACTCATACTCACCGGCGATCTTCGCCGCGCAGAGCTTCGACTGCTGTTCAGCGAAGTTCACCAGCGTCGGCAGGGGCTGCGCAAGACCAAGGAAGAAGAGGTTATCGAGGCCCGGCTTCACCATGCGCTTGAACAGCGGGAACTTGTTTTCAACCGGCTTCAGGCGGTCATCGTCGAAGAAAGGGAAGGTCACATTGTAGCCCGTTGCCCAGACGATGGCGTCGATCTTTTCGCGCGAGCCATCCTTGAAGACTACGCCGTCACCGTCGAGCTTTTCGATCGCACCCTTGGGCGTGATGTCGCCGCAGCCAACGCGCGTCAGGAACTCACCCGAGACAGATGGGTGTCCGTCGAGCGGCTCATGGTCCGGCTTTGGCAGGCCATAGTCTTCCATATTGCCAACCCGCTTCTTGATCGCCTTGCGGGCCATTTTCCGCCCAAGCTTGGTCGGCATCCATGAGGGCAGCACCGCTTTATCAGCTGGCTGGCCATTCATGTATTTTGGCAGCACCCAGACGCCCCGGCGCATGGAGATAAACAGCTTCTCAGAAATCGGGCGCTGGGACAGCTCCGACGAGATGTCCATGGCCGAGTTGCCGCCGCCAACGACCATGACGCGCTTACCGCGGAAGTCATAAGGCTCAAACGGGTCGCGGTAGTGGTGTGAGTGGACCTGATGGCCGTTGAACTCACCCGGATATTCAGGCGTGCGGGCGTCCCAGTGGTGGCCATTGGCTACGAAGAGCCACTGATAGGTCCGGGTCTCACCGGTCGAGAGCGTGACGTCCCAGTCGCCGTCAGAGCGCCGCTTTGCCTTCTCTACTGCGGTGTTGAAAGTGATCGTCTCGCGCAGGCCGAAATGGTCGACATAGTCGTGGAAGTACTGGAGCAGCTGGCCGTGATGCGGAAAGTCCGGCCAGTCTTCCGGCACGGGATAGTCCTCAAAAGCGAGGCGCCATTTTGACGTGTCGATATGGAGGCTCTGATAGCAGGACGAAAGCCCGTTCGGATTACGGTAGTACCAGTTGCCGCCAATATTGTCCGACATCTCGAAACAGTCATAGGCAATGCCATAATCTTTCAGGCGCTTTGCCATGGTGAAGCCTGAGCAGCCCGCTCCGATGATACAGGCCTTGCCGCTTGAACGTCCGTCGAATGCCATGTTTTTCCTCCCGCAGCGTCACTCATTTGTGTTCGCTTTTCGTGATGGTATCGACCTAGGATGCAGCGTCAATTTCACGTCGCGGCAACAGCGAGGGGCCGGTATGAGCGAAGAGAAGCAGCGTCAGGACATGATGCTCAAGCTGATGCAGCAGAATGCCCGCCGGATCATGTCGACGGTCCCTTGGGCACAGGCGCTCGGTTTTGAGCTGACCGGCATCGAAAAGGGCCGTGCCTTTGCCAAAGTGGGCTGGCGCGAAGACCTCGTCGGCGACCCCGATACGGGCGTTATTTATGGCGGCGTGCTGACCGCCCTGCTCGATAATCTGAGTGGTGTTTGCATCAACACCGCACTCAACAAGCCGATGTCCATGGCGACGCTAGACCTTCGGATCGACTATATGCGCCCGGCCGACAAGGGCCGCGATATTCTGGCTGAAGCCGAGTGCTATCACGTCACCCGCAATGTCGCCTTCACACATGCATGGGCCTACCATGAAAGCCGCGACAAGGTGATCGCGACCGCCGCCGGCACATTCGCGCTCAACGACATCAGCCGCTGGGCGAGCGGCAATGAGGCAATGGACATCGCGAACAAGGTTCTGGGAGGCGAGAAATGAGCTCACGCGCTGACCAGCTGCAGGCCTTTCTAGACCGCACGCCCTTTGCCCGCTTCATCGGCATGGAGTTCGAGGCGGACGGCGACACGCTGATCGCCAGACTGCCATTTCAGGACAAGTTCATTGGCAACCGCGCCATCAATGCCCTGCATGGCGGCGCGACGGGTGCCTTTCTGGAACTGACTGCCGTTGCACAGGTCTATCTGCAGTCAGACCTGCAGCGCCCGCCAAAGCCCATCAATCTGACAATCGACTATCTGCGCAGCGCGAAGGGGGAAGATCTCTACGCCCGGGCCATTGTGGACAAGCTGGGCCGGCGCATGGCAAGTGTCCGTGCCGAGGCCTGGCAAGGCGACGATCCCGATAAGATCGTCACTGCCCTACAGGCGCATTTCCTGGTCGCTGAGGACGGTTGAGGTCTCCAGAGCGCGGCTGAGGCGGACCGAGAGTGCGTAAAAGCCCAGCGCAATCGCGCTGAGGGCGGCGCAGGCCGCGAATGCTGCCTCATAGCCACCGACATCGCGGAGCCAGCCAAGCTGCCCAGCGCCGATGCTGGTTCCGAAATTCAACAGCGCCATGAAGATCGAGAATTGCGTCGCCGCCACGCTGCCGCGCGACTGGCCCATCGCGATGGCGTAGGTGCAGACAGACATCAGCACGAACAGGACGCTGTAGAGAAGCAGATAGGCAAAATAGAAGCCTTCGGTCTGCCACATCGCAGTCGCTGCCGCGTTTAGCACCGCCATGCCGATAAGCGCCCCGCCGAGCGCGCGAAGCGGCCCCACCTTGTCGGCCAGCCAGCCCGACACGAAGATGCCGAACAAACCGCCGAGAAGGTCCGCGGTCGCGTCCCTGTCAGTGAAGAGGCCCCGGTCCCACTGAAGCTCCTGCACGGCGAGCGTCGGCGAGAAAGCCGTCTTCAGGCCGTAGGCCAGAAACGCGACCAGAATGCCCGCGGCGAGGGCGAGACTGGCGGGCCGCATCATCGCCTTGGATACGCCCGTCACGAGTGGCCACCAGCGCTGGACCTGAACAGATTGCGTGTGTGTTGAGGCCTGCCCATCGCTCCACGGCATCAGTTTTTCACCGGCGCGCTCTCTTAGAAGCAGGGGCAGCAGCATCACGACCGCGACAAAGGCCGCCGTGACGATCGCGGCGAGTGCATGGCCTTCATCGCTGATGAGACGCCCCGTCAGAAACCCAAAGCCCGCCGTGCCGAGTGTCTTGCCACCCCACATCAGGCCATTGGCCGTGGCGCGTTCTTCCTCACCCAGTATGTCAATGGCCATCCCGTCGATGGCGACGTCCTGAAAGGCTCCTGCGAAATTTACCGCAAAGCCTGCAGCCGCAAACCAGAGGAGCGCTTCAGTTGGCTCACCGAGGCCCGCAAACCAGACAAGACTGCCGATCAGGATGAGTTGAGCCAGGATCAGCCAGGGCCGCTTACGGCCCATGGGCGCCCATGCATAGCGGTCCATCAGAATACCGTTGAAGAGCTTGAAGCTCCACGGCAACAGGATGATCGCGATATAGCCTGCGATGGCATCGGCCCCGACGCCCTGCGCCGCAAACCATGCGGGGATCGCGATGTAGAGCAGTCCTTCAGGCGCGCCTTGGGCGGCATAGAGCAGCATCAGGCTGCCAAGCCTGAGCGGTTTGTTCTCGCTCAGTGCTGGAAGCTTCAACCGCCATCCTTCCAGGCTACGCGATAGAGATCGAACCGGCGGTCGCGAAGGTTGCGCACGACGCCCTCCGAGCGGGCGAAATTGAGATCCGTGAGATCGAGATCAGCCATGACAACCGCTTCGACATTCTCCGCAATTTCAGCTGCGATGCCTTCGCGCGCGAATGGATAGTCGCACGGCGTCAGGATCGCAGACTGGGCATAGTTGATGTCCATATTCTCCACGTTCGGGAGATTGCCTGTGCAGCCGGAAGTAACAACGTAGAGCTGGTTCTCAATGCAGCGCGCGTGGCAGCAATAGCGGACGCGAAGATAGCCCTGGCGGCTGTCGGTGCAGAACGGTGTGAACAGGATGCGCGCGCCTTCATCGGTCAGGCGGCGTGCAAGCTCTGGAAACTCTGAATCGTAGCAGATGAGCACGCCGATCGGGCCGCAATCGGTCGGGATGACATCGACACTGTCACCGCCCTTGATGTTCCACCAGTGGCGCTCATCCGGCGTCGGATGGATCTTCTCCTGCGCGTGGACCGAGCCGTTGCGGAGAAAGACATAGGCGACGTTCTGGATGTCACCATCATCGGTCCGGGTCGGGTGCGATCCGCCGATGATGTTGATGTTGTAGGAGATTGCAAGCTCTCGCATCTCCTCGATAAAACGCGGTGTGTAGCGGGTCAGCGCTTCGATGGATTCTGCCGGGCTGAGCTTGCGCTTTTCAAAGGCGAGAAGCTGCAGGGTGAACAGTTCCGGGAACACGACGAAATCGGCGCGCCGGTCAGAGCAGACATCGACGAAATATTCGACATTGCTCATGAACTCTTCAAAGCTTTTGACCGCCCGCATCTGCACCTGAACGGTCGCGACGCGCACCCTCTCCTTCACGGAATAGGAGACCTTGTTGGCAGGCTTCACTTCCACCGCATAAGGGTTGCGCCAGACCATATGCGTGGCGTGGCCGCCGCTATCGGTGTCTTCCTCAAGGTAGTTGTGAAGGACGCCAATCGGCTCAAAGCCCGCGCGTAGATGATAGCGGATGACCGGGTCGGTGATCTTCTGCGCCTTGACCGCTTCGACATAGTCTTCCGGGTTTGGATACTGTTTGCGCTTGCGCTTCCAGCCCGGCATGCGCCCGCCAAAGACGATGCCTTTCAGCTCCCAGTCCTCGCAAAGCTGCTGGCGCGCATTGTAGAGGCGCTGGCCGATGCGGGTCCTGCGGATCTCGGGATCGACGCAGACTTCCATACCATAGAGCCAGTCGCCTTCCGGATCGTGTCGGGCGGCATAGCCATTGCCGGTAATCTCGATCCAGTCATGCGGCTTCAGCGCCAGGTCTTCAGAAACGAGAAAGCTCGCGGCATAGCCGACGATCTCACCGTCATACTCAACGAGGAACTGGCCGTCAGGAAAGGAGGATATCTGCCCGCGCAGCATGCCCGGCGTGTAGCCATCGGCCGGTCGGCCATACACTTTCAGGACGAGCGCGGCGATCGCCTGCACATCGTCGAGCGTTGCATTCCTGACGACAACAGACGCCTTGGTTCTTTCGCTGGGCATTCGTCCCCCTGATAGAATTGGATGCCCCAAACCTAAGCAGCGCAGGCGAAGCGGCAAGAGATGGATGGCGGCAAACGCCGGTACTAGGCGGCTTCAGCCACAATCCGAGCGATATCATCGGCGTAGCGGCCAGCCTTCTTTTCCCCAACGCCGCTGATATTGCGAAGTTCATCGCCTGATGCAGGCCGCTCTGCCGCGATCGCGGCCAAAGTCCGGTCATGGAAGATCACGTAAGGGGGCACGCCCTTGGCCTTCGCAGTTTCCAGACGCCAGTTGCGCAGCGCCTCGAAGAGGGACTGGTCTCGCTCCGAAAGATCATGAACTGCCGCAGCCGCCATGCCAGAGCGCTTGCGTGTGGTCTTGCGCTGGCTGGGATCCGTGCGCAGCCAGACTTCGCGGTCACCCTTGAAGAGCGCGCGGGCCGCTTCCTGGTCCGGCACGGCAAGGACCGGCCGCATCGCATCACCCGTTTCTGCGAGCAGGCCTGAGAAAAGAAGCTCGTCGAAGACGGCGTTCCAGCCCTGTTTCGACAGGTCCGTTCCAATTCCGTACGTAGACAGCTGCGCCAGGTCTTCATCGAAGCCGTCACGGGCAGAACCCGTAAGGTGAATGATGAGGCGGCCACGTCCAATGCGCTGGCCGCAGCGGATGACGGCAGAGACCGCCATCTGTGCAAAGCGCGTCGCGTCAAACCCCTCGCCCGGCTCACGCTGGCAGTTATCGCACTCCCCGCACGGGGCGACATTCTCTTCGCCGAAATAGCGTCGCACTGCGCCGCGCCGGCACTCCGTTCCGTTTAGGAATGCGAACAGTTGCCGCGTCTTCGTCAGCTGGACGCGCTTCACCTCTTCGGCAGCATCGCTTTCGACCGTCCAGCTGATCGAGCGGCGCATATCAGCCGGGCCAAACAGCGCAAACGCCTCGGCAGGCTTTCCATCACGCCCCGCGCGGCCAACCTCCTGCCAGTAGGCTTCCAGCGTCTTTGGTGGATCAGCATGGATGACAAAGCGCACATCTGGCTTGTCGACGCCCATGCCGAAGGCGACCGTGGCGCACATGACGATGCCGTCCTCCAGCAGGAAGCGGCGCTGACGCTCTGCTCGCACTTCCGGGTCGAGGCCGGCATGATAAGCCAACGCCGACAGGCCTGCCCGCTCCAGGCTTTCAGCCAGCGTCTCTGTTGCATCACGCGTGGCCGCATAGACGATACCGCTCTCGCCAGAATGGGCTTTTACAAGAGATGCCACGCGGTCGGCGCGCTTTCCGGCTTTCGGCTCTGCGCCCAGCGTCAGGTTCGGACGGTCGAAGCTCGCGACATGGACCTGCGGCGAGGTGAGGTCGAGTTCATGCAGGATATCATCGCGCGTGCGCTCATCGGCCGTGGCTGTCACGGCGATACGCGGCACACCGGGGAAAAGCTGTTTCAAGCGGCTGAGGGCCCGGTAATCCGGGCGGAAGTCGTGGCCCCACTGGCTGACGCAGTGCGCCTCATCAATGGCAATCACCGAAACGCCGAGCCGTGTGAGAACACCAGCGAGCCCGGTGCCAAGTGCCTCGGGTGAGACGTAGAGCATATCCATCTCACCGCGGCGCGCCGCTTCGAGCGCAGCCTGCTTGTCTTCAGGCGCCATCGAAGAGTCCAGCCGCTCTGCGCGCACACCGAGCGCTTTTAGCGCATCGACCTGATCCGCCATCAGCGCAATGAGTGGCGAGACGACGAGCCCAACGCCGCCCCGCAGGATGGCGGGGATCTGGTAGCAGAGCGACTTGCCGCCGCCTGTTGGCAGCACGGCCAGCGTATCACGGCCCGCCATCACATCGTCGATGACGTCAGCCTGCAGACCCCGAAAAGCGTCATAGCCGTAGACGCGCTTCAACAGGGAAAGCGGCGTCTCTGATACGATTTCGGAGTTTGTGACGGACATGCCCTATCCTTCGCGGGAGTCGGGGCCATTCATCAATATGGATCGTCAGCCAGCGGCGCTTTGCGGCGTCTAGAACATGTATTCCAGCAGCCGGTCGCGAGAGTTCGCGTGCACCCATGTACCACCGGCGTCCTCAACCAGCGCTTCCCAGGCTTCGAGGCGCTCGAAATAGGCGTTCGGATCGGATGCGTCCCGGTCAGAGCGCGTGACGTTCGTGACGATCACCGTGATGCCTTCGAGGTCGAGCTCAAGACCACTCGTGTCGCACTCGGGCGAAACATCCTCAACGAGGTCGGAGACGACGACGATGTAGCGGCTTGCCTGTTCAGACTGTTCGAGTTCGGCCGCCGCATAGCGAAGACCGCCCTTGATATCGGTCCAGCCCGTCGGCTGCACACTTTCCGCATAGAATTCCAGGCTTTCGAAGACATCTTGCTTGGCATAGGCCGCCTCGCTCGGCGTGCCGGGCAGGGTACGGCGCACGACAAGGCTATTGTCCGTGAAGCTACAGGAGCCGATCTCACCGAAAGCGAACATGTCGTTGGAGTTGAGCTTCGAGGTCAGGAGCTTCGCCGTCACGACCGCATCCGGCACTTCACGCACATAGGTGCCTGACGCGTCCACCAGCATGAAAACAGCCTTGGAATTGGATGTGACAGCCCCGCAGGCCGAAATGCCCGCAAGGACTAGTCCAGCCGTCAGCGTCTTGAGTGTCTTGGTAATCATGATGCTCCAGAAGCTTGTTTCTTGCGCGCGGGCGCGCGGATCCGCCTGAACATCTTTTCCACCGTAAGGGGCAGGAAGATCAAGAGATCGTAGACCCTCAGCACGAACAGACCGAGCGCCTTCAGCACGGTTGCGAGGATCGCAAAGATGAAGGCGAGGAACATGGTGATCTGGTGCATGACCAGGCGCAGGATCAGGATGAAGTTCTGCACGACCGTCTCCAGCGGAATGGCCGCCACAGCGAGCAGCCACGGGATCAGGATGGCCAGTATCATCTGTCCGATCATGGTGAGCGAAATGCCGCCTGTCTCGCCAGCCTCCTCGGCAGGCAGCTCACCAAGCGCCCTGCGGGTCGTTTCCTGATCGATACCGATCAGGACTTCGCGCTGGATAGCAAGGATGGCTTCGAAGAAAGAAAACGCCGCAAGAAAGGTGAAGGCCGCATAGAGCAGCACGCGCTTGTGGATGCGCGGCAGGGTCGAGATGAGCGTGATCTTTGTGATGCCAGCCGCATCCATGAGGACAATACCGGCGACAGCCTCAAGGAAGATGACGACGAGGGCGGCGGCCGTCGGCAGGCCAATCCCCATTACCTGAAGGTCGTCGCCTACAATCTCTGCCATAGGGCGCTGGATAAGGAAGAAGTTCAGGAAAACGCCAGTCAGTGCCACCGTCATGACGAGCAGCGAAAGCAGCCACGGGATCAGAATGGACTGACGCTGGGCCGCTTCGCGGCGATGCTCATAGTCAGGATGGATGCATTCTTCGAACGTCGTAAGATCCTTGTTGATCTGCTTCGAAGACCGGCTGAGCTCGTTCGAGATGGACCGCAGGCGAGTGATATTCTCTGCCATCGGTTTGAGTTCAGAGCGCAGGGCATTGATCTGCGGGCGGAGCGGCGAAAGCTCTTCCTTCACGGCGCGCCGCACATCGGAAGCCGCGCTGGCGAGCTTGGCGCGGCTTTGCCCATTGCCGTTTGCCTCGATGCGATTGCGCACCGTTTCCAGCGTGCGCTCATCGAGGTCTACAGCGCGAAATGCCTCAAGCGTTTCGGACAGATCGGACTGGTTGGTGTCCAGCTTGTCGACAATGCCGCTAATGCGCCGGTCGATTTCCGGCGCGCGCTTTTCCAGCTTCATTTCCTGGCTGACGAGCCGCTGTTCGAGCGTTTCGGCTGTGTGCGAAGCTACGAGCTCAATGTACTGGCGATAGATGTTATTGCTGGCATTCTCGAGGCGTCTTGCAACATCACGCAGGACATAGGCGAGACCGAAGAAGATCCCGCGAAACAGTCCGTGCAGATAAGGTCGTCCGACGTAGAGGAGCAGGATAACACCCGCCACCACGAGCCAGAGTTGCCAGTCAGTCCATGCCAGCCCAAACATCCCGCAGGTGCTCCAGTCTGATTGCTTAGCAGTATTGCCGGTTAACAGTCGTTAAGGATTATTGAGGCGAAGAAAAGGCACTTCGCCCTTCAGGCGCAGTTGCAGCTGCAAGTGCATCCACCATGAAACTGTGCCTGCGCGCGACGGCAGCGGCGTCTTTTTCATAGCCGCCGCCGAGCACACCAACGGTTGGAATGCCGCGTCTGGCGCAGGCTTCGGCCACCTTGCGGTCACGCTCTCGAAGGCCATCATCGCTCAGCGAGAGAAGCCCCAACCGGTCATTCTGATGAGGGTCGACGCCCGCATTGTAGAAAACGAGATCCGGCTTTGCGCGGCTAAAGATAGTGGTCAAAAAGCCATCCAGCGCGTCGAGATAGTCGCTGTCCCCTGCCCCGCGCGGGAGGCCAATGTCGAGGTCGGATGGTGGCTTGATGCGCGGCCAGTTGTCCTCGCAATGCATGGACGCGGTGAAGACGCGGTCGTCCTCGGCGAAGATGCTGGCGGTGCCATCGCCATGGTGCACATCGCAATCGATGACCGCGACCTTGCGGCAAAGTCCTTCCTCCAGAGCGACCCGCGCGGCGACGGCGACATCGTTGAAAACGCAGAAGCCTGCCCCGCCTTCATAGCTTGCATGATGGCTGCCGCCCGCCAGACTGACAGCGGCGCCATGCTGGACGGCCAGCCGGGCGGCAAGGCACGTACCTCCGACTGAGGCGCGCGTTCTTGCGGCGATGGCCGGCGTCATGTCGAAGCCGATCTTGCGCGCCGTTTTTGCGTCCACAGAGGAGGTTAGCACTGCCGTCACATAGGACGGGTCGTGCGCAAGGTGCAGCCAGCGTTCGGGGGCATGTGCGGGCACGGCAAATGTCTCTCCTCTCGCGCGCAAGCGGTCGGCAAGCAGCGAGTATTTGCGCATGGGAAAGCGATGGCTGTCCGGCACGCTCTCGGCGTCATAGTCAGGGTGATGAACGATCGGCAGCGCCATGACGGGTGAGATGTCGGCAGGCGGCTGATTGTCAAGCAGCGGCCAGCGCCATAAGCCGCTTGCCATGTCAGATGCCGTCCTCACCCGCTCAAAGGTCGTTGCGCTTGCCGTGCCGGTGATGCTGGCACAGGCGGCGACCGCATCAACCGGTATCGTCGACACGGCAGTCATGGGTCTCTACGGCACCAAGTTTGACCTCGGCGCCGTTGGTGTGGCCGCCGTGGTAATGAACTTCCTCTACTGGGCGTTCGGATTCCTGCGCATGTCGACGACAGGCCTGACCGCGCAGGCGGCAGGTGGCGGTGACCGGCTGGAAGCACAGACGGTGTTGCAACGCGCCCTCCTGCTCGGCGGGGCGCTCGGTCTTGCCATCCTCATCCTGTCGCCGCTCCTCAAACTCGCCGTCTTCCAGCCCTTCGAGGCAAGCCCTGAGGTGAAGTCGCTCGCCCGGGACTATTTCGACGCGCGCGTCTGGGGCGCACCTGCCGTCCTGATGGGGTATGCGATTACAGGCTGGCTGCTCGGCACAGGAAAGACCGGGCAATTGCTGGCCTTTCAGATTGTCATGAATGGCACGAATGCTGCGCTCGATATCTGGTTCGTCGCAGGCCTTGGCTGGGGGCCTGCCGGGATAGGTGCAGGCACAGCCATCGCCGAATGGGTCGCGCTCGCTTTCGGGCTGGTCCTCGTTCGCAAGGGCTTCTCGCGCTCTGGCAAGCTGTTTGACAGGGAGCGGCTGGCCGCCCTCATCAATGCCAACCGCGATATCCTTATCCGGACGCTGGCGCTGCTCTTCTGCTTTGCCTGGTTCGTGAATTCAGGCGCGAGCCTCGGCACCGCGACGCTTGCTGGCAATGAAGTCCTTCTCCAGTTCGTGTCGGTATCGGCCTTTGTGCTCGATGGCTTTGCCTTCGTCGCCGAGAAGGAGATTGGCGAAGCCTATGGCGCCAGAAGCCGCGCGCGCCTGATGCGCGCCATGCGACTGACGAGCGAAATCGCGCTTGCCTGCGCCATTGTTATCACGCTCGCCTATTTTATTGGTGGCGGCTGGATCATCGAGAACTTTGTGGCGGATGCAGATGCGCGCGCCGTCGCGCTGGACTATCTGCCCTATTGCGCTGCGGTGCCGCTCATCGGTCTGGCCTGCTGGCAACTGGATGGCTTCTTCCTTGGCGCTACGCAGGGCAAGGCGCTGCGAAACGCGGGCGTTGTCGCCGCCGTTCTCTATGTCGGGACAGACGTGCTTCTGAAGGATGCCTTCGCCAATACGGGCGTCTGGATCGCTTTTCTGACCATGTATGTCTGGCGGGCAGGCGCGCTCGGCGTCTACCTGCCGTCGATGATCGCCAAGGTCAGCGAAAGTCAGCCCCCACAGCCTGCTCGACAGACGTGAAGCCGTCTGCATAGAGCCTTGCCGCGAGGTCCTTGTTGATCTGCGCCACCAGCGATGGGCCCTTGTAGACCAGCGCCGAATAGAGCTGCACGGCATGCGCACCGGCCCGGATTTTCTGGTAGGCCTCGGCACCGCTTGAGATGCCGCCAGCGCCGATCAGGTCGAACTCACCGAGAAGCTCCCGCGCGAAGGCGCGCAGCACCTGCGTCGACGGCGTGAAAAGCGGCGCACCGGACAGGCCGCCACTTTCGGCCTTGTGCTCGCTCTGCAGGGCCTCCGGGCGCTCCAGCGTCGTGTTGGAGATGATCAGCCCTGACAGCCAGCTTCCCGGCCCACGGACAACCGCGATAATGTCATTAATGGCGCGCTCATCGAGGTCTGGCGCGAGTTTAAGGAAGACCGGCTTTCGCGGCGTTTGGCCTGCGTCGTCCAGTTCAGCATGCGCTATGGCGACAGCTTCGCCGCAACGCGTCAGCAAGGCTTCCAGCGCGCCCTTGTCCTGCAGCCCGCGAAGCCCCGGCGTGTTCGGGGAAGAGATGTTGATCGTGATGTAGCCCGCCAGCGGATAGACGGCCGCGATACCGGCTTCGTAATCAGCGATGCGATCTTCGCTGTCCTTGTTTGCCCCAACATTCGCGCCGACCGGGCAAGACGCGCGGTCTGCATGGCGCAGGCGCGCAATGAAGGCGTCAAGCCCCTCATTGTTGAAGCCCATCCGGTTGATGACCGCCTTGTCCTCTCTCAGCCTGAAGAGGCGTGGCTTCGGATTGCCTTCCTGCGGGCGCGGGGTCACCGTTCCGCATTCGACAAAGCCAAACCCGAAATGCGACATGGCCGTGAAGACTTCGGCGTTCTTGTCAAAGCCAGCGGCCAGCCCGACCGGATTGCCGAGGCGAAGGCCTGATTTCGGCAGGGTTACCGGCGTGTTCCAGCGCTTTGGATTGATGCGCGGTACGCCGACACCGGTCTTTAGCGCCCGGATTGTAGCCGTGTGCGCTGCCTCAGGCGGCATCGTGCGGAAGAAGCGGGCGCCAATCGATGAGAGTGCCATCTAGCGTACCTCTTCTGGCAGAACAGGATCGCCCTGGTCGTCTGTTTCGAGCGTCCAGCGGCGCTGTGCATCTGACAGGCGCAGCGTGCCGTAGAGGTGCGGGAAGAGGTCTCCGCCGCGAGACGCTTCCCATTTCACATCGCCGCCGAGGCGCTCTGCAATGAACTCATAGAGACTGACTCCATGCTGACCGGCATAGTGCAGCCGCAGCGTTTCGGCGACCTGGTCCTTCGAGGACAGGTGCACATAGCCGTCTCGTGCATCGAGATCAGTATCGGTATGGCCAAGCTCACGGGCACGTTCATCGTCCGCGGCACTCAGGATTTTGTAGACGGGTGTATCGAGCATCATAAGAGCGGTCTTACAGGCTTCCTCAGACGCGGCAAGCATCAAGCTTGCTAGGTATTTATTCCCATGATAGGAGATCAGGGAGAGAACGGAGACGAGAGATCATGCGCCACGGCGACGTCTGGAAGGGCATAGATCTTCTGGCAAAGAAGAATGGCCTTAGCGCCTCTGGCCTGGCCCGTCAGGCGGGTCTCGACCCGACAAGCTTCAACCCATCCAAACGTCAGGCCAAGGATGGACGCCTGCGTTGGCCATCGACCGAAAGCATTGCCCGGGCTCTGGAAGCAGTTGGCGCGGGCATGGATGATTTTGCAGCCCTTATCGAAGGCCATCGCGGCGCGACGGCGCCTCTCATTGGTCTTGCCCAAGCTGGTGCCGACGGCTTCTTCGATGATAGCGGCTTTCCGACTGGCGGCGGCTGGGACGAGGTCCGGTTTCCCGGCCTTGGCGGCGATCCTGTCTATGCGCTGGAGATTACCGGCGACAGTATGGAGCCCGCCTATCGCGAAGGCGACCGCATCATCGTCGCCCCCGGTGCACAGGTGCGCAAGGGCGACCGTGTCGTGGTCAAGACCGAAGACGGAGAGGTGATGGCAAAGGTTCTGGGCCGTCAGACCGAAACGCAGGTCGAGCTGGTCTCGCTCAATCCCGACCATCCGATGCGCACCTTCAAACCATCGCAAATCAACTGGATCGCGCGCATCCTCTGGGTGAGCCAGTAAGCACCTGCAGCGTTCGCATGCGCAGCACATAATCCGCTTGCCCTGACATCCTTGCACGTGTCATCCAAAAGACCTCATGGACTGGGACAAGCTCAAATCCTTCCACGCTGCAGCAGAAGCTGGCAGCCTGACGGCCGCGGGTGAACGCCTCGGCATCTCGCAGTCGGCTGTGTCGCGCCAGATTTCAGCGCTGGAAGAACAGCTGGGCGTATCGCTCTTTCAGCGGCATGCGCGCGGGCTAGTGCTGACCGACGCTGGCCACACACTCCACCGCTCGACCATGGACATGGCATCGGCAGCGCAGTCGGCCAATGCGGCCCTTCGCGACCAGCAGGATGTGGCCCAGGGCGACCTCGTGGTTACAGCCCCTGTAGCTTTCGGATCGACCTGGCTGGTGCCGCGGCTGGGCAACTTCCTGACCGCCAATTCGGGGATGCGGATCGACCTGCGCCTCGACGATGGCGAGACCTATGACCTTCTCAAGCTGGAAGCAGAATGCGCTATTCGCCTCTGGGCGGCCGACAAGTCTGACCTGATCCAGCGCAAACTCGGTACGGTTGCGACGAACCTCTATGCGTCACCAGAATACCTTAAGGCACATGGCACGCCGCGCACGCCGCAGGATCTCGATAATCACCGGATCATTGGCTACGGCACGGAGAACACGCCGCTGGACGCGATGAGCTGGGCGCAGCGGGTTGGCCGCGATGATACGCTACCGCGCAAGGCAACGCTGCAGGTGCGAAACGTGCCAGCCATGCTGCGCGCCGTCGAAGCCGGTATCGGGATCGCAGACCTCCCAGACTATATGGTGAGTGCGGTGCCGAAGCTGGTGCGCGTGCTGCCAGACCATACAGGACCGACCTTCGACCTGTTCTTTATCTATCCAAGCGACCTCAAGCGATCCAAGCGAATCGCGGTGTTCAGGGACTTCCTGACGGCCGAAGTGGATGCGATCAAACGCGAAAACCTGCAACTTCGTGCCAGCTGACCTTAGGTAACATGCAGAAATGCATGGCTTCAATACTGAAACGGGTGTTTTCTTTCGCACGCGCAGCATCTACTTGGCGCGCATGCCTTGGTTCCGGCTTCAGCCAATCTCCTCCGATTGTGCGTTTCCTCCCTCCAAGTAGGAACCAATACTTAGAGCCCGGCGCGATCACTCGCAGCCGGGCTTTTTTTCTGTTTCGATGTTAAGAAATCTAGATGCTGGCGCGCAGCATCCAGGCGGCCTTTTCGGAGATTGCCGCACGTTGTGTGAGCAAGTCGGCCGTCACGACATCGCCATCGCTATCGGCCGCTTCGACGCCTTTGCGCGCAACCTCCGCAAGCATCTCGTGACCACGAACCAGATTGTTGATCATGTCCTCAGAGTCCGGCACGCCATTGTCTGGCTTAATGGTTGCGTTAGACAGAATTTCCTCGGTTGAGCCGGGCGCGAATTTTCCAAGCGCCCGTAACCGCTCTGCAAGCTCATCGAGCGCCGTCCAGAGCTCCGTGTACTGCTGCATGAAAAGCTCGTGCAGCGACTTGAAGCGCGGCCCGGTGACGTTCCAGTGATAGCCGTGCGTTTTCACATAAAGCGCATAGGTGTCGCCCAGCACATTTCGCAGGGCGTCAATCGATGCATTTCGATCTGTATTACTCATTTCGATACCTCCAGACGTATCTCATCGTCTTCAGTGACCATAGATGGCACTGAAATGGGGACACGCCGGAGCGCAAACAAATTGGATTTAGGCGCCCCAGCTATAGAACCTGCCTATAGCTGGAGCTTGAAAGCGCGGGTCTATTTCAGCGCCGCACAGAAGCGCTTGATACGCTTCATGGCTTCTTCCAGCGCCTCGGTGGAGGTTGCGTAGGAAATACGGAATGCTGGCGACAGGCCAAAGGCTTCACCAAAGACAACGGCGACCTGCTCTTCTTCGAGAAGCGCGGTGGCGAAATCCTTGTCAGAGCTGATCAGTGCACCTTTCGGCGAAGACTTGCCGATGACGCCTGCACAGCTTGGATAGACATAGAACGCGCCCTCTGGCGTTGCGCAGGATAGACCTTCGCAATCATTCAGGGCCTTCACGACCATGTCGCGGCGCGATTTGAAGACTTCATTGCGTTCCGCCAGAAAGCTGTGATCGCCATTGAGAGCCGCAACGCTCGCCCATTGGCTGATCGAACATGGGTTCGAGGTGGATTGCGACATGATCTTGCGCATCGTGGCAATCAGCTTTTCCGGGCCGCCAGCATAGCCGATCCGCCAGCCGGTCATCGCATAGGCCTTGGACACACCGTTCACAGTCAGCGTGCGGTCATAGAGCTTCGGCTCGACCTGCGCGATCGTGAAGTATTTGAAGTCATCATAGACGAGGTGCTCATACATGTCGTCGGTCATTACCCAGACATGCGGATGCTTCAGAAGGACATCGGCCAGCGCACGCAGCTCATCTTTCGTGTAGGCCGCGCCGGTCGGGTTCGACGGCGAATTGAGGACCAGCCACTTTGTGTTTGGCGTGATCGCCTGCTCAAGCGCCTCTGGTGAGAGCTTGTAATTAGAGTTCGGGCCGCACTGCACGAAGACCGGGTCGCCGCCAGCAAGGCGCGCCATCTCAGGATAGCTCACCCAGTAAGGCGCAGGCACGATCACCTCGTCGCCCGGGTTCAGCGTCGCCATGAAGGCGTTGTAGAGAACGGCCTTGCCGCCCGGCGACACGTTGATCTGCGCCGGCGTGTACTCAAGGTCATTGTCACGCTTGAACTTGGCGCAGATGGCCTCTTTCAGCTCAGGGATGCCATCGGCCGGCGTGTACTTGGTCTTGCCGTCATTGATCGCCTTGATCGCGGCTTCCTTCACATGTTTAGGCGTGTCGAAATCCGGTTCACCGGCACCAAGGCCAATGACGTCGATGCCCTGACGCTTCATTTCGTTCGCTTTGGTCGTGACAGCGATCGTTGCTGAAGGCTGGACACGCTCTACGGCGCGGCTAAGGGCGATTTCGGTTGCCATGTGACTGAACTCCTTTGGAAGGCGTGGGTCTGCATATGTCGCCCGCGCGCCGTGCACAAGCGGGCGCGGGCTCTCAGATCAAAGAATTGGTCCCGCACGGGCTGATTGCAAATCTGGCCGCAGCGCATGCAGCCCGCAGCACGCCTGGCAGCTGGCCAACTAGGCGGCGGGCGCGGCTGCCATTAGGTTAGCGCCAGCATGTCAGAAACCTCATCCAACAGACCAGCCCGGCGGGGCGTCGATGTCATCAAGGACAATCTGAAACGCCTGCCCGCAAAGCCGGGCGTCTATCGCATGTTCGGGACCAAGGATGAGGTCTTGTACGTCGGCAAGGCCCGCAACCTGAAGGCGCGCGTCTCTAATTATGCCCGGCTGGGTGGCCACACACAGCGTATCGCCGCGATGATCGCGCTGACTGCGCGTATGGAATTCGTCGTCACCGAAACAGAGACTGAGGCGCTGCTGCTGGAAGCAAGCCTTATCAAGTCGCTGAAGCCGCGCTTCAACATCCTGCTGCGCGATGACAAATCCTTCCCCTACATCCTGATCCGCCGCGACCACGACTATCCGCAGATCCTGAAATATCGCGGCTCCAAGCAGGAACGGGGCGACTATTTCGGCCCCTTCGCCAGCGCCAATGCGGTGACCCGCACCCTCGACACGCTGCAGAAGGCCTTCCTGCTGCGCACATGCGAGGACAGCGTTTTCTCGCAACGCACGCGGCCCTGCATGCTGCACCAGATCAAGCGCTGCTCTGCCCCATGCGTCGACCTTGTCAGCGAGGAGGCCTACACAAAGCTCGCCGATCAGGCAGCCGACTTCCTGAAAGGCAAGGCCACTGACCTTCAGGCAGACCTTGCCAGCGAGATGGAAGCGGCCGCCGAGAATATGGAGTTCGAGCGCGCCGCGAGCCTGCGCGACCGAATCCGCGCGCTGGCTGTTGTCCGCGCGCAGCAGGACATCAATCCGGACGGGATCGAGGAAGCAGACATCTTCTCCATCGCTATGGAAGGCGGCCAGTCCGCCGTGCAGGTCTTCTTCATCCGCGCCGGGCAGAACTGGGGCGCGACCATCCACTTCCCGCGCCACGAGAAGGAAGAGACCGCGCCGGAAATCCTGTCGGCCTTCCTCGTCCAGTTCTATGACAAGCGGCCGCCGCCAAAGCTGGTCCTGACCAATCAGGCGCCTGATCAGGGCGAGCTTATTGCCGAAGCGCTTGAGCTGAAATCCAACCGGAAAGTCGAGATCCGCACCCCGCAGCGCGGCGACAAGCGCGAGCTCGTTGCGCAAGCGACGCGCAACGCGGCCGAAGCGCTGTCACGCAAGCTGGCAGAAACGGCGAGCCAGCAGCGCCTGCTGAAAGACCTGGCGAAAGCTTTCGACCTGCAGGGGGAGCCAAAGCGGGTGGAGGTTTACGACAACAGCCACATCCAGGGCTCAAATGCCGTCGGCGGTATGGTGGTCGCCGGGCCTGAAGGCTTCATCAAGGGCCAGTATCGCAAGTTCAACATCAAGGACACGACGCTCGAGCCTGGCGATGACTATGGCATGATGCGCGAAGTCATGCGGCGCCGGTTCAAGCGCCTCCTCAAGGAAGCCGATGAGCAGAAGGTCGCGATTTCAGAGCTGGAGACCTACCCAGACCTCGTCCTCATTGATGGCGGACTCGGCCAGCTGAGCGCCGTGACCGAGACGCTGACAGAGCTTGGCCTCAGCGCTGACGATGTCACGCTTGTGTCCATCGCGAAGGGGCCTGACCGAAATGCCGGGCGTGAGAAATTCTTCCGCCCCGGCAAGGCGCCATTCCAGCTGCCGCCAGACACGCCCGTGCTCTATTATCTTCAGCGCCTGCGCGACGAGGCGCACCGCTGGGCCATTGGCGCACACCGCGCCAAGCGCTCCGCCGATATCAAATCATCTCCGCTGGATGAGATTGAGGGCATCGGCCCGTCACGCAAAAAAGCACTTTTGCATCACTTCGGGTCGGCAAAAGGCGTGTCACGTGCCAAGCTGGTTGACCTTGAGAGCGTTGAGGGAATCAATCGCTCACTCGCCGAACGTATCTATGGCCATTTCAATGGCGGTTAGGACACCATGACTTTGAAATGGCTGCCAAATGCCCTGACGATCGGACGCTGCATTCTGGCGATCGTTGTTGGCTATACCATTCTGGATTTCGACAGGGATCAGCGCGCAGGCGATGGCGCGACGCTGATGGCGTTTCTGCCCTTCGCGCTCTTCTCCTTCGTGGCATTGACTGACTGGCTCGATGGCTGGCTTGCAAGGAAGCTGAACGCAGAGTCGGCCTTTGGCGCCCGGCTTGATCCGATCGGTGACAAGTTGCTGTCGGCGTCCAGCCTGCTGGCGCTCGCCTTTATCGACAAATGGTCGTGGTACATCACCCTGCCGACGCTCGCTATTGTCAGCCGTGACGTGCTCATCACCGCCATGCGCGAGGCGATGGGCAATCCGGGAACGATGAAAGTGTCCAACAGTGCCAAGATGAAGACCGCGCTGGTCCTTGGCGGCATCGCACTCGTCCTTCTGGGCATGGCGATCAGTGCAGTTACGACAGGTGCAGACACTTATTCGCCGAACTGGGTCCTGTCGCGCGGCACGCTTCTGGCCGGCCTTGTCATGGTCTGGGTCGCAGCCGTTCTCGCGGTGATGACGGCCATCGACTATGTGAAGGGCCTGACCGCGTCAGACGACGACCCTCACCAATAGCCGTCATTCGGCCCGCCCGCGAAGATTTCAGCGACGCGCCGCTGCGTCGCTGGCGTCGTATCTTCCGGCAGGGCGTGCGGATCGGCCCAGACAGTCTCTGATATCTCGCCCACACTGGTTGCCTCGCCGCCCACCCAGTCGCCGGGCCGCACGTGATAGAAGACGACGTGATCGTTCGGAAAGACTGCCTCGTTCGAATAGATGCCGACAAGACGCGGCGTGCCGGTCAGCTCGACGCCGCCCTCTTCCTTCAGCTCGCGGAGCAGCGAAACGCTGGCAATCTCGCCTTTCTCGACGCCGCCGCCGGGAAGGTAGAGCCCCTTGGTATAGGTATGGCGCACCAGCAGGACCTTACCGTCAGACCGCTCCACCAGAGCGCGCACGCCGAGCGTCATTGGCCGCCTGAAGCGGAACCATGCCTGAAAGATTCGCTGCCTGATGCGGGCCATAACTCTACCCAATCTGTGAAAACGCCCCTCGCCAAACGGGCTAACACAGTCTAGTTAGCGCAGCGAACGACGAATTCGGAGCTAAAGACCATGTTTGCACTTATCGCAATCGGCGTGACTGTCGCCATTTTCGGCATCCTGAACCTGATCGACTATCGCCGTCTCGACTAGGTTACCTGAAAAGTACCCTTGCCTGACCTGACGCTTCTTGCAGCCCTTGTCGGCGGCCTCGTCATTCTCGCCGTTGCGGGCGACTTCCTTGTAAATGGGGCCGTGGCACTCGCACGCCGGATTGGCGTGTCTCCGCTCGTGGCCGGTATATTGATTGTCGGCTTCGGCACATCCGCGCCAGAAATGGTCGTCGCGGTTGATGCCTCCAGCCAGGGGCAGCCCGGCATCGCCATCGGCAACATCGTCGGCTCGAACATCGCCAATATCTGGCTGGTGCTCGCCGTCCCCGCATTCCTCATCCCACTCGCCACACGCCAGTTCGGCCTTCGCCGGTCCTACTGGATCATGATTGCTGTGACGGCCGTCTGGATCGGCTGGACCGCTTTCATGCCGCTGACGCCGGTCTTCGGCTTCGTGCTGCTCGGCAGTCTCATCCTCTACTCGATCCTGATGCTGGTATGGACGTCCCAAGGCATCCGCAAAGGCATTGATGTCGGCCTCGAAGACGAAGGCGAGTCGCTTGGCACGACGGCCATGTGGTTCAATCTTCTGATCGGCCTGGTCGGCCTGCCGCTTGGCGCACATCTCATCGTCGAAGGCGGCGCTGGTATTGCCCGTATCTATGCCGTGCCTGAGGAAGTGATCGGCCTCACCCTGCTCGCCATTGGCACCTCGCTGCCGGAACTCGGCGCGGGTATTGCGGCCGGGCTTCGTCGCCGCGGCGAAGTCGTGATCGGCAACGTCATTGGCTCCAACATCTTCAACCTTGCAGGCTCTGGCGCCATCATTGCCTTCTTCGGTCCAACAGATCTTGCCCCGACCTTTCTTCAGTTCGACCACTGGGCACTGGCGGGCGCCGCCATAATTCTCGGCCTGTTCGTCCTGCCACGCAGCCGTGTGACGCGGCTTGCAGCGCTCGCAATGCTGCTCGTCTATGCCGTCTACATCTACGGGCTGATCCATGGCTGGGACGTCACTGGCGAAGTGGAGAGCTGGATTGGCAGATCATAGGCTGACCCCGAAACGCGCTTTGATTACAGGCGCCGGCAAACGCATCGGCCGCGCGCTCGCTGAAGCGCTAGGCGAAGATGGCTGGAGCGTTGCGGTACACTACCGCTCATCTGCCGAAGGTGCGCAGGAAACTGCAGATGCGATCAGCAAAGCTGGCGGCATGGGCGTCATCGTGCAGGGCGACCTCACCGAAGAGAAAGATTTGAAGGCCCTGATCCCGTCTGCGCAGGAAAAACTGGGCGGCCCGCTCAGGCTGCTCGTCAACTCTGCCTCAGCCTTTGAGGACGACACAGCCCTCGACCATGACCGTCAGGGCTGGGACCTTCATTTCGATGCCAATCTGCGCGCACCGATCGCGCTGTCGCAGGCATTTGCCAAGGCGCTCCCTGGCGACGAGAAAGGCCTGATCATCAATGTGATCGACCAGCGCGTCTGGAAGCTCAATCCGCAATTCTTCACTTACACCCTGTCCAAAGCGGCGCTCCTGACAGCGACAAAAACACTTGCGCAGGCGCTGGCACCACACATTCGGGTCAACGGCATCGGCCCCGGCCCGACGCTCGCCAGCGTTCATCAGAGCGACGAAGAGTTCGAAGCTGAAAGACAGGCAACGCTGACGCAGGAAGGCTCCCGGCCTGAAGAAATCGTTCGCGCGATGCGCTATCTCATCGACGCCGACAGCGTCACGGGCCAGATGATTGCAACCGATGGCGGCCAACATCTCATGTGGCAAACACCCGATACGCAGGTCTGATGAACTTCTCTTCTGATACGTCCGCGCCAGCGCATCCCGCCGTGCTTGAAGCCCTTGCGGGGGTGAACAATGGCATGCAGCCGAGCTATGGCGCCGATGAGGTGACCACGCGCCTGCGCGATGAGCTGACGCGTGTTCTGGAAACCGACGACTTCGATTTCTGGCTCTGCGCTTCGGGCACTGCGGCGAATGCGCTGGCCCTGTCCTGTTTCTGCCCGCCCATGGGCGCGATCCTCTGCCACGAGGAAGCCCACATCGCGCGCGACGAACGCTCCGCACCTGAATTCTTTACCGGCGGCGGCAAGCTTCAGCTTCTGCCTGGCGAGGGCGCGCAGATTGATGAAACCGCGCTTCGCGAGGCGATCGCAGGCATCAAGCCGGATTTTGTACATGAGACGCCGGCGCACGTCCTGTCGCTAACCAACCTCACCGAGTCTGGGACCGCCTACCCAGCCGCTCAGGTGAAGCATTTCAGCGCGCTTGCGAAGGATGCTGGCCTGACGGTCCACCTCGATGGCGCACGCTTTGCCAATGCGCTTGTCTCAACCGGGGCATCACCTGCGGAGATCAGCTGGAAGGCAGGCATCGACGTTCTCACGCTCGGCCTCACCAAGACGGGGGCGATGGGGTGCGAGATCATTATCCTGTTCGGCAGTGCCCGGCAGAAATTCAATGAGCTGAAAGCCCGCGCCAAGCGCGCAGGCCATATGCCGCCCAAGATGCGCTATCTTGCAGCTCAGGCGATTGCCATGTTCGCAGATGATCGCTGGCTCTCCCTCGCCACCACTGCAAACCAGCGCGCACGCGAAGTCTCAAACCTCCTTTGCCGGGACGGCGAGACCGAACTCGTCCACCCAGTACATGGCAATGAGATCTTTGTCCGCCTCAGCGATATCAATCTGCGTGCGCTGACGGAGGCGGGCGCGACCTTCTATCCATGGATCGGCGGGTCCCACCGCCTGGTGACGAGTTGGTGCACACCGCAAGAGACGATCGACCGCTTGTCTGAGCTACTCGCCTGAAGAAGATTTGGAAGGCCGTAAGCCGTCCAACAGCCACTCACCAACGCGCTCGAAATACACGTCTTCATCAAGCGGCTTGTGGACCTTGCCCCTCAACACCTCCTGGTGGACAACACGGAGGAGCGAGGCCGACACGATGAGGATTGCCGCATGGCGCGCTTCATCGAAGGATTTGGGCCCGCCTTTTGACCGGATCAGCCGCTCGGCCACAGCATCTATGCCGGACGAAAGATATTTCTGCAGGTAGAATTTCTGGATCTCTTCGTCACCCATGGCCTCCCGGATGCCAAAGGCGTGCACCTTTACATAAGACTCCGTGCGCGTGAGCGCGGCCATTTGCCGAAAATAACCTTTTACCGCATCGTCGAGATTGTCCTGCGGCTGACGGAGAATATCCCTCATAGGCTCAGACCGTTCGTTGATCTGGTTGAGCAGATGGACGATCAGGCCGGTCCTGTCCTTGAAATAGTGGCGGAGGGTCGGTTCAGAGGTTTCGGCCGCAATCGCCAGCTGTCTGAAGGACGGCCTGTCGACGCCATCGCTCAGCACAAAGGTCAGCAGTTTATCAGTGAGCGCCTGCTTTTTCTTTTCAAAGTCTTGATTTCGGACGCCTGCCGGCCGGGCCATTCTCGCTCCCCAACTAATCTATCAGGTGGCTCAATTTCTATCGAACACCCAATATAAAACTATAGTTTTCAATATATTGAGAACGTAGTCAGTTTGTTACGATGGTCAAAGTAATTCTCACTGAACCAGCACAGGCGCGTTGCAGGAGGCGGTGTGAACCCAGACGTCCGCCTCACCAAGGCCTAGCCCCAATGCGGACGTCAGGCTGAAGACAAGCGTGTCGAGGGGCTGAGCAAGTTCTTCGAAGAGTCCTGACAAAATGGACGCGATATAAGCGTCGCTGAGCAACTGAATACCAATCACATCGATTTCATAGTCGAGCTCCGAGATCGCTGACGTGAGCAGTCCCTCCAGAGCCCGGCTCGTGCCAGCCGTCTTCGGATCACCGCCAATTTCATGGCGCATATAGCGCAGTTGCGCGTCGTCAGGATTGGCGGCCTGAACATCGGCGAACGCGTCAATCTGGATCAGTCGACCATTCAGAATATGCGCCGGCTCAACGCGCGCTGATGCCCCCGAACCCTCAATGTCCGCGATACGCAGGCGTGCGAGAGATGGGCGCACAGCTACGTTGACCCGCTGAGGATCCCTCTCACCGGGCTCGCAGACGATATCTGTTATCCGCGCATCAGCTGCGGCCAGATCGATGTGGATTGGCAGGCTGATCAACGCATCAGACAGATGCCTGCCCCCGCCGATTTCTGCGATGACCGAAAGGCGCATCTGTGCGGTTGAAACTGTCTCCCCGGGAAGGCCTGACAGAGCGAACCAAGATTGACCCTGAGGCCGCTCACCGATCACCAGAGACGCATCGACGTTTACCAGACGGCCCGCATGCGCAGACAGACCAAGATCAATCTGATTGTTGCCATTTGCGGTGATAGCGCTGGCCATCAGAAGCGGCAGCGCATCCAGTCTGACGCCTGTTCCGGCAGGTACATCGCCGAGCGCGCGCGGAGCAATTCGGCCCAGCTCGATCAGATCACCAACCTTTAAGGTGCGAGGGTCGCGCCCTGCGTCCTGAGAGAGTGAGCGAAGGGCCTGGCGTGCGAGGGCGCTATCGCCCACCGTCTCGGCCATGGCCGACAGAAGATCTTCCAGTCCTATGTTTGTTTCGAGGACGTCCTCATAGGTCACGGCGGTCAACTCAAGGTCTTCAGCGAGCCACTCAAGACAATCGATCATATCGATCTCTACATCGAGCAAGGCGTCATACGACATCGCGGAGAGGCCAATTTCGGCCCCAAGAAGCTCGGACAGGAGACTGTTCAGAATGCCATCTTCAAGCCGTGCGAGGCGAGACCCGACGGATATACCCGCTTCCGCGGACACCACTGCGACACCCGACACTTCCAGCCGCTTGGGCGATCGCCCAAGAAATTCGAATAGTCTGTGCTGAGGTTCGGACAATGAGACACGGGCCGCGTTCACAGGCCCCTGCCCCACGACAAATCTTTCAGAAACGGGAAGGTCCTTGTCCGCCGTATATCGACCCGTCTCCACCTCGACCGTCATGCCGGTGGTTGAGCGAACCTCCTCGGCCTCCTCATCGTGCTCCAGATCAATACCGGTACGGCCGTTGTCAGAGAGATAGGCTCTAGCAACGCTCTCAGCATTCAGAAGGTCGGAAGCAGCGACGAGGGCGGCCACATCAGCATGTCCCTGCAAGGCCCGCTTCTGGGTTGCAACTGCCCCGGTATCGATTGCGAGAGCTGCCATCATCGCGGCAATTGGCGCGAATGTGGCCGTGATGACAGCCACATTCCCTGCCCGCTCGCGCCCCAGAGCCGTTAGGCGTTCGAAGTAATTGAAGAGCGAGGGCATTAGTAGCCTCCCGCCCTGATAACGGCCTCCCGGCGAATATTCTTCTCCGGCAGCGGCAAGCCATTGTACAAATTCCACACAGGCAGGTGGCTCGCGTCAAAATCGACAACGACACGAAGATAGGTCGAGTCTTCTCCGAGGGCCTCTACACTCACATTGAGCGCCTCAAGGCTCAAAAGGCCACCCTCGCTGACCGTAGCAGCGACGTGTTGGTCAACGAGCGATTGGCGCTCAACGAGGTCGAGTCCACCCACCGCGGCGCGCGCGCTATTTGCTGCCAGCTGCTGAACTGAATGAACCGCCCCGAAGAAGACCCCATAAGCGATGATGCCGAACAGAAGGAATAGGAGCACCGGCGCCACGATCGCAAACTCGACCGCTGACGAGCCTCCACTGCATCTTGATAACCGGCTTTTCTGCACTCCAGCACGCAACATTGTCCCTCCTTGCGGACGCACATCCCCAGGTAGAGATGGCGGTGTTTTTTCCCGCTTTGAGGGGATTAGGCGGATCATTAATTAATGAAACATTCTGCCGTCTTGAAGAATTAGTAACTTATACTTAGCCGCCTATACGTTAACCTTGAATGGCGCTGTATTCATGAGATTTTTTGTATTTGCAGCATCGAAGATCGGCGAAGAAACTTTTGTTTTATTTGATATTGTCTATGCTATAGGGAAATTGGATCTGCTTGCTCTGCACCCATGCGCAAATGAATATTTTCGATGATTATTCAATGCATTGGCGACGCACGAGCATCCATCTACACGCTATACGTGCTCTCCGGAAATCCCGAACAAGCTTGCGCCTGATAAAAATATAAAGTTAGGCGTCAGAACAACGGACTCACCCCCTCGGGGCGTGCGCGCTTTAATGTCGGGGAAATGGTGGGCGGTACAAGGATCGAACTTGTGACCCCTACAATGTCAATGTAGTGCTCTACCGCTGAGCTAACCGCCCATCCGTTTCGAAGCGGCCCTAATCGGACGTCGGAGCGTCCAAGTCAAGCCTGTTTCAGCTGCAAATGTCAGGCAGCGATGACGCGGTCAACTTCCTCGACCAGCTCACGCAGATGGAAAGGCTTCGACAGGATCTTTGCACCTGCGGGCGTCGGCGTGCCGGAAGCCAGTGCGACGGCTGCAAACCCGGTAATAAAGACGATCTTCATGGCCGGGTCGAGCTCTGCGCCGCGTCTGGCGAGTTCGATGCCATCGATGCCAGGCATGACGATGTCCGTCAGCAGCAGGTCGAACACCTCACGCTCAAGCGCGTTCAGCGCCGTCTCGCCATCCTCGAAGTCCTGAACGTCGTGTCCGGCCCGTTTCAGCGACGCAGCCAGAAAGGTGCGCATCATTTCATCGTCTTCGGCGAGAAGTATCTTGCTCATGGGGACTGCGTTCCGGCTATCTGACTGTCGTTTGATCGCACAAAGCACGGTTCGGGTAAATCGACGGTGAACGTGGGAGTAAAGCTTGACCCGGAAAGCCAATGACCGACCTATGGCACGATGACAGTCACGGCGACAGAAGAGCAGAGCCCCGTGCCGGGGAGCGGACTACGGTTGCCGGCGTTTACGCTGGACGTGCCGCAGTCCGATGAGCGCCCGCTAATCTTTGCGTCGCCCCATAGTGGCCGGGAATATCCAGACTATTTCCGCAGTGCGCTGCGCGTGCCGCTACTGGACCTGAAGCGGACAGAAGACGCGTTTGTCGATGAGCTGTTCGCGAACGCGCCTCTTTATGGTGCACGGCTGCTGAAAGCGACTTATGCGCGCTCCTTTGTCGATCTCAACCGCGACCCCCGTGAGATTGACGCCTCCATGTTTCATGGTGACCCGCCAGGCCCTGTCGCTGTGCCGACAGTCCGGGTCGAAGCGGGACTGGGCTGCTTTCCACGCATCGGTGCGCGCGGTGAGTTTATTTATGCAAAAAAGCTGGACCCAGCTGACGGACGCGCTCGCCTCGACTTCGTTCATACACCGTATCACGCCGCATTATCGGGCGAGATTGCTGCACTGCGTCAGAAGTATGGATGCGCCATCCTGATCGACTGCCACTCCATGCCGTCGACCCAGCCCGGCCGTCCAGACTTGCCGGATTTCGTGCTTGGTGACCGCTTTGGGTCGAGCTGCACAGGCCAGCTGACCGGTCTTGTGGAGCGAACATTACGTAAGGCAGGATTCAGCGTTGTGAGGAATGCGCCATATGCTGGCGGCTTTACCACGCGGAAGTATGGCCGGCCGAAACAGCACGTCCACGCCTTGCAAATAGAGATAAACCGGCGGCTTTATCTTGATGAAGCCCAGGTCACAGCGATTGACGCGATGGCCGCACTGTCGCATCAGCTAGATGGGCTGATGGAAAATATCTCTGAATTGAGCGAGCGCTTGCGCCCATAAAAAAAGGGCCGCGCCAAGGCTGGCGCGGCCGAATAAGGTAAAGGGAGGAAACGCCAGAAGGCGTTAGCACCGCAGTGCTGAGACCAACTTATTGTGCGGCGCACAAAATGCAAGACCAAAAAACTGCATCGATGCGTTTTTGCATGAAATCAGACTGAGACAACCGGACGGCATGAAGTTTGCTCTCCATCTCTGCGACGCTCAAACCGGGACGATCCCGGGCTTAAGGATGATCAAGGGGAGCCGGGCATGACTGACAATACCGACCTTCACGTAGGAAAGAGACTACGCCGCCGCCGCAGGCTGCTCGGCCTGACCCAGCAGGAGCTGGCATCCCAGGTAGGGGTCCGCTTCCAGCAGATCCAGAAATATGAGTGCGGCGCCAACCGCATGACCTCTTCGCGGCTCTTCGATCTCTCGAAAGCGCTGAACGTATCAGTCCAGTACTTCTTCGACGGCATTGAGCAGGATGACCTTCTTGCCGCGAATGACGCCGACACGATGGACGGCGACATCCTGAGCCAGAAAGAGACCCTCGAACTGGTGCGGGCATACTACCGCCTGGGTGAACGCCCACGCCGCCGCCTGCTCGAGCTCGCCAAAGCCCTGGAATCCGACCAGAGCGGCACAGGCGCAGCTTGACCTTCCTGTCTCGCGCGCCATAAGCGCGAGACATGACCCTCCCTGCATCGCAGTCTGACCTTGTAGACCTCGCCTGCCGGCTCGCTGACGTGGCCTGGCAGGCGATTTCGCCTCATTTTCGCGCCGGCATTGATGCCGAGAACAAGGCAGGCGGCGCCGCTTACGACCCCGTCACAGTTGCAGATCGGGCCGGCGAAGAAGCCATCCGGGCCATTCTGTCAGTCGAACGCCCGGATGACAGCATCGACGGCGAGGAGTTTGGCAGGCATGAAGGCAGCTCCGGCTGGACCTGGCTGCTCGATCCGATCGACGGCACGCGTGCATTTCTCGCAGGCCTGCCCGTCTGGACGACGCTGATCGCGCTGGCGGACCCGGACGGAAACCCTGTCATTGGCATCATTGATCAGCCCGTCCTCGGAGAGCGATATATCGGCGCACCGGGCGAGGCCTGGCTAGAGACGCCAAAAGGCCGCACGGCGCTGCGCGTGTCTTCCTGCAATGACCTGCGACAGGCAATCATCGCCACAACCGATCCGTTCATCATGAACCCGGCCGAACAGGGGGCATGGACGCATATCCGGCACACGGCACGCATCTGCCGCTATGGCCTTGATGCCTATGCCTATGGACGTCTTGCCGCTGGCAGCATCGACCTGGTGTGTGAAACAGGCCTGCAGCCACATGATGTCGCAGCGCTGATCCCGGTTGTGCGGGGCGCAGGCGGCATTGCGAGAGACTGGCGGGGGCGCGAAGCCAAACAGGGCCCCCAGATCGTCTGCGCGTCCTCGGAAGCCGTCTTCGAGCAGGCTTTCATCTCCCTGCGCCGGTCTGCTGGCGATTAATCAATTACAGCGATGCTGGTCACCTGCCCGACTTGTGCGCTAGGTTCTGTTGCATGAGCGAACAGAGCGAATCCCTCGTCCACCGCAAGCTGCCGACCCGTCGCTGGCCGAGCAAGTGGAACATCTCCAACATCATCGATGGGCGCGCGCTTCGCGTGAAGCTCACTTCGGACTTCCTCGACAATCTGTCTGATGAGGCAAAGGCGCGCAAACAGGTGCTCGACCACCTTCACGGCGCGCTCTTCCGCGGCCGGATGATCGCGCAGGAACGCCTGCAACAAGGCGCAGGCGGTCTCGATACGGCACGGCTCCTTTCTGCTGTCATGGATGAGACGCTGCACGCGCTCTACGATTATATTACCGTCCATGTGCACCGCGCCCGCAACCCCACAGAGGGGGAGCGTCTCGCCGTGTTTGCGACCGGCGGCTATGGCCGCAACGTCCTTGCGCCTTCCAGCGATGTCGATCTGCTCTTTATCCGTCCTTACAAGGCGTCGGCCCATGCAGAGAGCGTCATCGAATACATGCTCTACGCCCTCTGGGATGTCGGCATTAAGGTGGGACACGCCTTCCGCACGCCCGAAGAGTGCATCCGGCTGTCCAAACAGGATGTGACGATCAAAACGTCGCTTCTCGACGCGCGCTTCCTGTTCGGGGACGAGGATCTTGCCGCAGAAACCAAAGAGAAATTTCGCAAGGAAGCGGTCGACGGTTTCGATACCCAGTTCATCGCCGACAAGCTGGCAGAGCGCGATGGGCGCCACGCCAAGCAGGGCAATACGCGCTATGTCGTTGAACCCAATGTGAAAGAAGGCAAGGGCGGCCTGCGTGACCTGCAGACGCTCTACTGGATCACCAAGCACATGTATGACGGCGTCTCGCTTGAAGACGTCATGAAGTCAGGCCCCTTCACCAAGCATGAGTACAGCGTCTTCATCCGCGCTGCGCGCTTCTTCTGGACGGTGCGCTGCCATCTTCACTATCTCACAGGCCGCGCCGAAGAGCGGCTGAGCTTCGATCTTCAGCCGGAGATCGCGTCCCGTATGGGCTACCGCGACCGGTCCGGACAGCTCGGGGTCGAGCGGTTCATGAAACACTATTTCCTTGTCGCAAAGGATGTCGGCAATCTGACCCGCATTCTCGCGGCGAAGCTCGAAGCCGATCAGATCAAGAAGCCTGAAGGCTGGCGCCGTTTCATCCGTACTGGCACGCCGAAACCGATGGCGCACGAGGGCTTCATCCTTGATGGGGAACGCGTCAGCGTCACCGATGAGGACGTCTTCAAGAAGTCACCGGAAAACCTGATCCGGCTTTTCCAGCTGGCTGATGAGACCGAACACGACATCCACCCCGATGCCATGACGATCGCGGCCCGTAATGCCCGCGTCATCAATTCGCGCACCCGCTCCAAGCCAGAGATGAGCAAGATCTTCATCGACCTTCTGGTAAACGGCAAAAACCCCGGACTGGCCCTGCACCGCATGAACGAGGCTGACGTGCTTGGCCGCTTCATTCCCGAGTTCGGCGGCATCGTCGCGCAGACCCAGTTCAACATGTATCACCACTTCACCGTGGATGAGCATACGATCCGCGCCGTCGACTATATGGCGCAGATCGACCGGGAAGGCGGCGAAGGCTTTGAACTGCCCCACCGCCTTTTCCAGAAGATCGATAACAAGCACATTCTCTATCTGGCGATGCTGCTGCATGACACAGGCAAGGGCCATGGCGACCAGCAGATTGAAGGCACGAAGACCGCGACGGCTGCAGGCAAACGCCTCGGCCTGTCTGATGCCGAGACAGACCTCGTTGCATGGCTGGTCGGTCACCACCTCGAAATGAGTGAGACCGCCCAGAAGCGTGATATCGCAGACCCGCAGACCATCGTCCGCTTCGCCTCTATGGTCGGGTCGATCGAACGCCTGCGGTTGCTCTACATCCTCACCATTGCAGACATTCGCGCCGTGGGGCCCGGCATCTGGAACGCCTGGAAGGGCCAGCTTCTGGAAGACCTCTATCAGAACACCGAAGCCGCCCTGCGCGGGGGCCGTACTGACGCCATCAGCGTCTCGCGTGAGCTTGAAGGCCGCGCCGCGCTGAACCGCGAACAGCTCGTCGAGCGCGTCGGCACCATTCCCGAAGTGATGTCCGACATGGACCCGGCCTACTGGACTGGCTTTGACCTCGACGCGCTGGAGCAGCATGCCCGCACGATCCGGGCAGGCGACCCGCCAATCGTCTCTGCGCATGTTCGCGAGGATGGCGGCGGTGTCTCACTGCTTGTCGCAGGACAGGACAGGCTCGGCCTATTCTCGCGCCTTGCCGGGACGATCGCCTCGCAGAGCGCAAATGTCGTCTCCGCTCAGGTCTTCACCGCGCCATCCGGGTTCATCGTCGATGTTTTCATCCTTCAGGATGGCAAGGGCGGCGTGTTCGCTGCGGGTGACGAGGGCCGGTTGAGACGCCTTGAGAATGAGGTTCGCCGCGCCTTTGCCACCAATGAACCCGTGGCCAACATCCCGGCCAAGTCCTACCGGCGCGAGGCGGCCTTCAGGGTCATCCCGCAGGTCAAGATCGATGACACGCTGTCTGACGGCTACACTGTCATCGATGTGGCAGGCCGCGACAGGCCGGGCCTGCTGCACGATGTCGCCCGCCTTCTGGCAGACGAGAACATCTCCATCCATTCCGCCCATGTCGGCAGTTATGGTGAGCGGGTATTCGACGCTTTCTACGTGCAGCTCCCGGCGAGTTACACTGATGTGAAGCTTGCTGCGCTCAAGGAGAAACTGCTGGAAGTGCTCCAGCGCGAGGAGCCCGACGCGCCGCGCACGCCTGCCCGCAGCCTGAAGCAGGCAAATGCGGCAGACAGCTTCTGATTGTTAACCTTGGCGGTATAGCGCACCCAGCATGAGCGTCCTTCGCAACACGTTGACCCAGTCGAGCTGGACGTTTGGCAGCCGCATCCTCGGCTTCGCCCGCGACCTTGTCATTCTCGCAAAATTAGGCGCAGGCCCGGTGGCTGACGCCTTCTTCACCGCCCTGATGTTCCCGAACCTGTTCCGGCGCGTCTTTGCTGAAGGCGCCTTCGCGCAGGCCTTTGTCCCCGCCTATGCGCGCACCATGGAAGCCGAAGGCGAGGAAGCCGCCCGCAAGCTCGCCGAGGAGACGCTGAGGGGGCTTCTGGCGGTAACGGTGGGGCTCGTCATCGTCGCGCAGGTGGCGATGCCGTGGATCATGCTGTTGCTGCACGGCGGCTATCGCAATGACCCGGTCCACTTCCCGCTGGCGATCCTGCTGACGCAGATCACCATGCCGTATCTCGCCTTCATGGCGCTTGCGGCGCTTTTGTCGGGTGTCCTGAACTCGGCCGGGCGCTTTGGCATGTCGGCAGGCGCGCCAACCCTGCTTAATCTCTGCCTGCTCGCAGCGGCTTTCATGGGGTCGGACAATTACGCGGTCGCGCAGTCACTCGCCATCGCTGTCACTGTAGCAGGGGCCCTTCAGGTAGCACTGCTCTGGTACGGCGTCTCCCGCCAGAAAGTTCGCCTGAGCATCGGCCTTCCCAAGATCACGCCCGGCGTGAAACGCGTCGCGGCCCTCGCCATTCCCGGAACGATTGCGGCATCCGGCATGCAGATCAACATCGTCGTCAGCCAGGCGCTCGCAAGCTTTGAGGCGGGCGCAAAGTCATGGCTCTATTCGGCCGACCGGCTGTACCAGCTGCCCCTCGGCCTTGTCGGAGTCGCCGTAGGTCTTGCGATCCTGCCGCGCCTCGCCCGCGCGGCCCGCGCCAGCGATGAGGGCGACAGCCGCGATATCATGGACAATGGCATCGGCCTCGCCATGGCGCTGACGGTCCCGGCCGCTGCGGCGCTCATGGCCGCGCCCTTCCTCTTCGTCGACAGCTTCTTCACGCGCGGCGACTTCACCAGCGACGACGCGGCGCTCACGGCGCAGGCCCTCTTTCACTTTGGCTGGGGCGTGCCTGCCTTTGTGCTCATCAAGGTGCTCGCGCCGGGCTTCTTCGCCCGCGAAGACACGCGCACCCCGATGAACTTCTCGCTCATCTCTGTCGTAGTGAACACGGTGCTGGGCGCTGGCCTCTTCTTTTTTCTGAAGTCGCAGGGCGTCTATGGCTTCCCCGGCCTTGCCATTGCGACCAGCACAGCGGCCTGGATCAACGTCATCCTGCTCTTTGCGACCTTGAAACGCCGCGACTGGTACAATCCGGGACCAGAGCTCCTCAAACGCCTCGTCTCCGTCATTCTCGCCTCATCGGCCCTCGGCGCCCTGCTCTGGTATCTCGCCAGCATCAGCGGCCAGATCTCCGAGGTCGCGCTCGACTCCAAATTCGTCGGCGCCATCGTGATCTCGCTCGCAGGGGCCGCAGCCTATCTGGTTTTCGCAGTCCTGTTTGGCGCTATTCGTCTCAGTGACATGAAGGGGGCTTTGCGCCGCTAGAGGCATGCGCTATTTGCGGCGCCATGAGCGAGCAAGACACACCGACCTATACCGGGCCCAAGCGGGTCTTTTCCGGTATCCAGCCCACCGGCAATCTCCACCTTGGAAATTACCTCGGTGCCCTGAAGAAATTCACCACGCTGCAGAATGATGGTTGGGACTGCGTCTTCTGTGTCGTTGACCTTCACGCGATCACCATGCCGTTTGACCAGTCGCAGCTGGCCAACCAGACCCGCCAGATCGCAGCCGCGATGATGGCAAGCGGCGTTGATCCCGACAAATCTGTCCTGTTCGCACAGTCCTCTGTCCGTGTGCACACCGAACTCACTTGGATTTTCGATAGCGTCGCCCGCATGGGCTGGCTGGAGAAGATGATCCAGTTCAAGGAAAAGTCCGGCAAGGACGCTGAGCGCTCTTCGGTTGGCCTCTTCAACTATCCTGTGCTGCAGGCCGCGGACATCCTTGCCTACAAGGCGACGCACGTGCCGGTCGGCGAAGACCAGCGCCAGCATCTTGAGCTCTCGCGTGACATCGCGGACCGTTTCAACCGCGACTATGGCGCGCCGGGTTTCTTCCCGCTGCCGGAAGCCCTCACCGAAGGCCCTGGCGCCCGGATCATGAGCCTCAAGGACGGCACGAAGAAGATGTCGAAGTCTGATCCGGCCGAGAATTCGCGCATCAACCTTATCGACGATGCCGACACTATCTCGCGCAAGATCAAGAAATCGAAGACCGACACGCTTGGCGATGTGCCATCGGAAATCGCTGGCCTCGAAGGACGCCCCGAAGTCGCAAACCTTGTCGGCATCTATGGCGCGCTTGCAGGCATGACCGACGAACAGGTCCTCGCCGAATATGGCGGCAAAGGCTTTGGCGTGTTCAAGCCAGCGCTTGCAGACCTCGCCGTCGATCACCTCGCCCCGATCACTACCCGCATGCGCGAGCTGATGGATAATCCACACGAAATCGACGCGGCCCTGCGCATCGGTGCCGAGCGCGCGAACGCAATCGCAGAGCCGATCATGGAAGAAGTCCGCCAGACGGTCGGCTTCTGGCGCCCATAAGCCACCTCAACTCTCTCCACCCCTCCTCCTCTCGTGAAAGTCATTTCCATGAAACGCCTGTCTGCCCTGCTTCTCGCCCCTGCCCTCATCGCAGCCTGCAGCCAGTCGGCTGAGACCGATGGCCCGGTGCTTTCCTATGAAGACGCTTTCGTCATGGCCCCGATTGCTGGCCGCGATGTCACCATGGGCGGGATCGAAATTTCGGTCGAAGGCGGCAATGTCACGCTGACGGGCGCGATCTCTGACATCGCTGGCACGGTCGAGATGCACACGATGGAAATGAATGACGGCTCGATGCAGATGCGTCCTGTCGAGAGTTTCGAGATCGCCGATGGCGAGACGCTGACGCTCGAGCGCGGCGGCAATCATCTCATGTTCTTCAGCCTGGTCGAGGATCTCTCGGCCGGTGAAGTCGCAAATATCTCTTTCAGCTTCGAGACCGAAACCGGTGAGACGCTGACACTGGAAGCAGAAGCCGAAGTCCGCGCGCAAGGCGAATAGGCAAGGCCGTGGCGGGGCGCGCTAGCGGAAACTAGCGCGTCTTGGTCACGTGTCTCTGGAACTTGATCACGCGCGGCACGATCTGCTCGCGGAATTTCGAGCCATTGAACACGCCGTAATGGCCGACACCCGGCTGCACATAGTCTTCTTTCAGCGTGTCCGGAATGTTGGCACAGAGGTCATGGGCGGCTTGCGTCTGACCGATACCGGAAATGTCATCGAGCTCACCCTCGACCGTCATCAGGCCGACAGATGAGATCGCCTCTGGTTTGACGAGGCGCTGGTCGCGGTAGCGGTATTCGCCCTTGGCCAGAAGCGCCTTCTGGAAAACGCGCTCGATCGTCTGGATGTAGAACTCTTCGGTCAGGTCCAGCACGGACAGGTATTCGTCATAAAATGCCTGATGCTTCTCAGCGCCGTCTTCATCACCCTCGATCAGATGCTCGAAGAAGCGGTGCTGGGCGTCGACGTGACGCTCCCAGTTCATATGCATGAAGGAACTGAGCTGGATGAAGCCCGGATAGACCCGGCGGCCAGCCCCTGCCCATGGCAGTGGCACGGTGTGGATCATCTTGGAGCGGAACCAGTCGAGGCTGCGCTCTTCAGCAAGAAGGTTCGGCACAGTCGGAGAGCGACGCACATCGATGGGTGAGCCCATGAACGTCATCGTCGCTGGAAGCGCATCCGACCCGTCCTCTGCCATCATCGAAATCGCAGCGAGGACCGGCGGGCCGGGCTGGCAAACAGCCAGCACGTGCGCGCCTGCGCCGAGGAATGCCAGCATGTCCTGGATGTGGTCGATATAGTCGTCGAGATCGAAACGGCCGAACCAGATCGGCGCCATGCGCGCATCAGTCCAGTCCGTGATGTAGACATTATGGGTTGGCAGGAAGGCTTCGACCGTGCCGCGCAGCAGCGTTGCGTAGTGGCCGGACAGCGGCGCGACGATGATCAGGTCGGGCCGGTTTGCCGGTGCGCCTGCCGTTTCAAAATGGATGAGCTGGCACCATGGCGACGACCAGGCCGTGACAGGCATGACCGCATGCGACTTGCCATTAATCTCAGTCGACTCGATCTGCCACTCAGGCTTGCCGTAATAGCGGGTGGCGCGTTCGAACACATTCGCGGCGGCCGCAATGGCCCGGCCCGCTTCACTGTCGCGCGCAGGATTGATCGGTGAGCTCCAGAAGGACGCAGTTGCCTTGGCCTGCAGGCGCAGCGGCGCCATGGCCGCGCGGTTCATTTCAACAAGAGCGTAAAGCAAAGCGTCACCTTCCGTATGCTGCAGCGCAACATAGGCGGGGAAACGGCCTTTTGCAATCAGCCAGTTCTAGCCGAAGATGGTTTCCAGACAGGTCGCCATCTCTTCAGGATTGGTAATCGTCTCGGAGAAGAAGGTTTTCAGCTTCCAGTCGGGGCCCATCACATAGATGAGCGATGTGTGGTCCATCGTATATTCGGCCACGCTTTCAGGGGTCTCAACGCGTGAGAAGGCGGCGCTGAACTCATTCGCCACCGCTTCGATCTCTTCCGGCGCACCCGTCAGGCCGACGAGGCCGTCGGGAAACGCATTGCTTTGCACATAGTCAGCCAGCGCTTCTGGCGTATCGCGCTCCGGGTCGACACTGATCAGCAGCGTTTGCGGGCGCTCCATGTCTTCTGGCAGGCGGCTATAGGCATTGTTGATCGCCACCAGCGTCCCCGGGCACACATCAGGGCAATAGGTGAAGCCGAAATAGACCAGCGACGGCTTGCCCATGAAGTTTTCCTGGGTGACGCGCTCGCCTGTGTGCATGGTCAACTCAAACGGACCGCCAATCTCTTCATAGGCGCGCGATGTACACCCCGCGACTGGCCCGCCAGACCTTGCCGTTTCGCCAGAGGCTGCGGTCTCATTCCCCTCATTCGCGCCGCTACAGGCTGCCGCGAGAAGGAATGATGCTAAGAGAATTGTCGATCTGATACGCATGCGGCTACGTATGCGTTGGGCAGGTGCTTCGATCAAGGTGGCGCCGCGCCGCTACAGTGTCGCATGCTGCGGCACAGCTGAAAGAGGCAAGGATGGACGACGCCCACGCGTCCCGCGAAGGAATAGAACAGGCACTCTACAGCCTGCTGCCGACCGGCCTCGCCGGTGTGGACGCAGCGCGTGGCCGCGCCCGCCTTCGCACATTGACGACGCTGCGCTGGCTCGCCGTTGGCGGGCAGACGGCGGCTGTGCTCTTCGTCAATTTCGTCCTCGGCTTCGATGTGCCGCTCGGACCCTGCCTGACAGTCATTGCCGCCTCAGCCTGGCTTAACGTCTTCCTATCCTTCGCCATGCGCGATCAGGTCCTTCTGAAAGGCTGGGAAGCTGCGCTCCAGCTCTGCTTCGATACGCTGCAGCTGGCGCTTCTGCTGGGTCTCACGGGTGGGCTTTCCAACCCCTTCCTCCTCTTCCTGCTGGCACCCGTCACGGTGGCCGCGAGCAGCCTTCGCCCGCGCTATTCTGCGATCATTGCAGGCATGGCCATCGCGCTTGCGGCCTTGATGCCGGCCTTCGCGCTCGACCTTCCGTGGTATGCAGGCAGCAGTCTCTATCTGCCAGCCCTGTTCGAGTGGGGGCATTTCGCCGCCTTCTTCCTCGCTATCGTCTTCTTTGCGGTCTCGTCCGTCCGCCTGAGTGAGGACGAAGCCCGGCTAGTGCGCGCCATGGATGCAGCGTCTGTCGTCATGGCGCGTGAGCAGAAGCTCTCAGCCCTCGGCGCCATGGCCGCGATGACCGCGCATGAGCTTGGCACGCCACTGGCCACCATTCACCTCGTTGCCAAGGAGCTCGCCGGAGACCTGAAGCCCGATGACCCGCATCACGACGACGTGCGACTGATTGCGGAGCAGGCTGACAGATGCCGCGACATCCTTCGCCAGCTCAGCCGCTCACGCGAAGCCGAAGACATCGTCCACGCCAATATGCCGCTCTCCAGCCTGGTGGAGGAAGCGGCTGCGCCATTCAAGGGCCTCGGGGTCAGCCTCAACGTGACCTGGTCGGCTGGGGAGGATGGAGAGCCCCGCATCCCGACCATCCGCAGGAGCCCTGAAGTCCTGCACGCCCTCGGGGCCTTCGTCGAGAACGCCGTCAGCTTTGCCGACAGCCACGTCAAGGCGGCTGCCAGCTGGACCGACAAGCAGTTCATGGTCACCATCAGTGACGATGGGCCGGGCTTTGCGCCCGACGTCATGCCCAAGCTCGGCGAGCCCTATGTTTCCCAGCGCGGCGAGGCCCATCTCCATGGCGGTGACATGGGCCTTGGCTTTTTCATCGCGAAAACACTGATTGAACGAACGGGCGGGCGGATTGCGACGCGTAATCGCACCCCACCGCGTAAAGGCGCAATTGTGCAGGCGGTGTGGCCACGAAGCGCACTGGAAAGCTTGGAATCCGAGCGAATGCAAATAAATGGTCCCACAGTGGAGACTTGATCATGGACTATAACGTTACCGTCAAAATTCATGAGGCCCTCAAGGATGTAGAGGACCGCACTTGCCTGATACTTGACGATGATGGCCCATTTCTGCAGCGACTTGCCCGGGCGCTGACGCAGCGGGGCTTTCTCGTGTCTGCCGTCTCAAGCGCCAATGAAGCCAAAGACATCGCCCGCATGAACCCGCCTGCCTTCGCGGTGCTGGATCTTCGTCTTGAGGACGGCTCGGGTCTCGACGTCGTTGAAACGCTGCAGCAGTACCGCCCGGATGCGCGCGCGGTGATCCTCACCGGCTATGGCGCGATCGCGACCGCAGTTGCTGCGGTGAAGGCTGGCGCCGTCGACTATCTCGCCAAGCCCGCCGAAGTCGAAGACATCATCCGCGCCCTCGTCAACAAGGGCGACAGCCTGCCAGAGCCGCCAGAGAATCCGATGTCTGCAGACCGCGTCCGCTGGGAACACATCCAGCGCGTCTATGAGCTCTGCAATCACAATGTCTCGGAAACGGCGCGCCGCCTGAACATGCACCGCCGCACCCTGCAGCGCATCCTGGCGAAACGCGCGCCGCGTTAGTTCTACTAATCTTGCGTATGCGGCTTCATCCTTCGACAGGCTCAGGATGAGGGTACGCTTGTGGCCCGCACCCCGTAGACCTCACCCTGAGCCTGTCGAAGGGCGAGGTCCATCTCTCGATTTTGAACTACTACCCCTTCGGCCCCAAGTCTGACTCCTTCCGCGCCGGGTCAGGCGTCTTGTCCTTGAACTTGCAGATGTCGCTGATGGTACACAGCCAGCATTTCGGTTTTCGCGCCACGCAGACATAGCGCCCGTGCAGGATCAGCCAGTGATGGGCGCCCTTCTTGAATTCGTCCGGTGTCACGCGTTCGAGCTGGTCTTCCACCTCATCCGGATTTTTACCGGGCGCGAGGCCCGTTCGGTTTGAAACGCGGAAGATGTGCGTATCGACGGCGATGGTCGGCTGACCGAAGGCCTCGTTCAGCACAACATTCGCCGTCTTGCGCCCGACGCCCGGCAGCCGTGTCAGCTCATCGCGGGTTTGTGGCACCTCGCCGCCAAACTCCTCGATCAGAAGCTCGCAAAGCGCGATCACATTCTTCGCCTTGTTGCGCCAAAGGCCGATCGTCTTGATGTGATCGGCGACGCCCTCCTCACCCAGCGCCAGCATCGCCTCTGGCGTATCGGCGATCTCGAACAGCCTCTTGGTCGCCTTGTTCACGCCGACATCTGTCGCCTGCGCCGACAGGGCGACAGCCACGACGAGGGTGAAAGGGTTGTGATAGTTCAGCTCTGTCTCAGGGGCGGGCCTGTCCTCGGCGAGCGCCGCATAGAGCTGCGCCGTCTTCTCTGGGCCGAGCGTCGGGGAGCGGCGTTTCCTGCGTGTCTTGGTCGGGGTCTTTGCCATGGGTGCGAGGTGTAAATGCCGCGGCGCTGCGATCAAGCGTCAACTTGCCTGCGTGGCAGACAGCAATATTTTCCGCTTCGCCATGACAAACAGCCAATCCACTGTTTATTTCGACGCCACGCTGACCCCGCACACAGCGCTCAGCCCGCGTGCGTTTCTCGTTGTCATGGGCCTCGTCGGCTTCATGAGCTTTGTCGGCGGAATGATGTTCCTGTCGATGGGCGCCGTGCCCGTCATTGCCTGGTTTGGCCTCGACGCGCTCGCCATCTGGCTCGCCTTTCGCGCCAGCTTCCACAGCCTGCGCCAGGAAACGCGTATCGAAGTGACTGCCGAACGGATCGCCCTCTCGCACACCGCGCCGGGCAGTGAGCCGCGCCGTGTCGAACTACCAACCGGCTTTGCCCGGCTCAGCCTCGACTTTCCAGAGCGCCGGCCAAGCGAGCTGAAACTCGCTCATGGCCAGCAGGCCTATGTGATCGGCCGCTTTCTGACGCCCGGCGAGCGCAAGTCCCTCCACACCGCGCTGAAATCCGCCATCGAAAAAGCCCGCGCCGAACGTTACGCATAAAAAAATGACGCCTGCGTCATAGTTTTTTCATTTGCCCTGTGTTACCTTTGGTCAGGTACACGAAAAAGCTCACCGGAATACCGGGAGATCAGGAGGCAAAGAAATGGCTGATACAGCAACGAAGATCGCCCACAATCTTGAGCGGCCAAAGACGACCGCACGCGAAAAGCTGATGGAATTCCATCTCGACCGCGGTGCGCCAATCCCGTCGCCGGAAGACGTCGACATGAAGACGTTTGACATCCTGGATCCGGAGCTCTGGCGCCGCGACGCCCATTGGGATTTCTTCAAATGGATGCGCGACAATGATCCGGTCCACTACACACCGGACAGCTTTGCCGGCCCTTACTGGTCCGTGACGCTCTATGACGACGTCCGCGACGTCGATATCGACCACAAGCGCTTCTCATCGTCCTGGGAATATGGCGGCATCACGCTCGGTGAGCCGTTCGAAGACTTCGAACTGCCAATGTTCATCGCCATGGATGAGCCCCGCCACTCTGAGCAGCGCAAGACCGTCCAGCCGGCGGTTGCACCAAACATGCTCAAGGAATTCGAGCCGCTGATCCGCTCGCGGACCCAAGGCCTGCTCGACTCCCTGCCGGTCAATGAGCCATTCGACTGGGTCGACACGGTTTCGATCGAGCTCACCACCATGATGCTCGCGACCCTGTTCGACTTCCCGTTCGAAGATCGCCGCAAGCTGACCCATTGGTCGGACGTCGCGACCAACCCGCACAATCCGGACATCTGCCCGGGTGGCCTCGACCAGTGGAAGCAGGAACTCATGGAGTGCCTGACCACATTCATGGGCATTTATCAGGACCGCCAGTCCAAGCCGGTCAAGAATGACCTGATGAGCCTTCTCGCCCACGGCGAAAAGACCAAGAACATGACCCCGATGGAGCTTCTCGGGAACGTGATCCTGCTTATCGTTGGCGGCAATGACACGACGCGCAACTCCATGACGGCGTCGGTCCATGCCCTCAACAAGTGGCCGGATCAGTTCGAAAAGCTGAAAGCCGATCCATCTCTGATCCCGAATATGGTGTCAGAAGTCATCCGCTGGCAGACGCCGCTCGCCTATATGCGTCGCACCGCGCTCGAGGACGTCGAAATTCGCGGCAAGACCATCAAGAAAGGCGAACAGGTCGCCATGTGGTATGTGTCAGCCAACCGCGACGAGCGGTTCTGGGACGAAGATCCATATCGCCTCCACATCGACCGCAAGCAGGCCCGCAACCACATCGCGTTCGGTTTCGGCATCCACCGCTGCGTCGGCAACCGCCTGGCTGAACTTCAGCTCCGCATCCTTTGGGAAGAGCTGCTGGAACGCTTCGACCATATCGAAGTGCTGGAAGAGCCAGAGCGCAACGCACATTCCTTCGTGAAGGGCTACACCTGGATGCCGGTCATCCTGCACCCGAAGAAGTAGACTTAATACCCTCCCAGAAACTTGAAGCCCCGCGGCCTGTCAGGCTTGCGGGGCTTTTTTTTCGGCGCATATCGCGGTGCGACTAGTCCTCGAAGTCGTCGATAATACCGCTGAGGCGAGAGCGCCCGCCATCCATGATAAGCGTCTCGCCCGTTATGATCGCTGACTTTGGCGAGGACAGGTACAGCGCGGCCTCTGCGATCTCGTCGGCAAGGCTGGCGCGGCCCAGCGGGGTACGCTTGCGCAGCGACGGGTCCTCGCTTTCGGCACGCGGGCGAAGGGCGCATATCGCGTTCACACGGATACCCTTGGACGCCAGATCAACTGCGCCCGATCGCACCACACCCAGAATGGCGTGTTGCATCACCGCGTCGGCGAAGTCGCCTTCGCTGACCTGCTGGGCCGAGAGTGAAAGCACGAATGTCACCGACCCTAACTGCTTCTTCCGGCCGAGCGTCTCCCCGGCCTCATCGACGCGTTTGGCGACGTGGCGTTCAAACATTCTAAGAGTCAGAATAGCGGTGCGCAGCGCTTTCATGTGCGCTTTTTCGAACTCCGCCACATTGATTTCGGTGAAAGCCGTCTTGGGCGGAATTGGCGGGACCGCCACAATGTGATCGACCCGGCCATAAGCTTCCAGGGCCGCGGCCAGCGCATTCTTCACGCCGATCTGCGTGTCGAGATCTTCCTGATGGACAATCGCCCGGTCACGCAAACTATCGGCAAATTTCTCAACCCGCTTCTGACTCTGGTCACAGGCGACAACCGCATGACCCTCTTCAGCGAAGCGGCGAGCCACGGCTTCGCCAGTCATCTGGCCAAGTCCGAGAATAAGGGTAACTGGCTGGTCCATCTGGGCTCCTGATCCGGCAGCAAGCGCCCCACCGGATCAGGTAACGCCAGACTGCCAGACTAGTTCGGTTTAAGGTGGTGAAGCTCTTCCTTGATCTTGAGCTTGCGGCGTTTGAGATCATGAAGCCGGGTTTCGTCGGCTGCGGGCCTCTTCTGCTCCTGCTCAATCTCCTCATCAAGACGCTGATGGCGGCTAGAGAGTTCGGCGATACGTCCTTGTAGTGACATTGTATCATGCTCCTTTCTTGCTGATGAGAAAACTGTGCTTTTGAGGTCACAGTAAATCACATCAGAAAAAGGCGGTCACGCAGAATCGACGAAAAATCGTCGGCATGAAGAGGATTTCATTTAGGCGTCTGGCGGCGCACAGTTTTTGAGCGGTACATCGCCTCATCAGCAGCCGCGATCAGGGCGTCCGCGCCCATGCGCCCATCCCATTGAACGATCCCGCATGAGGCACCGAGAGACACGGGTTCACCGGTCCGCCCATCCGGCGCGGTAATGACCATGTCGCCGATCAGCTTCGTCAGCTCGGCAGTTTTCGCCTCACCATCGCTTCGCAGGGCGTGGGAAAGAATGACCCCGAACTCGTCACCGCCGAGACGCCCAACGATGTCCGTCTCGCGAATGTTGGAATTGATGAGTTTGCAAACCGATTTGAGCGCCTTGTCGCCCGTCGCGTGGCCAAAGCGGTCATTGACCAGCTTGAAACGATCCAGGTCGATATAGACGAGGCAAAGCGAACTTCCGTGGCGGCGTGAAAGGGCCATCTCCCGCGAAATTTCCCGCACAAAGGCGCGGCGATTGAAGACGGGACAAAGCGCATCACGGTCCGCAAGCGCTTCGGAGAGAGAAAGCGCCCTGTGCAGACGCGCTTCCTGACCGCGAAGATAGAGAACTTCCTCGGCCAGTGCGCGCATGCCTGCGTCTACCTTTACGTCACCGCACGCAAGGGGCAGGTCCAATGCTTCCAGCATTTTCTCGGCGGGCGTCGTTGCCCGTCTGATCCTGCCGCTTCGGGCCTGTTGCTCACTTGGTCTGTCCATGCGCCAACTATAGGCTGGAATACCCGCAGGGACCAGCAGAACAGCACGTCTTGACGCAACAGGGCCGACCTCTATGTTCTGCCGCTTCCTGAAAGAGGGGCGCCAGCAAATGAGTGCATCCCAACCAAGCGTCGGCGTGATCATGGGCAGCCAGTCGGACTGGCCTGTCATGAAGCTCGCCTGCGAAACACTCCAGCAGCTTGACGTTGCCCATGAGGCGCGCATCGTATCTGCACATCGTACGCCTGACCGCCTGACCGAATACGCCAAGAGCGCGCGGGACCGCGGCCTCAAGGTCATAATCGCGGGCGCGGGCGGCGCCGCCCACCTGCCAGGCATGACCGCCGCCATGACACCGCTTCCTGTGCTGGGCGTGCCCGTGAAATCACGAGCGCTGAAAGGCATGGATAGCCTTCTTTCCATCGTTCAGATGCCAAAAGGTGTCCCTGTCGGCACTCTGGCCATTGGCGAAGCAGGCGCGGTCAACGCTGCCCTCCTCGCCGCGTCCATCATCGCGCTCAATGATGGCGACGTCGCAGCCAAGCTCGACGCCTATCGCCAGGCCCAGACCGACAGCGTCGGCGAGGCGCCAGAGGGATGAGCCCGCTTCCAGCTGGATCAGTGATCGGCATCCTCGGCGGCGGCCAGCTTGGCCGCATGCTGGCGGCGGCCGCTGCCCAGCTTGGTTTTGATGTGAACATCTTCTGCCCGGGCGAAAGCCCACCTGCTGCCCGCGTCGCCGCCGGTCACTGGGACGCGGACTATGATGACGAAACCGCCCTCAGCGACTTTGCTGAGAATTGCGATGTCATCACCTATGAGTTCGAGAACATTCCCGTCGCATCGGTCGCTTACCTCGTTTCAAAAGGTACGGCCGTCCGGCCCGGTGTAAAATCGCTGGAAGTCTCGCAGGACCGCCTGTCGGAGAAGCAGTTCCTCAACGCCATTGGGATTGAAACGGGCAAGTTTGCGCCCGTTGATAGCGTCGACGAGCTAAAAGCCGCGCTTGGGGCGCTCGGCGGCGAAGGCCTCCTGAAGACCCGCCGCGACGGATATGATGGCAAGGGTCAGGTCCGCGTGAAGTCCGGCGACGACCTTGCCGCCGCGTACAATGAGATCGGGCAAGCACCTGCGATCCTCGAAGCGCTTGTCCCTTTTGAGCGCGAGATCTCTGTCGTCATTGCCCGCGCCGTCGATGGCTCCATGACCGCATTCGACCCCAGCAAGAACGACCATGAAAGCGGCATCCTGAAGCGCTCGACCGTGCCTTGCGGGCTTTCCGATGAGGTCATTGCGCGCGGCCGCAAGCTTGCCGAAACACTAGCGACAGAGACCGGCCATGTCGGCGTCTTGGCACTGGAGCTGTTCGTCCTGAAAGACGGCACGCTGCTCGCCAATGAGATGGCGCCGCGCGTCCATAATTCCGGTCACTGGACCCCGGAAGCCTGTGCCACCGGCCAGTTTGAACAGCACATCCGCGCTGTCGCCGGCTGGCCCCTCGCGCCCGTTACCCGTCACTTCGATGCCGAGATGGAAAACCTGCTCGGCGACGAGGCGCTCGCCCCGCCATCCTCCTATCCGGAAGGCACAGTGCTCACCCTCTATGGAAAGCGTGACGCCAAGCCCGGCCGCAAGATGGGCCACATTGTCAGGCGGACTGGGCGCGCTTAGTCCCCCAAGCTCGAGACCAAGCCGTCCCTCTAGGCTGGCCCCTGCTGCTTCTCATAGTGACCGACAAGCGCGACAATCAGGACGGCGAGAGCATGTCCTGCGAGACCGACAGTCCACCACATCGCCGGGACGGCCATGGCAAACAGGCTTTGCTTGGTAACGCCGATCGCCAGGAAGACCAGCATGCCAAGCGCCCAACTTCCGAGGTGAATCCAGAAGGAGAGTTTCAGCGCGGCGAGCCCCTCCGCATGAGTCTGCACGGCGGCCTTTGCCGCTTCCGATTTCGCATCTACCGTCAGCGCCATGGCATCGACGTTGAATGCAGCCGCCAGCGCCTTGATCGACTCACCAGAGGCCTGCTCACCCTTCTCGATGCGCTGGACGGTGCGCAGACCTATCCCGGCAAGCTCGGCAAGGTGTTCCTGCGACCAGTGACGCTCCTCGCGCCAGCGCTTTATTTTCTCTGCATCGGCCCTGAATTGCATGACCCTCTTCCTTTCGGTTGGCTGTGTTTAAACTGAGCCACAAGAAAGCCCAAACCCGCCCCGTCAGGCCACGCCACGCACCCGCCAGCAGCCCGCCACACGCATGACACTCCCATGCCAGCGCGCCGCCAGCCTGCCCGGTCCGGCCTAATATTTGTATTTCACATTGAACCGCAGGATCCTGTCGAGGCTTTCGCTCTTCAGTGGCGGATTGGACTCGTAACGCACATCATAGGAGACGCCTGCCTGCACATGATCGGAGACGTCCGCATTCATGCGCAGCGTCGGGTGCACGGTAGAGGTCGGCCCTGAGAAGTTGACCTTCGTGTCCAGCTCCAGCGTCCAGTCCTCATCGATCAGCCAGTCGAACTCAGCGGCGCCATAAAGACCGATGGAGCCGACCGTGCCTTCCTTCTTGGCGATATCGAGAAAGCGATAGCCCGGCCCAAATTCGCTGCGCAGCGTCATCGCCGCACCTTGAATGAGATACGCACCCGCGCCGACGCCTGCAAAGGCATCCGTCTCGAACCCCGCGAAATCATCGCGCGCGAAAGACCCGCGCACATAGCCGAAATACGCATCGGTCCAGAGCGTATCGAGCTGATAGGACGCGCCCCAATTGTTCTGGCTGTCCACCCCATTGGCCTCAGCCATGTTCGCATAGGTCTCCAGACGGTGGATCTGCGAACGCCGCTTCAGGTTCAGCTTGCCATGCAGGCCAAGAAACAGCGTGTCGGTGTTGCCCTTGGTTTCCGCCGCACTCAGCGAGATCTCACCATTGCGATCTTCCCAATAGTGCGCACCGCCGAACCGTGCAGGCTTCGGGGCGGGCACCACCAGAGGCTGGATGCGCAGTGGCTCTACGGGCAGGCTCAGATCTTCGACAACGGCGTCAATCTTCGCAGCGTGCTGCGGATAGGCCATCTTCGCCGCTGCGATGACCGCATCCACCTGAGCCGGATCATGCGTGTTCATCGCCGCCGATATCATCCGGTGAACGGCGCGGGGCAGCTCTTCAACATCTGGGGTGATAATGGCAGGGGCTGCGCCACCAGCGATTGCTGGCGCAAGTAAAAGGTCGAACATGCCTTCAATCCGGTCTGATTGGGTAGTGCGGCCCTCTTACCCGGCGTCTCACCGCCCGCGCAACCTGTCCAGCAGCTCAAGACCGGGCTTGGCTATCTTTGAGCCCCACTTGCCGAAGGTCATCGCATTCTCAAGGCGCTTCTCGATGAAGGCATCAAGGTCAGCTTCCTCCGGCTCATTCTGCCAATAGAGCACGATAGGCGGCAGCACCGCGGACAGAAGGCCGCGCTTGGTTTCCCGGTTATAGTCCGTCGCCGTATCGCCCGCAGCCGTCCAGATCGCATCGGCTGTCTTCCAGGTCCGCTGCGCGGCATCTGGCGTATTCCACGGCAGGAAGCCGCGCGCAGAGGCCCGCTTCACCGCCTCGCGGTGCGGCTCCAGCGCACCAAGCCAGGCCTTCACGCCTGCAGCCACTTTCTCATGTGTGCGCAGGTCCGATAGATCACTCTCTGCCAGCGCCGCCAGCATGTCTTCCTCGGCTCTATCGAAGAACCGCTCGACAAGATCGCCGATGCCATTTGGCGCCGCGAGTGCAGCTTCATCGGAACTTATCCCGGCCTCGCGCATTGATGTCGTATAGGCTTGGTCCGTCCAGCCCATGTCAGCGACATGCGGCAGCAGGCTTTCCAGCCATTTATCCTGTAGTCGTACCGACGGGCGTTCTGCTGTCATTGCTGGCTCCGGGAGTAGGCAAGCTCAAAAATTGGTGTTATAGGCGCGCCTTCACAAGTATCTGATCACGCCAGACTATGTCCCAGTTGGCTCTACCGGCTGGGAAAACAAATGGAGATTTGACCATCGTACAGATCGTCGTCCGCGACAACAATGTCGAACAAGCCCTTCGCGCACTGAAGAAAAAGATGCAGCGTGAGGGTCTCTTCCGGGAAATGAAATCCCGCACGCATTTTGAAAAGCCTTCCGAAAAGAAGGCCCGCCAGAAGGCGGAAGCTGTGCGCCGCGCTCGCAAACTTGCTCGTAAGCGCGCCCAGCGCGAGGGTCTGGCCTAGAACCAGACCGCCAATCTGGCGTGAAATCAGCCCCTTCGGCCCTGGCCGGAGGGGCTTTTTCATGTCTGGAGCTGCCCCTTCGACCGCTTCGCGGCCACTTCCCCCGCTCGCGGGGGGAGGTAGAACCCAATATTGATGCTGTATGTCCTCCCCCGTTCACGGGGAAGGTGCCGGCAGGCGGAGGGGGCGAAGCAGACCTAAGCCTTTGACTTCTTCCCCGGCACCAGCTTGCCGAACCATTTGCCGACATCGCCAACGCCTGCGCCATGTACCGCGCCCGCGCGGTAGACGCGTGAGGCGAGCCACAGCACCAGAAGCGAGGCTGCGATCATCAGGATGAGCAGTCCTGCAATCTCCCAGAACGGCATCACCGTCGGAATACGCAGGATCAGCAGGAACGGCGTAAACACCGGCACCCAGCTCATCACGGCGATCAGCGGTGATTCCGGATCGGAAATGGCAACGGTGATCATGAACATCGGCACCATCAGCATCACGATCAGCGGCGTCATCAGCGTCTGGGCTTCCTGGATCGTGTCACAGAGTGAACCGAGCGCGAGGAAGATCGCGCCATACATCAGATAGCCAAGCACGAAGCTCAGCAGCGCCGGCAGCAGAAGCTGGACGTCCCCCACAGAGCCAAGCACCGTAAAGATTGGCCCGCGAATGCCCGGATCAATCATGTTGGCAAACGCTGTGGCAAGGATCGTCGTACCAATCGCCCAGACCGCCATCAGCGTCAGCGCCACGGCTAGAACGGCCAGCAGCTTACCCGCCAGCATATGCGGCAGCTTCACAGACGTCAGAAGGCTGTCGAAAATCTTGTTGGAGCGCTCCTCGATCGTCCCCATCAGAAGGTAGTTCACGACCGAGAAGATCAGGAACCACAGCATGAACGCCATCAGGATGGACGCGTAGAAAGGCGCCCTGTCGGCCATGGTCACCTGTGAGCCACCTTCAGACGAAGCCGGGCGGGCCCGGCGTTCGGTCACGGGCCGCGTTTCCTGGCTGGCGCGGTTCAGGAGCGCAGGGTCAACGCCGGCACTCTCAAAGATACGCCGCTCGGCCAGCGTCCGCTCCGCGGCTTTTGCTCGCCGCAGCAGCGTGTCGGCGGTGACGTTCTCGCTCCAGTATTCAATCTCGCCATCGCCGTCCGGCACGAAGATCGCGGCAAAGAGCGGCAGCGGCCCTTCAGGCGTGTCGATCAGCTGCTCACCAAGAAGGTAAGGCGTGATCGCGTCCTGCGTGGTGGCCGGCGCTGGGACCTGCACAAAGCCCGCCTGTGGTAGTTCGAATGCAGGCTTACCTGCGCGATCCAGCGCGTCTTCTACAGATGCACCATCAGCGAGCGCCGTATCAAACGTCACAAGCGCCTCATTGGGCTCAGCAGTGCCCATGACGCTTGCCGGGTCCAGGGACAGCCTCGCCGCCTCCACGCGGTTCTCATTGATCTCGGCATCAAGCACGGTCGAGAAGGCATCGCCGCTCTCGATAACCGCGAAGTAGCGTGTCGGCTGTGAGTTCTCCGCCCATGTCGGCGCCATCATGGCGACGGCCAGCAGGAGCGGCGTCAACAACAGGCCGAGCCAGAAGCCCCAGGCCTGCACATAACCAAGATAGTCGCGGCGGGCGACGAGATAGATGGAACGGATCATGCGACTTTCCTCGCAGCATCACCAGCAAGCGACTGGCGAAGGTCTTCAGCTTCGGCTTCGGAAACGAGCGATACGAAGACGTCCCGCAGACGCGCTTCTTCCGGCCTGAAACTCGTAATCGGCGCACCGGCATCGATCGCGGCGCGCAGGGCATCCTGCGCATCGACACCAGCAGGCAGCTTCACCCGCCAGACATCGCCGCTGCGCTCACTAATCTCAAAGCCCTTCGGCTTCAGCGCCGCATCAAGGTAGAACCCTTCTGACACGCCGATCAGCACGGCGCGGCCAAGCGCACCAAACGCCTCGTCCAGCGTACCGTCGAACACCTTGCGCCCGCGCGCCATCATCACGATGGAGTCGCACAGCCGTTCGGCATGCTCCATCACATGGGTTGAAAACAGGATCGTCGCACCGCGCTTGTGCTCCTCGATTATCATGTCTTCCAGCCCTTGCTGGTTGACCGGGTCGAGGCCGGAGAATGGCTCATCGAGGATCAGGAAGTCCGGCTGATGCGCCAGCGATGACAGGATCTGCACCTTTTGCGACATGCCCTTTGAGAGCTTCGACACGCGCGAGCGGGCAAACTCTCCAAGACCCATACGCTCAAGCAACTCATCGGCACGCTTGCGGCTTTCGCTCGCACTCATGCCCTTCAGCCGCGCGAAATAGGAGATGGTCGCCCGCGCCGTCATCTTCTTGTAGAGGCCGCGCTCCTCGGGAAGGAAGCCGACATGACGCAGGCTCTCAATATTAGGCGACGCACCGAAAAGACTGACCTTCCCCTCATCCGGGCTCAGCACACCGAGCGCCATGCGCAGGCTGGTCGACTTGCCCGCACCGTTCGGACCAAGAAAGCCGACAATGCTGCCCTTCGGCACACTCATGCTCAGGTCGCGGACCGCCGTGAAAGCGCCAAAGCGCTTCGTTACGGCGTTCAGTTCGAGTGGCGCAGGCCCCATATTCCCTCCGGGAAGACTAAAACTTCTCGACTATCGATAAACCAAACTGAGGTTTCCTGGCTAGCCCTTGCCAAGACTTAAAACAGCGCGCAGGCTCCATCCCATGAAGCCTCGTATGGGTCAGGGAATGGGACGTGCCGGACCGCCTCACAGCGCTGGCACCGACATGGACGAGACGCACACGATCGGCGCAACCAGTATCGACAGGGACGAAGAACTCCAGCGCGTAGAGGCCGCATTAAAGCGCCTTGATCGCGGGCAGTTCGGCCACTGCCTCTATTGCGGCGACCGGATCGACCTTGAGCGCTTACAGCATGACCCCACTGTCGAAAGCTGCGATACCTGCCGGGAAGACTAGGCCCGCCTCCTTCAGGCAGACTTCAATCAGGATAGAACATCATGACAGCCAACTGCCTCTGCGGCTCCGTCAGCGTGACCATCGACGCAAAGCCGGACTTCATCTTCGACTGTAATTGCAGCCTCTGCCGCAAGACGGGCAGCGCCTGGGGCTATTTCAAGCCTGAAGCGGTGACTACCGACGGCGAGACCGTCGGATATGCGCGCAGCGACAAGACGCTCGCCGCCGTAGACGTTCATTCCTGCAAATCCTGCGGGGCGACAACGCACTGGGTCCGCACCGACGCCTTCAGGGACACGCACAAGGTCAACGACATGGTGGGCGTCAACATGCGCCTCTTCGACCCTGACCTTCTGGACGGCGTGCCGGTCCAGTTCCCGGACGGAAAGAACTGGACCGGTGAAGGCGCATTCGGCTTCAGGCGCCACGGCTTCACGATCAGCGAAACCGCCCGCTGGTAAGCCGGACCAGCTCGCTGCCGACAACTTCACTTTCGCGACCATCTAAACCACCCGAAGTGTGTTGCCGGGGCGTTGCAAGCGCGGTTATCTGCATATGGGGACAGAATCCAGTGCCGCGAAAGGTAATCAGCCCTGAATGCTTGCTGATCGTCTGACGCAAAAGCGATCAGAGCTTCAACGATCTGGCACGGATAAAAATTGCGGGGACAAAATGCGTTTTCATTTCCTTCTGGTCGCAGCCTTAGGCTTTCTATTGTCGGCAGTACCGGCTGCCATGGCGCAGTCGGACAATAGCGGTGTGAATGCGTGGGACTTGGACGAGGCCGGTGAATATCAGCAAGCCTTGCCGGCCTTCGAGAACGCGTGCGAGATTGGCAACGCACAAGCCTGTGCCATGGCTGCGACCTACTATATTCGCGGCGAAAAGGTTGCCCAGAATGTGCTCAATGCGAAACCTTACGCTGAGAAGGCATGTGATGGCGGCATAGCGCCACTCTGCGACTTCCTCGGCTGGGAGTATATTCGAGGCGGCAATTGGGAGAAGGACGGCCAACGTGGTGTCGATCTGATTGAACAGGCCTGCCGTTTGGATGACGGTCATTCTTGCAAAACAATGGCTATTTCCTACGACGATGGTGGTGGCGATCTGATCGCAAGAGACCCGAACCTCTCTTACATCTACGCTCTGAAGACCTGCGCGCTGGCGTGGCAGGATGAAGAATTCCTGAGCGAATATTGTGAGAAGGCTGATGCGTTGGCGTCATCAGGTGAAGTGACTATCACGCAGTCACGAAGCGCGCTTGAACGTGCGCTCTGCGACATCAATCTCGCCTCCAACTGTTTTACACTCGCCAGTTTCCATCAGCATGGAAAGCAAGGCCTGCCGGTCGATGCTGCACTGTCTGCTGAACTCTATGAAAAGGCCTGTGAGTGGGGAGACACTAGAGGATGCGCAAATCTCGGCTGGGCGCACGAGAACGGCGAACTTGGCCTGGAGACAGATTTTGCGAAGGCTATGACGTTTTACTCCAAGGCGTGCTCTCTGGATGGCTCCGTGGGCTGCGAAAACTTGGCCATAATTCATGAAACCGGCCCGGAGGAATATCGTGATGTCGATTTGGCTGTCGCTTACCATGACAAGGCCTGCGAACTCGGCGGCGCACGCGGCTGCTATTTGCTCGGGTCGGCGTACCTGACCAGCAAACTCGGCCGGCAGCAGAATGACGAGAAAGCGCTGGCTTATGGTCAGCGAGGCTGCGAGTTAGGAGGGTCCGACGCCTGCCGCCTCGTGGAAACAGTGCAAGAAATACGATCAATCGACGAGCGCAATGCGCGCAGAGTGGTCGAGGCACAACGTGAGGCCCGCCGCCGGGATGAAGCAGAACGCAACCGGTTGGCTGAGAGTCGCGGCCGATCTCAAACTTTCATCAATGGCCTGTACGATAGGCCGACAGAGCCCTCCCAGAAGCGGGTCTGCGGAATGATCTATCAAGGCGGCCGCGCCACCTATGAATGCATGACCGAACAGCACTACGACCGATACTACAGACCGTAGCGACGCAATATCGATGCCAGCCTTCGCAGCAGGCCCATTCAGCTCGCTGCCGAGAGGCGCATCAACACCAGCCCTGACAGGATCAGAACTGCTGCGGCGATGCGCATGGGGCTGATGCTTTCGCCCAGGAAGACGATGCCGAGGACAAAGGCGCCGACCGCGCCAATACCGGTCCAGACCGTATAGGCTGTGCCCAGCGGCAGGACGCGCATTGACCATGACAGCAGCGCAAAGCTGCCAATCATCGCCGTCAGCGTGATCACGCTCGGCCAGAGCCGGGTGAAACCGGCCGACTGCTTCATGAAATAGGCCCAGACGACTTCAAGCAGTCCGGCCACGAAAAGAATGATCCACGCCATCGCATGACCTCATCGGAAAAGCGCCGGGCCGTCCCGGACTTTTCTCCCATGAGGGCGAGGACGTGGCCTGCCTTTTCTTACACTGAGGCCCACGTGGTGACCAAAGTCGAACCATAAGGGCTATAGACGCTGACTTCTGAAGCTTAGTTCAGACCCTCGCGCCCAATCGCATAGAACCGCTCGCGGCGCTGGCGTTTCAGTTCGGCTGGGGACAGGCCTTCCAGTTGGCTGAGCGCCTTCTCGATGGCCTTGCCTGCCTGGCTGACGGCGCGCTGCGGGTCGCGGTGGGCGCCGCCAATCGGCTCCTTCACGACATCGTCGATGACTTTCAGCTTCAGAAGGTCTTCAGAGGTGATCTTCATCGCTTCTGCCGCATCGCGCGCCTTGGCCGAGTCGCGGTAAAGGATCGAGGCGCAGCCTTCCGGTGAGATAACGGAATAGATGGAGTGCTCCATCATCAGGACGCGGTTGGCCGCTGCGATGGCAATCGCGCCGCCGGAGCCGCCTTCACCGATAATCAGGGACACCATCGGCACTGTCAGCGTCAAGCAGCGCTCGGTCGAGCGCGCAATCGCTTCGGCCTGGCCGCGCTCTTCGCCCGCCTTGCCGGGGAACGCGCCAGCCGTATCCACAAAGGACAGCACAGGCAGGTTGAACTTATCGGCCAGATCCATGAGGCGCACGGCCTTACGGTAGCCTTCAGGGTGCGCCATGCCGAAATTGTGGCGCAGACGGCTTTCAGTGTTGCGGCCCTTTTCATGGCCCATGACAACGACGCTCTGGCCCCGGAAGGTCGCAAGGCCACCAATCACGGCTTCGTCATTGCCGAACACACGGTCGCCTGCCAACTCCTGAAAGTCTTCGAATAGCTGCTCGATATAGTCGCTGAAGTGCGGGCGCTCCGGGTGGCGGGCAACCTGCGTCTTGCGCCACGGCGTCAGCGAGGAATACGTGTCCTTCAGCTGCTTGGCAGCCTTGTCCTTGAGCTTCTTCAGCTCATCGGAAATCGACGGGCCTTCACCCTGCTGGGACACGGCTTCCAGCTCGGCAATCTTTGTCTCGAGCTCTGCGATCGGCTTTTCAAAATCGAGATAGGTCGTTGGCATAATGATGAACCTAGTGCTGCTTTTGGGCGATTCCTAGGCGCTCTGCCCGCCCTTGGCACGCTCAAAATACATCACATCCTCTTCGTTGAAGCGCACCGTGCCGTGTTGGACGTAGCCAATCTTCTCCGCAATCCGGATCGAAGGCGCGTTTTCAGCGTCGATGATGCAGCAGCATTTGACGTGTTCGGTCTCGCTATCCAGCCAGTCGTGAATGGCTTTGACGGCCTCGCTCGCATAGCCCTGCCCGAACCTGTCGGGCGAAATCACCCAGCCGCATTCCGGCACGCCCCAGAAGCCCGGCTCGGTGTCGCGGTGAAAGTCGGCAAAGCCGACCTCGCCGACAAACGCCCCGCCCTTGCGCTCCTCAACTAGCCAGTATCCATAACCCAGAACTTCCCAGAGCCCGCGGTTGCGCAGGACATTCCTGTTCCAGACATCATGCGGGGAACGGGCCGACCCACCAATGAAACGGATCGTTTCCGGATGGCTCCAATGGGCAGCGAGCGCGTCAAAATCTGACGCTTCATGCGCACGCAGTTTCAGCCGCTCGGTCAGGATGACCGGCACAGGCCGCCCGCTCATGCGCGTTTCGCCTTCATGCTTTCCAGCATGGCCTTCATCGACGCGTGGACCGTCTCGATGGCCTTAAGTGGGCGCACCATGACCTTGAAGTCAGTGATTAGGCCCGCCTCATCCCACTCGATCATGTCGATCCCGTTGACGAGAATGCCGTTCATCTCGGTCTCGAACTCCAGCACCGCCTTGTCGCCGCAATCAAAGATGCGGACATAGCGAAAGCTGTCATTGCCGAGCGTTTCACCTGCCGCGCCAAGATACATCATGGTGATCGGCTTGCCGCGTTGGGGCGTGTGGACGATCGGGCTCTGGAACACGACATCGTCATGCAGGATCGCATCAAGCGCTGCAGCGTCATGGTCCCCGTGAAAATAGTCCATCCAGCGCTGCAGATTGTCTGAATACCCTGTCGTCGCCACCATGCGCGTCCCCTCGTCTCTTTGTGTCTACCGGCCCCCAACCGGCCGACCGATCAGGAATTCCGAATAGTCGTCGAAACAATAGCCCCGGCGCAAGACCCAGCTTGAGGGAACGCCAGGATCAACAAAGATCATCTGGATACGTCCCCAGGTCTGGCGCGGCGTATTCGTCTCAGGATCGGTAATCGCAAAATCGCAGGCAGGCGCGCCCGACCCGTCCGGTTCAACCCAGAGGCCGTAGAAGACGTCGCGATTGGTCCGGTTTCCGGCCAGCTGCGGGATGAAAGCCACCCCGCGCTGCTCGCTATTGGCGATCGGAAAAGTCAGCACCGCTTCACCGCGCGCCGTCTCATGGTCATAGACCACCGTCCCGATCTCAGTCTGCCAGACCTCGCGCTGCTGCGCATCGGCAACGCCGCTGCCCACGAAAAGCGCCGCCAGAACGGCCACCACGGAGATTTTCATGCTTTGCTCCCGGGCAGCCAGTCGCTCGCGCTGCCTCTATTCATTCAGACAATAGGTGACCGGATAGACAACATTGACCAGCCGCACAGAGCGTCCGCCCTCGCGCGGCGGGTCAAAGCGAAGGCCCGTCGCAGCCTGATACGTCGGCGCGTTGAACTGGGGCGCAGAGCACGATGTCAGAATGTTTTGAGGCGTCCCCGCCGGGCTCACATCCATCAGGATCTCGCAGCGCCCTTCCTGGCCGGCATTGCGCGCGCTGACCGGATAGGCTGGCTGCGACGGCGTCATCGGCTGGACACCCGTGCCAACGACGGCATCCGGCTCAGACACGCCGCCAAGAAGCTCATCGCCGCCACCGCCCGAACTCATGGTTGGCACCTGCGAAAGCCGCGTCTGCCAGCCATCGGGATAGCGCAGCTCAGCAACCGGCGCCCCCGCATGACCACAGGCCGCAATCTGTCCAGGCTGCACGCCCATCGTCTGACCGACAGGCGCATTCATGCCGCGCTGGTCGATGGGCGCAGGCGGATAGGGGTCAACCGCGCAGGCAGACAACCCCGCGAGCATGAGGGCACCCGGCAGGGCATGTGAAAGTCTCATCGATTTGGTCTTTCAGAGTTGAGGGCCAGAGTGGGAAGAAAGAAACGCGCCTAACCGTCCGCCGCGCCCTCCAGGCAGAAATTCATGGGCAGCATTATGTCTGCCGTTTCGGCAGTGTCTTTCCCGTCGGCAGGCTCAAACTCAAGTGTTTCCAGCGCTTTCGTCGCTGCGAGCGCGAATTTCGGCAAGGTGCAGTTTGCGAGAATGTCTTCGGTCTTGCCAGCCGCATTGACGCTGAAGATCGTCTCACAAGCCCCCTCGACACCCAGAGCCGAGTAAAGCGGCGGGAATTCCGGAGAAAGCGCCGTTGTCGGATAAGGCATCGCGACATCCCCTCCGACCGGATTGGCACCTTCCGCGCGCCCAGCCCAGCCTTCAGGCTTCAGCATTTCGACGCCAGACGTGCCTCCACAGGCCTCGATGCCGCGGTGCGGCGCGAGGATCTCCAGCTGTTCACTCGTCAACGGCTCAAGCAGGCGCTCATTCAGCGCGTCGACCGTTTCCGGGTTGAAGCCATGATAGTCGATCTGCGCGGCAGCAGTGCCTGCCAGCGCAGTTGAGGCGGCTGTAATTGCGAGGATTTTTGTGAGTTTGGTCAAAGGGTGGTCTCCTTGATTGCTCTTGGATACACCCTCCAACCTAGTCCGCCGCGTAGGCTTTGGCCAATTCCGGGTCCTTTTCCGACACCAGATCAGCGAGGTCAGAGATGACCTTGGCCTGTTTCCAGGTCGCGTCATCCTGCATCTTGCCGTCCAGCATCGCGACGCCCGTGCCGTCCGGCATGGCCTCGAGAATCCGGCGTGCAAACTTCACTTCATCGGGTGCCGGGCTGAAGACGCGCTTGGCAATCTCGATCTGGCTTGGATGCAGGCTCCACGTACCCGAACAACCCAGCAGGAAGGCATTGCGGAATTGCTGCTCACACGCCTCGCTGTCGGCGATGTCGCCGAACGGGCCATAGAACGCATTGATCCCGGCCATACGGCAGGCATCGACCATGCGCGCAATCGTATAGTGCCACGGGTCCTGCTGCGCGCTTTCACGCTTGGAGCCGTCTTCATTCGGGTCGTCCACCACCCGGTAATAGGGGTGGCCGCCGCCGACGCGGGTCGTCTTCATCTTGCGGTCTGCGGCAAGATCCGCCGGCCCAAGCGAAATGCCCTGCATACGCGGAGAGGCGAGCGCGATCTCCTCAACGAGCGCCATGCCCTGCGCGGTCTCGAGGATCGCATGGAAAAGGATTGGCCGCTTCAGGCCTGCCTTGGCTTCCAGCTGCGCAACATACTGGTCGGCGAAATGGATGTCCCACGGTCCTTCAACCTTGGGCAGCATGATGACATCGAGCTGCTCACCCGCCTCAAGCACGAGGCGCGAAACGTCTTCCTGAAACCATGGCGAGTTCAGCGGATTGACCCGGCTCCAGAAGCCCGTGCCCTTACCCTGCCAGTCGACCATCTTGCCCATTTCGATGGCGCCGTCGCGGGCCGCATCCTTGGCGTCGGCCGGAATGGCATCCTCAAGATTGGCTAGAACCACATCGGCCTGATCGGCCATTTGCGGCACCTTGGCGCGCACTTTCTCCAGATGCGGCGGGACGAAATGGATCATCCGCTCCAGACGAACCGGAAGCTCCCGCATCGGGTCCGGCGCGCCGATCGCGAGCGGCTTGAAAAAATTGCGCGGTGTTTTCTGGCTCATCCTCATCCTCCTGTTGCGGCGCAACATATCCCTCGCTGCCGGTGCGTCAATTCAGTCCGGCAAAATGCTCTAATTCTGCAGCGTTTTTCAGTCTGCTTCGGCCAAACGCACGAAGGCATAGGCGTTGCGTCTGAAAGGGGCTTCACCGCTATCCAGCGCGACCATCTTCTTCATCTCGAAGACGCGGGGTGAGAGCGTATACGTCACTTTGCACTGGGCCGGGCGTCCGTCATCCTCGCAGTCGGAGGTGGTCACGATCGTGACCTCGTCACCGGTCGCCGTCCGCGACATCACTGTTTCGCTGTTCAGTGTGCGTCCTTCATCGGATGCGATCAGCATGGACCTGTCATAGGCCGAAGGCTCATCTGGATATTTCAACTCCAGCCGAATTCCCTCGTCCAGCTGGTCAGCCTCCAGCGTCGCCGGAATAGTCACATCTTCATGCGGCGGGCTGTAATCGCGGTAGGTCAGGCTGCCCGTCCAGCTGCCCTCAAGCAAAGCGAGATCCCCCGGCTGCACCGCTGGCGGCTCAGCCGCGTCCTCGCTCAGAGGCGTCTGCGCACAGGCGACAAGTGCACCTGCAGCGAGCAGGCCGATAATCGTCCGCATTCATTCCCCCAATTCAGTATCGTATGCGCAGGGCGCGTGTGCCCGCCTTTGAAAGCCTAACCAGCGGAATCCCGCTGGAAGCTGTACTGGTGGCCAAAGCGCTGCTCTTCCTCACCGGCCAAGCGATAGGCCTTGGCGATGGAAAACTCGGTTTCGGAGATGTCATAGAGGTATTCGCAGGTCGCAATATAACGCCCCTCAATGCATTCCTGCCGGGTCAGCAAGGTCAGCATGTCGCCGCTTTGCTCACGCCGCAGCACCATCTCATCATTGATCCAGTCGCCGTCCTCAGAGATTTCGAGAGGTGCGCTGCCATCGCCCTGCGGCGATGCGGGAAATGAGAAATTGAGCGTCAGCGTCTGCCCCTCGCGGCTGACCTCAAGCTCTACATCGGCGGTGCCCTGCCCGCTCTCGGCGTTCGGGTCGGCATAGACGAGATTACCCGTCCAGCCATCGCCCAGGATCGGCTCAAAATCCTCAATGGAGACGCTGGCCGTCCGCCCCGGTGCGTCGACGCGCGCAGGGCTTTCCTCTGGCGCAGGGGTCGCGGGCGGCGGCGGCGGGGTCTCACCCGCATCATTGCCGCACCCAGCCACGACAAAGGCGAGGCCTAAAAGGATGGAAGAAAATCGCATGGGGCCTGTCCTCATATCTGTCTGGCGCCAATGCACCTGCGTCCGCACGCTAGGTCAATGGCGTTCGACCGAAATGGGCAGCCCTGATCTTACGGGACGTCGGCTTGAGAAAGCCTGGCAACCGGTGCCGCGTAAGACCCTTTGATCTCTTCGAGGCGGCTCTATTCGCTGCGCAGCTCGATCGTTTCAGCCTGACGCTCATAGCGCAGCGCGCTGCGGAAGAAGAGGCTGCTCAGATAGAGCGCGCCGATCGCCGTGATCGCCTCGACACCCCAGAAGATCGCGCCCGTAATGTGAAGCGCGAAGAGGAGCAGCGCAGCAAGCCCCATGAAAAAAGCCGCAGAGATTTCAAACATGAAAATGCCAGCAACAGCGGCGCGGAAAAGTGCAGCCATAAGAGAGCTCCAGACGATACGAGGCGTCCAAAAAAACTCGGGCGCGCCATCTATAATAATGACGCGCCCGGCCCAGCAAAAGCTGCTCTCGCAAATTTAATGCAGTCTATTCGCTCGCATCGTCTGCGACCTTGACCAGCTCGGTTTCGATCATCAGCTGGAGCTCATCGGAAACGCCCGGGATCGCATAGTCGACGCCCCAGTCAGACCGCATCATCGTGCCGGTCGCGGAGAAGCCCGCCTTGGTCGTGCCGCGCATCTCGCCCGCCTTGTTCAGCGTGACATCCAGCGTCACCGGGTGGGTCACACCTTTCAGCGTCAGATCGCCAGTCATCGTGCCGGTCTTGCCGTCTTCGGTCTCGAAGGAAGTCGCAGTGAAGGTCGCCGTCGGGAAGGCCTCAACGTCGAGCAGGTCGCTAGAGGACAGGTGGTTCTCGAAGCTGTCATCATCTGGCGTACCAACCCAGAAACCGCCATCGGCGAGGTTGAAGGTCACTTCGATGGAAGAGTTCTCCGGCGCTTCCATGTCCAGCATCAGACTGGCGTCATAATCGGTGAACTCGATGCCCTGCTTGGAAAAACCCATATGGTCCCAGCTCGCAATGATCGTCGTATGATCCTTGTCGAACTCATAGGCGACCGGCTCTGCCATGGCGGCAGGGGCAGCAAGGGCAAGACCGAGGGCGGTCATCGCGAAAGTGGCGGTTCTGGTCATGAGGTGTCCTTTCAGAAGTGGCGGGGGAGATAGTCCTGCCAAGAAAGGTGGAGCAGCGCCCACGTGAGGCAAGCGCCTGCATAACTCTTATCCGGCCAGCGGATGCGCCGTTTCGAGAAGCTCGGCCAGCTCATCGGTCAGGACGTGCGTGTAGATTTCCGTCGTCGAAATGTCGGCATGGCCGAGCAGCGTCTGCACCGATCGGAGGTCCGCGCCGCCCTGTAGCAGGTGGGTCGCATAGGCGTGACGCAGGGCATGCGGATGGACTTTCGACGGCTTGATCCCTGCCTCGAGCGCCAGCGCATCCAGCATCTGACCAAGGCGGCGGCGTGTCAGGTGCCCCTCCTTGCCGCGCGATGGAAACAGGTAGGCCGACGCGCCATTGGCCTTCAGTGTCTTCTTCGGCAGGCTGTCCTCGCGAACTTCCAGCCAATCTGAAATCGCTTCCAGTGCCGGACCGCCAAGCGGGCAGAGCCGGTCCTTACCGCCCTTGCCGCGCACAATGATGTCGCGTGTTTCCCAATGGCCGCCCTTCCGGCGTGGCAGATTGCCAAGCTTCAGGCTGACCAGCTCACTGACACGCAGGCCCGCCCCGTAGAGAAGCTCCAGCAGGCAACGCATCCTGACATCCTCGCCGCATGCATCGATGAGGCGCTCAACCTCCTCGCGGCTAAGCACATCTGGAATGTCGCGGCCCGCCTTTGGTCCTTCCTGCTTTGAGGTCGGGTCATCCTTGCGGTCGCCCTCCTCGAACAGGAACCGGAAAAAGCGGCGCATGGAGGAAAGCTTTCTCGCCTGCGTCCGCGGCGCGAGACCCTGGGCCGCAAGTGAGGACACATAGCGGGACACATCTTTTGCGTCCGCCCGCGTCAGCTTTCCGCGCATACTGTCTGAGGCATCACGAAGATCGCGCCCATAGGCGTCCAGCGTATTGGGGGAGGCCCCACGCTCGGCGCTCATCATTTCGAGGAAGGCATCTATGCGGGCAGCGTCGCTCATGGCCCGAATTTGCCGCCGCGATGCTTAACAGGGCGCTTAAATAGCGAAACGGGCGCCAGTGTCCGGGCGCCCGCCTCAAAGGTCTTCAGAAAACACCGCCAGTGCACCGCCACTGCACCGTGGCTGCACCGTCGAAACGGGGGTGTTTTACTCCTTCGGTGGCTCTGTCTTGTCGACCACCGGATGACCATGATCAGGGTCATCATTCATCTTGTGCATCGCCACGACGACCCCTGAGAGGGCCAGAATAGCGATCAGGTTCGGGAACGCCATCGACGCATTCGCGATATCCCCGAACAACCAGAGCGCATCAGTATTTGTCACAATCGCTCCGCCAAAGACCACGATCACCCAGATATAGCGGAATGGATGCGTGGCCCATTCGCCAACCAGATAGGTCACGGCCTGCTCACCATAATAGGACCAGCCGATGATGGTGGTGAAGGCGAAGAAGAAAAGCGCAATGGTTACAACCCACTCGCCGCCCGGAAGGGCTGCACCGTAGGCTCGCGCAGTGATACCGGACGACTCCGCATCAGTCTCATAGACATAGCGCACTTCGTTGAGGACCGTCGCATCCGTCGAGGCAGCAAGCGCCTTGTCGAAATAGGCCTGCTCTTCAGCTTCGGTCGAGCCGGTTGGCAGGTCAGATGCGAGGCTCAGGCCATTGGTACGGCACTGCTGCAGGAACGCCGAAGCCTCCTCGCCGCGCGCGGCAACAATCTCGGTGCGTCCCTCAGTATAGGCCGATGGGAACAGGTCCTCGACGCCTGTGCCCTCCGGCAAGGTGTTGTAGCCTTCCTCCACACACTGGTTCGCCGCGATCAGCGCCGGGCTGCGTGTGAAGTCACCGGAAACGGTCAGGATGACCAGCGCCGTCATCGTACAGATAACGATCGTGTCGATGAACACGCCGATCATGGCGATCTCGCCCTGCTGAACCGGGTTCTTCGTCTTGGCTGCTGCATGCGCAATCGGCGCAGAGCCCTGACCGGCCTCGTTGGAGAAGAGGCCGCGCGCAATACCAAAGCGCACCGCCTGCATCATGCCATAGCCAGCCGCACCGCCGACCACTTCCTGCAGACCAAAGGCCGACTTGAAGATGACGGCGAAGGCATGCGGGATCTCACTTGCATTAAGGATCAGCACGACCAGCGCACAGAGCACATAAGCGCCTGCCATGAGCGGTACGATCCGCCCGGCAACACTGCCGATCGACTTGATGCCGCCAATGATGACCGCGAAGACGAGACCGGCAATGACAACGCCAATGCCCCAGTTCGGAAGCGATAGCCCCATCGTGCCGCGAGCCGTTTCCATGGCCGTTTGGGTGATGGAGTTGGACTGGATCATCGAGCCCGTCGCCGCTGCAGAGAAGAGCGTGCCGAGACAGAAGATAACGGCCAGCCAGGTCCATTTCTTACCGAGGCCGTTCTTGATGTAGTACATCGGCCCGCCATTGATGCGGCCATACTCATCCGTTTCGCGGTACTTTACGGCGAGGGAGCTCTCAGCAAAAGCGAGCGCCATACCGAGAAGCGCCGTGATCCACATCCAGAAGATCGCGCCGGGACCACCCATCGCAATCGCCGTCGCGACGCCGGCAAGGTTACCAGTGCCAACCTGACCAGACAGCGCGGTCGACAGCGCCTGCCAAGGCGTAATCGCGCCATCCTCGCCTTGCGCCTTGCGGCCCTGCCAGACTTCGGCAAGGGCAGGCACGAACCGGCGAACCGGGCGGCCAGCAAGGCGGATCATGACGAACAGGCCCGTGCCCAGAAGCACAATGGCAAGCGGCCCAATCTCTCCGGGAATGACGACGGTGTCGCCCCATGTGCCGCCCCAGATAAATCCGGCGACATTCTCAATCAGCGTGACAAGCGATTCCATAAGCCCCTCCGGCTCCCTCTCAGCTCAGGCGGCGACACTAGACGTGTTTTCATCCGTGTGAAGCGCAAACGGGGCAGATTTTTCACCTGCCCCGCTCAACCTGCATGAATTTTGTCGCTTCAGATGCCGATCAGGCAAAGCCTTCGCCAACGCCGAAGTCGCGGCGCGCTGAAACGATCGTCACGATCACACCGGCCAGCACATCGAGCAGCGTCATGCTCATGATGATGAAGAAAGTCGAGGTCGCAAAATTCGGCATGAGCAGGAACTCAACGAGGCAAACGATGAACAGGATCATCGAGACGGCGTGGTTGAGAATGGAGGAAGTTCCGGTGCTGGTCGACTTCACGATTTCAACGAACAGGAGCGTGATGGCGACGAAGACGAGCATCTCGCCATTCGTGATGGACCAGTTGACGCCGGAGATCATCGGAAAGGTCACGAGCGAGTCTGACAGAAGCTCCAACAGGGGTGAAGCATTGTTCACGGCATCATAGTTCACTGTCGTGCCGGAATAGGTCAGCGCAATCAGATTGTAGATCGCGACCGGGATCACGAGGAGAGGAAAAAAACTGAACAGTGCACGCATGGAAGACACCCCCTTTTTCAGGCTGCGCAACCAGTTACCACGCGGCCCATTAACCGTGCCTGACTAACCCGGCAGGTGCGGGCTGTTAAGCGGAATCTCGGATCAGGCGAACTGACCACAATCCATTCGCTGGGGATTGGGCGCCTAAAGCTCGTCCGCGCCGCCAGGGTTGCGGCGACGGCGGATCAGCCAGGTCACGCCTCTAAGGTCAGACAGCGCCGCCCAGAGGCGTCCGAAATTAGTATAGTTCGACTTACCAGCGCCCCGCGGCCTGTGGTTTACGTCCATGAATTCGGCCGCATAGCCTTCGGCCTTTACCAGCGCGGGCATGTAGCGGTGCATATGGTCGAAATAGGGAAGCGAGAGATACGCATCGCGCTTGATGACCTTGATGCCGCAACCGCTATCGTCGCAGTCATCGCGCAGCATGCGCCGGCGGATTGCATTGGCGAATTTGGACCCGAAGCGCTTCCAGGCGGTGTCCTTGCGGCTGGCGCGGCGGCCCATCACCATGACGAGGTCGGCTGGCGCATCCGCGCGGGTGAGCGACCGGTAAAGGTCCGGCAGATCGGCAGGGTCATTCTGGCCATCTCCGTCGAGCGTACCGATCACCCGGCCGCGCGCCGCGCGAACACCTGTGCGGATCGCCCGGCTCTGGCCGGAATTGGTGCGGTGGCTGAGCACGCGCAGCGCCGGATATTGCGACTTCAGACCAGCCAGCACAGCGCGCGTATCATCGCTGGAGGCGTCATCGACCATGATCATCTCATAGGCGCGGCCATCGAGCGCTGCGGAAATCTCTTCGATCAGACCGGCAGCATTGCCCGCCTCATTATGCATCGGGACGACGACTGAAAATTCGAGCGTTTCGGCCATGGCCTCTCGCCTTTTGCTGAAAACTTTAGCGCAGTTCCTTACGCGGTTCGGCCAGAATGCGAAACCATGGATGCGGGAAGCTGCTGCGAGAAGCCGTGCCAAGCCCCGCAGATTGCGATACGACGCGCCCGATGAGTGACGTGTCAGCCCTTCCAATCGAGAGCCTGCTTGGCGAGATATGCTCGGTCATCCGGGACCGGAAGCGGCTGGTTCTGGCAGCCCCACCGGGCGCGGGCAAGACGACGCGTGTGCCACTGGCGCTGGCCGGTTTGATCGACGGCTTTGACGAACTACCCGGCAAGATCCTGCTGCTCGAACCAAGACGGCTCGCCGCCCGAATGGCCGCTGACCGTATGGCCGCGACACTGGGAGAGAAGACTGGCGAGCGGATAGGCCTTGCGACTCGGATTGAACGCAAGGTGTCGAAGGCGACGCGGGTCGAAGTGATGACCGATGGCCTGTTCACCCGCCGTCTGCTGGCCGATCCGGGTCTTGAGGGCGTGTCTGCCGTGATCTTCGACGAAATCCACGAGCGCAGCCTAAATGCAGATCTCGGTCTCGCGCTGGCACTCGAGGCCCAATCGGTGTTCCGCGATGACCTCCTGCTGCTTGCCATGTCGGCGACGCTGGATACTGAGAAAGTCGCCGGAACGCTGGATGCGCCCGTGATCGAGAGCGAGGGGCGTCAGTTTCCGGTCGAGACCAAGTATCTTGGCCGCAACCGGGATCGCATCGAGGACCAGATGGCCGCGGCCATCACGAAGGCGGTTCAGGCGGAGACGGGCTCCATCCTCGCTTTCCTGCCGGGGGCTGGTGAGATCAGGCGCACGGCCGAGCGGCTCTCGGGCCTGCCCGCGAGCGTCTCGGTTCACCCTCTCTATGGCGCGCTGTCACCGCGAGAGCAGGATGAGGCGGTTCGACCTGCCCGAGCCGGTCAGCGCAAGGTGGTGCTCGCGACCGATATCGCTGAAAGCGCTCTCACCATCGAAGGCGTCCACGTCGTCGTCGATGCGGGTCTCGCCCGCGTGCCTGAATTTGAACCGTCCAGCGGGACGCAAGTCCTTCGCACGATCCGCGCGGCAAAGGCGAATGTGGACCAGCGCCGGGGCCGGGCCGGACGTCTTGGGCCGGGCGTCTGCTACCGCCTCTGGGATGAGGAAGAAACGCGCGGCCTGATCGCTGCGCCGCGCCCGGAAATCCTGAATGGAGACCTGTCTGGCCTCTTACTCTCCATCGCTGAATGGGGCGAAGATGACCCTTACCGGCTGACCTGGCTCGACGCGCCGCCGCGTGGTCGCATCGAAGCGGCCCGCGAAGCGCTGAGTGCATTTGGCGCGCTCGACGAGGCAGGGAAGCTGACCGCGCATGGCAAGGCCATGGCGGCCCTGCCGCTGGAGCCGAAATATGCAAGCCTGGTGGCGAGCGCCGCCAGCGACGGCGAGCGCGCACTGGCCGCAGAAATCGCGGCACTGGCCAGTGAGGCAGGGGTTGGCGGTAGTTCAATCAACCTCAAGGACCGCCTTGAACGCTTTCGCCTTGAGACTTCACCGCGCACAAAGGCATTGCGCCAACAGGCCGATCGTTGGGCGAAAGGCGGGCGCGCTTTCGGAGACCCCGCGCTCCTGCTTGCAAAGGCCTGGCCGGGGCAGATCGCAAGGCGCCGGGACGGATCGGAAACGAGCTACCTCCTGGCAAACGGCCGATCTGGCGAACTCCCAGCAGAGAGTGCCGTTACCCTCTCCCAATGGATCGTCGTCGCCGACATGATCGGTGCAGCCGGGCGCGCCCGCATCACGCTCGCCATTCCCATCCGTGAGCAGGACGCCCTCGCCCTCCACCCGCCAGCTACGGAAGAATGGGCAAGCTTCGATCCAGCGTCGAAAAGCTTCAAGGCCCGGCGCGTGAAGGCCGTCGGGCGCATCGTCCTGTCAGAGACACCCCTGCCCCAACCATCGGGTGAGGCTGCGCGGGCCGCCTTCATCAATTTCGTTCAAGAGAATGGTTTTGAAGCGGCGGGCATCGGCGAGCCGGTGAGCGTCTTTCTCGCCCGGCTCGGCTTCCTACATCGCAGCTTTGGTGAGGACTGGCCGGACCCGGATGAGGCGCAGCTTGCTGCGACAGCCGGTGACTGGCTGGCGCCTGCACTCGGCGGCGGCAAGTTCGATATGCCATCCGACGGCACGGTACTGAACGCGCTGAAACAGTCGCTCGGCTGGCCAAAGGCGCAGGAGATTGACACGCTGGCGCCTCCGACGATTACGCTGCCATCAGGCCGCAATGCGCCCGTCGATTATCTCGATGACAATGCACCGCTGGTCGAAGCCAAGGCGCAGGAGCTGTTTGGTCTTAGCCGTCAACCCGCCATCGCCGACGGGCGCGTGCCGGTCACGCTGCAGCTGATATCGCCCGCCGGACGACCGATCGCCGTGACCAAGGACATTTCAGGCTTCTGGAGCGGGGGTTACCGCGACATGGCCAAGGATATGCGCGCCCAATACCCGAAGCATGACTGGCCGGAGGATCCGGCGTCGGCCAAGCCGCATGTCGGGATGACGAAGAAACGGTTGGGGCGTCAGGGCTGATTGGCTGACTATTGCCCACGTGGTTCGACTTCGCTCACCATTCGGGCTACTGCAACGGCGCGACCAGCCGCATGGTGAGCGAAGTCGAACCACGCGGCGTTACGCACTGAGCTTGCGCCTAATGCGGGCGGCGCTCGTCGCCCCATTCCATGCCCATGGATTTTTTCATCCAGTCGCCAAAGGTCGCCGGCTTCTGGAGGTTTTTCGGGTCCAGCGTACCGAAAGCGACGATCGGCCCGTCGGCTGTTTCGAGGCGCACGCCGGAGAGCTGCTGGTGCGGATTGCCCCAATTGCCATAGCTGGTGGCCGGGTCGAGCAGGAGCATGACCTTGGTGCCGCCTGTCCCGTCGGCGCGCTTGCCAAAGACGAGGCCATAGCATTTCTCACGGCCGAAACCGCCCGAATGGCCCTGCCGTTTTCCGTCGAGAAGCACCTCGTCCCAAAGGAGGTTACGGCGCCACTGCAGGACGTGCATTTCGCCCTCGTCGGTGACGACTTTGATATCGACCTGATGGAGACCGACTCGAACCAGTTCTGCGCGCATGGGAGGCTTCCTTCTTCTCGTTATTATCGAAAAACAATAATTCGAGACATGGGAAGCGTCAAGCGGTATCTGGCCGGGACACTCATGGGCGTCCCGGCCAGCCGCGCCTAGAACGCTTTCTGCCAACCCAGGGTCAGTGTGTAGTCGGTTTCAAGCTGCGGCCCGTTCAGGTCGCGGTAAAGCGGCAGCCCGAATTCGAGCGCGAGGCGGTGGCCACTCAGAGCACCTTCAGATGCCGCGAGATTGACGCCGAACAGGGCCTCGACCGTTTCGCCGCCATGATTGTCGGGGTCTGCTGTCTGGACAGGGGCCATGATGTTCGGGTCAATGCCCTCAATCGCGCCCTTGGTCGTCGCCTTGAGACGCCCCGATAGGGACACCCATGGGCGAGGCTCATAGGCGACCCAACTCGTTGCCTCGAAGACGTCGCCCAGCGCATAGCCTTCATCATTCTCGTCTAGCCTGATGATCGCAGACGCCTGCGCCCCATAGCTCCATTGCCCAGCACGGCTGCGGGCCGTGAGCGCCGGTTTGAGATCATAGGTGCCGAAGCCGAGTTGCATCGGGTAAGGCAACCTCATCTCAGGGCGCATATTCATCGGCGTCAGGACGCGGTCGGTTTCAGTGATGGACCCGGTGGGGATGGACAGCATGAGTGAAGCGTTGACCTGCGCATGCGGACGCGAGCCGTCGTCGAGACCGATAATGGCGCCGACACTGGTATCGCCCCAACCGGAAACTTCGGTCGTGAAGTTGCCAAGCACGGTCGTGCCCATGCCGCCCTGATAGGTGCGGTGGTCCATTTCCTTCGTGTGGTAGTTCACCATGCCCATCAGGGTGATGCGGTCCGTCAGACCGTACATCGCGCCCGCCATGTGCATCTTCATCGGCATGTCCAGCGGCACGACCCGAAGCGTTGTCGGCATCATTGGGGCGCCTGCGAACCGGTTGGGAATGGTGGTGACGATGGTGTCCGGCGCGACCTCATCAGTCCCGATCCGGTTACCCGACATGTCCATATGCATGTAGCGGTAGGAGACCATCCATTCGCCCTGCTTGTGGCGGTGGTCGGCCATGACGCCGATCGGGGCGTGATCGCTGGCATAGGTGACCTTGCCGCCATCGCCCTCATGGGCATGAGCGGCAGGAAGCACGGCGAAAGTGAGCGCAGCTGCTGCGCTGAGTGTTCTGTAGTTCATCTTGAATCTCACATGAAAAGTAGGGGCCACGCAGCGGGGGCGCTGCGCGGTCATAGGGTTTTCAGTTCATGCAGATTGAGGCGGCCCCTGAGGCGGCGCACCGGGCCAGAGCGGTGTGCGGGGATGGCCGGCAGACCGCGCAGGCTGGGACGGCCGCACGGATGTGGTGATGGCACGTAGCGGCAATGCAGGCGCTGTGACCGGCAGCGCGAGCGGGACGAGGCAATCGCCGCAGCAGGTGCGGTCGGACGTGTCTTCATGATGTCCGCCGACATCGACTTCGATCGACCGGCTGAGACCGTCGCCGCAGATCGGGATCGAGATCGTCTCTCCCGGCACAATACGCAGATGCGCCTGGGCCCCGTTTGCCAAGTAGGCGAACAGCCCCAGGAGAGCCAGAAAGTGAAAGAGCCGCCTCATCTTGAGGCGGCTCCTAGAATAATTTTCCGCAAGCGGATATGCGGCCAAATGGCCCCTGACAGCCTACCGGCCTGCAAGGCGCAGGAAGCGGTCACGCATGTCCTTGTCGGTCTTGAAGACGCCGGTGAACTGCGTCGTGATGGTCGACACGTTCGGATGGTGAACACCGCGGGTCGTCATGCACTGGTGGACGGCGTCGATAAGCACGGCTGTACCGGCTGGCGCGAGGCTTTCCGTGATGGCGTCGCAGATCTGCGCCGTCATCGTTTCCTGCGTCTGAAGGCGCTTTGCGAAAATCTCGACCACGCGTGCGATCTTGGAGATGCCGACGACAGCCTGGGTTGGCATGTAGGCGACATAGGCGGTGCCAAGGAACGGTGCCATGTGGTGCTCACAATGGCTCTCGACGTCGATCTCGCGGAGCATGACCATGTCGTCATAGCCCTGCACATCATCGAAGGTGCGGGAGAGATACTTCACAGGGTCCTCCTCATAACCCTGGAACCACTCTTTATAAGCTTTCACGACGCGCTTTGGCGTATCAAGCAGGCCCTCGCGGCGCGGATCGTCGCCTGCCCATGCGAGCAGCGTGCGAACGGCGTCTTCGGCCTCTTCCTGTGTTGGTCGACGTACAGCGTCCATATGTCCGCGATTTTCTTCTTTTGTAATGGCATCCATCGCCATGGCATAGTTCCTGTTCTGAGGGACGGGGGTCGAGCCAGATGTTCTGTGGATGCGCCCTACACACCCCAATACCGGACTTAACGCCCGCCCATTCGTGTTCCCTCAGGGCGTATACTGTCACATAAGCCAACTGGATCACTATTTCTACAAGTTGCGATCACTGCCGCCGCGACAAGACAGCCCTTCGAAGCGGAGTGTTAAGACTGAAGTGCTAGCAGTGACGGCCTGAGGGCGGCCCGCTAAGGGCGTGGCGGCAAGGCGCAATGCAACGGCTTTTTCAATTCTATGCGGTCGCCATTCTGTCCGTTTCAGCCATTGCGTATGGTGTCTATCTGAGCGCCGCAGATGGCCTCATCGATGTGACGGGCCGTGAGCTTATCGGGCGCGATTTTGTCAATTATTACAGTGCAAGCAGGCTCATTCTGCACGGGGCTGGCGAGACGCTGATGAAGGTCGGCGAGTACCGCGCCTACCTGCAGGTCCAATACGAAATCGCACTGGGGCTCAACTGGTCTTACCCGCCGCACTACCTGTTCTTCGTGCTGCCACTTGGCTTCTTTGGCTATCTGCCTGCCTATGCACTCTGGATTGGTGCCGGCACTGTGCTTTTTGTCGCGGCGACGCGGCTCGGGCTGGGCGCGCAGAGGCAGGATTGGGCCACCTATGCGCTCTTCACGCTCGCCGCGCCCGCCTTCCTGGTGAATGCGGCCTTTGGCCAGAACGGGCTAATCACGGGCGCGCTCCTCTTTCTGGGCGTGAGCCTTGTTCGTCACAGGCCGATATTGGCAGGCATCTGCCTCGGCGCGCTGACGGTAAAGCCTCAGCTAGGGCTGCTCATCCCGGTTTTTCTGCTTCTGCGTGGGCACTGGACGGTAATCGGCTCGGCTGTCGTCACCAGCGCCGCGATGATTTTTCTGTCAGCGCTCCTCTTCGGAGTGGAGCTGTGGCAGGACTATTTCGAACAAGTCCTCCCCTTTCAGCGCATCGTCGCCGAAGAAGGCACGGGCATTTTCCTGCGCATGATGCCGACGGGGTTTGCACTGGGGCGACTGGCTGGGCTCGACGCCTCCACCGCGATGGTTGTGCAGGCGCCCTTCTCACTATTGGCGCTAGGGGTGGTGGTCTGGACATTCCGAAAGCCATCGGCCGCGCCGGACTTGGAAACCGCCCTGCTTCTCGTCGCGGTGTTTCTCTTTTCGCCTTACGCCTTCAATTACGACATGCTGGCGCTGGTGCCTGCGCTCTACCTGGTCTTCTCACGGCAGACCGGGGACGGCCCCGCACTGACCCGGTTCAACCTTGTGATGGCCGCCCTGCTCTTCCTGCCGCTGATCACCTTCTTCGCGCCGCTCGGCCCCGTCATTCTGACGGCGGCGGCCCTTCTGCTGGCGCAGCAGATCGCGGTCGCCCGTGGCAGCAATGCCGTCTCTGCCAGCACCCCTGCGAATTGACGCGCGCCCAGAATTTGCGTTCAAGCAGCCACAGTTCTCAACCCTCGACGCCGCGCCGATAGAAGAAGTCACACCAAATGCCCCTGAAGCTCTACAATACGCTTGGACGAGAAAAGCAGGTTTTCGAACCTCAGGATCCGGATCGCGTGACGCTCTATGTGTGCGGGCCGACGGTGTATAATTACGCCCATATCGGCAATGCGCGCCCACCGGTCGTTTTCGACGTCCTCTTCCGCCTGCTGCGGCGGACCTATGGCGAGGCGTCGGTGCTCTATGCCCGCAACATCACCGATGTTGAGGACAAGATCATCGCCCGCTCGCTTGAGGAAGGCACGCCGATTGATGAGATCACGCAGAAATATGCGGCGATCTACAATGCTGATATGGCGGCGCTGAATGTGTTGCCACCGTCGATTGAGCCATGGGCGACAAAGCATATCGACGGCATGGTCCGCCTGACCCAGCAACTCGTCAGCAAGGGGTACGCCTACGCAGCAGCCTCTGGCGTCTTCTTCGATGTCAGCCAGATGGACGATTATGGAAAACTGTCTGGGCGCAAGCTTGAGGACAATGAAGCTGGCGCCCGCGTTGCCGTGTCCGAAGACAAGCGCAACCCGGCCGATTTCGCGCTCTGGAAGTTTGCCAAGGAAGGCGAGCCGGAAGAGGCGACATGGGACAGCCCGTGGGGCCGTGGCCGCCCCGGCTGGCATATCGAATGCTCTGCCATGATCGCCGCCCATCTCGGAAAGACAATCGACATTCATGCCGGCGGGATCGACCTTCAATTCCCGCATCATGAGAATGAAATCGCCCAGTCAGAATGTGCCCATGGGGAGCCGATGGCCCGCTACTGGCTGCATAATGGCTTTCTCGACATGGACGGCGAGAAGATGTCGAAGTCGCTCGGCAATGTGAAACTCATTCATGACCTGATTGAGCAATGGCCGGGCGAGGTGCTCCGCTTTGCGCTCCTGTCGGGACACTATCGCGCACCGCTCGACTGGACGCGCGACCTGCTGGAACAGTCAAAGACCACGCTCGGCCGTATCTATGGCGCGCTCCGCCGCGTCTGGGAGGCCGAAGGCGGTGAGGCCAGCGACAAGAGCATCGACAAGGCGCTCAATGATGACCTCAACACGCCGGTTGCGCTGGCAGAACTGTCGCGGCTTGCTTCTGAGGCAAACCTCGCAGCTGATGCCAAGGACGCCCCGAAAATGGCAAAGGCGCGCGCTGAACTGCTGGCTGCAGGTGAGAAGCTTGGACTGCTGACGCTGACACCCTCAACTTGGGAGCAAGGCGGTAGCGCAGATGACAAGGCGCGCATCGACGCGCTGGTTCAGGCCCGGCTTGACGCGCGTCAGGCCAAAAACTGGGCCGAAGCGGACCGCATTCGAGACGAGCTTGCCTCCGAAGGCATCGAGGTTATGGACGGCGCAGGTGGTTCGACCTGGCGGCGCATCTAGACGAGGTCTGAACGCATGAAACACTTCGCGCTGTACCTGACAGGCCTGCTGGCGGCGCTCATGATCGCGTCTTGCGCGGCATCGTCCGAGACATCCCGCATGAGCGACGATGGGACTTACACCATCTATCTTGTGCGGCATGCTGAAAAGCAGGCTGGCGATGACCCCTCGCTGACGGATGCTGGCCGGGAGCGAGCAGAATTGCTTGGCGAGCTTCTATCAAATGCGGGCGTAGAGAAAATCTGGTCGAGCGATTATCGCCGCACGCGCGAAACGGCTGCGCCGCTGGCGGCTCACCTTGGTCTAGACGTAGAGATCTATGACGCGTCGGACCTTCCAGCGCTTGCTGATCGACTGATCGCAGACCGCCTGACCTCACTCGTGGTCGGCCACTCGAATACGACGCCGCAGCTGGCTGAACTTCTGGGCGCCGCCCCCGGCGAACCGATCGTCGAAGCGAACGAGTATGACCGCCTCTATGTCATAGAGCGCAGGGACGGTGTGACGGTGTCGGATAAGATCCGGCGCTTTGGGCAAAGGGCTGATTGAAGCTACCTAGCCCTTCAATCAATAAAAAAACGCCCCGGCATGACCGGGGCATTTTCAATTTCTGAACTGAGTGGCTCAGTCTTCCGAAGAACTGAGCTCTGAAATGACGAGCGTTGCGTCTTGGAGTGCGCCTCGATCATATGTGCCGACCCAGATGTCATACAGGCCATCGGAGCCCGGATCGAAACGAACCGAAGGGTTGTGGCTTGGTCCGCTGTCATCGTCGCAAATCCAGTCGCCATCCGGCGTGTTGATCACCAGCGTCGTGTCATAGGCGGAGCGAACGGTGATGATCAGCGGCAGCGAGCCGGACCCATTGTCATATAACAGGTCGTAGTCTGGCGCATCGGCAACATATCCAGGGCAGCTGGAGCCAAGCTGGTCACTGGCATCGAGACTACCGCCCGCGCGCAATTCGATCTCATGAGGATCAGGCTGGAAGCCAGCGCTCAACTCAATCGTGCCGTAAGTGGCCTCTTTCATAAAATCCTGCGCAGATCCGGACATACAAAGCCCAAGTGCAGAAACAGCCAATGCTGCAATGCGGACGGTTTTCATGGTTAGCTCCCCTCAGAAATTCAGTATTCAGCCTACCATCAAAGCTCTTCAAAACAAGGTTTATGGTTAACATAGGTTAATTATTGGCCTCGTGAACTGTGTGTGAACGTATTCATGGTCTGCAACGTTTATGAGACGAACATTCGAAATTGCGGACCAATATCAGCGCCATACATCTTGCTGGACTGAATAGCTGGGAATTCATGAGCCACGTAAACAATCTGCGCTCGCTCCTGATCTCTCTTGAAGAGCGGACAGAGGGCGAAATCGTCACGATCGCTGACCTGCTCAATGCGGTGGGCAGGCGCGCCTATGGCCCGGTCCTCCTATTGCTGGGCTTCATATCGATCAGTCCGCTCTCGATCGTACCGGGGGCAAACTGGCTCATCGCGCTGGTCACCCTCATCTTTGCGCTGCAGATCGTCGTTGGCCTGCAATATCCCTGGCTGCCGCGCCGGGCGCTCGACTTCAGCTTTCCGCGCAAGCATCTCATCAGCGGCATACATCTCATCGAAAAGCACGCGCACGCCGTCGATCAGATCCTGAAGCCGCGGCTGACCTTTCTGACGCGGGTTCCGTTCATCAATCTCGTGGCACTAGCCTGCGTCGCGGCTGCGCTGATCACCTTCCCGCTAGGCCTCGTGCCGTTTGGGCCTTTCCTGCCCGGCCTGACGGTTCTTCTGTTTGGTCTCGCCCTGACTGCGCGTGATGGCGTGCTGCTGATCATCGCAATCGGCAGCCTCGTTGGCGCCGCCATCCTGCTCATACGCATCCTGCCGCGCGTGATGGCGTTTCTCGGCCTCTAGGTACCGGTTTCACCGAGTTTACTTGATCTTCAGCGCTTTCGGGGCGATCTAGGGGTCATGAGCGCAGAGCTTTATCATAACCGCGTGCTGGAACTGGCCGCCAATATCCCCCATCTGGGGACGCTTCCCGATGCCGATGCATCGGTGGAGAAAGTTTCACGGGTGTGCGGCTCTGTGGTGCGCGTCGATATTCGCCTCAGCGAAGACGGCGACACGGTCGAGGCGATTGCCGTCGACCCGAAAGCCTGCGCGCTTGGTCAGGCCGCGACGGCCATCCTCGCCGAGCATGCGATTGGCGCACCGGTGGACGAAGTGTTTGCCGCCTGCGACGCCTTGAAGGCGATGCTGAAAGACAATGGCGAGCCGCCGAAAGGCCGGTTCGCAGAGCTTCGCCACCTCGAAGGCGTTGCCGACTATCCGCCCCGTCACACCTCGACGATGCTGGCCTTCGATGCGGCCTGCGCGGCCATCGAAACGGCACGAACTAAGCGGGCTGCGGCGGCCTGAGCGTGACCGCCGTAGCCGAGAGGCAGCCCCGGGAAGAAAATCCTGCAGCCTTATCGGGTTGAGGGCCGCCGTCCACGCGTCTAGAACCGCTTTCGACGAAACACGAACCGGGCCATGAAGCCTTATGTCTGATCGACGCAGGAAGGTCGCGCACGCGGCCCTCAGAACGTACAAGATGACGCTGTCTCCCGCCTTCCAGGTGTTCGGAGCGCAGTGCCGTCATGTCCCGTCGTGCAGTGAATATTGCGCTGAATGCGTCTCCCGCCACGGTCTGTGGACCGGCGGGTGGATGACACTGGCCCGGCTGTCGCGATGCCGCCCTGGCGGCTCCAGCGGCTACGATCCTGTTCCCGAAAAAGCAGACACGATACCTGTCTGGGCGCCGTGGCGTGCCGGAGACTGGGCCAGAACCGCGCGGCCCTTCCCGGATGCAGGCCCCGAGACGAACTGAAAAGCAAATCCATGATCAATGTAACGCTACCAGATGGATCGCAGCGCCAGTATGAGGACGGGGCAAGCCCGGCCGATGTTGCGGAGTCCATTTCCAAATCCCTCGCCAAGGCTGCGCTTGCCGCCAAGGTGAACGGGGAACTCTATGACCTGAACCGTCCGCTGGACGGCGACGCCGAGGTCGCCATCGTGACGGCACGCGACAAGGAGGGACTCGAGCTCATCCGGCACGACGCCGCCCACGTCCTCGCGCAGGCCGTACAGGAAATGTATCCTGACACGCAGGTCACGATCGGCCCTGTGATCGATGATGGCTTCTATTACGACTTCGCACGCGAAAAGCCCTTCTCCACGGAGGATTTCGAACGCATCGAGAAGAAGATGGAAGAGATCATCGACCAGGACTACCCGATTGTCCGGGAAGTCTGGTCGAAAGAGGACGCCATCGAGACGTTCAAAAAGATCGGCGAAGATTACAAGGCGCAGATCATCGACGACATCATCCCGCCGGGTGAGCCGATCACGGTCTACAAGCAGGGCGACTGGTTCGACCTCTGCCGTGGTCCGCACCTGCCATCGACGGGCAAGCTGCCCAAGGCGTTCAAGCTGATGAAGCTCGCTGGCGCATACTGGCGCGGCGACCATCGCAACGAGATGCTCCAGCGCATGTACGGTACGGCCTGGGCCAATGAGAAAGACCTCAAGGCCCACCTGCTGCGCATCGAGGAAGCCGAAAAGCGCGACCATCGCCGGATTGGTGCACAGCTGGACCTTTTCCATCTCGACGGCACGGCCGCGGCCGGGTCAGTCTTCTGGCACGCCAATGGCTATACGGTCTGGCGCCAGCTCGAGGCCTATATGCGTCGCCGCCTCGATGCCGAGGGTTATGACGAGATCAAGACGCCGCAGCTCATGGACTCGGTCCAGTGGGAAAAATCCGGCCACTGGGGCAAGTATCGCGAGAACATGTTCATCGTGCCTGACTTCATCCCCGAAGGCGAAGAAGGCGTCGAGATTTCGGTGCCGGAAGACGCCAAGCTGATGGCGCTGAAGCCGATGAACTGCCCGGCGCATGTCGAGGTGTTCAAGCAGGGCCAGAAGTCCTATCGCGACCTGCCGATCCGTCTGGCGGAGTTTGGCTGCTGTCACCGCAATGAGCCGCACGGCGCCATTCACGGCATCATGCGCGTGCGCCAGTTCACGCAGGATGACGCGCACATCTTCTGCCGCGAGGACCAGATCGTCGAGGAGTCGATCAAGTTCTGCCGTCTCCTTGAAAGCGTCTACCGCGACTTCGGCTTCGAAGAGATTGCCGTGAAGCTTTCGACGCGCCCCGATGTTCGCGCCGGTAGCGACCAGGTTTGGGACCGGGCCGAGAAGGGCCTGAAAGACGCCGTCGATGCGGCAGGTCTTCCTTGTGATATCCTGCCCGGCGAAGGCGCTTTCTATGGGCCGAAGCTTGAGTTCCAGCTGACGGACGCAATTGGCCGTGTCTGGCAGTGTGGCACGCTTCAGCTCGACTATGTGCTGCCTGAGCGTCTCGGCGCCGAATACACGGCGTCCGATGGCACCAAGCAGCGCCCTGTGATGCTGCACCGGGCCATCCTTGGCTCCATGGAGCGATTTATCGGCATCCTGATCGAGGAATTCGCAGGTGCCTTCCCGCTCTGGCTTGCGCCAGCGCAAGTGATCGTTGCGACGATTACCTCGGACGCCGACGAATACGCTGAGGAAGCGGCCCGCACGCTGCGCGCCGCAGGCCTGCGCGTGGAAGTCGATACGCGCAATGAGAAGATCAACTACAAGGTCCGCGAACACTCCCTTCGGAAGGTTCCTGTGATCGCCGTCGTTGGTCAACGCGAGGCCGATGATCGCAAGGTGGCGCTTCGTCGGTTTGGCTCTCAGGGTCAGGAAATCCTCGGGCTTGATGAGGCGGCTTCGAAGATCGCTGCCGAAGCCACGCCGCCCGACCTGAAACGATCTGGAGACGAATAGACATGACTCAGGGGCGCGGGGCAGGCTTTGCCGTCATACTGGCCATAGCATTCGTGCTCTGGCTGCCGGTCGCAGTATTCGGCTCTCAGGGCTATTCCGCCCTGATCGGTCTCACCGCGATTGCGGCCGCCTTCTTCGCGCCCCTTCGTCGTTTCAACCTCATTGTCCTTTCGCTGTTCGCCCTGGCCATCTGGTCTGCGGCGAGCAGCCTCTGGTCCGCTGAGACCGGCACAATCATCAATGGTGCGCTGTCAGAGGGCACGATGAATGTGGACGCTGCGGGTCTGCGCATTCTGCTCACTGTACTGGCGAGCACGCTGACCATCGCCGCCGCGTTGCGCATTCCCTACGGTGCAGGGCGCAAGTCGCTTCTCGTGGTGGGATGCATGCTTGGTCTGCATGGTCTTGTGACAGTTCTCATGGGCCTGTTGCCCGAACTCACCCTCGACCTCTACTCCCCGATGAGTGACCGGGTGAAAGAGGCCCCACAGAATATCCTGCGCAGTGCAAACGCCTTTGTGCTCGGCCTGCCTATCCTGATTGGCCTCGCGGCCGCTTTCGCAGGGCGCGCAACCGTGGCTGCTTGCGTCGCTCTGCTGACCGTCGCCTTCGTTGCCTTCCTGATGATCGGCACGGATGTTGCGCTTCTGGGCGTCATCTGCATGGCTGTTGCCATCGGCGTCGTGCTGATCTTCGTTCATCACGGTTTCCGGGTTCTGATGATCGCCATTTCGGCGTTTATCTTCCTGTCGCCGCTGATCCTCGGCGTCGGGGCCGCTGCGCTGACGCGGACTGATATGCCGATGCCGTGTTCTGTGCAGTCGCGCGTCTGGGCGTGGAACCTGACCTCCGAGAAGATCCAGGAACGTCCGATTACCGGCCACGGCATTGAGGCATCAAAAGAATGGCGCGACACGTTTGGTGACCGTCCGGACCTGCTTCGCGAAGTCGACCAGAAGTGCCGGAGCGATAATGCAGACTGGGAAGTCTACCGCATCCTGCCCGGGCACCCTCACAATATGGGCCTTCAGATCTGGGCTGAGACCGGCATCATTGGCGTCATCCTCGCCATTGCATCCTTGATCATTATCGGCAACCGGTTGCCACGGCCCGGCGATGTCGACATCCCGACCCGCATTGCGATCGCGAGCCTTATCGGCGGTTCGTTCGCCCTGTTCAGCCTGTCCTACAGCGTCTGGAATGAAGCCTTCTGGGCGACGATTGCGCTGGCGTCAGCAGGCGTCATCCTGCTTGACCGCGTGACGGGGCCGGCGAGACTGGACACAAAATGAGAGTCCCGACCACCGCCATCGTGGTCAGCTATCACACCGGGCAAAGTCTTAAAGAATGCCTCTACGCGCTCGCCAGCGACCCGGCGGTGGATGCGGTGCGCATTGTCGATAACGGAAATCCGGAAGCGATGCGGGACTGGCTCCGGCAGTTCTGTGAGAGCCGTCCGAGCATCACCCTCATCGATGCAGGCGGCAATATTGGCTTCGGAGCGGGCGTCAATCACGGCGCAGCCGGTATTGAGAGCGGCGACCTTCTCATTATCAATCCGGATGCCATCCTGAAGCGCGGCAGCATTGAAGCTCTTCAGCAGGCCGCAGAAGGCCAGCCTTCGCCTTGTGTCGTGGGCGGAAATGTCTTCGACACCTATGGCCGAGAAGTGCGCGGACCTCGCCGGCGCAAGCTTACCCTGCTCCGGGCGCTCACCACCTTTTCTGGCTGGAACACCTGGACGCTGGAGCGCACCCCGCCACCCAAAGGGCCTGTCCCGGTCGGTGCCGTGTCCGGCGCGCTCATGCTGATCTCCGCAAAGGATTTCACCGCGCTCGGCGGCTTCGACGAGGGTTTCTTCATGCATGTCGAGGACGTAGATATCTGCAGGCGTACCTCAGAGGCGGGCGGCATCACGATGTATACCCCGCAAGCGGGCGCCCTGCATTACGGCGCAACGTCCGAAGCGCCAGCCAAACGCGTGGCGGGCTACAAGGCTGACAGCCTCGTCTATTATTTCAGGAAGCATGCCGGCGGGCCGCTTGAACGCCTCGCGGTAAATCTGATCGCACCGCTGCTGCGGTTTGCAATCGTTTCGCGCGCCCGCGACTAAAGCGTCGATCCTTCGTTTCAATTCGGCCCGCCGCTTTATGTCCTTGTTTTGGCGCAAGTATCCGTTCGCAAACGATTCCGTTTGCTCCGAACTTGCTTTAAGGCTGGAAGTCGGCAGGTGGCAGCGGCGCGCTGGTTTCTTCTGGCGTCGGGCGAGCCACAAGCTCACTCACGGACGGGGTAAACTCGCGCCAGTCATATTCAGTCAGCTTGAAAGCATAGGGCTCTGCTCGCTCATTTATGGTGCGCGCACGGCGAGCGCCCTCCCCTGCCTCGATGGCCCGCAAGGTCACCCAATATCCATCCGTCTCACGCCAGGCCCGAAGATCAATCTCAAGCCCGTCAAACGTTTCGCTGATATGGCGTGACACGGCGCGGCCACTGAGGGCCTCCGCAGACTTCACGTCGATAGGGGCGAGCCGCGTGATGGCAAGCGCGGTGGCCGATACCGCCAGCGGATTGGTGACTTCGAAATCCTGATAGGGCGGCGCAGGCCGGAAGCTTCGCGCATTGCTGCCTGCCGGGCGCGATAGGTAGACGGAATTACCGCCCCGGCCTGTAATACGTACAGCCGAGACTGCCGATGGCTCAATCGACATGATGTCGAGATCGAGCCACGCTTCACGTGTGCGGAGCGGCGGGAGGTCACCGCGCACCCGGAAGGCAATCGTCTCGTCAGGCTTGCGCGCATAGGTGTATTCATTGCGCCGACCGGTGATGACTTCGGCGACACGCGCCCCATCGCCGGAGAAAAGCTCAATCAGTGTGCCATTGCCTTCTTCGCGCGGATCCCCAAGCGCGAGCAGGGAAAGCCGCTCAGGGTTCGAGGTCCGACGTTCCCCCCAGCTAAGCGTTTCGAGACCTTCCAGAAGCGTATTCAGCCTGTCTTCACGGACCGGATACCCGCCCGACTCTTCCATCAGCCAGGCATCATTCCGTTTGACGAGATTATAGGTCACGTCCTGATCGGTGATGGTGATGCGCGCGACATCACCCTTGATCGCCGAGAAGTTCGACAGGACCGGATTGCCCGTCCTCGGGCTGGTCGAGCGGCCATCCGCATTGAAGACAGCAAACAGGATCAGGATGATCCAGAGCGAGGCTGCCGCAATCGACAGCCGCTGAACGAGGACGGAACGCTTGCGGTCTAGACGTCTGCTCATGCCGGCGACTTCCTCCGCCGCCACCAGACAAAGCAGCCAACCGCACCGATGAGGATCGCGCCTGCGAAGATGTTGATGAATTTCAGCCAGCCTTCGAGGCCATCGATGTCTCGCCTGAAGTCGCGTTCAATGGAGCGAAGGCGCTCACGGGTAGCGAGAACTTCGCTGCGAAGCTGGGCGAGTTCCTCTTGCTGTTCCGCCGAGAGGCTGGCGCCGGTGGCACTGTCGAGGAGGGCGCTGTCGCGGCTATCGATCTGAAGCAGTTCCTGCAGGCGCGCTTCGGATTCAGCGAGCTGGGTTTCAAGCTGGGCCTGTTCCTCAAAGAAACGGGCCTGCGCCTCATCCCGCATCGCTTCGACGCGCGTCATCGTCCGGCGGGAAGAAGCACGCGCCCGAAGGCTGAGCAAATTGGCATTGCCCGACATCATGTCGAGCGCATTCATGATGAGCGCTCCATTGTCTGCAAAGGCGCTCTGGCGCTGCATGTCGATATAGAGCCCGTCGTCGACGAGGTCTGCGTCCGCGAGGATGAGGATTTCCGCTTCACGCTCGCTTGAGGAGATGTGCGGCTGCGCATGCTCAATCGCCTCCGCCGCAAACTGCGCCATGACCGGGTCTTCGGGCAGAACCGGCTCCGGGCGTCCATCGAGAAAGGCCGAGACCAGCGTGCCATGGACACGAACCCCAAGCGCACGAGCGCCTTCAGTCGGCTCATAGAGGGCTAGCGCATCCTCCACGCCGATATCCGTCATCGCCGTTTCGGCGTCGATCCAGGATGGGGCCGTGCCCGTTTCGATCAGTACTTCCTTGTCGATCGGAGAAGCTTCGTCGAGGATGAGTGCGCCTGAGGAGGCAAAATTGACGGACCGTGACAGGGGCGCTGTCAGGATGCTGTCCTGCGACATCATTGAAGGCGGAGTCGACAGGTAGAGCGGATGGCGGATGATGCCGGTCCGCCCGCTTCCGGTCGGGGCCTGTATGGGGAGCGCGGTTTCCGTGTCAGCGATGGCCTGCTCGGCGAGCGTCACGCCCCAGACCGGTCCAAAGCGGCCAAGGTCAGAGCGGATACGCCGCTCTACACGGCGGCTCGGCGGTTCAGGCGATGTCTTGGCAGCCGCATCGACCAGCATGACCACGCGGCCCGTGCGCAGGATGAACTGGTCAATCACCCAGCTCTGCCATTCTGTCAGCTCTGGCGGGTGGATCATGATGAGCGCGTCGAGATCTTCCGGCAGCGCATAGAAGTCGACCGCAACAGGCTCGACATCAAAAGACCGCTTCATCTCCTGCAGCAGCGTGTATCCGCCCTCTGCGCCATCCGCGCCCATACCCGGAAGCGTCGTCAGGAGGCCGATCTTTGGCGGGTCAGGACGGTCGAGGCGGGCGATGAGGCGGGTGAGGTCGTATTCGAGCGTCTCCTCGCGCTCTGGCGCCAGAAAGGCGAGGACGCGTTGTTCATCGACGGTGTTCTGGCCAATGATGCCGAAATAGAGCGGATCGTCGCCTTCAGTGTCGACCGCATCAATACCAGCAGCCAGCGCCTGATCTTCAGCTTCCGAGAAGGGCTTGGGATCAATCTCCGTGACCTTGAGATTGGCGCCGGCGACAGCCGAATAGCTGTCGAGCAATTCGCGCACGCGTGCCGCATAGGCCCGCACCTGCGGATAATCCTGCCCAACCTGGCGCGTGTAGACGAAGGTAAGCTCTATCGGCTCCTCAAGCGTGTCGAGGACTGACCTGGTCTCTGGCGACAGCGTGAAGAGCGCGTTCTGCGTGAAGTCCACGCGCGCCGGACGTGTCAGCGGATAGATGATGAGCGTCGCGGCGACAAAGATCGCGAGGATCAGCGCCGTGGCAGCGGGGAGGAAAGCGCGCGGCGTCATCCTGCGAACGCCCGCTTATTGGCCACCCAGATCGTGTTCAGCGACAGCCAGGCGAGGATCACGCCGCCAAAATAGAGGAGCGCGCGAAGCTCCAGCACGCCGCGCTGGGCCGTCTCGAAATAGGTGAGGAAGGAGAATTGTGCGACGAGGTCACCTGCAGCCGCACCGAGCAGGCCAGAGATCGCGCCGACCAGCATGGGCCAGCCAGCGGCGGTAAAGACAAATGCCACGAGGATGCCTGCGATATAGGCCAGCACCTGGCTGGAAAAGAGCGAGGACATCGCTGCGCCGATTGAAAGATACGCGCCCGCCATGAGCAGGCTGGTCAGATAGGTGATCGCGATGGCGCCATTATCTGGGGCGCCGAGATAGTTCACCGTGATCCACATCGGAAAGGTCAGGACGAGCGACAGCGCCGCGACACTCCAGGCCGCCAGCAGCTTACCTGTCGCAAGACCGAACAGGCTGACCGGCAGAGAGAAGAGAAGCTCTGACGTGCTGTAGGCGATCTCGTCTGCCCAGAGGCGCATGGAGAGCGCGGGCAGGAAAATCATGTAGAGCCAGGGGTGCCAGTAGAAGAATGGCTGGAGATCGGCGAGGCCGGTATCAAAGAAGCGCGACGCCTCCCAGGTGAACACGCCGACCAGCATAAGGAAGATGGCGACAAACACATAGGCGAGCGGCGTCGCAAAATAGGCGCGCAGCTCTCTCAGATAGCTCGCCCGCAGGCTCGTCAGGATGTCGCGCAGCTCAGCCTTCATTGCTTGCAGCCTCCTTCTTGGAGACGAGGTCAATGAACGCTTCCTCGAGACCGCCCTTGCGGCGCTTCGCCATGTCTTCTGGTGAGCTGTCTGCAATGAGTTTGCCCTGATCGATGACGATCACGCGGTTGCACATGGCCGGCACTTCTTCCAGCGTGTGCGTTGAAATGACGATGGCCTTGTCCTTCGCCATGCGAGAGATCAGCGCCCGAACTGCCCGCTTCTGGATCGGGTCCAGTCCGTCTGTCGGCTCATCAAGGATCAGCACGTCCGGATCATGGATCAGCGCGCCTGCCAGCCCGACACGGCGGCGATAACCTTTAGAGAGGGTCGAGATCCGCTTAGACATCACATCGGCGATGCGCGCGTCGGCGATCACGCGCTCGACTGCGCTGCGGCAATCGCTGCGAGATATGCGGTGGGCCGAACAGAGAAAGTTCAGAAAGTCGAGCGGCGTCATGTCCGGATAGAGCGGCGCGCCTTCTGGCAGGAAGCCGAGGCGCCTTTGCGCTTCACGCCGGTTGGACACGATCGAATGACCCGCGACGATCACGTCACCTTTGTCCGGCTCAATGACGCCGGCCGCCATACGCATTGTGGTGGATTTGCCCGCGCCATTCTGACCAAGGAAGCCCAGAACCTCGCCCTTGTTCAGGCTGAAGCTCATGGACTCAACAGCTGTCCGCCCGCCGAACGACTTTGAAAGCTGCTTCAATTCGAGCATCACTGGTCCTGTAGCACCGCGCTGGAGACTGACTAATCAGACACGCATAAGTTTTCCAGAGTCGTAATGCGGAAACCGCAGACCTGATGGAGGCTGCGCTCGGATCTTCTGGTGATGTGAGGGGGAAGCTGTCGGACAACGGTAACAGGAGCCCCGGGGGGCTGGGGGGGCTGATGGGTCCGGGAAACCTGCTGGACACCGTCATCCGACCATTGCAAGGTGTATTCAATCGGTGTCTGCGGCAAGGCCGGATTGCGGCTAAAACCTGTCAAACTGATTACAAATACGACAGAATGAACGCAGCAGGCAGAGTAACGTTAGAGCGCGCATGGCTAGCATTACACCCTTACAGTTCGACAAGTCCCCGAAAATTGCGTTTCACCGTACCGAAATGTCGGCCATTCTCGATATTTACGGCAAGATGGTCATGGCCGGGCAGGCCAAGGATTACGCGATCGGGATGCATGAAGATCATGCCGTGTTCGCGATCTTCAGGCGTCACGCTGAGGCGCCAACGTGGCGCATCGAGAAAATCCCCGAGCTGCGTAATCGCCAGGGCGCTTTCGTCGTCTATGGAAATCAGGGGCAGGTTCTAAAACGCGGGCACGACATCAAGACAGTTCTCAAGGTTTTCGAGACGCGAAAATTCGAAGTTCTGAATTTCGGAAAGCCGTCCTGAGGCACCCGCCCTCTAATGGGTGCGGCGCGTGAAGACTTTCTGCAGGATGCCCAGCATACCCTTGAACTCCATACCGCCTTCGCTCACCGCAAGGGCAAGACAGACACCGTCATCGTCACCGACCGGCGCGTGTGTGTCTGACGGTGTTTTGAGACAGATGTCGCCGGGGCCGTAGCTGCCGACCTCATCTGAAAAGCCGCCCTGAACGACGAGCGTCAGTTCGTCACCAAAGTGCGAGTGGCTCGGGACTGTCGCGCCGGGCTCGATCCGGTAGAGGTGAGCATGACCGCCGGAAGCGGTTCCGATCTCAAGACGCTTCACCCCGCTGGTCATACGCTTCCAACCGCCGCGCATGCACGACTCCAGAGCTTTTTCCCGGAGAGGCTCAGGCAGGTCGAGAAGCTCGGTCAAGCGCTCGCTGGCCAGTTTCGCCGCGTCCGTCGGATCAACCTCATCCTCAAGATCATCAATTGCCTGGAGGGTGCGCTCAAATGCGTTGGGGGCCAGCATGCTCGGGGTTTCGCGCTCGAGGAAAATGCCCGAAATCGCTTCTGCGTGATTAACCCTGTCGCGAATATCGGACCGGATGGCCGCTTGCGTCTCAACAAGCAGCCTGAAGGAGGGACTAAGCGTCCCTGCCGCGTAGGCGGCATAAAGATCCGACAGTTGAGAGACGCCGTCTTTCAAACCTCAAATACCTCTCTTCGCCCATAACTGGGTCTTGCGTACAAAGACGGATATTGAGCAGCGGTGAACAAGGTCAAGAATTTGCGATCAGGAGGTGTGCTATGTCGCACTTACTCGCGCGACAGGACGCCTCGGAGTTTGTCGAACGCCAGACGAATGCGAGATTTGACCGTCCCCAGGGGAAGGCTGAACCTGTCCGCGATCTCGGCGTGGGACATGCCGTCATAGAACGCCGCTTTCAGAAGCTCCAGCTGCTCTGGCGGCAGAATGGTGAGCTTGTCGCGCACTTCAGCCTCCAGCTGCGCCTGGGACAGGCTCTCAAACGGTGCCTGTTCGGGTGCGGGCTGGAGCATTGGCTCTTCTGGTGACAGGTCCGGTTTCGAGGCGCGGCGGAACAGGTCGATCTGCCGGTTGCGGGCGATCCTGAAGATCCATGTCGATACCGACGCCTGCTCAGGGTCGAACTGCCCGGCCTTGCGCCACACTGTCAGCATCACGTCCTGAACGATCTCCTCGGCCTGCGCATCGTCTGCCCCCATCCGCAGGAGGTAGGACTTGAGACGGGGTCCGAAAAATTCGAAGAGCGTACCGAACGCACGCCTGTCGCCGCGCTCGGAAATGCGTTTCATGCAGTCTGCATGAAGCGAGCGCGGATTATCGACTTGATCAAGGCGGGCGACAGACAAGGTTACATCCGTTAGCAGCAGCACACCTATTGTCTGTGTTTGTTGCAACTTGTGCAACCTTTGATCGCGCCTCTAACGAATCTGTGATCACGCATTCGTCAAAATTCCGCCTTAACCTTTAGGCATTTGAAGTCACCGGAACGAATTTCCATACACGAAAATAGTAACAGACCAGACGCTCACCATGATCCGTATTGCCGCAATAGCCGCCCTCTGCAGCGCCGTCGCCATTCCCGCGGCTACAGCCGCCCCAACAGCGATTGGGCGTTATGAAAACTGGACCGTTTTCACTGAAGAAGTCGGCGGCGAGAAGCTTTGCTATGCCGCGACAGAAGCCACCGACAAGGCGCCCCAATCGGCCAATCATGGCGATGTCTGGTTCTTCGTATCGAACTGGGCATCCGGCAAGGCACGCAGCCAGCCGAGCCTGAAAGTTGGTTATGATCTTCGCGCTGACCTTCCTGCACGCGCCAGCGTCGGCCGGTCTGGCTGGACACTGTACGGTGTCGGCGGCGAGGCCTTTGCGCAGGACCGTGACGATTCACAGATTGTCGACGCTCTGCGCCGCGGCAGCGAGCTGCACGTAGAGGCGGTCTCCTCGCGCAACACGCAGGTCTCCTACCACTTCTCGCTGTCAGGGTCAGCGGCGGCTATCGACAAGGCCTCTTCGCTTTGCCGATAACGGAATGCGCCTGATCAGGCCGTTGCGGTTTCCCGCTGCACTTCGAGCCCAGCCATGTCGCCCGTTTCGCGCCATGATTTGAGGATCGAGAAATACTCCATCGATCCACCGCCATAGAATGAATTCTGGCGGGCGCGCGCGGCGATTTGACCTTCATTATTGTAGTAGCCGGGCGTGCATTCGGCGAGAAACTTCTCGCGCATCTGGGCCTTGGAAATGATGGTCTCCACCCAGTTAGCTTGCGCGTCCTTCTCCGGCTCGATCTGCACAATCCCCTCATCGAAGGCGCGCGACAGGATGTAGCCAAGATGCACGGCCTGCTCATCCAGCTGGTGTGGGTAGTTCGCGGTAAAGGCGGCCTGCGCCCCGCCCATCACGAAGACGTTTGGGAAATCTCGCACGAACATGCCATGCAAGCTCTCAACGCCTCCTTCCCAGGCTTCTGACAGCGACTTGCCGCCCCGGCCATAGAGTTCATATCCCGACCGGCGTGTATAGCTGGTGCCAACTTCGAAACCCGTCGCATAGATAAGGCAGTCGATTTCATATTCTTTGCCAGCGACAACGACGCCTTTTTCGGTGATGCGCTCAACGCCTTTACCGTCTGTATCGATCAGGTGGACGCTGTCGCGGTTGAAGGTCGCAAGATAGTCGTCATGGAAGCATGGGCGCTTGCAGAACTGGCGATACCATGGCTTCAGCGCGTCCGCCGTCTTGCTGTCCGCGATCACTTCATCGACGCGTGCCCGGATAGACTCCATCTTCTTGAAATCAGCCAGTTCGCCGATCTCTTCCAGCTCCTTGGCGGTCAGCTGTTTGCCGTCCTGCTTGCTGGCGATGAAGAGGAGGTTGCGGATGATGTCGGTCCAGCCATCCTGAACGAGGTCTTCAGCCTGATAGCCGCCAGAGACAAGGATATTGAAATTATCCATGCGCTTCTTCTGCCAGCCCGGCTCCAGCGATTTGGCCCAGTCCTGATCGGTCTGCTTATTATCGCGCACATCGATTGAGCTTGGCGTGCGCTGGAAGACGAACAGCTCTTTCGCGCCTGCGCCCAGGTGCGGGACGCATTGCACGGCGGTCGCGCCGGTGCCAATGATACCGACGCGCTTGTCTGCAAGCTTGTCGAGGCCGCCCTCCGGACCGCCGCCCGTATAGTCATAGTCCCACCGGCTTGTATGGAAGGTGTGACCCTTGAACTTCTCGATACCCGGAATGCCCGGCAGCTTTGGCCGGTGGAGCGGTCCGTTCGACATGATGACATAGCGCGCTTTCATGGCATCGCCGCGATTGGTCTCGACGATCCAGCGCTTTGACGCCTCATCCCAGTTCATCGCCGTGACTTCGGTCTGGAACAGCACGTCGTCATAAAGGTCGTAATGACGGGCGATGCGCGCGCTATGCTCAAGGATTTCCTTGGCTGGCGTGTACTTTTCCCTCGGCATAAAGCCGGTTTCTTCCAGTAGGGGCAGGTAGATATAGCTTTCGATGTCGCAGGCCGCGCCCGGATAGCGGTTCCAGTACCAGGTGCCGCCGAAGTCGCCGCCCTTCTCGATCATGCGGATGTTCTTGAGGCCCGCCTCACGCAGTCTCGCCCCGGCAAGAAGCCCGCCAAAACCTCCACCAACGACGATGATGTCTATCTCATCGTTTAGCGGTGCGCGGTCGATTTTTTCGTCGATGTATGGGTCTTCGACATAGCCGGCATACTCACCCTTGATCTCGACATATTGTTCGTTCGCGTCATCGCGCAGGCGCTTATCGCGTTCTGCGCGATAACGTTCGCGCAGCTTGTCTGGATCGAAATCGATTCCGGGTGTTCCGTCAGCCATACTTTCCTCCCACGGAGCCTTTGTGGCCCTCTGTCGTGATGCGCCGCAGCAAACCTGTCCTGATCTGCTTAGATTATCAGGCAGGACGTGCTATGTGCGGCGTCGATGAAACATGTTCTGGACCTTTCACGCGGCGTCAATGCAAGCGTTAGTTCGGCCAAATCGCTGGCCGGCCTGTCTATCCCTGCCCTGAAAGCAGAGATGGAAGCCCTCGGCCTCGACCCGAAAAAAGCGGGAATGCGCGCCAAGCAGCTGCGCCGCTGGATTCACCATTTCGGCGTGCAGGACTTTTCCGGCATGACCGATATCGCCAAGGAATTGCGCGCGGAGCTGGCGGAGAAATACATCCTGACCCGCCCGGAAATCGCTGAACACAAGGTCTCGGTCGACGGTACGCAGAAATGGCTGACCCGCTTCCAGCCAGGCGTCGAGGGCGAAAGCGTCTTCATTCCCGATGTTGGTCGCTCAGGCGCGCTTTGCGTCTCGAGCCAGGTCGGCTGCACGCTGAACTGCACCTTCTGCCACACCGGCACACAGAAGCTGGTGCGGAACCTGACCGCGCAGGAAATTGTCAGCCAGGTCCTCATCGCGCGTGATGAGCTGTCGGAATGGCCGTCCTCGAACGAGAACCGCAAGCTCACCAATATCGTGTTCATGGGCATGGGTGAGCCGCTCTACAATCTCGATAATGTGGCAGAAGCTATCGACACGATTTCGGATGGCGACGGCATCGCGCTCGGCCGCCGCCGGATCACCGTATCGACGGCAGGCGTGGCGCCGAAGATTCCAGAACTGGGTGAGCGCACAGGCGCCATGCTGGCCATCTCGCTGCACGCAGTCCGCGATGATCTGCGCAATGAGATTGTACCGATCAACAAGAAGTATGATCTGCAGACCCTGTTCGAAGCGATCCGCGCCTATCCAAACCTTGGCAACTCCAAACGGGTGACGTTCGAATACGTCATGCTGAAAGGCGTCAACGACTCGCTCGCCGAAGCGCGTGATCTCGTGAAGCTGCTCAAGGGTGTGCCCGCGAAGATCAACCTCATCCCGTTCAACCCGTGGCCGGGCAGCCCCTATGAGTGCTCGGACTGGGAAACGATCGAGAACTTCGCCGAAGTCGTGAACCGGGCCGGTTACGCCTCCCCGATCCGCACACCGCGCGGCCGCGATATCTTCGCTGCCTGCGGCCAGCTGCGCTCTGAAAGCGTGAAGAAATCGGCTGCGGAAAAGCGCCGCGAAGCGCTGGAGCAGCAGGCCGAAGCCTGAGTCTGCCTGCAATAGTGCGCCGCGCTAGGCGGTGTGGCGCGCCTCTTCCCCGGCATCCCTTGCATAGAGCCCTTTCACCAGATTGCGGACGAAGGCGATGTGGCTGCGCAGGTGATAAACCTCTTCGGTGTATGACAGCGGCACATCGAGCTCACCGACCTCTTTCTGAAGCTCTGACAGCTCATCCAGCACCTTGTCACGCGCCTCGTCATTCGAGGCTTCGCGTCCGCGCGCCTCGAGCTCTCTCAGGTCGGAATACCAGACATAGATCTTGCGGCGCACGCGCCAGCGATAGATCGGCGGCGCAACGCGGATCAGCGGAATGAGTAGAGTGATGAGCGGGATCAGGAACACCCAGGCGCGCTCAAGGAAGTTTGCGATCTGAAACGAAAAATAGTTTCGCAGGAAAGATGGCCCATTCTTCCAGAAGCGCTCAGCCTCGCTCGACAGTGGCATGTCGACAAGTTCAGGGGCCGGAAACTCCCCGGCATTCGCAAAAGCGCTATTGCCAGCGTGGATGTCTTCGGACGCCTCAAGCAGCAGCGACTGAATGGCCGGATGCAGGTTCTCTCGAATGGCGAGCTGCGCGACAGAAGCAATAAGCGGTACATCGGCGGCAGGTATGTCAGCCTCGAGATCAACAATCCCGCGATAGAGCGTGACCGGGTCGAGCGCGCGCGTGCGACGGGCCAGTGCAGGTGCCCGGTCAAACGGCAGAAGCGCGATGCCCGGTTCCTCTATGAGGCGCTGGACATAAGGCGCGTTCATCGAGGCGGAGAATGCAGCTGCATCTATGTCGCCTGCCAGAAGCGCACTCGCGGCGGCCTGCCCGCTTTCTATGCTTTGCGAAGGTGAGGGCCAGTCGCCGCCCCAGGCGTCCTGCATCTGGAGCGCCAGCGCCCGCGTGCCCGACCCTTCCGGACCGATCGCAAAGCGGACATCCCGCAGACCGCCAAATCCATCAATGGCGGCCTCAGACCGGACGAAGACCCAGAATGGCTCATGAAACATGCCCGCCAGCGAATTCAGCGTTTCACGGTCATCGTCAGTCGCAAGCCCGCCCTGCACGAAAGCCATCCCTGCCCGGCCCGACCGGAGAAGCTCGATATTCTCAAGCGAGCCGCGTGTTTCCAGTATTTCGACTTCGACATCGCTCTCGGCCAGCCTGTCGGCATATTCCTGCGCGAGGGCATAGTATGCGCCGCCTGAGTTGCCCGCTGCGAAGGTAACGCGCGATGGCGGCGCCGGGTCGATCAGCGCAAGCGCGACCCAGATACTGATCGCGACAAGCAGCGCCAGCGGGCCATAGACCTTCAGGATGTCTTTCATAGATTTTTCCATTCGCGCCCCCGCTTGTCACAAGACTAGTGCGGGCCAGCACAAGCGTCGAGTAGGCGCTTCGTTTCGTTTCGCGCCTGCCCAAGGGCAGCGCGAGCGCGACAAAATGCGCCCAGATTACTGCTAATTGAGTCGTTTTCCGTTGTGCGGCTGCCTATGTTAGGGTCCAGAAGATTGAGACCAACAGACGGATCCAAACTATGAACATGCGTAATCTCGCTGTCTGGGGACTGATTGCTGCTCTCGTCGTGGCCATGATGATCGCCATGCAGGGCTCATCTGTCGCGTCGAACGCGGAGAAGGTGCCGATTTCCGACCTTCGCCAGATGGCAACGGAAGGCCAGCTCGCTGAAGTGACGGTCACGAATGACCGCATCACCGCCGAGACCAGTGGCGGAGACACCTATTACGCTGAGAAGCTGCCGACCAATATCGAGGCATCGACCTGGTTTGCCGATCAGGGCGTCACCGTGAATGAAGACGCAGAGAGCGGCTTCAGCCTTGGCGGCCTGCTGCTCAACCTGCTTCCACTGATCCTCATCCTCGGCCTCTTCCTGTTCCTGATGCGTCAGATGCAGGGCGGCGGCGGTGGCCGCGGCGCCATGAGCTTCGGCAAATCGCGTGCTCGCATGCTGACCGAAAAGCACGGCCGCGTGACCTTTGACGACGTCGCTGGCGTCGATGAAGCCAAGGAAGAGCTGCAGGAAGTCGTCGAGTTCCTGAAGGACCCGTCACGCTTTCAGCGCCTTGGCGGCAAGATCCCGAAGGGCGCCCTTCTTATTGGTCCTCCGGGCACGGGTAAGACGCTTATCGCCCGCGCCGTTGCAGGCGAAGCTGGTGTGCCGTTCTTCACCATTTCCGGTTCGGACTTTGTCGAGATGTTTGTCGGCGTTGGCGCGAGCCGCGTGCGCGACATGTTCGAGCAGGCAAAGCGTAATGCGCCCTGCATCATCTTCATCGACGAAATCGATGCCGTCGGCCGCTCACGTGGTGCAGGTATCGGCGGCGGCAACGATGAGCGCGAACAGACGCTCAACCAGCTCCTCGTCGAAATGGACGGCTTTGAGTCCAATGAGGGCATCATCATCATCGCCGCGACGAACCGTCCTGACGTGCTTGACCCGGCGCTGCTGCGCCCTGGCCGTTTTGACCGCCAGGTTACCGTCAACAATCCGGACATCATGGGCCGTGAGCGCATCCTGAAAGTTCACATGCGCAACGTGCCGCTCGCCAAGGACGTCGAGCCGAAGGTGATCGCACGAGGAACGCCGGGCTTCTCCGGTGCTGACCTTGCGAACCTTGTGAACGAGGCTGCCCTTCTTGCGGCCCGGCGCGGCAAGCGCGTCGTCGCCATGCAGGAGTTTGAGGACGCCAAGGACAAGGTCCTTATGGGCCCCGAAAAGCGCTCCATGGTCATGTCGGACAAGGAGAAGCGCCTCACCGCCTATCATGAGGCAGGTCACGCAATCGTCAGCCTGAAAATGCCGGCCACCGACCCGGTTCACAAGGCAACGATCATTCCGCGCGGCCGCGCGCTCGGCATGGTCATGCAGCTGCCGGAAGACGACAAGTACTCGCAGACCCGTCAGGAAATGACCTCCAGACTGGCAGTCCTCATGGGCGGCCGCGTCGCCGAGGAACTTGCTTTCGGTGAGGATGCCGTGACCTCCGGCGCCTCGTCCGACATCCAGATGGCGACCCGCATCGCGCGCGCCATGGTGACGAGCTACGGCCTCTCGGATGAGATCGGTCCTGTCGACTATTCCGACAATAGCGACCCGTATTCGCGCCCGAACCACGTCTCGGAAGAAACTTCCAAGCGTATCGAGGAAGAGGTCCGCAAGCTGATCCAGCACGGTAAGGATGAGGCGCGCCGCATCATGACCGACTACAAGGATCAGTGGACGGCGATCGCTGAAGGGCTGCTTGAATACGAAACGCTCACCGGCGAAGAGCTAAACGACCTCCTCAATGGCAAGCCGCCGACCCGTCCAGATGAACCGGACGAGCCGCAAGGTCCAGCCTCGGCTGTGCCGGTCATCGGGAAGCGCCGCAAGAATCGCGGCGACGAACCAGGCGGCGAGCCGGAACCGGCCTGATCCGGGCCAATCGCTAAAGCATTGCAAAGAGGCGCAGCCCATATAGGCTGCGCCTCATGTTTTTGAGATTCGCAATTCCCGGCGCCGCTTTACTTCTGGCTGCCTGTCAGCAGGAAGCCCCAGCTGAACTCGGCGGCGACGCATTTCTGACCAGCCTGGAGCCCTATTGCGGAAACGCGTATCTCGGCCGGGTAGTCAGCGATGACCCTCAGGACGCCGGATGGGCCTCGCAGGCCGTGATCGCGGATTTCGACTATTGCACCGAGACGGCGGCACGCATTCCGCTTCATGTCGGCGAAGACCATTCGCGCATGTGGCTCCTCGCGCTTGGTGATGATGGCCGCATCGCGCTCCGTCACCAGCACACGCATGAAGATGGCAGCCCCGACGCTCTGACCATGTATGGCGGAAAGTCATCTGACAGCTCTGATGCGACGCGGCAGGAATTTCCTGCTGACCAGCGCACCAAGGACCTCTTCGATGCTGAAGAGATTCCCGTTTCCAAGGCGAATGTCTGGGCCATGGAGATCCATCCGGGTCAGGACATGTTCGCCTATGAGCTGAAGCGGCCAGAACGCTTCTTCCGGGTGGAGTTTGACCTCTCCCAGCCTGTCGAGGCGCCCGCCGACCCCTGGTAATACGCGTCTGCTGAAACCCCGCTTTTCCAGCCGGGCCATAGCGTCTATTTCAGCAGCATGACGACTGAATCCGAAAACAAGTCTGGCCGCGTTCTGGTCATTGCAGGTTCTGACTCCGGCGGAGGTGCAGGCATACAGGCCGACATCAAGGCCATCATGGCAATGGGCGGCTATGCGATGACCGCCGTCACGGCCATAACCGTGCAGGACACGACCGGCGTGCAAGATGTGCACCCCATCCCGGTCAGCACGGTTATCTCTCAGATGAAAGTCTGCCTCGCCGATATTGGCGCAGATGCGATCAAGACAGGTATGCTCGGGTACGCAGAGCTTGTCGAGCAGGCCGCAGAAACACTCGACGAGCAGGCAAGAGACACGCCGCGCATTATCGACCCCGTCATGGTGGCGACATCGGGTGACAGGCTGGTCGACCGGCGGGCTGTGGAGAGCATTGCCTCCCTTCTGGTGCCGGGCGCCGCCCTCGTCACGCCGAACGCGCCAGAGGCAGAAATCCTGACCGGCAAGTCCGTGGACGGTGTGAACGGCCAGCGGCGCGCCGCTGAAGCTCTCCTGAAACGCGGTGCTCAAGGCGCCCTTGTGAAGGGCGGGCACATTCCGGGCAATCCGGTCATCGATGTGCTTCAGACGATCCACGGCGAATGGATCTTCGAGAGCGCCCGCATCAACACGACGTCCACACACGGGACCGGATGCACGCTGGCCAGCGCCATCTCTGCCCGCATTGCTCTTGGCGACGACACGCAGGACGCCGTCGAAGCCGCGCGCGACTATCTCCACCGCGCCATCGCAGTGGCAAAGGGCTTCGGCAATGGGCACGGCCCCGTGCATCATGGCTGGCCTATGGACAGACAAGATGAGCGCTAAGACCTTTTTCCCAGCAGCGCTGGGCGACCTCCGAAAACGTTACGATGCGTGGCTCGTCACCTCGCCGCATGTGACGCCGCCAATGCGCGGCCTGACGGATGAAGGCACGCTGCCGCTCGACAAGGCTGGACTTGCCGCGCGCGGCTGGAGCGACCTGCCCATTGACTGGATACCGGCGGACGGCGGCGTACTACATGGGGGCTATGGCGAAGACCGGGCCATCTACGACACCCCCATCTTCAATCCGCCAGGCGATGAGCCGCGCACGCTTCATCTCGGCCTTGACGTCTTCACCGCGGCAGGCGCGCCAGTCTTCGCCCCGCTGGATGGAGAGGTGCACAGCCTCCAGCGCAATGATAATGATAAGGACTATGGGCCGACGCTCATCCTGCAGCATGACGTCGAGCCCGGACTGACCTTTTACACGCTCTACGGTCACCTCGACCCGAGCCTTCTCGAGACACTCCAGCCCGGCGATGAAGTGAAGGCTGGGCAAGAAATTGCGCATCTTGGAGACAACAGCGTGAATGGCGGCTGGGCACCCCACCTCCATTTTCAGGTCATGCTAGAGATGCTCGGAAAGACTGGCGACTTCCCCGGCGTTTGCCGCAAGAGCGAGGCCGCTCAGTGGCTACAACTCTGCCCAGATCCCCGCGCGCTGATCGGGCTAGCCAGCTAGAAGCGCCGGACGAGATATACGCCCAGCACCAGAAACCCGATACCGACGAGCCTCAATGGCGTCGCGGGGCGCACCGCTTGCCCGAATGCGCCGAACTGGTCGTAGAGAACCGCGGCGGTCAGCTGACCCGCAATGACGGCGCTGACCCATGCGGCGACACCGATGCGCGGCACCGCAGTTGCAGAGCTCGCCACCATGATTGCGCCGATCAGCCCTCCTATCCACGCCCAGGCGGGCACGGTCAGGGTCTGGCTGATACTCGGGACCTTGTAGCCAAGGACAATGTTCACCGCGAGCAGGGCCAGCCAGCCGATCGAGAAGGAGATGAAGGCCGCCTGCACCCGCCCACCAACCCCGCTCGCCAGCCGGCCATTGATGGCCCCCTGCGCGGCGATGAGCGTGCCGCAGATAAATCCCAGTCCGACGAGCAGCTGCCCCCAGTTCATTCCATCCTCCGCGTACAAGCTGAGCTGGCACACTGACGCGATTGTCTCCGGCAAGCCAGTGCGAGCCTTTCTCAAGCATCGCTTAGAAAGTCTGGTTTGTGGAACGGCTTGGTTTGCCGTAGGTCGGGGCGGCACTTGAAACGCTCCGGGAGCCTGACATGACGGCCATTCCTTTCTACCAGATCGACGCATTTGCCAGCCAGCCATTTGAAGGCAATCAGGCCTGCGTGATGCCGCTGGACGGGTTCCTGCCAGATGGGACGCTGCAGGCCATCGCGGCAGAAAACAATGTGGCCGAGACGGCTTTCATCGTCGCCAAGAAGCCCGGACACTACGCCCTGCGCTGGTTCACGCCTGCCGTGGAAGTCCCGCTTTGTGGCCATGCTACGCTGGCATCGGCGCATGCAATCTATACGCATCTCGGCTTCGACGGCGAGGAGATCGCCTTTGAGACCGTCCAGTCAGGCGTCCTGAAAGTCCGCCGCCTGTCAGACGAGACCTATGAGATGGATTTCCCGGCACCAAAGGTCGAGAAGATCGCCGTCACTGAAGACGTCGCAGCAGCGCTTGGCGCGTGGCCTTTGGAAGCCTGGGGCGGCCCGTTCTATGCAGCGGTGTTCGGCACGCCCGAAGATATCGAAGAGCTCAAACCCGATATCAGCCTACTCAAGACGCTCGGCGTCAGCGGCATTGGCGGAAACTGGGAAAGGGGCAATTTCGGATGCGTCGCACCAGGCGGCGCCGACGGTGCTGACCTCACAAGCCGTTTCTTCGCCCCGGGCAGCGGCATTGATGAAGACCCGGCCACAGGCAGCTGGCACTGCATGGTCGCTGCCATCATGGGACCGCGCCTGAAGCGCCCGCTCGATTGCTATCAGGCCTATCCGGGACGCGGCGCGAAAATCGGGATCGAGCTTATCGGCGACCGGGTGAAGCTGCGCGGCGATGCGGTGACCGTCATCGAAGGCAAGTTCACGCTCTAGGCATCTTGCCCGCGTGGTTCGATGTCGCTCACCATGCGGGCATACTCAAGCGTCGCCAAAGGCCGCATGGTGAGCGATGTCGAACCACTAGGCCTGCCACCTCTAGAACGGCCGGTCTCCATTCACCGTCACCCGCCGCATATATCGGCGGTGGCCCGCATAGTCATTCAGGGCAAAGTGCCAGGTTGAGCGATTGTCCCAGAAAGCGACCGAGCCTGCTTCCCAACGGAAGCGGCAGGTGAACTGCTCCTGCCTTGAATGCTCGAACAGATAGTTGAGCAGCGGGCGGCTCTCACGTTTCGTCCAGCCCTTGAAGCGCAGCGTGAAGGCCGGGTTCACGTACAGGCCCTTGCGACCTGTCTCTGGATGGGTGCGCACCACAGGATGCTCGAACTCCGGCGCATTGTCGGCCTGTTTCGTCTCCATCGACTGACGGCCCATCGCTGATTGACCTTTTGGCCCATACTCCCGCCCTGCAGAATGGATGGCGGTGAGCCCTTCCAGTGTCGCTTTCAGCCCATCCGACAGGGCGTCGTATGCCATATGCTGGTTCGCCCAGAGCGTGTCACCGCCATAGGGCGGGACCTCTATCGCGTGCAGGATGGAGCCGAGCGCAGGCTCCTCAAGGAAGGACATATCGGTGTGCCAGCCACCGCCGAAATTAGTCTTCTCTTCCGGCTCCTTGATGATTTCGAGGATCTCGGGGTGGCCCTCCATCCCCTTCACATAGGGATGGACGTTGAGGCTGCCGAAACGCCTGCCAAACGCTTTGTGGCGCTCGGGGCTCAGATCATTCTGGTCCCTGAAGAAGATGACGTGATGATCGAGGAATGCCCGGTGCACCTTGTCGAAGGCTTCATTGGAAAGGTCTTGCGAAAGATCGACCCCCTCAATCTCTGCGCCCAGCGCCCCCGAAATTGGCCTGACATTGATTTCACGGTTCATCGTCTATCCTCCACTGGGCAGTCTTGCGCCGCCTCTGGCTCAGGATAGCAGACCCGCCTTCGGGCCGGAAGATCAGGAAGAAGCAGCGGCGCGCTTGCGGCTCTGGCGCTGTGAGAACCACACACCCGCCAGGATCAGGATGAAGGCAGCGACCGCATTCCAGCTTTGTGTTTCCCCAAAGGCGAAATAGCCGAGCACCGCCGACATGATCGGAATGACATAGCCGGTCAGCGCCACGAAAGTCGCGCTGGTCCGGGCGACAAGCTGCATCAACAGAATGCCGGCAAGACCTGTCGAGACAGCGCCGAGGCCCAGAATGCAGAGCAGGCTCGCCTTCGTGGGGTCGACCGTCTCCCAGTCGGTCCAGAACAGCATCGGTACCGACGTGATCGACGCAACGGTGAGAAACCCGACCGGAAGCACGATGGGCGGGAGGCGCGGTGCCTGTCGGGCGATGATGCTGTTCACCGCGTAACAAAAGGCCCCGCCGAGAACGAGCAGCTGCGCGATGAGGTCCACATTGCCGAGCCCCTGCATCGCGTCCGGGCCGAGCAGCAGCGCGACACCCGCAAAGCCTGTCGCAAGGCCTGCAATCTTGAAGCCTGTGAAGCGCTCATCATGGAAATAGAAATGCGCGAGCACCGCAGTGAAAAGCGGCGCGCCCGATATCAGAAGCGCGGCCAGCGACGAGTCGATCGTCTTCTGCCCGATCGTGATGAGATAGAATGGTAGCGCCGTGCCAGCCACGCCCATGCCGACAATAGCGAGCCAGGATGAACGATCCGAAAAGGGTGGCAGGCGATCACCGCGAACGAGCATCACTGCCCAGAGGGTCAGCGCCCCTGTCATCAGGCGCCCCGGAATGATTACGCTGGCCGGTAGTTCACCCACGGCGACCTTGGTCATCGCAAATGCGCTCGCCCAGCAAGCAGACAGAAGCAGGAACAGGCCCCAGTCGGCAGGTGAACGCTTTGTCTGCATGAAGGCTGGCCCGTAAATCTATTGCCGACAGGGACTCGCACCCCAGCGGGCCTCCGGCAAGTCTCCAGCTCTCTATATTGTCACAATTGTTTCCCTATGCGGCGGCGCACAAGTCTGTCATAAGGGCGGTGGGCCAGCCCTCCCCAACGAGGGCCAGCCTATCTGTAAGGATAGGAGTAAAACAGATGACACTACCCCCCAAGCCGGAGGTCCGTCCGGCGTGCCCGCATTTTTCATCGGGCCCGACGGCCAAACGCCCCGGATTTTCCCTCGCACAACTCGAAACGACAGCCTTTGGCCGCTCGCACCGCGCCAAGGATGCGAAAGCCAAGCTGAAGGAAGCGATTGATCGCACCAAGCAGGTGCTGAACCTTCCTGCTGACTATCGCGTCGCCATCGTGCCCGCTTCTGATACGGGCGCTGTCGAGATGTGCATGTGGTCCATGCTCGGCGCAAAGCCCGTCGATATCTTTGCCTGGGAAAGCTTCGGCAAGGATTGGGTGACCGATGCCCAGAAGCAGCTGAAACTCGAGAATTGCGAGGTCTATGTCGGCGACTATGGCGTCCTGCCGCCTTTCGAGAAGGCGCGGGATGATGCTGATATCGTCTTCACCTGGAACGGCACCACGTCAGGCGTTCGCGTCGATGACCATAGCTGGATCAAGCCAAACCCGGACCGCGTCGTGATCTGCGATGCGACCTCGGCGGTATTCGCGCAGGACATCCCGTTCGAGAAGCTCGATGTCATCACCTATAGCTGGCAGAAAGTGCTCGGCGGTGAAGCGGCCCACGGCATGCTGATCCTCAGCCCGAACGCCGTGAAGCGCCTCGAGAGCTACACGCCGGACCGCCCGCTTCCGAAAATCTTCCGCATGACCAGCGGCGGCAAGCTCAACGAAGCGCTCTTCGAGGGCGCGACGATCAACACGCCGTCCATGCTCTGCGTTGAAGATTATCTGCGCGCGCTCGACTGGGCCGAAGAGTGTGGCGGCCTGAAAGGCCTCAAGGCCCGCTCTGACAAGAGCCTCGGCATCCTTGAGGACTGGGTCGCGAAAACCGACTGGATCGACTTCCTCTGTGCGGACAAGGCCACGCGGTCGAATACGGGTGTCACCTTCAAGATCACCGATCCGCGGGTCGCGAAGCTTGATACCGACGCGCAGGAAGCCTTCGTGAAAAAGATGGTCACCCTGATCGAGAAGGAAGGCGCCGGTTTCGACTTCAACTCCTATGCGAAGGCCCCTCCGGGTCTGCGTATCTGGGTTGGTTCAACCGTAGAGCCGTCTGACGTCGAGAAACTGTTGCCATGGCTCAACTGGGCCTTTGCGACGGTCGCTTCCGACCTTCAGGACGCCTGACCACACGCCGCTCATCCCCGCGAAGGCGGGGATCTCGTGCCACAAACCTTTCCCTTCATTGCCTGAGGTCCCCGCCTTCGCGGGGACGATCGGGGCAAATCTTCAGGAAACCATCTCATGCCTAAAGTCCTTATCGCTGATGATCTCAGCCAGGCAGCCGTCGATATCTTCACCAATCGCGGCATCGAAACCGACATCAAGGTCGGCCTGTCGAAAGACGAGCTGATCGCCATTGTCGACCAGTACGACGGCCTCGCCGTGCGCTCTGCCTGCAAGCCCGACGCAGACGTCATCGCCGCAGCAACGAACCTAAAGGTCATCGGCCGCGCCGGGATCGGGGTCGACAATATCGATATCAAGGCGGCGACCGCCAAAGGCGTCGTCGTCATGAACACCCCGTTCGGTAACGCGGTCACCACAGCCGAACATGCCATTGCCATGATGTTCGCAGCGGCTCGGCAGATCCCTGCCGCCGACCAGGGCACGCAGGTCGGCAAATGGCCGAAGAAGCACTTCGTCGGCACAGAGCTATCCTACAAGACGCTCGGCCTGATCGGCTGCGGCAATATCGGTGCCCGCGTCGCAGAACGGGCCAAGGGTCTGACCATGAAAGTGGTCGCCTATGACCCATTCCTCACCGAAGAGCGCGCCATTGAGCTTGGCGTCGAGAAGGTTGATCTCGACACACTTCTCGCGCGGGCTGACGTGATCACGCTCCACACCCCGCTAACAGACCAGACCCGCAACATCCTGTCCCGGGAAGCGCTGGCCAAGGCCAAGAAGGGACTGATCCTCGTCAATTGCGCGCGCGGCGGTCTCGTGGATGAGGCGGCAGTGCGTGAAATGCTCGACAATGGTCACCTCGGTGCAGCGGCCTTTGACGTTTTTGCGGAGGAGCCTGCGAAGGAAAACGTGCTGTTCGGCGCACCCAACTTCATCGCCACGCCTCACCTCGGCGCGGCTACTGTCGAGGCGCAGGAAAACGTCGCCCTTCAGGTCGCCGAACAGATGAGCGACTACCTCCTCTCCGGAGCCGTGACCAACGCGCTCAACATGCCATCGGTCACCGCCGATGAAGCCCCGCGTCTCAAGCCGTTCATCGAACTGGCAGAAAAGCTCGGTGCATTCGCCGGTCAGGTCTCTGATCACGGTTTTGAAGAAGTCATCATCGAGTATGAGGGCGAGGTTGCCGAACTGAACCGCAAGCCGGTCACCGCCGCCGCGCTTTCCGGCCTGCTCCACGCTTCGCGCGGCGACGTGAACATGGTTTCAGCGCCGTCGATACTGGCCGAGTCGGGTGTGAAGCTGTCCGAGACCAAGACCGAGGAAAGCCCGGTTTATGACAACCTCATCCGTATAAAGGTGAAAGTGCCGCGCACGGCCAATTCCGATGAAACGGGCTGGCGGTCGCTCGCCGGTACGGTTTCGGCGGGTCGCCCACGCATTGTCGAAGTGAAGGGCATGCCGCTCGAAGGCGCGTTCTCGTCGGTCATGCTGTACGTCAACAATATCGACAAGCCGGGCTTCATTGGCGCGCTTGGCGCCATGCTGGGTGAGGCCGGGATCAACATCGCGACCTTCCACCTCGGCCGTCAGGACGCAGGCGGCGAGGCTATCGCCCTCATCGGTATTGATGGCGAGCCGCCTCATGAGCTTACCGCGAAGCTCGATGCGTTGCCGCACGTCCGCTACGCAAAAGTGCTGAACTTCTAGCGTGCGATCATAACATTTATGCCTGCCCTGAGGGTTATACTCAGGGCAGGCAAACTATCTTGGTTCGGGTAATCCACGTTTACGGAGCCCAACATGACCAAACTCGCTATTGTCTATCATTCCGGTTACGGCCACACCGCAAAAGTCGCAGAACACGTTGCCAAGGGCGCGCGCGGCGTGACCGGTGTAGAGGTTGACCTCATCAAGGCTGACGACCTTCAGAACGCCGAAGACGGCCCGTGGGACACGCTCGCAGCCGCTGACGGCATCATCTTCGGCTCGCCGACCTATATGGGCGCAAGCTCATCAGTATTTCGCAAATTCGCCGAAGCCAGCTCGAAGGTCTGGATGAATGGCGGCTGGCGCGACAAGATTGGCGCAGGCTTCACCAATTCCGGCTCGCTCGCAGGTGACAAGCTGAATACGCTTCAAGAGCTCATGATTCTCGCCGGTCAGCACGGCATGATCTGGGCGAACTACGGCGCGTTCCCCGGCTACAATACGAGCAAGAGCGACTTTGGCGCTGCATGGAATCGCGCCGGCCATATGATCGGCCTCGGCACGCAATCCCTGACGGACCTCCCAGCAGACCAGACCCCTGACAAGGCAGACCTCAGCACCTCCGAGGACTTCGGTCAGCGCGTCGCGGAAATCACGAAACGCTGGGTTGCCGGAAAGGCATAGTTCACACGCGAACTTGCAGCAGACCCCCGAAAAAACTTGACCTTATGCCCGCCCGGTACTCTCTGGGCGGGTATATTTTTAAGGGGAGCTACCCATGAAACGTTTGATTGCACTCGCACTTTCCACGACCGCGATTGCTGCTCCGGCCAGCGCGCAATTCGTTGAAGAAGCGCGCCTCGGCGTGATGCAGCACAATGTCTGCATCCTCGACTGCAAGAATGCCGACAAGGAAGATGGCCCGAACATTGAAGCAGAGCTCGTCTTCGTCAGCCCAGACTTTCTGAGCATCCTCGCCAGCCCACGCCCTTACATCGTTGGCTCATTCAATACTGCAGGCGATACCAGCTTTGGCGGCTTCGGCTTCATGTGGAACTGGGACTTTGCTGAGGGCTGGTCTCTTGAGCCAAGCCTTGGCTATGTCATCCACGACGGCGCAAATGAAAGCCCATTCCCACAGGGCGATCCGCGCAGCGACGCATTTGCCCAGGACAACATCTATTTCGGCTCTGATGACCTTTTCCGGACGGGCCTCGCGCTGAACCGCGACCTGACAGATTCAGTCGGCGTACAAGTGCTCTATGAGCACCTTTCGCACGGCCAGATCCTAGGCGATGGCCGCAATCAGGGCGTCGATAATATCGGCGTTCGCGCATACTTCCGCTTCGGACAATAAACCGGTTCAAGGCTGACGCAGCTTACCCTTCGTCAGCCTTGCATCAGGCCAGCTAAACGCGAATTCTCCCTCCCAAGAAACTTGGTTTGAGGGAGAGTTTGCATGACCAGGAAGCATGCTATCGTCATCGGGTCCGGTCTTGGCGGTCTGACCGCGGCCATCAAACTGCAGGAAGCCGGGCACACTTTTAATCTGATTGATCGAAACCCGAAAGTTGGCGGTACCTGGTACGAAAACTCCTATCCGGGCTGTGCCTGCGACGTGCCGGTTGCCCTCTATCAGCTCTCCTTTGCCCAGAGCATCAACTGGACACGCACCTTCCCTCAAGGCCCTGAAATTCAGGCCTATGCTGAGGAGATCGCTGAGCGCTACCAACTCGCCCCACATATGCATCTCGGCGACGAGGCGATCAGCGCCGACTGGGACGAGAACGCCAAGACCTGGACCGTCAAAACCGCCAGCGGCAAGACCTTTACCGGCGACATCCTTGTCGGGGGGCTAGGCCAGCTCAACCGCCCGAACTGGCCGTCCATCGAAGGTCTCGACACATTTGAAGGTGCAAAGATGCACTCGGCCCGCTGGGACCATTCGGTGTCCTGGGAAGGCAAGCGTGTCGCGGTCATCGGCTCTGCCGCGAGCGCCGTACAGATTATCCCCGAAGTCGCAAAGACCGCGGGCCATCTGACTGTCTATCAGCGTACACCGAACTGGGTGACCCCGCGCCGTGACGTGCCAATCAGCCCGCAGGAACAGGCGCTGATGTTCACCCAGCCCGAAGCCGCGATGGATATCGGCGCACGCGGCCGACAGCTCATCTATGACAATGCCGATCACTTTTTCTGGCAGGTCTTCGAATGGACCGAAGCTGGCCGCGCCGCCTATACGACCATCGCGACCAACCACTTGAATGAGCAGGTAAAGGACCCAGAGCTTCGCAAGAAGCTGACCCCTGATTATCCGATTGGCTGTCGCCGTATCCTGATCTCGGACGATTACTTCCCTGCCCTGCAACGTGACAATGTCGACCTCGTCACGCAGGCGCCTTCAAAGATAGATGCGAGGGGCGTCACGACACCGGATGGCGACTATCGCGAGTTTGATATCCTGATCTTCGCCACCGGCTTTGAGACGACCGAGTGGAAGTGGTCTGTCGATGTGCAAGGCGTCGATGGCAAACATCTCAACGATGTCTGGGCCGGTCACCCGTCAGCCTATGCAGGCGTTACGGTGAACGGTTTCCCCAACCTGTTTGTGCTTTATGGACCAAACACCAATCTCGGTCACAACTCGATCACCTTCATGCTTGAACGGCAGGTCGAGTATATGATGAAGGCGATTGAGGCGATGGACGCGAATTCGGCCAAGGCCATGATGCCGAAGAAAGCCGCGCAGGATGACTGGAATGCGCGCATTCAGGCTGATCTTCGCAAGACCGTCTGGGCGGACCCGGCCTGTAACTCCTGGTACAAGACCGATGATGGCCTCATCACCCAGAACTGGTCGTCGCATACCCGCGACTACGCCAAAGCCGTCGAAACGGTGAAGGTTGAGGATTACGAGCTCAGCTGACGCATTATTTGCCCGGCCTTTCGCAGGTTCGGCATCTGCGCTCTTGAAATCCGCCTCTAAAACCTTTCAGTGGCGAGCGCACAGATCAGGAGCTTCACATGGCAGGTGTGGTGGTTGTCGGCGCCCAATGGGGCGACGAAGGCAAAGGCAAGATCGTCGACTGGCTCTCGAGCCGCGCCGACACGGTTGTTCGCTTCCAGGGCGGGCATAATGCCGGCCACACCCTCGTTATCGACGGCAAGACGTTCAAGCTTGCCCTGCTGCCCTCTGGCCTCGTGCGCGGTGGCAAGCTGTCGGTGATCGGTAATGGCGTGGTCGTTGACCCGTGGCACATGCTGACTGAGATCGCCGGTATTCGCGAGCAGGGCGTCGACGTGTCGCCTGAGTCGCTCATCCTCGCTGACAATGCCTCGCTCATCCTGCCTTGGCACAAGGATATCGATGCCGCCCGTGAAGGCGCGCTTGGTGCTGCCCAGATCGGTACGACCAAGCGTGGCATTGGCCCGGCCTATGAAGACCGTGTTGGCCGCCGCGCCATCCGTGTGGCAGACCTTGCAGACCCTGCCGCCCTCGATCTCAAGATCGAGCGCCTGCTTGCCCACCACCGGCCACTTCGCGCCGGCGTCGGTCTGCCAGAGCCAGATGGGGAGGCTCTGAAGCAGGAACTCCTGAAGATCGCGCCAGAAGTCCTCGCCTATGCGCAACCCGTCTGGAAGACGCTGGATGAGCAGGTCCGCGCGGACAAGCGTATCCTGTTTGAAGGCGCGCAAGGCGTGATGCTCGATGTCGACCACGGCACCTATCCGTTCGTCACCTCCTCGAACGTCGTTGCTGGTAACGCATCAGCGGGCGCCGGCGTCGGGCCGGGCGCCATCTCCTACGTACTCGGACTGGCGAAAGCCTATACGACGCGCGTCGGTTCCGGCCCCTTCCCGACCGAGCAGGACAATGAGATTGGGCAGCGCCTCGGCACAGTCGGGCGCGAGGTTGGTGTGAATACGGGCCGGACGCGCCGCTGTGGTTGGTTCGATAGCGTGATGGTTCGCCAGGCCTGCGCGACGTCTGGCGTGAACGGCCTTGCCTTGACCAAGCTCGACGTCCTCGATGGGTTTGAAGAGATCAAGGTCTGCGTCGCCTACAGGCTGAACGGCCAGACGATCGACTACTACCCGGCGGGGCTCACCGATCAGGCTGCCGTCGAGCCTGTCTATGAAAGCATGCCGGGCTGGAAAGAAACGACCAAAGGCGCGCGCAGCTGGAGTGACCTGCCCGCAGAAGCAGTCAAATATGTTCGCCGTCTCGAAGAACTCGTCGGCAAACCATGTGCGCTTGTTTCGACCTCTCCAGAACGCGAAGACGTTATCCTGATGCGTGACCCGTTCGAGCGGGTCTAGTCCTCAAGTTCGACAATATCGCGGATAAACCCACTGGTCGGGTTTATCAGGAAGGCAAGCTGCGCGACCTTCACCCATTCAAATCCGGTGTCCGGCTTGCGCAGGCCTGCCTTCTTCCAGTTTTTCACCAGATCACCGCGATACTGGATTGGCAGGTACTCGCCGCGCTCAAAATCGGATGCGGCCCGGTCTTCAACCGCTGTGCCTTCGCGCGCTGAATCAGGCTTGTCATAGGACGCAGGCGGACCTGCCTCGCCAACAATGGCGAGGTTAGAGATCAGCGAAATGGCCAGTATCAGGTTCAGCATCAGGGTTGCTCCGTTCATATCCAGAACGGCCCGTCCCATCAGGCAGTTCCGGCGCAAGGCCGTGGACACTGCTGATTCCCCGGGGCTTCAGGCCTTCGCGGACCCTGAACTGGCATGACAGTGAGCCAGGGCGATCGCCCCAGCGGTCGCGACATTGATGCTGTCGAAGCCGCCCGCCATCGCAATTCGAACCGGCCGGCAACGATCGATCAGCGCATCAGAAAGTCCCGGCCCTTCCGGTCCAAGCAGGATAGCAGTCTTGGTTGCGGGCTCCAGCCTGTGCAGTTCTTCTGCCGTCGTTCGAGGCGTCATCGCCCAGACATCAAAACCCGCATTTTCAAGCCAGGAAACATGATCGTCGCACTGGCCCGACTGCAAGTAAGGAAGCCAGAGCGCTGCGCCGGCCGAAACGCGGATAGACTTCCGATAGAGCGGGTCGCAGCTCTGCTCATCGAGCAGCACACCGCCCGCACCAAAAGCGGCCGCATTGCGAAAAGCCGCGCCAACATTGTCGTGATTCGAAATGCCGTTGAGAACGAGCAGCGTCTCTGCCTCGAGGAGCTTCTCGACGCCGACCGGCTGACCCTTGTGAGCGCATGCGAGGACCCCCCGATGGATCGGAAACCCCGCAACCTGATCCATGACATCTTGCGGCGCCACATAGACCGGAACACCTTCAGGGACCTGCGCCAGCATCTCGGCAAGAGGCTCGACCCGCGATCGCCCTATGAACACGCTCTCAATCTCGAACCGCGACCGCTCCAGAAGGATGGCAAGTGTGACCTTTCCCTCAACGATGAAGCGCCCATCGCTACGACCGGTGAGGTCGCGCTCCCTGATTGAGACATAGGGCGCAAGGCGCGGGTCTTCTGGGTCAGAGATTTCGATTTTACTCACGCCACCGCTTTCTCTATCCAGAGTTTCAAGGCTGGGAGAAGCATCATGACCGACGACGATAATAACAAGCGGCCAGGCAGAGAAGGCCCCGCGCCATATGAATCTGAGCCACCAAAGAAAAGCAAGAAGCTCTGGATCGGCCTGGCCATCGCAGCAGTCGTGACACTGCTAGTCGGATCATGCGCCTGGACGTTCGGCGGCCTGTGGAGAGACAGTCTGGAAAGACAGACAGCCTCGCAGGAATTTATCGCAGCCTACAATGAGAGTGGACTGCCCCCACTTGGCGACACCATCTATCATTCCGATTTCGGGGCCACTCAGGAAGATCTCGACAGGATAGCCGACTTTGCGCGCCCATTGGGCGAGGCCGTCGAAACAGGCCCAACATCTTGCAACGTCTCCGTCCGAGCGGACACAAATCCAGATCTAAGTGGGAAACTCGCGACCTGCGAGACGCCGATGGTCTTCGAAGAGACCAATGGTGGGATCACGCTGGTCTGGAAGTTGGAAGACAAAATGTGGAAGCTCTACTTCTTCCACATTGGCGTCGAGGAGACGCCAAGCGCGGAAACTGCGCCTCCTGAGGAGAACGCAATTTCCGCGCGGGACATTCTCGGAAAAGACGAGGCAGATTAGGCGCCGACAGGCAGGCCCTGTTCTTTCGCCATACGCTTCATCGCTTTCTGGATCTTCTCGAAAGCGCGCACCTCGATCTGGCGGATACGTTCACGCGAGACGTTGTAAACCTCAGACAGTTGTTCCAGCGTCTTCGGGTCGTCGGTCAGGCGGCGCTCCTGAAGGATGTGCTGCTCACGCTCTGACAGGTCCGCCATGGCTTCCTGAAGAAGCTCCATGCGGCTGTCGAATTCCTGACGATTGGCATAGGTGTCAGCCTGGGTTGGCTCATCATCGGTGAGCCAGTCCTGCCACTCCATGTCGCCTTCCTGCCCCATCGGCGCGTTCAGCGATGCGTCAGAGCCGCTCATGCGGCCATTCATGCTCAGCACGTCCTTCTCGGACACATTCAGACGGGTCGCAATCTCTGTGACCTGATCGGGGTTGAGGTCACCGGCGTCCAGCGCGTTGATCTCACCCTTGATGCGGCGAAGGTTGAAGAAAAGCTTCTTCTGGGCAGCCGTTGTGCCAAGCTTTACGAGGCTCCAGCTGCGCAGGATGTATTCCTGAATGGCCGCGCGTATCCACCACATCGCATAGGTAGCGAGGCGGAAGCCCTTGTCCGGATCAAATTTCTTGACGGCCTGCATCAGGCCGACATTGCCCTCAGAGATCACCTCGGCCATCGGCAGGCCGTAGCCGCGATAGCCCATGGCAATCTTTGCCACGAGGCGAAGGTGTGAGGTCACCATTTTCTCTGCAGCCTCAGTGTCCTCATGCTCCTGCCAGCTTTTGGCGAGCATGAACTCCTCCTGCTTTTCCAGCATTGGGAATTTGCGAATTTCGCTGAGGTAGCGGCTCAGACCCTGCTCCGGGCTGAGTGCAATTGATGTTTTAACAGCCATCGGCTTTTGTCTCCGTATCTACAGGTACTGACCCGTCAGTCAGGCATCAGTTCCGTATCGGCCCTGGAGAAAGCGTTTAGCCCCGATCATCGGCAGCGTCTCTCCCCCTTAAGCGCATTTGCCTTATCGCACCGGTGCATAAATGGGTAGCGGACATCTCATTTGAAAGGGGCAGTCCCCAGAAAAATATATGAAAAACGCGATCTGCCGAGGCTAATGACATTAACCATGCGGCGCTCATGTCGCACCCGCAATCTGACAATCCCGCATCAGTCGATGAAGGATATGAAGTCTTCGTAAGAAGCCATATGATTTACTTTGACTGCGTCGAGTGAGCGCAGAAGCCCAGCGATGACTTTGGTCGGTCACTGACCTACATCTTCGGCTGGAAGGACAAACACATGGTCAACTTACTTACGATCGGCTTCTACATAGCCATAGCGGTGCTGGTCATTGTACTCGTCGCGGGTGTGGTCAACCTCACCCGCACTGACGGTTCACAGGCAAGCCGCTCAAACAAGCTCATGCGGCTTCGCGTCCTGGTGCAGGCGATCGCGATTGCTCTTCTTTGCGCGCTCGCACTTGCGGCCGGTGCCTTTAGCTAAACAGCTTCGAACTGTGGGAGGCCAATCTTGGTCAAGCTCGACAAGATCTACACGCGTTCCGGCGATAAGGGCAAAACACGCCTCTCAACGGGCGAGCCGGTCGACAAATGGGATCCAAGGGTCACCGCTTATGGCAGCGTCGACGAAGTAAACGCCGCGTTGGGCGTTGCCGTGCGGAGCGCCGAAAGCGGTATGAAGGATCAGCTCCAGCGCATCCAGAACGATCTTTTCGACCTCGGCGCAGATCTGGCGACACCGGAACGTGACAAGCCGCTCGGCTTTGAGCCTCTGCGCGTCGTTGCAGAGCAGACAAAACGCCTCGAAACCGAAATCGACGAGATGAATGCCGAATTGGCACCGCTGGATAGCTTTGTCCTTCCAGGCGGGAGCGCGCTCGCGGCGCATCTTCATGTATGCCGCACCATCTGCCGACGAGCCGAACGCGACATGGCCCGGCTGGCAAGCATCGAAGGTGAGCTTGTCAGCGAACACGCGCTGACCTTCATCAATCGTCTTTCAGACTGGTTTTTCGTGGCGTCACGCTTCGCCAACGACAAAGGCAATGCGGACATTAAGTGGAAGCCCGGCGCAAACCGCTAGCAGCTAGCTCTCTAACGATCTCAGCGTCTCGCTGAGATGCCCATTCAGACTCGCGACCAGCTGCTCAAGCGCTATCCAGTCAGCGCATGATAGATGCGCGCCCAAATTGCTGCGTACAGGTCTGGCGGCATCATCACATTCCGCCTTCATATCCTGCCCTTCTGGCGTAAGCGTCACAAACCTCGCACGACGATCGCCGGGCTTGGTTCGTGTTTCGACCAGCCCGCGTTCACGTAGCTTTGCGACAGTCGATGACATCGTCGGCTGGGACACAGTATGAATGTCGGCGAGTTGGGTGATGGAAAGACCTTCATGACCAGAAAGCGTTTCAAGCACCGCGTACTGGGCCACAGTTACAGGTGCCGGTAGCCGGGCACCGACAGCGCAATCGGCCATATGAGCCAGGCGTCCGACCTCTCGTAGAACGGAAGCGGCGACGTGATCTTCGGCTGTAGATGCGACACAGCTTTTATCCGACATCTGACAATACCCCCTGCTTCTGAAGGGACTACTGCCGTATGCTCCGGATTAAGAAGTAAGTTTTGAAATGTTTCCGACGAAAACCTGCCGCACCGGAAGCCGCCAAATGCGGCTTGAGTTACTTCGTCATCAAAGGCATTGAAGCATCATGACAGACACTCCTCCAGACAGGCTTAGCCTGAACCCGCGCAGTCGCTTCTATGATGAAACCCTGATCCGCCGAGGTGTGGGCGTGCGTTTCAAGGGGCAGGAGCGGACCAATGTCGTCGAGTATTGCCTCTCGGAAGGCTGGATAAAGGTTGCCGCGGGCAAGTCGCTGGACCGGAAAGGCAATCCGCTGACGCTGACGCTCAAGGGCCCGGTAGAGGTGTGGTTCGAAGATGTCGAAGGTGAAGCTGAATAGTCTTTGCCCGGCTTAAGAAGCCGCAAGCCGTCAACCGGCCTATTTCCGGTTCAGGGCGATGCAGCGGCGAAATGACCCCGAAGCCGCCGCAGCGCTTGATTGTTGCAGTGCACTTCTCTAGGTCATCACCAGTTTAACAGGGATAGAAACAGGAGCCAGCCTATGAAGGTGCTCGTACCCGTGAAGCGGGTCATCGACTACAATGTGAAGGTCCGCGTGAAGTCCGACCAGAGCGGCGTAGACCTCGCTAACGTCAAAATGTCCATGAACCCCTTCGACGAAATCTCCGTCGAAGAAGCCGTTCGCCTGAAGGAAAAAGGCGCGGTTGAGGAGATCGTGGTTGTATCCATCGGCCCACAGCAGGCTCAGGAAACCCTCCGGACTGCGCTCGCCATGGGCGCCGACCGCGGCATCCTGATCAAGACCGATGACGCAGTTGAGCCGCTGGCTGTTGCCAAGATCCTTGAAAAGGTGATTGGCGAAGAGAGCCCGGAGCTCGTGATCCTCGGCAAGCAGGCAATCGACGACGACTCCAACCAGACCGGCCAGATGCTGGCGGCGCTGCTCGACTGGCCGCAAGGCACGTTCGCGTCGGAAGTCGTGCTGGAAGACGGCAAGATCAACGTCACCCGCGAAATTGATGGCGGCCTCCAGACCCTTTCTCTGCAGACCCCTGCAATCGTCACGACCGACCTGCGCCTCAATGAGCCGCGCTACGCGTCTCTGCCGAACATCATGAAGGCGAAGAAAAAGCCGATCGATGAGAAGGCACCGGGCGACTATGGCGTCGACACCGCTGCCCGCCTCAGCGTCGTCAAAGTGACCGAGCCACCTGTTCGCGAAGCTGGTGAGAAGGTTGAAGACGTGGCTGAGCTGGTCACCAAACTCAAAGCTAAGGGAGCGATCTAATGGCTGTTCTCGTTATTGCTGATCACGACAACGCAACGCTGACGGATGCGACGCACAAGACTGTGACCGCTGCCAAGGCCTTCGGTGGGGACATCGACGTCCTCGTCGCTGGCAAGGGCGCAGGCGATGTCGCTGCTGCTGCCGCAAAGATCGACGGTGTTCGCAAGGTTCTCCACGCTGAAGGTGATGCTTATGAAAAGCAGCTCGCCGAAGCCATGGAAGCACTAATCGTCCCTCTGATGGATGGCTATGATGCGTTGTTCTCGCCTGCCACCACGATGGGCAAAAACGTCACCCCGCGCATCGCGGCAAAGCTCGACGTCATGCAGATCTCTGACATTACCGGCATTGAAGGCACCGACACGTTCGAGCGCCCGATTTATGCAGGTAACGCGATCATGACGGTCAAATCTTCCGACCCGAAGAAAGTCGTCACCGTTCGCGGTACGGCATTCGACGCAGCTGGCGAAACCGGCTCCGCTTCGGTTGAGACGATCGACGCTCCAGCTGGTCCGTTCAAATCGGCTTTTGTCGAAGAGAAAATCGTCCAGTCCGATCGTCCAGAGCTTACCTCTGCGAAGACCATCGTGTCCGGTGGCCGTGCGCTTGGCTCCAAGGAAGAGTTCGACCGCCTGATGATCCCGCTGGCAGACAAGCTCGGCGCCGGTATCGGTGCTTCGCGCGCTGCAGTGGACGCAGGTTACGCGCCAAACGACTATCAGGTCGGCCAGACCGGCAAGATCGTTGCGCCAGAACTTTACATCGCCATCGGTATCTCGGGCGCCATCCAGCACCTTGCTGGCATGAAGGACTCCAAGATCATCGTTGCGATCAACAAGGACGAAGAGGCACCAATCTTCCAGGTTGCCGATTACGGTCTGGTTGCTGACCTCTTCAGCGCTGTGCCGGAGCTGACCGAAGCGGTCTAAGCCTTCGCAGTATAAGACAGATTGAAAGCCCCGGGCGTGCCGCGTCCGGGGCTTTTTCTATGCGGCCTCTAGCTCTTTCATCACCTCATCCATCAGCGCGCCAATTTCGGTGTTGAGAACAAGGCTCGCATAGGGGTCGAGGTCGGTCGGCTCTCGGTTGATAATGACAAGGCGTGCGCCTGCGCGTGCCGCCATTACCGGGATCCCGGCCGCTGGATAGACGACGAGCGATGAGCCAAGCACGATACAGAGATCACAAGATTCTGCTTCAGCCGTCGCACGCGCCATCTTGTCCTCTGGCATGGCCTGGCCGAAGGAAATGGTCGCCGTCTTCAACAGGCCCGCACACGAGGCGCAGACCAGCTCTTCGTCATTCTCCCAGGGGGCACGAAGCTCTTCAAACTCATGGCGCATGCCGCATTCGAGGCATTTGGCGTAGGAGGCATTGCCGTGAATTTCGATCACCTTGTCATCGGGCACACCTGCGTCCTGATGGAGGTTGTCGACATTTTGCGTCACGACGGCGCTGACCTTGCCCTGTTTGACCAGTTCAGCGATTGCGTAGTGGCCGGTATTCGGGCTCGCCCCGACCCAACCGGCGGTGCGGTTGAAGACGCGATTCCAGCCTTCGCGGCGCGCATCGCGGTCCGAGACGAAATCCTGAAAGTAGATTGGCTTCATCTTCGACCAGACGCCGCCGGGGCTTCTGAAGTCAGGGATGCCGCTTTCGGTTGAGATACCCGCGCCCGTGAAAACAAGGACGCGGTCGGCGGCGCGGATCATCTCCGCGAGAGGTTTCGCATTGCTCATGGACTGACCTTATCCCAGCGTCAGAACAGCATCCAGAGGCCCATGGCGATCATCATGAGATTCTCTGTCAGAGAGACAAATCCAAGCGGGACATTGGAGTTGCCCCCGACGCAGGCGCATTTGAGCTCCCGCTTGTCGATATAAACCGCCTTGAAGACCGACACGGCCCCGATCGAGCCGATGAGGATAGCGACAGGCGCGGCGAGCCAGATCAACGCCCCTGCAATCATCAAAATACCCGCAAAAGCCTCGGCAAATGGATAGACGAAGGCGTATCGCACGTCGCGCTGCGCCAGCAGGTCGTATCCGAGGAACTGGTTCTGAAACGCGGTGAGGTCCTGCAGCTTCTGGATGGCGAGCACACACATTGCGATCGCGATGAAAAGCTCAATCGCGCGAAAAGTGAAGATGGTCCCGGACGCAAAATAGCTCACGGCCAGCGCCATCAGGAATGAGGTCGCAAAGATCGCAATGACTGGCGTATAGCTGGTCTCGCCTTCCTTGTCGGCGGCCGTCGACTTGCCGAAGTATCGGCGCAAATCGTCATGTCCCCCAATCCGTACGCCATTGATCCAGGTCTGAGGTGTCGTCTTCACGTCATGCCGCTGCTTGAACGCGTCGGTTTCCTCACGCGTGGTGAGATGGTTGTCCTCAATCTCAAATCCTTCACGCTTGAGAAGGTCGCGCGACTTCAGCCCGAATGGACAGATATGCTTGTCCATGACCATTCGGTAGAGGACGGCCTTGTTAGGGCCGCTACGTTCCGCCGGGTCATGCATTGGCTGCTCGGTCGCTGGAGCGTCTGCTCCATTGTGCGTGGTCGTTTCCATCCCAGCTACATTGTGCGTGAAAGGCGGCCCGTCCAGCCCCCTTGCCTGAAGCAGTGTTCTAGCGGCAACAAATCCATGTATCCTGCTCGTCGATGATGATCGCTTGCTGAGGAGACTGCGATGCTGCGTGAAAGGATCAGCCGTGAGCTGGATCACGACCCTCGATTCTCATGGCGCGGGGAGTCCGTCACGCGCATTGAAAACCTGTCGGACATCGTTTTCGCCCTTGCCCTCGGCATGATCGTTTCATCTGCCGCACGGCCGGAGACGTTCGACCAGCTGACGGCGAACCTGTTGACGATCATCCCGGTGACGGCAGCATTCGCCATTCTCTTCATGATCTGGAATGCGCACTACGTTTTCTTTCGCCGCTATGGCGTCGCAGACGGGCATATCATCCTGCTGAACTGTCTCCTGCTTCTTCTTGTATTATTCACCGCCTACCCCCTGAGGTTCATTTTCGACAGTCTCTACGGGTATGTGCAGGGGGTTATGGGCGACTGGAGCCGCCTTGAGGCAGCCGGTATCGGCTATCGGGAAGCCGGCGTAATCATGGGTTATTTCGCGCTCGGTTATGGCCTCATCTACCTCGTGATAAGCCAGATGTACGCGCACGCCCTGAACAAGGCGGAGCTGCTAGGACTGAGCGCCAGCGAAATAGAAATGACACGCCAGTCTATCTGGATATTCAGAGTACAGATCCTGATCGTGGCGCTCACTGGGGTCTGCGCAGTGTGGAGCCCGATGTATGCTTTCTCCGGCTGGATAATGGGCCTGATCTGGCCGGCTGCCCTGCTCGTCGATCGACTGATCCCTGTGCCGGAAGACGACCGGAATGCAGGTTCTGAAATACAACCGGATGGTTGATCGATGTGCGGACAAGGCTTGATATTTGACGCGCTGCACAATCACTCTAGAAGCAGAGAATTGACTATCTTCGCCATCTGGAGGGCGGAATGAGTGAGATTGCACGCATCGGTGTTGTAGGCGCGGGCCAGATGGGCAATGGCATCGCCCATGTCTGCGCACTGGCTGGCTACGACGTTCATCTGAACGACATTTCTGAAGACGCCCTGTCCGCAGGCATGCAGACCATCGAAGCGAACATGACCCGTCAGGTATCGCGCGATGTCATCTCGCATGAGGACATGACCAAGGCGATGTCGCGCATCCATACCAGCACTTCGCTGGACGGTTTCAGCGACGTGCACCTAGCGATCGAAGCCGCCACTGAAAAGCGCGAGATCAAGGAAAGCATCTTCAAGTCGCTCTGTGACGCTGTTCCGGCGAACGCCTATCTCGCAACGAACACGTCATCCATTTCGATCACGCGCCTCGCGGCCACGACCGACCGTCCTGAAAAGTTCATCGGCCTTCATTTCATGAACCCTGTGCCGCTGATGAAACTGATGGAGGTCATTCGCGGTCTCGCCACCGATCAGGACACCTATGAGATGGCGCTGGCCTTCGCCAAGCGACTCGAAAAGACCACCACCAATGCCGAGGACTATCCGGCCTTTATCGTGAACCGCGTCCTTGTCCCGATGATCAATGAGGCGGTTTACGCCCTCTATGAGGGCGTTGGCACCGTCGACAGCATCGACACGGCCATGAAGCTCGGCGCGAACCACCCGATGGGGCCGCTTCAGCTTGCAGACTTTATTGGCCTCGATACCTGCCTTTCCATCATGCAGGTCCTCCATGATGGTCTCGCCGATACCAAGTATCGCCCTTGCCCGCTTCTGGTGAAATATGTCGAGGCCGGCTGGGTTGGTCGCAAGGCAGGCCGCGGCTTCTACGACTATCGCGGCGACGCGCCGGTCCCGACGCGCTAGGCGTTCTTGCGCCGCTCCTAAAGCACCTAGATTTCGACGGTCCGGATCAGTTCGATCACGGCAAGGATAACTGTGTTCACGGCAACCGCCGCCAGGATCATCCCCATTATCCGGCTGACCAGCGCCGCACCCGCCATCTTAATCACCCGCAGGATTGGCGTGGCCGCGAGCATCAGAATAAACGCGCAAGCCATTACGGCGAGCATGATGCCGCCAGTCATCGCCTGTTCCTGGATGGAGAAGCGGTTGTTGTCGGTCAGCACGACCACAGCGAGGATTGCGCCAGGCGAGGCGAGCGACGGCATAGCCAGCGGGAAGATTGCGACTGACGAATGCCCGTCCTGCTCGGCAGACCATTGCTCAGATTCGCTTTCGGGCTTGGAGTCCCCGAAAATCATAGTCAGCGCAAAGAGTAACAGTACAATTCCGCCTGCAATCTGAAATGCTGGCAGGCTGATCCCGAGCGCATTGATCAGGAACTGACCGCCAACCAGAAACAGAAGCAACACAGCCGTCGCCGCAATCGTCGCCTTCAGCGCGATCTTCCATCGGTCTGCAGCTGCCACGCCGGCAGCGACCGCGATGAAGACCGGGATAGTCCCGATCGGATCAATCACGACCCAAAGCAATACGAACTGTTCCAGCAGACTATGCGTCATGGTCCCCGCCGATTTGAGATTTGACGAGAAGGCCCTTTCCGTCCTTGATGCAGATTGTCGCGGCTCAGCCGATTACAAGCAGCACCGTGCGAATTCGCTCACACCGAGCTGTTATCTTGCTTCGGTATAGTGGCGCAGCAATAGGAGATTGGTGATGTCTTACACATTGGGGTTCGTTCTCGCTGTGCCCGCGGCCAACGAGGAAGCCTATCGCCAACACGCTGCGGACGCCTTTCCCATCTTCAAGGATACCGGCATCATTCGCATGGTAGAGGCTTGGGAAGACGATGTCCCTGATGGCGACCTGACTGACATGCGCAAGGCCGTGAACGCTGAAGAGGGCGAAAAAATTGTCTTCTCGTGGATAGAATATCCTTCGAAGGAGATCGCCGACGCCGCCGACGAGAAAATGCACAATGATCCCCGGATGGCAGAGATGGGCGGCACCATGCCGTTTGATGGCAAGCGGATGATCTATGCGGGCTTCGAAACCCTGTCGGACGTCGGCAGCGCTGATGGCACTGGCTATATCAGCGGCATGGTCGCACCAGCCCCCGCCAACGGCAAGGAAAGCTACGCCGGATTTGCCAGGAGCATGGCCGCCATTTTTCACGAGTATGGCGCGACGCGCATTTTCGATGGATGGGGTGTTGACGTTCCGCCCGGCGAGGTCACTGATTTCCAGCGCGCAGTACAGGCAAAGAACGATGAGAACATCGCCTTTGGCTGGATTGAATGGCCGTCGAAGGAAGCCTGCGATTCAGGCTGGGAACGGATGATGTCCGATGAGCGCATGCAGAACAATGAAATGCCGTTCGACGTCAAACGCATGATCTTCGGCAACTTCAGACCGATCGTCGATCTCAGCTAGCAAGGTCTAGCTGCGCCAGCGCAGCGTGACCGGCTTGATCGGGTTCTCAAACGGGCGGCTCTCGGTTCGCGAGGCCGCCCATTCCTTTTTCAGTGTGCGATACCATTTCGCCTGCACATCGATATCGTCGATCCAGATCATCGCTTTCTGATACTTCATGCCCTCATTCTGAAGGTCGACGATGTCGCCGTCCTGGCGCAAGAATTTGCGCGCGGCCGGCTTGAAGATCGGAATGGCGAGGTTCAGAAGCGGCGCCCCGAAGAACCAGGTCACCTGCGTTATCCGCGTCTGTTTTTTATAGACAGGTGTCAGGCAAGTCAGCGTCAGAAGGCGCGCCGTCTCATTCTCCACAATCTCCCAGCGATAACCGGGCAGCTGAAAGATGATCTGCGTCGTGACCTTGCCGCCGAACACCGCCTTGTAGGCCAGCGAGTTCGATGACGGCTGATGGCGATCAATCGCCCAGCCCCGGTCGCGCGGCACGAAGGGCTTTTCCTTCAGCTTGAGGCCCACGCTCGGCGGGCGCCACCACCACTGCGAATGCACGAAAGCGACGTGTGCCGGATCCATGAGGCCAACGACGGCGTCGTCCATGTGCGCGTTGAAGGTCTCTTCGATGACGAATTTCGGCTTGTCGGGCAGCTCACCGAAGTCTGGCGGCGGCACGTCTGGCGCGCCCTCGAATTTGGGGTCATGCGCGATGAAGACGAAGATCATCCCGTTCTTTTCGTGCACCGGGTAGCGGCGCACTTTGAACCGGCTTGCTTCATAGGGCTGGTCTTCGAGCACACTCGGCATGTGGCGGCAGACCCCGTCCGTGCCAAAGCGCCAGCCATGATAAGGGCACTCGACGGTCGGCTCGCCATTCGTGTCCTTCATCTTGCCAGCTGACAGCGGCACGAGGCGATGCGGGCAGATATCGCGCAGCGCAAAGGCCTCCCCCGCCTCGGTCCGGCCAACTACGATGGGTTGGTCGAGCATAATGACATGCTTCAGGCCGCCGGGTTTCAACTCGCTCGAGGGGCACGCCAGATACCAGCTATCGGTCAGCCAGCCCTCGGCCGTGATGCCCGGCTGGGTGTCTGTTGTCTTGTCGATAAGGGTCTGCGTGTCAGCCATGTCGCCTTTTATACTGCGCAAACCCTTACAGAAAGCCTGCAACACCCCGCATTGACAGCACGCAGCCGCTAGTCGGGGACGGCAAGCCCCGCTATATGGCGGGCCATGACACCCCGCGACAAGATCCGCAATTTTTCCATCGTGGCCCATATCGACCACGGCAAGTCCACCCTCGCTGACCGGCTGATCCAGGTCACGGGCGGTCTCACCGATCGTGAGATGCGCGAACAGGTACTCGATTCCATGGATATCGAGCAGGAACGCGGCATCACGATCAAGGCCCAGACGGTCCGCCTGAACTACACCGCCAAGGATGGCGAAACCTATGTCCTCAACCTGATGGACACGCCCGGTCATGTCGACTTTTCCTACGAAGTCAGCCGCTGTCTTGCTGCCTGTGAAGGCTCGCTCCTCGTCGTCGACGCCTCTCAGGGCGTTGAGGCGCAGACGCTCGCCAACGTCTATCAGGCGATCGAGCAGGACCACGAAATCGTCCCGGTCCTCAACAAGATCGACCTGCCCGCCGCTGAACCGGACCGCGTGAAAGAGCAGATCGAGGACATTATCGGCCTCGACGCCTCAGACGCGATCATGACGTCGGCCAAGAATAATATCGGCATCGAGGACGTCCTCGAAGCGATCGTCACCCGCCTGCCCCCACCGCATGAAGGCGACCGCGACAAGCCGCTCAAGGCCTCGCTGATCGACGCCTATTACGACCCCTATCTTGGCGTGGTCGTTATCGTGCGCATCGTCGACGGCGTGATGAAGAAGAAGCAGAAGATCCGCATGATGCGCGCCAAGTCGACCTATGAGATCGACAAGGTCGGCATTTTCGGCCCCAAGCCTACAGACGTTGACGAGCTTGGTCCGGGCGAAGTCGGCTTCTTCGTCGCTTCCATCAAGGAAGTGGCCGACACCGCAGTCGGCGACACGATCACGGACGAGAAGAACCAGGCCACCACGCCGCTTCCGGGCTATAAGGAAGTCGTTCCGATGGTGTTCTGCGGCCTCTTCCCGGTCGATGCAGGCGACTTCGACGATCTGCGCGCGGCCATGTCGAAGCTGCGCCTCAACGATGCGTCTTTCACCTGGGAAATGGAAACGTCTGCGGCGCTCGGCATGGGCTTTCGCTGCGGCTTCCTTGGCCTCTTGCACCTCGAAATCATCCAGGAACGCCTCAGCCGCGAGTTTGACCTCGACCTGATCGCGACGGCCCCATCCGTGGTCTATGAGATGACGATGACGGACGGTACCGAGTTGGAGCTGCACAACCCAGCAGACATGCCGGACGTCGTGCGCATCAGCGAAATCCGTGAGCCGTGGATCAACGCGACGATCTACACGCCGGACGACTATCTTGGCGCTATCCTGCAGCTCTGTCAGGACCGCCGCGGCATCCAGAAAGAGCTCTCCTATGTCGGTGGGCGCGCCATGGTGAAGTATGAGCTGCCGCTGAACGAGATCGTCTTCGATTTCTATGACCGCCTGAAATCCATCTCGAAGGGCTATGCCAGCTTCGACTATGAGATCATCGGCCACCGCGCCGAGAACCTCGTGAAGATGCAGATCCTCGTGAATGACGAACCGGTTGATGCGCTTTCCATGCTGGTCCACCGCGACCGGGCCGAAGGCCGGGGCCGTCAGATGTGTGAGCGCCTGAAAGACCTCATCCCCCGCCAGATGTTCAAGATCCCGATCCAGGCCGCCATTGGTGGCCGCGTGATCGCGCGTGAAACCATCTCGGCGCTCCGCAAGGATGTGACCTCGAAATGCTATGGCGGCGACGCGACGCGCAAACGCAAGCTGCTGGAAAAGCAGAAGGCCGGTAAGCAGCGCATGCGCCAGTTCGGCAAGGTCGAAATCCCGCAGGAAGCCTTCGTGGCAGCCCTGCGCATGGATGACGATTGATCTCTCCCGAACCACAGGGTCGGTAGTCGGCACACTAATGCAAGCGCCCCCTCCCCGTCTGCGGGGAGGGTCGGGGTGGGGCCTCCCCCACGTCACCGATAGGCAGGCGGCTTTTCGCTGATACTGTCCCGGAAAATAGATATCCGGGAGGCCTGCCACATGACCAAGACCGATCTTTTCGAGCCCGTCACCTATAACGGACTGACGCTCAAGAACCGCATCGCACTATCGCCTCTGACGCGCGCCCGCGCGACACAGGACGGCAAGGCCGGCAAGCTTCAGGCAGACTATTACTCACAGCGCGCGAGCGCTGGCCTCCTTATCACTGAAGCGACTGCCGTCGTTCCGGGTGGGCGCGGCGGGCCCATGTTGCCGGGTCTCTGGGAAGACGCGCAGATCGCTGGCTGGAAGGAAGTGACCGACGCGGTGCACGCGAAGGACGGCCTCATCTTCAGCCAGCTCTGGCATGCCGGCCGCCTCAGCCACTCCTCTCTCAGCGCTGACGGCAAGAGCGCACCTGTTGCACCATCAGAATACAGCCAGCCCGGCGAGATCTTCACCGAGACCGGCCCTCAGCCCTATGAGCCGGTCCACGTCATGACCAAGGCCGAAATCAGGGAGATGGTCGACGCCTATGAGGCCGCCGCAATCCGCGCCAAGGAGGCTGGCTTTGACGGGATCGAACTGCACGCGGCCCATTCCTACCTTATCTCGGCCTTCCTCAATGACATGACGAACCAGCGAGACGATGAGTATGGCGGCTCTATCGAGAACCGTGCCCGCTTCCTGAAAGAAATCCTCGAAGCCTGCCTGAAGGTCTGGGACGGTAAGCGAATCATGATCCGCCTTGCCCCACTCGGTCACGCCTACGGCACCTGGGATACTGATCCCGAGACGCTTTTCACCCATGTCGTCGACATGATGAATGATCTCGGCATTGGCTGGCTCGATCTCGTCGAAGGCGATACCGGCGTCACACGTACGCCAGAACCTTTCTTCGACGTCCTGAAACTGCGCAAGCGCTTCAAGGGTCCGACCATTCTCAATAATCTCTACACGAGAGAGATGGCTATCGATGCGCGCGAGAGGGACAACGGCGACGTCATCGCTTTCGGACGCCCGTTCATCGGAAATCCGGACCTTGTCGAGCGCCTCAAGGCCGACGCCGAGCTTCACGAAGCCCCGCTCAAGGCCTATTATGGCGGCGGCGCGCGCGGTTACACCGATTTCCCGACCATGGAAGAGGCCTGAACGCTCGCGATAGACTGTGAACTGGGGGTAAGCATGACACGACTAATCTGGACCACCGCAGCAGCACTGGCTCTGATGACGGCGCCCACCGCGTATGCGCAGAAGCCGCAGCTCACAGGCGAGAGCGGCACAACCGTAATCGAGGACTGCCTTGCCGAGGCTGAAGCCGGTGACCGTGATAGGCAATCCTGCGTCGGCAAGATGTACGATGCCTGCCCGGGGAATGCCGGCTCCACCCTCGAAATGGTGACCTGCATCACGGATGAGACGGCGTTCTGGGATATCCGCCTCAATGAGGTCTACCGCGAGCTCATTGCGCTCTACCAGCAACAGGACTCCGAGTTTGGTGACGACTACAACATGGCCGCGCGCCTGCGTGAGACGCAGCGCGGTTGGATCGATTGGCGCGATCTCAAATGTCGCTTTGCTTATGACGAGTTTCGGGGTGGCACGCTTGGCCGCGTTACGGGTGCCGACTGCATCATGACGATGACGGCAGAGCGTGTCTTCGAGCTTGAAGACCTCAAAGACGCTGCGGAGATGTGACCCCTCCCCCGCGTCACCGATAGGCAGCCGGGGCGCCAGCAGCTAATCTCTCTCGTAAAACAGGGAGACACGCCATGCCGGACACCGCCACAACTTTTGAGGAAATCCTCTACGAAGTCGCAGACAATATTGCGACCATCACGCTCAACGCGCCTGACCGGATGAATACGATTTCGGGGCCGATGCTAGACGGGCTCTCTGAAGCCCTCCTCAAGGCCGACAAGGATCCGGAGGTCCGCTGCGTGATCCTGACCGGCGCTGGCCGCGCCTTCTGTGCAGGCCTCAACCTGGAAAGCGCCACCAAAGGCGAAGGCATGGGCTCCGGCGCGGTCTCGTCGGCCAATCTCGACCTCCGCAACACACCACCGACCACCCTCTTCAACATGGACACACCGACCGTCTGCGCCATCAATGGCGGGGCGGCGGGCTATGGCATGGATACAGCACTTGGCTGCGATATCCGCATCATGTCCGACAAGGCGAAGATGGCCGCAGCCTTCACCAAGCGCGGCATCCTGCCTGAAAGCGGCGGCACCTGGTTCCTGCCGCGCATGCTGGGCTGGGAGAAAGCATGTGAGCTGATCTTCACGGGCCGCACGCTCAAGGCTGATGAATGCCTTGCAGAAGGCCTCTGCTCCAAGGTCGTCGCTCATGACAGCCTGATGGACGAGGCCCGCGCGCTGGCAACCGAAATCGCGTCCAACGCGCCGCTTGCCGTGCAGGCCTCAAAACGCCTGATGCGTATGGGCCTGTCAGAGCCATTCACCGAACACGTCCACCACGTCTTCCTGCAACTCCTGCCGCTCATGCGGTCAGAAGATGCCCGCGAAGGCATGATGGCCTTCCTCGAAAAGCGCGAGGCAAACTTCAAGGGCCGCTAGGCGGCTCTAGAAGCCACCTACAGCCAGCGCGAGGTCGCGTGCCTCATCCTCAGCGCCGAGCCTGCGAAGTGTAGACAGGGCATTCTGCAGACCAGCCGGGGAAAGCTCGGCTGGATTGCCGCCCACCGCGTTGAGAATAAGGAACAGCGCCTCGCCATGCGCACCATTGCGGGCTGCCGCATCGATGGCGACAAGTTGACCGGGAGACGGACGGCTCGCTGCCTCGTCGACCTGCGTCGCAAGCGCCTGACGAGCTTCAACCGGCAGCGTGACATCGAAGGCGGTCCACACGGCGAACAACGCCAGCGCCTTCGCGCGCACCTCGTCGCTCGCATCTTCGCCGATAAGGTTTTCGGCGACGCGCTCTATGGTCGCCCGGTTGCGTTCGCGGGACATGATCAGGCCGTAGCCGCGCATGAGGTCGACCTCATAGGACGCGTCGCCTGACTCCACGCCAGCCGCATCGAGCCAGAACGTCGCCAGCGACATGTTGCCAACCGACATGGCAGCGCGCGCAAAGCTCAATGCCTCGTCCTGCTCAACCGCATCGGCCGGGAAGCGCTTCAGATCGTCTTCAAACAGGGCGGCTGTCGTCGCGATCCCCTCCTCGCTGGCGCGTGCCTCCTCAAGCGCGGCTGCCAGTGCTTCGATCCGGCGCCGTTCCAGCGAAACGATTTCCTCGGCCTCTTCCTCGTCGGCATCAATCTCTTCTTCGATGCCAAGAGGCTGCAGACCCGAGATATCGCCGGGGCGCAGGATCACAGGCTGCTCCTCCACCTGCGTCAGCAGGTAGAGCGCTTCTTCACTCGCCGTCTCCGGCTCGAAATCTGGCGCAGAAACATAGTCGACATAAAGCGAGCGCAATTGCGGGGCATCCATCAGCCCAGCCGCAACTGCCGTGCGCGCAGCCACCACACGCAGCTCAATCGGATTGCCCCGTTCATTTGCATAGGCGAGCGCGAGATCGGGCCGCGCCGTCTCCAGCGCTTCGGGCGTTACTTCGAGGTCGGCCAGCTCTGAGAACGCAACCTGCAGGCCAGAGCCCAGCCGCGCTTCGGGGCGCTCATCAGCCTCAGCAATGATCGCAATGGCGGTCTCGGTCACCCACGGGTCGGCGCCTTCCTCGATGGCGGCAAGCTCAAGCGCGAGCTCAGCATCGCCAAGATTGTCGCCTTCGATGGCGCAGATGATACGAAGCTCCAACCAGAACTTGTCGGCCGCTTCAGGGTTCATCTGATCGCAGACGAGCCCAAGTTCGCCGCGTGCGAGCCGGTTGTCTGACGTAATCGCGTCTGGGTCGACGCCCTCTGGCAGCATGTCCACCTGACGGCCAAGCTCGGAAACCGCCTGACGTTCACCAAGAGACGCCAGCAGCTCGAGCCGTTTGGTCTGCAGTTCAGCCGCGCCTTCTCCGCGCGGCGCCGCCGACGGTGAGCGCAATGCACGGCTGAGCAGGTCGCGCTCCGCCTCCGTCATCGTCTCCACATTGAGGGAATTCATCAGATCCAGAAGGAAATCCGGGTCGGACGAGGTCCAGATACGGTCACTTAGCGCGCGTTCGCCGCGCGCCAGAAGGTTGGTGTTCCAGGCATTCACGTCATCAAGGCCGCTGGTGCGGATCTGCGCGTCTGCCCCAAAACTGATCGACGCTGCCAGAAGCAGCGCCGGAACGGTTCTAGAAAACATTCTCAACCTCCATGCGCACTTCGCCGGCGTCCGGGCGCGAGTTATCAACTTCGGTGCCCAGCCACCAAAGAGTGCCCACAATGGCGATGATCAGGACAGCGAACAGGATGAACCATTTGCGCATTCGAAAGAAACCTCATTGGCATTAGCATGACCGCGATTGTTGCTCGGCAACGTCGAGCCTGTATAGGACACTCATGAGCGAGCTTAAAAGCCCATGACCACAAAGAGTAGCTACACCGCAGATCCGGCACGAATAGGGCAAGCCATCTCTAACCGCACAGTTGCGCTTGTCGGGCTTATGGGCGCTGGCAAATCGACTGTGGGCCGCCGGCTGGCAGAAGTGCTGGGCCGCCAGTTCTATGACAGCGATAATGAGATCGAGAAGGCAGCGGGCCTTTCGATCTCCGACATCTTCGCCCTGCATGGCGAGGAAGAATTCAGGCGCGGCGAGCACCGCGTCCTGGAAAGACTGCTCGGCGAGGCCCCTCATGTCCTCGCGACGGGCGGCGGCGCTTACCTCAATCCCGATACGCGCGACCTGCTGCGCGAGAAGGCCGTCACGATCTGGCTCAACGCAGATCTGGAAACGCTGTGGCGGCGGGTTTCCCGGCGCAGCCACCGCCCGCTCCTGAAGGCAGACAACCCAAAAGGCGTGCTCAGCCGTCTTCTCGATGAGCGCACGCCGATCTATGAGAAGGCCGATCTGGTCGTGACCAGTGAGGAGGGCCCTCACCGCGCGACCGTGAACGCTATCCTGAAAGCGCTCGACGAGTGGAGCCAGACGCATAATGACTGAAACAGCGACCGCCCTTCATTCGGTGCGCGTCGATCTTGGCGCGCGCAGCTATGACATCAAGATCGGCGCTGGCCTGATCGAGAGTGCGGGCGCAACGCTCGCGCCCCTGACCCGCCAGCCACGCGTTTTCGTGCTGACCGACGGAACGGTCGGCGGGCTCTATGCAGGCACGCTTGAAAAAAGCCTCAGCGCCGCAGGGCTCGACATGCGCCTCAAGGCCGTGTCTCCCGGTGAAGGGGCGAAGAGCTGGGCAATTCTTGGTGAAGTTCTCGACTGGCTCCTGTCAGAAGGCGCTGGCCGTGACGATATTCTTGTCGCGCTTGGCGGGGGCATCGTTGGTGACCTGACAGGTCTCGCCGCCTCGCTAATGAAGCGCGGCATGACGTTCGTTCAGGTGCCGACCACGCTCCTTGCCCAGGTCGACAGCTCAGTCGGCGGCAAGACCGCTGTGAACGCTTCGCAGGGCAAGAACCTCATCGGTGCCTTCTACCAGCCTGCGCTCGTGCTTGCAGATACGGGCCTGCTCGCCTCCCTGCCAGAACGAGAGCGCCTTGCAGGCTATGCCGAGATCGTGAAATACGCGCTGATCGACGATGCTACCTTCTTCGACTGGCTTGAAAGCCATGGCCGCGATGTCGTCGCGCTGAAGCAGGACGCACTGGCCGAGGCGGTCGCCGTATCCTGCCGCGCCAAGGCGCGCATCGTCTCACAGGATGAGCGCGAATCCGGCGTCCGTGCGCTCCTCAATCTGGGCCACACATTCGGCCACGCGCTGGAGGCTGTGAACGGGTTTCGTAGCACCCTCCTGCACGGCGAAGCTGTCGCCGCAGGTATGGCGCTCGCCCTTCGCTATTCTGCACGCCTCGGTCTGATGAGCGTAGAAGACGCCCACCGCGCCGAAGCGCTGCTTGAAAAAGCAGGCCTCGTGACACAATTGAACCGCGTGCCAGGGGGTCCATACACATCCAGTGCGCTCGTCGAAGCGATGAAGCAGGACAAGAAGGGCCGCGCCGGAAAGATTCCGCTCATTCTTGCACGCGGTCTCGGTCAGGCCTTTATCCTGCCGGACGCCGACCTCGCCGATGTCGGCGAATTCTTAGAAGGGGAGCTCCAGCGGAGCTAAGCCATGATTATTGGAACATTTATCGCCATCCTCTGCCTGCTCGGGATGTCGGCTTTCTTTTCAGGCTCTGAGACGGCCCTCACGGCCGCCTCACGCACCCGGATGCACCAGCTTGAGCGTGACGGCGACAAGCGCGCCGCCAAGGTCACGACGCTGATTTCTGATCGCGAGAAGCTGATCGGGGCAATCCTGCTCGGCAACAACCTCGTCAACATTCTCGCCTCGGCGCTGGCGACGACGCTTTTCGCTTCGCTTCTGCCGGGCGCAGCAGGTGTGGCGGTCGCGACCGCCGTCATGACCATTCTGGTCCTCATCTTTGCCGAAGTCCTGCCGAAGACTTACGCAATCACCCGCGCAGACCGCATGGCGATGTCGGTCGCAAAGCCGATTTCCTGGCTGGTCGCTGGGGCGGCATGGGTCGTGACCATCATTCAGGCGATCGTGAACTTCACCCTGCGCATGATTGGCGCAAGCGCGCCTGACGCAGACTTCACCGCCGAAGAGGAAATCCGCGGCGCCATCGATTACCACCACTTCGAAGGCGGCGTGGACGAAGCTGACCGCCACCGTCTCGTGGGCGCGCTCGACCTCAAGGACATGACCGTCGAAGAGGTCATGATCCACCGCAAGAACATCACCATGCTGGACGGCACCCTGCCATCCGGTGAGATCATCCGCCAGGCGCTGAAAAGCCCGCACACGCGCATCCCTCTCTATCAAGCTGATGATGACGAGATTACGGGCATCCTCCACGTGAAGGACCTGCTGCGCGCGGTTGTCCACCACAAGGGCAATATTGACGGACTCGACCTGACAGAGCTGCTGCGGGAGCCGTGGTTCGTGCCGGAAACGACGCCGCTACAGGACCAGCTCGACCTCTTCCTGAAAGAGCGCAACCACTTCGCCCTCGTCATCGACGAGTATGGCGAGCTTCAGGGACTGCTGACGCTGGAAGACATCCTCGAAGAGATTGTAGGCGATATCCGCGATGAGCACGACGTCCCGGTTCAGGGTGTGCGTCCGCAATCAGACGGCTCGGTCATCACCGAAGGCTGGGTCACCATTCGCGATCTTAACCGCGCCACCGGCTGGCAGCTGCCGGACGAAGAAGCTGTCACTGTGGCCGGCCTCGTCATCCACGAAGCTCAGACCATTCCAGAACCAGGTCAGCGCTTTGCCTTTCACGGCCACCGCTTCGACATCATCCGCAAAACCCGCAACCAGATCACAGGCCTGCGGGTCGCCCCCATGCCGGAAGAGCCTGAGGACGACTGACGCTAGAAGGTCGTTTCGACCTCATCGTCGATCTGCGGTCCGGCTTTCTTTGCCTCCAGCGACCTGGCGGTATTGGACGCCTGCAGGTGGATCTCCTGCACGCGCAGCCAGGAGGGCCATTCCGCCGTGATATTCATGGTGGAATAGTGCTCATTGCGACCGATTTCATAGTCCGCTGTAAGCTGCGCTGGCTGGCCGACCAGGTATTGATAGTTCAGCTCTGCCCGCTCCAGCTCGCATTCCCAGACTTCGATCTGCTCTTCTGGTGTCGTCCCGTTGCTGCGAGCCTGATTTCGCATGTCTGTGCAGCTCTTCCGCTTTGCCTCGAACGCCTCCTGGCGTTCTTCGAGATCGGGTGCTGACTGTCCGCGAACGTGCCATTTGCCCTGACGTCGTTCGGCCCCAGCGTATTTCGACTGGATGCGTGCATGCATCGTATCCAGATTTGGCTGGTCGGAATAACGTTCCTTGAACACCATTTTTTGCACGAACACCTTGCTGGCATCGGTACCAGATCCGGACAGGTCGAGATTGCCAAAGAAAAGGTCCATCTCGGCGCGCGCATAACTACGCCGTCCAGCCTCAACCATCTCGGTTGTCGAACAACGCATATAGCCCGCATTGCCGTGTTCATTTTTCGGGGCACCGTCTGGCCCGATCAGGCCGCGAAGGTTGCAATCATAGCCACGCTCTTTCAGCGTCGCTATGGCCGCATCAGGCGTGTCGCCAAGCTTTACTCCCGAAACATCGAAGCGCTCGAAACTGTCTGGCAAGTCGAGGACTTGCGCGTTCGCGCCCGCCACAAGAATGAGTGCAGATGAGATGAATAGTGTCGGTTTCAGCATGTTGCGTCCCTCTTGGTTACCCGTACCGACTAGGGTCGTTACCCGAGTTAAACCTGAAAGCCAACCAATGGCGGGGAAGTTTGCTCCTGCAATACTTGTTACAGATCCGCTCGATCTACTGCGCGACCCAGCCGCCATCCATCTGCATGAGCGCGCCATTGATCTGGTTCGCGGCAGGGCTTGTCAGGAACACCGCCATTGCACCGACCTGCTCAACCGTCACAAACTCCTTGGTCGGCTGTGCCGCCAGCAGGACGTTCTGCTTGACCTCTTCTTCACTGATGCCGCGCGCCTTGGCGGTGTCGGCAATCTGCGCATCGACAAGCGGCGTGTGAACATAGCCCGGACAGATCGCGTTACAGCGCACACCGTGCTGGGCGCCTTCCAGCGCAACAACCTTGGTCAGGCCGGCAATGCCGTGCTTGGCCGCGACATAGGCTGACTTGTAGGGCGAGGCGACCAGCGCGTGGGCACTCGCCGTATTGATGATGCGCCCCCAGCCCTTCTCCTTCATCTGTCCCATAACGAGACGCGTCGTGTGAAACGCAGCGCTCAGATTTAGCGCGATGATGAGATTCCACTTCTCGACCGGGAATTCGTCGACCGGCGCCACGTGCTGGACGCCTGCATTATTGACCAGGATATCGACGCCGCCAAAATCACGCTGCGCGTATCCGATCAGCCCCTCAATCGCCTTGGGGTCGGTCAGGTCCGCGCCTGAAAAGCCAACATCGACGCCAAATTCAGACTTGAACTCCTCGACCAGCTTCTCGTCTTCGCCCGGCTTGGTAAGGCCATTCAGGATGACGTTCGCACCCTCTTTCGCCAGCGCTTTGGCAACGGCCTTACCGATACCGCTGGTTGAACCGGTGATGAGTGCCGTTTTCCCGCTGTGCAACATTGGCATCCGTCCTGCTTGAGTGGTTGGTCCGGCTTGTTTAGGACAGACCTTCAAAACAGCATAGTAGAGGTTTCCATGGGTGCGGTTTTTCAGTCTTTTCAGGAAGGCTTCCCTACATTCCTGATGTGGACCGGCACCGCCGGCCTCATGCTGATTATCGCCGTGGCGATCTATGTTCTCCTGACGCCGTGGAAAGAACTTGCGCTTGTGCGCGGCGGAAACGGGACAGCTGGTCTGGCTCTTTCCGGCGCCATCGTCGGTCTCGCCATTCCGTTGGCATCGTGCCTCGCGTCCAGCGTGTCGCTTCCCGACCTCGTCCTCTGGGGCATGGTCTCGCTGATCCTCCAGCTTCTGGCGTATCGGTTTACCGACCTGCTGCTCAGGGATCTGCCTCGTCGCATTCAGGAAGACGAAGCCGGCGCAGCCATCGTCCTGATCGGCACCAAGCTGGCCAGCGCCATGCTGCTCGCGGCGGGCCTCTGGGACCCAGCGCTACAGCGCCTCGGCTAAAGGGAGCGAGCTATCTTACGCCACCTTCCAGACTGGGTCTTCTACCTGCTTGCGCTTGCAGCGCTGGTCATTGGCGTATTTTCCATTTCGCCCGATCAGGACGCACCGCCAGCAACACCTGACTCCGTTGAACGCGAAGGCGCGACCCTCCCGCCACCATCAGCCTTCGATGAAGCTGTTCTGGTACGTGTGGAAGCGCCTCGCGACGGCATCGGCACCGCCTTCTCGATCAATACTGACGGTTATTGGCTGACCGCCCGCCACGTCGTGGACGGATGCGACGATGTCTGGCTTCTCGTCGCCCCGAACCGCTACCTCCCGGTTCGCGACTTCTCTGTGTCCGACACGAATGATCTCGCCCTGCTCTATGCACCGCCAAGCCTCGCCCCGGTGGCGCTCGACATCTCCAATGATCTGCGCGTTGGCAGCTATGGCTATCATGTCGGCTATCCGCAAGGACGCCCCGGCGAAGCCGCCAGCCGTCTGATTTCCCGTTCGCGCCTGATTTCTCGCGGTCGCCGGACCGGTGAAGAGTCCGTGCTTGCCTGGGCCGAGACCGGTCGCACCTCTGACCTTGAGGGCACGCTTGGCGGCCTGAGTGGTGGCCCGGTTTACGACGCTGAGGGCAAGGTTCGCGGCGTCATCATCGCTGAAAGCCCCCGCCGCGGCCGCCTCTATAGCGCATCGCCCGAAACCATCCGCACTTTCCTGGCCGAGCAGGATGTCATTCCGCTTGGCGAACGCCCCGTTCCATTTGAACCTGGTACGTATGGCGGCTCTGCCGACCGCGTGCGCCAGAGCCTCCAGGTCGTGAAGGTCGCCTGCAAGGTCGACGAACCGGAAGCAGACTCATGAATTTCGCAGACCGGCTCATCGCAGCTACGGAAGAGTTTGGCCCGCTCTGCGTCGGCCTCGACCCGCATGCCGGCCGTATCCCAGACCTCTTCGGCGGCGACACACCTGAAGGCGTCGAGGCCTGGGGCCTCGCAATGATAGAGGCTGCCAAGGGCAGGACTGGCGTCATCAAACCACAGTCTGCGTTCTATGAACGTCATGGCTGGCAGGGCATGCGCGCGCTGGCCCGCATCCTCGAAGCCGCGCGCGATGCTGGCCTCGTCGTGCTTATGGACGCAAAGCGCGGCGATATTGGCTCAACGGCCGAAGGCTACGCCGCCGCCTTTCTTGCAGAGAACGCGCCCTTTCCCAGCGATGCGCTGACCGTAAACCCCTATATGGGCGTCGACACGCTGGAGCCGCATGTGAAGGCGGCCGAAGCGAATGGCAAGGGCGTCATCGTCCTCGCGCGCACTTCCAATCCCGGCTCTGCCGACTTCCAGTCGAAATCGCTCGAAGGCGCGCCCCTCTATGAGCGCATCGTCGAGGCGCTCGCGCCAATGATCGAACGCCTCAAGGGCGAAAGTGGCTGGTCTGGTCTGATGCTCGTTACCGGCGCGACCGGCCCGCAGGAAGCCCGCCGCCTGCGGGAGCTGGCACCTGACGCGCTCTTCCTCGTGCCCGGCTATGGCGCACAGGGCGCAGGGGCCGCTGATGCGATGAGCGGCTTTGTCCTGCGCGGGAACCGCCTCTCCGGCGGCGTGGTCAGCGCGTCACGCTCTGTCAGCTTCCCGCCAGAGGCCCAATCCGCGTCCAGCATGGACGAATGGCGCACGGCAATCGCTGGTGCGATCAACGCCGCGCAAGCCGATCTCATGGTTGCTGCGAACCGCTGATAATCCCCTCCGGCCCTGACGTTGCGTCCACCTCGACAAGGCTATCGAAAACCGTAGCATGACACGGGTATCGGCCACGGCAATGATAAGGCCGGTCTAGAGGAAACACTGGAGGGATCATGAAACCTGTGCGCCTGGTTGCGACGGCTGCGCTGTCTGCACTCTGGCTGACGGCATGTGGTAACCCGTCTGAGGACGCGGCCGATGTCGAAGCCCCAAACCCACCCGAAGCTGATGGCGAAACCTCATCGAATGGCGCCGCAGCCGTAGATGAAGCCCGGCTCTCGAATGCGGCCTCAACGCCGGCAGAGTGGCTCACCTATAACGGCACCTATGAAGAGCAGCGTCACTCGACGCTGGCCGGTATTTCCGCAGAGAACATTTCTGAGCTGGCGCCAACCTGGACCTATGAGCTCAACACCGGACGCGGCATTGAATCGACGCCGATCGTCGTTGATGGCGTCATGTATCTCACCTCCTCATGGTCTGTCGTCTACGCGCTGGACCCTGTCACGGGCGAAGAGCTTTGGGTGCATGACCCGGAAGTCGACCGCGCCGTCGGCGTCAAAGCCTGCTGTGACGTCGTGAACCGCGGTGTCGCTGTCTATGATGGCAAGGTCTTTGTCGGTGTGATTGATGGCCGCCTCCAGGCCCTCGACGCTGAAACCGGCGAAGTGGAATGGAGCGTCGTTACCGTAGACCAGTCCAAGCCGTACACGATCACTGGTGCCCCGCGCATCGTCAAAGGCAACGTCCTCATCGGGAATGGCGGCGCTGAACTTGGCGTCCGTGGCTACCTCTCCGCTTATGACACTGAAACGGGCGACCTCGACTGGCGCTTCTACACGGTACCAAACCCGAACAAGGAACCTGACGGCGCAGCCTCGGATGCGATCTTCGCAGAACTGGCCAACGATACATGGGGCGATGACGGCGCATGGGTCACCGATGGCGGCGGCGGCACGGTCTGGGACGCGATTGTCTATGACGAAGTGAACGACCAGGTCATCTTCGGCGTCGGCAACGGCTCTCCTTGGAACGCAGATATCCGCGACCCGAACAGCGACGGCGACAACCTCTTCGTATCGTCCATCGTCGCAGTCGATGCCACGACGGGTGAGTATAAGTGGCACTATCAGACCACGCCGCGCGACAATTGGGACTACACAGCAACCCAGCACATCATGCTGGCTGACCTGCCAGTCGGCGAGAACGGTGAGACCCGCCGCGTCGCAATGCAGGCGCCGAAGAACGGCTTTTTCTACGTCGTGGACGCAGAAACCGGTGAACTCATCTCCGGCGAGCCATACGCCGCGATCAACTGGGCTGAAGGCCTCGATGAGGACGGCCGTCCGATCGAAAACCCTGAAGCGCGCAATAACGACCCTGAAACCTATGCTGGTTTTGTGCAGGTCCCTGCCCCATACGGTGCCCATAACTGGCATCCAATGGCGATGAACCCGGATCTAGGCCTCGTCTACATCCCCGCGATGGAACTTGGTCAGGCCTACATTACCGACCCGCGCTTCCAGTCAAAGCCAGCCAAGTGGAATACCGGCATGGACTTCTCTGCCGGCATGCCGCTTCGCTATCCTGAAGGCACCGTCCAGGCGCTGCGCGCAGCCGCAAAAGGCACGCTGGTGGCATGGGATCCGGTCGCTCAGGAGGCCCGCTGGACAGTTGAACATGGTGCCGGCTGGAATGGCGGTATCCTGTCGACCGCGAGTGGCATCATCTTCCAGGGCCAGCTTGATGGCACCTTCGCAGCCTATGACGGTGCAACAGGCGAAGAACTGTGGAGCGACCAGCTCAATTCAGGCGCGCTCTCAGGTCCGATGACCTATGAGGTCGATGGCGAACAGCATGTCACCATCACGACCGGCTGGGGTCATGCCTATGGTCTCGCTGCAGGCATGCTGTTCAAGGACGCTGTCCCGCCAGCACTTGGCAAGGTGATCACCTTCAAGCTTGGCGGCGAAGCTGAGATCCCGCCACTCGATACCGACCTCATCGTCGAACCAGAACCAAAGGCAGAGCCTTTTGGTGATGAAGAGATGCTGGAAGCCGGCCTTATCCACTACTCGCGCAATTGCGGCGTCTGTCATGGCCTGCTGGGCATCAGCTCGGGCGTGCTGCCAGATCTCCGCTGGTCAACCTACACGGCAAGCGCAGATGCCTGGAACAATGTCGTCATGAACGGTGCCCTCGCCAGCAATGGCATGGTGTCCTTCAGCGACGTCCTTACACCAGAGGACTCTGAAGCGATCCGCGCCTATGTCGTGACCCAGGCGCACATGAACCGCGAGGGTGTCAGCAATCAGGACATCCAGGAGGAAGCCGTTGGCCCCGGCATGGACCCGGACGCAGAGCCGGAGCTGGAAGCCGACGAACAGTAAGGCGAAAGAAGGCCCGGCAGCTTTCTTTCTCAAGCTGAGCAATCTAAACTCCCCGGTGTAGCCCACCGGGGAGTTTTTTTCATGCATATTCTTCTTGGGCTGATCGGTATCATCACCTTCATCGCCGTCTGGTACTGGCGCATCAAGATGATCTCCGGCGCTGCACGCGATGGCTATGACGCCGCCAAGGGCGCGGCAAACCTCCCACGGAAGCTCAAATTCCAGCACCGCGCCCGCAAGAGCGGCCTCTCTGTCGTGACCGACCCACGCGAAGCCGCCGCCGTCATGATGATGGAAGTCGCCCGTACCCGCGGTGCCATTTCAGAGCAGCAGGACAGCGCGATGCGGGCAGAGATGACCGCCCATTTCGGCTTCAGCGAGAGCGAGGCCGAGGAGATGCTTGCCCAGGCTGGCTGGCTCTCTCGCGAGGCCCCGGCGCCGCATGTGGTGATGGCCCGTATGAGCGATGTCATTATCCGCTCCCCCGGCATGGGCCCAAAAGAATTCGATGATCTCTGCGCCATGCTGGAGAATGTCGCTGTGTCCGACGGCAGCGTGACAACCGCCGAACGTGACCTCATCCAGATCTGGCGCCGCAAGGCGGGCCTGAACTGAACCGCTTGGCAGGAGCGGGCGCGGCGCTGTACAAGCCATGCCCATGAGCGACGCCTACGAAAAACGTGTCCGCAAGGACAATTGGGGAAACTTCTCCGTCCTGCGCCACCGTGCCTTTGATGGCGTGCTGGTGACCTCGAAGAATTCCGGCACCCATTGGGTCAAATACATGTTCTCGGTCGCGCTTGCCGACACCTACGGTGTGCCGCGCCCGGAATACTTCTCCGAGAATGCGGTTCGCCCCTATATCGGCTGGCCGAAGGACAAGCCGACCTTCCCGGAGCTGCCGCGTCTCGCCTTCAGCCACACCATCCCGCACAAGCTAGCCGACTGGACCTGGGCGCGCGGCATCGCAGGCCTGCCGCCTTACGTGCTTTTCGTGCGCCACCCGATGTCCATCCTCGCCAGCCACCACGCCAAGTGGAACCATGAGCTTGAGGTCGACTGGCTGGACTATCTGCGCGGCGATCCGTCAGGCTCGGTCTATCGCTGTGACCTCTATTGGCTTGCCCGCTTCTGGAACCGCTGGGGGGATATCCTCGAAAAGGCGGGTGATCGCATTTACCGCGTGCACTATGAAGACACCCGCGCCAATCCGCGCGCCATTCTCGGCGGTATGGCCGCCCATTGGCAGATCAGCCTGACCTCCAAGGCTTTGGACGGCGCGCTCAAGGCCGGCACCAAGGAAGCGATGGCCAAGAAGGTTGATCCGGACGCCGAAGCGAACGTGCTCCAGTTCCGAAAGACGCCGCTCAGCGAGCAGTTCTCAGGCGAAGCGCTGGAGATTTATCGCGGCCGCGTGAAGGAGCTTTTCCGTCACGACCTCGGCTATGACCTCATGAATCTTCCGAAGACGTGAAACCGGCGCTCCGGCCATTCTCATCATACTTGATCCACCACGGCTCCACCGCAGCTTCTGCAGCGAGCCTGACCATCAGCGGATGGGACATGACGGCCACCATATAGGCCTGCGCCGTTGTTGACCGCGGCAGGTCATAGGTCAGGAAACGCGTGACAACAGGCGCATAGACCGCATCAGCTGCGCTCCACGCGCCAAACAGGTACGGCCCGCCCGACGTTTCCAGCGCGCTGCTCCAGATTGCATCGACGCGCAGAATGTCATTGGCGAGCGCTTCGGACATTTCCGGGCGGCCATGACGCGAACGGATATCCATCGGGCAGTCGCGCCGTAACGTCGGAAAGCCTGAATGCATTTCTGCTGAGATGGCACGTGCCCTCGCGCGCGCCTTGGGATCGGCGGGCCAAACACCTGCGTCGGGGTAACGGTCAGCGAGCCACTCGATGATGGCAAGGGAGTCCCAGACCGTCTCATCATCCCAGAGCAGGAGCGGCACTTTCCGCGTCGGACTGATCTCAGCGAGCCGCGCCGTCGTGTCCGGAAAGTCCAGCGGGACGATCTCCTCCTCGACCTCAAGGCCCAGATGCCGAACCATCAGGAGCGCCCTGATAGACCAGCTGGAATAATTCAGGTTGCCACTGACAAATTTGCGCATCTGAGGACTTCCTATTCCGGCTTTCCGACACCGAGCAGCCATCTGAAGGGGCGGATCTCCACCGCATCAAATAGGCCCGCCTTCGCGTATGGGTCATCAGCCGCCCACGCCTTGGCATCGGCGAGCGTCGGAAACTCCACCACGAAGGTCGACCCAGCAAACGTCTCGCCATCATCGGCGAAGACAGGCCCCGCCATCAGGATCTTGTCGGCATGCGCTTTCGCCCAGTCGAGGTGAGCTGGCCGGTTCTCCATGCGCAGGGAAAGCGCGCCCGCCTTGTCGCGGGCATTGATCAGGAATTGCGCCATATTCAGAGACCTTCGTGCGTAAATGGACGATTGAGAAGCGCGGTCATTGCCTCATCGACATTCTTCTGACCGGCCAGAATTTCATGGACCGCATAGCAGATCGGCATGGCGACACCTTCCCGCGCGGCGAGCTCTGTCAGCGCAGGCGCCGTCGCGACGCCTTCAGTGACAGAATTGCGCTCTGCGAGAATATCTTCCGCCGAGCGGCCCTGCCCCAGCGCCTTGCCGAAGCTCATATTCCGCGACTGCGTCGACGAGCAGGTGAGGACGAGGTCGCCAAGGCCGCAGAGGCCAGCCAGCGTCTGCTGCTGCGCGCCCATCGCGACCGCAAGACGGGTCATCTCCGCAAAGCCGCGGGAGATCAGCGCCGCATGGGCTGACTTGCCAAGCTCCAGCCCTTCGACAATCCCGCAAGCGATAGCGAGCACGTTCTTTACAGCCCCGCCGATCTCAGCACCGATCAGATCATTCGACCAATAGGGACGGAAGGCGCTCCGTCCGATGGCCTGCATCAGCGTCTGGCCAAGTTTCTCGTCAGCGCAGGCAAGCGTCACCGCCGTCGGCAGGCCACGCGCCACATCGGCGGCAAAGCTCGGGCCGGACAGCACGGCCGGCGTGGCTTTTGGCATCGTCTCATGCACGACATCCGTCATCAGGCTCAGCGTATTTTTCTCGATACCCTTGGAGCAAAGCAGCACAGGCACACCGGGCGACAGGTGTTCGGCAAGCTTTTCAAAGCTGGCCCGTGCATGCTGGGCCGGTACGACCGCAAGTATGGCCTCGCAGCTGGTCAGAATGGACATGTCGCTTGATGCCTGCATGGCGGGAAGATCAATACCCGGCAGGTAAACCGGGTTCCCCTTACCTGCGCTCAGCGCCTCTGCAACTTCGCTTTCCAGCGCCCAGACCCGGACATCGCGTCCGGCCTTTGCGGCTGTGGCGGCAAGCGCTGTTCCCCAGGCGCCTGCGCCCAGTACACCAATGGTCTGCATATCAGCCTTCCTGCGCCAAGAGGCCGCTGAAGAATTTATTGATCATTCAGGCGATTTCCGTATCTTCAGCCCATGAGTGACAAATCCAAGACCCGTGAGCAGATCCTCGATGCGGCCATGAACCGTATCAAACACTACGGCTATGGCAAAACAACCATGTCGGAAATCGCACGCGATTGCGATATGTCTGCGGGGAATATCTATCGTTTCTTTGCGTCCAAGCTGGATATCGCCGAAGCGATGGCCCGGAAGTTCAATTCCGATCTCTATCAGACCTATTCCGAAATCTCCCGCAGCGACGCGCCTCCTGCCCAGCGTCTGCGCCAGGTTTTCCACTATGGCCTGGACCAGACATTCGACGCGATTGAGCGTGAAGCAAAGATTCTTGAAGTCGCTGAAGTGCTTGGCGAAGAACGCCCTCTCTTCATGAATGAGGGGCTTGCCCAGGAGCGTATCTATCTCTGTACCATTCTCGAAGACGGTATTGAGCGCGGCGACTTCGCGCCTATCGCAGACTGCAACTACACCGCCGAAATGATCCAGTCGGCTTTGATGAAGTACCGGTTTCCTCAGCTTTTTTCGCGTCTGACCCTCCCCAAGCTTCGGCGTGAGCTGAATGGCGTCCTCGACATCATTATCGCCGGCCTCGCCAAAGGCATCGAAAAGACGCCGGAGACTGAACACTAAATATTTTCGACATCATTTATTGATTACCAGACTGACCGGTGCTATATCCTTCTCACCGGAGCAGACAGGCTCGCCTGCCCGGCTCTTTTGAGAAGGACAAAAACAATGAGCGTTTCCTCCACTGAAACCCGTCAGGGTATCTTCGCACTTCTGGTCAGCCTTCCAATGGCCGCCAGCCTCTGCGCTTTCGTGATGCTCGGATCCGGGCTCCTGATCTAGAAAACGTCAGGCAGACGAGACAAAGCCCCGCCAGCGCGACGCTGACGGGGCTTTTTGGTATCTGTCTCTCTGATTGGGCGGCTGGACCCTATTCGACGGTGACCGACTTCGCCAGATTGCGCGGCTGGTCCACATCCGTGCCCTTCTCGACCGCCACATGATAGGCGAGCATCTGGATCGGAAGCGAATAGAGGATCGGCGCAATGAACGGGTCGCAGTCCGGCAGTTCGATCCGGCTCGCGGGGGTTTCACCCGCTGCTCTCACACCCGCCGCATCGGAAATCAGGACAACCTCGCCGCGGCGGGCCGCGACTTCCTGTAGGTTCGAAAGCGACTTGTCGAACAGGCCATCAAACGGCGCGACGAAAACCACTGGCGTTTCTTCATCGATCAGCGCAATCGGACCATGCTTCAGCTCACCGGACGCGTAGCCCTCAGCGTGGATGTAGCTGACCTCTTTCAGCTTCAGCGCGCCCTCCAGCGCAATAGGGTAATGCACGCCCCGGCCGAGATAGATGACGTCACTTGCCTTGGCGATGTCGCGCGAAAGCTCTGCAATCCGCTCATCAAGCTGCAGCGTCGTCGACATGAGGCGAGGCAGTTCGGTCAGCGCGCGCACCAGACGGATTTCAGCGTCCCGCGAGATCTGTTCGCGCGCCCGGCCAGCCGAGATGGCGACAGCTGCCAGCGCGGCCAGCTGCGCGGTGAACGCCTTGGTCGAAGCAACACCGATCTCCGGCCCCGCCAGCGTTGGCAGGACAAGATCAGCTTCGCGCGCAATCGAAGACGTCGGCACATTGACGACAGCTGCCGTTTTCAGCCCCTGCTCCTTACAATAGCGAAGCGCCGCCAGCGTATCGGCCGTTTCGCCTGACTGGCTGACAAAGAGCGCAAGCCCGCCTTCCTTGGCGAGCGCAGGTTCGCGGTAGCGGAATTCCGAGGCGATATCGGTTTTGACCGGCAGTCCGGCACACTGTTCAAACCAGTACTCGGCCACCCGTGTCGCAAAGTGGGCTGTGCCACAGGCGATCATGTAGAGATACTTCACCTCGGACCAGTCGATCGCATCGGCGCCCTCACCGGGCAGCTCAACCGTCTGGCGAAGAATGTTGGTGTAGGCGCCAATCGTGCGGCCCGTTGAGTCCGGCTGCTCGAAGATTTCCTTCTGCATGAAGTGGCGATAATTGCCCTTCTCTGCTGCAGCGCCCGCGCCCTGCACGATGCTGACCGCGCGCTCGACCGGCTTGTCTTTGCGGTCAAAAATCTCATAGCTCTCATGGCTGAGAACGCAGACATCGCCCTCTTCCAGATAGATGACGCGATTGGTGAAAGGCGCGACCGCGAGGGCGTCAGAGCCGAGGAACATCTCTCCTTCGCCGACACCGATCGCCAGCGGTGAGCCTTTGCGCGCGCCGACCAGAAGGTCTGAACGGCCCTCAAAAAGGAGCGCAAGGGCAAATGCCCCGTGCAGGCGCGCGACGCCAGCCTTTACAGCCTCAACTTCGCCCATTCCTTTCTTCAGGTTGGACGCGATGAGGTGGGCAATCGTTTCAGTATCCGTCTCGGTCTCGAACTGGTGGCCTTCAGCTTCCAGTTCCTGGCGCAGCTCCCGGAAATTCTCGATGATGCCATTGTGCACCACGGCGACGGGTCCGGACACGTGCGGATGCGCATTGCCGACGGTTGGCAGGCCATGCGTTGCCCAACGGGTGTGGCCGATGCCCTGGTTTCCAGCCAGCGGATCAGCGGCAATCGCCTCGTCGAGATTGTTCAGCTTGCCCGGGGCGCGGCGTCTGTCCATCTTGCCACTGGCGTCGATGGTCGCGATGCCTGCGCTGTCATAACCGCGATACTCAAGACGCTTCAGCGCATCAACGAGCCGCGGCGCTGCCGGTTCGTTGCCGAGGATACCGATAATACCGCACATATATGTGTCGCCTCCTTGAGTGCTCAGCCTTCCTCTAGAAAACCGGAAGGCCGCAGGTCATTGCAAAAAGCGTGACGTTTTATGTCAGCCCTCGTTCCCCTGAAGGGTGCAGGCTTCGCCTCATAAGGTAATTGCCGGCTTTGGTTAAAGGTATTGTTGCAACTTCAGGCTAAAGTGGCTTTCACGGACTTGGCACGGTCAGTGAATGTATGCGAAGTCGCTTGGAAGACGGGAGGCCGCCTATGACGCGCAAATATTTCGGTACAGACGGCATTCGCGGCACGGCGAACACGCCGCCCATGACGCCAGAGATCGCGATGCGCCTCGGCATGGCGGCTGGCAAGTATTTCCGCCGCGGCGGCACACGGCGCCATTCGGTCGTCATCGGCAAGGATACACGCCTTTCTGGCTACATGATCGAGCCTGCGCTGGTTGCAGGCTTCACCTCGGTTGGCATGGACGTGACCCTGTTTGGCCCGCTGCCGACGCCCGGCGTCGCCATGATGACCCGTTCGCTTCGCGCAGACCTCGGCGTCATGATTTCTGCCAGCCACAATGCGTTTGAGGATAATGGCCTCAAACTCTTCGGGCCGGACGGTTACAAACTCTCTGACGAGATCGAACTCGAAATCGAAAGCCGGATGGACCGCGCGCTCGACGACAAGCTCGCCGCACCATCTGCGCTTGGCCGCACACGCCGCGTGGATGATGCGCAGGCCCGCTATATCGAGATCGTCAAAGCGACCTTCCCGCGTGGCAGCCGGCTTTCCGGCCTTCGCGTCTGCGTCGATTGCGCGAATGGCGCAGCTTACAAGGTCGCCCCAACCGCCCTCTATGAACTTGGAGCCGAAGTCTTCCCGATTGGCGTCGCGCCGGACGGTTTCAATATCAACCAGGAAGTCGGCAGTACGCATACGCTGGCGCTCCGCGACGCCGTCAAGAAATACCGCGCTGATATCGGTATCGCGCTCGATGGCGATGCGGACCGCTGCATCCTCGTCGATGAGAAGGGCAACGAAATAGACGGCGACCAGCTGATCGGCCTGATCGCTGGCGACTGGAAAAAGCGCGGCCTGCTCGCCCGCGATGGCGTGGTCACCACTGTCATGTCGAATCTCGGCCTTGAGAACTATCTGAAATCCCAGGGCCTCAGCCTTGATCGCACCAAGGTCGGCGACCGCTATGTCGTCGAGCGGATGCGCGAGGGCGGCTTCAATCTCGGCGGCGAACAGTCCGGCCACATCGTCGTTTCTGACCATGTCACCACCGGCGATGGCATGATCGCCGCGCTTCAGGCGCTTGCCGTCATGGTGGAGACTGGCAAGCCATTGTCCGAAATCGCGAACGTCTTCGAACCGGTCCCTCAGAAGCTGGTGAATGTCCGCTACCAAAGCGAAGCACCTCTCGATCAGGACAGCGTCAAGCAGGTCATCAGCGCCGTCGAGGCGCGCCTCGGCAGCACCGGACGTCTCGTCATCCGCAAATCCGGCACCGAGCCTCTAATCCGCGTCATGGCAGAGGCCGAAGATGCCGCGGCCATGGAATCTGCGGTCAACGAAGTCGCCGACGCGGTTCGCTCCATAGGCTAGTGCCTCGCCCTCAACTAGCCTGATACTTGCAAGCCACCTGTCAGACTGTCCTATTCAGGGAGAGATGCTGACATGGCTACGGCACCAAAGATTGTTGCGCTCACAGCAGGCGGCCCGCACGCCTGGATCATGATCAACACACTGCAGGAGCACTTCGGCGACTTCCCGATCATCCGAGAGGAAGGCGAGTCGCAGGCAACACTGTGGCGCCGTCGCCGCAAACTGCTCGGACCGCTGACGGTGGCCAGTATGCAGGCGGCGCGCATCCCTATCAAACTCACCAGCAAGGGAAGTCAGGATACGATCGCCCGGCTCATCGCGCGTGAAAAGCTCGAGCCAGAACCCCGAAGCGGTGCCAACCTCATTGAAGTGCCATCGGTGAATTCCGACCAGTGCCGCGCCACACTCAAATCGCTCGACCCGAAAGCTGTCTTCGTGGTCTCTACGCGCATGATCTCAAAGAAGACGCTCGCCAGTATCGACGCGCCGTTCATCAATTACCATTCAGGTATCAATCCGGCCTATCGCGGCATGTTCGGCGGCTATTTTGCCCTCGCCAACGGAGAGCCGGAGCATTTTGGCGCAACGGTACACCTTGTCGATCATGGCGTGGATACGGGCGACATTCTCTACCAGTCGCGTCTTCGGGCCGAACCGGAAGACAACTTCCACACCTACCTCTGGCGGATGGCCGCAGGTAGCCGCGACATCGTGGTGCGCGCCATGGAAGACGCGCTCAACGGCTCACTTCGTCCCCAGAAAGTCGACCTGCCATCAAAGCAGTATTTCGCCCCTACGCTGGGCGGCTATCTCTGGAGCGGGCTCAGCCGGGGCGTCTGGTAGCGCGCCTCAAACGTCCTGCACCATCGCGGCGGTGAACTGAGCACTCAGCCGCAGCGCCCGGCTCCACTGCGCCAGCCGGGCTGAGATAATTTCTTCAGCAGCCTCGGCCGGCGCACTATCCCGCACGAGGAATGGCAGCGCCATCCGCTCATCTGCTTCTGCCCTTTCACTCATGCTCGGGCGTTGGTAGCGCCCATCCCAGACACCATCACTCCACGCCTTGCGCGCTTCACCGGGGTCCCGTCCAATGAGCAAATGGTCGCCGCGCCGCTGCACCCACGCCCCACCGAGCGTGACACGGCTCTCCGGCCCGCCAGAGACGATCGTTTCGACCAGCGCTGATAGAGATTGGGCCGGCGCGCCATGACTGCTGCCAGACGCTGCTTGCAGAATCATATCAAGAAATCGGGCCCAGAGCGCGGGCGCCGCTTCCGCCCGCCCGACATCCACTTCGATCAGGCCTCTCGGACCTGTGCGCACCGCCCCGCTCAGGAGCTGCGACAGCTGTAAGTCCTCAACCGCCCGGAGACGCATGGCGTCGAAACAAATCCGCTTGAGCCGTGCACCATCCAATGCCGTAACGAGCCTGCGCACACGCACACGCTCATAGTGGTCTGCGTCATTGCTGGGATCGCTGATCCAGTCCCGCCCGCTCGCTTCAAGGTCCGCGACCAGATCTTCACGCCGCGAGGACAGAAGGGGCCGCGCCAGTATGATGCCGCGTCCTTCAGGCCAGACCGGGGAGACAGAGACAGGCTGCGGCCCAACCGCGCCCGCCAGTCGCACGGGCCGCGACAGACGCATCAGTAACGTCTCCATCACATCAGTCAGCGTGTGACCGAGCAGGACGACCCCTGCGCCTGCCTTGCGCGCAGCCTCTGCCAAAAGGATATGCCGGGCCCTGCGGGCCGCGTTCTGGCTGCTCTTGTCCGGAGACCATGTCAGAATTTCAGCGGCAATCCCGCGATCATGCGCCAGATCTGCCACCCAGCGCGCCTCTTTGGCCGCTTCAGGGCGCAAACCATGATCGATCGTCAGGACAAGCAGGTCACGCCCACTCTGTTGCGCCCACGCCTCTGCAAGGTTGAGCAGGCTGAGCGAGTCGCTTCCGCCCGATACAGCAACGCAGACTGGGCCTTGCGACCCGGCTGCCACCGCATCGATGAGCTGACAGCTAAAGGCGTCTAGGCGCTGCACCCTGCCCGCGTGCGTTCCAGGGCCGCGAGGTTACGAGTCACACCCGAAGCGTTCGGATATTGCTGCGGCAGGACATCCAGAGCCTCGCAGGCGCGGTCCGTATCACCGACAAGGCGCATGGAGCGGGCCAGCTTGACGAGCGCATCCGGCGCACGCGCATCGTCCGGATATTCGCGGATCATTTTCAGATAGGCCTCACCGGATTCGCCATAGGCTTCCTGCTGGAAAAGGGTCTCGGCGAGCCAGTACTGCGCCTCGCCAGCCTGCGGGTCGTCAGAGAAGCGGTCGAGGAAGGCGCGAAACGCATCTTCAGCGCCGGCATAATCAAACTTCAGAAGGCGGGACTTCGCTGCCGCGAACAGCGGACCTGCCTCGCCAGGAAGATCGCTCGCGCCAAGCGTGCCAAGCGACCCTTGATAGTTCGGGTTGCCCGACGACGCGGTTTGCGATGCGGACGGTTCGCGCTCTTGCGAATTGGCGCTGCTGCTATTGCTGGTTCCGCGCGTCTGGGTCGCCGAAGACGTCTGGGTCTCGCTACGGTTCGTCGCCGGTGCGGTCTCCTGAACTTCATCCACCTCGGCGCGGTTCTGGCTGACATCTTCCTGCAGCGCAGAGATCTGACGCTGCATACGCTCATTCTGTTCGGTGAGCTCGCGGATCGACTGGCCAATACGCTGGTCGTCCCGCTGCATACGCTCAGATTCGTCGCGCGATTGGGAAAGCAGGAACTGCAGGGTCTCGATCTCACCATTCAGGCGGTTGATCTCGTCTTCAAGGCGCTTCTGCTCAAGATCCATTTGCGCCATGCGCTGGCGCATATCATTCACGGTCGTTGCAAGGTCACCGCTCGTCGCGCCGCGTGTAATGGGCGCGCGGTTGGACTGAGCACCTGCCTCTATCGGGGCAAACAGGGCGAGCGCGGCAATGAGCGGAACCATACGGATCATGAAAGGGCCTCTTCGGGGCAGTAGATGCACAATTTCAGCATATAGATAAGAAAAAAGCCGGGGCCAAATTATGACGCCCGGCTTTCTGTATCAGTAAATTTCAGTCGTCAGCGTTTAGCTGCTTGGACCGCCCATGATTTGGGTGAAGGCGTTACGGTTCATCGCCCATGCAGCTTCGTTCGACTCTGCTGCGATTGGACGCTCCTTGCCGTAGGACACCGTGTCGATGCGCGACTGGCTGACGCCGAGGTTCACGAGGTAATCACGGACCACAGACGCGCGGCGCTCACCGAGTGCGAGGTTGTACTCGCGGGTGCCGCGCTCGTCGGCGTTACCGGCGACGAGGATGCGAACGTTCGGGTAGTTTTGCAGCCAGGCGGCCTGACGCTGCAGAACGGCCTGATCGTCGGCGTCGAGGCGGTACTGGTCGAGGTTGAAGTAAACGCGGTCGCCGACGTTCACGCGGAAGTCTTCGAGCGAACCGGCAGCTGGACCGGAGTCGATGACGCGGTTCGGGGTCTCGATGTCGGACTCGCGCACCGGACCGGTGTTCGCATTGCCGTTATCGGAAACTTGCGACGCCGAATTGTCGCTCGGTTTCGGCTTGGAGGCACACGCGGTGGCACCAAGGATCAGAGCGAGGGAAGCAGTAGAAAGAACTAGACGACGCATTGGTTACTCCTTCGTAAGGTCGTTGGCGCGACCCATTAGTGTCGGATTTTGTCAACTTCGTGGCTGACGATTGGTTCCGGAAAAAATAATTTGCCTTCCGGGCCTTCCGCCCGGTCAGGCGTGGCGAGTTCTAGTTGAGAAGCGGCGACCAGGCAGGGTCCGAGCCCTGCGTTGGTGTCGGAATCTGGCGCAGGTTGCGGCCGGTCAGGTCGACAGACCAGAGCTGTGGGCCAGCACCCGGAGCGCGCTCACGGAAGAAGGTGATGACGCGGCCATTTGGCGACCATTCCGGACCTTCATCGAGATAGGATTCCGTGAGGACGCGCTCACCTTCGCCATCGGTACCAATGACGCCAATTGAGAAGCGGCCACGCGACTGCTTGGTGAAGGCGATAAGGTCACCACGCGGGCTCCAGACCGGCGTTGAATAGCGGCCCGAGCCAAAGGTGATACGGCACGCCGTATCGCGGCCACCCGATGGGCAGGTCAGCGGCGAGCCATCTGTATTCATGATGTAGAGTTGCGGGCTGCCACCACGGTCTGAGTTAAATACGATCTGACGGCCATCAGGCGACATTGAAGGCGACGTATCGATCGCAGGATGATCGGTCAGCCTGCGCGTGCTCTGGGTAACGAGATCTCGCAGATAGATATCGGAATTGCCATTCACAGCCTGCGTCAGAAGCACTGACTGTCCATCGCGCGAGAAGCGCGGCGCAAACGTCATGTTCTGGAAATTGCCGAGCACTTCCTGGCGTCCGCTCTGGATATCGAACAGGTAAACGCGCGGACGATTGTTCTCGAACGACATATAGGTGATCTGCTGGTTCGACGGCGAGAAGCGCGGCGTCAGGACCGTGAACGTGCCGGAGGTGAGATATTTCACATTGGCGCCGTCGGAATCCATGATGGCCAGACGCTTTGTGCGGTCATCCTTCGGGCCGGTTTCAGCGACGTAGACAATACGCGAGTCAAAATACGGGTCTTCACCGGTGAGGCGCGCATAGATCGTGTCTGCGATCTTATGCGCGATCCGGCGCCAGTCTTCGGGCTTCGCCGTAAAGCGGCGACCGGCCTGGCCTTCAAGACGCATGACCTCCTCGCCATAAACGTCCCAGAGACGAACAGAGGCGCGGATAAACTCGACACCCTCGATCGTCACCCGGTCAACTTCGCCCACAACAAGTGCGTCGGTCTGAATGATCTTCCAGTCGGCAAAGCGCGGCTGCGTATTGATCGACAGGTCACGCTGGATGAAAGCGCTCTGAGGCGTAATCTCGAAGAGGCCAGTCGACAGCAGATCGTTCTGGATAACGGAGGTGATATCCGTGGCCAGTTGCCGGTCCGCGCCTTCAGCCTCGAAGACTGGAATGGCGATTGGCGTCGGCTTCAGCGTGCCTTCGGAAATGTTCACGGTCACCTGCGCCGTCGCGGCGGGAATGACCGCCACCAAGGCAGCAAAGAGATAGGCGGCAATTGATTTCATCATCTGGCTATCGCCCTTTCCTGACGTCTAGTTACCCGTAAAAGCCGGGCCGAGATTGATATTGGCTTCCTTCCAGAGATCGTAATCATCCCTCGGAAGCCTGTATGGTTGACACTTCTGGACCGCACGCTGGGCCCGCTCGATGGCAAGCTGCATGGGCCGGTCCCCGATTGGCGCACGCGACGGCCGCACAAGATCGAGGTCGAGCACATTGCCTTCAGCATCCAGTCTTGCCCGCATGCTGATATTAAGCCGCTCCGGTTCTGGCTGATCGCCAACCCCGTCCCAGCATGGATAGATCTGATTGTAGAGCAGCTGCTCGATCCGGACAGTGTTGGCCGTCCGCTCACCTGCGCCGGCACGCTGCTCCTGGGGTGCAGGTGTTTCTTCGCGCGGCGGTGTCTCACGGCGCGGGGCCTGCGTTTCCCGGCGTGTTTCACGCTCACTCTGGAAGGTCGACTCAGCGGAATTCAGAAGATTGTCGAGCGCGCTGCTATCACGTTTCGGATTAGGCGTGGCCGGACGCTCTTCCTTTGGCTCTTCTGGCGGCGCTTCTTCTTCCTCATCGGCTTCTGCCTCGAAGTTCGGAAGAATATCGTCCTCTTCCTCAGGCGGCGCAGCTTCGCGGGCCGTTTCGACCTCATCGACCGGTATATCCCGCTCATCGGGGATATCCTCGACCGGAAGCTCTTCGTCTTCTTCGGGCTCCGGTTCCGGCTCTGGCTCGACCTCTTCTTCTTCCGGCTCCTGCGGCTCAAGAACAGGCGCGACGTTCGTCATCTCACCCACATCGACAAGCTCGACCGGCACAACGACAAACTCATCCTCCGTCACGCTCGTCGCGACGTAGGGCCAGGCGATATAGCCTGCGCCAATCACTGCAGCATGCAGCATGACAGATGCCGGAAGGCCTCGGATCATATCCTAGCGCGACTCCTCGGCCTGCGGGTCGGTAACAAGCGCAATGTTGCGATAGCCAGCGCGCTGCATACGGGTCATGACATTCATAACCTGCCCATAATTCACGCCCTCATCTGCCCGCAGGAAGATGCGCTCCTCATAGCCTTCGCCTGCAATCGCATAGAGCGTCGAGACGAGCTCTTCAGGGTTCACACGCGTTTCCTGGATGTAGATCGCCCCACTGGAGTCGAGCGACACTGAAAGCGGCTGGCTTTGCGGCGCACGCAGATTCTCTGCCGACGCTTTCGGCAGCGACACTTCAACGCCGGTGGTCAGCAGCGGCGCGGTGATCATGAAAACGATCAGCAGCACGAGCATCACGTCGACAAGTGGGGTCACGTTGATTTCTGCGGCCATCGCGCGGCGGCCGCGGTTTCGCCCTGTTGGGCCAGCAGCAAATCCTCCAGCCATGACTTATGCCCCGAGGTCCGAAGCGCGGCGCGACAGACGCACCAGAAGGTCCTGGCTGAACGTGTCGAGCTGATCGGCAAACCGGTTCACGTCGCCGGTGAACTTGTTGTAGTAAATGACCGCCGGGATAGCCGCGACGAGGCCAAGGCCGGTCGCGAAAAGCGCTTCGGCAATCGGTCCTGCAACGTTGGTCAGGCTGGTGTCCTGTTTCTCGGCGATGTTGAGAAACGCGTTCATGATGCCCCAGACTGTCCCGAAAAGACCGATGAACGGCGATGCAGACCCAATCGTCGCCAGCACACCCAGACCATTGCTGATCCGGCCGACTTCGCGGTCGACGCCAGCCCGCAGCGAGCGCTCGGCCCGGTCGATCATCATCATGTGATCATTTGGCTCTGGGGCGCGGCGGGCATCGCTCCACTCCCGTGAGATAGACGCATAGATGCGAGAGGCTGCGTCGCTGCCGGACGGCGGCCCGCGGCGGTCAAGGTCATCGGCCCGGCCTGACCAGAACGCATCCTCGAAAGCCTTCGCCCGGCGACGTGCGCTGGAAACGGCGAAGGTTTTTTCGATGATGACAGCCCAGGACCAGAGGCTGGCAATGAGCAGGATGATAAGGACGAGTTTGACCACAATATCGGCTTCCAGAAGGAGACCGAGAAGGGAGAAGCCGGCATCGTTGACAATCGGTGCGGTGACGTCGCTTTCCATGAAATTCCTCTTCTTGCTGGCTGCAGCACAGCCTTTGCGCACGGCCCCCATCAGACCGCACGATCAATCTGCTCCCCCTATCCTACGGAAATCAGGCGGAAACTTGGCATCTGAAGCAGAATATGTGCCGGAGCGCCTCCGGCAGGAGGCCTGGGCGGCAAAAAAGCTGCCGCTTGCCTCAAGACTTGAAAATATAAGGTCGAAGCTGCTCGACCACATCCGGGATGGGGCGACGCGGGCGTCCGTCCACATGGATCATGATGGCGGTGACATGCGCCTCGGCGATGACCTCGTCGCCCCGCCTCGCGGTCTGCTCGAACAGGACTTTTGCGCCCTTCACGCCGGTATAGCGCGAGCAGATCATCAGCGCGTCGTCGATTCTTGCCGCGCGCTTATAGTCCACCTGGACATTGGTCAGGGTGAAGGCGGCAGGCTCTGGCAGCGCCAGAAGTGACTGGTGCGAAACACCTGCATCGCGAAGAAATTCAGACCGTCCCCGCTCGAAGAAGCGCAGATAATTGGCGTGGTACACCATGCCGGTGAAGTCGGTGTCTTCGTAATAGACCCTGACCGGCAGCCAGTGCTGCATCGCGGCATCAAAGGGAGAGACGGCCTCTGCCAATGGTCTAGTGCCTGAAGTGGCGCATGCCGGTGAAGACCATGGCGAGGCCGGCCTCGTCGGCTGCCTTGATCACATCCTCATCGCGGATAGACCCGCCCGGCTGAATGACCGCCGTCGCACCGGCTTCAGCGGCCTGAAGCAGACCATCCGGGAATGGAAAGAACGCATCTGACGCGGCCACACAGCCGCGCGTCTTTGGCGCGTCCCAGCCGGCTACTTCGGCGGCGTCCACCGCCTTGCGGGCAGCGATGCGCGCTGAATCGATCCGGCTCATCTGGCCTGCGCCAATCCCGACCGTGGCCCCATTCTTCACATAGACAATGGTGTTGGACTTCACATGCTTGGCGACGCGCCAGGCAAACAGCATGTCCTCGAGCTCTTCCTCGCTCGGCGCCTTCGACGTGACAACGCGAAGGTCATCCTTCGACACGCGGCCGAAGTCTCGGTCCTGAACCAGAAGGCCGCCCGCCACGCTTTTCACGACACGCCCGCGCGCCAGTGGGTCAGGCACACCGCTGGTCAGCAGCAGGCGAAGGTTCTTCTTCTTCTCGAAAACAGACAGCGCGCCCTGATCAGCGCCCGGCGCGATGACGACTTCGGTAAAGATCTTCGTGATCTCTTCTGCCGTTTCCTCGTCGAGCAGACGGTTCAGCGCGACGATACCGCCAAAAGCAGACGTCGAGTCGCATTCCAGCGCCGCCTTGTAAGCGGCGAGCGCGGTGTCGCCCGTCGCAACGCCGCAAGGGTTCGCATGCTTGATGATCGCAACGGCCGGGCGTTCATCGCCCAGCTCACCGATCAGCTCGAACGCCGCGTCGGTGTCGTTGATGTTATTGTAGGAGAGCTCCTTGCCCTGCACCTGGCGTGCATTGGCAACGCCCGGGCGCTTGTCGCCCGTGACGTAAAAAGCTGCCGACTGGTGCGGGTTTTCGCCATAACGAAGCTCTTGCGCCAGCTTGCCGCCAAAGCCTGCCCAATCCGGCGTCGCATCGTTGAGCTGATCGGCATACCAGCCGGAAATCGCCGCATCATAGGCCGCTGTGCGCGCATAGGTCTTTGCCGCAAGGCGGATGCTGAGGTCACGGCTCACCTGGCCATCATTCGCATCCATTTCCGCCAGCGCGCGCGCCACATCGCCCGCATCGGTACAGACAGCGACCGACTCGCCATTCTTGGCCGCCGCGCGCAGCATCGCAGGCCCACCAATGTCGATGTTCTCGATACAGGTGTCGAAGTCGGCATTGGATGCGACGGTCGCCTCGAACGGATAGAGGTTGATGTAAACGAGATCGATGGCTTCGATGCCGTGACGTTTGGCGTCTTCGCGGTGACTTTCAAGGTCGCGGCGGTAAAGCAGGCCGCCATGCACAGCCGGGTGAAGCGTCTTGACCCGGCCATCCATCATCTCCGGAAAGCCCGTGAGATCTGCGACATCCACAACCTCGAGACCTGCCTCCTTGAGAGCGCGGGCCGTGCCGCCCGTCGAGACCAGCTCGACACCATGAGAGGCGAGCCTCTGACCATGTTCGACTAGCCCGGCCTTGTCAGAAACCGACAAGAGGGCACGGCGGACCTTGAAACGCTCAGTCATGGGCTCGGCGACTTTCATTCTTCTGGAAACCGGCGCCAGTGGGTAGCACCGCAATCCATCAGGTCAACCGTGTGTCGCCGCTTACTCCGCTGCCCGGCGCGGACGGTACTCTGGCACCAGCTCCGCAAGCATCCTGATGGCCTCGTCGCGGCGGCGATGACGGGCATGATCGAGCAGCTCATCGAGCTTCTCATCGAAGTCGTTTGCGACAACCTGCTTGGAGGCAACCTTGTAGATGCCCTCAATGCCGATCACGTTCACCTCTTCATGATTATAGGTGAGCTTCTCGTGCATCTTCTCGCCGGGGCGAAGGCCCGTCGTGCGGATCTCGATGTCCTGCCCCGGCACGAGGCCTTTCAGGCGGATCATCGCTTCGGCCAGTGCCTTGATGCGCACCGGCTCACCCATATCGAGCACGTAAAGCGATGCCGATCCCGGGCTGCCATTATGCGTCGCCGATTGCAGGACGAGCGCGGAAGCCTCTTCAACGGTCATGAAGTAACGGGTGACTTCCGGATGGGTCAGCGTCACCGGGCCGCCCTTGGCGATCTGGCGCTCAAACAGCGGCACGACAGACCCGGATGAGCCAAGCACATTGCCAAAACGAACCATGGACACGGAGAAGTTCGAGGAGACTGCCTGCCGCGTCACGGTGAGCTCTGCGAGCCGCTTCGTCGCCCCCATCACATTGTCAGGATGCACCGCCTTGTCGGTCGACACGAAGACGAACTTCTGGACCGACGAGGTCTGCGCAGCCTTCGCCGTGGTCAGCGCACCGCCCACATTGGTCAGGATCGCCTCGCAGACATTCTGCTCCATCAGCGGCACGTGCTTCAGAGCGGCCGCATGGATGATGATGTCTGGCTCGAACTGCTCAATAGCGCGCGTGACCCGGGCAGCGTCCCGCACATCGCCAAGCTCGGAATTGATCGCCAGGTTGGGGAATTGCTCGCGCAGCGAAAGATCGGCCTCATAGAGATTGTATTCAGAGGAATCGAACAGGGTCAGTGATTGCGGGTTCATGCTCGCGCACTGGCGCGCAAGCTCGGACCCGATCGTGCCGCCGCCACCGGTCACGAACACACGCATGCCTTCGATCATGTCAGCTACGGGCTCGATATCGAGCTGGCGTTCGCGGCGGCGCAGAAGGTCCGCCGGACGCACCGGCAACATCGAGGCTGATGTCTGATCTGCTGCCGCCCCAAGCGACATGACTTCCGTCTTGCGACTGGCCGCCACTTCCAGCACCTGCGTCATGTAATGACGCTCGCGCGCGATGCCTGCCACCGCCACGAGCGGTGTCTTCTCATAGCGAAGGGTCAGAAGGTCGAGCACCTTGCTGAGATCTTCTAGCCCACCAAGCACAGGGATACCGCGGATCTTCCGGCCAAACTCGGCGCCTTCCGGCTCCAGCAGGCCTAGAATGCGGACCTTCGCGCCCTTCTCATCCTTGCCCATGAGCGAGTCGATGCGCGCAGCTTCTTCCGATTGCGCAATGAGAAGCACCATCGGCGCATCCGGGCGCGCGCGAGAGAAAAAGATCTGGAGCGGTCGCTGCGTCGAGCGCCAAAGCGCGACCATCCGGCCTGAAAATATGATGCCAAGCCAGATCACGACGGCAATGACGATCGCCGTGCGCGGTACGCCAACCAGCCTGTTCCAGAGGAAAACAAGCGGCAGGAAGAACAGAGTCGCAAGGCCAACAGCCTGAACAATGCGAACCGCGTCCCGCCAGCCGGAATGGCGCCAGACCTGCTTGTGCACGCCCAGCATATAGAATGAGACAAAGCCGACGCCGGCGAAGATGGCCGTCGTGACGATGCCGCCGAAGAAGCTGTCAGGCGGCGCGCCGCCCGTCATCAGCCAGCGCGTGACCAGCGCAACCGCCATCGCCACCGCAGCTGCTGCGGTGTCGAAGCCAAGCGTAATCGCCATGGCTCTTCGGGCTTCGTCGCGTGGCGTCACTCTGCCTCTTCCTTCAAGAACGCCCACCTAAGGCAATTTGGCGGCGTAGAGCCATCACTATTCGGGTCAGCGCGCCCAGAAAGCACGATCTGCCTGCTTTTCTCTACCACGCCTCGGCTGAGATAGACGGTCTTTTCAAGTTTCGCACCAGAATGGCTCGTCTTGAAATGCCAGATATCGCCAGAATCAGTGCGCAGCCGGATGTAGCTGTCTTTCATCGTGGCCGAAACCGTCGGGTGTAGATGGAAGCGCACAGCGAAGGGTATCGGCTTTTCCAGCTTGCCCGGACCCTGTGACAGCGGGCGCGCAAGCGAATCTTCCCCGGTCAGGCGGCTGCCATCTGACGACATGAAAAGCCTGCGGCGGTGAAGCAGCCCGAACAGGCGCTTATAGCCGCCATGCTGTGCATCCAGCCAGATTTCCTCATTCTCTTCCATACGCTTCGCGAAGATGCCTTCGGGTCCCTCGGGGAATGTCAGGCCAGTTTCTTCATTGCGCTGGAAGGGAGCGGAGTCTTCGGTCGCCAGAACCAGTGTCGAGTGGGCGCCCGTGCGCCGGACCGCTGCGCGCCAGTCAATGTCTGCTTCAGGGCTGAATCCGCATGAGGTCACCAGCCGCGATTCACCGTCCTGAAACTCAAAGGTCAGCGCGCCAGCATGGGCACCATCACCGAAAGGCTGGGCGGGCGCTTCGCCTGCATCCAGGATGAGGCACGTCCCAGCCTTGAGGATTTTGTGAAAGCCGGACTTTGGCGCGACCATAAAACCGCGCGGTTTGCTCTTCATGCGCCCCAGAACCGCATCGACGATCTGCGGCAGGCTCTCATCGCTGTCATTGAAGGGCGGCAGCGCGCCGTCGCCGCTGCGGAAGAAAGCGACCATGCCGCCCAGCCGCTCAATCCACTTCGTCATGAAATCCGGAACGGGCCGGCCGGCCTTCTCAAACGCATCCGCCAGAACGCAGAGGTCCAGCATTGTCCGCAGGCCGCGCGCAGGGGCCCGTGTGACATGCCCACCATCCGGCAGGATCTGCGCTGTGCACTCGCTCTCCAGCAGCTCAAGCGCCTCATCGAGGCCCTCGCCTTCCTTGAGGCAGAGGCTTTCGAGCACCATGACGCAGGCCACACGCCAGCGCGCGATGAAGTCGACACAGTCCGGCTGCAGCGCCTCGATATGGCGCAGATGACGCGCCAGCGTCTCAAGCCGCCGCTCAATCTCGGCAGGCTCGCCGCGCGTGAACAGCATGGAGCCGCACAGCATCCAGTTCCAGACGCGGTCGCCCGCGCAACCGATCCGCCAGGCAAATCCGTTGAAGCGTCCGAAATTGGCCATCCAGTCATCGACAAGATAGCAGGCCCGCTCAGCCCCCGCCTCGCCCTGGGCGAACACATCGGCCAGCCAGTCAAAGCGATGAACCCTGTCGGCAAAATGGCGTGATGGCAGCGGCGCCGTCCAAGGCGGCAGCCCCTCATTCATCTCGATCTTGTCCGCGCCGATTCGCCAGACATCCTTCATCAGGCTTTCGCCGCGCATATGGTCAGGCGGCGCAATCGGGTCGGGATAGATGGAAAAGCCGTCTGGCGTGGCACCGGAAATCTTCAGCCGGTGAATGGGAGAGGCGGCAATGTCCTGTCCGCTGATCCCAGCGAGACGCATCCACAGATCCGCATCCTCCTCGGGAGTGCGGCGTGGGGGTGGGGTCGATTTGGCGTACTCCACTGCGGTCACTCGCCTGGTGCTTATAGCTCTACTGGCCGTCTTCTCCACGAAGCGCGGCGATGTTGCGAGCATAAGCATCCGCACCCCCCTTGAACACAGCCGATCCTGCGACGATCGCTGTCACCCCAGCCTCGATTGCACGAGGCGCCGTTTCCGGAGTCAATCCGCCATCGACCTCAAGAATGATGTCGCGTCCACAGGCATCGATCTTCCTACGGAATGACTCAATCTTTCTGAGCTGGCTGTCAATGAAACTCTGGCCACCAAAGCCCGGATTCACTGACATGACGAGGATGAGGTCGATATCATCGATGATCGGATCGACCACTTCGGCCGGGGTGCCAGGGTTGATTGCAACGCCCGGACGCATGCCGGCCGCGCGGATCGACTGGAGCGTGCGGTGAATATGCGGTCCGGCTTCTGGATGCACGGTCAGTATATCTGCGCCAGCATCGGCAAAGTCCTGAATGTAAGGGTCAACAGGTGCGATCATCAGGTGAACGTCGAACGGCTTGTCTGTGTGCGGACGCAGCTTCTTGATCACCGGCGCGCCGAAAGTGAGGTTCGGCACGAAATGCCCATCCATCACATCGACATGGATCATGTCGGCGCCAGCGGTATCGATGGCGCGAATTTCTTCGCCCAGACAGGCGAAATCTGCAGACAGTATCGAGGGGGAGATCATGACGCGTGACATGGCACGCTGGGTAAGGCGAAACCGCCGCAAGCACAAGGCTCACGGCGGCATCGATGCTTCAGTTTCAGCAGGCCCGAGACCCGGCCCGGCAAAGATCTAGTAGCGTGAGTAGCCCTGCGCTGGCGACACCGTGGTGCGGCCACCTGCATAGGTCACGTTCACGCGCTGGCCCGGATACATCGCGATGTCCGCGCCCTGCACGACTTCAACCGTGCGGCCGCTATCGAGCTGCACCGTATAGGCAAAGCCGCGGCGGGTGTTCATACCCTTGCCAAGCTCATTACCCGCCAGGCCGCCAAGGACTGCACCGCCAACGGCACCAGCCGTCTGTGCTTTGTCACCGCCGCCAAGCTCAGAACCCGCAAGACCGCCGAGCACCGCGCCAGTCGCTGCGCCAAGAATGTTGTTGTCCGGCCGGATCGTGACTTCGCGCACATCGCTGATCGTGCCAAGCTCGACCTGCGAGGCATAGCCAACATCATTCGGGCTCACTGTGTTTGCGCCATAGGTGCTCGCACAACCAGCCAGCGTGAGAGTAAGGGCCGCGAACGCGCCTGCCATCAGACGGCTAGGCTTGGCGACTTGAGAGACGTTTGTATTCATTATCCGGATCCTTTGACTACGGGACAGGACAAAGTATCCGCCCCGCACGCTGAACGGAATATGAATTCTGGGCGGCAAGAATAAGGCAGCCGAATACTTTTCGGCGACTGATAAACTCAGGCCTTCCTGCGAAGTCTCGAGATGAAGAAGGCGTCGTGCGCGAAATCGCCCAGCGGCAAGGTGAGCAGGTCGCCTGCCCCTGTCAGTGCGCTCGCGAAAGGCCCGGCTTCCTCGGCGCTGATCGGCGCGCGCTCCAGCTCCGTATCCTTCAGCGCGGCCGCCACAACATCAGCCCCTTCACGCTTCAGCGGCGTGCAGACGCAATAGACGATGGTGCCGCCCGGCTTCACCAGACCCGCCGCTGCCTTCAGGAGGCGTAGTTGTACTTCAGGGAAGCGCGCAATGTCGTCAGGCCCCTTGATCCACGCCCCTTCCGGGTGACGCCGCAGCGTTCCGAAAGCCGAACACGGCGCATCCAGCAGCACGGCGTCTGCCTGCTCGCCCGGCGACCATGTCTCGGCATTCGCCGCGACAATCTCCACGCCGTCCTGAAGCCCGGTACGCTCAAGGTTCTCTTCGACCCGCTGCAGACGCGTTTTCGACCGGTCGACCGCCACCGTCTTCGCGCCCATGGCCGCGATCTGCATCGTCTTGCCACCCGGCGCCGCGCACAGGTCAAACACGGTCTGGCCCGGCTCTATGCCCAGAAGCTGCGCCGGGATCGCGGCCGCTGCATCCTGAACCCACCAGTCGCCCGCGCGGTAGCCTTCAACACCCGCCACATCACCAGAGGCAACCCGCAGGCTGCCAAGCCCGACGCGCTTCGCGCCTATCCGCTTGGCAAGGTCTTCGGCAAAGCCTTCATCACGGACGGTAAGGTCCAGATCCGGCTCTTCCATCTGCAGGCGGGCCAGCGCCGATGCGCCCTCCACACCCAGCGACGTCATCAGCTCTACAGTCAGCCAGTCCGGCCAGACAGATGTCACCGGCGCCGCATCGAAAGCGGTCCGGTCATTCACCGCCTTGCGCAGCACCGCGTTCAGAAACCCCGAAGCAGAGCGGGCCCGCGCCCAATGCTTGGCCGCGTTCACCGTCTCGCTCACCACTGCATGCGCCGGCGTATCAAGGATCCAGCTTTGCGCCGCCCCAATCCGCAGCAGCGCCCGCGCCGGCGGTACGGCCGTCTCGATTGGGCGGTTGAGGAAAGGCGCAAGCCCCTTGTCGATACGGCCCAGCTGGCGCAGCGCGGCGCTCGCCATGGCGCGCGCAAAGCCCCGGTCCGGGCCGGTCAGCGCGCCATACGTCTCCGAAAGCTCCATCGCCTCATCCAGCGTGCGGCGATTGTCGAGGGTTTCAATGAGGAGATCGGCGGCAGCTTGTCTTGACTTGGATGCGCTCATCCCCACGGCCCACGGGCTGTGACCGTTTCGGGATAGAGCCGCTCAGGCGGCGCCACATTCATTTCCATGGCGAGCTTGTGCAGCGCCTCGACACGGTTGGCGGTAGAAGGATGGGTCGAAAACAGATTGTCACCTTTACGCCCGGCAAGCGGGTTCATGATGTAGACGTGCGCCATGGCCGGATTGGCTTCGGCGCGTTGATTGAGATTGGAACGTGCGCCCCTGTCTATCTTTTCGAGCGCCGAGGCAAGCCAGTAAGGGTTGCCGCAGATTTCTGCGCCCCGCTTGTCGGCTTCATATTCACGCGAGCGACTGATCGCCATCTGGACGAGGCCCGCCGCCATCGGCGCAAAGATCATGATGGCAAGCGAGGTGAAGATCCCGCCGCGTGAGCGGTCACCGAAAAAGATCGCGAAATTGGCCAGCATGCCGATGGCACCTGCCAGCGTCGCCGTCACCGTCATGGTCAGCGTGTCGCGGTGCGCCACATGGGCCAGCTCATGCGCCATGACGCCGGATACTTCCTCACGCGTCAGCGTATTGAGAAGCCCTGTCGTCGCACAGACGGCCGCATTCTTCGGGTTACGGCCCGTCGCAAACGCGTTCGGCTGCGGCGTGTCGATAATATAGATGCGCGGCGCAGGCAGACCTGCATGGGCGGCGAGCGCCCGCGTATCGTTGGCGAACGTCCTGAAGATCGGGGAGCGCTCATCTGGCGAGACTTCGCGCGCGCCCTGCATGCGCAGCACGATCTTATCGGCATTCCACCAGGAATAAACATTGAGCAGGAGCGCGACCGCAAAAGCGATCGCCATACCGACAACGCCGCCCACCAGATATCCGACAGCCATGAACAGGGCTGTCATCGCAGCCAGCAAGACAAAAGTCTTCATTGTTCCCGCCATCGGGCGCTCCTTGATGCTGAGGGCAGACGTTTTAATATTTTGCGTTGATCTATATGGAAAGCGTTAACACGCCTGAGAAGCGTATCGCCGCAAGCATGACAATATTCTAATGAAAAAGCCCCTTCCCCCCGAAGCTCAACGCGCCCTCGACGAAGCAAAAGCGCGCCGTGAGGCTCAGCTAGAGCATGAAAAGGCGCTCGAAGCTGAGCGCGAAAAGGAAACCGGCGGCCCCCGTCACCGCGAACCCACGCGTTTTGGCGACTGGGAACGCAAGGGCATTACTTACGACTTCTAGGACTGCTGCCTGTCGTCAGCCTGCATTCTTTAGAGTTCTGCACGTCGCACGCGAGCGCCGTTCCCCTCTCCGGTTAAGCCGTTTGCTTCGCCCCTCCTGATCACGTTTACTGGTCGTTGGCCCTGCATTTGCTGCAGGACACAGTAGATCGACCGGACTTTCGCTCAGGAGGCGAATACTATGCCATATCGGTACAAGGCGGCCCTGCTTGCTGCATCCGCAGCGCTTCTGGCGACACCTGCGCTCGCAGACGGTTATGAGAACCGTCCGGTCAACCGTGGCCCGGCGCCCCTGCAGGCACACGCCCAGCAGACACCGCCCGAGCCCGGCTGCTACCTGGTAGGCCATGACACCTGGTCATGTCCGCCGCTGCCACAGACGGCGCACCGCTCTCATGGCACAGCTCATTCCAGCCATCACGGCTATACCAGCGCGCCAGCCCGCAGCGTTGCGAGCCACAGCGTCAGCCATGGTGGCTACGCGTCGACGGTCTCGCAATCTTATGCGGCAGCACATGCCGGCCACGCACACGCCTATGGCGCAGCTTGCAGCGGCGGCTACAACACCATTGCCGCGCGCCCTGCACAGGTCAGCTATGCGACGCACACAGCGGCATACCCTGCGACGCGCTCATCATCTGCGGCTTACTCAACCCGCACAGTCTCTTATTCTGCGCCGCGGCCCGTCGCCGTTTCGCGCACCGCAACCCGCAGCACCGGCTACGCAACACGGTCCGCCACACGTTCGACAAGCTATGCCCGCCGCGATGTCGATCTCGACATTTCAGGCTTTGATGGCGGCGTCGGCAACGGCGTTGACGGCGGCTATTATGGCGGCGGTGGCGGCTTTGCCTATGCCAGCGCCAGCTCCTCGGCGAGCGCCTTGTCTTCAGCAGCCGCCTCATTCACCTTCAATGGCAGCTTCCGCGGTGGCGGCGGCGGCAAGAACCATGGCGGCGGTGGGTGCAACACCTGCGGCGGCGGTGGCCATAAGGGCGGCGGCTGGAAAGGCGGCGGTCATGGAGGCCACAAGGGTGGTGGCCATGGCGGCGGCCGCGGCGGCCACAAAGGTGGCGGACACGGCGGCGGCGGACACTAGGTCCGACGATTGTCAGCCGCCTTCCTGCCCGCTAGGAAGCCAATGTCTGAAAAGGAAAGGTCGGTGCGGTTAGCCCGGCCCCTGTGCAAACAGGTCCTGACCTCGCTTCGGCGCTGAGTCCCAAGGCCTTGAACGCCCCACAATTGTGCGTGGGCGAACCAGAAGGTTTTGGATATGCAACATCAGATCGCGGTTATTACCCTCGGAGTCTCGGATATGGCCCGCTCGCGCCGTTTCTACACGGAGGGCTTTGGCTGGAATCCCGTATTCGAGAATGAAGACATAATATTCTACCAGATGAATGGCTTCGTCCTCGGCACATTCGAGAAGACCGCGCTTGAGGCCGACATGGCTCGCTCAGGCCATACCTCGCCCGGCGCCTTCTCCCTCGCCCACAATGTGATGAGCAAGAGCGAGGTGGAACCCGTCATGGACCAGCTTATCGGCGCAGGGGGCACTTTGCTGAGAGCCGCAGACGCACCCCCACATGGCGGCTTTCGCGGCTATGTCACCGATCCCGATGACCATGCCTGGGAAATTGCCTGGAACCCGCACTGGCCCATCAGTTCCGACGGGCACGTCACCTTTGCGCTCTAGCCAGCCAGCGCAAGTGGAGCCGACTGATCAGACCGCCGCGACCTCGATCAGGCTTTTCGCACTCGCGATGATCGCCTCATCGGCCGGGATGGGCTCGATGCCCAGCAAGGTCTTGAGCTTCTCATTGGTATAGCCGCGCTTCTTGCCGAGCTCTGGCAGAACCTGTTTCAGCGGCGGATTGACCTGCGCAAACAGGCGCACCAGCCAGTTCGGCAGCGTGCCCTTCGGGATCTTGCGATCCGGGAAGGCCTCACGCAACACTGCGCCCATCTCGTCCATCCAGAGCACATCGCCGCCGCAGATAAAGCGCTCACCGACCGCTTCGGGGCGGACCATCGCCTCGATATGCGCGCGAGCGACATCCCGCACATCGATGATGCCAAAGCTGAGCTTCGGGAACGCAGGCAGCTTCCCCTCCAGCGGCTGGCTCACCAGTTGCAGCGAGGATGAAACATCCGCGCTCATCGCAGGGCCAAGCACAGCGACCGGATTGATGACGGCAAGCTCCAGCCCCGCGCCCTCACCCGTCACATAATCCCAGGCGGCGCGCTCCGCGATGGTCTTGGATCGGGTGTAGGCCGTGTTGTCTTCCAGATTGTCCGGGTTGGACCAGTCCACTTCGCTCAGCACATCCGGCCGCTTGTCGCCCCAGCCATAGGCAATCGCCGCCATCGACGAGGTCAGCACCACCCGCTTCACGCCCTCGGCCTTGGCGGCTTTCAGCACGCGCAGCGCCCCATCGCGCGCAGGCACGATCAGCTCATCGGCTGATTTCGGCGTTTCGGACGGAAATGGAGAGGCCACATGCTGGACAAAGTCCACGCCCTTCACCGCCTCGGCCCAGCCTTCATCCGTGTTAAGGTCGGCCGCAACGATCTCGATGGCGACGGGCTTGCCCGCATAGGCAGACAGGATTTCATTCAGCCGCGCCGCCTTGTCCGTCGACCGCGCCGTGCCTCGAACCTCATAGCCCCGCTCGATCAGCTGCAGGATCAGATGTGACGCGATAAACCCCGTCGCCCCGGTAACCAGTACCTTTTCCATGACACTCCCCTTCTGCCTTCGAAGGTTGATGCCCGGCCGGGCTTTGGCAAGCGAAATCGGCGAAATGCTTGGCAAGCCGACTGCCCGCTCCGCTGAAAGTCCCAGGCAACCACCTGCCTCGGTAGAATTGATGCGCCCGGCTCTGTTGCCTGCAAACTTGTCCTTTTGACAGGCCAACCGAACCGTATAACTTGCGCGCAGACGTTCTGATCGGCCTGCGCCAGCATGGCCTCAGCCGTCGCGCGAGGATCGCCGGACAGGCCCAGCGATAGTGTATTATTGTCGGCGACGAGGCGGGGCGCGGCATGAAGGACATTTCGAGCGCGACCCATGATGGCCGCGCACCGACGGGCTACCGGCCGGACATTGACGGCATGCGGGCGATTGCCGTTGTCGTTGTGGTCCTGTTCCACCTCGGCACCTTCGGCTTCGGCGGCGGCTTCATAGGCGTCGACATCTTCTTCGTGATTTCCGGCTTCCTCATTACCGGTCTGATCCGGAATGAGGTTGAATCGACAGGCGCTTTCCGGTTCGGGCACTTCTACTTGCGCCGCGTCCGACGCCTCTTCCCGGCCCTCGCCGTTACGCTTGCAGCCAGTTTCGTTGCCGCGATCATCCTGTTCCCGCCAGAACCCTTACAGCGCTTCGCTGGCTCGTTCATCACGTCCATCTTTAGCGTGTCGAACATCTGGTTCTGGCAGGAAGCTGGCTATTTCGACGCGGCCTCCATCACCAAGCCGCTCCTCCACACATGGACGCTTTCGGTCGAAGAACAGTTCTACTTCGTCTGGCCCGCCCTGCTCTTCCTGCTGCTGCGTCTCCCGAACAAATCCGCCCCGGTCTGGGGTCTGCTGATTGTCGGCATACTCAGCCTGCTCTGGAATTTTGACCTCGCCTATCTCGATTCAGCGGTCACCCGCACGGTTGCCCCGCCCTTGGCGGACTGGATGGCGAATGATCAGGCGTCGATCTTTTACCTCACCATGTTTCGCATGTTCGAGTTCGCGATCGGCGCGCTGCTGAACTGGTCGCCTTCACGGATACTGCGCAAAGGATGGGCGGCCGAAGCCGCTGCTTTCCTCGGCCTGGTGATGATACTAGTGCCCGTCGTTCTGTATTCCGAAACCGACATCTTCCCAGCATGGCGTGCGCTCATCCCATGCATCGGCGCCGCACTCCTCATCCAGTCCGGTCAGACCGCCCGTATCGCCGGCTGGATGCGCACGACGCCCGTCGTCTGGGTCGGCAAGATCAGCTACTCGCTCTACCTCGTCCACTGGCCGCTGATCGTGTTCTACCTCTACTGGCGCGGTCAGTCGCAGGCGTCGGCCGTCGAGCAGATCGCCCTCTTTGCGGCCACGGTGGCGATTTCGGCGCTGATCTATCAGTTCATCGAACAACCGCTGAGAAAGCCCGGCCCGACGAAACAGGCAGACCGCAGATTCCTAGGCGCCGCTGCAATGGCGGCGAGCGTTTTCGTGGGCCTCGGCGCGATGATCTATCTCACAAACGGTGCAAGCTGGCGCTATTCATCTCAGGACGCCCTCTTCCTCGAAGCGGCTGCCGTCGAAGAAGACCACTCCTGTTTCATGGCGCCGTCGCTGACCTACCGGGACATTGATCCTGCCTGCTATGAGATCGACCCCGCATCATCGAAGAAGAGCATTCTCCTGTTCGGAGACAGTACCGCCGAGCATCTGGTCAGCGGCTTCCGCCAGGTCTTCGGTGAGCGTTATCAGGTGCTGCAATACTCCGGCGCGACCTGCCCGCCGGTTCTGGGTTATTCCGAGCCCCACACGCCGAACTGCCCGGCCAATGTTGAGTATTTCCTGACGGAGGTCATCGCGGCCAACCAGTACGACCTAATCGTCATATCCAATACTGGCCGATGGGACCCGCTCGCAAAGGGCTTTCCGGAAACGGCGCGGCGCCTCGACGCCGCTGGCATACCGTACGTGATGATTGGGCAGATTCCGTATTTCGGAGAGCCCCCGACCGAAATTATCGCACGGCTTCCGGAAGGCGCAGATATCGGCGAAGCGCTGCGGGAAAAGCTACATATCGGATGCAAAGGGACAGAGCTCGGCGTCGATGAACTCGTTCCGGCAGACAGGTTCTTCTCCATGGATGAGTTCATGTGTGAAAATGGCGTGCCACGCTACGAAGTCGGCGGACGGGCCATCCACAAGGATCATATTCACCTCAACCCTCTGGGGTCAGTGATGGCCGCCCGCGCGATCAGGGACTGGCTACAGGAGACGGGCAACCTCCCATGACGTGAGACGGAACGATCTGAGCAGGCTTCGCATCCGCGACCAGCTCAGTCCGTCCCTGCCTCAGGAAAACACGTCGCCGATATGGTCGACCCGTGTGCCATCTTTCAGCTCGCGCAAGTGAACATAGAGGACAGAGACGCCAACTGCCCCGACGATGGCGAGCGCCGTATCGACGACGACGCTCGTCAACATTGCTGGCATGCTGATCCCACCGCTCGCCATGACGCCGCCGACGCCAATACCAATCGATAAGAGGCCCAGCACAGCGCCGATAATGAACAGGATCACATAACCGATCAGGATCAGGCCAAAGATCTGCCAGCGTGAGCCGCGCGTGAGATCCGCGCTACGACCAAAGCTGCCGAAAATCCCGGCCTTGTCGATCACCAGCGCCGGCACCACCACGGCCCAGACAGTGAGCAGGATGAGGCCGGGGATGATCAGCAGAAGGAAACCGATCGTGAGGCCAATGCTCATGAGGATGGAGACAATGAAAAGCGGCAGGAGGGCGCGCAGCGCCGTACCAATGGCCTCTCCAGTGTCACTAGAACCGCGGTTGAGCGAGGTGACCGTCGTATGCACGACGGCGGCCTGCAACATGAAAGGAAAGAGCGCGTAGAGCAGGTTGGCCAGAAAGTAGCCCAGCGAGAAATTCATCTCGAACGTACCGCCTTCAAGGGACCGCTCCAGCATCTGCGAGGAAAATAGCGCGACCAGCAAGGTCGGTACGCCGACAAAGACGAGGCCTAGCACGACGAGGTCGACAAACTTGCGGCCGATCACGCTGAATGTCTCGCTGATAACCGCGCCGATATTGAGTGTCTTTTCCATGCCAGCCTCACAATGCCCCTGATGCGGTTAGCGGAGCACAAGGTTCGGGGCGCGGCAAGCCGGTCGGAGCGAATTTCTCGGGCCTAGCCCCGCTTCTCCAGCACGGTCACTTTTTGGGCTGTCTTCTTGCGGTCGCGCCAGGTGATGTAGACCGCCGAGGCGATGATAATCCCGGCGCCGACCCAGACATTTACGCCCGGCAACATGCCAACGATAACGAGGTCTGCGCCCGTCGCCATAGGCAGGCGAAGATAGTCGAGCGGTGACAGGAAGGACGCGTCTCCAATGCTCACCGCCGAGATATAGCAGAACTGCGCCACGAACCCGACGCCCGCCATGACGACGATCCAGCCCCATGTCTCCAGCGACGGCATGGACCAGTAATAGATGGCAAAGGGCAGAAGCAGGATGGACGAGAGCACATTGGCATAGGTCAGCAGCGCGACGGCCGATAGCTCTGCCGAAAGCGTCTTCACCAGCACGATGGCAAAGGCGAGGAAGAAGGCGCTGAGGATCGCGCAGATCGTGCCGGTATCGAGGTGAAAGCCTGCGCCAGGCGCAACCGGCATCCAGAACACGAACACCCCCGGCACCACCATGATCAGCACCCCGAAAAAGCCGATAATGACCGCGCCCCAGCGATGAGGCCCGACCACTTCGCGCAGGAAAATCGCCGCCAGCACCGTCACGAAAAGCGAGCGTGAAAAACTGATCGCGTTGAACTGCGAGAAGGTCAGATTGAAGTCTGCCGAAAGCGCCACGATGGCCAGCGTAAAACCCAACGTCCCGAACAGCGAGCGCAAGAGCAACAGGCCCGGATGCTTGGTCTTCATCTTCGAAATGCCGACCCGCATGATGATCGGCACCGACATGAAACAGGCAAAGAAGGCCCGCCAGAACGCCAGGAAAACCGGGTGGACTTCCTCGGTCAGCGTCTTTGACAGCACCGTATAGGCGGTGAAGCCGACAGCCGAAAACAGCATGAAAAGCGCGCCGAGGGCATTGCCTGACAGCCTGCCTGTACTAGGCTCGTCCTCAGTTTCCATTTCTGTTTCACGGCTCATGCAGACCTTTTCCCAATCTGACCTCGACGAGATCGACAAGCTATGGCGAAGCGTCCCGGCCGACCATATGTGGGCCGGATGGTCAGCAGCCGGCGCAGAGCCGGAAGAGGTCTGGCTCTACCGCACCCGGGCGCACTGGCGCAAATTCCCGCTCCGCAAGACAGATGATGGTTTCGCACTCTTTGACGAGAAGGACCGCCCCGTCGCCGAGGCGGCCTCACTCGATGACCTCCTGATGGCAGTGGAGAGCATCCCTGCCCTCGCCGCCAGCGAGCCCGCCAAAAGCTGACAGGTTCAGGTGTCTGCCTGACCTGCCTGCATGGCAAGGCGCATCTGCTCTGCCTGCTCCACCGAAATGCCCAACGCATCCAGCAACGGCCCGCCATCGCTTTCATCCCAGCTATGGCGCGGGCCGACGGTCATGCCGCCATCGACGAGGAACTCACCGCCCGTGATGAAGCCTGACTTCTCACTGGCGAGATAAGCCGCCATCTCGGCGATATCCTTGCCCTGCCCGGTGCGCCCCGCAGGCTGCATCCGCCCGCCCTGCTGCTCGACCAGCGCCGCCATCTGGTCGGCCTGCTCCCGCGAAAGACCAAGCGATGCGCCAAAGATCGAGGTCGCGATAAAGCCCGGCAGGATCGCATTGACGCGGATCTTGTACTTCGACAGCTCCGCCGCCGCGAGCTTGGAGAAATGCGCGACGCCCTTCTTGGCCACCGAGTATGTGATCGGCGCATAGCCTGCACAGACAGCGGAGATCGACGAGGTGTTGATGATCGACCCGCCCTTCTCCTTCATCATTGGCACGGCAAGCTTGGTGCCGACAAACACCGACTTCAGAAGAAGGTTCATGGTCTGGTCCCAGCCCTCTTCGTCCAGCTCCTCGACACCGGTCGGGGTGCCGCCATGGCCTGCATTGTTCCAGAGGATATCCAGCCCGCCAAAGACGTCCTGCGCGGTGTCGAACAGCTTCTGCAGGTCGGCGGTCTTCGTCACGTCGCAATGGACATAGCGCACCCTGTCAGAACCAAATCGCGCTTCCAGCGCTTTGCCCTTCTCGTCCTGCAGGTCGCCCGCAACGACATTCGCGCCAGCCTCGACAAACACTTCGACACCGGCATAGCCAATACCGCTTGCCGCGCCTGTAATGATTGCCGTTTTCCCGCTGAGATCGCCCATGAATTCCTCCTCATATTGTTTGCCTGCGAGGGGGCGCCTGACCGGGCCTCAAGTCAAGACTTGCGTCGGGTAAAGAAAACCCCCGGCACCTTATCGGGTACCGGGGGCAATCTGGTTCAGGCGTTCAGTGGAAAGGCCTACTCGCCCTCACCGAACAGCTTGCGGTGGAGATAGACATGCTCCAGCGCATTGCGCCGGGCCGCTTCCTGCTGGTTCGCGGCTGCCGAGTGGCCGCCATCAATGTTCTCATAGTAATAGAACGGCTTGCCAGCGACCTCGAACTTGCGGGCCATCTTGCGCGCATGGCCTGGATGCACACGGTCATCCTTGGTCGATGTCACGAAGAATGGCGCCGGATAATCCGCATTCGGATCGAAGTTCTGATAGGGCGAGATCGTTTCGAGGAAGGCACGCTCGCGCGGCACATCCGGAGAGCCATACTCGTCCACCCATGACGCGCCTGCCAGCAGCAGGTGATAGCGCAGCATGTCGAGCAGCGGCACCTGAATGACGACGGCGTCCCAGAGGTCCGGGCGCTGCGTCAGCATTACACCCATGAGAAGGCCACCATTCGAGCCGCCCATGATGCCGAGATGCTCTGTCGAGGTCACACCCCGGCCGATGACGTCCTGCGCCACGGCAATGAAATCATCATAGATGATCTGGCGATCGGTTTTCAGGCCAGCCTGGTGCCAGGCTGGTCCAAACTCGCCGCCGCCCCGGATATTGGCCAGCACATAAGCGCCGCCCTCTTCCAGCCAGAGACGTCCACGCACACCTGAATAGGACGGGTTCATCGACACTTCGAAGCCGCCATAGCCATAAAGCAGCGTCGGGGTCGTGCCATCAAGCTCGATCCCTTCCTTGTAGACGATGAAGTAAGGGATCGCCGTGCCGTCGCTGGACACCGCAAAGTGCTGGTCCACCGCAAGACCTTCAGCATCGAACTTGGTCGGCAGGCTCTTGATCTGGCGCACTTCGCCCGTGCTCACATCATAGCGAAGCAGGCTGTCCGGCGTCAGGAAGTCCTCATAGTTGATGAAAACCGTGTCGGAGTCGCGGTCTGCAAAGGCAATCCCGGCCTGACCGGACGTACCCGGCAGGCTGAGCTCGGTGCGTGACCAGCCATTATCTGCCGGCTCAATCTGCAGGACCTTGCCGCGCACATTCTCGTCGATCGAGAGGAGAGCAGCGCCCTTGGCAATGGCGACCCCGTTCACAGCCTGATTATTCTCAGGGTGGAAGACGAGCGAGACCGGCGGCACCTCACGCGTACGCAGGAACGTCTCGAGATCGAACGCAACCACGTCGCCAGAGAAGAAGGCCGAGCCGGCGCGCGGCGACCAGTGCTGCTTCAGCGTGATCAGCAGATTGCCCTGATAGACCCCCTGGGGCGAAGACTTCTGTGGGATCGGCATACGAACCGGGCTGGTTTCGCCTTCCGGCAGCCACCAATAGGTCGAAGTAAAGAACGTATCGGCCTCAACAGCCATCTGCAGGCGGCGGCCGTCATCGGTCTCGATCACAGACGGCCAGACACCGACATCGCTCTCATCGCCGCGCACAACCTCAACGGCTGATGAAAGCGGCGTGCCGCGCGACCAGCGCTTCACGATGAAGGGGTAGCCAGACGCGGTGGTCGTGCCCTCGCCCCAGTTTGTGGCGATCAATGCGGTGTTGCGGTCGACCCAGGCAAAGCCCTGCTTGGCCTCCGGCGTCACGAAGCCGCCATCGACAAAGCGCTTGGTGGCAATGTCGAACTCGCGCTGGATGACGGCGTCCTTGCCGCCGTCCGAAAGCGAGATCATGCAATACCAGCGCGCACCCGCGTCGGACTTGAAGCAATTGGCGCCCTTATAGACCCAGTTCTTGCCTTCTGCCTCGGCCAGCGCGTCGATATCGAGCAGCGTTTCCCAGCGCGGATTGCTGGTTTCATAGCTTTCCAGCGAGGCGCGGCGCCAGACACCGCGCACATTGTTGCTGTCCTGCCAGAAATTATAGACATAGCCGTCGCGAACAGTGCCGTAAGGGATGCGCTCATCCGACTGCAGGACGTCCAACGCCTGTCGGTAGTAGCGGTCATACATGCCGCCTGACTGAAGCTCTTCCAGCGTGCGCTCATTCTGGGTGCGGACCCAGTCCAGCGCTTCTTCGCCTTCGACTTCTTCCAGCCAGATATACGGGTCTTCACCCGGAGCGACGTTTTCCTGCGGATAGGTTTTCACTTCGGCAACGGCCTCCTCCGGCATCGTTTCAGCTGCTTCGTCCATCGCCTCTGTTTCCTCCGCTTCTACGGATTCAGACACTGCCAAATCTGCCTCGTCACTCGGCGGCGGGGTCGATTGGCAGGCTGCGGCGAGAACAAGCGCAGCCATCGCTGTCAGGGGTTTTTTCATTCAGAAACTCCGATAAGGTGACGCAGAATATCGTTTCCTGCATGGTTAAGCAGAAAAGATTGTCCGGATACAGGGGAGCCTCCATGAAAGACACAACCCGCCGCAACCTCCTCAAGGTTGGGGCCGCTGGAATTTCGGGCATGGCTGCGCTTTCGGGCCGTGCCGCCGCGCAGGAAACGGACATGACAGGTATCTCCCCCGGCACGATATCCAGCGCAGAAAAGCTTCTCGGTGTCGAATATACCGACGCTGAGCGCGAGCAGATGGTGTCGGCCCTCGAAGACCAGCTGAGCGCCATCCAGCAGCTTCGCGCAGTCGACAAGCCAAACACGCTTGCGCCCGCCCAGACATTTGATCCGCGCCTTCCCGGTCTCGACTACCCGGCCGCAAAAGCCAGTTCGGCCACCACCGCCAGCATCACCCCGCAAACAGGCCTTCCATCCGATAGCGCAGACATTGCCTTTGCCCCGCTGACAAAACTCGCAGGCTGGATCCGCTCCGGGGACCTGACTTCTCGCCAGCTGACGGACATCTATCTTGATCGCATTGAACAGCTTGATCCAAAGCTTCACGCCTGGATCGCCGTCATGCCAGAACGTGCCCGCGCTGAGGCAGACGCGATGGACGCCGAGCTCGCCGTAGGCAATGACCGTGGGCCGCTCCACGGTATTCCATATGGACTCAAGGATCTGTTCGACGCGGTTGGCGCACGCACGACCTGGGGCGCGAAGCCCTACAGCGAAAGGGAAATGGCCGCCGCTGACAGCACCGTCGTTCGTAGGCTAAAAGACGCGGGCGCGGTCCTGCTCGGCAAGACAAGCTGCGGCGCGCTCGCCTATGGCGACATCTGGTACGGCGCCGTCACGCGAAATCCGTTTGATCCACGCGAGGGCTCATCTGGCTCCAGCGCAGGGTCTGCGTCTGCAGTCGCTGCAGGGCTTTGCGGCTTTGCCATTGGCACGGAAACGCTGGGGTCTCTGGTCTCCCCGTCACATCGTTGCGGCGGCTCAGCACTGCGTCCAACTTTTGGACGCGTGTCGCGCGCTGGCGGCATGGCCCTCTGCTGGTCGCTCGATAAAGTCGGCCCCATGGCCCGCAGCGTTGGTGACCTTGGCCACGTGCTCGCTGCCATCAATGGCTATGACGCCGATGATGCCGGCTCGCTTCAGTCCAGTTTCGGGTTCCAGCCAACGACCGACTTCTCCGGGATGAAGATCGGTTTTGACGATGCCTGGCTGGAAGCAGCTGGCGATGTCGAGAAAGCCGCCTTCCTTGAGGCAAGAAGGCTGGGTGCAACTTTCGTACGCTTCAAACTGCCAGAGCTTCCATCTGCCCCACTGCCCCAGCAGCTCCTCGCAGAAGCTGCAGCGGCCTTTGAAGAGCTCACCCTCTCCAATCGCGACGACGATATGGTCTGGCAGGAAGACCCAGCCTGGCCAAACAGCTTCCGCGCTATCCGCTTTGTCTCCGCAATCGATCTCATTCAGGTCGACAGGCTGCGCCGTCTCTGGATGCAGGCCATGCATGAAGCCTTCGAGGGCATCGACCTCGTCATCGGCCCGAACTTCTCGTCCGGCATGCTGACGCCGACCAACTTCACAGGCCATCCATCGCTCGTCATGCGCGCAGGCTTTCAGGACACCCGCCCGCGCAGCATCTTCGGCCAGCCGCAGGATGAAACCGCCGCGACCGCGCGCACGCCCATCGCCATATCGATGTGGGCACCGCTCTTTCAGGAAAACACGCTGCTCTCATTCGGCGCAGCCCTCGAAGACGCGCTCGGCGTCGCAGGAGAACGGCCATCCCTTTGAAGAACCACAACATACTGATCCTGTGCACCGGGAATTCCGCGCGCTCGATCATCGGCGAAGTGCTGGTCTCCGCCATGCCCGGCTTCAAGGGCTATAGCGCCGGGTCGACACCGCGCGGTGAGGTCAATCCCATGGCCATGTCAGTGCTCTCTGCAAAGGGTCACGACACGAGCGGGCTCACCTCAAAGAGCTGGGATGTCTTCGCCGCTGACGACGCGCCGACAATGGATGTGATCATCACGGTCTGCGACAACGCAGCCGGTGAGGTCTGCCCCTATTGGCCGGGCCACCCGGTCCAGGTCCATTGGGGCCTGCCAGACCCGGCCGAGGTTGAGGAAATGTCTCGCCAGCGCATCGCTTTCGAAGACACGTATTTCAGCCTGAAAAAACGCCTTCAGAAACTCGCCGCACTCGACTTTGAGGCGATGACCGCGCCAGAGCTGAAAGACGCCATACAGGCGATCCACACACAGCGCTGATCTAGAACACGCTTGCCCAGAAATCGGCGGATGTATCGATCAGGCCCAGCGCATCCTGAATGACGACAAGGTCGTGGCCATCCATCATGGACGGGCGCACCGGCTGCGTGATGCTGAGATGGCGCACCAGCTTGGTGCAGGTGAACAGGCCTTCCGGCAGGGCCCGCGCGTCGAGGTTCAATCCCTTCGGCCTTGGGTGCATCACATCGTTTCGCGCCGCGATGACGCGCTCGATGGCCCGGTGCTCCTCGGGTCGCAGCGGCGCAGTATAGGGTTGCTCAAGGAAAGCCGGGTCAGATACCCGCGCGACCAGTTCGCCCGGCCCCGGCATGGCTGGGAGCTCTGCGCCTGCCTCCGACAGTGCCATGACGCAGGCCTGCTGCACCATCAGCACCGCCCCGGTCACGAGCCAGGGCAGCGACGTCTCCGTCTCGACAACCAGGATCGCATGTGTGGAGGTGAACTTCGCCGTATCGGCAAGCTGTCTCGAAAGCGGGTGGACCATGCGGCTTAAACTAGGCCCGGGCGGCCAGTCTTGCCAGCCGCCCGGGAGATTATCTTGCCCTATTCGTCGGAAGGCTCAGCCTCGACCACTTCGGTCTGCTGGAAGGCGACATCGACAATCCAGCCCCACGGGCCGCCGCGCGATTCCGGAGACCGGAAGAACGCCTTCCGCAGCATGATGGGATACATGTAGAAATCGGCCGTCTCGCTCCGCTCTATGTCGCTGGCGCGCTCATAGATGAAGGTCTGGGCTTCCTCGCCCTTGCCGCCGCTATCTTCCCGCGCCGTCCAGCCCTCTGGCAGGCAGCTATCGAGAGTCGCCTTGGCTTCATCGAACGCGGCCTGCGCATTCGGCATCTCTTCCTCGAAGCGAAGGCTGCTGGCCTCGAAGATGGTACAGCGGAAAACGTGACTGTCCGGATCCCCGTCATTCCAGCCGCCCAGTATCCCGTGCTTGCACGTATAGCCCCATGGCTTCAGCGCGGTGACGAGGTCGCCCGGATAGCCTTCACCCTCGGCCGCTTCCTGCGACAGGCCCTGAAACGGGATGTCCGCCTCCATGCTGATCGCCAGTGCCTCGACCGCTTCACACGCGGTCATCGCCGCCTGATCCTTGACCGAAACAGGCGCCCCCGCGCCCGGTGTCTCACCATCTCCGCCGCTCGCCCCACAGCCAGCCAGGATAAGGGCGCTCAGCCCCATTGTTATACGCATCATATGTGTCCCCTTGGTGCGCTCTACTGAAGGGGCGGAAATGTCCATGATTTCAGGCCGTTGGCAACCCCGGCACCCAATCGGGCCCGGCGCATACCAGCCTTGAGCGCCAAGTTCGCTTCTCAGGCTGGATTTGTCTGGCGAACTCATGCAGGCTTTCGCCACCATGATCCCATTGTCGCGCAAATCGCCAGTCCCGCCCTCGCAGTGCAACCTTGCGCGCGCCATCGAACTCATCGGTGACCGCTGGACCCTGCTCATCCTTCGCTCGGCGCTTTACGGCGTTCGCCGGTTCGACGATTTCCAGGAAGAGCTTGGTACCCCGCGAACCGTCCTCTCCAGCCGCCTCAACGACCTTGTCGATGCGGGCCTTCTCGACAAGAAGCCCTACAAGCTCAAAGGGCGCCGTGCGCGGTCTGAATATGTGCTTACCGACAAGGGCGAAGCGCTTCGCCCGGTCCTGATCGGCCTGACCCAGTGGGGAGACGCCTGGCTTGGCGCGGGCGGCCAGCCGCCCATCAGCTTCACTGATTCTGAAAGCCGCGACGCGGTTCGCCTCGCCTTCGTCTCCGGCGCTGGCCGCGAAGTCGCCCTCGACGATCTTCGCGTCGTGATCCGCCGTTAGACGCTCTTCCTACTTCGCCAGATAAAGCTGCAGCACATCGTCTGCGATCCGGCTGAATGCTTCACCCAGCTGTGACGCGTCCGGCACATCAAGATAATGTTCAGGCGAGGTCGCACACTTGCTGAGAACACCATCGGAGCGCGTATCGTCCAGCTCCAGGCGCACCGTATAGATGATGACACCCGCCGCTTTGGCATTACTGCACGCTTCCAGCGTCCGCTTGTCCATTTCGGTCCAGATCTGGTCCTGCGACGGGCGCGACGGCACCCCCATGCGCCCATTGGCGGCATAGCCGTAGGCTGAATAATCACTGCCCCTCATGTCAGAGCGCGCGCTGACATGATTGTTGCCGTCACTCAGCAGCACCATGACCTTGTCGACGCTGCGGTCGTCATAGGCGCCGCCTTGCTTGAAGGGCGCTTCAGGCGACAGGACACGCCAGCCCCAGGCGACGCCCTCACTCATATTTGTGCTGCCTTCAGCCTGCAGACGGTCGATCTCGCTCTTGATGTAGCTCGCATTCTCGGTCAGCGGCACAATCGGGCGCGTCGCACAGTTAAAACCAGGGCCAACTGGCGTGCTTACGTCCGAGTAAAAACGATAGGTGCGCTTCAGGTCCGGTGCGCCATTATTCCCGCGACCGCGATTTCCCCGCTTGTCATCATCATCGTCATCGTCGTCATCATCATCATCATCGTCGTCGTCACGCCCGAGAGCCAGACCTCGCCCGTTCGTCGATGCCTGAACGATGGCGACGCCATATTTCGACACGTCCGAAATGACGTTCATCGCATTCCACGACCAGCCACCATCATCGAGATAGTCATTGGCATAGCGGCGCCGGTCATCGGGCTCATCGGGATAGAAGCTCGGCGTGAAGAGCGTCTCCGGGTTGCGGCGGCGTGGACGCGTATCGTTCACATCGAGCGGATATTCGCGCGCCTCGACGCAACCTGGCCAGACCTCACCCAGCGCTTCGTAGAGCGCAACACGGCTGGTGCGCGGCAACAGGTTTGTCGCGCTCACATCAGAGCGGCCATCCTTGTCGATCCAGTTCTTGTTCCAGTTGTCTGGCCCGACATTTACCCAGGTCGTGAATGGCACAAGCGCAAAGCGGCGGCTGGAGGTCTTGCTCGTTGCGGCATCGATCTTGTCGACCAGCAGTTTTGCCGCCGCGCGCGCCTGCACGATCTTGTCGCCCGCCATGGACCCGGTCGTGTCAAATGCGATCGCGATCTCGAACTTGCGCTCACTATGGCGCACCTGAGACACGCGGCTCACATTTAGTTTCGGAACACCCGCAAGCCCCATGAGCGTCGTTTCGATATCTCCGTCGACGGTCGCGGTGATGTCATCACCATCCTGGACGATCTCGAAGTCGTGGATCGTGACGCCGCGCCCGCGCATCTGCTCATCGAAAACCTCGCGGGCTTCGACCTTGAGCACATTGATGTCACGCTCACCAAGGTCATGCGCCACATAGAGCAGCGCCGCATCAAGCGCCGCCTGCGTTTCTACCGACGCCGTGCGATGACGCGTCATGTCGATCGCCCCGCCAGCAATCGCCAGCAGCGGAATGACACAGATCGCAAAAATCATCGCGGTATTGCCGCGTTGGTTGGACCAAAAACCCATCAGCCAATCTCCATTGGCGTTTCATCTATCGCGTCCAAGTCAAAATCTGGTTCGCGCGATAGATAAAATTTAAACTGATCGGTGGAAAAGCTGAGCGTATTCAGCCCGTTCTAGCGGGTGCCGCCCCAGATCTTCAGCGGGTCGAATGCGCCCTGCTGGGCCGCAGCCTTCAGCGCCTCAATCTGCCGGTTCACCGGCCCTTCATGGGCTTCGGTGCCCGACTGGTAGATCGCCTCATCGAGGCGGCAGATTCGATTATAAAGCGCCTCGGAATTCTCGACGAGATCAAGGAATGCATCAGGCAGGCCAAGCCCGCGCTGCTCTGATGCTTCCAGCGCAGGCGCTTCGCGGCGCAAGCGGTATTTCGGCGACAGCGCATCCTCACGCGACATGTCACCGTCGCGCACGGCCCGCTGCATGACCAGCCAGCTTGCCGCCTGCATCAGGCGCGCCGTCAGCTCCATGCTCCAGGCTGCATAGGTCAGGCCTGCCTCGCGTGGCAGTTTACGGGACATCTCACGGCCCGGCCCATCCAGATAGCTTGCGGTCCGTTCGACCAGCGCCATGCCTTCTGCGAAAACCTTGTCGAAGACGCGCCCGGACGTGAAGTCCGGCTGCATCTCGTCGAGCGTTCTTTGACTGGAAACGGCAGCCATATTTCCCCTCAGCACAGTCCGCAAAAATTCATCAGCTTTAATCGAAAGGTCTACGTCCCGAGACCTTTCAAGGGTCTTAAGATCGGGTAGCCAGCTAGGACTTGAAAATACTGTCCGCGGCCGATTTGTGAGCCTCTTTCCTGGCAATTTCTGCCTCGCATGCCTCGATATCCGCCTTCAGCGCTTCGATCCGCGCCTTCAGCTCGTCGACTGACAATCTCTCCAGATCGACCTTGGCGGGACGCGGTGTGTCCTCTTCAAACATTGATCGGGCCTCCTCCGGCACTTACCTCTCGCCTTCAAGGCAAGGACAGACGCGCGCCGAAATCAAGCCTCAATCGAGACTGCCCGGCGCGAGACACAGTTAACGAAGACACCAGACAGGACGTGAACATGACCGACCGGATGCAGGCTATCGTGGCAAATGAGGGCGAACCGCTGAAACTGGCAGAGGTCGACCGGCCAGAAATCGGCCCGCACGATGTCCTGGTGAAGGTCGCCGCCGCAGGCCTCAACCGCGCGGACCTTGTCCAGCGCGCAGGCAAGTATCCACCGCCTCCGGGCGCATCACAGATCATGGGCCTTGAATGTGCGGGCACGATTGTCGCCCTCGGCGAAAAGGTCACTCGCTGGAAAGAAGGCGACCGCGTCTGCGCCCTGCTCGCAGGCGGCGGCTATGCAGAGTTCTGCGCCGTCGACGAAGGCTCTCTTCTGCCTGTGCCGGAAAACCTGACCCTGACCGAAGCCGCTGCCCTGCCAGAGGCGATGATGACGGTCTACGCCAACATCTTTATGCGCTCGGCCTTGAAGGCGGGCGAGAATGTCCTCATTCATGGCGGCACGTCCGGCATCGGCTCCATGGCGCTCCAGATGCTGAAGGAAGCTGGCGCCGGCACCGTCTGGACGACGGCCGGCTCTGACGAAAAATGCAAGGCCGCCACCGAGCTCGGCGCTACCCGCGCCATCAATTACAAGACTGAAGACTTCGAGAAAGTCGTCAAGGATGGCGGCGGCGCCGATGTCATCCTCGACATGGTCGGCGGCGACTATGTGCAGAAAAACATCTCTGTCGCCCGTGTGAACGGCCGTATCTGCAATATCGCCTATCTCAACGGCTCAAAAGTAGAGCTCGACCTCATCTATCTGATGATGAAACGCCTGATCCTGACCGGTACGACGCTGCGCGCCCGCTCCGCAGAGGAAAAGGCTGAAATCCGCGCCGCCATTGAAGACCAGTTCTGGCCAAAGGTCGCAAGCGGCGCCATCAAGCCGGTGATCGAGAAGGTCTACCCGGCCAGCGAAGCTGAAGCCGCACAGGCTCACATGGCCGAGGGTGGGCATATCGGCAAATTGCTGCTCGAATTCGGTGACTAGTTCCGCGATATCGGCTGAATAAACCTAAATACTCAGTAAAACGAGCGATCGCGCCTATCGTACACGCTATAAGTGTGCGATGGTGTATCCAGTCGCGAGGCAATGATATTCACCCGCCTCCTGCGACCGGAGCCTTTTATGGCACAGCAGAATAATCAGCACGGGAGCATGCTCCTACAGAGAGAGACCGATTTCCGGACACGGGCGGACTCCATGCCGCGACTGGCCTGGATCGCAGACGGAAGCGGCTCGATCTACTGGTACAATCGGCACTGGTTCGACTACACCGGTACCACGCTGGAAGAGATGTCAGGCTGGGGCTGGCAGGCCGTCCACCACCCAGATCACGTCGACCGCGTCGTCACACGCATCAAGGCTTGCTTCGAGACCGGAGAGCCGTGGGAGGACCTTTTCCCCCTGCGCGGGCAGGATGGCGGCTATCGCTGGTTCCTGTCTGAAGCTCAACCCGTCTTTGATGAGGACGGCAAGATCCGTTTCTGGTTCGGGACTAATATGGATGTCACCGAACAGATCTCCGACGCCATCAGCTCTGTCACCGACCAGCCGCCTGAAGACCTCCTGCACCGCATTGAGATAAAGCCCGGCGCGACCATCGCGATAGAACTCGCTGACCAGAGCCGGAACATTCTTGGCGAAACCCCGGCCCGCCAGACCATCCTCATCCTCGAGGATGAGCCGATGACCGCGCTCGACCTTGAAATGCGCCTCAGCGATGCTGGCTACAACATTATGGGCCCGGCGATGACCATCGCTGGCGCCGAGCGGGAGATCGAGCATGCGCTGCCAGACATCGCCCTTCTCGACTCCAATCTTGGCGGACGCAAATCCTACGGCCTCGCAGAGCGCCTGATAAAAGCTGGCGTGCCTGTCGTCTTCTGTACCGGCTATGAAGAGCTTGAAGACCTGCCAGAGCGATTGCAGAATTGCCCTGTCGTGTCCAAGCCGTTCAAGGACAGCGTCCTGATGGAGTCGATTTCAGCGGCCGCGACGCGCCCCAACGCCTAGACGGGCTTCAAGGGAAGGCGGCCAACCTGTTCACGCATTGTCGTTCCGGGGGCTTCTGATGAAGCATAGTGAAGGACTTGAAAATCTCGCGGCCGGATTGCGCCGCGCGCACGCCGACAACTGCACGCTCGTCGTCGGGCTGACCGGCTCGGTCGCGTGCGGAAAATCGACGCTCGCCGCCGCCCTCTGCGAAGTTCTCGCCGCTCATCACAGCGTTGAGAACGTCTCCACCGACGGCTTCCTCTGCCCGAATGCAGACCTTGAAGCCCGCGGCCTGATGATGCGCAAAGGCTTTCCGGAGAGCTATGACAATGACGCGATGCGCGCGGCGATCGCCCGTGTTCGCGTGCTGCCAACGGTCTTCCCGGTCCACAGCCATGAAATCTATGACATCGACCCCGCGCTTGCCCGCACGATCAGCCCGCCTGACATACTGGTTCTGGAAGGTCTCGGCTTCGAGCCGCCATCCGGCAAGGAGCGCCGCGCCGGTGAGCCCGATATCCTCATCTATCTCGACGCAGAGACCGCCCATATCGAAACCTGGTTCCTCGACCGCTTCATGCGCTTCTGGCACGCAGCGGCTGACGATCCGACATCATTTTACCAACGTTTTCGCGGTATGACCGAAGACAAAGCCCGCGCCTTTGCCCGCACCGAGGTCTGGCAGAAGATCAACCTCCCCAACCTCGAAAACCACATCCTCCCCTTGCGCGAACACGCTGACATCGTGCTCAGGAAAGACGCTGAACACCGGTTGGTCGCCTGACCTGACCGCCCACTACAAACCCTGCCTTCCCAAGGGCGTGGCTTCGTCCTATACTTGAGGCTGTTAGGAACTTTCCCGTTCTGGAACCCTGACCGCCCGGCCCGAAAGGCCGGGCGGCTGCGTTTCTGGGACCAGCATGATGGAGCCCGAAAATGGCCGATATTCTGATGCCGAAGGCAACCGCCGTCTGGCTGATCGACAATACCACGCTGTCCTTCGAGCAGGTCGCTGACTTCTGCGGTCTTCACAAGCTCGAAGTCAAAGGCATCGCCGATGGAGACGTGGCCGAGAATATGCGCGGCGTTGACCCGATCTCGGGCGGTGAGCTGACCCGCGAGGAAGTTCGCAAGGGCGAAGAAAACCCGGACTATCGCCTGAAGAAGGCCGAATCCAAGATCGCGCACATCCCGCAGCCAAAGCGCAAGGGCGCGCGCTACACGCCGGTCGCCCGCCGCCAGGACAAGCCGGACGCCATCGCCTGGTTCATCCGCAACCACCCGGAAGTCTCCGACGCGCAAATCTCCAAGCTGATCGGCACCACTAAGGCGACGATTACCAATGTGCGCGACAAGTCGCACTGGAACTCGCCGAACATCAAACCGGTCGACCCGGTGACCCTCGGCCTCTGCTCGCAGATCGAGCTTGACGAAGTCGTCAACAAGGCCGTCGATCGCCGCAAGAAGATGGAAGCGCAAGCTGGCCTCGACACGGATGGCCCGGGCCTGCGCCCAGCTGAAGACGCCGACGCCGCCAGCCAGGCCGTCGACACCGATTCCGGTAATGGAGACGAGCCAAACGCCGACGACATCTTCTCGAACTTCAAGGGCTAGTCAGGCCCTTTGTCGTCGAAAAAATGAAAGGCGCCCTGCTATTTTGGGGCGCCTTTTTCTATACCGTCAGAAAACACCGCCAGTGCACCGTCACTGCACCGCGAAAACACTGGAGACCTACTCCTCCGTCCCCCGCACTTTCCGCACGGCATCCGCCATGGAATGGCGCGCACTTCCGGGGCGCAGCGGCTTGGGCTGGCTCTCAGCCGGCGCCCAACCTGACAGCCAGACGACGTTAAATGTCGCCCTCAAGCGGCCATCCGGATCGGCAAACCGCTCCGCGTAAATCTCTGCCATCCGGGCCAGAATACGCCGCGATAGCGGCCGTCGGGGGCTCTTCTCATTGGCCGCAAAAGCCGCCTGCTCGCCCATGCCCTTGAGGTCTTTCATCAGCGCAAACGGGTCATCATAGCGAACCGTCACCGGCTCTACATCAACGACAGGCAAGGCAAATCCGGCCCGTTGCATCAGGCCCGCCATGTCCTGAAGCCCCGGCAGCGGCGAAACTCGGGGCGCAGCACCGCCCGTAATCTCGGCTTCGGCTTCCAGAAATGAGGTGCGCAATTCTGCCAGGGTACCCGCCCCGAACAGGCAACCAAGGAACAGCCCATCCGGCTTCAGCGCGTGTCTGATCTGGATCAGCGCGCCCGGCAGGTCATTGACCCAGTGGAGAGAAAGCACAGACGTAACAAGGTCATAGGCCGCCTCGTCGGCGCCGACCTCTTCCTCATCCATCGCGCGCATGTCGAGCCCGCGTTCAGCACCGAGCGCGCGAAACGCTGGCGACAGCTCCCCCGCTTCGACTGCGCCGATCTGAACATGACCGGCCAGCATCTGCGCCAGCGTGCCGTCATGGCTGCCAAGGTCGAGCACGCGCTCGAACTGCCGGCTCACATCTTCCAGCCTTTCGATGAGATGACTCGACTCTCGCGCTTTGAGGAACGCATAGTCGCTATAATGACGGGCCGCCCGGTCGCGATTGCGCCGGTGAAGCGCCCGATTGAAGAGCTTGGGTGGAGCTGGTGACATGGGCCTCGATATGCACCTTGTGCGGCAGAGGGCAAAGGGCGGACTGCGCGCGGCAGCGCATTTCGTCTGGCCTTCACGCTCGCTTGTCTCCGGCCAGCATCATGGCGGCGAGGGGCTTATTGCGCCTGAAGACTTCGCCCGGCTGACCTTTCTTGGCGCCAGCGGTTGCCGCCAGTGCGCCCTGCCGCTCGAAAGCGATCTTGGTGAGGCAAGCCTTTGCGGCAAGTGCGCCGCCAAGCCGCCCCGCTGGGACGCCGCCCGCGCCGCGCTCGCCTATGACGATGTCTCACGCAAGCTGGTGCTCGATCTGAAACATGCAGGCCGCCGTGACGGTCTCTCGACCTTTGCGAACTGGATGACACTCGCGGCCCGTGAGCTGCTGGATGAGGCAGATGTGATCGTGCCAGTGCCGCTCCATTATCGGCGACTAGTGCATCGCGGCTTCAACCAGTCCTGCTGGTTGGCGCAGGCCCTGTCACAGCGCTCAGGCGTACCTTCGAAGGTTGACGCGCTCGTGCGCCGCAAGCCGACACCGAGCCAGGGCGGGCTGTCTGCACGTGAGCGCTGGCGCAATGTCCGTGCCGCATTTGAAGTGCGCCCTGCCCATCTGCCGCTGATTGAGGGAAAGCGGGTCATACTGGTCGATGACGTGTTCACGACCGGTGCGACACTGTCGGCATGCAGCCGTGCCCTGAGGCGTGCAGGCGCGTCTCATATCTCTCTTGTGGTGCTGGCGCGCGTTGTCAGGCCATCGGACGTGACCATATAAGACGCATACTGACTGCAATCGACGAGGGTTTTTCCTATGTCCGCTGTGACGATCTACACACGTGCCTTCTGCCCGTTCTGCACCCGCGCGGTGTCGCTGCTGAAGCAGAAAGGCGTCGACTTTAATGAGATCGATGCCGGCATGGACCCGGACAAAAAGCAGGAGATGATCCAGCGCTCCAATGGCGGCCGGACCTTCCCGCAGATATTTATCGGCGAAGAACATATTGGCGGCTGCGACGAGATGATGGCGCTTGAACGCTCCGGCAAGCTCGACAAGAAGCTCGCTGCGCTCTGAAAGCACGCCGCTCATGATCCGCTACGCACTTGAATGCAGGGATTGCGAAACCGGTTTTGACGGCTGGTTCGCCTCTTCCGAAGGGTTCGATACCCAGTCGGAAAAGGGCCTTATCGACTGCCCGAATTGCGGCGGCCACGATATCCGCAAGCAGGTCATGGCCCCTTCTGTACGCCCATCGGAGAAATCAGGCGCGAGCGACCCAGAGAAAGTGTTTGGCAAGCTGGCCGCCCATGCGCGCCAGCACATTTCGGAAAACTACGACTATGTCGGCGACGGTTTCGCAGAAGAAGCCCGCTCCATGTACTATGGCGAGCGCGAGCATAAGCCGATCTGGGGCGAGACCACGGCTGAGGAACGCGAGAGCCTGAAAGAGGAAGGCGTCCCCGCCGCGCCACTGCCGCCTGCGTTCGTGCCGCCGAAGAAGACCGAAAAAACCAAACTCAACTGAAACGCGGGGCGCTGCGCTGCAGCTGCGACCGCCTGACTTCTTGACCATCGGCCCGGCGTAGATAAAACCCGTTACAGAAGGCCCATGAACGGAGTTGATCAATGGCGTCCAGCGAATACACCCGCGGCGAAATGAAAATCGATGCGCAATCGAAAATGTATTCGGGCTTCATGAAAGCCAGCATGTGGGGTGCCATCATCCTGCTGATCGCCGTTGGCTACATGGTTTTCACGCTGTCGGTTGGCATGAACTGGCTCATCGCGCTGATCCTCTGCGCCGGTGCGGGCATCGCAATTGGCGTCGGCATGGGATTTGGCGGCGCATGGATCGCCACCATCATCGGTCTTGCAGGTCTTGCGCTGATCGTTCAGCTGCTCATCACCCTCTTCTCAATGGCGATGTAGTCAGCGCCTAGCTGACGGCTCGGGCCCACGCCCTCACATCCTCGACATACAGGTCCGGCACTTCCATCGCTGCGAAGTGCCCGCCTTCCTCCATGTCTGACCAGTAGGCGACATTATAGATGCGCTCGCACCAGCTGCGCGGCGGCGTCCTGTAGATCGTCTCACCTGGATAGTCCGCGATCCCCGTCGGCACATTGACCTTCTGGTCCGGTTTCAGCTGCGCGCCGCCTTCGAGGAATAACGCTGCATAGTACCAGACCGATGTCGCGATCGCGTCATTCACCAGATAGATCATCACATTGGTCAGCAGCTGGTCGCGCGAATAGATATCGGTGAGCTTGCCCCGGCTGCGGTCACTCCAGCCGTGAAACTTTTCCAGAATCCAGGCGGCAGTGCCCATGGGGCTGTCCATCAGCGCCATGGCCAGGGTCTGCGGCTTGGTCGCCTGCTCCAAGAGGTAGGCGCCTTCGGCCTGCATGGCGGCCTGCGAAGCTGCGATCCATTTTGTCTCTTCATCGGTGCGCGGGGCCCGGTCGGCTGGCTGATGGCCGATCATGTTGAGGTGGATCGCTTTGCAGCCACCGCCGCTATCGACGCCATGATTGAGGCCCAGCAGTGAGGTCACTAGCCCGCCCCAGTCACCGCCCTGCGCCAGATAGGTGTCATAGCCAAGACGCTCACGCATCAGCGTATCCCACATCTTCGCCGTCGCCTGCTGCCCTGTTGGCGCGGCGGGTTTCGCTGAAAAGCCATAGCCCGGCAGTGATGGGATCACGAGATCGAAGGCGTCTTCCGCCTTGCCGCCATGTTTCGATGGATAGGCGAGCGGGCCGATCGCCTCATAGAATTCATAGACCGAGCCCGGCCAGCCATGCGTCAGCAGGAGCGGGCGTTTGCCACCCGCCTCGCCCACGACATGCAGGAAGTGGATGTCGAGGCCATCAATCTCTGTCTTAAATTGCGGCCACGCATTCAGCGTCTTTTCCGCTGCGCGCCAGTCATATTGCTCGAGCCAATAGGCCTGAATATCCCTCAGGAAGGCGCTCGACATGCCAAAGGCCCACTCATCACCGATGGAAGGTGCCGGAAACCAGCGATAGGCTTCGACCCGCGCCCGGATGCGCGCGAGCCCGTCATCTGACACATTTACGGTGAATGGGGTGACCTTGCTCATGGCGGATCTCCTGCTGGCGTGTCGTCAGTCAGGATGAAGCGCGCACGAGGTGCGAGGGTCAAGGCTCACATGGGGGCAGCTGGCCTGGAAAACCTATCCAGAGAAGCCACTCTCAACTTCGTTGAAATGATCAGAGGTCTTGGTGCCAACCGTGGTCAGCGCAGTGACCAGCAGAATGGTCATGAGACCAAGAAGCAGCCCGTACTCAACAGCGCTGGCGCCGCTAATATCGGACTTCAGCTTCTTCACAGGCCGGATGAACATGAAGTTCCCTCAATATCGCAGGGCAAGCTCATCGAACAAAGGAATATCGGCAGGCGGGGCTTCATAGCGGCCCAGCTCCGCCGGCTTCACCCAGGCGATTTCTTGTCCCTCGAGCCCGGCAAGCTCACCCTGCCAGTCCCGCACCTCATAAAGTGGCATCAAAAGGTGAAAATCCGGATAACCGAAACTTGCAAAAGTGATCGGTCTGATTGCGGCGGGGTCTACAGAAATCTGAAGTTCTTCCTTCAGCTCGCGGCAAAGCGCCTCTTCAGGTCGTTCTCCCGCCTCCAGCTTGCCGCCCGGAAATTCCCAGAGGCCCGCCATGGATTTACCTTCCGGGCGCTGGGCCAGCAGGATATCGCCATCCTCGTTGAAGATCGCCGCAGCGACCACCAGCAGGACCTTACCGCTCATGTCCGGTAGGCGCCGTTAATGTCGACATAGCCGTGGGTGAGATCGCAGGTCCACACCGTCCAGGACGCCTCTCCGGCGGCGACATCCACCTTGATGGAGATATGGTCGCCCGCAAAATGCCCGCTCGCCACGGCTTCGTCATAGCCCGGCGCGCGCATCCCGCCATCGGCGACCATATGATCGCCAAACCAGATCTGCATCTGGTCTTTCCTGATGGGCTCCAGCGACTTGCCGACCGCCATGACGATGCGGCCCCAGTTGGCGTCGCCCGCCGCAATCGCCGTCTTGATGAGCGGCGAATTGGCGATGTGCATGCCGATCGTCTTGGCAGAACTTTCCGAAGCAGCGTTTTCCACGCAGATCTCGACGAATTTGGATGCGCCTTCGCCATCCTTGACCAGCTGGTGGGCAAGATCACGGAAGACCTCCATCAGCGCGGCGCGGAAACCTGCAAGGCGCGGATCGCTTGCCTCCTCGATCATCGGCGCGCCGGACGCGCCGGTCGCAAACAGCATGCAGGTGTCAGACGTCGACGTGTCACCGTCCACAGTGACGGAGTTCAGCGTCGGATCGACCGTTTCACGCAGCAGCTGGTCAAGCAGCGCAGGCGCGATGGCGGCATCGGTGAACACATAGCAAAGCATGGTCGCCATGTTCGGCATGATCATGCCAGAGCCCTTGAGGATGCCTGAGATCGCAACAGGCGTCCCGTCAATGTCAGTGGTCGCCCCGGCGCCCTTGGGATAGGTGTCCGTCGTCATAAAGGCGCGCGCGCACGCCTCCCAGTCTGCCGGTTCCAGCTTGCCATGAAGCTCAGGCAGCATTTCGCCAACGAAGTTTGGATCGGCCAGCGGCTCCCCGATGACGCCGGTCGCAGCCAGAAAGCAGGCCTCTTTCGGCACGCCGAGCGTCTCTGTCATTGCCGCAAGCGTCGCGTCATTCTTGAGCTTGCCCGCTTTGCCCGTGAAGGCATTGGAATTGCCCGCATTGGCGACGACGGCCCGGCCAACGCCCCCGCACGCCTTCAGTGCCTCGCGGCACCATTCAACATCTGCCGACGCGGTCAGTGAGCGCGTGAAAACACCCGCCGCCGACGTGCCTTCGGGCATCAGGAACAGGAAAACATCATCGCGCTCGACGCCGCGGCGCGCATAGAAGCCGCGCGAGGCGGTCGCAGCCTGCACGCCTTTGACCTCTGGCAGCGCCGGAAAAGCCTCAGGCGCAAAAGGCGATGGGGTGAGCTTCACTCTACTGTCTCCATATCTTCGTCTGCGCCCGTTTCAGCATCAGCTTCGCTGGCCTCGGCTGCAGTTTCATCCAGGTCAGTGTCGCTCCCATCGCCGGGGGCGGCTTCGCCCGCTGCAGCTTCTCCCGCCTCTTCAGCGAGGTCACGCGCGATCATGCCGCCTTCGCGCTCTTCGATGTCGGCATTGGCGCGCAGGGTTTGAAGGATCTGGCTGATTTGCGTGAAGGTGAGATAGGTCACGATCTCCGGACGCATTTCTTCACGCGTTTTTGGCGGACGGGTGCGGCGCTGCTCGACCTTGAGAATGTGCCAGCCCTGCTCGGACTGGAAAGGTTCAGAAATCTCGCCTGCGGGCGTGTCGGCGATCACGGCCGGAAACGGGTCGACCATCTCATTGGGTGCAACCCATCCGAACGAGCCGCCATCGAGACGGGTGCGGGTGTCTTCAGAGAATTCGAACGCAAGCGCCGTGAAGTCTTCACCTGCGCGCGCCTTCTCAAGCACAGTCTCGGCCTCTTCCTGAGTCGCTAGCAGGATGTGGCGGATGCGCACCTCATCATCGAGCTGCTGCAGGCGCACCTGCTCTTCATACATCCGGTCGATGGCTTCCTCATTCACCTGCGTGGCGACGAGGTCTTCCATGAGAAAATTGCCGAGCAGACGCTCGCGTGCGGTTTCCAGACGGCGCTGGGCGGCGGGCGTGCGGTCGAGGCCGCGGCGCACCGCTTCCTGCGCGAGTAGGCGCTGGTCGATCAGCTGGTCGAGGACGAGCTGGTAATCTTCATGCTCCGGGCCAAAGGAGTCGCCCGGTTCAATTCGGCCCTGTGCAACCGCTTCCAGCTCGACATCGGAGAGGTAGATCGGGTCGCCATTTACCCTTGCGGCAGCTGACGCATCAAAGCCGACTGGCCGCCTGACGCCATTTTCCGGATCGCTCTCATTACACGCCGTCAGCACAAGGCCGAGCGCAAGCGCGAGTGCGGGGATGGAGAACCGGTGCCTATGCATGCCTAAGTCCTTGTGTTCGTGCTACAGCCGTCCGCATTGACACTATTTGGCGGCGTTCTTAAGTCTCCCGCGGGGACTGGTCGAGAGGTTTAGTCACCCGTGGTACGCCCCATCTCGCGTGCCCCTCCTGCACATGGTTTCTGGTCAGGAGGCATCCTTCAAGTCAACAGCGCAGATTGGTGCTTGTTTCCATGCTCTCCCTTGCCCGCAAAATGTTCGGTTCCGCCAACGACAGAAAGATCAAGCCGATGCGCAAGAGCGTCGAGCGGATCAATGCTCTGGAGCCGCAAATGCAGGCGCTCTCCGACGAGGAGCTGAAAGCCAAGACTGCAGCCTTCCGTGAGCGCCTCGACAAGGGCGAAACACTGGACGACCTTCTGGAAGAAGCCTTTGCCGTCGTGCGTGAGGGGTCTGTCCGCGCACTCGGCATGCGCCACTTCGATGTGCAGCTGATTGGCGGCATGGTGCTTCACAAGGGCGCCATCGCCGAGATGCGCACCGGTGAGGGCAAGACGCTGGTGGCAACGCTGGCCGTCTATCTCAACGCGCTCGCCGGCAAGGGCGTGCACGTCATTACCGTCAACGACTATCTCGCCAGCCGCGACGCCGAATGGATGGGCAAGCTCTATGGCTTCCTCGGCATGACGACCGGCACGATTGTGCACGGCCTCAATGATGGTGAGCGCAAGGCGGCTTATGCATGCGACATCACCTATGGCACGAACAATGAGTTCGGCTTCGACTATCTGCGCGACAATATGAAATACTCGCTCGACCAGATGGCGCAGCGCGGCCACGCCTATGCCATCGTCGACGAGGTCGACTCCATCCTGATCGATGAAGCGCGCACCCCGCTGATCATTTCCGGCCCGACCGACGACCGCTCAGAGCTTTACCGCACCATCAACGACCTCATCCCGAATCTGAACGATGAGACCGATATCGAGCTCGACGAGAAGCAGCGCTCTGTCATCTTCACCGAAGAGGGCATGGAGAAGATGGAACGCATGCTCGAAGAGACCGGCATGCTGGAAGGCAATCTCTGGGACCCGCAGAACGTCTCCATCGTCCACCATTCGAACCAGGCCCTGCGCGCCCACAAGCTGTTCCACCGCGACAAGCAATACCTGATGAAAGACGGCCAGGTGATGCTGGTCGACGAGTTCACGGGCCGCATGATGGAAGGCCGCCGCCTCTCCGAAGGCCTGCACCAGGCGATCGAGGCCAAGGAAGGCGTCGACATCAAGCCAGAGAACCAGACGCTGGCATCCATTACCTTCCAGAACTATTTCCGCCTCTACAACAAGCTCGCCGGCATGACCGGTACCGCCATCACCGAAGCGGCCGAGTTTGCAGATATCTACAAGCTGGAAGTCTTCCAGCTGCCGACCAACAAGCCGATCCAGCGTATAGACGATGATGACGTCGTCTACCGGGTCGCCTCCGCGAAATATCAGGAGATCGTCAAGGAAGTGCGCGACGCCCGGTCCAAGGGCCAGCCAATCCTGCTCGGTACCGCCTCGATCGAGAAGTCTGAGATCATCTCCACCCTGCTCACGCAGGCCAAGATCCCGCACAAGGTGCTGAACGCACGCCACCACGAGCAGGAAGCCGAAATCATCGCCGATGCCGGTCTTCCGGGCGCCGTGACGGTCGCCACCAACATGGCTGGCCGCGGTACCGACATCCAGCTTGGCGGTAACCTCGAAATGCGCCTCTGGAAGGCCGTCGACGCGTTCAAGGAAAAGCATGGCCGCGACCCTTCCCGCGAGGAAGAAGAAGCCATGGAAGCGGAGATCAAGACCGAGATCCAGGCTGGCAAGAAAGAGGCCCTCGATGCGGGCGGCCTCTTTGTTCTCGGTACCGAGCGCCACGAAAGCCGCCGGATCGATAACCAGCTGCGCGGCCGGACGGGCCGTCAGGGCGACCCGGGCAAATCGAAATTCTTCATCTCCGTCGAAGACGACCTCATGCGCGTCTTTGCGGCTGACCGCCTGAACTCGATCATGAAGAGCCTCGGCATCAAGGAAGATGAGGGCATCACGCACCCGTGGATGAACAAGGCGATCGAGACCTCGCAGAAGAAGATCGAGGAACGCAACTTCGAGATCCGCAAGAACGTCCTCAAATATGACGACGTCATCAATGACCAGCGCAAGGCCATCTTCGAGCAGCGCCGCGAGTTTATGAACGCCGGTCAGGTCACTGAAGAAGTGACCGACATGCGCCATGACATCATCGACGAATGGGTCGAAGAGGCGATGCCGGAAAAGGCATTCGCTGAGCAGTGGGATGTCGAAGGCCTTACCGAGACGCTGAAGAATGAGCTCGGCCTTGACCTGCCGATTGCCGAATGGGCCTCCGAAGAGGGCGTCGCGAATGCCGAGATCGCCGAGCGTGTCCGCAAGGCGTCCGACGACGCATTCGAGCAGAAGGTAAAGCTGGCCGGCGCTGACCAGATCCGCAATGTCGAGAAACAGGTCCTGCTTCAGGTCCTCGACAGCAAGTGGCGCAACCACCTGCAGCAGATCGACCAGCTGCGCTCGGTCATTCACCTGCGCTCCTACGGCCAGCGTGACCCGCTGAACGAGTTCAAGGAAGAGGCCTTCAAGCTTTTCAACGAACTGCTTAGCACGCTGCGCCACGAAGTGACGCGCATCCTGATGAATATCCGCATCACGCCGCCATCTGACGAAGCTCAGCGTGCTGCGGCCCGCGCCCGTGACGAGGAAGCTCTTGCAGCTGCGCGCGCTTCCATCCTGTCGCGTGAAAATCTGCGCGAAACCCACCTCAACCCCGACACGGGCGACAATGAAATGACGCCTGACGTGGTTGAAGGTCCGAACGATCCGCATGACGGCCCGCCGCTGCATCAGGCAGAGGATGACTGGTCGCAGACCCCGCGCAACGCGGCCTGTCCATGTGGCTCCGGCAAGAAGTACAAGCACTGCCACGGCTCACTCAGCCCGGCAGGCACGCAGCGCGCTTAAGAGGCAGTCGCCTACAACACATCTGATGGAAACCGGTCGCTTGCGGCCGGTTTTTCATTTGGCCTTTACCGATAGCGCTGACAGATGCTGGGCCATTCGGTTCAGCAAAGCGCGCAACATGTATTCTCGACGGTCTGTCATTTTGAGCCTCGGCGCAGCAACCACTATGGCGGCCTGCGCGTCAGCCAGAGCGCCTGATCGGCCTCTCGCCGGCCTTGAGCGAGAGAGTTTGGGAGAGTTCGGTGTTGTCGCGCTGGAGGTCGGAGGCCGTGAACGCCTCTCTCATCGGGCTGATGAGCGGTTCGCCATGTGCTCGACCTTCAAATGGCTTCTGGGAGCCCTCATCCTCCGCGACGCCGACAGGGATACAGGTTTGCTGGACAGGCGCATTGCCATCTCCGACGCCGATCTCGTCTTTCACTCACCCGTCACGCGCCAGCACGTTGGCAGCGCTGGCCTCTCCGTGTCAGAGCTTTGCGCCGCAACCATCAAGACGAGCGACAATACAGCGGCGAACCTCCTGCTTGCGGGACTGGACGGGCCAGAGGGCTTTACCCAACGCTTGCGAGATCTCGGTGATACAGTCACCCGGCTCGACAGGCTGGAGCCAGAATTGAACGAAAACGCGCCGGGCGACCCCAGAGATACGACCACGCCGCGCATGATGGCGCATCACCTCTCCGACTTCCTCTTCGGTGACAGGCTAACGCCTTCAGCGCGCGATACGCTGAGAGGGTGGATGATAGCCGCAGACACAGGACTGGACCGGTTGCGCGCCGGGCTGCCAGAAAAATGGGTGAGCGGAGACAAGACCGGCACCAGCAGTAACCGCGCCAATAACGATGTGGCATTTGCCATCCCGCCAGAAGGCGCAAAGGCAAAGCCGATCGTCATCGCGAGCTACATCAATGTGCCCAATCCTGTCTCGAAGGAAGCGAACCGCCTTCATGCGCAGATTGCGAAGCTGGCCAGCGCGAACCGATAGAACGAAAAAGGCCGCCCCGGATGGAGCGGCCTTTGTCTTTTGGGTGAAGTCAGCTAGCGCCTTATGGCGTGCCGTCCTTGCGGCTCCACTTTTCAAGCTGCTTGGCGAACCAGTCGCGGCCGCCCCAGCCAAAGCCGATGCCGCACGCGATGGCGAGGCCGATCGCAGCGCCCATGACGAGCATCTCAGCCACGTTCAGCACGAACTCGCCGCCCGTCGGATCCAGCTCCATGCGGGAAATACCAAGGATGGTGGCCAGGATAATGATGGCCCACTTGGTGACCTTCGCAACCGTGTCGCTTGCACCATCACCTGAAGATGCCATGGCACCGCTCACGATGCGGGCGATAACCACACCAGCAAAGATTATGATTGCGCCAAATACGATCGATGCGGCCAGATCAAGCACCGTATAGGTCGCATTGGTCAGGACATCGAACTCAAGCGCGCGCATCGCCTGCACAAGGCCGAGGAGCACGATGAAGAACAGGGCCGCCTTCGCAATCACGTTCGACGCCGTGAGGCCCTTGTCTGCACCTTTAAGGATGCCGAGCTCAGCCACCGCACTGTCGACACCAAAGTTCGGCAGCGTGCGCAGGATAAGATTGTGCACGAAGCGGCCAATGATGACGAAGACGGTCAGCAGGATCGCCGCGATGAGAATGTTCGGAATTGCGCCGATAATCTCATTCAGCATTTCAGTTGCTGGCTGCGAAATCGCTTCGATCGCCAGCACGTCAAACGCGGCAATGGCACCGAGGATACCAACGATGGAAGCCAGCACAGTTGCCGTGACGCCAGAGATGTTGACCGGACCATCAGCAAGACCAAGACGCTCTGGAATCGGGTCAGCAAAGACGAAGACAGCTTTCACCGTCTTCTGGACCACATTGGCTACAATGATGAAGACAATGAAGATCAGGATCGCGCCAAAGATGTTCGGCAGATAATTGAGCACGTCGCTCAGCATGCCATTCAGCGGTTGTACGATCTGCGTCAGTTCAAGCCGCGTCAGCGCCTGGATGACACCGATCAGCATGATGATCCAGAAAGCGGCTATACCCAGACTGTCGCCGAGCGACTTGGTCGCCTTGCCGTCAGGGTCTGCCTGGCCTTTGCCAAAGCCGGTCTTGTTGACCGCCGTGGAGATTGCCCATTTGAAGAGGAGGCCAATTATATAGGCCCCGATCAGGATCAGCAGGGCAAAGAGCACTTTTGGCCCATAGTCCTGCACCTGATTGACGGTGTTATTCCAGAATTCTTCCATATTCAGCCCTTTCGCATTTTACGAATGCCAACCCGGGTTTGAGTTGCGCGATACGCTTTCAACTAGGGCTGAGGGCTTGGGTTCCAAATTCTGCGTCGGGATCGCCCGCCAAAGTGATCGCGACATGCTGCTTCAAGGCTTCGGTGACCTGACCGGCATCCCCCATCAGCGAATAGGTCGGGATCATCTTGCCGAATGTCAGCTCGAAAGAGGCGCGCTTCTTGTTGAGCAGCTCATGGAACAGCGTGATGTCCCTGAGCTCGCCATTGATCTGGCTGAGACGGTAGAAAAGCTTCGAGTTTTCGGCATTCACATTGAGCGGTACGATCGGCGCGCCCTGCTTTCGCGCGAGGCTTACCACTGTCGGAAACCATGCCTGCTCTGTCAGCACACCGTCATACTTCTTGGCGAGCTTGCCGGACGGAAAGATAACCACGCACTTTTCGGCCTCGAACGCCTCTGAAGCGCGCTTGAGCGTTTCGCGCGTCTTGGCGGGGCTGCGCTTGTCGGCAACCCATTCGATCGGAATGATCGCATCCTGAAAGCGGGGGTTAACGCGGATGGCATCCGCATTCGCAAAGAAGACGACATCCTTGCGGCGCTGGATGAGCGCGTCCCAGACAGCCACTCCGTCCGCGAGACCCGTCGGATGGTTCGCCGCAACGACGCAGCGTCCGCGCTCTGGCAGGCGGTCCAGGTGATGGATATCCAGCTGAACGTCGAGCTCGCGCGCGAGGTAATCGAACGAATCGCGCCCGTTCAGCGTCATTAACGTGTCCGCCATTTCGCGGGCACGCGCATAACCAAGCATCTTGTAAAGCACCCGCCGGGTTAACGGCCACGACCAGTGTGACACGAAGCTGGGGCAGCGTTCGGCGATCAACGTATCAACGATGTGTTGATCGCTCTGCTCGACATCACGGAGAAAAGCCGAACTATTTTCTGCTTCGTTTACAGTGCCATCGGCCATTTTAGCTTCCTCACCATGGCGCGGATCAGGCTACTTCCCCGGCCAGCATTGAGCCTATCACGGAATATCATCCGCATGCGATCTTATGTTGCGGTAACCAGATCAGTGGACCTGTAAACACTTCGGCAAGTTTCGCTTTACCAAGCTGAAAGGCATGGGTGTCAAAGTGCCTTCATTGAGGGAGAACGCAGCGTTCAGCGCTTAAAGCGTTCGGCACACAGGGTAGAGCTCTATGAAAGTATTGTGGATCGAGGATCACGAGCCGGTGCGCGACATTCTGGCTGTGGCTGCTGACAAGGCAGCCCGGGCCCGCGTCCAGGTCGATCTCGTTCTCGCCCACACCCTCATGGAAGCAGAACGCCGCCTTCGCCTTGAGCGCTTTGACCTTGTCATCACCGAACTGACCCTGCCTGACAGCTATGATGGCGACATGACGATTGCCCGTCTCGCCAATATGGGCTCGCACCGCATTGCGGTCGCCTCAGCCAACCCTGATCGCGACACCATCGTGGAAACCGCCCTTCGCTGCGGCTGCAACATCGCAAAGTCCCCGATCTTCAAGGCCAGCCTGCCTTATAACCGCTTCATCCAGCGCCCAGAGGCGATGCTCGACTTCTTCTTCGAGCAGATGCCGGCCCCGGACAGCAAAACGACTGGCCGCATCGTCGCCGCTTAGATCTTCGTGAGAACGCCTCTATCGGAGACGGCCTTGAGGGCTGTGTTTCAGCGCGCCTCAATTCTTAATCATAAGTTTTCTAATTCTCTTCAGATTGAAGCCGTGCCTTGGCGATGCCCAAAGAATTGATGCCTATACATCGTCCAAGGTGAGGGAGAGAGAGGGTCGCATGGAAGACGGTGGAAATACTGACGCCGACAGTACACCCCATAGCAGACGACACCGCTGGTCGCTTCGGCTCCTGAACAATACGCGCGTTCAGCAGCTTCTCGTTCTCTTCTGCGCAAGCGCCATCATGATCATTACGGCGTTCATCATCATCTCGATGATGATTGATGATAATTACCCGCTTGGCGTCATGGCCGTCGTCGATGCGGTGACCTTCCTCAGTCTCGCCGGCGCCATCCTGCTCTCTTTGCGGGAGCGGACGCTCCAGCTCGCCATACTGCTCGTCTGCATGAGTATTCCAGCAAACCTGGTGGCCGAAATCCTCCTGCATGGCGCTGGCGCATGGATTGGCCTGATGCTGCTTGGCCTCAGCCCGTTCATGTTTGGCCTTCTGGCGCCGCTTTGGCTGGCGTCGGTCTATTCGGTCGGGCTCATTCTCTTCTTCACGATCTATCTTGCGCTCTTCCCGGGCGAGGCCGTGGTGTTTGCCGGGCGCGATGAAACCTATCTGACCGCTATCGCGCTCAGCATCATCACGATTGGTAGCGCCCTTGCCGCCATCCTGCCGAAGAAGATTACCGGCGCGGCTTATGCCTCGCTCAACCGGGCCGTGCAGAAAGAGAGCACGCTCAAGGAACGATACGCGCAATATGCGACGCTTGCCTCTGACTGGCATCTCGAGATTGATGAGTTCGGTACAGTGACCGACTTTTTCGGCCCGGGGCACGCGGTCGGCTGCAACTGGCGAACGCTCTTCCATGATTGGGAAGAACAGGCCCATATCTTCAACAACGCGCTCGCCACCCAGTCCCCCTACGAGAATATCCGCGCCTATCTGCGCGTCGGCGATCTTTCGCGCCGGGTTGAGTGCACCGGTCACCCCGTCTTTCACCCTGATGGCAGTTTTGCCGGCTACCGTGTCATCGCGCATGACATCACCGACAAGGCAGAAGCCGAAGAGAAGCTGAAAGTCCTCGCCATGTGTGACAGGCTGACCGGCCTGAAGAACCGGCACGCCTTTAACGAGTCGGTTGAGGCGCGCCAGTCCCAGGCCGATGGGGACGAGACGGCCGTCATCTGCATTGATCTCGACAACTTCAAGAACCTCAACGACCGTCAGGGTCATGAGAGCGGCGATGTCGCGCTTGCCGAACTTGGTCTGCGGTTTCGCGAGTTCGAAGAAGCGATCCCGGGCCTCGAAGTCTTCCGGCTGGGCGGCGATGAATTCTGCGCGCTGCTGACGACGCGCTGGGACCCCCAGCGCATTCACTGGCTGGCTGAGCAATTTGCCGAAGCTGTCTTCCGTCCCATCAAGATGGACGACCGCGTCATCGACATGGCCGCGTCCATCGGAGCAGCGTGCACAGGCCCGAACAAGACGCTCGCCAACGCGCTGGAGCGGGCGGACGCGGCAGTCTACGAAGCAAAGTCCCAGGGCGGCGGACAGTGCATACTCTGCGCAGGTGAGATCGAAGTCCGGCTGGAGAGGCGCCTCGCGATCAGGCGGGACCTCGCGGGCGCCATCGCCAATGGCGACATCGAGATGCATTACCAGCCGATTTTCGAGGTTCGCAGCGGCGCCCTGAGCGGTGTCGAAGCCCTCGCGCGCTGGACCCACCCCGTCTATGGCAGCATTGCGCCGGATGAGTTCATCACCATCGCAGAAAGCAGCCGCGCCATTGTGTCCCTCGGCCAGTACACGCTGCGCCGCGCATGCACCGAAGCACTCGAGTGGATGAGCCGCCACGATGCATCGATCCGGCTGAATGTGAACATCTCACCCATGGAGATCATGACGGACGGGTTCATGGACTCCGTGCTTACCATCCTGTCCGAAACAGGCTTTCCGGCAAATCTGCTTGAGCTTGAGATCACCGAGCGCGGCATGTTTGAGGACATGGAAGTGTCCCGCTCTCTGCTCAATGCGATCCGCGATCATGGCGTCGGCATCTCGCTTGATGATTTCGGCACTGGCTATTCTTCTCTCAGCCGCCTCGAAACCTTGCCTGTCGACCGGATCAAGGTCGACCGCTCTTTTCTTGCTCAGGCCGTCGAAAGCCAGCGCGCACAGAAGCTTCTCGCCCTGATGTCCGGCATTGGCGGGATCATGGACGTCGATATCGTCGCTGAAGGGATCGAGACTGAGGCCCAGCTTCGACTTGTCCGTCTGGCGGGTTTCTCAAAAGTGCAGGGTTATCTTCTCGGCCGCCCTGCGCCTATCGCGGATCTCGACGCGAGCGACCTGCAGCCCCGGCAACACGCGCCCGGCCTTCGCCAACGCGCCTGATCGATCATTGCGCAAAGCGGCGCGGCGCTTTTTCTGGTTCTTTTCCGGCGCGCCATGCGATAGGCGTCGGCCATGGACCAGCTTTCCATCTTTCCCGCCACGCTGACACTGATCGCGATCAATGTCCTCGTCAGCATCTATGGCTGGCTGAACCAGCAATTCCTGCTGAAGAACCTCTTCGATGTCGGCGCGATCCGCGAGCAGCGCGAATATCATCGTCTTGTCACGTCGGGCTTTCTGCATGGCGGGGTGTTTCACCTGCTCATCAACATGTTCGTCCTCTTCCAGTTCGGACGATACATTGAGTACCAGCTCGGCACGCCCGCTTTTGTCTTTGTCTATTTCACCGCGCTTCTGGGCGGTAATCTCTGGGCACTGCTGGAGAATTTCCGCTCGCCGGATTACCGCGCTCTCGGTGCGTCCGGGGCAACGTCAGGCATCATCCTGTCCTTCTGCCTGTTCCAGCCTTTCGCGATGCTGCTCTTCTTCATCATCCCGATGCCGGCAATTGTCTTCGGCATTCTCTTCATCGTGATCAGCGTTATCCTCGCACAGCGGGAAAACCGGATCATCGGTCACGAAGCCCATATCGGCGGCGCCATTGCCGGCCTGATCGCGACCATCGTCATCGCGCCGGAATCGCTCTCCATCTTCTCCAGCCAGGTCGCTAGCGTTCTCGGAGGGGGCTGAACACATGAGTGTCGAACAAGCCTACCAGGCCCGTATTGATGCCGGGCAGCTAACTGAGGACAGCGCACAGCGCGAGGCGGCCCGCAAGCTCGACGACGTGCTGGAACGCCTCAGCGAGGCAAAGCCCGCCGGTCTCTTCCGCAAGGAAACCAAGGTGAAGGGGCTTTACCTCTGGGGCGGGGTCGGGCGCGGCAAGTCCATGCTGATGGACCTCTTTCACGACCTCTCGCCCGTAAAGGCCAAGCGCGTCCACTTCCATGAATTCATGGGCCGGGTCCATGATGAAATGAATGCCTGGCGCGACATGAGCGAGGCAGAGCGCAAACGCGCCGACCACCGCGTCAAAGGCGCGGGCGCAGATCCGATCCCGCCCGTCGCAAAGCTCATTGCCTCAGAAGCCAAGCTTCTCTGCTTCGATGAGTTCCAGGTCACGCAGATCGCTGACGCCATGATCCTTGGCCGCTTGTTCGAGAATTTGTTCGAAGAGCGCGTCACTGTCGTCGCCACATCGAACCGCCATCCGGACGATCTCTACAAGGACGGCCTCAACCGTCAGCTCTTCCTTCCCTTCATCCAGCGCATCAAGGATGAGTGCGATATCTTCGAACTGGTGGCCGAGCGGGACTACCGGCTTGAGCGTCTGACCGAGGCGCCGGTCTGGCATGTGTCTGAGGATGCAAATGAGCGAGAGAAGACGCTGGATGAAGCTTTCGACCGTCTGACCCTCGGTGCGCGGCCAAATTCCTGCGTCCTGCATGTCAAAGGCCGCCAGCTTCAGGTCAGCCGGGAAGCTGCAGGTGTCGCGCGCTTCTCGTTCACGGAACTGTGTGCCCGCCCGCTCGGGTCGCGCGATTATCTCGCCATCGCCTCGACCTTCCACACTGTGCTCCTCGACGACATTCCGCTTCTGTCAAAGGACAAGCGCAATGAGGCAGCCCGCTTCGTTGCACTGATCGATGCGCTTTACGAAGCGCGCGTCAAACTGGTGGCAACGGCGCAAGCTGAACCCGAAGCACTCTATCCTGAAGGCGATGGGAGTTTCGAGTTCGAACGCACGGCCAGCCGTCTCTTCGAAATGCGCTCACGCGACTATCTGGCGCTCGAACACCGCACACCGCCGCGCGCAGAAAATCTCGACACCGACAAAACAGAGACGCAGGCATAAAAAATCCCCGCACGTGGCGGGGATTTTCTGAACTTGTCTATTCGAAAGCTGACTTAGACGCCGAAGCCCTTGAACTTGTCCTTGAAGCGCGACACGCGGCCACCGCGGTCCAGCTGCTGGTTGCCGCCGGTCCATGCAGGGTGCGAGCTGGAGTCGATGTCCAGCGTCAGGCGGTCGCCCTCTTTGCCATAGGTCGAACGGGTCTGGTACTCCGTACCGTCGGTCATGACGACGGTGATGAAGTGATAATCAGGATGGCCTTCGGCTTTCATCGTCTCTAGTCCTCGCGTCAGCGGCCACCCTGCGCGGATTGGCCTCTGTGAAATTCGGAAAGCGGGGTCTTAGTAGATTGAGGCCCGGCCCGCAAGGGGCCGAGTGCCAAGGAAGGTGCAAGAGATGAGCGAGGCAACCAGCCAGATCAGCGACGACCGCCGCGAAACGCTGCCCGACCAGGGCGGCGCAGACCGGCCGAAGGCCCGGAGCGTGAAGCCGCTGGCCCTTCTCTGGCCCTATGTGCGCAAGCATCTGACGCTTGTTTTCGTCGCGCTCTTCTTCCTTGTCGTGTCCACGGTGGCCGCGCTGTCCATCCCTTGGCTGTTCGGACGCGCGGTCGATGCGGGCGCAGGCGGCGCAAACGGGGCCGCCCTTCTCGACACGATCGACCAGTATTTCCTCTATGTCCTGCTCGCCGCCATCCTGATGGGGATATTGAGCGCGCTTCGCTTCTATTTCGTCTCGCGCTTTGGTGAGCGCGTTGCCGCCGACCTTCGCACCGACCTCTACGCCAAACTGCTGAGCCTCGGGCCCCGCTTTCATGCCGGCATGCGCTCTGGCGAGAGCGTGTCGCGCCTCACCGCAGACGTCACCCTGATAGAGCAATTCCTTGGCTCGTCGGCATCGCTCGCGACCCGCACCATTCTCTCAACGACGGGCGCCATCGCCATGATGCTGGTCACCAACTGGAAGCTTGGCGGCACACTCCTCCTGATGATCCCGCTTGCCATGCTGCCTGTCATGATCATCGGCCGCATCATCCGCGGCGCCTCCAACCGCGCCCAGTCACGTCTGGCCGATGCGGGCGCGCAAGCCTCAGAGGCGCTCGACGCGATCGAGCTGGTACAAGCCTATGGGCAGGAACAGCGCCGCGAGAAGAGCTTCGCCGAAGCCGCAGAAGCTGTCTTTCAAGCCGCGCTGAAACGCATCACGGCCCGCGCCTTCATGATCCTGGCCGTCTCCATCATGCTGCTGGGCGGCATGGTCGGCATCCTGTGGCTCGGCGCCCGCGCCGTGGCGACCGGGCAGATGACACCGGGTGAGCTGACGCAGATGATCCTCTATGCCTTCTATGCAGGCTCCGGCTTCGGCATGCTCGCAGAGGTCTGGGGAGAGGTCATGCGCGCAGCAGGCGCCAGCGACCGCGCCAGCGAGATCCTGCGCGAGACACCGGAAATCCTGCCCCCACAGACGGCCCTCCCCATCGCTTCATCTGTCCAGGGCCATCTCATCTTCGACGCGGTGGACTTCTCCTACGGCACGGACGACGCGCCCGCCCTCAAGGGCTTCAGCCTCGATGTCCAGCCGGGTGAGTTCGTCGCCCTTGTCGGCCCATCAGGCGCAGGCAAGTCGACCGTCTTCCGCCTCGCGCTCCGCCTGTTCGACCCGCAATCGGGCCATATTACCGTAGACGGCGTCGAAGCCCCGGACACAGACCCCGCCCTCTGGCGCAGCCAGTTCGCCTATGCCCCACAGGAGTCGGCGCTCTTCACCGGGACCGCACGCGAGAACATCGCCTTCGGCGCACAAGGCGGCACAGCCCCGGACGCTGAGCTGATCGACGCGGCCCGCATGGCGGAGGCGTGGCGCTTTCTTGAAGATCGCGGCGGCCTCGATGCAGACCTTGGCCAGAAAGGCCGTAGCCTCTCAGGTGGCCAGCGCCAGCGCGTCGCCCTCGCCCGCGCCCTTGTCCGGCGCGCGCCGATCCTGCTGCTGGATGAGGCAACCTCTGCCCTCGACAGCGAAAGCGAAGGCCTCGTCCAGAAAGCCATTGCGGCCGCTGCCGAAGGTCGGACCACGCTCGTCATCGCGCACAGGCTCTCGACCATCCGGCGCGCCGACAGGATTATTGTCATGGAAGATGGCCGCATCGTCGAACAGGGCAGCCACGACGCGCTCGTCAAAAAAGGCGGGCTTTATGCCCGCCTCGCTGAAATGCAATTTGCCGCCGAAGCCGCAGAATAGGCGGCGAGATCAGCCGCCCATGAAGGCCTTCGCCTTGCGCAGCCGCTCGCGCAGCTTTGGCATGAGCGGCTCATTGGTTGCGAGGATGTTGCCGGTCTCAAGCACGTCGCCGCCATCGATTTCTTCGACATAGCCGCCTGCTTCACGCACCAGCACGATACCAGCGGCGATGTCCCAAGGCTTCAGGCCACGTTCCCAAAAACCATCGAAACGGCCCGCTGCGACCCAGGCAAGGTCCAGCGCGGCAGAGCCATTGCGGCGAAGACCCGCCGTCACTGGCGTCAGCGAACCAAGCTCACCGGCAAACAGGCGGTGCGCGTCAGCGCCGCGTCCAACCCATGGAGAGCCCATGGCAAGGACAGCCTCTTCTGTGTTCTTGCGCGCCGCGACGATCAGCTTGCGCTGGTCGAGCCAAGCCCCGCGGCCCGTCTCTGCCCAAAAGATCTCATTCTTGGCGACGTCATAGACTACACCAGCGAGCAGCTTGCCTTCACGCTCCAGGCCAATCGACACCGCATAGTGCGGCTGGCCGTGCAGGAAGTTCAGCGTGCCATCCAGAGGATCGACGATGAAACGGTTCGACTTGTCCGACCCCTCGACCAGGCCGCGCTCTTCCATCAGGAAGCCATAGCCCGGACGTGCCTTTGTCAGGCTGTCATAGATGATCTGCTCGGCGCGGTGGTCGGCATTGGAAACGAAATCGGCAGGGCCCTTCTTGGACACTTGCAGGTTTTCGACTTCCCCGAAATCGCGCGCAAGCGAGCGGCCCGCAGCACGGGCTGCGGCAATCATCACGGTTCCGACGGGAGAGGGTTTGGACATTCAGTAAGCCTGTCTAGTCAGCGCGTCTGAGATAGGTGGAGTCTTCGGTCTGAACGACGATGCGCTCACCCTGACCAACGAATGGCGGGACGAGGACGCGAATGCCGTTCTCGCAGGTCGCCGGCTTGAAGCTGTTGGCGGCCGTCTGGCCTTTCACGACCGGCTCGGTCTCTTCAATCGTCAGGATCACCTGATCCGGCAGCGAAATGCCGATCGGCTTGTCTTCGTAGAATTCGATGACAACGACCATCTCGCTCTGAAGGAAGGCTTCCTGCTCGCCGATGAAATCCTTCTGGATCTCGATCTGCTCAAAGGTCTCCTGATCCATGAAGGCGTGCGCCTCACCGGCATCATAGAGATACTGATAGTCTTTCTGCTCGAGACGGATCTTCTCGACCGTCTCCGAAGAGCGGAAGCGCTCATTCAGCTTGGATCCGTTGATCAGGTTGCGCAGTTCGACCTGGTTGAAAGCGCCGCCCTTGCCGGGCTTCACTGCATTGGTCTTGACCGCGCGCCAGACGCTGCCCTGGTGTTCGATGACATTGCCCGGCTTGATTTCATTGCCATTGATCTTGGCCATGCGCGAATTTCCTGTAAGTCGACGATGGGCGCGAGGTAGCCGCGAGAGCCGCCATGGTCAAGCTGACAAGGGCCGCTCCACTGGACACGAACGCCTGTCTCTGCTTGTTTCCGCCGCCTCAAACATGCCTTACGGATGTCTCTCATGAACTGGTTGTCGAATTTCCTGAGCTTTGAAAAGCCGCTGGGTGAGCTGCTCACCCGCCTGCTCTTCTACCTGTTCATCATCTTCATCCTGTGGCGCGGCGTAGAGACGCTTGTCTTCTATCTCACCTATTTCGGTGAGAATTTCGGCATGGCCCTCTGGGGCATCCTGAAGACCCCGGTCGTCGTCATCGTCCAGCTACTGATGCTGCGCGTCTTCACTGAAGCCGTTCTGGCCGTCCTGCGCCTCGACAAGTCGCACGAAGAGTAGGGGACAGGCTCGTCCTTCGACGCCGCTCAGGATGAGTTACTCATACAGCTAATGGGGCGTCATCCTCGATGGCGCAGCCATCTGAGGATCCATCTCCTGCCGTCGAAACAGACGCGGGCTGAAAGGTCTGAAGCTAGGCTCCCAGACCGCTTACGCGGTCGGGAGTGACGCGGCTATTGAAGGCTAGCCCCAGTTCTCGAGGCGCTCATCCTGAGCAAAGCTTGCCCCGGTGAAGACCGGGGTCGAAGGATACAGCGCCCCGCACCCCAGCCCTAAAACTCAGCTGCCGCCTCATCGAGCGCGGCATTGAACGCCCGCACCGCCGCGGCTGGCCCGTCCGGATGCGCCCAGACGCCAGCGCTCACGGCCAGAAAGTCCGCGCCCGCCAGTGACAGCGCCTTCGCCCGTTCCGGCGTGATCCCACCGATCGCGACACAGGGCAGCTCCATCACGGCCTGCCACCAGGTCAGAAGGTCAGTATCCGCAGGCACCGTGTCGGCCTTGGTGTCGCTCGGAAAAAAAGCCCCGAAGGCGACGTAGTCGGCGCCCTGCTCGCCCGCCTCCATGGCGACGTGGCGCGAATCCTTCGCGGTGGCACCGATGATCGGCTGCTTGCCGAGCCGCTTGCGTGCCTCTTTCACCTGCATGTCGAGATGACCGAGATGAACCCCGTCTGCACCCACTCGTGCGCAGACATCGACGCTGTCATTGATGATTAGCGCGACATCATTGGCGCGGCACACCGGCAACAGCGCGCGCGCAAGTGCTTCAGTCGCGGCCTCATCCACCATGCCGTCCGGCTTGATGCGCACCTGCAGGCAGGCGACATCACCGCCTTCCAATGCGCCTTCAAACGTTTTCACGAAAGCGTCCACGTCCGGGACGCTAGACGGTGTAATGAGGTAAAGGCGCGTGCGCTCGCGTTTGATATCGGTCATGGCCGCCTAGGTAGCGCCTTCGCCTCCCCGCGCAAAGCCTGCCTGGCTGAAACCCTCTTAGCTAAAGTCAGGTGTGAAGCGGATATTGTCCTTCTCCAGACCCTTCAGGACGACATCGAGGCCGCCCGACTTGATCATCCACTCCAGACGGTGGTCGCGGTATTCGCGTTTGAAAAGCCCTGCTTCGACGGCGCCGCTGACATCCTGCATCCCGGAAATGCTGTCGACCGCTTCCTGCGCCGATGTCGAGACGCTGGACCGGCCCATGGCGCGTTTGTGCCAAGCTTCGAGCTTGCTGCCCTTGGGCGGGGTGAAGCCTGACCCGGCAGACCCGTTGATATACGGCACGACAGAAAGATCGCCCCAGCCAAAACTGTCGCCATTGAACCAGTCTCGGTCACCCAGCTCCCGCTCCAGCCAAGCATGAAGCCCGGCGATCTGCTCGCCAGCGCGCGTCATGATCCGGTCTTTCAGCTCGCCGGTCGCGCGCTTGAAGTTATTGAGCTCACCAAGGCCCCAATTGATCGGCTCATAATGGCAGTCCATCACATCCTCGATGAGACGGACGCGGGCGCGGTCCAGCGGCGCCTTCGGCAGCATGGGCGGGGTCGGCCACTTGTCCTCGATATATTCCAGAATGATGGTGGAATCGAAGATCGCCGCATCGCCATCGCGCAGGAAGGGCACCTCGCCGCGCGGGTTGCCTGTCATGAAATCGTCCGGCGTCGAGCCTGTCCCAATCCCGGCAGGCAGGCGCGTTTCGAACTCGATCCCTTTTTCACGCAGGGAGATTTTGACCTTCTGCGCATATGGCGAGAGCGGGTGTTCGTAGACGATAAGCATGTGCGGCGGCCTCCATTTATTGTGTTGTGCACAATGGACCGGCGCTGGCCCCACGGAAGGCAAGCCTATTTTCGTGTCAGGACGCGTTTTGTACTCGCAGGAAACTTCTCGAGCGATGTGCCCGTCCGCAATGGACGCCGGGAAAAGTCGCCGCCGCAATTGGGGCAGACATTATGGTGGACCGTACCGGCGCAATCCTCGCAGAAGGTGCACTCGAAGGAGCAGATGACCGCGCCAGCCTCATCGGCGGGCAGGTCCCTATCGCAGGTCTCGCAATTGGGGCGCATCTCAAGCATGGCCCATCCTATCCCCGGCACAAAAAAGGCGCCACCTTGCGGCAGCGCCTTTCAATTCTGATGGCGTCTGCTGCCTAGCCGGCGCGCGAGGCCTCACAGATATTGTCGATGGAATCGCCGAGCTTCGCATTGAAGTCGTCGTCCGACTGCGCAATCGACAGGCCTTCGGTGAGCGCGCGCGAGAAGCTTGCGATCATGCCGGTATTCTTCGACAGGCGCTCACACGCCTCTTCGCGGGAATAGCCGCCCGACAGTGCGACAACGCGCATGACTTTCGGGTGGTCGACCAGCGGCTTGTAGAGGTTGGTCTCTTCCGGAAGCGTCAGCTTCAGCATGACTTCCTCACCCTCTGGCAGCTTATCAAGCTCCTTGGTGATCTCTTCGAGCAGGATCTGCTCGGCTTCCGCCTTGTCAGCGATGGTGATCGTCACTTCCGGCTCGATGATCGGCACCAGGCCGTGGCCGAGGATCTGCTTGCCGACTTCGAACTGCTGCTGCACCACAGCGGCGATGCCGTCACGGTTTGCGGCATTGATGACAGAGCGCATCTTGGTACCGAAAATGCCCTTGTTCACGGCGCGCTTCAGAAGCTCGTCGAGACCCGGCATCGGCTTCATGACCTGCACGCCGTCTTTCTCATCGGCGAGGCCCTTGTCGACCTTCAGGAATGGCACGACGCTGCAGTCTTCCCAGAGATACTGGGCCGTCGGTTTGCCCTCGATCTCGCCGTCCATCGTCTTTTCGAAAAGGATGGCGCCCATCACCTTGTCGCCATTGAAGGCTGGCGCGGTGATGATCCGGGCACGCATGTCATGGACGAGCGCGAACATCTCGTCATCATTGGTGTAGGCGCTTTCTTCGACGCCATAGAGACGCAGCGCCTTCGGCGTGGAGCCGCCCGACTGGTCCAGTGCTGCGATAAAGCCGTCTTTCGCGGCGGCCTGTTTTCTCATCTCTGCGTTCGGCATGTGGTGCGGTCCTCTTCCCCGTCGTGCAATCTTGTCAGTTCTAGCTTGTCTTCAGCGCCTCGACGCCCGGCAGCGGCTTGCCTTCCATCCATTCCAGGAAGGCCCCGCCAGCGGTCGAGACGAAGGTGAAATCGTCGGCAACGCCTGCATGGTTGAGTGCAGCAACCGTATCGCCGCCGCCTGCAACGGCAATCAGATTGCCATCGCGGCACCGGCTCGCCGCAGCCCGTGCGGCCTCAACCGTCGCCTTGTCGAACGGTGTCGTCTCAAACGCGCCGAGCGGGCCGTTCCAGACCAGCGTCTTGGCCGCGTCCATGGCGATCGCAAGAATGCCGACCGATTGCGGCCCGGCATCGAGGATCATCTCATTGTCAGCGACTTCGCCGGTCGAGCAGATGCGATGGTCGGCGTTCGCGGCGAACTCCTTCGCCACGACGACGTCCTGCGGCAGGATGATGTCGCATCCGGCAGCGGCTGCATTCTTCTCGATCTCGCGGCACGTATCGGTGAGGTCATGCTCACAAAGCGACTTGCCAACCGAATGGCCGCGCGCCGCGAGGAAAGTGTTCGCCATACCGCCGCCAATGGCGAGCGCATCCACTTTCGAGACGAGGTTCTTCAGAAGGTCAATCTTCGAGGAAACCTTCGCCCCGCCAACAACGGCCAGCACAGGACGCTCCGGGCTGCCCAGCGCAGCTTCCAGAGCATCGAGCTCACGCTCCATGGACTTGCCGGCATAGGCAGGCAGGCGCTGCGCCAGCCCCTCGGTGGAGACATGCGCACGGTGCGCGGCAGAGAAGGCGTCGTTGACATAGATGTCGCCGAGCTTGGCCATCTCATCGGCCAGCGCGTCGTCATTCTTGGTCTCACCCGGCTTGAACCGGGTGTTTTCCAGAAGCACGACACCGCCTTGCTGGATGGAGGCAAGCGCATTGTCCGCCGCCTCACCCACGCAATCGCTGGCGAAAGCGACAGGCGCGCCCAGCACGCTGGAGAAGGCTTCGGCAACCGGCTTGAGGCTCAACTCAGGCTTCACCTCACCCTTCGGACGACCAAAATGCGCCAGCAGCGCGACCTTCGCCCCCTTGTTCATGAGGTACTGGACGGTCGGCAAAGCTGCGCGCAGCCGCGTATCGTCAGTCACCTCACCGGCATCGTTGACCGGCACATTGAAATCGACGCGGACAAGCGCCGTTTTCAGGGCAAGATCCTCGACATCCTCGATCCGTCTGAAGTCGGACATGGGGACGCTCCTTGTCTGGTAGCTAGACTAGAGGAATTTCGACATCGCGATGGCGGTATCGCTCATGCGCGTGGAGAAACCCCATTCATTGTCGTACCAGGACAGCACGGAAACGAGGTTTCCGTCCATAACCTTGGTCTGGTCCATGTGGAAAACAGACGAGTGCGGGTTGTGGTTGAAGTCGATCGAGACGTTCGGCGCATCGGTATAGCCAAGAACGCCTTTCAGCGGGCCGTCAGCGGCCTTGCGGATCGCGTCATTGATCTCTTCGACCGTCGTGTCGCGCTTGGCGAGGAATTTCAGGTCAACAACCGAGACGTTCGGGGTCGGCACGCGCATCGCGAAGCCATCAAGCTTGCCGTTCAGTTCCGGCAGGACGAGGCCGACAGCCTTGGCTGCGCCGGTCGAGGTCGGGATCATCGACATCGCAGCTGCGCGGCCGCGATAGAGGTCCTTGTGCATCGCATCCAGCGTCGGCTGGTCACCGGTGTAGGAGTGGATCGTGGTCATGATCCCCTTGTCGATACCGATCGTGTCGTTCAGCACTTTCGCGACAGGCGACAGGCAGTTGGTCGTGCACGATGCGTTGGAGACGATGAGGTCGTCCTTGGTCAGCGTGTCATGGTTGACGCCGTAAACGATCGTCTTGTCAGCACCGGTCGCAGGTGCCGAAACGAGCACGCGCTTCGCGCCAGCTTCAAGGTGAAGGGCAGCCTTCTCCTTGGCGGTGAAGATGCCCGTACATTCCATGGCGATATCGACGCCATTTTCCTTGTGCGGCAGGTCTTTCGGGTCGCGGATCGCCGTCACCTTGAAGGACTGGCCGCCAACCTTGATCGTGTCGCCATCGACAGAGACATCCATCGGCAGCGTGCCGTGAATGGAGTCGTATTTCAGAAGGTGCGCATTGGTCTCGACAGGACCGAGATCGTTGATCGAGACGATCTCGATATCGTCACGTCCATTTTCGAGGATCGAGCGCAGTACATTCCGGCCAATCCGGCCAAATCCGTTGATGGCTACACGAACTGCCATATTGTCTTCTCCATTCCGGCAAATATCAAAGGCTGAAAGCCCATAACTCTTGACGCCGGGGTTTAGCTGTCTCCATCGGCGGCGTCCAGCATGACACAGCCCAGAACCGTCGATCTGACGCATGGAAATGCAGGAAATCCGGCGCTTTACGCATCGTCAGCGGTCCTGAAGCCGGTAATCGGGGCGCAGTTTCGCCCTCTCCCCGCTTTTGGTAGACATCCGCCGCCACCCGTCGAATCGACTAGCTGCGAGGCTCTGCGCCGCCCTCACTCGTCTCGAACAAGCTGATACCCTGCCCCCGCAGAAGACGAACAACCATGTAAGCAAGCAGGCCAACCGGCCCGAACACGAAGCTTGCAATCATGCAGGGCGCGGCAATGACATGCGGGATGTTACGGCGCGGCGCATCCCGCCCGATCCAGGCGCCCACGAACAGGTCAAAGACAAGGTAATGCGTCCAGCCGACGATCACCCCGTTCGGATGGTCGAACAGCGCTGAGATCGCTGCGATGGAGCCCATCCCGACGCCTTCCGCAGACTGACCAAAGAACATCGAGGCGAGAAGGCAGACCGTATAGAGCGCGCCAAAGGCCAGCGGATAGATGCCCGAATGCACGACCAGCGCGGTCGTACGCCAACGCGGCGCAAACAGCAGCAGAAGCCAGGCTGGCACCACCACGGCATTGATCAGCACATATAGCAGGTTCCAGTCCATCAGCGGCCTCCCTCAACCCAAGCTGGGGACGGTCTAGATGAATTCTGGTGCCGCCTCCAGCCTTGGCGCGCGATCAGTTGACCAGCGCGTGCGCCATCTCTGCGACCGCGTCAGGCGTGATGCCAAAACGCTCATAGAGGTCCTGATACGGCGCACTCGCACCAAAGCTGTCCATGCCGACAAAGCCGCCGCGAAGACCAATCCAGCGATCCCAGCCAAAACGGACGCCTGCCTCGACAACGATACGTGGCAGATCCTTGCCCAGCGTCTCTTCCTGATAGGCTGGCGTCTGCTCTGCGAAGAGCTCCACACACGGCATCGACACGACGCGGGCACTGATGCCGCTTGAACGCAGCATCTCCTGCGCCGCGACAGCGATCTCGACCTCGGAGCCGGTGGCGATCAGCACGACCTGCTCATTGCCCTCACCGGAAGAGAGGACATAGCCGCCCTTGGCCGAGAGGTTCTCGTCCGTATGCGCCTTGCGCACGCTGGCCACCGTCTGACGGGTCAGCGCGATGGTCGACGGGCCGTCAGTCTTCTTCAGCGCCAGTTCCCAGCACTCAGCTGTTTCGACGCCATCTGCCGGACGAAAGACATGCATGTTCGGCATCGCCCGGAGGCTCGCGACATGTTCGACTGGCTGGTGGGTCGGGCCGTCTTCGCCAAGACCGATGGAGTCGTGCGTCATCACATGGATGACCCGTTCGCCCATCAGCGCGCCAAGGCGGATCGCCGCGCGCGAATAGTCTGCAAAGACAAGGAAGGTGCCAGAATAAGGGATAATGCCCTTGTGCAGCGCCATGCCGTTCATCGCCGCCGCCATGCCATGCTCACGCACGCCATAATGGACGTAACGACCAGCCCAGTTGTCCGGCGTCATCGGCTCCTGGCACTTGGCCTTGGTATTGTTCGAACCGGAAAGGTCAGCAGACCCGCCAACCATTTCGGGGATCGACACCGCCAGCTTCTCCAGCACAGCGCCGGACCATTTACGGGTCGCATCATCCTTGTCGCTATCCACGACGTCCTGCTTGTGCGCGCGGACGACCGCTTCAATGTCGCCGAGATCACCGCGCATCGCTGCATCGAACGCGTCCTTGTGGGCAGAGCCTTCATGGCGCTTTTTCCAGTCGCCATGCTGGCTGGCCGAATGGCTGCCTTCGCGCTTCCACGCGTCGGCAATGTCATCCGGCACCACGAATGGCTCATGGTCCCAGCCGATATTCTTGCGGATGCCAGCAATCTCTTCGGCGCCATAAGGGCCGCCATGGGCTTTGCCCGTGCCCGCAATCGTCGGCGCGCCATAGCCGATGATCGTCCGGCAGGCGATCATGACCGGCTTGTCCTGATCCTGCGCCCAGCTGAGGGCCTCATGGATCTCTTCGGTGTTGTGACCGTCGATCCGCTTGGTGACCCAGCCTGCTGCTTCAAAGCGTGCGCATTGATCGGTCGAGTCGGAAAGGTCGGTGCCGCCATCAATCGTGACCGCATTATCGTCGAACAGCACGATCAGCTTGTTGAGCTTCATGTGCCCGGCCAGCGTGATCGCTTCCTGGCTGACGCCTTCCATGAGACAGCCATCGCCCGCAACGACCCAAGTCTTGTGGTCGACCAGCTCATCGCCAAAGCGCGCATTCAGGTGACGCTCGGCCATCGCCATGCCGACGGCGGTCGCGATGCCCTGGCCCAGCGGGCCGGTGGTCGTCTCGACGCCCGGCGTGACAAAGTTCTCCGGGTGGCCCGGCGTCTGTGCGCCCAACTGGCGGAAATTGCGGATGTCGTCGCGGCTGACGCTGTCATAGCCCGTCAGGTGAAGCAGCGAGTAGATCAGCATGGAGCCGTGGCCCGCCGACAGGACGAAACGGTCGCGGTCCGGCCAGTATGGATCAGCCGGGTCATGCTTCAGATAGCGCGTCCAGAGGACCGTCGCGACATCTGCCATCCCGAGGGGAAGACCCACATGTCCAGACTTTGCCTGCTCCACAGCATCCATGGAGAGCGCACGAATGGCATTCGCCATATCCTTGTGTTCAACCGCCATAAGTCACCCTGTTCCGTTTCGCTTCGCTTTGGACGCTGCCCGGCTTGGCTGTCAACCAGCTTGGCACTTGGGGCTGCATCCTGCTATCGGATTCGTGATGGATAAATTCAATTCGGCAACGCAAGAGCTCGAAAACGCGCTCACGCACCTTGAAGAGGCGCTCGAAGGCCTTTTCGAGAAGGCGGGCGACCCGGCTGTTGCCCGGCGCGAGCTCTCGGCCATGATTGCCGATCGCGCGCGTCTTGCCGAAGAGCTGGACCAGTCCATCGCCCGTCAGAAGGAACTTCAGGCTCTGGCAGACGAGGCTTCCGCTGCGCTCGGCTCAGCGATCGAAGAAGTCCGCTCTGCCCTCAAACGTGAACAGGATACGTGATGGCCAAGGCTGATATCGTCGTTCGTGGCAAGCAATACTCCATCGCCTGCGCCCCCGGCCAGGAAGCAAGACTTGTCGATCTTGCCAGCGACCTCGACACCCGCGTGACCCAGATTGCCGACGCACTCGGCGACATGGGCGAAGAAAAACTCCTCCTGATTGCCGCCCTCGCCCTTCTCGATGAACTCGATGACGCCCAGCGCAACCTTGCCACGTCCGGCGGGTCTGACCGGGCTGCCGCCGCCATTGGCGATGCCGCCGCCCGCATTCGCGCGCTGACCGAACGCATTGAGGCGGGTCAGTGACGCCCGGAAAAGACCTCAGCGTCCTCATTCCATTCTACAACGAAGCTGGAAACGCCGCGCCGCTCATCGAAGAGATCAAGGGCGCGCTTGATGGCATCGATTATGAAATCGTCTGCGTGAATGACTGCTCTGACGACACGACCGGCGAAGAACTTGAAGCCGCCCGCCTCACAATGCCCGACCGGATCATCGTGCGCACCCATGTCCAGCGCGCGGGCAAGTCGGCTGCACTGATGACGGGCCTGCGGGAAGTATCAGGCCGCTGGACGCAGCTGCTCGATGGCGACGGCCAGAACGATATCGCTGACACGCGCCGCCTCTGGGACGCTATCGTCGCGCCGGGCGGCACAGGCCGACTCGGCCTCATCGCGGGCAAGCGCAACAGCCGCAATGATAGCGGCTTCAAATGGCTGCAATCGCGCATCGCCAATGGCGTGCGCCGCTTCCTGCTGCGTGACGATGCGACCGATACAGGGTGCGGCTGGAAGCTGATGCGCACCGACGCCTTCAGGGAGCTACCCTATTTCGCCTCGATGCACCGTTTCCTGCCCGCCCTGTTCAAGCGCGCAGGCTGGGAGGTGCGCGAGGAACTCGTCAACGACCGCCGCCGCTGGCATGGCAGCTCCAAATACGGCTTTCTCGGACGCCTCGGCGCTGGCATCGCTGACCTGATCGGCATGTTCTGGCTGGTCCGGCGCGGCAAACCCGGCATCGCGGCCGAATGGAATGATCCGCGGGCGGGCGACTGAAGCCATCCCCGCCTCCCCAGCGGAAGCTGGGGCCATGGCGGTTGAGTGCGCACTTTTCTGGCAGCGCAGAGTAAAAATCGCGGAACTGTCCGGCCCAAAGCTCAGACAACCGAAGACACCTGCGAAGGCAGGTGTCCATGGACGACCGTCACTTCCATTTGAAATAGCTAACGTCGCGCTCTGGATGCCTGCCTACGCAGGCATTTTCGGTTGGTTGAGTTCAAAATGCTCCGCCAAAACTAGTCCAGCGACGCGAAGAAGTCCTCGTAGAGAAACGCCGCTTCTTCTTCCAGAAACCCGGTCTCGATCTCGATCCCGGCCGCTTCAATCGCGGCCTTGCCGCCCGCCCCTTTGGGATGGCGGTCCATCACCGCCACGAACACCTTCGCAACACCCGCCTCGATGAGCCGGTGCGAGCAGGACGCCTCGCCGGTAGAGCGCTCACGGCATGGCTCCAGCGTGACATAGGCAGTCGTGCCCGGAGGCAGCTTGCCTTCAAACAAGGTCAGCGCCAGCTGCTCCGCATGGGGCCGCCCACCATCACCCGTTGCACCCTCGGATAGACGGCGCCCGTCGGCGCTTATCAGGACGCAGCCGACCGATGGATTTTCTCCCGTGCGGCCATGCTGGGCGCGGGCAAGCTCGATTGCCCGGCGCATTGCATCTTGGTCTTGCTGACGCATCGATCAGGGAAGCGCTGGCAAGTCGGTCGCGCGCGACCCATCAAGGTAACGCGCCGCAGTCGGCTGCAGACCATCGCCAAGCTCGATAAGAAGCGGGTTGCCTGTCGGGATCTCTACGCCGGTGATCTTGTCGTCTTCGACCTGGAAGAGGTGCTTCACCAGCGCACGCAGAGAGTTGCCGTGCGCCGCGATCACAATGTCCGCGCCATTGCGAAGGCGGGCTGCAATCGTCTCGTGCCAGTAAGGCAGCACCCGCTCCAGCGTCAGCTTCAGGCTTTCCGTCGCCGGAATATCGATGCCGTGATAGCGCGGGTCCTTGGACATGTCATAGGCGCTGCCTTCTTCCATTGGCGGCGGCGGCACGTCGTAGGAGCGGCGCCAGACATGGACCTGATCCTCGCCATGCTTCTCGGCGGTCTCTTTCTTGTCGAGGCCCGTTAGCCCGCCATAGTGGCGCTCATTTAGGCGCCAGTGCTTCTCCACGGGCAGCCAGACACGATCCATCTCGGTCAGCGCGATCCAGAGCGTGCGGATGGCGCGGGTCTGAAGGCTGGTGAACCCTTGCGTCGGCGCAAAGCCCGCATCCTTCAGAAGGCTACCGGCATGCTTGGCCTCGGCTTCGCCCTTGGCCGTAAGGTCGGCATCCCACCAGCCTGTGAAGCGGTTCTCCAGATTCCACTGGCTCTGGCCATGCCGGACGAGGGCGAGTTTAGGCATGATGCGTCTCCTGGCTGCGCGCTACGTTCTGTTTGTCCTGCGGGGTTTAAGCTCAGACCCCGGTCACACGCAACAGCTCGCAGAAAGCAAGCACGACGTGATAGCCGGTCGAGGCTGGCATATCGTCGGCGCCGACCTGACCATCAGCATGATAGCAGTCGATCCATCCGCCTTCGGGCGTCAGATACTCATCCATCAGGACGTCGAAACATTCCACCGCGCGCGCCTCGCAATGCTCGTCCGCGCCAAGCTCCATCATCGCAAGATGCGCCTTCAGCGCTTCCGTCTGCATCCATGTGCGCCGCGATCCATCAACGATCTGACCCTCGCGCGTCGCCTTGGCGAAGACGCGGCCTTCAGCGTCCAGCGTCCGAAGGCCAATATCATAAAGCTTGCTCATGGCCGGGTTTAGATCCGTGTGCGCCGCATCCGCATGCGACTTCAGCAGCCACACCCATTCGAACTGGTGTCCGGGCTCGATGAAACGAAGCGCCGGGTCGCGCTCTTCAGACCAGTCCGGCCCGAACGTCTCACCCAGCGTCCCTGACACCTGATGAAGCATCTTCTCATCTAGAAGGCGGACAAGCGCGCTCGCCCGCTCCAGATGATCGCGCCGCTCATCGCTCTCGTAGAGCGCGAGATTCGCCTCAAGCAGGTGCATATGCGGGTTCTGCAGGCGCCGGTCTCCGCGCGGCAGGCTCTCGGCATAGCCGCCATGCGCCACATCTTCGAGTTTCGCATCGACATTGGCGATGAGCTGGCGGGCATGCGCCGCCGCGTCCTCGTGTCCCTGCATCGCGGCATGGGCATAGGCGAATAGAACAAATGCAGTGTCATAGAGATCAGCCGTCTCGTCGATGAGGCCCGCCCCATCCGCGCTGATGCACCGGCCAATCAGGCCATCGGCGCGCACGCTCGGCCCCGACATCGCATCAACGCCATAGCCGATCAGCCTGTCGGCCCGGCCTGCGTCCCAGCCAAGTCGCTTGGCAGCCGCGAACATATAGGTCTGGCGCGCCTGCACCCGCACGCGCATCCTGTCGGTCTCCAGTGGGCGGTGCGTAATATCGAGCTTTTCGCGGAAAAGATTGTTTGGAAGCACGCCTTCGCGGCTCCACAGCGGGAAGCAGCTGTCCAGCATCCAGTCTCGCGCTTCACGTGCGCGCCGGCTCAATGCGGTTGATGTCATCAGATAAAGCTCCGTGCGGACGAGGCCATCGCTTCGCAAGTTCGATGCCTGCTTGCTATCAACTGGCCAAGATGTTTTCCAGCGTCTAGACACCATAAAAGTCCGAAGCCGCAGCCGGGATAGCCTAGCCTTACAATGACTGACCGTATTTTCTTCCCGAGCGCCCTGCTCGTCGCCATTCTCATGGTCGCGCTCGCGGTCCTCCCCGGCATGAATGCTGTGCCAACCGGTCCTGTCAGCGGCGGCAATACAGATTACCGGCGGATCGAGGTGAGCGGCGCACAGCTCAACCGCTTCGTTGCGGGCGGGGATGTCGATATCTCGGTCGAACGTGTGGACGGCCAGCCAGCCCTCCGCATCGAGGTTGAAGCTGGCACGCTCGCGGACGACCCTTTGCGCGGCCCGCACTTCGTTCTGGACCGCGATCTCGAGACCGTTTTCGCAGGCCGCGAAATACAGGTTACCGTCCGCGCCCGCGCCGCAGACCGCTTTGGCGCCGAACAGATGCGCGTCAACTACTCGGTTGGCGCCGCCATCGAGTCTGGCTGGCAGACCTTCACCGTGACGCGCGAATTTACCGACCAGTCCTTCACCTGGACCCCGCCGCCGCGCGCAGAAGGCACCGATGCGGGCTATGACTATCTCGGCATCCGCCCGGTCGTCCCGGAGAAGCAGCGCGCCATCTATGTCCAGTCGGTCGTCTTCCAGCCAATGGACTAAGGCGCGCCCCCGCTGCAATCCTTACCCGCAAAGCGCGTTTCGTTAAGGATACGGTGACGCTCGCCATGGCATGCCTGAGTCGACATGCGCCCTTCTTTCATCCGCCTTGCCTTCATCCCGCTTGCCGGCCTTCTCATGGCCGCCGCGCCGCGTGAGTATAGCCGCGAAGAGCTCAGCGCACTTGAGGCCCAGCGCCAGTCCGTCATTCGCCAACTTGAAGCCCTGGAGAAGGCCGAGTCCGAAAGTGGACAGGACGTCACCAGCCTCGAACGCCAGCTCATTTCCGCCGCGCTGGAGAGCCGCCGGCGCGAGGAACAGGCCGCCGCCTCCGAGATCAAGCTGATCGATCTTCGCACGCGTCTCGGTTCGGCCCGCGATGCGCTGGTCGAGAGCACCGACAATCTCGAAGAGATCATGGCCAACCTCGCCATTTCAGGCAGGCACCGTCCCCCGGCCCTCATTGCCGCGCCCAAGGAGGCGAACGCTGCCATCCGCGCCGCTATCGTGATGGGCGGGGTCGCCCCGCAGATCAATGAGCAGACCGACCGCCTCGCCAGTGAGATCGCCGAACTGAAATCGCTCGAACAGTCCGTGCTGGAAGAGCAGGACCGTCTCGCCGCCGCAGAAGAGCGCCTCTCGGCCAAACAGGCCGAGATCGAAACCCTGGTCGCCCGAAAGCGCGCCCAGTATGAAAACGTCTCCAGCGAAGCCGAAGCGCTTCGTGCCCGCGTGCGCCAGATTGGCGGCGAAGCTGAGACCTTGCGCGACCTACTCGCCGCGCTCGAAAGCCAGGCCCCGCGCGCTCCGGCCATCAAGCCCCGCGCCCAGATCCAGCTGGCCGCCTCGCGCACATCGACACCCAGCCGCACGACTGACGCGCCGCGCAATCCGGCCCGTAGCCCGGCTGTCGCCAATCTGAGGCCCCTTGGCCGCGAGGCGCTTGGCGGCCTCATGCAACCGGTCGCAGGCTTTGTCTCACGCAATTGGGGCGATGACCTTCCGGGCGGTGAAACCGCCAAGGGTCTCTACATCCAGCCGCGCGCCAGTTCAGACATCGTCGCCCCAATCGACGGCACAATTGAGTATGCGGACGAATTCAGAAGCTACGGTAAGCTCTTGATCATTTCGACAAGTGATGGATACCATATCGTTCTGAGCGGAATGGGCCGTATTTACGGTACCCCGGGACAGACGGTACGCGCCGGTGAGCCAGTTGGACGCATGTCCGAACGTGCAAATCCGCCGCCTGAGCTCTATCTAGAAGTCAGGCGGAATGGCGTACCGATGAATCCGGCACGCTGGATGCAGGGCGGATAAGCCGCCACAGGAGATGATGACCATGAGAGCAATGCTGACGGGGGCTGCAATCGGTGTCGTAATGGGCGGGGTCGCCGTAGGCGTCTCAGCCGTCGCATGGCCAGATTCTGGCACAAGCAGCAGCCGAGCGGAAACCTACCGACAGCTTGATCTCTTTGCCGAAGTGCTTGCCCGCGCCCGCGCCGACTACGTCACCGAAATTGACGAAGCCGAAGCGATGGAAGCGGCAATCAACGGCATGCTCGGCTCGCTCGACCCGCACTCATCCTACCTGTCCGCAGAAGACTTCTCCGCCATGCAGGTCCAGGCCTCTGGCGAATATGGCGGCCTCGGCATCGAAGTGCAGATGGAAGATGGCTTCGTGAAAGTCATCACGCCGATGGACGACTCCCCGGCCTCGCGCGCGGGTCTGCAGAGCGGCGACCTGCTCACCGCCATCAATGGCAAGCCGATCGTCGGCCTGAACATTGATGATGCCGTCGAAGACATGCGCGGGCCTCCGGGCACCGAAATCATCGTCAGCGTGATGCGCGAAGGCGAAGACCCGTTCGACGTCACCATGGAGCGCGAAGTCATCCGTCCAAAGTCCGTTGACTGGAAGACGGTAGACGAAGACGTGGCCTATATCCGCATCTCCACCTTCAATGAGCGCACGACCGATCTTCTCGAAGATGCGTTCGAGGGCGTGTCCGATGAGCTTGGCAACCGCCCGGCTGGCATCATTCTCGACCTGCGCAACAATGGCGGCGGTCTTCTCGATCAGGCGATCTCTGTCTCCGACAAGTTCCTGTCGGGCGGCGAAGTCGTGTCGACCATTGGACGCCGTCCAAGCGACATTGCCCGCTACAATGCCCGCTCCGGTGAAGTTTTTCAGAACGTGCCGATTGTTGTGCTGATCAACAATGGCACCGCATCCGCCTCTGAAATCGTAGCTGGCGCCCTGCAGGACCGTGGCCGCGCCACCGTTCTCGGCATGACCAGCTTCGGCAAGGGCTCGGTCCAGACGGTCATCCCGCTTGGCAGTGATCGCGGCGCAATCCGCCTCACCACCTCGCGCTATTACACCCCGTCCGGTCGCTCCATTCAGGCAACCGGCATCGTGCCTGACATGGAAGTCGCACAGGCCCGCGTTTCCGAGGAAGAACTGGCCCGTATCCGCCGTTTCTCCGAAGCCGATCTGCCAAACGCGCTGACCAATGAGGACGGCGCCGAGCGTGAAATTCCGCACCTTCCGAAGGAGCAGCCTCCTGAGGATTATGAAGGCGAGGACTATCAGCTCGACCGCGCCCTCGAAGTCCTTCGCGGCGGCCAGATGAGCGCGACGGAAACACCGCAGGCCGGTTAACGGAAATTTGCGTTGTCTTAACCGGTCGCTGGCAGGGTCTGCGCTGACCCGCCAAACCAGCGACCGGAGAGACCATACATGGCCGCAAAGGCACCCCGTGAGCCATCGCCGCTGCGTAGTGCGATCAAGCATTCGGTTCTGAGCTTTGCTACTGTCGGTCTGGCACTGACGGCCATGGCAGGCGGCATCCATGTCTGGGGCAGCGACGACACGTCCAGCCCGGTCCGCCAGATTGCGCTCTTCGAGACCGAAGCGCCGACCATCACGACCCCGCAACTGAAGACGCGGCTCGCCTCCTCCAACGCGCCCGCGAGACAGATCGCGGCCCCCTCCTTCGATGAAGAAGACGGCGCACCGCCCTTCGTCACCGACGCGATGATCGCCCGCGGTGAGGCAGGGACGCCTGATCTTGGCGTTGACTATGTCGATGGCGTCTCACGCGTCGTCCGCGTTGCCGCTCGAAGCGATGAAGTGCCTGAGCGTCAGGAAGTCCGCATCAATGGCATCAGCGTCTCCTCCGGCCAGTCCTGGCAGGAATCGCGCAGCACGCTCGCCCTGCCGCGCGCGCCAGTCGCCGCTGTCGCTGAGCGCACCTCGCTCGGCACGCTGCCAAAGATTTCCGATGATGGCCGCACGCCTGCGGGCGTTTATGCCCGTCCCTTCGCCAACACTGAGGGCCGCCCGACCGTCTCCATCATTCTCGGTGGGCTTGGCATCAACCGCACCCATACCCGCTCGGCCATTGATGAGCTTCCGCCGGAGGTCACTCTCTCCTTCGCGCCGGGCACGCGCGACCTTCAGGGCTGGATCGATCAGGCCCGCGCCGCTGGCCACGAAGTCCTCCTCGAAGTCCCGCTTGAGGCCTATGAGCTGTCCTCTGGCCCGGCCCACCCTCAAAGCCTGACCACCACCATGCAGGAAGCCCAGATCGAGTCGCGCCTCAGCGCGCTCATGGCATCTGCAAGCGGCTATTTCGGCCTCACCAATTATCAGGGTGGCCGCTTCCTGCGCAGCCCGGAAAGCGTCTCTCACCTTGCCCGCCTGACCGCCGCGCGCGGTCTTGCCTTCGTTGAGGATGGCAGCCTCCCCCGCTCTGCCATGGACACCGTCGCGACGGACGCGCCGCTCCGCTTTCGCCGGGCCAACTTCCCGATCGACACCCAGCCGCATGGCGGGGACATTCAGGAACGCCTGCTGGAGCTGGAAACGCTGGCCATCGATAAAGGCTCTGCCGTCGGCTCCGGTTTTGCCTACCCGGTCACCATCGACATCCTGAAAGCCTGGACCGATAGCCTCTCCGCCAAGGGCATCGTACTCGCGCCTGCATCTGCCGCGACGCATACACGGCCATCTGCTACGGCGGGCCTCGAAACTGCGTCCATCGACCAACAGGCGGGTGGGCAAGCAGACATGGACGCGGTAGATACGACTGGGTGACCATCCAGACACCTGATCCCTCGCTCTATCGCCCCAATGTCGGCCTCGTCCTGTTTTCGGCGACCGGCTATATCTTTCTTGGCCGCCGCATAAACGGGCGCGGCGCCTTCCAGTGGCAGATGCCACAGGGCGGCATTGATGAAGGCGAAACCTCCCACGACGCCGCCCTGCGAGAGCTCGAAGAAGAAATCGGCGTCTCCGACAAACTTGTCGACGTGCTCGAAGAAACCTCTGACTGGCTGTTCTATGAATTTCCGGCCGAAGTGCGCCGCCGCATGCCGGGCGCCTTTATCGGCCAGCGCCAGAAATGGTTTGCGCTGCGCTTCAAGGGCTCTGACAGCGACATCCGCCTCGACCGTCACACACCTGAATTTGACGCATGGCGCTGGGCCCGCCTCAGCGAGGCGCCCGCTGCCATCGTGCCGTTCAAACGGCCCGTCTATCAGGCCGTCGCCGAACGCTTCCGCCCCTGGGCGGGTGAGAATTTTGCCCTTGAGACAAAAGCAGGAGAAACGCCATGAGCCGGACGATACTGATGATCCACGGCGTCGGCTGCGGCGGCGAAGCCTGGGGCCCGATGCAGCGCGCCTTCGAAGCGGCTGGATGGCGCGTCGAAGCCCCGACCCTGTTTGAAGACCAGCGCACCATCGACAATCCGCCAGACAGCCTGAAAGACCTCACCCTCACCGACTATATTGAGGCGATGTCCGCCAAGGCGCGTGAAATCGAGGCTGAGACCGGCGCAAAGCCCGTGATCATGGGCCATTCCATGGGCGGCCTCATCGCGCAGAACCTCGCCGCGCGCGGCGACGCCTCTGCCGCCATCTTCCTCACTCCGGCCCAGACCCCGGATTGCCAGGTGCAGGATCTCCGCCTGATGATCACCTTCTGGAACATCCTGAAGGCAGGCAAGAAGAACGTGCCGGAGAACAGCTACAAGGTCGGCAAGTTCGGTTTCAAATGGGGCGTGATGAACGAAGTCCCCAAGAGCCGCCACGATGAGATCTATGCGCAGGCGCGCTTTGATTCAGGCAAGGTCTACCGCGACCTGACAGAACCTTCCCTGATCGACGAGAAAACCGTCACCATCCCGACGCTGACCATCGGCGCGGGCAAGGACCGCGCAACGCCGATCAAGGCCGTCCGCCGCGTCGGCCAGAAGTATAAGGGCGCAGGCGTTCCGGGAGACTATATCGAATACCCCCAGCACGCCCACTGGATCGTCGACGAGCCGGGAACCGACAAGGTCGTTGCCGATATGCTTGAATGGCTGGATCGCAAACTGCCGGACACGGACCCAGCGGCAGACCCTCAGCCCGTCATGTGATCAGTCGAGGGCGCCGACAAAAGGCAGCCCGCGATAGAGCCCCTTATCGTCCATGCCATAGCCGACGAGAAACCGCTCCGGCGCCTCAAACGCATGGTAATCGACATCGTCTGCCCCGCTCGGCGCTGACGGCTTGCGCGCTAGCGCCACCGTGATCACCTCGCGTGCGCCCTTGGTCATCAGATGCTGGCGCGCAAAGGCCAGCGTGCGGCCAGTATCAAACACATCATCGATCAGCAGGACGCCGCGGCCTGTCACAGGGCGCGTTATGTCCGCGCGCACATTTACCCGGCCAGAGCTTTCGCGCGCATCGCGGTAGCTTTCCAGCCACAGCGCATCCAGCATCGGATGGATATGACGCCGCGCCAGCGCCTTCATCAAGTCGCTGGTGAAAGGCGTCGCGCCGATCAGGATATTGATAGCCGTCCAGTCGCCCTGAAGGCGCGGAGCCAGCGTCTCGGCCAGCCTGTCGACCATGGCCATCAGCTCGTCCTCGTTCAGGACGACATCGATTTCAGGAGTATTCTGGCTCATGGATTTCCGCCGAGGTCTGGTGTGACGTTTGCCTGCTCGCTTTCAAGCCCAGCCTCACCCTCATCGACAAGGCCGAGTTCCAGCTGGAAAGCTTCAAATGGCGGGTTCTCGATCCGTTTGGAAAAGCCTGCCGTCTCGCCGGCGGCGATCTCACCCTGAGCGACCTGCGCATAATAGGTGGCGATATGCACCCCGCCATCGTCCAGCAGGCGCACCTCGACCAGCGGCGCGCGCCGGGGCCTCTTGGTGAAGTTGCGGACCTCGCCGCTAATCTCCAGCACGGGCAGCGTCCCATCGAGGAAGCGTTCGGCATCCTCTGAGGCAAACTCGACGCCGAACCGGTTCACTTTCAGGCCAAGCGCGCTGAAGGCAGACGCGCTCTGCGGCCAGGCTTCCACCACCCGGCTGCGCATCAGGACAGCTCCGCCCAGAATGCCGACAAGAAAACAGGCCGCGACAGCCCAGGACACCATCGCCGCCATCCGGCTCGCCCGCGCTTTGCGGTCACGCACGCGCTTGCGATACGCCTCATGCGCACCACGGCCCGCAGCAGCCGCCAAGCCCTCGCCCTGACCGACAAACCAGCTATGATCGCACGCGGCGCACTTCACCGTGCGCCCGGCCTCACCAATCGTGGAGTCGTGCGCGAAATACTGGGTCTCGCAGTTCGGACAGGTGAGAATCATGGCTTGGAGTTTCGCGCAATTCTCTGAAATAGTCGATTGGACCGCTGCGGATTCGAAAGGAAGCTGATGACCCAGGCGGGCGCGCCTCTTGCCAGTGAACCGGCTGTTGAGCTGAACGGCGTAAGCCTTCGCTACGACACGGCTGACGATATCCTCACCGATATCGATATCCGGCTGAAGCCGGGCACGTTCACCTTCCTGACCGGCCCGTCAGGCGCGGGCAAATCATCCCTTCTGAAGCTTCTCTACCTTGCTCATGCGCCGACATCGGGCGAAGTGCGCCTGTTCGGTCAGCGCACCGCCGACATGTCCCGCAACCAGCTCTCGGCGCTCCGCCGCCGTATCGGTGTCGTCTTTCAGGATTTCCGCCTGCTCGACCACCTTACCGCATTCGAGAATGTCGCCCTGCCGCTTCGTGTCAGCGGAGAAAAGCCCGAGGACTACCGCGACGAAGTCGTCGATCTCGTGCGCTGGGTCGGCCTTGGGGAGCGTATTCATGCCTTCCCACCAGCCCTTTCCGGCGGCGAGCAACAGCGCCTCGCCATCGCCCGCGCGCTGATTAACAAGCCCGATATCCTCATCGCGGATGAGCCGACCGGCAACGTCGATCCGGACATGGCCCGGCGCATCTTCCGCCTCTTCATTGAGCTCAATCGCCGCCTCAACACGACGATCATTATCGCTACGCACGACATGCACATCATCCGTGAGTTCAAGGCGCCGGTGCTCAAGCTTCAGGACGGGCTGCTCTTTGCGGACAGCTCCTACGAGCAAGCATGAACATCAAGATGAACCCCCTCCTGCCCGAAAGCGATGCGCGCGAAGCGGCCCTCTTTTTCGTGGTCGCAGCCCTCTGCTTTCTCGCCGTGCTTGCCACCCTCGTGGCACGTGGCACCTACACCGCCGCCGAAGCCTGGACCGCGCAGGTCGAGGGCGAAATGACCGTGCTCGTCAGCGACACAGACAGGCGCGGCGCAGAATCCGCCGCCACCCTTATTGAGGCCCTGCCGGGCGTAGAGCGCGCGCACGTCCTCACTGATGAAGAGCTCGATGAGCTCCTCTCTCCAAGCTTTGGCCCCGGCGGAATCCCGGATGGCATCCCCCTGCCGCTGCTCATCGCGGTCGACGCCGAGGGCGACACCACCGCGCTCGCTGCCGATATCGACGCCGCACTCGCCGAAGCCGGCATCAATGGCCGCGCCGACACACATTCGGCCTATGCCGCCGAAGTTCGCAAAGCCCTTGGCACACTGCGCATCGCGGCCATCGGCACGGTGCTCCTTCTCACCATGACTGCCATTTCCGTCATTGCTTTCGCAACCCACGCGGCGCTCCTTGCCCGCAAGGACATTGTCGACGTGCTGCATCTGGCGGGCGCAGAAGACCGCTTTATCGCCCGCCTGTTTGAGCGCCGCTTCTGGCTGCTGGGTCTGAAAGCCGGGGCGGCAGGCTCTGTCGCGGCCCTCGCCGTCACCGCCATCATCGTCTTCTCCGCGCAAAGCTCCAACGCGCCGAGTGAGCTCCTGCCGAAGCTATCGCTCGACCAGTGGGATCTCATGATCCTTGCCGTCTCGCCCATTGCTGGCGCGCTTGCGGCACGTATCGCTGCGCGGATCACCGTTGGCCGCTCGCTGAGGAGTTCACTTTGAACGCTGTGCGCTCATTCCTGTTCGTCATCTGGCTCTATGGCGGCATGGCCGTCATCGGCATCACCTGCCTGCCGACCCTGCTCCTGCCACGCAAATTCGCCGTGGCCGCCATCCGGTTCTACGCCCAGTACATCCGCGTCGGCCTGCGCTTCCTCTGCGGCATCAGGGTTGAGCTGCGCGGACACGAACACATCCCGCAGGGTCCCGTCCTCATCGCGGGCAAGCATCAGGCCATGCTGGACGTCTTCATCCCGTTCATACTCTTCTCTGACCCGGCCATCATCCTGAAGCGCGAACTGCTCTGGTATCCCGCGCTGGGCTGGTATGCCCTCAAGACGAAGATGATCCCCATCGACCGGGCGGGCACATCGAAGACGCTAAAAAAGATGCTGCGCGAGGCGAAAGCCCGCACCGAACAGGGCCGCCAAGTCCTCATCTATCCGGAAGGCACCCGCCAACCCGCAGGTGCAGCCCCCGCCTACAAATCGGCTGGCGTCACCGCGCTCTACAACCAGCTTGAGGTGCCCGTCGTCCCACTCGCGACCAATTCCGGGCTCTGCTGGAAGCCGCGCGGCATGGTCCGCAAGCCGGGCCTCGTCGTCTATGAAGCGCTGCCGCAGATCCCGGCTGGTCTCAATCGCAAGGAAATGTTCGCCAGACTGCAGAGCGAACTGGAAGCCGCCTCAGACGCCCTGCTGGACGAAGGCCTCGCTGCGCAGGGCCGCACGCGCGCTGAACTGGCGGTATAATCAGCCATTCACGTGCTCCGTCACCCTCGACCGCAAAGCGGTCTGAGGGTTCATCTCGGGACCGCCAGACAGACGCTAGAGCAGAGGGCACAAGATGGGCTCTCAGATGAGCTAGCGCTCATCGAGAGTGACGCCCACTGGAGCCGTTAGAGTGACCCCGTGGAGCCGCTTCCCTCATACAGCGCCTGTCGAAGGATGAGAGAAGCAGAAACCGAAGCGCAGCCCCTAAGCCGACGCCTCTTCGGTCTTGCGCAGATAGATCGAATTTTTCGGCTTGGAGAAGACGCGCTCCACCATCGGCTCAAAGAACTCCAGCGGCTCACTCTGATACTCAGGGTCGAACGCCTTCTGATCGTATTTGTGGCAGAACTCGGCGCAGCGCTGGAAGTGCGGATTGTCCTTGAACTGGTCGCGCATATTCCTGTCGAGACCGAGATGCTCGAAGAAGTAATAGCCCTGGAAGACGCCGTGATTGGCGACCATCCAGAGGTTCTCCTCTGACACGAAGGGCTTGAGGATCGCAGCCGCCACATCCGGATGGTTCATGCTGCCCAGCGTGTCGCCGATATCGTGCAGCAGGGCGCAGACGACATATTCCTCGTCACGGCCATCGCGGTGCGCGCGCGTCGCAGTCTGCAGCGAATGCTCCAGCCGGTCGACCGGGAAGCCGCCAAAGTCGCCGTCCAGCAGGCGAAGATGGTCGAGGACGCGCTTGGCGAGGCCCTTGTTGAAGATACGCGAATGCTCGGAGATGATCTCCCAGTCTTCCTTCGTACCTTCCATCATTTCGCGAAACTGGGCCTGTCCGCCCGCGCCGTGTCCGTCTGCCATGCTGTTTCCTCCATTATCTTTTCGCCTTCCAGAATACGCGGATGTGCAGAGCCGGTCAAAGATTTACCGATGACCGGCCCGCCGCCGCTCGCAGTGCATGGCGTCTTGCGATACGCTGACGCCCTGTCCTGAGCCGCGGAGCGCCCCATGTCGAAACCATCACAAGAGACACTGCAGCAGGCGTGTGATGACCTCATGGCCTGCGACCCGGCCTTCGCCGCCGCCTTCGCGGTCACCGGCCTGCCCGACTGGCGCTACAGCCCGCCCGGCTATCACACCATCGCCCGCATGATCGCCTTCCAGCAGATCACAACCAAAGCCGCAGCCACGATCTGGGGCCGCGTCGAAGCCGAACTTGGGGAGGTCACGCCCGCCTCGGTCCTTGGCGCCAGCGAGGACACGCTGAGAGGCTGCGGCCTGTCACGGCCCAAGATCGGCCACCTCAAATCCATCGCGACCGCCGTCGAGGAGGGTGCGCTCAACCTCACCCGCGTCTACCATGCAGAGATCGAGGCCGCCCGCGCCGAACTTCTTGCCGTTAAGGGCATCGGCCCTTGGACCGCCGACCTCTTCCTTCTCTATTGCGGCCGGCTCGACGCCTTCCCCATCGCCGATGTCGGCCTGATGGAAGCCTATCGCCAGCTCAGCGGGCATGAAGAGCGCCATGCGTCGAAGGCGTTCACAGAGCTCGCCGAAGCCTGGCGGCCATGGCGCGGGGTCGCCGCCCATCTTCTCTGGGGCTGGATCAATGCAGAGCGCGCGAAAGCCTATTCAGCAAGCGGCGGCAGCGATGCCTGATCTGCAGCAGGCACTACAGTTACGAACGAAAACGCGCAGATGCGCTAGCCAAACCCGTAAACTGTCATAAACTCGTATTAGGGAATCAGTAATGATCTCGATAAAACCGATGGAGGCGCGCGTTCACTGACATTCTCGTCAGCCGCACAGAGGGACAGGAAGGAGGCTGCAATGCCTGAGGTCCTGACTAATCCGCCAAATGGGCGGCCCGCTCTCGTTTTGAACGCCGATTTCAGGCCCCTTTCCTACTATCCGCTTTCGCTCTGGCCCTGGCAGGATGTCGTAAAGGCCGTCTTTCTCGACCGTGTCGACATCATCGCCGAATACGACACCGTCGTGCGCAGCCCGAGCTTCGAGATGCGCCTGCCGTCTGTCATCGCGCTGCGCGAGTTCGTGCGACAGGACCGCTCGCCCGCCTTTACCCGCTTCAACGTCTTCCTGCGTGACGGCTTCCAGTGCGCCTATTGCGGCGCGCCGGATGAGCTAACCTTTGATCACGTGGTGCCGCGCTCGCGGGGTGGGCGCACAAGCTGGACGAACATCGTCGCGGCCTGCTCGCCCTGTAACCTCAAAAAGGGGGGCCGGATGCCGAATGATGCCGGGATGGTCCCGCACAGAAAGCCCGTGCGCCCGACCAATTACCAACTTCAGGAAATCGGCCGGCGCTTCCCGCCAAACCATCTGCATGAAACCTGGATGGACTATCTCTACTGGGACGTCGAACTCGAGGCGTAGACGGCAGCCCACACACGCCGCGCAAAAAAAAGCCCCGCAGCTTTCACACTGCGGGGCTGATTTCATGTCAGGCTCAGCGTCCTAGTACTTGGTGCTGTCCTTCTCGAGCTTGTCGATATCCTGTGCGGCGTCTTCTCCGGCCTTCTCGATCTGCTCTTCCTCATACTCAGTGAGGCCATCAACATCGACGTCCGGATTGGCGACCTCATTGATGTCGCCATAGCGAGCGGCAGCGTCTTCTGCGTCAGTGGCTTCAGGACCGCCAACGCCCATTTCGGTGTCGGTGTTTGCGGCGACTTGCGCTGACTTTTCTGCATTCAGCTCGGCAAGCTGGCCTTCATTGAGGTCGCTGGATGCCTCGGCAGTCACTTTCGTGTCGCCATAGGTTTCGACCGAACCGTACTGGTCATTCATCTGAAGCTTTGCTTCAGCTTCATCATTGTACTCAGTCTCGGTTTCCACATCGACATCAACATCGGCGCCGGGCGTTTCAATCTCGACATCCGTGTCAGCTTCGAGATCAGAGTCCGCGATTGCGTCTTCTTCGCTCTCGTAATACTCGCCGCCCATACCGTCGCCGTCCTTGAACGTGTCGTTCTCAAGCTCGGTATCACCGTCCCAGCTTGGCGTGGTCGCGGTCGGGGTTTCGGTATCAAGCGTCGTATCGGACGTCACATCGCCTTCAATCTGGACATCAGGGATGTCCGTGGTGATCTCGGCTTCGGTCTGCGTCTCAATATCCGTATCGGCGACTTGCGCGATGGCAGGCGCAGTCATCAGGGCGATAGCGGCGGTAGCAGTCAGAAATGTGCGTTTCATAGCGTGTCCTTTCAGCGTTCTGCTTGTGACACTGTGAAAACGGATGCCCCGCCGCCGCGTTCCGCCTCTTTCGTTAATTCGCGTTCAGGCTATCCAGCCGCAGCTCGATAATTTTCATCTCGCGCAACAGCGTCAGATGGTTCATGCGCAGCCAGAACCAGATCTTCACGAACCCCGTCGCCATAAAGCCCGCCAGCCCGACCCCGGCCCAGCCAATCGCCTCGACGGCCGTTTCGCTGTCAAACATGGCAAAACCCGACCAGATCGCCAGCCCGAAAAAGACAAGCGAGAGCAGGAAAGCAAACACCGTCCAGGCCTTCATCGTCCCGGCAAAGGCGGCGCCCATCTGCTGGAACAGGCCCGGCTCTGCGTCGAGCGATGCCAGAAACGCCCGGTCATCCTCGCTCATGCCCTGGCGGATCTTCTCATCAATACCCGTCATTCTTCTTCTCCTTCCAAAGCCGCCTTCATCTGGCGGCGTGCGTGAAAAATCCTCGACTTGGCCGTGCCCACCGGTACGCCCGTAATCTCCGCGACCTCGATGAGGGTCATCCCCTCACCAAAGAACAGGACAGCAGCGGCCCGGTGGTCGACGCTGAGGCCGTCCATCGCCTGCCGGATGGCGAGCCCGTCCTCGGGGGCGCCCCTTGCTACGGCGCCAGCATCAGGCGTTAGCTCCGAGTATCGCGCCCGGTCGCTCTGGTTGCCCCTGATGCGGTCGGCGCATTTGCGGTGCAGGATGGTGAACGCCCATGCCGGAAACCGCGCCGGGTCCTGCAGCGTGAACCAGCCCCGGCAGATTGCCGCCCAGGCATTCTGGACGGCCTCAACCGCCTCATCCTCATCGCGCAGCAGGCGTCTTGCCGTCCGCAGAAGCCGCGGCTGCCAACGCGCGGCCAGTCGCTCTCCGGCCCTTCGGTCGCCGGCACGTGCCGAGATGAGCAGAAGCTCATCGAATATGCGTCCTGTGTCCCGGGTCATGCCTGCGTCTGTCTGCCTTGTTCTGAAGGGATAGTCGCGCCAGATTGGCAAAAGGTTCAATTGCGGCCCCGCCGCGCCAGCAGGAAACCCCAATGACCTCACCTCGCCTGCGTGGCCGCAACGCGAAGATCCTCGCCACGATTGGCCCGAAAAGCGCGAGCCCCGACGCCATCCGCCTCCTCGCCGAAGCTGGCGCCGACATCTTCCGCCTGAATTTCAGCCACGGCGCCCACGAAACTCATGCCGCTGTTTTCAACGCCGTCCGCTCTGCTGAAAAGGCGATGGGCCGCCCACTCGCCATTCTCGCCGACCTGCAGGGCCCCAAGATACGTGTCGGCACGTTTGAGGGCGGCGCGATCAAACTCGCATATGGCAAGACCTACACGCTGACCGCCGATGAAAGCACCAGCGCGCCAGACACCATCCCCGTCCCGCACCCTGAAATCCTCTCTTCGCTCGAAGAAGGCGACGAAATCCTCTGCGACGACGGCAAGGTCCGCCTCACCGTCAGTGAGGCTGGCGACACGCTACGGGTCACCCCCGCTTTCCATGCCACCCTGTCGGATCGCAAGGGCTTCACCGTCCGCGGCAAGACGCTGCCGCTCAAGTCCATGACCGATAAGGACCGCGAAGACCTCGCCTTTGCGCTGGACCTCGGCGTGGATCTCGTCGCGCTCAGCTTCGTGCAGTCGGTTGAAGACGTGAAAGAAGCCAAAGCCGCGATCGGCGCGCGCGCCCCGCTCATCGCCAAGATCGAGAAGCCCGGCGCGGTCACTGATCTCGACGCCATCATCCGCGCGTCTGACGGGGTGATGATCGCCCGCGGCGATCTCGGCGTCGAATTTCCGCTCGAACAGGTCCCTATCATCCAGCGCCGCATCGTGCGCGAAGCACGTGAAGTTGGCCGCCCCGTCATCGTCGCAACGCAGATGCTGGAATCGATGATCGAAAATGCCGCCCCTACGCGCGCAGAGACAGGCGATGTCGCCACCGCCATCTATCAGGGCGTCGATGCCGTCATGCTGTCTGCCGAGACCGCCATTGGCCGCCATCCGCCCACCGCCGTCGCCATCATGGACCGGATCATCAGAGCCACGGAAGCGGCCCCCGATTATCGCGACTCCCTCAGACAGTTCATGGGCGACCGCGATGATGAGCGCGTCATCGACATCGTCGCGCGCGCCGCCCAGTCGCTCGCCTTCGCCGTGAAGGCCAAGGCGCTCGCCCTGCGCACCGGGTCGGCCCGCCGCCTCGCCCAGTTCGCCAAGCATCGCGGGCGCTATTTCATCCTTTACGGCTCGTCAGATGACGCCCGCCTTCGCCGCGCACAGCTCCTATGGGGCGTGCACCCCATCCATGTCGACATGATCGAGGAAAGCGACTGGCCCCGCACCCTGATGGACGCCGCAGACCTCGAAGGCGCCGTCGCCTATGCCGCCTGGAAAGGCGGCGGCGACGACACTGCCTGGGAAATGGGCATACGGCGCTAAGACGTCCCCTCCATCCCTCATCCTGAGCTTGTCGAAGGATGAAGCCACACACAAACACCCCTCATCCGCGTCATCCTCGACCGCAACGCGGTCTGAGGATCCATCTCCTCACACCTCATCAGGCACAGAGGCAGAAATCAGGAGATGGGCTCCCAGATGAGCTGTCGCTCATCGGGAGTAACGCCCATTTTCAGAACCCTACATGAAAACGCCCGGCCATTGCTGACCGGGCGCTCTTCAAAGTCTTCCTGCAATCAGACGCCTAGACGTCCAGCAGCATACGCTCCGGGTCTTCCAGCGCTTCCTTGACGCGGACGAGGAAGGTCACAGCCTCCTTGCCGTCGACGATGCGGTGGTCATAGGACAGCGCGAGGTACATCATCGGACGCAGCTCGATTTTGCCATTCACGGCGACCGGGCGCTGCTCGATGCGGTGCATGCCGAGCACGCCGGACTGCGGTGGGTTCAGGATTGGCGTCGACATCAGCGAGCCATAGACGCCGCCATTCGTGATCGTGAAGGTGCCGCCCTGCATGTCATTGATCGAAAGCTCGCCATCGCGGGCCTTGCGGCCAAGATTGCCGATCTCTTTCTCGACGCCTGCCAGCGACAGCTCATCACAGTCACGAACAACCGGCACGACGAGGCCGCGATCGGTGCCGACCGCGATGCCGAGATCATAGAAGTTCTTGTAGATGATGTCCGTGCCGTCGATCTCGGCGTTCACCGCCGGGATTTCTTTCAGCGCGTTGACGCAGGCCTTCACGAAGAAGCCCATGAAGCCAAGCTTCACATCATGCTTCTCAAGGAAGGCGTCCTTGTAGCGTGAACGAAGGTCCATCACCGCGCTCATGTCGACATCGTTGAATGTCGTCAGCATCGCGGCGGTGTCCTGCGCCTCTTTCAGGCGGCGGGCGATGGTCTGGCGAAGACGGGTCATCTTCACCCGCTCCTCGCGTGGGCCAATCTCACGCTGGGCTGAGGCAGCCTGCGGCTTGCTCTCTGCCTTTGGTGCCTGCGCAGCCTTGTTCACGAAGTCGACCGCATCCGCCTTGGTAGCGCGGCCATCGCGGCCTGTGCCTGGAATGTCCTGAGGGTTCACACCGCCTTCGGCTGCGACGCGGCGTACCGATGGAGAAACCGGACGGTCTTCCTGACCGGAAGCCGACTGACCGGTTTCGGCTGGGGTCTGGCTGGTCGTTGCACCTTGGGAAACGCGGGCTTCCTTGGCCACCGTGCCGCCTGCACCGCCGGAAATCCGTGCGATGACAGAGCCCGGCGTGACCGTGTCACCCGGCGAGACGAGCAGCTCTGCAATCGTGCCATCCGCCGTCGCCGGCACTTCCAGCGCGACCTTGTCAGTCTCGATCTCGGCAATCGTCTCATCCTTGGAGACCTTGTCGCCGACCTTTTTCAGAAACTCGCCCAGCGTGCCCTCGGTGACGCTTTCGCCCATTGGCGGGACGGTCACATCGGTCAGATCACCGCCACCGGATGGGGCACTTGTTTCCTGCTTTGGAGCTTCCTCTTTCGGCTGCTCAGCGCTCTCGGATTTGGCTTCTGCAGGCGCGCTTTCTTCCTCGGCAGGCGCTTCGCCGCTGCCGCTACCGAGGCGGCCAAGGACCGCGCCGATCTCGACCGTGTCGCCTTCATTGGCGACGATCTCGCTTAGCGTGCCATCTGCCGTTGCGGCAACCTCAACTGAAACCTTGTCGGTTTCCAGCTCGACCAGAACCTCATCCTTGGAGACCTTGTCGCCAGCTTTCTTGAGCCATTGGCCAACAGTGGCCTCCGTCACGCTCTCACCGAGCTGAGGGACTACGATATCAGTCATATGCTTCCGTTTCCGTTAGATTCGTTCAGGTCAGGCGGAAACGATGCTGTCTTCGACCGGCTGGTCACCCAGCGCGGCTGCGATGAGAGCATCCTTTTCCTTGTTATGTTGTGAAAGTAGGCCGGTTGCCGTGGCTGCCGATGGTGGGCGGCCCGCATATTTTGGACGCGGGTTACGAACACCGGCCTGGTTGGCGGTCCATTCGATCTCGTCGCGCATGAAGGTCCAGCCGCCCATATTGCGCGGCTCTTCCTGGCACCACACCATCTCGGCGCCTGGGAAACGCTTCAATTCGGCGATCAGCGACTTGCGCGGCACCGGATAGAATTGCTCGATGCGCAGCAGATAGACATCATCCGTGCCAGCTTCCTCACGCGCTTCGAACAGGTCGTAATAGACCTTGCCCGAACACATGACGACGCGGCGGATCTTGCTGTCCTCAGCCAGTTTCACCTTGCCCTCACGGCCCGGCGTTTCCGCGTCATCCCAGAGGATACGGTGGAAGGAAGACTTCGTGTTGAGGTCATCCAACGTCGAGGTCGCCAGCTTGTGACGCAGAAGCGATTTCGGCGTCATGATGATCAGCGGTTTGCGGAAGTCGCGGTGGATCTGGCGGCGCAGCGCGTGGAAATAGTTGGCTGGCGTCGTCAGGTTCACGACCTGCATATTATCTTCGGCGCACATTTGCAGGAAGCGCTCAAGACGCGCCGAGCTGTGCTCAGGGCCCTGGCCTTCATAGCCATGCGGCAGAAGGCAGACGAGACCGCTCATCCGCAGCCATTTACGCTCTGCCGAGGAAATGAACTGGTCGAAGAAGACCTGCGCCCCGTTGGAGAAGTCACCAAACTGCGCTTCCCAGAGGGTCAGGCAGTTCGGGTCAGCCAGCGAATAACCATACTCATAACCAAGCACCGCCTCTTCAGAGAGAAGCGAGTCGATGACTTCGTAATGGGCAGCGCCATTTCCGAGATTGTTCAGCGGCGTATAGCGCTCGCCGCTCGCCTGATCGACGAAGTGGCTGTGGCGCTGCGAGAAGGTACCCCGGCCCGAGTCCTGACCGGACAGGCGAACCGGGAAACCCTCATCGAGCAGGGTCGCAAAGGCAAGATGCTCTGCCGTCGCCCAGTCGAGGCCCTGACCTGATTCGATCGCCTCACGGCGGCCATCAATCACGCGGCGCAGCGTCTTGTGAATGTCGACATTGTCCGGAACCGTGGTGAGGACCTCCCCAATTTCCTTGAGCTTCTTGACCGCAACACCGGTCTTGCCACGGCGCTCGTCATCCTCAGGCAGGCCGAGACCTGACCATTCACCATCCAGCCAGTCGGCCTTGGTGACTTCGAGCGTCTTGCCGTCATCAAAGGCCTTGTCGAGGAAGTCCTCGAAATCCTTGATCTGTGCGGCGACTTCGTCTGCAGTGACGAGGCCCTCATCAACGAGGCGCGACGCATAGATCTCGCGGGTCGATTCGTGGCCCTTGATCTTGGTGTACATGACCGGCTGGGTGAACATCGGTTCGTCACCCTCATTGTGGCCAAACCGGCGATAGCAGAACATGTCGATGACAACGTCCTTGCCGAATTTCTGGCGGTACTCGGTCGCGACCTTCGCGCAATAGGTGACCGCTTCAGGGTCATCACCGTTCACGTGGAAAATCGGCGCCTGCACCATCAGCGCAACGTCTGACGGGTAAGGCGACGAACGCGAATACATCGGGCTGGTCGTGAAGCCGATTTGGTTGTTCACGATGAAGTGGATCGTGCCGCCCGTGCGATAGCCAGCAAGGCCCGACAGCGCGAAACACTCAGACACAACGCCCTGGCCGGCAAAGGCCGCATCACCGTGCAACAGAAGCGGCAGCTTGTGCGAACGGTCCAGCGTGCCGGTCTCTTCGGCTTCCATCGCCTGCTTGGCGCGGGTCCGGCCAAGAACGACAGGGTTCACCGCCTCAAGGTGAGACGGGTTGGCGTTCATGGTCAGGTGGACTTCATTTCCATCAAAGGCGCGGTCCGAAGACGCGCCGAGGTGGTATTTCACGTCGCCAGACCCAAAGCCTTCAGCGCCCTGCGTTGAGCCGCCCTGGAATTCGTGGAAGATCTTCTCATACGGCTTGCCCATGACGGCAGCCAGCATGTTGAGGCGGCCGCGGTGCGGCATGCCGACAACGATCTCGTTTACACCGAGGGCGCCGCCGCGCTTGATGATCTGCTCCAGCGCCGGAACGGCCGCTTCGCCGCCATCAAGGCCGAAGCGCTTGGTGCCGGGATAACGACGGTGAAGGAAGCGCTCAAAGGTTTCCGCTTCGATCAGCTTGGTCAGGATCGCCTTCTTGCCTTCGGGGGTAAAGGCAACGCCCTTGTCCGGGCCTTCGATACGTTCCTGCAGCCACGACTTCTCCTCAGGATTGGAGATGTGCTGGAACTCGATACCGATCGTCGAACAATAGGTCCGCTTCAGGATGTCGACCATTTCCGGAATGGTCGCGTAATCGAGGCCGAGATAGCCGTCGATATAGATGCGGCGGTCCATGTCCGCGTCCGTGAAGCCGTAATTTGCCGGCTCGAGCTCTGGATGATCGACATCGTTCTCGATCGCCAGCGGGTCGAGGTTCGCCGCGAGGTGACCACGAACCCGGTACGCACGGATCATCATCAGCGCGCGGATCGAATCCTTCACCGCATCGGCGACATCCTCAGCCGTTGCGGCTGGCTTGTCGGACTTGATCTTCTCCTTGAGCTTCGGCTCAAGCAGCGTCCAGTTGCCATCAAAGGCTGCGACCTGTTCGGCGTCCGCCGGTTTGGGCCAGCGATCGCGCTTCCAGCTCGCCCCGTCCGCATTGCGCGTAGACGCTTCTTCCTCGTCGCCGAGCGCGGCAAAGAAGTCGCGCCAGCTTTCGGGCACGGAGTTAGGGTTGCGCGCATACGCAGCCTGCATCTTTTCGATCCAGACTGCGCTGCCGCCATACAAGAACGCGGTTTCCAGCATCGCGCTGTTCTGTGCGCTCCGCTTGCCCGAAATCGGGGAACCGTCATCAGCCATGGTATATACCGTCCTGTTGCTTCACTGGACGGCCCGGCGGGGTCGTTTTATTGGCCTCGTCTGGCCGCCATTCGGACACTTAGTATCCGGGGCTATCCTTTCAAAACCTCTACCATGGTATCGCCGAGACGCGCAGGGCTCGGAGACACCTTGATGCCAGCCGATTCCATGGCTTCGATCTTGGAAGGGGCATCGCCCTTGCCGCCCGAAACGATAGCGCCAGCATGGCCCATCGTGCGGCCCGGAGGCGCCGTGCGGCCAGCGATAAAGCCAACCATTGGCTTCTTGCGGCCCTTCTTGGCTTCGTCCTTGAGGAATTGTGCAGCTTCTTCTTCAGCAGAGCCGCCGATCTCGCCAATCATGATGATCTGCTTGGTCTCGTCGTCTGCGAGGAAAAGCTCCAGCACGTCGATGAAGTTAGTGCCATTGACCGGGTCGCCGCCGATGCCGACAGCCGTCGTCTGGCCAAGGCCAGCATTCGAGGTCTGGAACACCGCTTCATAGGTCAGCGTGCCCGAACGGGAAACGACGCCGACAGAGCCCTTCTTGAAGATCTTGCCCGGCATGATGCCGATCTTGCACTGCTCAGGGGTCAGGACGCCTGGGCAGTTCGGGCCGATGAGGCGCGACTTGGAATTGGCGAGCTTCGCCTTCACGCGCACCATGTCCATGACTGGCACACCTTCGGTGATACAAGTGATGAGTTCGATGCCTGCGTCGATGGCTTCTTCAATCGCAGCAGCTGCGCCGGCTGGCGGCACATAGATCACGGATGCGTTTGCGCCGGTGGCTTCCTTGGCTTCGCCTGCAGTCGCGTAGATCGGCAGTTCGGTGCCATTGTCGGCGGTCCATTTCTGGCCAGCCTTCTTCGGGTGCGTGCCGGCAACCATCTTGGTGCCGTAATATTCGAGCGCCTGGTTGGTGTGGAACGAACCGGTATTGCCGGTCAGGCCCTGCACGATGACTTTGGTATTCGAGTCGATGAGAATGGACATGGATAAGGTCCCTGAAATCTTTGGGTCGCGCCCTCAGGCGCGCGAAAAAACGTTTAAGCTCTAGCCTTTGATCGCTTCGGTGATCTTCTTGGCCGCATCGTCGAGATCGTCGGCAGGGATCACATTGAGACCCGAATTCTTGATGATGGACTTGCCCTCATCGACATTCGTGCCTTCCAGGCGAACGACCAGCGGCACACCAAGGTTGGTTTCCTTGACCGCAGCGATCACGCCTTCAGCGATGACGTCACACTTCATGATGCCGCCAAAGATGTTCACGAGGATGCCCTTCACGTTCGGGTCCTTCATGATGATCTTGAAGGCTGCTGCGACCTTCTCCTTGTTGGCGCCGCCGCCAACGTCACAGAAGTTCGCTGGCTCTTCACCGTAGAGCTTGATGATGTCCATCGTCGCCATGGCGAGGCCTGCACCGTTCACCATGCAGCCAATCGTGCCGTCGAGCGCGATATAGGCGAGGTCCCATTCGGACGCCTCGATTTCCTTCTCGTCTTCCTCGGTCTTGTCGCGGAGTTCCACGATGTCCGGGTGACGGAAAAGCGCGTTGCCGTCGAAAGACACCTTGGCGTCGAGAACGCGCAGGTGGCCGTCTTCCATGACGATCAGCGGGTTGATCTCGAGCATGGACATGTCCTTCTCCGTGAACGCCTTGTAGAGCGTCGGGAAGAGTTTCATGCCGTCTGCGCGTGCGTCGCCTTCAAGCTTCAGCGCGTCGCAAAGCTGCTCGCTATCCTTGTCGGTGACACCGGCGATCGGGTCGATCGGAAGGGTCAGGATCTTTTCTGGCGTGGAGTGCGCGACTTCCTCGATGTCCATGCCGCCTTCAGTCGATGCGACGAAAGCCGGCTTGCCGGTTGCGCGGTCGATCAGGACAGAGAGGTAAAGCTCACGCGAGATGTCTGCGCCGTCTTCAATGTAGAGGCGGTTGACCTGCTTGCCGTCCTTGTTGGTCTGGGCCGTGACAAGGTGGTTGCCGAACATCGCCTTGGCGTGGCTGATCGCTTCTTCCTTGGAGAAAGCAAGGCGAACGCCGCCTTTTTCACCCGCAGCTGATTCCACGAATTTGCCTTTGCCGCGTCCACCTGCGTGGATCTGGCTTTTGACGACCCAGAGCGGTCCAGGCAGCTGGTCGACAGCCTTCTCCACTTCGTCGATCGAAAGCACGGGCGCACCGTTCGCAACGGGCGCACCATAGGACTTCAGCACGGCCTTGGCCTGATATTCGTGAATGTTCATGGGGGAAATAAGCCTCTTTGATATCGTCGGCGGGAGTGGGACGCGAAGCGCGCACCACCGCTCAGAAACTCGTGGCCTTATAACACTGAGAATTTACGGCGCAACCGGATGGGTCCAGAACCCGGACCAAGCCATTCCTACTCGGTTCTCGGGTCGATTTCGCCCGTAGATGCTGTGCTTGGCAGCGTAATCTTCCACGGCTCCTGTGCTTCCTTGGGCACATCCTGCCGCTTTGTGCGCCTGTACATCATTGCCACAGCCAGAATTGCTGAACTAATCGCGGCAAGAAGAAACAGTCCGCCCTCGGTAAATGGCATCCGGAAGGCATAACCAGAGAGCGGCGGCCCGATGACCGACCCTGCCGCCCAGACAAAAAGCAGCCCCGACATGACCCGCGAAATCTGCGCGGTATCAGACCGGTCGATCGCATGTGCGACACCGATGCCATAGAAGGACAGCGACCCGGCGCCCCAGACCGCCAGCGTGATCAGGATCCAGTTCTCCGGCATGCGTGGGAGAAGCCCTAGCACAAGCGCAGCTATGGCTGACACCGCGCCCATGACGGCGATCACCACGCGACGGTCCATATGGTCGGAAATACGGCCCGCCGGCCACTGGCTGATCAGTCCGCCCGTCCAGACGGCTGCCGCAGCGATCGCGGCTGCGCCTGTCGCGCCGCCCGAAACACCCTGCAGCGCCACGCCCGCATAGAGCGGCAGGAGCGCCAGCGTGCCACTATTGATAAGGCCCGCGAGAAACACCGAGATCACCGCCGATGGCGCAATGTCGAACAGGCGCTTGAAGGGCAGCGGTTCGACACTCGGCGCAGGCGGCTCCCCGCGCCTTGTCAGGCAGACCGGCAGCAGCGACAGGCAGAGGAACATCGCGCACCAGAGATATGGCCGGAAATCCACCGGCGCGAGCCCGGCCACAAAGAACGGCCCTGCCATCAGCGCGAATTTGGCAATCAGGTGATAGAAGCCGCTGACACTGCCCCGGTTCTTCACCGAGACGGTCGAGCCAAGCCACGCCTCGATGCTGGAAAACATCCACGCAAAGGCCGCGCCCTGCAGGATACGCACAAATGTCCAGCTCCAGGGGTCGAGCGCCAGCTGCATGACCAGCACGCTCGCGCCGCAGGTCGCCGCCGCCGCCGAAAACACGCGGATATTGCCGAACAGGATGACCGCATTGCTGGCCGTATAGGCCCCGACCATGAAGCCGAGCGCGTAAACGGCTGCAATCGCACCGATAAGGCCCGGGCTGACACCCAGCGTCTCAAGGCCGAGCGGGGTGACCACACTGAGGATACCGCCCCCAAGCTGAAGGAAGGCAGCGGCTGCAATCAGCGCCCAGACATTGCGGTAATCGCTCATGGCAGACCGGGCTCCTTCAGGGCCCCTCTCGGTGTGGCTTGGCGTTCAGCCGGGCTTATTCCACGCCAATGTCACCAAATGCAATGTCGTTTTGGCGCACCGTCTGCCCTTCATTGTCCTTCAGCAGGAAACTCAGGCTGCGACCTTCCCAGTCGATTTCCACGACGCCGTAATTCTCTGGCGGAAACGCTGCGCCGACCTGGCGCTCATCCATCTCATCGCTCTCGGTCGCAAAGGACACGTTGAGCGAGGACGCGGTCAGCTCATTGGCTTCATAGGGCAGCACGCCGGCCTCTTCATAGATGAAGCCGGTATGGCGGTCGCCCGTCAGAAAGACGACACCGCCCGCCTCTGTGCTCTTCACCATGTCGAACAGGCGCTGGCGTTCATCAGGCAGCTTGTCCCAGGATTCCCAGCCATGCACCGTCGGCAGGACCTGAATGGACGACACGATAAAGCGAAGGTCAGCCGGATCCTGCAGACGGTTCTGCAGCCAGGTCCACTGCGCACTGCCCAGCATGTCCTGATAGCTGCCTTCCGGCGCCGGCATGTAACGCTCCTTGCCGGGCGCATTGTACTGGTCTGTCGCCGTCAGGTCAGAGCGGAAGAACCGCGTGTCCAGCATGATGACCTGCACACGCTGGCCTTCCGGCCCGAAGGTACGAGCATAATACGTGCCCGGCCACTGGCCGACATCCTCGTCGCCAAGGCCCCAGAAGGTCTCGTGGATCATCTCGGCATAGTCGCGAAACGGGAAATGCTTGCCGCCATCATTGGCGCCGTAATCATGGTCATCCCAGGCCACCATCATCGGGAACTTGGCCCGCACCGCCTGGAATTCCGCGCTCTCTGCAAGGTCTGCGAAGCTTTCACGCAGCTCGTCGAGCTCCGGCTGGTTATTGGCATAGTCGCGGCCATCACGGTCGCCATAGACATTGTCGCCAATCATCAGGAACAGGTCGGCCTCTTCCCCGGCCAGAGTCGACAGGGTCGGGCTGGCCTTCTCTTCATCATTGCAGGACGCCAGCAGTACACGCGTCAGCGGCTCGCTCAGCGGCAGGGACACGCCTTCCGGCGCCTGCGGCAGGCTCGCCGGATCAATCGTCGCATAATAGCGGTTCAGCGCCTCGACGGCGCTCTCAGGTTCACCCTCAAACAGGTCTGACAGGACGGGAGGTGCGCTTTGTGTCGCGCAAGAGACAAGCCCGAAGGCTCCGATGACAGCCAGAGAGCTGAGACGCATGAGGAGAGACCCTTTCACTATACCTAGACGCCCCGCAGTTATGCAGGGCGTTGCATCATAGATAAAGGGTTACTCGCCCAGATGGCGAAGAAGGATTTTCGTGTCCTCGACAGCGACCCGGTACTCCCGGTTCGCACTGCAGCAGCGTCAGGCCTTATCGCCCAGCCACTTCATGGCAATCGAGGATGTGAGGCCGTGCACCAGGATGGAAATCAGCACGACGAAAGCTGTCAGCGCCCATAGCGTGTCAGCATTGGCGAACTCTGCTTCGCCGAGGGCAAAGGATAGGTAAAAGAACGACCCGATGCCTTTGATGCCGAAGAAACTGATGACGCATTTCTCGCGCCGGGAACACGTCGTCCAGCTCAGCGCCAGATAGGCGAAGACAGGCCTGACCACGAGCACGATCAGCAAGCCTGCCGCAATCAGCGGCCAGGTCAGCGGCTTCAGAATGCCGTCCATGACGGCCCCGCCCAGCAATAGAAGCAGGATCGCCATCAAGGCCCGCTCCAGCTGCGTGGTGAACTCATGCATCTTTCTGTGGTGCTCGTGCTCGCGCTCGAAATCGCGAATGGTCAGGGCACAAACAAAGACGGCGATGAAGCCATAACCATGCGCCAGCTCCGTCACACCATAGACGGCAAGCGTTGCCGCAACCGCCGTCAGCCCCTCGCGTATCCGGGCGAGCTCCAGCTTCTGCGACAGGTGCAGGAAGACATAGGCGACCGCGCGCCCACCCAGATAACCGATGACAAGACCCGCGATGATCCGGTAGAAAACATCATAAGAAAGCCACTCGACAAGGACGGCCTGTCCGCCCCCTGCGGCGCCCGCCAGCGCAATCGCCAGCCAGGTAAAAGGGAATGCCAGCCCGTCATTCATCCCGGCCTCGGCTGTCAGGGCAAATCTGACCCCATTATCATCGCCGCTATTGGGCGGGCCCACCTGAACTTCGGAGGCAAGAACAGGGTCAGTTGGGGCAAGCGCCGCGCCCAGCAGGACGGCCGAAGCGGGACCGAGGCCAAGCCACCAGTACCCAATCGCCGCCAGGGCCGCGATGCTGAGTATCATGGCCACCGACACCAGCATTAACGGGTTCGCCCACCGTTTAATTCCGAACCTGCGATCAATGCTGAGGCCAGTCGTCATCAGCGCGATGATCACCATCAATTCCGTGAGGTGGATCGCATAGGTCTCCTTCGTAAACGGGGACACCCAGGGCAGTTCCGGGAAGATGGCGAACACCGCCATGCCCAGCAGCACATAGACGATCGCGTAGGAAACACCGATTTTCTGGGTGAAATGGTAGACCCAGGAGCAGGACAGACCAACAAAGCCGATAATCGCAATGCTCAGAAAGTACTGGTCCAAAGTCTTCTCTCTCGTCGTTCTGCAACGGGCTGCGTCATCAGGTACTGATGACGATCATATGTGCGTCGCAAGGGCTTCGGGGAAAGCTCGCCGGGCCCGTGTGAACGACGTTATCGCTGTTTTCGTTCAATAAGGCCTGCCGAAAACCAGATCGGGGCCCGGCTTATCGCCGGACCCCGAAAAGTGAGCAGACGTATCGCGCCTAGATTGCGAAGAAGATGTGCCACATCATCCGGCCGGGCAGCAGGGTGAACAGGCCCGCCACAACCATTCCGCCAACGAACATGTTGGTCATCTCCTGACGGTGCTTCTTCACATTGCGCCGTCGAACCGCCGCAATGCCCACCGGAAGGCCGATCAGTGTCCATGCCGACAGGGCGTGGATCGGGCTCCAGAAATTCTGGAACAGAGTCATGATAAAGAAGGATGAGCCTGCCGTTATGGCCATGGAGATTACCCACGCCCACCCAAAAGTCCGGTGCAGGCGAAATCCCTTCGGTGCCGTCATCAGATAGATGCCGATCGCCAGCGTGGTCAGCGCGGCCGCCACATGCACCTGAATGGCGATGCCGGATTCGATCAGCGGCTGCGGATCAAACCGGAAGCGCGGCAGGCGGCCGACATCAAGAAGGGTCAGCGCACTGATGGCGCCGTAAACCGGCACGGCGATGCCGAGCGTCCATGCGGTGCGCGAAAGTTTCGGCAGGCGGGGAAGGCGGCGGGTCTGGGAGGAGACGTCTGTGAGGCTCATTGTCCTGTTTCCTGATCTTGAGGGCAGCGAAAGGCGCGCGGACTAGCGCAGCGCCAGCGTGTGGGCAGTCGTCTCGCCAGCGACGGTGAACTTGGCGGCGCTCCAGCTCGGCGGGCCAAAGCGCACTGGCGCATCATTGGAAAAGCCATAGGGCTCTACCGGAATGCCAAAGTTTCCACGCTTCAGCTCTCCATTGGAATCGACATCGTGGAACAGCTTGATCGCGACCTCGCCTTCAGGAAGTCCGTCCAGCGTCACGACGACCTTTCCCGTCGCGGCGTCAGCGCGCGCGTCGGCGACGGACGCGTCGGTCTTCCAGCCCGTCTCGCTATCAAAGACACCGATCAGGATCTCACCGGAGGCGGTTTCGACGCCGGTAATCGTCAGCTCGACACTCGCGCCCCAGGCGGTTGGGGCGGCAAGGGCGAGGAGGCTGGCAAGGGCTGCATACTTTTTCATGGCTTCGGGTCTCCGTGAGCATTGAGGTGTGTCTGTCGCGGGCCTCGATGTGCCCGGCCTCCAGAACATGCAGAGACCACCGCATCGCCACGAGCGAGTTTCCGTGAGAGGTCTGGAATCCTTCGCGAAATGCGGCCAATGTCATTCACGAAGCGCGAATGAAGAGGGGCTTGCAGCTTGCGTATCGCGATTGACTGGAAGAAACGCGGACGCGAGGCCCTGCTGCTGGCGGGCATCTCGCTCTTCCTTGCATTCGTGCGCCCCTATGGCAGCAACAGCAATGCGCCCTTTCTGCTCAATTTCGGGATCTGGCTCCTGCTGATCCTCTCCGGCTCCATCGTCGGAGAGCTGACTGTGACCGCCTATTACCGTCTCCGGCCCAACGGCCCGGCCTGGCTGATGATCATCATCACCTCGCTCATCACCGCAGCGGGCGTCACCTTCGTGATCTACGCGCTCGCTTTCGTGACGGGCGGATATATCCGCGTCGGAGACGGGCCGATTCTCATCGTCTACTTCTATGTACTGGTGATCGCGACGGCGATGACGCTTGTCGGATACACGGTCAGCCGCGCCTTTGATCTCGCAGGACCGGACTTTGTCCACGCCGCAGATGACAGCGACGCCGTACAGACCTTCCTTCAGCGCCTGCCCGTAAAATTCCACACCGCAGACCTCTGGGCCGTCACCTCAGAAGACCATTACTGCCGCGTGTTCACCTCACTCGGCAGTGACCTCATCCTGATCCGCCTGTCAGATGTCGACCGTGAGCTGGCCGACGCAGATGGCCTGCGCGTCCACCGCTCTTGGTGGGTCGCCCGCAAAGGTGTCGCCCGCACCGAACGCGGCGACGGAAAACTGAAACTGATCCTGCGCTCCGGCGAGGAAGTCCCCGTCTCCCGCTCCTACCAGGCCGCCGTCAAGGACGCCGGCTTCGCGAGCTGAACCGCCGGCGCCACAAAGAAACCCCGGCCTGCCCGCAAACAGTCCCATTCCGGCCCGGCATGGAACCTATTCGCGGTGCAGCATGTTTCTTGAACAATGCGTCCCTACATTCGCGGGGATCGAAACACAGACAATCTGATTGGATCAGCAGGCCGCGCGCCGAAGGAAAAGGACCATGACCCAGGGTTTCTCAAAAGGCCTCTCACTCGCCGCACTCGCGGTCATCGCCGCCCTCACCCTCATCATGGCCTTCGCCCCTGCAGGATCGATCTATCAGGGTTAAACGACCTACCTTTTCCCCTCTCCTCGGGGAGAGGGGTCAGGGGTGAGGGGAAGCTACCTCAAATCCTTTCGATCCCAGTTGCAGTGATGAAGCAGTGATCAAATCTCTGCTTACTCTTAGCCCTGCCGCACCGTCTGTCCCCCTCATCCCCAGCCCCCTCATGGTGAGCGAAGTCGAACCACTCCCCAAGGAGAAGGGAGGCGCGCATCATTAGCGAAGCTTGCCCTCGCGAAGGCGGGGGTCGAAGGACGAGCGCGGGAACGAGGAGCAGCTAACCCAGCTTCCGGATCCCGCCAGCCTCAACCACGCCAGCCCAATCAGCAACCGCCCGCCCCCCGACAACCAGCTCCGGCGCTATCTCCGCCAGAGGCACCAGCACGAACGCCCGCTCCGTGATGCGAGGATGCGGCAGGGTCAGGCGCTCGCTTTCCAGCGCCACGCCGCCCATCCAGAGCACATCAATATCGATCAGGCGCGGCCCCCAGCGCTCCCCCGGTACGCGGCCAAGCGCGACCTCAAGGTCCTTGCAGGCGGAAAGCAGGTCCAGCGGCGCAAGATCTGTCTCGACCAGCGCGCAGGCATTCACGAAATCGGGCTGATCCTCAACGCCCCAGGGCGGGGTCGCATAGAGGCTGGAGCGCGTCGTCACCGACACGTCCACCATCGCGTCCAGCGCACCGATCGCCCGCCCGATCATCCCGGCGCTGTCGCCAAGGTTCGAGCCGAACGCCAAGGCAGACCTAGTCACGCGACAGCTCAATCTCCACGCCCACATGGTCGAGGAAATGCCGGATCGGCGCGTTAGGCTTGCGAATACGCACGCGCACGGTCGAGACCAGCGGAAACGTCTCCATCACGCCGTGCCCGATCCGCTCGGCCAGCGTTTCGATCAGATTGAACGGCCCGCTGGCGGAAATGCTGTGCGCGAGGTCGCAGACTTTCCCATAGTCCACCGCATCCTTCATCGTGTCGGACGGCGCTTCATCGCGCGCGACCAGACATTCAATGTCGGCATAGAATTTCTGCCCCAACCGCTGCTCTTCCGCGATGAGGCCGTGAAAGCCGTGAATGCCGAGATTTTCGACAAAGACCCGTTCAGTGCGCCGCATTTTCTATGGTCTCCCAGAGCTCGATCGCCTGCCGGTGGGCAGCAACATCATGGACGCGCAGCATATGCGCCCCCCGGTGCAGCGAGTCGAGACCAACTGCGACAGACGCTGCATCCCGGTCCGCCGCCACCTCAATTCCAAGCCGCTTGCCGATAAAGGATTTACGCGACACGCCGATCAGCACTGGCAGGCCAAGGCCCACTAAATCACCCACCCGCGCCAGCACCTGAAAGTTCTGGTCATACGTCTTCGCAAAGCCGACACCCGGGTCGAGGATGATATGGTCCCGCGGCAGGCCTTCAGCCTCGCACGCCGCAATCGCACCCTCAAAAAAGGCCAGCATGTCAGCGCCGGCATCCAGCGTCTCATCCTTTACGCCACGATTATAGGTCAGCACATAGGCCGCGCCCGCCTCTGCCGCGGCGCCCACAATCGCCGGGTCCGACATGGCGCTCACATCATTGACGATCACCGCGCCCGCTTCGCACGCCGCCTTCGCGACCCCTGACTTGTAGGTATCGATCGACACCGGCACCCGGCCCGGCCCTGCCAGCGCCTCGACCACGGACACGGTCCGCGCCAGCTCATCGGCCTCGCTCACGGCGTCAGCGCCCGGCCGCGTCGACTCGCCGCCCACATCCAGTATATCAGCGCCTGCCTTCACCATCGCCTCAGCATGGGCAAGTGCCGCGCCTGCCTCATCAAACCTGCCGCCATCAGAGAAACTGTCCGGCGTTACATTGAGGATGCCCATGATCAGCGGGCGCCCCCGCGCCTCGGCCAGCAGGCTATCGCGCAGACGGTCTTTCTCGCCCCGCGAAAGCCTCATGCCTTCGGGCCTCCCGGCATGACGGGCCGGTCGCGAAAGCTACTCATGGACAGCACCCGGTCATACATGACCAGCGCGCCCGCAAGGCTCACATTGATGCAGAACCGCGTGGGGATCTTCACCACATGGTCACAGCGCGCCAGCATCTCCGGCGAGAGGTCGCCCCGCTCACGGCCCAGCACATAGGCCGCCGACTTCGGATGGCGAAATTCCGGCAGCTCGATCGCATCATCGGTGAGCTCAATCCCCACCATCTGACAGCCTTTGGGCAACGCAATGTCGTCCATCGCATCCCACTGATAATAGGGCACGCTCTCGAAGGTCTTCGACGTGTCCGCCTTGTAGGCAACTTTCAGACGGTCCGCCGCGCCGACAGAGAACACAAAGCTCGCCCCGAACGCATTCGCCGTCCGCATCAGCGCGCCAAGATTCATCGGCTTGGAAATGCCCTCGGCCCCAATCGCAAAATAACCGCGCATGAATTTACTCCCAGACCTTCAGCGGCCGCGCAATAAGAAAGCTCGCTCCAAAGACAAGGAACATCGCAAGAAAGGCGAAACCGTCACCGTTGTCGGCACTTCTGAGTTTCCAGAAGACCAAGTGCGCAATCATCAAAGTGGCCAAGTTCCAACCCACGCGCATGAAGTATTGCGCCTTCTGCAGACGCAATGTTTCCTCTGGCCATGCTTCCCTCAGGCGCAAGCCCGCTTCGCTCGGCCCGCCGCGCTGGCCAGGCTTCCGCCGGTTTGTCGCTTGGATGATATGCCGACGCGCATCTTCACTATCCCGGCTCGGATCATCCTCCATGACCTGACCGAAAAAGCTGCTTTCAAGCCGACGGGTTGAGCGGAACCCGTAAACGAACTGGGCCAGGCCGACCGCCACGATCAAAAAGCAGAAGGCATCGACCCAAACCATCAGCCCGCCCCCGCCGTGAACCGCCACGTGACCAGTACCGCAAGGAAAAGCACCGCCGTCACTGCCGTCGCCAGGCGTGCAATCTTGATGTGACGGATCGCCGCCGGATACTCGGTGCGCAGCCAGGTCGCGGCCTCACCGACGGCGTCGCCCGCGTCCAGCTTGTCGGTCCCTGCTACCGCGTGCACGACGGCAAAGCGCGCCGTGCCGTCGACCAGCTCACTGAACTTTGCCTGCGCGGCCCGGCGCAGAACCAGCCCCGCCATCACCCGCATCTGCACCGCCAGCGCAAACAGGAAGGCGACCAGCACACCCGCAATGAAAAAGCCCAGCGTCGCGCCGCTCATGCTCTGCTCACCTCATCGTCGCGACGTCAAAGCGGCCCGCGCTTGTCACGACACCGCGCTTCATCGTCTCGGCGTTGAACACCACTTCGACATGGCCCAGCACGTCGACGCAGATCATGCCGCCATCCCCGCCAAGCAGGGTCAGGTCTTCCAGTGAGCCCTCCGCCGCCTCGCGCAGGCCCTGCTTGCCATAGCGCACGCGAGAGCTGACATCGGCTGCCGCATTGGTGCGCAGGAAATACTCGCCCTGGCCCGTACAGCAGACAGCGACCCGCTCATCTGCCCATAGGCCTGCGCCAATAATCGGCGTATCGCCCACCCGGCCCGGCGTCTTGCCAAGCAGGCCGCCCGTAGATGTCGCCGCCGCAAGCCGCCCATCGGTATCGAGCGCAATCGCGCCGACCGTGCCGTGCGCCAGCTCACCCTTCTTCACGGGCCGCGTCACCGCAGGCTTGTAATAATTCTTCGGGCTGTGGACTTTTTCCAGCTTGTGCTCGCGCGCAATCATCGCCGCGCCCTTGCCGACGATCAGCACGTGCGGCGTCTTTTCCATGACGAGGCGCGCCGCCGTGACCGGTGACTTGTACCCGCGCAGCGACGCCACAGCGCCTGCATTGCGCGAACGCCCGTCCATGATGGCAGCGTCCAGTTCCCACTGGCCGATCGCATTGGGGGAAGAGCCACGCCCGGCAATGTGATGCCCGCACTCTTCCAGTGCGATGACCAGCGAATGCACCACATCCAGCGCCTTGTCGCCGCGCGCCAGGCGCGCTTCGCCCTCGCGCAGCAGTTCGGCCATATGCGTCTCTGCCGCCGCATGGTCACGCTTTCTCAGCGGACCGGCTCCACCATGAAGGGCCAGCGCCCAGCTTTTCGCCATCGTTTCAATGCTCCAGCTACGAGGTGTTTTTTCCTCGCGTCATGCTTCACAGCGCGCGGTGCCATGGATAGGTTCGGCCCGTCAATTACAAGTCCCACAAGACACTGCCAAGTGCTACAGCAAGAGGAATACGCCCATGAAAGCCCTACTCTCCAAGACCGCCGGTGGCCCCGACGCCCTCGTCCTTGAGGATGTGCCATCGCCAGAACCGGGCAAGGGCGAGGTCGTGATCGACGTCAAAGCCGTTGGCGTGAACTATCCAGACGTCCTCATCATCCAGGATATGTACCAGTTCAAGCCAGAGCGCCCCTTCTCTCCGGGCGGTGAGCTTTCGGGCATCGTGAAGGCCGTCGGCGAAGGCGTGACCAAGGTAAAGGTTGGCGACCGCGTCATGGGCTCCATCGGCTGGGGCGGCATGGCCGAAGAAGCCAAGGTCGACGAAGGCCGCGTGCGTCCTTTCCCGGACTCCATGTCCTTTGAAGAGGCCGCCGCCCTCCTGATGACCTACGGCACCTCCTATTACGCGCTGAAAGATCGCGGCAACTGCAAGCCCGGCGAAACCCTGCTCGTTCTCGGCGCCGCTGGCGGTGTCGGCCTCGCTGCCGTCGAACTTGGCGCGGCCATGGGCATGGAAGTCATCGCCGCCGCGTCCAGCCAGGACAAGGTGGACCTCGCCCTTGAAAAAGGCGCAAAGCACGGCCTCGTCTATGACCGCGGCCCCCTCGACAAGGCCCAGCAGAAAGCCCTCTCGGACAAGATCAAGGAACTTGGCGGCGGCGGCGTGGACGTCATCTATGACGGCGTCGGCGGCGACTATGCCGAACCATCGCTGCGCGCCATGAACTGGGACGGCCGCTTCCTCGTCATCGGCTTCCCGGCCGGCATCCCGAAAATGCCGCTCAACCTCACCCTGCTCAAATCCTGCAACATCATCGGCGTCTTCTGGGGCGCCGCTGTCGCCCGCGACCCGAAAGCGAACGAGCAGAACATCAAGGAAATCTTCGAGCTCTACGAGACTGGCAAGATCAAGCCGCACGTCTCCAATACCTACCCCCTCGAAAAAGCCGCCGACGCCATCACCGAACTGATGGAACGCAAGGCCAAGGGCAAAGTCGTCGTGACGATGTAGGCTCTGAGGCCACCCCAAACACAAAAGCCCGGCAGGCCAACTGCCGGGCTTTTTAATGTACCCCCCCAGACCGCTCACCCCCGCGAAGGCGGGGGTCTCAGCCAATTGAAGTGGGAGATTGCCTCACAAGATCCCCGCCTTCGCGGGGATGAGCGGATTGTGGACAGGCAGCGTACGGTCTCACGAGAACATTTGTGAAAGAAGCACTCCCAAAGCGGTCACGATGCAACCCGCAATGAAGCTAATTGCCCGGTCCAGCCATCTTGATCTGGCCGATCGCCTTAGTGCTGCCTCGCTCTGTCTCTAAGCAATCTCATTCCGCAATCGCATTCGGTACCCCGAATTCAAATCCCGTGGGCCTAGCATTTCGTCCGTAGAGATGAGTTCAACGACCGGAATGGCTGCTATCGCATCTTCGCAATCGCGTTTGACCGACGCTTGGAAGACCGCAACGATTTCCTGTCTCCGTAAGTCGGTAATCATGAGCTGTTCACAATGGAATTCGTGGATGGGCGAGAAAGCGCTGAGTCAAAATGACTCATCCCCGGTTAATTGTTTTCGTGAGATAGAAAAGTGACCGGGCCAACTTTGCGGGCCGACCCGGTCACCACCGTAAGTCTAGCAAACTAGACTACTTGCAAGGGGCTGGCTTCGAACGTCGATGCGTTTTTACGCGCACTGGTTTCGGGCCGGGCTTCTTGCCGACACGCACTTGGCGCGTCACTTGTTTGCAAGATTTTGGCATTCGCCATCACCTCCTTCCTCGGGCAGTGGCCCGCGCTTAAAGGCGTGCACGAGCGGAGGTCATTTGATCCTGCGCTGCTATTGGGCCCGATTCGAAAGGGAAATTGGAGTCCCTTTGTGGATTAGCGCCCAATGGCGGGACCCCGCCATTAGGCCATAGCCAGCCAAAGCCCGTTCTGGTTCAGGCGGTCAAGGCTGCCGAAGGCACGGCGTCAGCCGCTCGGCCTTGAGGGCCTGAAACGGGGCGGGCACCTACTAAGTTCGAGACACCCCCCAGACCGCTCACCCCCGCGAAGGCGGGGGTCTCAGCCAGTTAAAGTGCGGAGATTGCCTCACAAGATCCCCGCCTTCGCGGGGATGAGCGGCTGTCTCCATTCACATGAGCGCATCAGCAAGGTCACGCCAATCCGGGTTGGCCTCTTCAATCAGCCGGATCTTCCAGGCGCGTTCCCATTTCTTAATGCGGCGCTCTCGCTCAAAAGCAGACTCGCGCGTCTCGTGGACCTCCACCCAGACCAACATTTCGCAATTATACTTTGCCGTAAAACCGCCAATCACATGCTCGCGATGCTCCCACGCGCGCCGGTTTATGTCGTCCGTCATCCCTGTGTAGAGGACGCCGTGCGGCTTATTGGTCATAATGTAGACGTAGAAGGCCATGACGTCTGGTTACGTCCTCTTCTTAAAACCCGCCGTAACTTTCGTATCCGCTCATCCCCGCGCAGGCGGGGATCTCAGCCAATTAAAGTGCAGAGACAGCCTCATGCGATCCCCGCCTGCGCGGGGATGAGCGGACCTCAGAGCAACCTCACCACCACCCCAAAAAACCCAAAACAGTACGCCCCGTACAAACGCACAATCATGGTTAATTTCCGACCGGAAACAATTTTCCCGTCCGCATATCTCGTGGGTACGGCTATCCTTAATGCATGTCCCCCAACCCGCCCCAGCTGGATCAGACCCTGCAGCGCCTCTGGCAGCATCTTGCCAGACTGGCAGCCTACCTCCTGATCCTGGTCGAGCAGTCGGGGCCAGGCGCACACCCAAGCTGGATTCGCCCATCACTATTGGCAGCAGAGGCACTCACCCGCCGTCTCCTCATGCTGGAGGTACGCGCCCTCGGCCCGCTGCGCCCACACCCCGCGCGTGCCGCCCCTTCAAACCAAACCACACGCCTCGCCACCGCCTGCCCAACCCCCTCAAAGCGCGGTTTCCAGCTCACCGAGCCTATCGCGTCCCTGCGCGCAGGTTTCTGGATCGAGGGTCAGAAGAAAGGCCACTTCGGACCACGTCCGCAGCCCCGAATCCTAGAAATTCTGGACGCCCATTTACCAAAATCCGAGCCAGATAAAACGACACGTTCCAATAAAGTGGCCGAGCGGTTACACGCCCTTCTCGCCATCATTGACGACACGGCCGCCGCCACAAGGCGCCTTGCCCGCAGGATGGCCCCGCAGGCCGGCGAGACTGCCCTCATCCGGAAACGATCACCGCTCCGCGCCGGTCACCCGCCCGGCGCAAGGTCGGCCCAAGTGCCCGACTGGCTGCGCGACGGCCTCGCTGTCGTCACCGTCGAACTTCGCGCCCCGCCGCCGCTTCAATCCTGAAAGCCTACCCGCACCCGCATCGTGCGGGCGCACGCATGGGCCCAAACGAAAACGGCCCGCACCTTGTAAAGGCACGGGCCGTCATCTGATCTTCTGGAAAAGTGGTCTTAAGCGACGCGCTCAACCATCATGTGCTTGATCTTTGCGATCGCCTTGGCCGGATTGAGGCCTTTCGGGCAGACCTGCGCACAGTTCATGATGGTGTGGCATCGATAGAGCTTGAACGGGTCTTCAAGGTCATCGAGGCGCTCACCGGTGGCTTCGTCGCGGCTGTCGATCAGCCAGCGATAGGCCTGAAGCAATGCGGCAGGGCCGAGATACTTGTCGCCATTCCACCAATAGGACGGGCAGGAGGTCGAGCAGCAGGCGCAGAGAATGCACTCATAGAGGCCGTTCAGCTCATTGCGCTGTTCTTCCGACTGCTTCCACTCTTTCTCAGGCTCCGGCGTATCGGTCTTAAGGAAGGGCTGCACATAGGCGTGCTGGGCGTAGAAGTTCGTCAGGTCCGGCACGAGGTCCTTGACCACTGGCAGGTGCGGCAGCGGCGCGATCGTGATGGTCGATCCGGCAACCTCGTCCCAGCCCTTGGTACAGGCGATCGTATTGTGGCCGCCAATGTTCATCGAACAGGAGCCGCAGACGCCTTCCCGGCACGACCGGCGGAAGGCCAAAGTCGGGTCGACATTGTTCTTGATCCAGATCAGGACGTCGAGAACCATCGGACCGCAGCGGTCCATGTCCACATGATAGGTGTCCCAGCGCGGATTGCCGCCCTCTTCAGGAGAGTAGCGATAGATTTTGAACGCCTTGGTGGTCTTGGCGCCATCCGGCTTTGGCCATTCCTTGCCCTTTTTGGGCGCAGAGCCTTTGGGTAGTGTCAGTTGAACCATATCGCTCCCCTAGTACACACGCGCCTTCGGCTTGATGTACTCAATGTCGTTGGACATCGTGAACTCATGCACGGGGCGGTAGTCGATTGTCACCTTGCCGGCCTCGTCGACCCAGGCAAGCGTGTGCTTCATCCATTCTGCATCGTCGCGGTCTGCAAAGTCCTCGCGGGCATGGGCGCCGCGGCTTTCCTTGCGGTTGGCGGCTGAGTTCACCGTCACCGCGGCCTGCGCGATGAGGTTGTCGAACTCCAGCGCCTCGACAAGATCGGTATTCCAGATCAGGCCGCGATCCTTCACATCCATGCCGCCGACGCGGCTATAAATGCTGTCGATCTTCTCGACGCCTTCATCAAGGACCTCACCGGTGCGGAAGACGGCGCAATTGGTCTGCATCGCCTTCTGCATGTCCATGCGCAGCTGCGCGACAGGCTGGTCGCCCTTCGCATTGCGCACGCGGTCAAAGCGGGCAAGGTGGCTGTCGGTCTGGCTGTCGCGGATCTCAGGCTGGCTTGCGCCCGCTTCCAGCGTCGCGCCGCAGCGAAGACCTGCCGCGCGGCCGAAGACCACAAGGTCGATCAGCGAGTTGGAGCCAAGGCGGTTTGCGCCGTGGACGGACACACAGGCCGCTTCACCAACGGCCATCAGGCCTTGGACGACGCTATCCGGGTCGCCGCCCTTCTTGGTGAGAACTTCGCCGTGATAGTTCGTCGGGATGCCGCCCATATTGTAGTGGACTGTCGGAAGGACCGGGATCGGCTCTTTCGTGACGTCGACGCCAGAGAAGACTTTCGCGGTTTCCGAAATGCCCGGCAGGCGCTCTGCCAGCGTTTCTGGCGGCAGGTGTTCGAGGTGAAGGTGGATATGGTCCTTGCCCTCACCGACGCCGCGGCCTTCGCGGATCTCCACGGTCATGGCGCGCGCCACGACATCGCGGGAGGCAAGGTCCTTCACGCGCGGCGCGTACCGCTCCATGAAGCGCTCGCCGTCAGAATTGGTCAGATAGCCGCCTTCACCGCGTGCTCCCTCAGTAATGAGACAGCCTGCGCCGTAAATGCCGGTCGGGTGGAACTGGATGAACTCCATGTCCTGCAGCGGCAGGCCAGCGCGGAGCACCATGGCATTGCCATCGCCCGTACAGGTGTGAGCCGAGGTACAGGAGAAGAAGGCGCGGCCATAACCGCCGGTCGCGAGGATCGTCTTCTGCGCGCGGAAGCGGTGCAGCGTGCCATCATCGAGCTTCCATGCGGTCACACCGCGGCAGGCACCTTCCTCATCCATGATGAGGTCGAGCGCGAAATACTCGATGAAGAACTCGGTCTCTTCCTTGACGCACTGGCCGTAAAGCGTGTGCAGCATGGCGTGACCGGTACGGTCAGCGGCAGCACAGGTGCGCTGGACCGGAGGGCCTTCGCCATATTCGGTGGTGTGGCCACCGAACGGGCGCTGATAGATCTTGCCCTGCTCGTTGCGCGAGAATGGCATGCCCCAGTGCTCAAGCTCATAAACCGCCTTTGGCGCCTCACGGCAAAGATATTCGATGGAGTCCTGGTCGCCGAGCCAGTCGGAGCCCTTGACCGTATCGTACATGTGCCAGCGCCAGTCATCCGGGCCCATATTGCCCAGCGATGCGGCGATGCCGCCTTGCGCGGCGACCGTGTGCGAGCGGGTCGGGAAGACCTTGGTGATACATGCCGTTTTCAGACCCGCCTGCGCCGCGCCAAGGGCAGCGCGAAGGCCTGAACCGCCGGCGCCAACGACGACGACGTCATAGGTGTGATCGACAAACTTGTAGTCAGACATGGTGACGTTTTCCTTCCGGTGGCGGTACGGCTTCTAGAGCCCCGCCGAAATCCAGACTTTGAGAACAGAAAGGGCGGTGGCCGTGAAAAGTCCTACGCAAGCGAATGTGTTGAGGATCAGGAGACCCTGCTTCATGCCTGCCTTTTGAATGTAGTCCTCGATGACCACCTGCATACCGAGGCGCATGTGGTAGAACGCCGCGCCGAGTGTAAGAATCATCAGGATGGCATTCCACGGCTGGGCCAGCCAGGCGGTTGCGCCATCATAGCCGCCGCGGCTTGCCGCGATGACGGCATAAAGAAACCACGGGATGAGAAAGAGAAGCGCAATCGCCGAGACGCGCTGCTTGATGTGGTGGCCTGTGCCGGACTTGGCAGAGCCAAGACCACGGGCGGAAGCGGTAGGTGTCTTGAAATTCGTGCTCATGCCCGCCCCCTAGAACAGATTGGTCGCGAGCGACCAGATGATGGCGGCTGCGACAATCCCGAATGCGAAATTCACGATCGACCACATGCTGGCGGCCTTTGGGTCGAAACCAGCCTTTGGACCATCCCAGATCAGGTGGCGCAGGCCGTTCGCGAGGTGGAACAGGACCGAGACAAGCCAGAAGAAAAGAAGGATCTGTCCGACAGGGTGAAGCATCACTGCCTCCACCGTGCCATAAGCTTCTGCGCCCGATGCGAGTGCAATGAGCCACGCGCTGACCAGCAGGGCGCCAAGATAGTTGCCAACGCCGCTGACGCGGTGAAAGATCGATGAGGCCATCGTCCAGTGCCATTTCCACACTTGAAGGTGTGGTGACATCGGGCGTGGATCAGTCCACTCTGAACCTGACATTGGGGTCTCCCGAAAAATATGCCTTACGACACCGGGTTCTAGAATGGTGCAGCGCGGTGTCAACGCGACAAGAAAGGTCAAATGCGCATGAATCTCCGTTCTCTTGGTGCAGTTCTCCTGCTTTCCGTTGCGTCGCCCGCCCTCGCTCATGCGCAGTCAGAGATGGCTGATGAAACGAACGCGTCGACAATCGAACAGATCGTCATCGATTATGAGGCGCTGATCCGCTCGATCGATCCGGGTGAGGCCGCCCGTGCGCAGGACCGGGCCCCCGATCGCTGGGCCGATGTGTCACCAGAGCGGATCGAGCAGACCGCAGAAGCGGCGCGCGCCCTCCTTGCCCGCCTGCAACAGGTCGAAGACCAGTCGACGCCGGAATGGAAGATCCTCTCCCATCTCCTCGAAAGCCATATCGCCGAAGCTGAATTCGATACGGCCCGGATGCCGTTCAATGGCGACTGGGGCTTTCAGGCAGAGCCGCTCTATGCTGCCCGCCAAGTACGCATCCAGAATGAGGACGACGCCGAGGCCTGGCTGTCCCGCCTCAATGCGATCCCCCGCTACTTCAACGATCACAAAGCCAATATGAGGCGCGGCATCGAAACCGGCTGGACCTCACACAAGGACCCGCTGGCCACGACCACGGCGCAGATCAGCGAGCAGGCCAACGTAACGCCTGAGGAAAGCGGGCTTTACTCCCCGCTCAAAACCCTGCCCGACACGATCAGCCCCGAAGCGCAGGCCATGATCCAGGCGAGCGGCCGCCGCGCCGTCGCCAAGGCCATCGAGGCCTATGCGGAAGCGCTCTATTTCATGGAAGGCACCTATGCGCCCGCCGCCCGCGAAGATGCTGGCATCGCGAATCTTGAGGGCGGCAAGGACTATTACGCCGCCGCCATCGCCAATCATACTGCCGGGGCTGGCTATTCGCCCGAAGAGATCCATGAGCTCGGTGAGCGCGAAGTCGCCCGCATCCGAGGCGAGATGGAAACCATCATCGAAGAGCTCGGCTATCCCGGCAGTTTCGAAGACTTCCAGAACTTCCTGCGCACGGACGCGCAATTCTACGCCGAGACGCCAGAGGACCTTCTCGAAAAGGCCTCGCGCCTTTCAAAGCGTCTCGACGCCATCCTGCCTGCCTATTTCGGCAAGCTGCCGCGCCTGACCTATGGCGTCATTCCGGTGCCCGCTGAAATCGCGCCAGGCTATACGACGGGCCGTTACTCAAGCGGCGACCTCGAAAAAGGCATTGAGGGCAACTACCTCGTCAACACATACGCGCTCGACCAGCGCCCGCTTTATGAACTCCCGGCGCTCTCCGCACATGAAGCAGTGCCAGGCCACCACCTGCAGATCTCGCTGGCGCAGGAGCTCGAGGATGTCCCCCGTTTCCGCCAGCAGTATTACGCCACAGCTTTCGGCGAAGGCTGGGGCCTATACGCCGAGAAGCTCGCCGGTGAAGCCGGTATCTATGAGACGCCTTATGAGCGGTTTGGCGCGCTCTCCATGGAGATGTGGCGCGCCTGCCGTCTCGTCGCGGATACCGGTCTTCACTGGTACGGATGGAGCCGGGAAGAAGCCGAGGAATGCTTCACAAAGAACTCCGCGCTCGCCCCGCTCAACATCCAGACCGAGGTCACCCGTTATATCGGCTGGCCGGGACAGGCGACGGCCTACAAGATTGGCGAGCTGAAAATCCTGGAACTACGCGCGGCCGCGAAAAAGGCGCTCGGCGCGGACTTCGATATCCGTGACTTCCATGATGTGGTGCTCGGCGCAGGCGCCCTGCCCCTCGATGCCTTGGAGGCAAGGGTGGTGGCATGGATCGAAAGCGAAACGGGAGCTGGCTCGGCGATTGAGGTAGAATAGAGAGTGGCTTCGCGCCAACCGGCGCTTTCATCGCTTGCGCAGACCATAGACCCGCGCCACATGGGCGAGCCATGTATCGCTTCTTCGAACGCCGTCTGAACCCATTCCCGGAAGCCCAGGGCGGCCTGCCACCCGGCCGCTTCCTGCCGTTCGTCTGGCATTATATTCGCGGCGCCGTGCCGTGGCTGGTCGCGATGTCATTCTTCACGGCGATCATCGCGGTGGGCGAGGTCGCGCTGTTTGGCTTTCTCGGCGGGATTGTCGACTGGCTGGCAGAGGCTGACCGCGACGGCTTTGTCCAGCGCGAGGCTGGGACGCTGATCCTGATGGGCGGGGTGCTGCTGATCGGCTTGCCGCTCGCCACGCTGTTGCAGGGGCTGGTCGTCTATCAGGGCCTGATGGGCAACGTCCCGATGAGCGCGCGCTGGCGCATGCACCGCCAGATGCTCGGCCAGTCCATGAGCTTTTTCGGCAATGAGTTTGCTGGCCGCGTCGCGACCAAGGTCATGCAGACGGCGCTGTCCGTGCGCGAGTCCGTGATGAAAGTGCTCGACGTTTTCGTCTTTGTGATCGTCTATTTCGCCTCGGCGCTTGCCCTTGTCGCAAGTGCGGACTGGCGCCTCACCCTGCCGCTTATCCTGTGGGCGGTGGTCTATGGCTTCATCATGTACTGGTACGTGCCGCGCCTTGGTAAAATCGCCGAGGAGCAGGCCGACGCCCGCTCCATCATGACGGGCCGCATCGTCGACTCCTACACCAATATCCAGACCGTGAAGCTGTTTGCTCATTCCGGCCTTGAGGAAGACTATGCAAAGGGCAGTATGTCCGGCTTCCTCGGCACGGTGTACCGCCAGATGCGCATGGTCACGAGCCTCAACGCCATCGTCTATCTCAACAATTCACTCCTCGTTTTTCTGATCGCGGCTGGCGGCATCTATCTCTGGCTCGGAGAGCTGGTGACCGCTGGCGCCGTTGCTGCTGCGGTCGGCCTCGCCCTCCGCATCAAGTCCATGTCGCAATGGATCATGTGGGAAGTCGCAGGCCTGTTTGAGAATATCGGCGTCGTCTTTGACGGCATGTCGATGCTGAAAAAGCCGGTGGCCGTTGAGGACCGCGACGGCGCGCAGCCCCTGCCGCCCGTCAGCGGCGCGGTCCGCTTTGACGATGTGACCTTCCATTATGGCAAGGGCAGCGGCGTCATTGAGGGGCTGACCCTCGATATCAAGCCGGGCGAGAAGATCGGACTGGTCGGTCGCTCCGGCGCGGGCAAGACGACGCTGACCAACCTCCTTCTCCGTTTCTATGACGCTGAGGCCGGGCGCATCCTCATTGACGGGCACGATATCGCCGCCGTCACGCAGGACTCGCTGCGCTCCCAGATCGGTGTGGTGACGCAGGACACTTCCCTTCTCCACCGCTCCATCCGCGAGAATATCGCCTATGGCCGCCCCGGCGCGAGCGATGATGAGATCCTCGCTGCGGCGGGCCGCGCCGAAGCGCTCGGCTTCATCCATTCGCTAGAAGATGCGAAGGGGCGGACCGGGCTTGATGCCCATGTCGGTGAGCGCGGCGTGAAGCTGTCCGGCGGCCAGCGCCAGCGCATCGCGATCGCCCGTATCTTCCTGAAAGACGCACCAATCCTGATCCTCGATGAGGCGACCTCCGCGCTCGATTCCGAAGTCGAGGCCGCCATTCAGGGCAGCCTGTTCGACCTGATGGAGGGCAAGACCGTGCTCGCCATTGCGCACCGCCTGTCCACGATTGCGGCGATGGACCGGCTTATCGTGCTGGATCGGGGCGAGATTGTTGAACAGGGCACACATGAAGCGCTTGTTGCGGCAGGCGGACTTTACGCAGACCTCTGGTCGCGCCAGTCCGGCGGCTTCCTTGTCGAGCCGGAGCCCGCAAACGACTATTCAGAAGAGACAGATTAATGAAACTGACCATTCTCGAAACCGGATTGCCGCCGCAGGCGATGCGCGATGACTGGCCGCGCTATCCGGCCATGTTCGAAGACCTGATCGCGCCGCACCTGCCGGGCCTTGTCTGTGAGAGCGTTGCTGTCAGTTCGGGTGAACCCTTCCCGGACCTTGATGAGGTCGAAGCGCTGCTCGTGACGGGCTCTGCCGCTGGCGTTTACGAACAGCATGACTGGATGGGCCCGCTCCTCAACACGATCCAGCGCGCCGCCGCCAAGGGTGTGCCGCAGATCGGCGTCTGTTTTGGTCATCAGGCGATTGCCAAGGCGCTTGGTGCAAAAGTTGAAAAGTCCGACAAGGGCTGGGGCATCGGACGGCATGTCTATGATGTCTGTGAACGCCCGGACTGGATGGGTGATTTCTCTGCCGACACATTCTCCCTGGGTGTGAGCCATCAGGATCAGGTCCAGAGCTTGCCGCCCGGCGCGAGCGTCGTCGCGCGCTCGGATTTCTGCAACTACGCCGTTCTGGACTATGGCCGCGTGCCCGCCATCAGCTTTCAGGGTCACCCGGAATTCTCCAGCGGCTTCTGCTGCGCGCTTTATAATGTCCGCCGTGGCACCGCATTTTCCGCCGAGCGCGTCGACGAGGCCTGTGACAGCCTCGATACGCCGGTCGACAATGGCGAGGTCGGCAAATGGATGGCGAACTTCCTGCGCCAGGCGAGCAAATAAGTAACCTTGAGGCTGGAAAAGTGTCATCTTTTCATGCCATCACAGGTAGTAGACAGTTTCAGGAGACCCGCAGCCCATGATGCCCAAGCCGCGCGCCGACATTGCCCCCAACTCGATCGAGTTCGAAACCCTGCCGCTGGTCAAGCCAACTGGCTTTCGAGAATACGATGCGCGCTGGTGGTTCGGTATCCCAGGCAGCGACAAGGCACCGGAGCTGAACCTGCTGGGCGCTGAAGCACTCGGCCTTGGCATGGCGACGCTGTTCCATGAGCTTGGCGTTCAGCCGAAAGTCGTCACGGGCCATGACTTCCGCTCCATCTCGCTGCCGATCAAGAACGCGCTGAAGCTTGGCCTCGTCGCCGGCGGCTGCGAAGTTCTGGATGTCGGCCTGGCGCTCTCGCCAATGGTTTACTGGGCCCAGTTCGAGCTCGACGCCGATTGCTGCGCCATGGTCACCGCCAGCCACAATGAGAATGGCTGGACCGGTGTGAAGATGGGCGCGAACAAGCCGCTCACCTTCGGTCCTGATGAGATGGGCCGCCTGAAAGAGATTGTGCTCAATGGCGAATTTCAGCCGCGTGCCGGTGGCGGCACGTTCCGCGTCGATGGCCTGCGCGAGAAATATATCGCATCGGTGTCGGAAGGCATTTCACTGAAGCGCAAACTGAAAGTCATTGCCGCCTGCGGGAACGGCACGGCAGGCGCCTTTGCGGCTGACGCCCTTCGCGCCATGGGCGCAGACGTGATCGAGATGGACTGTAATCTCGACAACACCTTCCCGAAATACAATCCGAACCCCGAAGACTCCAAGATGCTCCACGAGATGGCGAAAGCCGTCAAAGAGCACGGCGCGGACGTTGCGCTCGGCTTTGACGGCGACGGGGACCGCTGCGGCGTGGTCGACAATACGGGCGAAGAAATCTTTGCTGACAAGATCGGCCTGATGCTGGCGCGCGACCTTTCAAAGGTGCATCCGGGCGCGAACTTCGTTGTCGATGTGAAGTCGACCGGTCTCTACAAGACCGATCCGGTGTTGAAGGAGAACGGCTCCACCGTCGATTATTACAAGACCGGCCATTCCTACATCAAACGCCGCACGACTGACCTCGGCGCGCTGGCGGGGTTTGAGAAGTCGGGCCACTTCTTCTTCCGCCCGCCGATCGGGCTTGGCTATGATGATGGCATCGTCGCTGCTGGCGCGATCCTGCAGATGCTGGATCGCAATCCTGACAAGACGATGGCAGACCTCAAGGGTGAGCTTGGCACGGCCTACACTTCGCTCACCATGTCGCCGCATTGCGATGACGAGATCAAATATTCGGTCATCGACAAGATGGTCGCCGAGTATGAAGGCATGGCCGGGAAGGAAATCCTCGGCCGCAAGGTGGTCGATGTGAACACGGTCAATGGCGCGCGCGTCACGCTGGAAGATGGGTCATGGGTGCTCGTCCGGGCATCATCGAACAAGCCTGAGCTGGTCGTCGTTGTCGAAAGCCTTCAGTCTGAAGACGATATGCGCGACCTTTTCCGCAAGGAGGTCAAACCGCGCCTCGGCAAGCACAAGGAAGTCGGGGACTACAATCAGGAAATCTAGGGCCTGACGGCCTGCCCCACCGTCTTGACCTGATGGCACAAAAATCGCACCCCTCGCCGCAAATTCGTGGCAGCAACGAAAAACAGGACTTAAAGCCATGCGCGTAGCGATGATCGGAACAGGCTATGTCGGCCTTGTCAGCGGGGCATGCTTTGCCGATTTCGGCCATGTGGTCACTTGCGTCGACAAGGATGCGAGCAAGATCGACCGGCTGAAAAAGGGCGAGATCCCGATCTTCGAGCCGGGCCTCGATGCGCTGGTTGCCCAGAATGTCGAAGCAGGCCGCCTGGCTTTCACGACGGAAGCAAAAGACGCGATTGCCAGCGCGGACGCGGTCTTCATCGCGGTCGGTACGCCATCCCGTCGCGGCGATGGTCATGCGGACCTCTCCTATGTCTACGCCGCCGCCAAGGAAATCGCCGAGCTGATGGACGGCTTCACTGTCGTCGTAACCAAGTCGACCGTTCCTGTCGGTACGGGCGATGAAGTTGAGGCGATCATCCGCGAGACCAATCCGGATGCTGACTTTGCTGTCGTCTCCAACCCGGAATTCCTGCGCGAAGGCGCGGCGATCAAGGACTTCAAGATCCCTGACCGTGTCGTGGTTGGCACCGATAGCGAGCGCGCCCGCGAAGTGATGCGGGAGCTGTACCGCCCGCTCTTCCTCAATGAGACGCCGATCCTGTTCACCAGCCGCCGCACGTCTGAGCTGATCAAGTACGCGGCGAACGCCTTCCTAGCGGTGAAGATCACCTTCATCAACGAGATGGCGGACCTCTGTGAGGCCGTTGGCGCAAACGTTCAGGAAGTCTCCCGTGGGATCGGTCTAGACGGCCGGATCGGGCGGAAATTCCTCAATGCAGGCCCGGGCTATGGTGGTTCCTGCTTCCCGAAAGACACGCTTGCCCTGACCAAGACGGCCAATGATGCAGGCTGCCCGGTGCGCATCGTTGACACGGTTGTCGAGGTCAATGCCGCCCGCAAACGCGCCATGGCCGACAAGGTCATCAAGGCGATGGGCGGCGACGTCAAAGGCAAGACGATCGGCGTGCTCGGCCTCGCATTCAAACCGAACACGGACGATATGCGCGACGCTCCATCGCTCGACATCATTCCGGCGCTCACTGAGGCTGGTGCAACTGTCCGCGCCTATGACCCGGAAAGCATGCATGAGGCAGAGAAGCTTCTCTCCGGCCTCGACTATGCCGAAAGCGCCTATGCGGCCATTGATGGCGCAGACGCCATGGTCATCATCACTGAGTGGGACCAGTTCCGTGCGCTCGACCTTGACCGGGTGAAGACATCACTCAAGAGCGACATCGTTGTCGACCTTCGCAATATCTATTCGCCTGAAGACATGGCCAAACGAGGCTTCACCTATATCAGCGTGGGACGTCCCTGATGCATCTGGCACCCCGGATCATGGTTACCGGCGGTGCCGGTTTCATTGGCTCTTTCCTGTGTGAGCGCCTGCTCGACCAGGGGGCCGAAGTTCTCTGCGTCGACAATTTCTTCACGGGCACGCGCAGCAATGTCGCGCACCTCATGGACAATCCGCGCTTTGAGCTGATGCGTCACGATGTGACCTTCCCGCTCTTTGTGGAAGTCGACCAGATCTACAATATGGCCTGCCCGGCCAGCCCGATCCATTACCAGTTCGACCCGGTGCAGACGACGAAGACGTCAGTGCATGGCGCCATCAATATGCTGGGCCTCGCCAAGCGCACCAAGGCGAGGATCCTCCAGGCCTCAACATCTGAAGTCTATGGCGACCCGGAAATCCATCCGCAGGAAGAAAGCTATTGGGGCAATGTGAACCCGATTGGCCCGCGGTCCTGTTATGATGAGGGCAAGCGCTGCGCCGAGACGCTCTGCTTTGACTATCACCGCCAGCACGGTGTGGAGATCAAGGTCGCGCGTATATTCAACACCTATGGCCCGCGCATGCACCCGAATGACGGGCGCGTCGTATCCAACTTCATCATGCAGGCACTGCGCGGTGAGGACATCACCATCTACGGCGATGGCAGTCAGACCCGCAGCTTCTGTTTCGTCGATGACCTTGTCGATGGGCTGATCGGCCTGATGAACACGGACACCGGCGTCACTGGCCCTATCAATCTTGGCAATCCGGGTGAGTTCACCATCAAGGAACTTGCCGAGCTTGTCATCGAGATGACAGGCACGTCGTCCAAGCTCGTGCAGAAGCCGCTGCCGCAGGATGACCCGCGCAAGCGAAAGCCGGACATTACCCGTGCCCGCGATACGCTCGGCTGGGAGCCGCAGGTGAAACTGCGCGACGGGCTTGAGAAGACCATCGCTTATTTCAGAGAGCTGCACGCGGCTGGCTAGCCCGACGGGCCCATCATTGCTAAAGCGCCCACAGACGCGCAGGAGGCCCAAATGAAATTCTTCGTCGACACCGCAGACACAGATGAAATCAAGTCGCTCGCAGAGGCGGGCCTGATCGATGGCGTAACGACCAATCCGTCGTTGATCGCGAAGTCCGGGCGTAACATGTCCGACGTCATCGCCGAGATCTGCGACCTAACCACCGGCCATGTGAGCGCCGAAGTCGTCGCGACCGATTTCGACACGATGGTGAGCGAAGGCCGCAAGCTTCAGAAGATTGCGTCCAATGTCGCGGTGAAGCTGCCGCTGACCATGGATGGCCTGAAAGCCTGCCGCACGCTGAGCGATGCGGGCACAGCCGTGAATGTCACGCTCTGCTTTTCTGCGAACCAGGCGCTTCTCGCGGCCAAGGCCGGTGCGGCCTATATCTCGCCCTTCATCGGCCGGCTCGACGATATGAATATCGACGGCATGGAAGTGATCGAGGAAATCCGGATCATCTATGACAATTACGGCTTCGAGACCGAAATCCTGGCCGCGTCGATTCGCAATGCGAACCATGTGAAACTGTCAGCGCTCGCCGGGGCAGACGTCGCGACGGTGCCGCCGAACGTGCTGCGCGGGCTTGCGAGCCACCCGCTGACGGATAAGGGCCTTGCCGCATTTCTCGCTGATGCTGAGAAAGCTGGCATCAAGATCTGATAGAGAGAGCGCCTCTGACGGGCGCGATATCCAACGGGCTCACGCGCCCGAACCCATAGAAAACTGAGGTAAGTTTTGACCGATACCCGATTTGACGTCGTTGGCCTTGGAAACGCGATTGTCGACGTTTTCGCCAGTGTCGAGGATTCCTTCCTGGAACAGCATGACATCCGCAAGAATGGCATGACGCTGATCGACGAAGAGCGCGCTGACGCACTGGTCGATGCCGCCCCTGAAGGCCCGCAGCTTTCGGGCGGCTCTGGCGCCAACACGATTGTTGGGGTCTCAAGCTTTGGCGGCAAAGCTGGCTATATTGGCAAGGTCGCAAAGGACACGCTGGGCGACGTTTTCCGCAAGGATATGAATGATAGCGGCATTCCGTTCGACACGCCTGCGCTCGAAGACGGCCCGGCCACCGCGCGTTGTATCGTCTTTGTGACGCCAGACGGCGCACGCAGCATGAACACCTTCCTCGGCGCCTCGGTTCTCTTCTCGGCCAGTGACGTGAACCAGCAGATGGTGAAGGACGCTGCGATTCTGTATCTGGAAGGCTATCTGTTCGATCAGGAAGACGCCAAAGCCGCTTTCGTCCACGCCTCAGAGATCGCGCAGGCTGCAGGCCGCAAGGTTGCGCTGACCCTGTCGGATGGCTTCTGCGTTGAGCGTCACCGCGAGAGCTTTCTTCACCTCATCAAGAACCATGTCGATCTCGTGTTCGCGAATGAAGACGAAGCCCTGTCGCTATACCAGACCGACAATTTCGACGAGGCGGTTGAGCGGATGCAGGCCGATGCAGGCCTTGCTGCCATCACCCGTTCCGAAAAAGGCTCTGTCGTAATCAGCCCGGAAGGCGCCGTCGCGGTTGCCGCTGAGCCGGTCGACAAGGTTGTCGATACGACCGGTGCGGGCGACCAGTATGCTGCAGGTTTTCTCTTCGGTGTCAGCCGCGGCTTGCCGCTCGAAACCTGCGCGAAGCTTGGCCATATCGCGGCTGCGGAGGTCATTTCGCATTACGGCCCACGCCCGGAAGTCTCTCTGGCAGAGCTTGCCCGCAAAGCCGGCATTGAAGTTTAGAGCAGTTCGTACTGCGCGTTTTTGTGCAGCGCGCAGTACGGCTAATTTTTTCTAAACCTGTTTGGGGCTTAATCCGGCTAACAAAAAGAAACAGGTGTGTAGATGGGCGTGGCAGACAATCTTGAACGAGAGCTGCCTTACCTGCGCCGCTATGCCCGGGCCGTAACCGGCAGCAGCCAACGCGGCGATGCGATCGTCGAGGCCGCCATCTCTTCCCTGATCGCGAATGAAGATCCAGCCGATGACCGTCTGGGCTTTTTCACCAATCTTGAAGCCGCCATTCGCGACGCCCTGCCCGACCCTCAAGCTGCGGCCGGACTTGATCCAGCTTCACGTTCACGCCGCGCACTTCTTCTGACCAGCATGGAAGGTTTTCCGGTGTCTGATGCCGCGACCATCCTTGGCTGCGGCGCAGAGGAAGTCGGTGAGCTGATGATAGAAGCCGAGCAGGAGCTCACCCGCTCCCTGCAGACCAGCGTCTTCGTCATGGAGGACGAGCCGCTTGTCGCTGCCCACATTTCCCAGATTGTCAGCGAACTCGGTCATGATGTCGTGGGGCAGGCCGTAACGCGGGATCAGGCCGTAGAGCGATGCCGCGCGCTGAAGCCAAACCTCCTCCTCGCAGACGTGCAGCTCGCGGACGGCTCCTCGGGAGCGGATGCCGCTGCCATCATTACAGAAGAGCTGGGAATACCTGTCGTCTTCATCACGGCTTATCCGCAGAAACTTCTGATGGGGCGCGATGGCGAACCGGTCTACCTGATCGCCAAACCATTCCGGCCGGATATGGTGAAAGCTGTCGTCAGCCAGGCTCTGATCCAGAAGCTCGCCGCGCAATAAAAAAATGGCCGGCGAGGTCGCCGGCCAGTTGGATGGGTTGTGGGTAGGAATGCATGTGCTTTCACTGTCCCTATGCGCACCTTCCGCGAAACGTTCCCTCTTTCATTGAGCCAGCTGCACAAACTTCGCCCTGAGCGCAAATCAGTTTAAGCGGTCCATCATGAAGTGGCGCGCGCTTGAAGATGACTGGTGCCCGGTGGCCAGAACACTTTCCCTTGTCGGGGACAGGTGGACGCTTCTTATCCTGCGTGACTGTTTTCTGGGCCAGACGCGTTTCGAAGCTTTCGCACGCTCAACCGGCGCCACCCGCCATATCATCGCAGACAGGCTGAAACGGCTCGTGACCGCCGGGCTGCTTGAGCAGAAGGCCTACCAGCAGCGACCCGTTCGCTATGACTATGTCCTGACCGAGCGCGGCAAAGAGCTCGCGCCCGCCCTGGAGACGTTCCGTGACTGGGGCCGTACGCATCTGCCTATCAGGCGATCGGCAAAGCCAAACGCTACAGAATGAACTTCGACAGGTCCGAATTGCCAGCAAGATCGGACAGCTGCGCATCGACATAATCTGCCGTGATGGTGACGGTCTCGCCCTTGCGGTCATTGGCTGTAAAGCTGATCTCATCCAGCAGGCGTTCGAGCACAGTCTGAAGACGGCGCGCGCCGATATTCTCAACAGTGTCATTCACGCGGACGGCGACATCGGCGAGCGCGTCGATGGCTGCATCCTCGAATTGAAGGTCGACCCCCTCGGCCTGCATCAGCGCCTGGTGCTGGCGGATTAGTGAGGCTTCAGGCTCGACCAGGATGCGGCGCATGTCGGCCTTGCTGAGCGGCTTCAGCTCTACCCGGATCGGCAGGCGGCCTTGCAGCTCTGGCAGCATGTCGGACGGCTTCGAGACGTGGAAAGCGCCCGACGCGATGAAAAGAATGTGGTCTGTGCGGACAGGGCCACGCTTCGTTGAGACGGTCGTGCCCTCGATCAGGGGCAGAAGGTCGCGCTGCACACCTTCGCGGGAGACATCGGCGCCGCTGCGATTGCTGCCGCCAGCGACCTTGTCGATCTCATCGAGGAAGACGATGCCATCGGATTCCACAAGGCGGATCGCTTCGCGGGTGACGCTTTCCTCATCGATCAGCTTGTCGGCTTCTTCGCCAATCAGCGGCTTGTAGGCATCGCGAACCGTGGTGCGCACGCGCTTGGTGCGCCCGCCCATCGCCTTGCCGAGCAGATCGCCAAGATTGACCATGCCCATGGAACCGCCGGCGCCTGGAATGTCCATCATCGGCATGCCAGTGCCTGTGTCCTGAAGCTCAATGTCGATATCGCGGTCGTCGAGTTCGCCATCGCGGAGCTTCCGACGGAAGACCTCACGCGTGGAGTTCTGGGCATCTTCGCCAACGAGGCTGTCGAGCAGGCGCTTTTCAGCGGCTTCGCGGGCCTGTTCCTCAACCTGTTTACGGCGCTGGGCTTTCACCATGCCCACAGCGGATTCGACGAGGTCGCGGATGATCTGTTCGACGTCGCGGCCGACATAGCCAACCTCTGTAAACTTGGTCGCCTCGACCTTCAGGAAGGGCGCATTGGCGAGCTTCGCGAGGCGGCGGGACACTTCTGTCTTGCCGACGCCGGTCGGGCCGATCATCAGGATGTTCTTTGGGGTGATTTCCTCACGCAGATCATCAGGCGCCTGTTTGCGGCGCCAGCGATTGCGGAGGGCGAGCGCGACGGCGCGTTTTGCATCGCCCTGCCCGACAATGTGGCGGTCCAGCTCGGCGACGATTTCCTTGGGGGTCAAGAGATCCATCAGTCTTTCAGGTCCAGTTTCTCGATCGAGAAGTTCGAATTGGTGTACACGCAGATGTCGGCAGCGATTTCCATGGCCTGACGGCCAAGCTTCTCGGCATCTGCTTCATAGGGGTAAAGCGCGCGGGCGGCCGACAGCGCGTAGTTGCCGCCGGAACCAACAGCCACGACATTATGCTCTGGCTCCAGCACATCGCCTGCGCCCGTAATGACCAGCGTCGTATCGCGGTCAGCGACGATCAGCAGCGCTTCCAGCTTTTGCAGGTATTTTTCCGTGCGCCAGTCCTTGGCGAGTTCGACCGCGGCGCGCTGCAGCTGGTTCGGAAACCGCTCCAGCTTCTGCTCGAGGCGCTCAAACAGGGTGAAGGCGTCGGCCGTTGCGCCTGCGAACCCGGCGAGGATGTCGCCCTTGCCGAGACGGCGCACCTTGCGCGCATTGCCCTTCATGACGGTTTGACCCATCGACACCTGGCCATCGCTCAGAATGACGACGTGGTCTTTCGTGCGTACGGCCAGGATCGTCGTCCCGTGCCACAGCGCTGAATTCTGTCTGTCTTGATCAGTCACGCCCGGTGATGTGGCGCGCGGGACCTGCCTCTGCAAGAGGCATAGCGCTTTCTCAGGCTGCAGCCGGCTGACGGTTGCGGCGGACCATCTCGATGAATTTCTCCAGGCTGACCGGCGGGCTGAACAGGAAGCCCTGATACTGGTCGCATCCGCGGCGTTTCAGGAATTGCAGCTGATCGTCGGTTTCCACGCCCTCGGCCACCGTTTCCATGCCGAGTGTTTCAGCCATGCCGAGGATCATTTCGACAATTGCCGGCGCCTGTTTGTCGTTGTGCAGGCTGGAGATAAAGGCGCGGTCGATCTTGAAGACGTCAAATGGCAGGCGGCCAAGCATGGCAAGGTTGGAGTGCCCAGTGCCGAAGTCGTCAATCGCGAGGCGCACGCCCATGGATTTGAGTGGCCCGATAACGTCCCGGAGCCGCTCAGGGTCGGTCACCGCGACGCTTTCTGTGATTTCCAGCTGAAGCAGCCGCGGAAGCAGGCCTGCCGTCGTCATGGCATCGATAAGCATGGTGCCAAGATCGTCATTCTCGAACTGGCGCGGTGAGACGTTCACAGCAATCGAGATATCATTATAGCCCATATCGGCCCATTTGGCCGCGCCCAGACAGGCCTTGCGGGTAATCTGCTCGCCAATATCGCCAATCAGGCCGCAGCTTTCAGCCACAGGGATGAAAACACCGGGCGAAACAATGCGTCCGCTATCAAGCTGCCAGCGCGCCAGCGCTTCGGCGCCGACAATCCGGCCCGTCGCGAGATCGACCTTGGGCTGGTAGACCGGTGTAAAGGCGCTCTGCTCAACGGCGGTGCGGACTTCCGATTCCAGTCGCTTCCGCGCCGCCGTCTGGCGGTCCAGCTTCGGCGAATAGAACTGCATCTCCACGCCTTCAGTGCGTTTCGCCTGAACGAGCGCAGTATACGCGCGCTTGCGGATGTCCTGTGGGTTCTGCCCGTCTTCCGGGATCATCGCGATGCCCGCGAAGGCAGTGAAGGTCACTTTCTTGCCGCCAATCGTATACGGCTCTTTCAAGCGGACGAGCAGCGACTTTGCGATGCGGTTGATTTCGTTACGCGGGCCGACGCGGTCGAGAAGAATGCCAAAATCATCGGACGCGAGCGCGAAACCGGGCCAGCGGCCATCCGGCAGGCTGTAGGCGGCCTGCTGCTCGCTCAGAAAACTCATGATCCTGCGGGAAATCGCAGACTGGACCTCCAGAACGAAAGCCGTGTCCTGATGATCGCCCTCGAGCTGCATCGGCTCTGTGTCAATCTGGATGAAGGCGGATGGAAACTCGAACGAGGAGCGCGAAATGAACTGCGTCAGCTGGCGGGTCAGCTCAGCGCCATTACCGAGGCCGGTCCGCTCATCGATATAGGCGGCGCTCACGAGACGCTCATTCTCGCGCTGAAGCTGCTGGATCCGGCGAACCAGGCTTGTGCGCAGACGGCGAAACTCAGTGAACAGGATTGATTTGTCGGCTTCCGGAAGCCCTTGCTTCAGCGATGTACGGGACACCAGATTGGTGATCTCACCCGACTGCTGCGAGACGAGATGAGCAAAAAAGTTCGCGAAGAGATAAGAGATTAAGGTTACGAGCAGGATGGCGCCCATCACGACTGGCAGGGATACGACCATGGTACCCGGCAGGGCGCGCAACATGACGAGTTCGCCGCGAACATCCCCTGCAGACGCGATTGGGTAGCGCCGGCCCTCTTCGAGGACTTGCGGCGACGCTTCGCCTGCAATCACATTGCCTTCAAGGTCAAAGGCAGCGGCGCGGCCTGGCGAAAGGCGCTCAAGTATTGCGTCCGCATTGGCAGTGTTGCCAAAAGCCAGTTCGACATAAATGCCATCAGCAACGCGCGTCGCAATCCGGTCAGAGCGTTCGGAGAGGGCATGTTCGGCGGATACGAGAAACAGAATAGAGACCGCGCTTGCTGCAACAAATGCAAGCAAAGCGGCGGCAAACGGCAGAGCGTTCGCAAAACTGATCCGCGACAAAATGCGTTCGAATGTAGACGTCCTACTCAGATGCCACCCCCATGTTCACGCGGTTACTCTCCTGCGCTAGACGGACATTCGGTGATAAACTTTAGAAATCCGTGAACAAATCTGCAGTAGCCCTTGACCGGAACACGAACTATCTCAGGCAGCGATGACAAAGACGCGCAAATCCACGATTACCCGCACGACCCGCGAGACCGATATTACGGTCACGGTGAACCTCGATGGGACCGGCAAGGCAAACGTCCAGACTGGCGTTGGCTTCTTCGACCACATGCTGGACTCGTTTGCCCGCCACAGCTTCATCGACCTCGACGTGAAGGCCGATGGGGACCTGCACATCGATGCCCACCACACGGTCGAAGATACCGGCATCGTGATCGGTCAGGCCATCAAGGATGCGCTGGGCGACTTTGCGGGCATCACCCGCTTTGGCCATGCCTACATTCCGATGGACGAAACGCTGAGCCGCGCCTCAGTCGACCTCTGCAAGCGGCCTTACCTTGTCTGGAAAGTGGATTTCCGGCGCGACAAGATCGGCGACATGGACACTGAACTCTTCAAGGAGTTCTTCCACGCGCTCGCCGGAAATGGCGGCATGTGTCTGCACATCGAGAATCTCTATGGTGAGAATAATCACCACATCGCAGAAAGCTGCTTCAAGGCGGCGGCCCGCGCTCTGCGCATGGCGGTGACGCCTGATGAGCGCCTCGGCGGCAAACCCGCATCGACAAAGGGCAGTCTCTAGGACTGCCCTTTGCGGATTTTCTTTTATTTGCGGTAGTCGAGCGGCGGTTCCCGGTCGCCGAGCAGTGACTTGTACTCGTAGTCCTCACCGCGCTTTTCCTCGAACTCTTCCCATGCCGCTTCGACAAGCGCCGGGTTCTGGTAAAGCTCGATAGCGGCTGCCGTCAGCGTCTTGGCGGCAAGCTCTGTGCCTTTCTCGCCGATGGACATGCCGCTTGCAGCGACGGCCTGCCAGCTATGGGCAGACGTGCCTGGCACCCAGGTTGCCGTGCGCAGGCCGACGGTCGGGGCCGCGAACGAGACATCACCCACATCGGTCGAGCCATAGCCGAGCGAGACATCATAGGCCTGCACCTCCTCCTGCGAGCCAAGCTCATTGCGGGGATTGTCGAAGGTGGAGACGATGTTCTCAGCAAACTGCTGTTCTTCGGCGGTGTAGGTGATGCCGCCAAACTCACGCAGCTTGCTGTCCATCATCTTGGCCAGCGTTTCGTTGACGAGCAGCGGATTGTTGCCGTGGATGACTTCCCAGTCGACCTCTGTGCCCGTGCCCATGGCGGCGCCGCGTGCGGCATTCTCAAGGCGCGCCCAGATCTGCTCGACGCCTGAAGGGTCAGGATGGCGGACATAATAAAAGACCTCGGCAAAGTCCGGCACCACATTCGGGGCTTCGCCGCCCGAAGTGATGACATAGTGCATGCGGGCATCCTGCGGGATGTGCTCATGCATCATGTTCGCCATCATGTTCATCGCCTCGACACCGTCGAGGGCCGAGCGGCCACGCTCTGGTGCGCCAGCGGCATGGGCGGACTGACCCGAAAAGCGGAACTTCGCCGAACGATTGGCAAGCGAGGTGGATGCGGCAGCCGAGTTGCGGTCTGACGGGTGCCAGTGAAGCGCGATGTCCACATCATCGAATAGGCCTGCGCGGACCATATAGACCTTGCCGCTGCCGCCTTCTTCGGCGGGCGTGCCGTAAAGGCGGATCGTGCCCGTTGCGTTATTGTCCTCCAGCCAATGCCGGATTGCGACGGCCGCAGAGACTGAGCCCGCGCCGAAGAGATTATGGCCACAGGCCTGGCCTGCATGCTTGTTCTCAACAGGTGCACGCATGGGGCTGGCGCTTTGATTGATGCCCGGCAGCGCGTCCATCTCTGCAAGGATGGCGATCACAGGCTCGCCTGAGCCGTATTCAGCTATAAAAGCGGTTGGGATATCTGCGACGCCCGCCTCAATGGTGAAACCTTCGGCGGCGAGCTGGTCCTGGAGCAGTTTCGAGGAACGGTTCTCCTGATACCCAACCTCGGCCCAATCCCAGAGGCTCATCGCGATTTCGGAGATCATCTCCGAGCGCTGCTCAACGAGTGAGCTAGCAGTGTCAGTCGATGGGTCAGCGGCGGCAGGCAGGGCCAGCGCGGCCGATGCAATGCCAGCGGCCAGAAGCGGGGGAATCAGGCGCATAAAATGGTCTCCAATATGATCTGATGCGCGACCTTGCTTCACCCATTCACATCAATCAAGCCAAGGCCACTTTTACTTCGGCGCTCGCATCGCTATGAGCGCAGGCGATGACCGATCTCGTTCTCATAGATTATGGCTCCGGCAATCTTCATTCGGCCGAACGCGCCCTGAATGAAGCTGGCAAGGCATGTCCGGGCGGCGCATCAGTGCGCGTGACGGATGACCCGGACGCTGTGCGTAGGGCAGACCGGATCGTGTTGCCCGGTGTTGGCCATTTCGCAGATTGCGCACGGGGGCTGTTTGCCCGCGAGGGCCTTGTCGAGGCCTTGAGCGAAGCCGTCATGCAGCGCGGTGTGCCGTTTCTCGGTATTTGCGTCGGCCTGCAGCTGCTCGCGACGCGCGGACTGGAAGATGGCGTGACCGCCGGGCTGGACTGGATCGCCGGCGATGTTGACCGGATTGAACCCGGGCCCGGCCTCAAAATCCCGCATATGGGCTGGAATGGTCTGGAAATACTGCGCCCTCACCCCGTCCTGAGTGACCTTGGCGATGATCCGCATGTCTACTTCACCCACTCCTACAGCTTTCGGGCACGCGATGAGGCGGACGTACTGGCGCAGACGGACTATGGCGCCCCGCTGACGGCAGCGATCGGCCGAGACAATATGGTCGCCACCCAGTTTCACCCCGAAAAAAGCCAGCGCGTGGGGCTCAAGCTTCTCGCCAATTTCCTTCAATGGAGCCCGCAATGACGACGCCTTTCGAGCTCTGGCCTGCCATCGACCTCAAGGACGGCAATTGCGTGCGCCTCCTGCGCGGCGAAATGGATCAGGCGACGACGTTCAATCCGGACCCGGCCGATCAAGCCGCCCGCTTCAAGGCAATGGGGTTCGACCGGCTGCATGTCGTTGACCTCAATGGCGCATTTGCGGGCGATAGCGCCAATGGCGACGCCGTCCGTGCGATCCTGTCCGCTGTGGATGTGCCGGTCCAGCTTGGCGGCGGTATTCGCACACTGGCGCAGATCGAAGCCTGGCTAGAAGCTGGTCTTAGCCGCGTGATCCTCGGCACCGCGGCCCTGCGAGACCCGGAACTGGTGAAAACGGCAGCAAAAGCCTTCGAGAACCAGATCGTCGTCGGTATCGATGCCCGCGATGGGCGCGTCGCTGTCGAAGGCTGGGCAGAAACCTCCGACATGGAAGCGGTGGATCTCGCGCAGCAGTTCGAAGGCTGCGGCGTGGCCGCGCTTGTCGTGACAGATATTTCGCGCGACGGCATGAAGAGCGGCATCAATGTCGACTTCACCGCGAAGATAGCGAATGCGGTGTCCATTCCGGTCATCGCATCTGGCGGCCTTGCCAGCGTGAAGGACATCACTGATCTCAAATCGGCTGGCGGCGAACGCGCTGTGGCGGGCACCATTCTTGGCCGTGCGCTCTATGATGGTGACATTGACCCGGCAGAAGCCATTCAGGCCGCAGGGGCGCGCTAGATGCTAAAGTCCCGCATCATCCCCTGCCTCGATGTGAAGGATGGGCGCACCGTGAAGGGCGTCAATTTTGTCGATCTGCGCGATGCGGGTGACCCGGTGGCGCTGGCCAAGGCCTATGATGAAGCGGGCGCAGATGAACTTTGCTTCCTCGACATCACAGCCAGCCATGAAGGGCGCGGCACAATGCTGGACGTTGTCCGCCGCACGGCTGAGCAATGCTTCATGCCGCTGACGGTTGGCGGCGGCGTGCGGAGCGGTGACGACCTCGTCCAGCTGCTGCGGTCGGGCGCTGACAAGGTGGCTATCAATTCGGCTGCTGTGGCCAATCCGGGCGTGATTTCTGAGTGCGCAGCGCGTGCAGGCAGCCAGGCGGTCGTGGTTGCGATCGATGCGCGCCAGACCGGCGACCATTGGGAAATCTTCACCCATGGCGGGCGCAAGCCGACCGGCATTGATGCCGTCGAATTTGCGCGCGAGGCCGAAAAGCGCGGCGCAGGTGAAATCCTGCTCACCTCCATGGACCGCGACGGGACAAAGTCCGGCTATGACATTGCTCTGTTGAAAGCGGTCACCTCAGCGGTAAATCTTCCTGTGATTGCTTCGGGCGGTGCCGGGTCCGCAGCCGACCTGCCCCCCGCAATACTCGAAGGCGGCGCGACGGCCGTGCTCGCCGCCTCGATCTTCCATTTTGGCGAAGTCAGCCTCGATGAGGCGCGCAAAGCCCTTTCAGACGCCGGTGCGCCGGTGCGCCCCCTCTAATGACGACTGGACAAAACGACATGTCGAAGACCGAACTCGGCTCTGCCAAACGCCTGAACGAGCTCGTCGCCCTGCTTTCCAAGACGGTGGATAGCCGGGTCGGGGGCGATGTTGAGAAGAGCTATACGGCACGGCTCATCAAGTCGGGCCCGATCCGCTGCGGCAAGAAGATCGCCGAGGAAGGCGCTGAGGTCGCGCTCGCCATTGCTGCGCAGGGCCGTAAGGAAGTGGCGGCCGAAACCGCTGACCTCCTATTTCACCTGCTGGTGGGCCTGCGGGCGAAAGGCGTTTCGCTGGACATGGTCGCCGATGCGTTGGCCGAGCGCCGGGGTGTGTCTGGCCTCGCTGAAAAAGCGGCTCGCGCGAAGAAAGACTAGCGTTTTCTGAGGAATACGTAGAACGCGCCCTCGCCGCCATGGCGTGGGTGAGCGCCTGCATATCCGGTGATCAGCGAGCGCGCTTCTGGCATTTCCACCCAGCGCAGGAAGTTGTGGCGAAGAACGCCGCCGCCTGCCTTCCCCTTGCCTGTAATTACAATGACAGCGCGGCTACCGCGTGCCTGTTCACGGGCAAGGAAGGCCGGGAGGGCGCTCCAGGCTGATGCCTGTGTGTGTCCGTGGAGGTCGAAACGGCCCGAGATGGAAATCTTGCCGCGGCGGACCTGTTTGTCGGCGCTCCGGTCACGAGGTGCAGCCGGGGTGGCTGGACGGTGCAGTGACGGTGTACTGGCGGTGTTTTCAGAGGGTGTTTTTTCGAGTACCGGTCTTGTGATCGCCGGGGCGCGTGGTCGGGGGACAGATTTACTGCCGCCAAGTGGGCGCACAGACCGGCGGACCTGTTCCCAGGCTTTCTTTTCATCAGGTTTGAGGGGCCGGTCGCTCATTGGCCCGATTTAGGGGGCCGGAGGGTTCCGGCCAAGGTCGGCATAGGCATCGATCCCCGGAATGCGGTCTGCGACTGCGCGCGGCAGCAGCACCCAGAGACGTCCCGGCGCATTCATTGTGCCTGCGCGTTCGCCTGCTTCCTTGCCTGTGCCGAAATAGATGTCGCCGCGGACCGGACCGTTCACGGCGCCGCCTGTATCCTGCGCGACCAGCATGCCGGACCAGTCACCGCCAAGACCCGGCGCGGTGGTCTGGATAAACATCGGCACGCCCATCGGGTTATGCTCCCGGTCGATCGCTACAGAGCCAAGCGGGGTCAGCGGAACGCCCATCGCGCCTTTGGGGCCTGTCTCGCCCTCTTCGGGTTCTTCCAGCGTAAAGAAGATGTAGCGCGGATTAGCGTTCATAGCCTGACGCACCTGTTCGGGCGTTGCGCGGTCCATCCATGCGCGGATGCCCTGCATCGAGGCTTCGCCGCGCGTAATCCAGCCGCGATTGAGAAGCCAGTTCGCAGTCGAGCCAAACCGGTGACCATTATGGGCAGCGTAAACCGCTTTCATCGTCGTGCCGTCCGGGAAGACGAGCTTCCCCGAGCCCTGAATCTGGAGGAAGAAGACATCTGCCGGGTGGGCATAGGCCAGCGGTTCGACACCCGCCTCGGTAATCGCCTTGCGATCAGGATATGGCCGGCGCGTGCCGTTTGGCAGGCGCTGAAAGATGCCGACACCGCTCTCGCGCTCAAGGTCTTGGGGATAAGCAGGGACAGGCTCGGTGAAGGGCGGCTCTGGTGTGGTGCGGGCTTCGTAGACCGGTTCAAAATAGCCGGTGAAGCGGGATTTGCCGTCTGGGGAGTTGATTTCGACCGGGCGGAAAAGCGTCTGCATCACAGTGCGGGCGGAGACTTCATCCTCAACCACTTCGAGGGCGGCGCAGGCCGGGAGCCAGTCCATTGTGCTGCCTGCCCAAGGGGCGACAGAGGAAATGGGCGCGTCAGCTGCGCCTTCCCGGAAGACCCTGCAGCTTTTGCGAAGCGCCATGACGCCCGGATAGAGCGCCGCTTCCTCCCAACCTGGCAGGCTGGCGAAGGCGGCTGGCGCAGGCGGGGCCTTACGCACGGCATTCGGGTTGATTTCCTTTTCAGGCGGCCGCTCATCCGGCTGGCGCGAACGCGGTGTTGGCGCGGGATGTCCCATGGAGACATCGCGATGCGCAGTCCCATAGGACCGGCGTTTGCCGTCTTCAGAGTTTGGAGAGCTCGCACAGGATGCGATCAGGCAGGCTGCCAGAATAAGGCCGGTAAGTCTCATCATGGCGCAAAGAGTTGCCGGGTTTCGACGGGATCGACAACCGGAAAGTCTCAGCGAGGCTGAAGCGCGTTTCGCCCGGCTATGGCGTGTCGACGTCGTCCAAAAGCCAGTTCGGATCATCCGAGGACGTGTCCCGCATGAAGGTCCATAGCTCTTCTGAAGTCCGCGTCATGTCGCCGATGCCGAGCTCGGACTGGAAGCGCACCGTCACGCGGGCGGTGCCGCGAGCATCGAGGTCTGCCGCATCGATTTCGCTCTGCTTCAGGCGAAGAAGCTGAGGTGCCTCGGCGCCGGTCTTCTCACGCTCTGCGATGGCTGCATCCCAGGTCTCATAGACATCGGTATCGAGCCACTGGCCGAGCGTTGCCCGGTCACCATCAGCAAAGGCTTTCACCAGCATTTCGTAGGCCGAGCGCGCACCGGAAAGAAATTCCTTCGGGTTGAAGCTTGGATCGGCGGAATGGATCGCTTCGAGACCGCTTGCTGCCGGGCCCGTGAACGCAGGACGCAGGCCAGCCGGGTTTTCACGCGGCTGGGTCGCCGGCTTGTTGCCGACGGCAGGTTTCTGATCTCGCGAACGTCCCTCCGGCGGGCCAGCATCACTGCCAAGCGTGGTGTAAAGCCGCCAGCCAACAAAGACGGCAATCGCGGTAAGGAGCAGTAGTTCGATCATCGAAGAGTTCATTTCGTCTCCGTAGAGGGGCCTGGTACGGACTCATATAGTCAGGATTTGACCTATGCCACCCGTTGTTGCGCAAGCAGGGGCTGCATGATAGGCGCGAAACCCAGTTTTCGAGAGGATTTCGCCGTAATGTCAGATACGACAGACACCGCTGCACAGCCACAACAACCGACCGGCCCGAGCCTTCGCGTCCTGAACCAGTACATCAAGGACCTTTCGTTCGAAAATCCGGGCGCGCGTCTGAACGAGCAGCCAAATGTCGATCTTGGTATTGATGTTCAGGCCAACACGCAGAACCGCGAAGAAGGTATCTTCGAAGTTGTGCTGAAGCTGAACGCACGTGCCGGCACCAAGGAAACGGCGCTTTTCCTCGTTGAGCTCGAATATGCTGGCCTGTTCCAGCTGCAGGGCGCATCCCAAGCCGATGCCGAAGCCATGCTGCTGATCGAGTGCCCGCGTCTTCTCTTCCCGTTTGCACGCCGTCTGGTTGCTGACCTGACGCAGGAAGGCGGCTTCCCACCGCTGCGCATCGACCCGGTCGACTTCACCGCACTTTACCGCCAGCAGCGTGCCCGCATGCAGCAAGGCACGAATGGCGCGCCGGTCGACAATGGCGCCGCCGCCCCGGCCGGCGAGCCAGAGACCAAAGAAACCGAAAACTGATCTTGTAAGATCCGCCCGACTGGGCCGCGCCGCCTAGACCAATTCCGCTTGCAGCGGGATCGGTCGTCGGTTTGTTTGCGCTCACGCTAGCCCGCTGATGCTGCCACTGGCGTGGCCTTCTCCGCCTTCATTTGATCCACTGGATCAAATGATCGCTGCGCGACCGGCTCCGAAGCTCCGCGGGGGCGGCGCATTCGAGCCGGGCTCGCCTTGCTCGCCTTGCTCGTTTCCGCCGAAGTCGGAAACGCTCTAGCCCTGGTAGCGCGCCCAGATCGGGTTATCGCCCAGCGTTGCCACGAAGGCGGCATGGGCTGCCTGCTCTTCACCAGTGATTGGTGACGCCAGCGGCTGCGGGCGTGTTTTTGCCCGGCGAAAGTTCGCCTCGCCGTCGCTTTCATCCCGATTCGAGAAATCAAACGCACGCGCGCGGCCACCGCGAAGCTCCAGATAGACTTCGGCGAGGAGCTGGCTATCGAGAAGTGCGCCGTGAAGCGTACGCGCTTCGAGGCCAATGCTGTAGCGTTTGCAGAGCGCATCGAGCGAAGCAGGCGCGCCGGGGTGGCGCTTCTTTGCGATTTCCAGCGTATCGACCCAGCGCTCCAGCGGGACTTCGGCCCGGCCACAACGCACAAGTTCTGCATTCAGGAAGCCGCGGTCGAACGCTGCATTGTGCGCGACCAGGGTGGAGTCGCCCACAAATTCCAGAAACGCATCGACGATGCGTGGGTCTTCAAAGAAAGGTTTGTCGACAAGCATCTCGTCCGTGATGCCGGTGATTTCCACGGTCTTGGCAGACACAGACCGGCGCGGATTAATGCGCTCGTGAAAGGTGCGACCCGTGGCGACATGATTGATGAGTTCGACGGCGCCAAGCTCAATGATCCGGTCCTCACCTGACCAGTCGAGACCGGTGGTTTCGGTATCGAAAGCAATCTCACGAAGCGGCTGGCTCATCTCTCTTCCCTGTCCATTTTGGTCAGCAAGTGGATGATTGCGTTTACATGGGTTCGGGCGAAATCGAAACCGAAGGCTGTAGAAATGATGAAGTCCGCGCGGGCCCGCTTTTCCGCATCCGGGACCTGTTTGGCGACGATCTTTTCGAAGTCTGATTCCGACATTTCATTGCGCGCCATGACCCGCTCACGCTGGACTTCTGGCGGCGCGGAAACCACCGCAACATAGTCGCAACGCTGGTCGCCGCCCGTCTCATAGAGGAGCGGAATATCGAGCACGGCGAGCCCTGCCCCGGACTTCAGCGCTGAGGTGCGAAATTCTATCTGGGTCTGGCCGACAAGCGGGTGGACGATGGCCTCCAGGTCTTTCATCGCATCGGGGTCTTCCATGACGATGTCGCGAAGACGCTGGCGGCTGACCGCGCCATCGACAATCACGCCCGGAAAGCGCTCACCGAGCGGTTCTACGGCAAGGCCGCCCTGCGCATAGATGGAATGGACCGCTGCATCGGCATCGTAAACTGGCACACCCCCATCCGCGAACATGGCCGCGGTGGCGCTTTTTCCCATGCCGATAGAGCCGGTCAGTCCGAGGATGATCATGCATTCTGCTCCAGCGATGTACGGCAAGCGGTGAGGGCGACTTCGATATCCGGGCGTACGCCGTCGAACCAGATGGAGAAGCTTTCCGCCGCCTGGCAGACCAGCATGCCGAGACCGTCTTCGGTCTTCCAGCCTTGGGCATTGGCGTGAGCAAGCTGAGCTTCTGCAGGGGCACCATAGCTCATATCGTAGAATAACCGGCCCTCGCCTGCGGGCAGCGGAATATGGGCGCCGCCATGCCCGGCGCTGGTCGTATTGATGACGAGGTTGGCGCGGCCAGCATGGTCAGACAGGGCATCGAGCGGGCCTGAGAGATGAGGCCGCGAACAACATTCGGCGAGGATCTGTTCGGCTTTTTCAACCGTGCGGTTGAGCAGGATTATATCTGCCCCTGCCCTGTCGAGCGCGAAGAGACCTGCCCGGGCCGCGCCGCCTGCGCCAAGCATAAGCACCGTCTTGCCCGTAAATTCCGAAAGGCCGAGCCGGCCTAGCGCGGCGATGAGGCCCGGCGCGTCCGTATTGTCCGCGCGCCAGCCGCCTGATGGTAGCCGGGACAGCGTGTTTGCCGCGCCAATAGCGTCGACTGCGGCAGATTTTTCCGACGCCTTGGGCAATACCGCCTGCTTATGCGGCAAGGTAACATTGAGGCCCAGAAATTCCTGATGTTCGAAATCATCAAGCGCGGCAGCGGTTTCGCCCGCCGGAACGCGGATCGACTCGTAAGACGCGTCGAGGCCGAGCGCGTCGATCCACGTCATGTGGATAAGCGGAGAGAGCGAATGGCCGACCGGGTCGCCAATGACTGCGAGGCGTTTCATGACTGGAGCACACCGCGCGTGCGAAGGTAGTCGAGCAGCGGCAGAAGCGGCAGGCCGAGGATGGTGAAATAATCCCCCTCGATCCGCGTGAAAAGCTGTGCGCCGAGGTCTTCGAGCATGTAGGCGCCAACCGTTTTCAGAAGGCCTTCCCCGCTCTTCTCAAGATAGGATGCGATGAAGTCTTCGCTGAGCGGGCGGACTGTCAGTTTGGGAGCGGCGAGATGGCGCCAGACAGGTTCGCCATTTTCGGCAATTACGATCGCCGTCTCAAGCCGGTGTGTCTTGCCGGAGAATTTTCGCAGATGATTGCCCGCGTCCGCCATATCCTTTGGCTTGTCGATCGGTTCACCGTCGAGGTTCAGCATCTGGTCGCCGCCGATGACGAGGCCGGGCCGGCGCTGGGAGACCTTGATCGCTTTCAGTTCCGCAAGTTGCATCGCCTGGTCGGCAACGCGCATGCCTTTCGCGCGGAAGGTGGCCTTTGCCGCGTCTTCATCGACATTCGGGCGGACAGCTTCTGCCTCGACACCAGCATTCGCGAGGAGACGCCTGCGGCTTTCACTGCCGGAAGCAAGGATTACGGACTGTGCGCTCATTCCTGGTCATGCCTCTGATTGAGCTTGTTGAGGATGGCGGCAGCGGTTTCTTCCACACTGCGGCGGGAGACATCGATTACAGCCCATTTGCGGCGCTGGAACAGGCGGCTTGCCTCTGTCACTTCGGCGCGGACGGCTTCCTCGTCAGTATAGTCGGTGATCGAGTTTTCATTGAGCGCCATCAGACGCTGGCTGCGGATCTGGACGAGGCGTTCCACACCGATCTTGAGGCCAATCACCATCGGGCCGGTCTTCGGGTCAATCTCATCGAGGACGGATGGCATCCGCATACCGGGCACGAGCGGGATATTGCCCGCCTTCACGCCGCGATTGGCTAGATACACACAGGTTGGCGTCTTCGATGTGCGGCTGACACCCAGGAGGATGACGTCTGCGGCAAGCAGGCCTTGCAGGTTCTGGCCATCATCATGGGCCAGCGCGAAGTTAATTGCTTCGATCCGCTCAAAATATTCGGCATTAAGCGCATGCTGGCCGGCAACGCGGTCGCTGGCGGTCACGCCAAGGTGGCGGCTGAGCATGTGGATGGATGGGTCGAGCACGGCGAGCGTCGGGATATGACGCGCGCGGCAGAACTGTTCGAGCTTGAGGCGCAGATCCTCATCGGAAATGGTAAACCAGACAACGCCCGGCGCCGCCTCAATCTCTCGCATCACACGTTCGAGCTGACGCTCAGAGCGAACGAGGTAATAATTGTGTTCGAGCGGCGTGACGTTTTCGAACTGCGCGGCCGCTGCGCGCATCACTGCGTTCAATGTCTCACCCGTCGAATCCGACACAAGATGGACATTGAAAAATATACTCGGGCGCATTGCGGCTCCGCTGATTGATGAACGGCCGGACCCTGCCGCGTCTTGAAGGAATCGACAACCCCTGTGGAGGGGCTGTGGATAGAGATTCAAGCCCGGCAGCTTTCACCACAATTCCACATTCGACAAATGCTCACAGGGTGGATTCACGAGCTGTTCTTTGGGCGTGAATGGTCCAAATGGTTAACACTAAATTAACGGCAATTCCAAAAGGTTGACGAATGGTTAACGCGAACTCCCTCCTATGGACAGGCTGTGGAATTACTGGTGACAAAGCCGCCTGGGACTGATTGTCCACCTTATCCAGCGCTTAGTAATGATAAGAGCGCATTTTCATGCTGAAGGAAGAAGAGGACCAGATGGCCCCCGTCCCGGAAAAACCGCTACTGAATGTACTGAATGGCAAGCGTCAGGACCCTATCCCCCTCTGGATGATGAGACAGGCTGGCAGGCACCTGCCTGAATATATGGAGCTGCGCGGACGGGCGAAGAACTTCCTGGATTTCTGCTACACGCCTTCGCTGGCTGTGGAAGCGACCCTTCAGCCGATTGAGCGCTATGGCATGGACGGCGCGATCCTGTTCGCAGATATCCTGCTGATCCTCGATGCCCTCGGTAGAGGTGTACGGTTCGAGAAAGGCGTCGGCCCTATCGTGGAAACGGTGGAAACCGGCGGCAGGCTGAACGAAGTCCCGGTCCAGACGGTCGTTGAGCGGCTGTCACCTGTCTATGAGACCGTCTCCCGTGTGAAATCACGCCTTCCGGCTGAAACGACGCTGATTGGCTTTGCGGGTGCACCCTGGACGGTGGCGCTCTATGCCATCGAAGGACGTGGCGGCACGGACAAGTCCACTGCGCGCCTCTGGGCGCACCAGCATCCGGCTGAGCTGGATCTTCTTCTGGATGATCTGGTCGAAGCGACAGCGCACTATATGGCTGCGCAGGCAGAAGCTGGCGCTGAAGCCCTCATGATGTTCGATTCATGGGCTGAAGGGCTTCCAAACGACATTTTCGAACAGATCATCATTCGTCCGAACCAGAAGCTGGTGAAGCGTCTGCGAGAGCTTGGTGTGACGGTACCGCTTATCGGCTTTCCACGCGGGGCTGGCGTCCAGCTTCCAGCGTTTGCAGAGCAGACGGGTGTGAGTGCTGTCGGTCTCGACACGGCCGCCCTGCCCTCCTTTGTGAACCGCGAGCTTCCATCGGGCATGCCGGTTCAGGGGCATCTGGACCCTCTTCTCCTGATGACGGGCGGCGATGCGATGGAACGGCGGATCATCGAGCTGCTCGAGGCCTATAAGGATCGCCCGCATATCTTCAATCTGGGGCACGGGGTGCTGCCGCAGACACCTATTCCGAATGTGGAGCGCGCTGTGCGCACCGTTCGGAACTGGAAAGCAAGTTAGACAGTATACGGATCAAAAATGCTCTATCTTTGGGTCAAGTCATTTCATCTCATCTTTGTCATCGCCTGGATGGCGGGGCTGCTCATCCTGCCGCGCTACAAGCTGCACCAGCTGACGTCTAAGCCGGGTGAGCCACTGTTTGAGACGATGAAGTCTGCGTCGGCAAAGCTGCGCAAGATCATCCTGACGCCGAGCATCATTCTGGTCTGGGTGCTGGGGATCAGCCTCATCGTGATCAATCCGGCAATCATGTCGGGCGGATGGCTGCATGCAAAGCTTCTGCTTGTCCTCCTCCTGTCCGGCCTGCACGGCTACTTCGTTGCGACGGGCAAGAAGATCGACCGCGGCGAGGATGTGCCGGCGAAACGACTGAAGATGCTGAACGAAATGCCGTTCATTCTTCTCATCATCATCGTGATCCTGGTGATCGTGAAACCGTTCTGACGTGCTGGAAATCTCTTGACCTGCCGGGGAATTTGATCACATAAGCGGCCAGAAGAGGCCGCCATTCCTTGGCAGGCCGTGCTTTCCCAAGTCAATCTATCGGTCGCGCATCTCCTCTCAGCGCACCTGCCACATCCAGAAGATTTCATGTCAGACACCGAAACGTCCCTCGACCCGCAAGCGGTCTCCGGTTCAGAAGCGCCGAGCCACGTTTATCTGCGCGACCTGAAGGCCAAGAGCCCGACCCAGCTGCTCGCCTATGCAGAGAGCCTTGAAGTCGAGAACGCGTCTTCACTCCGGACGCAGGACATGCTGTTCGCGATCCTTCGTGAGCTGGCTGAGCGTGACATCGTCATTATCGGTCAGGGCGTTCTGGAAGTGCTCGTCGATGGCTTCGGCTTCCTGCGTTCACCTGAATCCAACTACCTGCCCGGCCCGGACGACATCTATGTCAGCCCGAAAGTCATCAAGCAGGCCGGCCTGAAGACCGGTGATACGGTTGATGGCCCGATCAATGAGCCTGGCGAAGGCGAGCGCTACTTTGCGCTGAATAGCGTCAACTCGATCAATTTCGAGGATCCCGAAAAGGCACGTCAGAAAGTCCACTTCGACAATCTCGTCCCGCTCTATCCAGAAGAGCGTCTCCAGATGGAGAGCCAGGACCCGACGAAGAAAGACCGGTCCGGCCGTGTTATCGATATCGTCTCGCCGATCGGTAAGGGTCAGCGCGCGCTGATCGTTGCGCCGCCGCGCACTGGTAAGACGGTTCTGCTGCAGAATATTGCATCCTCAATCGAGGAAAATCACCCCGAATGCTATCTCATCGTTCTGCTGATCGATGAGCGTCCGGAAGAAGTCACCGACATGAAGCGCTCTGTGAAGGGCGAGGTTATCTCCTCGACCTTCGATGAGCCTGCGACACGTCACGTTGCCGTTGCTGAAATGGTTATCGAGAAGGCAAAGCGCCTTGCCGAACACGGCCGCGACGTCGTCATCCTGCTCGACTCGATTACGCGTCTTGGCCGCGCCTACAACACAACGGTGCCAAGCTCTGGTAAGGTTCTCACCGGCGGTGTTGATGCCAATGCACTCCAGCGCCCGAAGCGCTTCTTTGGTGCAGCACGTAATATCGAAGGTGGCGGGTCGCTGACGATCATTGCAACCGCACTTATCGATACCGGCTCGCGAATGGATGAAGTCATCTTCGAAGAGTTCAAGGGTACCGGTAACTCCGAAGTCGTCCTCGATCGCAAGATCGCAGACAAGCGCACCTTCCCGGCCATCGACATCATGAAATCCGGCACGCGTAAGGAAGAGCTCATCACGCCGAAGGAACAGCTGCAGAAGATTTACATCCTCCGCCGTATCCTCAACCCGATGGGCACGTCCGATGCAGTCGACTTCCTACTCGACAAGCTGCGTCAGACCAAGACGAATGACGAGTTCTTCGAGGCAATGAAGAACTAGGCATGGCCGAGCAGCGCGATACGATCTGCGCGCTTGCCTCTGGTCCGCCGCCTTCGGCAATCGCAATTGTAAGGATCAGCGGGCCCATGGTCCGCGAGATCTGCGAAAGCGTTTTTGAAGCGGGCCTCCCTGCCCCGCGCCGTAGTGTGTTCGGCCGCTTTCTCGATGTGTCACGTGAAACAATCGATGAAGGTCTCGGCGTGTTCATGCCGGGGCCGCATTCGTACACAGGCGAGGACACGGCAGAACTTTACCTGCATGGCGGCGCGGCGGCTATCGACCATGCGCTTGATACGCTCTGCGCTTTCGAGAATGTCCGGCTTGCTGAGCCAGGTGAGTTTACGCGCCGCGCGTTTGAGAATGGACGGCTCGATCTGGTTGAGGCGGAAGGCGTTGCTGACCTGATCGATGCGGAGACCCGCGCGCAAAAATCTCTGGCGTTGGACCAGCTTGGTGGAAGCCTGTCGCAGGTTTATGATGGCTGGCGTGCCGGGCTTCTTGAAGCCATGGCACTTCTTGAGGCGAGCATCGACTTTCCCGACGAAGAAGACGCGCCGGACGAAAGTACGGGGCCAGTGGCGGGGCTTCTGGGGCGTATGGCTGCCGAACTCGAAACCGCAATTGACGATGATGAGGTTGGCGAGCGTATCCGGGATGGCTTTCGGGTTGCCATTATCGGCCCTCCAAATGCGGGCAAGTCGTCCATTCTGAATCGCCTCGCCCGTAGAGAGGCCGCGATTGTTTCCGACATTCCAGGCACCACACGCGATATTGTCGAAGTTCGTTTGAAGATTGCCGGTCAGGTCGTCTGGCTTGCTGATACGGCGGGTCTTCGGGAAGCTGATGATGCCATTGAGGCGGAAGGTGTGCGCCGCGCACTGGAGCGGGCCAAGGCAGCAGATCTGCGCATTCAGGTCCGCTCCCCCGATACGTCATCCTCTTTTGAAGGCGCCGGCGCTGAAGACATCTGCGTCTACAACAAGGCAGATCTCGAGAAGAGCGAGCATGGTGCGGAGATCATTGTTCTATCGGCGGAAACGGGTGCTGGCTTCTCCGTGCTTGAAGAGGCGCTAAGTGAGCGGCTCACGAAGCTCTCTTCTTCAAGAACGGCGCCGCTCATCACCAGGCGGCGTCATCGGGAGGCGCTCTCGACTGCTCTGTTTCATGTGAAACAGGCGAGAGCTAATCTGGAGCGCGGGTTCGGCGCCGAAATCGTCTCTGAAGATGTGCGGCTTGCTGCTCAAAAGCTTGGCGCACTGGTCGGTCGGATCGACGTTGAAGATATTCTTGGAGAAGTTTTCTCCAGCTTCTGTATCGGCAAATGACTCCTCCCCCTGTGTTCAGGGGTGAAGATGCGCTATAGCCGTACATATTCACGGAAATTACCAGAACCAGGGTGCGAGGAGTTATGGCCTCAGCAAATGATTTCGATGTCATCGTCGTTGGCGGCGGACATGCCGGTTGCGAGGCCGCAGCCGCATCGGCGCGGCTAGGGGCGCGCACGGCGCTGATCACGCATAAGCGCGCGACGATTGGCGAAATGTCCTGCAACCCAGCGATCGGCGGCCTTGGAAAGGGACATCTGGTTCGGGAAATCGATGCCCTCGACGGGCTTATGGGGCGGATCGCTGACAAGGCCGGTATCCAGTATCGGCTTTTGAACCGGTCAAAAGGTCCCGCCGTCTGGGGCCCCCGGGCACAGATGGACCGGAAACTCTATCGCGAGGCGATGCAGGCGGAGCTGGCAGACTATCCCAATCTGACAATCATCGAGGATGGTGTCGAAGATCTGAGAACTGAAGACGGCCGTGTGACGGGCGTCATTGGTCTGTCCGGTGAGAGTTGGACTGCGGCGGCTGTTGTCATCACGACGGGGACCTTCCTGAAAGGCGTCATCCATCGCGGTGAAGAACGCATCCAGGCTGGTCGTGCCGGTGAAGCCCCAGCAATCGGGCTTTCGGACCGACTTTATGCGCTGGAGCTGCCAATGGGCCGGCTCAAAACGGGCACCCCTGCCCGACTGGATGGCAAGACGATTGACTGGGATCGTCTCGAGACCCAGCCGGCCGACGACGAGCCTGTGCCCTTCTCTTTCATGAATACGCGTATCGATGTGCCTCAAATCGCTTGTGGCATTACGTATACGAGCGCACGAACGCACGAAATCATTGCGGAAAACCTCAATAAGTCGGCTGTGTATTCTGGTGCTATCGCGGGCAAAGGGCCGCGCTATTGTCCTTCCATCGAGGATAAGGTTCACCGCTTTGCCGATAAGGACCGGCACCAGATCTTCTTGGAGCCAGAAGGCCTGGACGACGATACGGTGTATCCGAACGGGATATCGACCTCCCTTCCCATTGATGTGCAGGAAGCCTTTATCCGGACGATTGAAGGTCTGGAGAATGTCCGCATCATTCAGCCCGGCTATGCAATCGAATACGACTATGTCGATCCGCGGGCGCTTTACCGCAGTCTGGAAGTAAAGGCGCTGAGCGGCCTTTATCTCGCTGGTCAGATCAATGGCACGACGGGTTATGAAGAAGCCGGCGCCCAAGGGCTTGTGGCTGGCATGAATGCGGCGCGCCGCGCCTTCGGCGAAGAAGCGGTCCATTTTGACCGAGCTGAAGCCTATATTGGAGTCCTCGTGGACGATCTTACGACGCGCGGCGTGACGGAGCCGTACCGGATGTTTACATCCCGCGCCGAATATCGCCTGGCGCTCCGTTCAGATAATGCCGACCAGCGCCTTACGCAGAAGGGTATCGAAATCGGACTTGTCTCTGGGTCTAGAAAAGAAATGTTTCACGTGAAACATCGCGCTTTAGAATCTGGTCGGTCCTTGCTGAAATCGCTTACTTTGACGCCAAACGAGGCTGCTCAACACGGCTGGAAGGTTAATCAGGACGGTCAGAAACGTCGAGTCTGGGATTATCTGGCGTACCCAGATATCTCCATGGCAGATATCGAGAAGGTTTTCGCAGAGGTGTCCGCATTGGATCCAGCTACAAAGACCCAACTTAGCATCGAAGCTCTGTATGCCGGGTATATCGAGCGCCAGCAGGCAGATGTAGACGCCCTGCGCCGGGACGAGGCTTTAGAAATACCTCCACGTTTTGACTATGCGGCTGTAGGGGGCCTCTCGAATGAGGTTCGCAACAAGCTGGAAACGGTTCGCCCATCGACAATCGGCCAAGCGTCGAGGATTGAGGGCGTTACACCAGGGGCACTCGTGGCTCTGCTTGCTGCGGTGAAGCGCAGCCAGAAGCTGCGTGCGGTAAGCTAATGCAGCGCGCGATAGAGACGGCGCTCATCGACGCCGGTGTTTCACGTGAAACACTGCCGCTTCTGGAAGGTTATGTAGGGCTTCTGGACGACTGGCGCCAGCGTATGAACCTGATCGGCCCACGCGAAATGGACACGATATGGGAGCGCCACGTCCTGGACAGTGCGCAGATGGCGGGCCTCACAACAGCAGAGAGCCGCATCGTTGATATCGGCTCAGGCGCCGGTTTTCCGGGTCTCGTGCTCGCTTGCGAGGCAAAAACCCGCGGCGGCGACGTCACCATGGTGGAAACAACCGGAAAAAAGTGTGCATTTCTTCAGGCTGTAATTTCCGAACTCGCCCTGCCCGCAAAGGTCGTGCGATCACGTATCGAAAACGCGAAGGCAGAACGCGTTGATTTTATTACGGCAAGAGCGCTCGCCCCGCTGCCAAAGCTGCTCGGCTATGCGAATCCGTGGATGTCAAAGGGTGCGACAGCCCTCTTTTTCAAAGGTGAGCGCTGGCAGGAAGAATTGACGGATGCCTCGGATTACTGGACGTTGAGACATGAAGCGATCCCCAGTCGTACGAGCGAACGAGGGGTAATACTCAAGATCGAGGAGGCGCATCGTGTCTAAGACTGGCACCCGGATCCTGGCAATCGCAAACCAGAAGGGCGGCGTTGGCAAGACAACTACGTCGATCAATCTTGGCACGGCGCTGGCGGCTGTCGGGCGGCGCGTGCTGGTGGTGGATTTTGATGCGCAAGGGAATGCCTCGACGGGACTAGGCATCAGCCGCGCCGATCGCAAGCTGACCAGCTACGATGTCGTCGTCGATGAGATTCCGCTTGAAGAAGCGATCCTGCCGACGCTCGTGCCACGTCTGGAGATTGTGCCGGGCGATGAGAACTTGTCTGGTGTTGAAACGGAGCTCGCCGACAAGGCGCGTCGGTCGTACCGACTGCGCGACGCAATCCGCACGCACGTGGAAAAATATGCATTCGACGAAGACAAACGCTACGACTTTATCCTGATCGATTGCCCGCCATCGCTTTCATCGCTCACCATCAATGCGATGACGGCCGCTGATGCGCTGCTTGTGCCGCTGCAGTGCGAGTTCCTGGCACTGGAAGGTCTTAGCCAGCTTCTGCGCACCGTCGAAGTTGTACGGTCGGGCCTCAATCCCGATCTCGAAATCCAGGGCATTGTGCTGACCATGTATGACCGCCGCAACAATCTGTCTGACCAAGTCGCCGACGAAGTGCGCGAAGTGCTTGGTTCGAAGGTCTACAAGACGGTCATTCCACGCAACGTACGTTTGTCCGAAGCGCCGAGCTTTGGCAAACCCGCCCTGCTCTATGATTATCGTTGCCCGGGCAGCGAGGCCTATATCCGTCTGGCGTCTGAGGTCCTGCAGCGTGAGCGCGCGCGTGCGATGGAGCCGGCCTGATGAGTGGTGATTCAAAGCAGAAGCCAAGCCGTCTTGGGCGGGGCCTTTCCGCCTTGATTGGCGAGGTTGAGGGTGTCTCCTCATCGTCGGCTGGCGACGAGAAGGGCCCGGAAGCAAAGACCGACGCGTCCACGCTGGCGATCAGTGATATCCGGCCGAATCCGCAGCAGCCGCGGCGATATTTCGCTGAGGCTGATCTCAATGAATTGTCGGAATCGATCCGAGCGAAGGGTGTCCTTCAAGCCATTCTCGTCCGGCCAGACCCGAAAACAGCTGGAAAATATCAGATTGTCGCTGGCGAACGTCGCTGGCGCGCGGCCAAACAGGCAGGTCTGACCGAAATACCGGCGACGATCCGCCAGATGGATGAGCTTGAGTTGCTCGAAATCGGCATCATCGAGAACGTGCAGCGCACAGATCTCAATCCTATCGAAGAAGCAGAAGCCTATGGTGCCCTGATGAAGCGCTTTGGGCGCACGCAGGAAGGCCTGGCTGAAAGCGTCGGAAAAAGCCGTGCCCATATCGCTAATACATTGAGATTGCTGAACTTATCTGACGTTGCACGGGAGCATCTTCGCGAAGGTCGTATCTCTGCTGGTCACGCCCGCGCGGCGCTTGGCGCGCCTGACCCAGACGCTGTGATCGCTATGGCCGTCGACAAAGGGCTCAGCGTTCGCGAGGTAGAGAAGCTCTCTCGCTCTGCAAAGGATGATGGCGGCATCGAAGCCGTTGCTGGCCGCGTTCGCCAGGCGGAGAAAGACGTCGACACCGAAGCGCTCGAAGCCGATCTGGCACGGGCCCTTGGGCTGAGCGTCGATATTCGCCACAAGGGCGACAGGGGCGAAATGCGCATTAAATACAGGGACTTGGAGCAGCTGGACGACCTCTGTCGGCGTCTGACAGCCAAGCGTTCAGCGGGCTGATCGCGCCGAGGCTGATTTCACGATATTGAGCAGCAGTAGCCGTAGCGCCGGATCGGCAGCGGCTGCGGATGTTTTCGCCTGGATCTCAAGATCGTGGATAGCAGCGAGCAGACGCGTCAGCGATGCCGATGTCCAGAGATCTAGCCGGGCGCGGAAAGCTGGCCATTCTGAGCCCCAGACGGGCGGTCGCAGGCGGCGCCCGATGTCGCCACCGGTTCCCATAAGCCCCCTCGCCTGCATCAGGCGTCGGATTTCCATTTCGAGAATGCGTAGCACGCTGATCGTGCTGGTGCCGCTTTCGATGACCCGATCATATTCAGCCTGACAGCGCGCGGCGTCACCATCCAGCGCCGCATTTGCGAGATCACGGACGCTATCATCAGCGTCCGTACGACAGACAGCGCGAACCTCTGCAACAGATATGGGGCGCCCAAGACCGCGGCCGTAAAGGGAGAGCTTTTCACTTTCCTGGTTGGCAAGACCGCGATGGCCGGGAAGCAGGCTGACAAAGTCGTCGAGCGCGTCAGGCTCAATCTGCACGTCTAGCGCAGAGAGTTTTTCCTCCACAAGCGACTTCAGCGAGTCAGCGGTATCAGCATACACCTGAATGGTGGCCGCCGTGTTCGACTGTTCGATGGTCGCGCGAAGCTTCGACCGCTTGTTCAGGCTGCCATTGAGCACCAGAAGCCGATTTGCGAAACCGTTGCCCATCTGATCGGCGCGCTCAATAAGATCCAGCACCGGTTTGGCGATCTTTTCGCCCGAGGTGCGTACGCGAACGATTTCAATCTCACCAAGAAGAGAGCCGGTTTCCACCTTGTCTGAGAGAAGATGTGGCTCACGGCGGATATCGTCATCGTCGAGGACGACCTGACGCGCATTGCCGGCAGCCTTGCTCCAGCTCGCCGCGATCTGATCGGCGAGATCATTTACGACGCCGTCGTCGTCGCCGAAGACGAGGGCGCACCAGGGACTGTTATCTGAACTTTTGAACCTGCTGGCGACCTGACCGCTTTTCAGGATCATCGGGCCGATTCGAGTTGCAAACGCAGGTCGTCGACAATCTCACCGGCTAGCTCTCGCATGGCACGCGCGGACGATTCTGTTTGTGCAGCAACGTCGCCGAACGGAGACTGGGTTGCAGAAATCGGAATCTGAACCTGCGCATCGCCGTTGAAAGCCTCACCGCTTTCCGTAGTGAGCGTAAATTCTGCGCGCCCCTCAAGGAAGGAGCGCGACACGCTGCCGTCGGTCAGAAGCGTGATACGCTCAAGATCTTCCTCAAGCGCAACTTTGAGATTTGCGCGCTCGTTGAGCCCTGGGAGACCGATGGCGAGCTCTTTCAGAAGCTCGCGACGGAGGAGGTAACCTGATCGATCATTGATTTCATCGACGGTAATCAGACCTTCGCCGACCTCGTTGAACGACCCGTCAGCATAGAGCGGACGGAAACCACAGCCAGCCAGCATCAATGCGGCAACGGAAGCGAGGAGCAAATTCTTCATGACGCCACGATATTCACGATACGGCCGGGAACCACAATGATTTTCTTTACCTCGACGCCGTCGAGGAAGCTCGCAAGTTCTGGCAGCTTCAGTGCCTGCTGCTCAATGTCGTCCTTGCTTGCATCCCGCGCGACTTCGATCTCGGCGCGCCGCTTGCCGTTCACCTGAATTGGAAGCGTGATGGTGTTCTCGACCATGAGTTCCGGATCGGACACTGGCCAGGCCGCGTCAGAGATGAAACCCTGTTCGCCAAGCGCATGCCAACACTCCTCAGCCAGGTGAGGCATGAAAGGTGTCAGACAGATCGCCAGCATGCGCGCGCTTTCATGGCGCGATGCAGACGTTTCTTCGTCGGCGCCTTCCGCCTTCTTCAGCGTGTTCACCCAGTCATGGCAGAGCGCGATCGCGGCGTTCAGCCTGAACTCGGAGATCGCCTTGTTGATTTCAGCCGCTGCACGGTGAGAGAAGCGAAGGAGCGGTGTCGGTTCGGCTTTACCCGCAGGCGTTTCGGAGCCTTTAAGGCCACCAAAGATCGACCAGACGCGCTGGACAAAACGGGCCGCGCCCTCTGCGCCGGCCTGCGACCACTCAACATCCCGCTCAGGCGGACTGTCGGAGAGGACGAACCAGCGGGCAACGTCTGCCCCAAAGGAGACGATGATCTGGTCTGGGTCGACGACATTCTTGCGCGACTTCGACATCTTCTCGACGGGGCCTGCGGTTACGGTGAGGTCCGTCCCCCGCACGAAGAGGCCGCCATCCCGGCGTTCAATATCCGCCGGTTCGACCCATTTGCCTTCGCTGTTCTTGTAGGTCTCATGCGTGACCATGCCTTGGGTGAAGAGGCCGAGGAACGGCTCGCCCTTGGGCAGATCCAGCTCACCAACATCGCGCAGCGCGCGTGAGATAAAGCGGGCATAGAGAAGGTGCAGAACGGCATGCTCGACACCGCCGATATATTGATCGACAGGCATCCAGTAGGCGCGCTCGGCCTTGTCCTTGATCCCTGCAAAACGTGCGAAATACCAGGACGAGTCGACAAACGTATCGAGCGTATCGGTTTCCCGCGTGCCTTCGCCTCCGCATTTCGGACAACTCGTCTTCTTCCAGTTCGGATGGTGCGCGAGCGGGTTGCCCGGCTTGTCGAAGCTCACATCCTCTGGAAGCGTGACGGGCAGATCGGCGTCAGGCACCGGAACAGCGCCGCAGCTCTCACAGTGGATGATCGGAATCGGACAACCCCAATAGCGCTGGCGCGAAACACCCCAGTCGCGGAGACGGTAATTGATCGTGCCCTCACCGAGACCGAGCGCTTCCAGTTTCTCAATCGCGGCTGAGATTGCCGCTTCAGTCGTGAGACCGTTGAGGAAGTCGGAATTATAGATCGTGCCGGGGCCGGTATACGCCGTGTCGGTGATCTCATGATTGTCGGCGCTGGTGTCCGGTGGCAGGACCACAGGCTGAACCGGCAGACCGTATTTACGCGCAAAATCGAGGTCGCGCTGGTCCCCGGCAGGCGAACCGAAGATGGCGCCAGTGCCGTAGCCAGACAGGACAAAGTTCGCTGTCCAGACAGGGATGGTCCAGCTGGGATCAAACGGGTGCTGGACGCGAAGTCCAAGATCAACACCCAGCTTTGGCGCTTTCTCGATCGCTTCTTCAGACGTGCCGATCTTCGCGGCTTCTGTAATAAACTCGCGGATTTCGGGACGGTCTTCTGCAAGCGCGCGCGTAATGGGGTGATCCGGTGCCAGCGCGATGAAGCTTGCTCCATAAAGCGTATCGGGACGGGTCGTGTAGACCTCGATATGCTTTCCGAACTCTGCGGATTGATCGCCGTCGATCACCCAGCGGACGGTGGCGCCTTTGGATTTACCGATCCAGTTGGCCTGCATCAGGCGCACCTTGTCAGGCCAGTTTTCCAACCCGTCCAGACCTTCCAGAAGCTGATCTGCATAGGCAGTGATGCGGAAGAACCACTGCGTCAGTTCACGCTGCTCGACCGGCGCGCCAGTGCGCCAGCCCTTGCCGTCGATGACCTGCTCATTCGCGAGGACCGTATTGTCGACAGGGTCCCAGTTGACCTTGCTCGCCTTGCGATAGGCGAGACCGGCCTTGAGCAGTTTGAGGAAGAGGCGCTGCTGTTCGCCGTAATAGTCGGTGTCGCAGGTCGCGAACTCGCGGCTCCAGTCCAGCGTAAGGCCGAGCTTTTCCAGCTGGGCGCGCATGGTCGCGATGTTCTGATAGGTCCACTCACCGGGATGGACATTGCGTTCGATCGCAGCATTCTCTGCCGGCAGGCCGAAGGCGTCCCAGCCCATAGGGTGGAGCACGTTGTGCCCGAGCGCGCGGCGGTGGCGGGCAACCACATCGCCCATCGCATAGTTGCGCACATGCCCCATGTGCAGTTTGCCCGATGGGTAAGGGAACATTTCAAGGACGTAGGACTTGTCCTGTCCCTTCGCCTCATCCGGCGTTTTTGTCTTGAAAATACCGGCGTCTGCCCAGGCCTTACGCCACTTGGCTTCCGCAGTTTGCGGATCATAGCGAGACGTCACGGCGTCCCTCCTGCAATTGTGTGAGCTGGCTTGTCGCGCCTAGCTGAGTTCTGAAGATTTGAGAACGCGCGCGCGGGTCAGGATGGCGTTCTCAAGCTGGACGCTGGTGGCGAGGTCCACCGGCGCGTCCGTCCACTGTCCATTATCCTGCACCTGGCGGAAGACGGACACTTTCACACCGTCGGCCCGTAGTCGCGAGTCGAGAATGTAGACAGTCGCTCGGATCCGCTCGTCCTGTGCGTCCGGGAAAGACTTCCAGTCATAATTGATGATGCCGCCAACCGGGTCGGCGGTCGTAAGTGGCAGCGTGTTCAGCGTGTCGAGGCTGGCGCGCCAGAGATACGGGTTCACCCCGCCTTCGAAGCTTTCAGCAACGCTGATATTCTGAGCGCCGTCATTGCCCGAAAACAGGCAGCCTGAGAGAGCGAACACCCCGGTGAGGGCAGCGGCGATCTTTGTGGAAGCCTTCATTACGAATATCCTGTCGGCAATATCTTCTTCACTAGCCGCTCTGTATATCATCTGGGACCGGTCGGGCCAGTGCTGATATGTGCTCGGCAAGAAGCAATCGATTGGACCGCCTCCAGATGAGATCAGCCCTGACCCTGATCGCCGCAATTTCGGCGACCTCGACTATGCCGCAGGCACTCGCCCTGCCCCTCGACATCGAGAGCGATATCGAGGCGGCGACCGTCGTTTCGCTGCTGGAGGATGAGCGGTCCGATAGCGAAGTTGTTCTCTACGAAATCAGCTTTGATACAGAGGCCGAAACCATCCTCCAGAATGGGACCGAACTTGGCGCACGCCTTACGCTTCGCGGTCAGAGAGATCACCCGCTGCGTCCCGGCTTTGCGGGTGATTTCGGGACGGGTCTGCCTGTCGCCGGCGCTTATAGCGGTTTCTCCGGTGGCCCCATTGGCGACGAGACGGGCGCGCGTGGCCGTCTCGAAGCGGCATATCTCCGCGCTGATGGCGGGTATGGCGAACTTCGTATCGGGAAGGACCGCGGCGTCGCGGCGCGATTTTTCGAAGGCGCCCCAAGCGCCCTCACCTATTCTGCCGTCGCGAACCCTTATCTTGATCCCACTGGTCTCAAGATAAACCGCACCAATCACGATGTGACCGGGCCGTCGGCAAAGCTCAGCTATGCCAGCCCGCGCATCCTAGGCCTGCGTGCGGGCATTTCGTACACGCCGGACGCCGACGGACAGAATCTTGATCGCAGCCTTTCCGACGCCGTTGGTCAGCCCGGGCTTTCCGATGTTGTTGAGGCGTCGGCGAACCTGTCGCGCACGCTGCGCTCTTCAGGCACGCGCATCGAAGCGTCGCTCGCCTGGTCGAGTGCCGAGCCAGATGATTTTGCGGGCCTGACCCGCGACCGGATGGAAACCTGGTCACTGGGCGCAAATATCGAGCGCGATGGGACCGAGTTCGGGCTTTCCTGGCTGCAGAGCGACAATGGCTTTGGCGACGCCGACTATTCGGCCTGGGAGGCTGGTGTGGCTCGCGAGTTTGGCGAGACGCGCGTCTCTTTGAACTATGGCGAGGCTGAGGATGACCTCGCGCAACTTTCCTCGGAAGGCTTCAGCCTTGCGGCCAGTCGGGAACTATCAGACGGCTTCGACGTCGCTCTCTCATACCAGAATGAGCAATTGGATACGCCCGGCGGGAACCGCACCAGCAGGGGAGTTGTGGTAGAAATCACACTCCAAGCCGATTTTTTCGAGATGAGCAGGAATTAATGTTCAATTCGCGCGTTCGTTTGATTAAGTAGCCCCGTAACAAAGGTGGCAAATGAAGTATTCTGTAACAGCTCTTGCAGCGCTCGGCGTGTTCGCGGCCCTTCCGGCCACGGCGCAGTCTGAGCCTATTGAGCTGTCGCCGCCGACTGTTTCCGAGACGGAAAAGGCCCAGCCGGACTGGTATCGCCAGTTCACCCTGAGCTCGCCATCTGACGCCACGCCGATCTGGCAGGGCGCACCAAGCAAGGAAGTTCGCCTTGCGTGGATCAAGGGCGACCGCTGGCAGCTGAGCGTCGATATGACGTCCCGTCCTGACGGCTCCCCGCTTGCACGTGAAGAGATGCGTGCTGGCGCAGAATTCCGCATCACGCCGCGCATCAGTGTTGGTGGTGAGCTGACCCTTGGTGCGACGGAGCTTGATGAGTTTGAGCAGCTCCAGAATGAGACGATCGAGACGGGCATCCGCCTGCGCTCTGCTTTCAAGTTCTAGCTTTTAGAGAAGCGCTTCAAACGCCGAAACGCTTGCAAAGCCGCCGAACCGGGCGGCTTTTTCTACATTTGCGGCCGATATTCCACCGAGCGCATAGAGCGGGACGGGCGAGTTGGATGCCGTTGCTGCGAAGCGCGAGAGCCCGATAGGCGTACCTGCGCTCGGGCTGGCGGAAGGAAAGACGGTCGAATAGATGAGCGCATCGACGGGGTAAGCGCGTGCGGCGTGCGATTCGGCCGGTGAGTGGACGCTCATCGTGTGAAGCAGGCCGAGGCTCTGCTTGTGGCGCTGAAGATGCTTCCGCATGCGAAATGGCCAGTGCACGCCGTCGGCGCCGGTTGCGAGCGCGAGATCCGGATCGGCCCCGATCAGCACAACACGCCCTGCCCTCTGGCAGTCGCTGACAATAGCGAAGGCGTCTTCTATCGCATCTGCCTGCCCGAAGTGGCGGATAATGACGCCAATCCCGTCAGGCAGACGGGATGCCACGGCGCGCGCATCCTTTACCCGAGCCGGATCTGTCAGGAAAAAGCCACCCGGCAGCAGGGGCGCGGTGTGCGCCTGCGCGATAGACGCGGCGTTTCGGAACTTGCGGGAGACGGCTGCGGCGTGCTTCATCCCGCCATGCCTAGCACTGACCTATCAAACGATATAGCCGCCAGCCGGGACGACATCCTGAAGCAGCTCGCTTCGGTAGCTGATCACCCGGTTGAACTTGTTGCCGTCTCAAAGAAGCAGCCCGATGAACGCCTTCAGGCGGCGCTCGATTGCGGCCAACGCGTGTTCGGCGAGAACCGGGTTCAGGAAGCGCAGGAACACTGGCAGCACCGGCGAGACATTGAAGGCCTGACCCTTCACCTGATCGGCCCGCTGCAGAGCAACAAGTCCGAAGACGCCGTTGCGTTGTTTGATGTCATCCAGACGGTGGACCGAAAGAAGATCGTCCGCACGCTGAGTGAGGCGGCTGAGAAGCTGAACCGGTTCCCGCATCTCCTCATTCAAGTAAATACGGGTGAGGAAGACCAGAAATCAGGCGTGCTTCCGGCCGATCTGGAAGAACTGATCGATTATACGCGAGCGACTTATCCAGGTGAGCTGAAAGGTCTGATGTCCATCCCGCCCGTGGATGAGCCTGCAGGGCCGCACTTTGCGCTTCTGAAGAAGCTTGCAGACCGGGCGGGCCTGCCCTGGGTGTCGATGGGGATGAGCGCCGATTATGAGCTTGGCGCAAAGCTCGGCGCCACGCATGTCCGCGTTGGCAGTGCCTTCTTTGGAGAGCGCAAAACCGCCTAGCTGGCGCGCAGGATCTCGATGCCTGTGTCCTTGTCGCAATGGGCAAGGAGCAACTGGAGGTCGTCGAAAGCGAGCGCGATGCAGCCTTCCGTCGGCGAATAGTCAGGCTTGGCGATATGCATGAAAATGGCGCTGCCCTTGCCGGGGACGACCGGGTCAGTGTTGTGATCAAGCTGGACGACGATGTCGTACAGATCATCCTCGCGCCACATGACTTCGTGGCTGGCCGGATATGGGCGTTTGACCGCGCAATTATAGAGCGGGTCGCCCGGCTCATCGCACCAGCCATCATCCGGGTGAAGTGGCGTTGCGGGAAGAACGGTCTTGGGTCGGTCGAACTTGTCGGCGCGCCAGAAAACCCGCTTGATCTTCCAGAGACCGATGGGCGAAGCACCATCGCCCTCGGTCTTCTTCGCGGCGTCCACCATGCCGCCTTTGCCGATCGCGCACTGGAAGGTCAGGCCCTGCCCGATAATTTTCCTGTCTGGGGTTACCCGGAAACGTGTCGGCATCTGGCCGCTCCCAAAATCGTGATCATCTAGTTATTCGACGGCGAGTCGGTGTTATGTGTATCGCGTCCCGCCAACGGCCAGCAACCCAGCATCGCTTTTACATGATCAGCACAAAGACACTTCTTCTTGTCGACGATGACGACGAACTTCGCGGCGCGCTCGCAGAGCAGTTCAACCTGCATGACGGCTTTGAGGCGATGGAGGCAGCAAATGCCTCCGAAGCGCTGAAGCTGATTGAGACGCAGCGGTTTGACCTCGTTCTGTTGGATGTAGACATGCCGGACATGGACGGGCGCGAAGCCTGCAAACTGATGCGCCAGCGAGGCCTTCGCGCGCCCGTCGTGATGCTGACGGGCCAGGATAGCGACGCTGACACCATTCTTGGGCTGGAATCCGGCGCGAACGACTATGTCACCAAGCCTTTTAGGTTTTCGGTCCTGCTTGCCCGTGTGCGCGCCCACCTTCGCAGCTTTGAGCAGAGCGAGGACGCGACCTTCACGCTCGGCCCCTATGAGTTTCAGCCGGCGATGAAGCTTCTCGTCACGTCGAGCGACCAGAAAGTGCGGCTGACCGAGAAGGAAACCAATATCCTCAAATATCTATACAGGGCGGGCGGTAAGGCGGTGGCCCGCGAGGAGCTGCTCGCCGAGGTCTGGGGATATAATGCCGCCGTGACGACGCACACGCTGGAGACGCATGTCTACCGGCTGCGCCAGAAGATCGAGCCCGATCCGGCGAATGCCCGCATCCTGATTACCGAAGCGGGCGGATACCGGCTGCAAGCAGGCTAGGCCCGCGACCTAGAAATGGAATGTTGTGCTGACCGGCGCGTGATCGGACGGCTTCCAGCCGCCGCGCCAGCCAAGATGGATGCTGTAGCTCTGAAGGTCTGCGCCGGCCATGGCGGCATCGTTCGCCCAGATATGATCAAGACGGCGGCCACGGTTTGAGGCTGCCCAGTCCTTCGCCCGGTATGACCACCAGGTATAGAGCTTCTGGCCGTCGGCGTGACGCGCGCGCGCGATATCGGTGAACCCGCCTGCCTTGCGCGCCTTCTCCAGCGCCTTCGTCTCAACCGGCGTGTGCGAGACGATCTTCAGAAGCTGCTTGTGCGACCAGACATCGTTCTCATGCGGCGCGACATTGAGATCGCCAACGAGAATGTGCGGCTCTGGCGCATTGGCCGAGGACGCAAAGTCCCGCGCCATGCATTCGAGGAAGTCCAGCTTGTGGGCGAACTTGTCGTTCTTGACCGGGTCCGGTTCATCGCCACCTGCAGGCAGGTAGATATTGTGGATCAGCGCACCCTTGATGCGGGCGGTCTGAACGCGGGCATGGCCTTCGCGGCAGAGCGGATGTGCATCAACGGGTTCAATAGGGTGGCGCGAGACAATAGCGACGCCGTGATGGCCGCCAGACTGGCCGAAGATCTGAAAGTGATTGTACCCGATTTCGCGGAAGGCTTTCTGCGGGAACTGGTCGGTCTGACACTTGATCTCCTGCAGGCAGAGAACGTCAGAGCCTTCCTCTTTGAGGAAAGCCTGCACGTTCGGTGCCCTCAGGCGGACCGAGTTGATGTTCCAAGTGGTGAGTTTGAGCGGCTGCGCTGGCATGTCGCCCGCCTTAGCCGCGCTGCCCGGACCGGTCAACGCGACGACTGGCTAACCTTCGTTGGACGGCTCAGGGATCGGCTCATAGCGAAGCTTTGAGACCTGCAGCGTAACCGACCCGATCGCGTCCGTATCAGCCTGGATCTTCACCGGCATGTAGGTGCCATTGTCCATTGGGGCCATCCACATGCGGAGCGGGCCATCAATCCCGGTCAGCGTCTCTTTGGCGTTGATCTCATCAGCGTCATAGCCAGCGATCTTGTCCATGGAGACATGACACTCATAGGCCTGCCCGCGATAGGCGTCGGTCTTCACCTGTTTGAGGCCTGCATTCTCAAAAGTGAGATGGGTCAGCTGGCGGCCGTCAAAAATCTTCATCGGGCCACCGCACGGATTGCCATCTGCAGGTCGCGGCGTGAAAGCGTGGCCGAGGAAAGCTGTCAGCGGGTCAGCCGCCTCGAGCTTCTGGGCTGGCGTCGCAGGCGGCTCACCGAGATTGCCGAAGGCCGGCGTCGCCGTCATCGCGACATCGTTTGCACCATAAGTCATCTCGACGCGGCGGTTCTTCTTGCCGTCGCGGTTTTGCGAGACATAGGCGTAAGGCTCAAGGTGGTCGTCGCGGACATAGCCGCTGGCCGCAAGGCGCATGTCATAATTGACCAGAATGTCAGCGAGACCTGTCGTCTTCACCACGCCATTGATGGAGTAGGTGTCCGGCTGAAGGTCCATGCGGAAATTGGCGCGGCCCGTGATCGGAATGAACAGCGCCCATGCCGTCGCCTTCACCTCATAGACAAGACGCATTGGTTTGCCGGCCTGAACTTCTCCAAGTGGAGACACCGTGGCCGCAGCCGATGTAGACTGGGCCGAAGACAGACCTGCGGTCGCAAGCGCAACAAGGCTCGTGGCGGCGATCATCTTTTTCATGTAGGAAAGTCCTTAATTCGAGACGTTGGCTCTCACCGTATATAAGTGCATACCAGAACGGCAGCTGAACAGGGGCAACCTGACTTCGCCGCTATAATACCTCAATTTGGCCGTGTGTAACCGGCTGAGCGTGACGGTTGACGTTTGCGTGGCTGGCGCGTATGAGCGCCGCTTCGGATTTGATCTAACACTATTAAGCGAGCGCCCCATGGCACGCCAATGCGAACTTTCAGGCGTCAAGCCGATCGTCGGCCACAAAGTGAGCCACTCGAATGTAAAGACCAAGCGCCGGTTCCTTCCGAACCTGGTGAACGTGACCCTGCGGTCTGAAGCCCTCGGCCGGGACGTGTCCCTGCGCATTGCGGCAAAGACCCTGCGCACGGTCGACAAGCATGGCGGCCTCGACGGCTACCTTGCGAAGTCGAAGGACGACACGCTTTCTGCGAAGGCCCTCAAGATCAAGCGGGACATCGAGAAGCAGGCTGCTGAAGCAAGCGCCTAGGATCTCCTGATCTTCGACAGACTTTAAAAAACGCGCTCCAGACGGGGCGCGTTTTTGTTTGCGTTGATCGCACATATGGGCCAGCCAGAGACAAACCTTCTTTGAGGAGTCCGTCCATGCTGCGACCCGCCGCTATCCTGTCCGCCCTTCTGCTTGCTGCCTGTACGCAGCCTTCACCGACGCCGCCAGCGGCAAATGCGACGGAGCCAACCGAAGCCGACCGCCCGAGCGCGTCGCGGATTTTCTCAAGCGGCACGATCTATACCGGTATTGCTGGCGAGACGGTGGATACGGTGGCCGTTGGCGGCGATGGCCGCATCGTATGGACGGGCTCTGTCGATGACCTCGACGCAGAGGTCGATATCGAAAACGCCGAGTTTGTCTGGCTGAACAACAACTTCATGTATCCGGGCTTCACCGACGCCCACGCGCACCTCAACGGAATCGGTGAGCGAGAGCTGCAGCTTGATCTCGCAAGCGTGGAGTCAATTGCAGAGCTTCTCGAAGTGGTCGCTGCAGAGAATGAAGCGAAGCCGGGTGACGGCCTGCTCTTTGGCCGCGGCTGGCTGGAGACGGGCTGGCCCGAAGGGCGGATGCCGACAGCCGCTGACCTCGACAGCGTGGTCCCGGACCGGCCGGTGATACTTATCCGGGCGGATGGCCACGCGCTGGTCGCCAACTCTGCAGCGCTGGATGCGGTCGGCATCAATGCCGATACCGCTGACACCGAAGGTGGGAAGATCGAGCGCGACGAAGACGGCAGGGCGACGGGCATTCTCATTGACGAAGCCATGAACCTTACGCTTCCGCTCTACCAGGCCCCCGACGCCGACGCCGTTCGTGAGTCCTACATCGTCGGCGCGGCGGAATACGCTTCTCGCGGCTGGACCGGCATTCACAACATGTCAGTCCCGCCGGAAGATGCATCGCTGCTGGCCGAACTCGATGCCGAAAGCCTGATGCCTCTGCGCCTGTGGAACGCTTTCAGCGGCCGACCCGCACAGGCCGAGATGAGCCGGGATATTGCAGCCAACCGGAAATATGAGACCGACACGATCACCAACCGCGCGATCAAATACTATATGGACGGTGCCCTTGGTTCTCGCGGCGCGCTTCTGATCGAGCCCTATTCCGACCGTCCGGACACCTCTGGCCTGTCCCTGCTTTCTCCGGAAGAATTGCAGGAAGCCATGAGCGACGCCGATACCGGGGGCTATCAGCTTGCCATTCACGCCATCGGCGACTTTGGTAATCGCCGCCTGATCGACGGCGCCATCGAGGGCGGGTATGACGCGTCGCATCGCTGGCGGATTGAGCACACCCAGCTCCTGAATCCGTCAGACATTCCCCGTATGGCGGAATCTGGTCTCATCGCATCCATGCAGCCCTCTCATGCTATTGGGGATCTGCACTTTGCGCCGGCGCGCGTCGGTCTGGGGCGTCTGCAGGGCGCCTATGCCTGGCAGTCACTGATGGATGCCGGCGTGCTCGTGGCGGGTGGCTCTGATGCGCCTGTGGAAGTGGGCTCGCCGCTGATCGAATTCTACGCCGCAGTGGCCCGTAAGGACCTCACCGGGTTTACCGGCGAGGGTTGGCATCCTGAAGAGGCGGTCTCGCGGGAAGAGGCGCTGGCCCTGTTCACCTCGAACGCTGCCTACGCCGCCTTCATGGAAGAAGATCTTGGCACCATCGAGCCAGGCAAGATCGCGGACTTTTCCGTCTTTGACCGCGACCTGATGAGCGTGCCGGAAGCTGAAATCCTGGATGCAAATGCAGTGATGACAGTCGTTGGTGGTGAAATCGTCTGGTCTGCGGCGGAGTGACCTTTACCTCACGTCGCACTAGGCGCATGTCATTCGCGTGCTAGAACCCCTTCGTGAGACCCGCGAGACCAATTCGAGGACGATAGTTTATGAGCCTGACCAGCGATACCGATGTTCTGACCGAGCTTGAGCCGACCGTAGAGATCAAGGTCCGTGATGTCTTCGGCATCGACACCGACATGGTCGTGCACGGCTTCGAGACGAAGACCGAATACGTGCCGGAAATCGACGAAGCCTATCGCTTCGACCCGCAGACCACGCTCGCGATCCTGGCGGGCTTTGAACACAATCGCCGTGTCATGGTGCAGGGCTATCACGGCACCGGTAAGTCGACGCATATCGAACAGGTCGCCGCGCGCCTCAACTGGCCGATGATCCGCATCAACCTCGACAGCCATGTCAGCCGTATCGACATGGTCGGCAAGGATGCGATCGTTCTAAAGGAAGGCGTTCAGGTCACCGAATTCCGCGAAGGCATCCTGCCATGGGCACTGCAACGCCCGGTCGCGATCACCTTTGACGAATATGATGCCGGCCGTCCGGACGTGATGTTCGTGATCCAGCGCGTGTTGGAGGCTTCTGGCCGCCTCACGCTGCTCGACCAGAACCGCGTCATTTCGCCAAACCCGTATTTCCGCCTGTTCGCGACGACCAACACGGTCGGTCTCGGCGACACGACGGGCCTCTATCACGGCACCCAGCAGCTCAACCAGGGCCAGATGGACCGCTGGAGCATCGTCACCACGCTCAACTATCTTGAGCATGATGCCGAAGTGGAGATCGTCTCGACCAAGGCAACCGATCTTGACAAGGAGCTCCTGTCCAAGATGGTGCGCCTTGCGGACCTGACGCGGAACGCCTTCATGAACGGCGATATCTCGACCGTGATGAGCCCGCGTACCGTGATCACCTGGGCGGAGAACTACCGCATCTTCGGCGATCTTGGCCATTCCTTCCGGATGACCTTCCTCAACAAGTGCGACGAACTCGAACGCCCGCTCGTGGCAGAGATGTACCAGCGCTGTTTCGGTGAAGACCTGCCGGAAAGCGCGCTGATGGTGCGCGTCGCCTGAAGCTGACCGGCGGGCTGCGGCCCGCCTGCAAAACCCTTCGCAACTGCGATAGCGGGCGCTAAGTGAGGACCATGTCTAACAAGGACGATACGCCCTACGAACTCTTCAAGCAGGCCCTTGCCACGACGGCGAAGGCCATGAGCCAGACGCGCGACGTAGAGACGAGCTTTGTCTCTGAAGCGGGACGGACTGAAGAAAACAGGCTGGTCCTGCAGGCGCCGCCGCGTGAGCTTTCCAAAGAGCAGGCGGCCCGCGCCCGCGGCGAAGCCGATGCCCTTTCCCTGCGCATGGCCCACCATGATGCCGCCGCCCACATGGCCGAGCGCCCGAGCGGCGAGATGGCGCGTCAGGTATACGAGGCTGCAGAGCGTGCCCGTATCGAATCCATCGGCGCCAATGCCATGGACGGCACCGCCGCCAATCTCGATGCCGCCCTCGCGGCGCGATGTGAGAAAGCGGGCTATACCCGCATGCAGGACCGCACCGAGGCACCGATTGCGCCAGCGATTGAGTTCCTGCTGCGTGAAAAGCTGACCGGCCGCAAACTGCCCGCGGAGGCTGAGGGCATCGCCTCGATCTGGCGCGATGAAGTGACGGAACGCGGCGGCAATGCACTGGATGAGCTACTGACCCAGCTCAATGACCAGCGCGCCTTCGCTAAAACCGTCCAGCGCCTGATCAAGGACCTCACCGAAGGTGATGAGGCCGGCGACGAGCAGGAAGACGAGAGCGAGACCGAAAGCGAGGAGGAGTCCGAGCAGCAGGAAACTTCTAGCGACGACTCCGAACAGGGCGACGAGACCGAAGGCTCATCGACCGAGGAGATGGAGGCTGGCGAAAGCGACGATGTCGAAGGCGAAGAAGCGAACGTCTCCGTCGATGCTGACGCCGAAGCTGAAGGCGAGGACGATTACGAAGAGAGCGATGATGGCTCTAAGCCGCTTCGCCCGAACTTCCGCGATGGCGACGACCGGCAGGACTTCTCCTACCGCGTCTTTACGACGGCGCATGATGAGGTCGCTAAGGCAGCCGACCTTTGTGACCCCGAAGAGCTAACGCGGCTTCGCGCCTATCTCGACCACCAGCTGCAATCGCTGCAGGGCGCTGTGTCCAAACTGGCCAACCGCCTGCAGCGCCGCCTCATGGCGCAGCAGAACCGGTCCTGGTCGTTCGATCTCGAAGAAGGCGTTCTGGATACCGCTCGCCTTACCCGGGTTATCACCGACCCGACGGCGCCGCTTTCCTTCAAGCAGGAAGACGACTCCGAATTCCGCGATACGGTTGTCACGCTGCTGCTCGACAATTCCGGCTCCATGCGTGGGCGCCCGATCATGATCGCGGCGCTCTGCGCCGACATTCTTGCGCGCACGCTCGAGCGTTGCGGCGTGAAGGTGGAAATCCTTGGCTTCACAACGAAGGCCTGGAAGGGCGGTCTCGCCCGTGAGGACTGGGTGAAGGCGAACAAGCCTGCGGGTCCGGGCCGTCTCAATGATCTGCGCCACATCATCTACAAGTCTGCCGACGCCCCATGGCGCCGCGCACGCAAGAATCTTGGCCTGATGATGCGTGAAGGCCTGCTGAAAGAGAATATCGACGGCGAGGCGCTTCTCTGGGCGCATGACCGCCTGCTTGGCCGCCCCGAGCAGCGCAAAATCATGATGGTGATCTCTGACGGGGCGCCGGTCGACGATTCCACGCTGAGCGTGAATGTCGGCAACTATCTGGAGCGTCACCTCCGCCAGGTCATTACCGAGATCGAGAATCGTAGCCCGGTTGAGCTGATCGCCATCGGCATCGGGCATGATGTGACGCGTTACTATAAGCGTGCTGTAACGCTGGTGGACGCCGAACAGCTTGGTGGTGCGATCACAGAGCAGCTGGCCAGCCTTTTCGACGAGAAGGACAATCTGCCAGATCAGAAAGCCATGGCCGTGCAGACCCCGAGTGGCAGCATCAGTGGCCGGACCATGTCCAGCGGCGTGTCAGAAACAGCTCGCGGCGGTCCGCGCTATGGCTCGCGTGATGTCAAAGTGACATCAATGCAGGATATTGCTCGCAAGGCCTCCAAAAGCTGATCTCCAGCAGGACGTTAGACATGATCCGGACTTTTCCTCTCGCGGCCAGCCTGCTGGCGCTGGGCCTTGCTGGCTGTAGCTCCAACACGCCTGAAGCGCCTGCCTCGCCGCCAGCGGACCCTTGGGTGTTCGATGCGGCCAGCAGCGATCTCGCTGACCGTTCCTGCACTGAAGGCGAGGGCGAAGGTTTCGCGATGTCCTTCGTGATGCAGGCTGCGCCCGTCGGCCTCGGCCCCGAAGACGCCATTGGCCGCGCATTGACGGGCGTCGAATTCGTGTCGGGCTGGGCACTCGACGCGCCGCTGGCCTCTTTTGGTGGCCTTTCGGGCATGGACATCCTGCCGAATGGCGACCTGCTCGCCGTTTCCGACGCGGGCGCACTGGTTCGCATTCCCTTTGATCAGGCGACGCTTGCGCCGCAGGGACAGGCAACGCTCACCTATCTTCGCGGCGCCGACGGAGAGATCCTGACGGGCAAGTCAGAGGCTGACGCAGAAGGCCTGCACGTCGAAGGCGGCATCGCCTTCATCAGCTTCGAGCGCGATCACCGCGTCGAGGCTTTCGCCTATGAGCGCTGCGGCGGCAACGCACGCGCGGTGCCTGTGGCCAGCATGGGCTCACGTCCGACAGGGCTTGGCCGGTCCATCAGCGACAATTCAGGCGCAGAAGGTCTCGTGCTCAGCGAGGGGAAACTACTGCTCGGTCTTGAGACATTGGCTGGCGGCGATGGCCCTCTGGGTGTCGTGACCGGAGATGGCGGCGTCTCCTTTGCGGGCGCGCCTTGGGTGAAGGCGGACGGCACGCCGCTTGTCGGCCTCGACGCTGCCGGGCCCGAGCTCTATAGCCTGCACCGCGCCTACAACCCGCTGACCCGGCAGAACGCGATTGGCATTCGCGTGCGAGGTGCTGACGGCCAGACGACAACGCTCGCCTTCATGGCTGCGCCGCTCACCCTTGATAACTTTGAGGCCATAGCCGTCCTGCCGTTGGACGATGGCCGGCGCCGCATATTCATCCTGTCAGACGACAATTTCAGCGATAATCAGCGCACGCTGCTCTACGTCTTCGAGACGACGGACCCGGCCTAGTTCTTGATCGCCTCGATAAGGGCGATAGCCTCATACGAATCCCATGCCGCCTCTCCGGACAGGCGGGCGATCTCCGATCCGGTCTCGTCATAGATGACAGTCGTCGGGAACCCGCGGGCGCCGCTCTCATAGACGACCTCCCAGCGTTCTGGCGGGACGAAATAGAAATCAATGACGCCGCCGGTCAGCTCCTGCAGGCGCTGGCGGGCATAATCACGGTCTTCCTCCGCATCGATACTGATCGCGACAACCTGAAAGTTTTCGTCGCCCTTGGACGTCTGCAGCGCGGCAAGCGACGGCATTTCGCGTTCGCACGGCCCGCACCAGGTGGCCCAGAAGTTGACCAGAATGTTGCGGCCCTCAAAGTCCGCCAGCGTCACTTCCTCGCCGTCTGGACCGTCGAACGCGGCGGTTGAGACAGGCTCCCCGCGCTTGGATACGTCCAGTGCGGCAATCGACCCCGTGGCAAGATTGGCGATCTCGTCCTTACTTCCGCCCTTGGAAGTTGCCTGAAGCAATGTCAAAGACACCACGACGAGCCCGATCACGATCAGGGCCGGAATAGCGAATTTTACAAGGCGGGACATGCCGAACCCCTCTTAAGTATCCAGGATGCAGGACATGGTAGATAATCCCTCGAAAGGCCAGCAGATGTGGGGAGGACGCTTTGCCGCGCAACCGTCCGACATCATGCAGTCGATCAACGCGTCGATCGATGTCGACCGGCGCATGGTGCTGCAGGATATCGCAGGCAGCCGCGCCCATGCCGATATGCTGGCAGAGACAGGCATTATCTCTGAAGAGGACAATGTCGCCATTCAGGATGGCCTCGACCAGATCCTCGAAGAGGTTAAGGCCGGCACCTTCCCTTACCGGGTTGAGCTTGAAGACATTCACATGAACATCGAGGCGCGGCTGAAAGAGCTGATCGGCGCGCCAGCGGGGCGCCTGCACACGGCCCGCTCGCGCAATGATCAGGTCGTAACCGGTTTCCGTCTCTGGACGCGCGGCGCCATCGGCGAGGCTGCGCGTGCGCTCAGCGCGCTCCAGCGTATCCTGCTGACCCGCGCTGCTGAGCATGCCGACACGATCATGCCGGGATTCACGCACCTTCAGACCGCCCAGCCTGTCACGCTCGGTCATCACCTGCTCGCCTATGTCGAAATGATCGAGCGCGACAAGGCCCGCCTGCTCGGGGCCGCGTCTCGCGCAAATGAATCGCCGCTGGGCGCAGCCGCACTTGCGGGGACGGGCTTTCCGATCGACCGGGACATGACGGCAGAAGCGCTTGGTTTCGACCGGCCAATGGCGAACTCGCTCGATGCCGTATCGGCCCGCGACTTCGCGCTTGAGGCGCTGGCGGCGCTATCGATTGCGGCAACGCATCTCTCGCGTCTCGCAGAGGAAATCGTCCTCTGGACCAGCGCGCAGTTTGGCTTTGCGCGGCTTTCCGATGAGTGGTCGACCGGCTCGTCCATCATGCCGCAAAAGCGCAACCCGGACGCCGCTGAGCTGATCCGCGCGAAGGCGGCGCTGATCGCTGGGCAATTCGCTAGCCTTCAGGGGGCGGTGAAGGCACTCCCACTGGCCTATGCCAAGGACCTTCAGGACGACAAACGCCTGACCTTCGAGGCCTTCGACACGTTTGATCTCTGCGCCCGCGCCATGGCCGGCATGATGGAGACGATCGCCTTCGACAAGGCGAACATGCGCGCAGCGGCCGCGAAAGGCTATTCCACGGCGACCGACCTTGCCGACTGGCTGGTGCGGGAACTGAAGCTGCCTTTCCGCGATGCTCACCACGTCACAGGGCGCATCGTTGCCATGGCAGAAGCAGACGGTATCGGCCTTGAGGCGCTTTCCTTAAATTCCATGCAGGAAGTCGAACCGCGCCTTACAGACGCCGTCTTTTCCGTGCTAAGCGTCGAAGCGTCTGCCGCAAGCCGTGAAAGCTATGGCGGCACTGCACCTGTCCGCGTGAAGGAGCAGATCGAGCTTTGGAACAAACGTCTGGGCCTGGAGGCCACATCATGATGAAACGACTGACCACGATTGGCCTGTTTGCTGTCGCCGCTGGCATCCTTAGTGGCTGCGGCGTTCGCGGCGATCTGGACCGCCCGCCGCCAATCTTCTCTTCGCCGCCTGACGAAGAGGCACGCCAGCCTGTTGCATCGGCTGTCGAAGTTGCTGCTGCGCCAGCCCGTTCGGAAGACCAGGCCTATTATAATGGCCTCGGTGGTGAGATCCCGAAAGCAGACCCAGAAGCCGATATTGGCGAGACTGGTATGGGTGAAGTCTCGCCGGACTAAGGACGAGCCAGTTGCATCACTTCAATTACAAGAATGGCCGCCTCCACTGTGAGGATGTGGCGCTGGACACGATTGCCGACGATGTCGGCACGCCGGTCTACGTCTATTCGGCTGCGACCCTACGCCGTCATGCGCGCGTGATTGCAGATGCGTTCGACGGGATGAGCTGCCTGATCGCCTATTCAGTAAAGGCGAATGGCAATCTTGGCGTGCTGAAGACACTGGCCGCTGAGGGTTGCGGCGCAGATGTTGTCAGCGGCGGAGAGCTAATGCGCGCCCGCAAAGCCGGGATCCCGGCCAGCAAGATTGTCTTCTCTGGCGTCGGCAAGACCCGAGCCGAGATGCGTCTCGCGCTCGAAGAAGGCATTCACCAGTTCAATATCGAAAGTTCGGCCGAGCTTGGCGTCCTGTCCGAGGTCGCCAAATCGGTCGGCAAGACGGCCAGGGTCGCTGTGCGGGTCAATCCGGATGTCGCCGCTGGCGGTCATCCAAATATCTCCACCGGCAAGTCTGGCGACAAGTTCGGTGTGCCGTGGAATGATGCCCGTACGACATACGCGCAGATTGCAGAGACGGATGGCGTCGAGGCGGTCGGCGTCGATGTCCATATTGGTTCGCAGATTGATGATATCGCACCAATGCGCGCGGCCTTTGAGAAAGTCATGACGCTGGTCAAGGATCTGCGCAATGACGGCCACGACATCCGCCGCGTCGATCTCGGCGGCGGGCTAGGTATCCCTTACAGATCGACGGACAATCCGCCGCCTCCATCCGCCTATGCGCAGATGATCCGCGAAGTGACCGAGGGGATGGGTCTCGAAGTCATACTTGAGCCGGGCCGCGTCATTGCTGGCAATGCAGGCGTGCTTGTGACCGAGGCGCTGTTCGTCAAACCAGCGCCGCAGCGCAACTTCCTGATGGTCGATGCGGGCATGAACGATTTGATGCGCCCTGCCCTCTATCAGGCGCATCATGACATTCTGCCCGTGCGTGAGCGCGGCGCGGATGATGAGAAGGTGCGCTATGACATTGTCGGGCCGATCTGCGAGTCCACCGACAAGTTCGCTGCAGAACGTGACATGCCGTGCATTGAAGGGGGCGACCGTCTGGCTGTAATGTCGGCGGGTGCCTACGGTGCCGTGCTTTCGTCGCAATACAATGCGAGACCTCTTGTCCCGGAAGTTCTGGTCGATGGAGACCGCTACGCCGTCATCCGCAGGCGACCTGACTTCGATGAGATGATCGCACTGGAGAGCATGCCCGATTGGCTGAGCTGAGACGGATCCCCGGACTTGAGCCGAAGATCGCCCGGACCCAAGCGGCGCTCTGGCGGCTGAGTGCGGTCCGCGCATTCTGGCCTCTCGCTGTTTTCGTTACGATTTTCTTCGCCATGGTGCTCACCGGGCTGATCGATGCTGTCAGCGATCAGCTCGCTTCCATTGCACTGCTCATTTTTCTCGCCGGGCTTTTGCCGCTCGTCTGGATTGGCGCGGCGCGCTACCGCCCTCCGGAGCGCGGCGAAGCCATCCGCCTGCTCGACCGCCAATCAGAGCTGCGTCCGCTTTCTGCACTTCAAGACCGTCCTGCCCGCCCCGATGCGAGCGGCGTGGCGCTGTGGCGTGCGCATGAAACGGAACTTACCGATGCCGCGCGCCGCCTGAACGTTCCGGATTTTGGTGCCGAATGGCGCGCCTCAGACCCGCTCTATCTACGTTTCATCCTTCCAACCTTGCTGGCCCTTGCCGCTTTCCTGTCCTTCTCAGTGGCGGGTGAGCGTCTCTCACGCGCCTTCAGCCCTGATATTGGCAGTCTTTTCGGTGCCGAGAATATCCGCATCGAAGCGTGGATCACGCCGCCAGAGCATACCGGCAAACCGCCCGTCTTCCTCGCGTCTGATGCCGCGCCGGTCCGCGTGCCGGCCGGGTCTGAACTGACGGTCCGGGCGCAGGCCCCGTCAGCGCCTAATCTCATTATTGAGGGCGAAGAGGGCCGCGAGCGGGTCCGTTTCAGCAAAACCCCGGAAGGTGCATACGAAGCGCGCGCGATCATCACAGCCGATAGCGAGCTTCGCGTCAGCTGGTGGGGCGAGCGGGCAAGCTGGCTCGTCGAAGCCTCACCGGATAACCCGCCTGCCGTCGAATGGGTCTCCGCGCCTGAGGTCACGCCCACCGACAAGACCGAATTCTCATGGAAGGCGAGTGACGATTACGGCATTGAGCGTCTCGAACTCGTCCTCTTCCGCGTCGATGAGGGCGGCGATGCGCGCGAAGACGCCATCATCGTCCAGCTTCCCGGCCTGTCGCCGAAGGAAGCCGAAGAGATGACCTCGATCGACCTCACCCGGCACCGCTGGGCGGGCCTCGAACTGCGCGGCTTCCTGCGCGCGACCGATGGGGCGGGTCAGTCCACGATGAGCGAGGCAGAAGTCTTCATCCTGCCCGAAAAGCTACTGCTCCAGCCGCTGGCACGGGCCATTCAGGATATTCGCGTCACCATCCTGCGCGAAGATGGCGAATATGAAGTGGCCGAGGCACAAAATCGCGAGAGCCTGGTTCAGGACGAAGTGTTCACTGAAGCGACGCAGCGCATTTCCCGCGCGCCTGCCGGGATCCAGCGCGCGTCCCTGATGATCGACGCGGTTACGTATAAGCCAGAGCGCTATTTCGAGGATGTCAGCGTCTATTTCGGCCTCAGCCATGCCGGGTCCATCCTGCAGGCGGCGAGCTCTACCGATGAAGCTGATGAGACAGAGCCGCTTCTCTGGTCTCTGGCGCTCCGGGCCGAATATGGCAGCGCCGCCGATGCCCTGCGCGCCCTTCAAGCCGCCCGACAGGCATTAGAAGAAGCGCTGCGGGATGGTGCCTCCGAAGCTGAAATCCAGCGCCGCATGGAAGCCTTCAAGCAGGCGGCCCAGAACTATCTCGCGGCCCGTATGGCCGAAGCACTCGCGAACGGTCTCGACAGCCCGCCGAGTGATACGGACAGCGCGCAAGGCGGCGGGTCCGGCATGGGCGGCAGCGACTTTGCCGACATGCTCGATGCGCTGTCTGACCTGACCGAAACCGGCGCGACCGATCAGGCGCGCCAGCTCCTCGCTGACATCACAAACATGCTCGAGAATCTCCAGTTCCAGCAGGGCAATGGCAGCGGCGAAGGCTTTCCAGGAATGCCCGGCGAGCAGGGCGAGAATGACGAGGACATGCCTGACGAAGAGCGTGAGCTTTCCGAGACGCTGCAGGAGCTGTCCGACCTCTTGCGTGAACAGCGCGACCTCAATGACGACACGCTGGCCGAACAGCGCGGCGAACGCCGAAGCCAGCCAGGCCAACAGCCCGGAAACCAGCAACAGGGCGAGCAGGGTGAGTCCGGCTCCCAGCCCGGCGAGCAAGAGGGTAAGGATGGCGGCTCAAGCCGAGGCGGTACGCTGACCGAACGTCAGGCCCGTCTGGGTGACCTCGTTGAAGAGCTCGCCCGTCGGCGTGGCCGCGAAGGGGGTAGCAGCGAGGATGGTACTGGTGCTGGCGGTACGGTTGATGAGGAAACCCTCGAAGCGATTGAGCGCGCCCAGCGCCGCGCCGCTGAGGCGCTCGAAGACGGCAATAATTTCCGGGCTATCCGCAATCAGGACGACGCCACCGACCAGATACGCGATCTTGCCGAGACACTTGCCGGAGAGCTGGATGATCTCAAGCGTGAGCGCCTCGGAGAGGAGTACGGCAATGGCGGCGATCAGGTCGACCCATTTGGCCGTCCGATGGGCGGTACGTCGGACAGCCGTGACGTGAACATTCCAGACGAGGCTGAACGCCAGCGGGCCAAGGATATTCTGGAAGAGCTCCGTCGCCGCTATGGCGACCCAGCCGACGAGGAAGAACGTGACTATCTCGAGCGCCTGCTCGACCGCTTCTGATGGTTCTGCGTTAAGCTTGGGCGCTGCCCCGTCCTTCGACTATGCTCAGAGTGCGGGCGGGGGAAGAGGAACCACCATTGGCGTTACGCTTTCCTTCTCCGCCTGCGGGGAAGATCCCCATCTTTTGACGGGCTCAAAATGAAGGGTGGAAACGATACGGGCGTCACTCCCGATGAGCGATAGCTCATCTGGGAGCCTATCTCCTGACCTCTCGGTCGGTGTGCGATGAGGCGGTAAGAGATGGATCCTCTGACCGCTTCGCGGTCGAGGATGACGCAGGTCGGGCCGTTGGCAGTTGGCGGGTTCATCCTTCGACTTCGCTCAGGATGCGGGGCTAATCGCATGGTTTCTCGCCCGCATGGTGAGCGAAGTCGAACCACGCGGGCGTGGCGTGCCATATCGGTAATTCCTGACCGAATTAGCACATCGCCCTGTCAGGCCGCGCCGGGCCCATCATCTCTGCCGCCACCACCCTTGAAGGTCCGCATCATGAAGATGGGCACAGAGCCACGCTCGGTCACGGCCCAGTCCAGAGGCTGGTCATGCGGCTCGGCGGGCAGCTCGTCCAGCATCTGGGCATGAAAGCCAAGCCCGCAGGCAAAGACACGGCCATCCTCGCGCAGGCCGGAAAGCGTGCGATCATAATGGCCTTTGCCATAGCCAATGCGCACGCCCATGCCGTCAAAAGCCAGTAGCGGCATCAGCACCAGCGTTGGGTCGACCGTATCTGCGCTCTCCAGGGGTTGGCGCAGGCCCATGGGCCCGTCTTCAAGGTCAGTCCCTTGCGACCAGGCGCGAAACGTCATTGAGCCATCTGTCTCAAGACGCGGCAGGGCGAGCTTTGCGCCTTCAGCCTCAAGCCGTTCCATGAGGGGCAGCGGGTCAATCTCGCTGCCGATCGGCAGGTAGCCCGCCACCACGGGACCGTAGCGCTCAAGCAGCTTGAGTGGAAACTTGGATGCGAGTGTTTCGCCCGCATCAGGGTCGCGCGCATGGGCTTCTTCGCGCAAGGTTTTCAGCTCACGCCGGAGGGCGGCTTTCTCGTCCCCGGTGCTCAAACCGTTTCTTCCTGGCCAAGGCCAACCAGCGCCTTTGCATAGGCTTCCGCGCTAAAGGGCTGAAGGTCTTCAGCCTTCTCGCCAACACCGACAAAGTGGATCGGCAGGGCATGTGCTTCGGCAACGGCAACGAGCACGCCGCCCTTTGCCGTGCCATCGAGCTTCGTCATCACGATGCCCGACACTTCAGCCGTATGACGGAAGGCTTCAACCTGGCTCAGCGCGTTCTGACCGACCGTCGCATCAAGCACGAGGATCACGTCATGCGGCGCATCTGGGTCGAGCTTGCGGGTCACGCGGACGATCTTGGCGAGCTCTGACATGAGCTCAGCCTTGTTCTGCAGGCGGCCCGCCGTATCCACGAGAACTAGGTCGAGATCTTCGCGCTGCGCCTTCTCGATGGCCTCATAGACGAGGCCGGCGGCATCAGCGCCTGTCGGCTTGGAGAGAACCGGAATACCGGCCCGCTCACCCCAGACGGTGAGTTGCTCGATGGCGGCGGCGCGGAATGTGTCACCGGCGACCAGCAGCGCCTTGGCGCCCTGCTCTTTCAGCTTTGACGCGATCTTGCCGATCGTCGTGGTCTTGCCAGACCCGTTCACGCCGACAAACAGGACGACACGCGGGCGTGGCCCATCAGCGAAATCCACGACCTGCTCGCGCGGCTTCATGATCGCTTCGATTTCAGAGGCGAGCGCAATGCGGATTTCGTCGTCGCTGATATCCTTGTCGAACCGCGTCTTTGCGAGGTTCGATGTGATCTTCGCAGACACTTTCGCGCCCATATCCGACATGATCAGCAGGTCTTCGAGGTCTTCCAGCGCGTCATCGTCGAGCTTGCGTCCGCCGAACATGCCGGTGAGCCCGGTGCCAAGCTTGGAGGAGGATTTGGAGAGCCCCCCCGACAGCTTGTCGAAGAAGCCCGGGTCGCGGATTTCGGCGTAGGGGTCTGGCTCACCGCGTGCGATGGCGGCCTGGCGCTCTTCTTCCTTGCGGCGCGCTTCCTCGCGAGCGGCCTCGGCGCGGCGGCGCTCTTCAAGGATCTTGAGTTCATTCTCAGCCTTCTGGCGGGCCGCTTCGTCTTCGGCCTCAACGGCTTCGCGCTTCTGGCGCTCTTCCCAGGCCTTGTTGGCTTCGGCGATTGCGGCGTCGATCTTGGCCTGTTCCGCAGCTTTGCGTTCTGCCTCGGCGGCCTCTTCTGCCGCCTTGCGCTCAGCTTCTGCCTTCTCGGCAGCTTCCTTTGCGGCCAGCTCTTCGGCCGACAGTTCCGGCTCGCGCATCTGCGCGCCGGCGTCTTCCAGCTCGACTTTCTTATTTTTCTTTCCGAACCAGAGGATCATGCAGGCTCCGCGATCAGTTTCTGTCCATCCTGAGCGACTATCCGCGCGGGAACGGGGCGTCCAGCCTCAAGCGTGGCAAAACCCGTCAGCGCAACGCGTGAGAAATCGGAAAGTCGCCCGTCAATTTCCAGCTCAACAAGAACATCCCGCACCGCACCGACATGCGTGTCGAGGTGACGGGAGAGGGCGCGCTCACCGACGTCGCGCAGGCGTGCGGCGCGCTCCTTGATGAGAGCCTTCTCAAGCTGCGGCATGCGCGCGGCAGGCGTGCCGGGCCGCGGGCTGTAGGGAAAGACGTGCAGGAAGGCGAGGTTGCAGTCCTCAACGAGGCGCACTGAATTCTCGAACGCGCTTTCGGTCTCTGTCGGGAAGCCTGCGATAATGTCGGCGCCGAGCGCGATATCAGGGCGGATGGCGCGCAGCTTTTGCGCCAGCTCAATTGCATCCTCGCGCGAATGACGCCGCTTCATCCGCTTCAGCATGAGATTGTCACCATGCTGCAGCGAGAGGTGCATGAAGGGCGCAAGGCGCGGGTCGCCAATGGCCTCGAACAGAGCGTCATCCATCTCGATGGCATCAATGGAAGAGATGCGTAGCTGCTGCAGCTCCGGCACCAGTTTCAGGATACGCTGGACGAGGTTGCCAAGCTGAGGCTGACCGGGAAGGTCCGCGCCCCAGCTCGTCAGGTCCACGCCGGTCAGGACGACTTCATAATGGCCGGTCTCGACAAGGCGCCGCACCATCTGGACCACATCGCCTGCAGGAACCGAGCGGGAATTCCCGCGGCCATAGGGAATGATGCAGAAGGTGCAGCGATGGTCGCAGCCATTCTGGACCTGCACATAGGCGCGGGCGCGGCCCTCCATCCCGTCGATAAGGTGCGCAGCCGTTTCCTTCACCGACATAATGTCGTTGACGAGGATCTTCTCACGGCCCTCATTCAGGGCAGGCGAGACCCAGGTTTCGGCCTGCATCTTCTCATGATTGCCAATCACCCGGTCGACTTCCGGCATGGCGGCAAACTCGTCCGGATTGATCTGTGCGGCGCAGCCCGTCACCAGGATGCGGGCGTCCGGATTATCTTTCTTTGCACGGCGGATCGTCTGGCGGGCGCTCCGTACGGCCTCGGACGTCACCGCGCACGTATTGACGATGATGGCGTCTTCCAGACCTGCAGCGTCGGCATGCCCGCGCATCACCTCACTCTCATAGGAGTTGAGGCGGCAGCCGAGCGTGATCACGCGGGCGCGCGAGGCCGAAGCCGTCGGTTTGGGATCTTTCGTTGCCGTCATTGCCAGAATGCCTGTCCAGACCCCGCCACATCGCGCCGAATGCCCAGTAAATCAAGGTTTCGCGGGCAGGCACGGGCTTTTGGCGGCGGCCTACAGCTCGAAACTCATCTCGACTTCCACGGGGCCCGTCATCATGACGCGATTGTCGCTTTCGCGCCATTCAATGATGAGGTCGCCGCCATCAAGGATCATGCGCGCCTTGCGCTCTGTCTTCCCGGCCCGCGCGGCGCAGACCAGCGCAGCACAAGCGCCCGTGCCGCATGCCTTGGTCAGGCCGGCGCCCCGCTCCCAGACACGCAGCCGGATCGTCTCGCGGTCGATGACCTGCGCAAAGCCGACATTGGTGCCTTCTGGAAATAGCGGGTGCCATTCAACCAGTGGGCCGATCTGGGGGATATTGTAGGCGTCCACATCCTCAACGAAGAAGACCGCATGCGGATTGCCCATCGACACGACGGCGGGCTTTGAGAGGTATGGATTGTCCATGGGCCCGATACGCACATCGACGCCGCGCACATCCATCTTCTCGGACAGCGGAATCTCTTCCCAGCCCATGCGCGGCTGTCCCATGTCTACAGTGACAAGGCCATTCTCCGCGCGCCTGCCTTTCAGAAGGTCTGCGGCCGTGCGGATCGAGACAGTGTTTGCGCCCGCCTCTTCGAGCAGGAGGTGGGCGACCGCGCGCGTACCATTGCCGCACGCGCCAACCTCTTCACCGGAGGAATTCCAGATGCGCAGGAAGGCGTCCGATGACGCATCCTTCTCGATCGCCATGACCTGATCGGCCTTCATCTCTGCGGCGATGCTGCGGATCTTGTCTGTATCGGGCGCAAAGGCTTGCTGGCGCGCGTCAAAGACCGCGAACGCATTGCCTGCCCCATTCATCTTCCAGACTTTCATGGCCCGCTATGTAGGCGCGAAAGCCGCGAAGCGAAAGCGCCTGATGTGTCGGCTAGACTTGCCTTGGCAGCTGGTAAGCGAGCACCCAGCCGGAAATCTGGACCAGTGCGGCCGTAATCACGAGGCCATCCATCAGCGCGTGCTGCCAGAAGAAGGACAGGAAGACGACGCCCATACAGGCCCAGTCGACCCGGTCATCACTGATAAGATAGCCGGGAAAGCGGCGCTCGCGGGCAATCTGTTTCAGGGTTATCCCCTGCCACATGCGGTTCATGGTGGGTGGGCCAAACACATCCTGCAGGACGCGCGGGTCCTGAATACCCGTCAGCTCACAAAGGATGCCCGCATCCACCACGCCGCCCTCGACCTGCTGCTTGCGGGTCATCGTGCTCAGCAGGCTGGCGAGCGCAGACAGCAGGATCGCAATGGCGGTCGCGACATAGGCGACGCCATCAAAGCCGGGAACGCCGCCCATATCAGGCCCCTCGCTCAGTGTTTTGTGGTGTGCAGAGGGGTGATCCGGTCATGGCTGCCTATCTGGGGATCGCGGCCCAGTAATCAAAGTCCAGAAGGACATCGGCGTGATACTTGCCGTCCTCGCCCTTGAGCGGGAAATCACTGCATGGATGGTTTTTGGTCGCGACGAGGCGCAGGCGTAGCGCGCCGGTGCCGTCGGAGAGCTCTGCCTTGTCGAGGACTTCTGACCAGGCATAGACGGTGTCGCCCGCAAATAGCGGGCCTGCATGGGTGCCAGCATTGATGGCCAGCATCTGGGCAGCGCTTTCGAGGCCATTGAAAGAGAGAGCGCGCGCAATCGAGATTACAACCCCGCCATAGATGAGGCGCTTGCCAAAGCGGCTGCCCGCCTGCGCATGCGCATCGAAATGGACCTTGGCAGTGTTCTGGTAGAGGCGCGTGGCGGTCTGGTGCTCGGCCTCTTCAACCGTCATGCCATCGACATGGTCGATCTTTTCGCCGACCTGATAGTCGTCATATCGCCAGCTGGATCCGGCGAGCGCACTGTTCCAGTCCGTGTAGTTCGGTGCGACAAGATCAGTCGCGGCGACAGCGTCCGGAAGGTCTGGTGCTGTAACGTTTGGTGCAGGATTGGATGGGTCCTTCTTGTGGACCATGACCCAGCGCACATAAGAGAGAACCGTTTCGCCGCGCTGGTTCTCACCGCGCGTGCGTACCCAGACGACCCCAGTCTTGCCATTGGAGTTTTCCTTGACGCCGATGACTTCGGAGATCGCCGTCAACGTATCGCCCGGATAGACCGTCTTCAGGAATTTGCCATCGGCATAGCCGAGATTGGCGACCGCATTGAGCGAAATGTCCGGCACCGTCTTGCCGAAGACGACATGGAAAGCGAGCAGCGGATCGATCGGAAGGGCGTCAAAGCCGTTCGCCGTCGCGAAGGTCTCGGCCGAATAGAGCGCATGGCGGCTGCCGGTAAGGGCGCGATAAAGCGAGATGTCGCCGGTTGAGACGGTCAGCGGGGTCGCATGGACAAGCTCCATGCCCGGCTTGAAGTCTTCGAAATAGTGGCCCGGATTCGATTTGGTCATGTCGCCCTCTAAGCTTTGCTGAGGGCGCAGCGGCGCGCAGTGCACGCCTGTTCTGGCCCCGTCAATTCATGCGGGGACCAGTTGCACCGGCTAGACCCTTGAGATCAAGGCCGGATCTTGTCCCGGAAGAAGGATGGCGAGAATAATCGCGCCGACCAGGAACAGGCTGATCATCCGGGCATTGCCGCGGCGGATCAGATCGCGAAAGCCATCAGGGCCATAAGCGATGAAGTGCGGCCCGAAGAACAGGGCACCAGCGAGGGCGAGAAACGCGAAGGCGATCAGAATAAGGAAGCTCATAGCCGCCATTGATACCGCAGCTGGTTGAACATCCTTCTCCGAAATTCGATCAAATTTGATCTATTCAGGTAATCTCGAGCAGCTTTTCGATTGGCCGGCCGAGCACCGCCTTGTCGCCCTTGATGCCGATAGGACGCTGGATCAGCTTTGGATTTTCGACCATTGCCTTGAACAGGTCCTCGTCGCTCATCGACGTCGGAATGTCGAATTTCTGGGCGTCCTTGTCGCGCAGGAATTCGCGTGGAGAGACGCCGCCCATTTTCTGCGCGATGTCCTTCAGCTCCGCGACGCTCAGCGCTTCGCCAGCATTCATATATTTGCGAACTTCTGGCTCAATCCCGTTTTCCTGCAGCAGGGCGAGGCCTTTGCGGGAGGTTGAACAGCCCGTGTGGTGGAGAAGTGTGTAGGTCATCGCTCAGCTGGCCTCCATCGCCTTGATTGCCTCATTAACTGCGACGATACGCTTAGCTTCTTCAAGATGCAGAAGCTCGGTCATCTTGCCATTAACCTTGAGCACGCCCTTGCCCTTATTGGCCGGGTCCGCAAACGCATCGATCACGTCTTTCGCCTGCGCCACATCGGCTTCGGCGGGCGCGAAGATCTCGTTCGTGATCTCAATCTGGCTCGGATGGATCAGCGTCTTGCCGTCAAAGCCGAGAAGACGGCCCTGGCGGACTTCAGCTTCGAGGCCTTCAGCGTTCGAAATGTCATTATAGACGCCGTCGATGGCGATGATGTCATAGGCGCGGGCCGCAGCCAGCGTCAGGCCGAAGAAAGTCTGGAAGGCGGTGCGCTGAGGGTCGTTCACCGCGCGCAGCTCTTTCGCAATGTCATTGGTGCCCATGACAAAGGCGGAAAGGCGCGTGCGGCCTGCAGCTTCGGCGATATCCTTAATGTTGAGGATGGCCTTCGGCATCTCGATCATGACCCAGAGGCCAAGATCCTTGGGGGCGCCGGCGCGTGACAGCGCATCGTCCAGCCGGTCGATATCGCCGCCATCGATGACTTTCGGTGCCAGAATTGCGTCAGGGCCAGCCTCGACCGCCGCCTTCAGATCATCAAGACCCCATTCGGTGTCGAGGCCATTGATACGGATCACAACCTCGCGAGCGCCATAGCCGCCCGCTTTTACCGCGTCGCAGACGGTCTTGCGTGCTTCCAGCTTTGCGTCCGGGGCGACCGCGTCCTCAAGGTCGAGAATGACCGCGTCTGCGGCGAGCGACTTTGCCTTCTCGAGCGCACGGGCATTGGCGCCCGGCATATAGAGACAGGAGCGGCGGGGACGATTGGCGCTGGACATGGAAAGGCTCCGGATAGGTTTCACTGGAGGCCGCTTGTACAGGCTGCAACATCGACATGACAACCAGTTGCGGGCCTGTCACGTAGAAGCAGGACAACATGTTTCCCCAGAGGTATCTCATGCGCACAATTGCTGCCCTATTCATCGCAGGTGTTGCCGGCCTCACCGCCACCGCCGAACCGATCACCATGCGCAAGGCGATGCAGGAGTTTCGTGATCGCGGGGCTGGGCAGCTCGAAGGCGTGCTTCTTCACGGCGTGCCAGTCATCAAGGGTACAATTGAAGAGCAGGCGTTCACGGCCTCCATGTTTCAGTGCGACGTGCCTGACTATGCCTGCCGGGTCGTGATCGCGCGCAGCTGCATCGACATGATGTCGACCAATGCCGGAGAAGCGCTGGAGCTTGCCAATACCTACAATCTGCAACGTGAACCGCGCGGCTATGCGCTCGTCAGCGGGGCGAATGCGGGCAGCGCCTCACTCTGCGTCCAGTCACGCTATGACCTTGGCGGTGAGAACCTCTTCAATATGAGCGAGACGTTCGAGTGGCGTGAGACCGTGACCGAGTTTTCCGAATTCATCGAGAAAGCAAGGCGCTCAGCCGCTGCGCGCAGCCTGCTGTCGAACTAGCCGGTCGCTTCAGCGACGATACCAGCCAGCGTTTCTTCGATCCCGGCGGCATTTACGCTTTCCGGGTTTAGCCCGTATTGGCTCACGAGCGCGCTGATGTCCTGACGCAAAACCTGGACGCCGCTGTTCGTCTCAATGACCAGGATCTTCATCGGCAGTTCGATGCCGAGCGCTGGGTTGGCTTGCATCAGGGGTGTCCCGGCTTGGGGATTGCCAAAGATGAACAGCGTCGACGGCGAGAGCTCCAGTCCCGCCTCACCCGCACCTTCTGCATGGTCGACCATGGCGAAGATGGTGAGAGGCCGCGTCTCAAGCGCTGCGCGCAGCTTTGAAACTGTGGTCACGAAATCATTCGCGCTGTCTGCGGCGATGAGGGCCTGCGCCGCGGGCTGTTCGGCAAGCTCGGGATCAATCACCGGGCCTTGCGGCGCGCCGGTCTGGCAGGCGCTGAGCGAGACGGCGGCAATGGCGGCGGCGGCCAGAAGCGATTGTTTCATTTGAAGTCCCTGTTTTCCATCTTGAAACCTCGCAACGCGCGGCGGAGTGCTTACGTTCAGCGCTAATTGGACGAAGAGGAGCAGGCGATGAGTGATATCCGGGGCCATGTGGCGAGCGGGTTTGAGCCTGTCCGTGAGGTTTTCGCCGAGACGTTCGAGGCTGGCGACGAGCTTGGCGCTGGCTTTTGCGCCATTCTGGACGGCGAAGTGATTGTCGACATTCAGGGCGGGAAGACCTCCCGCGCGGGCGACAAGGACTGGGACGAGACGACAATTGCTCCTGTCTATTCAACGACCAAGGGCGTTTCAGCGCTCGTGATCGCTTCGATTATCGGCGACCTTAACGAAGGCTACGAGACTCCTGTTGCCGAGGTCTGGCCAGAATTCGCCGCCGCCGGGAAGGGCGATGTCACGATCGGGCAGCTGCTCTCCCACCAGGCCGGTCTTGTGGGCTTCGCTGAGCCGATCGACCCTGATCTCTGGCTAAATCCGGACGGTCTCGCCGCCGCACTGGCAGAGCTTGAACCGCTTTGGGAACCGGGGACGGCGCATGGCTATCACCCGTCCACATGGGGGTATCTGGCGGGAGAAATCGTCAAGCGGATCACCGGGCGTACGCTTGGTACCATATTAAAAGAGGATTTTTGCGCACCTGCCGGGGTCGATTTTCACATCGGTCTAGCGGACAGCGAACATGACCGCGTCGCCGAAATACAGCGGCCGAGAAGCATGCCGGTGCTTGGTGATCTCAATGAGTTCAAAAAGACTGCTTTCCTGACGAAGTGGGCAGCGCCGGGCCGGGGCGGCGCCGACTGGCGGCGTATCGAGATCCCGTCTGCGAACGGACATGGCACCGCAAAGGCGGTCGCGCAGCTCTACGGGGTCTATGCCAATGGCGGGAAACTTGGTGACAGGCAACTGATTCCAGAAGAGTCTTTCCGGGAGCTGACACGCCGCCGGGTGATCGGCGATGACCTTGTCCTGCCCTTTGTGACGGAGTTCGCAGCCGGGGTCATGCGCAATAATTTGGGTATCTATGGCCCGAACCCTGAAACCCTTGCCCATTCAGGCTGGGGCGGCTCGCTCGCGCTTGGCGATCCTGACCGCCACCTGTCGGCAGCCTATGTCATGAACAAACAGTCGAGCCATCTGCAGGGCGATCCGCGGGCGCGGCGCCTGGTGGATGCACTGTATGGCTGCCTGTAGGAAACTTCCGGGGTTTCCCTCATAGTTCACGGTGCACTGATGGTGCATGGGCGGTGTTTTTCGTGGTGTTTTCGAGAGCGCCGCAAAAATAGCCGGGGACAAGACATGTTGAGCGAGATGAACTGGCTCGCCTTTCTGGGCGCGATGGCTCTGGTTGAGCTGACCCCCGGCCCGAATATGGGTTGGCTGACGGCGCTCGCCGCGCAGCAGGGCCGCCGGGTCGGCTTCATGGCGGTGGCCGGCATTACGCTTGGCCTCACCGTTCAGCTGGTCCTGGCCGCGACGGGGTTTTCTGCCTTCATCGCGGGCAACCCGCTCGTCTACGAAGTGCTGCGCTGGGCAGGCATCGCCTTCATGCTCTACCTCGCGCTGGAGGCCTGGCGTGAAACGGGAGAGGCGTCGCCCGGTCAGGCAAAGGCGCTGGAGGGCTTCCGGCGCGGCTTCATTGCCAATCTGCTCAACCCCAAAGCGCTGGTTTTCTATATCGCCGTGGTGACGCAGTTTGCAGGCAGCGACGGTGAGGTGCCGTCAGCCGCGCAGGTTCTGACGCTGGGCAGTCTCCATATTCTGGTCGCCACTCTAGTCCACACCGGTCTTGTCCTCATGGGCGCGAGGCTTGGTGAGCAGATTGCTCACTACCGCCAGTCGAAATGGGTGAGGGCAGGGTTTGCCGCCGCGCTGATCGGTGTCGCTGTCTGGATGGCCTGGACGTCCCAACGCTGAAAGATCGCCTTTGAGGCGTATTGGCACGCCGCTTGCGAGCGTGTGACGCGAACCGGACCTCCATCCTGATTCATGTATCACTCCTGACCGGCGCACCATCATGGCTCGCCGGTCTTTTTTTGCTACTCAGCAAGACGCGCTGCGCGAGCAAGACGGCGGGCCTTGCGTTCGCCCAGGACGCTGTCGACCGTGAAGACGGCAAGCGCGGTCCAGATGAGGCCGAAGGCAACGGCATCGACAGGGCCGAAAGGCTCCCGGAAAATCACGACAGCGATGAGAAATTGCAGCGTCGGCGTCAGATACTGCATCATGCCAATCGTTGCGAGCTTCAGCCGTTTGGCGGCAAGCGCGAACAGGATCAGCGGCACTGCGGTGATGGGTCCAGCAAGTGGAATGAGCCAATCGAGCGCAATACCATCGCCCATCCAGCCGCCGCCCGGCGTCTGTTGAAACCAGCTGAGCCAGATGAAAGCGACTGGAAAGAGAAGCGCAGTCTCGATTGCGAACCCAATTCGGCTGTCGACACTTACCGTCTTCCGCACGGCGCCATAGGCGGCAAAGCTGAAACACAGGACGAGAGAGACCCAGGGCAGGCGCCCAAGCTCCCAGGTGAGAACGGCGACGCCGAGGCTCGCAATGGCAATAGCGACCCATTGGGCGCGGCGGAGCGTCTCTGAGAAAAAGATCATGCCCAAAAGCACGCTCACCAGCGGATTGATGAAATAGCCAAGGCTCGCCTCGGTCACCCGCTCGGCCGAGACGGCCCAGATATAGAGCAGCCAGTTGGTCGCGATCAGTCCAGCCGAAATGGAGAGATACAGCATACGCCGGGCCGTGAGCGCGCCGCGAAGGTCCCGCCAGCGCCGGGCGATGGCGATGAAGATCAGCGCGGTCGGCAGGCCCCAGAGAATGCGATGAGCCAGCATCTCGAACGGCCCGACATGATCGAGCAGACGGAAATAGAGCGGCAGCCCACCCCAGATAAGGTAGGCGCCGAATCCGCAAGTCAGGCCAAGGCGCAGTTCGCTCGTCATTCGCGGCACCTAATGCGGCGCGCGGTTCGCCGCCACCTGAATCTTGTGTTTCGGCCAGCTAATTGCGCATGCCTCTTATGCCCGTGAATGAAAACACCGCTTCGGCCTGGCCGTAGCGGTGCTGTCAAATGGTGCGGGAAATCGGTTCCGATGCCGTCACCCCACCGGCAGGTGGGGGCCATGGCGATTGAGAGCGAACCTCCCAGCCGCCATGGGTCCCAGCTTTCGCTGGGAAGGCGGAATTAGGCTTGGGCTCGGAAAGCCGCGGCCCTATTCGCCGCCCTCTGCGAACAGGTCGCCGAAGAAGTCGCCTTCATTCCAGCTTGGGCGTTCTTCCATATTGGCGACGCTGCGGGCGATGTCGGCTTTGACGCCAGCAAAGCGGGCCAGCGCGTTGAAGTTCAGCTGGTCGGCCTCGTCGGATGGGCGGTGATAGTCCTCGGCGAGGAATTTCGCCTGTGCTTCGCCGCCGCCATTGGCGTGGCCGGGCACCAGATAGGTCGCCGGGACGCCCTGTTTCACCCAGCTATAGTGGTCTGAGCGCGTGAAGAGGCCGAGATCCGGGTTCGGGTCCGGGCTGAGCGTCAGGCCGGCGCCTTCGACGGCCGCTTTGACTGGCTCATAGAGGCTGGAGCGTTCGGTGCCGAAGGCTACTACGTCGTCGAACTCATAGGTCATGATCGGCATGTCGAGATTGACGTTGGCAACCACGCCTTCGGCCGGGACGGTCGGGAAGCGGGCATAATAGTCAGAGCCGACGAGGCCTTTTTCCTCAGCGGTCACAGCGACGAAGACGACGCTGCGCTTTGGCGGGTCGAGCGAGAGGAGGCGGGCGACTTCCAGAAGGGCCGAGGTGCCGGAGGCATTGTCCATGGCGCCGTTGAAGAGCGTGTCCTCATTCGGGTTGAAGCTCGGCTTGACGCCCTCATGGTCGAGGTGAGCTGAGAGGACGACATATTCACCGGCGAGAGTCTCATCCGTGCCGGGCAGGATGGCAGCGACGTTCGGACTGGTGATCTCTTCATGCGTGCTGTTGGCTTCGATGCGGAGGGTGAGGCCAAGCTCGAACGGCTGGGTGCCGGTGACGGTTTCCTCAACGAGGGCGTCATAGTCGCGGCCAGCTGCCTCGATCAGCTTTTTTGCGCCTTCAATGCTCATCGTGGCGCCGGCCTGCAGGTTCGGGGCGCCTGAATGGGCGTTGCCGTCGGCATCGACCCAGGTCATCGAGGCGCGGCCCATACGGTCCATCGCGGCGCGGCGTTCGAAGGAATAACGCTCCTGCGCGACAGGGTGGTAGAGGGTCACGACGCCGACCGCGCCAGCTTCAGACAGGCGTTGATAGCTGGTCGAGGAATAATGGGCGCGCTCTTCAGTGTTGAGGTCGCTTGGCGCGTCGCGGAAGATGACTGCGATCTTGCCTTCGAGGTCGACGCCGTCGAAGTCATCCCGGCTGCCATCGGGGGCGATGAAGCCGTAGCCAACGAACACGGCTGGCGCTTCGACGAGGCCCTGTTCGACTTGCGAGGAGGCGGAGATGAGATAGTCGCTGCCAAGTTCCAGCGGGAGGTCGGCGCCTTCCGTCACCGTCAGGCTTTGCGGGGCGGCCTGATCGAGCTGATAGCGAAAGAGCGGGACTTGCTGCATGTAGCTGTCTTCATCGCCGCCCGGCTGAAGGCCATAGGCGCGGAACTGTTCGGCGACATAGAGCGCGGCGATGTCATAACCGCGTGTGCCAGCCTCGCGCCCTTCCAGAAGGTCATCGGCGAGGAAGCGGACATGGGCTTCCACCTTCTCGGCGGATGCGGCTTCCGGCGCGGTGGCGGCATGCGCCTCTTCGGGAATGCTTGGATTGCAGGCGGTAAGCGCGAGCGCGGCCAGAAGGCCGGTGGCGGCAATGATTTTCATGAAAAACCCCAGCTTTGTCAGATCGCTGAAGGATCGGACAAAGCCGGGGCTTAGGCAAGCTGTCAGCGGCAAAAGCCGCATGGCTGAGGTGTCGTCTAGGCGGCGAGGACGCCGCGCTTGATCAGCTCTTCAGCGATCTGGACGGTGTTGAGAGCTGCACCCTTGCGGAGGTTGTCGGCAACCACCCAGAGCGACAGGCCGTGCTCGACCGTATTGTCGACGCGGATGCGTGAAACGAACGTGTCCCATTCGCCCTTACACTCAACCGGCGTGATATACTGGTCTTCTTCGGGGTTATCGATGACCTGGACGCCATCGAAATTGCGGAGCGCCTCGCGCGCCTGTTCGGGCGTGATCGCCTCTTCAAACTCGATGTTCACGCTTTCGGAGTGACCGACAAAGACCGGCACGCGTACGCAGGTGACCGTGAGCTTGATGTTCGGGTCGATCATCTTGTGGGTCTCGTTCCACATCTTGGCTTCTTCGTCGGTGAAGCCGTCTTCGCGGAAAGAGCCGATCATCGGGATCGCGTTGAAAGCGATCTGGCGCGGATATTCTTCAGGCTCTGGCGCATCGTTCACGAAGATGCCCTTGGTCTGGTTCCAGAGCTCATCCATGCCGGCTTTGCCCGAGCCGGACACCGACTGATAGGTCGAGACGACGACGCGCTTGATCTTTGCGGCATCGTGCAGTGGCTTCAGCGCCATGACGAGCTGCGCCGTGGAGCAGTTCGGATTGGCGATGATCATCTTCTTGTCATAGCCGAGCACGTCTTCGCCGTTCACTTCCGGCACAACGAGCGGGACGTCAGGGTCCATGCGCCAGGCAGACGAGTTGTCGATGACGATCGCGCCCTGCTTGCCAATCTTCTCGGCCCATTCTTTCGACAGGGAGCCGCCAGCCGACATCAGGACCACGTCGACTTTGGAGAAGTCAAAATCGTCCAGCACTTCGCATTTCAGGGTCTTGTCGCCATAGCTCACTTCGCGGCCTTTCGAGCGGCGCGAGGCGAGGGCATAGACTTCAGCAGCGGGGAAATCGCGCTCGTCCATGATGTTGAGAAGTTCGCGGCCCACATTACCGGTGGCGCCAACGATTGCGACTTTGATAGCCATAGTTTTTCCTTTCGCGATGCCCGCTCATTTAACGCCAAGCGGGCTTTCGTCCAATCAGATGATTGATCGCTGGACGGATCACAGCAATTCGAAGGAAAGAGCGCCCCGCCAGCCTTGATTTGAAAGGCATGTAGTGCACGACTGGGGCGGATTCAGGGTGGGAGCTGCAATCGCTCTGTGATGAGAGGTGAAACACCGTGATCGAAGACCTGATCGGCCAATATATCCGCAGCTATAATGCGCGCGATATCGAGGGCATGCTCGACTGCGTCACCGAAGACGTGGTGTTCGAGAACATCTCCAATCACGGGCAGACGATGAAATTTGAAGGACGCGACAAGATGCGCGAAGTTGCCGAGCTGTCTGGCCGGGCCTTCTCCTATCGCCGTCAGAAACTGATCAGCCTCGTCATCGGGGATGGGCGGGCAGCTGCCGAGATCGAGTTTGAGGGCAAGGCTGCGGTGGATCTGCCAAATGGATGCAAGGCAGGCGAGACGATCAAGATCCGCGGTGCGAGCTTTTTTGAGTTTCGCGGCCAGCTGATGTGCCGGATTGCGGATTATAGTTGAGGGGGGTGGGTCCTCCCACATCCGTCATCCCCGATGGCTTCAGCCATCTGGGGATCCTATCCCCTTGGACGGTGCGCGAGTGGCAAGCTCGGAGGATGGACTCTCAGATGAGCTGCGCTCATCGAGAGTGACGCCTCACTGGATTGCCCCACCAGACCTAAAGACAGTCGATGATCGCGTCGGTCATGGCGGTGGTGGAGAGGTCGCCGCCGAGGTCGCGCGTGCGGGCGCCGGCCTCGAGCGCGCGGCCGACAGCTGCCATGATCCGGTCGGCTGAATCCGGGCGGGCCAGCGACCAGCGTAGCGCCATCTCCAGCGACAGGATCGCGGCGCATGGATTGGCGATACCCTGGCCTGCAATGTCGGGGGCCGAGCCATGCACAGGTTCAAACAGGCCTGGCGTGCCTTCAGTGCCGAGGCTTGCCGATGGCAGCATGCCGATGGAGCCGGTCAGCATAGCGGCGGCGTCAGACAGAAGATCGCCGAACAGATTGTCAGCCAGGATGACGTCGAACTGTTTCGGGGCGCGCACCAGCTCCATTGCGCAGGCATCGGCGAGCATGTGGGACAGCTCAACGCCGCCTCCATGCGTTTTATGGACTGTGGTGACTTCTTGGCGCCAGAACTGGCCGCTTTCCATGACATTGGCCTTGTCGACCGAACAGACCCGGCCGGCGCGGCCGCGGGCGATCTCCAGCGCGACGCGCGTGACGCGTTCAACTTCTGGCGCTGTGTAGACCGACATGTCGAAGCCGCGGCGCACACCGTTCGCGTCGGTTTCGATACCGCGTGGCTCACCGAAATAGACGCCCGAAGTCAGTTCACGCACGATCATGATGTCGAGGCCTTCGACGCGGTCGCGCTTCAGGCTGGAGGCATCGACGAGAGCGCCGAAACAGTAGGCGGGGCGTAGGTTTGCGAAAACGTCCAGACCCTTGCGCAGGCCCAGAAGTCCGGCCTCCGGACGCTTATCGCGAGCGACATCGGCCCATTTAGGTCCGCCAACCGCACCGAGGAGGATCGCGTCGACAGATTTGGCGCGGTCGAGCGCAGCGCCCGTAAGCGGTACGCCGTGCTTGTCGATGGAGGCGCCTCCGACAAGATCCTCTTCAATAGCGACATCCGGCGCGACGAGCTGGCAAATGCGCTGGGCGGCTGCGGTCACTTCGGGGCCAATGCCATCGCCAGGCAAGAGAAGCAGGGTCTGTTTCATGGATCGTCTCCACAGGCCGCAGATGCGGCCAGATTACGTGATTTCAGAAAGGCTCAGGCGCGCGAGCGGGGTAGCCAGGGTGTTTCGTGTGAGCGGCGCGCTTCGAAGGCATCGATTGACGATGCGGCCTGAAGCGTCTGGCCGATATCATCAAGTCCTTCCAAGAGACTCTGCTTCCGGCCGGGCTCAATATTGAAGTAAATCTCGGCCCCATCTGGCGTCGTGATGACCTGCTGCACAAGATCGACGGTGAAGCGATGATTGGCGCCGCCCGTCTGGGCCGCGAGCGCCCCACAGACCTCGATCGGCAGCGCGATGGGCAGGATGCCGTTCTTGTAGCAGTTATTGTGGAAGATGTCGGCGAATGAGGGGGCGATAACGCAGGTGATGCCCTGGTCCAGCAGCGCCCACGGTGCGTGCTCACGCGATGAACCACAGCCAAAATTGTCGCCCGCAATCAAAATGCCTGCATTCTGGTGCGCAGGCTGGTTGAGGACGAAGTCCGGATCAGGACTACCGTCTGCCTTGGTCTTGAGTTCATAAAACAGACCCGTAGACAGACCCTCGCGTTCCGTGGTTTTCAGGAACTGCTTCGGAATGATCATGTCCGTATCGACATTCGCCATGAGCCGTCCCTTGTCAGTGAGGGCCGCAGCGGTCGAGGTGAGCGTGGTGAAAGCTTTCATGAGCCTGTTCTAATCGCTGGAGTGGGCGATGAACAAGGTGGGGACGCCCAGAGTCTTGGCCTTTACGGTAAAGACTTGCGTTCCGGGCTTGCGGCCTTTGCGCACGTCAGAGGTTTCGATGCCAGCTTTTGCCAGACGGGCATGCGCCGCCTCAATGTCGCGAACGGTCCAGGTGAGGCCCCAGATGTGATCATTGTCGGCAGGGTCTGCTGTCTCGTCCAGCCGGTTGATAATTTCGAGGGTCAGGCCGCCGGTGCGGAAGAAGAGGAAGCGCGTCTTCCATTGCTCTGCCGTGCGGTCGAGGCGAAGGTCGAGCCCAAGCCTCGCACCATAGGTGGCGGCGGCGCGGTCAGGATTGGGCGTGTTGATCACCACATGGTCCAGAGAGTAGACGCAAGCTCCATCCACGTTTGCCACGATACTGTCGAATTCGGGCTGCATGACAAAGGTCTTGATGCCAGCCACGGCGTCGTCGCTGCACCGAAACCGCTTCCAGTTCCGGTGTGCCCCAGTTTCCAGATGCGTGCTCTCCCCGGGCTGTATGGCATCGGGTTGGAGGCCGCGCCGGGTGAAAAGCCTGTGAGCCTCGGCGATGTCATCTGTGCGAAAGGCGAGACTGGTAAGGGTGGCCCCGGCGGCAATCAGCTCTCGCAGGCGCGGGGGTGCGCCCGCGTCGCCATCGGGGGCCATAAGTTCAAGTGCGGTATTGTCGACGCGGAAAAGCGAGGTCGCTGCGCCGCCTGAGGTAGCGCGCCAGTCTGGCGCGCGTCCGAGAAGGTCTGTGTAGGCTTTGGTGCCGGTCTCTATGTCACCGCAAAGGAGAACCAGGTGGTCGATCGCGGTCAGCGGGCCGGCACCAGACATGGATTGCCTATTCCTCTGCCGCGATCACGGTCGCGGTGCCGCTCGCGCCGTTGTCGCCGGTATAGGCGGAGGCGTGGCCAACTTCATTGCCCGGATCTGCGAAGGTCAGGCAGCCATTATAGGCGTCGCTCTCGATACACATTTTCGAGGAGGCTTCGTCATAGGTGTAGGTGCCGTTCCCGGCCGCAGATGTCATCGTGCCATCATCGTGGAAGACGGCTTCCTGATCATTTCCGCTGTCGCTATCGAACTTGATCGTGATCGAGCCCGCAAAAGCTGGCGCGGCGCAGATCGACATGGCCGCAAGGGCAAGTGCTGTACGTTTCATGGTTTCCTCCGAAGTTATGAGCTTTTTTGTACTCTATTAACCAAGAGGATTAGGTGGCCCCTGCGGCAAGCGCAAGAAAAAGCGCCGCTGGTATGGCGAGGCCTACCCGATCACGCCGGTAATCGCGGCGCGGGCGGCGAGGGTGGGGCTCATCAGGTGAGTGCGACCGCCGCGGCCCTGGCGACCTTCGAAGTTGCGGTTCGAGGTTGAGGCGCAGCGCTCGCCCGGGGCGAGGATGTCGGGGTTCATGCCGAGACACATGGAGCAGCCCGGCTCACGCCATTCGAAACCGGCTTCTATGAAGACGCGGTCCAGACCTTCTGCTTCGGCCTGCGCCCGCACAAGCCCGGAGCCCGGAACGACCATGGCCCGAACGTTGTCGGCGACCTTCGACCCGGAAGCGACGCGCGCAGCCTCCCGCAAATCTTCGATACGCGAATTGGTACAAGAGCCGATAAAGACGCGCTGGACTGGCGTGCCGGCGATAGGCGCGCCCGGAGCAAGGTCCATATAATGGAGTGCGCGTTCGATGGCTGCCTTCCGGACGGGATCTGTAATGATGGCGGGGTCCGGCGTATTTCCCGAGAGAGGAATTGCCTGCTCAGGACTGGTCCCCCAGGTGACGGTTGGCTCGACGTCTTCGCCGCGAATTTCGACGATGCGATCCCACTGGGCGTCATCATCGGAATAGAGGGTCTCCCAATAAGACTTAGCGACATCCCAAGCCCCGGCTTTGGGGGCTGCGGGCCGACCTTTCATGTAGGCGTATGTGGTGTCATCTGGCGCGATCAGACCAGCGCGTGCGCCGCCCTCGATCGAGAGGTTGCAGAGCGTCATTCGCCCTTCCATGGAAAGCGCGCGAACCGCTTCGCCGCGATACTCCATCACATGGCCTGTGCCGCCCGCCGTACCAATGATTGAAATTAGGTGGAGGGCGAGATCCTTGGCGGTGACGCCTTCTTTGAGCTGGCCGCTGACCTCAATTGCCATATTGCGCGACTTCCGGGTGCGGAGCGTTTGCGTCGCGAGGACGTGCTCGACCTCTGATGTGCCGATGCCATGGGCAAGCGCGCCGAAAGCGCCATGCGTCGATGTGTGGCTGTCTCCGCAGACAATGGTCATGCCGGGTTGGGTACGTCCCTGTTCAGGGCCGACAACGTGAACGATGCCGTTGCGGACATCGCCCATCGGGTAAAATTCGATGCCATGCTCGGCGACATTGCGCGAGAGCGCAGAAAGCTGGTTGCGAGCCGCTTCATCGCGCACGCCATCCAGACCGGCCGCCTGGTTTTCCGTCGGTGTGTTATGATCTGCGACCGCGAGGGTGAGTTCAGGCCGGCGCACCTTACGCCCGTTTGCCTTCAGGCCGGAAAAGGCCTGCGGGGTCGTTACCTCATGAATGAGGTGGAGATCGATATAGATGAGCGCGTCGCCACTCGCGGCGTCGGTGTCCACGAGGTGGGCGTCCCAGATCTTGTCGTAAAGTGTCTTGCCCGGCATGTCAGAGCGGCCTCCTGCTGCGCCGCAAAAGACCATGTGGGGCAGGGGATGACAAGACCGTCCGCCACGTCGGCCATTGCAATATCAGGCAAAAGAAAAGGGCCAGCTCATCGAGCTGGCCCGTTCCGGGTGTTTCTGGTTCAGGCTTGACCTAGCAAGGGCAACCTGGGCCGACGTTCAGGACCACCAGAGAAGCGCGCTGCGTCTCATAACGGGTCGGTGCGACGACGGTCTCAACCTGGCCACGGACGCGGCGGTATTCGATCGGCTGGACGATACGACGCTCGACCGGCTGGATCACGTTACGCTGGGTCACCGCTTCGAAATAGGATTCGGTGTACTCTTCGCGATACTCCTCGGTGACCTGCGGGATGTAGTTCACCTGGGTCTGAGGAATTGGCTCAGCTTCGACGCGGCCTGGAAGATACTCTTCCTGATAGATCGTGTCGCGGACGATGGTTTCGGTCTGCGGACGAAGCACGCGGCGCTCGATTGGCTGGATCGTCGTGACAACAACCGGCTGGACCACATTGCGCGTAACCTGGTCGACATAGACGTCTTCAACTTCGAGGACGGTACGCTCGGTCACCTGCGGAATGATCTGCTCGGTGATCTGTGGTGCCTGTTCCGTTTCGACGCGAACTGGAAGACGCTCTTCTTCGTAGCGGGTCGCTGCGGTGACGGTTTCAGTCGTACCGCGGAGGATACGGCGCTCAACCGGCTGGATCATCGTGCGGACGACTGGCTGGTACACGTCGCGGCGGGTGACAGCATCGACATAGGTGTCGGTGTACTCATCGCGGGTGACTTCCGTCAGATCCTGAACAACGTTCTCGATGACCTGTGGAACTTCGTCCTGCTCGACACGAACCGGTGCGCGGACCGTCTCGTAACGGGTGTCAGCGGTGATCGTCTCGGTGCGAGGACGCGTGATGCGGCGCTGGACCGGAACGATCGTGGTGCGTTCGATCGGCTGGGTGATCTCACGGCGGGTCACGACGTCGTAATAAGTCTCGGTTGCTTCCTCGACATATTCTTCGGTCACGTCCGTGGTGATGTTTTCCTGGACGGCAGGAACTTCGTCCTGCTCAACACGGACTGGAAGGTACTCTTCCTCATATACCGTGTCTTCGGTCACTTCTTCGACGCGTGGGCGAACAATGCGGCGCTCGATCGGCTGGATGAGCGTGCGCTCGACCGGCTGGACAATCTCGCGGCGGGTCACGGCGTCAAAATAGGTCGTCGTTTCTTCGAACTCGGTGTTCTCGGTCACGCGCTCTTCGACGTTTTCACAGCAGAGAACGCTGTCGATCGCCTGCTGCTCACCACCGAGGTAGCGAACATCAGCGCCGCCGGACGTGCCGCTTTGCTGGATGATTTCACGAACCTGAGCATCTGTGAGGACGCGTTCGTCGGTTGCGGAACCAGCTGAAGAGTAACGCTCTCCAACCGCTTCATTGTCCCATGTGCCCGCTTCGCCATCGGCGTGGGCAGCGAGGGGGAGTGCAGCCAAGGCAACGACACCCACCATCAGTTTCTTGCTAAGTTTCATTCCACCTTCCCCATTTCTGACCCCACCGGCCAACTAAAGGATATTCAAGTTGCCCGAATGCCCTCGGGACCGTTGTTGATACGCCATAAATTATGACGTCGCTCATTTCGTATACGAAACGGTAATCTTGAAACCAACTAGATTCCCTTCGCACGCGAGCAAGTCCTTGAAAAACACTGTCCCAGAAGAGGAATTTGTGGCTTTCGCGGCCTGCTTGTCCACAGCTTTGCAAGCCATATGCCGTAGTGTTACGGGGGTATACGCGAAAAGTGTTGCAGCCAGAACACAAAAACCCCGCAACTTTCGTTGCGGGGTCTAAAAATTACCAAATTTTAGGAAATTCTACTGCTCGGAGGTGCTTTCGCCCTCTGCCGCATCATTTTCAGCGGCTGCAGCTTCTGCCTCGGCGGCCGCTGCTTCAGCTTCTGCGGCCTTGCGCTTGGCTTCTTCCGCCTCTGCGCGATCCTTTGCAGCCTGCTCACGGCGGGCAGCTTTCTGCTCGACGCGCTGACGCTTGCGCTCGGTCTTGGACACGGTGACCTCGGTGGTCTCCATGCCGTGGCCGGAGGTGCGCTCTGCGATACGTGCAGACTTACCGCGCAGGTTGCGCAGGTAGTAAAGCTTCGCACGGCGCACGCGGCCCTTGCGCTTGACTTCAATGCTCTCGATCATCGGGGAGACGACCGGGAAAACGCGCTCGACACCTTCACCGAAGGAAATCTTGCGGACCGTGAAGTTCTCGTTCACGCCTTTGCCGGCGCGTGCGATGCAGACGCCTTCGAAACGCTGGACGCGTTCACGGTCGCCTTCGCGAATGCGCACATTCACAGACACGGTATCGCCAGGAGAGAAATCCGGGATTTCCTTGCCTGAAGTGACGCGTGCCACTTCTTCAGCTTCGAGCTGTTCAATCATGTTCATCGTCCGTCTCCGACGCTCGTATTCTATGCCCGTTGAGGTAAGCGGCCCATAAATCGGGACGGCGCCCTTCTGTCAACAGTTTACTGCGGTTGAGCCGCCATTGGTCGACCTTGCTGTGATCACCCGACAAAAGCACGTCCGGCGTCGGCTGGTCTTCCCATGTCCGCGGCAGGGTATATTGCGGATATTCAAGCAGCCCGGCCGAGAAACTCTCATCCTCGATCGAGGTTTCATTCCCGGCTACACCCGGCAGCAGCCGGAGCGTTGCTTCTATAATAGCCTGCGCTGCGACTTCCCCGCCCGCGAGGACAAAATCGCCAAGCGACACTTCTCTCATGCCGCGCTGGGTAATGACGCGTTCGTCCAGTCCTTCGAACCGGCCGCAAAAGCAGATGAGGCCCGGCCCGCTCGCAAATTCATGGGCGAGCTTTTGTGAGAAAGGCTCCCCGCGCGGGCTGAGATAGATGAGCTCGCGGCCTTTGCGATCAATACTGTCGATTGCAGCTGCGGCCACATCGGGCCGGATGACGAGACCCGCGCCGCCGCCTGCGGGTTTGTCATCGACCTGGCGATGCTTGCCGAGGCCGAAGGTGCGAAGGTCTGTCGTCTCGAGGGACCAGATGCCCTGCTCACGCGCGCGCCCCAATATAGAGACATCGAGCATGCCCGGAAACGCTTCCGGAAAGAGCGTTATTATAGAGACGTCGAAGGCCATGACTGGGTTCTGGAGGCCCGGCTTTCTCGCCTAGGCCTTCATCATGCCGGCCGCCTTGAGCGTCTTGCCTGCGCGAAGGACGCGGGCAAGCATATGCTCAGTCGAGCGGTCGCCGCCATTGGAATCCGGGTGGAACTTGCGGATGTATTCGCTGTAGCGCACGCGGATCTCGCTGGCCGTTGCCCCGGCCTCTAGATCAAGCTCAGCGAGGGCTTGCGCCGTAACGCCAGCCGACTGCTGTTCCTTGCGGCGAGCCTGACGGGCCTCGGCATTCTCTTCGAAGAATTCCTTGCCACGCCAGCGGCGCGGATCGTGTGCAGCAGCGGCCTTGCCCTTGCCCATCGGACCCGTGCCGAACTTCCAGGTCTTCTGGAAACCGTGACGGGCCATCTCATTAAAGGCTTCGAGCTCAGCATCGGACATGCCGGCAAAGAAGTCATAGTTGCGGTTATATTCACCCGCATGCTTCTGGCAGAACCAGTAGACGCCCTCGAGGCCTCTCGGCTTCGGCGCGGGGTGATCACCTGCCAGGTCGCAGTCGTCGCGATGACACTCACGCGTCTCGACGGCTTTCTGGCGCTCTTGCTCCTCCTTCGGAGGCTTCACCCTTATGTCGGTGAACTTGACGCGGTATGAAAATGCATCTGCCATGGGTCAGGCAACATAGGTCGAACGAGTTAACGAGGCCAGAATTGACAAACAGATCAGAGCGGATTCGCGCGAGATTGACGCAGCTTTTTGCACCTAGCGAGCTGCACGTCCGCGATGACAGCGCAAAACATGCAGGTCATGCGGGCGCCCGCCCGGAAGGCGAGACTCATTATAATGTGGAGATTGTCTCACCAGCCTTTCAGGGAAAGAGCCGGGTGGAGATGCAGCGGGCAGTGAATTCAGCCCTCAAGGATGAGTTCGATAGCGGCCTGCATGCCCTGTCGATAAAGGCGCGGGCGGGCTGAACTCTGCGGGTAGGGGCACCTCTCGCCCGGTATCGAAATTGCAAATCGTTCAAGACCGGCACAGAAAGTGGTCTGAAGACGATGTTCCTTGCAGTAGCGCCAAATCCTCACAAGAACGGAGCGCCGACGCGCATCGCCAAGCTTGCCAAGCGCGGCGGCCCGGTCTGGGCCATTGATGCAGAGGCGCTGCACCGTAATCCAGAGCTGCTCGCGCCATTTGGGCGCAATGCACCAATCTGGATCAAGCTCGCCGACGCAATGTCAGTCGTATTCGTCATGCTGGCCGTGATGGGAAGTTTCCTCATCGGCTGGTGGATGTTCCTGCCGGGCATGGCGCTCAGCCTCGCGCTTGGTGCTGTTGCGCGCTGGCTGGCGGCACATGTGGCGCGGAAGGCGGCGAAAAAGTCCTATGAGGCGTTGCTGCGTCTCCATTCGATGCAGCTGATGTGGCTGATATCGAACTAGAGCCGCTGCACCGCGAAAATCATCGCGATCAGAATTGCCAGCATGAAGACGAGGGTCAGGCCGACCGCGATGACGCGGCGCGCTTGCCTGCGGTCCCTGACGCGGCCTTCGGTCGAGCGTCTCGACAGGATGAGGCGGTTGGAGATGAAGCCGGCAGCGGCAATGACAGCGAACAGCGCCGACATGTAATAGGCGATGAGCGCTGCGAGACCTGCAGTGAGTAGGAGAACCACGGCGATTTGCGCCGATGCCGTGCGCAGCAGCGCGCGGATATGCGTATCGGCCCGCGCCGGGTCGAGCTTGTCGTACGAGGTGTTGGGGGACGCGATCGCTGCGATCCACGCGCCGCCCGCGCCGAGGCCGTACATATAGATGACGATCACCCGTACGAGCTCATGATATTCGATGGGCAAGAGCGGCATGTTCCGATCAGTCCCCGTTGAACAGCCCGGTCTGCTGGCCGCTGTCTGGCGGCGACAGGCCGAGCCGCTCATAGGCGAGCGGAGCGGCAATCCGGCCGCGCGGCGTGCGGGCGATATAGCCTTTCTGCATCAGGAAGGGTTCGATCATGTCCTCGACGGCGTCCCGGGCCTCTGAGAGGGCCGCTGCCAGCGTATCTGCCCCGACCGGCCCGCCCGCATAGGTGCGCACCAATGCTTCAAGATAGCGCCGATCGAGCGCGTCGAGCCCGTCCTGATCGATTTCGAGACGTGAAAGCGCGCGGGACGCGGCGGCCTTGTCGATGGACGCGCCTTCGGCCTCGGCAAAATCGCGCACACGGCGTAACAGCCGGATCGCAATTCGCGGCGTGCCGCGGGCGCGCGTTGCGATTTCGAGAGCGCCGTCTTCTGAAATGTTTGCCGACAGTTTTCGCGCCGCCGCCATGATGATGCGGGAGAGATGGTCCGGGCTATAGAAGTCGAGGCGCATCGGAATGCCGAACCGGTCCCGAAGCGGATTGGCGAGCAGGCCGGCCCGGGTGGTCGCGCCAACGAGGGTGAAGGGCGCAAGATCGAGCCGGACAGAGCGCGCCGATGGGCCTTCGCCGATAACGATGTCGAGCGCGTAGTCTTCCATGGCTGGATAGAGGATCTCCTCCACCGCAGGCGGCAGGCGGTGAATCTCGTCGATGAAGAGAACGTCGTTGGCTTCGAGGTTGGTCAGGATGGCTGCGAGGTCGCCCGCCTTTGCGATGACCGGGCCTGACGTGGATCTGAAACCTACACCCAGCTCTTTCGAGACGATCTGAGCAAGCGTTGTCTTGCCGAGGCCGGGCGGGCCAAAGAGCAGGACATGATCAAGTGCCTCACCGCGCGCCTTGGCGGCGTCAACATAGACTTTCAAATTCGATTTGATCGCGTCCTGGCCGACATAGTCCTCGAAGGACTGCGGCCGGAGGGCGCGGTCCAGTGCTTCGCCGGACTGGCGTTCAGGATCAGTGAGGCTTCCGTCCCGGCTCATGAGGGTGCAAGCTCTTTCAGGCCAGCGCGGATGAGGGCGGAGGTGTCAGCCTCAGGATTATTTCTGGACGCAGCGAGCACGGCCTTGGATGCATCGGCCTGCGCGTACCCAAGATTGACGAGAGCCGAGACGGCTTCGCTGCGACTACCCGCAGCAGCTGGCATCTGGGTCTCAGTTTCTTTTGTGGACGTATGCTGTGTGAACGCGCCAAACCGGCCCATTGGTGGAGGTTTGCCTGAGAGCTCGCCAATGATGCGTTCGGCAAGTTTCTTGCCGACGCCCTTGGCGCGCGAGATCGTTGCGGCATCACCCATGGCGAGCGCGTCCATCAGTTCTGCCGGCGAGACGGCATCCATGATGGCCATAGCCGATTTACCGGCGACGCCCGGTACATCCTGCAGGCGCACGAACCAGGCGCGCGCCTCATCGCTTTCGAACGCAAAAAGGGTGATCGAGCTTTCGGTAACCCGGGTCTCTATATGCAACTCAGCCTTGTCGCCCGGTGACAGGCGAGAGAGCAGCCGCGCCCCCGCGAGCGCGACATAGCCAACGCCGCCAATGTCGATCATCACGCTGTCGGTCCCGACCGTCGCTATTTCACCTCTCAGACGCCCGATAATCATGCCGCCCCCCTTGCGCGCAGCTGGGCTGGCATCCGTGCATGATGTGCGGTGCAGATGGCGCAGGCCAGTGCGTCGGCCGCATCAGATGGCAGCTTGCCAGCCTTTGGCAGTAGCCGCGCGACCATGAAGCCGACCTGCGTCTTGTCCGCGGCTCCGGTTCCGACGACGGCGAGTTTGATCGTGCGCGGCGAGAATTCGAAGACCTCAAGGCCCGCGCCATGCAGCGCCGCCATGGCAACGCCGCGCGCCTGGCCGAGCTTCAGCGCAGAGCGGGGGTTGGCGTTGACCAACGTCTCTTCAACCCCGCCAATCTGCGGTCGGTATTCCGCAGCAAGCAGGTTGATGGATTCAAAGATGCCGCCAAGACGGGCCGCGAGGCTCAAGGCCGGATCGATGCGGATGACGCCGTGGGCGATATGACTGAGCCGGGAGCCTGTCTGTTCGATCACACCCCAGCCTGTATGGCGAAGGCCGGGATCGATACCGAGGATGCGAAGGGTTTCGGACATAGGAGGCGAAAAACCACCATTCGGGTTAACAGGCTCTTCCTGTTTTCCTGATTTGTTCCGCCCCGGCAAGGGAGAGTTTGCGTTCGCCTGTGATCAGGCGAAGATAAATTCGGGTGTCGTGACCCCGGGCGCAAACACGCCTGCAGTCAGTCGGCCGCCATAGACGGCGCCCGTGTCGAGGTTGAAGCGGCAGGGCGGGTCGCCCGCGAGTTCGGGAGAGGCGTCGTCTGTCGGCGTATGGCCATGAATGACCGTCCAGCCCGCAAGCTGGCTGTCTTCCCAGCCTTCGGTTTCAAAGAAACGCTGTGAGCGCGTCCACATATGCGTCTGTGCCCCGCAATGCGGGAAAGTGGACGGGTCCACGCCGCCATGCACAAAGACGAGATGGCGATCTTCTTCCAGATGAAGGGTCGGCAGGGTCCGGACCCATTCGACGTGGTCTTCGGGCGGGTTGTTCGTGCCGCGCCTTATATAGCTGTGCAGGGTGGCGTCGCCGCCATTGCTGAGCCAGTGCAGGCGCGAGTCGCCATATCTTTCATCGGCGGCGTCCAGCATCATCTGCTCATGATTGCCGCGCAGGTTCACGACGATGATGTTCGTGCGCTCTTCCAGTTCACGAAGCAGATCTATCACGCCTGCGCTATCTGGGCCGCGGTCGACATAGTCGCCGAGGTGGACAAGCTTCAGCCACTTGTCGGCATGGTGTTTCAGGTGATGGTCGACGATCTTTTTATGCAGGGCTTCCAGCCGCGCCAGCTCGCCATGGACGTCGCCAATTGCGTAGATGACAGCGTGATCAGCCAAAGGGTCCCTCGCCGGTTCCAGTTCCAGTGCCTCTGTTTTCAACGCTCAGCCCCCGGATGAGTTGAAGAGACTCTACACGCGGCAGTATCCAGACTTGCGACAAGTCTGAGCCCCCACAGGCTGTTCGTTGCAAATATCCGGCCATTCGGAACGGTGAGTTCTTCAGCTTCTATCGGGCGCTCTACGCAGGGCGTATCGCGCTCTGCAAGCTTCGCCATGACCCGGCCGCGCATATAGCCGGGACGCGCACCTTCCGATGGCGGCGGGGTCACCCATGTCCCGTCTGGCTGGACCAGGAAGAGATTGGCCATCGCGAAGCATGCCGGGCGACCCCGCGTATTGAGAAGCAGGGCTTCGCCTGCGCCAGCCGCTTCTGCCTCGCGCCGCGCGACGAGATTGTCGGCATAATTGGTCGATTTGATCTGGCTGATGGGCGAGGTTTCATTGCGCCGGATCGAGGAGGTGATGGCTGTGAGCGGTGGATAGGGCCGCGACTGCGTCATGGGAAACAGGCTGATCACGGTGAGGGGATCGGCGTCCCCAGCGTCGGCGCCCCGGCCGCCTGCGCCTCGGCTGAGTGTGATACGAAGCGATGCGTCACCCGTCGTCTTGCTTACGGCTTCGTTCAGCGCACCGAGCAGTGCCTCGTCGCCGGGATAGCCGGATATGGACAGGGTTCGGGCAGACCGGTGAAGCAGGGCGATATGCTCATCCGCGCCTTCGATTTCGCCGCCCGTGACGCAGAGTGTCTCAAAACACCCGTCGCCCAGCAGGAAACCGCGGTCGCGGACCGATACGACAGGCTTTGCCTGACGCTCTGTTCCCAGAAAGGCGATATCCATACGCTACTCCTGCTCGAGGGCAGCCCTGATGGCGCGGGCCTTGTCGAGCGTTTCAATATACTCTTCTGCGGGCACCGAGTCCGCAACGATTCCGCCGCCTGATCGAAAATGCCCCCGCCAGCCGCCGTCTTCTGCTTCCTCGAAGGCGACCGTCCGTATCAGGATAGAGGAATCCATGGCGCCGTCCGGGCTGATCCATGCGAGCGACCCGCAATAGGGGCCGCGCGCCTCATCTTCGAGCTCTTCGATGATCTGCATTGCCCGGATTTTGGGCGCGCCCGTGACTGACCCACCCGGGAATGCGGCCTTTATGACGTCAAAGGCATCCCGCCCTGGCGCGAGCGTCGCTTCGATCGTGGAGACGAGGTGGTGGACATTGGCATAAGTCTCGAGTGCCTGGAGCTTCGGCACGTGGACACTGCCGGGTGTCGAAATGCGCGAGAGATCGTTTCGCATCAGGTCCACGATCATCAAATTCTCGGCGAGATCTTTTTCTGAGGAGAGAAGCTCATTGGCAAGGGCGTGGTCTTCCGCCTCGGTCTGGCCGCGCGGGCGCGTGCCCTTGATGGGTTGCGTGATGGCTCTGAGAGCGCCGTCTTGCTGGACGGCGATCTGAAGGAAGCGTTCAGGGGAGTTGGAGGCGAGCGCCAGGCCGGGTAGCCGGAAATAGGCTGAGAACGGAGCGCGGCTGGATGTGGCAAGGCGGCGCGTCAGGTCGAATGGGTGGGCGCCTGCGTTGAGTTCAAAATCGAAACGCTGGGAGATGTTAGACTGGAAGCAGTCACCAGCATGGACATAGTCTACAGTGCGGGCGAGGCGGGCTTCATATTCTGCGCGCGGCAGCCGCGCTGTTACTGTAGTTGCTAATGGGGAATTCAGGGCGGCGTCGGAATTCGGTTCGCCAAACAGACCTAGGAGTTTCGGGTCTTTATTATCGTCCCAACGCCAATAACAGTGCTCCACCCTCTGCGTGTCGTGATCGAAAGCGATGAGTTCATTATAAAGACCAAGGGCGATATCAGGCCATGCGTCGCGGTCGGCCCCGTCGCCCAGTTTCGGCAGAAGGGCGCGGCCATATTCATAGGAAAAGAGGCCGGCCCAGCCACCGCAGAAGGGCGGCGCGTCTTCCGGTCGCTTGAATGGCATGGACGCCATGGCGTCTCTCGCGACATCAAGATCGCCCGGTCCGTCAGCGGCCGCAACATGCAGCGTACGCATCGGATTTGCGCAGATGTAGCTCCACCTTCCACTGCCGCCATTCAGCAGGAGTGCGAAGGGCGTGTCTTTCAGGGGCGCGAATGCGTCGACAGGGTCGCGCCAGCCAAGCTGCGTCCGGGTGAGGAGGCGTTCAGGCTGGCTGGAATTAGTCATTTTCTAGCAAATTCGCCCTAGCGGTGGGGTGCTGGGGCGTAATACAGCCCCTTCTTGAAGGGGAACATATATGAAGAGAGCACTCGTTTGCATCGCTTTTGCTGCGGCAGGTGCGCCAGCTTTTGCGCAAGGCATCGCCGGCGTCTGGAATACGGGGACAAATGGCGCCGAAGTCGAGATTGCACCCTGCGGCGCGTCTATGTGCGGCACGCTGCTGACCTCGAATGCGATCAAGGCGTCGGCAGATGCGAAAGACGTTGAAAACAATGACCGCGCGCTGCGGGACCGTCCGCTGAAAGGCGTGACCATGCTGACCGGGTTTTCGGGCGGTCCGGAACGCTGGAGCGGCGGCAAGCTCTATAATCCGGTAGACGGCAAGACCTATTCGGGGACGATCAAGCTGACATCAGCCAATGAGCTTGAGCTTCAGGGCTGCGTCGTGCGCCCGCTCTGCCGGACAACGGTGTGGACGCGCATCCGCTAGGGTTTGAACCGGCCGCGTGGTTCGACTTCGCTCACCATGCGGCTATTGCGGTCTGGGCAGGTAACCCGCCTCCTGAGACCAGGCGAACCATTTGGCGAACATGGCTTCGGTGTCGATCACCTCGGTGAAGCCTGACTGGCGAAGCTTGATCGTCGAGACGATGGCGGGCGGCAGCTGGCCTTCAAGGCCGGAGGCCATGGTGAAGTCGATATAGTGATGAGACTCGCCGAGCAGGGCTTTGAGGTCCGGTTCGGTGAGACCATGTTTTCTGGCGAGGGTCGCCCACGCGTCTGACTGACTTTCGAGCCAGACGCCCGCCCGCATCGGGCGTTCTTCACCGACTTCCATGCCGAGCGCGGCCGCAATGGCGGGCCAGACGCCGCGCCAGGTAAAGACATCACCATTGGTGACGTTGAAGATCTGGTTCGCTGCAGCATCACTTTCGCCTGCCCAGGCGATGGCGCGGGCGACGAGGTCGGCATCGGCGGCTTCGAGGACAGTGTGCGCGCCGCCCGGAAAGTGGAGCGGCTCGCCCTTCTCTTTCAGGAGCGCACCATAGGCGCCGATGGCGGGGATGAGGTTCATGGCCGCGCCGGTTGCCTCACCAAAGATGATCTGAGGCCGGAAGGTGCTCCATGACCAGCTCGCACCCTTGGCCGCCTCGCGAAGATAGGCCTCCTGCTTCCAGTAGAAATTCTCGTGCTCGACTTCGGAGCGGTCCTCTCGCGCGGGGGTCTCAATGGGGCGGATGTGCGCGCCATAGGCCTTGGTGCCCTGAAGGATGGAGACATGGCGGAGGGACTTCGCGCTCTCCAGCAGCGGCTGCATCAGATTGCGCAGCATCGCGTCATTGGTGTCGATCTGGTCGGTTTCGCGCCAGCCAGCGATGAGGCCGGGCTTCTCGAACAGCGCCGCATAGACGAGGTGGGTGACGTCGCCGTGCTCGCGCGCGAAGGCGGCGCAGGCATCAGCGTCCATCAGGTCGAGGCTGATATGGGCCGCGCCATAGGTCTCACGCGGTGTGCGGCGGCTGATCGCGACCGTTTTGATGCACTGGTTGGCGAAATGCTTCATCGCGGCAAGGCCGACGACGCCGGTCGCGCCCGCAATGAGGACTTTCTTACGCTCTGTCATGCTTCCTCCATTGGCCTCTCTCGTGTGGGGCCTTTGGAATGAAGATGGCGGAGGGATGCGCACAGGGCCACCCCTGTCGCCGGGGAGAGGGCGTCCGATGGTTCGACCCCAGTCTGCGCTGGGGCATGCTTCGCTAGCCACGCGGGTTTGTGAAGCAGGACCCTAGAAGCTCAGCTTCGCCGCAATGCCGTATTGGCGGGGGTCAGAGCGGAATGTGTTGTAGCCGATGAAGCCATAGCCGGAGATGGCAACGTCCTCGTCCGTCAGGTTGCGGCCCCAGAGGCTGATCTCCAACCCGCGCGTGTCGAGATAGAGCGTCGCGCTGGCGTCCACCGTCGCATAGCCATCCTGCCTGCGGGCATCGAGGCCTTCGGCGTCGAGATAGTATTCGCTTTTGGCTTTCGCATTCGCCTGAATGGCGGCGCGGCGATTGTCTGCGAGCTGCCATTCCTGGCGGATGCCAAGGGTGGCCGAAAGCTCCGGCGCGAAGGGCAGCGGGTTGCCGTCGAAGAGGGCGGCATTGCCGGCGGTGTTGCTGGTCTGCTCGATCTCGGTTTCGAGCCAGGTGACGCTGGCCGTGAGGTCGAGGCCCTCAAGCGGTGACCAGCGTGTGTCGGCTTCAACGCCATAGGACTCTGCCTCATCGAGGTTCGAGAGCGAGTTCGACGTGATCTGGCTGCCATCGGGCAGGTCGAAGGACACGAAGATGCGTGCCTGCGGGGCGTCATAGTCCTGATAGAAGGCGGCGGCATTGAAGGCGAAATTGCCCCGTGCGGTCTTGAAGCCCACCTCATAGGAGGTCACGGTTTCGGCGCCGAACAGGCCTTCATCCTGCCAGCTGGTCGCATTGTTCTGGACCTCGCCATTAAAGCCGCCGCTCTTATAGCCATTGGCGACCGAGGCGTAGATCGAGGTGTCCGGCGAGAGCGCATAGCGCAGCGCGGCATTGCCGGTGAACTTGTTCTCCTCGAGCTCATTTTGCCCAACCGCGCCGCCGAGGCCGTCTCGGTTATTCAGACCTCGCGTGCCGTCCGTGAAGATGTGCTGACCGTAGCCGCTGCCTTCGATGTCCTCATAAGTGTAGCGCGCGCCGAGCGTCAGGGTGAGGCGGTCCGAAAGGTCGAAATCATTATAGGTGAAGAGAGCAGCGGTGGTCCGCTCCTGCCCGATATGGGTGAGCAGGGAGACCGCCGTCAGCGGCGAGACAGGGTCAGGGCCGACGCGGCCAGCGGTGCCGACATAGGGGCAGGTTCCGGCAAGCGTTTGGGGGTCGAGCTGTCCGCACCAGATGAGATAGTCCTGCGAAAAGTCCTCAAAGGCGAGGTGGCCGCCGACAAGCACGCGGGCGCGGTCAAACTCGCGCGCGGCGCGCACTTCCTGGCTCAGCTGCAGGAAAGAGCGGTCATAGCTGAGATTGGCATTGAGGTTCGGATTGCCGAAGGGCGCAGGCGTGCCGTCAAAGTCAAAGCCATAGTCCTGCCCATAACCTTCAAGCGCCGAGAGCGAATAGAGCGACCACGCCCCGATCTCGGTCTCGCCTTCGAGGGCAAGGCCGTAGAATTCATTATCGGTGTCCTTGAGGCCAAGACCTTCGGATGAGATCTCATGGTCCCCCACGCTCAGGCTGTCATTGCGCGGCGTGGTGTTGATGCCATTGTCTTCTTCATAGTGGGCGCGCAGCAGGAGCGTGGAGCCACCGGGCGCCTCATAGAGAAGCTGGCCGCGAAGGCCGAACTCATCGCGCTTGCCGCCGGCTGCATCAGGACCGCGCGGGATGGCGGGATCGGTCTGGACATTGTCGAGGGCCGGGTCCTGCGAGAGATAGCGGCCCGCAATGCGGTAAGAGAGACGGTCGGTCAACGCCGCGCCGCCGGCGCCGGAGAGGTCAATCCGGTTGAAATTGCCATAGGAGGCGCGGATGTAGCCCTCCTGGTCCTGGCCGGGCCGCGTGCTGATGAAGTTAATCGCCCCGGACGAGACATTGCGGCCGTAGAGCGTGCCCTGCGGGCCTTTCAGCACTTCGGCGCGCGCAAGATCATAGAGAAAGAGGCTGGTCTGGACGTTGGTCGAGAGGAAGACGCCGTCAGAATAGATGGCGGCGGCTGTCGGGGTCAGCGCCTGATGGTCCACCGCGCCAATGCCGCGGATCTGGAAGGCGACCTGTGAGCCATTGGCGACGGCTGCTTCGACACCTGTGAGATATTGCGTGACGCCTTCAGCGCCGTCCAGCGTGGAAGCCTCTTCAGCAATCTCGCCCGCCAGCACGGTGACGCTGGCCGGAATGTCCAGCGTCGACTCTTCGCGGCGCGTTGCGGTGACGGCGACCGTCTCAAGCTTGCGGACTGTGTCTTCGACGTCAGAGCCTGTCTGGGCGACGGCGGGAACAGCGCAGAAAGCAAGGCTGGCGGACGCGAGGCAGGCGCGCCGGAATGTCGAGATACGCATGGAAGAAACCCTCTGGGAGAAACAGTACCGGAGAGGGGCGATCTGGCGCCGCCCGCTCAAGGCGAGGGGCTTAGCGCGGGCAGTTTTGCGGTCAACTGAACGCGGCGATTAGCACTGCTAAGGGCTGCACTCCGCACGCAAATGCGGTGCCCGGGCGGGCATGAAAGTGCTTCGTCGTTTCGAGAAAGTATGGAGCGGGCGATGAGATTCGAACTCACGACCCCAACCTTGGCAAGGTTGTGCTCTACCCCTGAGCTACGCCCGCGTCCTATAGGGTAACTGGCCGACTTGCGCCGATCAGCGAGAGACGGGCTTTAAGCGCAAATAGGATCGCGGTGCAAGGGGGATTTTCAGGCGGGAGGTGTAATCGGTGTTTCCAACTGCCGTTCTGCGCCTTGCCACGGCTTGACCGTGGCATCCATCACTCAGCGTATCCTGCTGCGACAAGTCTGGAGATGGGCACCCCGGTCAAGCCGGGGTGAAGCAAGGGTCGCAATGGATTTTTTAATCGGAGACGGCTGGAGATGGGCTCCCAGATGAGCTGACGCTCATCGGGAGTGACGCATACCTTGATCTCAGTGTTCGACCCTAAACGTCCTTCGGCGGCTTGAGGCGGCGCTTGGTCTGGTGGGCGTCGGCCTTGTCGCCGGTGACTTTCTCGCCGCGCATATAATGGCGCTGCCAGCCAGCCTTCACCGTGTCCTGATCGCGCGCTTCAAGCTTTTCCAGAAAGCCGCTGCGGCTCTTGTTCCAAGCGAGGTAGTCGTCCTGGAGCTGTTTGTTGGAGGACAGAAGCTTGCGCTCTGGCTGGATCTGTTCGGTCTTGCCGTGTTCGAACGGCATGACGAAACAGAATGGCTCACCTTTCTTGAAAACGACTTCGCCGGGGCGCGTCATCTGCCAGTTCATGGTGAAGGGGAAAGGCAGCCAGTCGGTCTCTACAAGTCCGGTCAGTGGCTGGATGCCATCCTTGAAATAGTTTGGCGGGCCAGAGGTCCAGACGCCCCAGCCGGGCGGCGTGCGGAAGAGGTGACCGGTGTGGAACGTCACGATGCCGCGCCGGAAATGGCTGTCTGCAAAGGAGGGAATGGCTGCAGGATCGCCCGTCGTGAACAGTTTCAGCGAATAGTCATGCTCGCCGCCATCCCAGATGATCTTGATGTCCATCGGGCAGAGGATTTCCCAGCCGGTGGAGTTGGCCATGGTGAGCGGCAGGCAGCGATAGGGGTGGCGGTCCGGGAACTTGTCCATCCAGTCGCGCTGGGACACGCCTGGCCTGATCTCTGGGGCGACATTGTAGATCTTGTAGCATTCAAGCTCCATGTGGAGCCTCCTTGTCCTTGGGCCGGTCTATTACGCGCGCCGCGTACTTGACGCCTGCGCCCTGATTGCCTGAAAGACCGCTATGCCCGCAAGCCCTGACGACCTCTTTGCTTATCTCGACCAGCTCGGCCTCGGCCATGAGACGCGCTGGCACGAGGCGACCTTCACCGTGGAAGAAGGGCGCGAGCTGAAAGAGACGATGCCGGGTGGGCACACGAAGAACCTTTTCATGAAGGACAAGGACGGGGTCATCGTCCTCATCTCGGCCCATGCAGACAGCGAGCTGAAGCTGAACCAGTTGCACAAGCTGATCGGGACGCGGCGCCTGTCCTTCGCGAGCGGCGAGCTGATGGAGAAGCTGCTCGGCGTGACGCCCGGCTCTGTCACTGGTTTTGCACTGATGAACGACAGGGATCAGAAGGTCCGCTTCATCGTCGATGCGGCCCTGATGGCGTTCGACACGCTGAATTTCCATCCGCTGGTGAACACCGGCACGACGGCCATCTCACGCGATGATTTCAGGCGCTTTGTCGAGGCGACGGGCCATGACCTCACCGTGGTGGACTTCGCAGCCCTGCTTCCAGACGAATGAGCCCTCACGGGGGATGTTGTTTTTTCGGCGCTGAAGACCCAAGTTCCGCCTCAGAAAATTCCGAAAGGCGAAAGCGAAATGGAAGACATTACGATCGGGCCAGCCGGCGGCGCTGGCGGCAATATCAAGGACTCCGCCGACCAGAACTTCATGGCGGATGTGGTCGAGGCCTCCAAAGAGGCGCCTGTCCTCGTTGATTTCTGGGCCCCTTGGTGCGGGCCATGTAAGTCGCTGACCCCGGTTCTGGAGAAAGTGGTCAATGAGCAGCAGGGCAAGGTCAAACTCGTCAAGGTGAACATTGACGAGAATCCGGGCGTTGCAGGCCAACTTGGCGTGCGCTCCATCCCGGCTGTGTTCGCCTTCGACAATGGCCGCCCGGTCGATGCCTTTCAGGGCGCGCTTCCTGAAAGCCAGCTGAAGCAGTTCATCGAAAAGCTGCTCGGTGGCACCGATGAAGGCCAGCAGATCCAGGAAGCGATCCAGCATGCAGACGGGCTTCTGCAGGCGGGTGATGCTGGTCAGGCTGCGCAGATCTATGGCGCCATCATGGAACGCGACCCGAAGAACATCCCGGCAATCGTTGGTCTCGCGCGTTGCTATCTCGCAAATGACGACCCGGACCGCGCCTCGCAGATCCTCGATATGGCAGGCCCTGACCGCCAGATGGACCCTGCGATCAAGAGCGTGCGCACGGCGATCGACCTGATGGCAGACGCCCCGAAAGACAGTGAGCTTGATGCGCTGATCGACAAGGTCACGGCTGACCGCGCAAACCATGCGCTCCGCCTTGAGCTTGCCGAAGCGCTGATGGCGCGCGGGCGCAACAAGGAAGCGGCCGATCACCTGCTCAAGATCCTGTCGGATGATCTGGAATGGGGAGAGGGCAAGGCGAAGGCCAAGCTGCTGGAACTGTTCGAGGCTGCAGGGCCCAAAGACCCCGCAACCATTGAAGGTCGCAGGCGTCTTTCCTCACTGATGTTTGCTTGAGGCCTCGACTTCGTCTGTTGGCGCGCCATGTCCTCAGAGTGGACGGGAAAGGCCTGATTTATGACGAGGCATGGCTACAGGAAGGCAGAAGACCTGCCGGAAACGCTCGCCGTTTTTCCGCTGACGGGGGCGCTCCTGTTTCCGCGCTGGTCTCTGCCGCTCAACATCTTTGAACCGCGTTATCTCAACATGATTGATGACGCGATGTCCGGCTCCCGGCTGATCGGCATGATCCAGCCGGTGAGCGGCGACAAGGTTCATCCAAAGCTCGCAGGCGTTGGCTGTGCCGGGCGCCTGACGAGCTATTCCGAAACCGATGATGGTCGTTACCTCATCAGCCTGACGGGCATCTGCCGGTTCAGGGTTGGCCAGGAGCTTGATGTGAAGTCGCCCTATCGACAGGTCGCCCCCGATTGGGCGCCTTATGCAGGTGACCTGACTGAGCCTGACCTTTCCAACCTGCCCGACCGGTCAAAGCTGGCGAGCGCCCTCAAGAAATATGTGGCGAGCCATTCGATGGAAGTGGACTGGGACGCGGTTGAGAGCGCACCGATTGAGACGCTGGTTCATGCATTGTCTGCCGGGTGCCCGTTTGTGCCGATGGAAAAGCAGGCCTTGCTTGAGGCGGACACCGTCGCGGCGCGGTGCCGCGCCCTGATCGCCCTGCTTGACATGGATGCGCCCGGCGACGATTCCTCGACCCTGCAATGAGCCTTGAGACCGAGACGCCCGTGACCGAAACAAAGACTGATCCACGCCTTCTGGAGCAGCTGATCTGCCCGGTTACGCGCACACCGCTCACCTATGACCGCGAGCGTCAGGAGCTTGTCTCCAAGCGTGCCGGGCTTGCCTATCCGATCCGCGATGGCCTGCCGATCATGCTCGAAAGCGAAGCACGCGTGCTCGATGAGGCGACCGGCAAATGAGTGTGATGCCGTGGCCGCAGGAGCTGCGGTTCCGCAAAGGGGCCGCAGAGCTTTCCATTACCTTTGAGGACGGGCTCGAAGCCGCCATTCCTTATAAGCGCCTGCGCGAGGAAAGCCCGTCTGCAGAAGTTCGGGGTCATGGCGCCGGCCCGCGTCCGCCGCAACCGCCTGTGCCGGATGATATCTCTGTGACCAAAGCCGACCCGGTCGGTCGCTATGCCGTCCGCATCCATTTCAGCGACGGTCATTCCAGCGGTCTTTATACCTGGCAGTATCTGCGCGAGCTCGCCGCCGCCTAAACAGATCCCGCTGAAACGGGATCTGTCTTCGGTCTGTTTGCGCTTACGCTAGCCTGTAGCCGATTGCGGCTGCATGAGCGGCGGTAGGTCAGGCGACGAAGCGCTCGCCAGTGCCGCCAGCCTGTGGCGCATCGGTGAGAGGGCGCTTGCGGCAAGCAGGCCGAGGGTGCGCACAGGCTTGGTCATCATACGGTCATTGGAGAACAACCGGTCGATGGCATCGAGCGCCAGAGACGCAGTATTCGCATCGAACCGGCGCGCGGTTTCATAAAGCGAGAGCGACTGGGCGGCTCCGACATCGAGGCCCGCGCGGTCGCTATTGACCAGAACTTCATGCAGGGCCGCTACATCGCGAAAGCCTTGATTAAGCCCCTGCCCAGCTAGCGGATTGATCCGGCGGGCGGCGTCTCCGACAAGCGCGACCCGGTCGGCGACCATGTGCTCTGCGATCTGCAGGATAAGCGGATAGGAGCCCATCGGCCCGTCAATCTTCATCTCGCCTGCAAATTCGGCAAAGCGGTGATTGAGTTCGGCCTCGACCTCTTCGGGCGACAGCTTGGCGAGCGCTTCAGGCGCGCCGCGCTTCATATACCAGGCAAGGTTTGCCCGGTCCCCGCGCAGGGGAAGCGTGGCGAACGGGCCTTCCGGGGTGAAAAGCTGGCGGGCGATGCCGTCATGCGGCTGGGACAAGGTCACATTCGCGGCGAAAACCGATTTACCGTAGTCGCGGCCTTCGACAGTAATGCCCGCTGCATTGCGCACCGGGGAATTCATGCCATCGGCGCCGACAAGGAGACGGGCCGTAATGGCGCCGCCATCTTCAAGCTCGATCGTGATCCGGCCCGGCTCAGCCTTCGCGCCGCTAAAGCGTGCAGGCGCAAGTTTCTTGATGCGCGTTTCGGCCTCGACAGCCTCATCGAGGGCCGCCTGCAGGATGGTTGCCTCGATCATATGACCGAGGGTTTCGCCCTCCTCGCGGTGTATAAGGTCTTCATCCCCGAAAAGAACGGACGGCGCGCCGAACCAGTGCGTGCCGCCATCGACTGCTTCCAGTCCGTGCAGCGGCTGGGTCTCTCCAGCGATGCGTTCTGCAATGCCTATTGCAGTCAGCAGCCGCCAGCTGCCCGTCACCACGGCGAAGTTGCGGGTATCGGGCCGCGCCTTCGCTGCCGGGTCGCGCGCATCGATCAGGGTGATGGCGAAGCCCGCGCCTGCAAGGGCCAGGGCGAGAGACGCGCCAGCCGGTCCAGCGCCGACGATTGCGATTTCGGTATCGAGGTGAGCCATTGATGAAAGACTTAAGATCGAGGCTGCTTCTGGTCCAGAGGTGACGCAGAAGCGGGCTTTTGCGCCGCAGCGTGCACGATTTTTAGTCAAACCATAAAGCGCCCATAAAGTGCGCGACCGCCGCGCTGGCACGAAATGAGGCAAGTGCCTTTAGTCGCCCCGTCATACCAATCAATGGGAGAAGGGCATGAACAGTATGGTTAAAAGGGCAATTCGGGGGCTCGCGGCTGTGCCGGCCGCTGCCGCCCTGGCGCTGGGCGCCTCTGCGCAGGAGGCGTCTGAAGTCAGCGCCTATGTCGATAACAGCTATCTCTTTCTTATCGGCGGCCTGATCGTCATGTTCATGGCTGCCGGCTTCTGTATGCTGGAAGCCGGTCTGGTGCGGAAGAAAAACGCCGCCATGCAGTCGGTGAAGAACGTCGCGCTCTTCTCTGTCGCGGGCATCATGTTCTGGCTACTCGGCTACAATATGGCCTATCCGGGCGACACGGTCGGCGGCTGGATCGGCATTCCGTCTTTCATCTGGGCACCTGAAGAAGACCTCGCGACCGGCTATGCCGCCTCGTCGGACTGGTTCTTCCAGATGGTGTTCGTTGCGACCGCAGCGTCCATCGTGTCCGGTACGGTTGCCGAGCGCGTGAAGCTCTGGCCGTTCCTTATGTTCACCGCTGTGCTGACCGCATTCATCTATCCGGTCGTGGCATCGTGGGAATGGGGCGGCGGCGCTCTGGACTCCCAGTTCGCGTTCTCTGACTTTGCTGGGTCGACCCTGGTGCACTCCACTGGCGGCTGGGCAGCGCTTGTCGGTGCCATCATCATCGGCCCGCGTGCTGGTAAATTCGTCAACGGTACGGTTCACCCGATGCCGGGTTCGAACATCCCGCTCGCAGCGCTGGGTACGTTCATCCTCTGGTTCGGCTGGTTCGGCTTCAACGGCGCGTCGCAGCTTGCTGCTGGCACGTTCGACGATATCAACTCGGTCGCCAACATCTTCGCCAACACCAATATGGCCGCTTGCGGTGGTGTCCTCGGCGCGATGGTCCTGACGGGCATCCTCTACAAGGGCAAGATCGACGCAACCATGGCCTTCAACGGTGCCATCGGCGGCCTCGTCTCCATCACCGCAGAGCCGCTGGCGCCTTCGATGGGTACTTCCATCCTGATCGGTGCCATCGGCGGCGCACTCGTGGTCGTCACGGTGCCACTGCTCGACAAGCTCCGCATCGACGATGTGGTCGGCGCGATCCCGGCTCACCTTGTCTGCGGCATCTGGGGCACGATGATCGTTCCATTCTCCTATGCGAACGATATCGGCCTCAACGAAGCAGGTAACCCAAGCTATTACGGCCAGTTCGTCGGTGTGGCGGCTTGCGCAATCTTCGTCTCTGTCGTGTCCGCCGTCGTGTGGCTCGCGCTGAAGATGACGACCGGCGTGCGTCCGACCGAGGAAGAAGAAATCATGGGTCTCGACAAGAGCGAAATCGGTCTCGAGGCCTATCCAGAATTCAGCTGAGGCTGAATACCTCGCTTCATTCGAAGCGTTTCCTCCCAGACTTCCCCGGCCAGTTTTCTGGCCGGGGATTTTTTATTGTGGAAGGTGAGCAAGAGGTTGCCGTGGGCCCTCCACTTGTTTGCTGTGTGTTAAGGCCAAGCTGCGAGGTTGTAGCCAGACAGTCCTTCTGAACCGATGGAAGCAACCTGCCATGGCGACAACCAGCGCTGAAACGCATACAGGCCTCTCACGTGAGGTATCGGATCCCGCCTGGCGTATCCTGACGGGGACGGCCGCCTTTGCGATCGGCGTCTTTCTGTGCGGCAGCGTCGGCACGCATGAGCCGACGGACCCGAGCCTCAATGCGGCGACGGGGATCGAAGTTTCCAACCTGTTCGGCAATAGCGGCGCTATCGTTGCTGACCTTGCGCTGCAGACCTTTGGCTTTGCAGCCTGGATGGCGGGCCTTTGCCTGATGATTGGCGGCGCGATGCGCGCGGTCCTCATCGGTGCGCCGCGTATCCGGCGCTGGCTTTTCGGCGTTGCTTTCGTTCCTGTGCTGGCGGCTATGCTTTCAGCCTTTCCGGTGCCCGCCTCCTGGCCTTTCTGGACGGGGATGGGCGGCATGGTGGGCGACGGGCTTTTCGGCCTCGTTGTGATGCCGTTCAAGGCGCTCCTCCTGCCTGCGCCAGGTTTCCTTGCTGGGCTCGCGCTCGGTATCGCTGCGTTTCTTCTGGGATCGGCGGCGCTTGGCTTCAGGCGCGGCGATGCAGGCCTTCTTCAGTCTGCGGCAAGCACATCGGGGCGGCGCGCCCTGTCGCGGCTTGGCGGCGCGGCTGGTGGTGTCGGCCGTCTGTTTGGCGGGCTGTTCAGCTCAGCGGGCCGCCGGGAACGGGCGGACGAAGATCATGAATATGAAAGCGCGGCGCGCAGCCTTGGCCCTGCCCCGCAATTTGACGATGAAGATGACGCCTATGACGACATTGACGATGTCGAAGAGGAAGACGATCCGCTGCCGCGTGCGGTAACCCGGCCGAAAGTGTCCGCCCCGCAAGCGCCGCAACCTGTCGCTCACCCGACGACCAAGAGCGGCAAGCGCAAACGTCCACGCAGCCTGCCGTCGCTCGACCTTCTCGGGTCGCCGCCGGCACGCCGTAACTCCGTGGATGAGGAAAGCCTGCTCGCCAAGGCGAACCGTCTTGCAGAAGTGCTGCGTGAGTTTGGTGTGCGCGGCCGCATCAAGGAAGTGCGCCCCGGCCCCGTCGTCACCCTGTTCGAACTTGAACCTGCAGCCGGTGTGAAGTCGGCCCGCGTCATCTCGCTCGCCGATGACATTGCCCGCTCCATGAGCGCCGTCTCCGCGCGCGTCGCGGTCATTCCGGGCAAGAACGCCATCGGTATCGAACTGCCGAATGAAGAGCGCGAGACGGTCTATCTGCGCTCGCTTCTGTCTGCGAAGGCATATGCGGACAATCGCTCGCCTCTCCCCATGGCGCTTGGCGAGGATATTGGCGGCACGCCCACCGTCGTTGACCTCTCGAAGATGCCGCACCTGCTCATCGCCGGTACGACCGGCTCCGGTAAGTCGGTTGGCGTCAATGCGATGATCCTGTCGCTGATCTACCGCCTGACGCCGGAACAGTGCCGCTTCATCATGATCGACCCGAAAATGCTCGAGCTGTCGATCTATGAGGGCATTCCGCACCTTCTCGCCCCGGTCGTGACTGACCCGAAAAAGGCGGTGAACGCGCTGCAATGGGCGGTGCGTGAGATGGAAAGCCGCTATGAGCTCATGTCCAAGGCGGGCGTGCGTAACCTTGCCGGCTTTAACGAGAAGGCGGCGCGCTACCGCGAGAAGGGCGAGCAGCTGACCCGCAAGGTGCAGACCGGCTATGATGAGCGCGGCAAGCCAGCCTATGAAACCGAAATCCTGCCGCTGGAGCACATTCCGAACATTGTCGTCGTAATCGACGAGATGGCCGACCTGATGATGGTTGCGGGCAAGGAAATCGAAGGCTGCATCCAGCGTCTCGCGCAGATGGCGCGTGCGGCGGGCATCCACCTCATCACCGCGACGCAGCGCCCATCGGTCGACGTCATCACCGGTACGATCAAGGCGAACTTCCCGACCCGTATTTCCTACATGGTCACGACCAAGATCGACTCGCGCACCATTCTCGGTGAGCAGGGCGCTGAACAGCTGCTCGGCATGGGCGACCTTCTCTATCAGGCCGCTGGTGTGAAAACCAAGCGTCTGCATGGCCCATTCGTCTCTGACGAAGAGGTCGAGGCGGTTGTCGGCTGGCTGAAGGAGCAGGGCGAGCCGGACTATAACGAAGCGATCCTCGAAGAACCTGAAGAAGGCGGCACGGGCAGCGCAATCATGGATGCCATGTTGGGCGTGTCGTCAGGCGATGGCGATGATGACCTCTATGCGCAGGCCATGGCCGTCGTGATCCGCGACAAGCGGGCATCGACCTCCTACATCCAGCGCCGCCTGAAGATCGGCTATAACAAGGCAGCGACCCTGATCGAGCGGCTTGAGGAAGAAGGCGTGATCTCTGCCCCTAATCATGCGGGCAAGCGCGAGATCCTGGCGCGGGACACCCCGTCGGACTGAGCGGGCAAAGCTGAACCCGTTACAACGAAACGGGGCGGAAATACCTTAATTCAGCCCTGTTTTACCGCCTGATCGAGGCCTATGTTTCGTGGCCAAGACAGGAGAACGACAATGACGTCTCTATTTCCAGCGCTCGCCGCCTTTCTCGCCATCGGGACGGGCCCTTTCGCGCTTACAACCGAATTCAGCGCTGTCAGCCAGCAACCTCTGGCCTGGCGTGTCGCCAGCGATGCGGCAATCAGTAATGTTGCTGCCGCCCCGGTCGCACAGGCCGCCCAAGGCGAGATCGTCCTCGCGCAGGCTGACGCGAACGACACGCCGGTGACGGGCGTAGCGCCAAAGCCTGAGGCTCCACGTGCTGAAGCCGCCGCACCAATACGCGCCGAAACCGGTGCCGTGTCGGCGACAGAGCGCCGTGCCATCCTCAAGGCCGCAGGGGACTCTCTCTCCGCCGCAAAGACTGCACGCGGCCGCTTCGTTCAGCTGGCGCCCAATGGGGCTGTCACTGAGGGTGATTTTGCGCTGCAGCGTCCGGGCCGGATGCGATTCGACTATGACGAGCCGACGCCGATCCTGATTGTCGCGAATGGCACGACCGTGGCCATGGAAGACCGTGACCTTGAGACGGTGGACCGTGTGCCGCTTTCCTCGACGCCGCTCGGCCTCGTGCTCGACGATGAGCTCGACTTTGAGACGGAAGCACGCGTCACGGACGTCCAGAAAACGGCCAGCGAGATCGCCATCACGATGGAAGACCGCCGCGGCGAAGCAGAAGGCGTGCTGACGCTCTACTTCGATCCGGCAAGCTACCAGCTCACCAGCTGGCGGACGCTGGATGCAAACCAGCAGGTCACCCGCGTGGTGCTTGAGGACATTGAGACCAATGTGCGTCTCAGCCCGCGCCTCTTCAGGCTGGATGATCCGGCCGACGAGGAGGAAGACGAGCGCTAGTCACCTCTCGCCAGCGCGAAAAAGAAACCCCGCGAGCCAGATGGCTTGCGGGGTTTTTTGTTTGGCTGAGGGCCGGTGCGCCTAGCTGGTGCTGCCTGGCAGTTTCATCGCGTCATCGCCCCAGAGATCCTCGAGGCGCGCATCACGCCCGCAGCCCTGACGATAGAAGCGGTATTTCACCGGCGTCGTCTTGTAATAGTTCTGGTGGTAGTCCTCGGCTTCCCAGAAGGTCGCTTCATCAAGAACGCGCGTGACGATGGGGCCCGGCAGGACGCCTGAGGCCTCAATCTCTTCGATCTCGCTTTCCACGATGGCACGCTCGTCTTCATCCTCGACGAAGACAGCGGAGAGGTAGCTCGAGCCCTTGTCGCAGAACTGGCCGCGATCATCAGTCGGGTCGATCGTGCGGAAATAATAGTCGACCAGCTCTTCATAGCTGACCTTGGACGGCTCATAGGTCACCTGCACGGCCTCATAGTGGCCCGTGTTGCCGCGTGTGACCTGCCGGTAGCCTGGATTGTCGACCGTGCCGCCCGTATAGCCGGAGACGGTCGCGACAACGCCGTCGACCTTGTCAAAGTCCGCCTCCGTGCACCAGAAGCAGCCTCCGGCAAATATGGCGGTTTCGGTGTTCGCCGCCTGAAGCGTTGGCGGGGTGTCAGCCTGCTCTGCCATGGCAGACCAGACGAAAGCGCCGCCGGCGGCAACGAGTCCCGCGCTGGCGGCGACGATCATTGAGTTGGAAATCTTCATGAGCCCTATTTCCCTTGGGGAAGTTCTGTCATCTCTCCCATATGGACAGGCGCGCGGGAAATGCGAGCAGGCTCAAGCAGCGCTCACGCAATGGTGACCGCGCCCGTGTGCAGCTCGTTGAAGCGATGGCGGGTCTAGCCTGCCAGCCGCTCCATTTCTGCTTCCGAGAGTTCGGAATTGTCATAGACGTTCTGGACGTCATCGAGCTCATCGAGGACATCGAGCAGCTTCATCAGCGTGTCGGCCTGATCGCCCTCGACCGGAACATTGTTCTGCGGCTTCCAGATGAGCTTGGTCGACTTGGCTTCGACCTCTCCGAACTTGCCCTCGAGCGTCGAGGCGACCTCCATCAGGTCTTCGCGTTCGGTATAGATCCAGTGGCCTTCCTCGTCGCTCTCGACATCGGTCGCGCCTGCTTCGATGGCCGCTTCCATGACAGTCATCTCGTCGCCAGCTTCTGCCGGATACTCAATCTCGCCAACCTGGTCGAAACCGAAGGAGACAGAGCCCGTCTCGCCAAGATTGCCGCCATTCTTGGAGAAGGCTGCGCGGATTTCGCTCGCCGCGCGGTTCTTGTTGTCGGTCGAGGCCTCAACGATGATGCCGACGCCGCCCGGGCCGAAGCCTTCATAGCGGATGTCGAAATACTCTTCGCCGCCACCGCCCTGGCCCTTGTCCACGGCGCGCTTGATGTTGTCCTTCGGCATGGACTGGCCGCGCGCATTGTTGATGGCAAGGCGCAGGCGTGGATTGGCGTCCGGGTCCGGTCCGCCAAGCTTTGACGCAATGGTGATTTCCTTGGACAGGCGCGCAAACAGGGCTGCGCGCTTCTTGTCCTGCGCGCCCTTACGGTGCTGGATATTGGCCCATTTCGAATGTCCGGCCATGACGTCCTCGCAAAACTGTCTGGTTCTAATGATTGCTCGCGCCGGGATAGAGCAGGCGCGGGCGATTTGAAAGCCAAGGATGCAGACCTGACAAACGACAATCAAGTATTAACGCGGGTCATTTACGCTCGAAATTGAGCGGAGGTCCCATGAGACTTGATCAATTAACGAGCAGGATTGTCGAGCTGGATGGCGGGCATCGCACCTTCGACTTTGGCACGTTTCAGCTTCACTCGGCCTTCCAGCCCATCTATGAGATCAGCCGCAGCTCTGGCGCGCTGTATGGGGTCGAGGCACTGGCCCGCCCTATGCTCGGGACAAAATCGGTTGAGCCGCTGGCCTTTTTTGCGCGCCTTGAAGGCTGGGACCGCTTCATCGCCGACTGGGCCTGCCTGTGTGTGCACCTTGCCAACGCCGCTGCGTGGCAGCTTGGCGAGACGCGCCTGTTCGTCAATCTGAACCCCCATTCCTGCAGCTACCGCGACCAGATGATGACGGGGATCGAGCAGTATTGCGATCTGATCGCGGAGTATGGTCTGCGGCGCGACCGGGTCATCTTTGAAATCACCGAAGGTGCAGATTGTCCGCGCTCTGACCTTCTTGCCGTGGTCGAGAAGCTTCGCGCGCTCGGCTTTGGCATCGCCATCGATGATTTCGGACGCGGCAAGTCCGACCTGCTCCGCGTCATCGAGCTACGGCCTGACATCGTAAAGGTCGATGCGGGCTGGTTCCGCAAGATGATGGAGAATGAGGCGAGCCAGCAGTTCGCGCATTCCATCATCCAGAAGCTGCATGGCCTCGGCGTGCATCTGCTGTTTGAAAGCGTTGAGACCCCGCGTGAGCTACACTGGGCGCGCGATTGCGCCGGATCACTCATTCAGGGCTGGCTGTTCGGCAAGGCGACCAATATGGGCGAGGCCGCAAGCCAGAAAAGCGTCGAGATGCCCGACGAAGATGCGCGGCGGGCGCGTCACCGGGCCTAAGGCCTTAGGCCGCTGGAATGTGCTCTGCCAGCCGGCCGCCGATGCGGATAGGCTCTATGCGCTTTGCAAGGCCGGTGCGATCGTCTGTTTCGACGTAGACGCCGCAAAGCGTGCCTTCGCCCAGGGCGGGCGCGTAACGCTCACCCGGTAGCTGGGTCGCAAAGCGCTGGACGGAGTTTTCCTTCCGCATACCGATGACGCTGTCATAGTCGCCGCACATGCCAGCATCGGTCTGATAGCCGGTGCCCGCCTCAAGGATCATCAGGTCTGCGGTCGGCACGTGCGTATGGCTGCCGACCACAAGGCTGGCGCGTCCGTCGCAGTGATGACCCATCGCCATCTTCTCGCTGGTCGCTTCGCAATGCATGTCGACAATCATCGCATCTACGGCGAGGCCGAGCGGCATGTCATCCAGGATGCGATCTGCATGCTGGAAGGCATTCTCAAGCTGCTGCTTCATGAAGACATTGCCCTGCAGCTGGGCAACGCCGACACGGCGGCCATCATCCAGCACGAAGACATGCGCGCCCTTTCCGGGGGCGCCAGCCGCAACGGGATAGTTTGCCGGCCGCAGGAGGCGCGGTTCGCGCTCGATGAACGTCAGCGCCTCGCGCTGGTCCCAGGCATGATCGCCGAGCGTCAGGCAGTCGGCGCCTGCATTGAAGAAGTCATTGGCGATGGATTCAGTCAGGCCAAAGCCGCCTGCCGCGTTCTCTCCATTCACTACGACGAAGTCGAGTTTCAGGTCACGGCGCAGGCCCGGCAGATAGTCGACCACAGCCGCGCGGCCCGGCTTGCCGACCACATCTCCGAAATAAGCGAGTCTCATGGGCAATAGCTATGCGCTCTCGACCCCCAAAAGAAAAGGCGCGCCCTCAGTTGCCCGGGGCGCGCCTTCAGATGTCAGAAGAGGTCTGCGACCTATTTGTTGGACGCCGAAAGACCGAGATAGCTCTTGGTCAGCATGCTCGGGTCTTCCATCGCAGCAACGCTCTCCATGGAGATCGGCTCTTCAGGGTCAAGCATGATGGTCAGCGTCTTCGGCTCCTGGATGAACGAGGAGAGCGCTGTGCCAAGCTCGGTTGCGATGGCTGGGTCCACGCCGGCCTGCTGGGCCATGAGCGGCGCCATACCCATCATCTGGGCAACCTGCGCACGCATCTGTGCCGGGTCCTGACCCTGCTGGGTCGCGACAACGTTGAAGACGCGGTCGACAAGGCCGTCATCGGTGATGCGCAGCTCGAAATTGCCGACCTGCAGCGCGCCGAGTGCCTGCTGCATGACCATCGGGTCCGGCTCACCACCTTCGGCGAGGTTCTCCATGTCCATGGACGCAACCAGCTGCTCGTTGAAGGCGGAATAGCCGATGAACTCACCGCCGTAAGAGAAGCGGGCACCGTCGACGAGTTCGAAATAGTTGTCAGCAGCCTCAGACGTCAGGACATCGGCTTCTGGATCATAGTCGCTTTTGCCAGCGCCGCGGATTTCGATGCCGTCATAGCCGAGCATGCTGAAACCCTGTGCGAGACCTGCGCCAACTTCACCGCCATCAGCGTCTGCATTGAGCGTCATGCTGAATGGTTCAGTCACGTAGCTGACTGGCTGGCCGTCATCGTTGCGCTCGATATACGCGTCGAGCGACGGGACAGCGAAGCTCATGCCTTCGCCTTCGAAGGTCAGATTGTCGAGCGCGATGCGGTCATAACCCGGCTCCATCGGGTTCTGCATCATGACGCTCATGATGGCGGCGCTCATCGCATCTTCGTCGCCTGCATTTTCTTGGATTGCGGTCAGGAAGCTGAGGTCGCTGCCAGCGATCGACATGGAGTCGAGACCGCCTTTGAAGTTCATGTCCCCTTCGCCGATGATGTCGAAGGTGACACCAGTCAGCTCTGCGAGGGCTGCGCGCTGGTTCTCGACGTCACGCAGCTGCAGCGACGAGATGGCGTAGGTGCCTTCGCCGTCCGAGCCAGAGTACTCACCCGAAACGTCAGAGACCGACCATGCGTCGAAGGAAATGTCCTGAACCGCTGGGAAGTCGGCAGGCTCACCTGTGCCGAGCGCGGAAGCCACCCAGGCCGAAAGGGCTGGCGATGGGTTGATCAGCTCGATCTCGCCAACGCCCATATTCGTCGTGTCGGCGGCTTCCGGGTCGCTGAAGGACAGGCCCGAAAAGCTCATCCGCGAGAAGGAGGCCTGACCGTCAACCATGTCGAGGCCTTCGAAGACCAGCGAGTCAGCCGTGAAGCCGTCCATGCCCTCAACGGTGAGGTTGGAGAAGGTTGCCGACGCGCCGTCAACTTCCTTGGAGGCGTAGGTGATCATGCCGTCGCCGGAATTGGTCAGCATCATTGCAGAGATGACGTCCGGAGCTTCGGCGGCATCGCCTTCGCGCAGTGTGATTTCGCTGATGTCTTCTGGCGTGTCGACGCCTGTCTGGTCGCATGCGGTCAGAATCGAGATCGCCGCAACGCCGCAGAGCAGATATTTCATGATGGTTCCCCTAGTGTCATAAGATAGGTGTAGGCTCATCGCACCTTCAGTCTGAGACTTATCATGTTTTTCGATAAAGGCCAGCCTTTGACCCTGTCCGCTTCAGACGGTCAGAGCATTACTGTCCGCATGGAAATCAACCCGCGCGCAAAGCGGCTGATCCTGCGTCTCGACGAGGCGAAACGTGAGGCGGTCGCGGTGGCCCCATCGAAGCGTCATCTGAAGGCAGCAGCACAGTTTGCGAGCGATCGGCGTGACTGGATCGCAGCGCGTCTGGCGCAATTGCCGCAGCAGACAGGGCTGGTCGAAGGCGCTGTGTTCAATCTGCGCGGCGCGCCTTGCGAGATCAGTCTTGAAGGGGCGGGACGACGCGCCTCGCTACTGGCCGGTACGCCCCAGCAGCTTTGCCTGCCAGGTGACCCCGAAACCGTCAGCCGGCGAGCGGCGCGGTACCTTAAAAAGGCGGCGCGAGAGGATCTGAGCGAGGCTGTTGAGCGCCATTGCGCGACGCTTGGCGTCGATGCCCGGAAAGTCAGCGTGAAGGATACCCGCTCGCGCTGGGGTTCCTGCACGTCTGATGGCGGGCTGGCTTTCTCGTGGCGCCTCATAATGGCGCCGCACAGCGTGCTCGACTATGTCGCTGCGCATGAATGCGCCCACCTGCTCGAGATGAACCATAGCCCGCGCTTCTGGGCGCATGTGGCGCGATGCTGTCCCGGCTGGAAGAAGGAACGCGACTGGCTACGCCGCCATGGCCGCGCTCTTCATGCGGTGACAGTCTAGGCCTTCTGGGGTTCGCCCAGCTTGGGATCGGGCGAAGACGGCTCTTCTGCCGGGGGTGCCGGTTGCGGCTGCTGGTCTGGCGCGAAGCTGATAATGGTCGCGCCTTCACCGCCGCGCGCTTCCCGGCTAGGGCCGAGCAGGACGAGCGTGCCATCCGGGCGGATCTCGGCGACAAGGTCGCCCTTCGGCCGGTCGGCGAGATACTGCTCCAGCGTGTACTTTTCCGTCAGGCGCGTGCGCGAGAAATTCCAGCCGCGATACTGGTCACGGATCAGGCCGTCATAAGTGCGGCCACGCTTGATGAGCGTACGCCCGCGCGCCGAGGAGCCCACTGACTTGTCATCGGTCTCATCGCCTTCTGACAGGGAAAGCTGGTAGACGCGGTGACGGCCGACTTCCGGCGCAAACTGACTACAGACGAGCGCATTGTGGCTGTCATTGGTCGACAGGGCGACAACGGTTGCAAAGCGCGAATGGTCCAGCCGGATTTCCGCATCCTCGGAAAGCACTTCGCCAAGGAAGGTATCGAGGCCAGCCTCGCGGGCCGGGCGAAGGCGGCGATAATTGCTGTCGGCAACGATGACGTCGATCTTCACTGATTTCAGCGCCTTAGCGAACTCCACACTCCATGAGTTCGCGCCAACCAGCAGCACGCCCGGCTTTTCAGAACGGGCAAGGCCAAGCTTGCGGGCGAGCGGCCCGATGGTGAAGCCGTGCAGGACGACCGTCGTGAACACCATCGCAAACGCGAGCGGCACGATCTGGTCTGCGCCAGAGAAGTAGAAGCGGCCTTCACGCGACAGGTCGACCAGCAGGGAGCCAAAGAGGCCAGAGACCGCCACAGCCACGATACCGCGCGGTGCAATCCAGCCTAGAAGCAGCGCTTCCTTGCGGTTCAGCGTGCCTGCCGTCGCGATCCAAACCGACAGCGGACGCACCACGAACAGCATCGCCAGCAGGAAGAGCAGCGTATTGAGGTTGAGCGCTGAGGAAATGATCGCAGGCGTCAGGTCAGCCGTCAGGATGACGAACACGCCCGAGACAAGCAGGACCGCGATGTCTTCCTTGAACTTTCTGAGTTCGGAAAGGTCAGCCAGCTTCGAATTGGCGAGCGTCATGCCGTAAGCAGTGACAGCAACGAGGCCGATTTCCTTCTCGACCTGCTCAGCCAGCGCATAGCAGAGAATGATCGAGGCGAAGATAAGCGGCGCCTTGAGGTATTCCGGCGTCCAGCCCGCGCGGAAGGCACGCGAGATCCCGAGCCCGAATATGATACCCAGTGCGACGCCGATACCAGCGGCGGCGAGGATCCAGACGCCTGCGCCAACGATGGAATCGCCCTGGCTGGCAACGCGGATCACTTCATAGGCGGCAACCGCGAACAGGGCGCCGATCGGGTCGTTGACGATGCCTTCCCATTTCAGGAACTGGGCGGGCCTGCCGGACAGTTTGGACTGGCGCATCAGCGGCATGATCACGGTCGGGCCGGTGACGACCATGACGCCCGCAAAGACAATCGCACTTGCCCAGTCGAGACCGGCGGCGTAGCGCGCCGCAAGCGAGCCGAGCAGCCAGGCGAGCGGGCCACCAAAGAACACGACGCGGCGCACGGCAGCGCCTGCATCGCGAAGGTTCTCGAATTTCAGGATGAGGCCACCCTCGAACAGGATCACGGCCACACAGAGTGACACGATGGGCCGTAGCAGGTCGCCAAAGGTCGAAGACGGGTCGAGCAGCGGGTCACCGAAGATGAGCGACCAGACAGGACCAGCGGCAAGCCCGGCCAGCGCCATCAGAACAATGGCAGGGGCCTGAAGGCGCCAGGCGAGCCACTGGGCGCCCAGACCGAGCGCGCCGATGAGGGCGCATGCGAAGATCAGGCTGTCAGAGCCTGTCGCCGCGAGGATGAGATTCATATCCGGCATATGGTTTTAACTTGGGGTCCGTACGTTTCAGACGTCAGCGACGGTATCTTCGCGGGAGATATCGAAGCCGATTTCGCGCGTGCCGTATTCGCCGGCCTCGTAATGATCAATCTTTTCCTGAAACCAGTTTTTCAGATGATTGAAGAGATAATCAAAGAGACGCGTAGAGTCCTCTTCTGCAAGCGGGAGGGCCAAGGTAAATGACTCTCCGCCCTGAATGTCCAGTACAAACCGGTCACCGATCTTCTGGCACTGGGTCGTGATGCGAATCCAGTCAGTGCCGCCAGTAACGCGCACAGCGAGACCGAAGGATATGGGGCCAAGCGGCCTGAACCCGCGCGGCGGCACGGAAAAGGCCTGATCGCCATAGGGCTTTGGCTCGAAATTACCGACAGGCGGGACAAGCTGGACGCAGACGCCATCCGAGGCGTCGAGATAGTCGCAGAAGCCCGAACGGACTTCCTCTGCGAGCTGGCGCACGCGTGCATAATTTTCGGCCGCAAGATCCTGATAGGTCTTTGCGATGGCCTTCAATTCGTCGAAACGCGACACGTGAGGCCCTCCCAGTGCTTTCTCATCAGGCGAGAAATTAGGGGTGACCGTGCACTATTGCGAGTCAGCGCATGAATTTAGTCGTTGATGGTTTCAGGCCGCGCGGTTGTTTCGGCGCTGCGCGGGGAAGGCTTCGACGTTCGAGACCGGGGCGTCCACTTCCTCCACGGAGGGGCGCAGATGTACGGGCAGTCCTGCGCGAGCAAGCTCAATGGCGGTCGCCGGTGCGACGCCGTCATGCCAGGCCGTGATGACCGTGCGGATTGTCTCCAGAAACTGCATTTCCTCGTCCACGACCTGCCCGAAGCGGGCTGCAATCGGGCCCACCATACCATAGGCAAGGAAGACGCCGAGGAATGTGCCGAGAAGGGCTGTCGCGATCATGGGCCCTAGAACATCCGGTGACTGATCGATCAGGCTCATCGTCTTTATGATGCCGAGGACGGCCGCCACAATACCGAGCGCGGGCAGGGCATCTGCAAGCGAGTTCAGCGCCGCAACGGCGCGGTGGCGGGTCTGCGCTGCAGAGGCAACCGCGTCTTCGAGATGCGCCGCGACAGGCGACTTGCCACCCGGATTGAGGGCGTGGATGCGCAAACTGTCCGTGATCATCGATGTCGCCGTGCGATCAGCGAGCAGGCGCGGGCGATTCGCGAACAGAGCGGAGCTTTCAGGCGTCTCGATGTCCGCTTCGATGGCGATCATGCCGCCCCGGCGGGCCCGGCGCATCAGGTCACCAAGACCGCTCAGCAGGTCTGCATAGTCAGATTTCTTCCACTTCGCGCCGCGCATGGATTTCACCATGCCGGCGAGGGCTGCACCTGCGACCCTCGGCGAATTGCCGATCACAAGCGTGCCAAGACCGGCCCCACCAATCAGGGCCAGTTCAAACGGCAGGGCGCTGAACAGGGCAGGGCTTCCCGTAAAGAGAAGCGCCCCTGCGATCAGGGCTGTGACCAGGATCAGGCCGACAAGTTGAAACATTCACGGGTCTCCGCGGGCGGGTTCAGACCCATGCCTATCGCAACAGGCTTTAAATAAGGTTTCCGAATGAGAGCGCTCGCCTCATGACGCGACGGGGCGCTTGTAATTTGCAGCGGTCGGGTCGAAGAGAAGTCATGACCGACACGCCTCCACCCCAGCTTGGACGTGACCGGCCGGACCGCCGCGGCGCGTTCCGGCTGCTTTTCTTCGCGCTTCTGGCGGTCGGGGCGGGCAATACGATGCTGGTCAGCGCAATCCTGCCGCCGCTCTCGCGCGACCTTGGGCTGCCGGACTGGATGGCGGGCGCGATCTTCTCGCTGTCCGCCGCGCTCTGGGCGATCACTTCGTCCTTCTGGGGCCGAAAGAGCAATGACTGGGGCAGGCGTCCTGTCGCTGCTCTCGGCATGCTCGGCTTTTCGGTCTCGATGCTGCTTTTTGGCACCAGCGCGGCGCTCGCCATGGCGGGCTACCTGCAAAGCTCGCTCGTCATCTTTATCTGTCTGCTCGCCTCGCGGACCCTGTTCGGCCTGTTCGGTTCAGGGACGAACCCGGCGGCGCAGGCCTATATTGCGGACCGTACCAGCCGCGACAAACGCACTGAGGAAATCGCTTCGCTGACCTCGGGTTTCAGCTTTGGCGCGGTGGCAGGCCCGGCCTTTGCGGCGGCGGCGGGCGCTGTGTTCGGCCTTCTCACCCCCGTCTTCATGATCAGCGCAGCGGCCGCCGTCCTCTCTTTTCTCATCTATACGCGCCTGCCGGAAAAGACCGCGCCGCGAAAGGAAGCGGGCCTCAAATCGACCGGCAAGAAGGAAGGCGACGGTCTGTGGCGTGATCCGCGCGTCATGCCCTATCTCATCTTCGCCGTCGGCCTGTCCGTCGTCACAGGCGTCCTGACGCAGACCTTCGCTTTCGCCATCATGGACAAGATCGGCGTCGACGGGGCCGAAGCGATGCAGTTCACTGGTCCGGCTTACACGGTCGGTGCGGCCGGTACGCTCATCTCGCAGCTCGTCATCATTCCGCGCCTCAAGATGACCAATCGCACGCTGATGGTGACGGGCGCGCTGACGCTGTCTGTCGGCGCCTTCCTCATCGTGCCAACCAATGAGTTCGCGGTACTCGTTTTGGCGCAATTCTTTGTCGGCATCGGTCAGGGCCTTGCGCGCCCCGGTTTCTCAAGCGGCGCGTCGCTCTCTGTCGGCTCCAGCCTTCAGGGCAATGTCGCGGGCCTCGTCATCTCGGCCAACGGCACCGGCTTCATCGTCAGCCCGTTCTTCGGCCCATGGATGTATGAAAACGTCCACCAGAGCGCGCCTTTCATCGGCGCGGGCGTCGTGCTCGTCCTGATGGCGATCTTTGCCCGCCGCGTCTTTCCGGCCAATCAGGTCTATCAGGACGATGACGATCAGCCGGAAATCTACGACTAGATTTTAGCTGCGCAGGCGTGCCAGCACCTCATTCAGCGCCGGGCGGGACGGATAGCCGTCCGCGACCAGCCCGTTTGCCTGCTGGAACTGGCGCAGTGCGCCGCGCGTGCCAGACCCGACAATGCCGTCCACGCCGCCCGCATTGTAGCCAAGCTGGTTGAGCGCGGTCTGGAGCTGCTTCACTTCATCGAAGGTCAGGCGCTGGATATCCGTAGGCCAGGACGCGACCGGGCCGTACTGGTCAGCAAGGCCGTCTGCGAGCAGGCCAACCGCGAAGGCATAGCTGTTTGACCGGTTATAGGTCTTGAAGACATCGAAGTTGCGGAACAGCAGGTATTTCGGACCCGTGGCACCTGCTGGCAGCCATAGCTCCGCATAGTCGCTGTCATCGACGCCAAAGCCGCCGCCCCGGATCGGGGACAGGCCTGCAGACTTCCACGAAGACAGGCGCCGGTCATTGCCGTCGGCCATCGACCAGTCAAAACCCTGCGGCGCGAGCACTTCGACGCCCCATGGCTGATCGAAACGGTAGCCGGATGCCGAGAGATAGTGGGCAGCAGACGCCAGCGCGTCCGGTGACGAGGACCAGACATTGGCGAGGCCGTCGCCATCATAGTCCTGCGCATAGGCAAGATAGGTCGACGGCATGAACTGGGTGTGACCCATGGCGCCAGCCCAGCCGGAGCCCAGCTGGTCGAGGCGCGCATAGCCTTTCTCGACGATCTCGACGAGAGCCAGGATCTCTCCTTCGGCAAAGCTGCGGCGGCGGCCCTCAACGGCCATGTTGGCGAGCGTATTGGCGGCGCTGTAATTGCCCATATAGCCGCCGAAATTCGTTTCCATCGCCCAGATGGCGCTTACCACTTCACGGTTCACGCCGTAGGTCGCTTCAATACGGTCAAAGACGGGCGCAAGCTCAGCGAGCTTCTGCTGGCCGGTTTCGAACCGGTTGTCGGTAACGGCCGTGCGCAGATACTCCCAGATCGCCTTGGCAAACTCTGCCTGATTGGCAACCTCGGACTGGTTGTTCTCACCGAGATAGATGTCGAGCGGGCGGATATCCTTCAGCAGCGCATAGAGCAGCGCCGGATTGGTGCCGCGTGCCGTAGCGCGAGAGACGAAGTCCTGGCGCCAGGCATCCATCTCGGTATTTCCGGTCGGCTCGAACGGTCCAACGGGGCCAGAAAAAGGCGGGGCACCCGGCGTACCGCGCGGATCACCCGGAGAGGCGCTGGAGGTGCGCGTCACAGGTGCGGTTTCTGGCGCCGCGATACTCGGGCTCGTCGTGGTCGTCGCCTCTACATGTGGCTTCTGCGAGGGCGGGGTCGGCGCATTTGATTGCGGCGCAGGCTCTGGCGTGGCAGCGCAGGCGCTGATCAGGGCGGCGAAACTGGCGGCGGTGGTCCAACGGAGAAGGACCAGATTCTTGCGCGTCATAAGTGGTGTCTTCCTTTTACCGTCGCGGTGTGTGAGCGGCGTTGACTCTACATAGTCCATTCTGTATCTGGCGCCCCTTACGAGTTTTCAAAGATCGCCGGGCCAATCCCATGAAAGTTAAGTCTTCACTGAAATCCTTGAGAAACCGCCATCGCGATTGCAAGGTTGTTCGCCGCAAGGGCCGGACATACGTCATCAACAAAACAGACCCACGCTTTAAAGCAAAGCAGGGCTAAGCAGAAGATGACGGCATCAGCGCGCGGCGGAAATATTTCTGCCAGTGCTGACCGCATTGTGCTGTTCGATCTCGGTAATGTCGTGATCGAATGGCTCCCCTTGCGTCTCTACCGCAAGATTTTCGCGACCGAGGCAGAGGCTGAAGCCTTCTGCCGTGATGTTTGCAATATGGACTGGCATGTCGAGCACGACAGGGGCCGGACCTTTGCAGAAGGCGCGCGCCTGCTGAAGCAGGACCACCCCCACTTTTCAGATGAAATCGACGCCTGGCATGGGCGCTGGTTCGAGATGTTCGATGGCTACGTCACCGGCGTGCCTGCCCTCATCGCCCGGCTGGAAGAAGCGCAGGTGCCGCTCTTCGCGCTCTCCAACATGTCCGCAGAGGTCTGGCCGGAGACAGTTGAGCGCTTTCCCATGCTGAAGCTCTTCCGGGACGTTGTCGTTTCCGGCGAGGAAGAACTCATCAAGCCCGATCCGGCGATCTATGAGCTGACCCATGCGCGCCTTGGCCATCCGCCCAAGGACAGTGTCTTCTTCATCGACGACAGCCTCAAGAACATTGAGGCGGCCCGCGCCTTTGGCTTCCGCGGTCACCACTTCACCGATGCAAAGACGCTCGAAGCGGCCCTCATGGAAGAAGGCCTGCTTGCCCCTGCCGCCTGATCGCCGCAATCGGGCCTTGCCGGGACCTTATCCAGGACCATACTGATAGGCATGCTCAAGGCTCTCTTCATCGCCAGCGTCATCACCGCCAGCGGCCCGCAATACGGGCCGAGTGACGAGATGTTCGACGAGCTGAAGAACGCCCCCAGCGAGGAAGAAGCGAGCTCTACCGCCACGGATATCTGGGCAGCCTGGCTCGAAAGCGGCTCAGCCGCTGCAGATCTTGTGATGCAGCGCGCCGTGGAAGCCCAGAATCTCGGTGATCTGGAACTTGCGCATGAGCTTCTCGACCGCGTGATCGCCATCCAGCCAACCTATGCCGAAGCCTATACCCGGCGCGCCGCCCTGTTTCTTGTAGATGAGAACTTCCCCGAAGCCCTGCGCGACCTCAACGAGGCGATCCGGCTGGAGCCGCGTCACTTCGGGGCGTGGACAGGGCTTGGCAGGATCCTCGAAACGCTCGGCGCAAAGGATGAAGCACTGGAAGCCTACCGCGAGGCGCTGAAAATCTATCCAACGCTTCAAGTCGCGCGCGCCGCTGAATCGCGCCTTGTGCGCGAGCAGAACGGTCAGGGGCTTTGAAGATCGTTCTTACCGGCCTCACACTGCTGCTCGCGTTGAGTGGTATAGGCGCCTGCGTCCACAGCGCAGTCTACACCAGCAATGTCGAAGAGAAGTACCCGCCGATCGGGAGCATGGTCGATGTGAACGGCAAGCCCGTCCATGTCATCGAAGCGGGCGAGGCGTCCGCGCCGCCCGTCCTGATGATCCACGGGGCCTCGGCCAATGCACGGGAGTTCACCTTCACCCTCGCGCCGCTCTTGCAGGATGATTTCCGCGTCCTGATGGCGGACCGGCCCGGCCATGGCTATTCAGGCCGTCCGGAAGCGTCCGAAACGCTCGAGGTGCAAGCCGCGCAGATGGCGGGCGTCCTCAGACAGCTCGCGCCAGAGCAGAAAGCCGTCATCGTCGGCCACTCCTATGGCGGCGCGGTCGCGCTCCGGCTGGCGCTCGATAATCCGGATCTTGTGAGCGGCGTCGTCCTTCTCGCACCTGTCACGCATGACTGGGGCGGGGGCGGCGAGACCTGGTACAACAAGATTGCAGGCCCGCCCGTGATCGGGCCGATCTTCTCGCAGCTCGTTCCGCTCGTCGCACCGTCCATGGTGAAAAGCGGCATCGACGGCGTGTTCGATCCGAAAGATGCGCCGGACGGCTATTATTCAGATGCCGCGGTCGGCCTTCTTTTCCGCCCACCAAGCTTCCGCGCGAATGCTGATGACATGAATGTGCTGCAGGACGAACTCGCAGCCCAGCAGGACCGCTATCCCGAGCTCAGCATGCCGGTCGTGCTTTTTTCAGGCGCCAGGGACACTGTGATCGATCCAAAGCTCCATGCAGGCAAGATCAAGCATCAGGTCGGCGGCTTTGAACTCGTCAAACTGCCTGACACAGGCCACATGCCCCATCACCATCATGGCGACGAGATTGCGGACGTTATCCGCCGCCTCGCCGCCAGGAATGATGATCAGTCTTCGTAGGTGACGAGGCCGCTCGCGCGTCCCATCACATGGAAGATCTCGTGCTGCTCGATCGTGCCGCGGAATAGCTCTGCGCCCGGGCCGCTGGCGTATAGAGGCACATCCTCACCCGCATGCGTTTCGGAGCCCTGGAACACCAGTGCTTGCTGCTGGAAATTCTTCGCGGTCGTATCAACGTCGGAAAGGTCAGCGCGTGCGCAGTCCTCTTCGCCCGGGGGGCAACCTGTTTCGCCATTCGCATAGCCCAGCGTGGTGTACGGCTTGCCATCATCAGCGCGCGCAAGACCGCCCGGCCCGTAGGCCACCTTGCCGAGGATCGGATTGCCGCGCGCCGGATACCCAGCGAGTGTCAGCGTGTGGGAATGGTCAGCGGTCACGATGATCAGCGTGTCTTCAGCATCGGTCATGTCGAGCGCCGCCCGAACCGCCTCATCCAGAGCGGCCGTGTCGCCAAGTGCGCGGGCCGCGTTCACGCCGTGATGGGCGTGATCGATGCGGCCGGCCTCAACGAGCAGTACATAACCTTCGTCATCCTGGGAGAGGCGCGTGATCGCGGCGCTGGTCAGTTCAGCCAGCGACGGCTCACCTGCCGGGTCTTCGGCGCGGTCGAGTTCGTACTGCATGTGCGATGGTTCAAACAGGCCGAGGACGCGGGTGCTGCTCGCAAAGTCCACCGCGTCAAATCCGGCCTGATCTGTGATGTAGACATGGTCGTCAGACTTCGCGGTCCAGACTTCGGTGAGGTCGGCCTCATCGACGCGGCGACCTGCAGCTTCGCCGGTTTCCGGGTCTGTCACGCTGGCGGGGAAGAAGGCGCCGCGGCCACCGCCCAGGACAACTTCGAAGCCGTCACCGGCGTCCCAGTCGACCAGCTGGCGGGCGATGTCCTTACAATCGGTGCCGCCGAGCTGATTGTCGTCTTCCCAGTTGCGGTCAGCACTCTCGGCATAAGTCGCTGCTGGCGTTGCATGCGTGATGCGGGCGGTCGACACAATGCCGGTCGCGAGGCCTGCCGCTTCCGCAATCTCGAAGATGGAATCGGTGCCCTGCCCGCCCACTGACGCGCAATTGCCATAGGCGATGCCGGACCGCAGCCCGAGCGTGCGCGACAGCGTCTTGATGCCGGACATCATCGCCGTCGCCGTCGATGCGCTGTCGGCAACCTGTGCGTCATGGCTATAGGTCTTGGAGAAGGCCGAATAGGGCAGGCTTTCCATGGCGAGCCGGTAGCTTTCACCATCGAGGCCTTTTTGCTGGCCTGCATAGATCCGGCCAGCGGTGATGGTCGACACACCCATACCGTCACCGACGAACAGGATGACATTCTTGGCACGCGGCACGAAATCCTCGCCTGCGCGCGCCTGAACGGAGGCTTTAGCGGACACATAGTAATCATCGCCGGCCTGTTGCGGCGTGACGCCTGCGCGCGTGAGCGCCGTCGTGATTTCAGCCTCCGCTTCCTCCATTGGCGGCACGGCCGCATCAACTGGGGCCACTTCGGCTGGCGCGGTTGCGCAAGCGGCGAGCGCCGCGCTGCTGGTCATCGCAAGAAGGAGCGCGCGGAAGGCGCCGTTATTGGACTTCGTCATTGCGGGAATCTCCTGTGTCAGGCGCGGTTTGTAACTTCGGCTTGTGACGGTTTTGACGCAGTCTGCCTGCGGCGCTTCACCCCGCCTTGCGACAGCCAGATGCCCAGCAGGATGAGGGCGGCGCCCCCGCCCTGCAGGATGGTCAGCGACTCACCAAATAGCTGCCAGGACAGGCCAGCGGCAAAGACGGGCTGGATCAGAACGATAATGCCGGCAACGGCGGCTGGCGTGCGGCCAAGCCCGGCAATAATCAGCCCCTGACCGCCGACTTGTGCAACGAGGGCGAGGAAGAGCGGGGCAGCGAAGCCCTGCGGCGTTTCCGGCAGGAAAGACTCGCCAGACGCAAGCACGACCAGACCGGCCACGACGGCCTCAGTGACGGTCAGCCAGAAAATGACATCCATCGCGCCAAGCGTGTTGCGGGACATTTTCGAGAATAGCATGTAGCCCGCAACCATGATCGCTGCGCCAACGGCCAGAAGGTCACCGCGAATATCGGCCTGACCATTCGCGCCGCCGCCTTGCGACAGGGCCGCTGCACCAGCGACCGCCACAGCGACCGCGACGAACCAGATCGGCTTTGGGCGCTCCTTCAGGACCAGCCATGCGACGAAGCCGACACAGACATTGCCCATATTTACGATAAAGGTTGCGTTCGCGACCGTGGTCATTGTCAGCGCCCAGTGCCACAGCGCGATATCAAGCGCGAACAGCGTACCTGCGAGGATGATCAGCGGTGTGATCTTTTTCGGCATGCGCCGCTCGATGCCGACCAGCAGGACAAACAGCATCGGGATGGCAAACGTATAGCGCCAGAAAGCGATGGCCTGCGGGCCCATCGTATCAAGACCCATGCGCAGGCCGATCGGCGCAAGTCCGATGCAAAGCCCGCCCAGAAGCAGCAAGAGAGGGCCGAGCCAGGGGCGGCTGTTTGCGGTGTCGCTCATACTGTCTGCCTCAAACGCCTGCGAGCCTTTTAACGTCTCGTGGCGTTAAACCCGCCTCGCGAAGACTCGCAAGACTTTGTGATTCAAAGCGTTTCGCCAGCTTCTGCCCATCCGGGCCGAGGATCAGCGGATGGTGGGTATAGATGGGTGTTGGCCAGCCCATAAGCGTCTGTAACAAAACATGAATATGGGCAGCATCCTCAAGGTCGGTGCCGCGTATCACATGGGTAATCCCCTGCAGCGCATCATCATGTGTGCACGCGACATGATAGGCCGTGGGCGCGTCCTTGCGGGTGAGGTTGATGTCGCCGTGAAGGTCTGGCCGGGCCTTTTCTATGCGCGTCTGCCCATCGAGATCGCGGACGTCGAAGCTCAGCCGGTCATAGTCCGGCCCGAGATAGTCGCGGCATTTATCGAGAGACAGCCGCCACGCAAAAGGCGCTTCCTGTGACAGGCGCTCGGCTTCAAGCTCGGCGGGTAAGGGCTGGCCCGTAAAGGGGCTGCCGGGGGCAAGGCCTGCCGCTTCGGCCTCTGCGGCCATTTCGGTTCGTGTGCGGAAACAGCGATAGGTCAGACCAAGCTCGCTCAGGCGCTCCACAACCCGGTCATAATCCTGAAAATGCTCTGACTGGATGCGCGGCGTGTCCGCCCATTCAAAGCCGAGCCAGGCCAGATCTTCCAGAATGCCGACGGTAAATTCCGGCCTGCAGCGCGTCTGGTCGATATCCTCGATGCGAAGCAGGACGTCTCCGCCCGCACGCTCTGCTGCCTTCCAGACATGAAAGGCAGAGGCCGCGTGGCCAAGATGCAATCTTCCGGTCGGAGATGGCGCAAAGCGGGTCAGGAAATCGCTCACCCGGCCCGCTTAGCAAAAAGATCAGGCGCTGACACCCGTCGGCATCGGACAGGACACGCCCGTGCCACCGATCCCGCAATAGCCATTGGGGTTCTTGGCGAGATATTGCTGGTGATAGTCCTCAGCGTGATAGAACTCATCCAGCGGGCGGATTTCAGTTGTGATCTGGCCGCGGCCAGACTCCTTGAGTGCCTTCTGGAAGGTTTCGCGCGTCGCGGCTGCGATCTTTTCCTGCTCTTCGGTCGTGGTGAAAATGGCAGACCGGTATTGCGTGCCGATATCATTGCCCTGGCGCATGCCCTGCGTCGGGTCATGGTTTTCCCAGAAGGCCTTGATGAGATCGCTCGCCGTCACCTTGGCAGGGTCATAGACGACGCGCACGACTTCGGTGTGGCCCGTCTTGCCTGAACAGGTTTCTTCATAGGTCGGGTTGGGCGTCTCACCGCCAGCATAGCCAGCCTGCGTGACCCAGACGCCGTCCATCTGCCAGAAAATACGCTCCACACCCCAGAAACAGCCCATGCCGAAGACGATTTCCTCAAACCCGTCTGGGACGGGTGCACTCATATCGTTGCCGTTCACGAAATGGATGTCGGATGTCGGTATGGCCTTCTCGCGGCCGGGCAGCGCCTCGCCCTTTGCGGGCAGTTCAGCGGGCTTGCGGGTAAAGAACATGGGGTTCGTCCTTTCGATGTCTCACCCCCAATATGGGAATTCAGCAGCGCAGAAACAATCACGGGCTTGCGGTTGCCTAGCACCTTCCTCTATAGACGCGCCCTTGTGGTGAGGTGGCCGAGTGGTTGAAGGCGCACGCCTGGAACGCGTGTATACGGTAACCCCGTATCCAGGGTTCGAATCCCTGTCTCACCGCCACTTTCCTTTTCTACTGAAAAGCTTTGAAACCTCATCCGGCCATCTCGCGTTCGCGCCGGGATGTTGGACTTCATCAGCAATAATTCCTCGGCCATCAGTGCGCTTGCAAATGTGATCATGGTGCTGGTGTGGGTGATTTACCTTCAGCTCATGCTGAACGGAATTGTTCGCCAGCGCCGCTCCAGCCTGATTATCTCTTCTTCGCTGAAGTCAGATGCCGCCGCGCGGTGCTTCATCTCGAATATGAGTGAAGGCAGCTTTCACATCCAGAACCTGACAGCGCGCATCAAAAAGGACGGCGAGGACCTTCTTAGCGACATAACAGAGCCAGCCGCAGACAATCACACCCGGTCTTTCCAGACCCCGCTCTCACATGGCGAGGCGCTGGAGCTTGGCTCATTTGATGAATTGCTTGAGCGCTTCTCAGTTGAGCACGGCGACGTCGATACCGGCGGGCATGACCGCGACAATCCGCTGGAGTTCGACGTCACCATTGTTGGCATCCACGGGCCCAGCCGCAAGCCTGTCGCCGCGCGTCGACGGTTTGGACTCTACCGCGACCGGGGAACGCTACGTGCGCGCGGCATGACGCGCGAGACCGAGCAGTTTCGCTGGGGGCCGCGCAGGCGCCGCATCGTCGAAGCCAATCAGGTCATCAATTAGGGGCGTAGCCGAGCGTCCTAATCGTCATCTGCAGGCGCGAGCCCAAGCTCACGCAGCACGTCTTCTGTGTGCTGGCCGAGGCGGGGCGCGGGCGTGATTTCACGCTCCGCCTGACCCACGAAGCGCACGGGCGGCTTGACCTCCCAATAGGCGCCTTCGCTTGGGTGTTCGCGCCGGGTAAAGAAATCGACCGCCTTCAGATGTGGGTCTTCGCGCAGGTCTGAAATATCATTGACGCGCGCGGCCGGAACGTCGGCCTTGCCGAGGATGTCGAGCAACTGTTCGGTCGTAAAGTTCACGAAATGCGCCTGAACGCGGGACATCAGATAGTCGTGATTGAAGAACCGGCCGCGATAATCATTGATCCGCTCGTCTTCCAGCTCTTGCGGTTGGCCAATGGCGTCGAACAGCGTCACCCAGCGATGGTCGACATAAGGGGCGATCGTGATCCAGCCATTCTGCGTGCGCACCGGCTGGCGGGAGGGGTCGATCTGGCGCTGGTAATAGTAGGGCCCGACGGGTGGGTCGAAGGCGGCCTCATAGAAGTGCTCTTCCAGCAGGAATGACGAAATGCACTCAAACATCGGCACTTCGACATGGACTGCCTCGCCCGTCCGCGCGCGATGATGCAGTGCCGCCAGCGTCGCATACATGGCATGCAGGCCAGATACCTTGTCGGCAAAGGCCGTTGGCAGGAAGCGCGGCGCTTCATTCCCATCGACTTGCGGCAAGAGGTTGCAGGCGCCTGCCAGCGACTGGATCAAGTCATCATAGGCAGGCTTGCCCGCATAGGGGCCTTCAGTGCCGAAGCCGAGACAATGGACGTAAACAATATCAGGCCGGATTGCCTTCACTTCCTCAAACGTCAGGCCCAGCCGGGCGACGGCATCGGGACGGATATTGTGGATGAATACATCGCTCGCCTCAATCAGCTTCCTGATCGCTGCCTTGCCTTCATCAGACTTCATGTCCCAGACGACGGAACGCTTGCCGCGATTGATCGTCATGTGGCACGGTCCCATGCCGCGTGTATTGGCCGAACGGCCAACATTGCGGAACGTGTCCCCGCTATCAGGCTCAAGCTTCACGACATCAGCGCCCATGTCCGCCAGCGTCTGCGTACAATAAGGGCCAAAGATCACCGTGGTCATGTCGGCGATCTTGATATCGGACAATAGCGAGGTGGCGGGCATGGCAATCTCCTTCGGCCGCTATTCAGCAAGCTTGAGCGCTTTCGTAAACATTCCGCAGTAAGGTTACGCCGGGTCAAAGCGCGTCCGCTTGACAGCGGCGCGTCCGAAGCTGACCTAGGCGGCATGGCAGAGGTCAAGATTTGCGGAATTTCGGACGCCGACATGGTGAAGGTCGCTGCGGAGGCAGGGGCTGACTGGGTCGGGTTCGTCCTTGTGTCTGCCAGTCCGCGAAACGTGCTCGGTAGTGGGGCGTCCCGGTTCGATCAGATCACGGATCTGATGCTGACCGCCGCGACCAACAATGTGCGGTCGGTCATTCTTTTGGCAGACCCGGAGCCTGCCATCCTGCGCGGTGTGGGCGGCGCCGTCATGCCAGACGTGTTCCAGCTGCATGGACAGGAGTCGCCAGAATTTGTCGCTAATCTACGCGCCAGCCTGCCCTCATCCGTTGAGGTCTGGAAAGCGGTTGGCGTTTCGTCGCGCGAGGAGCTTGACGACGCCGCCCATCGCTATCGGGCGGCAGACCGGCTGCTGATTGACGCCAAGCCGCCAGAGGGGGCGACCCGGACAGGCGGGCACGGCGCCGCTTTTGACTGGTCCATTCTGGAGGGGTGGGAAGCTTCGAAGCCTTGGCTCCTTGCCGGAGGCCTCACCCCGCACAATGTAGCGGGCGCAATAAAGGCAACCGGGGCATCCGCTGTCGATGTATCGTCAGGCGTTGAACGCCAGCGCGGCATCAAGGATGCCGACCTCGTGCGTACCTTCATTGCGGCGGCGAAAAGTGCAGATTATGAGGGCTCTCATGAACAAGCCAAACACATGGGCACAATGGCCCGACGAGAAGGGCCGCTTCGGCGAATTTGGCGGGCGCTACGTCGCTGAAACGCTGATGCCGCTCGTCCTCGAGCTCGAGGATGAGTACCGCGCCGCCAAGAAGGACCCTGCCTTCCTGTCCCAGATAGACGACCTCTGGCGCAACTATGTCGGCCGTCCGTCTCCGCTCTATCATGCAGAGCGGATGAGCGAGCATTTTGGCGGGCCTAAAATCTATTTCAAACGCGACGAGCTCAATCATACTGGCGCGCACAAGATCAATAACTGCCTCGGCCAGGTCCTGCTCGCCATGCGGATGGGCAAGAAGCGCATCATCGCTGAGACCGGCGCGGGCCAGCACGGCGTTGCGACCGCGACGGTCTGTGCGCGTTTTGGCCTGAAATGCGTCGTCTTCATGGGCGCCACCGATGTTGAGCGTCAAAAGCCGAACGTCTTCCGTATGAAGATGCTGGGCGCCGAGATCGTGCCTGTGTCTTCCGGTACCGGTACCCTCAAGGACGCCATGAATGAGGCGCTGCGCGACTGGGTCACCAATGTGCACGACACGTTCTACGTGATCGGCACTGCGGCGGGCCCGCATCCCTATCCGGAACTGGTGCGCGACTTCCAGTCGGTCATCGGTCAGGAAGCCAAGAGCCAGATGATGGAACGCGAAGGCCGCCTGCCTGATGCAGTCATGGCCTGTATCGGTGGCGGCTCGAACGCGATCGGCCTCTTCCACCCCTTCATCGAGGATGAAGGCGTGCGCCTGATCGGTGTCGAAGCCTCCGGCCATGGCATTGAGACTGGCCAGCACGCCGCGGCCCTCAATGGCGGCAAACCCGGCATCCTGCACGGCAACAAGACCTATCTCCTGCAGACCGATGACGGCCAGATCATCGATGCGCACTCGATTTCTGCCGGTCTCGACTATCCGGGCATCGGGCCGGAGCACGCTTTCCTGCGCGACACGGGCCGGGCCGAATACCTCACCTGTACCGACAAAGAAGCGCTCGAAGGCTTCCAGCTCTGCACGCGGCTTGAAGGCATCATTCCCGCGCTGGAGCCTGCCCACGCGATCGCCCGCCTGGGCGATGTCTGCGAGACAATGGACAAGGACCAGATACTGATCATGAATCTCTGCGGGCGCGGCGATAAGGACATCTTCTCTGTCGCCGAGCATCTCGGCATGGAGATCTAGGCGATGACCAAAGCGCTCCTCATACGGATCACCTGCCCCTCGCAGGACGTTGCCCAGCAGATCGCCGATGCGGCCGTTGAAATGCGGCTAGCCGCTTGTGGCAATATCGAAGGCCCGGTCTCTTCTACCTATCTCTGGAAAGGCGTTGTAGAGCAGGCATTCGAGCACATTCTCTGGCTGAAATCGGTCGAAGGCTGCTGGGAAGCGCTGGAAACCCTCGTAACGAGCCTCCACCCCTACGACATACCAGCTATGGTAGCCTGGCCTTGCACTCATGCGCTGGGTGAGTATGCAGCGTGGCTTGAAGAAAATACGGAAGCGCCTTCCCGCTAATGCCGACATCCCGAATTACTGCACGGTTCGACAAGGTTCGCGCCGAAGGCCGCGCCGCACTGGTCAGCTATATCATGGCGGGCGACCCCGACCTTGAGACTAGCTACAAGGCGCTTTGCGCCCTGCGCGACAATGGCGCCGACATCATTGAGCTTGGCGCACCTTTCACTGACCCGATGGCAGATGGCCCGGCGATCCAGCGCGCTGGCCAGCGCAGCCTGAAAGCCGGCACGAAGCTTACCGACGTTCTGGCGCTGGCAAAACGCTTTCGCGAAGACGACAAGGACACGCCGCTCATCCTGATGGGCTATGCCAACCCGGTCTTCCACCTTGGTTATGGCGCTTTTGCAGATGCGGCCGCCGATGCCGGGATCGATGGCACGATCCTCGTCGACCTGCCGCCCGAGGAAGATCATGAGCTGCGCGAAGCCTATGCGCGCCATGAGATTTCTGTCATCCGGCTGGCCACGCCGACCACGACCGACAAGCGCATTGCAAAGGTCGCTGAGGGCGCTTCGGGCTTTCTCTACTATGTCGCCGTTGCCGGCGTGACCGGGTCCGGCTCTGCCGATCCGGAAGATATTCGTGAAGGCGTGGAGCGTGCCCGGCGCGTTTCGGGCCTCCCTGTCTGCGTCGGATTCGGCGTACGAACGGGGGAACAAGCCGCCGCCATGGCCGCTATTGCAGATGGGGTTGTCGTCGGGTCCGCATTCGTGGATCATGTACGAACATCTCTGGAAGCGGGCACGCCGGACGAAATCCCATCCAAGATCGGCGCGCTGGCAGCAGAACTGTCTGGCGCCCTCGCCGATACACGGCGAAACTAGGCAGTACAGTTTAGGAGTGACTCTGACATGAACTGGCTCACCAATTTCAGAACGCCCGGTTTGAAGACTTTCCTGTCTTCGAAGAAGGACACGCCCGATAATCTCTGGGTCAAATGCCCCAAATCCGGTGAGCTCGTCTATCGCTCCGACCTGGAAGAGAGCTGGTATGTCACCCCGGCAGGCGCGCATCTTCGCATTTCGCCGCGCCGCCGTTTCCGTCTCTTCTTCGACAATGAGCGCTGGGAGCCGGTGCAGCTTCCGCCTGTTCCGCAGGACCCGCTCAAATTCCGCGATGACAAGCCTTACCCGTCCCGCCTGAAGGCCGCCAAGTCCAAGCTGGCCGCCCGCGAGAAGGAAGAAAGCCCGGACGCGAGCCCGCCAATCTCGCAGGAAGACTGCATGGCGGCCGCCTTCGGACGTATCAAGGGCAAGCCCGCCGTCGTTCTCGTACAGGACTTTGCCTTCATGGGCGGCTCGCTCGGCATGGCAGCCGGTGAAGCCTTTATCGCGGCAGCCCAGCTTGCCGTTGCCCGCAAGGCCGCTTTCATCGTCTGTACCGCTTCTGGCGGTGCGCGCATGCAGGAAGGGACACTTTCCCTCATGCAGATGCCGCGCACGACGCTCGCCATCGATGAAGTTCGCGAAGCTGGTCTTCCCTATATCGTTGTCCTGACCGACCCGACTTCGGGCGGTGTTTCGGCCTCCTATGCGATGCTTGGCGACGTTCATATCGCTGAGCCGGGCGCCATGATTGCGTTCTCCGGCCCGCGCGTGATCGAGCAGACCATCCGCGAGAAACTGCCGGACGGCTTCCAGCGCTCTGAATTCTTGCGCCAGAAGGGCCAGGTCGATATCGTCAGTGACCGCCGCGAGCTGAAAGCAACAGTCGGGCGTCTTCTCGCCCACCTGATGCCGAAACGCGCGACGGACGAGACGCCGATCGGGCCGCTCAAGGCGCCGTTGGCCGACGTCCCGGCACCGGACTCCAAGGACAAGTCCAAGGGCAAGAAAGCTTGATCGACGCCCAGCTTGGCGTCGAAACGGCGCTCAAACGGTTCGAACGCTACAATCCCAAAGACCGCATCCTCGCGCTCGACCGGCTTCTGGTCGTGCTGGAGGAGCTTGGCAATCCGCATCTAGATCTTCCCCCCGTCATCCATGTCGGCGGCACGAATGGCAAAGGCTCCACCACGGCCTTCATCCGCGCCATGGCAGAAGCGGCGGGCCTTTCCGTCCATACCTCCACCTCGCCGCATCTTGTTCGCTTCAATGAGCGGATCCGGCTCGCGGGCAAGCTGATCGAGGATGACTACCTCGTTTCCTGCCTCGAACGGGTCGAATCCGCCCTCAAGGGCCATCGCCAGATCACCCATTTCGAGGCGGCGCAGGCGGCCAGCTTCCTCGCCTTCCATGAGACCCCGGCTGACCTCCTCATTCTCGAGGTTGGCCTTGGCGGGCGGTATGATGCCTCCAATGTCATTCAGGCCGCCGCCTGTAGTGTTTTCTGCCCCATCGACCTTGATCATCAGGCCTTTCTCGGCAATACGATAACCAAGATCGCGACCGACAAGGCCGGCATTCTGAAGCCCGGTTGCCCGGCCGTTTCCGCCATCCAGAACGAAGAGGCGAAAGCCGCGCTGGAGGCCGAAGCCGCCCGCACTGGCAACGAGATCGACTTCCTCACCCCCGATGATCTCGCCCTTATCCAGCCACCGCTGGGCCTCTGGGGAGAGCACCAGTTTTCCAATGCTGCCCTCGCCGCCAAGGCGCTGAAAGCGGCGAATATTCAGGGCATTACCCCGGACGCCATCGCCAGGGGCGCCGCCTCCGCCCGCTGGCCTGCCCGAATGCAGCGGCTCTCGACCGGCCCCGTCACCGCACTGGCCGGTGAGAAGCCGGTCTGGCTCGACGGGGGGCATAATCCCCATGCGGGACGGGCGCTTTCTGCCGTGCTCGACACGCTAGACAGCGAAGAGCCTGCCAAGCGGACCATGCTCGTCTCGGCCATGCTGGCCAACAAGGATGCGCGCGGATTTTTCGCCGCCCTCAACCGGCCCGGCCTTCGCGTCTTTACCTGCCCCATCGACAATAATGAGAACAGTTTCACGCCAGACGAGCTCGCCAGTGCAGCCCGCGAGGCGGGCGCTGGCGCCGAGGCCCATCAGAGCTTCCGCGCGGCCATGGAAGCGGCCCGCGCGGCGGGCGCTGAGCGTATCCTGATCTGCGGTTCGCTCTATCTGGCGGGCAAGGTGCTGGCCCTGAATGATGAGCTGCCTGACTAGGTTTCGCTCTGAACCTCGCCCTTCGACAGGCTCAGGGTGAGGTTCGTTGCGAGATATACTTTCCTCCCAAGGGTCCTCATCCTGAGCCTGTCGAAGGATGAAGCGGCAAAAAAAACCTGCGCGTGCGGCCACAGACCCGCCGGATCTGTGGGATGTGGCCCCGAATGTCCCCCTTCTAGCTCGTATCGAACCAGTCGCGCAGCACGTCATTGCCGTGCAGCATGAGGCTGGTTGTGAGGAGGGCAAGCTGCGGGGCGGCGCGATGCTGGCCGGCCAGCGGCAGGATGACAGGGCGCGGCTCACCTTCGGTTTTGAGGCGGTCAAGGATGCGCGCCATGCGCCGGGCGAGCGGCATCGGGTTCTCAAGGTGGAGCAGGAGTGTACCCAGACGGTGCAGCAGTGGTGCACTGGCGGTGTTTCTGCGTGCGGGGGCCGTGTGCAGCGCGCGAAGCCGCTCAAGCGGTGTTCCGGCCTGGCCAATCTTTGGCAGGAGGTTGAAGGCGCCTGCTCTGGTTCTAGCGTTTTGGGGCCCGCGCACCTTTGGGGTGGAAGGTGCTTTCGCGGGCGGGGCCAGCTCGACTTCTGAAGCAAGAAGCAGGATCAGGCGGCGCAGCAGGATCTCAATAAATCTGATCTGCCTACGGGCATAGCGCGCGAGCGCCTGCGTCACCTCTGGCCTGAAATCCACGCTCAACCGGTCCATCACCTCCACGACCGCGGCGCGGACAGTGGAAAAGCCTTCCTCGATGAAACCGGTGAGCTGGGTCATGCGAAGGAGGATAGGGCAGGGTGGTTTGGGGTAGGAAAGTGTGGCTACTCTTGGTGGGCTATCGACGCTGGCCACGCACCATGGATGCCTGCCTTCGCAGGCATTTTCGGGAGGGTGGTTTCTGGTTCTTTGAGGTTTTCGGTTCCTTTCCGGAGACCCCTGCGCAGGCAGGGGTCCATGATGGGGCTTTTGAGAATGTGAACTGGCTCGGCTGGAGCACTCTGGATACCTGCCTTTGCAGGTATCTTCGGGAGGGCGGGGCTTCGGAGCGGGTTCAGTGGTTGAGTTTGAGGTAGAGGTCGAGCCAGTCGGGGTTTTCGGTTTCGATCAGCTTGATCTTCCAGGCGCGTTTCCATGCCTTGATCTGGTATTCGCGCGTCTTGGCGCTGTCGCGTGAATCGTGGGGTTCAAGCCAGACGAGGCGGTGGACGGCGTATTTGCGGGTAAAGGCGGCGCCTTGACCTTGTTTATGCTCCCAGACGCGTTTCGAGATGTCGTCGGTGCTGCCGGTATAGAGCGTGCCGTTTTTCTGGCTGGCGAGGATGTAGACGTAGAATGGTTTCATTCTGTCTCATCCTGCCGCCGTCGATACCTGCGCAGGCAGGTATCCATGGATGTAACTTGAAGGCAAGCGCTTGGGTTGAAGGGGCCACCTTGGATGCCTGCCTTCGCAGGCATTTTCGGGGAGTCGGTTTTAGTGTTTCGAGGCTTGTGACGCCCTGCCGCAGAGCCCTGTGTGGTTCGGCATGCTCACCATGAGGGACAGGGGTCCATGGAATGAGCTCTTAAGCAAGTGCCTCATTGGGAATGAGCACTCTGGATACCTGCCTTCGCAGGCATCTTCGGGATGTGGGCGCTTATCCCTCAAGCATTCTTGATCGTCAGGCCGCCGTCGACCGGGATGTGGACGCCGTTGAGGAAGCTTGCGGCTGGCAGCACGACTGAAAGCGTCATATTGGCGACTTCTTCGGGGATGCCGTAACGGCGCAGCGGCACGCGGCGCTTAGCGTAGATGGTCTTGTGCTCTTCGGAGATGCCAGCGGTGATGCCGGTGCGGATGGGGCCGGGGCAGATGCAGTTGACGGTGATGTCCATGTCTTCCTCACGGCCGAGGTCGCAGGCGAGACCGCGCGTCAGGCCGATGACGCCATGCTTGGCAGCGACATAGGGTGAGTTACCGGGGGTTGCGCCGAGGCCTTCGGTGGAGGCGACATTCACGATGCGGCCGAACTTTGCCTTGCGCATATAGGGCAGGGCCGCGCGGATGGCGCGCTGATGGCTGGTCAGCATAACATTGATGCTGGGGCCCCAGCTGTCCTCATAGCTTTCTTCGGCGACATTGGCTGGGATGGCGAAACCTGCATTGTTAACGAGGATTTCGAGGCCGCCGAAATGCTCGGCCGCTTCCTTCACGACGCGCTTGATCGCCTCGCCGTCCCCGACATCCATGGCCCAGCCTTTGACGTTCTCGAAGCCGGCGGCCTTGATCTCTTCCACGACCTTGTCGACGGCGTCCTGCTTGAGGTCAGTCACAGCGACATTCGCGCCTTCATGGGCGAAGAGGTGGGCAGTGGCCCGGCCCATGCCGGAGGCGGCGCCGGTGATGAGGGCGGTCTTGCCTTTGATCGAGCGGGAAAGCGGCTGGTACGGCTCCATGGGCGGGTCTCCTCCGTGACGTTTTTCGTTGAGGAAGGCGTAGGGGGCAAGCGGGGCTTCGTCCATGGGTGACGTGTGGGGAGGGTTCGGCCTGAGCGGCCACGCTTACCTGTGCCGTCATCCCGGAATTCGCTTCAGCGAATATCCGGGACCCATGGCGGTTGAGGTTTCGCTTACCATGGGGGGCTGGGGCGTTGGCGATTGATGGAAGGTCGGGACAGCCACTTGCTTAGGCGCCCTCACCCCTGACCCCTCTCCCAAGGGAGAGGGGAAGACAAGAAAAAGCCCGCCGCGGTTTGGCCGGGCGGGCTTTTCCTTGTCTGGCAGGTCCGCGCGCGTTTACGCGCTTTCCTTGATCCATTCGGCGATGCGTTGTTTGGACATCGCGCCGAGATGGGTGGCGGTGACTTTGCCGTCCTTGAACATCATCAGGGTTGGCAGGCCGCGCACGCCGAATTTGGAGGCGGCGACGGGGTTTTCGTCGACATTGATCTTGGCGACTTTCACCTTGTCGGCCATTTCCTCAGCCACGGCTTCGAGGTGGGGGGACATCTGCTTACACGGTCCGCACCACTCGGCCCAGAAGTCGACCACGACCGGCTTGTCACCGGCTACGGCGTCTTCGAAATTGTCGTCTGTAATCGTTTCGGCGGCCATTTGTGCCTCCTTTGCTCGTTGTCTGCTCTTATAGATAGGAATTGTACGGATTCTTCAAAGGCGGCCAGCTAAACGCTCCAATGAGTTCTGCAATAAGCTGGCAGGGAGCTCGAAGAGGACGGGGCCGTCTGTATAGAGCAGGCCCGCGCGGACGGTGCGCCTTGGCCAGGTCTCTGACAAGATGTGCGTATAGGCCGCCATCTGGGCGATGTAGGACGCGTCGACATCCTCCACGCGCGCCGGGGCGGGGCGGTCAGTCTTGTAATCAATGATGAGGACTTCTGTGTCGCTGACGACGAGGCGGTCGACCCGGCCATTGATGATGGTGGCGCCGGAGGCGGTGTCGATTTCACCGACGATTGCGGCTTCGGAGCGTCCGCCCGGGGCGAAGACGTGGCTGAAGCTGTCATTGCTGAGCGTGCGGAGCGTGACGGTGAGGATTTCAGCGCGGGCAGTGTCATCGAGCTCTGCGTGCCGGTCGAGCCAGATGCGGGCGGCGGCCTCGCGGGCCTCCGGGGTGAGTTCTGGCAGGTATTGCAGCAGGGTGTGGATGAGCTTGCCGCGCTTGAGGGCCGCGGCGCGGGCCGGGCCGAAAGGCTTTGAAACGGGCGCCGTGTCCGTCAGCAGGCGGCTTGGCGCGCGGATGCGCGTGGTGGGGCCGGTGCCGGGGGCTTGCTGTTTCGTCCAGAGGGGGGCGGCAGGCGGGGCCGCGCTGGCGCCGCTATCTGGCGTGACGGACGGCTGGACCTCGCCATAGGTGAGGGTCTCCTCGGCATCTCCGCCGTCGCCGCCGGTGAGCGACAGCATGCCCTGCCGGCAGAGCGCGTACCAGGAGGTGTCGCCATAGCCTGCGCCAGATTTCCAGCCATGATGGGCGCCCGCAATGATGAGCCGGTCCTCTGCGCGGGTGAGTGCAACATAGAGGAGGCGGCGGGACTCGCGAGCCTGTGCCGTCTGTCGGGCAAGGCGGCGGGCGGCGATGACGGGCGGGTCTTCGGCAGCCCGCTTGGAATAGACCGGAATGCCGCCTTCCAGCATGAAGAGCCCGTTCGTGTCGGCTTTTTCTGCGCCGGTCGTGTCCGGCAGGATGACGATGGGGGCCTGCAGGCCCTTGGCGCCGTGGACGGTCATCACGCGGATCTCACCATTGGCTTCGGCAAGGTCGCGTTTGAGCTGGCTCGTATCGCTTTCGATCTCGGCGAGGAAGAGCTGGAGGCTGGCGGCCTCGCCCATGTCATAGCCAAGTGCGCGGTCGATCAGGGCGCTGACCGGGTCGCGGGCAGGCTCTCCGAGCCGCTGGATGAGGCGGTCCCAGCCTGAGAGTCCGTTCTCGCGGCGCGTCGTCAGGGCGCGGGAGAGAAAGTCGAAAGCGGGCAGGTGGCGGTGGGCGAGGAGGTCCTCGCAGAAGGCGCGGGCCGGGGCGAAGACGGGGTCGGTCGCGGCCTGCAGCCGGTCCCAGAGGCTCTCATTCCTGCGCTTATAGGCGAGCGGGAAAAGGTGGTTGTCGTCGTCGATGAGGCCGCAGAAGGGCCCGCGCAGGATCTCGGCGAGGGTCAGGTCATCGGACGGGAAGAGGGCGAAGCGGATGAGGTTCAGGCAGTCCTGCACGCCGATATGGTCGAGCAGGACGAGGCGGTCTGCGCCCGCGACGGGGAGGTTTTCATCCTTGAGGGCGCGGATCAGGGCATTGAACAGCGCGCCGCGTTTTCTGACGAGGATGAGGAAGTCTTCGGGGCGGGCGCCTTCTTGTTGTCCTTTGCGCCAGACAGGCTCACCCACATCGACCATGCGGCGGATCTCGGCGGCGACCTGTTTGGCGAGTTTGTTCTTGGGCGAGCTCTCGCTGATATGGTCGAGCGGGGCGTCCCATGGGTCGCCCTCTTCTTCCTCAGTGTGCGGCGTGATGGGCCAGAGATCGACGCGGCCGGCCTCATTGCTGCGTTTGGCGACATGGGTGAGGGCGTCGGCCTCATCAGGGGGCATGTCGGAGAAGGGGTCGCCTGCGAAACTGTCCTGATTGAACACCGCATCGACGAAGCCGAGCACTTCGGGCGTCGAGCGGAAGGACATGGTCATGTCCGGCAGGTTGGCCTGTCCGTGACGCGACTCTTCGGCGCTGATGAAGGCCTGTTTCTCCTGCAGGAAGCGTTCAGGGTCTGCGCCCTGGAAGGAGTAGATGGACTGTTTCTTGTCCCCGACGGTGAACTGGGTTCGCGGGTCGACGGCGCGCTCTGCGCCCATGCCGGCTCGGAATTCAGTGACGAGGGCGTTGATCAGCACCCACTGGCTGGGGCTGGTGTCCTGCGCCTCATCAAGCAGGATGTGGTTGAGCCCGCCATCGAGCTTGTAGAGCACCCATTCGGCGATGCCGGGGGCGGTGAGGAGGCTCTTGGTGCGCTCGATCAGGTCATCGAAATCGAGGGCGGCGCGGGCGCGTTTTCCGGCCGCGTAGCCCGCGAGGACCGGCAGGCCGATATCGATCAGCGCGGCGGTCGTCTCATAGGCGCGGCGGGCTTTAAGGCGCTCCAGCAGGTTGCGGATGCGGAAGGCTTCGCTGCCGTCGCCATCTTTCATCTGGTAGAGGGCGGCGGCTTCGGCGCAGAGGTCACCGATGGCCTTGGTGTAGGGGTTGGACTTTTTCCAGTCGCCAGCCTGGGTGAGGAAGAGGCTGCAATAGGTCTCGAACCGGTTTTCTGCTGGGCGGGCTGAGAGGCAGTCGACCAGCTTGTCCATCAGGTCAGCGTCGGTCTTCTTCAGGCTGGTCTCGCCGGAGAGGATTGTGACGAGCGACTGGATATCGGCGCGGGGGAGGTCGCGGCCCATCGCGTTCTCGACCAGTTCAGTCGCGCTTTCACTCGGGGCATCGAGAGCCTGTTTGACCTCAGCCTTGAGCGCTTCCGGGTCGCGGCCGGTAAGGTCAGTGGCGACGCTGCGCAGCGCGGAGAGGATGACCGATGCGCCGAGGCCGCCGCCAGCTTCGGAGAGGACGGCGAGGGCGTCCGGATTGGTGTCGGCAGCGTGGAGAATCTGCTCACGCAGCGCGTCGGTCCAGAGTTCGTCAGCCTCGCGGTCCTCGATCTCGGTGAAGCCCGGGGAGACGTGGGCTTCGAGCGGGAAACGGCGGAGAATCCGTGCGCAGAAGGCGTGAATGGTCTCGATGCGGAGACCGCCGGGTGTTTCGAGGGCTTGCGCGAACAGGGCGCGTGCGGCGTCGAGGTCGCTGGCCTCATAGGTGTCGGCCGGGCGGTGTTCGAGTTCGGCAAGCTTGTCGCGCAAGGTCGCATCATCGGCGACCGACCAGCTACCGAGCGTGCGGAAGAGGCGGCCAAGCATCTCGTTCGCGGCCGCCTTGGTGTAGGTGACGCAGAGGATCGTGTCTGGCGCGGCGCCGGGGCGGCCGCCATCGCGGCGAAGGAGCAGGCGGGCAACGCGGTCGATCAGGACCTTGGTCTTGCCGGAGCCTGCATGTGCCTCGACCCAGGCGGAGCGATCCGGAAGGGCGGCGTCGGCCTGCGCCTTCTGCGCGCGGGCATAGGGGGATGGAAAGTCGATCACATCAGTCATCGCCGCTCTCCGATATCCATTCATCGCGGCGGGCAAGGCGGGCATAGTCGGAGCCATAAGTCGCCCAGATGGGGCGCGGCATGCTGACATAAGGGTGAGCCGGGTCAGCAAAGCGCGCGATGAGCTGGGTCACGCCGGCGCGGGTTTCCTCGATGATTTCCTCGAGGGGCTTTTCAGGGATGGAACGCCCCGTACCGTCTCCGATATTGCGGACAGCGAACTTTGAGCCGAAACGGACATAGGTGAGCGCAGAGACGTTGTCGCTGCGAAGCTTGATATCATCCTTCACCTCGAACCCGTCGCCGAGCGCGATGATGGCCGAGAGGGGCATTTGCGGGTTGAGGCCCGAGCGCACCTGTTTCTCGGATGGCGGATCACCTGTCTTGAAGTCGAGAATGGCGATGGAGCCGTCCTGATGACGCTCTACCCGGTCAGCATTGGCGGTGACGGTGAAGCGGCCTTCGGGCATTGCGGGGGCAGTGAGGTCTGTCTGGCCGGAAATTTCGGTGTGGACGCGCCCGGCGATGAGGTGAAGGCGCCCTGCGCGCCAATCGAGATATTCTGCGGCGACTTTCCTGCGGACCGATACGCCGCCGAGGATGATCTCTTCAAGCTCCCCAGCGCTGCGAAGTTCATCCTCGATCAAAGCGACAAGGCTGTCGGTTGACTTCTCGACGCCGTCATCCTCAAACTTTTCTAGGGCCGCGTGGATGGCGGTGCCGCGTGGGCGGGCATCGACGGGCATGTCGAGCGGGTCGAGCGGATAGAGGCCGAGCACTTGCTGGGCGTAGATCTTGTAGGGGTCGCGGATGAGGTCTTCGATCCGGGTGACCGAGAGCTTTCTGGGCCGCGCCTCAAGCGCCGGGGTGGGGCGTGGCTCTGATGTGTAGTCGTCCGGCAGGGCAGGGGCCTCGCGCAGCGAGGTGAGCCAGTCGCGCGGGTCGGCGCCCTCTGACGGCTCAAGGACGCGGGCGGCCTCTTCCTCACCGAGGGCACCGCGAGCGAGCGTCGTCAGCCTCCATATCCACCGCGAGGCGACCGCTGGGGCGTCATCCCGGCGCCGGGCGCTGATCAGGGTCACATTCGGGGCAGCTGCCATTTGCGCAAAGTCATGCGCCGAGAGGCCGATACGCTCATCAGGGTCAGCGAGGCCGAGCTTCTTGCGGAAGTTGCGCGGCAGGAAGGCGTCCGGCGGCGGCTGCTTTGGCCAGACATCCTCATTGAGGCCCGCGAGGATGAGCCGGTCGGCACTTTGCAGGCGCGCTTCGAGCGGACCCCAGATGGCAAGGCGCGGATGGTCGCCGCCGGCATCGCGGACGCTGATGGTCTGGCAGTAGGATTTGAAAAGCTCCGCCCAGATTTCGGCAGCGGCTGGCTCAAGGCTGTCGCAGATGTCGGCAAAATCGCGCATCGCGGTGGAGAGGGCCGCGCCATCCTCGCCCGCCCAGGGCAGCGGCGCATCGCCAAGGTCTGCCATCAGATCGCTAACGGCTTCGAGAAAGCGGCGGCCGGAAATGGTCTCACCATCGGGGCCGAGCCCTGCGCTGGCAAGTCTCTGCTGGAGGTCAGCGACGATCCGGTGAGACGGCGCGGCAAAGTAGGGCTCTGGCCGTCCGCGCAGCTCTGCCTGATGACGCGCTTCCTTGTCGAGCCGGTCGATATGGGTTTCGAGGCCTTCGAAGTCTTCCCAGCGACGCGGGCCGCGCAGGATGTAGCGTTCCAGCGTGTCGAGGTCTTCGGTGGGCGTGACCTGCCTGTGCTTCAGCACGGCAAGCATGAGCGCCGGGTGGGTCGGGTCACTCGCCCAGTCCATGGTGAGGGCGGCAAGGCTGCCAGAGCGGGTCTGCAGGAGCGGCGTGCCGCCGGACGGGGCAAGATCGACGCCCCAATGCTTCATCAGGGAGGAAACGCGCCGGGCAAGGCCTGCATCTGGCGTCACGAGGGCAGCGGTTTGGCCCTCGCGCTCCAGCGTCTCTCGCAGGAGCAGGGCGGCGCACCAGGCTTCGTCCTGCTCATCAGCGGCTTCGAGCAGGGTGAGGCCGGAAAAGCCGTCGCGGGCGAAGTCTGCGCGGGAGCGGGCGCCTGCAAGTTCATCCAGACGAGTCAGCCAGCCTGCGGTTTCGCTGGCCGGGGCGAGCGCTTCGTGGATCAGGGCGCGGCGGGCGCGGGCTTCATTGCTGTCTTTCAGGCCCGGCCATGGTGCGACTTCGTCGGGCAGGTAGCCGAGCCGGTCCAGTGTGCGGGCGAGCGCAGCCTGCGGGTGGCTCGGCGTCTCGACGATCTGGTCCATGGAGGCGCGGGTGAGGTCCCGGTCGAGACCCGGCAGGACGATAAGGGCGCGAGGCAAATGAAGGGCCGCCGTCATCAGCGCAAAAGCGGACGGGTCGGCGCCGGTGGAGCCCGCGATAATGACATCGCCGCGCGGCGGTCGCGTCTGCCAGCTCGAAGCTGTTGCCTCTGCCGCGGCGAGGCGGCGGGCATAGGGGTCCATGCGCTGCTGGTCTTCAAGGCTGGCGGGCCAGGCCTGCGTGATGATCTTCAGGAATTCGACTGATTGCTGCCAGTGGACGGCGAGCTGGCGCTCTTCCACCAGCGTATCGAGAAGGTCCCAGTTGATCCCGCCGCTGAGCGCGGCCTGATCGAGCAGGCGGGCAAGTTCGCCAGCAGCCGCAAGCGCGGATGCGGGCGGGACGGGCGTGCCCTGTTTCTCATAATATGCAGAGACGAGCCGCGAGAGCTGGCCAAGGCGTTCGGCGCCAGACAGGGCAGGCGGCAGGTCGGCGAGGGCCGATTCGACGCCGGGGGGCGGCTCATCATTTTCGAGGTCACCGAGCGGGCGGATTTCCGGCATCAGCAGTGTCTTCACGCCTGCCGCGCGATAGATGGCGAGGGCGAGCGCGCGGGCAGACCGCCGGTTCGGCACATAGATCAGATCATCGGCAAGCGCGTCCGGATGGGCAGCGGCGTCCTTTTCCTCGACAAGGGCGCGCGCAAGCTCATTCAGGAAGTTCGCGCCGGGCGGGATGGTTCGAAGTCGCGGCGCACCGGGAGCAAATAGGCCGGGCCCGCTCATGCGCCGAAGCACCTCAGCCACATTTCGGCATCCTTGAGGGATTTCGGGTCGCCGACATGCAGCCAGAAGCGGTCGAGGGGTAGGCCCTGCATCCGCTTTTTCTCAAGCAGGCCAGACCAGACGCGGAAGGCGGAGAAAGGCTCTGGCGGGTATTCGGCATAAAGGGCGGGTTTTGCGATACGCAGGCCCGCATAGGCCCAGGCTGCTGACGGGTCATCGCCGCGATGGGTGATGAGGCCGTCATCGGACAGGTGGAAGTCGCCCTTGCCGGAAAAGCCGAGACAGCGCTCACGGTCAGCCAGCAGCAGGATTTCGTCGGCGTTCGCCGGGTCATAGGCGTCGGCCAGCGCCTTGAGCGGTGCGCTGTCGCCGGGCGCCCAGAAGGCGTCCGTGTTGACGACAAAGATCGGGTCTTTGCCGAGCAGGCTGGCGGCTTTCGAGATGGCGCCGCCGGTTTCCAGCACTTCTTCGCGTTCGTCGGAGAAGACGACTTCGACCCCGCCAATACCGCGTGAATGGGCCTCGACCTGATCGGCGCACCAGTGCGTGTTCACGACGAGGCGTTTCACGCCTGCCTCAATGAGCGGTTCGATCTGGCGGTCCATAAGGCGTATGCCCGCGACTTCGATCAGCGGTTTGGCTGTCGTGTCGGTCAGCGGGCGCATGCGGGTGCCAAGGCCTGCGGCGAGGATCATGGCGGTGTGGGGGATGGTCATAAGTGGCTATCCTGAGCGTTGGTCCCGCCGATACGATCCGAAGACCCCTGCGCAGGCAGGGGTCCAGCATGGTCCCTCACATTCAGCGCTTTGAAAAATGGGTTGCACCATGGATGCCTGCCTTCGTAGGCATTTTCGGTAGGTGGGCTCGAGGAGCGAGTTGAAGTCTTCACGTTTCACGCGTCCTCAAAAATGAAGGGCGCTGTGTCGGCGACGAAGGCGGCCATGCCGGCGGCGGCGGGGTGTTCGAGGTTGCGGGCCAGCAGCTGTTTCTGGCGCGGCAGGAAGAGCTTGTAGCGGGCCTTGCCGTCACGCTCGATCAGGCGGGCGAAGATGCCGACGATGCGGAGGGCATTGAGCGTGCCGATAATGGCGAGGCGTTCGAGGAAGTCGGCCTCTGCCTTGCCGGTCCTGTCGAGATAGGTGCGGATGGCCGCCGATTGCGCGGCTGGGGAGACAGGGCGGCGGGCATCCTGGACCAGCATGGCCATGTCCCATGCGTCCCAGCCGACAACGGCGTCCTGAAAGTCGAGCAGGCCGACACGCGCGCGGCCATCACGTTCTGGCAGCCAGATCAGGTTCTCGGCGTGATAGTCGCGCAGGGTGAGCTCTCGCGGGAAGGCCTGCGCGCGCTCGGTCAGGGCGGCGAGTTCGCTTTCCCAGCGCGCATGATCGGCGTCCGAGAGTGACATGCGCGGGTCGAATTTCGGGTACCAGTTGGCAAACAGGCTGGCATTCACATTGAGGGCCAAAGTGTCGAAATCGAGGATCGGCCATGTCCGCTCAAGCGCGGTAAGCTCTTTCGGGATGTCGAGGGCGTGGAGGTCTGCGAGTGCGCTCGCGGCGGCGGTGTAAAGCTCCACCTCGTCGGCGCCCTTCTCGATGAGACGCGCAAACTCTTTCTGGCTGCCGAAATCCTCGATCACCGCGAGGCCGAGGGCGGCGTCGCCTGCAAGGACTTCCGGCGCGCTGAAGCCATTGTTGCGGAGCCAGCCACCGATCGCGGCGAAGGCCTCGACGCGGGAGGCGGCAAGGCGTGACTGCTTGTTCCAGCCGCCTGCGAGGCGTTCCTCGTCACTCATATCCGGCGTGCACGGATCATCTTCGACCAGCGGGGCGTCCATGAGGAGGGCGGCTTCGCCATCAGCGCGCGACAGGCGGCCATAGCGGCGCGTCGAGGCGTCGGCATTCAGCCAGTCGAGACGCGCATCGGCCCAGCCGGCGCGGGTGAGAAAGGCCTCGATCTCGGCCTGCCTGTCTGCGTCAAATCCCATGGAGTCGAGACTGCCAGTCTTCGCCATGCGGTTCCAGCCTTGCTGTGCGACCTTCGGCGGTTTGTTCGAGGGTGAGGTCGAGCCGCCAGGCGGGGAGGTTGTCTCCCGCCTTGAGTGGCCATTCGATGAGGGCGAGACCGCCTGCGGTTTCGTCCCAGCCAAGCTCTGTCACCTCATCCGGGTCTTCGATCCGGTAGAGGTCGAAATGGTAGATGGTGAGGCCGTGCGCATCGTAGGTCTGGACCAGCGTATAGGTCGGGCTGGGTACTTCTGTCGGGGTGCCGCGCAGGGCCGAGATGAGTGCGCGCGAGAAGGTCGTCTTGCCTGCGCCAAGCCCGCCATGAAGGGCGATGACATCGCCTGCCTTGAGGTGCGGGGCGAGGCGGGCGGCAAGGCGCGCGGTTGCGGCCTCATCAGCGAGGTGAAGTTCGAGACTGTCGGCCATCAGAGCGTGTCCAGTGTCTGGCTGACGGCGGCCAGCAGGGCATCTGTCGGCTCACAGCCTGCAGAGAGGCGGACATAGCCGGGCGCGACATCATCGCCCCAGCGGGCGCGGCGCTCCCCGCTGGTCTGGATGCCGCCAAAGCTGGTGGCGTGGAAGATGGCCGGGCAGTCGTCGATGAAGCGCTCGGCGGCCTCTTCGCTCCTGAAGGTTGCGCCGAGCACGAAGCCCGGGCGGACCATCTGTTTTGCGGCGATGGCGTGGGAAGGGTCGGTTTCGAGGCCGGGAAAGCGGACAGCGGACACGGCGGCGTGGCCCTGCAGGAGGCGGGCGAGGGCGTCTGCATTGGTGCACATGCGTTCCAGCCGAAGCTCCAGCGTCATCAGGCCGCGATAGGCGAGATAGGCTTCGGCAGGGCCGGGGGTTGCGCCGGAGAGCTTGCGCCACTGGCGCACGCGCTCAATCAGGGCCTCATCCTTTGAGGCGACGTGGCCGAACAGGACATCGGAATGACCCGCGAGCGCCTTGGTGTCCGAGGCAACCACCATGTCCGCGCCAAGGGCGAGCGGGTCCTGCAGGAGCGGCGTCGCGGTGGTGTTGTCGACGCAGACTTTGGCGCCGGCAGCATGCGCGCGCTCACAGATCGCCTTGATGTCGCAAACGTCGAGGCCCGGGTTGGAAGGCGTTTCCAGCCAGACAAGGTCAAAGCCTGAGAGGTCGTACCCGTCCATCTGGCGGGTCGGGACGAGGACCGGCTCTATGCCGTGCTGGCGCAGGAAATCGTCGATCAGGACGCGGACGGTGTAGTAGCCATCAGACGGTAGCAGGACGCGCGCGCCGGGGCCTGCGAGCGCCATGAGGGCTGCGGTGACGGCGGCCATCCCGCTTGGAAAGCAGATGGTGGGCGCGTTTTCTAGCGCGCCGATCGCGTCCTCAATGGCCTGCCAGCCGGGATTGTCGAACCGGCCATAGGGGAAGGGATGGTCAGGCGCGCCGGGCAGGGCATATTTGGCGGCATTGATGATGGGCGGGGCGAGGGGATCGCCCTTGGCGACCTTGCGGGCGCGGCCATGCAGCATGTCGAGCACGCGGTGCGCCGCCTGATTGGCTTTTGTGGACATGTATCGGCCTCCGGCGCCTGCGAACTTGACCAAGCGATAGCGTGACCGAAAGCCCTCTTCAAATAGGTTTGCAGCTTGGTCTAGAAGAAGGGGCGGACGCGAATACATCCAGATGGCGTTGGGGAATGTCCGCGATGGCTTGAAAAATCGTGACGCCTGCGTCATGAATGCGCGCAATTAGGGAGGAGAACAGGTTTGGACCTGTCGACAGCAAAGAGCATCGTGGTCATCGGCGGCGGCCAGGCGGGCGCGCAGGCGGTTCAGTCGCTGCGCCAGTTTGGCTATGAAGGTGAGATCACGCTTGTCGGCGACGAAGCGGCCCTGCCGTATCAGCGTCCTCCCCTCTCCAAGGCCTATATGAAGGGCGAGCTGGCCGAGGACCGGCTCTATTTCAAACCATCGGCCTGGTATGAAGACAACAAGGTCGAGACGCTGCTTTCACAGTGTGTTGAGAAGATCGACCGCGCCAATCGCCAGGTCCTTCTGCAGCATGGCGGGCATCTCGATTATGACGCCGTGATCATCGCCACCGGGTCCCGCCCACGTCCGCTGCCGGTGGAAGGCGCTGACCTTGAGAATGTGTTCGAGCTGCGCGGCCTTTCCGATGTGGAGCATATCCAGCCAAAGATGATCCCCGGCCACAAGCTTGTGATCGTAGGCGCAGGCTATATCGGCCTCGAAGCAGCCGCTGTGGCGCGCCAGCTGGGCCTTGAAGTTACCGTTCTGGAGATGGAGCAGCGGGCACTCGCCCGTGTGACGAGCCCGGTTATCAGTTCTTTCTACGAAGCGCTTCATATGGAGCACGGCGTCGACGTGCGCTGCGGTGCGCGTCTCGGCAGCCTCAAGGGCAAGGACGGCAAGCTGACCCATGCGGTGCTGGCCTCCGGTGAGGAGATCGAAGCGGATATGGTGCTGGCTGGCATCGGCATCCTGCCAAACATTGAGCTCGCGCAAGATGCGGGTCTGCCCTGCAAGAATGGCATTATCGTCGACGAGGATGCGCGCACCAGCGACCCGCGCATCTTTGCGGCCGGTGACTGTACGGTCCGGCCGCTGGCGCACTATGCGCGTACGGGGCGGCTTGAGAGCGTGCACAATGCGATCGAGCAGGGAAAGCTCGCGGCAGCGGCCATTATGGGTAAACCACGCCCGGCGCTGGACTGTCCGTGGTTCTGGTCTGACCAGTACGATATCAAGCTACAGATTGCCGGACTGTCGCAAGGCTATGACGAGATCGTCGTGCGCGGCGACATCAAGGCCAAGAAATTTGCCGCCTTCTATAAGAAGAATGGCCGCCTTATCGCAGTGGATGCCATTAATAGCCCGCCGGAATTCATTGCATCGAAACGACTGATCATGTCTGGTGCAACCGTTGCGTCAGAGACGCTTGAAGATACATCCATCAGCATGAAGGAAATCGCGGCTGCGGCCGCCTGAGGAGACAGGAATTATCATGCCGACCATTACCTATATCGACCACGACGGTACCGAGCGCCCTATCGAGGCGAAGAACGGCGAGACCGTGATGGAAACCGCCATCAAGAATTCGGTCCCGGGTATCGATGCCGATTGCGGCGGTGCCTGCGCCTGCGCAACCTGCCACGTCTATGTCGATGAAGCCTTCATGGACAAGGTTGGCCAGCCTGAAGAAATGGAGCAGTCGATGCTCGATTTCGCAGAGAATGTTCAGGCCAATTCGCGCCTGTCCTGCCAGATCCAGATTTCCGACGAGCTGGACGGCCTGCGCGTCAAGACGCCGGAAAGCCAGCACTAGGCTTTCGTTGTGCAATACAGTGAACTGATTGCCGGGCTGCAACGCGGCCAGGCCGGGCGTATTGAAGCGACCATTCCAGAAGACTGGATGCAGGGCCGCACCACTTATGGCGGGCTGACGGCAGCGCTTTGCCTTGAGGCGGCGCTGGAGCTGGTGCCCGACATGCCGGTGCGGTCAGCGCAGGTCGCCTTTGTCGGCCCGGTCGGCGGTAAAGTCGTGATTTCGCCGACGATCCTTCGGCGCGGTAAATCATCGGCTTTCGTCAATGCAGATCTCGTCAGTGAAGACGGCGTGATGGCGCGTTGTATCTTCACCTTCGGGGCCAAGCGCCCATCGCAGATCAACAGGACGTCGATCGTGCAGCCAGAGGTCGAGGGACCAGAGGCCTATCCGTCCTTTTTCGGGTCTGGCCGGCGCCCCAACTTCGCGCACAATTTCAATGTGCGTCTGGCCAAGGGCGAGCCACCTGTCAGCGGGTCTGAGCGCGGCGACATTACGCTATGGCTTCGCCATAAGGATGAGGGCGCGCTCTACAATGCAACGACGCTGTTATCGCTCGCCGATGCACCGCCGCCAGCGGCCATGTCCATGATGACCGAACCGGGTCCAATCAGCTCCATGACATGGATGGCGGAATTCCTGAGCGATGAGATCACCACGACTGAAGGGTGGTTCCTTGTTCATCATGAGGCGCAGGCGACGCGCGACGGCTATTCCAGCCAGGCGATGCGTCTCTGGAACGCCGAGGGCGAGCCGCTGATGATCGGCCGCCAGACGATTGCTGTTTTTGCCTGACTGAGGCGAGAGCGCCGTTCGGGCAACCGGGCGGCGTCTCAGGCGTCTCATCAGCATGAAAGCGCCCGACGACACACTTTACATCATCTACCTGCGTAGCCCTCAGAGCGTACTCAAGCCGGAGGAGTTTGAAGGCCTGCGCCAGCTCGATGACGGGCTTTACCTTCTGCGGTCCAGCCAGAGCCGCTCAAAGGTGTATCACGCCATAAAGCGCGCGGCATTGCCGGAAGGCCTGCTCGTCGCGCCGTTGGAAGACGATCCAAAATTCAAGGGAATGCAGGACGGCGCGCTGAAATGGCTGCGCGCCGCCGGTTAGGTGCCGGGCGTCACGATGGCAGTGACCTTGGTGTAGGTGCGGCCATCCGGGGTCTGGGCTTCTGACGGTCCTGAGAATTCAATCGCTGTGCCCCGGCCAGAGACGAGCCGCGTGCCCGCTGCATCCGCAGAACTCTCGCGGAAACCCTTGGACTTTGCGGCGTTCGCCGCCACCTCAAGTGCCGTTTCGGCGGGGAGCCCAACCGCGATGACTTCGCAGCGATCATAGGGGTCTAGCTGCATCTGGACGAGGCCTTCGGCAAGCTGCCAGACGGGCAGGGTGTCGCTCGAGACGACCGGGATCTTGTTGTCATCGATGAGGCGGATGCGGGTTGCGCCTTTCATCTCGAACTCAGCGAAGCTCTGCTTGCCTTCGATGGCGGGTGCGCAATGGGCGGTGACAGCATCGGCAAAGGCCTTGAAGCCCGCGCTTTCATCGATATAGGCGCCATCCTTGTAGTAGGCGCGTTCCTCTTGCGAGACGCAGGCCGTGGCCAGTAGCGCAGTGCCCGCGAAAAGGGCGAGGTGTCCGGTTTTCATTATCTTGTCTCCCCGTGTGTGCGGGGAGGATGACACAAGACCTGCAGATACACAAAGACCGCCCGTTTCGGGGCGGCCTTCTAGAATTCTGGATTGCCGAAGCGATCCTAGTGGACAATCGCTGATTTGAGGTCGCTCAGATAATCGACCTGCGCTTTCAGCGTGGCGGCGTGTGGGCCTTCCTTGCCTTCGGCAGCCAGCTTGTTCTTGGCTTCTTCCAGCTCAGCATCGACCTTGGCCGTGTCGACGGTGGAGAGGTCCACGGCTTCTTCGGCCAGGATGGTGAGGCCAGCTGGCGTCACGTCGGCAAAGCCGCCGCGCACGAACAGGCGCATCTTGGTCGTGTCATTCTCAAGAACGCGGACAACGCCATTCTTCAGCGTGGTCATGAAGGGTGCGTGATTCACGAGAACGCCGAACTCACCCTCGGTGCCGGGCGCGATCACGTGATCGACCTCGCCAGAGAAAAGCTCCTTGGCGGGCGAAACGAGAGAGAAGTGCAGCTTGCTGGCCATGAAAGTACGTCCGAGTTAATTGCTGCGGCCTGAATACAAGTCTGAGCGCCAATGTCTACCGGGACTTGCTGTCGCGGTGTGGGCTGGCAGGGCCTGTCGTCGTTCAATGCCTGAGCAGGAAGAGCGTGGAGTGGGGAGAGGCGCTATCGGTCTCGCTTGCGGCATAAGTTATGGAGTAGGTGTCCCCGCCGAATTCGAATGACTTCAACATGCCGTGTAGTGGGCCACAGCGCCCGGCTTCGCGAAGACGAAAGCCAGTGCGGAAGACCTCAAAATTCTGACCTTCGTGTGCCCCACAGATAAATAGGCGGCCTGCGTCGAACGACCTGTCCTTATTCTCGAGCCAGTCATAGATCGCATTTTCGGGCACGGTTATCTGCGCGCGATCACTACCATCGGCATAAAGAGACGCGCAGGACTTATCACCGAAGGCGAACTGCACTGGAGCTGAGTCCGCCGAGGCCAGTTGCTGCGCGGTGTCGCTGAAGTCCAGAACCTCCGGCTGGACCATTATTTCCTCAACATGCTGCGCAAAAGGCGTACTGCCGCCGATCACCGCCACACGCGTCCGAAGGGTGAACGCGTTGCGTAATTGCGACGTATCGAACTCGGCCGGTTCAAGGTTGCTATTGGCGGGGTCAGAAATAAAGGGCTCAGGATTGTCGGCAGACAGATAGTTCAGACAGGTATCGAGGGATGATGCGATCCACTCCTTATAGGCGCCCAGATCAGCCGCACGTTCCTGCATTACGGCGAATGGTTGACTGTTTCTGGGGGCTGGTGCGGCGCTTTGCTGGCCGCTTTCGCTATTGTCGCAAGCCCCCAGACCGATGGTGGCAAGAAGACAGATAATGGAAACCCCAGCCTTCGCGTTTTTCCTCAACATGCCGGAATTGCCCATATTACCCGTCAAACGAAAACAGCCGCATCATTTCTGATGCGGCTGTAGACTTCAATCGAAAGTTGCGAAGCCTGACTAGGCGTCTGCCATCATCTTTTCGGCTTTCTTCATGGCCTGGTCCATGCCGCCGACCATGTAGAAGGCTTGCTCTGGCAGGTGGTCATAGTCGCCAGCGATGAGGCCTTTGAAGCCCTTGATCGTGTCTTCGAGCTTGACCTGCTCACCAGGCGAACCGGTGAAGACCTCAGCAACGTCGAATGGCTGCGACAGGAAGCGTTCGACCTTACGGGCGCGGGCCACGACGAGTTTGTCTTCTTCAGACAGCTCGTCCATGCCGAGAATGGCGATGATGTCCTGAAGTTCCTTGTAGCGCTGCAGGATTTCCTGCACGCCGCGGGCAACTTCATAGTGCTCTTCACCGACGACCATCGGGTCGAGAATACGCGACGTGGAGTCGAGCGGGTCAACAGCCGGGTAGATACCCTTTTCCGAGATCGCGCGGTTAAGAACCGTGGTCGCGTCAAGGTGGGCGAACGAGGTGGCTGGTGCAGGGTCGGTGAGGTCGTCAGCCGGCACGTAGATGGCCTGGACCGAGGTGATCGAACCCTTGGTGGTGGAGGTAATACGCTCTTGCAGGGCACCCATATCGGTGGCCAGCGTCGGCTGGTAGCCCACAGCGGACGGGATACGGCCGAGAAGCGCGGACACCTCAGAACCTGCCTGCGTGAAGCGGAAGATGTTGTCGACGAAGAACAGGACGTCCTTGCCTTCCTGGTCGCGGAAGTACTCGGCCTGTGCGAGACCGGTCAGAGCGACGCGGGCACGTGCGCCAGGAGGCTCGTTCATCTGGCCGTAGACCAGGGTCACGCGGCTGTCGCCTTCGAGGTTGATCACGTTGGATTCGATCATCTCGTAATAGAGATCGTTACCTTCGCGCGTACGCTCACCCACGCCTGCGAACACAGAGTAGCCGCCGAACAGCTTTGCGATGTTGTTGATCAGTTCCTGAATGAGAACGGTCTTGCCGACGCCTGCACCGCCGAAGAGGCCGATCTTGCCGCCTTTTGCGTATGGGCAGAGAAGGTCGATGACCTTGATGCCGGTGACGAGGATCTCAGCCTCAGTGGACTGGTCGACGAATTCAGGGGCTGGCGCGTGGATTGGGGCGCGCTGCTTGGTTTCGACCGGGCCGCGCTCATCGATCGGTTCACCGATGACGTTCATGATACGGCCGAGCGTTTCAGGACCAACCGGCACGCGGATCGGCTCACCAAGGTCTTTCACCGGGTGGCCGCGAACGAGGCCTTCGGTGGAGTCCATTGCGATGGTGCGGACCGTGTTCTCGCCGAGGTGCTGGGCAACCTCGAGGACAAGGCGGTTACCGTTATTGTCGGTTTCCAGAGCGTTCAGGATGTCTGGAAGGTGGCCATCGAACTCAACGTCGACGACGGCGCCGATAACCTGTGAAATCTTGCCAGTCGTGGCGGATGCAGAGCTGCTCATGGAAGGCGTCTCCTTGGGAGCGGATGTCGTTTTGGTCTTTGTGGAAGCTGGCTTTTTGGTTGCCGCCGGCTTAGGGGCAGTATCCTTTTTGGCTGCCGCGGCGATGGCCGGAGCAACATCGGACACCTTGATGCCGCGACGCTCGCTTGCCTGTGCAGGCTTGCAGACGCCGCAGTCGCGGGTGTCCTTCTGGCCGAGCGACTGTGCGGTCGTCTCTGCCTCGGCATAGGTCTTGAACGGCCCATGCCACTTGTCATCGTCATTGGTCTGGTCGCCGCCGACACCCTGGCCGTGATTGCAGTACCGGCAATCGGCCGCGTGCACCCGTGCGCGCTTGTTCGAAAAGTGTTCGTAGACCCAGAAATTCATCGTCTCGTCCCCTTAGAGGGCCTCCGCACCGGAGATGATCTCGATCAGCTCCTTGGTGATCTGGGCCTGACGCGCCCGGTTATATTCCATCGACAGGTCGTCGATCATCTCACCGGCATTGCGGGTCGCATTGTCCATTGCGGTCATGCGGGCCGCCTGCTCACCTGCGCCGCTTTCCAGCATGGCGGAGATGATCTGCGTGTTGATGTAGCGCGGCAGGAGCGTCTCGAGGATCTCTTCCTGTGACGGCTCATAGATATAGGTCGCGCCCTTGAGGTCGATCGTCTCGGCGTTTTCTGGAGCCTGCGCAGGAATGAGCTGCTGGGCGACAGGCACCTGGCTGAGCACGTTCTTGAACTGGCTATAGACGAGGGTGGCGACGTCGAACTCACCCGCGTCGAAACGGCCGGTGATTTCCTTGCCGAGGCCGATACCGGCTTCGGAATAGTCGTTGCCCTTGACGTCAGAGAGGTCGAGGTGGCCGACAAAAAGCTCGCTATAGTCGCGCTTCAGCTGTTCGCGGCCCTTCTTGCCGACCGTCAGGATCTTGACGGTCTTGCCGGCACCAGCGAGCTCCGCGATCAGGCTGCGGGCTTCCTTCACCACATAGGTGTTGAAGCCGCCGGCGAGGCCGCGCTCTGAGGTGAGGACGACGACCAGATGGGTCTGGTCGCTGCCCGTGCCGGACAGGAGTTTCGGGCCGCTGGAGCCTTCACCCATGGAGCCTGCAAGGTTTGCCACAACGCTGGCCATACGCTGGGCGTATGGGCGCGAGGCGGCCGCAGCATCCTGGGCACGCTTCAGCTTGGCCGCTGCAACCATCTGCATGGCCTTGGTGATCTTCCGCGTGGATTTCACGCTGTTGATCCGGTTTTTCAGATCCTTGAGGCTGGGCATCGCTCAGCTCCTGATAGCGTGGCGTCTTAGGCGAACGACTTGGTGAAGTCTTCGAGGGTCGATTTGATCTCGGCTTCGATCTCGTCGGTCAGCGCCTTGTCCTTGCGGATCTTGGCGAGCAAGTCCTTCTTGGCACCGCGCAGGTGGGCAAGAAGCTCCTTCTCGAAGCGCGTCACGTCGCGGACAGGAACCTTGTCGAGATAGCCGCGCGTACCGGCATAGATCACGACGACCTGCTCTTCCATCTGCAGCGGCGAGAATTGCGGCTGCTTGAGGAGCTCGGTCAGGCGCTCACCACGGCCGAGAAGGCGCTGGGTTGCGGCGTCGAGGTCGGAACCGAACTTCGCGAAGGCGGCCATCTCGCGGTACTGGGCGAGTTCACCCTTCATCGAGCCGGCAACTTTCTTCATCGCCTTGGTCTGTGCAGCAGAACCCACACGCGACACCGAGAGGCCGACGTTCACGGCCGGACGGATACCGGAGTTGAAGAGGTCGGTCTCGAGGAAGATCTGACCATCGGTAATCGAGATGACGTTGGTCGGGATGTAGGCCGACACGTCGTTCGCCTGGGTCTCAATGATCGGCAGGGCGGTCAGCGAACCGGAACCGTAGTCTTCGTTCAGCTTTGCTGCACGCTCGAGCAGGCGGGAGTGGAGGTAGAAAACGTCGCCCGGATAGGCTTCGCGGCCCGGTGGACGGCGAAGAAGCAGCGACATCTGACGGTATGCAACAGCCTGCTTGGACAGGTCATCATAGATGATGAGGGCGTGCATGCCATTGTCGCGGAACCACTCGCCGATCGTGCAGCCGGTGAACGGCGCAAGATACTGAAGCGGTGCAGGCTCGGAAGCCGTTGCGGTCACGATGACGGTGTAGTCGAGGGCGCCGCGCTCTTCGAGCGTCTTGACGACCTGGGCAACCGTGGAGCGCTTCTGGCCGATGGCGACGTAGACACAGAACAGCTTCTCGCTGTCGTCTTTCGCAGCATCGTTGGTCTGCTTCTGGTTCAGGATGGTGTCGATACAGATCGCGGTCTTGCCGGTCTGACGGTCACCAATGATCAGCTCGCGCTGGCCGCGGCCAACCGGGATCATGGCGTCGATCGCCTTGAGGCCGGTCATCATCGGCTCGTGGACCGATTTGCGCGGAAGAATGCCAGGGGCTTTTACGTCGACGCGGTTACGGTCTGCGACGTCTGCGATCGGGCCTTTGCCGTCGATCGGCTCACCCAGCGGGTTCACGACGCGGCCGAGAAGACCCTTGCCGACTGGTGCAGCAACAATCTCGTTCAGGCGCTTGACGTTGTCGCCTTCCTTGATGCCGCGGTCGTCGCCGAAGATCACGACGCCGACATTGTCAGCTTCGAGGTTGAGGGCCATGCCCTTCACGCCGCCGTCGAATTCGACGGTTTCACCGGCTTGTACGTTGTCGAGTCCATAGACGCGGGCGATACCGTCACCGACGGACAGGACCTGTCCAACGTCGGAGACCTCAGCCTCGACACCAAAGTTTTCGATCTGGGATTTCAGGATGCCTGAAATTTCTGCAGCGCTGATGTCCATCGAGCCTCTAAGCTCCCTTCATGGCGGTGTTCATACGTTCAAGTTTCGAGGCGACGCTCGCATCGACAAGAGTGGAGCCGACACGCAGCTGGATGCCGCCGATAAGGGCTGGAACCACTTCTGTCTCAAGTTCGACGTCGCTGCCTACAGCCTTTGCCAGTATGGCTTCAAGCTTCTGGCGCTGTTCTGCGGTCATTTCTTCCGCGGTCCGGGCGACAGCCCGCTTCACGCCGCGATGCTTTGCATAAAGCTGGTCGAAGTGGCTGGCAGCGCCGGTAATGTCGCTGGACCGGCCATTCGTCGCCATCGTGGCAAGGAAGTTCGAGACGAGCTTGGACAGCTTTGCAGCACTGGCCAGCGCCTGAAGCGCTTTGGCCTTGTCCTCGCGCGCGAAGGCAGGCGATTCAAGAAGACGGCGAAGGTCTTCACTGTCTGCGGCCATTGCGGTGAGGCTCTTCAGGTCGGAATCGACCGTTGCGAGCTCGCCTTTATCCTTGGCGAGCTCGAACAGAGCGCTCGCATAGCGGCGCGCAGTTTCATTAGCATGGGAGGCGGAAGATGCGGCCAAGACCTTGGATTCCGTCTGTTGGCGGGCGGATGCCCGGAAGTGAAACATAAGGGTTTGGGCCGGCAGGCGATGCCCCGACCCAATGCTTGTGAGGGCGCTTAGCACTTCGTTTCGGCACTGACAACGTGGCTGCAGCGGTTGAATTGCGACCGATTGGCACGCGGGCTGCCTACAAGAAGGAATACGGATCGATATCTGCTGAGATTCTCACAGGGTTTGGGAGCTTCAGCCCCTTTAACCATGCCGCCATGTAAGCCGAGAGATCGACGTCGCGCGGGCTGGTGATGAGAAAGCGGATGCGGTGGCGCCCGCGCAGCAGGGAAATTGGCGCAGGGGCCGGGCCATAGACGGTGACGCCCTCACCGTTTGGCGCGGCGGCGCCCGTCAGGCGGCCTGCTTCTTCGATGAGTTGGGGAGTGGGCGCAGAAAGAACGAGCGCAGCCATACGCCCGAAAGGCGGCAGCATAAGTTCGGCGCGCACATCCCGCTCGATCTGCAGGAAGCCGTCGCGGTCACCGGCGGCAAGCGCGATCATGGCGGGGTTTTCCGGGCCATAGGTCTGGATGAGGGCGCGGCCGGGGCGTTCGGCGCGGCCAGCGCGGCCTGCGACCTGGCTCAGCAGCTGATAAGTGCGCTCGCCTGCGCGAAGGTCGCCGCCCTTCATGCCGCTATCGGCATCGACCACGCCGACAAGGGTGAGGTTCGGGAAATTGTGACCCTTGGCGACGATCTGCGTGCCGATCAGCACGTCGATCTCTCCGCCGGCCATCCGGTCGACAATGCCGCGCGTCTCTTCGCCAGACCGGGCCGTGTCGGATGAAAAAATCTCGACCCGCGCCTGTGGCAGCAGGACGCGGACCTCTTCGGCGACACGCTCCACACCCGGGCCGACGCCCATCAGCGAATCCTTTGCTCCGCACATCGGACAGGCTTCAGGCTTCGGCATCGACCAGCCGGTCAGGTGGCATACAAGGCGATTGGTGTAGCGGTGCTCGGTCAGCCAGCTTTCGGTGCCGGGGCTTTTAAGCCGCTCACCGCAGGCCTTGCAGATAACGAGCGGGGCATAACCGCGCCGGTTCAAGAAAAGGAGGCTCTGCTCGCCAGCCTCGAACGTCGAGACAAGCGCATTAGACAGCGTGGGCGAGAGCCAGTTGCCTTTTTCCGGCGGGTCGAGGCGCAGGTCGACAAGTTCGATATCCGGCAGGCGCGCCGCGCCGGGGCGGGCAGAGAGCCGGAGGCGTTTGTAGCGGCCAGCCTCGGCATTCACCATTGTTTCGAGGGCAGGCGTCGCGGAGGCGAGAACGATGGCAGCGTCTTCGAGCTTTGCGCGCATCACGCCCATGTCGCGGGCATGATAGGTGACGCCGTCTTCCTGTTTGAAAGACGTGTCGTGCTCCTCATCCACGATGATGAGCTTGAGGTTGCAGAAAGGCAGGAAGAGAGCCGAGCGCGCGCCAATCACGATGCGGGCGCGGCCATGCGCGGTCTCACGCCATGTGCGGCGGCGTTCTGCATCCGACAGGCCTGAATGCCAGGGGGCGGGCGGCGCGCCGAAGCGGGCTTCAAAGCGGGCGAGCACGGCCTGCGTCAGGGCGATTTCCGGCAGGAGGACGAGAACCTGCGCATCGTTGGCCTTCTGCAGGGCTTCTGCAATGGCTTCGAAATAGACTTCTGTCTTGCCGGATCCCGTAATGCCATCGAGCAGGAAAGGCTGGAAGCCGCCCTTTGCGATGGCGCGGCGCAGCTCATCGCCGGCTGTCTTTTGCTCGGCTGTCAGATGTTCGCCGCCCTCAAAGCGGGTGGGCTGCGGGTAAGGCAGGTCCGTTTCAACCTCGCGCGCCTCAAGCGAGCCGATATCGACAAGACCTTTCACCACGCCGGGGGAAACGCCTGCCTGTCTTGCAAGTTCTGCAGCGCTGGCCGGGCCAGCTTCGCGGGCGGCATCGAGCACTTTGACGCGCGCTTCGGTCATCCGGTTCGAGCGATAGCCGGTCGGCTCATACACGGTTTCGGTGGGCGATGGCTTCAGACCGCCGCGCGCCCGCAGAACCATGGCAAGCACATGGCCGGGATGGGCCACATTATAGCGGGCGGCAAAGCTCACGAATTTGCGCATCGGCTCTGGCATGGCCGGCACGGGGTAGACGTCGATGACGGGTTTGAGGTCGCGCGTATCGTCCTCGGCGCGGGTCTTTACGGCCCACACCACACCAGTCCGCTCAATCTTGCCGAGCGGCGCGCGCACATAGCTGCCGGGTTCGACATGCATGCCATCGGGAACGGCATAGTCGAATGGCTCTGGCAGCGGCAGCGGAAAGAGGATGCTGGCGATCTTCATCGCCAAGAGGTGTAGTCGCAGCCTGTGTTGCCGTCACCCGTGGGCTTCATGCAGATGTGCGGTCTCAACACCCCCTTAACCCTGCGCGCTGACACTCCATCCTCATGGAAATCCTGTCGGCCTTTCTGGACCATATTGCGCGTGAGCGTCGTCTCGCGGCGAATACGGTTGAGGCGTATGGCCATGACCTCCGCAGCTTCTTTGACTTCCTTGAGGACCATCTGGGCGAGCCGGTCGCCATCAAGGCGTTCAGGCATCTGCATGCCAGTGACATTCGTGCCTTTCTTGCCAAGCGCAGGCGAGAAGGGCTGTCGGATACGTCGGTGGCGCGGGTGCTGTCGGCGATAAAGACCTTCTATCACTGGCTTGATGACCATCATGGGATGGAGAACCCGGAGATCGCCTTCCTGAAGGGGCCGAAGCGCCAGTCTCGTCTGCCGCGCCCGGTCTCAGTCGCGGCGGCGCGGGACATGATCGAGACGGTAGAGGCGAGCGGGGTGGAGCCCTGGGTGGCGGCGCGGGACGCCGCCGTGCTGACGCTGCTCTACGGGGCGGGGCTTCGTATTTCCGAAGCACTTGATCTGAATGGCGACATGGTGCCTGCGCCAGAGCGCCTGCGGATCGTCGGCAAGGGCGGCAAGGTGCGGCTGGTGCCGCTGATCCCGGCAGTGCGGCGCGCGATTGATGAGTATGCGCGGCTTTGCCCATACAGGCTGACCGGTGAGACACCGCTTTTCTATGGCGTGCGCGGCAAGCGTCTGCAGCCCGCCATTGTGCAGCGGGGCGTTCAGGTGCTGCGCGGCGCGCTGGGCTTGCCGGAAACGGCGACGCCGCATGCCCTACGCCATGCATTCGCGACTCACCTTCTTTCAGCAGGCGCGGATTTGCGCGCGATCCAGACGCTGCTTGGCCATGCGAGCCTGTCGACGACGCAGGTCTATACCGGCGTTGATTCAGAGCGTTTGCGGGCCGTCCACGCGGGTGCGCACCCCCGCGGCTGAAACCATCGGGCCGCAGGGCGGTTAGGTTTACATGCCCACGTCAAACGAGCTGGCAGAAGACCGGACCGATCTTGCGAAAGACCGGACCGATTGGGCTGAAGACCGCACAATCCTCGCCAATGAGCGCACCTTTGCAGGCTGGATGCGGACCGGCCTTGCTTCTGCGGGTGTCGGGCTCGGCTTTCAGGCGATCTTTGGCAAGTTCGAGCCCACATGGCTCGCCAAGACCGGGGCGACGATCTTCATCCTGATCGGCGTCGTGATCTTCTACATTGCGTATCGAAAGGCCTGCGAGTTGCAGGAGCGTATGGACTCGCATGCTGCAGAGCCCATGAGCCACAGCAATTTCCGGCTGATCTCAATGCTTTTTATCGCAGGATCGCTGATGCTGAACCTGATCCTCTGGTTTCTCTAGAGGCTACTTCTTCATGAAGGCACCGATACGCGCCTGCATGTCAGGGCCGACGCCTTCATTCTCCAGGATTTCCCATTGCAGGCCGGCATCTATCTTGTCGGCGTCGGTGGCCTCGAGCAGGCGCTTGTTGGCAGCATGGCTGAAGGGCGAGTTTGCGAGGATCTGGCGGGCGAAGGATTCGAGGTCCGCCTCAAAGCTCTCATCGGCAAAGATGGCTTCGCAGAGGCCCATACGCATGGCTTCGTCGGCCTTTATTGTCTCAGCGGTAAACATCAGGCGCTTGGCGGTGGCGATACCGACGCGACGCGGCAGGCGCTGGCTCATGCCCCAGATCGGGGTGAGGGCCCATTTGGCATGCGTGTCGGCGAATTTGGCGGACTCGGCGGCGAGAATGAAGTCGGCGGCGAGGGCGACCTCGAGTGCGCCGGTATAGCAGTGGCCGTGCACGCCCGCGATGACCGGCTTTGGCAGCTTTTCCATCAGGCGCAGCGTCTCAGAATGCCAGCCGCGCGACGGCACGGCTTCGCCTTCAGCGATGTCGCCAAGGTCGTGGCCCGCGGAGAAGCATTTGCCCGCGCCCTTCAGGATGACGCAGCCGACGCTGTCATCCTTGTAGAGGTCACTGACATGGGCGCGTAGTTCCCTGAACATGTCGACGGTCAGCGCATTCAGCTTGTCCGGCCGGTTCAGCGTGAGCCAGCAAAGCCCATTATCATCCTTGCGCGTGACTAGGTCGCCCATATCCGTTCTCCCGATCTGTTGTTTCGGGGGAAGCCTAGAACGGGCGGGCGGCGCTTGGAATGCTGACGCGTGGTCAGGACTCCTGCGTCAGTCGGGCTTTTTCATGCCGAAACGGTTGGCAAAGATGCTGTCGAGCCAACGTTTCGGGATGTGGGTCGGGATCGTCCAGTTGGTGAATTTGTTCGGGACCGGGGCATAGCGCGCCTTGGGGCTGGAATCGCTCAGCGCGGTCTCGATGACTTCGGCGATCTTTTCTGGCGGCAGGCCATCGCGTCCGCCCTTCAGCATCGTGTCGGAGAATTTGGAGATCGGCTCCGCCCAGGCCGAATTGGCATAGGGCTGGCCTTCATTCTTGTCCTCGGCCTTGTCCCAGATCGGCGTCTTTACTGAGCCCGGACCGATGGCGATGGCGTCGATGCCATAGATGATCAGCTCCCGCCGGAAGCTGTCAGTCATGCTCTCAACCGCGTGTTTGGTAGCAGTGTAGGCGCCAAGGAATGGCGCTGCGATGCGCCCGCCGAGCGAGGTGATGTTGACGATACGGCCCGGCTCTCCGGTCCGGTTTCGGTCCATGCCGAGCAGGGGCAGGAAGCCTTGCGTAGCGTTGAGCGTGCCGAAGACGTTCACCTCGAAATGGGCCTTGAACTCATCGGCTGGCTGCAGCGCGAGCGGGCCCATATTGGCGATGCCGGCATTATTGACGAGGCCTGCCAGTTTTCCCCCGCCCAGCGCCTCTGCGACCTTGGCGGCGGCTTTTTCGACATCTTCAGGCCTGGTGACATCCAGCATGAGCGGTTCGATGGCGGGGTTTGCCTTGGTTAAGGCGTCGGCATCTTCCTGCTTGCGCACGCCGGCAAAAACTTTCCAGCCCTGAGCGGCGAGGTGTTCGGCGGCGGCGCGGCCGATGCCGGTCGAGGCGCCTGTGATGACGACGGTCTTCATTCCTGTGCTCCATCAGAAGGCCTGCGGTCGGCCTGCTATTGCTTTTCAGGACTCCAGATAAGCCGGAAGCGTTCGAAGACGATGGGTTCGTCCGGTGAGAAGAAACTGCCCTCGCGGGCGCATTCGCGGTGGAAGTAGGAAAGGTGCGCCGATTGCCAGTAGGCAAGGGAGCGGTCGCCTTCGCCTTCAACATAGGCGAACTCTTCCGTGGCGGCGCTGAACGGCGCGATATCGACCTGCGTCGTCTCGATCACGCAGGCGGGGTGGCCCGCGCCGTCGAGCACGAGGGAAAGGTCGCCGGGTGCGGGCGGGCGCAGGCCCATCGTCTTGTAGAGATTGAGGCGGGATGCGGTTGCCTGTTTGGTCCCGGTCAGGACCAGCGCCAATAGCTCATCGGCGAGCTCTGGTCCGTCCCCGAAGGCAAAGATGTCATAGGGCTGGCGCGCGTCGGCGGTGTCAGCCTGAAAGCGGTCCCATGCCGCCTGCAGGTCAGGCGTCATCCTTGCCGCCCTGGATGACGCGGAAGGCAGGCCGTTTCGGGGCGGGCTCTGGCGTGGGCTCACGCTCCGGCTTTCTGGACTGGGCGGCTGGCTTGGCAGGCGGTGACTTGCGCGGGGTGCGTTTGGGGCGCGCTTCGCCAAGCTCACTGCCGCGGATCACGCTGAACGGAGTGGTTGCGGTCTTTGGCTCGGGCGGCGGCGCTGGGTCTTCGGCGATGTCATCGTCGAGCTGGCGCACGCGGGGTGTGAAGTCCTGCTTCTTCTTCCAGCCGAGCGGTTTGCGCGTCTTGAAGCCGGTGTCCTTGCCGCGCGCCTTCTTGTCGATTTCCTTCAGCTTACGCGTCTGGAGGGCTGACATCGGCTCTTCGAGATTGCCTTTTTCAGGGTCTGCGAAGGCAGAACCGAAGGTCTCGATACGCTGTTCGACTTCTTCCAGGAATTCGCGTTCCCAATCAGAAAGGGGCGGGCCCTCGCCGCGTTCGGCGAGCTCTGCCGCCTTGCGCAGTTTGCGCAGCGCCTTGCGCTTCTTTCTCTCATCGATTTCGCGTGACATCAGTAGCTGAGACATTAGGTCGGTTCAGGTGAAACGCCAAGATCAGGGCGATGGCACATGCAGGTGATTGAAACGGAATGCTGTATCGCTGGCGGCGGGCCTGCCGGCATCATGCTGGGCTATCTGCTCGCCCGGCAGGGCATCGACGTGGTCGTCGTGGAGAAGCACAAGGATTTCCTGCGCGATTTTCGCGGCGATACGGTTCATCCCTCCACCATGCAGGTGCTGCATGAGCTCGGCTTGCTCGAAGCGTTCCTGAAGCGGGACTTCCAGAAGACAGAGCAGATCGGCCTCAATGCGGGCGGACGGCACTACCAGATGGTCGATTTTGGCCATCTGCCGACGGCGGCGAAATTCGTCGCCTTCATGCCGCAATGGGACTTTCTCGATTTTCTGGCCAGCGAGGCGCGCAAGCTGCCCGGCTTCACGCTGATGATGGAGACACGGGCCGAGCGCCTCACCGGGCGCGATGGCAAGGTGACGGGCATCTGCGCCAGCAAGGATGGTGAGGAATTCAAGATCCGCGCGAAGCTGACGATCGCCTGCGATGGGCGCGATTCCACACTGCGCGAGGCTGGCCGTCTGAAGCAGGTCCAGCAGGGCGCGCCGATCGATGTGCTGTGGTTTCGCCTGCCGCGCAATGAGAGCGAGGCGCCAGCTGAGTCGCTGGGCCATATCGCGAAGGGCGGCTTTCTGGTGAGCCTTAATCGCGGCAGCTACTGGCAGGCCGCGCTGGTCATCGAGAAAGACGGGTTTGGGCGCGTCCGCGAGCAAGGGATTGAGGCGTTCCGCGACAAGGTGGCGACCATCGCGCCGGACCTTGCAGATGCGGCTCAGGCCATCGAGAGCTTTGAGGATGTAAAACTGCTGCGCGTCGAGGTGAGCCGCCTGCGCAAATGGTGGCGTGACGGGCTGCTGGCGATCGGGGATGCGGCGCACGCCATGTCGCCTGTCGGCGGGGTGGGCATCAATCTCGCGCTGCAGGACGCGGTGGCCAGCGCGCGGATTATCGGCCCAGCGCTGAAGGATGGCAGCCTGTCATGGACCACGCTGGCAAAGGTGCAGAAACGGCGCGAATGGCCTGCCGAGATTACGCAGGCCGTACAGGTGTTTGCGCATGAGCGCGTGATCATGCCCGCCATAAGCGGCAAATCATCGGGCAAGGCGCCGCTTTTCGTCCGGTTGCTGGACAAGGTGCCCTTGCTGAGGCGCCTACCCGCGCGGGCCATCGGGCTGGGCCCGCGGCCTGAACACTGGCCCAAAAGTCTCGACCAGACGGGCCGTTAGACCTCGCCGAGCGCGATTAGATAGGTTTCGAGGACGGCTTCGGCCTCTTCACGCTCCTGGCGGTCCTGTTTGCGCAGGCGCACGACCTGGCGGAGCGCCTTGGTGTCATAGCCCATGGCCTTTGCCTCGGCGTAGACATCCTTGATCTGGTCAGCGACTTCTTTTTTCTCTTCTTCGAGGCGCTCTATACGCTCGACCGTGAGGCGCAGCTTTTCGCGCGCTGCGTCTGTCAGCTTTCCGTCGTCCATGACCTGCTCCGGCACGTTGAGGTTAATTTGAAGGCGGACTTCTAAAGGCTGTGGAAGCCGAAAGCGACCCTTCGTTGCAGGCATTTTTCGCGCGGCTCTCACCTTTTCCACACGCATTTGTGAGTGGTCGCGGGGCTGTTCAGCGCCATATCGCGATCATGACACACGTCTTCGCAAACATGTCGCGCCGCCGTCTGCTGCTGAGTAGCGTTGCCGGTGGCCTCCTCGCCGCGTGCACCAATGCGCGCAGCTCTGCCGAAAACCCAAGCGCTGCTGAAGCGCAATATGCCGATACGGACTGGCGCACCCTGACCGAAGCAGAATGGCGCGAGCGCCTGCCGCGCGATGCGTTCAACGTGCTCCGCAAGGAAGATACGGAGCGCGCTGGCTCTTCACCGCTGGACGACGAGAAACGCGAAGGCACGTTCCACTGCAAGGGCTGCGACCTGCCGCTGTTCAAGTCAGAATGGAAGTATGACAGCGGCACCGGCTGGCCGAGCTTCTGGAGCTATATTGAAGGCAGCCTCGGCTTCAAGGACGACAACAAGCTGTTCTATACCCGGACCGAGTATCATTGTGCCCGCTGCCTCGGCCATCAGGGACATGTCTTCGAGGACGGGCCACAGCCAACGGGGCTGCGTTATTGCAACAATGGCGTCGCCCTGACCTTCAAGCCTGCAAGCGCCTGATCGCCGGCAAAAAAGTACGCTTTGGCCTTTCGGCCCTGAGGTTCGCCTGCTAGGCGGGCGGCATGGAAAAGCATGACAGTTTCAGCTCGTGGTGGGCCGGTGTGCCGAGCCGCGAGAAGCCGGGCCTCAAAATGCTCGGCATCGTCTTCCTTGTCGTGATGGCGCTTTCTGCGCTCGCGGCGATGATCGTGCAGCTAGTGCTTGGCGGCTAACCCCCGAAAGTGGTGCCGTCGCCTTCCTCATCGGTCAGCATCGTATTTGGATTATTCGGGTCCTTGTGTTCGTAGCCGCGCTGGTCGGGGCTGACGAAAAGGTCCATCTGGCGCGGGTCGGCAGGTTTGCTCTTGCGGGCCCGTTTGCTGCGCGCATGCCGGAAATAGAGGTCATCGGTGTGATCGATTTCCGTCGCCTGTTTCTTCGGCTTCGGCGGCGGCGGTGGACTTTCGGGCTCTGGCTCTGACGGCTTCGAGGCTGAGGCAGCAACCTCGCCGGTGCGCTCATGCTTCAGCTTCCAGTAGGTGACAGCAAGGACCGGCTTGCCGTCGGCATCCTCGTAAATCTGGATGAAGCCCTTTGCCTCACCGGATTCAGCTTCCTTGATCAGGCTCTGCACGTCGGCTGCATCCGGCTTCAGCCACTCTGTCTCCAGCGACAGGATCGGGGTGTCGCCGGCAAGGCTTTCGGCCTCATAGCGCGTGCGTGCGGCGTCCCCGCCTGCCTTCAGGGCGGCGTCCGCAGAAATGGCGAGGGGATAGGCAAGGCTCATGACGTGTCAGCTAGGGAGTCTGTGTGCGGGCGTCCAGCCTCGCCTGCCACCTATTTGGCGGCTTCCGGGGTGAAAGGTTGATGGACATATTGCGTGGCGCGAAGGGCTGCGAGCCGTGCAAAGCGCAGCGTCATCGCCTTGCGCCGGGCGGCTGCAAGCGGCGTTGGCTCAGGCTCTCGCAGGACCGCCCCGCCAAACCCGTCCGCCACGATAAGGCCCGTCTCGTCCGGGATCAGGTCCTTTGGAAAGCCGTGGCTTACCGCAAAATAGAAGCGGTCGCAGAAGGGGCGGTAGTCAGGCCATTTGCCGTCCGCGCGGAAGTCGGCGACGGAGCTCTTGATCTCGACGATCACGATCTCGCCTTTGGGGCCAATGGCGGCCACGTCGGCGCGCCTGCCATTGGCGAGGGTCATCTCCGTCACGCCAGCAAGGTTCATCGCCCCGAACAGTCGGAGGACGCCGCGGCAGATATCGCTCGCGCACGGATTATGTGGGTCGTAGGCCATCAGCGCCCCCACTTTCAGGTTCATGGTCTGTTCTGAGGGTGTCACCAGGCCAGGTCGTCGTCAAGCCGTCTGGGCGGCCCAAGTAGAAACGCCCCCGCAGATGTCTGCGGGGGCGTCCTTGTTCGTCAGGTTCGTATCGACCCGGTGTCCTAGTCTCGCGACATGAAGGACAGGATGATCGTGAACATGTTGTAGAACAGGATGAAGAAGTTCAGGGCACCCCAGTTGGTCATCACCGCCATGGAGCGTTGATCGCCGCCGAAGTGATAATAGCCTTCTTTCAGTTCCTGCGTTTCCCACGCCACGAGGCCGGCCGACAGAAGCAGCACAGCACCCATGATGATCGTCTCAAGCATGCTCGAAGCCGGGAAGAACAGGCTGACCAGTGACAGGGCAATTACGCCCCAGAGCGCCATGATCATGAATGTGCCAATTGGCTTCAGGTCACGCCTCGTCGTGTAACCGAACAGCGATAGCGCTGCGAAGGCTGACGAGGTGATCAGGAAGGCTTTCGCGATGGTCAGCAGTTCCGGTGACATGGTCGTGCCAGCGCGAGAGGCCAGTTCCTGGCCGCCAGTTGCGGCGAATACCCAGATGCCAAGGCCGGCACCGAGCAGAGACACGATTGCCCAGTACATGATGGCTGAGCCGATCGGCGACGGGTTGCGCATGGCAAAGGCCGAAAACAGGATGAGCACGATCGGGCCGAACTGCACGACAAAGCGCAGAGGCGTGCCGAAGACGAGCGCCGTCAGCGGCTCATAGGTGCCGACCGCGAATGCGATCAGGGCAGCCAGGCCGATGCCAAGGGCAAGTTTGTTGTAGACGCCAAGCATGAAGGAGCGCAGGCCCTGATCAATGCTGGCATCCATCGTCCTGCCGTGGGCGACAGATGAGTTAAAGTCGTTCATTTATCCCTCTTTCGAAAGGCCGGCATACTCTCATGCCGATTAGCGATAATATGTGGGAAAGACGCTTCAAGTTCAAGGAGAACCGGAAGTGTTGACGCAAGCGTGATTCGGGCGATCCGTTACTTCGTTTTTTCGCCTCATCAGGGAAAAGAATTCAAGTCTAGTTTGACTTTCGTGAGGTCTAGCGGCAGCATATAGTAGCTGTCGGGGAGACAGTAGGGACGCACAGAAATATTCACGGGGGAAGACATATGGCCGACGCATCGGCGTATGCTGACAACATCAAGAAATACGCAAAAGGTTACAACCAGAAAGCCGCCGAAAAGATCGTTGGTCATCTGGGAATCGCCCTGCGTAACCGGGACTCTTCGCTGGTTTCGTGTTCTGACGAGACCGAGTTGCAGCGGGTTCGCGACAAGTATTGCCGCAACAAGCTTGGCTTGAAAGAGAAGAATGCCGAGGTCGATGCGGCGATCGGCAAGATCTGTGAGACGTTGAAACCGGAAGGCGGAAACAAGTCGCGCGTGACCTTCTATTATCTGCTGGCAGAGCATTTCGGGAAGCTGGACGAACTCGCCGGCTAGGCGAGCTTCCTTTACGCTCTTGATGATAGCGGCGATTAGCTGTCAGCTTGGAGCATGATCAGACTGTTTGCGGGCCTGCCCGTCCCGGGCGACATCGCTGACCGCCTTGAGCCCTTGCAAAAGGGCGTCGATGGCGCGCGCTGGCGTGACCGCTCTCATTTCCACGTTACGCTAGGTTTCTTCGGCGAAATGACTGAGCCAGTGGCCGAAGAACTGGATGCAGAGATTGGCGAGCTGTCGCCGCCTCAATTCGATCTTGAGATCGAGGGTGTCGGCTGGTTCGGCCGCAAGGAGCCGTCTTCACTGTTCGCGACGGTGAAGCGGAGCCCCGTTCTCGATCAGCTTGCGGGCGACTGCCGCAAGGCCGCGGCCCGCATCGGCCTGTCGCCAGATGCAAAGCCCTTCAAGCCGCACATCACGCTAGCGTATCTGAATAATGTCCAGCTGGAGGCGGCCATGACCTGGTCTGAACGCTGGCAGGTGCTTCGCGCAGGGCCCTGGACGGCAGACCGCTTCCACCTCTTCGAGAGCATCACCCGCGAAGGCAAGAAGAGCATCTACGAACCGGTCGCCGACTATCCGCTTGGCGGCTAAGCTGTAGCCTAGCCTGCCTGCTCAACAGTCTCACAGGCGCTCTTCGCCCGGTTGTCGATCACACGGAATAGCGGGGCTTGCGGTGTTTCGCCGTAGAATGTCTTGGGCGCCGCTTCGAGCTTGGTCGCGATGCGGTTCATGACATCAGCGCCAAAGCTTTGCAGATAGACGGAGCGATCCGGGCGCCGATAATTATCGAGGTCGGCAAAGGTCAGGATATAGTCGGCCCGGCAGAGCACGGCTTCTTCCATGGCGGCTTCGAAGCCTGCATTCATCGCCGGATCGGCAGGACCTGCGACATTGAAGTCATGCATGCGACCATCAAAGTGGAAGAAGAGCCGCTCCGGAGGTTTTGCGCCGCTCTGGACGGCATAGAGTTGAACGGCAGGCATGCGGAAGTCGTTTGCCATTTCCGCGACGATGTAAGGCTCGCCGCCGCTATTGGCGAGCATCTGACCAACGCCTTCATGGGCAGCAACGAACCAGTCAGGATAGTTCGGTTTACGCGTCTGAGACCGCGTATGCATGCCAATACTAATGAGGGCCAGTGCAAGCACGGCGCTGGCAATCTGGACGCGCAGGCGTTGGCTACGCGGCAGGAAGGTCAGCCCGAGCAAGCAGATGACGAGGAAGGCGGCCATGGATGGATAGTAGGGCGCCGAGACCTCGAGAATGGAGCGCACCTTCACTGAAAGCCAGCCGACGGCGAATGCGAGGAAGAGGTTCACGTAGAGGACAATGAAAACCGCAATCGATACCAGCGTCACCGATCTGGACGTCGCTGACAGGCTGACAGGTTGAGGTTCGTGCCTCTCCTGAGGAGTATTGCGGGAAAGGAAGAAGATGCCGGCGATGATCGCGACAAAGCCGACCATGAGCTTCACCGTCTCCCATTTGGAGCCCAGCCAGTAATATGAGTGGCCGAGGTCCGTGATCAGGAAGAAAGTGATCGCGGCATTGTCGACGAGCGTCGTCTTCCCGTCATTGCCTGCCCCGTAGAAGAGGTACGGGTTCAGGATCCGATTCAGCATGGAATCGACGAACAGACCCCAGATGAAGACGAACGGGATAAAGGCCGCGAAGACCGGGATCAGGTCGATGAAATTCTCTGCGACGGTCTTGCGGCGAAAATTGATCGCCCACATGCCGACTGCGGGCGCGATGACGACACCCAGAAGAAGGCCAAATGCGGAATCGCGTGACAGGAGGCAGAGCCCTGCGGTGACGCCGGTGCAGATACCATATGCGAGGCGCCGGCGTTTCGAGGGCGCGTCGCCCGCGAAATACGCGATCGCAAAGAAAAGCGCGCCGACGAGCAGGAAGTAGGTCCCAGGGTCACGGCGAAGGTCAAACACGCCGAGGTCCCAATAATACATACCGCCGGGCAGCAGGAGCAGGCAGGTAAACAGGACCGACGTCCCTGCTGAGCAGCGATAGGACCGGGCAGCGGCATACATGCCGAACACGGCAGGAATGAAGCAGAGTGTATTGTAGAGGTGGAACGACGACATCGACTTGCTGAGGAACGGGCTGAAAGCAAGCGTGAAGATCGATTGGAGCGGTGAAAGCGCGTCAGCGAAGGCGTACGGAATTGCCGGGATGATCCCATATTGGTGCACGGCATCGAGGACCGTGAAATATCGCAGATAGGCCCCAACGGAGTCATAATGCGGGATCGCCGCGTCATAATAGTTCGCGATGGCCCAGCGGCCATATCCGTAGAAGATGACGATGAGCAGGATAAGGAAGAAGACGGGCGCTCTCTGCGACCGAGGATGGCTCGCTATTCTCTCAGCGTATGAATTCACCTGCCGCTCCCCTCTGAGCACAATCTGAAGTATGAAATTTCACCCTTGCTGCCCCCTCAGGCATTCTGCAAGAGCTTGGCTGTTAGCGTCCTAGTAGACTTGATGCAACTGAACTGCGCGAGGCAATGTCGTCTCTACCAGACGCCGCGCCCGGCGCATTGCGTGGCGCATCATTCATCTATTTATTTGAACGCAGGATTCGCGCGTACTAAGAGGCACGCGAGCAGGGATTTGAGGACGGGCCGGGGATCATGGCGACAGTACCATTCAACAAGCCTAAAGTTCAGGGCCGGGAGATCGACTATATCCGCGAGGCCATCGAACTTGGCCAGATTTCAGGCGACGGCACATTCACCAAACGCTGCCACGCCCTGATCGAGGAAATGCTCGGTGTAAAGAAGGCCCTGCTGACCCATTCGTGCACCGCGGCGCTGGAAATGGCGGCTATCCTTCTCGACCTCGCTGCAGGCGATGAAGTGATCATGCCGTCCTTCACCTTCGTTTCGACGGCGAACGCGGTTTGCCTGCGGGGGGCGACGCCGGTCTTTGTCGATATTGACCCGGACACGCTGAACGTGTCTCCCGATGCGATCGAGGCGGCCATCACAGAGAAGACGGTTGCCATCTTCGTCGTGCACTATGCAGGCGTCGTCTGTGACATGGATGCGATCAACGCAATTGCTGACCGGCACGGCCTGAAAGTGGTTGAGGACGCCGCGCAGGCGCTCGGCTCAACCTATAAGGGGCGCAATGCTGGCACGCTGGGCCTGATGTCGGCTTTCAGCTTCCATGAGACCAAGAACATCATCAGCGGCGAAGGCGGCGCGCTCTGTATCAACGACACGAGCTATTGCGACCGCGCCGAGATCCTGCGAGAGAAGGGCACCAACCGCTCGCTCTTTTTCCGCGGGGCCGTCGACAAGTACACCTGGGTGGACATCGGCTCATCCTATCTGCCGGGCGAGATTATCTCGGCCTTCCTCTATGGTCAGCTTGAAGTCGCCGATACGGTGAGGGAAGGGCGGCTCGCCGTCTGGCATCGCTATAATGAGGCATTCAAAGCCTGCGTCCCGGAAGACAAGGCACGCCTGCCCTTCATCCCGGCAGAGTGTGAGCACAACGCTCACATGTACTATCTGCTCTTCCCCGAGCTGGAGGACCGTGAGGCGTTCCGCGAGTATCTGAAGTCAAAAGACATCATGGCACCGTTTCACTATGTGCCGCTTCATTCCTCTGTTGGCGGAAAGAAGTTTGGCCGCACATCTGGCGACCTGAAGGTAACGGATGCTGTATCCGACGGCCTCGTTCGCTTGCCGATGTACACGATGGAGAGCAGTGAGTGCGACAAGGTGATTGAAGCGGTTGAGGACTACTTCAGGAGCTAATGGCCCTGAGCTGCCGGGCTTGATCGTCCCGCGCGCCACACAGGAAGAATAATAAGAATGACTGCACCGACACTTTCCGTTGTCTCCCCTGTCTATGGCAGCCCGACCTCGCTGGAACCACTCTGCCAGCGCGTTGCAGATGTCTGCAGCAAGATGGGCATCAGCTATGAAATCATCCTGGTGGATGACCGCTGCCCGCGTGGGTCATGGAAGGTTGTGAAAGAGATCTGCGCGGCGAACCCGTTCGTGAAGGGCATGCGGTTCTCGCGAAACTTCGGTCAGCATTCCGCGATCGAGGCAGGCCTGAAGCACTCGAAGGGTGAGTGGGTCGTTGTCATGGACTGCGATCTGCAGGACCAGCCGGAAGAGATTCCGAACCTGTTCGAGGCGGCGGAGAAGGAAGACGCGAAGATCGTGCTCGCCCGCCGTGCGGAGCGTAACGACAGCCTTTACAGGCGCGCCATTTCAGCGGGCTATTATGGCCTGCTGAGCTTCATGACCGGAAAACCGCTTGATGCCAGCGTCGCCAATTTCGGCCTTTATCATCGCACCGTCGTCGATGCCTATTGCAGCTGGGAAGAGGAGCAGAAGTACTTCCCGGTCATGATTCAATGGATGGGATTTGAGCCTGTCTATCTCGATGTGGCGCATAGCAAGCGCAGCGAGGGCAAGTCATCCTACACGCTCGGCAAGCTGCTGAAGCTTGCATCGGATGTGGTCTTCTCATTCTCCGACAGGCCGCTCTGGATCATCGTCACGATCGGTCTGATCATCGCGGCGATCACATTCGTGCTGTCGATCGTCACTTTCATCCAGGCGCTGATGGGTGAGTTTGATGTCTCCGGCTATCCATCACTCATCCTGTCGATCTGGTTCATGGGCGGGGTGCTCATCTGCAGCGTTGGTCTGACAGGCATCTATGTCGGCCGGACGCTGCGTGAAGCGAAGGCACGCCCGTCCTATATCGTCGCGGACTATCTCAACGACGTGCCCGGGTCGGACAAACCAGACCCGCGATGATCGCCGCGCTCTTCCAGAAACTGAAATCATCGCCGACAAGCGGCGCGCTAATCCGGTACATTGTGGTGGGCGCGTCGATGAACCTGATCGCGGCGGCCATCGTGTATGTTCAGAGGATACTGGGTGTCCCGCACGAAATCGCTTTCGCGGTGACGACCGTCGGCAGCCTTCTGCTGAACTTCTACCTGCAGCGTTCCTTCGTCTTCAGAAGCAATGCGGCGATCGTACGATCGCTGATCCTTTACACGCTGCTCTATGCGTCGACCTATCTCCTGCAGATATTCATCTATCCCGTGTTCGCGACCGTTCTTGGCTGGCCGGAACTTCTCTCCGTTCTGTTCACCGTGGGTGTGGCGGCGGTCTATTCCTTCATCGTACTGTCGCTTGTGGTCTTCAAGCCGCCGCCTGAAACGCCTGAGGGCTGAGCCTGCTCGCGGGGGATCACCTCATCACAATGCGCGGCGTGTTCGGCGCCAATACGGTCCAGCGCACGAAGGATGATCTTGCGATCGGGGTCATAGGCGAGTTCGAGCGTGATCCCGCGCAGGCTCAGGATCAGGATGCGGGCATGGACGATGGCGGCGTCGATATCCTCTATGCCTGATCCTTTCGCCAGCCGCGCGACGAGCGCGTCAATTTCTGTCTCGACCCGTTCGGCAATAGGCCGGAATGCTGCTGCCAGTTCGCTGTCCCAGCGAGCGGCAAGCAGGATTTCCGTCACAACAGCGGCTGCTGGCAACTGATTGCTCTGCCAGGTGATGTCGCAGAAAGCGCGGTAGGCCGACGCGTCGTCGTCGAATGCGGCGAGTTGCTGGCCTGTGTGCCGCATCATTTCATGCATGGCGTGGTCGGCGGCGCCGATCATCAGATCCAGCCGTGTGGGAAACTGGTTAAGCACCGATCCACGGCTGATCCCGGCTTCGTCCATTACGGTTTCGATGGAGGTGCCGGCATAACCGCGAGCGTTCAGGCACGCGATCGTCGCGTCGAGAATAAGCCTGCGTGTCTCTTCACCGCGCCGGTTTCGGCGACGCGGGGCTGCGACTTTCTCCACTGTGTCTGACCTGCTCATGGGCCCTATGCACCGCGCTCTGCCAGCAAGGTCAAGAAGCTCAATGTTGTTTATAGTCAGTATTGACCAATAATTGCAGAGGTGTAGGGTTGAGAGAAAGGCAGCAGCGCACCCGACAAAGGGGCGCAACATAAACAGACCAGCTGCCAGTGGAGGAAATGAGATGAGCGACACAACACTCGAAAACCGCGATGCAGACACAGGCGGCGGATTCCAGATTTTCCGGACCGAGACGGCCCCCATCCTCGATGAGGCCGGTCACATGGAGTATTCCGATGTGACGCCGGAAATTGAAGCGGGGATCGCCGCGGCCGGAGAAGCTGGCGCTGGTGAGGGGCAGCTGGTCAAGACGCTCTTCTCGCGTCCGGGCTTCAGCCTGACCTATGCCTGGTTCAAGAGCGGCTTTCCGCTGCCGCTCCATACGCATAATGTCGATTGCCTCTATTATGTCGTGGCGGGCAGCCTGCAGCTCGGTATCGAGAAGCTAGAAGCTGGTGACGGCTTCTTCGTTGGTGCTGACAAGGCCTATCGCTACACGCCGGGGCCAGACGGTGTGGAAGTACTGGAGTTTCGCACCGAAGAGCATTTCGACATCAAGTTCCTCGCCAAGACGGCCTCCATGTGGGGCAAGATTGCGGGCAAGGCGGCAGAGCGCCAGGCAGCCTGGGCTGGCGAAACGCCGCCAAGCGCAAAGCACTAGGCGGTCATCATGTCAGGCAAGAGATTTGAAGGCCGCGTCGCGGTCATTACCGGGGCTGCATCCGGGATCGGCGCAGCGACGGCGCGGTTGATGGCGCGTGAAGGCGCCAGGCTTGTGCTCGGTGATATCAGTGCAGACGGCATTGCCACCATTGCCAGCGAACTGGGCGCGACAGGCGTGACGGGCGATGTCTCGAAACAGGCAGACGTTGAAGCGCTAATCAGGGCGGCGGTAGATGCCCACGGACGCATCGACATCCTGTTCAACAATGCCGGCATTGGCAGTTATGGCAACAGTGTCGAGATGGAGGCCGAACAGTGGGAGCGCGTCATCGCGATTGACCTTCACAGCGTCTTCTATGCCTGCAAGGCGGCGATCCCTCACATGCCAGAAGGCAGCGCGATCGTGAACACGGCATCCATCTCAGGGCTCGGCGGGGACTACCGCTTTGCAGCCTATAATGCAGCCAAGGGCGCGGTCATCAACTACACCCGCGCGCTCGCCATGGATCATGCCAAGGCAGGGATCAGGGTGAACGCGCTTTGTCCCGGCCTGGTCGATACGCCGATTACTTCAGACCTCAACCAGATCCCGGGCCTTCGCGAAGACTGGCTGTCGCGCATCCCGATGGGCCGGGCGGCGAAGCCCGAAGAAATGGCGGCCGTCGTCGCCTTCCTGGCCTCGGATGATGCCTCCTATGTGACGGGGTCGATTATGGTCGCCGATGGCGGCACGACGGCGTGCACCGGCCAACCGGACATCTCAAGGTTCGCCGACCTGACCGCGCAGGGCTGAGACATGAGAGCAGCTTGTCTCAAAGGGGGCCGGATTACGGTCGAGACCTTGCCCGACCCGGAGCCAAGGCCGGGCCAGATACTGGTGCGCCCGCTTTTCAACGGCATTTGCGGAAGTGATCTGTCCCTGCGCAAGCAGATGGCGGCGGCGGAAGCGGAAGTCGCGGAGGCTGACCTGCCGATCATCGTCCCGGGCCATGAGTTCAGTGCAGAAGTCATGGATGTATCTAAAACGGTCGAGACCGACCTGAAGCCCGGCGACATCATCACGGCGCTGCCTTTCACGCATGACCATGACGGGCCCCAGACAATTGGTATCTCGCCCGGCCATCAGGGCGGACTGGCGACGCTGAGCTGCGTCGACGCAGTGCGGGCTTTCAAGGTCCCGGAAGGTGTCGCGCCAGACCTTTCTGCGCTGACCGAGCCTCTCGCCGTGGGGCTGCACGCTTCGCGTCTTGCCAGCCGGAACGAGGGCCCGAACCTCGTCATCGGCTGCGGGCCCGTCGGTCTGGCAGTCATTATGTCGTTGAAGCTGGATGGGCGAGGGCCTGTCATCGCGGCGGATTTCTCAGCCGAACGCCGTGCCGTCGCAGAAGCGGTCGGCGCCGATATCGTCATCGATCCGGCAAGGGAGAGCGCCTTCACCCAATGGGCGCGGGCGGATTTCTCGCCCGCTTCCATGTCGCCGCTTCTTGGGCGGGAGTTACGCGGCCTGCCGCCCGGCGCGAACATATTCGAGTGTACCGGCGTGTCAGGGCTCATCAGTGAAGTGATCAACTCGGCCATGCCGCATAGCCATATCATCGTCGCCGGTGTCTGCCCGCATCAGGAGACAATCACGCCGCTGAAAGCCATCGTGCGGGAGCTCACGCTCGAATTCAGCTTCGCCTACAGGCCGGAAGAGTTTGAGGAAGCGCTGGCGCGGGTCGCGCAGCATGGTGATCTGGTTTCGAAACTGATCACGAGCCGCCGCCCACTTGCCGAGACGGAGGCAGCGTTCGACGCGCTGGCGAAATATCCAAGTGAGATAAAGGTGTTGATCGAGCCGGGGGCTTGAGAGGCGTCTAGGGCACACGTCAGACACACGAGCGTGCAAGCGCAGCCTTGAGCACGATCCACGTGACGAGCGAAGCGAGGAAACGGGATCAGAACCCAATGGCCCCTGCCGGGGCATTCATTCCGTAAAATCAGTCCCCCGGAAGGCGGCTGCCGCCGCATTCATTTCCTATTTTTGGTCCACTGGACCAAAAATTTTGCGAAGCAAACCGGAAAATGAATGGTGCCGCCTAGGTGACTTGAACACCTGACCCCCGCATTACGAATGCGATGCTCTACCAGCTGAGCTAAGGCGGCTATCCGTTGGAAGGCGCCTCAATACCGTCAAGCGTGCCTTTGGGCAAGTGGACAATTCAGGGCGGCGCAGCGCGCCTCTATTGCGGTGTCAGGCCTCGTCCTGCTCACCATCGCGGACATAGTCGACCGGCGGCTCTGTCATCGTGCGGCCTGGCTCGCTGGCAGGCGGCAGGGCCTTTTGCGGCTCGGCCTGGCGGGTGCGCACGGCAGCTACAGGGGCAGGCAGCGCAATATAGCGGCCCGCCTCAAGCTCACGGCCATAGGATTCATAGCGCGGATGGATCAGTGTGCCTGCATCGCCGAAAGCGTAGACGAGGCGTGCCCAGTCGCGGCGCGAATAGTCAAAGGCCTGTCCGTTCGGGTCGATATCGGACCATTCGGCCTCTCTCGAGGCCGTGATGGCCATGCGGCCCCAGCGGTCGGCTTCTGAATTGTCGCCATAGCCGCGAAGGGCCTGCTCCAGCAGCAGGCAGAGGCGCGCTGTTGGCTGTTCCTCGACCAGCGGGGCGAGCTCCTTGATGGCGGCGATCCAGTCGCGCTCTGCCATCGCGATCTCTGCCTTCAGGATGCGGCTCTCGCGGGCATCGGGATTGGTGTCGATCAGGGCGCGCAGGCGCGCCGACTGCGTTTTTGGCGTGTCTTCGGGGTCGAGCCTGCGGCTGAGGTGTGCGAGCGCCGGATGCGGGCTGAAGCGCCAGCCGAGTTCGAGAACGCCCTGCGCGGCTTTCACCTTGCCTTCCAGCTTGAGCTGGCGCGCGCCATGATAGGCGGCAGGCGCAAAGGCCGGGGAGGCGCGCAGCGCATCGGCAAGGAGCTTCTGGGCATCGCGTCGTTCTGCATTCGGCATGCTGGTCGCGTGCGCTGTGTAGAGCACCGAGCGCCTGCGCCGGAGGCTGTCGCCAGAGATCAGGCCGCGGCGTTCTCCGATGGCGAGCGTTTCAACCGCGTCCTGCCAGTGACCGCGTGCGACCTGACTGTCGAAGAGCGAGGTGAAGGGCCAGTCGGCAGCGGTCTTGAGTTCCAAGGCTTCACGGGCGCGCGCTTCGGCGGCGGCGGTATCACCGCGTTCTGTTGCCGCAATGGCTGCACCGCGAAGGCCGGCAAGTTCGCCGCCCGGCAGGCGGGCGAGCTGGCCCCAGGCGCGCTCAGCGCTTGGCCAGTCATGCGCGATCTCGGCCGTGCGTGCTTCGAGCAGGAGCTTCAGCCGCTCATCGTCTGCATGTTGTGCCGCACGGCTCGCATATTTGCGCGACAGGCTGATGTCGCCAGCTTCGGCCGCGAGAATGCCGTCGGCGAGCGACCGGTTGGCGCTGCGCTTTTTTGAGTTGCGGCGCGCCTGTCCAAAGCGTTTCGGCAGCTTGATAAGACCGGCGAGCGCCGCCCAGACAAGCGCCATCACCGCGCCGAGCAGGATGACGCCAAGGATCGCGACGACAAGCTCGATGCTGATCGTGTCGGCGCCGAGCGTGATGACGACATTGCCGGACAGGCCGGACGCCCAGAGGACGATCAGGCCAGCGACGACGATGAGACAGACGATGAGGAAGAGAGCTATCATTGGAAACTTATCTAGGGGGTTTGCGCGGCAAATTCGAGGCGAAGCGTATCAATTGCGTCGCGCGCTTCGATCCGGTTGCGGGCGTCTGTGAGCCAGTCTGTATATACGGCGAGGCTTTCAGCTGGCAGGCCTTCGAGTGCGGTGATGGCTTGCCGTAGGTCACCGGCCTCGAGAGCGGCTTCAGCTTCGGAGAGTATGGCGGGCACGACGCTGTTGCCGCCGCCGCGCCGGACAGACACCATGTCTCCAAAGAAGGTATCAACCCAGCCCGGCTCACCTGCCGCTTCGCTGTCACGGTCGAGAGCGTCATCCTTGAGGGCATCGAAACGCGTCTGCAGCGTACCCATGCTTGGGATGGGGCTGCCAGACAGGCGTACCAGTGTGGCAGCGGCCTCGCTTGAGGGCTGCAGCTCCTGAAGGCGCTGGGCGGACGTTCTGAAATCCGTCCCGGTCGTGATGGCGTTTTCGATCGAGGCGATGGCGAGCGCGCTTTGTGCGGCTGTCGTCGCAGAGCGGCGCGCGGCGTCGGCCTGGGTGGCTGTCTGAGCGCTGGTTTCCTCAAGCGCAGACTGCGCCGAGGCAAGCTGCTGGATACGCGAGCGCAGGCTGGAGACTTCCTGACGGAGGGAGGCAAGCTCTGCCGAGGTCGGGGCGCTCTCGCTGTCAAGGGTCTGGAGGGCCGCTTCCAGATTGGCGATGCGCTGCGGGTCGATTGAGGAAGATGTCTCCGGCTGGTTCGCCATCCCCTCTTCGACGGCATCGATGCGAGCGGAGAGGTCTGCGATCGCATCTTCATCCACCGCGCTACCTTGGGCAGGATTAGCGGCTTCCGGCGTGGCTGAGCGTAGCGCGTCGACAGTGCTGCTCAGGCCGTCGATCTGCGCGGTCACATCAGACAGCCGCTCTTCCAGCGCGTCGATACGATTAGAGAGGTCGGTCTGCTGGTCGCTCAGCGCGGCGATGCCGGTCGCTGTGTCGTCCGGTTGCAGGCCCTTCTGCAGAAGGCCGGATGACCAGAGCGAGAGTCCAAGCGCGCCAAAGGCGATCAGCATCACGAACAGGAGAGAGAGCCAGCCCGGGCCGCTGCTGGACGTCTTGCGGGCTGGCGTTTCGCTTGTGCGGCTCTCCTGCGCAGCCTCATTCTCTGCCGGTTCGAACTCGGCATCGATCGGGTCTGTGGTCGGGGTCTGCGGATCACTCATTCGGGTTCATCCTGTCGGCTCCGGCCCAATCGGTCCAGATGCCCTTCAATGTATTGCCGCTCAGCGCGCGGCAAGCAAACGGTCCAGCGCTTCCAGAAGGTGCGCTTCGTCTGGATGGTCAGCAATTTCAATCTGGTCCTTACCGCCCTCACGCAGGGGTCCTGCCGCCTGCTCTGAGATCGCAACGTACGAGACGCGCTGAAGGTCCAGGCCCGCGCTGAGATCCATGAAGGCCCGCGCACCTTTTGCAGAATGGACGAGGACGATAGAGGGGCTGCTCGCGATTGCCGAAACCGCGTCCGGGTGCAGCGCTGGCGCGTTGGCCGCCTCATAGAGGGCGAGGAAATCAACCTCGAAGCCTTCATGCTCAAGGGCGGCTTTGACGATGCCTTTTGCCGCAGAATTGGCGACGTGCAGGAGGCGTTTTGACTGATCGGCGGGCCAGTGATGGGCGATATAATGGGCAAGGTCTTCGGCATTGCCCGATGACTGGTGCACCGGGCTGTAGCCCTCAAGCAGGGCTTCTGACGCCGTTGCCGGGCCGACGCACCAAGCAGGCAGGTCGCGCGCGTCGGTTTCTGCCGCCAGGAAGCGTACGCCATTCGCGCTGGTAAAGATCAGCCCACCATAGACCGATAGATCTGGGAGGGCGGCTTCACTGCGAGACAGCTCGATGGCGGGCGTCACGATGGCGGTCAGGCCGCGCTCTTTCAGGGCCTGCGCTGTCTGGTCTGCGCCCGGCTTGCTGCGGGTGACGATGACGGGCGTGCTAGTCATCTTCGAAGGCTGGCAGATCGCCGCCAGCCGCTTCGCGGATGCGCTGGCCGATGCTGCGGCCAAGGCCTGCCAGTGCATCGTCGGTCACCTCGCCTGAGAGCGCGTCCGCCTGCATCCAGCGGCGTGAGCCGTCTGGCTCCAGCACTTCGCCATCGAACAGCCATTTGCCGTCTTCCAGCCGGGCATGCCCGCCCATGGCCGTGCGACAGGAGCCGTCAAGCTCAACGAGGAAGGCCCGCTCTGCAATGGCAGCGAGGCGGCTTTGCTCATGGTTCAGCGACTTGATGAGATCGACGACGGCCGGGTCGAGATCGTCAGGGCGTGCGGCAACCGTGATGATGCCCTGACCTGCAGCCGGGATCATGTCGGTGATCGGGACCGGTACAGCGACATGTGTCATTTCGAGACGTTCAAGACCGGACATAGCAAGATAGGTCGCGTCAGCAAGGCCATCTTCGAGCTTTTTCATCCGGGTCTGCACATTGCCGCGGAAGGTGACGATCTTGAGGTCGGGCCGCATGGCCAGCGTCTGGGATTCGCGCCGAAGGCTGGCCGTGCCGACGGTCGCGCCTTCTGGAAGGTCGCGCGCGCTTTTGACGCCGTTCAGCGAGATGAAGCCGTCGCGCGGGTCTTCGCGCTTTGGGAAGGCGAGCAGGGCCTGACCCTCTGGCAGGGCACCTGGCACGTCTTTCAGGCTGTGCACGGCAAGGTCGCACCGCCCTTCGTCAACGGCCTTGTCGATTTCCCGGGTGAAGAGGCCCTTGCCGCCTGCATTGATGAGGCGCTGGGTCGTCAGCTTGTCGCCGCCCGTCGTGAAGGTCACGATCTCGCAGGTCACCTCACCATTGCTCAGGCGTTCGAGGTCTGCGCCCACCTGTCTTGCCTGCACCAGGGCCAGCGGAGACCCTCTGGTGCCGATTTTCAGTTTGAGCTTTGGGGCAAGACCTGCGGGCATGACATCTCCAGATTGTGATCGATTGCCTGCTACAGATTAAGGCGATGGCAGGCAAGACAGGGCTAAGCAGTGAAAGCTGGCACGATGTGTGCGCCAGCTCGTATCAGGAATACCCTGTAGAGGAGACTGCCCATGCTGGTCCGGTTTGCCAGTTTCGCCCTTGTGCTGACCCTGATCGCCTGCTCAGAGCCGTCTTCCTCTGCCGCCCCGCGCGGTGATATGCGCGTGCCAGCCTCTCCTGTTGATCGCTGCATGAACCTCGGCGGCGCGCTCGAAGCGCCGAATGAAGGCGATTGGGGCTATACGATCCGGGCAGAAGACCTTCAGACCATCAAGGCGGCAGGCTTTGATACGGTGCGCCTGCCTGTGCGCTGGGACGTTCACGCCATGCAGCGCGAGCCCTATACGATCCGCCAGGGCCAGATTGACCGCGTGAAGGAAGTCATTGCGCAGGCAGATGCCGCAGGCCTCCAGACCATCGTCGACCTGCACCATTATAACGACCTCATGTCGCGTCCTGATGCGCATTATGAGCGCCTCTTTGCCATGTGGCGCCAGATTGCCGAGGCGCTTCAGGATGTGCCTGACAGCGTCATACTCGAGCTTCTGAATGAGCCGAATGACAAGATGACGGTCGAACGCACCGATGCGGTGAACGCCGAGCTTCTCTCCATTGTGCGCGAATACCATCCTGACCGCTGGGTCGTGGTCGGTAGCGCTGGCTGGGGCTCACTCTCGGCGCTGCTGGAGAGTAATCCGCCAGAGGATGACCGGATCATCCTGACCTTCCACAGCTATGAGCCCTATGATTTCACCCATCAGGGCGCGTTCTTTGCTGACCCGCCGCCGCCAACCGGTACACGCTGGGGCACGGTGGCCGAGTATAGCGAGATCAACGCAGGCGCCGAAGCGGCGGCCCGGTTCGCCAGCGAGCAGGGCCATCCCATGCTGCTAGGTGAGTTTGGTGTCTATGAAGACGTACCACTGGAGCAGCGTGCCGTCTGGACGCGGGCCATGCGCAAGGCGGCAGAGGATCGCGGCATCGGCTGGTGCTACTGGGACTTCGCGACGACCTTCAAGGCCTACAATCTTGAGCGGGACGAGTGGATATACTCGATCAAGAGCGCGCTCCTCGACAACTGAGGCGCCAAGCTTCCGATTTCAGGCTGCGCGCCTTAAGTGAGGGCCATGACCTCTCACACGGTTCTTGGAATTGAAACGAGCTGCGACGAGACTGCGGCGGCTGTCCTGCGCCTAGTGGACGGACGCGCGACTATCCTGTCTGAAATCGTGCGCTCGCAGGTAGAGGCCCATGCGCCTTATGGCGGGGTGGTGCCTGAGATTGCTGCCCGTGCCCATGCCGATATTGCAGACCAGATCGTAGCGGCTGCGATTGAAGAGAGCGGGCTGTCGCTGGCTGAGCTGGACGGTATTGCAGCGACCTCCGGGCCCGGCCTTATCGGCGGGGTGATGGTCGGCATGATGACCGGTAAGGCGCTGGCGCTCGCGTCCGGCAAGCCCTTCCTGCCTGTGAACCATCTTGAGGGCCACGCGCTCTCGCCGCGCCTCGCTGCAGACTGCGCCTTTCCATACCTCCTGCTGCTGGTGTCTGGCGGCCACTGCCAGTTCATCGAGGTGCGCGGGCTTGGCGAGTACAGGCGGCTCGGCACGACGATCGACGATGCCGCAGGCGAGGCCTTCGACAAGCTCGCCAAGCTACTTGGTCTTGGCTTTCCGGGTGGACCAGCCGTCGAGCGGACTGCCGCGGGCGGTGACCCGAAGCGTTACAAGCTGCCGCGCCCGCTCATGGACCGGGACGGCCTTGATATGAGTTTTGCGGGCCTCAAGACGGCTGCGGCCCGGATCATTGAGGCAGGCGACCTTTCAGAGCAGGACAAGAGCGACCTCTGCGCGAGCTATCAGGCGGCCATAGCGGACTGCCTGACCCAGCGCGCTGACCGGGCACTGAGCGTGTTCGAAGCCGAGGGTGAGAAACGGCTGGTCGTTGCGGGCGGTGTTGCTGCCAATCAGGCGATCCGCGCCAGTCTCGATGCTGCCGCCAGCCGCCATGGGGCGCGTCTGATCGCGCCGCCGCTTCGTCATTGCACGGACAATGCAGCCATGATCGCGCTGGCGGGCGCCGAGCATCTTGCTGCTGGCAAGGTGGATGTAGATGCGATGAGTTTTTCGGCGCGTCCGCGCTGGCCGCTCGACGAGGCAAGTGCGCTGGCAGACCCGGCCTATGGCGGCGGGAAGCGCGGCGCGAAGGCCTGATGCTTTAGGGCTTCAGCAGCTGGATGAGATGGGCCGCCTGATCGCGGGAGAAGCCTTCTTTAAGGGGCGCGCGCATGACAATCAGATTGTGCCAGGCCGGTGATATGAGCAGGTTCACCGCTTCATCGATATCGTAATCGCGGCGGATCAGCTGTTTCGCAGCGACCTCAGCCAGGATGAGCCGAAGGGGTGCGCGGATATTCGCCTTCATCCAGTTGCGCCAGCTTTCGCCAGCCGCTTTTTCGTCAGCTGCCGCAATCAGTGCACCGCGCAGGACAGCATGGCCATTGCCCGCGCGGGTTACGGTCTCGATTGGCAGGATAAGGGCTGCGATACGCTCGACCGGATCGGTCTCGACAGTCTGAGAGACAGCAGGCAGCAGACCGATGGCGGCCTCCACACACATGCTGCCGGTGGCAGGCCACCAGCGATAGATCGTCTGTTTGGAGGCATGTGCCGTGCGTGCGACGCTATCGACGCTGAACTTGCGCCAGCCAGAGCGGACCAGTTCGTCACGCGTGGCTTCAAGGATGGCGACCCTTGAGGCTTCGCTCCGCCGCGGACCTTGCCGGCGGCGAGCAGGTTTTGGTTTCTTTGCAGGTGTTTCTTCAGTCATCCACCCATTCCCAGGACCCGAACCTCGGAGCCTATCTCAATCATGAGAGTTTTCAAAAGGATTGATCACAAGCCCAAATTTTGACCTATCGAACATTGCCGAACAGGCGGGTTCTGACTAGGTCGGGGTCAAACTGATGAGAAGGTCGCCATGCGTTCACCAGACGAATTGATTGACGGATACCGCGCATTCAGACGCGGCACCTACCAGCAGCAGGCCAAGCTGTACGAGACGCTGGGCCAGGGCCAGAACCCGAATGTTATGCTGATTGGCTGCGCTGACAGCCGGGCCGAGCCTGCCGACATCTTCAATGCCGCGCCCGGCCAGCTTTTTGTGGTGCGCAATGTAGCCAATCTGGTGCCGCCTTATGAGACCGGCGGCGGCCAGCATGGTGTCAGCGCCGCGTTGGAGTTTGCCGTGACGGCGCTGGAAGTCGAGCATATCGTGATCATGGGTCATGGCGGCTGCGGCGGCGTGAACGCGTCGCTTTCTGCGGCGAATGACAAGCCTGTGGGTCAGTTTATTGCGCCGTGGGTGAAGCTGCTCGACGAAGCGCGTGACAAGGTACTCGCCGCCAATCCGGAAGACCCTCAGCGCGCACTGGAATTTGCCGGTGTCGAACAATCGCTGAAGAATCTGATGACCTTCCCGTTCGTGGAAGAGCGGGTGAAGACAGGCAAGCTGACCCTGCACGGGGCCTGGTTCGCGATTGCGCTTGGCCAGCTTTACTGGCGCAGCTCCACCACCGGTGAGTTCGAGCTGATCGAAGCCTAGGGCTTGCTCGTCGCCCAGACGGCAAAGGCGGCAGAACCGACCATCAGGGTCGCCGCGCCAATATTGAACCAGCGGGCAAAGGCCGGGTCGCTGAAGCTCTTCGCCATCCGGTCAGCCGCAAAGGCGTAGACGAACAGCCCCGTCATCTCGCTGACCGTGATCGTGGCGACCATGATCGCGATCTGCGGGGCGAGCGGGCGCGAGGCGTCGAAGAAGCCAGGCAGGAGCGCGCCGAAAAAGACGAGCGCGTTGGGGTTTGCTAGCTGGAGCCCGAAGCCTTTTCCTAAAAGTGCGGCCCGTTTAGGCATGGCCTCACGAGAAAGCCGCAGGTCGCGCGCTGCGCCGCGAACCAGTCCAAACGCCAGCCAGATGATGAAGCCGAGCCCGGCAAGCTTCAGGCCCAGAAAGGCAAGTGGGAACTGGGAGGCGATTGCCGCTGCGCCTGCAGCGGCAAGGCCAATCCAGACAAGGTTGGCCGTCGATACCCCGATGGCGGGCAGCATGGCTGGCCGTACGCCGTATCTCAGCGATGAGGATACGACCAGCATCACTGCGGGCCCGGGCGTTAGCCCACCGGCAAAGAATAGACCGACAAGCGCCAGCCAGACCGAGAGTTCCAAACCGGCCCCTCGGGTTTAGCTTTTTGCGCCGCGCTCGATCGACTCCCGGATCAGTTCACGTGCCTTGTCGACGCCTTCCCAGCCGCGCACCTTCACCCATTTGTTGGGCTCAAGATCCTTGTAGTGCTCGAAGAAGTGCTGGATCCGGTCGATCAGCGTGTCCGGCAGGTCGGTATAGTTCTGCACCTTCTCATAGAAGCGGGTGAGCTTCTGGTGTGGCACAGCGAGGATCTTCTCGTCTTCGCCGCCATCGTCTTCCATCAGGAGGACGCCGATCGGGCGGGCACGGACGACAGCGCCCGGCACCAGCGCGCGCTGACCGACAACCATGACGTCAATCGGGTCGCCATCGAGGCTCAGCGTGTGCGGCACGAAACCGTAGTTACACGGGTAGCGCATCGAGGTGTAGAGGTAGCGGTCGACGAACATGGCGCCGGAGGCCTTGTCGATCTCATACTTGATCGGCTCACCGCCAAGCGGGACTTCGATAATGACGTTGAGATCGTCTGGCGCATTCTCGCCAATGCTGATTTTGGAAATATCCATGCGTCGCTCCAGAAAGGACGGGTAAAAGTTGATGGTGCAGTGCAAAAGCGCAGCGCCTGCGTCAAGACCACTTTGCTACTTGTTCAGCCAGAAAGTCCGAAATTGAAGCTGATTGAGATGCGGGCATCCTCGCTGCGGCTCGCCATGACTTCGTGGCGCAGCCAGCTTTCCCACATCAGGACATTGCCCGGTTTCGGGTCGACATAGACAAACCGGCTTTGGTCTTCGGCGGTCTCATCACGGAGGGGAGGGGCGGCCATCATGTTGGCGAGGCGGGGGTCCTCAAACCGGATTGCGCCTGCGCCCTCCGGGACGGCGATATAAAGCGTGCCGGACAGAATGCTTCCGGGGTGGATATGGCCCGAATGGTGCCCGCCCTCCCCGAGAATATTGATCCAGAGCGCATCAAGCGTGATGCGTCGTCCCTCAAGATCCCAGCCGAGCTCGTCTGCGGCCTTTTTCGCCAGCTTGAGCAGCTGCGCCTCCAGCTCAGCAAAGGCAGGGGCGCGCTTCGGCAGGTCGTCCAGCGAGGCATAGGAGGTGTAGCCGGGATAGCCCTTCTCCTCGCACCATTCATGACCGGCGCTATCGCCCTCCTCGATCATCCAGCAGCTGGCATCAAGCTCATCGAGCAGGCTCGTATCGCCGAGGTCGAACTCGAAAAGGCGGGTCGGGAAAAGAAGGCGCGTCATGATGGCGAGCCTTCTAGTCGCAGGGCAGAGGAAGGTGAAGCCGGTTTTGCGGAGCGGCGACGGAGCAGCCGCCGATGCAAAAAGAAAACCCCGCCCCGAATGATCGGGGCGGGGCTGATATACAGGTCAGGAGAGCGGCCTATTCTTCGGTCGCTTCTTCTTCCGTCATTTCAGGCTCTGCCGGCGTGTCGCCAGCGGCAGGTTTGACGAAGCGCAGGGTCATGCGGTCGGATTCGCCGATCTCTTCATATTTGGCAGCATCGAAGCCCTCAGGCGCGTTGCCCTCGCCATCCGTCGTGCGGGAGACGGGCGGCAGGGTCCAGACACCGAACGGGTGGTCAGCCGTATCAGCTGGATTCGCGTTGATTTCACTGGCTTCCTCAAGAACGAAACCTGCTTCTTCAGCAAGGCGCGTGACATAGTCCTGATGGACATAGCCGGACGGGGCTGACGGGTCCTGGTTTAGAGCCGATGGCAGGCGGTGCTCAACGACGCCGAGGACGCCGCCCGGCTTCAGCACGGCGAAGGCATCGTTGAAGAACTTGTCGGCATGGTCACCGGACATCCAGTTATGGACATTGCGGAAGGTCAGCACGGCATCAACGCTTTCCGGTTCGCCAAGCGGGCCGGATTGGGAGTCGTAATAGGTGTACTGAAGTTCGCCAAACAGGTCCGGGTACGGGCTGTAATTGGCTTTGTAGGCTTCGAGTGCCTGTGCTGCGCGATCGGAACGGTCCGGGCTGATGACGGCGGCGATGAAGGTGCCGCCATTCGCGTGCAGCCAGGGGGCCAGGATGTTGGTGTACCAGCCACCGCCCGGCCAGACTTCCATCACGGTGTCGTCGCCTTCAATGCCAAGGAATTCGAGCGTCGCGACAGGATTGCGATACTCATCGCGCGCGATCTCGTTCGGGGCGCGCCAGCTGCCTTCGAGCGCGTCCTCAAGGGTAAACGAAGCGGGGGTAGCATCAGCTTCCATGCCGGCATCGGTTTCGCCAGGTGCAGGTGGGGTTGCGACCTCAGGGGTCGTATCATCACTGCCACCACAGGCAGCGAGGGTCAGGGCCAGAAGGCTGGTTGCGATAATCCGGTTCATTTTCATCTCCTCATTTTCCCCTTGAACGCGGGGCCGTGTTCCCCAAATACACCATGACCGGGCGCTGCCAAGCGGGCCCGGTCCGGTAATCTGCCGGCGCCGATGGACGGGCCGGAGCGACAGATAAGCCGAAATGATGATCCGGCACGCCCGGATACAGTTGCTTAGAGAGGACTGTTTGTCATGAGCACGATTGATCTCACCCCCCTTTACCGCACGATGGTTGGCTTTGACCGTATGGCCAATCTGATCGATTCAGCCAGCCGCCTTGATGGCGCGCAGGGCTATCCCCCTTACAATATCGAGCGCGTTGCCGACGATGCATTCGCCATCGAAATCGCGGTTGCCGGTTTCGCTGAAGACGAGCTCGACATTGAAACCAATGAAAACCTGCTGACTGTTGCTGGCAAGAAAGCCGCCAGTGAAGACGGCGAAGAGCGTCAGTATCTGCATCGCGGCATTGCCGAGCGTGGATTCCTGCGCCGGTTCCAGCTTGCTGACCACGTCATTGTGACGGGTGCATCGCTGCAGAACGGTCTGCTTCGCGTCGAACTCCTGCGTGAGCTTCCTGAAGCCAAGAAGCCTCGCAAGATCGAGATCGGCTCGCCCAGCCAGCCAAAGTCGAAGCCGAAACTGATCGGCAAGCAGTCTGCCGCGTAACCCCTGCGCGTGGACCCCTGAGACGAGAAAGCCCCGGACGTGATGTCCGGGGCTTTTTTCATTCTACAGCTTGAAACGCCTGTCTATTTGTTCGGGTTCTGGAAATAGACGTCGGCGCCAGCCGATTGCAGGAAAGCCGTCAGGCTCTCATTGTCGCTGAGGCGGCGCACGGCTTTCTGAACCGACTTGAATGAAGTCGCCGCATAGCGCTGTGTAACTTGTTCGAATGGCTTGCCGTCGATCTTGACGCTAACGCGGTCCTGCTTGGCGATATCAGCTTCCAGCGTTTCCTTCGCCCATGGCAGATAGGTCTGCGACAGTTCTTCGGTAAAGATGGCCAGCAGCGTCGGCTCCAGTTCGGACAGCGGCTTGAAGCTGTCGCCAGCCTTTGGTGCGTCCATGAATTCACACCAGGCGGTCACGAAAGGCGCGTTCTCACGCAGCCAGGCCCCCGGTGTCGGGTCCATCAGCATCTGCGACAGCTGGGCCGCGATCGAGAAGTCCGCCACGGACGGGCGGTTGCCGAAGATGAAGAGGTTGTTCTCGAGGTGTGCGTTCAGCAGCGGAATGAAGCGCTCAAACGAGGTTTTGAGCGCCTTCTCATTCTTGCGCTCGACGCCGATCAGCTCGAGACTGTCGCGCATCCGCTTCACGATCTGGTCGCGGGTCTTCTTCTTGGCGCGCGGCAGCTTGCCGTCGAAGAGTTGCTCCATGGTGCGGTCCGCGGCTTCTTCACGGTCAGGCTTCTGGCCCCAGCGCTCACGGAACATGACCTTGCTCAGCCACTCATCGCCATAATCCTCAAGGATCAGCGCAAGCACGGCGCAAGCTGGATCATCCGGCACGGAGGACGGCTCTGCATGATCGTTCTCGATCGCCGAAAGGATGTCGGTTGAATCCTGGTTCGGTGCGCGCCCCGGCGACACCAGAAGCGGGACCGTCGGCGCCTTCGCGTGGGACTGGAACTCTTCTTCCTTTTCCGACGAACGGCCGATCCAGTCGAAGTCCACGCCCTTGTACTTGAGGAAGGCACGGACTTTCATGGAATAGGGAGAGGTCTCAGCGCCGAAGAGGCGGTAATCTGACATGTCTGGTCCTTTGGGGCTGCAGCCTTCGGGTCTTATGCGATGGGGCGATGACTGCCAAGACATGTTTGACGGTTCATAGGGCGTGCCATAGTGAGGCCGCGCGCCAGTCAGAAAGAGGGTGACCCGTATGAGCACGCAAAGACGGTTTCTCGCCTATTGCGACAAGCTCTTCACCCCGTCGGAAAGCTTTATTCCGCGCGGCTATTCTGCGTTCAGCAAGCTGAAGCCCGTCTATATCGGACATGAGCTGAAAGGCCCTGTGCCCGATGGCGCTGAAGTCATCGAGCTTGGGCCCCTGCACGGGGCAGGCGGTGAGGCGGCCTACAAGCAGCTCGGCACCATATCAGCAAAGCTACAGAATGCGATGGAAGAGGTTGAGCCTGTCGCCATCCATGCCAGCTTCGGCAAGTCGGGTGCCTATGCGCTGCCGCTGGCAGAGCGGCTGAACCTGCCGTTGGCCGTGACCTATTATGGCGGCGACGCGACCAAGACGACCAATACCAAGGACAGCTTTGTGCGGGTCTATAATCGGCGCCGGGCCAAGCTCTGGCGCGAAGCGGACCTGATTCTGCCATGCTCGCAATTCATCCATGATGAGCTTGCTGGCAAAGGCGCGCCGACCGACAAGATGGTGGTCCACCACAATACAGCAGACCCCTCGCGCTTTGAGCCGGGTGAGAAGAAGGACCTTCTGGTCTTTGCCGGTCGCTGGACTGAGAAAAAGGGTATCGACACGCTGATCGCCGCGCTGGCGCGTCTCGGTGAAGAGCTTAACGGCTGGACGATCAGGCTGATCGGTGATGGCGACCTCAAGGAAGAGCTTGTTGCGAAGCTTCAGGAAGCTGGCGTCGCCGCAGAGCTTCCGGGCTGGGTGCCTGCCGACGAAATGCCAAGGCATTGGGCCGAGGCGCGGATTGCCGTTGTCCCATCTAAACGCGCAAAGTCAGGCGACGCAGAGGGCCTGCCGCTGGTCTGTATCGAAGCGATGCTGTCTGGCTGCGCGCTGGCGGCGACGCGTCACGCCGGTATTCCGGAATGCGTGAAGGATGGCGAGACCGGCTATCTTGTCGATGAGGGTGATGATGCCGCCCTTGCAGACCGGCTGGCCCGGATGCTGAGCGACCATGAGCGGACTGCCCGCATGGGTGAGGCAGGCCGTGCCTTTGCCATGGAGAGCTTCAACCTGCAAACTCAGAGCCGGAAGCTGGAATCCTATCTGATCGACCTCGCCGTAAAGGCAGGCACGATGCGGGCCTCAGACGTCTGATTTCTTGCGAGGGTCCGACTGGTCGGCCCAGACCTGCGCCTCTGCTATCGTGACAGTGCGGGCGTCAAAGTCGATGTCCGGAACGTCCTTGAGCGTGAAGGGCACGAAATAGGCAGGCTCTCCACTGGCATCCGGTGCGACCTCAAGCAGGTCGCCCGCGCCGAAATTCTGGACCGATTTTACATGGCCGAAGAGGGTGCCGTCCGGGTGGCAGGTCTTCAGGCCGACGAGATCCTCGACATAGAACTCATCCTCATCGGCGCTCGGCAGGTCTGCGCGGCTGACATGCAGCTTCACGCCTTTCATTGCGTCCCATTCCTCTTTCTGGCGGGACGTCTTGGGTGTGACGATGAAGTGATCGCTGGCGGGCTTGAATGATTTGACGCTGAGAACCGGCTTGCCGTTCTCATCCAGAAGCTGGTCGAAGTCGAAGATGGCTTCGGGGTCAGCGGTGAAGCTGCGCACGCGCACATCGCCGCGAACGCCGTGCGCGCCAGAGAGCGCGCCGACGACAATAAGCCTGTCAGGATTGGATCGGTCGGACATGAAGCGCTTCCTACTTCCCAATCGGAAAAGCGGGAAGCCCCTCGCGCAGCCCTAGAATGGGCGGTTGTAGCCGGGGCGGCGGTTATAGCCTGCCGGGCGGACCGAGGTGATATTGTCGTTGAGGCGATAATATCCGGTTTCGTCCACGGACCGGTCAATGATTTCGCAGCGGCCGCGATAGTTCGGATCGGTGCAAACTTCCCAGACGCCGCTATTGATCACGATGGACGAGACCTTGTCGTTGAAGCGCAGCTGATTGAGGTGCGGTATGGCACCGTTAACGGGCAGGGCATTGCCGCGAAACTGCGGGTCCGCAAAGAGGATCATGGGCGCATTGCCATAGCCCCGGCGGCCACGGTCATAGCCGGGCCTGCGATCATAGCGGTCATCACGGTCGTAGCGGCCGCCGCGATCATAACGACGGTCATTGCGGCCCCAGCGGTCCGCGACGGGCCGGATAGAGCTGATCTTGTCGTTCAGGCGAAATTCGTTGAGCTCGTCTTCGCGATAGCTGAGAATTTCACACCGGCCCCGGAAGTTCGGATCGACACAGACTTCCCAGCTGCCGCCATGGATGCGGATGGAGGAGGCCTTGTCATTAAAGCGGTACTCGCTCAGGTGTGCGATTGGACCTGTGACGCGCAGCGACTGGCCGCGAAAGTCAGCATGCTGATAGATTACCGCGCTGCCGGAGCCGCCGCTGTAGCCGTGTCCGCGCGCGCCGTATTGCGCCATTGCGGGCATTGCGAATGTTGTCAGCGCGGCGACGCCGAGGGCAAGTTTCTTGAGAGGGATCATGTCGGGTCTCCAGATCTGTCTACCAGCGCAGGCTAGCAAGACCCGGCTGAACCTCTGACAACCGGGTCTTCAGACAAATGCTGAGCGATGCTGACCGTTCCAGACCTGCCTATTCAGCCGCGTCCATAAGGCCGCGCATCTGGTCGATCCACTCGAGCCAGGCCTTGCGGCCAGAGTCGGTCAGGAAGATGCGGGTCTGGGGCTTCTTGCCGACGAACCGCTTTTCCTGACGCACATAGCCTGCCTCCTCCAGCTTCTTCAGATGGGTCGAGAGGTTGCCATCGGTGGCGCCGACCTTGTCGCGCAGCTCGCCGAAGATGGCGGGGCTGGCCGAAGACAGATAGGCCATCACACCGAGCCGCAGGCGGCCATGTATGACATCGTCTATCTGGCTGTGATCAAAGGGGTTCTCGTTCTCCATGATGATCCACCTTACACGACGCCCGATGGTTCGTCGCGCAGCATGAGCAAGCCTGGTATCAGGACGCTGCAGGCAGCAGCGAAAGCGGCGGCGAGATAGAGCTCTGCCGTGTCGATGATCAGAATGGTGAGGCCCACAAAGGCGATCGCGACATAGCCTGCAAGCTTCAGCCAGCCGACCTTGGCAATCTCACCGCTGACGAGTTGGGCGATACCGTAGACGCCCAGAACGAGAGGGATGGACCAGGTGAAGCCGCTTGACGCGGCGCCGTTCAGGAATGATTTCACCGTGACGCCGAAAAAGAAGCTGCCGAGCACAAAGCCCGCAGCCATCCAGACCGTTGCAGACACGCGGTTTCCCTCGGAAGATTGGCCGGGCTTGTCATGCGGGAAGGCCTTGGCCAGCAGGAAATAACCGCTCAGTCCAATGACGATGAAGCCGGCCCACATGATGCCGAGGGCCTCCATACCAACGCCCAGCATGCCTGATCCGATAAGATAGTGTCCGAGATAGGCTGCCGTTACGAGGCCGCCCCACCAGACGAGAAAACGGCCACCGAGCAGAGGGGCATCTGCACCGGCCTCTGCAAGCGAACGGACATAAGCTAGATCGTCATTCATCGACTTGGACATTTTCATCCTCCAATAACTTTGAAGTACAAAGTAGGTAGTGATGCGAGTTTCGTCAAGCGCCTGCTCACTTTGTGGGATGAGATGAGGGTGCGCAGGGGGAAGGCGCGGGGGAAGGAACGCGCAAATCCCGTGTTTTCACGGTGCAGTGGCGGTGTACTGGCGGTATTTCTGCGGGTGTCGCGAAATGTCAGGCCGCGACGGTCAGATCACCGGCGTCGACATTACGGCTATAGCCGCCGCGAATGGCGCGCGAAGGCTCAAGACCTGCAATGAGGCCAGCGGCCGATTCGGTCTCGCCAAGGAAAAGCAGGCCGCGTTCCGAGAGCTGGCGACCGACATTGAGCAGCGCCTTGATACGGGCGTCCTTGGTCATGTCGGTAATGACATTGCGGCACAGGATGACATCGAACATGCCAAGCCCCTCTGCCGACTGCATGAGGTTCTGCGTGCGCACGCCGATCTGGCTGGCGAGGGCGTGGGAGACCTGCCACTCGCTCGTGTCGAGCCTCGTGAAGTGCGCCAGCATCCGGCGGGCCGATAGGCCTTTCTGGATTTCGAAATGGCCGAAGATGCCGGACCGGGCTGACGCGCTTGTCCGTTCACAGATATCGGTCGTGACGATTTCGATCTGGACATCTTCGAACGCGTTCTTGCCCATCTCCTGGATCAGGATGGCGAGCGACAGCGCTTCCTGGCCCGTCGATCCGCCAGCGCACCAGATCCGGATACGGCCGTCACGGGCTCGTTTGGCGAGTTCTGGCAGAACGAGTTTCACGACCCGCTCGAGCGTGCCGCGCTCTGAAAAGAACCGTGTTCGCTTGGATGTCAGCGCGGCGGCAATTTCGGTGCTCAGCTTGCTGTCAGGCCGGGCATTCAGGATGGCGACGAGGTCTTCGACGCTGGAGAGGCCTTCACGGCGCAGGATTGCGGACAGGCGGGCATCGACCAGATAGGACTTCGTCGGCGGGATGTGCTGACCCGACCCTTTACGGGCGAGCTCTGCAATTTCGCGAAAGACGGTCTCTTCCATATCCAGTCCGGTCCGATCTCGTCCTCGTGAGCTATTGATCCTGCCGGGCGCGGCGGCGCCCTCTCAGCATCAGATGAGGCCCACCTCTGCAAATTTGCTTTCGATGATGTCGGCATCGAAAGGCTTCATGATAAATTCGTTTGCGCCAGAGCGCAGGGCTTCGCCGATATGTTCGGCGTCGTTCTCCGTCGAGCAAAAGACGACGACAGGCTTGCGGCCTTCATGTTCGCGGCGAAGGGCGCGCACGAAGTCCAGCCCGTTCATGATCGGCATGCTCCAGTCGAGCAGGATCGCGTCAGGCATATCATGACGGCAGGCGTCGAGGGCTTCAGCGCCATCGCTCGCTTCGCGCGTCTCGAATTTGAGGTCCTGAATGATACGGCCAGCGACCTTGCGCACGACCCGGGAGTCATCGACGATCAGGCAGGTTTTCATGTCGCGAGCCCCCTAGCTATATGCGCGCAGAACACCCCAGCATGGTCACACTCCGGTTAACGAGCAGTTTAGCCTTCTGCATTGAGGCTCGTCGCCTTGAGCGTGATCTGCTCTTCTTCAGTCTCTACGCTGAGGTCCCCGCCAAGGCCTTCGGCGATAATGCGGGTGAAAAGCGGCTGTACGGTACGGGCCGACCAGCCCTCCTCCGGCACGTCGCCTGCGATGGCCGACGCAGTGTCATCACGCAGCTTGCAGCGCTTGCCGGCGGCACGCACCACAATGCCGAGACCTTCGACTTCGTTGCGGACCTTCACGACGATGGAGCCGCCGCGCGGCAGACAGTCCATGGCCAGCATGACCATATTCATGATCAGGCGGGCATGTGAGAAGCTGAGATGCTCTGTCTCGATGTCCCATTCGAGCTCTGGCTTCTTGTTGTGATGGGAGACGAAGCTTTCAGTGATCTGCTTGGCTTCGTGAATGTCTGCGGCACCGTTTGAGAGGCCGACAGAGCCGAAGGCGTACCGCAGGAATTTCAGCTTGCAGGCCGCGCTTTCAGCGCCGTCATAGAGAAGCTTTTCTGCCTGGACCCGCATCTCGGAGTCCTGCGGCTCATTCATGAAGTCGAGCGCGTTCGTGATCGAGGAGACCGACGAAACGAGGTCATGGCAGATACGCGAGGCGATGTATGCCGACAGGTGCGCCGGATCGATGGTAGCTTGCATGATGGCCTCTTGAGTGTCCGCAAAGAGAGCGAATCTAGCTGATTCGCCCCAATATGACGCCCCAAGTGGCAGCGTTGCGGTCAGCTATCGAGGTCTTCCGGGCGCTCTATGTCGTCATGCCCGCTGCGCGCGCTGTGAAAGCTGAGCCAGAAAAGGCCGACTGAAAGGGCAATGCTCGCGACGGCGCCGAGGCCATAGGCGATCCAGCCATGCAGGCTCATCGTTACGCCGAGTTCGGCCCACATCATGCCAACACCGATACCGGCCAGAATGAGCACGCCAATCGCGCCGATGATGAAAATGATCGTCAGTCGGGTCATGGACGAAGAGGTAGGGCAGAAATCTATTTCTGCGACCAGGTCCCGCTGTCATCCATGATGTATTCGCCCGGCGCTGCCTTTGCGATCAGGGCTTCGCCCGTGACGCGAGCGACCTGTTGCGGCGTTGCGCCCGTGCGCTCAGCGGTTTCGCCATAGGCGGCGCGGCGACGATTGTTGATGTCCTGCACGAGGCGGACAACCGAAGCGTCTGCGCTGCCAGCGACAATGCCGAGATAGCCGTCGATACGCTCACCCACGACGCCCTGATCCTTGGCGGCTTCCAGTTCTGGATTGGCCGCAGCGGCGGGCGCTGAGACAGTGACAGCCGAGCCGGCGATGAAGAGCGCGGAGAGGGCGATGCGGAGAATATTGGCCATATTTGAAACCTTGGTCCTTTGACCTAGAAGATGTCCGGGTTGGAGGCGATCAGGTCCTCGACTTCTCTTTCGAGCTTGACGCGGATTTCCTGCTCAACCTTCACATTGAGATTGATGGTGATGGGCTCTGTCGGCGCCTGCACGCGTACGGTCGGCGTGCACGCAGCAGCGATAGCGACAAGGCATGGGGCCAGAATGGCAGCTTTTTTCATGTTCACAGCTCTCATGGGCATTCACTCTACAGCATAGTGTCTGAACCTGATTTGAACAGATGTTTGCTCATGGCTCAGACGGCTTGTCACCTGCGGGGGCGTCTTCGATATCTTCTTCATCCGGTGCGTCATCGCCAGTAAGCGAGCCATTGCGGACCTCTGCAAGCCAGTCAGTACCGGTGATGCTCTGGCTGCTACGGATCAGTTTGGAAAGCTCTGAATCGACGCCGATATTAAAGGCGAATGGCGCGCCGCCAAGCACATCCGGCGACTTTCCGACCAGCTCTAGCGTGATCATCATGCTGCCGGTGAGGTTGCCGTCTGCGCCAACCTCCAGCACCGAAAACTCGAAGTTTCGCAGCGCCCGGAAAGCCATGTCGACGCGTTCGTCGGCTTGCGAGGCCGCGTCGGCGACGCTGCCCGTATAGGCGATTGTGCCGCCTTCCTCGTCGGCGCGAAGCACAGCGTTGCGGATGAATACATTGGCGCCGCGAAGCTCCACCGGGAAGGTGCCTGAGACTGTGCCGTTGGCGTTGATGTCCGGCAGGCTGAAGACTTCGATCAAGCGCGAGAGCTCAATCTCGCGGGCGGTGATCTCAACGATGTCGCTCGTGCCCGCGATCGTCCATTGCGACTGGTTTAGCAGCAGCGTGCCGCCCGCGAATGGCCAGGAGGCGCGCTCAATGATCGCCGCATCTGCCCCGAGAATCTGGAAGCCGATCTCGCCGTCCCGGAGGGGGAGGCCCGGATTGATTTCTCCAACGGTCACTTTCTGGCCGGGCGGGGTGTGGAGCTTGAGCAGCTCGTCAAAATCGATACGGCCATTGATATTGTTCACCGCGCCCACACGCAGCGTGTCGAAGCCAAAATCACGGACCTCGACAAAGCCAGTGCCGCTGAGGTCGCCGCCATCAATGAGGAGGGACGCGCCGGCATTCAGCCGCCCACGTGCGTTCGACAGGAGGCCGCGCACACGTTCACTGAGGGCCGTTGGCTGGAAGGCGCCTGGCTGGAAGATGAGGTCGCGGGAACGCAGCGACGCTTCACCGTCAAGCTCTACCAGGTTGAGCGTCATCTGCAGGTCAGCGATCTCGCGCTGGCTGCGGCTGGTCCGGAGAGGCCCGCTCAGCTGCATGATGCCGTTGGCAAACTCGGCGCTGAGGTCGGTCTGCAGCGGCTCGTAGATGGGGTCTTCATTCTTGTCGCGGATGATGACGGTGCTTGCACTGCCAGAGCCTGCAATGCCGGTTTCGGGTAGCGTAGCATCAAGCGTGAGTGTTTCGATGTCGATCAGCGCAGGCACGAGCGAGCCGGTCAGCTCTGTGCGCCGGGTGCGCGCCGAGAAGGAGAGCGGGCGGCCCGTCTTGAAGCCAAGCTCTGGCCGCGCGGCGGCGATGACAAGCGTGTTCTCACCGATCTCAAGGTCTGCGGTCATCTGGCGGCCGGTAAGGCTGAGGCTGGCCGTACTGGCCGCGCGCCAGTCCAGAACGCCATCATTGAGGGCAATTGTGCCTGACGTGCTTTCGCTCTCAAACGGCAGCTCAAGCGAGGCGACGCCAAGCTGTCCTGAAATCGCGCCATTTGCACGCCGCAGGAGGCGCCCGTCCTGCGGGCAGAGCTCTGTCAGGAAGGCGCCGACGCGCAACGTATCGGGCGAGGTGAAGCCGTCGGATTTGAGGCCGATGCAGCGTGTACTGAAGGACTGGACGCGCAGCGGATCCGAGAGGCGCGCATCGACACCGCCAAATATGCTGGTGTCGGCAAAGTCGAGCCCGAACATGCGACCATTGATGCTGGCTGTGCCGACAGCCTGGAGACCCGGCTCGGCGGCTTCTGTGTTGAGGGTGAGCTGGTCGAGATTCACAGAAAGGGTGAGGCCGTCGGCGCGCCACGGGGCAATGCGCAGCCTGCCTGTTTCAAGCAGGACGCCGTCGGACGTAACGCCAGCCTGTTTCACATAGGCATCAAGCGAGGGGAGCGATGGGCCATTGAGGGCGGCGACGCCGCTCAATTCTGTGCGATCGTTTGAAATGGTCAGCACACGCTCATTCGTGGTGGGGGCGAGCGAGAATTGCGCGCCGTTGGCGGCGGTTGCGTTGATCTTGTCGCTTGTCTCCAGCGTCCAGCCCGCGCCGCGCTCGAATCCGAACCGGTAGGAGGCGCCGAGCCTGAAATCATTCAGGGCAGCTGTGAGGCCGCTGCGCAGTGCATTGCCGTGCGCGGTGAAGGGCGGACCTGACCGCAGCGGCGAGAGAAGGTCGCGGCTCATCTCTCTTGGAATGGACGCTTCTGCGATGGTGAGGTCGCCTGCGAGTTCGGCTTCGTTCAGCTGGTCGTCCACCTCGCCCTCTCCAGTCAGGGTGGAGCGGCCGAGTGATATACCGGCGAGCGTGGCCGCCTCTGCGCCGATGGCGAGCGTGCCCTCAAGCGGGCCGGCGCGCGAACGGGCGGCATCCAGCGTCACCGTCGGCGAGGTCACTACGTTTTCTTTGTAGCGCAGCGTTGATGCCTCACCCGAGACTACGAGCGAGCGCAGGAAGCCTATGGGGCCGTGTTCTGTGGTGTCGAGCTTGCCGGGGTTGATGCCGGCTGTCCCGGTCAGGCGGAGGTTCTCAGCGGCGATGTCCTGCGCGGCGCTCTCTTCGGCCTCGAGCGTGAACTCAAGCGTCGGGCGCAGGGATGGCGTCAGGCTGGCGTCCAGAAGGATGTTCCGGCCCTGATAGGCGTCGAAGCGCGCCTCGCTGAGCTGGAAGCGGGCGCTACCCTGTACGGCGGCGCCGATGATGGAGAGGTCGAGGCGGCCTTCCTCTATCTTCAGGCGCCCCTGATCTGTTCGAAGGTCGGCAGGTTCTGCGCGCGCATGGATTTCGGCCTGCAGTGGCAGCTGTGCGTTCACATCGCCATACATACGAATATCGCCCGCGGGGGTCGCGATCTCGACGCGGGCATTGCGCATGCGGATGGCGGGAATGTTGAGCTGGGTGTCATCCGAGCTGTCGCTGGCAGCTATGTCTTCGAGCCCGCCGAGCGTGACGCTTCCATCGGAATTGTATTCCAGCCGGATGACCGGATCATCGACACTGACGAGGCGGATGCTGGGTGAGAAGACGCCCGGCCAGTCGAGGTCAACCTCCAGCTTGCCAGCTTCGACGGGCCTGCGGTCAGTCTGGTTGGCGATGGAAATCTCGCTCAGCGAGACGCCGGAGAGGCCAAGTCGGTCGATCTCGAAGCTGCAGGTCAGGTCGTTGGCGGCGCACCAGCGCTCTGTGTAGTGGCGCGCGATCGACTGGCGCATGAGCCAAATCGAGACCAGCGCCAGCAGAACAAATCCCACGACAGCACAGCTGATTGTCATCCATGGACGATTTTTAATCAAACGCCTGATCATTCCGTATCCAGATGCTGCATCGCAGCGACTAATGCAGATGTAATGGAACACCTGCTTGCAGAAGCCCCCGTCCCTGCGATAGCTACAGTAGCGGGGCTAGTTGAAAAACCGTTTACCTTAATTGCGAGGTAAGGAATTCAACTCACAGGGGCATAGACTTGAACCGTCTGCACGCGTCTTGCACGCTGGGACCAGGGAGGCCCGTTTCACGACATGAACCTATCGCGTAGTACAGTTACCCTTTCCATGCTCGGCATCGCCGCTGTTGGTACATCTCTTGGTGTTTTCCACTCGCTCGGCCAGTCACGCACCGCTGAGGCTCAGATCCCAGCCACTGTGCAACTTGCCATGCCGCTTGCTTCAACGCTCCTGACGGCGGACGGGTTCGATCCCGAAACCGAAGTCATCACCCGCGACGGCACGCTTCAGCCGCGCGAGACGCTGATCGAACTGGTAACTGAACTTGGCGTTGGTGGTTCCGATGCGTCGCGTTCGCTCCAGGCGATCTATGATGCTGAGCTTGTCGATCCGCGCCGTGTGCGCCCGGGTCTCAATGTGACGGCACAATTCCGCGGCGATACGCCAGACACTGCTGAGCTCGTCTCCCTGTCGCTCAGCCGGGACAATGGCGGCCAGATCCTCTCCAAGCGCATGAGCGACGGCGAGTTCATGCCGATGGTGCTCCAGCCACACACCCAGCCAGTTGAGCGCCGGGTTGCAGGCACGATTGATGGCAGCATCTATCAGACTGCTCTTTCGCAGGGTGCACATGACCAGCAGGTCGTCGATTTCGCCAAGATCTTTGGCTATGACCTCGACTTCCAGCGCGACGTCCAGCCGGGCGATGAGTTTGAGATCGTCTATGAAGAGATGGTCGATGAGCGCGGCAACCGCGTCAGCTCCGGCAATGTTCTCTATGCGGCTTTCAACGGCCGCCGTGTCGACAAGTCCTATTACCGTTTCACGCCGGAAGATGATGGCGCGACGGATTACTTCAATTTCGACGGCGAGAGCGCCACGAAGTTCCTGATGAAGACGCCGATCAATGGCGCGCGTCTTTCTTCGAACTTCGGTTATCGTCGCCACCCGATCTCTGGCTATAACAAGCTGCACAAGGGCACCGATTTTGCTGCCCCGACCGGTACGCCGATCTACGCAGCTGGCCATGGCACGATCGAGCGCGCCAACCGCTATGGCGGCTATGGCAACTATATCCGCATCAAGCACGCGAATGGCTTCCAGACCGCTTATGCGCACATGTCCCGCTTTGCGAGCGGCATGCGCGCTGGCACACGCGTCCAGCAGGGCGACGTGATCGGTTATGTCGGCTCCACCGGCGCATCGACCGGCCCGCACCTTCACTATGAAGTCCTGCGCAACGGCTCGCACATCAATGCGATGACGCTGGACATGCCGACCGGCCGCAAGCTGGCTGACAGCCCGGCCATGTTCGAAGAGTTCGTCGCACGCCGCGACGAGATCGACCAGATGCGCCAGACGGCACCGACCCCGAATGGCGGCGGCGTCCTGATGGCCAGCCATGAGGCCCCGCCAGCGCCATAAGCGGCGCTGCTGCAAATACGGTTCAAGTCACAGAAAGCCCGCGTTCAGATGATGAGCGCGGGTTTTTTATTTGGTCTGGTGGAGGGGCGACATATCGCGATGTGTTGAGGATCGGCTGGGCGACGACCGATCCCGGCTCTCAGGCACGAAAAAACCCCGGCCGGATAATCCGTGCCGGGGTTCCTGATATCGTGTCGCCTCAAACTTGGAGAGGCGAAACTGACGCTTAGCGTGCGGCGAGCTGGATGCGTGCCGATGGTGCTGGCGTGAAGTAGGACGAGTCTGCGTACTGCATGGACAGGTTGCGGTTCGCGATGCTGTCGACAGCCTGGTACATCAGGTCTTCAGCGCAGACTTCGTCAACGGCGAGGCCGATGGTGACGAGCGAAACCTTGCGGCAGGCGCGCTCTGCTTGCAGCTCAAGGTCTGCGAGCACTTCAGCGGCGCCGGCTTCGGTCGCGAGTGCGGCTTCGTCATAGGTCAGCGTTGCGGAGACGGCCTTGTAGTCGGTTTCAGCGTGCGCAACGCCGCCAAAGATGGACATTGCGAAGAGGAAGGAGGAAATACGCTTTTTCATAATCGAGCCCTTTTCGATTTGAATTGCTGGGTCGTTGCCCTTGATGGCCCCGCATTTCGCAGGTGCACAACAGTACCTTCGCGCATGCAGCATTAATTTGAAGACATATTTGTGCAGCGCACCCATGCATAATTGCGCAGATCTGGCCGACCGTCCGCGCCGTATCCGTACTTCCAGCCAATTTCCGAAGCTTTCAGCTGCTGGGCAGTTGCCCGGTCAGACGTGACCCTCTAGCTCTCAGGTTGAGAGGGAGGAGCTGATCCATGAAGAAACTGATTGCCGCGCTGTGTGTAGTGTTCACTGCAGGATTGCCGTCGTTTGCTGACACAGCGGACCTTTATGGACGCGCAGATGGCGTGAAGTGGCCAAGCCTGTCTCCAACCGGTGATCTGCTCGCGGTGCACTGCTCACCGCAGGGGCAGCCTTCAGTCTGTATCTTCAATATCGCAAAGGGCGAGGACGTCGCATTCATCCCGCTTGGCGGGGAAGTTCGCCTTCAGGGCTTCTACTGGCCGTCAGATGACTACCTCATCATCAATGTCTCGACCTTCAAGTCTCTGCAGACCGTGGACGGGCAGAGGGATTATAATTTCCTGCAGGCGCTGTCCTACGACATCGATGACAATGAGCTGAATGTTCTCCTGAACGATGAGGGGCTGATTATTGACGCGCAGTCGGTGGTTTCGGTCCTGCCGGGTGACGACCGCAATGTCATGATGGCGGCTGTGACAGCCAATACAGGCCAGAGCGAGCATACATTGGGTAGTATCAGGCCAGACCGGGGCGGTACGGCCTGGTCGATCGCAACGTTCAAGACGCGGCTCGATAATGGCAAATCGCGCCGTGAGCGCACCCTACTGAAGTCGACCCTCGGCGCCTGGTTCGACGCTGAGGGGGAGGTTGTCGCTGAAATCGTCAGCCCGGATCGCTCCACAAGGCGAGAGCTTCGCAGCAACAATCGCACACTGTTCACCTATGATAGCGCCAGCGCCAATGACTTCGCGGTGCTTGGTCTCGACCAAGCGAGCGGCAAGCTGATCATCTTCCGCGATGTTGGCGACGAGGACGGGCTGTATTTCATGTCGCTTGAGGATGGCTCCATGGAGCCGGTCCGGATTGCAGGTGTCGATGTCGGCCGGGCGAGCCCGGTGCGCGACACGTATACGCGCGGCATTGTAGGGTTCGAGTATTTCGACGGCATGACGCGTCAGGTGTTCACCGATCCGGTCCTGAGCGACGTGCTCAGCCAGTTGAGCGGCGCGCTCGGTGGTAAGCGCGTGAATATCGAATCCTGGAACCGCGACCGGTCAAAGATTGCGATCTCTGCCGCAGAGCCCGGCAGACCTGCCGACTATTATGTCTTCGACCGGGGGGCAGGGGCGCTGGGCCCGATTGGTTCGGCCGCGTCCCATCTTGCAGAGGCGACGACCGGGCAGGTTGTGACACGCGAGATCCGGGCGCGTGACGGGCTTCAGGTTGAGACCTTCCTGACACTGCCGCCCGGCAGCACGCTGGAGGATGGCCCATTCCCGACCGTGATCATGCCGCATGGCGGCCCTGAGGCGCGCGATGGTCTTGGCTATGACTGGTGGGCGCAGGCACTGGCGGCCGAAGGGTATCTTGTCATCCAGCCAAACTTCCGCGGCTCCAGCGGCTATGGGCAGGATTTCCGCAATGCCGGCTTTGGTGAGTTCGGCGGCAAGATGATCGACGATATCGCTGATGCGGGCGCGTGGGCGGTGAGCCAGGGCCTTGTCGCAGAAGACGCTTACTGTGTCGCGGGGGCGAGCTATGGCGGCTATGCCGCGCTGATGATGGGGCTGAAGGACAAGGCGCGCTCGCGCTGCCTTATCTCTGTGAACGGTGTCACCCAGCCCTTCGCCCATGTCGGGGCGTTCGCGCTGGACTCCGAGACCGGCCAGTACTGGGAGCGCTATCTCGGGCTGAACCGGTTCGATTCAGAGGCCGAACGCGCGGTGATCTCTCCTGTGGCGCGGGCAGCCGAGTATGACCAGCCGATCCTGATCCTGCATGCCGAGAATGACCTTGTGGTGCGCACGGGGCAGGCGCGTTTGATTGCGAGTGAGCTTGATGGGAAGCCCGGCTTCAGATCCGTCAGCCTGGGCGAAGCCGACCACTATATTGGCGGCTCGGATGTGCGGGCGCAGGTGCTGCGTGAGACATTTGCGTTTCTCAACGAAAATCACCCGGCCCGCTAAGGGGCCGGGTGAGGTTTCAAGCTCTGGCGCTTGCTGATCAGTTCAGGGCGGCAGCGCCTTTGGCGAAGTCGTTCGGCACGCCGTTGATCGAGAGGGCATCGCCTTCGACATCGACCTTTACGGTCGAGTTGTCGGCGACCTTGCCTTCGAGAACGAGGCGGGCCAGCGGGTCCTGAAGCTCTTTCTGGATCACGCGCTTGAGAGGGCGCGCGCCATAGACCGGGTCATAGCCGCGATCGGCGAGCCAGGTGCGGGCACCTTCTGTCAGGTCGACCTTGATCTTGCGATCGGCCAGCAGCTTCGACAGGCGAGCCATCTGGATGTCGACAACATGATCGATCTCTGCCCGGCCGAGCCGTTTGAAGAAGACGATCTCATCGATCCGGTTGATGAATTCCGGCCGGAAGTGCGCCCGGACCGCCATCATCACCGCTTCGCGCTGGGCGTCATTGATCTCACCGGCATCACCGCTGGCAAGCGCATCCGCGCCAAGGTTCGAGGTCATGATGATGATGGTGTTGCGGAAGTCCACCGTACGGCCGTGGCCATCGGTGAGGCGTCCATCATCGAGCACCTGAAGCAGCGTGTTGAAGAGGTCCGGATGGGCCTTCTCTACCTCATCGAACAGGACGACCTGATAGGGTCTGCGCCGGACAGCTTCGGTCAGCACGCCGCCTTCTTCATAGCCGACATAACCGGGAGGGGCGCCAATCAGCCTTGCGACCGAATGCTTCTCCTGGAACTCCGACATGTCGAGGCGCAGCACCGCCGAGTCGTCGTCGAACATGAATTCGGCGAGCGCCTTGGTGAGCTCTGTCTTACCGACACCAGTCGGACCGATGAAGAGGAAGGAGCCAATTGGCCGGTTCGGATCCTGCAGGCCAGCACGGGCGCGCCGGACGGCGTTGGAAACAGCGGCGAGCGCCTCTTCCTGACCAACGACACGCTTCATGAGCGCCTCTTCCATGCGAAGAAGCTTCTCGCGCTCACCTTCCATCATCTTGTCGACGGGGATGCCGGTCCATTTGGAGACGACGGCGGCGATATGCTCTGGACGCACGACCTCAGAAACGAGACCGCCATCTTCCTTGTCCTCTGCTTCGGCGCGTTCGACCGCTGCGATACGCGCCTCCAGTTCGGGGATAACGGCGTATTTCAGCTCTGAGGCGCGGGAGAGGTCACCCCGGCGCTGGGCTTCGGCCATGTCGGCATTGGCCCGGTCGAGCTCTTCCTTAGCAGAGGCGGCCCCTTTCAGCTTGTCCTTCTCGGCGGCCCAGGCGGTTGTCAGCTCGTCAGATTCAGACTGCAGCTCTGCAATCTGGTCCTCGATGGCTTCTAGCCTGTCCTTCGAGGCTTGGTCCTTTTCCTTCTTGAGAGCTTCCGCCTCAATCTTGAGCTGGAGCAGGCGCCGATCGATCTCGTCGAGCGCTTCAGGCTTGGAGTCGACCTGCATGCGAAGACGCGAGGCGGCCTCGTCCATTAAGTCGATGGCCTTGTCCGGCAGGAAACGGTCGGTGATGTAGCGGTTCGACAGGCTGGCCGCCGATACGATCGCCGCATCGGAGACGCGCACGCCGTGGTGGGCTTCGTAACGGCCTTTCAGGCCGCGAAGGATGGAGACCGTGTCCTCGACCGTCGGCTCATTCACGTAGACGGCCATGAAGCGGCGGGCGAGGGCGGCGTCGCCTTCGACATATTTGCGGTACTCATCGAGCGTGGTGGCGCCGACGCAGTGAAGCTCACCGCGCGCGAGGGCGGGCTTGAGCAGGTTGGAGGCGTCCATCGCCCCATCCGTCTTGCCCGCGCCAACGAGGGTGTGCATCTCATCGATGAAGAGGATCACGCCGCCTTCGGCCTGTTCGATCTCCTTGATGACGGCTTTCAGCCGCTCTTCGAACTCACCGCGGAATTTCGCGCCAGCGATCAGCGCGCCCATGTCGAGGGCGAGAAGGCGCTTGTCCTTCAGGCTTTCAGGCACGTCGCCATTGATGATACGAAGGGCGAGACCTTCGGCGATGGCGGTTTTACCGACGCCCGGCTCACCGATCAGGACCGGATTGTTCTTGGAGCGGCGGGAGAGCACCTGGATTGTGCGGCGGATTTCCTCGTCGCGGCCGATGACCGGGTCGAGCTTGCCGGACCGCGCATCGGCGGTGAGGTCGCGCGTGTACTTTTTCAGCGCCTCATAGCCCTGCTCGGCGTTTTCGGTGTCGGCCGTGCGGCCCTGACGGAGTTTGGCGACGGCAGCTTCGAGCGCGCCGGGCTTAACGCCGCCTGCTTCGATCGCTGCGGCAGCCTTGGAGCCTGAGAGGCCTGCAAGTGCGATCAGAAGGCGCTCAACGGTGACATAGCTGTCGCCCGCCTTCTTCGCGCCGGCATCCGCGTCGGCGAAGAGTTTGGCCGTCTTCTGGTCGAGGCGAAGGCCTGCATCGCCGCCAGAAACGCTCGGCTGGGCGCGGAGGGCCTCATCGGTTTTCTGCTGAACGATTTCAGGATTACCGCCAGCCGCGCGAATGAGATTCACGGCGAGCCGGTCGCGGTCTTCGAGCATGGTTTTCAGGATATGCTCTGGCAGGAAAAGCTGGTGTCCTGCAGCAAGCGCGGCCGTCTGGGCCGACTGGATTACACTTCGCGCACGCTCTGTGTACGTATCGAAATTCATATCTATCCCCTTTCAAAGGCAGAATTTTTAAGGCGGTCTGACTGGATCAGCGTCGTGCTGCATCCGGCGGGGCCGCGGGTCGGCTTCCGGCCCCGCTCAGCGGCGACCATCGGCTTCAAAGGGGATATGGGGAGCGAAGAAATAGGCCGCAAGCGGGAGCCTGCGGCCTTGAAGGTTTTTAAGGGAAGAGGAGTAATCTACCGGGTCGGAATGAGGCCGGTTTCTTCTGGGTCACCGACCATGGAAACCAGCGCCTTGCGGAGTTTGCCGAGCGCCTGATGTTCGATCTGGCGGACGCGCTCTTTCGAGATGCCGAGACGTTTGCCGAGCACTTCGAGGGTGACGGTGTCGTCGGTGAAGCGGCGTTCGCGGATGATCAGGTTTTCGCGATCGGTCAGCGTCTTGAGGGCTTCAAGGATCCAGCGGCGGCGGCGCTCGCTGTCATGCATTTCCATGACGCGGGTTTCGGTGACTTCATTCTCGTCTTCGAGAAGATCCTGCCACTGCGCTTCGCTGTCGGTCGCGAGCGGCGCGTTGAGCGAGCGGTCGGAGGCGGACAGGCGCGAGGCCATGTTTTCAACGTCGCGCTCTGGCACGCCGAGATGGGTGGCGATCCAGGTCTTGTTCTGCGGCGTCATGATGCCGTCGCCCGTATCGTCGATCTTCGCGCGCAGGCGCTTCAGATTGAAGAAGAGCGACTTCTGCGCGGCGGTCGTACCGGTGCGGACGATCGACCAGTTGCGCAGGACAAAGTCCTGAATGGACGAGCGGATCCACCACGAAGCGTAGGTGGAAAAACGCACTTCGCGTTCTGGATCGAAGCGTGCGGCGGCCAGCATCAGACCGACATTGCCTTCCTGGACAAGATCGGACAGCGGCAGGCCATAATGGCGGAATTTCGAGGCCATGGAGATGACGAGGCGCATATAGGCGCTGGTCAGTTCGTGCAGGGCGTCTTCGTCCTGATGGTCGCGCCAGCGTACAGCAAGGTCCACTTCGTGTTCCTGACTGAGCATCGGTTTGTTCATGGCGGTTCTGACAAAACGGCGATCTGCTGTATCTGTTGTCGAACGAACTGCCATGGCGCGGCTCCTCATCTGTCTTTTACGGACGGTCCCTGCATGTTCATACGCGCATGACGAGTATTGGTTCACTCAGCGGCAAAAAAAATTCAGCTTTCGTTCATCTCCGTAAACAAAAAGCCCCGCCGGTGAGGGCGGGGCTTTGAATTTATGACCTGAAAAGAAGGCGGCCGATCAGGCGGCTTTCTTTTTGGCGAGCGACTTTGCAAGGCGCTCCATTGCGGTGTCGTGGTCGGTGTTTTCGACCGCCGCGAGTTCGCGGGCCATACGGTCGAGCGCGTTCTCATAAAGCTGACGCTCGGAGTAGGACTGCTCTGGCTGATCTTCGCCGCGGTGCAGGTCGCGCACAACTTCTGCGATTGAGATCAGGTCGCCAGAATTGATTTTCGCTTCGTATTCCTGAGCCCGGCGCGACCACATGGTACGCTTGATGCGGGCCTTGCCGCCGAGGGTCTTCAGGGCATCATCAACGAGCTTGGAGCCAGCGAGGGCACGCATGCCCGAGGCTTCAGCGCGGTTGGTCGGCACGCGCAGGATCATCTTGTCCTGGTCGAACGACACCACATACACTTCGAGTGACATGCCAGCGACGGTCTGCTTTTCGATCTTCGTGATCTGACCGACACCGTGTGCCGGATAGACGACCGACTGGCCGACCGCGAAAGCGAGTTCCTGGACATCACCCTGTGTTTCTTTGGACATGTGCTGATAGCCTTTCTACGCAACATGAGCCTTCATCCCCCGGTGACGATTTTATAGTCAGACCGGAGATTGATGCAGGCTCCCTGAAATTAAGCTGATATTTATGTATCAGAAAAAAGACTATTTTACAACTGTGAGTATTTCGCAGGTGCGAACTAGTCGCCGTCGCCAGGCTTCGGGCTGAAGTATTTTTCAAGCTTGTCTGTTTCTTGCGCGAACTTTTCCCGGTCCTCGGGAGGCTCTTTCATGCGCGTAATGTTGGGCCAGACCTTCGCGTATTCGGTATTCAGCTTCAGCCACTTGGAATCCGGGTCATCTTCGGTGTCCGGCTTGATGGCCTCTACAGGACATTCCGGCTCACAGACGCCGCAATCGATGCATTCGTCCGGGTGAATGACGAGCATGTTCTCGCCTTCATAGAAGCAATCGACGGGGCAGACCTCGACACAGTCCATATACTTGCAGCGAATGCAGGCATCGACGACGATATATGTCATGGAGATATAGTCTTCCTGGCTTTAGGTGTGCGGGCATTTGGCGATGAAGACGCCTTAAGTCAATCGTCAGAGGTGACGCGTCTCAGCCCGGCGGCGTGCCTGATTGCGGCGGACATCGTCGACATGCAGCAGGCTGGCGACATGGCGGATGAAGGCTTCCTCGAACTTACAGGCCGCGCCATCGGCCAGTGAGACGAGGTAGAGACCTTCGACGACCTTCACGCGCTTCAGGAGTGGCAGCTTCTTCACATGCTTGGTGAACTGGTGAGAGCCGATGGCATTTTCAGCGAGGTCCTCGCCCTGCTCCATGACTTCGTCGACGCGTTCGGCATCAAGACCGAGGCTGTCGAGCAGGATTTCGGCGATCTGGTCGCTTTCGAGATTGGCGTAGACACCGTCCACCAGCGCGACTTCGACGAGCAGGGCAGCCGTGGCGACTTCGGGGTCGATCTCACGCGGCTGGGCAGGGGGCCGCTTTGAAAACAAGTTCTTCAGCGCATCAAGCATCGTGGCGCTCCTGATCGTTTATGGCGAGGTCCTCATAGAGCTCGCGCGCCTCGCTGGCCGGTCCGCGGCGCTCACCATGACCCCGCACCCGGACGCTGACTATTTGGCCACCTCTGGGAAAACTTACAATATCTCCCGGCAAGATACGAAAGCCGGGTTTGGTCACCTTGCGCAATTGTCCGTTGCGGGAGAGGCGGACGCCCTTGCCGGTGACATGAGCTGTGGCGAGTGCGCGCGTCTTGAAGAAGCGTGCCCGCCAGAGCCAGATATCAAGGCGCAGTTCTTCGCTTATGACTTGTTCTCCGGCGTGTCGGTGCTGACCTCAGGCGTGTCGGATGTTGGAGGCGTTGCCGGCTTGCCCGCACCCTGGTTGGCGGCGCCATCCGTCTTGGCCTGTTTGGGCTTTTTCTTCTTCGGTTTCGGCTTTGGAGCCGGCGGCGGAGGGGGCAGCAGGCTGGCGAGCGCTGCGAACGGGCTGTCCGGGTCCGGCTGGCGTGGCGCGGGGCGTCCGCCGCCTCTTTGGGGGCGACCTTTGGAATTGCCGGATTTCGCGTGCTTGGGGGGACCGCCCTTGCCTTTTGGACCAGATTGCGGGCGCTTGCCGCGCGGCGGGCCGTCCTGACGGTTGCGGGACAGGTAGCGCCAGAGCGTGACGGCGCCAGTTTCAGGATCTTTCTCCGCCGGGGCAAGGCCAAAGCCTTTCACAACGGCTGGAAACTCATCGCCCGGGCAGGAGATGACAGAGGCCAGCTCTGCCGGAAGCTCAAATGCGGGCTTGTCGGCCTCCTTGCGGCGCTTGGAGATTTCCCAGCCTAGGCGTTCGGCCAGGTCTGCGCGGACGGCGCGCTTGCCAAAGCGCAGATAGCCCTGGGCGTGCAGCTCTGCATCGTCCCACTCGCCATCAAGCTCGAAGGAGCCTGCGCCTTCCGGGGCGACACGGCGGTCTTTGCCGGTCTGGCTGGCCTGAAGGATGGCGATCATGCGCTGGGCCGCAGGTTTCTGGGCATCAGGCACGTGAGCGGCAACCCGGCCCGTGCGCAGCCCGGCGGTTTTCAGCGCTTCGCGTTCTTCCTTGGAGACATGCGGCGGGGGCGACTCTTCGCGAAGGTCGATGGCCGCGCCGCTTTCGAGCAGGCGGAAGGCGAGACCACGCGCCATGCCCTGAAGTTCTGTGCCGGTTTCGCCAAGCTTGAGCTTTGCGTGGGTTGGCAGCACCCGCTTCATTTCCTCACCGAGCCATTCGTCGACGCGCTTGAGCGCGGCTTCACGGCGATGGGTTTCGGTGTCTTCGGCGCCGATCAGCTCAAGGCGGGGGGCAAGCCAATCCGGGCCGGGCTTCAGGCGGGCGATCTCTTCACCTTTCCAAGTGATGGCCCCGCTGTCGGCAAGGGCGAAGGCTTCGGCAGGCGCGCCAGCAATCTCTCCCAGCCTTTCGGCGAGGATCGGGCCCAGTGCGGAAACGGCAGCAGAGCGCACAGCCTTGCCTTCCAGCGTCTTCGCCGTGGAGGCAGGTTCGAAGTGGAGACCGACGAGGCGGCCAACAATATGACCTTCGACGGTGACTTCTCCGGTGTCAGACAGTTCAGTCAAAAGCAGATCTTCCCTTTTCAGTCCGGCAAGCAGGGCCGTGGTGCGCCTGTCTACAAAGCGCAATGTCAACGCAGCGTGAAGCGCATCCGACAGCCTGTCTTCTATTTCCCGCGTCTTCTCACGCCAATAGGCCGGGTTTTCCAGCCAGTCCTCACGATGGGCGGCATAGGTCCACGTCCGGATCATGGCAAGTCTGTGCTGAAGACTGGATATGTCCGGGACGTTGGCTTCGAGGTTGTCGAGACGCTTTTCCATGGCGACATCGCCGAGGCGCGCGTCAGGGTCTGCGAGCGTTTCAGCGAGGCCAAGAACGAGCCGACCATGGCCCTCATGGCCTGACTTGCGAAAGTCTGGAAGGCGGGCAAGGTCCCAGAGGCGGCGGACCTTGCGCCCACCGCGGATCTCCGGGCCGATCGCTTCGTCTTCAGCCATGCGGCGCAGCACCCATTCGTCCAGCGCATGCGGGTTCTGGCGCAGGACCGGATGCCCGGACGGCCGCGAGAGGCTGGCGATCAGCGTCTTGATGGACCGATAGTCGAGATTTGAGTTTCGCCACTGAAGCTCATCGACCGGCTCAAACTGGTTTGTCTCGATGGCGTGGACCAGCTCTTCCTCGAAAGGCGGGCAGTCGCCCGTCTCGCCAAATTCGCCATCGGTGCGAAAGCGCCCGGCGCGCCCGGCAATCTGCCCGGCTTCGGCAGCCGACAGCCAGCGATTGCGCCGTCCATCGAACTTTGAGCGCGCGGCGAAAGCGATCCGCTCCACATCGAGATTGAGGCCCATGCCGATCGCGTCAGTCGCGACAAGGTAGTCGACTTCGCCAGACTGGTAGAGCGCGACCTGCGCGTTTCGGGTGCGCGGGCTGAGCGCGCCCATGACGATGGCGGCCCCACCCTTCTGTCGCTTCAGCAGCTCGCCGATGGCGTAAACCTGCTCAGTTGAGAAGGCGACAACGGCAGAGCGCTTGGGCAGCTTGGTGATCTTGGTCGGGCCGGCATAGTGGAGCTGCGAGAAGCGCTCTCTTGTGTTGGTGTCGACATCGAGATCGAGGTCTCGCAGGACGCCGCGCATGGTTTCTGCGCCAAGCAGGAGAGTTTCCTGCGTGCCGCGCGCATGGAGAATGCGGTCGGTGAAGACGTGGCCGCGATCTTCGTCACCTGCGAGCTGGATCTCGTCGACGGCGAGGAACTCGACCCGCTTGTGAACCGGCATGGATTCCACAGTGCAGACCCAGTAGCGCGCGGTCGGCGGCTCTATGCGCTCTTCACCCGTGATGAGCGCGACGGCGCGTGCGCCCTTTGCCTTCACGACCCGGTCATAGACTTCGCGTGCAAGCAGGCGCAGCGGCAGGCCGATCATGCCGCTAGCGTGGCCCATCATACGCTCAATGGCGTAGTGCGTCTTGCCGGTATTGGTCGGGCCGAGGACGGCCTTCAGGGTGCCCATGTCAGTGCAACTGCCAGAAAAGCGGGAGGGGGTTCAAGCGAAGGTGCGCTTAATTCTGCGCCGGGCAAGGCGGCGGCGCATCCATCGTCTCATCCTCGAACCGTTCGACCCAGTCGCCTGTGCGGGGCAGGGGATCGAAGCCGGAGGCGCGATAGAGAACAAGCTCCCGCATGATCGGACAGCCATTCGAGCGCTCGCCGAGGTCGACGCTGACGGCACCAACGCGTTCGAAGGTCTCAAAGTCAGCGGCGATGGCTGGCCTTCGGTTCGGTCGGTAGCTCGCAACAAGGACGTCGCCGTCTATGGCGGGTGTAAGCGGCTGCTGTTCTGCGAAGCTGTGCGCGCCTTCATTGTAGCGCCAGAGGATCAGCGGCGCGCCGATCCGGTTCTTCAGATAGAAGTCGAGGCCGTGCCAGACTTCTCTCTCATCGGTGACGAGGGCGCTTGGCGTGCCGTTCTCTTCTGTAAAAGCGGCGAGCTGGTCAGAAAGTGCATCCCAGCCGCGCGTGCGTTTGAGGGCGTTGTCGAGGTCCAGCGGACCAGAGATCATGTTCGGGATAATCAGGGCGACCATCATGACGAGGCCAAGGACGCCGTGCAGGGTCAGCCCTGCCCAGAAGAGGCCTTCGGGACGGAAGCGGAAGGCAAAGGCAAAGCCGACAATCCCTGCGGCGACGGCAAGGCCAACGGCAAGGCGGGCGGTCAAGGTGAAGTCTGGCGCGAGCAGGAAGCCGACGGCTGAAAGCGCGGCGATGGTCCACCACAGCCAACGATTGGCGCGGGCACGGATGAAGAAGATCGCGATCAGGATCGAGGCGGCCGGGTAGGCGGTCGCTGCCCAGTTGGCGTGTGCGCGGGACAGGACCGACTGGAATAGGATGATCGTCAGCACCGGGACGATGAAGGCGCTGAGCCACAGCTCCTGGCGTCCTGTTTCCGGCCGTCTGCTGGCGCGCAGGAAGAAAAGCGCGGCGATCAGGCCAAGGAAGCTGACCGGGCCGAAGACGCCCATCTGGTCTGCGAGGAATTTAAGGGCGTTCTCTGGATTGAGCAGATCGCCGCCAAGATTGGCGTTGTCGACCGTATGGCCAACGGTCGCAAAATCATTCGCCGCATTCCAGACAAGGTGAGGCGTGATGACGACAAGCGTCGCGGCGAGGGCAGCGAGACCTTTGAGAGAAAAGAGGCCCCTGCGGGTCGGCGCGTCAAAGACGGCAGTGAGCGCGATGCCGATGGCAAAATAGATCATCGCATATTTCGCGAGGAAGCCTGCGCCAACTGCGAGGCCAAGGCCAACAAAGCCTGCCCAGCCAGCTTCGCCTTCGCGCACCCGCCAGAGCAGATAGAGCGCGCAGGCCCAGATCGGCATCAGGACGCCGTCAGTAGATAGCACAAATGAAGACAGCCAGACCGCTGGCATCAGGGCATAGCCAACGGACGCCATGAAACCGGTCCGCGGGCCAGCCATGCGCCGGCCCAGCAGGAAGAGGCACCAGGCCGCGATCGTATGAAGGAAGGCGGCGGGCAGGCGCACCGCCCAAGCAGAATCGCCGAAGATGGCCGTGCTCGTATGAATGGTCCACGCGATCAGGGGCGGTTTTGAGTAATAGCCCCAGTCCAGCGTCTGTCCCCAGCGCCAGTACTGGGCTTCATCCGCATAGAGCTCCAGCGGCGTGAGAAGCACGCTCAGCATACGTAGCACCAGAAGCCCGATAAGAATCAGGGCTGTGCGCCGGGCATAATCTGTCTGGTGTGCGTCTGTGCGGGTCATCAAGGTCTGCTGCTAGCGCGGAGTTTACGCCAAGGCCAGCACTAGAGGTGATGTGTGTCTTTTTTGCACGCTTCCGAAACGGAATGTTGCAGTGCACAGCTCTTACTAATGACTGTCACGAAAGAGTTACATAGCGGGAATAGAGGCGCGAGCAATTGAGCTTTGGTCGTCTTCCGTCTGGGGAATTCGGTCAAACCGAGCAACTGAAGAGGGGTTTCTTCAATGTCCAACTGGAAACTAATGTCAGGTGTGGCAGCGGCTACACTTTTCACCGCGGCGATTGTCGCACCTGCCGAAGCGCAGGTTACGTCCGCGGGTGTCCGCGGCGATGTGGTCGCACCTTCTGGTGAAGCCGTCGCAGGCGCGAACGTTCGCGTCATCGACACGCGTACCGGTTCGGTCAGCGTCTCCACGACCAGCGCAACCGGCCAGTTCCAGGCACGCGGCCTGAACGTCGGCGGTCCTTACGCCATTGAGATATCGGCGCCAGGTTACGCAACCACGCGCGTCACCGACGTCTACCTCCAGCTGGGTGAAGTCGCGAACGTCACGCTTCCTTTCGCTGAAGCTGTCGCTGACGACGCAGAAGCCCGCATGAGCACGGTCACCGTTTCGGCGACTGCAGGCGGCCTCGTTCAGACCGCGATCGGCCCATCGGCCACCTTCTCGCTCTCGGACATCGAGAACTCCCCAGCCATCAACCGCGACCTGAAGGACATCGTCCGTCTCGACCCGCGCGTTTACCTCGACGAGTCCTTCAATGACTCGATCCAGTGTGCTGGTGCGCACCCACGCTTCAACTCCCTGACCGTTGACGGCATCGGCCTCAATGACGGTTTCGGCCTGAACTCGAACGGCTACCCGACGCAGCAGATGCCGTTCCCGTTCGACGCGATCCAGAACATCTCTGTTGAGCTGGCACCTTTCGACGTTGAGTACGGCTCCTTCACGGCTTGTAACATCAACGCTGTGACCAAGTCCGGTACCAACGAGTTCCACGGTTCTGCCTTCTACGACTATGGCGACGACAGCCTCGTCGGCGACCAGAGCGAAGGCGACGAGTACAACGCTCCGGCTTTCGAAGAGAAGCGCTACGGCTTCACCCTTGGCGGCCCGATCCTGAAAGACCGTCTGTTCTTCTTCGGCGCTTATGAAAAGTTCGAAGGCCCAGGCGCAAGCATCGACCGCGTCCCTGAGAACTCCTCACGCGCCGGTTCGGTCGTTGAGGGCTTCACCCAGGCCGAGTTCGACGAAATCGCTGACATCGCGCAGAACATCTACGGCTACAATCCAGGTGGCATTCCGCAGTCCACCGGTACCGAAGATGAGAAGTACCTGCTCCGTCTCGACTGGAACATCACGAACAACCACCGTGCTGCCCTCACCTACAACTACAACGAAGGCTTCAGCCTTTCGGAGTCGGACGGTGACGACAACGAGTTCGAGTTCGCGAACCACCTCTACAACCGTGGTGCAGAACTGCAGGCTTACTCCGGTCAGCTCTTCTCGGACTGGACGAATAACTTCTCCACCGAGCTGCGTTACTCCTACAATGACGTGAAATTCCTGCAGCAGTCTGTTGGCGGCACCGAGTTCGGTGAAGTCCAGATCACCGACAACAACACGCTTGCTGTCGATGGCACGAACCAGCGCAACACGATCTATCTCGGTGCTGACGACTCCCGTCACTCTAACCAGCTCGAGTACTCTGTCGCGAACTACAAGGCACTTGGCCGCTACAATGTTGGCGACCACAACTTCACCTTCGGTGGTGAGCGTCTTGAGTACGAAATCTTCAACCTGTTCGTTCAGGAATCCGAAGGTGAGTTCCGCTTCAACTCGATTGACGACTTCCGCAACGGTCTTGCAAGCCGCGTGATCTATGAGAACGCTGCAGGCACGAACAACGCTGCTGATGGCGCTGCTTCTTTCGAGTACGAAATCAACACGCTCTACGCCCAGGACGAATGGACCGGCCCGAACGGCCTGACCGTCACCGCTGGCCTGCGTTATGACTTCTACACCTCGGACTCCAAGCCGACCTTTAACCAGGACTTCTTCAATCAGTACGGCTTCCGTAACGATGAGACCCTGGACGGCAAAGACCTCCTGATGCCGCGTATCGGCTTCACCTATGACTATCAGCCAAACCTCTCCTTCCGCGGCGGTTTCGGTCTGTACTCCGGTGGTAACCCGAACGTCTGGATCTCGAACAACTACTCGAACAACGGTGTGACGCTTTACGAAGCCAACCGCCGAAACTTCGACCTGTTCGCGAACCCGGTTGCTGGCGGCCAGACCCCGATCTTCGGTGTCCCGCAGGAAATGTTCGACGAAGTCGCAAACGGTGCGGTTTCCGGTCCAGTCAACGCGCTTGACCCGAACTTCGAAATCCCATCCGAGTGGAAGCTGGCTCTTGGCTTCACCTATGACTTCGACGCACCAATCATCGGCTCGGGCTATGTCCTGAACGCTGACTTCCTGTGGTCGCAGGTCAACAAGGCAGCAAACGTCGAAGCTATCTCGCTCACCCAGACCGGTACCGCGCCAGACGGCCGCCCGATCTATGACGGCGACACCAGCGACTTCATGCTGACCAACTCTGACGAAGGCGAAAGCTTCGTTGCGTCGATCGGTCTGAGCAACAGCTTCGACATCGATCCAAGCACGAGCGTCGACTGGTCCCTCGGCTACGCTTATGTCGATGCAGAAGACGTGAACCCGATGACCTCTTCGGTTGCCTTCTCGAACTGGTCGAACATCTCTGTCGTCGACCCGAACAACATCGACGTCGCAACCTCCAACTACGAGATCCCGCACCGCATCACGGCGCGCGTCTCGGTTGCGAAAGAGTTCTTCGGTGAGTACGCGACCCGCGCAACGCTGTTCGGTCAGGCCTTCCAGGCACGTCCGTTCTCCTTCACCTACTCGGGCGCTTCCCCGTTCGGTGACGGCACGTTCGGTCGCTCGCTGGTCTACATCCCGACCGGTCAGAACGATCCGCTGATCGACTATGCGAACTCCACGCTGACGGCTCAGGAGTGGGAGGCCCTCTTCCGCTACGCAGATCGCTTCGATCTGAGCCGCGGTGCGATCGCAAGCCGCAACCAGTCCGAAGGCCAGTGGAACAACCGCTTCGACCTTCGCCTCGAGCAGGAACTGCCGGGCGCGATGGCTGGCCACGAGACCTCGGTCTTCATGGTCATGGAGAACGTCGGTAACTTCCTGTCCAAGGATTGGGGCACCTACTACCAGGCGTCCTTCCCACAGGACACCGAGATCGTTTCCGCAACGATCAACCCGCAAGGCCAGTACGTCTACAGCGGCTTCAACCCGGCAGATGCAGAGCGCAAAGTGCTCAGCCTCTCGGTCTGGTCGGTTCGCTTCGGCGTGAAGTACGAGTTCTAGGACCCGTACGTAGCCCCAAGGGTTTGCAAGAATTGATGAAAGGGCGGCTCCATGCGGGCCGCCCTTTTTCTTTGGGGCAAGCTGTGGCAAATCGCGGCCCATGACCGACACGACGATTGCATTCACCCCGGCCGAATGGGCGCCCCAGTCCGCGATATGGGCTGGCTGGCCACATCTGAAGGATGCCTGGGCCGAAGATTATGAGGGCGCGCAGCGAGAGATTGCCGCGCTGATTGCTGCGCTGGCACCTGTGGTGCGCGTGAAACTCGTCATTGGCGACCCGGCCTCACGCGCCGAAGCGGCAGACCTCGTCGGTGACAAGGCAGAGATGTTTGATGCGCCGATGGGCGACATCTGGCTGCGCGATATCGGCCCTGTCTTCGTGAAGTATCTCAACCGCCTTGAAGGGCTCGGTTTCGAGTTCAATGGCTGGGGCGGCAAGTATGAGCTGGAAGGCGACAGTGAGACGGCGGCGGCGATTGCGCGGCTCGAGGGTCATCCGCTGAAGCGTCTGCCTTTCGTGCTGGAAGGCGGCGCTGTCGAGCAGGATGGCGAGGGCGTCCTGATCACGACGCGTCAGTGCGTTCTCAACCCCAATCGCAATCCAGGCTGGAGCCAGGAGAAGGCAGAGGAAAACCTCAAACTCGCCTTCAACGCACAGCGCATTGTCTGGCTGGGCGATGGTCTGCTGGGCGACCACACGGACGGCCATGTCGACAATATCGCGCGTTTCATCGCGCCCGGTCATGTCGTTTGCCAGACCCCTTCGGGGGATGATGACCCGAACGCCGACGTCCTGCGCGAGATCGAGGACACGTTGCGCGCCGCAGAGCTTCAGGTTTCAACTATTCCATCGCCGGGCCGCATCCTCGACGAGGATGGCGAGATCATGCCCGCGAGCCATATGAATTTCCTGATTTCAAACGGCCGGGTGATCCTGCCGGTCTATGAGGATGAGCACTCCAAGCTCGCCGAGGCAGAGCTGCAGGCGTTGATGCCAGAGCATGAAGTTATTGCCCTGCCATCGCGCCACATCCTGTCTGGCGGTGGCAGCTTCCACTGCATGACCCAGCAGGTCCCCCAAACTGACGGAGGTCTTTCGACATGAGCCGAACCGTAAAAGTCGCGGCCCTGCAGGCCTCGTTCAGCAAGGACATGCAGACCAATATCGACAAGGTGAAAGAGCTGGTGCGGGACGCGGCGGCCAAGGGCGCAGAGATCATCCTGCCATCAGAGCTCTTCTGCGACCATTATTTCTGCAAGGTGCAGGACGAGAAGTTCTTTGCCACAGCCTATCCGTGGGCAGAGCATCCTGCCGTCGAGCAGCTCTCAGAGCTCGCCAAGGAGCTGGGTGTCGTCATTCCGGTCTCTATCTATGAGAAGGACGGGCCGGAGTACTACAATTCGATCGTCATTATTGATGCAGATGGCACGCCGCTTGGCGTTTACCGCAAGTCGCACATCCCTGACGGGCCGGGCTATATGGAGAAGTTCTACTTCCGTCCCGGTAATACCGGCTTCCGCGTCTGGGAGACGATGAAGGGCCGTATCGGCGTTGGCATTTGCTGGGACCAGTGGTTCCCGGAGGCTGCGCGCGCCATGGCTCTGATGGGGGCGGATGTCCTGTTCTACCCAACAGCGATCGGGTCGGAGCCACACGATGACAGCCTTGATACGGCCGCGCGCTGGCGCCGGGCCATGCAGGGACATGCGGTATCGAACGTCATTCCGGTCGTCGCGGCAAACCGCACCGGCGATGAGGAAGGCCAGATCTTCTATGGCACCAGCTTTATCGCAGACCATGCCGGCGAAATCGTCGATGAGCTTGGGCGCGGCGAAGAGGGCGTCATCATGGCCGAGTTTGACCTCGACTTCCTCGACCGTCACCGCGCCGCCTGGGGCTTCTTCCGCGACCGCAGGACCGAGTTCTACGACGTGCTGGGCTGAGCTTCGGGCGCATATGCCGTCTGACGGCCATGTCTTGTCAGGACGGCATGGCGCAACAGTGCCACAACCAGCCCGGCGAGCAGGACCAGGGCCGCGATAGAGCTGCGCAGCAATGCGCTTTGCTGTTCTGGAAAGCGTGGGACCGCGTCTGGCGCGAGACCGGCCATACCGAGCCTGTACTGATAGATCACCATCACGGCAGCCGCGATGCAGATGATGATGGCGAGTAGGGCACTGAGTATGCCGGAGCCGCGCGATCCAAGCGCCAGCGCGCGACTTTCCAGCAAACCTAGCGCCGATAGCAGGATGGAAACGCCTGCGGCATGCAGCCGTGCGGTGCCAAGCCAGCTCGCCTCAAGGGATGGTTCTTCGGACAGGAGGCTGGTGAGATGGAGCGCAGCGAACAGAGCGATGAGTGCCCAGCTGACATACGCGAAGGATACGAAGGGGCTTTCGCCAACAAGATAGAAACTTAGCGCCGCGGCGAAGAACAGGAATGCAGTCAGGGTGAGTGCGCTTACCGTGTCGCCCTCAAGCGCGCTGTCGATCATGGAGGCGGGGGCAGCGATAAGGCAGAGCAGGTTCACGCCGAGCATCAGGACGAGGAAGGCAAATCCCCGCGATGGTATGGCGAAAGCGCAGAAAAGAAGCGGCGCGATGACGAGCCAGAGATAGGTGAGCGCCGCGAAGGCGGCGAAAACAGGCAGCGTGTGAAGATTGGCTGCGGCGTCATTTAGAAGGGCTGTGAAGGCATAATCGGGCATGGGTGTGCCGAGAGCTATGCTGAGATAGCTCGCCTGCAGCCAAGCTGCCGGAACCACAAAAACAAGAATTGCTGCGCCGCCAAGAATGGCAGGTAGCAGCGCCCTCATACCCAACTGTCTAAACCTGTTTCTACGCTGCCCCGACGCGGAACGCCGAAGCACAAACCGGCGTTACAACGTCTGGCAATGCCTGCCAATCTGGATGTCCTCACATGAAACTTTTTAAGTGCCCGAGCTGCAAAGGGACTCTCTATTTCAATAATCGTGCCTGCAGTTGCGGCGCGGAGGTGGCGTTCGATCCGGAAGCGGAAAAGTTCGAAGTTCTGGACGCCGGATGCGCCAACCGCGAGCAGATAAACTGTAACTGGAAGGCCGATGCGGGGCATGGTTCGCTGTGCCGCGCCTGCGCGATGACGGAAATCGTGCCCGACTCCATGGTGAACACCAATGTCCCACTTTGGGCCGAAACCGAAGCGGCAAAGCGCTGGGTTCTGGTCAATCTGGGGCAGTGGGGCTGGCTAAAGGCGGGCGACCAGGGCATGTGGCCGCGCTTTCATCTTCTTTCAGAGGTGACGTCCACCGGGCCTGCGCCGGTGACGATGGGTCATGCTGATGGTCTGATCACGATCAATGTGACAGAGGCCGACCCGGCCCAGCGCGTTGCGCGGCGCGAAAAACTGAGTGAACGCTATCGCACACTGGTGGGCCATTTCCGCCATGAGCTCGGTCACTATGTCTTCCTGCGCCTTGTTCAGGATGAGCGTTTTGCGTCGTCTTTCCGCAACCTGTTCGGCGATGAACGTGCCGATTATGGCGCTGCGCTTGCTCGGCATTATGAGAGCGGGCCGCCGCAGGGATGGCAGGACAATCACATCACGGAATATGCCTCCAGCCACCCACATGAGGATTGGGCAGAGACGTTTGCGCACCTTGTTCACCTGACCGACATGATTGACAGCGCGAGCGCGGCTGGCCTTCGACACGCGAATGCGGCGATGATCGACCCCTACAGGACCAATGATGGCGATGCTCTCATCAGCGCAGGGGCAAACCTTGGTATCGCGTTCAATCATGTGAACCGGTCCATGGGTCTCTTCGATCTCTACCCGTTCGTGATTGCCCCAACTGTCCGCGACAAGCTGGCTTTCGTCCGGAATGCCGTCGCGGCTGGGCCCAGGGAAAGGGCCAAACCGAAGCGGCGCAACTGGAACCCCTTCAGGGCTTCGCCTGTTAGGGCTGGTTGAGCTTAACGGAGCGGATTCTGGCTGATTTCAATGTAGACGTCGCGATCATCGGTGCGGGCACGGCAGGGCTTGCGGCCGAGAGAAAAGCGCGTGCCGCTGGAGCACGCACGCTGCTGATCGATCCTCACTTCTCCGGCACCACGTGTGCGTCCGTCGGATGTATGCCGTCGAAGCTTCTGATTGCGGCGGGCAATGCCGCCCATCACGTGCGCGCTGCGGGCAAATTCGGGATTGAGGTGGGGGCGCCAAGGGTCGATGGACCGAAAGTCATGGCGCGTGTCCAGCGGCTGCGGGATGATTTCGTTTCTGGCGTAAAGAAACAGATCGCCGATCTGCCAGATGGCGTGACTGTCAAAGCATCGGCGCGCTTTGCCTCTCCGACAGAACTTGCTCTGGATGATGGCAGGATGGTTGCGGCGAAAGCAATCGTGATCGCGGTCGGCTCCTCGCCTGTCATTCCTCCCCCGTTTGAGGACCTTGGTGACACGCTCATAACGAACGAAACCCTGTTTGATCTTGAAGACCTGCCGGCATCGGTCGGCGTTATAGGCGCCGGGCCGCTTGGGCTGGAACTAGCGCAGGCGCTTGCGCGGCTTGGCGTGCGTGTTGAGGTGTTCGACAAGAGCGCGCAGCTGGCTGGGCTTGAGGCAGGAGAGCCGGAGACCTCGCTGCGGGAAGCGCTAAAGGATGAGCTTGGTTTCCACCTCAATGTTGAGCCTGAGGCGCGCCGGAATGGAGATGGCGGCGTTACCGTCAGCTGGTCAGAGAACGGCGAGACGAAAGAAGCGGATTTCGACAGGCTGATGGTAGCCACCGGTCGTGCGCCTGAACTTGATGGGCTCGATCTTGAGAAATCTGGACTTGAGCTCAACGAGAATGGCGGCCCCGTATTCGATGCAGCCACCCTGCAATGCGGCCAGTCGCCGGTGTTCATTGTTGGTGATGCCAATGGTGATCGCCCGATCCTTCATGAAGCCTCAAAGGAGGGAACGATTGCCGGAGCAAACGCCGCGTCCTTTCCAGATGTTCAGTCCTTCGAGCGATCAACCCGACTGCAAGTCATGTTCACTGAGCCCAACATGGCAAAGGTTGGCGCAGAACCGGACGAAGATACGGTCGTCGGGAAGGTAGACTTTGCCGATCAGGGACGGGCCAGGGCGATGGGCGTCAACCAGGGTGTCTGTGAGGTCTATGCGAAGGCGCATTGCGGCGCCTTGACCGGAGCGACGCTGGTCGGACCAGACGCAGAGCATCTCGCTCATCTTATCTGCTGGGAGATTGAGAACGGGTCGAAGGCCAGCGACCTGCTGAACAAGCCTTTCTATCATCCGACGCTGGAAGAGGGGCTGAAGACGGCGCTGAAGCAGATCTGCAAGGATATCGGGCTGCCCAAGCCGGACTCGCGCGATGACGCCGAGCTTCCGGGTGATTTTGGGTCCGATTGAATAAATAATCCGTAGAGAAGAAAAGCGCGGCACCTGAGACCAGGGCCGCGCTTCGTCTGTTTATGTAATGGCTGACGGTCTAGTGAAGCGCGCCATTGGATGAGAACTTCTGGGCCTGCTCAATCCACTGCTCGCGGGCGACACGGCCTCTGAAGGACAGATATTCATCGATCCAGCCAGCTTCGTCAGCTTCCCAGCTCGCGATCTGCTTGAAGTGGAAGATGCCAAGCTCATTCAGCGTCTTTGAAAGCTTTGGTCCGATGCCCTTGATGCGCGTGAGATCGTCGGCTTCGCCTTCAGGCGCGGTCAGGGCCGTTGGCTGACGGAAGGCGGCTTCACCGGCCGCGGCAACTGCAGCCGGTGCCATCTGAGGTGTCTGGACATAAGGCGCGCCTGCATCGCGGCGCAGCCGGTCGAACCAGTCGGTCATCATGTCGCCCGGCACGGTCTGTGGCCAGCGCATCCAGGCCGGCATCGCTTCTATCAGCTTGGCGGCATGCTCCCAGTGCTGCAGGTTGAGATCGGCCAGTTTGCGGAAAAGGTCGCGGGTTGCCGCTTCCGGGGCGGCTTCGCCTGCGCCGGGCTTCATCGACATCATCGCGTCCATCCAGGCCTCACCGGCGCTCTGGCTAAGGTCGCGCCACGCGGAGACAGACTCCGTCCAGAGTTCAAGCGGGTTCGGCCTTGTTGTCTCTGTGGTCATGGGTTTGTCCTTTATGCTGCAGTGCAACATACGCCTGTTTTCACCCTTTTTCAAGCGAGCTGCCCTAGGGCGAGGTCTGCAGTATCCGGAACGGGCATGTTCACGCCGCCGCCGCACCGCGATATGTAAGTCCGACGGGAGACGGGATGACGACGCCAGACCAGTCCATGACGCAGGAAATGCGAGACGCGCAGGGGCGCGTGCTGGTCTTTGATTCAGGCATGGGCGGGCTGACTGTGGCACGGGAAATCTGCCAGATGGCCCCTGCGCTGAAGGTCGACTATGCCGCCGATACCGGATTTTTCCCCTATGGTGACAAGAGTGATGAAGCGCTGCGCGCGCGCCTGCCTGATGTGGCCGAGGCGCTGGTGCGGGAGGCGCAGCCCGATGTGTTTGTTATTGCCTGCAACACGGCGAGCACGCTGGCGCTGGACGAGGTGCGCGCGCGTCTCGATATCCCTGTTGTCGGGACGGTGCCCGCGATCAAGCCTGCTGCATCCCTGACGAGAACAGGGGTCATCGGCTTGCTTGCGACGCCGGGGACCATCCGCCGCGCCTACACCGCGAAACTGATCGAGGATTTTGCGAGCGAAATCACCGTGATCCTGCATGGCAGCGTCGAGCTGGTACGCCTTGCTGAGGCTTTTGCAGCGGGTGAAGCCTATGATGGAGGAGGCTTCACCGCCGCGCTGGCGCCAATCTTTGATGCCAAGGATGGCGGCGATGTGGATACAATCGTGCTCGCCTGCACACATTTTCCGCTGGTGCGCGCGCAGCTCGCTGCGGCGGCGCCAGACGGTGTCACCTTTATAGATTCTGGCGCCGCGATCGCGCGTCAGACCCTTCGCGTACTTGAAGGTGCGGCCCCGCAGCCGCGAACGGGTGAGGCCGGTGGCAGGCTGTACATCACGGATGAGGGCGGCGATCACGGCCGCCTTGTGAAGGTGTGCGGACGTTTTGGATTCGACCGCGTTTGCCCGCCCGTATTGCTGCCTGCAAAGAGATGACAGTCGCAGGCATGTGACTGTCACAAAAGCCATATAAACGGTAGCCGACGAAATGCTCTTTGGACTTTAGGACGGCCCCCATGCGTACGCTCTTTCTGGCCCTGACTGCAGGCTTGCTCGCGACTGCCTGTGCGCCCAAGACAGACCTTTCCGAGATTGATGCGAGCTCTGGAGAGCTGCAGGTTTTCGCAGCTTCTCCAGACGAAAAGATCAGGATCGTGGGTTCCTCAACGGTCTCACCGTTCTCGACGACGGTCGCCGAGCAGTTTGGTGCGGTGTCGGAATTTCCAACCCCAATCGTAGAGACGACGGGCACCGGCGGTGGGTTTCAGGCCTTCTGTCAGGGCATTGGGCCCAAGGAGCCTTCAATCAGCAATGCGTCGCGTCCAGTGAAAGCGTCCGAGCTGGCGCTCTGCGCACGCCAAGGCGTTACCGAGATTGTCGAAGTGAAGATCGGCTATGACGGGATCGTTCTGGCAAATGCCAAGGGGTCGCCGGTGCTCGACCTCTCCAAGGAAGAGATCTATCGCGCGCTCGCCGAAGAACTGCCGGATGGCAATGGTGGGTGGGAAGAGAACCCGAACGAGACCTGGCAGGATGTCGCAGACCACCTGCCTGACATGCCGATCCTCGTTTCTGGTCCGCCGCCGACCTCGGGGACGCGCGACGCCTTCGCCGAACTCGCCATGGAAGGCGGCGCTGAAGAGGTGCCTGAAGTCGCGGCGCTGAAGGAAAGCAATCCAGATGAATTCGGCCGCCGCGCCACGACGATCCGCATGGACGGCAAGTGGATCGACTCTGGTGAGAACGACACAGCCATCGTCCAGACCCTGATGAAGAACCCTGACAGTATCGGCATCATGGGCTTCTCCTTCCTGGAGCAGAACCTCGACCGCCTGAAGGGCGCGAGCATTGGCGGTCTGGAGCCGAGCTTTGAAAACATTGCGAGCGGCAATTACGGGATTTCACGTTCGATGTTCTTCTATGTGAAGAAGCAGAATGCGAATCTGGTGCCTGGCCTTACCGACTTCATCTCAGAGTTTACGCAGGAAGACGCGTGGGGTCCGACCGGGTATCTGGTCGAGAAGGGTCTGATCCCGCTTCAGGAAGATGAGCGCGCGGCCGTAAGAGAGAAGGCGCTGTCACTTGAAACCATGGACATTGCCAAAAGCTAGATGCTGAACGAGAAGTCCTCGAGCAGTTTCCGGCTGCGCTTCTCAATCGGTGTTTTCGTCCCGCGGTAGAAGGCATACGCAATCACGCTGGTCGACAGCGCCCAGCCGCGGGCGCGCCGCCAGACGGTTTCGCTTATTCCCGAGGCTTTCCAGAACGCGTCCTGAGCTGCGCCTTCGAACAGGGTGAAGCCTGCCATCAGGTCTGAAGCCGGATCGCCGAGGCCGGAAAGCCCCCAATCGAGTACGCCGGAAAGCGCCTCGTCTTTCACCAGAAGATTGCCCGCGTGAAGGTCACCGTGGATCCAGGTCCTGTCCCGCTCGAGGCATGGCGGCGCTTCGAGCGCGACCTTCCAGATGGCGGCGAGCGCGATGGCATCGAAATCGTCTGCGACATCGGCAATCGCGCCGCGTGTGGGTGCGTCGCGTTGGACAAGCGGGCAGCCGCGCCAGTGATTGTCGATATTGGGTTCGGCGGCGAAGTCGCGCTTCTGGCCCTGCAGATCGAGCAGGAAGAGGGCGAGGCGTTTGGCGTCGGTTTCAGTGAACGCATGACCGACTGCCTCCGCGCTCTCACCTTCCAGCCAGGAGCAAACCAGCCAAGGCCAGCTTTCAGCCATGCCGGTCAGACCGTTGGCGACGAGTTCAGGCGTCTCAAGCGGTAAGTCTTTCAGGCTGCGCATGGCGACCGGTTCGCGGTAGGCCAGCGACGGGATCGCTTCATGGCGGCGCGCAACGCGGAGCGCATGAGCATCGCCAATCTTGTAGATGAGATTGTCGGTGCCGGCATTGCGGACACGGGCGAAGGGTTGGGCGGCGAGGTCCGGCACGGACTGGCCCACAAGGCGTTTCAGCGTGTCTATGTCAGGCGGTGTACTCACCCGGCTTTTGTATCGGGTGGGAATTTCTTCTTGCGCCGGCGAAGCCTGATCTTCTGCCAGAAGCGCTTGCGCTCTGGCACCGGTAGCGGATCGAGGTTTTCGATGAAGGCCTCGGCGCAGGCGCGCCAGCTATAACCTTCGGCATAGGTGCGCGTCACCGCCCGGTCGAGATCGAGGCAAGTCTTGCAGGCCTTCTCAAGGTCATCATCGATGACGCCAGCGTTTGAGCCGGGGATGATGTCGCGCGGGCCGGGCGCGTTATAGGCCGCAACCGGCGTACCGGTGGCCATGGCTTCGAGAATGACGAGCCCGAACGTGTCGGTCAGGCTCGGGAAGCAGAAAACGTCAGCGCTCGCAAAACAAGTGGCGAGCTCTTCGTTGAACCGGGCGCCGAGGAACTTCACTTCCGGATAGCGGCGCTTCAGCTCCTGTAGTTGCGGACCTTCACCAACGATGACCTTGGTGCCGGGGAGGTCGAGCTCTGCGAATGCCTCGATGTTCTTCTCGACCGCGACGCGGCCAACATTGAGGAAGATTGGACGCGGCAGGCCTTCGAACGGGTCGCCGGGCTGACCTTCCTCGATACGGCGCGAGGGGTGGAAAAGGTCGACATCAACGCCCCGCGTCCATGAGACGACATTGTTGAAGCCGTGCTCCTCAAGCTCTTCGCGCATGGACGGTGTCGCGACCATGACCTTGCCGGAATATTTGTGGAACCAGCGCACATAGCTATAGCCCCACGAGGTCGGCACAGGGAAACGGGCCGAGACGTATTCGGGAAAGCGCGTGTGATAGGAGGTCGAAAAGGGATGCTTTTCCTTCAGGCACATGGCGCGGCCCGCAAGGCCAAGCGTACCTTCGGTCGCGATGTGGACAGCATCGGGCTGGAAGTTTTCGAAGCGCTCGGAAATCTTGTTGCGGGCAAACAGCGCAAGCTGAATCTCGCTATAGGTCGGTAGCGGCATGGTCAGAAAGTCATCGGCAGGCGAGACCACTTCCCATTCATGCCCCATCTCCTCGCATTCGGCGATGACACGTTTCATGGTCCGGACGACGCCATTCACCTGTGGTTCCCAGGCGTCTGTGATAAGCATGATGCGCATCTATACTCCTTGCCGCATGGCTGCGTGGTCCCACTTTTAGAGACATGCAGTCCGGCGTAAACCCGCCTGACGGTTTGCGATAGGATGATCGTGCAGGACCGCCAGACGACGGAGGACACAATGCCCGATACGCTGACGCCCATGGCGAAGAGCTGGGACGCGCTCGACAAGATCAAATTCGCCGATGAGGAAGCCCTTGTTGCCGAAATCCTGAAATCGCTACCGCTGGATGAACGCGCACGCACCGCTGCGGTTCGCCGTGGTCGCGAACTTGTCCAGATCGCCCGCGCGGCCGGTCGCCCTAAAGGCATGATGGAAAGCTTCCTAGAGGAGTTCGGTCTTTCGAACTCTGAAGGTCTTGCGCTGATGTGTCTGGCCGAAGCGCTGCTGCGTGTGCCGGACGCCGATACGCGCGACGATCTGATCGCTGAGAAGATTCGCTCTGGCGATTGGGGCGCGCATTCGGGCCAGTCCGACAGCTGGCTGGTCAACGCCTCGACCTGGGGCCTGATGCTGACCGGGCGCGTCATCGGCGCGCCAAGCGATGCCAAGAAGGGCCCGGGGACTTTCGTATCCAACCTTGTGCGCGAAAGCGGCGAACCGGTCATTCGCGCCGCAATGATGCAGGCCATGCGGATCATGGGTGAGCAGTTCGTGCTGGGCCGGACAATCGACGAAGCGCTGAAGCGCGGCCGCAAGAAAGTGAAAGCCGGTGAGGCGGCGAATTTCAGCTTTGACATGCTGGGTGAGGGCGCGCGCACGCATGACGATGCCGAGCGCTATTTCCAGTCCTATCGCGAGGCGATCAAAGAGGTCGGTGCGGATGGCGACGCGTCCCTTTCGCCGGAAGCAAAGAACGGCATTTCGGTAAAGCTGTCAGCGCTTCATCCGCGCTATGAGGCAGTCAATGATGCGCGCGTGCATGCAGAGCTATATCCGCGTCTGCTGGCGCTCTGCGTGGATGCGGCTAAGGCCAATATCAATCTCTGCCTCGACGCTGAGGAGGCCGACAGGCTGGTCATCTCGCTGCAACTGCTTGAGCGGCTGATGCGTGAGCCATCGCTGAAAGCCTGGAGCGGACTTGGCCTTGCGGTGCAGGCTTATCAGAAGCGCGCGCAGGATGTGATCAAGCGCCTGTCCGAACTGGCTGGCGAGACTGGCATGCGTCTCATGGTGCGCCTGGTGAAGGGCGCCTATTGGGACACAGAGATCAAGCACGCCCATGAAGATGGCATGGTGAACTTCCCGGTCTTCACGACGAAGCACGGCACCGACATCAACTATCTCGTCTGCGCACACGCGCTGCTGCAGGCAAGCCCGCGCATCTATCCGCAGTTTGCGACGCATAATGCCCACTCGCTGGCGACCATCCTGATGATGGCTGAAGCAGAAGGCGTGACGAATTACGAATTCCAGCGCCTGCACGGCATGGGTGAGCCGCTCTATGGCGCGGCGGAGAAAGGCGACAAGGTTCGCGTCTATGCGCCGGTCGGTGCGCATAAGGACCTTCTGCCTTATCTCGTGCGCCGCCTTCTGGAGAATGGCGCGAATACGAGCTTCGTGCACTCTTTCCTCGACCCGGATGTCGATGTCGAAAAGGTCGTTGATGACCCGATCGCGAAAGTCGAAGCCGGCCCCCGCCGCCATCCGCGCATTCCAACGCCGCCGCGTCTCTATGGCCCGATGCGCAAGAACTCCATCGGTGTGGACCTCTCACAGGCGAGCGAGCGCAAGGTTCTGGAAGACCATGTCGACCGGCTGCGTGAAGGCAAGGCGCTCGTCGCGGGGCCGATCATCTCTGGCAAAGTGCTGAGCGATGGCGGCGCGGAAGTGTTCGCGCCATCCGACACCTCGCGCCGTCTCGGAACTGTGCGCGAAGCGTCTGATGCAGATGTCGATGCCGCGCTCGATGCGGCAACCGCCTTCCAGCCTGAATGGGACGCGCTTGGCGGAGCGAAACGCGCGAAGATCCTGTCGGACATGGGCGATGCACTCGAAGCCAATATGGACCGGCTGGTCGCGCTCATGGCCGAAGAGGCTGGCAAGACGTTTGCCGATGGCATCGCGGAAGTGCGCGAAGCCGTCGATTTCTGCCGCTATTATGCGGTGCAGGCGGAAGAAAAGTTCGAGGGGCGGACACGCCTTCCGGGGCCTGCAGGTGAGACCAACCACATCTCGCTGCACGGACGCGGCGTATTCGCCTGCATCTCGCCCTGGAATTTCCCGCTGGCGATCTTCACGGGCCAGATCACGGCTGCGCTGGGCGCAGGTAATACGGTCGTCGCCAAGCCTGCAGAGCAGGCGCCGATCATTGCTTTTGAAGCTGTGCGTATCTTCCAGCAGGTCGGTCTTCCAGCTGGCGCACTCCACCTCGTTCCGGGACGCGGTGAGACTGTGGGCGCAAAGCTCACCAAGGACCTCCGTGTCAGCGGCGTCTGCTTCACCGGCGGCACGGATACCGCCCGCCTCATCAACAAGACGCTGGCGGATCGGCAAGGACCGATCATTCCGCTTATCGCGGAGACTGGCGGGCTGAACGGCATGTTTGTCGACACCACGGCCCTGCGCGAGCAGGTGATCGACGACGTCCTGAACTCGGCCTTCGGGTCGGCGGGGCAGCGCTGCTCTGCGCTGCGCGTCCTGTTCCTGCCGGATGCGACCGCCGATTTCATTCTGGAAGGCCTGAAGGGCGCGATGGATGAGCTGAAAGTCGGCGACCCGGGCCGGGCTGACACCGATGTCGGACCCGTCATCGACGGAGAAGCCCATGACATGCTCCACGCCTATATGGCACGCATGGAAACAGAGGCGTCTGTGGTGAAGAAGCTGGACGCGCCGGAAGGCGGCCACTTCTTTGGTCCATCGATCATTGAGCTGAAGTCGCTCGACCAGATCGAGAAAGAGACCTTCGGGCCAGTGCTTCACGTGGTGCGCTACAAGCCGGACAATATTGCCGAGGTTGGTGCTGCGCTTGAAGCGAAGGGGTATGGCTTGACGCTCGGCGTTCACTCGCGTCTCGAAAGCTTTGCGGCCAAGGTTCGTGCCGCGGTGAAGGCGGGCAACATGTACGTCAACCGGTCGATCACGGGCGCAGTTGTGGGTGTTCAGCCATTTGGCGGTGAGGGTCTTTCCGGCACCGGTCCAAAAGCGGGCGGGCCGCACTATATGCTGCGCTTCGCAAGCGAACGTGTGGTGACAGTGGACATCACAGCCCAGGGTGGCGACCCAGAACTGTTGAGCCTATAAATCACTGATTCCGTTTCATTTGAGGCGCCGCCGATGAAGCAAGCCAGCGTGTTCCTGATGAGTGCAATCTTCCTTGCCGCGTGCGGCGCGGAAGCCGTGGACGAAACCGAAAGCGTTCGGGTGTCGCAACTACCGCGACCTGAACAGCCTTCAAGTAGCGGCTTCGCCGATCCAAATGGCGGTATCGCTATCGTCAGCGGCACTGAGGCGGCGTCGATCGACATTCGCCTGCCTGCACGCATCGATGAGATCGACCCGAAGCTGGCGGCCCTGATCCGTCAACGCGCCGAAGACGGCAAGGAAGCGTTTCTCGCGGCGGCGCAGAACGATCGCGCCGATGCTGAGAATGAGGGCTACGCCTTTCGGTCGCACTCTCTGACGGTCAGCTGGGAAGAAGTCGGGCCACGCGAAGGCACGCTGCGGTCGTTCCTTGGCTCTTATGCGGCCTATGCTGGCGGCGCGCATCCCAATTTCCAGTTCAGCATGCTGAACTGGGATGAAGGCCTCGGCGAGGAGATCGGCTTCGGTGACCTTTTCGAGGATGATGAGGCGGCGCGTGCTGTCATGGCGGACGCCCTTCAGGCGGCGCTGATCATTGCAAAGCGCGAACGTCTGAACGATCCGGATCTCAGCGATGAGCAGTTGATGGACAGCTGGCTAAGGGCTGCGTTCGACAATAATGACGTCATCTTCGAGAATTTCACCATTGCACGCGGTGTCGATAGCGAAGCGCCAGCGGGGCTCGTCTATCATTTTGAACCTTACACGGTCGGCGCCTATGCCGAAGGGCCTTATGAGATTGCTGTCCCCGCGACTGCTTTTGTTGACGAGCTTGCACCGCGCTATGGCGGCCTGTTCGATGTCGATGTTGAAATGGCAAGGAGCGCCACCGCGCCATGACCGCTACTAGCGTGCTTGATCAATCAGCGTACAGCCAAGGTCGTCTTCATAAACAGCCGTAGCGCTGACCACGCCGCCCAGCACGGTGGCCCGGATCGAATTATCCTTTTCGGCGAAGCTCACGGCGCTGACGTCTTCGGTAAAGTCGGCAAGGCAGCTCTCCATCGGGCGCTCTGCCACGAACCGGCAAGAGCAGACCATCTTGGCGCCGTAGGGTGTCGCGACACGGGCAAGATCGATCTGGTCCTTGATCATGAATTGCCAGGCAAGAAGGGCTGCGACGCCTAGCATGATCACGATGACGACTGCGGCTTTGACGAGTTTCATGCTCTGCCTCTAGATGTGCTGTGACAATCGTTACGGAGCGCGTCGATGTTCTTCAAGTCTCTGCTTATTGCAGCCGCCTGCGCTGTTGGCATGCAGGCGAGTGCTCAAGGCCTCGTGCCGCTGCTGCCGCAGCCTGACGGCCTTGCTTGGCCCACTCAGAGCTGGCCTGAGGGCGAGGTGCCTGCCGGGGTCGAAGAGGAGCTGTCGCTTCTCGTGCGTGACGCGATGGCGACGAGCGTGACCGAGCCGATGGGCCAGACGCGGGCGATCGTCATTATCCATGAAGGGCGCCTCATCTTCGAAACCTATGCCGAAGGATTCGGGCCGGACATCAAGCAGGTGTCATGGTCTATGGCGAAATCGATCACTTCGGCGCTCGTAGGCCGGGCAGTCGAGCTCGGCCTGATCGAGGATATTGATTATGCGATGCCGACCCCGTTTCCGGAGGGTGACCCGCGCGGCGAGATCACCTGGCGCCAGTGGCTGACGATGACGGATGGGCTCGATTATCTCGAAATCGGGTCAACGGGGCTCACAGACAATGATGTCGTCCAGATGATGTACGGCCCCGGCCGGTTCGATGTGGCACAACATATAGTGGATGAGTTCGAGCTGGCGCACGACCCCGGCGCGGTGTGGAATTACTCAACGGCTGGATTTCATCTAATCGGATGGGCGCTTCAACGTATCGCTGGAATAGAAGGGTCTTGCTCGACGCAAGGCAGCGCGGCTTCCCAGGAACAGGCGACATCGCCCGATACGCGGTGCGCTTCTACGAACGCGGCGATGGTCGAATGGATGAAGGACGTTTTCTTCGGGCCCATCGGCATGGACGCGCAGCCTGAGTTTGATGCCGCTGGCACCTATCTCGGCGGCTCGCTCGTCTGGGCTTCGGCGCGCGACTTTGCGAAGTTCGGCTATCTCTATCTGCGTGACGGCGTATGGGAAGGGGAGCGCCTCTTGCCTAGGGGCTGGGTCGGCTTTTCCCGCCGGGATCCTGTGTCCACAAAAGCCAATGTCTATGGCGCAGGCTGGTGGCTGGGCGCTGACCCGGCACCAGTGCCGGCGGATCAGGCGGCAACGACGCCGCCCTTCGACGCCTTCTCCGCGCAGGGCCATGAGGGACAGACGATCTGGATTGTACCGTCCAAGGACCTCGTCATTGTTCGGCTCGGCCTGATGCCGAATGGCGGGGACAACTGGCAACGGCTCTATGAGTGGAATCAGTCCATCGCGCGGCTCTTCGGTGATGTGTCCGACCGGTCATTGTCGGCACTGGGTAAGGAGGGGTGATTCGAGACCAGATTCCCGCCGCGAAGGGGGCTTTCTTATCGTCTTGCGAAAAAGTGATTCAGGGCGTGCTCGTTTGCGCGCCAGTGCCCTGAATCTTTCCGCACCCGAAACGAAATTTTCTGCAATTCGTTTATCGCTTTTAGTGACGGGCATTGCAGGCAGGAAACCCACCGAAGATGGTGAGATTTCCACGGCAACCGTCGCAAATTCGGCAGAGTGCCCATTGACCAAGCCTTAACCTTCGGAACACTATATCTAGTATTGGGACGGGGTAGAGGCACCGCATATGGCGCTTCTGGGGCCAAATCCCTATATATGACGGGCCGATTGAGAGGAAAGACACCATGTCTGCGAGCACTGTTGCGACCAAAACATCCGCCGCGCTCCGCCGGGGCAAGCCTAAAGGCCAGAAGCCGCGCCCGGACCTCAAGGTCGTTAACGATATCGAGATCACGATTGATGAGTCGCGTGACGCGCTGCTGACCGAGTTCGGCAAGAAGACGCTCGAAGATCGCTACCTCCTTACCGGGGAAAGCTATCAGGACATGTTTGCCCGCGTCGCGAAGGCCTTCGCTGACGATCAGGATCACGCCCAGCGCATCTATGATTACATCTCCCGCCTCTGGTTCATGCCAGCGACGCCTGTCCTCTCGAATGGCGGCGCAGACCGGGGCCTGCCGATTTCGTGCTTCCTCAACCAGGTTGGCGACTCGCTCGATGACATCGTCGAGACGTGGACGGAGAATGTCTGGCTCGCCTCGAATGGCGGCGGCATCGGCACCTATTGGGGCAATGTCCGCTCCATCGGTGAGAAGGTCGGCCAGAACGGACAGACCTCCGGCATCATTCCTTTCATCCGCGTGATGGACAGCCTGACGCTGGCGATTTCCCAGGGCTCGCTGCGCCGCGGCTCTGCAGCCTGCTATCTCGACGTGCACCACCCTGAAATCGAGGAGTTCCTCGAGATCCGCAAAGCGTCGGGCGACTTCAACCGCAAGTCTCTCAACCTGCACCATGGCATCAACATCACCGATGAGTTCATGGAAGCGGTCCGCAAGGATGAAGAGTTCGGCCTGCGTTCGCCAAAGTCCGGCGAAGTGCTGCGCACCGTCAACGCACGCAAGATCTGGCAGAAGATCCTCGAGCTGCGCATCCAGACCGGTGAGCCATACCTGCTCTTCACCGACACGGTGAACAACGCGATGCCAGCGCACCAGCGCAAGCTCGGCCTCAAGGTTCACCAGTCGAACCTCTGCTCGGAAATCACCCTTCCGACCGGCGTCGACCAGAATGGCGAAGACCGCACGGCTGTCTGCTGCCTGTCTTCGGTCAATGCCGAGAAATTCCTCGAATGGTCCAAGGACGAGAACTTCCTGGAAGACATCTTCCGCTTCCTCGACAACGTGCTGGAAGACTTCATCCAGCGCGCGCCGAATGAGATGGCCCGCGCCGTCTATTCGGCAAAGCGCGAGCGTTCGGTCGGTCTCGGCCTGATGGGCTTTCATTCCTTCCTGCAGACGATGAACGTGCCAATCGAAAGCGCGATGTCGAAAGTCTGGAACGAGAAGATGTTCAAGCACATCCGCGCTGGCGCCGACCAGGCATCGGTCAAGCTCGCCAAGGAGCGTGGCCCATGTGAAGACGCACGCGATGCAGGCATGATGGCCCGCTTCAGCCACAAGATGGCCGTTGCACCAACCGCGTCGATCTCGATCATCTGCGGCGGCACCTCGGCTGGCATCGAGCCTATCCCGGCAAACGTCTACACGCACAAGACGCTGTCAGGCTCCTTCACGGTGAAGAACCAGCAGCTGGAGCGCGTGCTCGAACAGAAGGGCGCGAACACCGAAGAGACGTGGAATTCGATCCTCGAGAATGAAGGCTCCGTCCAGCATCTCGACTGCCTCGACGAGCATGAAAAGTCTGTCTTCAAGACGGCGTTCGAGCTCGACCAGCGCTGGATCATCGAACTGGCTGCAGACCGCACGCCGTATATTTGCCAGAGCCAGTCGCTCAACGTCTTCCTGCCTGCCGACATCAACAAGTGGGACCTCCACATGCTGCACTGGACGGCATGGGAAAAGGGCCTGAAGTCGCTTTATTACTGCCGCTCCAAATCGGTCCAGCGCGCAAGCTTTGCGGGCGCCGCCGACAAGGAAAAGGCAACCGGCATGGACGTGCCGAACACCGACTATGACGAATGCCTCGCCTGCCAGTAGGCGTCGCAATCGCTTTCATCTGAGGGGTTTTTGTTTGCTTGAATTGTAGCGACTGGGGCGCTCGTGCATCGATACCTGCCTTGGCGGGCACATACTTCGCTCAGCAAGAGCGCCTTTGCGGGGGCAGAAATTCAACGCCCTCATCCTGAGCGAAGTCGAAGGACGAGGGCGTTGTGGGCCGCCGGAAGACGCTGGCCTAGAACACAATCCTTACACCGCCGCGGAAGTTGCGACCGGGGGCAGGAACCGTGTCTTTCAGCACGGAGGTGGCGTAGCGAACTTCTTCATCCGTGATGTTCCGTGCCTCGAGGAAGAACTCGGTACCTTCGCGGCCTACACCAAGATCCGCCAGCGACAGCGCCCCGCGCAGGTCGAGCGTTGTGTAGCCATCCGTTGGCAACTCGCCGACACCAGTATCGTCCTGATCTGCTGCGACGGTCACGCTTGCTCCGGCTTTCCAGAGGCCCCAGTCGCCGTCGAGCGAAGCATTGAAAGTCGTTGGCGGGAGAAGTGGCACGTTGCCGCCATCATCAATGTCAGAGCTGACAAAGTCGACATTGGCTTCTGCGCGCCAGTCAGCGCCGAGCGGGCCGCCAGCGAGCACGTAGTCGACGTAGATCTCGCCGCCCGTGAAGCTCGTGTCTTCCTGCACGAAGAGATAGACCGGCAGTTCGTCAATCTCATCGACGAGGTCACCATCATCATCAAAGGCGAGGCCTGGCGTCAGGTAGATGAAGCCGTCAAACTCCGTGTGGAACAGGTTTGCGCCGAAGCCAAAGCCGGTATCACCGCGCCAGCGAATTGTGCCCTCAAGGTTCAGGCCGCGTTCCTTGTCCAGCGTGTTGTCGCCAACTTCATACTGCTCGGTCGCAAGGTGTGCGCCGTCAGCGAAGAGCTCGCTCTCATTTGGTGCGCGTTCGGTCAGGCTGACCTGACCACCGACGAACCAGCCATTTTCCCAGTGCTGGTGCACGCCGAACGAGCCAGAGAAAAGGTCGTACTCGCGTGAGCCCGCCACGATATTGTCGAGCTCGGTCGAGTCGTAGCGCAGACCGCCTTCGACACCGAAGCCGTTGGTCCATTCCCTCGTCTGGTACAGGAACACGCCGGTCGACATGGTGTCGGTCTTTGTGATGAAGGCCTCGTCACCGAATGCGTCCAGTGTCTTGTCGAGGATCTGAACGCCGACGGCGCCCTCCCAGTCACCGAAGCCAGTACCAAGCTCGACACGGCCTTCGGCCCCGTCACTTTCGTATTTGGTGCCGGGTTCGCCCGGCGCTTCGAACTCGGTGTGCTCATAGTCAGCGATAGAGATATTACCGGCAATGCGGGTGAATGGCCCGACATTCAGGTCCGCGCCAGCGCGGAAATCATAGCGGGTCTGTTCGAGGTCGATGAACGGGTTCTCTTCGCCCTCTTCGCCTTCCTCGTGCTCCTCGTCATGATCTTCATCGTGGTCTTCGCCTTCTTCATGGTCATGATCTTCTTCATGCTCATGTTCATGCGCGTGGCTGTGGCCCGGTAGACCGTAAGAGGATGTCTGGCGACGAACGGCGATACCGGCAAAGGCGCCATCACCGACCCAGGAGAGACCGCCCGCAAAGGATTCGGTCTCTACGAAAGAGTTCTCCAGCGTGTCGCGGACTTCCTCGTCTTCGTGTTCCTCGTGGTCGTGATCTTCATCCTCGTCATGCTCTTCCTCATCATGGTGGTCATCACCTTCAAGCGCTTCGAGGGCGCGCAGGCGTGAGGATTCAGCAAAGCCGGGAATGTCGTAGTTTTCGAAGTCGCGTGCCGACGCCGAGAGGGACAGCACGAAAGGCCCGGTGGTAAAGCGGCCCTTGATGGCCCCTTCCTGGCCTTCGTTGACGCTGTTGTAAGCGCCATAGGCTTCGCCGGAGACGGGCTCTTCGGGAAGGTCCTCAACGATCAAACCGTCGATGACATTCACAACGCCGCCAATTGCCTGGCCGCCATAAGCCAGCGCAGCCGGGCCGCGCAGGATTTCGATCTTCTCGGCATCGATACCGTCGCCGGCGACCTGGTGGTCAGGCGAGGCGGCGGAGGCGTCGATCACGCCAATGCCGTTGGTCAGGACCAGAACGCGTTCCGCGCCAAGTCCGCGAAGGACGGGACGGCTGGCCGCCTGACCAAAATGGGTCGTGGAAACGCCGGGCTCGCTATCGAGCGTATTGCCGAGGGAGGCCTGGAGGCGTTCGACGATCTCGCCGCGTGAGACGGCGCTGGCGTTTCCGATCATCTCGTCGGTTTCGCGCTGCGGGCCGACACCGGAGACGATGACGGTGGAGAGACGTTCCGACGTTTCGGTCGTCGGGGCGGTGTCTGCATTCTGGGCGATGGCAAGTGGGCTTGCGCCCACAAGTAGGGTTGCCGCGAGCGTGCGGCGCAGGATTCTGGAAGTCATTTTGAGTATTCCCCTCAATCAACAGGAAGGTCGCCGGGGTCCGGTTTCATTGTCCGGAGCCTCAGGCGTCGTCAGTCACTATTGATTGAAGGCGGGCGGCCCTCGGGGAGGTGGGCCACGTCCGGGCGGGCGCGACCACGGTCTGAAATCGAGGGTTGGCGCCTCGCTGATCGTGAACGTGCGCGGCGGCGAAGGAAGTGTCGGTGAGGTAGGCAGCGGCGCGACTTGCGGCGCGACAACATGCTCAAGGTCACACGAGACACCGTAATGGTCGTGGGGCGCATCGCCATGTGCTGCGGCGTCATAGAGGGCCGCGCCCTGAATCCATAGGAACAGGGCCACGAAAAGCGCCTTGAGGGCGAGACTGGATCGCGGCAGCATCATTGAGGTTACCATGTAACAAGTTTGAGAAGCCGCTCAATACCGATTGTGTTGAGCGTCAGCTTAGTGAGCGGCCGAAAATGCCTTCTGTCAGAGGTCAGCAGGGCAGGGATTTAACCAAACGTGTCATTTCGCCTTAGAAAAATCACTTTCTCAGGAACAAGGTCTCAATGGAGGAATTGTAAGAATTCGTGGGTACAACAATTCGTAACACCCCTGTGATAGTGCCATAGGCTGTGCTACAAGAGGGACGAAATGTCGTAACCCTATGGTTTAGGGTTGGCTGGAGTGGACGCAATGTTATTGGTTTTGGCCTCAGTGATCGCCGCAGGCTGTCAGGGATGTTCCCCGGCACCAGCTGCTTCTGCTGCGACCGTTAGAGGTGCGGCGCCAGACGTCGATTATCGCCTCGTCGAGACGACCGATACGCAGACCGCGGCGACGATCCGTGCGGCCTCGAACTTCTCGTTCAGCCAAGCACAGACATCAGCTACATCTGAGATTGCGATTGCGCCGGTCCTTGGCGTGCGCACGACGCGCCCGATCGGCGTCGATGCAAGCCGCCCCCCAAGTGTGAACAGCCTTCGCATCTCAAATTCGGCCGGTATTGTCGGCTATCAGGGCCGTCGCAGCGTCGAGAATATGACGCGTCCTGTTCGTCAGGTCAGCGACTTCGATGCCGAAGTCGCGATTTCCGCACCGATGGAGCGCACCGGCCTCGGCTTTGATGTCGGCGTCGTGCCGCGCGTCAGCCTGAGCAAGGATGGCGATTTCCAACAGAGAAGCGTCGGCGGTGAAATCCGTATCGGTCAGAATTTCGACCAGCGCGGACAGAACGTGGCGCCCGATAGCTGGTATCTGTTCGCAGGCGCGGATGGCGAAGCCCTCGTCTACGAGCCTGATGGCGACCGTAACTTCACAAATCGCATGGCGCTTCGCGATCAGGTGACCGTCGGCGATATGCAGGCGGGCGTGTCTTTCACGCGCGGCAATGGCCAGCTCTCGCTGAGCTATATTCACCGCGAGGTGGAGTACAATGAGCGCGGTCTTCAAGGTCAGCGCGCGGCAGAAGACTTCGCGGGCGTGAGCTTTACCCTCCGCCGTTAGACTGTCTTCCGCAGTCGTTTCCAGAATTTAAGCTGACGGACCGTACCTGGCTGAGCTATGGGCGCGGCGATCAATCGCTCTCCGGTCCTGTCTCAAATGCGCGCTGCGTTCTTAATCTTCCTCATTTTCCTTTTCTGTATGTGTCTGCCCGTGCACGCGCAGGCGGCGATTGAGCAGGACGCTGACCGGCCCGCAGCACGCGGGGTCTGGTCGCTGACATCAGAAAATGACCTGTTTGGGGGTACCGACCGCGACTACACAAATGGTATCCGGATCGAGCGCGTGTCCCCCGAAGACAGGGTTCTGCCCATCCTCGACTGGGCGGCGCGCCGTGTCCCCCTGCTTGATCTGGAGCGGCGCAAGCTGCGTCAGGGTCTGGCGCTGTCCCATGCGATCTTCACGCCGAATGACATCTCGCTCAGGACGCCGGACCCTGATGACAGGCCGTATGCCGGCTGGCTGTATGTTTCGGGGACCGTGGTTGCGAGTGACGAAAACATACAGGACGTGCTCCAGCTGAACCTTGGCGTCGTCGGCCCTGCGGCGCTGGGTGAGTTTGTGCAGACCAACTGGCACGACCTCATTGAGGAAGACAAACCCAAGGGGTGGAGCCATCAATTACGCGACGAGCCCGGTGTTGAACTGATTGCGCAACGCATGGCGCTCTACGACGGTCCGCGTCTGCCGCTGGGGCTGGAGACCGATTATGGCATTCACGCTGGCGGTGCCGTAGGCAATGTGCGGACTTATGCAGCCACTGGTCTGACGGGCCGCATTGGTTGGGACCTCGGTGCGGATTTTGGTCCACCTCGCATTCGGCCCGCGCTCGCCGGGGCCGGCACCTTCTCACCACAGCAGGCTGTCGGCGGTTACCTCTTTGCCGGATTGGAGGGACGCTTCATTCTTCGCGACATGTTTCTGGACGGCAATGCCTGGCGCGACAGCCCGCGCGTTTCAGACCGCAACAAGCTGGTCGCGGACGCGCAGGCGGGCGCAGCGATTCACGTGGAAAACGTCCAGCTCGCTTTCACCTATGTGCACAGAACTGAAGAATTTCAGCGCCAGGCGGGGCCGCAAAGGTTCGGCGCTGTCTCAATTTCCGTTGCGTATTAAGGGGTTGCGCGCCCGGCGCGGCAATTGTCCACAGTTTGCCATTCGCTGTGGAAAATGATGGACCGCTCAGGTATATATCTTGCGAGAAAACGTGTGATTTGGCACTATATATAGTGTTGCAGGATAAGGGGCAGACCTATGGCAGACGGCATCACTCAGATCCCAGGGCTTCTTACACCGAGCAAGGCCTACAAGCCTTTCCGGTATCCATGGGCCTATGACTTCTGGAAGATCCAGCAACAGGTTCATTGGCTGCCGGAAGAAGTTCCTCTGGGCGAGGACTGTAAGGACTGGACGAACAAGCTCACCGATAAAGAGCGTAATCTGCTCACGCAGATTTTCCGCTTTTTCACGCAGTCGGACGTCGAAGTCGGCGCCAACTACATGGAAAACTACATGCCGCTCTTCAAACCGGTTGAAGTGCGCATGATGCTGGCCTCCTTCTCGAACATGGAAACCGTGCACATCGCGGCTTACGCGCTCCTGCTCGAGACGATTGGCATGCCGGACTCAGAGTTCTCTGCCTTCATGGAATATGAGCAGATGGCGGCCAAACATGACTATCTCGGCCAGTTCGGCTGTGAGACCGAGAAGGACATCCTGACCTCGATGGCCGTGTTTGGCGGCTTCACCGAAGGCCTGCAGCTGTTCGCCTCCTTTGCCATGCTGATGAACTTCCCGCGCTTCAACAAGATGAAGGGCATGGGGCAGATCGTGTCCTGGTCGGTGCGCGACGAGTCGCTGCACTGCGAAGGCATGATGAAGATGTTCCACACCTTCGCCGAAGAGACCGGCGCCCTGACCAAGTCGGTCAAGGACGATATCGCTGATTGCTGCCAGACGGTTGTGAAGCTTGAGGACAAGTTCATCGATCTCGCCTTCGAAGCTGGTGAAGTGCAGGGCATGACTCCGCAGGACATCAAAAACTACATCCGCTACATCGCCGACTGGCGCATGGGGCAACTGAAGCTCGACCCAATCTATGGCGTCGAGAAGCACCCGATCCCGTGGCTGACGGAAATCCTGAACGGTGTGGAGCACGCGAACTTCTTCGAAGCACGCGCGACCGAATACTCCAAGGGCGCAACGAAGGGCGACTGGCACGGCGACGATGGCGTCTGGTCCATGTTCGACAAGCAGCGCCGCAAGGTGCTCGCCGAATAGCGCGGGCCCTTGCCACAGCAGGCAAAAAAGAACCGCCACCCTCAGGGTGGCGGTTTTCTATGTCGGAAAGCCTGGTTCGAGGGCCAGTGGACCCTGCAAGGCCAGCGCGTTACTCGGCAGCGTTTGCCGGGCGCTTGTCTTTCTCTTCCTCGTCAGCGTCGCCAGCGCGGCCGCGCGACAGGGTCGACATCACGCCAGACGTGTCGTCGCTCGCTTCGGCCTTCTTGCGATAGGTGCGGCGCTTCGGCTTTGCCGGTGCTTCTTCGTCAGACGAGGCAGTCTCATCGCTCTTGTCTGAATCGATGACCTTCATCGGATCGTCTTCAGAAGACTTTGGCTTGCGGCCACGGCGCGGCTTTTTTGGCTCACTCTCGTCGCTCTTGCTCTCGTCCTGGCGATTGTCGCTATCATCCTGCTGGTCATTGTCAGACTTGCGGTTCTGATTGCGGCTGGAGCGCTGGTCGTCCTGACGATCAGAGTTCTGCTCATTGCGATGATCAGACGAGTTGTCATTGTCGTCATTGTCATCGGAATCGTTGTCGTCGTTACGATTGCGCTGCTTGTTGTCTTTTTGGAAGCTCGCAACGATGCGCGCATAGTGCTCGGCGTGCTGATAGTGGGCTTCGGCTTTCACGCGGTCACCAGCCGTCATCGCATCACGCGCATATTGCTGATACTTGTCCAGGATCTGCTGCGCAGACCCACGGATCTTCACGTCCGGGCCGGTGCTCTCATAATGCCGGTTCGGATTATTGTTATTGCCACCTGAACGGCGGCCGCGTCCGCGCTTGCGTTGCATACGCTAAATTCCTGATCCCGTTATGTCCGTTATCCAGACCCTGTGCGCTGCATCCCGGATTGGGTATTCTCGGTGATGTCTTGCTTGCTCGTGGCAGGGCTGAGTCTTCGTCATCAGCCGCCTGCCCGACACAAGCCTTAGCGCGCATTTGGTGCTTCGCCAAGCCCCCGAACTGTCTATGGAAGGCGGGCGGAGACAACCCGGTCGCGTTGACCTGTGTCACATGCAACTGAAATGGAGGAGAAACCGGCCGATTCAAGCAGGGATCGCACCTCGGCGCCCTGGTCAAAGCCGATCTCGAACACGATCCAGGCGCCCGGCTTCATGCCTGTGGCGGCGAGGGCGATGATCTCCCGATAGGCATCGAGGCCGCTGATGCCGCCGTCCAGAGCGGTGTGAGGCTCATAGGCGCGGACGCTATCGTCGAGAGTCTCGATAACGTCACTTCGGATATAGGGCGGGTTGGAGATGATAAGATCGGTCTCGCCCCAACCATCCCAGTCCCGCCAGCCGATCGCGCGCATCTCTGCCCGCTCGCTGAGACCGTGGGCATCCACGTTCTGCTGCGCGACCTCAATTGCGGCGGCCGAGAGATCAATGCCCACGCCCGTCAGGCGCGGCTCATGCTTCAGGAGGGCGATGAGAAGACAGCCCGTGCCGGTGCCAAGGTCTGCGATCTTCGATAGGCGCCCAAGCGGCAGGCGGGCCAGCGCCTCATCGACGGCGACTTCGCTGTCGGGGCGCGGGATGAGCGTCGCAGGAGAGCAGGAAAGGCGCAGCCCATAGAACCAAGCTTCGCCCGTCAGATACTCATAGGGCTCGCCAAGTGAGCGGCGCTCAACAAGGTCGAAGAAGGCTTCGGTCTCCGCCTTGGGCATCAGGTCGGATTCACGGTTGATGAGATCGGCGGCGCTGAAGGCGCAGACATGCTGCATCAGGTGACGGGCTTCGCGCCCGGGCCTGTCAATGCCTGCGGACTTCAGCCGTGTCGACGCAATACCGAGCTGGACCTTATAGGTGCGCGCCTCATGCATTCTCGTCCATCGCGGCGAGCTTGCGTGCCTGATCCTCAGCGATGAGCGAGGTGATCACGTCATCCAGCTTGTCCCCGGCAATGATCTTGTCCAGCGCATAGAGCGTCAGGTTGATCCGGTGGTCAGAGACGCGGTTTTCCGGGAAGTTGTAGGTGCGCACCTTCTGTGAGCGGTCACCGGAGCCGATCTGGTCCTTGCGGGCCTCGGCGCGGGCGGAGTCTTTTTCTTCGCGTTCGCGCTCATAGAGGCGGATCTTCAGCTGCTCCATCGCCTTCTCACGGTTCACATGCTGCGACTTCTCGGAGCTGGTCGTGACGATACCGGTCGGCAGGTGAGTGATACGAACGGCAGAGTCGGTCGTGTTGACGTGCTGGCCGCCAGCACCGGAGGAGCGCATCGTGTCGATCCGGATGTCTTCCTGGCGCACTTCGATCTCGATGTTCTCAGGTGCGGGCAGAACGGCAACGGTGGCCGCAGACGTATGGATGCGCCCGCCGCTTTCGGTTTCCGGCACGCGCTGGACGCGGTGCACGCCGCTCTCCCATTTCAGCCGGCCGAAGACGCCGTCGCCGGAAATGTTCGCGATGATTTCCTTATAGCCGCCAACATCGCCTTCGGAGACGGAAATGACTTCCACCTTCCAGCCCTGAAGCTGCGCATAGCGTGAATACATGCGGAAAAGGTCGCCCGCGAACAGCGCCGCCTCGTCGCCGCCCGTGCCGGCGCGAACTTCCAGAACGATGTCTGCCTTGTCGTCGACATCCTTCGGGATGAGGAGGAGCTGGACCTCTTTTTCCAGCGCGGGCAGGCGTTCCTTGATGTCGTAGAACTCGTCTGCCGCAAGCTCCGCCATCTCCTTGTCGGCGCCGTTCATCATGGCTTCGGCGTCCTTCAGCTCAGCGCGAAGGTCGAGCAGGAGCTTTGCCTGGTCAGCGACAGGTTTGAGATCAGCGTGTTCTTTGGACAGGGCGACGATCTCGTCGCTGTCGGTGGTCGAGCCCATACGGGCTTCGACTTCGTCAAACCTGTCGACGACCTGCTCAAGTCGGGTGTTCGGGATAGATGCCATAGCCCCGCATCTATCCCTTATTGCACAGCGGGGGAAGCACCCTCGCGCCGCTTACCCGCACCTTGTGCCCAGTCCCCCTAAAGGAACAGGCGCAGCACTTCTTTCACCGCCATGACGATCAGGACAATCGTGCTGAGCGCGAAGACGAGGAAACGCTGGGCGACCTGCGAAGACAGGACCTGAACGAAGGAATGGATCACCCGCAGGATCACATAGGCCCAGGCGAGGTACATGAAGACATTGTCGCCGCCGCCTGTCAGCGCCGCAAAGAAGACCAGCGCGTAGAAGATGGTCGGCTGTTCATGCAGGTGGTTGTAATTGTCGGCCACAGAGCGGACGCTTGCCGGGATCTTGGCATTGTAGCCCGCATCAGGATGGCGTGCATCGTTCGGGTCGATCCCGGCCTTCTGAAAGGCAGGAATGCGCGTCAGATACATCCAGATGAACATGATGAGCGTCCAGACGACCAGCGCCAGGACGGGAAGCAGATCTTCAGTTTGAAATGGCATGGGTGCCCTCCCTCATACTTATTGGGAGGGGAGGCTATCTCCATTCGAGGCGTCTGGCACCTGATTCCCTTGGGGCATGGCGGCGTCGAGGAATTCCAGAAACGCATCAATGTCGCGCTGGGTGATAGAATGCCCGCCGGGTCGCAGGAAATAGCTGAGGGTCGCCTCTGCGTTGAAGTCCTGCATGCCATCCTGGTCGAGGCCATCTGTACCGTAGAGTTCGTAAACCGGGTCAGCGGCCTCTGCCATCCGATAGGTCGAGTTAGGGTCGGACCAGACATCCCGGCGCCCATTGCCGAGCAGCATCGGGGTGGGTGCGACAAGCGCGATGAACTGATGCTGATCGATGGGCAGGTCTTCGGCGTGGCTGGCATAGTCAGCGAACTCCGGCGCAAACCAGTGAGGGTAACCCTCCATGCGAAGGACGCCGAGTGCACGTGCCCCTTCCACCATGCGCTCGACCGTCTCGCCCGTGTCAGAGCGCGAAGCCGCTGCCCCGCCAAAGCCAGATTGATGCGAGACGACAGCCGCGATGCGCCGGTCATAGACGGCTGCAACCATGGCGGATTTTGCATGGCGCGAATGCCCCATCACGGCGATCGCATCGGCATCAATCGAGGGATCGCCCTCAAGCGCGTCGATGATGGCCGAAAAGCCATAGCCCCAGCCCGCCAGCGTACCGGTCGGCGCGGTCACGCCGTCGCCCACCATGGTGTTCATCACGGTTTGCGCTTCGCCCTGCCGGTCCGGGATGAACTCACCCGCCTGCCAGGTCGCATAGCCATAGCCGCGGTCGAAATACTGATCGATGGGCACGAGGGCGATGAACTCGCCAAAGATCGCTTCGACAAAGCCGGGCACGGTTTCGTGGTCCGCGCAGTCGCCGCCGCCCGGCGCGGTGAGCGTTGCGCCCGGAAACGCGCCGCAATTGCTGGAGAAAGTCTGGCTGATGATCAGCGGGACGGGTGTGTCGCTGTCTGGCAGGGCAAGCGCGACATGAAAGCGTCGGGCGCCGTCACCTGCGCCGACTTCGATCAGCAATTCTTCCAGCGTACCGCGACCGCCAGCGAACCCCTCATCGATCATCGTACGGCTCACCAGCGTAACGGCTTGCCCTTCCGGCCAGGGGCCATAGACGAGGTCTTCAAACGTCTCGATGAGCGCATCGCGCCCTGACTCCCATTCGGCAAGCGTGGTCGCTTCGATTTGCGGGCGCGCATCAGGTTTGTTGTCGACGTCGAGGCTCGCATAGTTGAGGCCCAGCATCGTGCAATTGGTAAGCATCACCAGAAGGATGACTGCAGCGAGGATGCGTATCAGCCAGCCGCCAAGTTTGAGGAACAGTGTCATGGAGCCTCCCTGCTCTTTGACTGGCTTAGCAGACACCTGCCTGCGCTGTAACTGTGAACTCAGCATGTGTGCCTACGCGCGGCGGGCGCCAGTGTGCCTAAATCAGTGCTTTCCCCCGGCCCTGTGGGCCGATAGAGGTGCGAGATGCGCATCGTCTTGCTGCTTCTCCTTGCGGGTATTTTCGGCCTTCTGACGGGCGGGGCCTCGGCGCTGTGGGCCGGGGGCATGCTGAAGACAGGGCCGCGTCTCGGTGACGGCGTGAAGGTGGACAGCTGGACAAGCGATTGGTCGATCGGCGCAGACTCCGCGAACCCCTATATTCGCGCCAGAATTGCGCGGCGCGGACTGCTTGCCCTGCGCAAGGAAGAAGCGGTCTATTTCACGGCGGCGCGCGACAGCGATGGCAAGCGCCTCAGCGATAAGTGTATTTACCGTGTGAGTGGCGGCGAGATGCCCGCCGAATGGTGGTCGATCACGCTCTATGATGGCGATAGCCGCCTGCCGATGAATGAGGATGGCGCACTTTCTTTCGATGCAACCAAGGCGGCCGATACCGGCACGCCGGACGATTGGAGCTTCCGGGTCAGCCCGCAGCAGAATGGCCGCCCGGGGGAGCTTTGGGTCTCCAGCCGCAATGCGGGCCGCTTCGACCTGACACTCAGGCTGTACCTGCCCGATGAGGCGCTTCTCGCACAGCCCGAAGCCGTTCTGACGCCGCCTGTGATCGATGAGCTCTTCTGTGAGGGGGGCGCGTGATGCGCTGGCTTGCAGCTGCTGCCGTCTTCCTTCTGATGGCGCTGATTGGGCATCTGGCCGTGCTGAACGCCATACCGTCCCGTATCATGGCGACAGCCCAGCTGAAGATGGCCGAGCGCGGCGTAGAGACTTATCAATGGACCGCTTCACCGCGCATGACCCCGCAAACCCAGACGATTGTCCGCCCTTCGCCTGATCTGGCCTACGCCCTCTGCCGCTTTGACGTATCCGACGGCCCGGTCCTGCTGACGGCGCCTGCCTCCGATACCTATGGCTCGCTGTCGGTTTTCGATCAGCGGACAAACAATGTCTTCATCGCGCGCCTTGATGGCGAAGACGATTTCAGGGGCCTGGTCATTCATGCGCCGGGCGAAAAGCCCGATGCGCCGGAGGGTGCCGAAACATTGGCGATGCCGGGGTCGGGTCTTGCCCTGATCCGCAGACTCGCGCCGGATGAGCCAGCCCATGCGGCGGCCACAGCGCTGGTTGAGCAATCGACCTGCTCGCTCCTTCGTGCCGCGCCCTGATCCACCGATCGGCATTTCACACAGCGCGACCAGCTTGCGAAACGGGGCTCGGCTGTTATCCTCGCGCAAGAAGGGGACACTGTCATGAAATTGCTGATTAAATTCGCGCTCGCCGGTCTCGGTGCGGTGCTTGCGCTGGCCACTCCGGCACAGGCGCAAACCCAGTGCCTCAAGGGGCGGGAGCTGGTGAACACGCTGATCAATTCGGTCAACGCCATTCCCGGCAATCCCAATGAGACCAAAGCGCTTGCGATCATATACTGGCAGCGCGCGACCTATCAGGTCTACGATGAGCCAGAGATCATGTCCCAGATTTCCCGCTGCACCTATCCTGCTGGCAGTTGCGGGCTCGAGGCAGATTATTCAGGCACGCGGTTCAACAAGCTCGTCGAATACAAGAACGCTCTGACCTCATACAAGAACGGAAGTGTGAGCGTGGAGCCGCGCCAACCGATTGATGCGCCATTCCCCGATGACAGCATGCTCGAATGGGCTGAAGGCGTGCTCGGCTGCACCACATCCGAACCGCAGCCGACCGCGCCGCAGCAAGCGGCACCGGACCCAAAATGGGTAGGCTATGACGCGGCGCGCCAGGCAGGCGGTGACCAGTTTTACCAATGGTGGCGCAAGAACTTTGAAATGCGGCGCACGGCAGACGCGTTTGAGCTTTGCCGCAAGTTCGGTTCAGCCAGCTATGAGTGCAGTCTCGTCGCCGAGTGGACCTATCTGAATTCCGGCCGCAATCCGTACACAGGTGGCACCAGCCAGACCTTCAACGGCACCTATTCCAATGAGGACCGTGGATACAGCGCGGGCTATGAAGGCACCGTTCCAAAGCCAGCCTATCGCCCGCCCACATCCAATGAGCCACGCTGCTATGATCAGGGCGATGGCACGCAGAGGTGCTTCTACGACTAGGGATTGAGGCTGTTTGGCCCCGGCGGCATTTCCCGTCTTGAGGATCCGCTGAACCCGGAAGAGAAGATGACCATACTGGTATTGTAGCGGTCGCTACAAAATGCTAGTGCGTAGCGACCGCTACAAGGAAGTCTCCATGTCCAATGCTCGCTCATCACCGGTTGACCCCGCCAAGGGGCATCATTTCTCTCGCCAGCAGCTCATCCGGGTTGTCGCGGTTGGGCTGTCCGTCTGGCTCGCTGGCGCGCTTCTGCTTCGCTGGCTGGGGCCTATGGGCGTTTATGATGGCGCTGCCCGCATCGTCCTTTATGCGCTTATCATTCCGGGCACTCTGCCGATCATTCTGCTGCTGCCGGTCCTTGCGGGTATCAAGCGCAGCCAGATCGCAGCGGCGGCGGCATTTGCCACAGCCACGGCAATTCTCATGGATGGATTGGCGCTCGCCTGGTTTCCAGGCCTCTATGGCGAGACGATAGCCCAGCATGCCGGTGCTGGAGCCGCCATTTTGTGGGGCGGTGCTGTCGCAATCTTCCTCGGCTTTTTCCTGAACAGGGATCAGTAGGCGGCTTTTGCCTCTTCGCCGAGGCCGAGACTTTTGAGAAGGACGAGGCCTTCAAGGCTCGCAAAGAGACGGACCGCCTCTGTTCTACGGGCCTGTTCTTCGGCTACATCGAGCTGCGCAGCTGCCCACGCCAGAAAGTGGCGACCAAGAGATGCGCCGACTTCAGAAAATGGTGCCTGATTGCGGGCTGAAAGGCTCGCGATCTCCAGCCACAACTGCATGTAAGGCCAGATCGCATCGTCAAGCAGAAGCGGAGCGAGCTTTGCGCGAAGCTTGTCGCTAGGCAGCTGCTGCTCGCTTGCTGCATGGTTCAGGATTTCAGTGAGCCGGTCTGCGACACGCCCCAGCCCTGCCTCGAGAATGTCTTCCTTGTCCTTGAAGTAGTAGAGCAGCATGCGATCGCTCAAGCCGATGGCTTTCGCCAGCGGGCGCAGGTTTGACCCAGCAATGCCCTCGCGGAGAAGGTGATCGGCGATCTTGTCCAGCAGCTCTTCGCGGCGGTCTTCGTGATGGGCCATGGGCGCGTCCGACTATTCAGCAGCGACGGTCTCGTCCGCCTCTCGCTGTGCCTTCAGACGTTCGGCTTTCTTCTCGACCAGTTCGACGATGTGCTCGACCATGTCGGCATTGGAGACATTATGGTCGGGGCGGCCGGAGATATACATCTTGCCGCTCTCCTTGCCGCCGCCGGTAAAGCCGAGATCGGTCATCGCCGCTTCGCCGGGTCCGTTCACAACGCAGCCAATAATGGACAGTGAAATCGGCTCTGAAATATGGGCGAGCCGGTCTTCCAGCGTTTCCACCGTCTTGATCACGTCGAAGCCCTGACGTGCGCAGCTTGGGCAGGCGATGATATTCACGCCGCGCGTGCGAAGGCCGAGAGACTTCAGCATGTCGAAGCCGACTTTGACTTCCTCGACCGGGTCCGCTGACAGCGAAACACGGATCGTGTCGCCAATCCCCATCCAGAGCAGATTGCCCATGCCGATGGACGACTTCACCGTACCGGTTCGAAGGCCGCCTGCCTCAGTGATGCCGAGGTGAAGCGGCGCATCTGTCACTTCTGCGAGCTGCTGATAGGCCGCCACGGTCAGGAACATGTCCGAGGCCTTCACTGAGATCTTGTAGTCGTGAAAGCCTAGGTCATCGAGAATGCGTGCATGATCGAGGGCGCTTTCGACCATGGCGTCAGGGCAGGGCTCGCCATACTTTTCCAGAAGGTGGCGCTCCAGTGAGCCGCCATTGACGCCGATCCGGATGGAACAGCCATTGGCGCGGGCCGCATTTACGACTTCCTTCACGCGGTCAGGGCTGCCGATATTGCCGGGATTGATGCGCAGGCAGGCCGCGCCTGCGTCTGCCGCTTCGATGCCGCGCTTATAGTGAAAGTGGATATCCGCCACGATTGGGACGGGGCTGTTCCTGCAGATCTCCGGCATCGCTGCCGTGGATTCAACGGTCGGGCAGGACACGCGGACAATGTCTGCGCCAGCTTCAGCGCAGCGCTCGATCTGCGCGATCGTCGCGGCCGCATCTTCGGTTGGCGTATTCGTCATGGTCTGCACGGCGATCGGCGCATCACCGCCCACTTCGACGCTGCCGACGCGGATCTTGCGGGATTTGCGCCGCTCAATGGAGCGCCAGGGCCTGATGGGGTTGTGGCTCATCGGTTCACCTCGATGCGAGCAGACTTCACAGCCTATGTGGGCAATCATGATGGCGAGGTAAAGGCGGCGCGATGACTCGCGCGCGTCCCGTTGCGATTGATGTGCCCTCGATAGATGAAATTTCACATACCGGCTGAACGTGGCCGAAACTACGAGCTGCTAGCACTGCACGGGTCGATAAAGGCGCTCATTCCGCCACACCAGGGTAGTATCCGTATGTTTCCACCTGTGTTTCCAGGTATCATGGCGCCAAGGCTTCTCCAGAAGCTGCGCGACTGGGCCGGCGACCGGCGCGGCGTTGCCGCAGTCGAGTTTGCCATGATCGCCGCGCCATTCTTCTTTCTGATTTTCGGGCTGCTGGAGATTTGCGTGATCTTCATCATGTCCTCTGTCCTCGAGCATGGTCTCAATGAGGCGGCGCGCGGTATTCGCACCGGCCAGCTGCAAAGCGGCGGCAGCTTCGACCGTGAAGCGTTCGAAGAAATCATCTGCGCTGAGATTTTCGACCTGTTCGAATGCGAAGGTGCCATCGAGCTGGACGTCAAAACCTATAGCGACTTTGCCTCGACCTCGAACCCATCTGCCATCGATGAAGAGGGCAATCTCGACGATGAGGATTTCGAGTTCAATCCGGGCGGCGCAAACGACATCGTCGTGGTGCGGGCGTTCTATGAGTGGGAGCTGATGACGCCGGTTCTAAGCGCGCCGCTTGCGAACCTGAGTGAGAATCGCCGTCTGCTTCAGGCGACTGTCGTCTTCCGCAACGAACCTTTCGGAGATTAGAAGATGCGCCGTCTGATCAATGCTATCCGCTGCCTGCGGTCTGAGAACAAGGGCGTATCGGCGATCGAGTTTGCACTCATCGCGCCGGTCATGATCCTGATCTATTTTGCCTGTATCGAGCTGTCCTTCATGATGGTGCTCGACCGGAAGGTCACGAGTTCTGCCTCCGCGCTGGGTGACCTTGTCGCCCGCGCCGCGACCATCAATGACGATGAGATGGACGACATCTTCGAAGCGACGCGGATGATCTTTCAGCCCAATCCGATCGCCGATGCCCGCATGCGGATTTCGAGCCTCTATGACGATGAAGGCACCATCAAGGTCGCCTGGAGCGAGGGGCGCAACATGACGCCCTTCACCGTCGATTCTACCATCAGTGTTCCCGACGGTATCGTGCCAGAGGATGGGTCTGTCGTGTTTGCCGAAGTCGAGTACGACTACAACTCAACGCTCGGCTACTTCTTCACGACCTCCAAGACGCTTTCGGACGAGTTCTACCTGCGCCCACGCCGCACTGACCGGGTCGCCCGCGAAACCAGCTAGTCCTTCTCGTCCACGGCCGGGTGATGCGGTGAGTGCACCGTCGTCAGCACCATGAGGCCGAGAACGAAGAGCAGACCAATCGCGCTCATACCGACGCGCTGGTCGCCCGACCATTTGGTGAAGAGCTCCACCAGAAGCGGGCCGAGCCAGACCGTGACGGTCCCTGCAATCGCGTAAAGGCCGAAAAACTCCCCCACCCGGTCACTTGGCGCCAGATGCACCAGCATCGACCGGCTGGAAGAGATGCTCGCCGTCGCCGTGACCGCGATGAAGACCGCAGTGCTGAGATAGACGACGTCGGACAGCGTGTTGAAGATCGGCCCATCCCAGATCTCGAAACCCGGCACCAGACCATACAGGATGGAGTTCGGCGTGATCGAGAGCTGGAAGGCCAGTGTCGCGATCATACCCGTTATCTCGATCATCAGGGCGCGCTTTGGCCCGACAAGACCGTCCAGCCACCCGCCGACAATACCGCCGCCAAAGGCAAAGAAAGAGGCGAGAATGGCGTAGGCCGAGAGTTCTACGACGTTCCATTCCAGATAAAGCCCGATGAAAACACCGCCCAGCGCCAGCAGGGCCTGCATGCCATCCGCATAGAGCATACGGGCGGCGAGGTATTTCAGGATTTCCTTGTTGTCGGAGGCGTTGCGCATGGTGCGAAAGAGGCCTGCTGCCCCGTTCTTCGCGGCATTCATCCAGTTGGCGCCGCGCGTGCCGCCATCCTCCGAATGCATGAAGAAGGGGATGGAGAAGATAACGAGCCAGATCGCACAGATGGGGCCAACAAGGCGCTGATGTTCGCCATTGGCGACATTGATCCCGAAGAGCGGCGCATCGAACGGCCAGCCGATCAGGGCAGGCATGGCAAAGGCGAGCACGATGAAGAGCATCAAGATCGCGCCGGCGAGATTGCCAAGCGCCAGCCCCAAGCCGGAAATCGCAGGCAGGGCGCTGGCGCGGCCATTCACGTTCAGCATCGAATTATGGGTGACTTCCGAATAGGTGTAGCCAAGCGCCGCGAGGACCAGCGCGCTCATCCCCATCCAGATCGGCATGCCGCTCCCATCAGGTTTCACCCACCAGAGCGAGAAGGACATCACCGCGATCAGGCCAAGGAAGACGACGAGAAGCGGCTTTCTGCGCCCGCCCCGGTCCAGCGCCGCGCCAAGGAATGGCGCCGTGAAGGCGGCGATGAAGCCTGCATATTTGACCAGGGATGAGATCGTCGCCTGGCCTTCGGCGTTCGCGGCGGCCCGTTGGGCGGCGCCATCAAGACCATCGACCGCGCCGCTTGCGATCAGGTTCGCGCCGATAATGCCCGCAAAATAGGGCGCGAACAGATAGATGATGACGAGAATATAGTAGGGGTTACGCGCCCATTCGAAGATCGCCCAGGCAAAGCCGCGCCTGTCCAGCGCGCCTCCAAGGTCCAGTCGGGGTTCGGCGCCTAGCGTTTCTGCTGGCGGCGGCGTAGCGGCATTCGACATGGCGTTTCCTTCCCAGTCGCACTTTTTGTCCAGTGCTCTGGGAGGCAGCCTCTGCCAAAAATCGAAACTTGGAAAGCGTCTACTTGCCTATGCCGCCGCGTCAGGCCGATCAGGCCAGCAGCTTCTCGCGGATCGTCTCACGCTTGGCATCATCAACGCCGAGCGTCGTTACCAGATAGGTATCGATGTCGCCTGACTGGTCCTTGATGGCGGCGATTGCGGCCTCGAGGAATTCGGGGTCCACACCGACAAAAGGCTGATACACCGCCTCATCGAAGTTCTTGGACAGCATGTCGTTGAAATAGGCCGCAGCTTCCGGCAGCCGTTCTTCGACATTCGCCGCAGAATTGGTGAGTTCATAATCAACAAAGATGTCGTCCATCGACACACCGAGGGCGTGATGGGTGAGGGCGCAGAGAATGCCGGTGCGGTCCTTGCCGGCGGCACAGTTCACAAGGGCGGCCTTGTCATCGTCCAGGTTGGCAAGATGGTCGAACCAGGCCGTATAGGTCTCGACCAGCGCAGGCCGGTAAGGCGCGTTGACGTAGTAGTCGCGCATCCAGCCGCGCGAGCTGTCGGCGTCAATGGCGACCTGGCGCAGGAAATTGACGTGCGGGGCATCGGTCTCGCGGCCAAGGTCTGAATAGAGGCGGTGGACGCCTTTGACAGGCCACTTGTCGCCGTGGCGCTCGCGCTCATCCGGGCGGCGCAGGTCTGCCTGCAGCGTGATGTTGAATAGCTCGATCGCGGTCAGGTCATTGTCGGATGCTTCACCGAAATGGCCGGACCGATAGAGCTTGCCTGATTTGATGCGTGCGCCATCGACGCCTTCATAGCCGCCAAAATCACGAAAATTCCGTACGCCTTCGAGCGGCTTTACCCGGTCGTCCATACTGTCTGCCTTTTACCATCAATGCTGTGAGGTGAGCTAGGATGATCGCCCACAGCCGTCCACCCGCGCCCTAGCGGAAAGGCGGCTCATCGAAGGCGCGCAATTTACGAGAATGCAGCGCCGCCCCGCCATCACGGGCGAGCCGTTCCAGCGTCTCGATACCGATGCGGATATGCTCTCCGATGGCGCGTTCATAGAAGCGGTTCGCCGCGCCGGGCAGCTTGATCTCGCCATGCAGCGGCTTGTCGGACACGCAGAGCAGGACGCCATAGGGCACACGCAGGCGATAGCCGTTCGCGGCGATCGTCGCACTCTCCATGTCGATGCCGATGGCGCGCGACTGGTTGAACCGGCGGGCCGTCTCTGTGAAGCGAAGCTCCCAGTTACGATCATCGGTCGTCACGACCGTGCCCGTGCGAAGCCGCTTCTTCAGCGCGTCGCCCTGCTCGCCAGTCACATCAGCGGCGGCCTGCTGAAGCGCGATCTGAACTTCTGCAATCGGCGGGATCGGGATGTCCGGCGGCAGGACGCCGTCAAGGACATGGTCATCGCGCAGATAGGCGTGCGCCAGTACATAATCGCCAATCTGCTGGGAGTGGCGCAGACCCCCGCAATGGCCAACCATCAGCCAGCATTCAGGGCGAAGGACTGCCAGGTGATCTGTGATCGTCTTCGCATTGGATGGGCCGACGCCGATATTGACCAGCGTAATGCCGGTCCGGTCTTCAGCCATCAGGTGATAGGCCGGCATCTGGAAACGCCGCCACGGCGCTGCATCGATGGCCGACTTTGCATCCGGCGTCTTCGCATCGACAACAAGGCCGCCAGCGACCGACAGTCCGGTATAGCGTGAGCCCTTTTCCAGCTGCTGGACGCCCCAGTCGCAGAAGGCATCGACATAGCGATGATAGTTGGTGAACAGCACATAGCGCTGCATGTGCTCGACCGGCGTGCCCGTATAGTGGGCGAGGCGCTTCAGCGAATAGTCGGTGCGCGGCCCGTCAAACAGGGCAAGCGGGCGGGTGGAACCGGGTTCGTGAAGTTCGCCATCAGCCACTTCGTCGCCAATAGCCGACAGGGTTGGAGACGGGAACCAGCGGGCAAGCTCTGCCGGGTTGACCTCGTCCAGCCCCTTCGCGTCTGCCTGGTCCCAGACATAGGCGTACGGGATTTCGGACCCTGACGGTTTAACCTCAACCTCGACCGGATAGTCGCGCATCAGCGGGCGAAGCTGTTCCAGCAGGTAAGGGCGGTAATAGTCGGGCCGGGTGATGGTCGACATATAGGTGCCGGGCTCCGACATCTTCCCGAATGCGCGGGAGATTGGCGGCGGTGGCCCCTCAGGGTCATATCGAACGATCAGGGCGGGGTAGCAGAAGGTGCGCGCTGTGCGCAGCTCGATCGGCGGCGCCTTGCCTTCATTAAGATAGGTCTCAAGGCTTGATGTGAGCGCGTTGACGGCGTTCGAATAGAGCGCCTCAAGCGCGTCGACGACTTTTTCGGGCGTATCCAGTTTTGACATGCCCTCCGTTGCCGCAAAGCATTCGCGACGTCAATTGCGGTCGAAGACGATGCTGTAAAGGACCGGGTCGCCGGTTCTGTTCTCTTCCGGCGTTGTCGCGACCAACCAATTCGGAATGTTGCCGCTTTCCAGTGCGGCTGCAAAGCCGTCCGGGGCGCGCTCTGCATAGGCCGCCATCTCATTCAGGCCGGGGCAATAGAGAAGGTGCGTGGCCCCTGATCGGGACATCTTCTCACGCGCTCTGGAGACCGGGCCGGAATAGATATTCAGCGTCCGTGAGAGCGCATGCACATTGCGATGGTAGGGCGCTGCCGTTGCATAGTGCGGCGTGTGATAGATCAGCGGTGCGCCAAGATCGATCGGGGTGAAAACGACCATGCTTGGCGCAGCGGCGACCTGCGCCAGCGCCGCGGCTGAGGTGCAGTCATAGTCAGTCGTCTCGGCTTCATCCTCTGCATCAGCTAGCAGCAGGCCCGGCAGGCGCCAGCCAGCTGGTGAGGCGAGCAGGGCCACCAGCACGAGGACAAGCGCCGTCTGTCCGCCGCGTTTTCGTCTCCAGTGCTGGAAGGCAAAGCCGGTCAGCAAGCCGCCTGCAATAGCCGCAAAAGCGTGGGACATCATCGCTGCACGCAGCTGCCAGAGCGAGATCGCAAAGCCGAGCAGGCAGAAGGCGAGCAGGAAGCTGCGTGCGAGCCGAAGGCCGTCCGGAGCGCGCAGGAGACAGATGAGAGCGGCAATGACGCCAGCAAAGCCAAAACCGAAATAGAACACTGCTTTCGCGGCATCGTCGGCGAAGACGGCTGCAGCATTCCGGGCTTCGCCCACCCCAGAGAGCCATCCTGTGCGAACATCTTCGAGGACATTGCCATACGGGTTGCCGAGGCAGGACGGGTTGATAACGATGAAGGTCGCGAGCGCGACCGCCCCGGCAATGGCGATCAGGGCAAAGCGCAAGCGCCATGTGTCCGCTGTCGGGGCAGCGGTTGCGATGATGAAAAGCCCGGCCCCACCGACGAGCAGCGCGACAAAGTGTGATTGACCATAGGCATCGCAGACAGTGCGGACGCCCTGGGCCCCCGGCGCGTCGAACACATAGGTGAGGAGTGCGGTCACAACGAGCGTTGCGCCGAAGATGCGCAAGCGTCCTGCCTCAATCCCGCCGCGCACAATCCATGCAATCGAGAAACCTGCGATCAGGAAAGCGGCGGCTGGCAAATTCTCGATGGCGAGGCTCAGCATGACGGGGACGCAGGCACCGCCGACGAAGGCGGACCTCGCATTGCGTATGGGGGAGAGTAGGGCGGCAAACCCCGTCAGTGTTAGCGCCAGGCCAAGCCCGTGATGGTCAATCCGGCCGGGTACGAGGTTGAACAGCGCGAATGAGGTGGCGAGGAAGAACATCCCGGCGAGCTGGCCGCTCAAGGTCGCGCCAAGCCGCTTCAGGCAGATGGCGACCATGGCCAGTATCCAGCTTAGCTGCATCATCGGCCACAGCGTCGCTGCCACGCCTTCTGCCATGCGCGTGCCGATCAGGGGCTGCAGCAGGAAGATGATGGCGGCGATGAAAAGATCTGGCAGCCGCGACCAGTGCATTTCCCCGCCTTCAGGCGTCAGCAGCCGCCGCTGGCTGACATCATACCAGCCACGTTCACCCGACAGCAGGTCGCGAACCTGTTGCATGCGCATCATGTCATCATTGCCGCGAAGGTCACCGCTGAGCGCCGGACCAGCCTGCAGCGCGACCAGGCCAACGACGATCAGGCCGAAGATGATCAGCACCCATTTCGAGGTGAGGGGGGAGGGTCTTTCGCTCTGCATGCACGCTCGTCTTCAGGGCTGGCAGGCGTAACCAGCTGTTCACCTGGCCCTGTTAAACGCCGAATGTGGTTACAGAAAGGTGACGCGATGAAGCGCGCGGCTGTTGAAACTTTTGATCCCCGTCCAGCCGCTGACCCGGCAGAAGCCCGCATCGCGGTGACGCTGCCCTGCTATAATGAAGCCGCGACCATCGCCCGTGTCGTTGAGGATTTCCGCGCCGCGCTTCCCGGGGCCGAAATCTATGTTTTCGACAACAACTCGACCGATGCGACCGCGCAGATCGCGCGGGAAGCTGGCGCAATCGTCCGCACCGAAACCCGCCAGGGCAAGGGCCATGTCGTGCGCCGCATTTTTGCGGACATTGAGGCAGACATCTACGTCATGGCCGATGGCGACGGCACCTATGATGCCTCGCTCGCGCCGACGTTGGTTGAGCTGATGAAGAAGAACCATGTCGATATGGTTGTCGGAACGCGCGCCAATGTAACCAAGGATGCTGGCCGCGGCGGCCATGCCTTTGGCAACCGCATTTTCAACATGCTGTTCAACCGGCTTTTCGGTCGCCAGTTCAGCGACATCTTCTCTGGCTACCGCGTATTTTCCCGCCGGTTCGTGAAGTCGTTTCCCGCCGTGTCAGGCGGTTTCGAGATCGAGACGGAAATGTCGGTCCATTCCTGCCAGATCGGCATTCCGACGCTGGAGCGCCCGACGCCCTATGGCGTGCGTCCAGAGGATTCGACCTCCAAGCTCAAGACATTCCGCGACGGTTTCCGCATTCTCGGAATGTTCATGGTGCTGGCCAAGGAAACCCGTCCGGCAGCTTTCTTTGGCGCGATTGGCCTTGCGCTGACACTAGCCGCGCTCTGCCTCGCGGCGCCGCTTGCGCTGACCTACTTCCAGACCGGCCTCGTGCCACGTTTCCCGACGGCGGTCCTATCCATGGGGCTCGTGATCGTCGCAACAGTGACGGCGGTTTGCGGGCTGATTCTCGACAGTCTTGCCCGGGCCCGTGTGGAGGCAAAACGCTCCGTCTTCCTCAGCTATCCTGCGCCCGAATGGAAATCGTGATCAATCAGGTCCTGAAGGCAAAATTCGTACGTTTCGTTCTGGTTGGCGGGCTCGGCTTTCTGGCGGACGCTGGAACACTTTTCCTCCTGATTTCAGGCGGTATCGACCCCTTTGCGGCGCGAGTCGTCTCTATCCTGTTTGCGATGTTCGTGACCTGGCGGCTGAACCGCGCCTTCACATTTGGCGCCAGCAACGGCAGCCAGATCTCTGAGGCTGGACGATACTTTTCCGTGGCAGCCAGCGTCGCGGCGCTCAACTATCTGCTTTATGCGGGCCTGCTCGTAATGGTGCCAACCTGCCCGCCTGTATTGGCTACAGCCATTGCGACAGTCATCTGCACGCTGGTGTCCTTTGCCGGGTATGGAAAGTTCGCTTTCCGCTCCAGCTAGAGCCCGCTCGAGCCCAGCACCAGAAACACAATCCCGTAAATCTGCAGGATCAGGACGCCCAATCCTGCGCCAAGGGCGAGGAAGAAGCGCGGCCAGCGGTCACCCTGGCTGAAGGCCAGAAGACCTGCGCCCAGCGTCCCGATCAGGGTGGAAAGTGTAAGCGGATCAAGCCTGCCCAGACCGATCAGGGAATCGAGGGCGTAGATGATGAGGGGGGCGCAGATCAGGAGGAGGCCTGACAGCATCAAAGGGATGGATAGTGCCTTTGGCATCCGTGAAAGGCCCCCAGCGTCTTCCGCCTGAAAGTGTGACGGTCACAGCAGTGCCAGATTGGCCTACTGGGTCAATAGCAGCGCGGGATCCTGAGGCTCTGCCAGCATGTGACGGGCGAGAATACAGGTGGAATACTCCTCCTCACCTTCCCGGTCCGGGTCTGCGAGGTAGGCCGTCAGCGATTGCTCGGCGAGTTCCTCCAGCTCTTCCTCAGTAAAGGCGTCCTCTGTCCGCGCCAGAAGGCGGCGCGACTGGCACCGGACAAATCGAAGGTGAGAGATGGGTTTCGCGTCTTCGCCTGCGGTGAGGCGGTGGAGGGCGTTGAGCTGGTCGCTCGACTGCAAGGTCAGCACGCCGGGCCAGCCGGGACCATCAGGTTGCGCCAGCCATATATGCGTTGCTCCCGTCGAAGCGCGCGGGCCGGCAAAGCGGATCGCATGAATTGTCCCACCGCGAACCTCAAAAGAGTTCACCTCTGCACCGCGATGGGCGAGGCGCTGCGTCCACAAGGCGATGGCGCGGTCGCGAAGGGCCCAGGCAATGTCGCTGTTTCCGGTATGAAGTTCGCCCGCTGCAGCCATGAAAAGGGCATCGCTGTCACGCATCGCGCCCGCCTTGCGGAAGTGTTGGACGGAGACCTCGGAAAGCCCCTCCCAGCCTGCAGCCATGCCGGCAATCTGATGGGCGCTTGGGACCTCGGGGCGGTTCGGGCAGCGATTGATGAAGTCTTCGGTGATGCGGCGGATATAGGCGGGCGTTCCCTCTTCTTCGGGCGCGTCGAGCTGCATCTGCCAGGCGAGTGCGTCGTTGAGACCGCAGGCCTGGGGCGCAGCCGTTTCAGCGAAGGCGTAACGGCTGGCGCCGCAATACATTGAGACGAGCGATACGATCAGCGCGCTGAAGTATTTTCCGATTTTGTCCCGCATTCATCCGCGCTCCGGTAACCTTTTGCTAACCGTTGCAAATGTGGTGCCGGAGCGGTGCACTGATGGTGCAGTGACGGTGTACTGGCGGTGTTTTTGGAGAGGTTGTGAAAGCCCGGTGGCGTATTGCCATACCAGACTGTCATCATGGCCTACATTTGCGAAAAGTCGGGTTGGTCCGCACTTGGCGCATGGTCGTGATCATGATCGTGGAGGGTATCCATAGCATGATTATGCCCACTGTGGATTGGGGCGAGGAAGATAAGCATCGCCGCAAACACCCCTGCGCCAACGGCGCCAAGTCCGCGTGCGGGTTTGGTTTCCTTCAAAGGTGCCATGAGCGGGCCTGTCGCGACGAAGAGGAGGAGCCCTGCCGACATCGCAAAGAGCGCGCCGAGCGTTTCCTGCTCGAGCATGAACATGATTGGTGCTGAGACAAGCGCGCCTGCGGGCGTCGTAGCGGCGGCGGCAAGAAAGGCGATCCAGAACGATTTCATGTTGCTGACCCCGGCGCGCTTCATGATCGCGAAGGCGATTACGCCTTCGGGAAACTCATGCAGGATAAGGCCGAGCGAGGCGTAGACGCCTGACTCGAAGCTGTTCGCGAAAGTCACTGAATAGATGATGCCATCGATGAAGGAGTGAAAGGCGATGGCAATGATGGGGGTGAAGGCGACGTTGACCGGCTTTCGCCCCGGGCGTTCGGGGAAGAGGAGCGCCACCGCATTGTGCAGCAGGAGACCGCCAAAGAAGCCGGTGGCCAGCCAGATTGGGGCCTGGCGTGAAAGGTGAAAGGCTTCGGGGATGATGTGCAGGAAGGCGAGCGTGGCGAGCATGCCGGCCGCAGCGAGTCCGAAGATGGACGCATTTCTTTCCGTCCATGGCGCACGCTGTGCCACGATGACGAGGCCGATCGTGGTGACAAAGGCGGCGATCAGGCCAAAGAACACTGGAGCTTGCAGGTAAGACGGCATGGGCTTCGATTGCCTGACTTGCTCTTGGCGTTCGCGCGCGGACGAACTTGCATTGATGCACGATTGCTGGTTGAGACGTTATAGTATCTCATTTAAGGAATGCGAGGCCATACACCCGGATGGTGACGCGCGAAAGGGACTATCATGAAGTATTGCAGTGCAAGCTTTATCGTTTTGGCTTCGGCCGCCTTGCTAACCGCCTGCGGTGGAGAGGCCGGTTCAGACGTCCCTGAAGCGCAGGACCCGGATGGGGCTGAAGTCAGCCTTGAAGAGGACACAACGGAAGTTGTCGTGGCCGATGGGGAAGCAACCGAGATTGTTGCAGAAACCGAAGACTATGATCATGAAGAGCACGATCATGGTGAAGAGGCGCATGATGACCATGATCATGCCAGCGATGAGCCGGCCGCGCGGTTAGGCTCCCACCAGCATGGCAACGCAATGTTGGCGGTAACGGTTCAGAACAGCACCATTTCGATCTCGTTTGACGCGCCGCTTGCCTCGTTTGGGGCACCAGAAAGCCCGCAGACTGATGAGGATCAGGCGGAGATTGAGGCCGTTCAGGAGACACTTCGCGATGAGACCAACATTGTGAACCTTGTGGGTGATGTCGGATGCGATCTGGTTTCGCGCTCGATGTCGACACGCCTCGCAAACGGTCACGGCGAACTTCAGACATCTGCCGAGTATAACTGTGCAGATGTCGGCGCGCTTGAGGCGATCCGCGTTGTTGCATTCAGTGCTTATCCAACTTTGACAGAAGTCGAAGCAGTCTATGTTTCGGATGTGACGCAGAACAGTGCAGAGCTGACACGCGCGAACCCGGAACTGAGGATCAACTAGACCTATCGTGACCACACCGCCTGTCATCGATCTCATCGATTTGCGCTTTGCCTGGCAGGATGGTCCGACCCTGCTCGATATTCCTGAATTCAGGGTCGATACGGGCGAGCGTGTCTTCCTTCGCGGGCCGAGTGGGTCCGGCAAATCAACGCTGCTCGGACTGATCGCGGGCGTTCTGGAGCCGCAATCTGGCAAGGTTGAAGTTCTGGGCCATGACATGACGGCGCTAAGCGGGCCAAAGCGCGATGCGCTGCGGGCAGATCGGCTGGGCGTCATCTTCCAGATGTTCAACCTCGTGCCGTATCTCTCGCTCGTCCAGAATGTGACCTTGCCATGCAGGTTCTCATCTTCCCGCCGCGAGGCAGCGGGCGGGGACAGCAAGCTGAACGATGAGGCGGTGAGGCTGCTGTCGCGACTTGGCCTGAGCGGCGATCGCTTGCTGGCGCGTCCGGTGACGGAGCTGTCGGTTGGCCAGCAGCAGCGCGTTGCGGTTGCCCGCGCGCTGATCGGTGGGCCGGATCTGATCATTGCAGACGAGCCAACATCTGCCCTCGATGCTGATGCGCGTGACCGCTTCATCGAGCTGTTGAATGAGGAAGCGGGCCGGTCCGGCTCTGCGCTTCTCTTTGTCAGTCATGACGCGTCGCTGGCAGGGCATTTTGATCGCAGCGTCGACCTGTCTGAGATTAACCGCGCGAAGGGAGGCGTCTGATGGGCTTTTCCATTCTTGGCCTTGCCTGGCGCAGCCTGATGAACCGGCGGGGGTCTGCCCTGCTGACCATCCTGGCCGTTGCGCTGTCGGTCGCGCTTTTCCTTGGTGTCGACAAGGTACGCAATGGAGCGCGGGCCGGGTTCGACAATACGATTTCGGGGACTGATCTGATCGTCGGTGCGCCGACCGGGCAGATCAATCTGCTGCTCTATTCGGTTTTCCGACTGGGCAGTGCCACCGCTGAGATACGCTGGGATACGTATGAAGATATAGCGGGTCGCGACGATGTTGCGTGGACCATTCCGCTATCGCTTGGGGACAATCACCGCGGCTTTCGGGTGGTGGGAACGAATGAGTCCTATTTCGAGCATTACAAGCATGGCGGCGGGACGGCACTCCGCTTGGCAGATGGCGCACAGTTCAGCGACATCTATGAAGCGGTCATTGGCGCTGATGTGGCCGAAGAGCTCGACTATTCCATTGGCAGCGAGTTGGTGCTGACGCACGGTCTCGGCGCTGGCGGTCTGACCGACCATGAAGACAAGCCTTTCGTCGTGACCGGCGTCCTTGCCAAGACCGGCACGCCAGTAGACCGGTCGATCCACATCCCGCTCGAAGGCGTGACGGCGATCCATGTCGGCTGGGAGAGCGGCACGCGAAGCCCGTTCGCAGATACGATCAGTGAAGAGATGATCCGCGGTTTCGACCTGACACCGAAATCGATCACGGCGGTATTTGTCGGCCTCGAGCAGCGCGGGACATTGCTTCGCACGCAGAGGGCTCTCAATACGCAGGGCGGCGAGCCATTGCTGGCGATCATCCCCGGTGTGGCACTGGGAGAGCTGTGGCAGGTAACTGGGATCGTGGAGCGCGCGCTGATCGCCGTGTCGGTATTTGTGATCGCGGTTGGTCTTGTGTCTGTGCTGACCAGTATTCTGACGAGCCTCAACGAGCGGCGCCGGGAGATGGCGATCCTGCGCGCAACTGGCGCGCGGCCGGGGCATATCTTTTTTCTGATGGTGGCAGAGGCGGCGATGCTTGGGTTTTGCGGCGCAATTGCCGGCGTGTTGCTGGTACAGCTTGGGCTGCTGATAGCCGGGCCGATCCTGTCATCCGCCTATGGCATCTCAATCGGCGGACTTGGCATTTCAGCCGTGGATGGATGGACGGTGCTGGCGGTATCTGGTGCGGCCACGCTGATCGGGACAATACCGGCCGTGATGGCGCTTCGCCGGTCGCTGGCCGACGGTTTGACAGTGAAGCTCTAGTTAGAAAGGTGGTCGTCCAAGTCTGAACTTGTCTGTGGCAGCGGGCTTCAGGACGCACTATTTTGTATCCATGAAACATTTCCACCCTCTACTTTCGGCTGCGAGCTTTCTTGTCATCGCAGCGTGCGGCGGCGAACCGAGTGAGGCGGCCCAGCCGCAGCCAGACGCCCCTGAAGTGACTGAACCGGCCGGACAGACCACGGCGAGCGAGCCTGAGATCGGCGACCCGGTTCCAGAACCCGAGACATCGTCTCTGGCCCAGCAAGCCCAACGCGACGCCGAGCTGGAAGCGCGCGGCATTACCGAAATCGGTTGGGAAGAGTTGATGCCGGAGGGCGAGGAAGAGCGGATCGCCGAAATGTACCAGGCGCAGATGGCGCGGCTTTATTCGGGCGGTGGCATTGCGGAGGGCTCTGCTGCTGACCAGGCCATCCAGATCGGCACGTTCAACGTCGTCGAGGAGCTGGACGGCATGAAGATCCGCCTTCCAGGCTATACGGTGCCGTTCGATTACGGATCTGAAGCCGAGATCTCTGAGTTCCTGCTTGTGCCCTATTATGGCGCCTGCCTGCACGCCCCGCCGCCACCGCCGAACCAGACGGTATTTGTCGCGACCGAAGACAAGATCAAGCTGCGTGACCTGTCGCAGGCGGTGTGGATTGAAGGCACGATCCGCACGGCGAGACAGGACACTGATCTGGCTGACGCGGCCTATACGATCGAGATGACCGGCTGGGAAATCTATGAATACTAGGCCGGCTCACCACTGACGGACATGGAAAAAGGGCGGCCCCATCGGAGCCGCCCTTTCTTGTTCTGGCGAAGAAGTTTGCGCCCTAGCTCTGTTGCTTGGCGAGCAGGTTGCGGATTTCTTCGAGGAGGACTTCCTGGCGCGGTGGAGGCGGTGCCTCTGCCGGTGCTTCTTCCTGCTTGCGCTTCATGCTGTTGATGCCCTTCACGACGAAGAAGAGGGCAAATGCCATGATGAGGAAGGAAATGACGTTATTGATGAAGAGGCCATAGGCGATGACGGGTGCGCCAGCCTCATTGGCCGCTTCGAGCGAGTCATAAGTGCCGCCATCCAACGGGACGAGAAGATCGGCGAAATCGACGCCGCCGAGCACCAGGCCGAGCGGGGGCATGATGATGTCGTTGACGAGCGACTTTACGATGGTCGAGAACGCACCGCCGAGAATGAAACCAACGGCCAGATCGACCAGGTTTCCCTTCATTGCGAACTCTTTGAATTCCTTGAACATTGATGTGTCTCCCTGAGCAAGCCGACCCTGTGGCTAGCGCCGATATTCCCAGCTTTGGACCTAGCGTCAACTGGCCGGGGGCGAATGATGTAGAGCTGGTAGGCCTAAGCTAGCGCGCTTCGGGGTCGTCGCCGCCATTGACGCGGGCGCGCAACTCCTTGCCGGGCCGGAAGAAAGGCACGCGTTTGGCCTTCACTTCAACGGTCTCGCCAGTGCGGGGATTCCTGCCGGTGCGCGGTTTTCGTTCCCTGACCGAGAAGGCACCGAAGCCGCGTAACTCGACGCGGTTACCTTCGGCCAGAGCCTCTGCGATTTCATCAAGGATCACCGCGACGATCTTTTCGAGATCATCGTGCCGGAGGTGCGAATATTCTTCTGCCAGACGGGCAATCAGTTCTGACCTGAGCATGACGTTGATTGTAAATGAAATTTGGGGCGGAAACCAGTGGCTCCGCCCCAAACTATGTCAGGTTTCTTCCGAATCGACCGGAATTACCAAAAATTAAGCCGATATGCGGGCTTAGTTTTTGTCTTCGTCGATCTCATCCGGGGTTTCGGTGACCTTGCTGGAGGTCTCCTTGTCGTCGCCCGATGCGAGCGCGGCACCAAGAATGTCGCCGAGCGAGGCACCGCTGTCAGCAGAACCATACTGCTTGACGGCTTCCTGTTCCTCGGAGATCTCGAGCGCCTTGATCGAGACGGAGACGCGGCGCGAAGCCTTGTCCATCTGCGTGACCTTGGCGTCGATCTTGTCGCCGACAGAGAAGCGCTCTGGGCGCTGCTCGGAACGGTCGCGCGACAGGTCAGAGCGGCGGATGAAGGCCGTCATGGCCGGATCGCCGAACTGGACCTCGATGCCACCAGAGGTGACTTCGCTGACCGTACAGGTGACCGTGTCGCCGCGGCGAACGTCGAGATCGGACATCGGGTCGCCCGAAAGCTGCTTGATGCCGAGCGAGATACGCTCCTTGTCGGTGTCGACGTCGAGCACCTTGGCGCGGACCTGATCGCCCTTGTTGAAGTTGGCGATTGCCTGCTCACCTGGCACATCCCACGAAATGTCGTTGATGTGGACCATGCCGTCGAGCTCTGGGCCAAGACCGATGAAGAGACCGAATTCCGTGATGCCACGGACTTCGCCTTCGACTTCGGTACCCGGAGGATGCTCGCCGAGGAAAGCCGACCATGGATTGTCCTGGGTCTGCTTGAGGCCGAGCGAGATGCGGCGCTTCTCGGAGTCGACGTCGAGCACTTCGACCATGACTTCCTGAGAGGTCGAGACGATCTTGCCAGGATGGACGTTCTTCTTGGTCCAGCTCATTTCAGAGACGTGGATCAGGCCTTCAACGCCATCTTCAAGCTCAACGAATGCACCATAGTCGGTGATGTTGGTGACAACACCCGGCAGACGCGTACCGATGAGGTACTTGCTCTCGATGCCTTCCCATGGATCTGCCTCGAGCTGTTTCATGCCGAGGGAGATACGCTGGGTTTCTTCGTTCACCTTGATGATCTGGACCTTCACCGTGTCGCCGACATTGACGACCTGGCTTGGGTGATTGATGCGCTTCCAGCTCATGTCGGTGACGTGGAGGAGGCCATCGATGCCGCCGAGATCAACGAACGCACCGTAATCGGTGATGTTCTTCACGACGCCGTCGCGGACATCGCCTTCGTTCATCGCTTCGACGATTTCTGCGCGCTGTTCGGCACGGCTCTCTTCAAGGATCGCACGGCGCGAGACAACGATGTTGCCGCGTGCGCGGTCGAGCTTGAGGATCGCGAATGGTTGAACTTCGCCCATCAGCGGGCCAACGTCGCGCACAGGGCGGATGTCGACCTGGGAACCAGGAAGGAAGGCATTGACGCCGCCGAGGTCGACGGTGAAGCCGCCTTTGACACGGCCAGAGATCGCGCCTTTGACAGGCTCGTCTTTATTGTAGCTGTCTTCCAGCTTGATCCAGCTCTCTTCGCGGCGCGCCTTGTCGCGCGAGAGAACGGCTTCGCCCATCAGGTTTTCGATACGCTCGAGGAAGACCTCGACGATGTCGCCCGGCTTCGGCTGCTCGTCTTCGAGCATGAATTCCTTCATGGCGACGCGGCCTTCGACCTTCAGGCCGACGTCCAGGATGAGCTGGTCATTGGTTACGGCAACGACAGTTGCAGGGACCACGCGGCCTTCCTGCAGGGTAGATGCAGCGGTCGAGTCCTCGAACATTGCTGCAAAATCGTCGGTGCTCGGATTCATTGTTTCAGTAGACATGTAAACTCCAGGTCTGACCCAAACGGGTTTATGACGCGCAAGCGGGATTGCTGGCGTAATCGCAAGGTCAGGGTCTTGAACGAGGCGGGCAGAGGTTTTTGGATTTGACGCCAGATGCGCCAGAACCTGCTAGCCGGTACGGGAGTTCGCCATTTCGACGGCGGCCCGCGCCTTGTCCACAGCGGCGTCTATAGTCAGATCAGTCGTGTCGATCAAGATCGCATCTGCGGCGGCCACCATGGGCGCGTCCTTGCGGTTGCGGTCGCGTTCGTCGCGCTCGCGCAGCTGGGCGGTCAGCTCGTCGAGCGTGATCGTGTCGCCTGCGGCTTTCAGCTCTGCATGGCGGCGCTTGGCGCGCACTTCCACGTTAGCATCGACCCAGAGCTTCACATCGGCTTCCGGGCAGACCACCGTGCCGATGTCGCGGCCATCGAGGATGGCGCCTGTCGGCTGGTGGGCGAAGTTGCGTTGAAGCTCCAGGAGGGCGGCGCGCACTTCTGGCAGGACAGCGACCTTTGAGGCGGCGAGACCAGCCTCAGCAGTGCGAAGCTCGGCCTCGGTGAAGAGCGATGGCTCAAGCTTCGAGGCGACCTCTGCGATGGCTTTGGCATCAGTGAGGTCAGCGCCTGCATTCATCGCGGCAACACCGGTGGCACGGTACAGGCGGCCGGTATCCATGTGCGGCAGGGCAAACAGGTCCGACAGGCGGCGGGCAATCGTCCCCTTTCCAGAGGCGAGCGTTCCATCAATGGCAATAATCATGGCGCGGACAGATGCGTCATGTAGCCGGAAGGGTCAACCAGCCTTGCATTGCGGTGCAGTCACCTGTCAATTCGGGCCTTGAGACTGGCCCCGGATACAAGGAAGACAGGCTGATGAGTGGTCTATGCGCGCAACGCAACTGGGTGTGTGAGGCGGTGCGCCGTCTCAATGCCGACTTCAACCGCTCCTCGGACACGCACCTCATCCGGGTCGACCTGCCGGGCTTTCCGGGCCAGCAGCTCTATCTGAAAGACGAGTCGATCCACCCGTCTGGCAGTCTGAAGCACCGCCTCGCGCGGTCTCTCTATCTCTATGGCATCTGCAATGGCGCCATCGGGCCGGACACGGTCGTAGTGGAAAGCTCCTCGGGCTCAACCGCCGTGTCTGAGGCCTATTTCGCCAAACTGCTGGGCCTGCGCTTCATCGCCGTCGTGCCAGAGGGGACCGCGCAGAAGAAGATCGACCAGATCAACTTCTATGGCGCCGAGACCCGTTCGGTGCCCGCCTCGCAGATCTATGCCGAAGCTGAGCGGATCGCGCGCGAAACCGGCGGTCATTACATGGACCAGTTCACCTTCGCCGAGCGGGCCACAGACTGGCGCGGGAATAACAATATCGCCGAGAGCCTGTTTGCGCAGCTGGCGCTGGAAGAGCACTCCATCCCTGACTGGGTGGTGATGAGCGCAGGTACGGGCGGGACCTCGGCGACAATCGGCCGGTTTATCCGCTATCGCGGTGACCTCTCCGGCAAGACGCAGCTTTGCGTCGCCGACCCTGAGAACTCTGTCTTCTACGACTATTACAATTCAGGTGACCGGGATGTGCGCCTGCAGACGCGCTCACGGATCGAAGGGATCGGGCGGCCAAGGGTCGAAGCGTCGTTCCAGCCGCGCGTGATCGACCGGATGGTTCAGGTGCCGGATGCCGCGTCACTGGCGACCGTTCACTGGCTGGAAACCGTACTTGGCCGCAAGTGCGGCGGCTCGACCGGTACGAATGTCTGGGCTGCGTTGCACCTGATGGCGGAAATGCGCGAGGCGGGCCGGGAAGGCAGCGTTGCAACGCTCATCTGTGATGGCGGGGAGCGCTATCTCGATACCTATTACAATTCCGACTGGCTGGCCGCGCAGGGTCTCGACCTCTCGCCACACCTTGAGACGATCAAGGAATTGACCGCCTAGCGACCGCCAAGCGTCTCAGGGATCTGCTCAAGCAGGGCAGGGCGCATGTCCTTTATGTCGTCCTCATAAAGCGACAGGACGAATGGGAGAAGGATGGTGAGGACGGCCATGTAGCCAGCCGTGAGCACAGACCGGCCGTTCGATTTGCGATAGAGCTGCGAGATATTCGCTTTGGCGAGGCGGGCCAGGCCGCTGGCATTCTGAATATCATCGCCGGCAAGTTCTTCGCGAACAACGACGAGCTCATCGAAAGTGCGTGTCCGGTAATTCCATTTTGGCATTTCCTTGCGCACGGTCGTCGCGAGGCCGCCGATCTGTTTTATGTAGGGCACCTGCTTGTCATCACCGATCAGTTCACTGAACCATTGGCGTTCAATCACATTGAGGATCATGTGGCGGTCGGCCTCTTGCGCGAGCTGTACCGAGCGCCAATTGTCCACGAGCTTCAGATATTCCTTGCCGCGTATCGTCGTTAATGCGAACGCGGGCAAAGGCGCCCAGCGCCAGAATGCCATGATTTCCTGCAGGCGATCCCGCTTGAAGAGATCGATCATCAAATCTTCGATATCGCGTGCGATCTGGTCACGGTACGAATTCAGGAGAGCCGGATCGAGTTTGATTTCTCCGAGGAGCCCAGCCCTCTCCAGGACTGTATCGGCGCTCTGATGAACTCTGGCGCGCTCCTCTTCGTACAGACGGGCACCGACAATCACCGGGATCATGACAACCAGCGCATAAAGCGCCGCGACAACAGCGATGACATGGGGAAGTGTGATCTCGAAGCCCCAGACCACGGGCGGCGGAAATATGATCAGGGGATATGACGCACGCCAGGCCTGCGCGCCCCATGCAACGAGTGATCCGATCGCAACGATGTTTCTTGCCACCGGGCCTATGGTTCGGTCCAGAGCGAGTCGGGGCACGTCGCGTGCAGCGAGTAAGAGCCCCGCCCCCGCACCTAGAGTGAAATAAATGAACATGCCGAAGTCGATGCGGCTCGCATCCACCACACCATTGGGGCGGACATGGAAGTAGGCCCAAAGAAGTATACCTGCATTGATTGCGGCTGGCAGCAGAAGCACCAGAACGTTGGTTCGGCTATGGACCGCCATATTCGACAAGGACAGGAGCATATTGGCGCGCCGGTTCTTGTCTGCGCTCATGACCTGAAGAATGACCTGCAGGCCAAGCCCCGCGACAAGTGATGCAGCCAGAACCATCCCAGCACCGAGAAGGAAGTCTGGATGCAAAGTCCCGAACAGAAAGAATGCCTTGATAGTCAGAAAGACCAGCGACAATCCCGATTGTATGGTCTGCAGGAAAATCGTTGGAACTGTAGAGTTTGACCGGACGTGAGCCATCCGCGTCAGCTGCAGAAGCAGGAAGCCTTCCAGAAAGACCAGACCAGTGATGTAAACCAGCGTCATCGTGTGCCCCCGCACTCCCAGCGGGCTATGTTCAATCACGCTAGAGTTTTGTCCACCATCTCAGGGGGGAATTGCGCGGAGCACATTCGCCTGAAAGGCTAAGTGCCCTCAGGGCTGATCCAAGGCGCCCTCGAGGGCCGTGGCCATTTTCTGGTCGAAGGCGGTGAGCGTGATTTTGACGGCGTGCTCTTTTGCAAAGTCGCGGCAGGTGTTTACCGCAATGCCGGCCGCCTCATTGGCGGGATAGCCGTAGACGCCGGTTGAGATCGCCGGAAAGGCAATGGAGGTCAGGTCACGTTTGATGAGTTCCTCAAGGCAGTGGCGGTAGCAGGCCTTCAGCAATTCAGCCTCGCCCTGGTCGCCGCCGCGCCAGACAGGGCCGACCGTATGAAAGACAAGCCGTGGAGCAATATCGAAGCCTTCGGTGACGCGGACCTCGCCTGTCGGGCAGGGCGCGAGTGGCTTGCAGGCCTCTTTCAGCTCAGGTCCGGCAGCACGATGAATTGCGCCATCGACCCCGCCGCCGCCCATGAGTGAGCTGTTCGCGGCGTTGACGATGACGTCGCACTCTACATCCAGAATATCGCCCTGATAGAGATCAATCGTGCCCATCATGTCGAGTTCGCTCCGTATTCACTTGAGGGCTGAACGCAGGCGGGCGCAAGGTGTGCCGTCTATGTCTCTCTGATGTCAGCGCCAAGCGTGCGCATATGGTCGAGGAATTCCGGGTAGGACGTCGCGATCATTGCGATGTCATCGACGGCGACAGGCTTCTGGCTGGCCGTGCCCATGACGAGGGCGCTCATGGCGATGCGGTGGTCGTGGCGGGTTTCCACAAGGCCGCCGCCGGGTGGTGGGCCGTCGCAGCCCATGACTGTGAAGCCGTCATCATGCTCCTCGACCTCAACGCCGTTGACGCGCAGCATGGCGACGATGGCGCTGATGCGGTCGCTTTCCTTGACGCGCAGCTCTTCCGCGCCGCGCACGCGGGTCTCGCCTTTGGCAAAGGCGGCGATGACGGCGAGGATCGGGAATTCATCGATCATGGCGGCGACAAGCGTCTCAGGAATGGTGCAGCCCTTGAGCTCGCTGGTGGCGGCCTGAAGGTCGACCAGGCGTTCGCCGGCGCCGTCACCAATTTCTTCTGCGCCAAGACCAGCGCCCATGCGCCCTGCGGCCTGGAAGAAGCCGTCACGCGTCTCATTCGACATGATGTGTTCGACAACAACGCCGCCGGATGGAGAGATCAGCGCGCCTGCGATCAGGAAGGCCGCCGATGACGGGTCGCCGGGTATGCTCGTCTCTACGGCCTGCAGGGATTGGCCGCCCCTGATGGAGACGAGGTTCTGGCTGCCGCGACCGGGGCGGACTGAAACGTCTACGCCAAAGCTGCGCAGCATGCGTTCGGTATGGTCACGGGTTGCGTGAAGCTCGGTCACTTCGGTGAGGCCATCGGCATTGAGGCCCGCGAGAAGGATGGCGGATTTTACCTGCGCAGAGGCCTGCTTGGGCGCATAGGAAATCGGCGTAAGGTCTGCGCGTCCGGTCAGGGTCAGCGGAAGCTTGTCGCGGCCTTCTGGCGTAAACTGCGCGCCCATGAGCTTTAGCGGGTCAGTGATGCGGGCCATCGGGCGCGAGGAGAGGCTCTTGTCGCCCGTCAGCTCTGCGGTCAGGTCATAGCCCGCCATCAGCCCCATCAGCAGGCGCGATCCCGTACCGGAATTGCCAAAGTCGAGCGGCGCAAATGGTGAGCGCAAACCTGCCTCTCCGACCCCCTTGATGCGCCAGCGCTTTGGTGCGGTCTGCTCGACCTCAGCGCCAAGGGCCTGCATGGCGCGCGCGGTGTTGATCACGTCCTCGCCTTCAAGCAGGCCGGAGATTTCAGACACGCCGTTAGCGGCACCTGCGAGCATCAGCGCGCGGTGTGAACACGATTTGTCACCTGGTGCGCGAATTGCGCCCTGAAACCGATCAACCGGGAACGAAGTCCATGCCAATGATTTCTCCTTTACAGATCGACGCCAAAAGCGCTTTGACAGGGGCGGGGGTTTCTGGCAAGCGCCCCGGCAATTATTAAATCGAGCCCGGAGTCCCTTACCAATGGCTGATGCTGACCTTGGCACAAAGCAGATCTGTCCGAGCTGCGAAGCGAAATTCTACGATCTCAACAAGCGCCCTGCCGTTTGCCCGAAGTGCAAGACTGAATTCGACCCTGAAGACGATGAAGTTCGCACGACGAGCGCGAAGCTGAAGGCCAAGCGCGCGAAGAGCTCTGTCCCTGTCGATGAAGACGAGGACGATCTCGAGGAAGAGACGAAGAAGAAAAAGAAGAAGAAAGCCGCCGTCCGCGACACCGATGATGATGACGTCGATGATGAGGACGAAGACGAGGATGATGAGGACGAAGACGAGGACGATGAGGATGATGAGTCCTCCCGCGAACTCGGGTCTGAAGCCGATGAAGTCGTCCTGGAAGGCAATGACGAGGACGAAGACGAGGAAGCTGCGCCAGGCAAGGTGCCAAGCGGCTTCTCTGAAGACGATCTCGGCGATGACGACGACGATGATGAAGACATCCCGCTCGACGATGACGACGATGAAGACTTCGACCTCGAAGGCGATATCGACCTCGACGACGATGATCTCGACATCGATGACGATGATGATGGTGATGACGACGCCGACGAAGATGACGGCGACGATGAGGACGATACGAAATCGTCCTGATAATTGGACTTGATCGGCGGCGCGTGAGGCTATAACTCACGCGTCTCCGACTGGTACGGGGCCTTAGCTCAGCTGGGAGAGCGCCTGCATGGCATGCAGGAGGTCAGCGGTTCGATCCCGCTAGGCTCCACCATTTTCCTTAGATCCCCGCTTCACTTCGTTTCGCGATGGATCGCGCTCAAGGCTGCGGGTTCACTGACATCGCAGACGCTAAGTGCCCCTGCGACGCCGCGCCCCGGAACACTCGCGATAAATCGCTCGTTTCTCCTGTGACTTTCGACAAGACACGGAGAAGAAGAGATGAGCCACGCGCTTACCCTACAATCGATTGAGCCTGTCACGCCTGACGTCTTCAAGCTGCGCTTCGACAAGCCTGCGGGCCTGGGCGTGCAACCTGGACAGGCAGTGGATCTTGCCATCGACAAGGATGAGTGGCGCGAGGAAAAGCGCCCGTTTACGCCGACCAGCCTGCCGTCAGACGGCTTTCTGGAATTCACGATCAAATCCTATCCCGAGCATGACGGGGTCACTGAACAGATCGCCAAGCTGCAGCCGGGCGACCGCGTCCTCGTCGATGAGCCATGGGGCGCCATCGAGGATGAAGGCAAGGGCTGGTTCATTGCAGGCGGCGCCGGTGTCACGCCGATGATCGCAATCCTTCGCAAACGGCTGGAGGACAAGGGCACGCTGGAAGGCTGTGAGCTCATCTTCTCCAACAGCAAGGAAGAAGACATCATCTACCGCGACGAGTTCGAGCGGATGGAAGGCCTGAAGACCTATTTCACCGTGACCGATCAGAAGACTGCCGATGTGCACACGCGCAAGATCGACGAGGCGTTGCTCGAAGACCGGGTGAAACCGGGAAAGGGTAAATGTTATATCTGCGGGCCAGATGGCATGGTGGAGGACATTGCCGATGCGCTCAAAGAGATCGGCGTCCCTGAAGATGACATCATCATTGAGGAATTCTTCGACTGATCTGAACAGGCGTTCAGACTGGGGTCAGCTTGAGACTGAATGCCCGGACATCGCCGCTATTGCGGCTTGAACCGGGCATAATCAGCCCCCAGATTCGATCATGACACGGAAAGACCCGGCACCATCCGGTGCTGCCGCCTAGCGGGGCACCTGGCCGGGGTTCTCATGTGTCGTGGTCCTGTCTTTGAAGGAAGGAGCATGCCATGACGACAGACCTTGAACATCAAGCTGCAAAGCTCTTCACCGCGAAGGATCTGGTTTATGTACGCCAGATTGCGGACGAGGAACTGAGCGGCCTGCCTGATGAGGCGCTGGAAGCGGTCAATGATCGCACCTCCCTGTTCGTGGTTGCGAATGGTGAGGGCCAGCAGTTGGCCATCGTGGAAGGCCGCGACGCGGCGTTTGCCGCAGCCCGTGCCTATGAGATGCAGCCAATGAGCGTCCACTAGACGCCAAGTCGAATGAACAAGGAAAAGCCCGGCGAGATGCCGGGCTTTTTTGTTGGCCTGAAAGGGCAGGATGCTCAGTCGCTGAAAGACCAGATTTGCGGGTCGACGGTCAGGTGACTGTCGAGGAAACCGATAATAGCTTCCATTTCCTTGCGCTGATCACCGGCCATGCGATGTGAATGCCCGGATCGGTGGAGCTCCACGAACTCTACGCTTTTGCCGGCTTCGGTCAGTGCTTCGACCATCAGCGAGGACTGCTCGATTGGCACGACCGCATCTTCATGACCGTGGATCATGAGAACAGGTGCCTTCACATACTGGGCAAGGCGCGCAGGCGAATGGGCGGCAAGCTCATCGCGGTCGCGCCGTGGGTCGCCTATATGCCGGGTCCAGTACTCATACTCGTCAGAGCGGCTCCCATCCTCGTCGCGTACCCAGTCCAGCATTTCCAGGAGGTCGCTCGGCCCTGACGCTGCAATGACGCATTTATAGAGATCAGGGGTCAGCGTTGCGGCTGCGAGGGCAGCATACCCGCCATAGGAATATCCGAAGATGCAAGCATTGGACGGATCGGCCTTTCCCGTCGCGATGAGGTGGGCGAACCCGTCCTCAATATCATGCTGCATGGCCTTGCCCCATTGGCGCCTGCCGGCATCGGCAAACTCCAGTCCATAGCCGGACGAGCCCCGGAAGTTCGGCTGGAACACGGCATAGCCGTTACCGGCAAGGATCTGCGCCAGCGGGTCAAATGTGATTGTATCGCGCATTTCCGGCCCGCCATGAGGCATGACGACGACTGGAGGGATGACGCCATCTCGGACGCCCTTTGGCATCGTCAGATACCCGGTGATCTCCAGCCCATCGCGCGCTTGGTATTTCACAATCTCAACGGGCGACAGCCTGTAGGGTGAGAGGTTCGGAAACGCGCTGCCGTAATTTCGGATATGGGTGTTTTCGACGTCGTAGACGTAATAGGTCCCCGGCTCTTGCGGGCCGCTGGCGTAAAGCAGCCAGCGTTTTCCGTCGCGGCTGCTATCGGTCCAGTCGATATTGACCTCGGCGTCGAACATGGTCGACAGCCCGTCCATATGGGCCTGCATGGTCTGATCGGTGAACTCGGTCGTCAGCAGATCCTCATAATAGCGACTGCCAAGATATTCATAGGACTCCGGGTTGATCAGCGCGTCCTCAATGTCGCGGTCCGGATCGACGCGGATCGGGCGGACATAGGTGTCAGTCGTGAAATCATACAGATGGATGCCCGTCGTTGGGTCGCCCGCAGGGCGTGCGGCGACATAGTAGGTGCCGGTCACTGCGCCCGGAGAGAGCGGACGAAATTCCGTGCTCTGTTTGATGGTCTCAGCGCGCTCATCTGCACGGACCGATTTAAGGCGTTTCCAGGAGGTGCGGCCATTGGGACGGTCCTGACGTCCATAATATGTGTAGCGTGTGCCGCGCCGGTTTGCGTCGACCCGCAAGGCAGGTTCGCCGTTAATATCGGCGTACCAGCCGATCGTGCCATTCTTGCCGACACCAATTCGCTCATGCGCGCCTGTTGAGACCTGCACCCTGAAAAGATCGAGGTCGCCGCGCAGTGTGGCTGCGACGAGAAAATGATCGGGATCATTTGGCAGGAAGCTGACGATCCGGCCGAGATTGAGATTACGTTTTTCGAGCGACTTCACGCCTTCGAACACGCGCTGCACGCCCGATCCATCACGGCGGACCAGAAATAGCCGGGTCACCGGGATCGGCATCGTTTCGAAACCGGAGAAGGTGTAATAGTTGAGGCCTTCGCGCGTATAAATCTGGCCGTCAAACGTGCCGTAGACTGTGACTGAGGTGATCAGCCAGTCGTCGTTCGCCCATTCCACCCAGTTTACGAAAGTCGACTCATCGAATGGCAGGTCAACGGCCTGCGCTTGCGGATTGTCGAGATCACTGACGAAGACGAAGATGCCTTTGTGGTTCAGCTTTACACCCGCCAGCCAGCGACCGTTCGGCGATAGTTCAACACTGCTAAGCGCAGGCGCGCGCAGATAATCATGGAATGTGGTGCTGTTTCGCAGGGCGTTCCCATATCCGCCCTGAGCCGAAGACCATAGTGGCAGCCACAAGCATGCCAGTGCAATCAGTAATCTTTTCAAAACCCTGCCCTCTCAACTCGATCTTGAGTTGAGGGCAGCGAAATGGGTGCGTCAAGTCAAAGCCTAGAGAATGGCCGGAATGACGCGGTCTGGTGGTCTGTGGCCGTCAGCGAATGTCTTGATGTTGATGATGACCTTCTCGCCCATTTCGATGCGGCCTTCCTCGGTTGCCGAGCCCATATGCGGCAGGAGCATTACGTTGGAGAGGCCAAGCAGTTCAGGGTTCACGGCAGGCTCACGCTCGAACACGTCGAGGCCAGCGCCTGCGATCTTTCCGGCCTTGAGCGCGCGGGCGAGGGCGGCTTCATCAATGACTTCGCCGCGGGCCGTATTGACAATGTAAGCGTCCTTGCGAACCAGATCGAGCCGGCGCGCAGAGAGAAGGTGGAAGGTCGCCGGCGTGTGCGGACAGTTGACTGAGATGATGTCCATACGGGCGAGCATCTGATCGAGGCTTTCCCAGTATGTCGCGTCCAGTTCTTCCGTCACCTGACGGTTCACCGGCTTGCGGTTGTGATAGTGGATCTGGAGGCCGAATGCTTTTGCGCGGCGGGCGACCGCCTGACCGATCCGGCCCATGCCGATAATGCCGAGACGTTTGCCCGCAAGCCGCTTGCCAAGCATCCAGGTCGGCGCCCAGCCATCGAACTTGCCTTCTTCAAGCAGCTTGATGCCCTCATGCAGTCGGCGCGGCACAGCGAGGATAAGCGCCATGGTGACGTCGGCGGTGTCATCGGTCAGCACGCCCGGCGTATTGGTAACAGTAATGCCGCGCTGGACGGCGCTTTCAATGTCGAGATTGTCAACGCCAGCGCCAAACTGGGCGATGTGGCGCAGCTGCGGACCGGCCTGCGCCAGAAGGCGGGCATCAATAGTGTCCGTCACCGTCGGCACCAGTACGTCAGCACGTTTGACCGCATCGACTAGCTTTGCGTCGTCAAACGGTGTGTCAGTTTCGTTGAGCTCGGTGTCGAAGAGCTCTTTCAGGCGCAGCTCCACCGGGTCCGGCAGGCGCCGGGTCACGATAACCTTCAGCCGTTTTGCGGTCATACGCGTTTCCTTTCCTTGCCATCAGCGCATAGCAGAGCGAACCGCCTGCGCCAATTGCTGCGACAGACGCTTCGGCCTTTACGACCGATTCACCAAGCACCGACTAGATGATCACATGCTGGGATTTTACCGTCTTTTTCTATCTGCCTGCCTTATCCTGACTGCCTGTCAGTTGGCAACGCCGTCTGCCTCTGCGCAGGCCGTGAAGATCAGTCAGTTCTCGGGAAAGCCGGTGCCGCGCTTTGCCTCGCTGCGCTATGCGCGGGTGAATGGACGTATAGGGCCGTCTACGGATCATCAGGTGGCGTTCGAGTATGAGCGCGCAGGCATGCCGGTCCTGATCGTTAAGGAAACGACCGACTGGGCGCGGGTCCGCGATTTCGAGGGAGACGAAGTCTGGATGCATGTCGGTCAGCTGACAGAGCCTGACCATGTGATCGTGACGCGCGAAGTGGCCTTGCGCCGTAAACCGCAAACAGCTTCGCCCGCCCGCGCGACGGTCAAACCTGGCGTTCTTGCAGAGCTGCATAGCTGCAATGAGAGATGGTGCGAAATCAGTGCCGGGACCTATACCGGCTGGATCGACAAGCCATCGCTCTGGGGTCTGAACACCGATACAGCTGGTCTGTGACGGGCCAGTTTGCTTGACAAGGCGGATTGGGGCAGGCTCATGCCCTGATCGCAATTGACGGCAAGTAGAGGCATTGCATGAGCGGACCGCACGATTACCACACGCCCCAATCCTCCTATACCAAGGAAGAACTCCTGATCTCCGGGCAGGGCCAGCTTTTTGGCCCCGGCAATGCACAACTGCCCATACCGCCAATGCTGATGATGGACCGCATCACCGAGATCAGTCTCGATGGCGGTGAGTTCGGCAAGGGCCACGTCATCGGCGAGTACGACGTGAAGCCGGATCTCTGGTTCTTCCAGTGCCACTTCCCGGGCGACCCGGTGATGCCAGGCTGCCTTGGTCTCGATGCCATGTGGCAGGCTGTCGGTTACTGGCTCGGCTGGTCGGGCTCACCTGGCAAGGGCCGCGCACTTGGTGTTGGCGAAGTGAAGTTCACCGGTGAGATCACGCCGGACAAGAAGCTCGTAAAATATGTCATCGACATCAAGCGCGTGCGCCGCGGTCGGCTGAATCTCGGCATCGCAAATGGCCGCGTCTATGTCGATGACGAGCATGTCTACACGGCGCTCGACATGAAGGTCGGCCTGAAGAACGTGCTGGACGGCGATACGGGTATCCCGGGCGCTTGACGCTTTCCTCCGGCGCGCCTAGCCCGGACCACAGACATAGATATTCGCAGGGAGTGAACGCTCATGGCTGACGACTGGAATATGCCGGAAGGCAATCTGATGAAGGGCAAGCGCGGCATCGTTATGGGTGTCGCCAACCAGAACTCCATTGCCTGGGGTATCTCCAAACAGCTGGCCGCGCAGGGCGCCGAGATTGCCTTTACCTATCAGGGTGAAAGCCTCGAGCGGCGCGTGCGTCCGCTGGTCGAGTCGATCGGCATGGACACGATGATTCCTGCTGACGTCACCAATGATGCAAGCATGGACGCGGCTTTTGCGCAGGTGAAGGATAAGTGGGGCAAGATCGACTTCCTCGTCCATTCCATCGCCTTTGCAGGCAAGGATGAGCTTCAGGGCTCGATGGTCGCCAATACGACGCGTGAAGGCTTTCGCCGGGCGATGGACATCTCGGTCTACAGCTTCATCGATTGCGCCCGCCGCGCATCGGAAATCATGCCGGATGGCGGCTCCATCATCTGCATGACCTATCTCGGCGCTGAGCGCGTCGTCCCGTCTTACAATGTCATGGGTGTCGCCAAGGCTGCGCTGGAGGCCTCGACCCGCTATGCGGCCCGCGACCTTGGCCCCCAGGGCATCCGCGTGAATGCGATCTCGGCTGGCGCGATGCGCACGCTGTCTCTGGCAGGCATCAAGGGCGGCAAGTCCCTCATGGGCACCGGCCGCGACATGTCGCTGCTCAAGGAAGACACGCGCATGGAAGGCGTCGCAGGCGCGGCGCTCTACCTCCTCTCCGACATTGGCCACTCGGTGGCTGGCGAAGTGCTGCATGTCGATGCAGGCTTCCACGTGGTCGGCGTGCCGGACATGGGTGAGGACTAAAGGTTTACTGGCCTATAATTTGGCCGCGGCCCTGACGACCCTGTGGTTCGACTTCGCTCACCATGCGGGTCTATCGCAAACGTTTCAAAGCCCGCATGGTGAGCGAAGTCGAACCACGCGGGTGGGGCTTGTTTTCCTCTGAAATTCACGCAAACTCACCGCTCCAATGGAGTGTTGATGACACGCAACCAGTCTGAGTCCCGCTAGAGGGCCTGCCGCTAAAGCGCCAGTAATGGCGAGGCAGGCCGACAAGCGAAAACCGGTTTCTCCTTCGGGAGGCCGAACTCTTGTCATGCGCGCTTGCCGTGGCGCGGTGCGCATCCTCCGGACCAAAGACACAATGGACATCTCACGCGCCGAACAGCGCATCCTGCACCTGCTCGCACAGGGCGGGCGCATCGAACTCATCAAGGACAACAAGAAACTGGCCGGGCTGAACTGCTACTCGCGGGACGGATGGCGGTTTCCCGGGCTTGATGAGCATCTCTTTCGCAAGCTCAAGAAGAAACGCGCCATCGCTTCCAAAGGCGGCGCGCCTTACCGCATCACGCGCCGTGGGTTGGAACTGGTGAGATCTGAGCTCGATAACCGGTAGAGTCTTTCTTTGGGCCGCGTGGTTCGACTTCGCTTACCATGCGGCCCAACTTCCGCGTCACTTGTCGCCCGCCAGCGCCTCTATCCCTGCCACTGGCATGATCCAGACCTGGTAAATCCTGTCATCGCGGCCTTCGACGGGGCGGTCAGAGTTGAAGACGATGGATTGGCCGTCCGGGGTGAGCCGGGCGGCAAATTCCCCCGCAGACGTATTGATGTGCGGGCCGAGATTGACCGGTTCGCTCCAGGTTTCGCCTGTGCGGCGCGAGACAAAGATATCCGCGCCGCCCTCGCCGCCCCGGTCGCCATAGCTCAGCAGCATCAGATTCCCGTCCGCGCTGACCCATGAGCCGTCATCGCGCCCGTCTGTGTTGATTGGTGCGGGCAGCGGTTCTGCCTTCTGGAAGCCGCCTTGGCCATCTGCGCGCGCGACATAGACGTCGCGTTCGCCCGGGCCGTCGAGACGCTCGGTCCAGAAATAGAGGTCGCCCTCTTCAGTCAGGACCGGGGCGTTTTCATTGTTCACATAGCGAAGCGTGCGCACATTGCCGGCGCGGATACGGTTGATGCCCGGTTCGTCCAGCGGTTCTGGCACAGCATCCGGGTCTGTCAGATCCAACGTGTAGAGATCGAAATCCTCATACACGTCCAACCCCTCATGGCGCGCGCGGGGGACCGCCCATGAGAATAGCAGAGTGTTTCCGTCAGGGCTCACACTCGGGAAGTCCACCCGGCCCGTCTGGGGCAGGGGCACAAGCTCTGGCGCCGACCAGCCCTCTTTGGTGAGGCGCGAGCGTTTCAGATATTGTGGGCATTCCCAGATAGGACTGCATTCGGATTGCGCGAAATACATGGTCTGTCCATCAGGGCTGAAGCCCGGCGACAGCGTAATTCGCCCATCCTGACCGAGTGCGTCTGGCGCAAGACGTTCGGCGCTCGATGGTTCGGCATGGCCAGCCAAGGCCAGTCCGGAGACACAAAGTGCCGTGCAGAAAAGTGAGAGTTTCATGGGAGGCTCCAGCCTTGATTTGATTGTTGTGTGTGGCCGGGCGTCTCTGCCCTGATTGGCGGCCAGAACAGGAAATAGGCCGGTAAGCGCGCGCTTTGCGCCTATTTCCGGGCCTAGAGTGTCGTTTTCCGGCTCATTTGAACTAATTCACGCCGGATTAGGGTGGAGATCGAGATGGACGCCTTCGACAAACGGTTGCTGGAGCTTCTGCAGAGGGATAACCGGCGAACCTATGATGAGCTGGGCGAGGCGCTCGGGCTTTCGGCCACAGCAGTCCGGCGACGGGCAGCGCGGCTGCGGGAGCAGGGGATCATCGCAGCCGATGTATCTATCCTCAACACTGACCAGATGGGGATCAGCGTCATCGTGTCGGTGCGCTTTGAAAAGGAAAGCCACGCCACCTATGAGGCGTTCAAGACGGCGATGAAGGCCGCGCCTGAGGTGCGCCAGTGCTACACTGTTTCAGGCGAGGTCGACTTCATCGTGATCGCGCATTTCGAGGATTTGCCCGCGTATGACGACTGGGTGGCGGAGAATTTCCTCTCAAACCCTGCGATTGCACGGACAACGACGAACGTCGTCTATCGCCGGGTGAAGTTCGACACCGCTATTCCGATCTGATCTCGCCCGTATTACCGCGCTTCAACCTGGCGCGATGGCCTCGCGCAGCCTCGCAAAGATGCTGAGGCCGAAGTCGCCTTCATAGGCGGCTTTCGGTGTTTTGCGGACCGCTTCATCGATGGCTTCGGCGTCAGGGCCGATGAGGATGCGCCAGTTATCGGCGCGGACGCCGTCCAGAATGATGCGGGCGGCGTCTTCGGCAGATGTGATGGCATTGTCGCGGAATTGTTCGCCGCGCGCCTTGGCGGCCTCATACTCTTCATTGCCGCCGCCGACAGCGGAGTCGTTGCCAAACTCCCGCAGCGTGTTGAGAGCGATTTGAGTGCCGATATGGCCCGGCATGACGACGCTCGCCTTCACGTGCGGTGCGTTGAGGCGAAGGTCTGTGATCAGGGCTTCAGTGAAGCCCTTCACGGCGAATTTGGCCGCGGAATAGGCAGTGTGAGGCGTGTCCGGGCCGATGCTGGCCCAGAAGCCGTTGACAGAACTGACATTCACGATGTGGCCTTCATCAGCGGCGACCAGCATGGGCATGAAGGCGCGCGCATTGTTATAGACGCCATACCAGCAGACATTGAACGTCCGCTCCCAGTTCTCGCGCGGGCCGGTTACAAAGCTGCCACCACCGCCAATGCCCGCATTATTGATCAGAAGATGGATGTGGTCGGTCTCATGCGCTGTGCGGACATGGTTGGCGAAGGCCTGAACGTCCTCCTCCTTGCCAACATCAGCGCGAAAATGGGTGATGCGGGCGCCCTGCGGCGCAAGCGCTTCAGCGGCGCTTACGGTTTCGGCCATGTCCTCGTCAGAGATGTCGCAGATGGCGACGCTGCACCTGGCCTCGGCGAGCTGCTTGGTCAGCTCCCGCCCCATACCGTTTCCGCCGCCCGTGACGACTGCGATCTTCCCGCTGAAATCCTTCATCTCAGTCTTCCTCCCATGTCTTTTTTCTTACCCTAGGCACGGGCAGGCGACGCGCCAGTGGTGACGGACGGTAAGGTGACGGAACTTCGCCGATCTGGGCCTGTTGCTGAGGTGACTGAACAGGAGATTTTCGAATGGCAGATATCGTAATCATTGGCGCGACCGGCGGCGTGGGGAGCCGCCTGATCCCCCTGCTTATCCGGCGTGGCCATAGCGTTACAGGTCTTCACCGGAAAGACGAGCAGGCCGACGCCTTGAAGGACGCCGGCGCGACACCGGCCAAGGGCGACCTCATGGAGATGAGCGCGGATGATTTCGCGGCCATCATAAAAGGCGCAGATGCGGTTGTGTTCTCCGCTGGCGCTGCCGGAAGCGGCGCCGACCGCACGAGCATGATTGATGGACAAGGTCCTCTGAAACTGATCGAGGCAGCCCGCGCGACCGGGGTAAAACGTATCTACCTCGTTTCAGTATTCCCTGATGCGGGCCGCGACCGCGATACCGGCGAGGGCTTTGAGCACTATATGCGGGAGAAGAAGAAAGCTGATGCCGCGCTTGCGAGCAGCGGCCTCGACTATGTGATCATTCGGCCGGGTACCCTCCAGAGCGAAGATGGGAACGGGCAGGTCGCTGCCGGGCGGGCGCTGACCTATGGCGATGTCGCGCGCGGGAATGTGGCCGCCTTTATCGCGGAACTGATCGACACGCCGGAAATCCGGCAAGACATTTTCGAGCTGACTGATGGCGACATGCCAGTTGACGTCGCTGTCTCGAATCTGCGGCGGATTTAGCTATTCAGCTTTCTTAGCGGACGGAGATCGCTCAGGCGTTGCACCTATCCCGGTGAACAATTATTACAGTGTTCACCATTCACCGGGGGGGCATCTGTGTCGACACGTATCTTTATCTGGGTTGGTCATCCGCGCGAAACCTCGCTTTCGCACGGACTTGCGGATGCCTTTCAACAGGCCGCAGAGGAGGCAGGGGCGGAAGTTCGCCGGATGAACCTTTGCGACATGGAATTCGACCCGGATCTGACCGAAGGCTATCATGCACGCAAGGTGCTGGAGCCCTGCCTTGAAATCTGGCGCGAAAATACGCTCTGGGCCGAGCACCTTGTCTGGCTATACCCGCAATGGTGGGGCGGCATGCCAGCCAAGATGAAGGGGGTTATCGATCGCTGCTTTCTGCCAGGTTACGCCATGGCCTATCATGAGAAAGGCCCTTGGTGGGACCGCCTTCTCGCGGGCCGCTCGGCGGACATTTTCATGACGTCCGACGCGCCCGTGGTCTTCGATGCCTTTTCGTACCGGCGCGCCGCCAAAAACCAAGTCGAACGTACTGTGCTCAACTTCGCCGGCGTGAAGCCGCGCAAGACCTTCCAGTTTGGGCCGGTGAAAACGGCAAAGCCAGCAAAGATCGAAGCGTGGATCCGCAGAGCGGCGGCGCGGGGCAAGGCCATTGCGCACCAATCGACGAAAGCGTGACTTGCGGCAAAGCGGGCGCTGGGCGAAGACTTCGATATGAAAACAACTCCAGAAACGCATGTTCTGCTTGAGGGATATCCGGAATATGAGCCGGGCGAGCAGCTTCAGCGGGCAGACGCAATCTACCGTCATCTGAGCACGCGAAGATCGGTTCGCGACTTCGCCTCAACGCCGGTTGATCGTGCAGTCATTGAGGCCTGCGTCTCGGCTGCGGGGACTGCGCCGTCCGGGGCCAATCACCAGCCTTGGTATTTCGCTTGTGTCGGGTCTGCAGAGAAAAAGCGCGAGATCAGGCAGGCTGCAGAAGCAGAAGAGCGCGCCTTCTATGCTGGCAAGGCCGGGGAGGAGTGGCTCGATGCGCTCGCGCCGATCGGGACAGACGCGGAGAAGCCCTACATGGAAATCGCGCCGTGGCTGATCTGTATCTTTGCGCAGCGCAGGGGCGGGGCTGAAGCCGGTGAGAGCCGCAAGAATTACTACATCCATGAGAGCGTCGGCATCGCGACGGGATTGCTGATTGCCGCATGTCACGAAGCGGGGCTGGCGACGCTCGTGCATACGCCCAATCCCATGGGCTTTCTCAATCGGCTATGTGGTCGTCCGGATACGGAGAAACCCTATCTGATCCTGGTGGTGGGGCATCCGGCAGACGGGGCCATGGTGCCAAAGCACGCCCTCAAGAAGAAAACGTCCGGCGAAATCTGCAGTTTCCTATGAGGCCGTACGCGGCGCGTCAGGAAGATCTGGATGGCTGCACTTCGACGGTCGGGCCGTGGAAGTGGATGTAGACCGTCTGGTTAGGCTGCGGGCCTGCCTTTTCGCCGCGAACCGTAAGGTCGATCTTGCCGCGGATCTGTGCCGGAATGCGTCCCATAGCCCAGCCTTCTTCCTTGAGGTCGAAAGCGTCGGCATCGTCGCCATACATCATGGCCAGCCCGCTCATGGACCAGCGGCGTAGCGTCGCTGGCTGACGGATTGTGGTGCCCGCTTCAAGGCGCAGCGGAACAGGCCGGTCAAACGTGCCATCCTCGCGCACGAATAGTTCTGTCAGCCAGACACCGCGCTCTGTGGTCACAACACCCATCGCAAAATGGGTGATACCGTCACGCAGGATTGCGTCGCGGTGGCTAGGGGAATTCATGAGGCCGGTATGGAGACGCTCGACGACGGTATCCCAGTCGAAATTGCCGGTGATAGACGCGATGTTCTCGAGCAGCAGACTGGTCAGCAGCGTGCGGTCGAGTGCGTTGATCCGGTCCTTGGGCATCGTCTTGTCGAGGCCCTGGTGATTGAAGAAGTCATTCGCAGCCATATCGAGGCTGTGCCAACGCGCGGCATTGCGAAGTTCGGTCCGGTAAACGAGGGTTGGCAGCCCGTGTTCGCGGCGGGTCTGATTGATGCGCTCTGCGAAGCGGGCCTCTAGTTCTTCGTCAAAAGAAAAGCCGCGCGGGATGGCCTGAAGGCATGCTTGACCATTCGTGACGTAAGTTGGCAGGTCGCGGGCTCGCTCAGAAAACGAAATACGACACTCTGCCTTCGCCTGTGAGGCGAAAACACCCACGAAAATGGTTAATAAAACAATAATTCCCCTCATTTTTGCCACTATACGGCAAAAACGTTTATAAGACACCCATTAATTGGAGCCTCGAAACGACTGGGGCCAACATTCTGTCGATGGCGTCTTCACCCGGGCAGACTTTACCATAAGCAGGTAACCCTTCATCCGCAATGACAAGCTCGGCTTCAAACTTGCTGGGGTGAGTAAACTTGTAGTGCGCGGCGCGCACGGTCTTCAAGTAATGCTCCAGCACATTCTGCACGGTGCGCTCGCGCTCGACGACGTCGCGGCGGATCCGGCGGGCCAGTCTGAGGTCATCTGGCGTATCGACATAGATGGAAAGATCGATCAGCGGCCGCAGCGCTTTGACTGACAGCGCATGGATGCCTTCAAGGATGATGACGGGCGCCGGCGCTATCCGGAGTGTCCGGCTGTCATCGCGGTCATGCCGGTCAAAGTCATAGACGGGTTGTTCGATGACCTGTCCGCGCTTCAGTGCCCGGATGTCGTTGACCAAGTGCGCCGTGTCCTTGGAGGCCGGGTCGTCATAGTTAGCCTGTTCAATAATGGCGGCGCGCTGCTCTGGTGTCTCACAGGGCCCGTAATGGCGCATTGGCCAATAGTAACCGTCTTCGTGAAAGATCACGGCGCGGTCTGGGCCGAGACGTTCGATCAGGGCATCAGCGAGCGTGGACTTGCCTGAGCCAGAGCCACCGGACATTGCAATGAGGAAGGGAGACGTCGTCATGGCCGCGCTTGTAACCGCATCACGGCGCGAATGGAAACCTGCGCCTCGCAGGCATGCTGTTCTCCAACGAAAACGGGCGCCCTTCCGGTCAGAAAGAGCGCCCATCCAGTCATTCGATAAGCACGCTACTGCCGCGTGACGATCGGTCCCTTGAGGACATAGGTGTCGGCATCGACCTGCACCAGCACGTCCAGATAGCCGGTATCGGTGCGGTCTATGGCAGCGTCATGCATGCGCATCATCGTGCCACCCGCAAGACGGTTGCCGGCTGCGTCGCTGAGATTCCAGCCCGCGGTGCGGAAGTAGTTCTGGTTCACGCGAGGAGTGATGTTGGTCGCCCCAGCGACCTGGAGCGGCAGCGGGCTTTCCAGTTCGCCGTCGACGGTGGTCAGCATCTGGACCACGTAGAGGCGGCCATCTGCCTTTGCGATGCCGAGACCGGTATCGGTAAAGCCGTCATGTACGAGATTTTGGCGGTTCGCGCTGTCGGCCGAAATCGCTTCGTAGATTTCAGCAGGCGATGCGTCCGCGTCGAGGACGGCGACATTCGCGCCCGTAGCACTTGCGAGAACCTGCCGGTCCAATGCGCGCATGCGATAGATGTGGCCCCGGCCTTCGAGGTCATCGTGACCGGCATAGCCGCGAGCGGCCATATCGAGGGCGTGGGCGCGTGCAGCGCGGTCGAGCGAGGCGCGCCGGTTGAGCGAGGCAACGCCCGCGCGGGCGCGCTGACTGTTGGTTGCATCGAAGATCGCTGTTTCAGATCGAGCCTCGAAATCGCTATTCACGGAGAGACAGGATTCGACTTCAGCGACATAGCTGACGAGGCCATCTGCGTAGCCGTTTTCGAGCGAGCAGGCGGCTTGAGCGGTGGCTGGAAGGGCCATGATGGTGCCCGACGCTGCCGCCAAGGCCAGCAGCGAAAGGGCGCGAGGGACGTCATATTTCTGTAACATAAGTGTCATGAAGCAATTGTGACAGTTATATGTCAATCAAAAAACGACGATTTCATCCGCAGATATTTCGTCGGTGCACGGACGGACTCTGATTTCGTTCAGGATTTCGGCCAGATGCAACTGCATGAAACGCAACAAAAAAGGCCGCCATTGATGGCGGCCTTCTGAATTGAGGTGGTTTGTGCCGGGTCTGAAAACGGTCAGACCGCAGGATGGGGCGCCTTATTCGGCGTCGCCGCCCTCAGCAGCTTCCTTGTCCTTGCCGGTCTCCTGGTCGACGGCTTTCATCGACAGGCGAACCTTGCCGCGGTCATCGAAGCCCATCAGCTTGACCCAGACCGTATCGCCTTCCTTGACGAGGTCTTTCGGGTGGCCGATGCGCTCATCTGCCATCTGCGACACGTGGACGAGGCCGTCCTTTGGACCGAAGAAGTTCACGAACGCGCCGAAGTCCTTGATGGACACGACTTTGCCTTCGTAAATCTCGCCGGCTTCAGGCTCTGCCGTCAGCTCACGGATACGCTTCTTGGCAGCATCGATCGAAGCGCGGTCGAGCGCAGAGATCTGGATCGTGCCATCGTCTTCGACGTTGAGTTTGGCGCCCGTCGTGTCGACGATATCGCGGATCGTCTTGCCGCCGGAACCGATCACGTCGCGGATCTTGTCGACCGGGATGTTCACGATTTCCATTTGCGGTGCGTTCTGGGACAGCTCGCCGCGGGACTCTGCGAGAGCCTTGTTCATCTCACCCAGGATGTGGGCACGGCCGCCCTTCGCCTGGTCGAGTGCGGTCTGCATGATGTCCTTTGTGATACCGGCGATCTTGATGTCCATCTGAAGCGATGTGACGCCAACTTCGGTACCAGCGACTTTGAAGTCCATGTCGCCGAGGTGGTCTTCGTCACCAAGGATGTCAGAGAGAACGGCGACGCCGTCATCTTCCTTGATGAGACCCATTGCGATGCCGGACACCGGACGTGCGATTGGCACGCCTGCATCCATCATTGCGAGCGCACAGCCACAAACCGTCGCCATCGAGGACGAGCCGTTGGACTCGGTAATCTCGGAAACGAGGCGGATCGTGTACGGGAACTCTTCAGCCTTTGGCAGGACGGCTTTCAGCGCGCGCCATGCGAGCTTGCCGTGACCGATTTCGCGGCGGCCTGCACCACCCATGCGGCCCGTCTCACCGACCGAATAGGGCGGGAAGTTGTAGTGCAGCATGAACTTTTCTTTGTGCGTGCCGCCCAGGCCGTCGATGAATTGCTCATCGTCGGAGGTGCCGAGCGTTGCGACACAGATTGCCTGCGTTTCACCGCGGGTGAAGAGCGAGGAACCGTGCGTGCGTGGCAGGAAGCCAGCTTCGGCAACGATCGGACGAACCTGATCGAGCGAACGGCCGTCGATGCGCTTGCCGGTCTTGATGATGTCGCCGCGAACCACGGAGGCTTCGGCTTTCTTGAAGGCAGACTTGAACACCTGGGCGCTCATGCCGTCTGGCTTCTCTTCGGTCGCAACCAGAGCTTCAGCCGCTTTTTCGCGGGCAGCGCCCACAGCAGCCTGACGCTCCAGCTTCTCAGTGATCTGATAGGCCTTGGAGAGGTCTGCGCCGACGAGGTCCTGAATCGACTTCAGTTCGCCAGAAAGGTCTTCGCCTTCGAACTCGAATGGGTCCTTGGCGGCTTTCTCAGCCAGCTTGATGATCGCTTCGATCACTGGCTGCATGGCGTCATGGCCAGCCATGACAGCGCCGAGCATCACGTCTTCAGAAAGCTCTTTTGCTTCGGATTCAACCATCATCACGGCGTCATTGGTGCCGGCGACGACGAGGTCGAGATCGGATTCAGCGAGGTCATCAACGGTTGGGTTGATGAGGTATTCGCCATCCTTGTAGCCGACGCGTGCTGCGCCGATCGGGCCCATGAAAGGTGCACCGGACAGGACCAGGGCAGCCGAGGCGCCGATCATGCCAACGATGTCGGGATCGTTTTCCATGTCGTAGGAGACCGCCGTCAGGACGACCTGGACTTCGTTCTTGAAGCCATCGACGAAAAGCGGACGGATCGGGCGGTCGATGAGACGCGAGGTCAGCGTTTCTTTCTCGGTCGGACGGCCCTCACGCTTGAAGAAACCGCCTGGGATGCGGCCTGAAGCGTAGTACTTTTCCATGTAGTTGACCGTGAGCGGGAAGAAGTCCTGCCCCGGCTTGGCCTCTTTGGCGAAGGTCGCGGTCGCGAGGACCGTCGTGTCGCCATATGTGACGAGGACGGCCCCGTCAGCCTGACGAGCGACACGGCCCGTCTCGATCGTCAACGTGCGGCCGGCCCATTCCAGCGACACGGTTTGCTTATCAAACATGCGTTTTCTTTCTCTTCATGCGAAAAGCCCGCCCGGACCCCATGTCCTGGCGGGCTATTTGTGAGCCAGTGCCTAGCGGCGGATACCCAGCTCTTCGATCAGGGCCTGGTAGCGGCCCTCATTTTTCCTCTTCAGATAGTCGAGGAGTTTCCGGCGCGTGGCGACCAGGTTGAGCAGGCCGCGGCGCGAGTGGTGGTCTTTCTTGTTGGTCTGGAAGTGCTCGGTCAGGTTCGAGATACGCTCGGTAAGGATCGCAACCTGGACTTCCGGAGAACCGGTATCGCCGTCATTCTGGGCGAATTTCTTGATCAGTTCGGATTTTTTTTCTGCCGTGATCGACATCGTCAAATACTTTCTGTTTCGCCTTGCGGCGGGTGGGTTTGTCGCCTTGTATGGCGGGGTTCAGAGGGGAGAGCTGCCATTCAGCCAGGGCCGGGATGTCGTCCAGCCGGGCTAGAGAGCAGAAAACTCGCCTCACGGGGGCGCAGATGGCACATTTGAGCCCGAAAGGGAAGGGTTCATTGTAAGACCATTCCAGTTCGCGCATTCGCTAGGGAATGTAGCACCTGAGGCATCAGGTTGGTGCTCTTGGTTATCAGGGGCGCCAAATTCTTCAGACCGTCTTACCGTATTCTCAATCAGGGATAGCTATTTTTATCCAGTGATTGGGAGTTTTCGCTAATGTCCTTTTCGGAGCTTGTGTTTCTCCTTGTAGCGGCAGCGATCTTCTTCGCTTCCGCGAATGGTGTGCGAGTACGATATCCGCGGAAGGGGATTGGCAGCAGATCCCGCGATGTCCAGTTCGTTTCATCAAGACGGCTTTTAAGCCCAGCTGAACGGGCTTCGTTCATTGATCTTGTGAAGGCGCTTGCCAAGCGTGGTTACGTCTGTCCGAAGGTCAGGATCGCTGACTTAATAACAGTGCGCAGTAAAAATAGAAGCGCTTGGCAAACCGCCTTCAATCGAATTGCCTGCAAACATGTCGACTTCGCTGTGATGTCCAAGGATGGCGACATACTATTCGCTGTTGAAATTGATGATCGAAGCCACCGGCGTGCAGACCGCAAGAAGCGTGATCGTCTTGTAAATCAGGTGTTCGCAGAAGCCGGTGTGCCGCTCGTTCGTGCAGCCCCAGGCAAACTGCAAGCGTCAGAGCAGCTAACCGCTGTCATAGAACGATTTTGGCCGCAGGCTCAGTTGCGCGAAGAAGCGGTTGAAGGTTTATCAAGTCGAATTCGCGTCGTGCCCTGACTAGACCTGAAACACCCGCATAGGCTGGAAGCGACCTGCGCGAACTTCGCCCATGGCGACGGCTTCATCATTGCACATGGCTAGCGCAAGCCGGTCTTCCGGGTCCGGGTTCTTTTCGAGGCGCCAGCGCTCTGTCACATGCGGCATCAGCATGACTTCGCGGCCCTGACGGATATCGGCGGCGTCTTCTTCGCTGATCTCGACGTCCGGAACATCGTCCAGCACGGCCTCAATCGGGGCGAGAGTGCGCAGCAGCGCATCGCGGCTCTCCATGGCCTCAAGGTCCGCCAGCTTGAAGGCCGCGCCTTCATGCATCACGCCGACGCGAATACGGCGAAGCTGAGAGATGTGACCATCACAGCCGAGGGCGCCGGCAAGGTCCCGCGCGAGCGCGCGGACATAGAAGCCCTTGCCGGAACGGACGTGGAAGACCGCGTGGTCGGCGTCGGGCATGTCGACAAGGCGTGCCTCGTGCACGAGCACCGTGCGGGATGGGATTTCAAACTCTTCGCCATCGCGGGCGAGGTCATAGGCGCGTTCACCGTCTACCTTGATGGCAGAAAATTTTGGCGGAATCTGATCAATCTCGCCTTCAAAGCCTTCAAGCGCGGTTTCAATCGCGTCGCGGTCGGGGCGCGAGTCTGATGAGGCGATGACCTCGCCTTCAGCGTCCAGCGTATTGGTGGATGTGCCCCAGGCAATTGTGAAGACGTATTCCTTGTCGGCGTCCATCGCCCACTGAACGGTCTTCGTCGCTTCGCCGAAGGCGATCGGCAGGATGCCGTCAGCCAGCGGGTCCAGCGTGCCGCCATGACCGACCTTCTGCGCATCGAAAAGCCGCTTCAGGATGCCGACGACCTGTGTCGAGGTAATGTCCGACGGTTTGTCGACATTGAGCCAGCCATGGACCGGTTGGCCCTTCTTCTTGCGATTGCGTCCCACGAGCGTGTCTCCATTCTTCCCGGGGCGCGCCGCGGATCGAACGCGGGCGCGGGGCCTGATATGTCGTTTGAGCAGGCGAGCTAGGCGGCCCGTGGCCCGTCGTCAACCAGTCAGATGCCCTGGCTGAGATGCTGGGTCAGGATCAGCGCGCCGATCGCGATCAGCACCACGCCGCCTGCGACTTCTGCCCAATGGCCAAGCCAGTCACCTGCCTTGCGCCCGATGAGGGCCCCCATCGTGCACATGAAGAACGTCACGGCGAAGATGATGAGGCAGGCAAGGATCAAGTTGGTGCCGACCATTGCGAGGCTTACGCCAACGATAGTCGCGTCGATACTGGTCGCCACAGCGGCTAGACCAAGGTGAACCCAGCGAGGGCCTTTGACCGGTCCGTTTGCGACTGCTTCGGCATGTTCCTCAACCGTCTCCGGCTCTGACTTGAAGGCCTGCCAGATCATGTGGAGGCCGACGAGTGAAAGAAGGACAAAGGCGATCCAGTGATCGACCCCGGCAACCCATGCCGATAGTGCCATGCCAATCAGATAGCCGACCACCGGCATGATCGCTTCCATCGCAGCGAAGACAAAGCCGATGCGTAGGGCACTGGAAAAAGTGGACGTCCGCTCACCTGTCCCCTTGCCGAGCGCAGCCGCGAAAGCATCGACCGACAGCCCGAAGGCGAGAGCAATAAGTGTGAGTGTTCCTGACATTCGCTCTCTTCGCTTGCGTTCTTTCCACTTGCAAGGGGAAGCCTGCGAGTTCGGCAAAGACAGAGGACAGAGGATTTGCGATAGCCCGCTGGGAACGCCGGTCTAGCTGATCAGGTTATGACCACCATGCTCTCTCGCTCTCTATTCCTTTTCATCGCCCTTGCGGCTTTCCTGACATTGGGCCCCGCACCCTTGGCAGCCGCGCAGGCGCCAACTGTTTCAGAGCCGACAGAAGAGATATCCGTCTCCAGCAGCGATGATGGCGCAATCGAGTCGCGCATCAATGCGATCTTTGCCGAGGTTGGTGCCCTGAACGCGGTCTCAGCGGAGGTGAACGAAGGCGTCGTTTCGCTAAGCGGTACAGTGGCCGATCAGGCCGATATCGACCGCGCTGTCTCTATCGCCAGCCGCTTTCAAGGTGTGGTGACCGTAGAGCAAAGCATCGAGCGCGACCTTTCCGTTGATCGCTCGCTTTCGCCCGCCATCGCGAACCTTGAGAACAGTCTGCGCCGGGGCTGGGAGGCGCTGCCGCTTGTCGGGCTCGCCATCGCGGTCTTTGTGGTCATCCTTGTCCTTGGCCACCTGCTTGCCAGCTGGTCAGCGCTCTGGCGGCGTGTGACGCCGAACCCCTTCCTGGCAGAGATTGCCTCTCAGGCGGTTCGTTTCATAGCCGTCGTAGTGGGCCTCGTCATGGCGCTAAACCTAGTGGGCGCGACGGCGCTGATGGGGGCAATCCTCGGCGGTGCAGGCGTGATTGGTCTCGCCATCGGCTTTGCCGTCCGGGACACGGTGGAGAACTATATCGCCTCCATCATGCTCAGCCTTCGCCAGCCTTTCCGCGCGAATGACCATGTGCTGATTGACGACCATGAGGGCCGCGTTGTGCGGCTGACCTCGCGCGCGACCGTGCTGATGACGCTCGATGGCAATCATCTGCGCGTGCCGAACTCGACCGTCTTTAAAGCGGTGATCCTAAACTATACCCGCAATCCCGAGCGCCGCTTCGAGTTCGAACTCGGTGTCGATGCTGAGGATGATCCGGTTGCGGCCATGGCGACGGGGATCGCGGCGATCGCCGGTCTCGACTTCGTTCTTGATGAGCCAAAGCCCGACGCGATCATCAAGTCGGTGGGCGACAGCAATATCGTCATCCGCTTCATGGGCTGGGTGAACCAGTCGCAGACCAATTTCGGCAAGGCGCGCAGCCTCGCCATCCGCGCGGCCAAAGATGCAGTGGAGGAAGCAGGCTTCACCCTGCCAGAGCCGATCTATCGCCTGCGCTTTGATGGCGCGCCGGTACAGGTGAAAGCAGGCACGGGTGTGACGGTGTCAGAGGGGCGAGCGGTCGCACCTACGCCAGCCAGGCCAAAGCCTGCGGCAACGCCGGATGCCCGAACTGCCGAAGCTGATGTTCTGGACACAAGGCCAGATGATCACATCGCTGAGAAAGTCGACGAAGAACGCGCGCAGACCGGCGAGAAAGACCTTCTCGATAGCGGACGGCCTGTGGAGTAGGGCGGCCTCCCTTCTCCTTGGGGAGAAGGGCCGGGAATGAGGGGGGCTAACGTCGCAACGACTGGTTTGGGCGCAGCGATTACGCACTTGGAGCGTCACTGAATGCATCGCTCCTTTCTGAGACGGCAATCCCCCTCACCCCTGACCCCTCTCCCAAGGGAGAGGGGAGAATCCGACAAACTCAGACATTCTGGTCTCCCGCACCAATCCGGCGTAAACTCTCGCTCGAAACGCTTGAAAGCCACCCACCATGACCAAACATCGCATCTATACGATGGCCTTTTCCAAGGTTTATCCCGCCTATGTCGCCAAGGCGGAGAAGAAGGGCCGAACCAAGGCTGAGGTCGATGAGATTATCTTCTGGCTGACCGGCCATGATGCGGCGAGCCTTGCCGGCGTCCTGAAGGATGGCACTGATATCGAGACATTCTTCGCGAGCGCGCCGGCGATGAATCCTGACCGGGGTCTGATCAAGGGCGTCGTCTGCGGCGTGCGGGTCGAGGAGGTCGAGGAAGAGACGATGCGGGAAATCCGCTATCTCGACAAACTCATCGATGAGTTGGCAAAGGGAAAGGCGATGGAGAAAATCCTTCGCAGCCCCTCAGCAGCCTGATCGAAAGCAGGGCCGCGTTGGCCTCGCGAAGCCTATTCGTCGTCCTCGTCTTCTTCGTCACCGACAAGGTCGCGTTTGACCTGCGGGCTATTGAAGACCGACTCCATATAAGCGCCTTCATCATAGGAATGGTCGGCGATGAAGTGCAGCTGCGGCGTGAACTTCATGTCGATATGCTTGCCGAGACGGCCGCGAATATAGGGGGCCGCCCGGTTCAGTGCCTTGGCGAGCGCGGTCTGGGCGGCTTCATCCGTCTCGCCCAGCGGTGAGCTGAAGACGTGCGCATGTTTGAGGTCCGGGGAAACGCGAACCTCTCCAATCGTGACATTGACGCCCTGAAGCTCCGGATCGCGGAACTCCTCGCGCATCATGATGTCTGTGAGGGCGTGGCGGATCAGCTCACCAGCGCGCAGCTGGCGCTGTGAGGGTTCATTTGCGGCGGGTGCCTGCGATCGTCTCTTCTTCGCCATCGTGCAATCCTTCTCTCAGACGAGCGCGGAACGCCTGCGCTGCCTGCTTGTCGCGGCCAAACCACTTGTCGGGGACGAGCAGCGGATCTGCGCCCCTGAAGGTGATAAGTGTATCACGGCGGCTCTCGCGGACAGACCGGAGCGCGCGCCAGGCGATGCGTGTCTCTACATCGCCGCGACGGATGTGGAGGCCCGTGGGCGTAAGGTCAATGGCGGTTTCGCTGTCGAGCTCTGCGGCGCGCCCATGATTGTGGCGATAGGACCAGCGCATGAAGATCAGATACCAGCTGATACCCGCCATGGCAGCGAGCAGGGAAGAGGTCAGCAGGATCCAGTAGTCGGTGAAGGCTGTGCTGGCGAGCATCTCTCGCGTCACGAACGCGGTGCCTGCAGAAATGACCGGCGCGGTGACACCCGCATAGTAGAGCGCGGTCGGGCCGATATTCGAGGAGCGGGTCTGGCTGACCAGCCGTTTCATATCCCGGTCACTTGGGGCGCCTGAGATGCTGATGGTTTCGGCATCGGCGGAATAGAGAGGTGTGGCGGCGAGCGATGGCATGGCCGCCACAAACCACATCTTGTTTAACCGCTTATGGAAAAAGCCGGGAAATCTCCCGGCTTTCTCAACTTGATATCAATGTGAGGCAGTGGGCCTAGTCGAGGCGGCGCTCGATCATTTCCACTTCGAAACACTCGATCTTGTCGCCTTCGCGAATGTCTTCGTATTTCTCGAAGGCCATGCCGCACTCCATGCCGGAAGTAACTTCTGCGACTTCGTCCTTGAAGCGCTTCAGCGTCTTCAGCTTGCCTTCGTGGATCACGACATCGTCGCGCAGCAGGCGGACGCCGCAACCGCGCTTAACCGTGCCTTCGGACACCTTACAGCCAGCAACCTTGCCGACCTTGGTGATGTTGAAGACTTCCAGAATGTCGGCATAGCCGATGAAGGTTTCGCGCTTCTCCGGGGCGAGCATGCCTGACAGCGTGTCTTTCACATCGTCGATCAGGTTGTAGATCACCGAATAGTAGCGGATCTCCACGTCTTCCTTCTCAGCGAGCTCACGGGCCTGCTTGTTCGCACGCACGTTGAACGCAAAGACCGGCGCGCCGGATGATTTCGCGAGCAGGATATCGCTTTCGGAGATGCCACCTGCGGCACCGTAAACGACATTTGCGCGAACTTCTTCGGTCGACAAACCTTCGAGAGAATGGCGGATCGCTTCGACAGAACCCTGAACGTCGCCTTTGACGACGATTGGGAGTTCGGAAACCTCCGCAGCGTTCATCGAGTTCATGAGCGACTCAAGCGATGCACGGCCGGAGGCCACGCCCTGCTTCTGGCGTTCTGCACGTTGGCGGTATTCGGTGACTTCGCGGGCACGCGCTTCGCTGTCGACGACATTGAACATGTCGCCTGGCTCTGGCGCACCGTCGAGGCCGAGGATTTCGACCGGAACACCCGGGCCTGCATCCTTGAGCTGCTGGTTGCGCTCGTTCACGAGCGCGCGAACCTTGCCCCACTGCTTGCCTGCCACGACGATCTCGCCGCGCTTCAGCGTACCACGATTGATCAGCACGGTTGCGACCGGGCCGCGGCCCTTGTCGAGCTGGGATTCCACAACAATGCCGTCTGCCTGGCGGTCTGGATTGGCCTGCAGTTCGAGGAGTTCGGCCTGCAGCGTGATGGCTTCGGTCAGCTCATCAAGGCCGGTCTTCGCAAGCGCCGACACCTTGATCGCCTGGACGTCACCGCCCATCGCTTCAACCTGGATGTCGTGCTGGAGCAGCTCGGTCAGGACCTTGTCCGGATTGGCGTCCGGCTTGTCGCATTTGTTGACCGCAACAATGATCGGCACTTCAGCAGCCTTGGCGTGTTTGATCGCCTCGATCGTCTGAGGCATCACGCCATCGTCTGCGGCAACCACGAGGATCACGATATCGGTGACGTTCGCACCGCGTGCCCGCATGGCCGAGAAAGCTGCGTGGCCCGGCGTGTCGAGGAAGGTAATCTTGTCCTCTGACGCCAGTTGAACCTGATAGGCGCCGATATGCTGCGTAATGCCGCCAGCTTCGCCTGCGACCACATCGGTCGAGCGGAGGGCATCGAGCAGGGACGTCTTGCCGTGGTCGACGTGGCCCATAATGGTGACGACCGGCGCACGTGGCTTCAGATCCTTCGGATCGTCCTTGTCGTCGCCAAGGCCAATTTCGACGTCGGATTCAGCAACACGTTTCACGGTGTGGCCAAATTCCTCGGCAATCAGTTCGGCGGTGTCGGCATCAATAATATCATTGGCGCGCATCATTTCGCCCTGGCGCATCATGTATTTGACCACGTCAGCGACGCGCTCATTCATGCGCTGGGCGAGATCCTGCAGCGTGATCGTTTCTGGCAGGGTAACTTCGCGGGAGACTTTCTCCTGCTGATCACCGCCCTGACGACGCTCACGTTCGCGCTCACGGGCGCGTTTCACGGATGCGAGGGAACGCTGACGGTCACCATCATCGCCGAGCGCGCTGGCAATAGTCAGCTTGCCCTTGCGACGCTTGTTATTGCCGCCGCCGCCACGATTGCGTGAATTGCCATCGTCACCAAAGTCACGGTCGCTGCCACCCTTGCGGGCTTTCTTGTTGCGGCCCTGAGCAGGCTCTGGCATCGGCATGTCAGGCGATGGTGCAGCTGCACCACCCTGAGCGCCGCGTGGTTTGGCGTCAGCCTTTTTCTTGCGGGCTTCGGCTTCTTCGCGGGCCTTGCGCTCTTCTTCCTCGGCCTTGCGACGGGCTTCGGCTTCGACGCGTTCCTTGTCTTCCTGGACCTTGCGTTCCTGCTCAGACAGAAGGCGCTCGCGGGCAGCTTCCTGGCGCTCTTTCTCGGCCTTCTGCTTCTGCTCGGCTTCCCGGCGCTGCAGCAGGACCTTCTGGCGCGCAATCAGTTCTTGTTCGGTAATGCCAAGCTTCTTGGCGGCTTCAGCCAGTTTCGAAGGCTGTTTGCTGCCAGACTGGGACGAAGGCTTTGAAGCAGGCGCATTCGCGCCGCCCCCGCTACCGGATTGACCGGCGCCGGGGCCGACGACCCGCCGCTTCTTCGTCTGGACGATGACCTGTTTGGAACGGCCATGACTAAAGCTCTGCTTGACCGTGCCGCTTGATCCGCGGGACACCGTCAGGGGCTTGCGTCCACTATTATTGCCTTTGTCGTTCGTATCGCTCATGCGACTCCATATACCTGCGTATTTACCGGCAGGAACGCCCTGCCGTAATCATCTTACCGTTTAAGACCAGAAAACCAGTCTCGCTCCGGTGCCGGGCGAAATCCCGTCAGACGCCAATATGCGTCCTTGAAGGCTTCGCACAGCGCCCCCTGCTGAAGCAGCGCGTGTATCACATGCGGCCTGCCAAAGGCCATGCCCAATTCAGCAGAAGTGAGAGCACCTGCTGTCTGTGGCGTTTCATATATGGCCTTGGCGAGAAAATGAACCTTGTTGCGGCCATCTTCGCTGCCATCGCTGGCTTCCAGGAGGATTCCGGGCGCTTCGTTCCTTAGATAGGCACGAACCTGGTCGAATCCAATGACCACCTCACCTGCCTTGCGCGACATGCCGAGATAATTAAGGCATCTCTGCAGCAATTGACGTTCGACAAGGTCGGAAAGGCCAGCTTCAGCGGTCGTTTTTTGCTTGAAGGCACGGGCGAAAACGCCCTGCTTCACTGCGGCATCGACAGTCTCGCGATCTGCCTTCACCCATGCACCGCGCCCGGGCAGCTTGCCGGCCACGTCAGGCACAGCAATCCCGTCCGGAGAGCGGACAAAGCGGATCATGCAGTCCTGCGTCCAGGACTCGCGGGTCACCGCGCACTGACGGACGGGGCCGTCAGTGCCGGTTTCCTGATTGTCGGACGCCTTCAGGCGTTGGCGGCGATCATTCCTTGGAGTCGGCATCGTCGCCGTCCTCTGCTGTATCGTCGCCAGCCTCTTCGGCAGCGAGTGCGTCGAGGTCGAAGATCAGCTCTTCTTCAGCGAGCTCTTCGTCTGCCTCATTGCCGCCCTTGCCGATGTCGCCGAGAGCGAGCAGAGCGCGCTCTTCTTCAGACAGGTCAGCCATTTCGCCTTCAGCTTCGGCAGCCATGTCGGCTTCCAGCTGCTCAAGCGCTTCCGGCTCGACCCAGCCTGCGGCCACACGGGCTCGCATGATGAAGATCTGGGCCTCATCCTTGCGCATTTCGCCCTTCTTCAGGATGCCTTCCTTGAAGACCGGCTTGCCATCCGGGCCCGGCTCACGCCAGCCCGTAATGTCGTCCGGCACCAGGCCAGCGATATCCTCAAGCGTCGCAACTTCGTTCTCACCGAACTTCACGGCGAAAGCGACGGTCATGCCTTCAAGCTCCATGACGCTGTCTTCGACGCCAAGCTCCTTGCGGCGAGCGTCCTGCTCGGCTGCGAGGTTCTCGAGGTATTCGCGGGCGCGTTCCTGGATCTCGTTGGCGACTTCAAGGTCGAAGCCGTCGATGGAGATAAAGTCTTCAGGTGCGACGTAGGCGATTTCCTCAACGCTCTCGAAGCCTTCAGAGGCCAGCAGCTGTGCCAGCGTCTCATCAGCGTCGAGCGCTTTCATGAAGAGCTCGGTACGTGCCTGGAAGTCTTTCTGGTAGCGCTCGGAATCGGCGGTCTCGGTGACGAGGTCGATCTGCCAGCCGGTCAGCTGCGACGCGAGACGGACGTTCTGGCCGCGGCGGCCAATGGCGAGCGGGAACTGATCGTCAGCAACGACGACTTCGACGCGCTGCTCATCCTCGTCCAGAACCACTTTCGACACTTCGGCCGGCTGCAGTGCGTTCACGATGAATGTCGCGGCGTCATAGTTCCAGGGAATAATGTCGATCTTCTCGCCCGACAGCTCACCAACGACGGCCTGGACGCGTGCACCGCGCATACCGACACAGGCGCCGACCGGATCGATCGAGCTGTCATTGGAGATCACGCCGATCTTGGCGCGCGAACCTGCGTCACGGGCGCAAGCGCGGATCTCGATGACGCCGTCATACACTTCCGGCACTTCCTGGGCGAACAGCTTGACCATGAAGTCAGGGTGAGCGCGCGACAGGAAGATCTGCGGGCCCTTGGTCTCGCGGCTGACCTTGTAAAGATAGGCACGAACGCGGTCGTTCGGCTGGAAGTTCTCACGTGGGATACCGTCATTGCGGCGGATGATGCCTTCGGCGCGGCCAAGGTCCACGATGACGTGGCCATACTCGACGCGCTTGACGATGCCGTTGATGATCTCGCCGACACGGTCCTTGTACTCGTCATACTGACGCTCACGCTCGGCATCGCGTACCTTCTGCATGATGACCTGCTTGGCGGTCTGTGCAGCAACGCGGCCAAAGTCGAATGGCGGAAGCTCTTCCTTGATCTCGGTGCCGACTTCGTAGCTGGCATCGATCTTCTTAGCTTCGGTCAGTGCAAGCTGCTGGGCCGGGTCCTCGACTTCGTCGTCAGCGACGACGGTCTGGACGCGCCAGAGGGTCTGCTCACCGGTGTCCGCGTCGATGACGGCACGGATGTCGTGCTCCTGGCCATAGCGGGACTTCGCGGCCTTCTCGATCGCTTCCTGCATCGCGCCAATGACGATGCTGCGGTCGATGGATTTCTCTTCCGCGACGGCTTTAGCAATCTGAAGAATTTCGAGCCGGTTGGCTGAAACGCCGACTGTACTCATCTGTTAGCTCCACTTTCTTCTTTATTGTCTTCATTGTCCTCGTCCTCGCTGTCATCGACATCGAGGCCGGAAAAATCTTCATCGTCTGGCTGCGGCGGCAGGCCACCTGCCTTCTTCGCCGCATCGATCAGCTCATCGGTAAGCACCAGGCTCGCCTTCGACATCTCATCGACCTGCGCGACCAGTTCGCTCTCATCGTCGAGTTCGATGGCGACACCGCGGTCATCTTCGCGCGTGATAATGCCCTGAAAGCGGCGGCGGCCGCTTATCGGCATGGCAAGCTCAACCTTGGCGAGGTGTCCGGTCCAGCGGCCAAAATCGCCCTTGCGGGTCAGTGGGCGGTCAATGCCCGGCGTCGACACTTCGAGCCGGTACGGGTCTGACACAGGGTCAGCGGCTTCAAGCACCGGAGAAATAGCATGCGAAAGGTCGGCGCAATCTTCGACATTGGTCGGCGCGCCGCCAGCCTTCTCGGTCATGATCTGAAGGATCGGACGCTTGCCGCCCATGAGGCGCACGCGCACGATCTCCATGCCAATGCCATCGGCCACAGGCTCGATGAGGCTCAGAATGGTCTTTTCCTGCTGCGAAAGCGCGATCACGGTTCAACTGTCTCCGGGACAAAAGAAAGCGGCGGACCCGTTGCCGGACCCGCCGCCGATATTTTTCGACTTGGCCATTAGAATAATGGCCGAAGCGCTGTTTGTCTATAGGAGGCGTCAGCGCTCAGTTCGGCAGTACATCGTAGGAAGCCGCAAAAGCGAATTCGAAGGGCTGGATTACGTTTTTAACTTCCTTGCGGCAGGGAGGCGCACCAGGGCCTGGTTCCTCCCAATTCCATTTCAGCCGTTCCATCGATTCAAGCACAGCCTCATCGAATTTATCTGAGGGTACCGACGCTGCGATACGGGCATCGATCCTGCCCTCTTCGTTCACATCGAACGCAACGATCACGGCGCCGACATACCCTTCGTTGAGTGCAGCTTGGGGATACTTCGGGCTAGGCGGTCGATTGAGGTTTCCGGGACACCTGCGAATTCGGTCTTCGGCGTGGGTGGTATCGCCTTCCACGTGGGTGTGGTTGTCGTCAGTTATGGCGTCATCGACAATCTTTTGAGCGCGGCGGCGGGCCCAGCTCGACGTGTCCTCTGAGCGAAAGTAAGCGTGCATCGCTGTCCACCAGGCATTCGTCTCGTAATATCGGTTTCGCAGCCACTCAGGAGCAGGCGATGGAGCGACGTGAAACATTAGCTTGAGTTCCGCATACAATTCAGCAATCCCGATGAGTGCGTCCGGTGACTGCTTTTCGTTGAAATGCGTGGTGTGGACCGCGAGCTCTGCGCCTGACCAAAGTTGTCCGACCTGATCTTTGGCCTGTCCCATATGTGTTGCTGCAGCGGCCGCCGTCTTCTGCGCCATCCTGGCCCGGCCTTCGCTCAGATCGTTTATGTAGCGATTGTGAAATGCCGACACGGTAAGCAGCGTAGGAAAACTCTCGACACGATCAGATAGCTCAGCATCAAGGGCAGTGCGCGTGTCTGAATTCTTTTCAACTGTCCACTCGGCGTACGCCAACAGCAGCCGCCGATCTTCGCGCGTTGGGTGTTCTCCGGCATTCGCAGGCAGTCCGAGAGCAAACTCCGCCGCAGGAATAGCTGCCTCACATTCGCCATTCCGGCACAGCGCCCAAGCCGCCTCGAACGCCAGAAGTGCAGCGTCCCGATCGTCTGGAGAGGCGACAGCCTCACCGGCGAGGGCTTCGGCTGCTGTAAGTAGGGAAGGAACGTCATTGGCCTGCACAGCAGCGTTGTAGCGCGCGACCGTTTCGTCCGAAATTTTAGCCACAGCCGGTGCGCATAGCGCCCCGAATACCGCGAGCGCCGATACTATAAATTTCCGCATGAATTTGTCCTTCAACCCCAGATATCTGGTCTTGCCGAAGGGGTTCGAAGTTTCAAGCCTGTAGAGACAAAAAAACGGCGGCTTCCGAAGAAGCCGCCGCTGTATTTCTTATTGGCCTGTGAGCTAGAGAAGCTTCAGGTCAACGGCCGAGGTCTTGCCGCGGCGCTCGTCGGTGTGGAGTTCATACTCAATCGGAGCGTCTTCGGCGAGCGTACGCATGCCGGACTTCTCGACTGCCGAGATATGAACGAAGATGTCCGCACCACCAGCGTCAGGCTTGATGAATCCATAGCCCTTCTGGTCGTTGAACCACTTAACTTTTCCGGTTGCCATAATGGCTACTCCAGTCTTCTCCCCGTGCCGGACCCACACCGTGCGGGTGGTCACGAAGGTTCTCGAAAAAACGGGGGAAGTGAAGAAAGGCCGTCGGTCCGACGGGGTCTTATGAATTCAGACCGACCGTATATTCGATGTCTTCCTTATGCCTGAAAACCTCGTTCTTCGCAATCAGCTTTGCATCACAGCTGCGCGACTAGGATTCCATGGCAAAGACGAGCGGTATGAAGATGTTGCTGTGATCGGTGCGGCAGGTTTCCCCCGGGGTGCCCGAGCTCACCTCCCAGCGCCATTTCATGATCGTTTCACGAGCCCGGTCTTCGAACGTCGAGTGAGGCACCGCAGCGAGAATTTCGACGTCGGAAACCTGCAAGTCCTTCACATTGATCCTGGCGAGGACGGCACCGTACATGCCGCGTTGGCTCGCGCGCATGGGGTAGCGCAGCTGTGGCGTCATATCGAACTCGCCAGAGCAGAAAGGCAGCTTCCCTTCTCGCGCATTATACTCTTCGGCAGAGACGACGCGCGTTCTGATCTTCGGATAATCTCGCATCTTTCGAAGTATGGAGTTCACAACCGTTTCCAGCTCCTCAGGGTCGGGCCCCTGCAGGCGGCTTCCTGTCTGGCGCCGACCGCCGCCGGACCGGTAGTAGGCATGCATGGCAAGCTGCCAAGCGTGGGCGAGATGACGGTGGCGATCGAGCCAGTCCGGTGTCTCGCTCATCTCGGAGGATAGTTTGGCGAGCGCGACACGATGCTCAGCCATCTCCACAACGTCCTGCGTATCCGGATTGCGATTGAAACCTGCAATGATGCCGGCAATGGCTGCATCGCTCCAGTTTTTGCCGATCATGTCCTTGAATGGCGCGAAATGTTCAGCCGCCTGCCGGGCATTGATTTCGGCCTCGCGATAGTCCGAACGCTCAAAGTCATGGAGGTATCGCGCCTGATAGGCCGTCAGCGTCAGCAGGGAAACACCGCTGTCCACGCCTGCCTGCAGGGCCGCGTCAAGCGCGTCTCGGCTCTGGCCACCGGGGCTGGCTTTCCAGTCGGCATAGGCGCCAAGTATTGCGATATGAGCCGGCGGGACTGCATTTGCCGGAATGTCTGCAGTTGCGGCAAAGGCGGCGAGCTGCGGCGTGCCATCACAGGCATCATAGACGCAGAGTGACTGACCTGCCTCATAGGCGAGTAGCCCGGCATCATCCCGGTCAGGATTGGCCATGGCCGCTGCGCCGAGTGCCCGCGCTGCCGCCGAGCGCTCCGCCGCGGAACCTGTGGCTGCAGCGTCATTATAGGCGGATATGACATCATTGACGTCGTTTGCCTGGCCCGCAGCAGACAGTGCGCCTGCAACAGTCACTACAGATATGGCGATCGTTCTCAGCATCCCGGCCCTTCCCCTCTTGATCGGGGATCACCCTACGGCGGACCGGGCAGAGATCAACCTGAAGCTGGGTCTATTTACGCTCAAACTCATAGAAAACGGGTGCGATATCGCCCAGATTTTTCGTTTGGTACCGCGTGCGGAAGTGATCCGCTGGTGGCTTGCGCCAATCATCTGCGGCCTCGGCGAGCCAGCTGAAGCGATCTTCCGCCATGAAAATGGTGAGCGCCTCATCGGCATAGGAGCGCACATCGGTCGCAAACCGGAGACGCGCGCCCGGCTTCATGACCCGTGTGAGTGCTTTCAGGAAATCCGGCTGGATGATGCGCCGCTTCTGGTGGCGCTTCTTGGGCCATGGGTCAGGAAACAGGATGAAGACGCGGTCGAGGCAGGCATTCGGCAGCAAGTCGACCAGGTCACGGGCATCCTCATCCCAGAGGCGCACATTGCGAAGCGCCATCTCGTTGATGTCGGTCAGGCACTTGGCGATGCCCTCGATGAAGACCTCACTTGCCATGATGCCGGCATCCGGGTTCGCTTTGGCCTGTGAGCTCACATGTTCGCCGCCGCCAAAACCGATCTCGAGCCAAAGCTGGCTGACCTCTGCATTGAAGAGGTTCAAGGGCGTCTGCAGGGCGCTCGCCTCACCCGGAAGGCGCAGGCGGGGCAAGAGATTATCAACCAAACTCTGCTGTCTGCCCGACAAGGGGCGGCCGCCCTTTCGGCCAAAGGAGCGGATGGGTGAATTCAGTTTCGGATCGCGATCTTGTTCGGGCATGGGGTCCGTGGCTCGCCTGGATAGTCGTGTTCGCGCTGATCTCTGCGGTCCTGCCGCGAGATGCAAGTTTTGATGTCGCCCATTATCATCTTCACAATGGCTGGTCGGCCCTCAATGGCAGGCTTGAGCAGGATCTCTCCCCGGCCGAGATGCACAGCTTTCTCAATCCGGTCTTCAATGTTGCGGTCTGGTGGCTGATCGAACTACTGCCCGGCCCAGCGGTGAACGCGATCCTCGGCGCGCTTCAGGCGACTGCGGTGCCTGTTCTGTATTCCCTGGCGCGAAAGCTCCTGAGGTTGTGCGACGTTCGCGACGCGAGCCAAGTCGCCCTTTTCTGCGCGTTTGTGGGCTTCCTGTGCGTGCCGATGCTGGCGACGATGGCGTCCCTGCGGAACGACATGTACGGGGCCATCGCATTCTGCGGAGCGTTGCTTCTACTGATCGATGAGGAGAGGCAAACGGTATCGCTCACGCGTCTGTTCGCAGCCGCTTTGATCGTAGGTCTCGCCGCGGGCGTAAAGCTTACCAATGTCGTCTATATCCCGGGTCTCGCCGTATTCGTATTGGCCGCGTGGCCCGGGCTGCGACCTCGCGCAGCTGCTGTCGCGATCGCGGCCTCAGGCGGCCTCGCGGGAATTGTTCTCGGCGGGGGCTGGTGGATGGCGAAGCTCTACACAGAGTTCGGCAATCCAGTCTTTCCGATGCTGAATGACCTCTTCGGCGCCCCTCTCGGGCCAGCAGAGGGCGTCTCGCGTGATGTTCGCTATCTTCCGGACGGTGTTCTGGAGGCGCTGGTGAGACCAGTCATGGGTGCCTTCGACCTCGCGCTTATCAATGAAGACACTGGACGCGACCTGCGGCTCGCCGCTTTCTATCTCGGCGCGGTCGCAATTCTGGGGATCAGCCTCGCACAGATGCGCAGCCGCGTGACCGTGCCCCGCCAGGTGATTGCCCTGGCGCTGGCATGTCTCGCTTTCACAGTGGTCTGGGTGCTCCAGTTCTCGATCATGCGCTATGCGACCGGCGCTTTCCTGCTCGGGCCGCTCATGCTCGTTCTTGCCTGGAAAATCGGGCCGTTCGAGACATCACTCAGCGTGTCAGCGCGCCCATTTCTCTACGGGATGGCGCTATTGATGATCGCCACCCTCGGGCCAGAATCGGTCCGCCGCGCACCGTGGGAAAGACCGAGTGAGCCATACCTGACCATTGAATTGCCAGCGGGCTTTGAGGCCGCGGAGGCCGGCATCATCATGGCAGGGCCTTTTCCGACCGCTTTCACGGCGACCGCGTTTGATGATGCTGCGTGGATTGGGCACGGCGCAGCGCAGCCATGGTCTGCGCCATTTCTGAAAAATTATCGTCCCTTGATCTCTGAACGCATCGATAGCGAGAGTACCGAGCTTTTCGCCGTCATCTGTGTTCAGGATACCGGCGTCGAGAATGAGCAGCACCGCAGTAGAGGGGTGACCGACAAAAACACAGCCGGCCAGACGCTTGCGCGGCTGGCCGGTGAATACCCCGTCGAGGCAGATGAGAGCACTTGCCTACCGTTGAAGACAAGCTTCGACACCGACACGACCCGTTGGGTCATGTGCCCGCTGACGCGTTCATCGTCAGCAGGCCCAGCCTAGACTAGCCCACCAGATCTTTCAGCTGGTCGACCAGATCGGTCTTTTCCCATGAGAAACCGCCATCGGCATCCGGCTTGCGGCCAAAGTGACCATAAGCTGCCGTGCGCGCGAAGATCGGCTTGTTGAGGCCGAGCGCCGTGCGGATGCCGCGCGGCGACAGGTCCATCACTTCCATCAGGCGCTTTTCAAGCTTGCGCTCATCAGTGTTCGCCGTGTCGTGAAGATTGACGTTGATGGAGAGCGGACGCGCCACGCCGATCGCGTAGGAAAGCTGCAGCGTGCAGCGCTGGGCGAGGCCAGCGGCCACGACATTCTTGGCAAGGTAGCGCGCGGCATAGGCAGCCGAGCGGTCAACTTTCGTCGGGTCCTTACCGGAGAAGGCGCCGCCACCATGCGGAGCCGAGCCGCCATAGGTGTCGACGATGATCTTGCGGCCGGTGAGGCCTGCGTCGCCGTCCGGACCACCGATGACGAACTTGCCGGTCGGGTTCACATAGAACTTGTCCTCATCCGGGAACCAGCCGTCTGGAAGGATCTCCGCAACCACCGGGCGGACAAGCTCGCGCACATCAGCGGCCGACAGGCCATCCTGGTGCTGGGTCGAGACCACGACGGCATCGACACCGACAGGCTTGCCATTGCTATACAGCATGGTGACCTGGCTCTTGGCGTCAGGTTCGAATTCTGGGCGCTCGCCTGAGTGGCGGAGGTCAGCCATCCGCTTCAGGATGCGGTGCGAATAGGAGATCGGCGCTGGCATCAGCTCATCGGTCTCATCGCTCGCATAGCCGAACATGATGCCCTGGTCGCCAGCACCTTCTTCAGTGTATGTGCCGGTGCCTTCATCGACGCCGGCGGCAATGTCTTCGGACTGGCCGTGAAGCCAGTTGTTGAGCTTCAGATTCTTCCAGTGAAAGCCGTCCTGCTCATAGCCGATCTCCTTCACGGCGGCGCGAACAACATCCTCGATCATGTCTGGCGTGATCGTGTCCGGCCCGCGCATCTCACCAAGGAGTGCGATCTGGTTCGTGGTCGCCGCAGTTTCGCAAGCGACGCGGACGCGCGACGTGTCGTAGCCTGCCTTGATGGCTTCGCGGAAATAGAGATCAACGACCTCGTCAGAAACGCGGTCACAAACCTTGTCAGGGTGGCCCTCAGAGACGCTCTCGCTGGTAAAAAGAAATACTGGATCGGTCAAAATTCTATTCCGGCTTTAGATTGGTCGACTTAGCTCTGTTATAGGGTTCGCCCTGATGAAGCTAGGGTTTTCACGAATCGTCTTCATCAATGACGGCGGCTGCCTTCACCGTAGCGAGAAGTGTCTTGCGTAGCTCCTCATTTCGGATCTTCTGAAAGTGGGAAACCAGGTCCATCGCCTCATGGTCGAATTGGGGTAGCGGCGCTGCTTCGGCGGAATCTTCCTGAAACTGTTCGGGAAGCGAGAGATACTCCTTGGCGCCTTCAAAAAAGTAGCAGATCTCCACATCCAGCACGATGGAAAGCTCGTAGAGTCGGCCCGCCGATATGCGGTTGACGCCCTTTTCGTATTTCTGGACCTGTTGAAAGGTGAGGCCGAGCTTCTCGCTCAGCTGTTCCTGTGTCCATTTCAGCTCTTTTCGGCGCCAACGGATGCGCTGGCCTACCAGCTCATCAATCCTGTTGGGTAATTTACTCTCGGGCATAATATCGCTTTTAAAGGTGTCGCGTCGGGATTGGTTCTGGCTGGGCTTCTAGCGTCGCCAGGTGAAGAAGGCCAGAACCGTGAAGCCAGCGAGTGTCAGCCAGAAGAGCGCAGCGCCGAAGCGCTGATACGCCGTGGTCGCCAGCGGTTCGGGCAGCGGCGCGCGCACAACCGATGACACCCAGCCGTCAGGATCACCCGGTCGGCGCTGGCCGCGCGCAGTTTCGCGGCCATACCCGTCAATGACAGCCGTGGCGCCGCGGCTTGCGACACGTGCCATTGGCAGACCGCTCTCAATGGAACGATAGCGGTTCTGGGCATAATGCTGCGCCGGGCCGAGGCCGCGGCCGAACCAGGCATCATTGGAGATGGTCACGATCCACTCGGCCGCTTCGCGCTGCGGCTTCGCGATCCGGGTAATCTCGGGAAAGAGCGCCTCATAGCAGATCAGCGCAACGAAGGGCGGCACATCGCGCGGGAAGACGACGGTTGGTTCTGCGCCGGGGGTAAAGCCTGCCGATGCGAGTTCCTGCATGGCGCCGGGAAGGAAACCGGCCATCATGTCGCCGAACGGGATGATGTCGGTCGCGGCCAGTTCTCCGAATGGTACCAGCCGGTGTTTGTCATAGAGACCAATCAGTTCCGACTGTCCGTTCTGCGCGGCAAGTACTGCGAGGCTATTGAAAAACACGGTCTCCTCATCATCGAGGCTGCGGCGCGTGGAGCCGACGATCAGCGTGCGATTGCCGAGATAGGTGGAGATCGTGTCGATCGCATAGGTGTTGGTAAGCAGGTAGAAGGGCAGGGCGCCCTCGGGCCAGATGACGATGTCATCATCGGCGCTTTCAACCTCCTGAAGGAAGTTGAGATATCGGCGAAATAGCCGGTCAGAGGCGCCATTATACTTGTCTGCCTGCGGCACACCCGGATCCATCAGGACGACGTGCTGCTCTGTCATCTGGGATGGTTCTGCAAGACGCTGCGCGCCCCAGGCCCAGCCGACGCTGGCAAGGATCACTGCCGCTGTAATCGGCAAGGCGCGCTCGAACAGGCCGCGAACTTCGCGCGTATCGACGAGGGCTGCGGGTGCGGCGCTCACAAACAGCGTCAGCAGCGTCAGCCAGTAGACCCCGCCAAGCGATGCCGCCTGTGAAAGCGAGCTACCCGGCGTCCAGGTCGTGCCGAAGATATTCCACGGAAAGCCACCGAAAAGATAGCCGCGCAGCAGCTCTGCCAGCCCCATAAAGACGGTGAAGATGAAAACGCGCGAGGGCGAAGCAGACCAGAAGGCACCAGCGAGGCAAAACGCGCCACCCCAGATCAGGGCCATACCCCCCGGCAACAGGACCAGGGGCATCCAGATATATGCGGCATGTTGGGCTGGATCGACCAGGAATGGCGAGACCGTCCAGTACATGCTAACCAGAAAGAAGCCATAGCCAAACGCCCAGCCGCGCATGAAGAGGGCGCGGCCCCAACGGGCCTTCTTGCGCGCCCCGTCCATCATCCAGACGAGCAGCGTTACACAAACGACAAGCGCAAGCGCGATGTGGAATGGCGCAAAGCCAAGCGCTGCGATGGCGCCCAGAATGATGCACAGCAGGAAAGCGAGCAGGCCTGAAATGCCCGATATACCCTGATGAAGGGGGGCGAGGGCTGTCAGCCCGTAGCTCTGCTCGCGAGCGCTCAAGCGCCAACCTCGGCGGTGGCGCGCCGGATGACGAGGCGTTCAATTCGCCGGGCGTCGCCGTCCATGATCTCTATGTCTGCACCCGCTGGGTGTCGCAGCACCTCCCCGCGCAGCGGCACTTTCCCGGCAAGCGCGAAAGCCACGCCGCCAAGTGTGTCGACTTCAACATCCTGATCGCCAAGATCGAGATCCATTCCGGTCTTTTCGAGAAAGTCCGAAATCTCCATACGCGCATCCACTTCCCAGGCATGGCGACCACGGCGCACGACCATGGCTGGCTCCTCATCGTGCTCATCTTCGATGTCGCCGACGATTTCTTCCATAAGGTCCTCAAGCGAGACGAGGCCGTCCGTGCCGCCATATTCGTCGACAACAAGCGCCATATGGATACGGCTCGTCTGCATCTTCACGAGCAGGTCAGCGAGCTTCATTGAAGGCGGGACGTATAGGATATCGCGGCGCAGACGTTCCAGCGGGCGGTCCATGCCTTCGCCGCCGCGCGCAATCTCTCCGACCACATCCTTGATGTGGACGAGGCCGATCGGGTCATCCAGCGTCTCGCGATAGACAGGTAGGCGCGAATGGGACTCTTCGGCGTACAGTTGGATCAGCGCTGGCAGGTCAGTGGAGAGTTCGACGCCGACAATCTCTGCCCGCGGAACCATGACATCGGCAACTCGGCCCTGCTCAAATTCTGCAAGGCGCAGTCGAAGCTGGGCAGGCGTATGCTGTGCGTTCTGCACCGTTACAGCTTCTGCTTGCTGCTCTTCGTTTTCGCGCCGCCTGCTAAATCTGAATAGGCGCGGGCGGCGCCGTCTCTCTCGGTCAGTTGTGTCAGTCATCTCGTTCCAGCTCAGAGGTCCCTGCCATAGGGATCGCCAATTCCAAGACCGGCAAGGGCCTTGATCTCGAGCGCCTCCATTTCGCGGGCCTCTTCCTCGTTCATATGATCATAGCCGAGCAGGTGAAGATAGCCGTGAATGACGAGGTGGCTCAGGTGATCGGTCAGTTTGATACCGCGTGTGGCTGCATCGCCACGCGATACGCCAAGTCCGACGGCGATGTCGCCCAGGAATGGCGCGTCCATTTCATCAGCCGGAAAGGACAGCACATCGGTCGGTTTGTCCTTGCCGCGCCAGTCACGGTTCAGCGTGTGCATCTCATCATCATCGGTCAGGAGAAGCGCGACTTCTCCCTCAATGGCGACAAGCGCAAAAGCGGCGTCTAGCGCGCGCTGGCAGACCGCTTCGGCGTCTTCCATTTCATTAGCCCAGCCTGCGTCCTCTATGCGCAGGTCCAGCACGATGCTCACGATCCGGCCCCCGGCGTCTTGTCGTCGCCAGTGCCCGCATCTCTGTCATAGGCGCGAATGATGCGTGAGACGAGCGCATGACGGCGCACATCAGACGCGGTGAAGTGAACAATGCCTGTGCCTTCGACGCCTTCAAGAATGCGAAGCGCATGGGCAAGGCCCGACGGCGTTTTCGGCGGCAGATCCACTTGTCCCGGATCGCCCGTGACGACCATGCGCGAGTCGCGGCCAAGACGCGTCAGGACCATCTTGGTCTGCCCAATCGTGGCGTTCTGCGCTTCGTCCATGATGACAAAGGCGTTCTTGAGCGTGCGGCCCCGCATGAAGGCGAGCGGGGCGACCTCGATGATCTTCTTCTCACGCATGCGTTCGACATGATCGGCGCCGAGCACTTCATTCAGCGCATCCCAGATCGGGCGAAGATAAGGCTCAACCTTCTCTTCAAGATCGCCAGGCAGGAAGCCGAGATTCTCGCCAGCCTCGACGGCAGGGCGTGTGATGATCAGGCGTTCCTTGGTCTTCTTGCGAAGCTCTGCAGCGCCCGCGGCGACCGCGAGATAGGTCTTGCCGGTACCAGCTGGCCCGACACCAAAGACGAGGTCGCGGCCCTCGCGGGTGAGGTAGTCGATATACTGGGCCTGCGTGCGCGTTTGCGGCATCACAGGCACGCGAAGCCCGGTCAGTGAGCCATAGCTTTCAGCCGGCGCGCGGGCCTGATCGATGGCGCCTTCGAAGGCGTCCTCACCAGCGGCCGGGTCGCTCTTCAGCATGCGCTCAAACGCCGCCAGTGCCGCTTCGGCGTCGGCGACAGCGGCCTGCGTGCCGGTCAGCCGGATGCTGCCGCCCTGGCTGTCGGCTTTCAGCTTGCCATCGATAAGGGCCATTTCCAGCTTCATCAGATTGCGATGCTGCGGCCCGCAGATCGCAGGAAGAAGCGCTGGATTGTCCGGGGTGTAGAGGCGGGTGACGGTGCCTTTCAAATCAGGCGGCCTCCACCGCACGGGCGTATTCGCCGGTGAGGGAGCTCATCGTCGAGCCGACAATCTTCACGTCCACAATCTGTCCAACAAGGCTTTCAGGCGCATCGAAGTGAACGGCCTGCATCCAGGGGGAGCGGCCATGCGCCTGACCCGGCATCTTGCCCTTGCCAGTCACGAGAACGGGCAGCGTTTCACCAACCTTGGAGGCGTTAAATTCGGTCTGTTGCTGCTTCAGCAGGGCCTGCAGCCGCTGCAGGCGCTCATCCTTCACCTCTTCAGGCACATGGCCGAACATGTCAGCCGCCGGTGTGCCCGGGCGCGGAGAATATTTGAACGAATAGGCAATGGCATAGCCGACTTCGCGGACGAGGTTCATCGTGTCCTCAAAGTCCTGATCGGACTCGCCCGGGAAGCCGACGATGAAATCAGACGCGAGCGCCATGTCAGGGCGCGCATCGCGCATCCGGCGCATGATGTCGAGATAGTGCTCGGCTGTGTGGCCACGGTTCATCGCTTTCAGAATGCGGTCAGAGCCGGACTGCACGGGCAGGTGCAGGAAAGGCATCAGCTCCGGCACTTCGCCATGCGCTGCGATGAGGTCATCGTCCATGTCCCGCGGGTGGCTGGTTGTGTAGCGGATCCGGTCGATTCCACCGATTTTGGACAGGTGACGCGCAAGCTGGCCAAGGCCCCATTCACCGCCGCCTTCCAGCTTTGGCGCTGCGCCATGCCAGGCATTCACATTCTGGCCGAGTAGCGAGATGTCACGTACGCCCTGCGCGGCAAGGCTGCGCGCTTCCATGACAATGTCATCCACAGGGCGCGAAAGCTCTGCGCCGCGGGTGTAAGGCACGACACAGAAGGTGCAGAACTTGTCGCAGCCTTCCTGCACCGACAGGAAAGCGGCAGGGCCATCCGCCTCACGCTGCTTTGGCAGGGCGTCGAACTTCTCAAGCGTCTCGAATTCAGTCTCGAGCCGGTCACCTGCCGCGCGGCTGGCGCGTGCGACCATTTCAGGCAGCTTGTGATAGGCTTGCGGGCCAAGCACGAGATCCACGGCAGGCTGGCGGCGCATGATCTCGGCGCCTTCGGCCTGCGCCACGCAACCTGCAACGGCGATGGTCATCTTGCCGCCGGCGGCCTCTTTCATCTTCTTGATCTGGCCGAGCTCGGAATAGACCTTCTCGGTCGCCTTCTCACGGATGTGGCAGGTGTTCAGAACAACGAGGTCAGCGGTCTCCGGACCGTCGACAGGCTGATAGCCGAGCGGGCGCAGCACATCGCGCATGCGCTCGCTGTCATAGACATTCATCTGGCAGCCATACGTCTTGATGAAAAGACGCTTGGGCTCTGGGCGCGAAGTTGGGGTGGTCATCCGCGGGCTTATGCAACAAAACAGGCCTTGGGGCCAGCCTCGGGAGTTAGTTGGACTTGTCCGATTTCAGCGGCACGCCGTAAAGCTCCAGCCGGTGATCGACCAGCCTGTAGCCCAAGCGTTCAGCGATCTCGACCTGAAGGCGTTCGATCTCTTCAGAATGAAACTCGACGACGTCGCCGGTTTTCACGTCGATCAGGTGATCGTGATGCTCTTCAGGCACTTCCTCGAAGCGGGCCCGCCCGTCGCGGAATTCGTGTCGCTCGATGATGCCGCTTTCCTCAAACAGCTTCACCGTCCGGTAGACAGTTGCCAGCGAGATGGAGTTGTCGAGCGCATTGGCGCGGCGGTGCAGCTCTTCTGCATCGGGATGGTCATCGGACGTGGACAGCACGCGCGCAATCGTGCGGCGCTGCTCGGTCATACGGAGACCTTTTTCGGTGCAAAGCTTTTCGAGACGATCCATGGCCTGTTCATGCCCCCGATTTGTTCGTGTGTCCAGCGAGTGGACGTGACATTAGCACTGCGTCCGCAGCGGCGCCGTCTTCCCGGCGGTAATAGTTCTTGCGAACACCATCACGCCCGAATCCATTGCGCTCATAGAAAGAGATAGCGGGAAGATTGTCGCCAGCAACATCCAGCATCAGCCGGTCTATGCCGTAGGGGCCAAGCAATGTGGCTGCATGATCGAAGAGTTGCTGCGCTGCGCCGCTGCGCCTTGCGGCGGGATGAACGCAGATCGTCAGGATTTCAGCGTCCGGTGGGACGCGCTGTATCAGAAGCAGGCCAATAAGATTTGCGCCATCTTCCAGGCCGAGCGCGAGCGTGGTCTGTGCGCTGAGCGTCCCGCGCATGGAGCGGGCGCTCCACTGGCCGCTCACGTCAAAACAGGCCGCGTGCAGCATGGCCGCACGCGCTGAATCTTCCTCGTTGAGAATGACGATGCTGCGCCGTCCGGCCATTACGGTTTGCGGCCGCCAGGCAGGGCTGCGTCTGGCGCACGTACATAGACAGGGCGCGCCACGCCGGCAGGATTGTCGGCGCCTGCAGCAAACTCCGCCGTCCGCCGCGCACTTGGGCGGGCTTCATGAATCTCGATCCCATCGAGCGCAGTATCCAGCGTGCCGCCCACTTCGCCAAAGACAAAGTGCGGATGAGCACTGAGTTCAGCCTTTATGGCGTCGAGGCCGAGCTCTTCCGGTTCACCGGTGGCCGCGCCTGTGCGGAACCGTTGCACCCAATAGGACAGGTCAGGTGGGCGTCTCTTGGCGGGAAGGGCAACAATGGCGGAGCCTTGCTGGCCTGCAGGGAGTGCGGCTTCGAGCGCGGTCACGCCGACACACGGCACCTTGAGCGCCAATGCCAGGCCGCGCGCAAACGCGACGCCAACGCGAATGCCAGTAAAGCTACCGGGGCCGGTAACGACGCCGATCCGTGCAACATCCTGAAGGCCGAAACCTGCATCATTCAGGCAGGCCTCAACGATTGCAGGCAGGCGCGCATCCTGTCCGCGCACCATCTCTTCATGGCATTCGGAGAGGCAATCGCCACCTTCCAGAACCGCGACATCGCAGGCCGGGCCGGACGTATTGATACCAAGCGTCAGCATGACAGGGACGCTCGCCTAGAGAACCTTGCAGGCCTCGTCGAAGCTGAGGCGCGGGCTGCGGTCGAAAATCGTGCTGTCATCGCCGTGACCAATGGCGCAGAGAAAGTTCGAGCGCCAGTGATGGGTCTCATCCTTGTCGGCGAAGAATTCGAGATCAACACCATCCTGGTTGAAGCCGGACATCGGTGCGCAGTCGAGACCGAGCGCGCGCGCGGCCAGCATCAGATAGGCGCCCTGAAGCGAACCATTGCGCATGGCGTGCTCTTCGCGGGCATGCGGATCGGAAAACCAGTCTTTCGCGCCCGGATTGTGCGGGAAGAGTTGAGGGATTTTCTCATGAAACATGAAGTCATTGGCGATGATGCAGACCCATGGCGCGCTCAACGTCTTGTCGACGTTGCCTTCCATCAGGTGCGGTTTGAGGCGCGCCTTGGCCTCTTCGGTGCGAATGAAAACAAACCGGGCCGGGCAACAATTGGCGCTCGTCGCGCCCATTTTCGCAAGGTCGTAAACCGCGCGGATCAGGGTCTCGGGTACGTCCTTGTCATGCCACCCATTATAGGAACGGCCCTTCCGCCAGATGAGGTCGAGGGCATAGTCGTTGACCGGATCGGACATGGTTCGGATTTCCTTGCTCGTGATTTTCTAGAGTGCAGCTTCGACCGCGTTCACTTCGGGCACATAGGCCTTAAGCATATTCTCGATACCCTGCTTCAGCGTCATGGTGGAGGATGGGCAGCCTGCACAGGCGCCGCGCATGGCAAGGTGGACGATCCCTGTGTCGGCATCAAAGCGCTGGAAGGTGATATCGCCGCCATCCTGCGCCACGGCAGGACGAACGCGCGTTTCGATCAGCTCCAGGATCTCGCCGACGATTTCCGCAGTTTCGCCTTCATAATCATCCGCCGTGGTCGCATTGGCATCAACTTGCGGCGCCGCGCCGCCATCGCTCAGCACGGGAAGCCCGGCGACGTAGTGGTCCATGATAGCGGCCAGTACCATCGGGCGCAGATGCTTCCAGTCGGACCCTTCGGCCTTGGAGACAGACAGGAAGTCTGGCCCGAGGAAAACGCGGGTTACGCCGTCTACATTGAAAACAGTCTGAGCAAGCGGGCTGGAGCCAGCCTCTTCAACGCTCGCGAAATCAAACGGGCCGACAGCGCCGGCAACGGTTTCGCCCGGGATGAACTTGATCGTGTCGGGGTTTGGTGTGGGCTCGGTCTGTATGAACATCGAAGGTCCGGCACTCTCTTGTCTGCTAACGCCGTTCAGATGGACGTCCGCGCCGCCCGTTTCAAGCCGTGTCTGGCCGTCCCGGGCACCCTGTCCTGCAAACTATTGAGTGCCTGCCGCGCCGGTGAGCGCAGCTTTGGCCTGGTCCTCTGCGTCGATGATGATGGCGCCGCCAAGATCACGCGTCGCCCGGCCAGCTTCGCCGATGTAGAATGCCATCATGGCGAGGTGATCGGCCATGATCCGCGCATCGCCTGACTGGCTCGAGACGAAAACCGGATCAAGGGTCGCCGCCTTGCGCCATGCCGCGACGAGCCGATCGATCCGCGATTGGACCGCTTCGCTGACCAGCGTATCCGGTTCTGCATTGAGGCTGGCCGCTATCAGCTGGCTCGCAAGCTGTGCGCGGGCGCGTGCGGCGTAAAATGCTTCGATGTCCGCTTTGGATGCAGGCCAGCCATCGCGCAGGTTGGACTGCTCACCAAGCTCTGCCGCCGATACATCCGACCAGCTGGCCATCAGGCCGAGCTTGTCGAGAAGGTTCTCGAAACCCGCTGCTTCGGACGCAAGGTCGCGCTCCAGCCGGCCTTCATAGCGCGCCAGTGCCTCGGCGGCGGCGGCGAGGCGCGGGGTCTGCTCAAGTTGCGGATCGATAGCGAGCAGACGAGCGGCTGCAGACAGGTCGGGGTCTGCTGTTCCGCGCGGTGTCTTTGCCTGCATAGACATCAACCGCGTGTACTCACTCATCGAAGACGACAGGGTTTCCTGCCAGGCAGGAAGGCCGGTCAGGCGGGCCTGCGGATGCCAGCCGGGCCGGTCGTTCGCCCAGCCCGGGCCCTGGATCTCACGGCCAATCATGGTGATGATGATTCCAGTTTCCGGAGACGTCCAGGGGCGTTCAGCCGACAGGACGACCGGCTCGTCCTTGATGTCGTGCGACCCGGCGACGAGCGCGGGATAGAAAGCGACGATTGCCAGAATACCGAGGATTTTCAGCGCCTTCACGCCGCGCGCCCACCACCATTCGGCGCTTTGCATAAGCGGTGAGGGTTCAGCTTCGTCGAGATAGGAGTCCGGCAGGTCCGTTCCGATAAGCGTCACAGCAAGCCCGTCTCCACGGGTCTTTACTGGAAGCTTTTCGACATTGTTCATGCGGTCGCTGATCCGGTCATGGCGCGCGCGGGAGCAGCCTCAACCGGTCCCGCAACTTGTTGGATTAAGACTTTGTTAACACATAAATCTTGATCCGCCCACGGTCTATCATGCGTTTATTGCGCACCCGGAACGAAAAGCCGCCCATGTAGGCGCGGAGATCTGGCAACTGAAGGCTTGGTGCCTAAAGCCCCAGAGTCTGGATGACCGCCAGCGCGCTTGCTGCAGCGATTACAGAAAGAAGCACGAACAGCCCGATCTGTCCGCCGTGATGACGTTTTACGGCCCGCTCAGTTGTCGTTGCCATCTTCCGTACTCTCCTCTTGGTCGCCAGCCTCAAGCTCCTTGACCTGGTCGCTGACGCCTTCAGCAATGTCCTGAACGCGGTCGAGACGTTCCTGTTGCCTGTCACAGGCTGAAAGCGCGGAGACGCCGACAGTCATTGTCAGGATCAACGCGGCCAGTGGCCGGGATGGGAGGGACCGCAATGCTTTCATTTGGGGGAGGCAGATAGTCTGAATCGACGAAGAAGGCGAGCGATTTACTCTAAATGGCGCCGAGTGCCCGGCCGACGGTCTCACCTGCTTCTTGGATGGCGTCGCGCGCTGGAAGGGAAACAGCGGTCAGGTTCATAAAGCCGTGCACCATGCCTGGATGCTCGCGGATCGTTACCGGCACCCCATGAGCAGCAAGCTTGCTGGCATAGGCGCGCCCCTCATCCTTCAGCGGATCCCAGCCGCACAGGACGACATGGGCGGGGGGTAGACCATTGAAATCGCTATCAGGGGCGAAGAGGGGCGAGACCTTCCTGTCCATCCGGTCGCTCTCGGCCTGAATGTAGGCGTCGCGGAAATAGTCGAAGAGCCTTTCAGACAGGAAGAATCCTTCCTGAAAGGTCAGCTTCTTCGTTCTGATGTCGACGAACTGCACCAGAGGGTAGAGCAGCAGCTGGAAGGACGGCGCAGGCTCTCCCTTCCGGTTCAGCTCCTGACAGAGATAAGCGGCCAGATTGCCGCCGGCGCTATCGCCTGCCACGCATAGTCGCTCAGGGTCCATTTTCAGAAACTCGGTGCGCTGGGTTGCCCAGGTCCAGATTGCCATCGCGTCTTCATGCGCAGCGGGAAACGGGTGTTCGGGGGCGAGTCTGTAGTGCACCGAGAGGACGCGGCACCGCGACCCAGCCGCGAGTCTGCGGCAGATCATGTCATGGCTGTCGAGATCACCAAGGACGAAGCCGCCGCCGTGAAAGAACAGGATCCCCGGCCCCGGCCCGATGCCTGCGCCAAGGGGTGTGTAGAGACGTGCTTTTAGCGGCCCATCAGCCCCATCAACCGCAAGCGTCGAAATGTCGGCCAGCTCCGGTGCGTCACGTTCGACGGACCGGCTGGCGCGATAGAAACTACTGCGCAGCCGATCGGCCGACTGGATGATATCCAGCTTGGAAAAGTCCGGCAGCTTGAAGCGATCCAGAAAGGTGCGCAGGGTTTCGTCGAGGGCCATGCTACTAGAATGACGTCGTCATCCTCGAATTTGAAGCCGGATTATCGCTGGCTCTGAATAATTTTTTCCGCCAGATTGATGGCATGTCCGTAATCGATGTTTTCTGGTCTTTCCGCTCGCCATACTCCTATCTCGCGACCAGACGGCTTATTTCGCTGAGTAAAGACTGGGACGTGCGCGTTCGCCCGCGACCGGTTTACCCTATCGCTATTCGCACCCCTGATTTCTTCCAGACCATTCGTCCGCAATGGACGCCATATCTCATGCGGGACATCTTCCGGCTGGCTGTATATCTTGACCTGCCCATGGCGCGGCCAGACCCTGACCCAGTCGTCATGAACATGGCGACGCGTCAGATTTCGGAAGAGCAGCCCTATATCGGCCGCCTGACCAGAATGGGTGTGCTGGCCTGCGAGGCAGGCGACGCGCAAGGTTGGGCGCTCCTCGATGAGGTTTCGACACTCATCTGGTCAGGCACGCCCTGGATGACCTCTGATCATCTGGAAAAAGCTGTTACGCGAGCCGGGTTTGATCTCGCACACCTCGATGCGCGTCAGTCTGATGAGAAAGACAGGCTGGAGGGGGTCATCAAGGCCAATGAAGACGCCCAGCAGCCTTATCATTGGGGCGTCCCGCTCATGGTGTTCGAAGACGAGGCCTTCTTTGGGCAGGACCGTATAGATCTTCTGGAGTGGCGCCTCGAGAAAGCCGGCGTCAAACGCGCCTGACGCCTAATAGGCCGACATCATCCAGATGATCCGCCGGATGCCATAGCGGTCCAGATAGTCGAGCCCGGTCGTCCACAAACGCGCCTTTGTCATCTCGGGCAGGTTCTCGACGCGCTGGATCATGCGCACGCCAAGGTCGCAGAAGTTCACCGTCTCGAGCGCCGCATCCATCTCTCGCCGGCTTTTGCCCTCGGTGGTCAGCAGCAGGGTAAGGTCGCTATCGAACAAGGCACCGGTGCCGAGCGTCTGGAGGGCGCTCATATCGGCGCGGGACGGATAGCCCCTGTTCTGGGGCCGTATCCTCGCATCGATCACCGCATCGAGCAGGATGGTCAGCGTCTCTAGCGAATAATCGTAAAGCGGCTCACCGGGGGCGAGATAGGACTGCAGCAGAAGGTAGGCATCCTGCTCGGCAAGCTCTGCATAGGCGACGAGGTCGGTGCCCATACAATAAGGCGAGCCGGACCCCGACAGGCTTTCCAGCCGCGAGCGGGTCAGCTCCATAACCTCATTTGCATAGCGTATGTCGGCTTTGGAAAGGCGCTGCAGGCTCTGCATGATCGGTTCGCTACCGGCCTGCAGGAGAAGCACGCCAATCTCCCCCTCAGGCACGCCCCGCTCAAGTGCGACCAGCAGTGTCTCGCGCAACTGCCGGGCCTCTGCAGGAAAGGCGCTGTCGAGCTTTCTGAAATAGGTGCGCGTCAGCGCGTCTTCGCCAAGCGTGGCAAGCGCAGCTTCGGCCTCAGCTTCCATGTCGCTGGCGACTTCATCACTGATCTGTCCGCCCGTGAAAGAGGGCCAGGCGAACAGGAGACCGGTGACGGCGAGGGCAAGCACGAAGGCGGCGGCCACAATCCAGGTGCCGCCAGACGCCGCCTTGCCCTTTCCCCCATCCGGTCTGTCTGGTTCGCCGCTCACACTCAGGCTGTGATGACGCCGGGTGCTGGCGGTTCACTGAAGAGGCCGCGCACCAGATCGTCGCGCCGGTCGATGACGCAACGCTGGTTCACATAGCCCTTGTCAGTGATTTCGCCCGCATCGATGGATGGCGGCTCGGTCATGACGGTAAAGCGGCGGATCTTGCGCGAAGAGCCTTTTTCGCCCGCATTGAACGCCTTCACCTTCTCGGTGAGGTCGGCGGTCAGCTGCGCGAGCGCTTTCGGCGCATCGCCTTCGGCCTTCTTCACATAGGACATGAAGGTCGCCTGCGCGGGCCAGAACATTGCGGCTGCAAAGTCCTTGTCCTGACCGGCAATGACAGCGTCAAAGACAAGCGGAGAACAGGCCGCGACAACGTCAGGACGCAGCGTGCCGACAGACACCCATGTACCGGTCGACAGCTTGAAGTCCTCACCAACGCGGCCGTCAAAAATGATCCCTTTATTGGGGTCATTCTCATCCACCATGATGGCGGCGTCGCCCAGCTTGTAGAAGCCTTCCTCGTCGAACACTTCGGCATTCTTGTCCGGCATGTCGAGATAGCCCGGCATGACGCTTGGGCCCTTCACGCGAACTTCCAGCTTCGCGCCGTTCGGCACCAGCTTGAGGGTAGAACCCGGCAGTGGAAGGCCAATCAGGCCAACGCGCTCCACCACCCAGTGCACCACGGTAATCCCCTGCGTCTCGGTTGCGCCATACATGGTGATGATCGGAATGCGCTTGCCGGTCGCCTTGATGGCGAGCTTCTGCAGCCGGTCATAAAGGTCGTCCGACAGCGTCGCGCCACCATAGCCGATGGACCGCATATTCTTGAAGAAGGCCTCGAGCAGGTCGTCATCTTGCTCCATCGCGTCAGCCAGCATGGAGAGCGCGATTGGCGCGGTGCCGAAGGATGACGGGCTGACTTCGCGGATGTTGCGGATCGTTTCACCGAACAGGTCCGGGGTCGGCTTGCCGCCATCGATCCAAAAGGTCGAACCGTTGAACAGCGCGCCGTTGAAGTTCACGTTCGAGCCGGAAATGTGGTTCCACGGCAGCCAGTCGAGCACATTGTGGACCTCGTCCGGATCATAGTCCGGATCCTTTTCGTCATCACGCAGGCCATCGACGCCCGCGATCATTGCGCACATCGCGCCCTGCGTCTGTGGGACAGGTTTTGGCATGCCGGTCGAGCCGGAGGTGAAGAGGTACTTGCCGACGCTGTCGTCGTTCAGCTTCGACATGGCCTCATCGACGGCCGGGGTCGGCTGCGTGTCTGCCAGCGTGTCGAAGGACTGGATCTCATTCGTCGCGCCATTCTTGGCAAAGACCGTACAGCCATGCTCGCCAAGCGCGCCGAGCGCATTCTTGAACGGCGCGACATCCTGAACAAAGATCGCCTTGGGCTGTACCGCCTCAAAGCAATGCTTCAGCTTGCCGAAGTCGGTCGACATGGTGGAGTAGGGCACGGAAATCGGCGCGGCAGGGGCGCCGATCTTCATCGCTGCGAGGATCACCAGCGCGCTCTCGATGGAGTTGCCGGACAGGATCATCACAGGCGATTTCGGGCCAGCGCCCATGTCGAGGAAAGCCTGCGCCAGCGCATCGACTTGTCTTTTGCCTTCGCCATAGGTGACGGTCCGCCACTGATCGGTTTCAGGATCGCGCTGTTTCAGCCATGGGCGATCGGGATGTTCTGCGGCGCGCTCATCAAGGCAGTGCGGAATTGTCTTCGGCCGGTCGCCCGGTGTCTGGCGCGGTGTCAGATAGATTGTGCCGTCATCCTTGCGGACCATTTCGATGTCCGGCTCTTTCTGCGGCAGGGGGCGAAATGGCGGCAAAGCCTGTCCGTCAGCCATGGGTATCTCCCTTGAAATTCAGTTTTTTGTATAGCGCGACCAGTCTATACACAGGCAAATTCCTGCCAAGAGAAACCCGCCGATGACCCAACGTAATATAGGTATCTACCCTATCGGAACTGTCAGGTCCAAGCGTTCTGAACCGATAGATGATGGCTGGGATGCCATTCCCGCGCACATCGAAGTCGACGCTGAGCGGTTCACGCCCGAAGCGCTGTTCGGCCTCGACACGTTCTCTCACGCAGAGATCATTTTCCTCTTCGACCGCGTCCCCGACGAGAAGATCGAGCGCAGCGCGCGTCATCCACGCGGCAACAAGGACTGGCCGCTGACCGGCATCTTCGCGCAGCGCGGCAAGAACCGTCCCAACCGGATCGGCGTCACTGTCTGCCGCGTCCTGAAGGTGGAAGGGCTGACCCTTTACCTCGAAGGCCTCGACGCGATCGACGGCACACCGGTCCTCGACATCAAACCCGTCATGGAAGGCTTCCTGCCCCGCGGCGACATCCGCGAACCTGACTGGTCGAAGGCGCTGATGGCTGGCTACTGGGACTGAAACTGGGCGCGCGATGACCGACATTTTTGATATCCGCTTCGACCCGCCAGTCGATCCGGCTGGTAGGACCTATCGCAGCGTTCCGATCAATGATCCGGAATTTGCATCGAGGGCGACCAAGCTCTCGATCCATTGGGAAGTGAATTATTGGGCGGGAAATAACTGCTTCTCTGGCGGACGCGGACAGATGCTCAGCATCCTTTCCGAACTGGTCCACGGATATCAAGCTACGAAGCAAAGATCAGATTTTGTGCTTGCGCCGCGAGGAGAGGAATTAGGGCGGATAGAATTTCGCGAGGACGGCGCATTGTTCTACGATCTCTATGGGACGCCGCCAGACAAATTCGTCGCGCATTGCGAGGCTGCACAAGTCGAGCGCCGCTATCAGGAGGCCGTAAGCGCACTCTATCACCGGATGCTCCAATATATGGGGGGTTAGCAGTTCGCGGATGCCTTCACTCGGACTAAGTCTGGGCCGCAGCCGCTATTTCCGTCATCCCAGCGAAAGCTGGGACCCATGGCGGTTGAGCAATCACCTCTTGGCCGTCATGGACCCCACCTTGCGGTGGAGAGGCGGAAGTGAAGAAGTCTCAGGCGGATTTCGGTTTCAGCCGATAACGCGAGATCGCTTCATGGCTTTCCCGTGCTTCATCCGCCAGCTTGCGCAGCGCGTCAGGCAGCACTGGCTCCTCACGCCGCGGTGCGCCAAACCCTGTCGACTGCCACACCGCATCATACCAGTGCGGCGCCCAGACCCCGTCTTCAGGCTTTGGCCCCGCCTTCCAGCTCAGCATGGCATCGGTGTATTCGATACCAAACGCTGCGCAGAGGGCGCGTAACATCCCGGCTGGGTCTTCAAGGATATCATCGGAATCGACCACAGGCGGCGCTTCGCCCCTGATCTGACACACCCGGTCGAACAGCTCCGCTTGCTGCGGCACCCCGATCGCTTCAAGGCTCACCGTCTCCATCTTGCGCGCATAGGAGGCGAGCACACGTGCCGGATCGCGGATCAGGAAGGCATTGGTCACGCTATCCATCCAGCTACGGGGCAGGGCGGGCGCCATATGGTGCGTCATATGCTTCTGATAGAAGACAGGCTTCTCGCCGGGCACAGGCGCTTCGCTCAGCTCTCGTGCAACGACGGCGCCGTCATGCGCCTGCGCCTCCAGGATCTCCGCCTGCATGGGGTGCACTGTGCCAGTAGAGACAAGATAGGCCGCATAGAACGGCTCATCGACGCAGGCTGTGTCAGGCCGCGCGCCAAAGCTGCGCATCATCGTGGTCGAGAGATTACGCGGTCCAGACCACATGGCGATGCGGACAGGCTCGCTCATTTGATCGGCGTGAGGCTGCGGGCGACGAGATCCTGGTAAAGCCCTGTAATCCGCTTCGCCATTGGCCCGCCGACATGTTCGATCGTTCGTCCGTCCACCTCACGCACCGGCGTCACGCCTGCAAAGGTGCCCGTCACGAAGGCCTCATCAGCCGAATAGACGTCGAACAGGGAGAAGCGCTTCTCGCGGACAGTAATTCCGGCTTCCTCGCAGACACGGATGATGTTGCCGCGCGTGATGCCGCCGAGGCAGTAATCCGGCGGCGACGTCCAGACCTCGCCATCCCGCACGATGAAGAAATGGGTAGAGTTACAGGTCGCGACGAACCCGTCAGCATCCAGCATCAGCCCCTCATCCGCGCCCGCCTTGTCGGCCTGTATGCAGGCGAGAATGCAATTGAGTTTTGAGTGCGAGTTGAGCTTTTGGTCCTGCTCGGCAGGCCCTGTCCGCCGAATATGAACGGTGAAAAGCGAAAGCCCCTTCTCGATCACTTCCGGTACGGGCGCCTTATATTCCGGGATGATGACGATGGTCGGCTTGGTGATGGTAAAGCGCGGGCCCTGATACGGCGTCTTCTTGATGCCACGCGTCACCATCAGCCGGATATGCACCCCATCATTCATGTCCTGCGCCTTCAGGCAGTCGAACAGGCGCTGGGTGAGATCTTCCTTCGAAAGCCCGATATCCATGTCGATGGTTTTTGCGCCCGCATAGAGCCGCTTCAGATGCTCATCGAGAAAGGCCACACCGCCATTCTTGACGCGCAAGCCTTCCCACACCCCGTCGCCTAGAAGGTAGCCACTGTCGAACACCGAAACGGTCGCTTCATCACGGTGCTTCAGCTCTCCATTGACCGAGATCAGCACATTCGCATTGCGCGGATCGTAGACAAAGTCATGCACACCGTGCGGTTCGTCTTCCATCGAGTGATCTCCTGTCTCGAACGTCCGGTTCTAGTCATACACCGGACTGCCCCAGAGCGAAGCATGCCCCTGCGAAGGCAGGGGTCGAAGGACGAGCGCGGGATGGGGAGATTAGCCAACCCGGCGGTCAGTATCCTTCCAGTAAGGCTCGCGCAGATCCTTGCGGAGGATCTTGCCGGACGGGTTGCGCGGCAGCACTTTCACGAAGTCGACCGATTTCGGGCACTTGTAGCCAGCGATCTTCTCTTTCGTGAACGCGATGATGGCGTCCTTGTCGGGAGTCGCGCCTTCCTTCAGGACGATGATCGCCTTGACCGCTTCGCCCCATTTCTCGCTCGGAATACCGATGACGGCGACGTCGGCGACATCCGGGTGGCTGAACAGGGCGTTCTCGACCTCTGCCGGATAGACGTTCTCACCGCCCGACACGATCATGTCCTTGATCCGGTCGTGGATAAAGAGGAAGCCATCCTTGTCGAAATAGCCAGCATCGCCTGTGTGGAAGAGGCCGCCGCGAAGCGCTTCTTCGGTGGCTTCTTCACGGTTCCAGTAGCCCTTCATCACAAAATCGGCGCCAATGACGATCTCGCCAACCTCGCCCTGCGGGACCGGATTGTCCTGCGGGTCGACCACGCGAACGATGGCGGTTGGATACGGCACACCGCAGGAGCGCAGCTTGCCCCAGCTCGGGTCGTGCGCTTCCGGTGGCAGATAGGTGCCGAGGCCAACCGTCTCGGTCAGGCCGTAAAGCTGGGTGAACTTCGCGCCGAACAGGTCGACAGCGCGCTTTAAGAGGTCTTCTGCAATCGGAGATGCGCCATAGGAAATCGTCTTCAGCGAAGAGAAATCCCGGTCATCGACGCCCGGCATCTGCGACAGCATCAGGATGACAGCCGGCACCCAGAAAGCGTGATTGACCTTGTGCTGCTCGACGAGGTCGAGGATGGCCGACGGGTCGATCTCACGTAGGATCAGCGTCATCGCTCCCTGCGCGCTGGCCAGAACACCGATATTGCAGCCCGCCACATGGAATAGCGGCATGGCGTTCATCACCACATCGCCCTCATCATAGGCAGCCCAGTCGAGCTTCGCTGCTTCGGTGAAGACGGCGCGATAGTTCGCATTGGTCAGCATGACGCCCTTGGGAAGGCCCGTCGTACCCGAAGTGTAGAGCTGAATGACATCGTCATCATCTTCGGTCTTGAGCCCCGGCGCCTTGTCGCTCTGGCTCGCCATCCAGTCGTCATAGGACGGCCAATCCTTGTGGCCGCCATCAATCGCGATGATCGTCTTCAGTTCAGGACATTCCGGCGCGATCTTCTCTGCGGCCTCATAGAATTCCTTTGCGACGAACAGGACTTTCGACTTGCTGTCGGACAGGATGAATTTCATCTCCGGTGGCGCGAGGCGGTTATTGATGCCCGTCATGGTCGAGCGTGACTTCGCGCAGCCGAAAAGCTGTTCGTAATAACAGCCCATATTCTTGGCGAGATAGGCGACCCGGTCGCCCGGCTTCACGCCTGCCGCGAGCAGGCCATTGGCGACCTTGTTGGCATTCTTTTCGAGACCGGCGAATGTCGTCGTCTTCTCCTCGAACCAGATCGCAGGCTTGTCAGCGAGTTTCTCTGACTGCACGCGCGGAATATCGGCGAGGTGTGGCATCAGGACGGGATCGAGCATCTTCTGGACTTCCTCTTGAGCTTTGTTTCTTTTTCTGTACCGCTTGAAATCGCTTTGAACGCGGCGGGCAAGCCCTCAGATGGGATAGGGTGCCTGCCAGACAGCGAAAAGGAACGCCAATGGCCAGCGCGCAGTCGATTATTCTCCACCATTACCAGACGTCTCCCTTCTCGGAGAAAGTCCGGCTCGCGCTGCGAATGAAGAACCTCGCCTGGGCGTCGGTCGAAATCCCCAACATGATGCCAAAGCCGCTGCTCATGCCGCTGACGGGTGGCTATCGCAAGACGCCCGTTATGCAGATTGGCGCGGACATCTTCCTCGACAGCGCGATGATCATCCGCGCGCTGGAAGAACGCTTCGAGATCCCACAGCTCGACCTGCCGGGCCATGAGGGTCTCTCCAATGTCGTCGGCTCATGGGCTGACGGAAAGTGGTTCCAGACCAGCGTAGCCATCATCTTCGGTACGATCGGCGATCAGGTGCCGGAAGCTTTCAAGAAAGACCGCGAGCAGCTGTCAGGCCGCCCGTTCGATACCGATGCCATGAAGGCAGTCGTGCCGATGATGAAGGATCAATGGCGCGCGCAGATGGCGTGGCTCGAACAGCGCCTCACGGGCGGACAGGGCGCCGGTGCCGGCAACTGGCTGGTCAGCACCAAGCCGGGCCTCGTCGACGTGCACGCCTATATGAATCCATGGTTCATGGAGAGTGCCCTGCCTGATTTTGCTGCGCAGTGCTTCAAATCCTTCCCGCGCACCGCAGACTGGTATCAGCGCATGAAGGAAATCGAGGGTCAGACACCGGAAGACATCACGGGCGAAGAGGCGCTGGAGATCGCGCTTCACGCTGCCCCGCGCCTCAAAGCGGCCAAGACCGAAGGCGAACTTCAGGAGTTCGAGCCCGGTGAACGCGTCGCTGTCGCGGCCGACGATTATGGTCGCGACTGGGTCGAGGGCGAGATCGTCATCGCCACCGCCGACCGCATCATCATCCACCGCCATGACGAGCAGGCCGAAACACTGAACCTGCACTTCCCGCGCACCGGCTTCATGGTCCGGCGCCTCGGCTAGAAAACGTCTCGAGAACGAGATTCCGCACGCCGTCTTCCCAGCGAAAGCTGGGACCCATGGCGGTTGAGCGCGCACATCCCCAGCCGCCATAGACCCCCACTCTTCAGTGGGGAGGCGGCGTTGTAGCGATTGTCGGCTATTCGAGCCTAGGCTGCCTCGGTCGTCATCGCGACGAACACATCTTCCAGCTTCGGCTGGTCGGTGGAGAGGTCCGCCACGCTGATCCCTGCCTCACGTACCTGCTCCAGCAGGCGGCCAATGCCGGTCTCGCTGTTGCGATACGCGATTTCAAGCTCGCCAGACTTGAGCAGCCGGATATCGAGGTGCTTCAGGCTCTCAGGTACCGCGCTCAGCGGCTCGCGCGGCTGGATCTTCAGGATCCGCTGGTCCATGCGCGCCAGCAGTTTCGGCGTCGGCTCACACGCGATGATCTCGCCATGATTGACGATGGCGATTTCGTCGCAGAGCTCTTCAGCCTCTTCCAGATAGTGCGTTGTCAGGATGATGGTCGTGCCCTCATCGTGCAGCCGGCGGACATATTGCCAGAGCGAGCGGCGAAGCTCCACGTCAACACCGGCCGTCGGCTCATCAAGGATGAGGACAGGCGGGCGATGAACGAGTGCCTTCGCGATCATCAGGCGCCGTTTCATGCCGCCAGATAGCTGGCGCACATAGGCGTCGCGCTTGTCGGCAAGGCCGACCGCGTCGAGAATTTCCAGCGTCCGGCGCTGGCCCTTCGGCACGCCATAGAAGCCAGCCTGCAGCTCCAGCGCCTCTTCCGGCGTGAAGAAGGGGTCCATGGTGATTTCCTGGTTCACGACACCGATCGCGGCGCGGCTCGCGCGCGGATGCTGGTCGATATCCATGTCCCAGATGCGGGCCGTGCCGGATGTCTTGGTCACGAGACCGGCAAGAATGTTGATAAAGGTGGACTTGCCCGCACCGTTCGGGCCCAGCAGGCCAAAGATGCTGCCGCGCGGAATTTTCAGGCTGATGGACTGGAGCGCGCGCTTTTCCGGCATCTTACCAGAGGCAGCGTAGACCTTCTCAAGGTTCTCGACCTCGATTGCATAATCAGGGGCGGACATCTGCTCTCCGTGGTTTGCTCGAAGCGTCTATATAGGACTGTCGCCCTCGACCTCTACCACCAGCGCCTGTTTTTGTCGCTCCTGCGCGCGCTTGAATGCAGGGCGCTCCTTCATCCGGCCGAGATATTCCTTGCAGGTCGCGGTCAGGCACGGTTCCAGCGGCGGCAGGACGCTGGCCAGCAGCAGGCCATAGCCGATCGCGATATCTGCCATGGTGAACCTGTCGGCGACCATGAACCGCGAATGCTCCAGCTTCTGGTCGACGATGCGCAGGCGGCCCGAAAACCACATGCGATAGTCATCGGCGACCTGCGGCTGGCGGCGCGACTTCTTTTCCAGCATCTCATAGCGAAGCACCAGCGTTTGCGGGAAGGTCAGCGTCGCGTCAGAGAAATACATCCAGTTGAGATACTCGCCATATCCCGCCTCATCGGGCCGGACGGCAAGATCTGTCGGCCCATGCGTCTCTGCAAGGTAATGGCAAATGCCGGTCGATTCGGTCATCTTCGTCTTGCCATCGGTAAAGAACGGGATGGTGCCGAGCGGGTTGATCTCCATGTACGGTTTGTAGTGCGCGCGAGGCGGGAAGGGCAGGACGACGAGGTCATAGTCGATGCCCATTTCCTCCAGCGCCCAGAGCGGCCTGAACGAGCGGGCGTTGCGGCAGTGGTAGAGTGTCGGTTTCATCGGTCGGCCTCCCGGTCCTGGGTGCGGTGTCTCATCCAATTGACGCCGCTTGTCATGACGGACTACCTATGCGCCGTAACGCCTGACGGGCAATGCTGACATTGGGGAAGCTCAACTATGGCCACTCAGAACCTGCCGGAAGCCCCGGAGACGATCGTCACCGATGAGCACCGCGTCGCCTGCGATGGCGGAAATGGCCCGCTCGGTCACCCGATCGTCTGGTACGAAATGGGCGACGATGACATGGTCGAATGCGGTTATTGCGACCGCCGCTTCATCCTCAAGGGCGGCAAGTACGACCTCGGCTAGTAGGGCGAGGTCGGCCTAGGCCGCCTGCCTGCGCCGCTTCTTGTCGCGCCGCCACATCCCGAAAATCTTCGGCCCGTCGATCACATAGCGTTTGAACATACGCTGCGGCTCACTCGTCAGCCTGTGCAGCCATTCCAGCCTGAAATTGCGCATCCATTCCGGCGCCCGCGTCGTGCGCCCGGTCAGGAAGTCGAGGCTCGCGCCGCAACAAAGGCCGACCCCCTGCACCGTGCCAAGCTGCTTTGCCGCCAGTGCCACCATCTCCTGCTGAGGAGAGCCGACACACAGGAAGTGAAACCGCGCCGGGTTGCGCGCCATGAACTCGGCCGCGGCCTTCACAGCCTCCGGTTTGCGCCGAAGTCCCATTGGCGGGTCGTGCCAGCGCACGTCGGACAGGCCAAAGCGCGCCTTTAGCGCGGCAATCTCGCTCGCCGTGCAGCCAATCACCACGACAGGTTCTTCAGGGGCCAGTTCCTTCTCGAATAGCGTCTGAACGATGTCAGCGCCCGGCGACGCGGGCAGGTCGATCTTCTCAAACCCGGCGAGCAGTTCAAGGATGCGGCTATCGTTCAGGATCAGTCCGGCTTCATCGTAAAGATGGCGCAGGTCTTCTTCGCGCTGGAGGCGGACCATATGGTCGACATTCGGCGTTACGACATACCAGAAGCTGTCAGACCCCAGCGCGCTGGCAGCAATCGTGCGCGCAGCCTGACGGGTTGAGCGCGGCTGGAAAGTCAGGCCCAGAAAGTCCACGGCGTCCGGCGTGTTGGCGGCCGGGGCGGCGCCAGTCTGCGGCGTCTTTGCGGTAGAACCCTGCATCGTGTCTCCTTGGCAGGCAGATCGCGTCGATCAGTGCTTGCGAATCTATTCCTGTTTCAGTCGCTTGTCTCGGTGTCCGGCTTTCCCGGCTTCTTTCCATAGTCGTGTTTGCGCAAAAGCCCGCGAAACTGGTGATAGGTCAGGCCAAGCGTTTCTGCGGCCTTGCCCTGATGACCATCATGGGCAGCAAGCGCAGCATCTATGAGAGCTGTTTCGAAAACCTTTGTCTGAACTTCGAAAGTGGCTCCAAGCTGCGGCTTCGGCAGCTCGACTTGACTGGAGCGGGTGGGTTGAGTGGCGGCAGGTGGGGAGTCTGACGTTCCTTTCAAGACCGAAGGTGGCCTGAAGGGCGACGCGAACGGGTCCAGCGCTTCAGGGTCAAACCGCACAGGCTCATTGGTGGGCACGATCAGCGCGCGTGCTGTAATGCGCTGCGCGAAATTCCTGAGCTCGCGCACATTGCCCGGCCAGTCATGCGCCTCGATCGCCTCGATGGCCGAAGGGGCAAAGCCTGGAAAATCTTCCAGCATTTCACGCGCCATGCGGCGCGCAAAGAAGTCGGCCAATAGAGAGGCATCGCCCCTGCGCGCACGAAGCGGGGGCAGCGTCACGACATCGAAGGCCAGCCTGTCCAGAAGGTCTGCCCGGAATTTGCCCGCCTCGACGGCGGAAGGCAGGTCGATATTTGTCGCCGCCACGACGCGGACATTTGTCTCCAGCACTTTCTCGCCGCCGAGGCGCTGAAACTCGCCATACTCGATGACGCGCAGCAGTTTTTCCTGCACGCGCTGGGTCGCCGTGGCGATCTCGTCGAGAAAGATCGTACCGCCATTGGCAAGCTCGAACCGCCCGGTCCGCCGCTCCGTTGCGCCGGTGAACGCGCCGCGCTCATGGCCAAACAGTTCCGAATCCAGAAGGTCGTCGGAAAGGGCAGCGCAGTTCACCTTGATATACGGCCCATCCCAACGCTTCGACAGGAAGTGCATCCGCTCGGCAATCAGTTCCTTGCCGGTACCGCGCTCGCCAATGACAAGCGCGGGCCGGTCCAGCGGCGCAAGCCGTGAGACATGCTCCAGCGCTGAAAGCCACTCCGGGGCTTCGCCAATAATTTGGGGTGTATTACCAATCATGCGGTAAATTTAACTAAATAAGCAGTCAAAACAACTAAAATAATTAGCGTAATTGGCTAATTAGATCGACCAAGTTGGTGGCCCGAAAATTTTATTTCCAGCAAAAACAATGCGCTAGGTGGTTAGCAAAAAACTGGCACGGTCCTTGAAATGAGTATGGCAAGTCAGGCGATGGGCGTCGCCTAAACCGAAAGGACCAGAAGAATGACCGACCGCTCCTACGAGACCCGCTACCGGCAAGGCCGCGAAGAAGGTGGCCGCTTCGGCCGCTGGCTCGCAAGCCGTCCAGCCGAGTGCTGGATGTTCTTTGCAGCAGGCGTCTTCCTTGGCGGCCTGTTCTTCTAGCCACCCGTAAAAAGCACCTCGTCTCCTCCCAGAAGACCGACGAGAATTCGAAAGGATAAAAATCATGGGACTTTTTTCCCGCCTCGGCGACATCATCAACTCCAACATCAACGCGATGCTGGACAGTGCCGAAAACCCAGAAAAGATCGCACGCCTGATCATCCAGGAAATGGAAGACACGCTGGTTGAGGTCCGCACCGCGGCCGCCCGCGCCATGGCCGACAAGAAGGAAATGGAACGCGAGATCGCCTATTACACCAACGTCCGTGACGATTGGGAAAAGAAGGCTGGCGTCGCCATCGACAAGGGCCGTGAAGACCTCGCCCGCGGCGCACTGACCGCAAAGCAGAAAGCCGCTGGCGAAATCGATCGCCGTGAGCATGCCATGCAGGCTGCGGAAGACGCTTTCGAGAAGCACCAGTCGGACCTCGGCAAGCTTCAGGCAAAGCTGGACGAAGCTAAGGCCAAGCATCGTGCACTGATGATGCGCCGCGAAGCTGCCGAGCAACGCATCCGCATGCGCTCGCAGACCTATGACGGCCGTGTCGATGACGCGCTTGCCCGCTATGCAAGCGTTGAGCGCAAGGTCGACGAGATGGAAGCCTATGCTGACACCATCCAGGGCCGTGAGCCGAGCCTCGAAGACGAATTTGCTGCGCTTGAGCGTGACGAAGCCGTCGAGAAGGAGCTCGAAGCCCTGAAGAAGTCGCGCGGTCAGTCTTCCACGCAATCCAACCAAGGCGAGGGCTAAGTCATGCTGACATCCCTTTTCGTACTCGGCATTATCCTCTCCATCATCATCGTGCCAGGTCTCGTCATCCAGTCCATGGATGACCGGGCCGAGGCCCAGAAAGGATAGTCATGGACACGGATCTGCTGATCCCGCTCGTTGCGATCGTCTCACTCTTTATCGTCTTCCCGGGCATGGTGTTTCACTACGTCACGCTCTGGAGAAAACAGAAGACGCTCGAGCCAGACGACGAACGCATGCTCGAAGACCTCTGGCGCTCCGCAAAACGAATGGAGCGCCGCATCGAGACCCTCGAGAAGCTCGTAGACAACAATCCGGAAGATGCCGCGCCGGTCAGTCGCCAGCCGCGCTCCTCCTACGACCAATAAGGAACCACTTTAATGACCCACTCTGACCGTCACCCACATTCCGGGCGCGACCGTCATCAGCGCTACGAAGACGAGATGTTCCGCTCGCCAAACCCAAAGCGCCTCTACCGCTCGCGCAATGAGCGGATCCTGGCAGGCGTCTGTGGTGGTATCGGCGAACGTTACGGATGGGACCCGCTCGTGGTCCGTCTTGTCGCCGTCGTGGCCTTTTTCTTCCTCGCCGGACCGCTGATGCTCCTCGGCTATCTGCTCATGTGGATGATCGTGCCGAAAGCCCCAAAGTCCTACGGGCATCTCGCCCCTGAAGAAGAGGCTTTCTGGCGCGGCGTCTCCGACCGCCCGAAAACGACCTATTCCGGTCTCAAATACACCTTCATGGACCTGGAGGACCGTCTCCAGAACCTCGAAGCCAGTGTCACCTCGGATGAATGGCGCCTGCGCCGCGAATTCCGCAACCTCGAAAAGAACTGAACATGTCGGCTCAACTCCTCTCCCTGCCAAACCGGTATCACTGGATAGAGCCGGCACCTCAACCGACTGAAGCCAAGGGGGCTCTTCAAATGACACGCAATCTCCAGACCAGCGGATGGCTCGCACTTGCCGGTGCAACCTTCATCCTGGCGTCTGCCGTCGCAGCCAGCATGCTCGGCGGGCTGCACATCGAAGCTGGCGGTGTCCAGCTGACGCTCGAAGCTTCGGCAGAGCGCGGTCTGCAGCTGGTCTTCGCAGCCGCCAATCAGGGCTAAGCGTCCGTCAGCCCCCGCGCTTCAGGGCGCGAAGAATGAGCCGCATCGGCGACACCGCCTCAAGGGCGGGCTCCGTCGCCGGGGCGGGTTCTTCAAGGATCTGACCGGCCAGTATCTCACCCGCCCAAGGGCCCCAGGTAAAGCCGCGCGATCCAAATCCACCCGCCATGAACAGGCCACCGACCAGCGGCGCGTCCGCTTCGATGGCCTGACCATGTTTCACCCCGTCGAAAATCTCTCGTGCAGCCGCCTCATCGGGCACCGCTCCGATCAGCGGCAGGCGGTCCGGCGTTGTCGCGCGTACCCCGGCGCGGCTCTGAAGCTCTGCAGCTTTCGCGGCCTGTCGCCAATATGGGTCCAGTTCTTCAAGGGCTGCCATATTCGTGGCCCGCGCGGCCTCAGATAGGTCCGGCCCGGTTCCGTCCCAAGCCTCAAACGTCGCGCCCCATAGACGGGTCTGGCCCAAAGCGAGGGCATAGTGGCCGCTTGCGATTGCTGAAGGCGGCGCGTCAACGGCGACGTCAGCAAACTCCACCTGACCAAGACGTCCGGTCAGCCCCAGCCACGGCAGCAGATCCTGCGCCCCCTGACCGGCAGCGATGATGGTCGGCACCTCCGGATTGAGGTCTGAGAGATGAAGCTTTTCGCCAAACCGGGTCTCGGCCCCTTCGAGAAGGTGCGCGATGAGCTTCTCCGGCTCCAGTATCAGCGCCTGTTTGTGAAGCTGGCCGCTTACTGCCGCCTCAAGGTTCTCAAGCCCCAGCGGCGGGTCAGCCAGTACTTTGGCAATCCGCGCTGCCTCCCGCTCATCTTTCGGGCGCTGCAGCACATTGGTTTCGGTAACGCCCGGCCGCCCGGCATAGAACTGGCGCGCACGAAGATAGGCGTCGATCAGCAGCCGCGCCTGAACCGTATCGCCCGCATCAAGCCGCGGCATGACCAGCGCCAGCGGGTTACCGCTTGCATGCTTCGCCGGGCCGCTCGCCGCGTCGATCATCTCGACCTCAAGGCCGCGATCAAGAAATGTCCGCGCCAGACACGCCCCGGCTATACCAGCCCCGATGATCCGAACTCTGTTTGGGCGGTCATCAGGGGAGCGAAGGCCGTAGACATCCGGTGCGGGCTGGGGCGCTTCGTTGAGGCGCACTTCCAGCCGCTCCCGCTTGCGCCCGAAGCCTTCGACCTTGGCGACATCGAAGCCAGCGTCGGCAAGGCCGCGCCGCACGAAACCAGCCACCGTGAATGTACTGAGAGAAACACCGTCAGTGCACCGCTGCTGCACCATCGGCCAGAGGGATTTGTCCCACATTTGCGGATTCTTAGCCGGGGAAAATCCATCAAGAAACCACGCATCGGCGGCAAAGCGGGAGGCGGGCAAAGTCTCGCTGATGTCCCCGGTATGAAGCGTCAGCGTGACGCCCTCTTCCGGCCAGACGATCCGTTGGACACCCAGCGCCCGCTCTGGCCAGCGCTCGATCAACTTGTCTGACAATTCGCTGATCTCGGGCCATGCGGAAAGCGCGCGGGCGGCGTCCTCGCGGTCGAGTGGAAACCCTTCAAAGGAAATGAAGTGCAGCCACGCTTTCGGCGTCGGACGCGTCCCGCGCCAGAGCTGCCAGGTGCCGAGGAAATTAAGCCCCGTTCCAAAGCCAAGTTCGCCAACGGTAAAGCTGCCTCTGCCCTTCCAGCGCTCTGGCAATCCGCAGCCTTTCAGGAAAACGAGGCGTGTTTCCTCCAGCCCGCTCTGACGGGAGAAATAGATATCATCCACCCGCACATCCTGCGGCGTGCCATCATCTTTCCAGTCAAGTTCAGGGCGGGGCGGTAGTCGGCTCATTTGCGGCTCATCTAGCACGGGAATTTAATATTCCACCCCGGGAACGGCAGGGCCAGACCGCTTGTTATTCTGGTGATCTACACACGCAAAAGGAGAAACCTTCCATGGGAAAAGATCAAGCTGAAGGCCTCGGCAAGAAAGTCGCTGGCAAGGCTAAGGAAATCGCTGGTGTCGCCACCGATAACCGCAAGCTCGAAGCCGAAGGCAAGGCGCAGCAGGTTGAAGGCAAGGGTCAGGAAATGGTCGGCAAGGCCAAGGACGCCCTGAAATCAGAAGAGAAAAAGAAAGCCTGATCCACCAGCATTTTTCTTGGCAGGGTCTCTGGCGCGCCTAAATCCTCTTCCATGATTTCGCACCATGAGACCCCTGCAAGGCGCACAGGCCTTGAAAGATTGAATGAATTTGCGCCCCTCATGGGGACGCATTACGGGCACCGTCGCAATATCGACCCGGGCGAAAATGCCCGCCCGAACGTTTCCCAGCTTTCCCCCTTCCTTCGCCACCGGCTGATCAGCGAGGAAGAGGTCGCCTCCGCGGCCCTCACGGTGCATGGCAGCGAACAGGCGACGAAATTCATTCAGGAAATTTGCTGGCGGACATATTTCAAAGGCTGGCTGGAGCATCACCCGTCTGTCTGGTCGGATTATATTTCCGACCGTGATGCGCAATTTACTTCCCTCGAAAAGGATAAGGGCCTACGCGCCGATTATGAGGCCGCCATTGAAGGCCGCGCCGGCATCGAAGGCTTCGACCATTGGGCGAAAGAACTCACTGAGACCGGCTATCTCCATAATCACGCCCGCATGTCTTTCGCCTCTATCTGGCTCTTCACGCTGAAGCTGCCCTGGTCGCTCGGCGCAGACTTTTTCCTCCGCCATCTCCTCGACGGCGACCCTGCTTCCAACACGCTATCTTGGCGCTGGGTCGCCGGGCTGCACACGCTGGGAAAGACTTATCTCGCCAAGAAGGAAGCCATTGAGACCTGCAGCGATGGGAGGTTCGCGCCGGGCAATCTCGCCCAGAGCGCCCGTCAGGTTCCCGGGCCGGACAACCCCCAGCCGCAACAGCTTCCGCCCCGCGACATCCTGCCTGATGAAAGTTTTGCGCTTCTCCTCACCGAGGATGATCTCAGCGTCGAAACATGGCTCAATGAGCATCTGGACATCGAGGCGATTGCCGGACTGCACAGCGCCGAGACCAGATGCGCCGCAGACGTTTCGGAGAAAGCCGTGTCTTTCACCAAAGGCGCGCTCAAAGATGGCCTAGCAAGGGCAGGCAGCCATTTCGGCATCGAGGCTCAAAACCTCTCAGATGACAGCGACAGGCAATCCGCACTGAAAGACTGGGCGAACAGCCTTGAGACGAGGCACATCGTCGTTCCCTACATCCCGGCCGGATGGACGCGGGATACGCTGTCGCCGGTCCTGTCAGGGCTTCAGGCAGACGGGTTTCACATCCACCAGATCCGGCGCGACTGGGATGAGTGTTTCTGGCCGCACGCCAGGAAGGGTTTCTTCAAATTGCGCAAGCAGATCCCATCTGTTCTGGACACGCTCGACATAGCAGAAGGTCTGAAACTCGATGGCTGATCCTGAAATCAAGCACTCAGAAAGCGATAGCGGCGGGGTCTTCCACACGACTATTGATGGCCACAAAGCTGAAATGACCTACTCAAAGGCTGGCACGACGGTCATGATCATTGATCATACGGGCGTGCCCGAAGCGCTCGGCGGTCAGGGCGTGGGTCTGAAGCTGGTCGAGGCCGGCATCGCCCTTGCGCGTGAGCGCGGACTGAAAATCATGCCGCTCTGCCCCTTCGCAAAGGCGCAGTTCGAGAAGCACCCGGAATGGAAGGATGTCCTTCGATGAGCGACCTCACACTTCAGGATGACGGCAAGCAACTGACAACGGATGTCGAAGGCCACGAACTTGTCATCCGCTATGGCTGGCAGGGCGATGACGTCATGCGGGTTGATTTTGTCGGCGTGCCATCAGCGCTCGGCGGACGCGGCCTCGGCACGAAGCTGGTCGGCAAGCTGGTTGAAAAAGCGCGCGCGGAGAATTTCAAGCTGGTGCCGGTCTGCGGTTTTGCCCGAACGCAGATCGACAGGCATCCGGACTGGAAGGATGTGCTCGCCTGATCCATTACGTCAGGTATGAGCAAGCCATTCTGGGAAACCAAAAGACTGACAGAGATGACCCCGCAGGAGTGGGAGTCGCTTTGCGATGGCTGCGCGAAATGCTGCCTCATCAAGCTTGAGGACGAAGATAGCGGCGACGTCGCCTATACGAGGCTGCACTGCAAACTCCTCGACGCTGATCTCTGCCGCTGCGCAGACTATGAGAACCGCAAGGCCAAGGTGCCGGACTGCGTGATCCTGACGCCGAAATCGGTGTCAGAGCTGAAATGGATGCCGAAAAGCTGTGCCTATCGCCGCGTGCATGAGGGACGCGGACTGGAAGACTGGCATCATCTCGTCTGCGGTGACCGTCAGCGCATCCATGAGGTCGGCAAATCGATCATGGGCCAGACGGTGAGTGAAGAGACGGTCTTCGAGGAAGACCAGATCGACTGGATCATCGACTGGGACGGCAATCCGCCGGACTGATCGCCAGCCCGGCAGTTACCAGATTTCAAACGGGGCTTATGGCCCCTCGATCTCGTAACCCTTGTCACGCAGCAGGGTGATGACGCTGTCAGGCCCTGCAAGGTGGCCTGCACCAACCGCGACGAAGACCGTGCCTTCGACATCATCGAGGAAGCCTTCGATCTGCGGCACCCAGTTCTCGTTCCGCTCAACAAAGAGGGCATCATAGATGCCGTCGCCGCCGCCCGTATCGGGGTTCGCCACGAGCATGCCCAGACCTTCGACATCGCCGTCACGCCACTCATCGACAACCTGATCGAGGGTGCGGCTGGTATCACCCAGCGTGATGGAGGTCTCATAGAGGTAGGCGGCCTGCGTATCTTCCGGCAGTTCGTCAAAGATCGCGGCCTGATCGGCGGCGGTTTCAAGGAAGGCAAATTCCTTACCGGCCGCTTCTGCATCGGCGATCAGGATCTGCTCAATGCCGGCATTCGGGTCAAACCCATCAGACTGAAGCTGTAGAACGGACAGGTTCACAGCCGCCATCCACGGCTCCATCGGGTCGAAAGCAGAGACGGGCAGGTTGAGGCCAGACAGCGCTTCTTCAAAAGCCGTGAGAACCGGGTCTGGCAGCTCATTGCTGAGCGTGCGCCCATCCCCATAAAAACCGCGAGACAGGAAATCACGGGCGACGGCCTGCTGGCCTTCCTCACTCACCATGTCGAGCTCAAGGACAAGCAGGTCAGCCGAATTGAATTTCTCGGTGAACTCGTCGGTGCGCCAGTCGAGGTCCGGCCGCATCAGATGGACAGTGCCGAAGATGTGGACCGTCGTGTCCTCGTCGGACATGGTCCAGATTGCGGGTGAGCCGTCACCATTGGTGGCCTGCGCCTGCTCCAGCGCCGCATCAAACTCAGCCATCAGCTCATCGCGCGAGCGATATTCAGCAGAGCCCTCAGGGCTTGTGTCTTCAGCGCCCGTGCCGGTTTCGACGACGGCTGGTTCGTCGCTCATGGCGGCCTCATCGCTGCCAGACGGGCTACAGGCTGCGAGCGCGGCAAAGGCAATGGCGCTCAGGCCTGAAACGAAATGGAAGCTGCGGCTCATACGGGTAATCTCCTAAAGACGGGCGGCCCGCGATGCGGGCGACAGGCTTTACTACATGCCAACGGACACTGGCACAAAGCTGATTTGGCGTGTTTCGCAAAGATTGCACCTGCGCCCCCATTCGCATAGAGGGATTGGCAACGCACCTATAGCTCAGCTGGATAGAGCGCTGCCCTCCGAAGGCAGAGGTCACAGGTTCGAATCCTGTTAGGTGCGCCATTCATTCAAATTGTCGGTGGGATGTCTGGAGCGGATAGCGGGAATCGAACCCGCATCCTCAGCTTGGAAGGCTGCTGCACTACCATTGTGCTATATCCGCGCGCCAGAGGGCCACGAGATACTTCGGGGCGCGGCGCGATGCAAGTGAAGAGGCGCGCGGATGGCAGTGGGCGCGATTGCAACTCGACGTGACTTTGGTGCCGAATGCTGACCCGCAGCCCTGAGCGCGATCCATCGCGGAACGTAGTGAAGCGGGGATCAACTAGGAAAAGCCCCTGCCGGGGCATTTTCATCCTAAATTCGATCCACTGGATCGAATTTTTCACGCAGTGAACTGGATGAAAATGGTGGAGGGGACAGGATTCGAACCTGTGTACGCTATGCGGGCAGATTTACAGTCTGCTGCCTTTAACCACTCGGCCACCCCTCCAGGGATTGCCTTGCAGCGTCGGTAATTGACGCTGCCACATCGGACCGCCAAAAGGCTGTCATCAACAACCCGGTCGCTCCGAAGCGCGCTTTATAGGGATGAAGCCCATTCCACGCAACCATGAGAAACGGCGATTTGCAGCGCGATCTGCACCAGACCCGAATGAGCCGCTCTGGCTCTGGGGTCAGCATGCCGTCGAAGCCGCAATTTCCAACAAGAACAGGGTCATTCTGCGCTGGGTCGCGACAGAGAATGCGGCCAAGCGCACCGGCCTGACAGGCTTTGAAGTCATGGACCAGAAGGCGCTCAGCAAGCTGCTGCCGCCCAGCGCGGTCCATCAGGGCATCGCCATCAAGGTCGAGCCGGCCGAGCCGTCCGCACTGGAAGACGTGATCAACCGTCCTGATGCGCCGGACACGTTGTGCATTCTCGACCAGATTTCGGACCCGCATAATCTCGGCGCCATCTTCAGGTCCGCAGCCGCATTCGGTGTCGGCGGCCTTGTCCTGCAGACGCGGCATACACCGCCGCTGACCGGCGTGGTCGCCAAGTCTGCGGCAGGCGCCATCGAGACGGTCGAGGAAATTCGCGTCGTGAACATCGCCCGCGCGCTCGATGCGCTGGGGGCAGCGGGCTATCATACGGTGGGTCTCGCCGGTGAAGGACAGGAACACCTTTCTGATTCCGTCAGCGGGGCCCGCAAGATCGCCTTTGTGATGGGGGCGGAAGGATCAGGTCTTCGCCCGGCTGTGGCCAAGGCGTGCGCAACGCTGGCGCGCATTCCCATGGTGCCTGGCATGGAAAGTCTCAACGTTTCCAACGCGGCAGCCATTGCCTTCTATGAGGCGATGCGGTCAAAACAGCTTTAATGACACTTCTCGGACCGACTTCGCACACCTATTTCTCGCAGCGCCTCAAGCTGCACTATGCCGACTGGGGCAATGAAGACGCGCCGCCGCTCCTTCTGGTGCATGGTGGGCGTGACCATTGCCGCAGCTGGGACTGGACGGCAGAGGCCCTGCGCAAGGACTGGCACGTCATTGCGCCGGATCTTCGCGGCCATGGCGACAGCGCCTGGTCGCCTGAAGGCAATTACAACATGCAGGCGTATATCTACGACCTCGCCCAGCTGATCCATCAGCTGAAGCTTGCGCCTGTCACCATCGTATCCCATTCGCTCGGCGGGAATATCTGCCTGCGTTATACCGGCCTCTATCCGGAAAATGTCCGCAAGATCGTGGCCATCGAGGGCCTCGGGCCGAGCCCAAGCCGCCTGGAAGAACGCCGCAAGACGCCGTGGCAGGATCATTTCCGCAAGATGATCGATGACAAGCGCGGTCTCGCTGGCCGCCAGCCAAAGCGCTACGAGTCACTGGAGCAGGCCTATGCCCGGATGAAGGAAGAGAATAGCTTCCTGACGGCCGAGCAGGCACGCCACCTCACCATCAATGGTATCGCCCGCAATGAGGACGGTACCTATTCGTGGAAGTTCGACAATTACCTCCGCGTCTGGGAGTCAGTCGACATCACGCATGAGCAGGTGGCCGAGCTCTGGTCGAATATCAGCTGTCCGACCCTGCTGCTCTACGGCGAGAAAAGCTGGGCCTCGAACCCGGCCGAAGATGGCCGGATCAAGCACTTCAAACATGCCGATGTGAAGATGTTCCCAGAAGCTGGCCACTGGCTGCACCATGACCAGTTCGATCTCTTCATCGAGACGCTTCAGGACTTCCTCTAGCCTGACACCTCTTTCAGGAACTGCGCGATGCTGGCCGCTGTCTGGCGGCTGATGTCGGGGCACATATGCGCGGCGATTTCTGTGCCGTGGCTGGTGCCCATGACATTACGGCATTGGGCCGGCTGTCCGGTGCGCAGGAGCAGGCGGTAAAACTCGATGCCTTCATCGCGCAGCGGGTCGCACTCATTCACGCTGATCATCACGGGCGGCAGGCCCTTCACATCCTCTTCGCTGGCAAAGAGCGGCCAGGCAAGCGGATCCTTCGCCTCATAGGCGTCGATGCCGTAGGCGATTGCCGCGCCCATGCCTTCAAGGTGGAGCAGGATGCCATTGTTCTCGATACTGGAGGGCAGGCGGTCGTCAGGCCACTTGCCCGCGATGTCCGGGCAAAGCGCGTAGAGACCTTTGACGAGGCCGATATCGCCATCCCGGTTGAGCTTGAGGCCCGTGGCGAGCGTGAGATTGCCGCCGCCGCTTTCGCCTGCGACGATGATCCGGTCCTTGTCGATGCCGAGCTTGCCAGCATTCTCGCTGACCCATCTGACGCCGGACGCACAGTCATTGAGGCCCGCTGGAAACGGTTCGATCTCCGGGGCCGAGGAGGGGCGCAGACTGTTGCGGAAATCCACCATGGCGATCGCCATGCCCTGATGCGCCAGCAGGCGGCCCCATGTCCGGTACATCGCGTCGAAGCAGGAGAAATCCTGCATGCCGCCGCCATGAATGTAATAGACGCAAGGCAGCGCTCCGGCGCCTTCCGGCTTGATGAGCTGGATCTTCACCGTGTTGCCATCGGGCTGAGAGGTGAATCCATGGGTCGAGATATCGAGGCCCTTGGTGGGGGCGAGTGGCTCAGTGTCGATCTGGGAGAAGAGCTTCTGCACCATGGCGGCGCGCTCATTTGCTTCGGGTGAATTGGCGCGTGCGACCATTTCCTCGCGCGTCGTCGCCGGGTTCGGCGCTGGCTGCGGCATGGTTGTGAGCATTGCGCGAATGCGCGGGTCCAGTCTCGGATCGTCTGCGCCCTTTGCCATTCTTATCCTCCCTTTGGCTTTTCTTGTTCTCTCAGCCTTAGCACGGGGAGGGCGGCTGAGGCAGGGGCTCGCAAGGTCAACCTTTGGCGCGCGGCAGCTTGATGCCAAAGATGATAGCCATCGCGCGGGAGATGAAGGCCGTCGCCATGCCCGCGGCAAAGGCGATGGCTTCAGGCGCGCCAAGTGCAACCGCCGCGAAATAGACGCCGGACCCTGCCAGTGCGCAGGTCGCGTAAAGCTCCCCCTCTTTCAGCACCAGCGGTTCCTCATTGGCGATCACATCGCGCAGCAGGCCGCCCGCGCTCGCCGTGATCGCGCCCATGATAACAACGACGAGAAAACCGTGGCCGAGCGACATGGCCTTGGCGGCGCCTGTGACGGCGAAGAGCGACATGCCCACCGCGTCTGGCCAGCGAAGGGCGCGGAACTGGCTGACATAGCGATAGAACAGGAAAGCGGTCAGCCCGCCCGCAATCGCCAGCACGAGCGTTAGCGTATCGGACAGCCAGAAGACGGGCGCGCCGAGCAGGAGGTCGCGCAGCGTGCCCCCGCCAATAGCTGGCAGGAAGGCGAGCACGATCACGCCGAGCAGGTCCATCTCCTTGCGCACGGCAAGCACGCCGCCAGAGATGGCGAAGACGAAGACGCCGAACCGGTCGGCAAAGGCCATGAGAAGGTCTGGGCTCATCAGCGGCCTTTTGAAGGAGAAGCGCTTTGCCGTCCAGCACCTTGCCTGTTCACGGGTGCGCACCACCCGGTTGCATGCGCGCGGCGCTGCGTCTGCATAACCTCAATTAAGATTATGATTAGTCGTCAGATTTGCTTGCAACCTATGAGTGTGGCCTTGCGTAGGTGGGGCCAGATGAGCGGCACATCCCGCCATCGCAAACGAGAACTGGCGCAGAAAGCGCCCGCGAAACCAAGAGGATCAGAACGATTAGCCATGCAACAGGTACATGAGGACCGATACACCACCCGTCTCAGCACCAGACCTGAACAGATCGCTCGCCGCGACAGCGTCGTCCACGCGAAAGGCGGCACCAATCCACCAATCGACCCTTCGCTTGTCCGCGACTTTGAACGCGATGGATTCATCGTGCTTGAGGATGTCTTTTCGCCAAAAGAGGTCGCCCGCATGCGCGGCACGGCCAATGAGATGCGCGACTATCCAGACAGCCTCGCCGACGAAACCGTCATCTCAGAGCGCGATAGCGGCGCAGTCCGCTCCGTCTTCGCGATCCACCGCCAGACGAGCGACTTCGATGTCGTCGCCCGTGACCCACGCCTTGCTGATGTCGCCCGCTACATCCTGGACGATGAGGTCTACATCCATCAGTCGCGCCTGAACTATAAGCCAGCCTTCAAAGGCAAGGAGTTCTACTGGCATTCCGACTTTGAGACCTGGCACGCTGAGGATGGCATGCCGGATATGCGCGCCCTCTCCATGTCCGTGATGCTGACGGACAATCACCCGCAGGCTGGCCCTGTCATGTTCGTCCCGGGCAGCCATGAGACCTTCATCTCCTGCGTTGGTGAAACGCCTGAGGACAATTACAAATCGTCGCTAAAGCGTCAGGAGACCGGCATTCCGGATGCGGACTCCATCGCCCAGCTGGTCGATGAGGGCGGCATTGTTGCCCCGGCTCCGAAGGCGGGTTCCGTCGTGATCTTCGACTGCAACACGCTGCACGCCTCGAACGGCAACATCACCCCGTTTGAACGGATGAATGCCTTCTTCGTCTTCAATGCGTGGTCAAACCGCCTGAAGGCGCCATTCGCAGCCAATTCAGAGCGCCCTGAGCACATCGCTCACCGCCGGGTCGAAGCTCCTCTGGCACCGCTATCGAAAGTGACTGGCAGGCTGTCCTAGAAGGGCGTCCGCACCAGAAACAGTAGAAGGTTCAAGCCCGCAATGCCCCGGCCAGCATGACCCGGTGGTATTTGCGGGCGAACTTTGCCGGAACATCCAGAAGCCGGTGGCGCCCCTCTATCCGGGCCGCAAGGCTTGAGGCCGATGTCGCGATCTTCTGCGGCGTCGCCAGCGCCAGCGCGCCTGCCCGTACCGGTGCCATATAGGTTGCCAGCTGGCGCTTGTACTGCATCCCCCCGAGGCCGAGGTGAAGCTCCTTGATGCCTTCGCCCGCGCTCCATTGCGCAAGGCTGAAGAGCAGGGCGAGGCCCGGCTTCTGTTTGGCATAGCGGCTTTCATAGGCCGGGAACCAGTAGTGCATCACGCGCTCTGACCGCATGCAGTAGGTGATGGCGGCGAGTTCACCCTCAATGTGAAGCGTTGAGAGCACGCCGCGCGCGTCGCTGGCCTTGCGCTCTGCCAGCGTTTCCAGAAGGCGGCGTGGCCAATCCAGCGAGAAGAGCGGGAAGTGGCCCGACTGCTGATAGGCGACCTGCTTCAGCTCCAGTAGCCGGTCGAAGGCGGCGTCATCGACTACGTCATGCGCGACAACGGTGCCCGGCGCTTTCAGAAGCGCGTCGACCTTGCGGTGCTCACGCCTGAAATTCGAGGAGGCTGACTGGCGCTCTGCAAGCCATGCGTCATAGCCAGCCGACAGGTCCATGACCTGATTGCCGTCGCCGATATGGCCGGTCAGGCCGTGGCGCTGCTGGGTGTAGGGCGCCGCAGTAAACGCATATCCACCGACATGCCGGGTGACGGATCTCTGACAGAGGTCCAGCGCCGTACCGGGCGCTGCGACGATGCCGTGAAGGTCATCCATCGGCCCGCCGACAGGGCGTGCGGTGCCTAGCGGGCCGGGCCGCACAGGCCAATAGGCGACCGGCGTGCTGCCTTCAGAGAACTTCAAAACCTTCACGCCGGGCCGTGCGATATTCGCGGCGGCGGCGTAGGAATACGAGAAGTAGGGGCTCCACAGGAATGGGTCGCTGGCCTGAAGTGCGGCCCATGCTTCCCGGTCCGCCCCGGTCAGGTCGGCAAAATCAATGAGATCTGATTTGGTCGCCATGGCCCGTCAGAATTGCAGAATATCGTACGCGCAATACTCTATGGGAAAACGGTTAAGGCGAGAAAAACCAATCCTTCGAAAACGCGGATTGTCGGAAAACCTGATGCGCTGGAGCGGGTGAAGGGAATCGAACCCTCGTCTTAAGCTTGGGAAGCTTCTGCTCTACCATTGAGCTACACCCGCACGCCGACCGGTCTGGCTGAATAGCTTTTCTGGCGGGAAACGCCAGCGATTTGTCAGCCTCGCCTTGGTGGAAAGCCGACTTCACATCTGCGCGAGTGCATGAAAACGTCTGCTTGTCATGCTGGTGTGCAAGACTAATGTCCGGGCCCATGGCGCATACGACATTGATCGAACAGAAGTTTCGCGACCCTTTCATAACGGCGAAGGGAGAGACCCGTGGGTCAGTGGATTGGCGCGGCCTCAAAACGCTGTGGCTGAACACCGGCACGCTCTGCAACATCGAGTGCCGCAACTGCTACATCAAAAGCTCTCCGACCAATGATGACCTCGTCTATCTGACGCTTGGCGATGTGGTGCCGTTTCTGGATGAGATCGATGAACTCGCCGAGGGCGCAAAGGAGATCGGGATCACGGGCGGTGAGCCTTTCATGTGCCCCGACATTCTGGCGATCATGGAAGAGGTGCTGGCACGCGGTCACACGCTGCTCGTCCTGACCAATGCGATGCGCCCGATGATGCGCCCCAAAATCCGCGAGGGCCTGCTCGCGCTCAATGAGCGGTATGGCGACAGGATCACCATGCGTGTGTCGATGGATCACCATTCGCAGCCACTTCACGATGCTGAGCGCGGCACTGGAAGTTTCGAGATTGCCGGTGAAGGCCTGGCCTGGCTCGCCGAGAATGGCTTTTCAGTCGCCATCGCCGGGCGGCAGGACCTTGCCGAGAGCGAGGATGAAGCTCGCCTTGGCTATGGGGCGCTGATCGAACGGCTTGGCCTTCGCATCGACCCGGCTGACACCAAGGCGCTCGTCCTGTTTCCTGAAATGATTGAGGGCGACAGCCCGCCAGAAATTACCACGGCCTGCTGGGGCATTCTCGATGTCGATCCGGGCGACATGATGTGCGCCAGCCAGCGTATGGTCATCCGGCGCAAAGGTGCAGGCCGCGCCACTGTGACGGCCTGCACCCTGCTTGCCTATTCGCCGGAGTTTGAACTTGGCGACACGCTGGCCGCCGCGACTGAAGACCCGGTTCAGCTCAACCACCCCTGGTGCGCGACCTTCTGCGTGCTGGGCGGAGCAAGTTGTTCGGCTTGAGAGCCCGTCGGGGCGAGCGAGCCCGGCCTGTGGTTCGAGCCCAGCCGCCGCTAGGGCATGCTTCGTTCACCTACCGGCCTTATGAGACGAATGAGAAAGCCCGCATGGTGAGCGAAGTCGAACCACGCGGGCGATATCTTGGCCGTTGCAGAAAGTGCCTATTCAGCAGCCTTTGACACCGGTGCGGCCGGGTCCTGAAAAACCTCCTCAATCGACTTGCCGAACAGGCGGGCAATGGCAAAGGCCAGCGGCAGGGACGGGTCATACTTGCCTGTCTCGATGGCGTTTACCGACTGGCGGGAAACGTCGAGCTGTTCGGCCAGTGCGGCCTGGCTCCAGCCCTGCTCGGCGCGAAGGGTGCGGATGATGTTCTCCATCTACCGCCCCTTCAGACCGTCTTGCCGAAGAGATTGTCCGCACAGTAGTTGAGCCCATAGACCAGTAGAAAGAACGGGCCGAACCAGAAAACGTTGACGCCGGGAACCACGTCCCAAAGCTGGAAGCTACCGACGACCCAGATTGCGCTGAGCGTGATGCACGCGCTGCGGGCGAAAGCCTTCAGCTGGCGCAGACGCGTATACTCGTCCGTCTCCTCTGAGTGACGCAACATCAGCCACATCATGAAAACGAGCGGCGCGGCCGTCAGCACTGAAAAGGTAGCTGTCAGCCAGACCGGTGAGGTGTCCTTGTTCACGATGACGGCGCCGCCAAGACAGATGGCGACATAAGCGGCAACAGCTGGCCAGTAGAGCCGCTGATAACGTTTTTTTGCGGCGTTGAAGCCGAGCTGGTGAGCCATGGTTTGCTCCTTCCGAATTGTCGTGTTTCCTTGACACTATGACAAGGAAACTTGTCAGTCAAGCGTCCTTGACAAAATTCGTGCTTTCCCAATGGCGGCGCAGGGTATAGGACAGCCCACCCATGGCGCTCGCTCCTTCTCTTCAGGTCTTCAGGCATCGCGCATACCTGCATTTCTGGCTGATGCGGGTGTCGATCGCGGCGGCGCGCCAGATGGAAGCGATAACCATTGGCTATCAGGTCTATGACCTCGCCCGCAGGCCCGCAGAGACAGGTGGTCTCGGCTGGAGCATTGAGGAATCGGCCTTCCTGCTGGGCCTCGTCGGCCTCGCGCAGTTCGTGCCCGTGCTCCTGCTCTCACTTGTCGGGGGACAGGCCGCAGACCGGCTCAACAGGAAGATGATCCTCATTGTGTCAAACACGGTGCGGGTGCTGCTTTCGTTCGGCCTGCTGGCGTCGGTCTTCCTGCCCGCATCGAACGCCCTGCCGATCATATTTGGCGTTGCGATCATGCTGGGCTGCGTCAATGCGTTTACGCCCGCCGCTGCCAACTCACTTTTCCCGCGCCTTGTGCCGCGCAAGGAGCTGCCAAACGCGATCGCTTGGAATTCGCTCGGCTTCCAGACCGCTGTGATCGTTGGGCCTGCTGTCGGCGGGCTGATCTATGGCTTCTTTGGTGCAGCCACGGTGTACACAGTTGCCATCATCCTCGCCTCCTTCGCCATTCTCGCCATCGCGACGGCAAAGACCCCGCCGCATGAGAAAGTCCTGAATGTTCGCGGCTGGTCCATGGTGTTCGAGGGGCTTGGCTATATCCGCCGCAACAAGATCGTTCTTGGCGCGATCTCCCTGGATCTCGTCGTTGTCTTTTTCGGCGGCGCGAAGGCGTTGCTGCCAGTGTTCGCGCGCGACATCCTGCATGTCGGGCAGGAAGGCCTCGGCATCCTTGCAGCATCGCCCGCAATCGGCGCGGCCACAGTGGCCTTCATCCTCGCGACACGGCCCCTGAGCAGAAATACTGGCCCATGGATGATGTGGGCCGTCGGCATCTACGGCGTCGCGACTCTGGTCTTTGGCCTCTCGCCTTACTTCTTCCTCTCCATGGCAGCGCTTATCGTGACGGGCGCCGCTGATGAGATTTCCGTCTATGTCCGCGCCTCGCTGATCCAGCTCGCGACACCGGATGAGATGAAGGGCCGTGTGTCTTCGGTCTCCTTCATCTTCATCTCTGCCTCGAATGAGCTTGGAGAGTTTGAGAGCGGCGTCGCCGCAAGGCTGCTTGGCCCTGTCGGCGCTGTCGTGTTCGGCGGCTGCGCAGCGATTACCACTGCGCTTTTATGGACGCGGCTTTTCCCCGATCTCGCCCGCGCGGACCGGTTCGAGAATATCGAGGAACAGGCCGTCAGCGAAAAGCCACCAGCCAGCGCCTGACGTCTATTCTGCGGCGACCTTTGCCTGCGCCGGGACGCTTTGCGCGCCGCGGACCAGCCGTCCGGGTTTTGCCCCTGTCGGGTCACCATCGCGGTAGATCGTCTGGCCGGCCACGATGGTCGCGGTATAGCCGCTGGCCCGCTGCATGAGGCGGCGCCCATTTGCCGGCAGGTCCCGCAGGATGACCGGGCGGTGCAGGGTCAAATTGTCATAATCGATGACATTGAGGTCTGCGCGGTAGCCCGGCGCGATCAACCCGCGATCATGCAGGCCGATCCAGTGGGCGGTGTCCGCCGTCTGGCGCTTGACCGTCCACTCGAGAGAGAATTTCGGTCCGCGAGAGCGGTCACGCGTCCAGTGGGTCAGCATGCTGGTCGGGAAAGAGCCGTCGCAGATCATGCCGACATGCGCGCCGCCATCGGAAAGGCCTGGAATGGTCGCCTTACTGCTCAGCATTTCATAGGACGGGTCGAGCGAGCCGTTCGCATAGTTGAGGAAGGGCAGGTAGAGCATGCCCCGCCCATCATCCTCGAGCAGGATATCGAGCGCGGCTTCCTCATTCGTGATGCCGCGCGCCTTGGCGATGGCTTCAACCGTGCGGTCGGCCTCAGGCTCATAATTTGGCACGGCGTCGAGCGTGAAGAGCTTGCCGAAATTGCGCAGCAGGCTTTTCACGAAAGGGTTGTTCGGGTCCGGCCTGGATGAGAGCAGCCGCGCGCGGAAGTCCGGATCGCGCAGGGCAGCGACTTTCTCCTGAAGCGTCTTGTCCTTGATCTCCTGATAGACCGGATGCGCGGTGAACGGGTTCATGGTGAGGTCGAGGCCAAGCAGGACGCCGACCGGGCGACCGCAGACCTGCGCCCGCATTGGCAGGCCGTCATCGACCGCCTCCTCAATGGCGCCGAGCAGGACACGCCAGCCTTCCGGTGCGACATCGGATTGTGCCAGCGAGACAGAAAGCGGGCGGCCCGTCCGCTCCACGATCCGGCGCAGCATGGCCGCTTCCTTTTTGGGATCGTCAAAGTCCGACACGAATTGGAGCACGCCTTTCCCAGCTTCCTTCAGCGCCATGCCGATACCGGTCAGCTCTTCTTCGCTGGCGGTCAGCGTCGGGGTCGGCTGGCCGTCAGAGGTGCGGTGGTTCAGCGTGCGAGAGGTGGAAAAGCCGAGCGCGCCTGCCTCAACAGCTTCGCGGGCGAGCTTTGCCATGGCGGCGATGTCGTCGGCTGTCGCTTCCTCGCGATTGGCCCCGCGCTCGCCCATCACGAAGACGCGAAGCGCGGCGTGGGGCAATTGCGCCCCGAAGTCGATGTCGTAAGACTTGTCCGACAGGCTTTCGAGATATTGCGGGAAGCTCTCCCAGTCCCAGGGAAGGCCGGTCGAGAGGACGGGGAACGGAATATCCTCAACGCCTTCCATGAGGCGGATGAGCCGGTCGTGATCCTGTTCGCGGCAAGGGGCGAAGCCGACGCCGCAATTGCCCATGATGGCGGTGGTCACGCCATGGATAGAGGATGGCGTCAGCGTGTCGCCCCAGGTGACCTGCCCGTCATAATGGGTGTGCACATCAACAAAGCCCGGGGTGACGATTTCGCCCTTCGCGTCGATCTCTTCGCGGCCCTTGGCGGGGACGTTTCCGACGCTGGTGATGCGGCCAGCATCGATAGCGATGTCGGCTTCCCGGCCGGGCGCTCCTGTTCCGTCGACGACGAAACCATTGCGAATGACGAGATCATGGGTCATGGGCGTTCCTCCGTTCGGCCTGCTCTGATGGCAGGCCTGTCTGGCTAGAGAGAAACGCCCCTGACGCTTGGGAAGTCAATCGGAACCGCAGTCCCGAAAACCGCCTAGGCGGCCGGGCAGGTGCCCGTGTCTTCCATGCTGTTATCGATGCGGTCGATCACGTCGCCAATCATTCGGACGCCAGCCATGGTGCCCTGCGCAGTTTCGCCTTCGGCGTCGGTCATGGCGGCGCTCATCATGCGGCTGACGACGTCTTCGGCGCCTTCACCGCTGGCTTCCATGCCGTCGGTCACTTCTTCGAGCGTGATGAGCATCTGCGCACGCTCTTCTTCCGGGCTGTTGTCGATGACGTCCACGAAACACTCGCAGAAGCCTTCCGTGTCGGTGCCCATGTCGACGAAGCTTTCCTGCGCTTCCGGGTCGCTTGCGAGGATCAGGCAGTCGGCTTCAAGCGCGGCCACGTCATCGACTTCTGGCGCCTGAGCTTCCTCGGCGGCCTCGATCACAGTTTCGTCTGCGGTTTCAGCGCTTTCGGCCGGGTCGGTTTCGCCGCCGCCGCAAGCTGCAAGCGCCAGACCGGCAACGGCCGCGCTAAGGATTTGGAATTTCATGGCTTAAGCCCCCAAAGTTGCAAGGATGCGGCAATCCAAAAGGCTGCCGGATACATTGTCCAGCGATTTCAGGCTCTCAGGCGAAATGCTTGGACAGTTTGAGCCGCTGGCCCTGATAATTGCTAGACTTGCCGCCATAGAGCGCGGCCGGGTCGCCTGCCATGTCCTCATAGACGAGCTTTGCAACCGGCTGGCCGTGCTCAAGGATGAAGGGCACATCGCGTGAGCGGACCTCCAGAACGGCGCGCGAGCCGCCTGCATTCGTCCCAAAGCCCGGATCGAAAAAGCCAGCATAGTGCGCACGAAACTCACCCAGCTCCGGCGCGACAGGGGCCATCTCGGCGGCCTGGCCAGGGGCGACGCTGACGCTTTCACGTGAGGCGAGGATGTAGAAATCCTCCGGGTTCAGCACGACCCGGCCCTTATGCGGGAAAAGCGGCTCCCAGTAGTCGGCAACCTCATGGCCGCCAATGGCGCGAAGGTCGATCAGCCCTGCATGATGCTTGGCGCGCCAGCCAACTGGCTTGCCATCTGCCGCTTCCATATCGATGGAGACGATCAGGTCGCTGACATTCTGCGGCTTGCCGCGGCGAAGGCGCAACTGGGCGAGCCTGTCACCGGGCCGCGCGAGGATTGAATAGGTGCGCGGGCTGATTTCCAGCCAGAGCGGGCCGTCATAGCCTTCCTGGATGTCGTCGAATGCGTTCGCGCGGTCGGTGACGAGCCGGGTAAAAACATCGATCCGCCCGGTGGAGCTTTTCGGGTTCGCGCGTCCTGAAATGCCTTCCGGCAGGCGGACCGTTTCCATCAGCGGGACGAGATAGACGCAGCCTGTTTCCAACACGGCGCCCGCATCGGTCAGCGGGATTTCATGCAGCGCAAGGCCCGGCTCTTCCAACACATCAGCTACCCGGCGACGGTCCCCCGGCAGGAAGCTGGCGCGGATGCGATAGGCGACGGTGCCGAGACGAAGATCGAGGCTGGCAGGCTGGATCTGATCGGCGTCCAACGGCCGGTCAGCGCTGATCGAGCCTTTCTCGAACAGCTCTTTTAATTCCCCGTCGGGCAGGACGCCCTGTCTTGGCTCAACCATGCCTTGATCCTTTTCCGTCAAGAGGCTTAAGACGGACCGCTCATGTTTGGAAGGATGAAGTCCATGGCGGCTGAAGATGGCAAGGACTGGAAACCAGCGACGAAACTCGTGCGCGGTGGCACAATGCGGTCCGAGTTCGGAGAGACCTCCGAAGCGATCTACCTGACCTCTGGCTATGCGTATGACAGCGCCGAGCAGGCGGCCCGCCGCATGTCCGGCGAAGAGGAAGGCTATGTCTATTCGCGCTACGCCAACCCGACTGTCCGCATGCTGGAAAACCGGCTCGCCATGCTGGAAGGCGCAGAGGCAGCCCGCGTCACCGCGTCCGGCATGGGCGCCATCTCGACAGCGCTGATCGCACCTGTTGGTCAGGGCGACCGCGTCGTCGCCGCAAGTGCGCTCTTTGGCTCCTGCCGTGTCATTTGTCAGACGATCCTGCCGCGTTATGGCGTGGAGACCGAATTCGTTCAGGGCTCTGATCTCGATGCCTGGAAGAAGGCACTGTCGCGCCCGGCCAATTATGTTCTCATCGAATCGCCGTCCAATCCGCTTCTCGAAGCCGTGGACATCGCCGCCGTGGCAGAGCTCGCCCACAAGGCGGGCGCCAAGCTGATCGTCGACAATGTGTTTGCCACGCCAATCCTTCAGCGCCCGCTGGAGCTTGGCGCGGACATCTCGGTCTATTCGGCGACGAAGCATATGGACGGGCAGGGCCGCGTTCTGGCTGGCGCGATCCTCGGTCCTACGGACTGGATGGAGGAGTTCGTCGACCCATGGCTGCGCCATACAGGGCCTGCCGCTTCGCCTTTCAATGCATGGGTTGTCCTCAAAGGGCTGGAGACACTCGACCTCCGCGTGCGTCAGGCGAGCAAGAACGCCGCGCGGCTCGCCGACGCCATTGCCGGGCATGAGAATGTTGCCGCCGTCCGCTATCCGGGCCGCAGCGATCATCCGCATTACGCCGTCCATGCCAAGCAGATGGAAGAGGGCGGCACGCTGATCGCCTTTTCGGTGAAGGGCGGACGCCCCGAAGCTTTCCGCGTGCTGAATGCGCTGAAGCTGGTCGATATCTCGAACAATCTTGGCGACACCAAATCGCTTGCCTGCCACCCGGCCTCGACCACGCACCGCGCCCTCAATGAGGAAGAGCGCGCCTCGATGGGGCTTGATGAAAGCTGGATCCGCATCTCTGTCGGCCTTGAAGACGCCGGTGACCTCGAAGCCGATCTCCTCGCGGCGCTCTCGGCGATGAACGGCTAGGCTGGGGGCCCAACGGATATGGCATCGTCTCGAAAGGCCCTCCGCTATGAAGCGGTGACGGACGGCATGAAGATCGCCGTCACGCCGAAATTCCTCGATGAGGAATCGCTGCCGGCAAAGGGCCGCTTTGTCTGGGCCTATACGATCGAGATGGAAAACAGCTCCGACACGACCTGGACGCTGACGCTTCGCCACTGGGACATCATCGACAGCTTCGGCAGGCGCCAGACGGTCGACGGCGAAGGTGTTGTTGGCCAGACGCCTCGTCTCGAGCCAGGCGACAAGTTCCGCTATTCGTCCGGCGCGCCGCTGGCCGCCCCATCCGGCATGATGAGTGGCAGCTATACGTTCGTGTCGGATGACGGCGCAGAATTCGTCGCGCGCGTGCCTGCCTTCTCGCTCGACAGTCCTTACGACCAAAACCTTCCGAGCTAGGCCTTTCCCCGCCGAAAACCGGTGACGCGGGCGCAGAAACACTGCTAGAGCGCCAGTCATGGGTTTCCGCGATTTCCTGCTTCTCTTCGCCGTCTGCTTTGTCTGGGGGCTGAACCTCGTGGTGACCCGTTGGGTTGTCGCAGACGCCGCCGTGCCGCCTGTCTTCTTTGCGGCCGTCCGCTTCGCGGGTATCGCGCTAGTTCTCATTCCCTTCCTGTTCCCGGCGCCAAAACAGATGCTGACCCTGTTCGGCATTTCCATGTGTATGGGCGCGGTGCATTTCGCGCTGCTCTTCATGGGCCTTGCCAATGCAGAAGCGAGCGCAGTGTCCGTCACGGGGCAGCTTGGCGTTCCGTTCGCAACGCTGATGAGCATGGCGTTCCTTGGTGAGAAGGTCGGCTGGCGGCGTGGCCTCGGCATCATGCTGGCCTTTGCGGGGGTGACCCTGATCGCTTTCGATCCAGACAGTTTCTCGGTCAGCTTTGGCCTCATCTATGTGATTGTTTCGGCCTTCATCGGCGCCTCTGGCGGCATCATGATGAAGAAGATGGCGCCGATCAGCGCGCTGCAGCTTCAGGCATGGCTGGGCCTGTTCAGCTTTGGCCCGCTTTTGATTTTCTCTTTCCTGACAGAAGGCGGACAGGTTGAGGCATTTGTCGGCGGCGGCTGGCTGGTCTGCACCGCGACCGTGTTCGCTGTGCTGGGCGTCAGCGTTTTTGGTCATGGCGCTTACTACTACCTCATCAAGAAGTACGATATCTCGCTCCTCTCGCCGCTGACGCTTATGACGCCGATCTGGGGCGTGGTTCTTGCGGTCAGCCTGCTTGGCGAACCGCTGACATCGCGCCTCGTGGTCGGTGCGGCGATTTCCCTGAGCGGGGTATTTGTCATTGCCCTGCGCCGGAACAAATCCCTTCCAGAAGCAGCCATTCCTGAAAAAGCCCGTGTGGTGAAATGAAAATCACTCACCTTTCCAGCCCGAACTTCAATGACCGCCAGTTCGCGCTTGATATGCTGGTGCTGCACTATACCGGGATGGAAACGGGCGACGCGGCGATTGAACGGCTTACCGACAAGGAAGCTGGCGTCTCTGCCCATTATGTCGTGCGCGAGACCGGCGAAATCCTGCAGCTGGTCGATGAGGACAAACGGGCATGGCATGCGGGCGTTTCCAGCTGGCGGGGCGATGAGGATCTCAATTCCCGCTCTGTCGGGATCGAGATCGTGAATGGTGGACATGACTGGCGCGCCCCGGATGGCAGCCTGCCGGACTATCCGGACGCGCAGATCGAGGCCGTCATTTCCTTGTCGAAAGCGATCATAGACCGCTGGAATATCCCGGCGGACCGTGTGGTCGGCCACAGCGATATTGCGCCAGCCCGCAAGGCGGACCCGGGCGAGCATTTCCCCTGGCAACGCCTCTCCGAAGCGGGCATCGGGCTCTGGCCTTCGGTCAGCGGTGGAGCGGACCAGCCCGCAGAGATATCGCTGCGCGCGATTGGCTATGACGTCAGCGACCTCCCGGCGGCCATCACCGCATTCCGGCGCCGCTGGATGCCGGACCGCATCGATGGCGGTGACGACGAAGACCTGCGGGCGGTAGCGGCAGCTGTGGCGGCCGCTTATTCTGCGGTCTGATCTGCGCCTTCAATCGCCAGATCGTCTGGCGCTTCGGTCGCGGCGGGCTCTTCCGACAAGAGTTTCGACCATTCGACACTGAGCGCTGCGCCCAGAAGCAGCGATGAAACCGACACGACCAGCCAGATGAAACCGAGGATCACCGACGCCAGCGCGCCGTAGAAAGTGTCGAGAACCGATATCCGCAGATAGAGGTGATAAGCCCAGGTCGCGATACTCCAGCTGAACGCGCCGGCAGCTGCGCCGAGCATCATGGAGCGACCCGAATTTATCCGTCCGTGCAGCGACAATGAGATGATCAGGTAGAAGATCACAAAGCAGGCGACGAATTTTCCAAGCCAGAGCTGGGCTGCGAAATTGGAAATGTCGCGCGCCAGTGAAAAGGCGATGAATCCTTCGCGCTCAGTGGCGAAGGACATCAAAAGCTGCAATGCACCAAGTAGCCAGACAATGAGGATGAGGAGCGTCGTCATCAGAAGCGACACGCCCTGAAAGCGGATGATGTTCGAACGCCGCTCACTGCCCGCGACCATTCGGATACCGGTAATGGCGGCCTTGGCCCCGGACGTTGCTGTATAGAGCACGACCAGAACTGCGCCCACGGCCCGGATCGTCAGGCCCTGCGGGGTGGAATCGCGAATAGTGGCAAGGTCAGCCTGCTGGAGCGGGGCAACGGCAGAGGTCAGCACCTGGTCGACCGTGTTCGATAGTGCGTCGGACAGGTCATGCGGCAATAGCGAGAAGAGCAGGGTCAGCGTGAGATAGATCAGCGGGAAGATGGAGAAGAGCGCGTAGAAGCTGATCCCGCCGGTCACGATCCTCACTTCCGGGCGCGAGAGCCGGACAATGGCGCGCCATAGCGGAAGGATAATCCAGTCCCGCAGGAATTGCGGCATTGGCAGTTTTGTCAGCCAGGCCTCCATCGGGGCTCCCCTGCATAGGCTGTATTGATCCGTGCAGCATGGATCAGCCCGGCGCGCGACGCCATAGCTTCCTGCCACCAAACTCGATTTCCTTGCCTTCTGCCCAGACAAAGGCTATGTGCCCGCCCCAGAAGTCTCCCTCGTATTGCCGCGGCTGCTGACCCGACTGGCAAAACACTGAGGAAGACAATGTCCCACCCCAACTCGCGTGCCGAGCGCCGCGCCCTTGCGCGCAAGCTCGATGGACGCATCAATCATCGCGAACAGTCCTTCCGCCGCTATGGCATCGAGAAGGACTGGAAGAAAATCTACTGGCGCAAGAACAAGCTTCACCGCGCGCGTCAGATAGGCAAGATCTGGCCCCATAATGAATGGGAAAAGATCATGGCGGACGCTGAGCCTGTAAAAATTCTTTTCATCTGCTCGCAGAACCGCCTTCGCAGCCCCACGGGCGAGAAGGTGTTCAGCGGCGTGGCAGGCGTGGAAGCAAGGTCAGCGGGCACCGCGCGAGATGCGGTGCACGCCGTCCAGATGGAGGATATCCGCTGGGCCGACATGATTATCTGCATGGAAGACAAGCATGCGCGCCGCCTGCGGGCAGATTTCCGTCAGGCGGTCGCGTTCAAACGGATGCATGTCCTTGGCATTCCGGACGACTTCAAATTCATGCAGCCGGAACTGGTGGAGCTGCTGATGCAGGCCGTGACGCCGCTACTCGAAAACATCGAGTAGCGGCTACGGTCCGCAGACCCATTCACCATCGACGGTCCGAGTCGCACCGTCTGCCCGGTTGACCGTCATGGTGGCGGCTTGGCTGGTCTGTTCGGTCTGCGAGCCATCAAGCGTGGCGTCGCCCAGCTCAACCACTATTACCATGCCTTCTCCGGCAAACGTGCCGCCATCTTCCTCAAGCCCGCTGAAGCCGCCAAGCTGCTCGCCATAAAGCTGCAGGTCAGCGCCAGCATTGTTGATCGCTGCGGTGGCGCGGCCGTCAGGGTCGACATCGGCGGCGGCTACGAGCAGCGGTTCGCCGCTATCTGATGCCTGAAACGAACAGCGCAGCTCTCCGTCCAGCATGTCTGCGCCCTGCATAGAGACCGGCTGAAGCGAAGTCAGTGTGGCGTCGCTTCCGGTGACGCCGAGATCTGCCTCGGCGGTATCGTCTGGCAGCATGCTGTCAGAGGCCGTGATCTCGTCACTGTCCTGCGCATTGACGATAGGGGCCTCACCGATGCGAGTATTGGCATCAGTGTCTGTCTCATCGCTACCCGGCGAACAGCCCACCAGAAGCAGTCCGGCAGACAGGGCGGCGAAGGATGTGAGTGTCTTTTTCATGCTCTGCCAACGATTGCTCACTCTGAATGTTCCTCGACTTCAGCGCGATCATAATGGTGATCTGGCGGGGGAGGACATTCTGGCGTATAGGGCCCTGACCAGACGGCCGGGCAGTCGCTGGCATGGCTCACAAGGCCATGCTGGAGGAAAGTCCGGGCTCCATGGAAACAGGGCGGCGGATAATGTCCGCCCGGCGTGAGCCGAGGGAAAGTGCCACAGAGAGCAGACCGCCCCAGATCTGATCTGGGGTAAGGGTGAAAGGGTGGGGTAAGAGCCCACCGCGGGGGCGGTAACGTCCCTGGCATGGTAAACCCCGCCCGGAGCAAGACCGAATAGGGGGTGCGCATGGCCCGTTTCCAGCCCGCGCCCCGGGTGTGTCGCGTGAGGGTCCTGGCGACAGGGCTCCCAGAGGAATGACTGCACAGGCGCCGCAAGGCGCTGGACAGAACCCGGCTTACAGGCCGTCTGGTCAGCCTATTTCCAGCGTTTCCAGAAGCGCACCTTCGGGCGTGCGACCGGCCTCGCCCGCTGCAGCACATCGGTGCGCACACGGATCATGGCGGCGGCGAGGTGAATTTCCCAGAGGAAGCTGCCCGTCGCAGTGATGAGTGCGCCCATCGTCATGATGAACAGAATGGACACAGGAATCCCGACATCCAGCCGGAATAGCTGTCCCGTAAACAGCGTCACGATGACCAGACAGATGAGCAGCATCGCAAGTGTTGAAAGGACAATGGCGCGATTGATCCACGAAATGCGCTGATCCAGCAGGATGATCTCGGAGCGCCAGCGTGGATGGTTCTCCATCGCGCCTTCGACCATCAGCTCCATCTCTAGCGCGCGGGAGCGGTCAACCGTGCGGCCAAGCCGGTTGGTCAGCACGGTGAGGAGTGCGCCGATACCCGCAATCAGGAAGACCGGCGCAACGGCCAGTTCGATGCTGTGAACGATATCGACGTCGAGGGTTTCCATGACGAGCCTGAGATGGGCCGCGCGCGGCCGGTTGCTAGATGTAGCCTTCCTCTAGAAGGTCCTTGGTGTGGATGATCCCGACCGGCGTGCCATCCTCAAGCACGAAGCCGTTCGAAATGCGAAGCTTGGTCATCACATCAACGACGAGCGCGATGCGGTCACCCTTGGCAAAGGTCTTGCCGCCGCGCGTCATCATTTCGCGCGCTGTGCCGGCTTCGCTGGCGTCCTGCATATAGCGGCGAAGGTCGCCATCAGTGACGATGCCGATATAGCGCCCGTCCTCATCGACCACGGCAACGCAGCCCTGGCGGCCTTCGGCAATCGCCTGAATGACGTCCTGCAGCCCTGCGTCCTGGTTCACCACGGGCGGAGAGGCATCGCGGGACATGAGATAGTCAGCGACCGTATGCAGCGCCTTGCCGAGCTTTCCGCCCGGATGGCGTGCACCGAAATCCTCACGGCTGAAGCCGCGACGCGCCATGAGGGCCACCGCCAGCGCATCACCCATGACGAGGGTCATCGTGGTGGAGGAGGTGGGGGCAAGCCCGTTCGGGCAGGCTTCTTCATGCTCGGGCAGGGCCAGCAAGATGTCGGCATTGCGGCCAAGCAGGCTGTCTGCCGAGCGGGTCATCGCGATCAGCTTCACATTGTGAGAGCGGCAATAGCGCAAAAGGTCGATCAGCTCGCGCGTCTCCCCGGAGTAGGAGATGGCGAGGACAACACTGTCGGGGCGCACCATGCCAAGGTCGCCATGGCTGGCCTCGGTCGGGTGCAGGAAGAAAGACGGCGTGCCGGTAGACGCCATGGTCGCGGCGATTTTCTGGCCGATATGGCCTGACTTTCCAACGCCTGCGACGATGAGATAACCCGCGCAGCCGACAATCACATCGACGGCGGCAGAGAAGTTTGCATCAAGGCTGATGGAGAGCGCGTCCAGCGCCTCGCGCTCGATCTGCACCACGCGGCGGGCGGTTTCGAGGTCGTTTTCCGGTCCAGATGACATGTGCCGTCTCTCCAACTTTTGCGCGGGCCCTCTTGGTCAGGGCCTCCGCCTATTCCGGTTCAGCGAAGCCCCAGCCATCCGGCTTGTATCCACGGGCCAGCGCCATCTTCGTGGTGCGTTCCTCATGCAGCCAGATGTCCTGGGGTGTAAAGGGGATCGGCCCGATTGAGGCGGCAACCTCATTCTCGTTTTCCGCCTCGCCCGGCTGGTAGCCGAAGGTCTCAAGCGCCTTCTCAAACGCCTCGCGCCGGGCATCTTCGCCTTCGATCGGCACGAAGAAGAGGTCCAGCATGATCTCGCTATGCGGTTTGACGCCCTTGGTGTCGCGCAGCTGCTCGCACGTATAGACCGTCTCGGCCTGCTGCTCGGTGAAGTTCCAGTCTGCTTCGTCCATTCTCATACCCTCAGAATTCTTGTGCGCCTTATGACAGAAACGGGCCGTGCAGCGAAGCCGGGCAACCCAGTGGCAACAGCTGCGTTACTGGATGGCGAAGGCTATCGCCACCAGAAAGCAGAAGGCAGGAAACGGGGACGCCGTAGACATGGCTGTTGAGAATTTGCTGGTTCCGGGAAAAACCTGCCAACGCATCGAAACCGCCGACAAGTTGCGCATCATTCTGGAAGGCCGGGACTATTTCAGGGCCGTCAAGGAAGCGATGCTGAGCGCAGAAAAGACGATCATGATGATCGGTTGGGATTTCGACACCCGTATCGAATTCGAGCCTGATAAGCAGACCCTGGATGGCCCGAACCAGCTCGGTGAGTTCCTGTCCTGGATCACGAATGAGCGCGAACGCCTTCAGCTCTACATGCTGAAATGGAATATCGGCGCCGTGCAGTCCGTTCTGCGCGGCATGGTGCCGATCGGCGTTCGCCCTGTGCGGTTCAACAGCAACTTCCACTTCCAGCTCGATTCGACCCATCCGGTCGGCGCGGCCCATCATTCCAAGATCATCGTCATCGATGACCAGATCGCGTTTTGCGGCGGCATCGACATGACGGCAGGCCGCTGGGACACCTGCGAGCACCTTGACGATCAGCCATGCCGCACACTGCCGGGCGAAAGCGAGATGCCAAAGCCCTGGCACGATGCGACCGTGGCCGTCTCCGGCGACATTGCCTGCGCTCTTGGCGACGTCGCACGGGAGCGCTGGCTTCGCTCGACCGCCGAGAAACTGCCGCCCCCAAAATGCGACAATGACCCTGTCTGGCCGGACCTTGAGCTCACATGGAGCAATGTGCCGGTGGCCCTCGCGCGCACCTTTCCCGGCTTTTCCGACTTCGATGAAGTCCGCGAGATCGAGGCGCTTTATCTTGAGGCCATCGCGAGAGCGCAGGACACGCTCTACATCGAGAGCCAGTATCTTGCCTCGGCCAAACTGGTGCATGCGATGGCAGAGCGCCTGCAGGAAGAAGACGGGCCGGAAATCGTGCTCGTCCTGCCGCGAAACGCCGACGGATGGCTGCGCCAGAAGGCGATGGACGGGGCGCGCGTGCGGATGCTCGAACATCTCTGGGCGCATGACCCGCATGACCGGTTCGCCGCCTATTATCCGGTGACGACCAGCGAGGCGCCAATCTATGTGCACGCGAAGATCCTGATCCTCGATGATGAATTGATCCGCGTCGGCTCCTCCAATCTGAACAACCGCTCCATGGGCTTCGACACCGAGACCGACTTGGCCGTTGAAGCCTCCCAGTGCGATGCGCCGGACGAGATCAGGGCGTCCATTTCCAATCTCCGTGCGCATCTCGTGAGCGAGCATCTGAACGTCAGCAAGGATGAACTTGCCGATGCGCTGGAGGCGTCCGGCGGGTCGCTGATCGGCGCGATCACAGCGCTTAAGGGCGATGGGCGCTCCCTCCGGCTCTTTGAAGAAGCTGAGGTGAATGGAGAGGCGAATATCCTCGCGGAGAATGAATTTGCTGATCCGGAAGAAGTGGGCGATGGCCTCGCTGAACGCCTCGTAAATGGTATCCGCGACCTTGTGGGGAATGCGTCGGAGTAGGGTTCCTTTTTTCGATTGCTCCCGTGTCGGCGCTGTTCTTCCCCCTTCTCCTTGGGGAGAAGGGCCGGGGATGAGGGGGACTGAGCTTCCAGCACGCGCTGTGATTTGCATTGATGATCACAGGCGCATCACTGCCGCTGTTTAATGCTCCCTCGGCGTGGCTCCCCCTCACCCCTAGCCCCTCTCCCGAGGGAGAGGGGAATAGCTCCACAAACACCAATATCGCCACGCGGGACTTCCCGCTGGCGGTGCGCATCAGTCTCGCCCTGAAGTGACAGGGCCGGGCGCGTCCAAGGTGGACGCTGTATGTAATGCCAGCCTTTCGGCGTGGCTGTAGAGCGTGCGCCATGGACGCGCCCTTGCGAAGGGTATCGGCCGTTCGGATGTCTCACTCCCGGCCCGTCTCGGAAACATTTTCGTACGCAGGACAGCCTGCGCAGCACTGATTACCCCACATGACGCCGACCACATGGCAGGGGCGTTACACCCCGCCCGCAGCACCGGTCACCTTCGCACTCTCCGCTGCATGGCTCTCAAGCGAGCCGCTGCCGCGGCCTTCTCAGCTTTCAATCGATCCACCGGATCGATTGATCTGCCCAAGGACAGACCAGCTTCGAAGCCACCTCCACCCGGTCGGTCCGGACCGCCCTGTCTGGTGATGGGAGGCGTGTAGTATGGGTTGGGTTTGCGGGGGTGGGGATGGATTTGTTTCGTCCCGGATTTCAATCATAGCGACCCGCATAACATATGCGACAATTTCAGGCCGAAAACCGGTGAGCGCGCTGAAAAGGTGATTAAGATTGAATTTGCCGTGCCAAATCTCGAATATCTGAGCTGAAAGTTTCACAAATCCCGAGCACTCTCGAGAAAGAGGTTATATAGCTCTTTTTGGCCCTGATCATGGTTCTGTTTATTCGCGGAAAAGACTCTATTGCCTTGAGGGAGGTAGCCATAGCTTCGCAGAGTCCATCCAGACTCCCTGACGCCTGTTCCATACTGCCTACCAATTGAGGCACTTCAGGAGAGCTTGACGAAACCATTCCATCTTCGAGTGCTATGGTGAAAGCTATCGAGGCGTAAGAATAGGCGGCGCTAGCTGCTTCGGCCATTGTGCTACCTATATGGTCTGCTTCCAATGCTGCCGAATCTAAGTGGTTGGGCAAATCAACTCTAAGCCCTGCTTGTCTTAGCGGTTCAGGACGCTTCTGAATTTGATCGAGCTTTGACGTGAGTCCTCTAGCTAGCGTGCCTAACATCTCCATCTGTTCAGCAACAGTTTTCAAGTTATCATACGATATCTCGAGAGCATCTTCAAATCCGAGTTCCTCGAATTCCTGAAGCGCCTCGGTGACGCCGAATTCTTCAGTTGCGAATACTGCGATCGTAGAGCTTATGGCATGCGAAAGTCCCGTTCGGGTTATCTTTGCGAGGCGAATATTATCGGAAAATTGCTGATAAAGCACTCCTTTTTCGGAGAGATATGCCTGAAAGTCTTGTACTTTTTTCAACTCTTCGGGCTTGATTTGAAGCGCTTCATTTGTGTGAGTATTAAAAAATACATGAATATTAAAACTGACCTTCTGTTTTTGTGCCGAATTTAAGAATTTTTCGATCTCTTCTACCGTGCCTGAGTCGAAATTCTGTGTTGGGGTGCCAAGTCGACAGCCGATTATTGCAATAATGGTATCGCAGCCAGCTGCTTGTGCATTTACTACAGCTTGAGCTTCATCGGCTTGTCCAGAAGCGACATTCTCCTTCCAGTCGAGATACGTGATCTCTTCGCCAATGGCGGACAGCGTGTCGTTTATTTCACCGATTGTTTGTTTCACAATCTGTGCCGAGGCCGTCTGGTCACCCGTGTATGAAATTAGCACCTTCATGCGTCAATCAAAGCACGATTCGTCGGCACGAAATATAGTTTAGATTTAGTTCCTGCCCTCAACCAGCCTGCGCGCGATCACCATGGCCTGCACTTCGCCGGCGCCTTCGAAGATGTTGAGGATGCGGGCGTCCTGAAGCACGCGGCTGACGGGGTATTCGAGGGCGAAGCCGTTGCCGCCGTGGATCTGGACGGCGTTGTCGGCGGCGGCCCAGGCGACGCGGGCGCCGAGGAGTTTGGCCATGCCGGCTTCGAGGTCGCAGCGCTTGCCTGAGTCTTTCTGGCGGGCCGAATAATAGGTGAGCTGGCGCACACCGATCAGTTCAGCGGCCATCATGACGAGCTTGTTGGCGACGCGTGGGAATTCGAAGATTGCGCGGCCGAACTGTTCGCGGTCGAGCGCGTATTTGAGGCCAAGCTCAAACGCGTTCTGGCCAACGCCGATGGCGCGGGCGGCGGTCTGGATGCGGGCGCTTTCAAAGGTTGCCATCAGGTGGCGGAAGCCCATGCCTTCGGTCTCACCGAGGAGGTTGGCGGCAGGCACTTCGAAGCCGTCAAAGCTGATCTCATACTCTTTCATGCCGCGATAGCCGAGCACCTCGATCTCACCGCCGGACATGCCGTCTGCCGGGAAGGGGGTCTCATCATCGCCGCGCGGCTTTTCAGCCAGGAACATGGAGAGGCCGGAGAAATTATTGGTCGCCGGGTCGGTGCGGGCGAGCACGGTCATCATGTCGGCGCGGACCGGGTGGGTGATCCAGGTCTTGTTGCCGGTGATCCTGTAGGTGTCGCCGTCTTTTACTGCGCGTGTCTTGAGCGCGCCGAGGTCGGAGCCGGTGTTCGGCTCGGTGAAGACTGCCGTCGGCAGGATCTCGCCCGAGGAAATGGCCGGAAGGTATTTTTCCTTCTGCGCGTCGGTGCCGCCGATCAGGATCAGCTCTGCTGCGATTTCAGACCGGGTGCCGAGCGAGCCGGTGCCGATATAGCCGCGGCTGAGCTCTTCGGAGACCACGCACATGGAGGTCTTGCCGAGGCCGAGGCCGCCAAATTCTTCCGGAATGGTGAGGCCGAAGACACCAAGCTCTGCCATCTCCTCGACGACAGGCATCGGGATGTAGGCGTTTTCGAGGTGCCATTCATGGGCGTGCGGCATGATCCGTTCGGTCGCAAAGCGGCGGAACTGGTCGCGGATCATGGTGAGGGTTTCGTCGAGGCCGGTTTCTTCCACCGTCGCCCGCGATAGCGCATCTGGCAGGTGCTTTGCGGCAGCGGCCATGGTTTCGGTCGTCTTGCCTTCGGTGAGGAAGCGCTGGATAGCCGGTTCAAACAGGCGCTGCATGCCCTCTTTGGGGACGCCGATGTCTGCCGGGCGGATGATCTCGCCCTGGTTCATCGGAATGCCGCCAATCAGCTGGGCGCAATATTCAGAGAAGAGGATCTGGGAGAGAAGCTGTTCGATCTCACCGAACTTGCCCTCTGCCGTCATGCGGTCGGCCCAGTCGGCCGTCTCGCGCAGCGTTTCGACATAGGTGATGACCCAGGCGAGGCCGTGGGCGGAATGCTGATGATGGTCGAGCAGCTTGCGGTCGATCTTGCCCTCAGGGGCGAGGCGGGCGCGCATCGCGGCCTTTGCGTCCTCACCAAAGGCTTCGAGGCTGACCACCGCTTCCTTCATCGCAGGAAGCAGGCCGTCCATCACAGGTGAAATCTTTTCTGCAGCTGTACCGTCCATTTTCTATCCCTCCGGGCGTCTCTTGCGCCATGTATCTATCGCACCGGGGCGCATTTGACACAAATTTTGCTGCGGCGCAGCGACATTTATTGCCGCAGGGGCAGCTTATGCCTTTTGGGCAGAGGGTTCAAAAGTGATGTCGAGTGCCTCGCGGGCCGCATCGATGTCCTTGAGCGTCTGTTCAAACAGGCTCCAGTCATCGCGCTCTGCGATCGGGGCCCAGATCGCCTCGACCTCATCATAGAGAAGGGAGACGGGTTTTTCGCGTTGCCAGTAGGCGTGTGACAGGCGTTCGGGGCGATCGGCTGTGCGGGCGAAGAGGCCTTCCTTCACCGGGGCGAAGCCTGCGTCTCTATACATGTCCGCGATCGGGCTGCTTTCGGCGCGCGTTTCGCTCTCCTTGCCGCAGAACCAGTCAAAGAAGACCTGCGGCCACGGGGCACGCGTTTCCGACATCCAGGTATAAAGCACCTGCAGCCAGACAAGGTCGTCATGTAGCTCGCCTGAGGACTGTAGCCCGAAGAGTTTGAGGTTATGGCTGGCAAGCGCGGCCTGATAAGCGGGCTCATAGGCCTGAAGCGCTTCGCCGAGCGGTTCCGTATCGCAGACGGGCGACATCGCGATGGCCAACTGTTGCACCGCCCAGAGGCCTTGGGTCGGCTGGCGGCCAAACCGGTAGAGACCTTGGCTGTCGAAATAGGCGGCGGTGAAGTTCGGGTCGGATTCCGGCAGGAAGCGCCACGGGCCGTAATCGAAGCTCTCACCGGTGATATTGAAATTGTCCGTGTTCATCACGCCGTGGACGAAACCGGTCGCCATCCATTGCGCGACCATACGGGCGGTCTGCTCTGTTATCCTGTGCAAGAGGGCAGGCGCCATGACCGAAATGTCTTCGTCGAGGGCGTCCGGATAATAGACCTCGCAGCAATAGCGGATGAGGCGGGCAAGATTCTCTGTCTCGCCAAGAGAGGCGGCGCGCTGGAAGGTGCCGAAGCGGATGTGGCTGTGCGAGAGGCGGGTGAGCACGGCGCTGCGGGCAGGCGAGGGCTCATCATTGCGGGCAAGCTCCTCACCCGTCTCGATCAGGCTGAAGGGTTTGGACGTCTTTACGCCGTGCGCTTCGAGGTATTGTGCTGCGAGCACCTCGCGCACACCGCCCTTGAGCGTGAGGCGGCCATCGCCCTGGCGCGACCAGCGCGTCTGGCCAGAGCCCTTGGTGCCGAGATCGAGCAGGCGGCCCTGATCATCGCGCAGCTGCGCAAACAGGAAGCCGCGGCCATCGCCAAGCTCCGGATTGTACACGCCGAACTGGTGGCCGTGATACCGCATGGCGAGCGGCGTCTCGATATTGTCCGCAAGCGGATCGAATTTTGCGAAATGGGCGAGCCAGTTTTCGGGGGTCAGCTGCCCTAATCCGACGCGCTTGTCCCATCGAGTGTTGCGAAATCGCAACACGGACATGCGAAAATGTGCGGGTTCTGCTGCGTCTGCGAAGGCGTCAGCCAAGGCAAGGAATGCGGGCGCGGGCTGATAATCCATGGCGGCCTGATGACAGTTTTTGCCGGGTGCAGCAAGCAGAAGAGGCAAAAATGACCCTAGGGAAGCCTGATGCGCGCGAGCGAATTCCCGTTCTTCCGCTGAAGAATAACCTGTCACTTTTCATAGCTATCGATGCAGTCGGAAATTCATGCGGCGGTGCAGCACCGATTTGCAATTGAATTCAATTTCCAAATCAGCAGAGATCGACGGGAGTCCGCCGCCAAAAGAGCGGATCGTCTAGTATTTGGGAGGAAACACTTCATGAGAAATGGAAATAAGTGGCTGGTTGCATCATCGGTACTTGCGCTTTGCGCGACCGGTGCTGCCCATGCCCAGGAAGACGGTAATGACGAAACACTGCGCCAGCAGACCGTCACCGTCACGGGTTCTGCGATCGCCGGTACGCCGGAAGATGCAGCCCTGCCTGTCGACGTCCTGACCGCTGCCGATCTGCAGCTTGAAGGCAACCCGACAATTACCGAGCTGATCCGTAACCTCGGCGTCTCGTCCGGTACGGACAGCCAGACCAACCAGTTCGCCTCGAACGGCCTTGAAGGCACGTCGAACATCAACCTGCGTGGCCTCGGCCCAGCCCGTACGCTGGTCCTGATCAACGGCCGCCGTCAGACCTTCCACCCGTATGCGATTGGTGAGCAGGCACAGCTCTTTGTCGACACCAACATGATCCCAACCGCCGCTGTCGGCCGGATCGAGGTGCTGAAAGACGGCGCAGCCGCGATTTACGGTTCTGACGCCATCGCCGGTGTTGTGAACTTCATCACGCGCAGCGAACTCGACGGCTTCGAGATTGGCGGCGACTACTCCACTTATGAAGGCACCGACGGCGACTACAACATCAATGCTGCCTATGGCTTCCAGGGCGACAATTGGAGCTGGGTGACCTCGGTTGGTTACAACTTCCGCAGCGAAGTACCATTCCTCGAGAAGGACTGGGCGATCCTGCCTTTCTCTGAGAACCCGGTCGGCGGCTGGTCGTCGCTCTCCAATCCTGGCTACTACATCCCGCTGGGCATCACGCCCGGAGGCGTCGCGCCGATTGCAGGCGCCGTCAATGACAATGGCTGTACGGATGTTGGCGGTATTGTTGTCGGCACCTGCCGGTTCCAGTTCCTGCAGTTCGACAATCTCGTCGAGGAAGAAGAGCGCTATCAGGTCTTCTCTGAATACAACCGCGACTTCGCTAATGGCGTCGGCATGCACCTTGAGGCCATGTATGGCTATTCCGATGTGCCGGAGTGGAAAACATCTCCATCCTATCCGCCGCAGAGCCTGACCAATCAGGTCGTCCCGGTGAACCACCCTGGTTTCGTGCAGTATCGTGCTGACAATCCGGGCGCGTTCCCTGCAGGCACGATTGCCGCGCTCTATCTCGGCCGTACCTATGGCTGGGGCGGCTTCCCCGGCACAGGCGGCGCGCAGGAAGGTTTCCGGACCTATGAGAGCTATCGCCTCGGCGCGCAGTTCGACGGTCAGTTCGCGAACGGCGTAAACTGGGATACCGCCCTTACTTGGTCGCAAACCGAAGGTGAGCGGGTCACGAATGATACTTACATCAACGGTCTGACCATTGCGCTTCAGGGCTTTGGTGTCTGTGGTGACGCCAATACCGGTGCAATCCCTGCCGGCGCAGTCGCGGGCCAGGGCGATTGTGAATACTACAACCCGTTCTCCAACGCGATTCAGGCAAACGCCATCACAGGACAGCCTAACCCGAACTATGTGCCGGGTCTTGAGAACTCCGCAACGCTTGCGAACTGGATGACCGACGGCGTCGGTACGGTCGTGACCGCAGACCTCCTCGTCTTTGACGCGACGGTTTCGGGCATGAGCGGCATCGAGGCAGCAGGCGGCGAAGTTGGCTGGGCTGCAGGTGTGCAGGTTCGCCGCGAAGGCTATGAGACCGTTCCAAACGAAGTGACCGATCTGACCCAGAACCCGGGTCCAGGTGGCACCGGTCCGTTCTCCTTCCTTGCGGGCACCACCCCGTTTGACGAAGAGCAGACCATCTATGCTGCCTTCGGTGAACTTCAGGTGCCGCTCTTTGAAGACTTCGACATGCAGTTCGCTGTCCGCTATGAGGACTATGGCGGCGATGTCGGCTCGACCTTCGACCCGAAGGTTGCTGCAAAGTGGCAAGTGAGCCCATCGCTCGCACTTCGTGGCTCGGCTCAAAGCTCGTTCCGCGGCCCGACGCTGAACCAGCTGTCTGGTCAGGTCACCACGCTGCAATTTGTGGCACCGACCAGCGCGTTCAAAGCGGTTGACCAGTTCGGTAACCCGGATCTCGATCCGGAATCGGCGTTCAGCTTCAACATCGGTGCCCTGTTCGACAACAATAACGGCTTCACGGCCTCGATCGACTATTACAACTTCGACTTCTCTGACCCGATCATCGTCGAAGACCAGGCATCGATCGTGAGTGCAGCCATCGCAGCTATCAATGCAGGTAATGCTGACGCATCGATCGTCAGCCGGATCACCTTCAACGATAACAATGGTGACGGCTTCGGGGCCAACGCGCCGAACGAAATCGCACGTATCGCAACCAATGTTGTGAACGGCCCGGACATTCAGACCTCTGGTATCGACCTTCGTGCCGAGCAGGTCTGGGATATCGGCGCGAACGAGTTCTCCGTTGGTGGTGAAGTCACCTATATGATCGAATACGATGTGGACGACTTCCAGATCGAAGACGCGGTCATTCCGGGCGGCGACCGTGTCGACCAGTTCAACCGGTCGAACTTCTCCCGCTCGCTGCCGAAAACCAAGGCGAACCTGTTCGCCAACTACATGATCGGCAACCACAACCTTCGCGGTGTGATGCGTTACATCAGCTCTTATGAGGATGAGCGCGGCGATATCACGGGCAATGGCGAATCGGACATCGATAGCCAGACCACCTTCGATATCTTCTACACCTGGCGTTCCGACTACGACCTCGACCTTGGTCTGTCCGTGGTCAACGTCACCGACGAAGATCCGCCATTCGCACAGTTCGACACGAGCTATGACCCGTACACGCACAATCCGTTTGGCCGGACTTTCAAGATCAGCCTGACGAAGCGTTTCGGCGGCAACTAGGTCTCTGAGACTACCCTGAGCAAAAGGAGAAGGCGGCGCTTCGGTGCCGCCTTTTCTGCATTTGGGATTGAGGTTTCAAATCCGGGCAAGAGACGCTAGGCCTTATCTGGAGTTTAGCGATCAGGTGAAAGGCCGCCCGAATGACGAAAACCGTGCTCGTGACCGGTGGGGCTGGCTATGTCGGCAGCCATAGCTGCAAGGCGTTCGCCGAGGCTGGCTGGAGCATCGTGGTCTATGACAACCTGTCGCGCGGCTGGCGGGATTTCGTTCAGTTCGGCGAACTTTTCGAGGGCGACCTTCTCGATGCCGACCGGCTGGATGAGGCCTTCGAAAAGTTCAAACCCGAGGCGGTCGTCCACTTTGCGGCCTTCGCCTATGTCGGCGAGTCTGTGGATCAGCCGGGTCTCTATTACGAGAACAACACGCTCGGGACGGTCAGGCTGCTGGAGGCGATGGCCAAGGCCGGAACCGACAAGATCATCTTTTCATCGACTTGCGCGACCTATGGCGTGCCAACGGAAATGCCGATCACCGAGAATATGAGGCAGGCGCCGATCAATCCTTACGGCATGTCAAAGCTATTCGTTGAGAAGGTGCTGGACGACTACGAGGTTGCCCATGGCATTCGATCGGTGAAGCTTCGCTACTTCAATGCGGCAGGCGCTTCGCCTGATGGCGAAATTGGTGAACGCCATGAGCCTGAAACGCACCTTATCCCGCTCTGCATCGAAGGCGTGCTGAACGACACGTTCAAGCTGACCATTTTTGGCGATGATTTCGAGACGCGCGATGGGACCTGCATCCGCGATTATATCCACGTGATGGACCTCGCTGACGCACACATGAAAGCGCTGGACTATCTTGGTGGCGGCGGGGCCTCCGACGTTTTCAATCTCGGCACCGGAACCGGAACAAGCGTACTTGAAATCGTCCACGCCGTTGAGCGGGTTACGGGAAAGCCTGTGCCAAGAGAGATCGGCCCGCGGCGTCCCGGCGACCCGCCTGCGCTTATCGCTTCAGCCGAGAAGGCCGCGCGCGTGCTCGGCTGGAAGCCCGTCCAGTCAGACGTCGATAGCGTAATCGCCACTGCCTATCAGTGGCACCTGAAAGAGCTCGCGCGCAAAGCGGCGCTATAACTCAGACCGGCGACACGTCCCCATAGACGATGAAATGCGGATTGTCGTAGCCGCGCTCGCGCTTGCCATAGCGAAGCGGTGCGCCGTCTTCAGTCAGAACGACGGCCCCTGCGGCCTCTGCAACAGCCTGACCGGCAGCGGTGTCCCATTCCATGGTGCGGCCCATGCGGGGATAGAGGTCAGCCTCGCCCGCGCCGAGCAGGCAGAATTTGAGCGATGAGCCCGCCGAGATAATCTCATCGACCTTGAATTTCTTCAGGAAGGCATCGGTTTCTGGTGACCGGTGTGACTTGGACGCGATGGCGGTGACGCCAGCGTCCGGGCATTTGCGGATATGCAGCGGGCGGCGCGCGTCTTCCGACGGGACCGGCGCGCCCGGTTTCACATCCGCCTGCCAGGCGCTGTCAGGTCCGTCGGCAACGAATAGACGATTGAGTGCCGGAGCGTAAACTACGCCCATAACAGGCTTGCCATGCTCGATAATGCCAATGTTCACAGTGAACTGGCCATTGCGGTTGATGAACTCGCGCGTGCCGTCCAGCGGATCGACGAGGGCGAAGCGGTGGCCATGCTCAGGGATCTTGCCGGCGGAGACGGACTCTTCGGCGATGACCTTGAGGTCTGGTTCTGCTGCTTTCAGCCCGTCGAGGATCAGGATTTCAGCCTTGGCGTCGGCTTCGGTGACAGGGGAGGCGTCATCCTTTCTCTCGACATCGAAGTCGGTGGAATAGATGTCCATCACCAGCTTGCCTGCGTCGAGTGCGATGCGTGCCAGCTGTTCGCCTGTAATCGTCGTCATGCCGTCTCCTATAGGGCGGGATCGTCGGTCAGCGGCGCTTATGCCCACGTTTCTGTGGCGGCGCAAATGCGCTGGGCGATGTTCATTGCGTCAAAGGCGTGACGGCTTGTGCCGTGACGCAGGGGCGCCTTGCCGAACACAGCCTCGATGAATTCGGCAAGTTCCTGCTCAGCAAACTCGACGCGCTCATATTCGGTCACGGTTTCGTCCGGGTTCGGCACGGTCCGACCGGTCTCATCCTGCAGGAGCTGGGCATGGATCAGCATTTCCGGGCCATAGTCTTCAAGGCCGGGAAGGTGACCATCCAGCCAGACATAGCCGCGCTCATAACCAAGCTCGATCCGGAAGGTCTGGCGCCATGAGGTCGCCGAGGCGTGAAGCTGCGCGATCGCGCCATCGCCGGACTTCAGCATTGCGAAGAGGTTGGCATTCCCGCCGCGCCCTTCAGGGCACATGGCTTTCACGCTTTCGAACGGGCCGAAAAAGACGTGCAGAAGGTCCAGCATATGGATGCCATGACCCAGCAGGACGCCGTGCTTTTCGGCGTCAGGGCCGGGATATCCCGCATGGCCATAAACGGCGCGGGCGGTCAGCAACTCGCCATAAGGCTGCGTGCGCACAAGGTCTTCAGCGGCGCGAACGCTGCCATGATAGCGCAGCGAGCAGCCAAATTTCAGGATGGCGCTACTCTTGGTCTCGGCTTCGCGCAGATTGATGATGTCTTCGACCGTCAGGCCGCCGGGAAGTTCACTGAGGACATGGATCCCGGCAAGAAGGGCGCGCCTCGCGGCATCGGCTGCCTGCTCTGCCGGAAGGGCAAGGATCAGGGCATCGACCTGTTTGCGGTTAAGCAGGCCCGACCAGTCAGCGTCTGCAAAGCGGGCGACCTGCGCGGCAGAAAAGCTGCGAACGATACGCGCATTCTCGCTGGCTTCGACCGCCTTCAGGCGCTCGACGGCGAGGGGACTTTTTCCGAGGATTGCAAAACGCAACGCTTTCATCAGCGGGGACTCTGGACCGGCAGAAACAGGCTTCTCGGGTAACCAGTCCGCAGGCGTGCGGCAACTCTCCGTGTGCGGCTCAGGGGCGGATATTCCAGTCGCTGAGGGAGAGGTCGCCGGCGTCATCGAGATGGAAGACGCCATAGGCGCCGGTCTTCAGTTTGAGATTCTCATGCTGGCTGCTGTCAGGCTTCAGCCCGGCGGCGGTCAGGGCAAAGCGGGCGATACCATTGCTGGTCACGATCAGGACCGGACCGGCGCCCGCGGATTTGGCGAGCTTGGCGAACAGGCTTTGCCACTGGCCTTCAATGGCGGCCGGGTCGAAGCGCCAGCCGGGCGGCGGGACGGCGTCACGTTCCCATGCATCGAGTGCGTCCTGACCTATGCGGGCGATGACCGCGTCTTCGGGCTGGTTCTCATCCGGGCCGTAATCAATCTCACGCAGGAAGTTGCCGATCTCCAGCTCTGGCGGGTTTGCCTGCGCCGCGAGAATGGCGTCAGCGGTCTGGCGGGTGCGCTTCAAGGGGCCAGCGATGGCCTGGGCAAACGCAATGCCCTTCTCGGCGAAATGCGTGCCGAGGGCGGCGGCCTGCGCCTCTCCGGAGGCGGAGAGGGCAAGATCGGTGCGGGCGCCAACGCGGGTGACGGTATCGCCCTTGTCGAACGTATTGCCGTGGCGAACTATATAGAGCGTGCGGGCCATTAGCGGGGCGCCTCCATCGGGTCGCCGCTCTCAGCGATGAGGCCTTCTGCGAAGCGGGCATCCTCTGGCGTGTCGATGCCCCACATCGCATTCGCGCCGGGCTCGACAGCGACCGTCATGATGCTCATGCCGTTTTCGAGAAAGCGCAGCTGTTCGAGGCCTTCCAGTTCTTCATAGTGGCCGACGGGCAGGCTCGCGAAACGTTCCAGCGCGGCCATGCGGAAACCGTAAAGCCCGATATGCCGGAAGACGGGTGAGAGTGGCTCACTGGCACGCAGCTTCTCTTCCTTACGGATTGCCGGGATAATCTGCTTGGAAAACCAGAGCGCCATGCCATCGCTGCGCCTGATGCAGCTCGTTCCGCTGAACGGCTCACGTGTCTTCTGGTCGCGGATCGTATCGAGCGCGGCCCAGTCGAGCTGGACGACAGGTGTGACCACATCGGCAGTTGTGGTGGCGGCGGCCTCGATCAGCGCGCTCAGATAGGCAGGCGGGGTGAAGGGCGCGTCGCCCTGAAGGTTCAGGATAAAGTCTGGTGCCTCGCCTTGCGCGCGGGCGGCGGCGAGGGCGCGGTCTGTGCCGGATGGCAGGTCGGGATCCGTCATCACGGCGGGCGCGCCGATCTCTGCGGCATGGTCCATTATGGCATTGACGTCGGTCGCGATGACATAGGATGTGTCTGAGCGGGCCGCCGCGACGCGCGCGGCGACATCGGCCACGCGGGAGACCAGCGAATGACCTGCGATCTGGTGCAGCGGCTTGGCCGGAAACCGGGTCGATCCGATCCGTGCAGGGATGACGATAAGTGTCTTCATGGGCTCGTCCGTCTATCAAACGCCTTAGGGGCGGTCTGCGCGTGAGAGGGCGTTTCGTCAAGCTCGGCACCGTGCCCAGAAACGGTGCAAGTTTAGCAAACGCCGTGTCTGACTTGACCGTCCCTGTATTGTTGGCTTGAGACGTGGTTGTTACCTAGCCGCGACCTGGCCACAAACCGGACTGATCATGACGACACTGACCCATCTCGACCGGCTCGAAGCCGAGAGCATCCACATCCTGCGCGAAGTGGCGGCCTCAATGCAGAATCCGGTGATGATGTATTCCATCGGCAAGGACAGCTCTGTCCTGCTGCACCTCGCGCGCAAGGCGTTCTATCCCGGGCCGATCCCCTTCCCGCTGCTGCATGTCGATACGACATGGAAGTTCCGCGAGATGATCGCGTTTCGCGACGCGCTGAAGGACGATCCGAACATCGACCTTTTGGTGCATATCAATGAGGAAGGTGTCGAGCAGGGCGTCGGGCCGTTCACGCATGGGTCTGCGGTCCACACTGACATCATGAAGACGCAGGCGCTGAAACAGGCGCTGACCAAGTACAAGTTCGATGCAGCCATCGGCGGGGCGCGCCGCGACGAGGAAAAGTCCCGCGCCAAGGAGCGCATCTTCTCGTTCCGCTCAGCACAGCATCGCTGGGACCCGAAGAACCAGCGCCCGGAGCTCTGGTCGCTCTATAATGCGCGCATCAAGCCGGGTGAGAGCGTTCGCGTCTTCCCGATCTCCAACTGGACCGAGCTCGATATCTGGCAGTACATCTACCAGGAGAATATCGACATCGTGCCGCTCTATTTTGCTGATGAGCGCCCTGTGGTCGAGCGCGATGGCATCATGGTGATGGTTGATGATGACCGTCTGCCGCTGGAGCCCGGCGAAAAGCCTGAAATGAAGAAGGTGCGCTTCCGCACGCTTGGCTGCTATCCGCTGACCGGCGCTGTCGAGTCTGAAGCCTCTTCTATCACAGAGATCATCGAGGAAATGCTGCGTACCACCACGTCAGAGCGCGAAGGCCGCGCCATCGACAAGGATGCCCCCGCCTCCATGGAAATGAAAAAGCAGGAGGGCTATTTCTGATGGACGGTTACGCAGCCCCTGATTTCGCCAATATCGAGGAATATCTCGACAGCCAGCTGAAGAAGTCGCTCCTGCGCTTCATCACCTGCGGCTCTGTCGATGACGGCAAGTCGACGCTGATCGGCCGGCTCCTCTATGAATCGAAGATGATCTTCGATGACCAGCTCGCTTCGCTGAAGAATGAGTCCAAGAAGTTCGGCACGCAGGGCGAGGAGATCGACTTCGCGCTTCTGGTCGATGGCCTCGCCGCAGAGCGCGAGCAGGGCATCACGATCGATGTCGCCTATCGCTTCTTCTCGACTGACCGGCGCAAGTTCATCGTCGCCGACACGCCGGGCCACGAGCAGTATACACGCAACATGGCAACAGGCGCCTCGACGGCGGACCTTGCCATCGTGATGATCGATGCGCGCAAGGGCGTGCTGACGCAGACACGCCGTCACAGCTTCATCGTGTCTCTTCTAGGCATCCGCAACGTCGTCCTCTGCATCAACAAGATGGACCTTGTCGGCTATGATCAGGACGTCTTCGATGAGATCGAAGCGGACTACCGCGAGTTCGCCGCCGATTTCGGGTTCGAGCACATTCAGGCCATTCCGGTTTCTGCGCTCGCTGGCGACAATGTCGTCGTGGGCAGCGAAAATACGCCCTGGTATGATGGCCCGCCGCTGATGGAATATCTCGATACGGTCGAGATCGCCTCGGACGCGCAGGAACAGCCTTTCCGCATGCCGGTTCAGTGGGTGAACCGCCCGAACCTCGACTTCCGCGGCTTTGCCGGTCAGGTCGTCTCCGGCACGATCAAGCCGGGCGACGGCGTGCGGGCGCTGCCATCCGGCAAGACAAGCAAGGTGGCGCGCGTCGTCACCATGGGCGCTGACCTTGATGAGGCGGTTGAAGGCCAATCGGTGACGCTGACGCTGGAAGACGAGATCGATATCTCGCGCGGCGATGTCATCTGCGCGGACAAGTCGCCCGCAGAGGTCTCAGACCAGTTTCAGACGACCATGATCTGGATGTCGGACAGCCCGATGCTGCCCGGCCGGTCCTATGTGATGAAGGTTGGTGCGCGCGAATGCCAGATGCAGGTGACTGAACAGCGCCACCGCATCGATGTGAATACGCGCGCGCATGAAGCGGCCAAGACACTCGGTCTCAACGAGATCGGCGTTGTCAATGTCGCGCTGGACCGCGAGGTCGCATTCGACCCATACAAGGCCAACCGCCGCATGGGCGGGTTCATCGTCATCGACCGGATGACGAATGAGACGGTCGGCCTTGGCCTTATCAATTTTGCGCTTCGCCGCGCCTCCAACATCCACCGCCAGTCGCTGGATGTGAGCAAGGAGCTGCGGGCCTCGATGAAGGGTCAGAAGCCCGTCATGCTCTGGTTCACGGGGCTGTCTGGCGCGGGCAAATCGACAGTCGCGAACCTTGTCGAGAAACGCCTCGCGGCGATGGGCAAGCACACCTATACGCTGGACGGCGACAATGTCCGCCACGGCCTCAACAATGACCTTGGCTTTACCGATGCCGACCGGGTGGAGAATATCCGCCGCGTGGGCGAGGTCTCCAAGCTGATGCTGGACGCGGGCCTGATTGTGCTCGTCTCGTTCATCTCACCGTTCCGGGCCGAGCGGCGTATCGTGCGCCAGATGGTCGAGGAGGGTGAGTTCTGGGAAGTCTTTGTCGATGTGCCGCTGGACGTCGCCGAGAGCCGTGATGTGAAGGGCCTCTACAAGAAGGCACGCGCCGGTGAGATCAAGAACTTCACCGGTATCGACAGCCCGTATGAAGCGCCAACCGACCCTGAGATCCATGTCGACGCCGACAAGCTGGCCCCGGAAGAGGCTGCGGAGCTTATTATCTCACGGCTGGAGCAGGCAGGTCTGATCGGGGGCTAGAACGCGCTGATAAGCGGTTCTGTCCTCAACCCTGCGTCACGCTCGATGAGTTTGCTCATCTGAGCGTCCAGCTTCTGAGCTGTCAGGCCTCTTGAGAGAAGGCAGGTGATGGGCCCCCAGATGAACTGCGTTCATCGGGGGTGACGACACTAATGCTGATCTAGTTTTCGCCTGAAAGGCTGGTGCCCGGCGCTGGATAGCGGCGGGCGCGCCAGACATGCGGACGACGGCGGCTGAGCGTTATCGGGCTCCAGTGCATGGCGCGGGAAATCTGCCAGCTGGAGAGCTTCTTCTCGCGCTGGACCTTGCGGCGGGCCTTCATCGTGTCGCCAAAGCGCCCAAACGCTTCGGAGAGGCCGCGCCGGATCGACTTTGCGCGCGGCTTTCCGAACGCTGTGACGTAAAGATACAGCGTCAGCAGGATGTGCCCCGGCATGCTCGCGATGAGGAGCAGGAGCGGCGTGTTCTTCAGATAGGTGGTCAGCCGGTTGCGCGTGCCCTGGCGGACAGTGAAATCACTGCGAAGACCCGTAATGGCGCTGCCATGATGGCGCACGATTGCGCGCGGCACAAAGATGCACCGCTCGCCCGCAAGGCGGAGGCGATAGCCAAGATCGACATCCTCGCAATAGCAGAAGAAGCTATCATCAAAGCCGTCGGCGCCGAGGAAGATGTCCTTGCGGATCATCGCGGTCGCGCCGCAGGGCGAGAAGCACTCGCCTTCTTCTGGCAGGTCGCTCGCCTTCGCGCCAAACCCGCCGCGCCATGGAAAGCCAAAGACTGAATAGCAATCGCCCGTCCCGTCGAGGCGGTTCGGGTCTTCAGCATCGAACTGGGCGCTCGCAAACTGGGTCACGTCCGGATAGCGCTGCGCGGCATCGGCCAGCGTCTCGATCCAGTCGGCATGCGGTTCTGTATCGGGATTGAGCAAGATGAGCCAGTCGCCGGTCGCCACCTTCGCGGCGACATTGTTGCCGCCTGCAAAGCCGAGATTGTCATCCATGCGCATGAGGCGGGCGCCATCGAGGCCAGAGAGGTCGAGCCGGTCAGCAGAGCCATCTGTCGAGGCATTGTCTACCACCAGCACTTCGAGCGGCTTCAGCGTCTGGGCTTTCAGGTGATCGATGGCGGACTGGATGAGGTCGCCGCCATTATAGTTCACGATGATGACGCTGGCGCGGAAAGGCGATGCGGCAACCAAGGTCTGCTACTCCAGTCAGGCAAGCCAGATCATGGTTTGCGGGAAGCCGGACGTCCAGCCGGTCTCACCTGTGGAGCCCGGCTAGACGTCATCTGAGATACCTAGAGGGCGGCTTTTACTGCCGCTGCAATGGTTTCCTCATCGAGGCCAACCGCCTTCAGCACCTGATCATTGGTGCCCGATGGCGGGGTGAGGTCGAGGCCGAGGCGGACGAACTTGCGGCCCGACAGCGCACCCGCTTCGGCAAGCGCAGTCGCAACCGCGTCGCCCTGACCATAGCGGCGATAGTGGTTGTCGATGGTCGCGATGAGCTTTGCGCCGCCGGTTGTCTTCGCCAGCCACCCGCCATCGATGATGTTGAGGAAGGGCAGGGAGATGACAGTGGCATCGACGCCTTCACCAGAGAGGCGGTCTGCGGCCTTGAGAGCCTGAGCCGTGCCGACGAGGCCGGACGCGATGAGGACAGCGCTGCCATCACCCTTGCGTGCAACGCGGCCCTGACCGGCAGCCGGGGTCCAGCTGCCATCTGCTTCATAGGCCGTCTCATAAGGGATGGAGACAAGGCGCAGGAAGGACGGGCCATCATGGGTGTTGAGGCACCAGTCGAGGAGCGGAGCGACCTCGTCCGGGTGGGCCGGTTCGACCATCGCCATTTTCGGAATGGAGCCGAGGGTGGAAATCTCACGCACAGACTGGTGCGAGTGGCCCGGGCCGCCTGGCAGTGCGCCGGAAAGACCGCCGACATAGACGATCTTCGTATGTTCTGTGGCGTTGTTGTAAATCTGCTCGTTCGGGCGGGTCGACAGGAAGCAGGAGAAGGAGTGGACGACCGGTAGCAGGCCCTTCAGCGCCATGCCGCCTGCCTGGCTGACCATGTCCATCTCAGCGATGCCGCATTCGACGAAGCGGTCAGGATGGGTGTCGCGGAACGGCTCAAGACCCATGTCGAGGACGAGGTCTGCGTCCAGCGCGACGATCTTGTCATTGCGCTTTGCCTGATCGAGCAGCGCGGCCGTGTAGGACGGGAAGAGCTTGACCGGGTTGCCACCTTGCGGGGCTGCCGGGCGCTCGACCGTCTCGAACTCAGGCTCTGGCAGGCCAGCGGCCTTGTGGCCGTCGAGGATGCGGGAGATGAGCTCCTGCGCGCCGCGGGTATAGTCTTCGGCCTGCGGGGCACCCGAATGGAACTGGAAGCGCTCGACATCGCTGTCGACCGAAACGCCTTCCATGAAGCTGACGCCCTTGCCCTTGATCGTGTTTGCGATGATCACGCTCGGGCGCTTTTCGTCCTGACGGGCCGCGTTGAGGGCGTCGCGCATGGCGTCAATGTCGTGGCCGTCAATGCTCTGCGTGTGCCAGCCGAATGACTCGAATTTCGCTTCGAGGTCGCCGAGGCTGGAGGTGCGCTCAACCGAATAGTCCGACTGGATCTTGTTGTGGTCGACAATGACCGTGACTTCGGCAACGCCGTGATTGGCCGCCGAGATCAGCGATTCCCAGATCTGGCCTTCCTGAAGCTCGCCGTCGCCCGTCATAACATAGATGCGCGCAGGCTTGTCCAGCATCCGGTTGGCGAATGCCATGCCCTTGGCCTTGGAGATACCCATGCCGAGCGAGCCGGTATTGGTGACCATGCCTGCAACGCCGACATCCGGGTGGCCCGGGAGGCCGTCGATCTTGCGCAGCTTGTGGATCTTGTCGAAAGGCAGGACGTCGAGCGCGGTGAGCACGGCATAGAGACCCGGCGCGTCATGGCCCTTGGAGGAGAAATAGAGGTCCTCGCCCTTCATCTCATTGAGATAGAGCCAGGCGACCACATCCATGCTTGAGAAGCTCGAGCCGATATGGCCGGAGCCTGCATTTGCGATCATGTAGAGCGTGTTGAGGCGCGCCATGTCTGCGAACAGGCTGGTGCGCTGCTCTGCAGAGGCGTTGCATTCCTGCACGCGGGCAAAGGCGGGCTTGTCGAGATAGTAGAGTGTGCCGGAGACGGCTTCGGTAATCAGGTCACCCATGGGGTCGTATCCTCAGATTTTCGGTTCAGTCGCCTTGCCAGGCGGGTTGGTCGATTTTCGGCAGCTCGGCTTCGCCATCCTCGACCATCATTTCGAGGAGGCGCCAGTCGCGCGGGGAGTTCACATCAAGGCCTTCAGAGCCGGACGTCAGGAATGGGGTCAGCACTTCGCCAGCGATCGTGCCCGCTTCCAGTGCGACGCGTGACCAGGCGATCTCAAGGCTCGCATTCTGGGCGTAGACGCGCGGCAGGCCGGGATACTGGGTCGAGTGGTAAGGCGTGATCTCTTCCGGCTGCATCGGCATGAGCGGATGCATCCGCTCACCGCGCACGACCCACATCTTGCCGGGGTGCTGGGCGCAAGGCTCGACCGCGCGGAGGCTGTCGACGCCTTCCTGACGGGTGAACTGGTCCCAGGCGCGCTGGATGGTGGAGGGCAGGCGGCACGGGCTCGTTGGGCGCAGCAGGGCGAAAGCGTCATAGGCCTCTCCCTTGTCGGCAAACCAGCGCAACGCATGCTGGATCCAGTCAATGTCCGGCGACTTGTCGCCAGAGAACTCCGGCGGGCGCATGAAAGGCGTCTCCGCGCCATAGTGGCGGGCGACCTTCGCATAGTCATGCGAGTCAGTTGAGACGATGACGCGTCCGAAAATGCCGGACTGTTTGGCCGCTGCGATCGTATAGGCGATCAGCGGGTGGCCCATCAGCGGCGCGATATTCTTGTGCGGCACGCGCTTGGAGCCAGAGCGGGCCGGGATGAGCGCGATACAGCTGGGGGAAGACGCCGTTGCCATGAGCCTAGAGCCGTCCCGGTTCGGTGATGAGGTAGATGTCTTTCAGCTCTGTGTAGACATCCAGCGCTTCGGTGCCCGGCTCGCGCGTGCCATTGCCAGAGGCGCGGAGGCCGCCGAACGGCATGTGCGGCTCTGAACCGAACGTGCCCGCATTGACGACAGCGACGCCCGTGCTGAGCTCTTTCGTGAACGTCCAGGCGCGGTCCCAGCTGGTCGTGTGGATCGTGCCAGTGAGGCCATATGGGCTGTCATTGGCGAGCGCGACGGCCTCTTCGAAACTGCTGACCTTGTAGATCGCGCCGACCGGGCCGAAGAGCTCTGTCGTTGAAAGGTGAGAGTCTGCCGGAGAGCCTTCGATCAGCGTGGCCTGAAGGTAGAAGCCGCCTGCGAGGTCTCCGCCAATACGCTCGCCGCCGCATAGCACCTTGGCGCCTTCGCCTTTGGCGCGCTCGATAGCGCTCAGCATGTTATTCAGCTGGCGCTCATTGATGACAGGGCCAAGCTCACAATCGTCGCCGACACCGGCCTTGAGGGAGTTCGCCTTGGCGACGAAGGCGTCGACGAACTTGTCATAGACGGCGTCCATCACGATGAAGCGGCTGCCCGACGCGCAGCGCTGGCCCGCATTGGAGAAGGCAGAGAGCGAAGCCCAGTGGACGGCCTTTTCGATGTCAGCATCATCGCAGACGATGAAAGCGTTTTTGCCACCAAGCTCCAGCGAGACCTTTTTGAGGTCGGCGCCCGCCTTGCCAGCAATCTCACGGCCAACGCGGGTCGAGCCGGTGAAGGAGATGACGTCGACATCCTTGTGAGCGGTCAGCGGCGGGCCGACTTCCTGGCCAAGGCCCTGAACGACGTTCATCACGCCTGCGGGCACGCCAGCTTCGATCAGGGCCCGGGCCATCCAGTCAGCCGAAAGCGGTGTGTCTTCTGCGGGCTTTAGCACAACGGCGTTGCCGCAGATGAGGGCCGGGAAAACCTTCCAGGCAAAGTTCGGGGCCGGGGTATTGGCGGCGGCGATCAGGGCCGCGACACCGCAAGGCTGGCGAACCGTCATGCAGGACTTGTTCGGCGCGCCGGATGGCATGGTGCGCCCGAAAAGGCGCTGGCCTTCGCCGGCATAGAAGCGGCCGCACATGACGGAGCCGGTCGTCTCACCCATGGCAGCAGAGAGCGGCTTGCCGGCTTCTTCGGCGACGATCTTTGAAAGTTCTTCGGCGCGCGCTTCGATGAGGTTGCAGGCAGCGTGCAGGATCTGTCCGCGCTGGACGGCAGGCGTATCGGCCCAGGCCTTTTGCGCAGCCTTGGCAGCGGCGATGGCCTTCTCGACCTCGTCGGCGCCGCCATGGTGCAGCTTGGCAATCGCCTTGCCGCTATGGGGGCTGAGGATGTCAGACGTGGTCTGACTGGAAACGGCCTCTCCATTGATCAGGGATTTCACGTTCTGCGGATCGAATGTGTCCAGCAATGACAGCTCCTGTGATCGTCTTTACTCGCGCGGCGGCTGCGCGCGTCCCGGTGCTAGCCGATTAAAGCCAGCCCGGGCAAGGTCAATTGGTGGCTGCGCCGCCTTCAATTGCCGCAAGCTCGTCCTTCATGACGATCTTGCCGGAGAGAGGCTCCAGCGTGATGGCCGGGATTGGCTGCGAGAACTCACCCTCGACCACCGATGGGTCAAGCTCGACCGGGTCGAGCGTATTATTGACGAAGACGAAGGCCTCGTCGAATTCGCGCATATGCACATGTTTTGAATAGCGTACGCGCTTCGTGACGCCCTGACCGACCCGTTTGGACCAGATGTCGAAATAGGCTTCGCTGGTGTAGATATCGAAGAACTTCGCCGGATGCGTATGGAAGAGCACGTCGAAATGCCGGTTTGCGTAGAGCATGAAGAAGCAGGTCAGATACTCAGCCAGATGACGCTCAAGGCCAGCATCGGTCATCTCGAAACGTTTGGTCCAGCCTGAAATCTTGTCTTCGGTGCCGTGAAACCGGTAGGTGCCGGACTTCACGATGAGTTGTTTCTTCATGACATGAGAGTTGTCGAAGAATTGCTGCAGGCGGTCATAATAGTCGATGCCGTCGCGCTCATAGTTGCGCCATTCCCAGCGGAAGGGCTGCTCCCAGAACATCCCGTCCGAAATCTTGAGATACTGGCGCACCAGTTGCGGCTCAGTGACGAGGATGCTGTCGAGCATCGTGCCGTTCAGGAAGAGCGTTTTCCCATTCGCCTTGAGCAGATCATGAAGCTCGCGGAACAACAGGATCTGGTTCTCCTGAAAGTTTGGGAACCAGTCTTTCGGCATATCGAAGATGAGGCTCGGCGCGCCGAAACCATAGCGGCGGACGGCGTAATCGATCAGGACGGCATCGATCTCATTGGTCTTCATGATTTCGAGGACGCGGTTGCAAAGTGCCGAGCGCACCTCTGGCCTGCGAATATCGAAAACGCAGCCTTCAGCGTCGAGCGCCGGGCCTTCGACGAATTTCAGACGGTGCTTCGGCTCGAGACTCTCGTCCGGATTGTGGACGTAATACTCTTCCGGCAGGCCCGCATTCGGCCCGAAAAGGTAGCCGTCATCATAGTTCAGAACGGCATAGCCGATGAAGCGCTTGTTCAGTCCCTTGCGCTTGAAAACCTGCCGCATCTTCTCGAAGGCGGGCATTTTCATCGTCAGCTTACAGACGCTCTCATCGTAGTGATAATTGCTAGGGGAGTATCCGGAATAGCGGGTATAGGCGTGAGTGACGTCGGGGCCGCCACGCAGCGGCGTCCCCATCTTGCCAACCTTGGAATTCAGGAACGCAATCAGCGATCCCGTCATGGTCGGGATGAATGGGTTGTGGGCTTCCCTTGTGATCCAAGGATCACCGAACGGGTTGAGCAACTGCTCCTGCTCGCTCTTGTCTTCCGGGCGATGGATCGCGACCCCGTTCTTGAACCTCGACAGTTTCAGCATCTTGGCCGAGCAGGATTCACTTTCGATCCCGTCACGAGGCTGGAACTTGCGCTTGGGCAAATTACGCCGAACGAAGCGTATCGCCTGATCGACGAATAACGGCACCTTGAAGCTCATTAGAGGTCCCCACCCTGATGCTCTGCATTGAAAACGAACGGGGCGCCATCGAGGATGCCCCGGGTAATCGTGTCGAGGCCCGGCCATTTGCCAGGTGCAAGCTCATCGACGCTTGGCACTTCGATATCGAACATCGCGCCCGTCCCGTTAGGCTGCAGGAAAGGCAGCGGGATCATGCGGCGGAAGAAGAAGTGGTAGGCGTAACGAAGCGCGCGCTCACGGTCCGGCGCCCACTGGCCGGGGGCGGCTGGAAGCTGGTCGAGCAGTTTGAAGTAATGCGGCTTGTCGCTCGCATCCTGCGTGACGCCCTTGTTGCGGATCCAGGCTTCGCCTGCGACGATGACAGGTTTGCCCAGCGGAGTGAGCTCCGTGCCCATCTTGGTGCCATAGATGATGACGGCGTTGGAGGCGTGCGCCAGCGCATATGTGCTGGCGTCTTCATCTGGCGCGATGATGTGGATGTGGCGCGGCAGTTCCGGGAAAGCCTTCTTCACCTCGTCGATGACGCGCTGGCGAGACGGGATCGCGCCGCGCACTTCGGCAGGGTGAACACGGATGACGACTTCAAGGTCTGGCCGGTCAATGAAATAGCGGATGGAGTCGATGATCCAGTCCTTCATGCCCGGGAAGGCGTTGGCCGGATAATGCAGCTGCGCGTCCCACATGACATTGGTCAGCATGGAGACGACAGGCTTTGAAAGGTCGATGCCTTTCTTCTCGGCAAAGGATTTGAAATCCGAATCCGGCTCTTCGTGGAAATAGATCCAGTCCTTGCCGCCGCTGGCCCGGCTTTCGAGATAGGCGCGGACTTCGGCGCGGACTGCCTCAGACATGTCGAGCTCTTCCCACGTCTCGACGGGCTCACTCATCATGGTGTGATGATAAGTGTCGTCATGGCTGAAAATGAAGCAGTTCTTCCGGTAGGCGACGACCCAGGTCACGACGCGCACGCCTGCCTTGCGACAGACATCGGCAGCGATGCCCTGCGGGCTGTAGATGCCGTGGTGAAGCACGCAGACTTCAGGCTTCCAGGCGGCGATGATGCGTTCATAGACGCGCTTGGTAAGGATCGCGCCCTCAAGGTAGCGGCGCTGCACCTCTTCTGCGCGCGGCTGCCCTTCAAGGTCGCCGGTCGCATAATAACGAAGCGCGCCAGCCAGCGCGTGTTCGCCGACCGCAATGCCGTCCAGTTTCCAGTCCGAGATGGAGGCAAGATCGACGCTGGCTGCCAGCGATTGTGCCTCGCTGAAGTCTTCCTGCTTCAGATGGTCTGAATAGCGAAACTCCGGCAGGCCCATCGGGCGATGATTGTTCGTGCCGCGATTGAAGCACGCCTTGCAGAGGCGGTTCACAAGGCCGAACTCGGCAATCATGTCGGGCGGCGTTGCCTCGCCATAGGTCGGCATCAGGCAGGCTGGCATCGAGCCATCACAGAATACGCGGCCAACCTGCGCCCCGGCCTTGGTGAGACCTGCAGCCAGCACGCCGTCCAGATTAGTCACCGCGCCGTGCATGCCTGTATTCGAGCCGATCAGGACGCGCGGCCCAGCGGCCGACTTCACATCGGTTTCCCACTGGCCTTTCGATGCGGCGATCAGGTCAGGCCAGGACGCAAAGCCTTTCTCGGGCGTGAACGGCTTGGTTGCACCTTTGAAGCGAGGCGGCATTTTCAGTTTTGAGGACATAAGCGCTTGGTTACTTCCATTCTTCGCCGTTGGCCGATACTGGCGCGTTTTGCAGAGGCGGATCAATCATTGATTGATATCGTGTCAGCCACCGGGCGGATTAGGTGTTGGTCGCCGCTCTTCAGGTCTAAGCTCGCGCACGACCTTTGCGGGGTTTCCTGCGGCAACGACACCTGCGGGCAGGTCGCTGGTGACAACAGACTGCGCCGCCACGACGGTGTCGTCGCCAATTGTCACGCCTTTCATCACAGCGCTTCCCAGTCCGATCCAGCACCGGCTGCCGATAACAATCGGTTTTGAGCGGATTTCGAGAGGAATGGCGATCCGCTTGTCGCCCAGCATGCGGCGAAACTGGATTTCGCGCTGGTCGGCATGCGTGGGGTGGGAGTCATTGTCGAACAGCTGAACGCCGTGCGCCAGCAGGGTCGCCTGGCCAATCGTGATCGATTGGGACGCCGACAGGATCGTGTCGTCGCCGACATAGGTGTACTTACCGATCTGGATGGTAGCGTCGCCTTCAGCCTTCAGGATCCCACGTATCGCGGTCGGGCCATGAATGCGGACGTTTTCTGGCGCCCCCCCATTGATCAGACGCGCCTTGATGCCGAGTTTGACATTGTCATCGACGACAGCGCCCTTTGAGAACCGATTCCATACATCCAGAAGACGCTGGGCGTCAGCTTCATTGCCGGGGATTTGGCCTGCAGCTTCGGAGAGTGAAGCTACTCTGGGATAGACAAGCCCTTCCGCGAACGCGTGATCGTCCGGGTACAGTGCGCCGCGCATTTGGTACTCTCCCTCACCAGCTCAACAGCGTTAGTTTTCTATTTGCCGTGGATCAAGTCCAGCGTTCAGCATATCCCCGCCTGCTATAGCGCCGCAGCTTGAGCAAATGGCTTTACCCAATTAACGAGCATTGATAACGCCTCGCATCTCAAGCGAAACAAGCTCAGGAGCTCCCATGAGAATTGGGCTGCGCATATTCTATAACCCGGCATGGATGGGCGGTGTGAACTACGTTCTCAACATCGCGCGCATGCTGAGAACGCTGCCCGATGGTGAGAAACCGCACATCACCTTTCTGACCAGCGCGCCGCAAGCCGAAGAGATTGCCGCAGAACACGCCGGCCTTGCCGATGAGATCGCGCCTTTTTCAGATGCCGCGTCCCTGAACCTCGATTTCGTCTATCCGGCGACGCAGCTTCCCGAAGCGCCGTTCGGCGCGCCCTGGGCTGGCTGGATCCCTGACTGGCAGTGCCAGCACTATCCGGAGCTGTTCCCGCCAGAAGAGCAGGCCCGCCGCTTTCTTCAGTATAGAGAGCTTGCGCGCGGCCCGGCGGCCTGCGTCTTCTCAAGCCAGCAGGCGATTGAAGACACGGCGAAACTGTTTCCGGAGTTCGAGAAGGATCACTGGAAGATTTTCCACTTCCCAGCCGTCTTCGATGAGGGCTTCTGGCAGGACGGGAGCGGCGATACCGATACGGTGCGCGCGCGCTTTAATGTGCCCGGCGACTATCTCATCGTCTGCAACCAGTTCTGGCGCCACAAGAACCACCTCCAGATCGTCGAGGCGCTGGCCGCTCGGCCAGAGCTTGATGTTCATGTCGTGATGACCGGCGCCATCGAGGATACGCGCTGGCCGGACTATGCCGCCAGCATCCGTGAGCTTCTGGCCCGCGAGGACGTTGCCCGCCGGGTCACCATCACCGACCGGATCAGCCGCGACGAACAGCTCGCCCTTCTAAAAGGCGCGCGCGGCTTTGTGCAGCCAAGCCTCTTTGAAGGCTGGAGCACATTTGTTGAGGAGTCCCGCGCGCTCGGTCTGCCGGGGCTTCTCTCCGACATTCCGGTGCACCGCGAACAATCGCCAGCAGGCTCGGTCTTTTTTGATCCCAATGACGTGAACTCGCTGGCAAGTGCGCTCGAGGGCTTCTGCGCGGAGCTGCCGCCGCGCCCAAGCCTTGCCGATGCTGGCGCGCGGCACGCCGTCTACGTTACTGACCGCGCACGCACCTTCATGGACATCGCCCGATTTACCGCAAAGCGCTTTGACCCTGCGCGCCACGATGCGGGCGCCGTGATCGCGAAGGCGGCGCCGGCCCTCTTCGATGAGATCGGCAAGCATCCTCACGTCACGCAGGAGGCGTTTGACCGCTGGCTCGGCAATGCGCGTCTATCGCTGCGGGATAATCCAGAAGATCTGGCGCGTATTGGAAGCATGATTGCTGAGAGCAATTCAGCTTTTGCGGCAAAGAGCGACAAGCTGCTGGTTCAGGCGACGCTCGCCAAGGCGCCGCCGGAGATGCGCCAGCGCTTTCTCGATTACGATCCTGTCAGCGATGAGGCAGCGCGGCGTGAGCGCATCGCAAGGATGCAGTCAGCCATTGATTCTCCTCGCGCACGCGCGCAACTTGCGTCGCAGAATTTTCTGTTCCGGCTAAAGGATTTCATCCGCCGGAAGCTGCGGAGCTAGACCTTCCGATATGTCCACGCCGTCCAACCAGCAAGTGATCCATATCCGGCCGCAGCGACCTGTCGGCATATTGAGCCTGTCTGAAATCTGGAAATTCCGGGTCCTGCTGGGGCAGATGATCAACCGGAATATCCGCTCGCGCATCCTGAACTCGCCGATCAGCATCGTCTGGGGGTTCATCCGCCCGGCCATCATGGCGCTGGCACTCGTCTTCATCCGTCACATGTCGGCGGCCAATCTCGGCGCGCAGATCCCTTATCCGCTCTTTATTTTCAGCGGCCTCTGCTTCTGGTTTCTCTGGGCAGAAATGGTAATCCAGTCGGCAGGCTCCCTGCGGCTCGATTCGGGGATTTCCAAGAAAGTCTATTTCCCGCTTATCCTCAGCCCGATCGCGACGGTCGCCGCGCGCTGGGTCGATATCTTTATCATTTCCGCAGCGGTGATCGCGTTCCAGCTTTATCTGGGCGTGCCCCTGTCCTGGGACATTCTGGCCATGGTGCCGGTGGTGCTCGTCATGTTCGTGCTCGCCTTCGGGATCGGTGTTTTGTTCTCGGCGCTTTATCTGATCCACCAGGACAATTCGAAATTCCTCGAGACAGCGGTCTATCTGGGTCTGTTCCTGTCGCCTGTGCTGTTCTCCAAAGAGATCCTCCCAGAGGTGATCCAGAACTATTACAACCTTAACCCGATGGTCGGTGTGCTGACCGGTCTGCGCGGCGCGCTTTTTGCTCCAGAGCAGGTCGACTGGACGTCGCTCGGTGTGTCTGCGCTCATGGCGGTGGGCTTTACGATAGTGGGGCTGCTGCTTCTCGACCGGATGGCAAAGAGTTACGCTGAGCGAGTATGATGCCTGACACCTTGCCACAAACTGCGCCCGAGGCGGCAGCCGATAAGGATGAGCGCCAGCTTGTCATGGACGTTCGCGGCCTGTCGAAGCGCTACCGGATGACGTCGGCGGTGACGCGGACAGACAAGGACGGCAACACCCACAAGGAGCAATACTATCAGGCTCTGAAGGATGTGAGCTTCAAGGTCTGGTCAGGCGACCGTGTCGGCATCATGGGCCATAATGGTGCGGGCAAGTCGACGCTGCTCAAAATCCTGTCCCGCGTGCTGAATCCGAGTGATGGCGAAGCCTTTATCTATGGGCGGGCGACATCCCTGCTCGAAGTCGGAACTGGCTTTAACCCGAAGATGAGTGGGCGCCAGAACGTCTATCTCAATGCCGCGCTGCATGGCCTCACCCGCAAGGAAATCGACCAGCGCATGGATGAGATCGTCGCCTTCTCAGAGATTGGCCGCTTCATCGAAGAGCCGGTAGAGACCTATTCGACCGGCATGCGCGCACGCCTCGGTTTCTCCGTCGCCGCCCATCTCGACCCTGACATCCTGATGCTGGACGAAGTGCTGTCGGTCGGCGACGCAGCGTTCCAGAAGAAGTGCCTGCAGCGCATGGATGAGATTACCGGCCATGACCGGACGCTTCTATTTGTCTCGCACTCCACGGGGGCCATCCGCCGTTTCTGCGACCGCTGCATCTGGATCGATCATGGTGAGGTCGTCATGGATGACGATGTCATGACCGTGACCGAGGCCTATGAGGCCCAGATGATGAACGTCGCCGCGACCTATCAAGCGCCTGAGAAGAGCGAGCCCGCAAAAGATGAGAAGAAGAGCAGCGGCAAATCGGGCAAGCCCGATACGGCCAGCGTTCTTGAGGCTGAGGTCGATGGGCCTGTCGCTGAGCTCGTGACGGCGCGCGTGCTGGATGATGCCGGCCAGATTGCGCGTTCGGTCAAGATTGATACGCCGTGCGCGATCGAGATCGCGTTTGACGTGCTGCAGGCCGATATGCGGGTGGAGCCAGCCCTGCACGTCAAGAATGAGATCGGCGACCTCATGTTCGTTGTCGCATTTACCGATGGTGATTATCCGGGCGCGATCAACAAGCCTGGACGTTATAAAAGCCGCGCACGTATTCCGGCTAACCTTCTGAATGAAGGCTTGCACTATGTCAGTGTGGTGATGGTCACAGCGGACCCGCTCACGCGTCACCAAAGCGTCGACAATGCCGTCTCGTTCTCAGTCTATGAGCCGCAGGGCGATGACCTCGCGCGGGCGCGCGGGCGCTATTCAAGAAACTTCCCAGGCGGACTGCGTCCTCGCCTGGACTGGTCAACGGAGCGCGAGTCATGAGCCAGGCGCCTGCGACCGCCCTGTTCGACGTCGATAACTATCTCGCCATCAATGAGGCGCGGTGGACGATTGCCCAGCGGGTTCTGAAAGCTTTGCGAACCGGTGGTATGGCACTCGATACTGCCTATGATTTCGGGGCAGGGCCGGGCTGGTTTGCCAAGCGCCTGATGGACTCTCAGCTTGATGTCGTTGCGCTCGAAGGCCGAGAGGACGTCGCTCAGGCAGGGCGTGAACGGGCACCGGGATGTGAGTTCAGCGTGCTCGATTTTGACAATTGCGCGACGTCCGACGCTTTGCCGGCGCGCGATTTTTCCTTGTCATTCGGAATTCTCTATCACCTTGAAAACCCGTTGCGCGCATTGCGGATGATGGGGGCGATGACCGGGAAGGCGATGCTGCTCGAGACGATGATCGTGCCGGATAGCGATTTCGTCGGCCGCATTGCCCGCGAGAACCCAAATGCGACCCAGGGCATCCAGCCACTTGCCACGATACTCAGCCGTGCCGCGCTTGAGCGGGGTATGTGGGCGGCGGGTTTCAGCCATGTCTATGAGTGTAAGCTGCCGGTGGAGCATGATGATTTCCGGGACCTTAAAACCCGTCATCCGCGCCGCGGCATCTGGCTGCTGACCCGCGATGATGTCAGCGTAGAGGGCTTTGAGCCGCTGCAGATCGAGGAGCCACGCCGTGCCAACTACTGGCGGAAATAGCGCCTCACCCGGCCTTGTGATGATTGCCGGGGGCGGCGGTTTTCTTGGAACCGCGACAGCCCGGCTGATGGCGTCGCAGGGCTGGAAAGTTGTCACGCTGGGCCTTGGTGCGCCGCAGGGCGCTTTCGTGCGCGAGGGCAATGTCCACCACGCTGAGGGCCTGATCCAGCGCCAGCTATTCCACGCGGCGATGGCTGATCATGGCAAGCCTGATGTCATCATTCATGCGGCTGGCGGGGCGTCTGTCGGCCGGTCATGGGATGATCCGCGCGGCGATTTCAACCTGTCTGTTGGCAGCACGGTCGAGATCCTCGATTTCATTCGCGAAGAAGCGCCTGAGGCGCGGCTCGTGCTCGTCTCGTCTGCAGCTGTCTATGGCAATCAGGGCAAGGACCGCCTGTCAGAAAGCGACCCCTGCGAGGCGATGTCGCCCTATGGCTTGCACAAACATGTCTGCGAGGAGCTGGTCACCGGCGAGGCGCGCATGAACGGGCTGGATGTGTCCATCGTGCGGCTATTCTCCATCTTTGGCGAAGGGCTTCGCAAACAGCTTCTCTGGGACATCATGCGCCGCGTGAGCGCTGACCCGGAGACGACGCTGGACCTCTGGGGCAGCGGTGATGAGACGCGCGACTTCGTGCACGTCGATGACGCGGCTGCCATTCTTGCGACGCTGTCTGCCAGGCCGGGCGGCAAGGGGACGGTGCGCCTGTTCAATGGCGGCAGCGGGACTGCAATCTCTGTGCGTGAGCTGGCTTCCATGCTGGTCAAGGCTGCGGGATATGACACGCCGCTGAGCTTTAACGGCAAGGCGCGCTCTGGTGATCCGGTGAATCTGGTGGCTGATGCGACACACCTTCGAGGCGGTCTCGGCTTCTCGCCGAAAGTCAACCTTGAGGCGGGATTGAAACGCTATGCGGACTGGTTCAAGACACAGCAGTCCTGAAAACTATGGGAATAATTGAATGACGGATGCCGTTCTTTCGATCGTTGCGGGCACCTATAACCGCTGTGACCAGGTGAAAAGACTGGTCGAGTCCGTGCAGCGCGAGACCAAGATTCCGTACATCCTGTACATCACCGATGCTGGCTCGACCGATGGCACGATCGAGTATCTGGAATCTGTCGCGAGTGACCGCGTACGCCCGATCTTTGTTGGCAAGCTGCTGGGTCAGGCGCGTGCTTATAATGACGTTTTCATGCAGGTCGACACGCCTTATGTCTGCTGGGTCAGCGATGATAATGAGATCGTCGATAACGGCCTCGACAAGGCGGTTCGCATTCTTCAGGCGAACAAGAAAATTGGCATGGTCGGCCTCAAGGTGAAGGACAAGGAAGGCCCATTCGTGAAGGCGCCCTACATTGGCGGCGTCTCACCAATCGGGATCCTGAACGTCAATCAGGGCATGCTGCCGACCGAGGTCATGCGCGCTGTTGGCGGCTTCAGCGAGGAATTCCGCGACTATGGCATCGACCCTGACCTGACGGCCAAAGTGCTCTTCCTTGGCCGCGATGTTGTCTACACGCGCGATGTGACCATCCATCACTATCGCAACTGGGCCGAGGACAAGGAAAGCGAAGACTATAAGAAGCTTCAAGCCAAGCATGAACGCTTCCATGAGCTCTACAAGAAGAATTACGCCCAGTATGATGCGCCAAGCCGGACGTGGAGACTGAAAAAGCGGGCATGGGACTGGGCGAAAGCGCGTCTGTCCAAGCGCTTTGATCTCTCGATGAACTCATCGAAGCCGATCTTCCGGAACCTGCCGCGCGATTACTATAATACGATGATGGCCAAGCATATCGGCATGTTCGATCCGATCCTGACGATGAACAAGGATTTCCATCTTCGCCAGCGCTATCGTGGCCGGAGGCCAAGCATCCAGCTGATCGGCGAACCCGGCAATAATAGCTGATGAGCGCTGGGGCGGCTGACCCTCGAAGCGCCTGGCTGGCGGGGGATCAACACGCAAAGTCCCGCCGGAAAGTCTATTGGCGGTCCGCGATTGACGTGTGTGGAAACAGGACGCCCGTCCTCCTGTTCGGGGACAGCATTTTTGCCGGTGAAGTCGAATTTTTACGGTGCACTGACGGTGTACCGGCGGTGTTTCTGCCGGTGGTTTTTCCAGAGCTCGGCCTGAACCGGCTTTTCGAAGCCGCGAACAAGCCGCTTTTTGCGATCTTCGGAGGCTCCCCGGATGACGGTGACGCGGTCGATGCGCTGATCGAAATGCTCGGCGACCGGACCGGGGCGCGCTTCGTCCTTCAAGATAGCGGACCGCACCCTTCAACCCAGGAAACGCTGGCCGCGCTCATGTCGGCAAGGCTTGGGCGGCTGGTTGATGCGGGGCTATCGGGGCTGGTTCTGACATCGCCGACAGCCTCTGGCGTGATGGAACGGTTCGACTGGTCAAGGCCGCTCAGCGAAGGTGCTCCGAGCGCAAATGATGTCACGGTCAGTGTCGCAAGTGAACGGGGTGTTCCGTCTTCGGATTTTGCAGCCTTGATGCGAGAACTGGCGACCAAGGTCGGCGATGAGGCTCTGTTCCAGCCTGATGGGGTTCACTTAAGTCTGGCAGGGCGGCTGGCGCTGTTGGCGGCGGTCTGTAAAGGGCTGACGGGTGAGGCGCCGGTGCTGGACGGCCTTGCCGGGGAACTCGCGAAAGGCTGGTCTGAAGCGGGGACGGACGAGAAGGTTTCCGCATCCGAGCTGCCCAATTTTGCCCGTCTTGTCAGTGAGGCGCTGGCCAGAGAGGGCTGAACTTTCAGACCGTAAGAGGTGCACGTCTAGGGTCACCGCTCCAGTCAATTGCCGGAGCCCCAGATGGACCAGACCCCACGTATCGGCCTTTCATATCTTTCCGCCAATCAGGCCATGAAGCATGTCACCCTGAATGAAAGCCTGCGGCGGCTGGATGCGGTTGTGCAGCTGAGCGCGGTGAGCCGGAGTGAGGCGACCCAGCCCGAGGCGCCGCTGGCGGCGACATCCTACATCCTGCCGACGGACAAGAGCGGTGAGGACTGGGATTTCATGGCCGATGGGGCCATAGCGAGCTTTCAGGATGGCGCCTGGTTCGAGATCGCGCCGCGCGAAGGCTGGCTTGCATGGATAGAGGACGAAGCGTCTCTTTTAGTGCTGACCGGAGACGGTTGGGAGGCCGTGCAGGGCGCCGGGGGCGGGCCCTTTGAGACGCTGGGTATCAATTCCGAGGCCGATGAAACCAATAGGCTGACCGTGCGCAGCGACGCTGAATTGCTGACCTATGATGATGTCACGCCGGGCACGGGGAATGCGCGCAAGATCATCAACCGGGCGAATGGCACGAAGGTCGCGTCTGTGGTGTTCCAGACCGATTTTACCGGCGAGGCGGAGTTCGGGCTGGCCGCGAATGGCGGGTTCGAGCTCCGCACTAGCGATGACGGGACCGCGTTCGACACAGCGCTCAGCGTGGATACGGCGACGGCCAATGTTGGGGTCGGAGGTGCGCCGACCGGGAGGTTTTCAGTCATTGACCAGTCCGCTGCCACGAATGACCAGCCAACCTTGAGCATGGTCCGTGACGGCTATTTCGCGACGGCCAGCCTCGACACTTATGCGAACCCGGCGACCTATTCGTCCTTTTCCATTCAGAAGCGCGCGCGCGGAAGCCTTAATACGCCGCTGCCGGTCCAGTCTGGTGACTGGTGCGGGGGCTTCTCGTTTCGCGGGTTTGCGACCGGGGGTGCATGGGTCCAGAGCGCGCTGGTAAATGCGCAGGTCGATGGGCCGGTCTCTGGCACAGCGGTGCCAATGTCGCTCGGCTTCTGGACAGGCGTCGGGAGCGTGAATGAGCGTGTGCGGATTACGTCGGCTGGCCGGGTCGGTATTGGCACGACGTCGCCGAGCTGTGCCCTGCATGTGGCCGGGGCCGTAAGGCTGGGCAGCGCGGCGAGTGCGAGCCTTCCTGGCGCGTCGGACGCTGGAGCGGGAGCGCTCTATTTCGTGCCTGATCTGGCAGGTGGGGCGGGCGTGGTGTTCAGCGATGGGACCGGCTGGAGGAGTGTCACAACAGGTTCACTGATCTAAAGTCCTTAAACGCTGTCTTATTCCTCTATGATCGATTGAAAACGCCGGGGAAACGGGCTAGCCCTTGCCGCGAACCTAGCAGGCGGGGACCGCAGTCTCCCGAGAGAGAATGAGGGTATAGTCATGGCTAATCGTGAAATGGTCGTGGACGGAATCAAAATCAGTGACAATGACGATATGTACGTCATCGCTGAGATTGGGCAGAACCATGAAGGCGACGTCCAGAAGTGTAAGGATCTGTTCGATGCGGCGAAGGCTGCAGGCGCGCACTCTGTAAAGCTGCAGAAGCGCGACAACCGCTCGCTTTACACCAAGGAATACTACAACCAGCCGTACAATTCCGAGAACGCATACGCGCCTACCTATGGTGAGCACCGCGAAATGCTCGAGTTCGACCGCGACGAGTGGATCGAACTGCGCGACCATGCCAAGAAAATCGGCATCACGCTCTTCTCCACCGCCTGGGACTATAAGAGCGCGGACTTCCTCGAAGACCTCGACATGCCAGCCTATAAGATCGCTTCGGGCGACCTGAAGACGCTGCCGCAGATCAAGTATATCGCGAAGTTCGGCAAGCCGATGTTCATCTCGACCGGCGGTGCGTCGATCGAAGACGTCCAGCGCGTCTATGACGAGATCATGCCGATCAACCCGAACATCTGCATCATGCAGTGCACCTCGGGCTATCCACCGACCTTCGAAGAGCTGAACATCCGCGTGATCGAAACCTATCGCGAGAAGTTCCCTGAGATTCCGATTGGTTTCTCCAGCCACGATAGCGGTATCGCAATGGCCATGCTCGGCTACATGTGCGGCGCCCGCGTCCTGGAAAAGCACTTCACGCTGAACCGCGCCTGGAAAGGCACCGACCAGGCATTCTCGCTGGAGCCAAACGGCCTTCGCCGCCTCGTCCGCGACCTGCAGCGCGCCCGCGCCGCACTGGGCGACGGTGTGAAGCGCACCTACGACTCTGAGCACGCCCCGCTGATCAAGATGGGCAAGAAGCTTTGCGCGACGAGCGACCTGCCAGCCGGTCACACGATCACCGAAGCGGACATCGCTCTGAAGTCACCAGGCGACGGCATTGCGCCATACTTCCAGGACGTCTTTGTCGGCAAAACCCTGACCAAGGCCGTTGCCGACGATCAGGCCTTCACTTTTGAAGACATCGGCCTGACGGAAGCTGCTGCGAACGAAGCCCTCAAAGCCTGATTGGTAAGAGGGTGTGGGCTCGCTTTTCAGCGACATACGCACAGCCGTAAGGCAATCTGAAGCCTATGCGCCGGTCCGGCGCTGGCGGCTTGAAAGACTGACGCGCCGGCCGGGGGTTTACCCTGACTGGCGCGTTCTGCTTTCCGGGCATGAAAAGGACTGGGCTGCCGCCCGCGAAAGCGCCGATGGCAAGCGCATCCTGATCGCGACAAGCCTTGGGCTTCATTTTACCGCGAATACGGTCGACACGCTGATGGCAGCGGCGCTGACGCTGCGCGGGGCGAAGGTCGATATCGGCTATTGCGATGGCCTGCCGGCCTGCCAGGTGATCGAGCATACGCTGGCGCCGAGCCTGCCACGGATCGCGAAGGAAGGTCCGGGACCGGATTTTTGCGGCGCATGCACCAGCGCAGCAGACCGGGTGAGTTCGCCGCTGGGCCTGAATGTCCGCAAATTCTCTGACGTTCTAAATGACAGCGACCGCGCCGAGGCAAAAGCCTTTGGGGAGCGCTGGCAGGGCCATCGCAGCACGGAGCATGACGACCCGCGTGTCATGCACGCCTATGCCGGGGCGCTGCGCTTTTTCGGCAAGGGCGACCTTGGGGACAGCGGTCTCGAAGCGCAGATTTTCAGCCGCTACCTCTCGGCCGCGTGGCTGTCAGATGCGGCGGCACGCAGGCTGATCGACGCGTATCAGTATGACGTGATCGTCGCTCATCACGGCATCTATGTGCCACAGGGCCAGTTTGCCGAGGCAGCGCGCGATACCGACACGCGGCTTGTGACCTGGCATCCGGCCTATCGGCGCGGACGATTGATCTATCAGCATGGCGACACGTATCACCGCGCGATGATCGATGAGCCAGAGAGCGTCTGGAACCAGCGTGCGCTAAGCGCGGCGGAGACCGCGGAGCTCGACGCCTATCTCGCCTCCCGCGAAACCGGGGCGCAGGACTGGATCACCTTTCAGAGGCGCGACCCGGAAAGCCTGCAATCGACCTATGCGGCGCTGGACCTCGACCCGGCCAAGGACACTTACCTCTTGGCGGCGAATGTCGTCTGGGATGCGCGACTGAATTATGCCCAGTCGGCCTATGGCCACATGATTGAATGGGCGATCGACACCGTGTCTTGGTTTGCGAAGCACCCGGATCGCCAGCTGGTCGTGCGGTGTCATCCGGGCGAGGTGATGAACAGCCCGCGCGCGTCTGACCGGCTGGACGATGCGCTACGCGCCGCCTTCCCGCAGATGCCTGCCAATGTGCGGCTGGTCTCGCCAGAGAACGACATTAACACCTATTCCATTGCGCAGCTTTCGAAGGGTGCGCTGATTTTCAACACCAAGCTCGGCATGGAGCTGTCGGCGCGCGGCATGCCCGTCGTGGTGGCGGGCGATGCGTGGATCCGTGGCAAGGGTTTCGGGCGCGATGCCTATGACCGCGAGTCCTATTTCCGCCTGCTGGAGAGCCCCGGCACGTTCGACCCGCTGACCGAGAGCGAGATCGAGGCGGCGCGGCGCTATGTCTACCACTTCTATTTCCGCCGCTGCATTCCATTGAAGGCGCTGGACGGGTCTGCCGGGTGGCCACTGACGCAGCTGCATGCCGACGCCTACAGGCTGGCCAAGCCGGGCGTGGACCGGAATATGGACGCGATTTGCGAGGGCATTCTTGCTGGCGCGCCATTTGAGACGATAGATGATGAGAATGCGCGGGACCGCGCGGGGGAGACGACATGATCAGGTCGCTGGACGATCCGGAATTTGCCGCGCGGGCGCGCGATGTCGAGATAATCGGTATCGATTTCGATGGGGTGATGACCGACAACAAGGTGTATGTCTTCGAGGATGGCCGTGAGGCGGTCGTCTGCTCGCGCCTTGAGGGCTATGGCCTGCGCGCGGCGGCGGCCACGGGCGTCTATTGCTTCATCATGTCAACCGAGGAGAACCCCGTCGTCACGGCGCGGGCGAAGAAGCTGAAGATAGATTGCCAGCAGAATATTCCTGACAAGGTGGCGGCCTTCACCAAAGTGCTGGAAGAGCGCGGCCTCAGCTTTGCGCAGGCGGCTTTCATCGGCAACGACACCAATGACAAGGGCGTGCTGGAGAAGGTGCACCTGCCGATCTCTGTCAGTGATTCACACGAAGTGCTCGACACGATCGAGACATTCAGGACAAAGCGCCTCGGCGGCAATGGCGCGGTGCGCGAAGCCTGCGATGCGATTGCGCAGGCGCGCTCAGGCATAAAAGGATAGGCAAGATGCTGGACAAACTTTTCGGATTGTATGGACGCACCATCGTGGTGACGGGCGGCTATGGCCAGATCGGACGCGCCATGGCCAACGGCCTCGTCGGCTGCGGCGCGAATGTTGCCATCGTTGAGCCAAATGCCAGCGATGAGGCGACCGCCAAGGCGTTTCCGGATGCGCCGGATGATGTGATCAAGGCATTCTCTGCCGATGTGACGGACCGGGCTTCGCTCGAAGCAGCGCTCGAGGCGATCACCCAGCATTTCGGCACGCCGTCCGGCCTTGTGAATAACGCTGCGCTGGACAGCCCCCCAAACTCGACGGCGGCAGAAAATGGCCCGTTCGAGGATTATCCGGCGGCGAGCTGGGAGCGCATCATGGACGTCAATGTGAAGGGCGTTTTCCAGTGCTGCCAGGTCTTCGGCAAGGCCATGGCCGATGCGGGCAAGGGCTCGATCGCCAATGTCGCCTCCATCTATGGCACGGTGTCGCCGGACCAGTCGCTGTACCAGTATCGGCGTGACCGGGGCGAGACCTTCTACAAGCCGGTTGCCTATAGCGCGTCGAAATCCGCGCTCTACAATCTGACGCGCTATCTGGCCGTCTATTGGGGGCCGAAGGGCGTGCGCACCAATACGCTGACCTTTGCCGGCGTCTTCAACAATCAGGACGGCGAGTTTCTCGACAATTACGAGAAGAAGATTCCGCTGCGCCGGGGCGGCGATTATGACCGCCTGCGCGGCATGGCGCTCGCCGAAGACTATGTCGGGCCGACGACCTTCCTGATGTCGGACGCCTCATCCTATGCCAATGGCGCGGACTTCCGCATCGATGGCGGGTTCCTGGCGATGTAGGGAGTGGCGCTGAAGGCGACCGATCAGCTTCGGTCGCGCCGGCGCAGATGCTTGCCGAGGCCGATTTCGTGCAAGGCCTCACGCTGCTGGATGACCCGGACAAGGGCGCGTTTCTCGTCGATCTCGGTCTGGAGCGCGCGTTTCTCTTCTGTGAGAGCGGCAACCTCGGCTTCAAGAGCTGCCTGTCTGGTCGCGGCTTCGTCCAGCTCGCGGCGCTGATCGGCGCGAAGTTCCCGGCTGACGTCGAGGTGCTGGCGGGTCTCGCTGTGGGCGGCGCGCTCCTGCGAGAGCAGCATCTTCAGGTCGCGATGGGTCTTTTCGTGCGCGGCCTTCTCACGTTTGAGGGCATTGCGCTCTTCTGAAATGATGAATTTCAGATCGCGGTGCGTTTTCTCGTGCGCGGTTTTTTCCCTCGTGAGATCAGCCTTCGTCTGCTTGTGGGCGTTCCGCTCCTCGGACAGGATCTGCTTCAGATCCTGATGGGTTTTCTCATGCGCAGCCTTCTCTTTGGAAAGGTCAGCCTCCAAGCGCGTGCGCGTCTGTTCGTGGGCGGTCTTTTCTTTCGATAGCAGGAGATCGAAATCCCGGCGGGCCGTTTCCTGCGCGGCCTTCGCCGCTTCCAGTTTCTGCTGCAGATCGCTCGAGAGATTGCGGAAGGCTTCCATACGCTCATTAAGCGAATCGCGGGCCGTAGCCGCCGTCTTCAGTTTGCCTTCAAGGTCCGTCACGCGTGCTTCGGCGTGGGTGAGCAGCCGTTTTGTCGAGCTGATTTCCTGCTTCGAGGCTTTCAGGAGTTCATTCGCTTCTGTGAGCTTGCCTTCAAGCTCCTTGCGGGTCGTCATCGACTCCACGAGCGTTTTCTTGAGCTCCTCGGCGCGCTCATATTGATGGTCGAGCGAGCTCTTGATGTCCGCGATCTTCTTGAGATGCTCTTCATCCCGAGCATTCATCTTTTCGTGGAGCGCGTCGGTCGCTGTCTGGAAGGCTTCTAGCCGGGCCTTGTATTTCTCTACAGCCTCAGCGAGCTGATCTGATTTCTGGCGCAGCCGCTTCCTGTCCGCGTCGGCCTTGTCGTAGTGGCCCTGCAGGCCATTGCGATAGGCTTCAGCGCGCTCAAGCTCAGTCCGAAATTGTGTTTCGGCACGTTCGCTTTCGGTGCGAAGCCGGTTCACCTCGCGCAGAACGCGTTTGGAGATGGATGCATCCCCGTCGGTGGATGGAAAGGCTGATTGAAGACGGTCAACGTCGGCGAGCTGATTACGCAGCTTTGTAAACTCATGCAGAATGACGACCGTCGACCCATCAGAAGCTGCGTGTTTCGTAGCATCGACTTCGTTTGCGAGGGCCGAAAAGAAATCAGCTGCCCAGGCGCAGTCTTTGCCTGCGAGGAACACCGTGCCGGAAGTTTCTGCGGGGATGTCGCCGGCTTTTTTCAACTTCACCAGCTTCTGGTTTCCATCGAAAAGCTGCGCCTCAAATCCCGCTTCCATGAGGGGTTGAAGCTCTCCCAGGAAGCTCTCACGGGTGTCCGCGGTCAGATTCTTGTGGCTGTATTCGAGCATGACGAGCGCTTCAGTCGCGCGCGCCAGCGTTTTGTGCGCGCCGGCGAGAACCTGATTCTCGTGGCCTTCTGTGTCGATCTTGAGGAAATCGATGCGGTCGAGCGCGTTCACTGGCTCACATTTGTCGAGCGCAACCTTTGAGACGTTCACGGTATCCAGAACCGGCGAACGCCCCGTGTCACGCAGGCCGCTGAAGGCGCCGTCGGTGGCGACAAAGAATTTCGCCTTGCCGCCGCGTTGCGAGACGGCGGCGTTGATGACCTCTACACGGTCCGACAGTCCGTTCTGCTGAACGTTTGTCTCCAGAAGCTTGCAGGCAGATGGAAGCGGTTCGAGCGCAATGACTTTGCCGGTTTCGGCAACGTGGCCAGCATGAACGCCGAAGAGACCGAAATTTGCACCGACATCAACTGTGTTGGCGTCTGCAGGCAGGGTGGCGGTCAACGCGTTCAGGACATCGGTCTCGTTCATGTTGCCGACGAAGAATTCAGCGCCGAACAGGTCGCCGAGATCGACGTCAAAGCGCAGGCCATTCTTCAGGTTGGCCGTGCCGATCTTTCCTGACCCCGCAGGATAGAGAGACCGCAGTCTGGCGCGGACAAGGCCGCTGAGTTCAATTCGCGCCTCGGTGTCCTGAATGGTTCCGAGCAGATGAAAGAGCGAGAGCAGTTCTGGCTCTGGAGACTCACCCTCCAGAAGGTACGGCGCCCGGCGGTCAGCGCTTTTCGGCTTTGCCGCTGCTTTCGCGGGTGCGGTCTTGGTCTGCTTCTTTGGCTGCGCCATGTTTGTCATCCGTCTACGGAAATTCGAACATCGGATCCGATCGCCCGATCCGATATCTATTTCAAGTTGGGATTGCGTTTTTTGGCGGCACGTTCTTCGGCGCGGTAGAGCCTGGTCCATTCCTTATCGGCTTCATCGCCCGGTGCCTCGTCCAGATAGATCTTGCCCATCTTCCTTACGCCTTCGTCGGTCACGAGATCGGGCCAGTACTGCTTCATCTGGGACCGGTCATAGGACATGAGCGCGGTATTACCCGCTCTGAGTTCTTCCTCTATGCCGACATAGTGTTCACAAATTGACTGCGGCGCGTCGATAATGGCGTAGCCGCTGTCCCAGATCTTCAGCGAGAGATCGGTGTCTGACTTGTAGAAGACATAGTCGTCTTCATTTGCATATTGGGCGGCTTCGAGCGCTTCTCGGGTATAGATGCCGTGATTGAGCATCAGATTGCCGCCAATCGTGCGCTGGACATAATAGCGCTTCTGCTTGGGCCAGTCGCGGAAGTAGAAGGCGCACGCCCCGACAGGAATGCCAGCCTCTTTGGCGGCTTCAATACGGGCAATGCCATTGCGGATCGCGCCGGGCATGAGGAGGCAGTCGTCCGAAATCATGAGGATGTAGTCGGCCGAAGCGGCGCGGAAGCCCATATTCATGAAGCCGCCCCAGCTGCGCCGACGCATGGAGGTCTCACCATCCTTGTAGCGATTGTACTGGAGGATGGTGATCACATCCTCCTGCTTGGTGAGCCACGGGATGGTGCGGTCGTCGGAGCCGCCATCGATGACGATGATTTCGCCGTCCATGCCCTCAAGCTCACGCCGCACGGACGTGATGCATTTTTCCAGAAGTTTTCTGCGGTTGAGTGTTCCCAGAACGACGGTCACGCGGGGGCGTTGGTCCAGGCAGGCATGACGCGGGCGGGGCTTGCCTGCCTGGTCGATATCCGGCCGGATGGGGTCGACGGTGTGATCGACCACAAAGCGGCGCTGATCCTCGGTCAGCTCGTCATACCAGATGCCGGTTTGCGCAGTCGGAGTCGCTAGCTGAGGTGCTGGCACGCTCTTGCGGCGTTTACGGATTATTGAACTGGCAGCACGGCGTGCGCGTCTGGCCCACTCCATTTCCTGCTCCTGCTAATTTACTGCGGGTCGATTAGTCGATCTCAGCACAAGGTCACACTTGCAAGGCTTATATCCAGCGTCCCCGGCAATGGTGCCGCCGATGGAGGTGGGCGGCAAACTGACTGCCAGCCTCATTCATTGCGGCAGAGAGAGGCGACCGACAAGGTTGAGCGCCCCTCTCTTTTCGGGAGATCAGGTGGCTGCTGGCGCACCGACGCCGTACGAGCTGCGCTGCCAGATCGGATGGTCGTCGCGAATGAAGATGAGGTGCATCTGCCAGAGCGCATGGTCGCCAGGGCGGAAAAGCGGGTCGCACATGTCCACGCAGCGGAAGCCAAGTGATTTCATATGGAGTGACATCTCATCGAAGGTGAGGTTCTTGCGATCCACGAAGTTCAGCTTGAAGTTGTAAACCTCCATCATGATGAGGCTCGTATTCTTCAGCGTCTCCTCGCACCCGGCGAGGATGTCGAGCTCAACGCCGTGCGTATCGAACTTCATGAAGTAAGGCCCCGGCATGTCGAACTCTTTGACGAGCGTGTCGATCTTGCGGAGCGGGGTGGTGTGAACGTTTTCGCCGCTCGCCACTTTGGAAAGTGCGCCGCCGACATCGTTGGATTTGAGGAACTGGCCTTCGCCATCTTCCGATGAGGCACCGCAAACCACGTATTTCGTGCCTTCATGCGTGGCAGCCAGCTTCTCCCAGATTTCGAGGAAGCGTGGGTCCATATCAATGAGAAGTGCCTGCATGTCGGGCCAATGGGACTTGTAGAAACCCAGATCATCGCCGCGGCCAGACCCGATATTAATCAAGCTGCCAACTTCAATCTTCTTTTCTGCAATCCTGGCAAAAGCGTCTGCGATATGGGCGGAATTCTCAATTGGCATGCGGCAATCCTCAAGCGTCGAACCTTGGCCCTCGTGTAGCCGCAATTGCGCCGCCAGAGCAAGCGGTGTGCGGATGTTACGTAGTTGACATTTTAACGCTGTGAGAGATTCTTCTGCCAAGTGGGTTGGAGTTCATTAACGATGTCAGTTGTCAATCAAGACATTCGCGGTGCAGATCAGGCGCAAGCGGCGACGGCGCCGGGGCGCGATTTCGAGGCCGAGATTGCCGCGCTGAGAGGCGACCGCAACCGGTGGAAGGCCGAAGCCGAGAAACTGGCTGAGCAGTTCCAGAATACACCCACGATTGATCGCTCTTACCTTCTGGCCAAGGGGACGATGCGCCAGCGTCAGACGTATCACGCGCTGGCCAAGGAAGTTAAGGCGGATGAAATCCAGCGGCGCCGTGAACTCGGCCAGAAGTATCTGGCAGAGCAGAAGCTAGATCCCGAGACAGCGAAACTGGTCGTCCTGCAGAAGGACGGGTTTGCATCCGTCGATCTGAGCCAGCATCAGCTCGCCCAGGGGGCTGTGCAGGAATGCCTGGATATTTATCAGCAGGCCATCGATTCCGGAAAAGAGCTGCTCTCGAAAGATAGCTTGGAATTTGTCGGCGACGCGGGTTGGCCATTTATCGCAAGTGGCGGCGTTTATAAGCTGGCGACGAGCCCTCTCCTGCTGGCGCCAGTCATCCGCTATTTCGGGATGTTCCCGATCATGACCGGTTTCGGTCTGCTGTCAGCACGCAATGAAGAGTTCTATCCGCATTCTTCTCAGCGCCTGCACTTCGACCCGGAAGACCGCACGCAGCTGAAAGTGTTCGTCTACATCACGGATGTCGATGAAACGTCGGGCCCGTTCATGGCTGTTCCTGCAGAGGATAGCGCCGTTCTGTACAATAATCCGGATTTCAGACTGGCCCGTCAGGATGACAATGCGGTTCGCGAAGGCTCAATCCGCACATTCACCGGCAAGGCCGGCACGGCGATCTTCTGTGACACCTGCCGCTGCCTTCACGCGGGTGCCCGGCCCGGCGACAAGAAACGCCTCATGCTGAGCATTGAGTATAATATACCGACGCATCTGCATTCGAAGCTCTGGGAGGGCGATCCGGTGCCAGAGCGGCGCAGCCGGACCCTGAAGGTCAGAGACTATAACCTGAATGAGTACACCGAAGCCTTGCTGGCGCACCCCAAGCCTGCGTAAATGCTCACAGGGACCATCGGGTCGAACACACCGGCAAGTTACGGAAGTCTGCTCATGCCTGATACAGTGCAGGAAGTGAACGTCGACAAGCTCATCGGCGAGCGCGATTTCTGGCGAAACAAGGCTGAGCAGTTCATGGCTGTGTCGCGCTCTGCGGCGGTGTTCGAACGCTCCTTCGTTATCCGCCAGGGCAGTATGCAACAGCGCAAGCAGTATCATGAGCTTGCGCGGTTCATGAAGCGCGACGAGATCGCGCGCCGCGAAGAACTGGGGCGGCGTTACCTTGCCGAGAAGACGCTTGCCGAGGAAACGGCAGAATTCGAGATTCCCCGAGAGATTGCCCACGCGTCGATCAATCTCAGTCATGATTCCCTGATCAAGGCGGCTGTCGCCGAGGGCAGGCAGGCCTATCAGGACGCGATCGCGTCAGGTCAGGAGTTCCTGTCGAAGGATAGCCTTCAGTTTCTTGGTTCTGCCGGCAAGCCGTTCGGCGCCGATAGCGCAATCTTCAAGCTGGCGACGAGCCCGCTGCTGCTGGCGCCAGTGATCCGCTATTTCGGCATGTTCCCGATCATGACGGGCTTTGGCGTGACGCTGGCGAAGAATTCCGAGTTTCACCGCAAATCATCGCAGCGCCTGCATTTTGACCCTGAGGACAGGGCGCAGCTGAAAGTGTTCCTCTACATCACAGATGTGGACGCAAATAGCGGTCCGTTCATGGCTGCGGCCGCGAAGGATTGCGAATTTCTGTTCGAGCAGCCCGACTTCGTTCTCGACCGTCAGGAGGACACCGTTCTGGCTGATGGCGCCCTGCATGAATATCACGGTCCAGCGGGCACGATTATCTTTACCGATACCTGCCGGTGCCTGCATGGGGGCGGGCGCCCGGGGGAGCGCGAACGCCTGATGTTGAGCATGGAATACAACATGCCGACCTATCTGGGCGCGAAGCTCTGGGAGGGTGACCCGGAGCCAGAGCGCTGCCGGACCGAGAACATCCGGGTCGACAATCGCGATGAATTCATGAATGCGTTGCTCGCGCACCCTGTAGCTGGCTAGTCCGGATTACTCTCTATAAGGTTTTGCGCTGATGGGCGGTGCCGACGCGCTCTTTGTTTCTGGTGTCCTGAGATAGGGTTTTCATGCTCGTACACTTCCACATTCCGAAGACCGCAGGAACAAGCACGAAGCGTGTCATCGAGAGCTGGTATCAGCTTCACCGGGTGGAGCAGGGGCGGCGCATCAACCATCTTCGCGGCGGCGTGGATGATGAGATCTGCGTGACCAGTCACTTTGCTTCGGCAATCTTCGGGGAAGAGGGGTCGCTGACAGACTCATTGCCCGAGCTTGTCGGAGACCCGGCGTACAAGGTCTTCACGCTGTTGCGCGATCCGCTCGATCACCTTGTGTCGTCCTATTATCACCACCGCACGAAGAGCGATAAGCAATTGCCGCAGGACATCGTGTCCTTTGCGGAGTTTCCGAACCGTTTCATCTACCGCAACTCCATGTGTGCGAGCAGCGCTGAAGACCGGTCGAACATCCTGAAATCTTTCTACTTCATCGGCGATACGTCGGACATTGACGGGTCCATGAAATATCTGGCCGAGCTGCTTGGCAAGCGCCCGATCGATGTGCCCAAGGAGAATGTCGGAGATCGCGACGAGCTGATCCTGCAACTTACCTCCAGAGAGCGCTCACGCATTGAGCGGGCGCTGGCGCCTGAATATGAGCTGTTCGAGACGGTCCGTGACATGATCAGGGAGCGCAGCTTCACTGGCAGCGCAGACGCAAGGGCAGACCAGTTTGAATTCACGCGGGATAAGGAGCGACAGATCCTGGCGCCGCAGCTGCCAAGCGCGGAGGAGGGCGAAGAGGAAAGCCTCCAGACGAGCATTCGCGAGCGCGAAGCCGCCTTTAACGAGATCATCTCATCCAAATCTGCGCGGATTGAAGAGCTTGAGACTCGCGAAGCCTATCTTGTGGGCCAGTTGAAGCGAGAGCGCGATCAGAAGAATGCAGCGCTCCTCGAGGCGAAGGCGTTCAGCCACCTGCTGACGGTGGAGCGCAAGCAGAGATCTGCTGAAAGGCGTATGTTCGGCCGGGTCTTCTCGACGAAGGACGTGCAGAAATGGCGTCTGATACGGCTGAGGAACAAGGTCGCCCGTGTCACGGCGCCGGTACGCCACGCCGCGAGGCGGGTGGTCAGGATTTTCCGCTGACGGGGAGGCGACGCCTTCTGGAAATTCAAAACGGCTCACACCGTTAGAACGGTCAGTTCATTGTCGGTTGAATTGAGCTTCGGAGGTTGAGGGACGTTGGATAACGCCCCTCATCCAAAGTCTAACTGGACTGCACCTTCAGTCAGGCGTCGCTCACATTGTCGAGATACCACTGGTAGGTGGTCGCGATCCCGTCGCGCAGGCTGATCGATGGCTCCCAGCCCATCTCACGGAGGCGCGTTGCCGACATGAGCTTGCGTGGCGTGCCGTCCGGCTTGGTCTCATCCTTGACGATCTTGCCGTCGAAGCCGACCACGTCTGCGACCATTTCCATCAGTTCGAGAATGGTGACATCCGTGCCGGACCCGACATTCACGTGCTCATAGCCGGAATAATTCTTCAGCAGGAAGACGAGTGCGTCGGCGCAGTCATCGCAGTGAAGGAATTCGCGGCGCGGCGTGCCCGTGCCCCAGATCTCGATCTCGCTGGCACCAGCCTTCTTGGCCTCATGCGCCTTGCGGATGAGGGCAGGCAGGACGTGGCTGGATTTCAGGTCGAAATTGTCGCCGGGGCCATAAAGATTGGTCGGCATGGCAGAGACATAGTCGCGGCCATACTGCTTGCGATAGGCCTGGGCGAGCTTGATGCCTGCGATCTTGGCAATCGCATACCATTCATTGGTCGGCTCAAGCGGCCCGGTCAGCAGGCTCTCCTCAGCGATCGGCTGTTCGGCGAACTTCGGATAGATGCAGCTGGAGCCCAAGAAGAGGATGCGGTCGACATCGCTCTTGTGGGCGGCATTGATGATGTTCGCCTCGATCATGAGGTTGTCGTAGAGAAAGTCCGCCGGATAGGTGTCATTGGCAAGAATGCCGCCGACCTTGGCGGCTGCGACGACGATGGCATCCGGCTTCATCTCGGCCAGCAGCTTTTCGGTCTCATCCTGGCGGATGAGATTGGCCTTGTCGCGGCCGGCGATGATCACCTCGCAGTTTTCCTGCTCCAGACGGCGCACGGTTGCGGCGCCGACCATCCCGCGATGGCCGGCAACCCACACCCGTTTTCCAGCGAGGTCATACATGATCAGGCGTCCTTCCAGACCGGGTCGCGCTGCATGACTTTGAGGTCCGACTGGACCATCTCACGAGCGAGATCGCGCGGTGAGGTCTCGTGGCTCCAGCCGAGCTGCTTCTTCGCCTTGGCCGGATCGCCGAGCAGGAGCTCAACCTCGGTCGGGCGGAAGTAGCGTGGATCGACCTCGACGAGGCATTTGCCGGTCTCCGAGCAGTAGCCTTTCTCGTCGACGCCCTTGCCCTTCCATTCGAGCTTGATGCCGACATCTTCGAAGGCCCACTCGACGAACTGGCGCACATGGGTCGTCTCACCGGTGGCGAGAACATAGTCGTCCGCCTTGTCCTGCTGCAGCATGAGCCACATGCCGCGGACATATTCACGGGCATGGCCCCAGTCGCGCTGGGCGTCGAGGTTGCCGAGATAGAGCTTTTCCTGACGGCCAAGCTTGATGGCGGCAGCCGCGCGCGTGATCTTGCGGGTCACGAAGGTCTCGCCGCGCAGCGGGCTCTCGTGGTTGAAGAGGATGCCGTTGGAGGCGTGCATGCCATAGGCTTCGCGGTAGTTCACCACGATCCAGTAAGCGTAGAGCTTGGCGGCAGCGTAAGGGCTGCGCGGATAGAAGGGGGTGGTTTCCTTCTGTGGCACTTCCTGAACGAGGCCATAAAGCTCCGAGGTAGACGCTTGGTAGAAGCGGGTCTTGTCTTCCATGCCGAGGATACGGATCGCCTCGAGCAGGCGAAGCGCGCCCACGGCGTCGGCGTTCGCGGTGTACTCAGGCGTCTCGAAGGAGACCTGGACGTGGCTCTGTGCGGCGAGGTTGTAGATCTCGTCTGGCTGGGACTCCTGGACGATCCGGATGAGGTTCGTCGAATCGGTCATGTCGCCATAGTGGAGGATCAGGCGCGGGTCATCGACATGCGGGTCCTGATAGAGATGCTCGATACGTCCGGTGTTGAACGAGGAAGACCGGCGTTTCACGCCATGGACCGTATAGCCCTTCTCCAGCAGGAGTTCGACCAGATACGCCCCATCCTGTCCCGTCACGCCAGTGACCAGCGCTGTCTTGTTTTTCGATGTCATTGA
>NZ_QWGA01000004.1 GCF_003576245.1 Henriciella algicola
AGTCGAGTTCCCTACACCTAGCCAACTTTTTTCGCCTTGAGTGACAGGGGCCCGCACTCCTTCAAGCCAAAAGTTCCTAAAACACAGGTTGACAGCCTGGTGGGTGATCGGGACTGTTGCTGAAGGTTAATGGGTTTCGGGGGTTTGAAAATGAAGTCGGCTTGGTTGGTGACGCTTGGCGTCAGCTTTGCGTTTTTGGTTCCGGCTTCTTATGCGCAACTGCCGCCCTTTGATACGATCAATGACGAGCCTGCCGCTCTTCCAGAGAACAATACCGCGCTTAATAGCGGCGGGGTTGATCAGTTCTCTGGCAGCTATGGCATGTCATTCGAGCTGGCGCGGATTGGCGATCCTGGTGGGCAAGGTGGCCTTAGCTATTCGCGATCTTTCTCCAATCTGAGCTGGCGCAATAACCTCGGCGGCGGTGTGTACGAAAGCAGCACGACAGGCCGGTTCACCGTTCGCTACGGTAATTTCACTGAAGAATTCACGCTCACAAATCCGTCTTTAGGCACCTACGCTCCGTGGCGCCCGACTGTATCGACGCTCGAAGAAGATGTAAGCGGCGGAAGCTGGGGTGATTTCACCTACAAAGCTTCGGACGGTAGTGTCATCGAGTTTTCTGGAGACCTTCGCGATACGTCGATCGGATTGCATGCCGCCATCACGAGTGTGACCAGACCGAATGGTGAGGTCATCACCTATGACGGTCCAAATGTCTCAAGCAGCCTCGGCTATCAGCTACGAACCGAGGACGGCAATTCACTCATCAACTCCGCGTATAAGTATTGTGACGTTACGCTCGACAATTGTAGCGGCCTTCCGTCGGGCAATTGGCCGAGCGCCTCAGGCCTCACAAACTCTGCAGGCGAAACCTACAGCGTGACCGACACAGCCGTCGGGAATAACACGCAAATCCAGGTGACCTCTCCAGAAGGCGTGTCCACGACAGTCACCCTCGACAGTAATGGCCGGGTCAGCAGCCGCGCCTATGCGGGCAATACCTGGACCTATTCGAGCTCGAGCACATCAAGCCAAACGCAATCGACGGTGACCGGCCCAAGCGGCATTTCTCAAGTCTCGACTTATAATAGCGACGGTCAAATCCTCTCTGCCGAGACCATACCGTCTGGGCAGACAAGCGGGCTTGGTGTCACCTACACTTACAAAGATGGGCTCCCTGAGACCGTAACATATCCTGAGGGCAATTCGGTCGTATACAAATTCGATCCCCTTGGACGGTTGGAAGAGATCCGCGAAAAAGCAAAACCCTCTTCAGGTGTGCCGGACAGGGTCGTTAGTTTCACCTATGCAGCCTGCGGCCCCACGACCTACAAATATTGTAGCAAGCCGATTACGGTGACGAACGAACGCGGTCTGATCACTAAATATAGCTACTCCTCAGCGCATGGCGAAGTTATCCGGATTGAGCATCCGCGGCCAAATTCGAGCGCGGATTATCCTATCCAGACATTCGGCTACGTTCAGAAATATGCCTGGGTCAAGGCAAGCTCGGGTACCTCGCAAGTTCAAGCGTCGGCGCCTGTCTGGCGCCTCGTTCAGAGCCTTCGGTGCAGTGTCCCAAGCCAGACTGACAATTGCGTCGGCAACTCCTCTGCGATCGAGGTAACCGATTATGCCTATGAGGCTGGCAACTCATCGACCCCGAGCAATGTCCTGCTCAAGTCGGTCACGCGCCGTTCTGTCGACTATTCGATTATAGCGACGACCGCCTACACCTACGACACGTGGGGACGTGTCACCAAAGTCGATGGTCCTCTTGCTGGCGATGATGACAGCTCTTGGTACGAATATGACCATATGGGCCGCGTGACGTTGACGACGGGGCCGGACCCCGATGCGAGCGGCGGCATGCAGCATTCATATGCCGCGATCAGCTACAATGATGATGGCCAGACAATCGAGCAAGAATCCGGGTCCGTGAACGCACCGAGCGGAAGCCGGAGCTTCTCCCCAATATCTGTCGCGACGCAGTTCTACGACACTTATGGCCGTCAGCAGAAGACGCAGCTGGTTGATAGCTCGAGCGCTGTCATATCAGTGAGCCAGGTCAGCTATGATAGCGTGGGACGGCCGGAATGCGCCGCGCTACGGATGAGCCCGACCAGCTATAGCTCGCTACCAGCATCAGCCTGTACTCAGTCTGGCGCCGGCATCGACCGGATCACCAAGACTTTCTACGACAGCTATGGTCGGCCCTGGAAAGCCACCAGCGCATTTGGCACGTCCGCTGCGCGTGACCAGTCGGTGAGCTATACAGATAACGGTCAGGTCGAAACCATTACCGATGGCAGAGGGGCCCGGACCACTTATGAGTATGACGGTCTCGATCGGCTCGTAAAAACGCGCTATCCTGATCCGTCTTCGTCAGGCGCAAGCTCTACGACCGACTTTGAGCTTGTAACCTACTGGGTCGATAATGGCTTATCGACCTCCGACGTGCACACCGCAAAGAACCGGAACGGTGAGACGTTCGGCTTCGCTTACGACAATCTGGGCAGGATCGCTGATATCTCCCGTCCATCTGGGCTGTCAGCGCTGAGCTACACCTATGATGGCCTTGGGCATCAAACGTCAGTCACGTCGGGCGGCACAACGCTCAGCTATGGTTGGGACGTTCTCGGCCGGATGACGTCAGAGCAAAGCGCGATCGGCACTGTCTCTTACCAGTATGATAGCGGCGGACGGCGCACGCGGATGACATGGCCGGACAGTGTCTACATCACTTATGAATACCTTGCAGGTAGCTCGGCGCTGACGACCATTCGTGAAAACGGCTCCACGCCGTTGGCGTCGTTCACCTACGACAGCCAAGGTCGCCGCAGCGCGCTTGGCTATGGCAATGGGGTGACGACAACTTATGGCTATGATGACGCGTCCCGCCTCTCTGATCTCAACATCAGCGTGCCGAACGATACCGACTACAGCGTCGAATATGACTACACCTACAATGCGAGCGGTCAGATCGTTCAGAGACAGGTCTCTAACTTCTCCTATGCCGATCAGCTGCCTGCATCGGGCCACAGCTACGCCTATGACATGCAGAGCAAGCTCACCTCAACCGACTCGCAGTCTGTCACGCATGATGCACGCGGCAACCTCACCAATGATGGCAACCAAAGCTATGCCTATGATGCTGAGAACCGCCTCACCAGTGTGAACTCGGGAACCTCGCTCAGCTACGACCCGGCCGGCAGGCTGACAACGGTGTCGGATACGGCCAATACCAAGATGCTCTATGACGGTGTTCAGCTCATTGGCGAATACGATAATGGCGGCAATCTGCTACGGCGCTACGTGCACGGGCCTAGCCTGGACGAACCGCTGGTTTGGTATGAAGGCTCAGGCGTCAGCTCTTCCACCCGCCGGTACATGAGTGCAGACGAGCGCGGGTCGGTGACCCTGCTGAGCGCTGCGTCAGGCACGTCCATCGGGCTCAATCAGTTTAGCGTGTTCGGTGAACCGAGCGCTAATAATGCAGGACGGTTCGGGTACACCGGACAAGCCTGGATACAGGAAGCTAGCCTTCACCACTATCGAGCACGGGCCTACAGCGCCAGCCTCGGACGGTTCCTGCAGCCAGACCCCATCGGATACGGCGACGGGCTAAACATGTACGCATACGTCGGAAACGATCCGGTGAGCTTAATTGACCCTACAGGCACCTTTGGAGAAGATCCGCCGGGAAACCCAGACCCTAAAGACGATGGGTGCCCTTACTCTTATACCTGTGACGATGTCGAGCTTGCAGCATGGCTCAAATCAGTGGATTCCTTTGTATACTATTGGGTTCTGGGATGGTCGAATGAGAGCCCGGTGGAGGCCGCCCCAGCAGGTGTAGGAACCTGTTCGACCGCCCCGTTGAGCGGCCCAGAAGCCTGGTTTGCAGTGAACGGTTGGAGGGCACACTTTTGGGAATCTCGTGCACGCGCTGGTGACCGTTGGGCGGACGCAGCAATTAAGACAGCCTTTAATAGCGGTTCGCCATTGGCTGGATATGCCAACTGGCGTCTCGTGCAAGAACTATCGATACGCAACGGAGACTATGAATGGAATATGAACGCCGGTCCAATGAGAAGGAAATTGACTGGGGATTATGAAATGTACGCCGGCGAAATAAAACGTATCAGCGTCGAAATTATGCGAGAGCACGCTCATCGTCTGACGTTAAAAAGCGGCATCACCGGACAACTTACAAATATCCAGTTCGGAAATTATCACGGGGATGTATTCGAAAGATTTGGCCTTCCCAGGAGTACATATGGCGCTGGCACTCCGAACATTACAAAGCACTACGGACCGATGGTGCTTGGATTAACATCATGTTAGTTAGACGAACACTCGTTTGGTGCTCAATAGTGTCGGCCGCACTAGTTCTGCCCGGCTGCAAATTTGGGCACAAAATATCTATCGGTGAAACTAACCTCATCGTTCCTAGTGAGTATGACGTAGTTCGGTCTCCCGACGAGGAGTTTGCTTTCAAGCTACACTTGGATGAAAGTACATGCGAGCCATTTTCATCGTCCGATCATCAATTGGATGTTCGGGTTTTCGAGAAATATGCTACACTACCTGGTAATCCCTACCGCAAGACCATTGATACTGCGCTAGCGCTGAGCACCACTGAGCAGCTCGTAGACATTCGTGATATCGTCAAGTCGATCAGATTGCTTGGAAGAATCTTTTTAGTATTAGACGACAGCAAAAATCCATCGCTCACTGATTACGAATTCGAGTCTATTATTGGGGAATGCGCGACCTATAATTCATTAGGAGAGTTAACTTGCATTATACATGGCCAAGCGTCGAGTTTAATGTACGACTACTGGCTGGGTTATAAGTATATAGATAGTATATATTGTATAAATAAGGAAATAGAGTCGCTGATTGTGAGCTGGGAAATAAATTGAATCTGTTTTCTGTCAAATATCAACACTGTTTAAAAGAGTATTTTGCTCGGTATTGCCAGAAGAACATAGCTTGAAAACGGATGCCTGATCGCTCTCGAGATTATTCCGCTTGCGGTGATCCTGCATGTCCGTTTCCCACTTCCGCGAGAAACGTTGAATATTTTCGCTACCAGCGTGGGATTAAAGTTGGCCACGAGACGGACCGGTATTGCTTCAACCGATTGCCTCCGAGATTTGTTAGCGAAATCAAGAAGCGAAGTTCTCAGCAGCTTGGTCGGGCACCAGATGACGTCGGCACATCACTGAGGTCTACACGATGACTAATGGCGTGCCAGACCCAGCCCCGTAATTTCCGGCCATGAATTTGCAGAGTCCTCGAGACGAAGAGGATGACAGATGCGCAAATCACGATTTTCCGAAGAACAGATCATAGGGATGGCCCGGGAGCACGAGGCTGGTGTGAAGACAGCCGATATCTGCCGCAAGTATGGCATTTCGGACGCGACCTTCTACAAATACAAGGCAAAGTTCGGCGGCATGACGGTTTCGGACGCCCGGCGGCTGAAGACGCTGGAGGAGGAGAATTCGAAGCTGAAGCGCCTCCTGGCCGATGCGATGCTGGACAATGCCGCCCTGAAGGACCTGGCGACAAAAACTTCTGACGCCCGACGCTAAGCGGAAGGCCGTGCACCACGTGATGGAAGCCAATGGCCTGTCGGAGCGTCGGGCCTGCGGGCTGGCCGATCTCTATCGGTCCACCTTCCAGTATGACAAGCGCGATGGCGGAGACGAGCCGCTGCGCCAGAGGTCGCGGGAGCTGGCCGGTGAACGCCGCCGGTTCGGCTATCGCAGGCTCGGTATCCTGCTGGACCGGGAGGGCCTCAGTGCCAATCACAAGAAGATCTGCCGGATCTATGCCGAGGAGGGACTGGCGGTGAAGCGGCGACGTGGGCGAAAGCGGGCGACAGGCACGCGTTCGCCCATGCTCCTGCCGGAGCAGGTGAAGGAGCGCTGGAGCCTGGACTTCGTGTCGGATGCCCTCAGCGTTGGCCGCCGGTTCCGCAGGCTCTGTGTTGTTGACGACTTCTCCCGGGAAGCCCTGGCTGTGGTTGTCGATGTGTCCGTGTCCGGCGTGCGGGTCGCCAGGGAGCTGTCCAAGCTCGTCGCCCAGCGGGGTGCGCCGAAGATGATCGTCTCCGACAATGGCACAGAGCTGACCAGTCATGCGATCCTGAGATGGGTCCGTGAAGTCGGCATTGAGTGGCACTACATCGCGTCGGGAAAGCCGACACAGAAATGCCTTCGTCGAAAGCTTCAACGGCCGGCTGCGCGACGAGTGCCTGAACGAGCATCTCTTCGACAGTCTCGGCGATGCCCGGCGCATCATCGAAGTCTGGCGGATCGATTCCAACACGCCACGGCCCCACACCGCACTCGGAGGACTTGCTCCGCTGACCTATGCCGCTCACCACCGCAGACACCGGCCCGGCTCGCTTGAGCGTCGCGGAGGCTCCGCTCGCCGGGCCTTGACCTCAAACCAACCAACAGAAAGAAAGGCGAACAGACTCTCCGAATAAACGGCCCGGATCACGGGGCTGGGTCACGAGGCAAATCCGCGGCTTTAGGATTTCTACGCAAAGCGATGAGGCGATATGAGACACAGAAGACGGTCTTGACCCATCGCCTCCGCTTTTGTGGCACAGCGATGAAGAAGATCGGGAATCTCGGTCGCCATCTTAATAATCGTGCCGGAAACAGTCACCTACCGTTCCGGTGCCGCGAGCGGGCGATGAGCAAATTTCAAAAGATATCAAACCTGCAGAAATTCGCCTCAACCCACGGCTCCCTCCGCAACCGTTTCAATCTCTATCGTCACCGCAAAACACGATCGCATTTCAAACAAAACCGTGACGCCGCCGTTCTCGAATATCGCCAGCTTCTCTAGGCCTGAGAAAGTTCACGGCGACGAGTTTGCGCTAATCTGACGAGAACCGATAATCATAGAGTTTTGGCGGCTTAGTCGTTTGGCATAAGCACCCAGGCGGAACCTGCTGGGACGAGGATAAAATCTTCGTCGACGTTCGCAGATTCACTCGGATCCGGCCTGGTTCCTTGGTCTACGATAACTTGGGTCCTGTTGCCGTTGTCGTCGTAGGTGTAGGTGATCGACGCGTCATTCTCGTAATTCACAGCAATAAGTCGGCCAAGCGCATCATACTCGTACGTCACAGTCTCCGAGCCGAAGACCAGCACGAAACCTAGAGCTACAAAACTTTCCAACATGGCCTACCCTTTGAGAACCCTGATCACCAGTCATATCAGGTTAGAATAGGTTTTTGGCGGGGGCCAGAGAAAAATAAATTCCAAGTTGCGATACGCTCTAAAAATCTGGCTGAAGGAGACTTGACAATGAACGCTCTGGGACACAGCAATATGCAACGTTAACTTAAATTTGGGGGCGGATGCATTGGCCAAAAAACAATTACTGGTATCACTTATCGCGGCACTGGCTATTCAACCTGTTGCCGCGATTGCTGAGACTTATGACTACAGTCCAAACAGAACACTCAAGATAGTAAGAGCCGAACAGGCTGGGCTGCTAATTCAACTCGACGGCACGCAGATCCCGACAAGTTCCGGCGTTACCAAGGATTGCCAGAACGTGTATGTGATTGCGCCTACCGTGGAAAATTTTGGGCTCATCAGCTCAGTGCTTATATCCGCCTTTGCGAATCAGCATGCAGTCAGAATCGTTTACGATAAGGATGACCCCAACTGCTACGGGAAAGCTTTAGGTACCGCGGAAGCGGGCTGATTTGCGCGTCGAACATAATTGTCTTTAAAGCCTTACAGGGTCAATAAAATGAATCGCTTCCCAAAGTTGCTAACTGCCGTCATTGCTTCTGCAGGATTGGCTAGCTTACCAGCGTTAGCCGAGACCACTTGGTCGCCTGACCGCGAAATCGAAACCGTCACAACTGACTCGGAAGGCAATACGATCTTCGTCTTGGAAGGTACAACGTTCTCCGGGACCGGATCTTGCGCGAACAAGTTCAGAATTAGCGTTAACGACATGCTAGCAGCTGGCAAAGCCCAGGCGGTCACCTCTGCTCAAGCGTCTGGGGAGAAAGTGAGCGTTTCTTATTTCACCGACAGCACCGCCTGCGAAAAAATGGTGATGGGTATCAAGCAGGCAGATTAAGTTAGGTGCGGACTGGGCAGCCGGACCGAGCTTTTTTCTTTCGCTGTATCAGTTCGCTAACTTTATTGGCGGCATCCTTTCTAATCTCAGAATGTGATCCTGAGATTAGAAAGGATGCCGCTTTCATGTTCGACTGTAACCTCGTACTGAGAAATTTCGGTGATTGACCATTCACCAATGGTCTCACCAACTTTTAGATTTTTGGGGAAAGCAAAACCGTTGATCCTGAGCGAGGCGACCCAACTTTTTCCCCTTCGCTGGATACCGACCAAGCTGAATTCAGGAACGGGCACCTGCTCCACAACTCTATCGCGTTGACGACTGAATGCTTCACGCGTCGGACTAAATGGGTTGGACGAGAGGAAAGCGTCCGGCTGCGATTGGCGCCTGTTCTGAAATAGCGTGAGCTGCGGCGGATAGATATGGCCCAAGATGGTATATGAGAGCACAGACCCATCGCTTGAGATGCTGTTTATCGAGAGCTCCGGTATAACGAGGTGCTGATAGGCTCCAATGGAGCGCAGTAACTGCACCACGCTTTCTGGATCGCCCTGCATTTCAAGGATGGAGGTCAGATGAGCAATTCCGGACGTTTCGGAGGCCGCGAAGTCTAGATTGATAAGACTTCCCCCGGCATTGCGAACCGCTTGTGGCAGTACCTGCTGAAAACGCGCCTGGAGCTCGGTCTCGTTCATTTCGAGGAGGTCCGCCTCGTTTGATGAAGGCTCCGCAATAGTCTCAAGCCTCGAGGCATATGTTTCTATTTGAAAGGAAAGACGTTCATTTTCTTCATGGTTTGCGTCAATCTCTTGCCACGTCATTGTTAGATTAAGCGCTGCGGCGCTAGTTAGCACCACTAAGATAAGCCAACCCTGAAGAGCGTGAACGAGCCGTTGCATACTCAGCGCTCTGGCTCTGAGACGATGAGAGAGAAGCGCTCTTTCCGGTCGGCCGTTGTCTCAACATCCGACTCCAAAGCAGCATTATAATCTGGAAGGCTCTGCGTGATCGTCGCTAGGGCTTCGCCAGCATCGCCAGACAGGCCGGTCACTTTTGTCTCTTCGGCGATATTTAGATACGTCCAGTGAGCGCTTGGCGGATATGCTGCCGACAGGCGATTAATCCAATCGAGTCGGCTGACGGGTGACAGTCGCTCTAGATTGGTTTCCATCAACGCTTCCAGATCTGTGGTTTGCTGCGCCGAACGCGCGCGCCGCGTGAGTTCAGCCCGAAGCGTGAATTCCTGATTTGCGAGAAGTTCATTCGCGGCTTTTAAATCCGACGTGATGAAATTGGCGACAGCTGTCGGCAGCAGAAACAGAGACAGGATTGCCAGTATACCTAGAATAGTGGTGTTACGCTCGCCATCAATCGCCTTCTTCGTTCTGAAAACCACGCCGCCTAGGACAACCCTATTGAGAGCGGGTGATGCCCCAGGTGAGGCCCATACCGCATTGTCAACGACTGCGTATTTTAATGACTGCTTGCCTCTACCTTGCTGAACTAGGATCGTTGCGTTGCTGACGGGAACGGGAACGAGTTCAGGTAGGCTATTCAAAAAGCCTGCGCGAAGCTCTTTCAGATTGTTGACCGGCGCTGAATAGCTACTCGACCAGGCCTGCCAAGTCTGCAGATGTGGGGCCGTGCGTCCGTAGGTATTTCCAGAGCGCGGCCTCAACGCTGCGAGTATGCGGCTTGTAAATAGCCTCCAAGTGCGAATGACGGGGCCAGGAAAATCAAAAACCACATTCATCATCGGCATCGACGCCCCACAATGTCGTAGAGGCAATCGGACGCGAGCGTGACCGGCGACTCGTCAGGGCCTAGCGGGATGTCGCCCATCTCAGCTTCTTGACCGATAAGCTCTGAAATTACGATTCGAGAGGTCTCTATTTCCACGACGAGGCGCTGTTCGAAAGACAGATAGATCGTCAGAAACTGACCAAAAATCGCAGTGGCCAGAGAGATGATGAGCAATGCGGTCAGCGTTTCTGCCAGCGTGAATCCGGCCTCATTGGACGGCTGCCGTACTGAGCTGCATCGAGCTCTTTTCACCATCTTGGCGCTGCCACTCAATTGTGACCCTTTTCTCAACAAATCTCATCGCCTCTGGACTATCTTCAACGGGTGATAGACTGACCCGAACCACCCATTCATAGTCTCTGCCATTTGCCTGCGTGCGTCCAGACTGGCTGGCCTGCGCAGATGAGAGCACCGAGTTGGCAATCGAAAGCGCGGTGCTACGGGTTGTCGCTTCCATGGCGGCTCGTGATGAAATTGATTGAGTAAGCAGGAGCGTGGTGGCGAGGAAGGAAAGGAGCAACAGAGCGACGAGCGCATCGATCATGGCGTAGCCAGCTTCGGAACGATGAACGCGCCTCACATCGACTCTCCAATCGATGTCAGACCAGATAAGACAAAGAGCATCATTGATGCGACGAGCCCACCGACCAAAACGACCAAGAACGGTCCTGCAATAGCAGCGAGGCGGTTAATCCTATCAAGCGCCCGCTCGCGGCAGAGCCGACCTGCCTCGACGAGGCTCGGCCCTAATGTTCCAGCTCGCTCTGCGAGAACCGCGACCCTTGTTACATCACTTGGCAATCCATCCGCTTTGACAAGTGCCTGTCGCAGCGGCACGCCATCCTGAAGCCGCTCCAGTATAGCTTCGAACGCATCCTGGGCTGGATAATCGGCAAGCTGCTTAGTCGAGCGCAGAGCATCAATGATCGGTGTCCCGGCCTCAACGAGCGCCCCGAGCACGTCTAAGGCCGGACCTGCAGCCATGTCCTGTTGAAGCGAGGAAATGAGGGGCAGCTTGCTGGCAAGCCTCTGGACTCTTTGGCGAAGCCTCAACCTTTTCCTGAAGAGGAATAGGAGACCGATTAGAGCGGCGATAAACAGAAGAATGAACGAACTTTGCGCTCGAATGAACGCGCCGAACTCTGCAACGCTCAATATGAAGTTGTCCTGGCCCTGCAAAGCGGGTGCTAACGCCGGCGCTACAAAAACGATGATGATGAGGATAGCGGTCATCGCCAGCAGGATGACAAACACGGGATAAGCGAGAGCCGATTGGATTTTCTTGCTCGTATCGAGGCGATCTTGAAAAAACTTGCTTGCTCGGGCGAGCATAGTTTCCAAACCAACGCCTGCAAGCCCCGCTTCGACAAAACGCGCCAATAAGCGGCCGATCTGGCCCTGCTGCTGCAGCGCATCGGCGAGACTGCCTCCGGTGTCGAGCTTGTGACCCACCTCTTGGGCCAAGCTCGCGCTGGTCGACGAGCCATCGGCCATGATCCGCAATGCGTCCCGAAGCGGCGCGCCCGCGCGCAAAAGAGACGAGAGCTCCAAGGCGAACTTGGCTGCGACCGTCTCGCTCAGCACATCCTTTCGCTCAAATGATAGTTTCTTTGCTTTGTCGGCAGCACGTAGGTCGAGGATGGTTTCTCCGCGTGCCAGTATCAGTCTTCGCGCCGTTTCTTGGTCGGCCGCCTCAAACAATCCCGACTGGCGTTCGCCATCTTTCGTGACTGAGCGATAGAGAAAACGTGTCAATCCATGGCCTCTGCGCTAAGGGCTTGCCTGAGCGATATCTTTCCTTGTGCTGCCTTATTGAGCGCGTCCGCGCGTAGCGATTGAACCAGCCGATCGCCCAGCCTGATCTCACTGACGCTCAAGCGGCCTGTCTCTCCTGTATCGCCGCAACGCAAACATCCTTTGGGCTCAACCACGTTCGCTGGCGCGGTTAGACCCTCTTCAAGGAATGGGCGTTGTTCTCGCTCAGTCAGCTCTCTTGCTTGGCCGCAAGCATCACATACCTTCCGAGCAAGGCGTTGGCTCATTGAACCGATCAAGCAGGCATCAAGCTTGAAGGGCTCCACGCCCATATCGGCGAGCCTGTTTTTTACCCTCGCCGTGTCGATCGCGTGAATACTGGCCAAGACGAGGTGACCCGTATAAGCGGCCTGAACAGCCGTTTTCGCTGTCTCTGCATCACGGATCTCACCAACGAAGATGACTTCCGGATCATGGCGCAGAAAGGCGCGCAACGTGTCGGCAAAACCGACACCTGCCTTCTCCGAGACCTGAATCTGGGTGACGTGATCGAACTGATACTCGACAGGGTCTTCCACCGATAGGATTTTGATATCGCGGTCGCGCAGCGCTTCAATGCAAGCGTAGAGTGTCGTTGTTTTTCCGCTTCCCGTGGGGCCAGCGACAAGAAATAGTCCTTGCGATTGCGAGATCGCCCATTTTAGTGCCGAAACGGCTTCTTCAGAGTGGCCGAGCTCCTCGAGCGACAGAACTGCGTCTGGGCGGTCAAGAAGTCGCAGGACGCAGCTTTCGCCGAAGATAGCAGGAACGAGCGACGCGCGAACATCGATGCGGCGTCCCCGCACGACAATCGTGGCGCGGCCGTCCTGAGGTTTGCGGCGTTCGCCAAGATCTAGGCCAGCTAGAACTTTAAGCCGCGCGATGATGGCAAGCCCGGCTTCAGCGCTCTCAGTCGCAATCAACCGAAGGGCGCCGTCTTTGCGGACCTTGACTTCAAAACTCTCGCGACGTGCTTCAAAATGGACATCAGAGGCGCCGAGGTCCGCAGCGTCAGAGATCCAAGTAGCGACTTTTCGGACGACGGGTGCGTCTCTGTCCTGGCTGTCAAAAAAATTCAGGTCTGCTTCAAGATCGAAAGCAATCCCTTCGTCTTTCTTCTCATACAGACGTGAGAAGGCTTTCTGCCAATCGCCTGCGCGAAGGACTGACACTTCAGCTCTGCGCCGAAACGCAAATTCCAAAGCTGCGCAGGCATTTTCGTCAGTCGGCGTGACCATGCCCAGCTGAAAAGTGCGCGTCTGGATAGAGAGTGGTAGCAGCTTATGCTTTCGCAGGAATTCAGGCGAAGCGAGGTCGGCGCCAACAATCTCTGTCGGAAGGCTCTCTACCGGCACGATAGGCCTCCCCGTCGAAACTTGATAATGTCTTGCGAGAACATCATCGCTGAGAGCGCCCATCTGGTTGAGAATAACCTCGATCGGCTTGCCCGTGCGCTCGCTGATGCTTTGGGCGCGTTGAAGTGAGGCCTGTTTGATTTGGCCAGACTCGATCAATGCCTCAATCGGCTCTGTCAGTCCTTCATAGTCTGATGCGTGATCAAACATCTGGAAATACCAGATCGGCCTCTTGGCCAGAGCCACCGGGCGCGCCATCTGCGCCGTAGCTGATGATGCGCGCCGGCTGATCCCCATTGGGCGGCTCAAAGGCGAAAGGGTTGCCCCATGGATCGATCAAATTCGAGGCTGTTCGCACATAGGGACCGTTCCATGTCGGAAGATTGTCTGGCCGCGTCAGGAGCACCGAAAGCCCCTCATCAGGTGAGGGGTAGCGTCTGTTATCGATATAATAGATATCGACCGACGCCGATAAGGTGTCGAGCTGAATACGGGCCGCTTCAACCTTGGAGCTATCCAGGCGCCCGATAATGCGAGGCGTAATGGCGGCGGCGATAAGACCCAGAATGACCAGAACGACAAGAAGTTCGGTGAGCGTATAGCCATGCTGGTTTTTAAGGGCAGCTGGTGGGCGGGCCATGTTCAGGGAAGCTCCAGTCCATAATCTCAATAGGTCGTTCAGGGGCGCCGGTGAAGAGGATCACAGCGCGCAAATACAGAGTGGGCGATTGGTCTTCGGCTGTAAATACATCATAGCGCACCAGAGCGCCGTCGAGCGATTGCGGCCTTTCAGTTGCGATGGGGTTGAATGTCGATCTGTAGAAAGAAACCTCATCAATGATGCAGGCCCAGCTCTCATCGCTCAGTCGCGCGGGCTTCTTCAAATATGCCAATTGCCAGTTGGAAGGATCGCGGTCGCTTCGCTGGGCCTCATTGACCAGGGCTTCAACCTCTGGGCTTAGACTCCGAGCGCTGCCGGATTTATTCTCCGAAAGCGTGTCTCTTAGAAGGTTGAAGCGTTTCTGGTCGTCAGAGCGACGCACCTCTAGTGAGATGCCATCCCAAGTCGAGCTCGTCGTGCCAAGCCGAAAGGAGTCAGGTCTTTCAAGATCGGCTTGCACGTGTTGATACAGGGTACCCTGCAGCGCCAATCTGGTTTTGACTAAGGCTTCCGCCTGTCTGGAGCGATCAAGCTCGGTAAGGGACAAATTCATCAGGGAGAACGAGAGCAGCGACAAAACCGCGATCAATCCCAAGACTGATGCGGTCGCGTACCCGTCTTCGTGCCTCACCGAAGCATCTCTGGGCGAAGTCGCATCAATGCTTCGACAAGGCGAGCAGATAGAGCAGGCCGCCTTTGCTGATCTGTGACCAGCGTTGGCCTTATCAAAATGACCAGCTCTGACCGCCTGTCAGCATCACCTGTGGCGCTGAACAGTTTCCCGAGTACTGGTACGTCCTTCAGCACGGGAACGCCAGTTTCCGTCAGAGACCGAGTAGAACTCATTAGTCCGCCAAGTACGGCTGTCGATCCGTCAGGGACAACGAGCGTACTCTGAATGCGGCGTTGAGAGATGGTGGGCGAGTCGATCCCAGAGGTCGTTGTCTCTGAGACCCCCGATACTTCCTGAATAATATCGATCTCGATTAGACCACCGCTACGTATGCGCGGCGTCACGCTCAAGATCACGCCAGTGTCTCTGAAATTGACTGAATTTACGACCGGCGCATTAGGATCGGTTACACTTACGGCGGTCTGCGAGATGACGGGCACCTGATCACCAACCTGAAGAAGTGCGCTTCGATTGTTTAGCGTTGTGACGCGTGGTGAAGAGATCACTTCAACATCTGTGACGTTTGCAAGTGCGTTCACGACTGCTTCGATATCTGCGCTGACATAGGCAAGGGAAAAGCCGGGAAATCGGCTGCTAACCGCGCCCGAAGCGGCGTCAGTAAACGTCTCACGGATCTGGTCTTCAATCAGCGACCATTGCACCCCGTAGCGGAGTTCATTGGTAAGGTTTGCCTCAACAATTGTCGCTTCGATCAAGACTTGCTGTTGTGGTTGATCGAGCTGGCGTAGGACCGATCGCAAATCGTTCAACGCCGCGTTGTTGCCACGCGCCAAAATCACATTGCGATTCTGGTCTGCTGATATTTTCAGGCCGTCCTCCGAAACAGTGCTTATGGACGGGCCTAATGGGCTGTTATCGGGGCGGCTCAAAGATAGGTCGGGACCGCTCGTGCCCAGACTGGGACTTTGAATGTTGGGTGTGGAAACGCCAGCCGATTGTTCTCCCGAAAAAAGCTCGCCGACCGACGCGACGAGATCCACGGCGTTTAAGTGCATTGGTTCATAGACCAAGGTGTCGTTGGAGAGCGTTTGCTCAGCTTGCCTGTCGAGACGGTCAATCCAAGACAGCACTTGGTCGATCTTTTGGTCAGACTGAGAAAGAACGAGCAGCGAATTCAGGCGATCAAGAGCGATAAACTCTGCCGTGCCATCTTGGCGGAAAATGGTTTCGAGCTCATCCTGAATGGCACTTGCCGACGTGTAGTTAATCGCGATTATGGCCGTCGAGATTGCTGACAGCCAGTCAACATCAAGGCTTGCTGCGACCTGCGCCGCCTCTGTCACTTTTATCGGATCACCGGAGAGCAGAATCATGTTCCGGCTTTCAACGAATGGGCCGACAACTTCGCCAAAGCCGAGTTCGGAGAGGATGTTGGAAATGTCCTCAGCTCTCGAATTCTGAAGCATGATTGCGGCGCTGCCAGGGTTCTTCGGCACTAGTCCATTGGGACCGATAAGCGCTACACCGCCTACTTCGTTTGCGGCCGTATCCCCGCGTCGCGTCACATAGTAAACCGAGTTTTGAAGGATCAGGTTATAGCCCTGCATCCGCAAAGCGCCTGATAGTGCTTCAACCGCTTGATCAGCTGAAGCGATGTTTTCGAGGCGGATCGTGATGCGATCTTGAATGGTTGGATCTATCGCGAACGACAAGCCGTAAGTCTCGGACAGAACAGCGTTAAGAACAGTGTCGAGTGCTGCATCTCTGTAGATGAAGCTTTCGGTCGGCGCGCTATTACCACCAGCGGTCTGCGCCGATATTCCTGCTTCAGGTTTTCCCAGAAATTCGGCCGAACCGACGCGGCGATCAACCTGAGTGCTGGATGCTTCTTCAGGGGCGATCTGCGCTGTTTCAATTTGATCTGCGTGAGGCACCGGAGGTGGTGGCCAAGCCGAGGATCGTCTCGGCATCTGCGTTTGCGCTGCGCAGGCGGTAGCCACGGCGCAAACTAGGGCCACGAAAGGTGTAGCAAACTGACTTAGCTTGTGCTTGGAGGTCTGGAGCGCGCAAAAAATATACATAGGCTACAAGTCTTCGCCAGCTAGCATTAGATCTGCGTACATACATCGAACCAACCCCTGTGAACCGTTGCTGCCACTCGGAGTATCTATACGCGGTATTTTAATGCTCATAGCCGAAAAATGGCTGATATTGAGCCAGTTCCTAGCCTAGCCTGATCAACTGAGTCCAAACAACCGAAAATAGATTAATTAGGTGCGAGACTGGTCCGTCCTATTGGCGGCGGGCCGCAGAGTTCGATGCGGCTGTATCCCCTACACGTGCTACATCTCTGTCGGAAATTTAAATATATGTTGGTCGTGTTACACAAGCGAGGCACTTGATATAGCCTTGAGTGCCGTTTTAAAAGTCGCGATCTTTTCTTTACTTACGGAGCGTGATCTCGATTGGCCAGATCTATAGCACACTACGATTAGAGGGTGGCAGAGAACACTCGATCAACGAGAATGTTGTTCGCTGTGTCTCGATGAATAAAGGGGCTCTGGCGACAAAACAGCGCCGTCATCCCACCTTATTTTGGGCTACAGACTTGCGCGGCGCAAGAATGTGCCTGGACCAAAGTCGGGACTCAGCAGATGGGCTATTGACATCATCAATGTCAGTTACCGGACAGCAAACGAAGAATCTATTTTTGGTTCAGTTTGCACTCAATGAAGTAGTATAAATTAGTTAAGGATGTTTTGTACTCACAGATCATCTGATCAACACTGAAAACGCCTGCCAGTGCTGCTTCTTTCCCCGAATTTGAATAAAGATGTGGTTCGTACAGCCGGACCTCACTATTTACAAATTCCGCAAGAAGAACCGTGTATCCGGCAATTGATATTGGTGCGTCGCGTCTTTTTTCGAGTGTTTCAATTCCAGCTAAAAGATCGACTAGAACTTCTGCGATCCGGTCAGGCCAGTATCCGTACCTTTTTCCCCTCAAAACGAATTCCAAATCATACTTCCCGCCAATTCCGTCAGCTATTGCAACCATTTTAATAGGAAGTACAGAATCAATCGAATAAGTATTCGGCGCAATTCCCACATCTGGTGTAATGGAGATGTAAAAATTATCCATGGCTTCGCACCCTTACGGGCAGCCCGGGTAAACGCTAACCAATTCTCGAAGGATCCGTCCGTCCTTATAGGGTTTAGGAGTGGAAAATATCAGAGTAAGATACGTTGTCGTGTTGTTATTGCTGCGTTCATCAAAGCCGGTCTGGAATCCCATATTCATTGTAATTCTTCTGCGGTGGAATGCCGCTGGGACTGAGTTTCCAGTCCTTGCAGCCAATTCAGCTGCTCCAATAAGTCTTCCAGCACTATAGATCTCCCTGGCGAAAACACTCTGTGGATTCCCTTTCGCGTTCCTAGAGGATGAATGTTGAACGAATTTTTCTGTTGCCTTTGCCGCCAATTGAGCGGGGATGTATACGAAATCTTCTTCACCATTATTCGGCCCTGTCTCCTGGCGGATGCATCTATCATAGAAAACGGGCAAATTTGGCACCCTGCTCTGCGCCAAAATAAGTCGTGCTCCCGTTCCTCCACCACCACTTTGATACAGTTGTGGAGAGTAGATGTGATAGAGTTGGCCGAAAAGCAAATGCGCGGGCAGCCATGTGGTACTAACGGACTCTATGATCTGACCAATAACCACGACAGTATCTTGACAATCGACCGTAGGGTCATCCTCTTCCTGGAGCCCCGGCGTACCGCATTCGCTTTCCAGCCCCCACGGATCGATCATATTCACCGGATCATTTCCGACGTAGGCGTACATGTTTAGCCCGTCGCCGTATCCGATCGGGTCCGGCTGCAGGAACCGTCCGAGGCTGGCGCTGTAGGCCCGTGCCCGGTAGTGGTGGAGGCTAGCTTCCTGTATCCAGGCTTGTCCGGTGTACCCGAACCGTCCTGCATTGTCAGCGCTCGGTTCACCGAACACGCTAAACTGATTGAGCCCGATGGACGTGCCTGACGCAGCGCTCAGCAGGGTCACCGACCCGCGCTCGTCTGCACTCATGTACCGGCGGGTGGAAGAGCTGACGCCTGAGCCTTCATACCAAACCAGCGGTTCGTCCAGGCTAGGCCCGTGCACGTAGCGCCGTAGCAGATTGCCGCCATTATCGTATTCGCCAATGAGCTGAACACCGTCATAGAGCATCTTGGTATTGGCCGTATCCGACACCGTTGTCAGCCTGCCGGCCGGGTCGTAGCTGAGCGAGGTTCCCGAGTTCACACTGGTGAGGCGGTTCTCAGCATCATAGGCATAGCTTTGGTTGCCATCATTGGTGAGGTTGCCGCGTGCATCATGCGTGACAGACTGCGAGTCGGTTGAGGTGAGCTTGCTCTGCATGTCATAGGCGTAGCTGTGGCCCGATGCAGGCAGCTGATCGGCATAGGAGAAGTTAGAGACCTGTCTCTGAACGATCTGACCGCTCGCATTGTAGGTGTAGTCATATTCGACGCTGTAGTCGGTATCGTTCGGCACGCTGATGTTGAGATCAGAGAGGCGGGACGCGTCATCATAGCCATAAGTTGTCGTCACCCCATTGCCATAGCCAAGCGCGCTGCGGCGACCTTGGCTGTCGTAGGTGAACGACGCCAACGGCGTGGAGCCGTTTTCACGAATGGTCGTCAGCGCCGAGCTACCTGCAAGGTATTCATAAGTGATGTAGACACTGTCCGGCCATGTCATCCGCGTGCGCCGTCCGCCGCTATCATACTGGTAAGAGACAGTGCCGATCGCGCTTTGCTCTGACGTCATCCGGCCGAGAACGTCCCAACCATAGCTGAGCGTTGTGCCGCCCGACGTGACTGACGTTTGATGCCCAAGGCCATCATAGGTGTAGCTCAGCGCTGACAGCCCAGATGGACGGGAGATATCAGCGATCCTGCCCAGATTGTCGTAAGCGAAGCCGAACGTCTCACCGTTCCGGTTCTTTGCGGTGTGCACGTCGGAGGTCGATAAGCCATTATCGACCCAGTAGGTTACAAGCTCAAAGTCGGTCGTAGAGCTTGCGCCTGACGAAGACGGATCAGGATAGCGCGTTTTTACGAGCCGATCGAGACCGTCATACTCATAAGTGGTCCGGGCCCCTCTGCCATCGGTAATGGTTTCGACCTGACCGTTATCTGTATAGCTCACCGACTGGTCACGCGCAGCGGACGTGCCAAATGCGCTGGTGGCTTTCCAGGGCCGACCATAGCTGTCGTAGAAAGTCTTGGTGATCCGGTCGATGCCGGCGCCAGACTGAGTACAGGCTGATGCTGGTAGCGAGCTATAGCTGGTCGGGCTCATCCGTAGCGCGGCGCATTCCGGCCGTCCCACGCTATCATAGCTGACCTGGCTCACTGATATGACAGCGCTCGAGCTATCAACCAGCTGCGTCTTCTGCTGACGGCCATAAGTGTCGTAGAACTGCGTCGCGACAGATATTGGGGAGAAGCTCCGGCTTCCGCTCGGTGCGTTCACGGACCCGGATTCTTGCTCGATTGTCTGGCCATCATCATTGTAGCTGATCGCGGCATATGAATGCTGCATGCCGCCGCTCGCATCGGGGTCCGGCCCCGTCGTCAACGTCACGCGGCCCATATGGTCATATTCGTACCAAGAGCTGTCATCATCGCCAGCAAGAGGACCATCGACTTTGGTGACACGTCCCCACGTGTCGTAGGTGTAGGCGGTCGTCGCTATAATCGAATAGTCGACAGAACGGCGCGTGACCGACTTGAGCAGGACATTGCTCGGGGTCGATGAGTTGCCAGCCTCATAGGCATAATCGGTTACCTCGATCGCAGAGGAGTTGCCGACGCAATTGTCAGTCTGGCTTGGGACACTGCACCGAAGGCTCTGAACGAGGCGCCAGACAGGCGCCGACGCTTGAACTTGCGAGGTACCCGAGCTTGCCTTGACCCAGGCATATTTCTGAACGTAGCCGAATGTCTGGATAGGATAATCCGCGCTCGAATTTGGCCGCGGATGCTCAATCCGGATAACTTCGCCATGCGCTGAGGAGTAGCTATATTTAGTGATCAGACCGCGTTCGTTCGTCACCGTAATCGGCTTGCTACAATATTTGTAGGTCGTGGGGCCGCAGGCTGCATAGGTGAAACTAACGACCCTGTCCGGCACACCTGAAGAGGGTTTTGCTTTTTCGCGGATCTCTTCCAACCGTCCAAGGGGATCGAATTTGTATACGACCGAATTGCCCTCAGGATATGTTACGGTCTCAGGGAGCCCATCTTTGTAAGTGTAGGTGACACCAAGCCCGCTTGTCTGCCCAGACGGTATGGTCTCGGCAGAGAGGATTTGACCGTCGCTATTATAAGTCGAGACTTGAGAAATGCCGCTTGGGCCGGTCACCGTCGATTGCGTTTGGCTTGATGTGCTCGAGCTCGAATAGGTCCAGGTATTGCCCGCATAGGCGCGGCTGCTGACCCGGCCATTACTGTCGAGGGTGACTGTCGTGGACACGCCTTCTGGAGAGGTCACCTGGATTTGCGTGTTATTCCCGACGGCTGTGTCGGTCACGCTGTAGGTTTCGCCTGCAGAGTTTGTGAGGCCTGAGGCGCTCGGCCAATTGCCCGACGGAAGGCCGCTACAATTGTCGAGCGTAACGTCACAATACTTATACGCGGAGTTGATGAGTGAATTGCCGTCCTCGGTTCGTAGCTGATAGCCGAGGCTGCTTGAGACATTTGGACCGTCATAGGTGATGACCTCACCATTCGGTCTGGTCACACTCGTGATGGCGGCATGCAATCCGATCGACGTATCGCGAAGGTCTCCAGAAAACTCGATGACACTACCGTCCGAAGCTTTGTAGGTGAAATCACCCCAGCTTCCGCCGCTTACATCTTCTTCGAGCGTCGATACAGTCGGGCGCCACGGAGCGTAGGTGCCTAAAGACGGATTTGTGAGCGTGAATTCTTCAGTGAAATTACCGTAGCGAACGGTGAACCGGCCTGTCGTGCTGCTTTCGTACACACCGCCGCCGAGGTTATTGCGCCAGCTCAGATTGGAGAAAGATCGCGAATAGCTAAGGCCACCTTGCCCACCAGGATCGCCAATCCGCGCCAGCTCGAATGACATGCCATAGCTGCCAGAGAACTGATCAACCCCGCCGCTATTAAGCGCGGTATTGTTCTCTGGAAGAGCGGCAGGCTCGTCATTGATCGTATCAAAGGGCGGCAGTTGCGCATAAGAAGCCGGAACCAAAAACGCAAAGCTGACGCCAAGCGTCACCAACCAAGCCGACTTCATTTTCAAACCCCCGAAACCCATTAACCTTCAGCAACAGTCCCGATCACCCACCAGGCTGTCAACCTGTGTTTTAGGAACTTTTGGCTTGAAGGAGTGCGGGCCCCTGTCACTCAAGGCGAAAAAAGTTGGCTAGGTGTAGGGAACTCGACT
>NZ_QWGA01000005.1 GCF_003576245.1 Henriciella algicola
CGAGCTTTGGCTGGTCGCCGCGGGCGCGGACGGCCCGGCCGCGCGCGTCGGATCGGTCCTGGCGTTCCTTGGCTTGCTGGGTCTTGCGTTCGGTGGCTTTGAGGCGGTTGGCGGCGCTGGTCGCTTCGGCCCTTGCGCGGGCGCGTGCCGCATTGCGGGCGGCTTCAAACTCTGACCAGCCGCCGCCGAAGACGGTGCAGCCGACAGGGGTCAGCTCCACGATCCGGTCCATCCGCTCCAGCAGGGCGCGGTCATGGCTGGCGATCAGCAGGCCGCCGGGCCCGCTCTCGATGAGGGACATGACGCTGGCGCGGCCTTCAGCGTCGAGATTATTGGTTGGCTCATCGAGGAGGATGAGGTCAGGCTCTGCCAGCAGAAGGCGGGCAAGGCCGATGCGCGTGCGCTCCCCGCCGGAGAAGGTCCCGATCTTGCGGGTTGTATCGACTCCAGCGAGGCCGGTGTCGGCGAGCGCCTTTTCGAGGCGCGCTTCCAGCGTCCAGTCAGCGGCGTCGAAATCCTCCGCTGTGCCATCGCCAGCGGTGATGCGGGCGAGGCGGGCAAGGTCTGTCCGGACGCCAAGGGCCTGGGCTACGGTTTCGGCCTCATCGAAGCTCTGCTGGAGCATGGCGGCGCGGCCATGCACGTTGATCTGGCCGCGCGCAGGGGCGAGGTTGCCCGCGATCGCTTTCAAGAGCGTGGACTTGCCACAGCCATTGCGTCCAACGAGGCCGACAGCCTCGCGTCCGAGTGACAGGGTCAGATTGTCAAAAAGTGTGTCGCCTTCAGGCGTGGCGAGCGACAGGGAGTCGAGGGTGAGACAGGAAGACATGGGGGACCTCTCGGGTCAGGTAAACAGGCAGCGCGAATTGGGTGCGTGCTTGATCCATGTCTTCGGTGTCCTTTCGGCCTCTTGAGGGGCCTTAATAGGGGGCAGCGGCGCGGGGCGCAAGGAAAACCCGTGGACGGTAAGCGCAGGCTGGGTCATGCTGGCGAACGCGACGGGAGGGCCACGATGACCAGCATTCTTGAACAACCCCTTGATCTGCCATGCGGGGCGCGCCTGCCGAACAGGCTGTGCAAGGCGGCGATGACCGAGCAGCTGGCCGGGCCGCTGAACTGCGCCGATGAGCGTCACGCGAAGCTGTATGAGACGTGGGCGGGCAGTGGCTGCGGCCTGCTTCTGACCGGCAATGTGCTGGTCGACCGGATGCATCTGGAAAGCCCCGGCAATGTCGCGATTGTGGGGGACCAGCCGCCGGAACACCTCGCAGCGCTGAAGGCGTGGAGCGCGGCGGCGAAATCGCAGGGCGCGGCGGTGTGGATGCAGATCAGCCATGCCGGGCGCCAGACGCCGACCATCGTCAACAAGACGCCTGTGTCCGCCTCCGACATCCAGCTGGCGCTTCCGGGCAACCAGTTCGGCAAGCCGCGGCCCATGACGGGGCAGGAGATACAGGCGACGATTGCGGCCTTTGCCCATGTCGCCAAGGTCGCAAAGGAAACCGGCTTTGACGGGGTGCAGGTGCATGGCGCGCATGGCTATCTGATCAGCCAGTTCCTCTCGCCGCGCTCGAACATCCGCAATGACGAGTATGGCGGCTCGCTGGAGAACCGGGCGCGCTTTCTGCTGGAAACGGTGGATGCGGTGCGCGCGGCGGTCGGGCCGGATTTTGGCGTCGGGGTGAAGCTCAACTCGGCTGATTTCCAGCAGGGCGGCTTCAGCTTTGAGGACTGTATCCAGGTGGTCGAGTGGCTGAACGAGAAGTCCATCGACCTGCTTGAGATTTCAGGCGGCAATTATGAGCAACCGGCGCTGCTCGGCATTGAGGGCATGCAGGCGCGCGAGGAGCAGGCCGTGCGTGCCAGCACCAAGGCGCGCGAGGCCTATTTCGTCGACTATGCCGCCATGGTGCGCGAGCGCGCGAAGATGCCGGTCATGGCGACAGGCGGCTTCCGCTCCAGAGTGGCGATGGAGGAGACGGTGTCCTCAGGCATGGCCGACATGATCGGGCTTGGCGCGCCGCTCTGCGGTGATCCGTATGGGCCTGCGCGCCTGCTGTCCGGCGAGAGCGAGCGGCTGGAAAACCATGCCAAGAAGATGCGCCTCGGCCCAGGCTTCCTCGGCCCCAATAGCGGCATCGGCATGATCAAGATGGTCAACGCGCTGGGCCAGATGGCGTGGAACTACCTCGCAATCGAGGCGATGGCGGAAGGGCGGCAGCCGCCAAAGGCCAAAGGGCTGCTGTCCAGCTTCATGAAGCACCAGGCGAGGCAACAGAAGCAGGCCAAGGCTCTGGAGCGTTAGACTAGCGGGATTGAGAACCAGCCAGCGATTTTGCGCGCCAGCTTGTCGCCGGAAGGCCCGTACTCTTCGCGCAGATGGTAATGCAAACCCATCATGAAGGCGATCAGATCACGCTCGGCTTCCGCGACAGCCGCGTTCAGCTCCGCATAGGTGACTTCAAGTCTTTCGGGCGGGGTGTGGCTGGAGGCCGAAACGGTTCCGCCGCCTGAGTGTAATACGACCAATTGGTCCAAGGCCTCTATCGTGGGCGAGGGGTCGTGACCGAGCCATGGGCTGTCTGCGCCCGGTTTGATGCCTTTCCACTCGGTCCAGCCTTCGAGGCCGCAGCAACAGCCGGGCACAAGGAGAAATTCGTCTTTCGATGCGATGAGGCCGCCCGAAATGACGCACTGTTCCTCGTCCGCCAAGCGTTGAATGCTCTCACCTAGAGTTCCCCGGGGTGTGTCCTGATTGTAGTCGCAGAGAGATATCAGGAATGCATCATAGTCGGCTTTGGTGGCCGTCGCCTTGATCGGGCGCAGCAGGGGCTCATCCGGCCCGCCGGTTGCGTCTTCAAAGACGGGTGTGAGGCGAAGCTCGCTCATATCTGGCCGCGCTCGCGGATGCGCTGGATGTAGTCGCGGACATCGTACTGCTCGTCGCCGTCATGGCGGGGGGCGTAGCGGGCATAGGACTGCTTCAGGGCATCCATGCGTTCATCGATCCTGACAGTATTGTAGGCGTGCGAGACAACGAAGCGTTCACCCTCGAGGATTTGCGGATAGATGATGCCCGCGAACTCATCGGCATGCATTGCGACGTCCTCAAAGCCGGGGGTGAGCTCGGTTGAGACCCAGCCGGGAATGATGAGGCCGACGGTGATGAAGTCTGGCATCTGCTCACGGAAGGTTTCTGTCAGGCCGAGGACGGCGTGTTTGGAGGCGATGTAGGCAGCCGCATTGGTGGCGCAGAAGAAGGAGTTCTCTGAGCCGGTATTGTAGATCATGGCAGGCGTGCCTTGCTCCTTCATGCGCGCGCCGAACACGCGGCAGCCATGCCAGACGCCCCAGAAGTTGACGTTCATGATGTGGTGCGCGTCGTTCATCGGCACGTCAGGCAGACGCTTCTCGCGGCTGCCGACGCCAGCGTTATTCAGAAGGACATCGCAGCCACCATAAGTTTGCCAGACATGATCAGCCAGTGCTTCGACCTGGGCCAGATCCGTTACATCGCAGACGCTGTAGCTCGCTTCAGTGCCAATCTGGCTGAGTGCCTCGCAGGCTTCCTGAAGCCGATGCTCGCGCGGTTCAGCCAAGATGATCCGCGCGCCATCCGCGCCAAATTGCTTGGCCAGCGCAAAGCCAATGCCGGTTGCGCCGCCTGTGATGACGACGGTCTTGTCTTTCATGCTGATTGCCATGCGATAGCCCTCCCTTTGGTATTTGCCCTCGATTTCCGAGATGCTTTCGGCAAGGATGACGGCATGGGCGCGAGGGGGCAATCGAAACCATGTTACTTCGTCGGTTGAGCCGGCATATCGGCGAGCAGGACTGGCTCGCTGTGGTGCTGGATTTCTTCATCGTCGTGTTGGGTGTGTTCATCGGTGTGCAGCTTGGCAACTGGAACAGTGCGCGTGCCGATCGGGCGGCGTATGAGGATGCGCTGGAGCGATATCGCGCGGAACTCGCCGTCAATCTGGAAACGCTGGAGACCGAGAATGCGAATGTCATGACGGGTTTGGGCGTTGTGGGGGACGGTATCGACGCCTTGCAATCGTGCGATGACAGCGAAGAGGCGACCGCAGCGGTAAACCGCGCGATCAACCTTGCCATGGGCACGTTTGGCATCTCTGTGCGCGATAGCGCCTTGAGAGAGCTTACGACGTCGCCCCGCCTATTGTCGCTGAAGGCTGATGATGAGAGGCGGCGCTTCAGTGATACCGCCCACATCGTCGATGTGTATGCGCGGGAGGCAAATTTCATTGAGGTCATCCCTCTGGAAAAGCGCTTACAGGACAATCCGTTGATAGGTGTGGGCCAACCAGACACCGTGCAGACGACGTATTTCGGGCAGGATTTTTCCCGCCAGAACAGGCGGCTTGAACTGGCCGTCCCGGTCTCGGTTGCCTGCGCCGACAATACGCTCATCAAGGACCTTTTCACCTGGGAACGCTGGCAGGCGGCGCAGCCTGCGGTGGGCCGCATATTGGCCGAGCGATTTCAGGAAGACCTCGACTGGCTGGACGCGCGAAGCTGAGCGGCAGCGATTTTCCCAACGTCATGTCTTGTCGCGCGCGCGCGCGAAGTTAGGTCTGCGGCAGTGAGGAATTTGCTTTAGAGGGAAGCGTCCAATGTCCGTGCCATCCATTTTTTCCAATCTGCGTCTGCCGGTCATCGGTTCGCCGCTTTTCATCATTTCCGGCCCAGAGCTTGTCATCGCCCAGTGCAAGGCCGGCGTTGTCGGCTCTTTCCCGTCGCTGAATGCGCGCCCGATTTCGCAGCTCGATGAGTGGCTGGATCAGATCACCTCTGAGCTCGACGCCTATAACAAGGCCAATCCGGACCGTCCGGCCGCGCCTTTCGCGGTGAACCAGATCGTCCACAAGACGAATAACCGCCTCGAAGAGGATCTTGAGCTTTGCGTGAAGTACAAGGTGCCGTTCGTGATTACGTCGCTGGGTGCGCGCACCGAAGTGAATGACGCGATCCAGTCCTATGGCGGCATCGTCATGCACGACGTCATCAACACGGTTTTTGCGCACAAGGCGCTTGAGAAGGGTGCTGACGGCCTGATCGCGGTGTGCTCGGGCGCTGGTGGCCATGCGGGCACGCTGTCGCCGTTTGCGCTGATCCAGGAGATCCGCCAGTTCTTCGACGGCCCGCTGGCGCTGTCCGGCTCTATTGCGCATGGCGGATCAATCGCGGCGGCGCAGGCCATGGGCGCTGACTTTGCGTATATCGGCTCTGCCTTCATCGCCTGTGACGAAGCCCGCGCGGCAGATGGCTATAAGGACATGATCGTCGATAGCGCGTCGAAGGACATCATCTATTCCAACCTGTTTACCGGCGTGCATGGCAACTATCTCGCCCCGTCCATCGCGGCAGCTGGTCTCGACCCGAACGACCTGCCAGAAAGCGATCCGAGCAAGATGAACTTTGGCTCTGGCGGCAACCAGAAGTCCAAGGCGTGGAAGGATATCTGGGGCTGCGGCCAGGGCATTGGCGCCATTGAAGAGCGCATGCCGACGGCAAAGTTCGTCGACAAGCTCGAGCGCGAATACAATGAAGCCATCGCAGCCCTGTCGACGGGCCGGGCCTTTGCGCCTGCAGGCTGATCTTTGCTGAAAGATGAGTGGGCTGATGCATCGCCTTCGGGCGGTGCATCAGCTGCTTGCGCGATGCAGAAAATTCGCGCTTTGCTGAGAAGCAGAACATGCTGGCTTTCTGTCGGGGGGCAGGAGCCGGTATGCGTAGATGAAACCGGAAGGGGACCCCGGAATGAAACATCAATTCCTGAAGCTTGCGCTTGGCCTGTCACTGAGCTTTGCGGTCGCATTGCCTGCTGCTGGCGATGCGGTGCATGACGCAATCGAATGCGAGCAATTCCTTGTCATGTCGGCGGGCTATGTCCCGCGCGGCTCTGATGCTGAGACGCAGGTGAAGGAAATGACCAGCGCCTGGTCTACGCACGCGAAGTTGCTGACCGGTGAGGCGGAGACGCTGACAGAGGACCGGGCGCAGATAAGCCAGGCTTTGTTCCAGGTCATGTCGTCCGGTGACGCAGCGCAGCAACAGGCGCTGAAGACATCCCTGCAGAGGTGCACGACACGGCCGGATTTTGAAACTGCGACCTATCCGGACCTCACCTGCGCGCGCCTTGCCCACTATGTAGAAAAGGCTTCAGAGGACACGATCGTCCAGCAGGAGGCCAAGGCCGCCGGTTTTGAGAGCGCTGGAGAAGCCGACAAGGCGGCTATCGCGCAGGGTTATGTCGATGCGGCGCGCCGGCGCCGGGGGCCTGCCTCCGCTATCAAGCACGCCTTCTTCAATGCGCAGCCAAACACCCGCGTCGAGCCGCACCATTTCGGCCTGTTTGGCGATGAGAGCGAGCCCGTATTGGCCGCCTGTACGGCATCGATGGGTCTTGATGAGTAGATAAAGCGGCGTCGTCCCATCCCGGTGGACGCCGTAGTTCCGCCGGATCCGGGCGGGACAACGCCCGCCCTTGCGGGGGCCTCCACGGGGCGGAGCGAATTGGTCCGCCCCCTGACTGGCCCGGTCATAGTGTCTTCCGTCGAAGGAGGACACGGCACTTGCTTTATGCCAACCCTGAAAGCGCGGTCCGCGCATTGTCAGCCAGCTGGCGCTGGCCGCATTTTGCCGTGCGGGAGCTTGCTTGCAGATGCGCGGGCAGGTTCTGCAGCGGGCAGTACTGGCACGATGCTGAGTTTCTGGATGCGCTGGAGGATATGCGGGCGCGGGCAGGCAGGCCGCTCGTCCTGACATCGGGACACAGGTGTGCCGGCTGGAATGCGGCGGTCGGCGGAGCGCCGCTATCGCGCCACAAGCAGATCGCGGCGGATATCCAGATCGCGGGGCATAGCCGTGGGGCGTTGCTCGATGCGGCGATCGAGGCGGGGTTCACCGGTCTCGGCCTTGGGCGAAGCTTCCTTCATGTCGACAGGCGGGCGCGGCCAGCGCGCTGGTACTATTCGGGAAGCGAAAGACTATGGATCCAATAACGGGCCTTGCCGCAAGTGCGGCAGGCGGCGGGCTGTTTGGCCTTATCGGCACAGCCCTTGGGCGGGTGGCAGGCCATTTCGAGACGCGCCAGCGCCTGCAGCACGAAACAGAGCGCTGGGCGCATGAGACAAAGCTGCTTGAGCTTCAGCGGCATGCGCGCGCGGAAGAGACCGAAGGCGAGCTGGCGCTTGCGGAGGTCAGCGGGCGCTGGGCTGGGCTGTCGGCGTCCATGGCGGCGGATGCAGCTATTGGCGAGAGCTATAGATGGGTGAGCGCAGTGCGCGGCGTCACCCGGCCAGCGCTGACACTGCTGCTCTGGTTGATTGCCGGGCTGATCTGGATTGGCGCCGACGGGGCAGGGCGGGCCTCGATCATTGAAACGGCGACATTCGCAGCGACGGCCGCAACGCTCTGGTGGTTTGGTGACCGGGGACCACGGCGCGGGCCCACCGCTTAGCAGGCAAGAAAAAAGGCGGGCCGATGAACGGCCCGCCTTCCTTGATTTGGTTTCAAGCCTTGAGGCTTAGAACGACTTCTGCAGGCGAGCGAACACGCTGCGGCCGCGATAGTCGTACTGCGTACCAACCAGGGCAACAGAGCCGCGGCGGGTTGCAGCACCGGTCGAAACGATCGGTGGAGCTTCGTCGAAGACGTTCGTCACACCGAAGGTCACGCGCCAGTCGTCAGCACGGTACTGAGCCGACACCGAGTGCAGGAAGTAAGGCTCGGTGTACTGCTTGAAGTAGCGAACCTGACCGTCACGGTACGGGAACAGCGAACCACCGAAGATCTCGTCGTTCGAGGTACGGCTGACGAAGTCGGTGAACCAGTTAAGGGTCACGTCGCCGGTGACGAACTGGATACGGCTGTTAGCCGTGAAGTCCGGATCACCAATCGTGCCGTTGTTCTCGTCGACGTCGGAGTCGATGCCACCGAACAGCTCGACGTTATCTTCGAACGTCCAGGTACCCTGGAGGTCGACGATGAGGTCGCCGAGGTCGAACTCGTGCTCGTAACGAGCGGTGAGGTCGAGACCGCGGTTGGTCTGGCTGTTGATGTTCACGTAGCTGTCGTTGACGTCCGTGATCTGCAGGTAGGTTGGGCTTGCAGGGTCAAGGTCGCGGTTGAACAGCTGGCAGAGTGCGTCGTTCGGGAACGAGTCGGATGCATAGCAACCCGAAACGATCGAACCGGCACCGAGCTGAGCAATCTGGTCGTTCACTTCGATTTCGAAGTAGTCGACAGCAACCGACAGGTTAGCGAAGGTTGGGGTGTAGATCGCACCGACCGTGATGGCTTCGGAGGTTTCAGCATCGAGGATGCCTGCGCCGCCGCCCGTGGTGATCAGAGCGGACGAGCCGAACGGATCATAGTCAGCCGGAACTTGCGTCAGACAGTTCTGACGGATGTTCGGGTTGGCTGGTGGGTTAGCCGGATCGGAGAAGTCACACGGGTCGATCGCAGCCTGGCCGAGGAACGAGGTCTGGTTGCCCAGGAACAGCTCGTAGAGGGCCGGGGTACGGTACGACGTGCCGTAGGTACCGCGAACGCGGACCGACGGGGTGATCTGATAGTTCAGACCAGCCTTGTAGACCGAGTCAGAGCCGTAGGAGTCGTACTCGAAAACACGACCGGACACGTTGAGCGTGAGCTCTTCTGCGAACGGCATGCCTGCGAGGATAGGAATTTCGACTTCGCCGAAAGCTTCGATGACGTTGTCGCTACCTGCGGTCACACCAGCAGAGGAAAGACCCCACTGCATGTTGTTGCGCGAGTAGAAGCCTGGCTGGTCGTCGAGTTCGTAGTCACGATACTCAACGCCGAGAGCCACACCGACATCACCAGCTGGCAGCGTGAAGAGCGAACCGGTCACGATGCCCGAAAGCGTCAGCTGCTCGTAAGTGGTCGAACCGCTGTCGTCCTGGATAAGGAAGTCGAGAACGTCTGGAGCGATGTTACCTTCAACGAAATCACGGGTGAAGTAGTTGTAGGTGACAGGGCAAGGCACGTAGGTGCCGTTCAGGCCGTTGTCGGCGTAGTCCTGGTCTTCAATGTAGAAACACTGGAAGTTGCCAGGCGTACCGACGTTGACTGCACCGCCAGCGCGGATCGGGTCGACAACGCGGTTAAGCGGGAAGGTCTGACGGGTGTAGTCGCCTTCGGACTTCGAGTAGACAGCCGAGGTTTCCCACGTCCAGTCCTGAAGCATGTTGCCGAAGTCGCCGCGCAGGCCAGCCGTGACGGAGTAGTAATCGATTTCTACGCCGGTGCTGAATGGAGCGATCGTGATCGGACGCGCAAAGTTGCCGTATGGGTTTTGCGGGTCAGCAGGCGATGCCCATGGGAAGAACTGGCGGTAGTATTCCTGCTCAGTCTTACGGTTGGTGTAGAGCGCGTCAGCGAAAAACTCTGCCCAGCCGAAGTTGTAGTCGGCGGTTGCAAAGATGCTGGCACGTTCCGTTTCCGGGATCACAGCCGTGTCGCGGTACTTCTCGTTGTAGTACTCACGCTCTGCGAAGGCCGACGGACGGAAGTCGCCGAGGTCTTCGTCATAGATGAGACGTGGGCCAGCGTTGATGTCGATCGCGTCCGTGATGGACAGAAGACAGATCGGACGGCCGGTGTTCGGGTCGAGCGTGTCGACGCGGGTGCCGCCTTTACGGTCATAGACATACTCTTGCGGGCAGTCGAAGTAGTCGCGGTCGCGGAAGGTCAGTGGCTCGAGCTTCTGGTAGGAAGCGGAGATGACTGCGTTACCACGGTCGAAGTTGAAGCCGTATGCACCGTCAACAGACCACTGCTCACCACCGCCCTCGTAAGGAACGTTGAAAGAGACGTTGAGCTCTGGAGCGTCGATCGAACGACGGGTGATGACGTTGACCACACCGGCAACAGCGTCGGAACCGTAGATGGACGAAGCGCCGTCCTTCAGGATTTCAACGCGCTGGACAGCGGAAGTCGGGATGACGTTGAGGTCAACCGCGCCAACCTGGCCCTGGACACCGGATGGGCCGATACGACGGCCGTTGAAGATAACCAGCGTACGCTGTGCGCCGAGGCCACGCAGCGAGATGGTGTTCACACCGGTACCACCTTCGACGACGAAGCCACCGAAGTTACCGTTGATCTGGGTTGAACCGGAAGCAACCGACTGCGACTGGATGATGTCGGTCGCGTCGATGAGACCTTCAGCCGTTGCGGTTTCAGCGGTGATCACCTGGATCGGAGAGGACGAGCTGTACTCGTCACGGCGCAGAAGCGAGCCGGTGACGACAACGCGTTCCTGACGCGATTCTGCTTCGTCTTCATCGTCCTGACTCTCGGTCGTAATGATCGGTTCGTCAGTTTCGGTTTCTTGCGCATATGCAACGCCGGTAATGGCGAAAACGCTGTAGGCTACGGAGCCAAGCGCAAGATACCGCAGATCGTTTTTAATCGACATGGATACCCCTTCAAAAATCGGAATAAATTCCCTGAGTCCCGCCCTGAGTGCCGGGATGGTCAAACGAATGCACCCATCATTACAATTCCGCAAACCCTAGTTGCATGGATTTTGGACGTTGAAAGATTGTGTGACATTTCGGTAACGGGAACGGGCAAGTCTTGCCCCGAATTCGCGCTTAGGGGGACAAATATGCGCCTGCAAGGCGAAGTTGACCAAAGCTGCACATTCGGCAACTGTTCCCAACTCATGCGTGATGGAAGGGAGCATCTATGAAGCGGCAAATTATTGCGGCGGCTGGCCTTGCCGGGCTGGCATTCGGAGCTCAGGCGGATCCGGTCTCGATTGAGGCCTTCGCCAAGGAGCCAAATATCAGCAGCCTGTCGATGTCGAATGACGGGACCTATATGGTCGGTCTGATTGCGACGCCGGGCGAAGACAATGAAACGCTGTCACTGGCCAGCTGGGAGCTGCCAGACACGATCGACACCTCGAAGCCATTGGTGCCAACGCGCATCACGCCGCCGAACAATAAAATGCGGTTTGCCGCCATTCAGGCGCTGCCAGGCGATAAGGTGTTCGTCGTTGGCCGTCAGGCCTGGACAGGTCAGACGTTCTGTACTGAAGGCGGCGGCTTTGGTGCTACAAAAACCTTTGTTGTGAAGTTTTATGTCGGGTCGAAAGACCTCGACGACCTCGACGAGGGTATCGCGGGGCTTGGCACCGAGCGTCTGCGTGACAAACAGCTGGCTCAATGCCGCGACATCAATAATACGACCGGCATCTCGAATACGCTTCCGCTTGAAGAAGACCACGTCATTGTGACGTATAACAATATCGCGAGTGGTGAGACCGAGTATTACCGCGTCAACATGCGGACCGAAGAGAAAACGTTCCTCTATAACGGCTCTGGCCGTCAGGGCATCAGCTTCACCGATCCGCGCAATGGCCGCATCCTCGTCCGTCAGGGCATTGAGCCTGCCGGCGACGGCGACTGGCGCGTTGAGACCTACATGCTCAACGAGGATACGGGGGCGATGGAGCGCGAAGAGCCGCTCGATTATCTCGCCTCAAACCGTTATCAGATGGACGTCGCTGGTTATGACGAGGCGTCCGGCCAATACTACATGATCACCGACAAATTCTCGGACAAGGCAGCGGTCTATTTCTATGACCCGAAGACCAACCAGTTCAGCAATGAACCGGTCTTTGCTCATCCGGATTTCTCGGCGACGGGCGTGGTCCTGGGTACGGATAAAGAGAACTGGAACGAGCCGCTCGGCTTCCGCTACGCTGCGGCAACCGTCGAGACGTACTGGCTCGATCCGGAGCTGCGTTCAATTCAAGAGGGTCTGGAACAGGCTTTCCCAGGTCAGATCGTCGATATCATCGATGGAGCGAAGGATGGCAATCGCGTCCTGTTTTCGACGGAAGCAGCTGACCAGCCGCCAGCCTATTACCTCCTGATCAACCGCAACAAGGTGGTGATGATCGGCGACAGCCGTCCGTGGATCGACGAGTCGGACATCGGCACGACTGAGCTGATCTACTATCCGGCACGTGACGGCCTCAACATCCCTGGTCTTCTGTCCCTGCCGGATAGCTATGACAAGAACACCGATGGCCGTATCCCGACTGTGATCCTGCCGCATGGCGGCCCTTGGGCGCGCGACTATGCCGGCTGGGATATCTCCGGCTGGGTGCCTTTCCTGACTTCGCGTGGCTATGCCGTGCTTCAGCCTCAGTATCGCGGTTCAACCGGCTTCGGCCGTGAGCTGTGGTTCGCTGGCGACGAGGAGTGGGGCCAGGCCATGCAGGACGACAAGGATGACGGCGCACAATATCTCGTCGATCAGGGCATTGCTGATCCAGACAAGCTGGCGATCTTTGGCTACTCCTATGGTGGATTCGCAGCCTTCGCAGCGACCGTCCGTGAAGACGGGCCGTACCAATGCGCGATCTCAGGCGCCGGTGTGTCCAGCCTCGCTCTCTTCCGGAGAATTGTGAGTGCGAACCGCATCTCTCGCATCGTGCAGGGCAACACGATCAACGGCATGGACCCAAGTGCCAACACGTCCAAGGCTAACATCCCAATTCTCGTTTACCACGGCGACCGGGATGTTCGCGTGCCAATCGCTGAAGGCCGCGATTTCTACAACGCTGTCAAAGGCCGCGTGAATGCCAAGTTCGTTGAAGTGAAAGACATGCCGCACAGCCTGCCTTGGTGGCCTGATCACCATCGTCAATCGCTGAAAGCGATTGATGACTGGCTGAAGAGCGACAACTGCTTCGGCTAAGGCGAATGCCAGAATGAATGAAAAGGGCCGCGCCATATGGTGCGGCCCTTTTTGATTTCAGTGGGTATGATCAGCGGGCGGTCCGTGCCCATGGCTACTGCGTCTTGTCATTGTCCTTGGCGGTGCTGCCTGGCTTTTCCTTGCGGGCGGCCTGCTTGCGGCGTTTCAGGTTGTCACGCAGCGCCGCCTTGAGGCGCGCCTCCCTACTGTCTTCGTTTTGTTTAGCTGCCATTTGTTCAGTTCCGTGCATTAAACGGCCTTTTCATCATTAGCGGCTTAAGCTAAGGCCCTCGCACGCTAGCGTAAACGCCGCGGTAGCTCAGTGGTAGAGCGCGTCATTGGTAATGACGAGGTCGACAGTTCAATTCTGTCTCGCGGCACCATCCTTCCCTGAATCATTTTCGGGAAAGCGCACGCTCCAGCGCCCCCATGCATCACTGAATTTTCGACAGATGCCCGGAGACGGTCTCGTTCTTCGGTCGCCCGCCCTCGAAATTTGGGGATAAGCAGGCGGCTGAAAAGCCCGGTGGGCAAAGGGATTTCATAGATATCTCCGAAAACCGATTTTTAAAATATTTCTGACTAAATAGAAAATATGAAACGGGTCGGACTTTCGCTTCTATCGATGCTCGCCATGGCACTTTCCGGGCGGGGCCATGCGCAAATAGCGTGCGCCTCGCTGAATGCGGCTGGTGATGCACTACAGGAAGTGCGGCTGATGCGGGTCAATCAGCGCCCGGCCGAAGGCTCTGCTACGCGGGACGAGCTTGCGCGGCTTCTCGTCGACGTGCCACTGCTGGATGGGCGCCAGCATCGCGGGGCAAAAACTGCCCTTTTCGATCCACATGAGTTCGACTGGTATTTCAAACGTCTTGGCGATGCGGTTGCAGCCTCCCAGACTGATGGTGAACTGAAGGCCCGCCGCGTCGTGAAGATGGCGGTTCCCCCGGAAGTCGGGATGACCCTTCTGGCTTATCTTCGCTCTGAAGGGTGTGTCGCATCCGACGAGGGCGTTCGCACCCTCTCGGACGGCGGCGCGGCCATAGGCGCGCGCTATGCCGATCGGCAGCAGCGCGAGTCGGTAGGGGCGCGTTTTTCAGACGAGCGTGAGCGCCCAGCTTCGTCAGTTGTGAAGAAAGAAGAAGATGTACCCGTGGCGGAGGCACAAGCTCCAAGTCGTCTCACACAGTTCATTCTACCGATTGCCTTGATCGGGGCGTCTCTATCGCTGGCAGCCTTGCTGTTTCGGCCCTGGATGCGTCAGAGAAGTTATGAGTCGACGCCGCGTATCCTCTGCGAGCGCCAGGGCCTTATGCTTCAGGGCAACAAGGAGCGGAAGGTTACCATTGTCGACTACAACCGTGACGGCATCCGGGTGAAGCATTCCGGGCTGTTGCGAAGGCGCGATGCCTCTGTCGCTCTGGCTGGCAAGACGCTGGACGGCACGCTTGTGTGGCGCAACAGGACCTATGCGGGGTTTGTCTTCGAACTGCCGCTCGACGACGACACCTATGAATGGCTGATCGATGCGCTGACCGGAACTAGCGCTGACGGCGAGGATCCACCGATCTCCTCAGCGGCTTGACCTGATCTGACCTGGCCATGTCGTGCTTGCCCGGCACCCCGGCTGGTGCGGCGTGTCACGATCTTTCACGAAAGCCTCACATTCCGGCCTTTCCCGGACCATGCGGCGCATTATAAGTCCTGCACATGGACAGTCTAAAAATCATTGGCGGACAACCGCTTTCCGGTGAGATCCCGATCTCGGGTGCGAAGAATTCTGCGCTGAAGCTCATGGCGGCCTGCCTGCTGACGGCAGAGCCGGTGACGCTCACCAATATGCCCAACCTCGCTGACACGCGTTTCCTGTCGCAATTGCTGCAGACGCTGGGCGTTGAGGTCTATTGGCCGAAGGGCGATTCGGAGTGCCGTCTGAATGCCGAAAACCTGACTTCGACGATCGCGCCGTATGAGCAGGTCCGCAAGATGCGGGCGAGTTTCAACGTGCTGGGGCCGATGCTGGCGCGCTATGGCCATGCGACCGTGTCGCTGCCGGGCGGCTGCGCCATCGGTGCGCGCCCTGTCGATCTTCACCTGCAGGCGTTCGAGGCGATGGGCGCGGACCTTCTGGTCGAGCAGGGCTATGTAAAAGCGGCCGCAATCCACGGGCTGAAAGGCGCACAGATCGTCTTTCCTTTCGTGTCTGTTGGCGCGACCGAGCATGCCATGCTGGCAGCGACGCTCGCCAAGGGTGAGACCGTGCTTGAGAATGCCGCGCGTGAGCCTGAGATCGCAGACCTTGCCGATTGCCTTATTTCCATGGGCGCAAAGATTGAGGGCGCTGGCTCTTCGACTATCACCATCCAGGGCGTCGACGAGTTGCATGGCACGCATCACAAGGTGATGTCTGACCGGATCGAGGCGGGCACCTATGCGATGGCGGTCGCTGCCGCTGGTGGGCACGTCACGCTGACTAATGCGCCAGTCGGGGCGCTGAGCGCGCTCAACCATGCGCTGCGCAATGCGGGTGTGAAGGTTGAGGCCGACAAGGACGCCGGCACGATCGAGATTGAAACAACAGGCCAGCCGCTGGCGGCCGTAAACGTCGATACGGCGCCGCATCCTGGCTTTCCGACTGACCTGCAGGCGCAGTTCATGGCGCTCATGTCGGTGGCGCGCGGGACCTCCATCATTCGTGAGAATATTTTCGAGAACCGGTTCATGCATGCGCCTGAACTCTCGCGCCTTGGCGCCAATATCGCGGTGCGCGGTTCTGAGGCGATCGTGACGGGCGTTGAAAAGCTGAAGGGCGCGCCCGTGATGGCAACCGATCTGCGCGCCTCTGTCTCTCTTGTCATTGCAGGCCTTGCTGCCCAAGGTGAGACGACGGTCAGCCGTATCTACCACCTCGATCGTGGCTTTGAGCGGCTGGAAGAAAAGCTGAGCGCTGTCGGGGCGAATATCCGCCGGACGAGCGAAGAAGATGAAGGCTAGGGGCTGAACACGCCATGGCAACAGATAAACCGCTGCGGCTCATCGCTGAGGATAGCGAAGACCTGAAAATCATTTCAGCCGCTGTGCAGGACTGCGTCATCAAGGCGGAGAATATCAGGTTTGAGCGCAGCCAGCGTCGCTTCGCGCTCGAGATCAATCGTTTCCGCTGGGAAGATGCCGCTCATAAGGGCAAGCGTGAGCCGAAGACCCGCGTGCGGTCGCTGCTGGCGTTCGACGGCGTCCTGTCTGTGAAGACACGCGGTGTTTCGCGCGCTGACCCTGACATGGTCTATTCTTTGCTCGCGGTTGAATTTGAACCAGATCAAGACCCGCCGGGCGGCATTGTGCGCCTTCACTTTGCTGGCGACGGGGAAGTGGAACTGGCTGTCGAAGTGCTCGATGTGACGCTGCTCGACAGTGACTATGAATGGACAACGCGGCACACGCCGCAGCACGACCGCAGGAGACGCTAGCATGGCCAGGTGGCTGGACGGCACAAAAGGCGACTTTGCAGACGAGCTCGCAGCCTTCCTCGCTGAGCCGCGCGGAGAGGTCGAGGATGTCGCGCAGACGGTGATGGATGTGCTGGCCGACGTGCGCGCCAAGGGCGGCGAAGCCGTGGCGCGCTATACGTCCAAGTTTGACCGGCTGACGCTGGACCCTGTCACGCTGCAATCGGACAATGTGGACCTGCATGCGCTGGCAGCCGGTTGCCCAGCGGACCTGCGTGAGGCCATCGACTATGCCGCCGAGCGCATCACCGCCTATCATGAGCGCCAGCGTCCTTCGGACAATTTCTTCAAGGACGCCGAGGGCATAGAGCTTGGCTGGCGCTGGACGCCGCTCGACAGTGTTGGTGTCTATGTGCCGGGCGGTCTCGCGTCCTATCCAAGCTCTGTCCTGATGAATGCCGTGCCGGCGAAGCTGGCCGGCGTAAAGCGCGTTGTGATGACCGCGCCTGCGCCGGGTGGGCAGCTCTCCAATGCGGTGGCCTATGCTGCGCTGAAGGCAGGGGTCGACGAGTTCTACCCGATTGGCGGGGCGCAGGCGGTTGCGGCACTGACCTTCGGGGCAGGGCATCTTAAACCTGTCGACAAGATTGTCGGGCCGGGCAATGCCTATGTCGCTGAAGCCAAGCGGCAGGTCTTCGGCCGTGTCGGCATCGATACGATTGCTGGGCCGTCTGAGATTCTGGTCATTGCAGACGAGAGCGCGAACCCGGACTGGATCGCCGCTGACCTGCTTAGCCAGTGCGAGCATGATACCTCTTCCCAGTCGATACTGATCACTGTGGAAAAGCCTGTGGGTAAGTCTGTGGAAGAAGCTGTGGAAAAGCAGTTGAAAACGCTCTCCACCGAAGTGCGCGCGAGGACCTCCTGGGAAGCGCATGGCGCTATCATCCTGGCTAGGGACCTGGACCAAGCCGCGGACATCGCAAACGAGATTGCGGCCGAGCATCTGGAGCTCGCCGTAGGTGACCCTGATATCCTGCTGCCGCAGATACGGCACGCCGGGGCGGTGTTCCTCGGGCACCATACGCCAGAGGCGCTGGGCGACTATGTGACCGGGTCGAATCATGTGCTGCCAACGAGCCGGGCAGCGCGTTTCAGCTCTGGCCTTGGGCTGACCGATTTCATGAAACGGATGAGTGTGCAGCGGGCAGGCCCTGAAGGGTTTGCCGCGTTGGCCCCAGCTGTCCTGCGCCTTGCCGAAGCCGAAGGCTTGCCGGCTCACAGGCGGTCTGTGTCCATACGTACCAATAGTGGTGGGAGCGATGGCGGATAAGCGACTTGTTGCCGTCGAGATCGATGAGGACACGCTCTCATCAAGTGGGCCGGATGCCGAGCATGAGCGGCGCGTGGCCATCTTTGACCTGATCGAAGAAAACTCTTTTGGGGTCAGGGACGATGACCGCGGGCCGTATGTGCTTCACCTCTCCATGATGGAGCGCAAGCTCGTCTTTGATATCAGGCTGGAGGACCAGACAAAGGTTCACATGTTCATCCTGTCGATCTCCCCGTTCCGGGGGATCATCCGCGATTATTTCATGATCTGCGAGAATTATTATTCGGCGATCAAGACCCAGTCGCCGCATCAGATCGAGGCCATCGATATGGCGCGGCGCGGTATCCACAATGAAGGCTCGAACCTGCTGGCAGAGCGGCTGGAGAACAAGATCGACGTCGATTTCGATACGTCGCGGCGTCTCTTTACGCTGATCTGCGCATTGCATGCCGGACAGACCCGGGCGCCGACCTAGACTTTCGGAAAAGCGATCTCTTCTGGCGGGGCCATAGGATGGAGTAGCCGGGCGGTCAGTTCCAGCCGTAGGCCATCCTCCTCGAAGACGCGGTCATAGCTTACATTCGGCATGAAGTTGAACAGCTGTGAGCCGAAGCCTGTAGCCTCTGGCGCCTTCACGCCGGTCAGGCCGCTTTCTTTCCAGCACACTTTGACAGAGTGGGGGTCATCGCCGTGCGCCGTTTCAATGCGCAGGGCACCGCCCGGGACCGAGAAACAGCCGTATTTGGCGGCATTGGTTGCCATTTCATGGATCAGAAGTGAGGCGTGCTGGGCGCCGCGCGGACTGAGGCGCACGTCTGGCCCGTAAATGGTCACGCGCTCGCAATTGCGTCCGCAGAACTGGTCGAGCCCGTCTCTCAGGACAGAATGCAGCCAGAGGCCTTCCCAATTATGATCGCGTAGCTGGTCATGGGTGCGTCCCATGGCTGCGAGGCGGGCGGCGAATTCGTTGCGGAACTCTTCGATGGTTTCGGCTTGGCTACCAGACAGCATGGCGACGGCCTGGATGACCGAGAAGATGTTCTTCACCCGATGGTCGAGTTCCTGCTGGATAATCTCGTTACGCTGGCGAAGTTTGTCGGATTCAGTGATGTCTTCGGCGTGCTGGACGATGTAGGCCACATCGCCGTCGATGCCGTAATACGGCGTCTGCACGCATTGCCAGCACTTGGTGCTGACGGTGCCGTCGGCGTGGCGGAAGTGGTAGTAAGTGCGCTCAAGCTGCGTTGTCTCGCCATTCAGTGTGCGGATGAAGGTTTCACGGACGGGAGCGGTTCGGTCGTCAGTGTCGGGGAAGGCGTGAAAGATGTTCTTTCCGACGATTTCAGGAAGCTTGCGTTCGACGGAGTCGAGATAAGCCTGGTTCGCATACATGATGGTCAGGCTTCTATCCATGATCATGTACGGCGTAAGCATGCCGTCCACGAGATGGCGAAAGTTCAAGAGTGCCGAGCCTGCTGGCAAGGCATTATGGGTCGCAAGTCGATGCGGCATGACACACACCAGGAATTGATTTTTCCTGATCTGACACCAAATTTCTTCCCAAGCCGTTACCAGACGCAATGCGCCAGCGTAGCCGCGTTGCCTTTTACGGCTTGCCCTTCCAGGTGACGAAAGTTACGAACCGCGCCATATCTGGCCCGCAGGGATGGTTTGACAGTCTCTGCGGCTGAACAAGGAGTGCCAATGTCAAAAGAAGAACTGATCGAGTTCAACGGAACGATCATGGAACTGCTGCCGAACGCGACCTTCCGCGTGAAGCTGGAAAATGATCACGAAATCATCGGCTATACAGCCGGCAAGATGCGCAAGAACCGCATCCGCATCCTGACGGGCGACAAAGTCCTCGTCGAAATGACGCCTTATGATCTGACCAAGGGCCGGATCACCTATCGCTTCAAATAGTCATGATGCCAGCGACGCGCGCGCCCCTGATCCTGGCGAGCGCGAGTCCACGGCGGCTCGACTTGCTGGCGCAAGCCGGAATTGCACCAGACCATGTCCGGCCTGCCGATATTGATGAAACCCCGCTAAAAGACGAAGCGCCTGCTGCGCTGGCCGAACGCCTGGCGCGCGAAAAGGCGTTGCACGTGCACGATGCTGGCAGCTTCACGCTCGCCGGTGACACCGTCGTGGCGATGGGGCGGCGCATTTTGCCAAAGGCAGGCGACGCAGCTGAAGTCATCGATTGCTTGAGAATGCTGTCGGGCCGCGCGCATCAGGTCATTTCCGGCCTTGCCGTCTGTGCGCCAGATGGGCGGATGTCAGTGCGGGCCGTCCGCTCCCGCGTCCTGTTCAAACGCCTCACCGATGACGAGATCAAACACTATGCCCATGCCGGCGATGGCGTCGGCAAGGCGGGCGGCTATGCCATTCAGGGGCAGGCGGCGCCATTCGTGCGCCGGATCAACGGTTCATACACGGCGATTGTGGGCCTGCCGCTCTATGAGGCGGTGTCCATGCTGCAGGGGCTCGGCTATCTTAGCGGCGCGGCCTCACCAAGCGGCGCGGAATAACGCATCAGGTCGGCTCGCCCGCTTTCATGCTGCGGAGCATGAGTGTTTGTCAGGCTGGCGGATACCATTGCACTTTCTGGAATGGGCTGAGCCAGCGGCATGAGGAATGTCCGCCGGGTTTCTGGCAGCACAACGAGGCTTGCCAGGGGCAGGGATGTGCTTTCGCTATTCGCGTCCATCTGGATCGTGCCCTGAAGGCGCGCATGGGCGGTACCCGTATTCGAGACGACCAGTCGAAGCGCGGTTGAGCCGTCTGCGAGCAGGACGCGCGTGATGGACTCTATGACGGGCAGACTCTTAGCGTCCGGTCCCGTCAGATAGATAAGGCTGGTTTTCTCGATCTTTCGAAGGATGTTGCCGCCGTCCGACGTCGTCACAGGTGCGATCGCTGAGGCGAGGAGGGCAATCCGGCGCGAAGCAGTCGGCGGCGCCGTGTCTGGGATCTTGATATCGACGAGGATTTCGCGGGCCTCTCCCGGCGCAAGTGAGACATAGGCCGGGCTGAAGCGGACCCAGTCTGTCATGCTGTCAGGCGCATCACCGGGCGGTTCAAGTTCGAGCTGGCCGTTTGCGCTGATAGCCCAGTCAGCGAGACCGATTGTGAGCTCCACCGTCTCCGCCGCGCTGTCATTGTGCAGGGCGACGAGGGCACGTTCGCGCGAACCCGGCGCGCCGGCCAGTTCCAGCGATGTCGGTTCCAGCGAGACCTGCCTGCCATGGGCGGGAATGGAAATGCCGCCAAGGCAGGCGAGCAGGAGAAGGCCTGCGCGAATAGAGCGGGTGAGCTTCATGTCCTGTCCCAGCTGACCGGTCGCATTACTGTGCGTTGACGATAAAGCTAGATGGCCCCGGTTACCGGGGGGTTTAGAGGCGCAGCGTGCGCGCCAAGCTTGCGCGGATCGCCGGGCTTGGGTAGCCAAAACAGCGATGACCCAGCCTGACCAAGAGCCAGAGCGCAAAGCGCCGCTCAAGAAAAAGAAGAAGCGCAAGAAGCCGCCGCACATTGCGCCGGACCTGACGACGGCGAATGGACGCCGCCGCGCGCAGATGGAGCTGGTGCTGGGCGATCACGGCTTTCTGCGCGAGGGCTTTCAGAACCTGCACCAGATCAGCCCCGAAATGTGGCGTTCGAACCAGCCGAATCCTCGGCAGGTCGCCGAGCATGCGAGCGCGCGCGGCATCAAGACGATCATCAATCTGCGCGGCGATAGCACGAAGGGGTATTACCTCCTCGAGAAGGAAGCTTGCGAAGCGGTTGGTATTACGCTCGTCGATTTCCAGGTCTTCTCCCGCGACACGCCGACGCCTGAGCGCATTGAGGCCGCTCGCGACCTGTTTGAGACCATTGAGTATCCAGCGCTGATGCACTGCAAGTCGGGCGCGGACCGGGCCGGTCTGATGAGCGCGCTCTATATGATCATCCGTCAGGACATGCCGGTGGAGAAAGCACTGAAGCAGCTGTCTGGCCGTTACCTGCATGTCAAAGCAGGCAAGACGGGCATGCTGGACGCCTTCTTCGAAGCCTATCTCGAGAGCTCGCGCGAGACGGGAAAAGACTTTATGACGTGGGTGAAGGAAGATTATGATCGCGACGCGGTGAAGGCTGAATTCCTTCGGAAGCGGCAGGGGCGCATCAGCTTCGACCGGATTCTCCGCCGGGAATAAACTCAGTCTTTTCTGGAGCCTCCAAAGGGTTCGTGAGAAGACTGAAGCCTAGAAAGCCTTAGAAGGACGCCACGATGAAATTCCCAGTCTCAATCCTGCTTGCCAGTATCGCTCTTGCGGCCTGCAACGGTAGCTCAAGAGACCGGGCAGCGATCATGGAGTTCTGCGAGACTGAAGTCGGTATGGAGAAGGCAGAATGCGAGTGCCTGACCGATGCGGCAGAGGAAACGCTAGACGATGAGCTGTTCGCCAAGTTTGCGGAAATTGCCCGCAACAATGGCGAAGGCGAGGTGGCCATCTCCGGCAACTCGGCAAATGAGCAGCGTCAGGTTTTCGAGTTCATTCTGGAAGCGGCACCGCGCTGCGTTTTTGGCCAGGAATAGTCCTGTAGCCAGGCTTTGTTATTTGGGGGAATAGGAATGAAGTTCTTTATCATCAACAGCTTCCGGGCGATGGTTTATATTGCCTATCTTGCGATCATCGCGTGCGGCGTTCTGCTCGGGATCTATCAGCATGGGCAGTTCGCTGCTGGTTATGGCCTCACCGGCGATATCGCGCGTGTTGCAGAGATCGTTGGTTTCACGATCGCGGGCTGGATCGTGGCCAGCGTTATTTGCGGCCTGATCGTCGCCGTTCTTGATATCCGCGACGACATCAATGACCGCCTGCCTGACGCGCGGCGCGACAGCTAGGCACGGCGCAGACCATTTTGAAGGCCGTGGTGGGACACGATGTCCTGTCACGGCCATTTTCGTTCGACTTTGTCCCGGCCTGCATGCTTAGCCTAGCGGCGTGACTTCAGTGATCTTGCAAGCAGGGTAGCGGGTTTGGCCTTACACACCGCCACAATTTCGAGAGATACTTTCAGCCATGCGCGCAAGGTGGCGATCCCGACATTGCCGGGCCTGCTTCTCATGGCGGCTGCCGTCTTTGCGCAGAGTTATGTGAACCGCTTGGCGAGCGAGGGCGGCGAGCCGGTATTTTACTGGTTTGCCATGGGGCTTCTGGTGATCTTCGTCGGAAGCTTCTGGTCTGCGACCATGTACCGGAAACTGCTGCCTGAGGCCGGAACATCAGGTGTGTTCGGGGATGCGAGCCGGTTGTTTCTCGCCAACCTTGCGGTCTACGGGCTCTATTTCATCCTTCTCTTCCTGATGACGCTGTTCTTCTCGATCTTTGCCGGCGTGCTGATTGATGCGTCGGGCTATGACCCGTCAGAAAGCGGGCAGGCGGCGGATGAGGTGTGGCGGTCGATCGATGCGCTGTCCGGTTCTGGCGCGGCGATCATCCTGTACCTGTTGCTGCTCGTGTCGGCAGGCGCGCTGATCTGGCTGGGGCTGCGGCTTTTCCTGTTCGGCGCGGCAACGATTGCAGAGCGTCATGTCACCATTTTTCGCAGCTGGCCATGGACCGCGAAGCATGTGTCCAAACTGGCGCTTGTCTGGGTCAGCCTGCAGCTTTTGCCGTGGCTTGTTCTTTCTCTGATCGCTTCGCTCGTACTGCATGCGGGCGGGATCACGACGGTGATCAGCGTCTACGCGCCGCCACCTGAATCGGCAGAGGCACTGGGTGATCTTGAATTCGCGGGCCTTGCCGCGGTCGCCTTCCTAATCCTTGCGCCTTTCTACTGGCTGGGTCACGGGCTGGCGGTCGCGCTTTATCAGCGTCTCGCCCCCACCCGTGTTGACGCGGAGACGACTTTCGGCTGATTGCTGAGGCTGTATCAGGTCCGGGGAGGGGCAGGGTGGAGCATCGTTTCAGTTTCGCGAATGCAATGCTGCATTTTGCGCAGGCGCGCGGGCCGGGCGGCTTCATCTGGAAATATGCGCTCACCTATCTCATCGCCGTGCTCCTCATGGGCGGGCTGGCCTATCTCCTCTTCCAGCCACTGATCGGGCTTTTCACGAACGCATTACTTCAGGTCGCACGCGGCGCCATGACTGGCGATGACGTGGAAGTTGTCATCACGCGCGAGATCACGGGAATGGCTGGCCGGATCATCTTTTCCTATATCGGCCTTCTGCTGCTGACCGCGCTTGTCTGGTCCATGTTCGAAGCGGCCATCCAGCGGCGCTATGTGCGCGAGGAGGGCTTCAGCATTGGTGTCGGTGCCGATGAATTCCGCCTGCTGCTGGTCGCGGTCATGTGGATCCTGTTCAACATTGTCGGTTATCTCGCGAGCGCGATCATCGCGGGCATTCTGGGCGCGATGATCATGAGCATTGGCGGGGGCGAGAATTATGCGCTCGGCTTCAGCTTTCCGATCGTCTTCCTGCTCGCGGCGTTTGGCTGGATGTATTGCACGGTGCGTTTGTCACCGGCGGCGGGCCTTACGATCCGCGATCGGCGGCTACAGTTCCTGAATGCATGGGGCGCAAGCCGCGGCCGCTTCCTGCCGCTCTTCTTTGCCTATGTGTTCCTGGGCATCATTTTCTGGATCATCGTCACGGTGCTCTATACGGGCGGGGCAGCCGCGACGATTTCCATCTTCATCTCGAACTTTGGCGACTTTGAGCAGGTCGAGCAGAATCCTGCAGAACTGATTTTCTTCATCCTGCAGGGCCGGTTCATTGCCAGCATGATCGGCATCTACGCCGTCCTGCTGACCTTCAATGGCCTGCTTGCCTATGTCTGGGCAGGCCCGGCATCGCTGGCGGCCAAGACCGATCCGCGCGGCGGCGGCATTGCGCAGGCCCCGGACGTGTTTGCGTAGAGGCAGGCGGCGCTATTCGGCCGCCTGTTTTGCTTTCAGGCTTTTGGCGTACGACGCGCGGCGTTCATCCTGACGACGGAAAGTTTCCGCAAGGAAGCGTCCGGTCCAGCTTTCTTCGATGGCAGCCACCTCTTCAGGCGTGCCGACAGCAACGATCTTGCCGCCGCCATCACCGCCCTCGGGGCCGATATCGATGAGGTGATCGGCGGTCTTGATGACGTCGAGATTGTGCTCGATCACCACGACCGTGTTGCCGGCATCGACGAGCTCATGCAGCACTTCGAGAAGCTTGCGAACGTCCTCGAAGTGAAGGCCGGTGGTCGGTTCATCGAGAATGTAGAGCGTGCGGCCCGTTGCGCGTTTGGAAAGCTCTTTCGCCAGTTTGACGCGCTGCGCCTCACCACCTGAGAGCGTCGTCGCCTGCTGGCCGACCTTGATATAGGTGAGGCCGACCCGGCTCAGCGTTTCCATCTTGGACTGGATGCTTGGCACGGCGTGGAAGAACTTTTCAGCCTCTTCCACGGTCATGTCGAGCACGTCTGCGATGGACTTGCCCTTGTAGAGGACTTCCAGCGTCTCGCGGTTATAGCGTTTGCCGTTACAGGTCTCGCAGGTGACGTAGACGTCCGGCAGGAAGTGCATCTCGATCTTGATGACACCGTCGCCCTGACATGCCTCGCAGCGCCCGCCCTTCACATTGAAGGAGAAGCGGCCCGGCTTGTAGCCGCGCGCCTTGGCTTCTGGCAGGCCGGCGAACCAGTCACGGATCGGCCCGAAGGCGCCGGTATAGGTCGCCGGGTTGGAACGCGGTGTGCGGCCGATGGGCGACTGGTCGATATCGATGACCTTGTCGAGATGGTTCAGGCCTTCGAGGCTCTCATAAGGCGATGGGGCCTGCGAGGCGCCGTTCAGTTTGCGGGCAAGCGCCTTGTAGAGTGTCTCGATGATGAGCGTGGACTTGCCGCCGCCGGAGACACCCGTAATCGCCGTGAAGGTGCCGAGCGGGATGGTCGCGTCGACATTTTTCAGGTTGTTGCCGCTCGCGCCTTTCACGGTGAGCGAGCGGGACTTTTTCTTCAGGCGGCGCTTGGCCGGGATGGCGATCTCTTCCTTGCCTGACAGGAACGCGCCCGTCAGGCTGTCCGGGTGGGAGATGACTTCTTCTGGCGTGCCTTCAGCGATGATCTGGCCGCCATGGACGCCCGCGCGCGGGCCCATATCGATGACATGGTCAGCGGTCAGGATCGCGTCTTCATCATGCTCGACGACGAGGACGGAGTTGCCAAGGTCGCGCAGGCGCTTCAGCGTTTCCAGAAGGCGTTCATTGTCGCGCTGGTGGAGCCCGATGCTGGGCTCGTCGAGCACGTAGAGCACGCCCTGCAGGCCAGAGCCGATCTGGCTGGCGAGCCGGATGCGCTGGCTTTCGCCGCCCGACAGCGTGCCGGAGGCGCGTGACAGGGAGAGGTATTCAAGGCCGACCGCATTGAGGAAGACCAGCCGGTCATTGATTTCCTTCAGGATGCGGGTCGCGATTTCCTTTTGCTGATCGTTCAGCGTGTCGACGACCTTGCCGAACCAGTCGCCAGCCTGCTTGATCGAGAATTCGGCGCTGTCGGAAATATCGAGTCCGTCGATCTTTACCGCGAGCGCTTCGGGCTTCAGGCGCTTGCCGTTACAGGACGGGCAGGGGGCGGCGGACTGGAACTTTGAGATCTCGTCGCGGGCCCACTGGCTGTCAGTTTCGCGGTAGCGGCGGTTGAGGTTCGGGATGACGCCTTCGAAGGTCTTCTTCACTTCGTAGCGGCGCAGGCCATCATCATAGACAAACTGGATTTCCTCATCGCCGGTGCCGTTGAGGATCACGTCGCGCACCTTCTGCGCGAGCTTGTTCCAGGCGGTGTCGAGGTCGAAATCGTAATGGTCGGCCAGCGCCTGCAGCGTCTGCGTCTGGTAGGGCGACGCGGCGCGGGCCCATGGGGCGATGGCACCTTTTGCAAGCGACAGATCCTTGTCAGGCACGACAAGCTCAGGGTCGACCTTGGACTGTTCGCCAAGGCCATCGCAGGCCGGGCAGGCCCCGAACGGATTGTTGAATGAGAAGAGACGCGGCTCAATCTCCGGAATCGTGAAGCCGGAGACCGGGCAGGCGAAGTTGGCAGAATAGGTGATGCGCTTGTGCTCGGTCTCGCCTTCTTCGAGGTCGGCATATTCCAGCACGGCGATGCCGTTGGCGAGGCCGAGGGCGGTCTCGAAGCTCTCTGCGAGGCGCTGCTCCATGCCTTCGCGGATGACGACGCGGTCCACGACAACATCAATGTCGTGCTTGAACTTCTTGTCGAGCGTTGGCGGGCTTTCAAGATCGTGAAACTCGCCATCGACCTTCACGCGCTGGAAGCCGTTCTTCAGAAGTTCGGCGAACTCTTTCTTGTACTCACCCTTACGGCCACGGATCATGGGCGCGAGCAGGTAAAGACGTGTCTTTTCCGGCAGATCCATCGTGCGATCGACCATTTCCGAGACGGTCTGGCTCTGGATCGGAAGGCCTGTGGCCGGCGAATACGGAATGCCGACGCGCGCCCAGAGAAGGCGCATATAGTCGTAGATCTCGGTGACAGTGCCGACGGTCGAACGCGGGTTCTTGGACGTGGTCTTCTGCTCGATCGAGATCGCCGGGGAGAGACCTTCGATGCTTTCGACATCGGGCTTCTGCATCAGTTCGAGGAACTGGCGCGCATAGGCAGACAGGCTCTCGACATAGCGCCGCTGGCCCTCGGCATAGATCGTGTCGAAGGCGAGCGAGGACTTGCCCGAACCGGACAGCCCCGTCAGCACGACAAGCTTGTCGCGAGGAATGTCCACGTCGACATTCTTCAGATTATGTTCTTTCGCGCCGCGCACGCGGATCATGCGAAGATCGGGTGACGTCATCGACATAGCCTTTCGGGACCGCGCCTCGTCTTGCGTTGAAGTATCATGTGTAACTGGAGTCCAGCTTGACGACCAGAACAAAAAATGAACATTGTGCCGTCTGCAGCCATTTAAGCTGCCGATTGTGGAAATATGGGGTGTGAGGGCGACATGCGCCAAGTGACGTATTACACCCGGAAGCTGGATTCGAACCCGAAATGAATGGAGCGCGATATGGCAGGCTCAGTGAACAAGGTCATTCTCATTGGCAATCTGGGTGCAGACCCGGAAGTGCGTCAGTTCCAGAATGGCGGCCAGGTCTGCAATCTGCGTATTGCGACGTCTGATACCTGGAAAGACAAGAACACCGGTGAGCGCCGCGAGCGGACCGAGTGGCACCAGGTGGCAATCTTCTCTGAAGGTCTTGTGCGGATCGCGCAGCAATACCTGAAAAAGGGCTCCAAGGTTTACATCGAAGGCAAGCTGCAGACCCGCAAGTGGCAGGACCAGAATGGCCAGGACCGCTATTCGACCGAGGTTGTCCTGCAAGGCTATGACGGCACGCTGACCATGCTGGACAGCGCTGGCGGTGGCCAGGGCGGCGGCGGTGGCGGCCGCATGGGCGGTGGCGGCTACGGTGGTGGCGGCGGCGGTGGCCCGCGCCAGCTCGACGGTCCGCCGCAGGACTTCAACCAGGACTTCGAAGACGAGATCCCGTTCTAGACCTAGCCTCTTACGCTCGTCGCGCGGAACCGGTGGACTAGCTAGCCGTTTTCGGCCAGCGCTATCAGGAGTTCCGTGCGATGATCAGACTTCTACTATTATCTGCGGTCACCGCGTTCGCCCTTTCGGCTTGCGGCGGCGGCGACGAGACGTCGGAAGGCGGTCTCATCTCGCCGGGCAATCCCGAAAACGCTGAGGCGCAGGCGCCGAGCGAGGCTGACAGGCAATCGGCTGCCGAACAGGCAGTGATTGAGACGCCGGAAGCGGAAGCTGCATTGCAGCGCTGGGCCAACGCCCTGGAAGCACGCGATTGGGAAACCGCTCGCCAGGTCTGGGCTCAGAATGGCGAGGCAAGTGGCCTGTCGGCAGAGGAGTACGCCGAGGCCCACGAGAAGTATCAGACCGTCTCCATCACGATTGAAGATGGTCGTGCGGAAGACAATGCCGGCAAGCTCTACTTCGAGGGTCAGGTGACCATGGAAGGTGAGCTCCAGAATGGTGACGCCTATATGATGCAGGGTCCGGTCGTGCTCAGCCGCGTCGCGGATCTGCCCGGCGCCTCTACCGAGGAGCTGAGCTGGCGCATCGAAATGAGTGACTTGCGCCCGCGCCCGGTAGATGAAGAGACCGGCGAGCCGCAATGAGCTGTCCTCTCAGGCGTCGCCCGCAAGGCGTATGATCCTGTCGACAAAAGCTCGTTTGGCGCGCGTATAGGCCTCGCGGTCTTTGCTATAGCGCGCCGCAAGGCCTTTCTTGAGCTCGGCATAGGAGTGCGCTTCTTCGGGATGGTCGTTGAGGTACTCCAGGAAGGCGAGGCGACGATGCATTTCGCTGCCGGGTTCACAGACATGAAGGTGATGCGTTCGTCTTTCGCCGCGCGGTGGCATGCCCCGCACAAAGAAGAGACGGTCGGTCTTCGGATTTTCCGCCCAGAAATCGTAGCCAAGCCTGTCCAGCCTCTCCGGTAGAACGGCGCGTGCGCGCGCCAGATCGGACACGATCATCAGCATGTCGATGATTGGTTTTGCGGGCATGTTCGCAATCGCGGTGCTGCCGAAATGAACAAGATCGAGCATATCGATATCAGTTGTCGCCGCAGCGAGTCGGCTGCGCTCGCGTTCGAAGGCGGTCGGCCAGTCCGGGTCGTAGGGCGCAATTTCAATCTCATCCATGAGGCGCAAGATTAGCAGCGCCGGGACGCCTGGACTAGCTCATCCCGCGATAGCGGCCGGGGCGGTGATTGATCGCGACAGTGAGGTTCAGCACGAACGCACCGACAATGGACAGCGCGACGAGCTTCAGCGGCAGCATGAACAGCGCGATGACCAGAATGATCAGATCGACGATGAGCTGGAACAGGCCGGCGCGGATGATGCCGCGGTCCTGAAGGAACTGGGACAGGATGGTTACGCCGCCAATGCCTGCGCGGTGGCGCAGCAGGACGACGAGGCCGACGCCCATCATGGCTGCGCCTGCGACCGCTGCGAAGGCGGGGGCGAGGAAGCTGAAATCCACCCAGAGCGGCAGGAGCCGGGTCTGCGCCGAGACGAGCGCCACCGAGGCGAAAGTCCGGAGGGTAAAGCCCCAGCCCATGCGCAGGATGGACAGCGCAAAGAAGGGCAGGTTCAGCACGAAGAAAACCGGGCCGAAGGTCAGGGAGGTGCCGAACTCCACCAGAAGGCTGGTGCCCGCGACGCCGCCGGTAATCAGCATGGCTTCGCTATAGAGGATCACGCCGAAGCTGAGCAGCAGGGTGCCAAGGATGAGCGCCTGCACATCTTCGTACCATTTGTGTGGAACGACTTCGGCTTCGGTATCGGCTTCAGGTGTGTCGGACATGCGCGCTCTTTGCGCGGGGCGCTCGCTGCGTCAAGGCGTGTATATCTCTACTGCGGCGCTGGTCCGGCTGCCGCCGCGCTCCAGCGCGCCGCCGATGAGATATATGTCTGAGCCGACCGTGACGCCGCCAAGGCCGTGACGGGGCTTCGGCATATCCTCGATCGCGGACCAGCGGTCATTGCGTGGATCGTACACCCAGGCGTCTTCATAAACGCCGCCGCCATTGTCGAACCATTCGCCGCCGAATGTGTAGAGCTTGCCGTCCACCACGCCGCTGGCGAGACCGCCCTGCGCGCGCGGCATGGGGGCGAGCGTTTCCCAGCGATCCGTGCCGGGGTCATAGACTTCATGCACGGCCGTATTGCCACCATCGACAGTGCGGCCGGCGACGATGTGAAGGCGTCCGTCGAGCACACCCGCAATGGCGCTATTGCGCGCTGTTGGCATTGAAGCGAGCACTTCCCAGCGCGCGCCGTCGAAGCAGAGCAGGGTGCCCACATCGGTGTGGTCATTCCAGTCGAGATTACGGGTGCCCGATGGCTGGCGCCCGCCCGCGAGATACAGCTTTCCGCGGATGATGCCGCCGCTGCTCTCGCCGTTCACGACGGGCAGGGACGTCGCCGGGAGCCAGGCGTCGCCAGTGGCATCATAGCGCCATGCAGTGCTTTGCATCTGCCAGCCGCCTTCGGGGCCGGACTGGAAGCCGCCAATGCAGTGAAGCGCGCCATTCACGCTGACGAGTTGCGGATGATGCCGGGCGACAGGCAGGTCAGCGAGCGGCGTCCATTTGCCGGTTTCCAGGTCAAGCGCGTTGTGGGCCGCGGTCGGGCCGGTGATGCGGCCATCTTCGGCAATGAACCCGCCCGCAAGATGGATGCGGCCAGCATGGAGGCAGGGATAGATTTCCTGAACGGGGAAGGGGAGCGACGGTCCATCGCGCCAGCCACTGGTCGTTTGGGGCTGCTCGCTGTTCGCCGGGCGGGCGGCGCATCCAGCAGCCAGGCCTGCGGCGAGCCATTGGATCGACTGGCGGCGCGTCGGTGTCAGTTTCATCTACAGAATCCTCTCTACCCATCGCGGGAGACCATAGGCTGGCGCGCAGCATTGGCAAAGCTGGGGCGCGTGAGAGGAGAATTCTTGTCTTCATCGGGGCGGAGCGACGCGGCGGCAGGCCTGTGCAGCCTGCGCAATCCTGCCTAGCCTGTCCCCAGATAACGATCAGGGAGAGAAAATATGGCTATCGATTTCACCATTCCGGAAGACGCAAAGAAAGTCCGCGAGAAGGTGCGCCAGTGGGTGCAGGACGAGTGTATTCCAGCCGAAAAGCGCCTTACCGATGGTGAGGACTATAAGACCGTCCTGAATGAGCTGCGCGCCAAGGCGCGCGCCCAGGGGCTGTGGCTGCCCTTCATTCCTGAGGAGCATGGCGGCATGGGACTTGGCCCGCTCGCCAATGCGCTAGTCCAGATGGAGCTCGGCCAGAGCCATCTTGGCGCGCTGTCGATGAACTCTCAGGGGCCGGATGACGCGACCATGCTGACGCTGCTCGCGCACGGCACTGACTATCAGAAAGAAAAATTCCTCAAGCCGATCCTGAATGGCGAGAAGCGCGTCTGCTATTCGATGACGGAAAAGGCGGCCGGCGCCGACGCGACCGGCATGCAGACCCGCGCGGAAAAGGACGGCAACAGCCATTACGTGCTGAACGGTGAGAAGTGGTATTCCTCGGCCGCCAGCGTTGCTGACATCGCCGTTGTCATGGCGAAGACCAATCCGGAAGCGCCGCGCCATGAGCAGTTCTCGACCTTCATCGTCGAACTGCCGAATGAGGGCTATAATATCGTCCGCGATATCCCGACCATGGCGGTGCATGGCCCCCTCTATGAGATCATGGGCGGCGGGCATGCCGAGGTGAAGATCGAGAACCTTCGCGTTCCGCAGGAAAATCTGCTCGGCGGCGAGGGCAAGGGCTTTGCCATGGGCCAGCACAGGCTTGCCTATGGGCGCCTGCGCCACGGCATGCACAATGTCGCCATGGCGCAGCGGGCGCTGGACCTTGCGACCGAGCGGGTCACGAGCCGGACCACGTTCGGCAAGGGCCTTGAAGACCGTCAGGGCGTCCAGTTCATGCTGGCGGAGTGCGCAAGCCAGCTCTACATCGCGCGCCTCATGCTGATGCACATCGCCTACAAGGCCGAGAACGGCATGGACCTTCGCCAGGAGAACGGCATCGCCAAGGTCTTCCTCGCGAACATGGTCCACAAGGTGGTCGATACGGCGATCCAGCTGCACGGCGCGCTTGGCTATTCGCTCGATACGCCGCTGGCCGCCTGGTACACGCACATCCGCTCACAGAGGCTCGTCGATGGCCCGGATGAGGTCCACAAATGGATCACCGGCAAGAACGTCATCCGCGCCTTCAAGAAGGACGGTACGACCGCAGCGGCGGCTGGCGGCGACCTGCTGTAATTACAAGGCTTTGTAGCCGCTTTCGCGTCACGGGGGAGCGCTGCTGAAAAGCGGCGCTCCTGTTTGTGTCGGGTGCCTGCGTTTGCTAGTCTGAAAGCTAGTGATCGCGGGCGATTCGAAGCCGCGCGCAAAGCAGACAAAGAGGCCTAAAGCCCGTGAGCGACGAGACCACTCCGCCGGACGAGCCGGAAACGCCAGAAACCCCGTATGAGGATGGCATCGACCCGGTCGATATCGAGGACGAGCTAAAGCGGTCCTACCTCGATTATGCGATGAGCGTGATCGTCAGCCGTGCGCTGCCGGACGTTCGTGACGGCCTGAAGCCGGTGCACCGCCGCATCCTCTATGCGATGCATATTAACGGCAATACGCCGGACAAGGCCTACAAGAAGTCCGCCAACATCGTCGGTGCCGTGATGGGTAACTTCCACCCGCACGGCGACAGCGCGATCTATGACGCGCTCGTGCGAATGGCGCAGCCATTCTCCATGGGCCTGACGCTTGTCGACGGCCAAGGCAATTTCGGCTCGATCGACAACGATCCGCCAGCTGCGATGCGTTATACGGAATCGCGGATGACCAAGGCGGCGCAGTACCTGCTTGCCGACATCGACAAGGATACGGTCCAGTTCCAGGACACGTATGACGGCGTCCAACAGGAGCCGATGGTTCTGCCGGCGCAGTATCCGAACCTTCTCGTCAATGGCGGCGGCGGTATCGCTGTCGGTATGGCGACCAACATTCCGCCGCACAATCTGGGCGAGGTCGTCGATGCGACGCTCGCCATGATTGACGAGCCGGGGATTGATGACGAAGCCCTGCTTGAGATCGTGCCCGGCCCGGACTTTCCGACGGGCGGTCTGATCCTTGGCTATGCCGGCTCGCGCAAGGCGCTGCTTGAAGGTCGCGGCTCTGTCCTGATGCGGGCACGCACCGAGATCGAGGACGTGAAGTCTGGCCGCCAAGCCATTATTGTTTCAGAGATTCCCTATCAGGTGAACAAGGCCTCGATGGTCCAGAAGATTGCCGAACTGGTGCGCGATAAGCGCATCGAAGGCATTGCGGACCTGCGCGACGAATCCGATCGTCACGGCATTCGCGTGGTCATCGAGATCAAGAAGGATGCAAGCGCAGACGTCGTGCTGAACCAGCTCTTCCGCTTCTCGCCGCTGCAGACGTCGTTCCCGGTCAACATGCTGGCGCTGAATGGTGGTCGGCCGGAGCAGCTGAACCTGCGCGCCGTGCTTCAGGCCTTTATCCAGTTCCGCGAGGAAGTGGTTGCCCGGCGCACCAAGTTCGAGCTGAACAAGGCGCGCGACCGCGCCCACGTTCTCGTTGGCCTTGCGCTGGCTGTCGCCAATATCGACGAAGTCATCCGCATCATCCGAAACGCACCGGACCCGAATGCCGCGCGTGAGCAGTTGCTCGCCAAGGCGTGGCCGATGATGGATATGGGCCCGCTGATCGACCTGATCGCTGACAAGCGGACACGCCGCGCTGAAGGTGACACCATCTATCTATCCGATGAGCAGGCCCGCTCTATCCTTGCGCTGCAACTGTCGCGTCTTACCGGTCTTGGCCGGGACGAGATCGGCAATGAGGCCAAGGGTCTATCGGACAAGATTGCCGACTATCTCGATATCCTGCGCTCACGTCCGCGTATCCTCGACATTATCCGGGGTGAGCTGAATGAGGTGAAAGAGAAGTTCGCTGTGCCGCGGCGCTCGGAGTTCACCTTCGTGGATGCCGATCTCGATGATGAAGACCTCATCGAGCGCGAAGACATGGTCGTGACCGTGACGCATGGCGGGTATGTGAAGCGCGTGCCGCTTTCGACCTACCGCACGCAGCATCGCGGCGGTAAAGGCCGCTCTGGCATGTCGATGAAGGACGAGGATTTCGTGACGCGGCTGTTTACGGCCAACACGCACACCGAGATCCTGTTCTTCAGTTCAGAAGGCATGGTCTACAAGGAGAAGGTCTGGCGTCTGCCCGTCGGCTCCCCGCAGGCGCGTGGCAAGGCGCTGGTCAACATTTTCCCGCTGGCAAAGGATGAGCGCATCGAAAGCGTGATGCCGCTGCCCGATGATGAGGCCGCGCGCGAGGAACTCGACCTCATGTTCGCGACCCGGTCCGGCACGGTGCGCCGGAACAAGCTGTCTGACTTCACGCGGGTGAACCGCAACGGCAAGATCGCCATGAAGCTGGACGAGGGCGACGGCATTGTCTCGGTGAAGATCTGCTCCGAGCAGAATGACGTCATGCTGACGACGGTGCTGGGCAAATGTATCCGCTTCCGGGTCGATGATGTGCGCGTCTTTGCGGGCCGCAACTCGACCGGTGTGCGCGGTATCCGTTTGGACAAGGGCGACGAGGTTATCTCGCTCGGCATTCTGCACCATCTCGACTTCACGTCTGCTGAGGCGCGTGCCTATCGCAAGCATGAGATTGCGAAGATGCGTGCGATCTCTGGCGAGGAAGAGGACGAGGGCGAAGCCATCGCCGACGATGAGGAGGATGCAGGCGAGGACGAGGTATCGCTCAGCCCTGAACGCATCGCCGAAATGGGCGCGGCCGAGGAGTTCATCCTGACGGTTGCCGACGACGGCATGGGCAAGCGCTCGTCTTCCTATGACTACCGCGTCACCGGGCGCGGCGGCAAAGGTCTCGTGGCGCACAATATCTGGGGCTCTGACAAGAAGAAGGGTCCGGTCAAGCAAATCGCGCAATCCTTCACGGTCGACGACAATGACCAGGTCATGCTGGTGACGAATGCGGGCCAGCTGATCCGTACACGCGTCGACCAGATCCGTATCGCAGGGCGCGCGACTTCAGGCGTCTGGGTGCTCCGCACCAATGAAGGCGAACGGGTTGTCTCTGTGGCACGCCTTGTAGAAGACGGCGAAGACGATACAGAGGAAGAATAAGCCGTCCCCGCCCGGGGCGGCGCCAAAAGATGACTAGGCGAGGAGAGTGTCCATGCAACGTGTCGGGCTTTATCCGGGGACGTTCGACCCCATCACGGCGGGGCACCTCGACATTATCGGCCGCGGGCTGAAACTGGTCGACAAGCTGATCGTCGGTGTTGCCGTCAACGAAGCCAAGAAGCCGCTTTTCTCTCTCGATGAACGCACCGCGATCGTCGAGGAAGAAACGGCCAAGCTGCACAATCCGCGCGGTGTCGAGATTGAGGTTCGTCCGTTCGACAATCTGCTGATGCATTTTGCAGAGGCGTGCGGCGCCCATGTCATCATCCGGGGGCTGCGGGCTGTTTCGGACTTCGAATACGAATTCCAGATGACGGCCATGAACGAGCAGCTGAACCGCGAGATTGAAACTGTCTTCCTGATGGCGGATGTTCAGCATCAGGCTGTGGCTTCGCGCCTCGTGAAGGAAATTGCGAAGTTCGGGGGCGATATTTCATCGTTCGTCACGCCAAGCGTGCGGGCCAAGCTTCTGGAGAAGTATAAGTGAGATTTTCGACATTTGCGGTAAGCACGCTGGTTCTTGCAGGCATGGCGGGCGCAACCGCGTGTGCGCAAGGGGCCTCTGAAGCCCCAGAGCCGCCAGTCTACACGATGGATGATGTCGAGGCGTCGCCAGATGCCTGGCGCGAAGCCGATGCTGAAAACCTGATGGTGATGGAGACCACCAAGGGCCGTATCATTATCGAGATGCTGCCGCAGGTGGCCCCGGCCCATGCCGATCAGTTTCGCACCATCGCTAGCGAAGGCAAATGGGACGGCACTGTCTTTCACCGCGTCATTGATGACTTCATGGCGCAGGGCGGCGATATCACGGCGCTGAATGGCGAAGGTTCTGGCCTGCCAAATATCAATGGTGAGTTTGTCTTCCGCGCCAATCCAGGCGAAATGCCGATGAACGTCATCGGTCCGATGGATTCAGCGACACAAGGCCTCTATATGGGCTTCCCGATGGGGACGCAGGCCCAGTTCCTGGCTGAGCTGACCGGTGATGCAGCCGTTGAGCGCTGGATCCCTCACTGCCCGGGCGTCGTGTCGACCGCCCGCACGAGCGACCCCAATTCCGCGAACAGCCAATTCTTCCTGATGCGTCATCAGGCTGATCATCTGGACAAGCAGTACACCGCTTGGGGGCGCGTCGTTGACGGTTTTGACGTCGTCCGCGCGATCAAGCACGGCCCAGCTGGCACAGGCGTGCCGATCGCTAATCCGGACGTTTTGCAACGGGCGTACATGGTGACCGATTTGCCAGAGAGCGAACGCCCGCAAGTGTTCGTCCAGCGCAGCGACACCGAGGAATGGACCGCACGCCTCGCCGAAGCAGACCAGACCGACACGGACATCTGCGACGTGATGCGCGTACCGGCGGTCGTTGCAGAATAGGAGGGCAGGGTGGACCTATCCGCCTTTGCTTTCGAGCTTCCAGAAGAGCTGATCGCCCTGCGGCCCGTTGAGCCGCAGGATGCTGCGCGCCTGCTTGTGGTCCACGGCGATGGCCGGCTGGAGGATGCGGGCGTACGCGACCTGCCGCGCTATCTGTCGGCTGGGGATACGCTGGTCTTCAATGACACACGCGTCATTCCTGCGGCGTTGAAGGGCGTACGCCCGGCGCGCGATGAGACAGGCGCGGACGTCAATGTCGATGCCAATCTGGTCGAGCGGGTGAGCCCGGACACATGGCGGGCGCTCGCCAGGCCGGGCAAGCGGTTGAAGCCGGGCGATACAATCGCGTTTGGCGAGGGCTTCGAGGCGACCGTCAGGGAGAAGGGCGACGGCGCCGACCTGCTGCTGGTCTTCAACAGGGCCGGGGACGCGCTCGACGAGGCGTTGGATGCGTTCGGGGCGATGCCACTGCCGCCCTATATTGCGCGGCGCCGGGCAGCCGATGCGAAAGACCGCGAGACCTATCAGACAAGCTTTGCCGGCGAAGAGGCGCAATCGGTGGCCGCGCCGACCGCCGGCCTGCATTTCACACCGCGCCTTCGTGAGGAAATCGCGGCTGCAGGCATCAAGAGTGAGTGGGTGCGTCTGCATGTTGGTCTGGGGACATTTTCCCCCTTGCAGGAGAGCCAGCTGGAGAGCGGGCGCCTGCATGAAGAATGGCGGCGGGTAAGCCCCGAAGTGGCTGAGAAGCTGAATGCGGTGCGCGCCAAGGGTGGGCGGGTCGTTCCCGTCGGCACCACGGCGCTGCGTACGCTGGAAAGCTCCGTCGAGGGCGGGACAATCGTGCCGACGCTGGGGCCGACCGACATCTTCCTGAAACCTGGCGACAGACTACAGGCGACCGATGCGCTGGTGACCAATTTCCACCTGCCTGAAAGCTCTCTCTTCATGCTGGTCTGCGCACTGATGGGCACAGACATCATGCAGGCTGCGTACGCGCATGCCATCAAGGAAGGCTATCGCTTCTACTCTTATGGCGATGCGTGCCTGCTGCGTCCCTGACGGCCCGGGCTTGCCTTGTGAGCGATAATCGCTAGAGCCGCGCCCATGGCGACATTTCCGTTTGAGATAAAGGCCCGTGAGGGCAAGGCGCGTACAGGTGTGTTGAAGACCCTGCGCGGCGGTATCCGTACACCGGCCTTCATGCCCGTCGGGACGGCGGCGACCGTCAAGGCGCTGTATATGGACCAGGTCGAACAGGCCGGCGCCGATATTATCCTCGGCAACACCTACCATCTGATGCTGCGCCCGGGCGCAGAACGGGTGAAACGCCTCGGCGGTTTGCATGCGTTTTCCGGCTGGAGGGGCCCGATGCTCACAGATAGCGGTGGTTTTCAGGTCTGGTCTTTGTCGCAGCTTCGCAAGATGGACGCCGATGGAGTGACCTTCAGAAGCCATATTGATGGCTCCGAGCACCGCCTGACACCAGCGCGCAGCATCGAGATCCAGGCCGACCTACTGGGCGCCGACATCTCGATGCAGCTTGACGAATGCACTGACTTTCCGTGTACGCATGAAGAGGCTGAGCGCTCTCTCAACCTCTCGCTCGATTGGGGGGCGCGTAGCCTTGAAGCCTTCGGGGAACGGGACACACAGACGCTGTTCGGCATCGTCCAGGGCTCAAATTTCCCTGACCTTCGAGAGAAATCGGCCAAGGGCGTCGTAGCTCAGGGGTTTGGCGGCATCGCGCTGGGCGGGCTCGCCGTAGGGGAGGGGCACGACCAGATGTGCGCGACCATCGACATGACGGTCCCGCATCTTCCGGGTGACAAGCCGCGCTATGTAATGGGCGTCGGCAAGCCGATCGACCTTGTCGAGAGCGTCGCCCGCGGCATCGACATGTTCGATTGTGTCTTGCCAACCCGCGCTGGTCGGCATGGGCAGGCATGGACGTGGGACGGGCCGATCAACCTCAAGAATGCACGATTTGCGGAAGACACTTCGCCGATTGATGAGGCTGTGCCGTCGCCCGCAAGTCAGGACTATTCAAAGGCTTATCTGCATCACTTGATAAAGTCTGGCGAGTATCTCGGCTCGATGATCCTGTCCTGGCACAACACCGCCTTCTTCCAAGCCTTAATGGCGGAAATCCGTCTCGCCATCGAGGAAAACCGGTTCGAGGCACTGCGCGCCGAGCTTAGTCGTCGATGGGCTTCAACGAAGTCGTCTGCGCGGATGCCGAAGGACGCCTGAGATCAACCGGGCCATCTGGCTCAGGCGGCTGGAGGGGGTCGGGCGTAATCGGCGGCGTACCCGAGTTTGTTTTCTCCGCCACTTTGGTCTTGAGCGGCCTGTCGCCGCGATAGACAACCGGCGGCTCCTTGTCTTCCGCAAATACGGGCGCGGCAATGCCCTCACAATTCTTGGTGCGGCCGATGGCTTTCAAATACGTCCGGCGGGCGCGGCCGCGGTCAAAGGCGGCGCGCACCTTCTTCTCATGGCTGTTGGCGCCGCTGAGACGCCTTACCCAGCCGCGATAGGGGATGAGCCCGCGCGCTTCGGAGGCGACGACGCCAAGCACGCCATCAGAAGCGGTGTCAGCGGCAAGCTCTGACAGGGAAGCCTGTTCTTCTTCTGTCAGCTCGTCCCAGTCCGGAGGCAGGACCGCGTCCAGTGTCTCGATTTCTGAGGCGATGTCGGCGCAGGATGCGTCGTGGTCGACCTTGTAGGGGTTGGAAATGGCCGCGAGCACGCCCGGCACTTCATCCTTGCGAAGGTTGAGGTCCTCAAGCGGGGAAAGGGCCGCATCGGTAAAGCCGGCGCGGGTCTGGGACACCGCCTGTCCGGCGGGTTTGCTGGCGCAAGAAGCTAGCACGAGCGGCATTGAGAGAAGGGCAAGAATGGCGACCTGTTTCATGTCTCATAGAAGACACCAGCAAGTCGGCAGAATAGTGGCGCAATTTCACCTGCAATTAGGGCGTTGCAGCGCGTTGACCTGCCGCCCGCAGTCGACTAGTTAGCACGCTTCGGCGCGCCCATAGCTCAGTCGGTAGAGCAACTGACTTTTAATCAGTAGGTCACAGGTTCGAATCCTGTTGGGCGTACCATTTTCTCCGTCAATTCAGGCGTTTGTGGCGAAGCTCTCGGGCAAATTCCGATTCCGCCTTCGGCCTCAGAAACTAGCGTATTTTAGCTTTCGGGGTGCGAAGCTTCACCTTCGCTGGGCGATGGTTTTTTCGTACAGGCATTGGCTTCCTCCGAGGCGCAGCGTCTCGAGTGCGCTCAGTTATTGCCTGTGAGACCTGTTCAGCCGCCTCCAATAGCGGCGCATCATATAGATGAGCGTATCTTGCTGTCGTTTGGGTCTGTGTGTGACCGAGCAGGGCGCCAATAACAGGCAAACTATTCCCCTTGGACACAGCCAAACTCGCAAATGTGTGGCGGAGGTCGTGAAGTCTAAAGCCCTCGATTTCGGCCTCCTTCAATACCCGCGCCCAGGTTCTTCTCACTTCCTTCAACGCCGTGCCAGTTCGGGAAGGAAAGACAAACGGGCTTTCCGCATCTGGTAACTGGGATTGTCGTTTCTTGAGCAGGATGGCAACGGCCTTTGAGAGAGGCACGCGGTGTCGCCGACGTTGTTTTGTGTTGGATTCGGGTTTCGTCCAGACCTTGAAGTCGCTGTCGAACTGCTCCCACCGGGCGCTCAGCGCCTCGCTTCGTCGACATCCCGTGAAAAGCATCAGTTTGATCGCGTCAGCTGAGTCGCGGCGAGGATGCTCATCCAGAGCTTTCAGCAAGCGATCAATCTCTACGGAATTCAGGAATCGGTCGCGCTGGTTTTCAGAGTTCAGCTCTATGCCGATAGCTGGGTTGCGTTTTATCCATCCCCAGCGAACAGCAAGGTTCAGACAGCGGCGCAGGGTCGCCAGAACACGGTTTGCGGTGGTGGGCGTCCTCTCTGAAGCGAGCCGGTGGATGAGTTCGCAATCCGTGAAGGTCACGTCCTCAACCTTTTTGGAGCCGATATGTGGGATGATCCACACCTTGAAATAACGCCGCGCATCGCGCTGACCGATCTTTGCCAGTCGAGGCAAGAAGTCTCGCTCATACCTCTGGAACAGATCTCTGACGGTTGGGCGAGAAAATGCATCCCTATCCAGATCGCTGGCATGCTGCGCCGGGTTGGACCGTTCAAACTTACTCATGCTCAAAATCCCTTGGAAAAACAGTGGGTCAATGAGCGTCTGTGTAAGCTCAGCTGTTCGAGACTAGTCAAATCCAAAGGGAGAGTGGTGCAGCACGTTTCTGAACGAATTTCCCTGTTATTGTCCGATTTACAGGGAAATCGCTGATTTTTGCAGGGTAGAGCTTACTTCCAACAGCCTAAACTTCCGTATTTACAGCGCTTTGGAGCGAAATTCCCTGCGCGGAAGAACAGGGAATTTTTCGACCCAGAGCAGGGAAATTTTCTACGCGAGCAGGGTAAATCGTCCATTAGTGATACTCTTGTCCTGCGTGCCCGGCATTTGATCTCTTTCGGCTGGTGCTCAAAAGCCGGAGGATGTGCCGATGCCGAAAATTATCATCTGAGAAGCGGGCGGAGCTGGAAGCGTCTTGGTGACCCCGTCATGAGGCGTGGAAACGCAGTGCCTCGAATCAACGCGAATATTGTTTGAATGAGCTGCCGCTGAAGCGATTTGGTGTCGGCGCGCCCAAGTCAAACGCGAGACTTGGCCCGAACCAGCGCATCTTCGTCATCGCCGCAGGACATGAGTTATATGATTAAGACCCAGGCAGCCACGAGGGCTGCAAGGCAGCCGGGCGCTTCTCCCTTACCAGTTTTGCTTCACCACGGCGATAATCACCTCGCAGTTTTCCTGCTCCAGACGGCGCACGGTTGCGGCGCCGACCATCCCGCGATGGCCGGCAACCCACACCCGTTTTCCAGCGAGGTCATACATGATCAGGCGTCCTTCCAGACCGGGTCGCGCTGCATGACTTTGAGGTCCGACTGGACCATCTCACGAGCGAGATCGCGCGGTGAGGTCTCGTGGCTCCAGCCGAGCTGCTTCTTCGCCTTGGCCGGATCGCCGAGCAGGAGCTCAACCTCGGTCGGGCGGAAGTAGCGTGGATCGACCTCGACGAGGCATTTGCCGGTCTCCGAGCAGTAGCCTTTCTCGTCGACGCCCTTGCCCTTCCATTCGAGCTTGATGCCGACATCTTCGAAGGCCCACTCGACGAACTGGCGCACATGGGTCGTCTCACCGGTGGCGAGAACATAGTCGTCCGCCTTGTCCTGCTGCAGCATGAGCCACATGCCGCGGACATATTCACGGGCATGGCCCCAGTCGCGCTGGGCGTCGAGGTTGCCGAGATAGAGCTTTTCCTGACGGCCAAGCTTGATGGCGGCAGCCGCGCGCGTGATCTTGCGGGTCACGAAGGTCTCGCCGCGCAGCGGGCTCTCGTGGTTGAAGAGGATGCCGTTGGAGGCGTGCATGCCATAGGCTTCGCGGTAGTTCACCACGATCCAGTAAGCGTAGAGCTTGGCGGCAGCGTAAGGGCTGCGCGGATAGAAGGGGGTGGTTTCCTTCTGTGGCACTTCCTGAACGAGGCCATAAAGCTCCGAGGTAGACGCTTGGTAGAAGCGGGTCTTGTCTTCCATGCCGAGGATACGGATCGCCTCGAGCAGGCGAAGCGCGCCCACGGCGTCGGCGTTCGCGGTGTACTCAGGCGTCTCGAAGGAGACCTGGACGTGGCTCTGTGCGGCGAGGTTGTAGATCTCGTCTGGCTGGGACTCCTGGACGATCCGGATGAGGTTCGTCGAATCGGTCATGTCGCCATAGTGGAGGATCAGGCGCGGGTCATCGACATGCGGGTCCTGATAGAGATGCTCGATACGTCCGGTGTTGAACGAGGAAGACCGGCGTTTCACGCCATGGACCGTATAGCCCTTCTCCAGCAGGAGTTCGACCAGATACGCCCCATCCTGTCCCGTCACGCCAGTGACCAGCGCTGTCTTGTTTTTCGATGTCATTGA
>NZ_QWGA01000006.1 GCF_003576245.1 Henriciella algicola
CGGCAACATGCTTGCCAGCCGCCAGCTCGGTGAGGCGCAGGCCGCCCTTAATGACGCCGACGCCCAGCTTGAACGCATCACCCCGCTGACGATTGAGCTTCCCTCCTGCGACCTCCCCGCCTCGCGTCAGCTCCTCAGCATGCATGACGTCGAAATGCGCTTTGGCGAACGCCAGCTTTTCGGCCCCTTGTCGTTTGAACTTCGCGGGCCCCAGCGCCTCGCCATCAAGGGGCCGAATGGCTCCGGCAAATCAACCCTCCTCAAGCTCATCACAGGAGAGCTCACTCCAACCTCGGGCCCCATCAGTCTGTATACCGATCGTATCGCTCTGCTCGACCAGCACAGCTCGTCGCTCGATCCTGACAGCTCGCTCATCGAAAATATGAGACGCCTCGCCCCGGCCTTCAGCGAGAATGAAGCGCGCGCCCAGCTTGCCCGCTTTGCCTTCCGCGCTGACAATGCCCTGCAGCTCGCCGGCACGCTATCTGGTGGAGAGCGCCTTCGCGCCGCCCTCGCCGCCGCCTTCGCTACGCCGCAGCCGCCCGAACTCCTCCTCCTCGATGAGCCCACCAACCATCTCGACATGGACGCCGTCAGCCTGCTCGAGACAGCGCTCCAATCCTATGACGGCGCCATCCTCGCCATCAGCCACGATGAGCGATTCCTGAAGGCGATAGGCATCGAAAGACAGGTCGATCTGGGCGAGCGGGTTGAAGTCCGGTACGACACCCAATATTTCAACGATCATTGAAATAAAACAGGCCCAAGCCGCATGTCCCAAGACGACCTCCAAGCTCTCGACGCCAGCGAACTTCGCGCCATCGACCCTGAGGCGCTCTTTCCGTCCGGGCGCAACACGCACAAGCCACGCATTCTGTTGCTTCACGGCTCGCTGCGCGAACGCTCCTTCAGTCGAATGGCCAATGAGGAAGCCGCGCGCATTCTCGAGGCACTTGGATGTGAGACAAAAGTATTCGACCCACACGGCCTGCCACAGGTCGACACGGTCGAGGCCGATCATCCGAAGGTGAAAGAGCTTCGCGACCTCGTCATCTGGTCAGAAGGCATGGTCTGGTGCTCGCCAGAGCGTCATGGCTCGATGACCAGCATCATGAAGAGCCAGATTGACTGGATCCCGCTCGCCCTTGGCGGCGTCCGCCCGACACAGGGCAAGACGCTCGCCGTGATGCAGGTGTCTGGCGGCTCCCAATCCTTCAACACGGTCAACCAGCTTCGCATCCTCGGCCGCTGGATGCGTCTGCTGACCATCCCGAACCAGTCCTCGATCGCCAAGGCCTGGCTGGAGTTCGACGACGATGGCCGGATGAAGCCCTCCTCATTCTACGACAGGATCGTTGATGTGATGGAGGAACTGGTGAAGTTTACGCTCCTGACGCGCGACATATCTCCCTACCTCACAGACCGCTACAGCGAGCGCCGCGAAAGCGCAGAAGACGTTTCGAAGCGCGTCAGCCAGCGGTCGATGTAGCTCGATCAGGCCGCGATGATCGGCTTGATCTCTGAGATGTCGGCGGCCGGTTCATTGCACAGAAGATCGTAATTGACCTAAAGGTTGATCCAGAACTCCACGCTCGTGCCGAACGCCTTTGAAAGGCGCGTAGCAGTGTCGACCGTCATGGACGTTTCTTCCTTCACCAGCCGCTCTATCCGTGTACGGGGGACATGGATATGACGCGCCAGCCTGCCAGCGCTGAGGCCCAGCTCGTCGAGAAACTCATGCTTGAGAATTTCACCGGGGTGGACCGGCACCTGAAGCGAAGTCATCTCAGTCCCTTTCTAACTTCGCCCATCCAGATCCGGGTCCAGTGTCAGCCCCTCATCCAGCTGCACACCAAACGAGTTCAGCATCATGGAAACCTGCGTGTACTGACCAACCGTCATCACAAGGTCCATCTTCTGCTTGTCGGTGAGGTCCGACAGCCGCGCCCAGGTCGCATCCGTGATGAAGGCATCAGACGTAAGCTCATCGGTCGCCTGCAGCATGGCCGCATCGATCGCGCTCCAGCCATCTGCGTCCGGCCCGGCCTTGATCCGCTCGACCTCTTCATCGGTGAGACCCGCTTCCTTGCCGATGACGACATGCTGCGCCCATTCATAACCGGACTTCCAGTTATAGCCTGCCCGCAGGATGACGAGCTCCCGGTCGCGCGCCGACAGGTCATTACGCCCCGAGAGGATATAGCCGCCCCAATGCATGAAGGCCTTATACGCCTTTGGCGCGCGGGCGATCGTGCGGAACACGTTGAAGATGGCATTGCGGTCAAACCGCTCGCCCATCATCTGTTTCTGCTCCTCGCTCATTTCCTCATTGGACAATGGCGCGATGCGCGGGGCTTTCAGTCTCATCGGGTTTTCCTCGCCTTTGATTTTCATGTTTGAGACCATGCCTACTGCGCGCCAGCGCAAATTGCGACATCGGCTTGATCGAAGTGAAAGTTTGCCCTTTCAGGATCGGCTATGGCGAAGCACGCACTCCCGCCCTAAATGCGAGGCGTGCAAACCGAACGAATTTGCGGAGCGGCCATGACCGAACTCTCAGTCAATCTCAATGCCGTTGCCTTCCTGCGCAACCGCCGCGGCCTTCCGTGGCCGAGCGTGGTTGATCTTGGCCGCATCGCGCTTGAGGCGGGCGCCGCTGGCCTCACCGTTCACCCTCGCCCCGATGAACGCCACATCACCCGCGCCGACGTGCCGGACCTGATGAACCTTATCACGAGCGAGTTTCCGGACCGCGAGTTCAATATCGAAGGCTATCCGAACGAGGCTTTCATGGCGCTGGTCGAGAAGATCAGGCCGCACCAGATCACGCTCGTGCCCGACGCGCCCTCGCAGCCGACCTCGGATCATGGCTGGGACTTCAGGACCCACGCCTTCAAGCTCCAGTCGATTGTCAGCCGCCTGAAACATACCGGTGCGCGCCTCTCCCTCTTTGCCGATCCCGATCCGGACCCGAAGCAACTCGAAGCGGCTGTCAGCACCGGTACCGACCGGATTGAGCTTTATACCGGTCCCTATGGCGGCGCGTTCAATGACGCCGTCACCACCGCGGCTGAGCTTGAAAAGCTTGGCCAGACGGCGGACGCCGCGCGCCAGCACGGCCTTGGCATCAATGCCGGGCACGACCTCACCGTCGACAATCTGCCTGCCCTCGTCGCGCGCATTCCCGATCTCGCCGAAGTGTCCATCGGCCATAATCTGACTGCCGACGCGCTCACCTATGGCATGGCCGAAACCGTCCGCCGCTTCCGCCGCTCTTGCGGCCAGGTCGTCTAGGCCACCCCACGACCTCATCCTGAGCTTGTCGAAGGACAAGGTTTTCGACGGATAAACCTCAACAACCTCATCCTGAGCCTGTCGAAGGATGAACCTGAGCCCCGAGCACGCCTCACAAAAGCGCCAGCGCACGCCCAACCTCCGCCTCCCATTCTGCAGTGTCCAGCACCGCCCACGGGTCGCAGGGCAACCATTCAGGCGTCTTAGGCAGCTCCCCCTTGGGCGGCCCTTTCACCCATCGCGCCTGCCCATCCCCGAGCAGCGTCGCCCCGAGCGCCCGAAGCCCGCGATAATAGTCGGCTAAATGCCTGAACACGTCGTCGACTTCGGCTTCAGGGCCCAGCGCCGCGCGAACCTTCTCAACAAAGACAAGCGCCGGCTCCAGCGGGTCGGGCCGCTCCGGGTCTTTCGCCGCCCGCTTTGACAGCCGTGACAGCAGCACTTCGAGCTTGCGCGCTTCGGCCTCATAGCCTGCCGCCTCGTCCTGTCGGCCAAGGTCAGACAGCGCCAGCGCCCAGCTAGCATGCCTTGCCGCCTGTTCTTCCGCCGTCTCCTGATCGAGGTCGCATTTGCGAAAGCCGAACTCTCGCGCCCAGACCTTGGACGAGCTGAGACAGATGCCGAGCCGCTTCGCCAGCGCCTCATAGGTGTCGCCGCGCCGCAGGCCCACCTCCAGCTTCAGCAGGGTCAGCATCCGGCCCGCTGGCAGGCGGCCAAAATCAGGAAGGCGTTTTCTCATCGCCGCCGACTATCGACGTGAAGGCCCGCTGTCGGATGAAATTCTGCAATCGCCCGTCGCTATTGGGCATTGGTCGCTGAAAGTGTTTCGCTGCGTTCGTCGCAGGCTCTGCGTGCACCGTTCAGAAACACCGCCAGTACACCGTCACTGCACCATGGTTTTGCAGGGAAACCCCCGCTTCATCCTACAACGCGTCCCTCACACTTTCCGACCGTGCTGAAATTCAGCTTCCGGCAAGGCGCGAGCGCATCATGTCGAGCCACGCCGCCTGGCGATGGATGAGGCTGATCATGTCGTCGGGGTCGCCCTCTGCGATAAGCTGGTCCAGCCAGATTCGGGTGACCTTCGCCTGGCTGTCGATCCAGTCCAGAAGCCTGCCCTGCCCTCTGACGGGCGAGGTGGCCCCTGACATGGGCGCAATCGAATGATGGTCGCGGTCGAGATTATACATGGGCAAGCTCCCTTTTTGCGATTCATTCTCATTTGCACATGATCGCCCTAATGAGTCAAATGAGGGAAAATACATAATCAGAGGCCCACCAGTGCAGTTATGCCGCGATGGAAACTCTTGACCTTCAAGGCGGCGCGAACCCTATACAGCGGTGCAGGTAATTGGGTACGGATGAGATATGGCAGACGGTTTTCTGAAACTGAGCAGCGCTTTTGATGAAGCGAACGAGGCAGACTGGCTGGACGCGGTCTCCAAGGCCCTGAAGGGCGGCGGGGTCGAAAAGCTCCAGCGCCAGACAGATGACGGGCTGACCATCCAGCCGCTCTATCGCGAAAGCGATTTCGCGAGCGCTTCCGATCCGCGCGGCGCACCCGGCGAAGCGCCCTTCCTTCGCGGCGCGAGCGCAGAGCCGGATGCCTTCCTGCCATGGGACATCCGCCAGGCCTTCGCCCATCCCGATCCGGAAGTCACCAATGCCGAGATCCTGAGAGACCTTGAGCGCGGTGTATCTTCCGTTGAACTCTCTATCGACTGCACGGGCACTGACGGGGTTGCCATCAAGGATGCAGAGACGCTTTCCACGGCTCTGAACGGTGTGCGCGCCGACCTCGCGACCATCGCGCTCGACCATCGCGGCCAAGGCTCGGGCACATCGGTCGCCAGCCTCCTCGCCCTTTGGGGAGAGCAGCAAGGCGGCTCTGACAATCTCAAATTCGCGTTCAATATCGACCCGGTCGGCCTGCTCCTGCGCACCGGCGAAGTCGCTGGTGGCATCGATGCAGCCTTCGTGCGCACAGCTGAGCTCTCGCGTCTTCTCTGCCTTCGCTATCCAAAAGCGACCACGCTTCGCGCCGATGCCCGCCCGGTCCATGAGGCTGGCGGCTCTGAGGCCCAGGAGCTGGGCGCACTCATGGCACACGCCGTCGATACGATGCGCCGCCTCGCTGCGGCTGGCTATGATATCAACGCCTACCCTTCGCAGACCGTCTTCACGCTGGCGGCTGGCGCCAATTACGGCCTTGAAATCGCAAAGCTTCGCGCGGCTCGCCGTCTCTGGGCCCGCATCCTCGAAGCGATGGACCTCGAGATTGAGCCGATGACACTCCAGTCTGTCAGCTCTGCACGGATGCTGACGCGCTACGACCCTTGGGTGAACATGCTCCGCAACACGGCGGCCTGTTTCGCAGGCGCTGTCGGCGGCGCTGATATCGTAACGGTCCGTGCCTTCAACGAAGCGCTCGGCGTGCCTGAAGAGCTTGGCCGCCGCACGGCCCGCAACACGCAGATCATCGCGATGGAAGAGTCGGGCCTTGGCAAGATCGCCGATCCGGCTGGCGGGGCCTGGTTTGAAGAAACGCTGGCCGATGAGCTGGCAGAAGCGGCCTGGTCCGTCTTCCAGCAGATCGAAGCCGAAGGCGGTCTCGTCCAGAGCCTTGTTGACGGCAAGCTGCAGGCCCGCATTGCCGAAACGCGCGATGCCCGCTTTGCCGCCATCGCCAAGCGCAAGCGCCCGCTGACCGGCGTCAGCGAATTCCCGCTCCTTGATGGCGAGCCCGCACCCGTGGCCGAAATCAAGTTCGAAAGCAGCGCGACCAGCGTCTCCAGCGAGGGCATCACCAGCTTCCTGAAAGACCTGCCGGACAAATCTGGCGCGGCGACGAAAGCCGAGCCGCTCGCGCCGATCCGCCTCGCCCGTGATTTCGAGACGCTGCGCGACCGCGCGAGCGCCCATGCAGACCGCAAGGGCAAGCCGCCAGCCATCTTCATCGCCACGCTGGGCCCGCTCGCCGAGCACAATGCCCGCGCAGACTTTGCCCGTAACCTCTTCGCCGCTGGCGGCGTGGTGGGCGTCGACGCCGACAAGACGCCTGAAACGCCAGAGGTTCTGGCCGATGCCTTCAAGGCATCCGGCTGCCGGATTGCCGTCATCTGCGGCGCCGACAAACGCTATGAGGACGAGGCCGAGGCCGCAGCAAAGGCGCTCAAGGATGCAGGCGCGAGCCGCGTCTTCCTCGCTGGCAAGTTCGAAGCGCCAGGTATCGACAACAATATCTTCATGGGCTGCGACGCGGTCGACATGCTGCAAATCGCCCAAGCCGAACTGGGAGTCGAGAAATGACAACCTTCCCCGATTTCACGAAGCTCGACCTTGGCACGCCAGACGCAAAAGCGCCTGCGCAGCCGCACAAGCCGTCACTTGAAACGCCTGAGGGCATCGACCTCGCCAAGACCTATTCGGCGGCGGACACCAAGGGGCTCGACTTCCTTGATGACTATCCAGGTCTCGCGCCGTTTGGCCGTGGCCCCTACCCGACCATGTATACCCAGCGGCCCTGGACCGTGCGCCAATATGCCGGTTTCTCGACGGCTGAGGACTCCAACGCTTTCTATCGCCGTAACCTTGCCGCCGGTCAGAAAGGCCTGTCCGTCGCCTTCGACCTCGCGACCCACCGGGGTTACGACTCCGACCATGTCCGCGTGACGGGCGATGTCGGCATGGCTGGTGTGGCGATCGACTCGATCTACGACATGCGCACGCTCTTCTCCGGCATCCCGCTCGACCAGATGTCGGTGTCGATGACGATGAATGGCGCGGTCCTGCCGATCCTCGCGCTCTATATCGCAGCCGCGCAGGAACAGGGCGTCTCGCCGGACAAGCTCGCCGGGACGATCCAGAACGACATCCTGAAAGAATTCATGGTGCGGAACACCTATATCTATCCGCCCAAGCCATCGATGCGCATTATTTCGGACATTTTCGCCTACACGTCTGAAAACATGCCGAAATATAACTCCATCTCGATCTCCGGCTATCACATGCAGGAAGCGGGTGCGACGGCGGACCTCGAGCTTGCCTACACGCTTGCAGACGGCATTGAGTATATCCGCGCCGGGGTCGATGCGGGCCTCGATGTGGACAAGTTTGCGCCGCGCCTCTCCTTCTTCTGGGCGATCGGCATGAACACCTTCATGGAAGTCGCCAAGATGCGCGCCGCGCGCCTTCTCTGGGCAAAGCTGGTGAAGGAAAACTTCAACCCGAAGAACCCGAAATCGCTGAGCCTTCGCACGCACAGCCAGACTTCTGGCTGGTCGCTGACTGCGCAGGACGTCTACAACAACGTCATCCGCACCTGCCTCGAAGCCATCGCGGCCGTCGGCGGTCAGACCCAGTCCCTGCACACAAACAGCTTCGACGAAGCGCTTGCCCTGCCAACCGATTTCTCGGCCCGCATCTCGCGCAACACGCAGCTTTTCCTGCAGCAGGAAGGCGGCGCCTGCCAGACCATCGACCCATGGGGCGGCTCTTACTACGTCGAGCGCCTGACGCACGATCTTGCGGCCAAGGCCCTCACCCATATCGAGGAAGTCGAGAAGCTTGGCGGCATGCGCAAGGCCATCGAGGAAGGCGTGCCGAAGCTTCGTATCGAAGAGGCGGCTGCCCGCACGCAGGCCCGCATCGATAGCGGTGAGCAGACCGTCGTCGGCGTCAACAAGTTCCTGCTCGACCAGGACGAGGACGTGCCGGTCCTGAAGGTCGACAATGCCACCGTGCGCCGCATGCAGCTCGACAAGCTGAAACGCCTTAAGGCTGACCGCGACCAGGCAGAAGTAGACGCCAAGCTCGACGCCATCGCGCTCGCGGCTGAAAACGGCAAGGGCAACCTTCTTGCGCTCGCCGTCGAAGCGGCCAGCGCCAAGGCAACTGTCGGCGAAATCTCCGAAGCGGTTGAGCGCAGTCAGGGCCGTCATCAGGCCGTGATCCGCTCGATCAAGGGCGTCTATGGCGGCTCCATCGGCAAGGACGACAAGGCCGAGGAAGCGCGCAGCCTCGCTGAGGCATTCACCTCAAAGAATGGCCGCAAGCCCCGGATTTATATCGCGAAAATGGGTCAGGACGGTCACGATCGCGGCCAGAAGGTCGTCGCGTCCGCGCTGATGGACCTTGGCTGGGATGTCGAGATCGGCCCCCTCTTCCAGACGCCGGAAGAAGCCGCCCGTGACGCCCGCGCCGCCAATGTCGACATTGTTGCAGCCTCCTCACTCGCCGCTGGTCACCTGACGCTCATTCCAGAGCTTCGCCGGGCCCTCGGTAATGAAGGCGCCGTCAGTACACAGATCATTGCAGGCGGCGTAATCCCGCCAGGCGACTATGATTCGCTCAAAGCGGCTGGCGCGTCGGCCATCTTCCCACCCGGCACGGTGATTGCGGATGCCGCACGCGCCATGCTGGAATCGCTGGAAGACAAACCAGCCCCGGCAGCGGCCGAATAGGTTGAAACCGGAGCAGCCGGCATGAGACGTTTCGCGGGCCTGCTGACGGGTCTCAGCGCGATTGTCGTCGCTGGCTGCACCTTAGTGGTTCTCAGCGGCCATTTCTCAGCGCTTCACTGGGTGCTGGACTTTATCGGCCAGTTCCAGCTGCCCGCGCTCTGGATCATGATGACCGCCGCCATCGTGCTCGTCGCGATGATGCCTTTCAACAAGGGCCATCTGGTCAATCTGATCTTTGCGAATGCGGCCGTCATCATCGCCGCGTTTGGCTGGTATTGGTTGCTGCCAACGGCGCCAGACGTGGACGCGGACCAGAGCATCAGCGTCTACCAGCACAATATGTGGGGCAATCACCCGGACCCCGCCCAGACAGTCGAAGGTGCGATCGACGCAGACCGGGATATTACGGTGCTCATCGAAGCCTATGGCGACAGGCTCGGCCCTGTCGAAGACCGACTGCGTGCGCACTGGCCATACTATTCACTCGACAAGATCGAAGGCCGCGGGCCGTCGGGCCTGCGCGTCTATTCACGCTATGAGATATTGAGCGCGGTCGGTCAGAACCCTGACGGGTCGCCCGCAACGCTGGCCGTTCGCCTTCAGACGCCCGAGGGCGTCCTGACCGTGCTCGTCATCCACTTCACCCGGCCCTGGCCGTTCGAAGACCCGGAGGCGCAGCTACGTCAGCTAGAAGGCCTGCTCGATGTGATCGATGACTTAGACGGCCCAGTGATCATGCTGGGCGATGTGAACTCAGCTGCATGGGGCCGGATCGCCTCGCCGCTTGTGAACCAGCACGGCTTTACGCTGGTCAACGATCCGCGTGCCGGCACATGGCCATCGAGACTTCCGCTCAAATTCGACCTTCCGAGCACCAGCCTCGCCCCGACACTCGCCATACCTATCGATCTCGCCTTCTGCCGAGGAGAGATTGCGTGCGGTGGTCACAAGGTCGGGCGGCATCTCGGCTCTGACCATCGCTCGACAAGCTTCCGCATGCGCCTAGGGACCGGCGACGGCCAATAGGAGGCGACCCTGCCGCAGGAACCGGACCTCGACCAATTCCAACAGATGGCGGAAGCCGCCTATGCCGGCCTACCGGAAAACTTCCGGCGTGCAGCGGGCCGGATCGAGATCCATGTGCGTGATTTTGCCGAAGCGGACGTTCTGGCAGAGCTTGGCATTCGTGACCGCTGGGAGCTGACCGGTCTCTATCAGGGCATCCCGCTGATCCATGACAGCGTGACCTTTCCGAGCCCCGACAGCCCGCGCATCTTCCTTTACCGCCAGCCGCTACTGGCAGAGATCCGCACGCGCCCGGATGTGACGCTGGAGGAGCTGATCGAGCATGTGGTCATCCATGAGCTTGGTCATCATTTCGGTTGGTCTGACGAGGAAATGCACCAGCTTCTGGAAGACGACTGAAAAAGGGCCTTCCAGATGATTACCGAAACAGACCGGCGCCACCTTACACGATGCGTCGAGCTTGCGCATGAAGGCGTGTCCAAAGGCCATGCGCCATTCGGGGCCTTGCTTGTCGACCGGCACGGCAAAGTGCTGAAGGAAGACTATAACCGGACCGGCGACGGCGATGTGACCGCGCATCCGGAGCTGGCGCTCGTCCAGTGGGCGAGCCTCAATCTCAGCGACGAGGACCGGGTGGCAGCGACGGTCTATGCCAGCTGTGAACACTGCCCGATGTGCGCGACGGGCCACGCCTTTGCGGGGATGGGGCGCATCGTCTTTGCGATTTCGGCAAACCAGATCGATGACTGGTTCAGGGAGTTCGGCTCTGGCGGTTTTCCGTTCGAACTGGTGACCGTCCGTGAGCTGTTGCCCGATCTTGAGGTCGACGGCCCCGACGAGACGTTCTCGGAAGAAATGTACGCCCTTTTCAAACACGTGTTTGCTGACTGATAGCTGGGCCAGCGGTTACGTCCATGTCGAGTTTGGTCTTTCCCTGAGAGGCGTGAGCGGCCAGACTGGTGCTCAAGAAACGCAAATGAGGGAAGACAGGATGAAGGGTCTTGGAGACAAGGATGCGAGCGCGCTCGCCTCCATGGTGCGCAAGAAGGAAATCTCACCGACAGAGCTTCTGGATCTCGCGCTGGAGAGCGCGCAGGAAGCGCAAGGTGAGCTCAACTGCTTCTCTTCCTTCTTTGAGGATTCTGCCCGCAAGCAGATCAGGGACGGCCTGCCGGAAGGCCCGTTTACGGGCGTCCCCTTTGCGGTGAAGGACCTTGGCGCGCGGCTGAAAGGCCAGCCCATCACGAGCGGCTCACGCGCCTTCAAGGGCACGATTGCGGATATGGACGCCGAGCTCGTCAAGCGCCAGCGCGAAGCGGGGCTTGTCATCTTTGGCCAGACGACGAGCCCGGAATTCGGCCTCACCACATCGACGGAAAGCGCGCTCTACGGCAAGACGCGCAACCCGTGGAATACGGAACATACCTCAGGCGGCTCCTCGGGCGGCGCGTCGGCTTGTGTGGCGTCGGGCGTGATCCCGATGGCGCATGCGAGCGATGGTGGCGGCTCTATCCGTATCCCAGCGGCTTGCACCGGCCTTGTAGGCCTCAAACCTTCTCGCGGCCGCGTGCCGATGGGCCCGCCCCTGTCAGAGAACTGGTTCGGCCTCTCGACCAATCACTGTGTGGCCCGCTCAGTGCGCGACAGTGCAACGCTTCTGGATGTCACCCACGGGCAGGAACCCGGCGCGCGCTATATCGCACCGCCGCCGGAAGGCAGCTTTCTCTCTGCGGTGGAGCGCGAGCCAGATGCCCTCAAGATCGCTGTCTGGAATACCGCCCCGAACGGTGTGAAGCCGGACAAGGACGCGCAGGCAGGGCTTGATGCGACGGTGAAACTGCTTGGTGCGCTGGGACATCATGTCGAGGAGGCAGGACCCGTCCTTGATGGCGAGGCGCTCGGCAAGGGCATGATGATCATGGTGTCTTCCTTCATGGCGTCCGTCGCCGATGAGCGGGCTGCGCATTTCGGGCGTCCGGTGGGCGAGGAAGACTTCGAGCCGGTCTCACTGCGCTTCATCGAGCTTGGCCGTCAGATCCCGATGTCGGAGCTGGTAAAGACCAATAACGCATTCATGGAAGCGGCCTGGCAGATGGAGCGCTTCATGGATGAAGGCGACTATGACCTCATCCTTGCGCCGACCCTGTCGCGGGCGCCGGTGAAACTTGGCGTTCTAAGCCTCGACCCGCCGGATTTCGACCAGTATGGCGTCGACATTTCGAGCTTTGCAGCCTGGTGCCCTGTCTTCAACCAGATGGGCTGGCCCGCCATCTCCCTGCCCCTTCACTGGACCGATGACGGCCTGCCACTCGGCATGATGTTCGGCGCGCGTCTCGGCAAGGAAGAGCTTCTCTACTCGATTGCAGGCCAGATCGAGCGGGCCCAGCCCTGGGCTGACAGGCGCCCGCCTGTCTGGGTCGGTTAGGGCAGGTATGGATCTTTCAACACATCAGGGCGGGTGTCACTGCCGCGCCGTGCGTTTCGAAGTTGAGCTGACGCCTCATGTCGAGGTGGAGGACTGCAACTGCTCGATCTGCGCGATGAGCGGCAATGACCATATCATCGTCGCGAAGAGTCGCTTTCGCCTGCTTCAGGGCGAGAGCGCGCTGACCGAGTACCGCTTTAACACGGGTGCGGCGCGTCATCTGTTCTGCAAGGTCTGCGGGATCAAGAGCTTCTACGTGCCCCGCTCCAACCCTGACGGCTATGCGGTGACGTGGCGCTGCATTGACAATTGGCAGACGCTGGATGCCGCGGTCGAGCAGTTCGACGGTCAGAACTGGGAAGCGAACGCCGGGGCCCTGGCGCACAAGTCAAAGGACTAGCGCGGCGGCGGGGCCCCGCGCCTCTCGCCGTCCTCACCACGGCTACCCCGGCGATCAGACCGGTCGCGGCGCTCTTCCCGGCGGGCCTCGACCTCTTCAAGCCATTCGACAAGCTCAAGGCGCTGGGCATCATCAAGCGCAGCCAGCTGGTCTGTCAGCGTCGTCTGGAAGGTCTCATTAAGGGAGCCATCTGCTGCGCGCATGTCGACGAAGGCCTGATCAACGGCGGCACGATCAAATGGCGTCTGACGCAGCGCCTCGACGAGACGGTCCTGCGCCATGCGCTTTTCCCGCCACTGGCCGCGCGCAGAACGGAAAGCATCGCGGAAGGCGCTGCGGATCTCGCCCCGCTCCGTTTCGGGCACGATGGACTGGATGCCGCGCGCGATCATGTGCTCAGTGCCGCGCGGCCCGCCGCGGCGCTCACGCTCCTGCTCACCAAGCTGGCCACCGATGAGGAAGCCGATGAGAAGCGCATTGGCCACAAGCGAGACGATCAGCGCAATCGAAGTTCTGGACAGGCGTTTGCGGTCACTCATCTAGGGGCGCCTCTTCAAGATAGGTGTCGTACTGATCATAGCCGAGCGCGGCATAGACGACGGCTTCAGCCTCGGTTTCATAAGTTGCAGGCACGCTTGACGCAGACGCTGTGTAGCCTGCGAACAGCCCCATGCCGAGGCTGGCGAGCGCTGCGCCCGCTGGCCAGCGTTGACCATTGGGCATCAGGATGCGGGAGAGCCGAGCGCCCAGGCTGTCCCGCGCTGTACGGGGCTGCGGCGCATCGGCAAGAATGCGCGCAGCGAGCGACGGATCCGGCTCTGGCATCGGCTCTGCTTCGAACGCCGCATCAAGAAGCCGTGCCTCTGCCAGCGCATCCGCAAACCTCTCTGGATGGGCGGCAAGGTGCGCCTCGGCCGCTTCGCGCTCCTCCTCGGGCCAGGCCATCGGCCAGGCGCCGTAGGTTTCCAGCAATTGAAGGACGCGCGCGTCAGTCATGTCGGTCTGTCTCATTCTTCCTGTCCTTCTGCCAAGGCCTGCCGGAGCGTTCTGCGCGCTCTCGATAACAGGCTTTCCAGTGCCTCTACGCTGACCTGCATGGCTGCGGCCGCTTCCTTGTTTCCCATCCCCTCCAAGGCAGAGAGGATGAGGGCTTCCTTCTGGCGCTCCGGCAGCGCGTCTATCAGCGCGCTTATCCGGGCACCGGCCTGTTTCTGATGGAGCGCCTGCTCTGGCGGCAGGTCACCTGCTTCGCGCTCCGGCAGCGTCTCCATCAGGACGGGCGCTTTCTTCTTCATCCGGTCACGGCAGAGATTGATCGCCACCGTGCAGGCCCAGGTCGAGAACTTTGACCTGCCCTCCCATTCGGGAAGCATTTTCCATGCCCGAAGGAAGGTCTCCTGCGTCACGTCTTCGGCCTCCTGACGATCGCGCAGCATGCGAAAGGCCACACGCCAGACGACCGGCATGTGGCGATTGACCAGCGCGGACTGGGCCATCCGGTCTCCGGCAGCTGCCCGCGCGATCTGATCTCTCTCAGAAAGGTCTGACACGTGTCGAGCATAGCGGCGGCCACGCGAGTTGCGAGGGAGGAAATCGTCATATCCCGCGCTGGCCGCCGCATCGCTCATTCCTGGCTAGTCCGAACGCGGACTATTCCTGGACCGGGCGTTCTCCGCGATGATGCCAGCCGCCGCGGCGGTGACCGCGATGACCTTTCATCTCGGAGAGTTCAGCTTCGGTGATCTCACCGTCGCCATCGGCATCGATACGCTCGAACATCGGCATGCCGCGCGATTCAAACTCGTCGATCGAGATCACGCCGTCGCCATTGGTGTCCTGGCGGTCAAACATGCGCTGCTTGCGCATTTCCATGCGGCGCTCGCGCTCTGCTTCGTGGAAGGCTTCGATTTCCTCGAGGCTGAGGCCGCCGTCACCATTCGTGTCAGCGGCGGCGAAGCGTTCAGCTTTCTGCGCTTCGACTTCTGCGGTCGAGATGACGCCATCAGAGTTGTTGTCGAACCGTTCGAGCATACGCTCGGTGCGCATTTCGCTACGGTCAGGGCGTTCGCCCTCTTTGTGATTGTCTGCGACTGCGAAGCCAGCTGCGGCCACGGACAGGATGCCGGTCATTGTTGCGGCAAGTGCAAGTTTCTTCATGTCGGGTCCTCTTATTTTTGCGTTACCCGACAGGTGAGACGATGACCGGTCAGGAATCCGTCGCGAGAGGCCCTATTTTTTTGCAGCGAATGTCAGCAACTGCCCGGCGAACCTCACTGTAGCGATGCTCAAGCACCTGGAATCCCGGACAATCTGCAGCCAGCGCCAGACGCTCTTTCAGCGCCCTTGAAAAGTCCGCGGACGACACTTCGCTGCCAACGGCGACACGCTGAACCTGTTGCAGCGATTGCAGGAGGCGGAAGGCATGGTCGAGCGACTGGGCCTCATCTTCTGACAGGAAACCATCATCGCGAAGCGTCTCGATGGCCTCGCCCGTATTGGCGCGGATGATGTCCGGATTGCGGCTGAGCAGCATGCCCTGCTGTAGGACGAATTCGAGATCGACGAGGCCGCCCTCGGTGAGTTTGATGTCCCAGTCCCCGCGCGGCGGCTTTTCACGCCAGAGGCGCTGGCGCATGTCGAGAATGTCGGCTTTGCGCTCTTCATCCGGCTTGCCATTGATGATGGCGTCGCAGGCGACCTCCTCCATCCGGCGCGCGAGCGCTTCATTCCCAGCGACGGTGCGAAGCCGGGTCAGCGCCATTAGCTCCCACGTCCAGGCGTCATTGTGCTGATACTTGTCGAAGGCAGAGAGCGAGACCGCCACGGGCCCTGCCCGCCCTGACGGGCGAAGGCGCATATCGGTCTCATAGAGATTGCCTTCTGCCGTTTCAGCAGAGATCGCCGTGATGAGGCGCTGCGCGAAACGGGTGAACCAGCCGCCAGCTTCGAGGGCACCCTCTTCGCTTGGCTCAAAGACGATGAGAAGGTCGAGGTCAGAACCCGCCGTCAGTTCCCGGCCGCCAAGCTTGCCGAGCGCCGCGACAACCCAGTGTCCGGGTTGTGGACCGTATTTGCGCGCTGTCTCAATCGCTGCGGCATCCGCCATGAGGCGCACACATGTGTCAGCGAGGTCACTCCAGGCGAGCGCGGCCTGCGAGGCCGGAAGGCGCGAATGGAGCAGCCTGTGGCCGATCAGGAAGGCGCGCTCATTCTTCCAGCGGCGGACTTCGTCCATCCGGCTTTCGAAATCCATCGCCTTGTCGAAGGAGGGCGGAAATTCCGGCGCGTTCTGTGAGACAAGCGTCTCAAGCAGGACGGGCCTGCGCGCCAGCGTCTGTGACAGGCGCGGCGCAATGGCAAGCGTTGTGACGAGATCTTCCAGCAGCGCCTCTTCGGCGACAAGCATGGAGAGGGTCTGGATGCCGGCGCGAAGGCCTTCGAAGAACTGGGTGAAGCGCAGGAAGGCTGTGTCTGGCTCCCCCGTCCGGCTCATATTGAGGAGCAGGTCTGGCAAGAGGGCTGTGAGCAGCCCCCTGCCCCGTTCAGTGCGAGTCGCCGCCGTCTTGCCGCGGTGCCAGTTCTGGATGGTGGAGATGACGCGTGACGGATCAGAAAAACCGAGCGAGGAGAGGGTCGCGACGGTGCCGGGGTCTTCATCGACGCCGGTGAATACGAGATTGCCTTCTGCGGCAGAGCGGGTCTTGCGCTCTTCTTCGGCAAAGAGGTTGCTGTAGTGACGCGAGACAATGGTCCGCGTGGCGAGCAGATCCTCGTCGAAGGCGGCAAGGTCATCATAGCCGCAAAGGCGGGCGACCAGCGTGCGGCGTTCCTTGTCCTTTGGCATGCGGTGTGTCTGCTCATCCTGAAGCATCTGGATGCGGTGCTCTGCTGCCCGAAGGGCGATGTAGGCAGCTGACAGCTCTTCAGCGACAGGGGTTTCGACAGCCTTGGCCGCGACAAGCGCGTGCAGGCTGGAGAGCGTCTTGCGCCCACGCAGGTATTCATCGCGCCCGCCGAGGATGATCTGCTGTGTCTGGACGAAGAACTCGATCTCGCGGATGCCGCCCGGCCCGAGCTTCACATCCGGCGCTTCATCAGCAAGGGCAGCGCCTGCCTTGGAGTTGATCATGCGCTTGACCGCCTGAACGTCGGCGATGGCCCAATAGTCCATGTGACGGCGCCAGACGAATGGCGCGAGCGTTTCGAGAAACTCTTCGGCGCAGCCAATGTCGCCTGCCACGGCGCGCGCCTTGATCCAGACCATCCGCTCCCAGTTCTGGCCAACACTTTCATAGTAGAGGCTCGCCATGCGCGTGGAGACAGCCGGCGGGGTCGATGACGGGTCTGGACGCAGGCGAAGATCGGTGCGGAAGACATAGCCGTCGCCGGTTTGGTCCTGCAGGATACGCATCGTCTTCTGGATGATGCGGTTCGCCTTGTCCTGCGCCTCGCCGCAGCCCTCATCGAAGACCTGAGCATCGAAGAAGGCGGCAACGTCGATATCGGACGAATAGTTGAGCTCAAACGCGCCCATCTTGCCGAGGGCAAAGATGAAAAGGCCGTCGGGTTTCAGGCCCTTTGCGTTTAGCGCCGCCTTGAGGGCAGCTCTCAGGGCGGCGTCGGCAAATCCGGTCAGCTTCGCGGTGACGTCTTCCACTGACCATTCGCCGGCAAGGTCAGCGGCGGCGACGGCCATGTGATGGGCGAGTTTCGCCCGGCGGAGGATGGCCATCGTCTCATCAATGGTTCCTGCGTCGCCGGCGGCTTCGACCTGCGAGATTGCATGATCATGAAGCGCGCCCGCGCCTTCGCTTTTCAGAAGCTCCAGCGCCTCTGGCACGCGCCGGGCCAACCGGGCGAGGTATGGCGCAATTTCTGAACCGGTCTGGAAGGCATCGGCTGCGTTGGCCGCAATAGGATGGATATTCAACATCCTGAGGGTTCTAGCGTTCGCGCGGCAGAGAAAAAACCGTTTTCAGACCAAAAGGCTCTGGTTCTTCGTGTGCCCAGAGAAGCTCGATCTCGCCCTTGTGCAGGTCAGCGACTGAATCCACCAGTGCCAGACCGAGGCCAGAGCCGCTTTGGGTCCGTGCCTCATCGAGGCGGAAGAAGCGTTCCTTGGCCCGCTCGCGCATATCCTCGGCGATGCCGGGGCCGGTATCGCTGACCTCTATGATGATCTCATCATTGGTCCGCATGGCCTTCAGGGAGATGCTGCCATTCTCTGGCGTGTACTTGATGGCATTGTCGAGAAGGTTGGAGATGGCCTGCGCCAGAAGCTCACGGTCGCCCAGCACGAAAAGGTTGTGGCCGATCTCGCTCTCGAATTTGAGGCCTGCGTCCTCGCAAGCTGGTTCATAGAGGTCAGCCAGTTCCAGCAGCATTTCGCGCATATCGAAACGGACCAGCCGACCTTCGGCGCCCGCATCGAGGCGTGAGAGGCGCAGGATCGCATTGAAGGTGGCGAGCACCCGGTCAACTTCCTCCACCGTGTGGGCGAGCGTGTCGCGCGCTGTCTCAGTGCTCATTTCGCCGAGCAGCGCCGTCTCCAGCCGGTTGCGAAGGCGCGACAGGGGGGAACGGAGGTCATGCGCGATGGAGTCGCCGGTATGGCGGCTGGACGCCATCAGGCGTTCCAGCTTTTCGAGCATAGTGTTGAGGTGGGTCGCGAGCCGGTCGAACTCGTCGCCCGAGCCCTGCACGGGGGCGCGAACATAGAGGTTGCCCGCAACAACAGCCTCAGTGGTGCGGGTCAGCTGTTCGGCGCGGCGGGCCGCATAACGCGAGATAAAGATGCCGCCGATCAGCGCCAAAAGGACGCCAATCGGTGCGGCCGTCGTCACAGCCTGCGTAATGCGGCGGACGATGCGGCTGCGTTCGCCCGTCTCAATTGCAACCAGAAGAACGTGGCCGGTCGTCAGGCGAACAATGCGGCCTTCGGCCTCCGTCAGAGTAGGCTCTGCGCCGGGACGGGGGACTTCGATGGTCAAGCTTACATTGCCCCAGACGCCGACCGTATTTGGCGGCGTCACGGGCAAATTAGGAAAATCGCCGATGAGGCGTTCGCCTTGCGGCGTTTCAAGCTGGTATCGAAAAGGCGCGCCGGGGACGAGCGCACGCTCAATCAAGGACTGCTCTAGCCGCTCTATACCGAAGCCGTAGAAAGCAAGCTCCAGCGAGCTCATTTCGGCCTGCAAGCGTTGGTCGGCCTCTGCACGCAGAGAGCCGACCGTTGCTTGGAAAAGATAGGAAAGAAGAAGGAAGGAGAAGAGTCCAAAGAGGACTGAATAGACCAGCGCAAGCCGGAACGTCGTCGTCCGGACAAATGCGAAGCGGCCTGAACTCATCCTTGCAGGCAGTAACCTGCGCCGCGAACGGTCTGCAGGAGCTGCTCGTCGAAATCCTTGTCAATCTTGGCGCGAAGGCGCGAGACGTGGACGTCGATCACATTGGTCTGGGGGTCGAAATGATAGTCCCAGACCTTTTCAAGAAGCATAGTGCGGGTCACGACCTGTCCGGCATGGCGCATCAGGAATTCCAGAAGACGGAATTCGCGCGGCTGCAGATCGATCTTCTGGCCGGCCCGCCAGACCTTGCGGGCGAGAAGGTCCATTTCAAGGTCAGCAACCTTGAGCTTGGTGACTGGCGGCTCTTCAGACGCTTGGCGACGGCCGAGCGCCTCGACACGGGCAGCAAGTTCCTGCGGCGCGAAAGGCTTGGCAAGATAGTCGTCAGCGCCTGCCTTCAGGCCTTCAACGCGATTGTCGACGTCCGAGAGCGCAGAGAGGAAGAGGGCCGGCGTCTGCCCGCCCCCATTCCGGTATTCCTCGACAAGCTTGAGCCCGTCCTTTTCAGGAAGCATCCGGTCCACGACCAGCGCATCGAACTCACCCTCGCGGGCCTGGATCAGGCCGTCTGCGCCGTTTTCGGCGATGGCGACCTCATGACCAGCCTCTGAGAGGACCTGGTTGATGAACTTCGCATGCTCGCGATCATCTTCGATGACTAGAACCCGCATGAACCGGATCTCCTGAATTTCGCGTCAGTCCGACGCTGCCTCGCTAATGTCGGCAGTAACGAACAGTGTCCGCTGACCGTTCCGCACAGCGAGGAGTAGCTTGTCGCGGCCCTTCGCCTTCATGTCTGCGATGGCGTTTTCGAGGTCCGCAACGGAGCTAAGCGAGGTGCCTGCTGCGCTGAGGATCGCCATGCCGGCACGAAGGTCGTACTCGGCAAGCGGGCTGTCACTATCGACACCTGAGATCATCAGGCCAGCCTCGTCTGCGTTGAGGCCGAGCGTGCGGCGATCAGCATCCGTAAACGGACGAAGCGCCAGTCCAAGAGGACCATCCTTTGCCGCATCTGGCGCGGTTTTCTCAGTCGAGTTCGAATTGGACGATGCGATCTCGTTCGGGTTTTCCGGGCGCTCGCCGACCGTGACGTTGACCGTCTGCTGCTCGCCGCCGCGAAGGACGGTGAACGTATTGTCAGAGCCTGCAAGCAGGCCGCCGACCAGGCGGGTCACAGAGGTTGCGTCCGTGGTGTTCGTGCCATTGACCGACAGAATGATGTCACCGCGGCGCAGGCCGCCGGACTGGGCCGGGCTGTCTGGATTGACGTCCGCGATGATAGCGCCGCGAGCCTCTTCGAGGCCCTGCGCATCCGCCATGTCTTCGGTGACGTCCTGAATGGTGACACCGAGCCAGCCGCGCGAGACGCGGCCATCCTGGATCAGCGCATTGGTCACGGTCACCGCCAGCTCTGCCGGGATGGCAAAACCGATGCCGACCGAACCGCCGGTTGGTGAGAAGATTGCGGTGTTCACACCGACCACGCGGCCCTGAAGGTCAAAGGTTGGGCCGCCCGAGTTACCGCGGTTGATCGCTGCATCGATCTGCAGGAAGTCGGTGTACGGGTTGTTGCCACCAAGCTCACGGCCATCAGCTGACAGGATGCCTGCCGTTGCCGTGCCGCCAAGACCGAACGGGTTGCCGAGGGCCACGACCCAGTCGCCGCGGCGAAGCTGCGTGTCGGTCTCGAATTCGACGAAGGGGAACGGGCCGCCTTCGGTGACGCGGATCACGGCGAGGTCGGTCTGCGTGTCCGTGCCAACCAGCTCAGCCGCAAGCTCACGCCCGTCTTCGAGGACGACTTCGATCTCGGTTGCGTCCTGAACGACGTGGTTATTGGTGACGATGTAGCCCTCTTCAGAGATGAAGAAACCGGACCCGAGCGAGCGCGCCTCACGGGTTTGCGGCTCGTTCTCCATTTCCTCTTCACGCTCGCGCATATAGTCGTCAAAGCCCGGAAGGCCGCGGAAGCGTTCGAAGAACTCTTCCATATTACCCATGCCGCCGACTTCACGTTCGGAAACGACGTTCACGCTGACCACAGCGGGGCTTACCTTCTCGATGAGGTCTGCAAAACTCATCGGCGCGCCAGCGGGCGGCTCGATCGAAATCGGCTGCCTTGCGTCTGCCTGCTGATAGAGGGCCGGGGCGTAGACCAGAGCACCTGCGCCAGCAGCACCAAAGACAGCGGCGACAAGGGCCTGTTTCGACATAGAGATCGCTTTCATATTCCTCACATACTCCTCAGAATTTATTGACTCGAATATTGTGCCTATTCCTCAGCGTGTACCAGTCCACAGACTGATTAAACATCGGTTAGACTTGAATTTTTCGGTTTCCCGGAAACCTTATTTGCTCGCGACTTTGCATCAATGGAGCTGCGCACCCTGCTGCCCGACTCGAGCGTCCTGTGTACCGGGCATCTGTCGGCGATCTCCAGCAGGCGTGCAAGCTGCTCGTCGTCAATGTCGCCCTCAACCGAAACCGTGCGTGTAAACGTGTCGATCTTGTCGGCTTCGCCGCAGTCCGTGCAGTCTTCGGCATGTTCGCGCGTATGGCCGACGGCGACGCTGATATGGTCTACCGGCCAGCCCTTGCGGTCCGCATACATGCGCAGGGTGATCGAGGTGCAGCCACCCAGCGCCGCAGACAGCATCGAATAGGGGTCCGGGCCAGTATCGCTGCCGCCAAGCTTGCGGGGCTCGTCAATGATCTGGCGGAAACCTCCGCTCAGCACTTCGTTTTGATACGGGCCGGGGCCTTGGGTTTCGCGCACCAGCACACCGTCGCCTCTGAAATCTTCGCGCTCGTCTGCATCAGGCTGCACATAGCGTTCGGCCCATCCAGCGATCACGCTGGCGGCAAAGTCGGTATCTTCGTCGAGGTCGAGGAAATGGGTGGCGTCATCAAGGCTGACAAAGCTCTTGGGGTGGCGCGCCTCCATGAAGAGCGCGGTCGCATGATCGACGCTGACTTCTTCATCGCCCGGCGCGTGCAGGATGAGTATCGGCAAGCGAAGTCTGGAAATCGCCTGGCCGACCTGCGCTTTGCGCAAGTCATCAAGCAGCGCCTTGGTGATCGTGAAAGGCCGCCCGCCAAGCTTTACCTCGGCCGAGCCATCGGCTTCCGCGCGTTCACTGCCGTCACCGAACTGGCTGATGACGTGCGCTGCCTCTGCAGGCGCGGCGATCGTGACGAGCGCTTTCAGCGTCTCGATGCCCGAAGCAGCGACGATGGACGCCGTGCCGCCAAGCGAATGGCCCACCAGAAGGGACACTGGCCGCCCCTGCCCTGCCATCCAGGACGCTGCGGCGTGGATATCAGCGACATTGCTGGAGAAGTCGGTGTCGGCGAACTCGCCTTCGGACTCCCCTATTCCGGTAAAATCAAAGCGCAGGACGCCAATGCCGTGCTGAGCCAGCGCCCGCGATAGAGCGACCGCCGCACGAGACTGCTTGGAGCATGTGAAACAATGAGCGAAGATGGCCCAGCCGCCGAAACGGCCAATCGGGTGTTCAAGCCTGCCGGAAATCGTCTGGCCGAGACTGCCTTCGAAGCTCACCCTCTCGCTATACATGCCGTCTCCCTCAACACCTTTGCGCCTTGAACGGAGATAGGCGCGGAGGGGAAGAGTTGCCAGCCGTCAGACCGAATGCCTCAGTTGCTATCTTCCGGAGCGACCGCTTCGACCCGCCCGGAACTGCGCCGGTTGCGGCTGATCGCGAAGGCAAGCGCGCCGCCCGCGAGAAGGAAGATAAATGGCGCGCCCCAGAGCAGGAAGCCGCCTAGCCCGCGTGATGGCGGGCGGAAAAGGACAAAGTCGCCATAGCGCTCTGCGAACCAGGTGCGGATTTCCTGATTGGTCTGACCTTCCGCGACCATCGCCCGGACACGCTCGCGCATATCGGCGGCGATGTCAGAACCTGAATTAGAGATCGGCTCATTCTCACAGGCGACGCAGCGGATCTCTCGCATCAGATCCTGTGCGCGCGCCTCTTCCTGCGGGTCGGCAAGCGGGCCTTCAGCAGCAAAGAACAGGATCAGGGATGCGAGGATCGCTTTCATTCTTCGGCCTCTTTCGCTCGTGCCTTGCGCCCGAACATGCTGAGTAGAGCCCCAAGGCCAATCAGGATCGTCCCGAGATAGATGAGATCGATGAACGGGTTGAGGAAGACCTCAAACGTCCAACGCGTTTCGCCCTGCGTATTCCTGCGGCCATCGCCAAGCGCGACATAGAGGTCGGCGAGACCTGTCTTGTGGATGGCAGTCTCTGTCGTCGGCATCTGGGCGGCGGGATAGAAGCGCTTGTGCGGTTGCAGCTCTGTGACCGTGCCGCCGCGCCGGGCTGTGAGGGTCGCGCGTTCTGCATACCAGTTCGGCCCTTCGATACTCTCCACATCGTCGAGCGTGAGCTGCCAGCCTGCCACGCTGGTTGCCTGACCTTCCTGTAGCGCGATTGTCGTGTGCGCGCGGCCTGATGTTTCCAGCACGGCGCCCATGACGAAAAAACCAAGGCCCGCATGCGCAAGTGTCATCCCCCAGACGCGGGCCGGCATCTTGCCAAGGCGCTTTACCGTCTTTGCGCGGCGCCAGATTTCCATCGCTGCGCCCGCGATCAGCCACACAGCAATGGCAAGACCGATGCCTGCGAGAAGTGGAATATCGAACGGGCCGATCCCTGCGAGCCAGAAGACCGCAACGATGCCAGCAAAGGCGGCCGCCCATTTCCAGAGCGAGGACAGGTCCGCCTTGCCCCAGCTCCACGCCTGCACGATCGGCAGCGCGATCAGCGCGAGCGACATGATCGGTGTGAAGGTGAGATTGAAGTAAGGCTCACCCACAGACATGGTTTCGCCTGCGGCCTCAGCGATGAGTGGGAAAAGCGTGCCGAGCAGGACCGTCGCCGTCGCAACGATCAGGACGAGATTGTTGCCCATGAGCGCGCCTTCGCGGCTGCCGGTCGTCCAGTTCGGGCCAGCCTCCAGCTTGCCTGCACGGACCGCGAAAAGAATGAGCGCCGCCCCACCAAAGACCAGAAGGCCTGCGAGCAAGAGAGAGCCACGAAGCGGATCAACGGCGAAGGCATGTACCGACGTCAACACGCCGGAGCGCACAAGGAAGGCGCCGAGCATGGAGAAGCAGAAAGCCAGAACGGCGAGGAGCGCCGTCCAGACGCCGAAGCTGCCGCGTTTCTCCGTGACGATGACTGAATGGAGCAAGGCAGCGCCGATCAGCCACGGCATGAGGCTCGCATTCTCGACCGGGTCCCAGAACCACCAGCCGCCCCAGCCGAGCTCATAATAGGCCCAGTAGCTACCAAGCGCGATGCCGAGGGTGAGCGGCATGAAGGCAGCAAGCGCCCAGAGGCGCGCGGTGCGGGCCCAGACCCCGTCGATCCGGCCTTCGATGAGACCTGCCGCCGCCAGCGCAAAAACGAAGGAATAGCCGACATAGCCAAGGTAGAGCATGGGCGGGTGGGCCGCGAGCGCAGGGTCCTGCAGCAGCGGGTTAAGCCCTGCCCCCTGAAGCGGCGCCGGGTCGAGACGTGTGAAGGGAGAAGACGCAAGCAGGAGGTAGAGCAATGCGCCAGCGTTCAGCAGGCCTTGCACGCCGAGCGCGCGCGCCTCGAATACCGGCCGCCCGGTCGACATAACCTTGGCCGCCACCGCGCCGAAACCGATCCCCACCAGGCACCAGAGCGCCATGGACCCTTCATGATTCCCCCAAGTTCCGGCGACCTTGTAGACGAAGGGTTTCAGCGTGTGGGAGTTGGCCGCAACAAGCTGGACCGAGAAATCCGAAGTCGCAAAAGCGACGACCAGCGTGGCGAACGCAAACGTCATTGCGCCAAATGCGACGAGCGCCGACAGCCCCGCCGCGCGGCGCTGCCCCATCAGCCCCTGTCCGGCCTGAAAGAAGCTCAGGATCAGCGCAAGGAACGCCGCAAAGTGGCCTGCCTCAATCATGAAGTGGCCTGGCGAGCATTCTTCAGTTCGCGCGGCTGATAGTTCTCGTCATGCTTGGCCAGAATGTTTTCAGCCGTGAACGCGCCGCTTTCATCGAAACGGCCAGTGGCGACCACGCCCTCGCCTTCGCGGAAGAGGTCCGGCACGACGCCGGTATAGCTGACGGCAAGCGTCTCACCGGAGCCATCTTCAATCAGAAACGTCATGTCGGCACCGTCGCCATACTCGATCGAATCGATCTGGACCCAGCCGCCGATGCGCACGCGCTTTCCAGCATCAGGTTTCCCCTGCTCGGCCAGCAATTGCGGCGTATAGAAGAGGTCGGCATGCTGCTTCAGCGCGACGGCTGATAGCGTCACCGCACTCACCAAGAGCAGGCCGGCAATGGCCACGCCCCAAAGTCGTTTTGATCTGGCTCTCATAACAAGCGGGGTTTTAGTCGATACTGCAGGGTTTGACACTGCGACCGAAACATCCAGACTGTTCGCGGGTTATCGCAAGCCTTGTAGAGTTTATGCGCCGAGAGGTTCGACATGCCGCAATTCCCGCAACTCTGGGAAATCGAGAAGCAGCTATGGACCGGTCCTGCTGAAGACTATGACAAGTTGATGGCGGAGAACTGTGTCATGGTTTTCCCGCTGCCCGCTGGCATCCTTTCGCGCGACGCCATCATTGAAACGGTGAAAATGGCGCCCCGCTGGGATGATGTTGAGATCGACAGTGTCAGCGAAATCCAGTCCAGCGAAACGACGGTAACGCTTGCCTATGTCGGGCGCGGCCTCAAAGGCAGCGACACGTACGAAGCCTATTGCAGCTCTACCTATGTCTGCACCGATGGCGACTGGCGGATCGTACAGCACCAGCAGACACCGGCCTGATCAGTCTTCTGCCTCGCGCGCTTCGCGCGCAGCGTCCGCTTCAGCGCGCATCGCGTTCAGCATAGCGCGGCGAGGGTCGTCCTCTGGCAGGTCGGCGAAGACACGCTCCCAATGCGCCTGCGCCGCGTCGAGGTCACCTGCCTGATAGGCTGGCATGGCGGCAAGAATGCCTGCGCGCGTCTGCGAGTTGTCTAGCCGCCAGGCACGGTCATAAAGGCGTGCTGCAGGCTCTGTGATCATGCCGCCATCGCGGGTCACGACGGCGTCGGCAAGACCGAGTAGCGCCGGGACATGGTCCGGGTCACGCCGCAGCGCCGACTGAAAAGCGCGTAAGGCATCATCGGTGCGCCCCTGCGCGCGAAGCAGCACGCCGATATAGTATTGCGGCTCAGCCTCGTCCGGGCGCTCCCGTGCTGTGCGTTGCAGGCGCGCCAGCATCTCACCGGGCGAGAGATCTTCAGCCGGACGTGAGGCGATCTCAGCCTCGCGGTCAGCATAGGGCTGGTCAGGCAGCAGCGGCTGGCCCTTCAGCAAATAAGCACCGCCTGCGAGCAGCACGGCCGCGCCCATCCATATCAGTGTCGCGTGCTTCATTGGCCGCGCAACGTGATCGTGGCGCGAAGGCCGCCAAGCGGGCTCTCGGAGAGGTCCAGCCGCCCACCGTTCATTTCTGAGATATCGGCCACGATAGAGAGGCCAAGACCCGTCCCCGGCGCCGTCTCATCGAGCCGGACACCGCGCTGGAGCGCAGCTTCCCTGGCTTCCGGGGCAAGCCCCTTGCCGTCATCATCAATGTGTATGTGCATGAGGCCGTTCTGGCCGCCGCTGCAGGAAACTTCAACGCGCGAATTGGCCCACTTGCAGGCATTCTCCATGAGGTTGCCGAGCATCTCTTCCAGATCCTGCTGCTCGATCCGGGCGACCCTGTCCGGGCCGATCTCTGTCGTCACCGTGATATCTCTCGCCTCGAACAGACGGTTGAGAAGGCGCGCCAGTCCCGCCGCGACGGGCGCGATTTCAGTGCGCACGCCCAGCGCCTCGGACCGCGCTGCCGCTTGGGCACGCTTCAGGTAATGCTCGACATTGGCGCGCATGGATTCGGTCTGGCGCCGCACGACATCATCAAGACCGGTGTCGCCTGTCGCCTCATTGCGCAGTACGGCGAGCGGTGTTTTCAGCGCATGTGCCAGATTGCCGACATGGGTCTGTGAGCGCTCGACGATCTTGCGATTGCTATCGAGCAGCTTGTTAAGCTCATCCGTCAGCGGGACGACTTCAGCTGGATAATCACCGTCGAGCCGTGCCCTTTGGCCGTCGCTGATTTCGGCAATGTGGGCCTGCACCCGGTCAAATGGTCGAAGCGCCATGCGCAAACCGATCCACAGCGCGAGAAGCGTCCCGCCCGCCAAAGTCGCCATCGCAACAAGCAGGATGAGGCGCAGCTGATTGGCGCCGTCATCTGTCACAGCGCGGTCTGCTGCGGCCATCAGGAGGATGGGATTGTCGCGGTTCGGAACGGTGATCGAGCGGACGGCCACCCGCAGGCGCTCATCATTCGGACCGTCCGTATTGCCATACTGGGTCTCCCCCGGCTTGGCGAGCGCTTGGTCTGCGAGTTCGCGCGGGAGCGGCAGCGGCCCGTCCCAGACACTCTGGGAGCGTATGTCGTTTCCGAAACTACCGTCCTCCTGGACCGCGATCATCGCCCAGTAACGGCCCGACAGAGGCAGTTGGAAGCGCGAGTCGCTGGGAAGCCGCTCCGGAATATCCACGACCCGCCCGTCAGGCAGGATTTCGAGGGCGCGCGGCAGGGTTACGAGCGTGGAATCGAGTTCCTGCTGCAGGATGCGAACGGTCTGGGTGCGATACGCCGCCGTCATGGCGATCACGCCGCCAACAACGACGATCAGGCTCCAGACAATGGCGCCGAGAAACAGGCGGCGAGAGAGCGACAGGCTCGGCTTGGACGTCTGCGCCGTGTCGCTCATTTTTGCGTCGCCAGTTCCGGACGGATCAGGCAAGGCCCGCTGTCTCACCTTCCGGCACGACGAGGCGATAGCCGAGGCCACGCTCTGTCTGGATGCGGTCGGTGCCTATCTTCTTGCGGAGCCGGCCGATGAAGACCTCGATCGTGTTGGAGTCGCGATCAAAATCCTGGTCATAGATGTGCTCAACCAGTTCGGTGCGCGGAACGACCCGGCCCTGATGGTGCATCAGATAAGAGAGGACGCGGTATTCATGCGCGGTCAGCTTCACAGGACGGCCATTGACCGTTGCCCGGGCGGCCCGGGTGTCGACTCGCAGGCTGCCTGCTTCGAGCGCGGCGGCTGAGTGACCGGTAGCCCGTCGCAGGAGGGCGCGAAGGCGCGCCAGAAGCTCTTCAGTGTAGAAGGGCTTAGTAAGGTAATCGTCAGCGCCAGCATCGAAGCCAGCGACCTTTTCGCTCCAGCGGTCGCGCGCGGTCAGGATCATCACAGGGAAGTCCTTGCCGTCATCGCGCCAGCGCTCGAGGATAGTCACACCGTCCATCTTGGGCAGGCCAAGATCAAGGATGACAGCGTCATATGGCTCTGTATCGCCGAGAAAGTGTCCGTCTTCGCCATCGGCGGCGAGATCAACGGCATAGCCCGACTGGGTCAGGGCATCGGCAAGCTGCCGGCGAAGATCAGCATCGTCTTCAACAACAAGAATTCGCATAAATGTTTACCTAGCTAACGCTTATGATCTGACCATTGTGCGCGTTGATCGTGAACTGCACGAGTTCACCCTGACGCGTCGTCCAGTCGATGACATAAACTTTTTGTCCGTTCCTATCAAAGAGGCCGACGAAACGGCGCATCTCGCCTCCATAGCGCGACTCGATAGGACGTAGAATGTTCTTCAACGGGAGTATCTCTCCGCGCTCGCGAGCATTGCGCGCGTCATCCGCCGTGAAGGAATTGCTCCACTGGCCCTGTGCCGTTGCACATGGCGAGAAGGCAGCAAGGCCAACGCAGAGAGAAAGAATGATCCGTTTCATATGACGGGTTATGCACCCTCGGCCCTGAATACATGCTGAATGACAAGAGCGGAGTTTAGTCAGATTTGAAGTCAGCTCAACGCTGGCGGGCCCATTCGCGAAGGCTCTCATCCTTTGGATCTTCCAGCGTAACTTCCAGCCGGGCATAGAGATGACCCGGCGTGTCCTTGAACTGAACGCCCTTGTTGCGAAGACGAAGCACCATCCCCGTATTGGCGCCCTCGGGGACTTTCAGGGTCACAGTACCAGCGGGCGTGGGGACCTCGATATTGCCGCCAAGTACCGCTGTCTTGAGCGGCAGCGGCACCGACATTCGCAGGTCTGACCCTTCGCGCGTCCACGTCTTGCTTGGGCGGACGTGAAGTTCCAGCAGCGCATCGCCAGGAGGGCCGCCTGTCTGCGATGGCTCACCCTGGCTTTTCAGGCGCAGGACCTGGCCGGTGGCAACGCCCGGCGGGATCGAGACATTCAGACTCTTATTGTCTGCCATCGTCATCTGACGCTTCGCACCGAGGACCGAGTCCTCAAACGAGATATCGACGCGGTAGCGAGTATCTGCGCCCTTGCGCGGGCCTGCCCTGCGTCTCTGGCCACCGAACATGCCCGACAGGATGTCCTCGAACGGGTCGCCCTGAAACGAGCTGCCATGCTGACGGAAACCGCCGCCGAAGCCGCCGCCATAACCACCGCCTGCGCCAGCAAAGCCGGTCGGATTGCCATCGGCATCGATCTCGCCCCGGTCAAACTGGGCGCGTTTGGATTCGTCGCTGAGGATTTCGAAGGCCGCTGACGCTTCCTTGAAGGCGTTCGCTTTCTTTTCGTCATTCGGGTGAAGGTCGGGGTGAAGTTCCTTGGCCTTCTTGCGGTAGGCCTTCCGGATCTCCTCGGTCGAGGCAGATTTGGTCACACCGAGTGTCTGATAGGGATCGCGGGTCAAGGATGTCTTTCTCTTTCTTCACACTGAAAATCCAATGCCTAGTTAGAGTGCGCCCGCGCCGATTGAAACCCACCTGCCTAAACGTCCATCAGCTGCGACTTCCGCGACACGCAGCTCATTCACGGAAACCTCCAGCGCCGCAGCCGATTCCGGCGTCCTGAAATTCACGACCTCTGTGCCGTCTAGCAGGCCGCGAACCTCAAAAAGTCGCGGCCCAGTCGGGTCTGGCAGGTCCCAGCTATCAGGGATGTCCGGCGCGCTGGCGAGCCAGCTCACCTGCATCCCTCCAGCTGTCTGCTTCGCCCGCAGGTGGGCGACCGGCCAGGGCAGCCCGGCGCTGTCTTCATGCCTGAAGACTTGCGGGTCAGACCCACCAGCCCGCCAGTACATCTCGATGCCAACTTCGCCGCGCGTGAGCGCAACCGGCTCGAGCGCGTCATCGACGATGACGACAAGCGCGCCCTGCCCTGCCGCAGCAGGCGTTGAGCCGTAGAGGCCCCGGAGCAAGCCAGAGAGACGCCAGCTCCCATCCTTCTGCAAGTCAGCCCTCTGAAAGGATAGCGCTTCCCACTCCTCCTCGCCCTGCACCAGCAGCATGTTCGCACCGGCCAGCACGCTTTCAGCTTCAGCGCTGGAGACTTCACCGCCGAAGAGTTCAAGCGCTATCTCCGAGCCGGTATCCCACCGGTGCGCCGGTCCCGCGACCAGCGGCGCTAGCAGGCGCCCGATGGAAGCCGGCGCTGGCACGCCTGCCCGCACCGTCAGGCCGTTCAGGCTCCGCCCGGCTTCGACGGAGACAGGTCCGACCCATGGTGATCCGGTTGCTGCGACCAACGGGCCATTGCCTGACTTGCCTGGCAAGGCTGGTGCATCGATCAGGATGAGTTCGGGCGTCGCTGGAATGAGCGCGGCGGTGCCCGTGCCCGGTACAGAGCCAGCGAGAACAGACACCGGCTCTACCGGCCGCGACAGCTCTAGTCTGCGCGCAATCCCCTCATCAGAGATATCATCAATCACCCATTCTCCCGGCAGCGTCTCAACCGATATACGGTCGCCAGGCTCCAGCGCCAGAAGGTGCGGTGGGAGCGTGAGCGATGCACGCTCGCTTTCCACCGTCGCTTTCAGCAAATCGCCGGCGACCCGGCTTGCTTCGCCCTCCGACATGAGGAGCGGCAGGCTGGTTTCGATGCGATAGCGCGCGTCTCCGTCCGGAAGGCGGGCGTGAGAGACGGCGGGCGCATAGGCGTCATCGGCGCTGATATGGGTGAGCGTGAGATGGCCCGGCCGTTTGTCGAGCAAGACGTGCGTCATGGATGGGCCATCGCGGGCTATCTCACCGGCTGCGACGGTCAGTGCGGTACTTCTAGGTGCTGGCTGCAAAGAAAGCCCCGCTTCGCTTTCGCGGCAGCTGAACCTGTGCAGCGCCTGAAGCGGCTCCAGCACTGACCGGAGCGTCGAGGGCGCTGGCACGATGAACCCCTCCACCAGCCCGTCAAGCGCGCCCGCCTCAATCTCTACACCCGAAAGCGCGGACAGGTCTTCGATCACGGCAGAGAGCGGCACAAGGCCTGCTCGCCCGTTCAGCCAATGACCGAGTGACCAGTTTGGCCCATCGCTCCAGACGTCGCCTCGAACAGGAAAGTCAGGCCAAGGCCGCGCATCCCACGCCCAGGCAAAAGCGGCGTCGACGAATGGCTGTGCCTGCCAAAATGACAGCGACACCTCCAGCGCCCGCCGCTGCAGCACATCATTGCGCGCGCCATCCGAAAAATGCGGCAGCGCGCTCTCGGAGCTTTTCGGGTCGTAGAAGACATTCGGCGCATTCGTGCCGCGATCAACGGCCGGAAAGCCGATCTCCATGAGGCGGATCGGTTTCAGGCCGGGCGTCCAGTTGGTCGCCGTCGATGAGCGGATGCCGCCGGGCCGCGGGTAGTGCGTCTGGCCCCACCAGCTCCCGATATCTTTCTGCCGGAAGACCCAATGCTCGCCATGGGCACTGTCCGCGATCGGCGTTCGCTCCTGCGCCGCGCGTGCCTCCGCTGATGCATAATACCAGTCATAGGCCTCCCCGCCCTGTAAATTGGCGGCGAGATAGGCGGCGTCCGAAGCCCCTTCGAAACCTGCCAGCGCATCGAGATGATCAGACCCGCCGCGCCAGTCGCTCAGCGGCGGGTACCAGTCCACGCCGACGAAATCCAAATCCGGTGACGCCCAGAGCGGGTCGAGCGGGAAGAGCACGTCGCCAGACCCGTCCTGCGGGACGTAGGCGCCATATTCGGTCCAGTCCGCCGCATAGGAGATGAGCGTGTCCGGCCCGAGAATGTCCCTCGCCTCCGCCGCGATCTCGATCAGCGCCTCAACGAATGGGAAGGCCCCCGCATCATCGCGCAGGCGTGTCAGGGCGACCATCTCGCTACCGATCAGGAAGGCACCCACACCGCCCGCCTCAACTGCAAGGCGCGCATGGTGCAGGATGAAGTGGCGATAGCCAAACGCGCCATCGGCGGCGACGAAGCCTTCGATCTCTGCGCGCACCGATGCCGTCCCGTCCGGCAACGAAGTGGTCCGTCCGCGCCACGGAAAAGCCCCCTGCTCTGCCGCGCCATAAGGGTCGGGCAATCCGTTTCCCTGCGGAATGTCCATCAGCAGAAAAGGCGATAGCGTCACCTCAAGCCCGTCTGTTTTCATTTGCGCAATCGCCTGAAGCACAGACCTGTCAGACGGCGTCCCGCCATAGTTCGCTTTTCCGCCCGACTGACTGACGAGACGGGCTTCTGCGCGTGAGAGACCAGCCACTTCCCATCCGAAGGGCACACTCATACGCTCACGGGTCTCGACGCCGGGCCGGATGCGGCACGTACCTGCGCGAAGGTCATCCCCGAACCATGCGACCGTCAGGGCGGCGCGCCGAAGCTGCGGAAAATCATCCTGCGCCTGCGCCAAAGACTGGGTGAAATTGGCCGCGCCAGCCGGATTATTCATGTTGAGCGACGTTTCGACACCCGGAAAGCGCCGTTCACGGACGATATCGGTCGCATACGCAAACTCACCTGTCGCCGGGATGATGTTCAGCCCTTCCACGACGCGCCGCAGACTGCCCTCATCTTCGAGCGCTCGAAAGACTTCGAAGCTAAGCTGCGGCAGGCGGTTCCCGAAGCGGTCCAGCGGCAAATCCTCGAACACGATATAGGCCGTTCCGCGATAGGCTGGCGCATTGCCTGCGCCCTCGACCGCTTCGATCAGCGGATCTGGAAGCTGGCTCTCATCGCCGCGATAGAAGCGATGATTGACGTCAGCGAGCGCCAGCACCTCGCCATTCGCCCAGATGCGCCCGAGCCGGGTGACAGGGCCCTGCGCGATCGCGACCGCGAAGCTCACCGAATAGCTATACTCATTCAGTTTCGGGCCGCCCTTGCCTGCAGAGCGCTCACGGCGCTTCTCCTTGAACCGGGCCGCCCAGATGACCTGTCCGCCGACCCGCGCGCGTCCATAGACGAGCGGCAGGCCTGCGCCCTCCCGGCTTTCCATGAGGTGCAGCGCGCTCATTCGCGGGCCGTGAACATCGCCGGCAAAAGCGCTGTCCACGGCCCGGCCCGCAAGCCCGCCTAGTGCGCCGCCAAGGGCCGCGCCTGAAATCTCCGCCCCCAGCGGGTTGAGACTACCCGGCAGCAGAGCGCTGCCAAGAGCCTGACCGGCCTGCGATAGAATGATCTGTCCCATGAGCATCAGTCCTCCAGACCAGGAAATGAGAAAGCGCCCGCGATGCGCCGCCGCCACCAGGGCACCAGCCGGGTCGCGCATACGCTGCGCCCCCAATAGGCGTGGATGATCGTGTCCGGACTGGTCGCGATGGCGCAGTGCTTGGCCACGCAGCCCGCGCCCATGCGAAACATCAGCACGTCGCCCGCATTCGCCGCCCCCACCGGGATTTCCCGCAACCAGATGCGCCCTGCCTCCAGCAGCGTATCGTCACTGCTGAGGTCTGCCCAGTCCGGCGTATATGGCGGCACGGGCTGCGGCTCCGCCCCGACAAGTTCGCGCCAGACGCCGCGTACGAGGCCGAGGCAATCGGCCCCCGCGCCCCTCCGGCTTGCCTGATGCTGATAGGGCGTGCCAAGCCAGCCGCGCGCGGCCTTGACGATGTCAGCACGCCTCATCGTCGGCCTCCGTCATTGCCCGCCGCTGCAGGCCCGGAAAGCACGAAATCCTGCCCGGGCAGATGCGGAAATCCGCGATAGTTCTCGGCGTTTGAGAAGACATCGCGGCAGGTCTGGAACCGCTTGTCGCAACTCTGCCCATCGACACCAGCAAGGCCGCACCTTGCATCGCCCAGCGCCGCATCGCAGCGGCGCGAGATAAGACGTCCGACCGGTCGCTCAAGTTCTGCCTTCAGCGAAATCAGCTCGGCCTCGAACTGATCGCCCCGCTGCGTGATCTCACTCAGAAAGCCGGTCCAGATGAGGATGCGATCATCTGGGGCCTGCCAGTCGACGCGATAGACATGGACCCGCGCCCGCGTCCACAATCCCGTAGCAAGATCGGCCTCTGTCAGAGCATCCGCGATAAGCGCCCCATCACCGCTTGCCCGGCCGGGCCGCAACCCACCGGCAGTTTCAAACCTCGCGGCCGAGAGGGCCACGCCGGGGCTGTAGGTCACGCCGCCAAACGTCAGTGCACGGTCATGATCCGTCAGGCCGACCGTGAACCCGTCTGGCCGCTCCAACCGCCAGCAGAGGCAGGTGGTCGCCGCGCCGTTTGTAAGCCTCGTCTCAAACGCTTCGCTTATCTGTTTCATATGGCCCCCGCTCAGAAAATCTCGACCAGAGGCAGGCTCACCACCCGTCCGGATCCGGCCGTCTCAAAGCTCACTTCCAGGGCGTCCGTGTCGAAGCGCACGGGCCAGTCATATTCGAAGCCCGCCGTGAGGATGGCGCCCGCTTCCGGGGCGACGTCGAAGGCGACCTCGCCCGTCACCTCGTCCACCTCCCAACCGGTGAGAAGCTCGGCGCCATTCACGCCGATGCGCACGCTCCCAAGGGCAGGTTTCAGGACCGGGCGTTCAATGCCACTATCCGCCATAGCCAGCTGGAATACGGTGCGGGTCCCGTCGCCCGTGCCAAGCCCCTCATCGGTCGGCGACACCGCCATGCCAGGCGCCGCGCTAGAGAAGGCCGCAGGGTCGCGAAAGCGGAACCCGGACAAACGCCCGCGCCGCGCATTGAAGAAGCTGACCAGACTGTCGAACGCCTCCACACTGAGCGGCGGTGTCACCACCTCCCAGCGCCGCTGTGGACGCGACCAGCGGGCATTGCGGACTTCCCTTCCGCTCGACAGCACCAGCGTCTCTGTCTGCCAGACAGGCCCGCTGGTAGAGCCAAATCCGGGTGGCACCGGCAGGCGACCTTCGTGAAATCCTGCAAGGCTCATGTGAACCTCCGCCCGATTGCGGCGGCTTTCGCCACGGCCTTGGAAAGCTCGCGTGTCGAGGTGGCTTGTGTGGCACCGACGCCCGATCGCGGAAGATTGAAGGTCAGCGATGTGCCCGCCGCGCCGAAGCCAGCCCGCGCGAGCGCAGCTTCTGCCGCAATGCTCGCAAGGTCCGCCAGCACCGCCCGCGTCATCTGCGAGAAGTCGAGCTCGCCAGACCGCGCGGCCCGCGACAGGGCCGCTTCTATGCCTGCGCCTGCCTCACTGAAGGCGGCTTCCAGCGAAGCTGCCGCGGCCTGTCCCGGCCCGTCGGCGAGGGCGGCCAGCGCGTCGCCTGCGCGGTCCAGCTCTGTTGTAAAATCATCCATTCGCCTCTGTCCTTTCATCCGGACGTGTCTTCATCATCAGGTCGAATTCCCTGCGGGGCAGCGAAGGACCGGAAGGGGTCGTCAGCGCACGCCATTCGAGCAGACTCAGTTTCCAGAATTGCGCAGGCGCGATGCCCATCAGCGCCGCCGCGCGCAGCATTTCAGCCCACGCCAGCACGGAATGCCTCCGCTACGGCCGCCGCAGCAGCGGCTGGCTGGATGTTGAGGCGTGCCAAACCATCCGGCTCAATCTGTTCACCGCCACCTTTAATCAGTATAGAAACAAGCTGCAGAAGTTCGGCTGCCGACAGCCGCCTCATGCGCGCCTGAAGGTCTGCCAGCGATGCACACCCGAAGGCGCTCTCGATCTCGGCTAGCGCCCCCAGCGTCAGGCAGAGCACCCGCTTCTGACCAGCCACGTCCAGACTCACTTCTCCCCGCGCGCCGTTCATGCGCTTGCCTCGAATGTGATCTGTCCTGCGCTCTGCAGGTCGATCGCGAAGGTCGCCTCGCCATCGAAACTGCCCGCCCAGCCAAGCTGCGCGATCTGGAATGGCCCGGTGAAGTCACCAAAACCCGGCACGCACAGCTTGAAGCTGCAGAGCTCCCCCGAAAGAAACACCGACCGAAGCCGGGCATCGCTTGCCGCGTCCTTGAACAGGCCGCGTCCCCGCACCCGCATGGAGCGCAGCCCTGCTTCGCCGAGCAGTTCACGCCAGCCACCCGGGCTGTCCATGCTCGTCGCGTCGACGTTCTGCTGTTCCAGGTCGAAACTGCTTGTGCGGATCCCTGCCACTGTCGTGAATGCCTCAGGCAAGGCGCCGTCAGATATCTTGATCAGGACATCGCGTCCTCTTTGACCGCTCATTCGCCCGCTCCCTCAAGAATAATTCGCACCCGGAGCACACCTCGAAACTCCCGAAGGTCCGGCGTGCGCATCACGTCGCTATAGAGCGTCTGGGACAGCACACTTCGCAGCCCGTCAGAGCCGAAAGAAAACGCGTTCAGTACCCGGCGTAGCTCGCTCAGGATGCGCATCGCCTCGGTGCGCCCACCCATCCGGCTTCGCAAGCCAAAGCTCAGCGTATGAGCGCTTCCGGCATGGCCTGCACTCCCATTGGGTCGAACATCGTGGCGCTCCAGCTCGACGCAGGGAAAGACGGGCTCATCGCTCTCGCCATCGAAAATCCGCGCAGGATTTCCGAGATATGCCTGAACACCCGCATCGCTGCGCAGGGCTTCCATCACGGCGAGCTGAAGCTCTGCTTCCACGCCTGAAGGGAGTGACGGCGCACTCATAGCCGCACCTCACGGCGCGCGGAGATGAGAGCCTCTGCCGCTTCGGACACGACGACATCATTGCTGCCGCGCCGATAGGTGGCATCCGCCATGACCAGAAGCGCGAGCGACAGGTCTTCTGGCACATCCGCCGCGCCGCCAAACCCGGCAACGAAATCGACCTCCACCCGCGCGCCGGTCTCTATCGCTAGCAACCAGCTGCCTGGGCGCAGGCACAGCCGCTGGCCATCCAGCACGAAGCGGCTGGTCAGGTCGGTCTCCACCTCCCCTGCCCGGCTCCGGACAGACACGAGCTCGCTGACAGGCCCGGCGGGCAGCCTGACACCAGATCTCGCCATCAGGTTGCGCGGCCAGACCGCAAAGCTCCATCGCAGCGTTCGGCGTACCAGGCACAGCCCGGCCTGCGTTTCCAGCGCCGCGCGCGCCCCGGCGATGAGCGAGGTCACCAGCTCATCTTCGCCGTCATGCCCGATGCGCAGATAGGATTTCGCCTTTGAAAGAGACACAGGCTCTTCGTCTGGCGGCGTAAGAACCGTCAGCGTCATAATCGTTTTCCGTCTATTGAAAGCTGCCTGCCCGACAGGCGACACGAGCGGTCGCGTTACGGGGCGGTATCAGCCTGCGATCGCTCGCAGGCTGACTTTGGTGACCGCGCTAGAAGACCATGGCCTTGATGGCGTCGAAGTTCTGGACGCCGCCGCCCACACGCTTGGTCGTGTAGAACAGGACATAAGGCTTGGCCGAATACGGATCGCGCAGCACCTGCGCGCCCTGCCTGTCCACGATCAGATAGCCGCGCCGGAAGTCGCCAAACGCGATCGCCGCATTGCCCGTACCGATGTCCGGCATGTCTTCCAGTTCGGTGACCGGATAGCCAAAGATCGTCTGACCCTCACCATTCATGCCCGGGCGCCAGAGATAGCGACCATCCGCATCCTTCAGCTTACGGACGGATGCGACCGTCTTGCGGTTCATCACGAACCGGCCATTGGAGCGGTACTGGCTCTTCGGCGTCTGGATGAGGTCGATGATCTGGTCACCGGCATCGCTGGCGGTAAAGTCGCCCGCGACCGAGCCGATCTTGCCCCAGGCATGGCTCGCTTCAGCGACGACGTCATAATCGAGGAAGCCCCTCGGCTTGCCGTCGCCATCACCTGTCACGAAGGCTGCGCTCTCCTGAATGGAGAAGGCCGCCTCGACCTCATCGGCCAGCCAGGCATCGACGTCGGCATAGCTGTCATTGAGCAGCGTTTGCGTCGCCGCGGGCATGGCATAGAGCTCACCCGCTGGGAATTCGAGCAGGCTGAGACCCGCCGTCGCCGTCTGTGTACGCGCCCCCGTTTCAGCAACCCAGGCCGCACCGACACCGAGGCTGACAGGCTTTCGATAAACGCCTGCCGTCGTCTGGCGCACACTTGCGATCTGGCGCATCGGAGAGGCCTGCATCAGCCTTGCCTCGATCAGGCGATCAAGCTCCGGCGGCGCTGTATAGCCGCCCTGATCATCGGTGCCCGCAGACAGGGATTTGACATCCAGACGCGCCAGCCCACTCTCATCGCCGCTGCGGATATAGCGCGACCAGGCCTCGCCCTGTTCGGTGCCCGATCGTGCCGGCGCGACCTCGTCCGGGCGCGCCGCTTTCAGGCTGATCTCATCAAGACGCCGGTCCAGCTTTTTCAGCTTTGCATCCAGCAGTGGGTCATGCGTGCCCTTCGCCTCGATCTCGGCAAGCCGCTCATCATTGGCCTGCTTATAGGCCTCGAATGCTGCCATCACTTCGGCCGTTGCAGCACTGCCTGCCTCGGCTGCCATCTTTGTTTCCTTGGTCATCTTTCTCCTTTCTCAGGCCGCCCGCGCGGCCCCTCCAATCTGTGTGAACCGGGCGAGTGGCTGCATTGGCGCCCCCACCAGCGAAATCTCGACAAGGTCGATGTCGATGAGGTCACGTCCGCCCTCGGGCCGGGGCTTCCAGAGCCGCGCACGAAATCCGATAGACAGGCCCGAAAGCCCAGCCTGAACCGCGCGCGAGGCGGCAGCACCATCAATCAGTCCACGGACGAATAGCCCACGACCATCCTCGACAAGGCGCGTCCAGCGACCGGCCACAGCACCGGACCTATGCTGCAACAGCATGGGCACAGCGCCCGCTCTCAGGCTGCGCGCAAAGGCTCCAGCCCTCACCACGTCGCCAGACAGATCTGCAGCGCCAAACAGGGCCGCATAACCTTCAACCAGAAGCGGCGAGGGCGTCATGGCTTCGCCTCCAGCCGGGCTTCGATCCGGTCCAGCTGGTTCTCGATGGCCTCGAGATGGGCTTCCACCCGCGCCAGTCGCTCGGCGACCGGGCGTGCAATGTCCGCGCGCTGTTCCAGCATGGAAATCCGCTCTGCGGCTGCCCCTGCCCAGACGAGCGCCCCGCCCGTCTGAAGCGCGAGCGCCAGTACGAAGCCGGCCGTTATCTTGCGCTCGATCATTGGCTTAGCCCCGCGAGAGCACGCTTCTCTTCGGTGGTCAGGAAACTCGCCGCCTCAAGCCGCGCCCACAGCGCATCCCGCTCGCCTGAAAAGGCTGGCACGTCCTCCAGGTCCGGGCGCACCTCGACATCGTCGAACCGTCCCGACAGCCAGACACTCAACGCGTCGGCAACCTTGTGAACCAGAGGCAGAACCGTCAGGCGCCAGAAGGCGAGGTTCGCTTCCTTATAGGTCGCATAGGTATTGTCGCCCGGAATGCCGAGCAGCATGGGCGGCACCCCAAAAGCAAGCGAAATCTCCCGCGCGGCCGCATGGCGCGTGCCTGCAAAATCCATCTCTGCGGGCGACAGCGACATGGGCTTCCAGTCGAGCCCGCCATCGAGCAACAAAGGACGCCCGGCATTCGCCGCGCCGGAATGCGCGCTTTCCAGCTCTTCCTTCAGACGGTCGAATTGCGACGGCGTCAGGCCTGCCCCCTCGCCGTCATAGACCAGCGCGCCAGATGGCCGGGCCGCATTCTCGATCAGCGCCTTTGCCCAGGCCGCGGCGCCATTGTGAAGGTCCAACGCCTTGCGCGCCGCCGCCAGTGGGGAAAGCCCCATCACGCTGTCTGACGGATGATAGAGTTTGAGGTGCAGCACAGGGCTCCAGCCATCGGCCTCGCGATAGATGATCCGCTCGCCGCGGCGCTTGCGCACGGCCCAGCCAATCAGGCCGCCCTCACTATTTGTCTGTGGACGGATTGTGTCGGCGCGCAGCCCGAAAAGGCCTTTGGGTGCGGCCTCCCCGGCTAGCGTCACGGCCTCTGCCCAGGCATTGCCCGTAATCTGCAAGTCACCATAAAGCCGCTCCAACAGCACCCTGCCCGCCTCATCGGGCGAGGGCCGCGCAAGCAGCGCGCCGACATCTTCATCATTCGTCGTCAGCGGTATGGACGCGGCCGCCTCGGCAATCATCCGCACGCAACGGTAGGCGATTGCGTTTCCAGCATAGCCGTCGCGCATCAGCGCGCTCGCATCATGACTGCCCCAGCCTGCGCTGGGCAGGCTCGCCAGTGCGATGAAGGATTGCGCCGAACGCGTCTCGACTGTCTGCCAGGGCCATCTCATCTATCACCGTTCTCCTTCGCTTGGGGCGCGCCGCGACAGCGCACTCCCTGTTTTTCAGCGTGAATGAAGTTCTAGCCGGGAGGGACATCCGGTCTGACAAAACGGCTGGACGCCAATAACGGCGGCAGGATCGTTCGGGACACGACACCATCCGTGCACGCACGAAGCTACCAAAGCTGACGAATACTGGGCTGACGTCCCGTAGCCGTCTCCAGCGTCGTGATCGCCCAGACCAGTGCATCCACCCTGTCGGGAGAGCCCTGCATCCCGCTGCTGCCAAACTGCAGCATCTCTTCTTCCAGTTCGGCAAACTGTCCCGCATGCGACACTCGCCCACGCTCATAAAGCGCGATCACGGGTGCCGCCCGCGCTGTCTTTGAAAGCCGCGCATGCACCAGCTGGATCGGCACATCGCATCCGCCTGACCGCAAGACTGACCGGACCAGCTCGCCGCCCTGATTGGCCTCGGCAACGATCCGGCTCGCGCCCAGGCGCACCGCCAGCGTCACGGCCGCTTCAGCCCATACGGCAGGCGATTTTCCCTGAAGTGTCGCATCCTCCAGGACCCAGAATTGAACCCCGCCGCCGGCCGCATTGGTCGCGCCTGCCGCGATCAGGCCGCAGGCGTCGGCGCTGTCCCCGATACTGACAGGCGGATCGACCGCGACGATGATATCGCCCAGCTGCGGCGGAGGCCTGCCGGCGCGCGCGGCCAACAGCATGGCACGTGTCCAGAAAACACCGTCTTCAGCCTCGAGAAACTCTCCCTCCAGCTCCTGACGGCCCAGCCGCGTGCCGCCCATGCGCGCCTCAATGTGAGAGATGAAGGCAGGCGACAGGTACTCGGCATTGTCCCGCGTGGCGCTTCGGGTCACTGCCACACCGCCTTCACTCATCAGCTGACGGATGAGCGGCGTTCGCCGGGGCGTCGTCGTTATGACAGCGCGCGGATGCCGCCCGAGGCGCAGGCCAAGCTGCAGCATTTCGAACGTATCCTTGTCCCGTTTCCAGGCCGCGACCTCATCGCACCACGCCGCGTCAAATTGCGGGCCGCGTAGACTGTCCGGATCCTCCGACGAAAAAGCCTGCGCCACCGCGCCATTCGGCCAGACCAGCCGCCTGCGGGAGCTTTCATAGACAGGCGGCGCTTCGCCTGGCCGCGCGATCTGGCAGAGGCCAGACACCCCGTCGATCATCGTTTCGCGCACATCATGCAGGGTCGGCCCGACCAGAGCGATGGAGCGCAGCCCGCCGAACAGCGCGCCAAAGCGCACCCATTCAGCCCCCGCCCGCGTCTTGCCAGACCCCCGCCCGCCAAGCGCCAGCCAGCTATTCCAGTCGCCAGCGGGCGCACACTGGGGGCCACGCGCCGTCAGCACGAATGGCAGGGCTGCATCGCCCGCCAGCTCATTCACTGTATCTGTCATCGCCCGCAGACTAGCTGCGCACACAACACGGTCGGAGAGATTGCCGCCCCGCCCCAGCCTGCTAAGCTTGGCAGCGTGGGGAGGAAGCCAACATGTTCCTGTTCTTGCTCTGGTGGTGCGTTGACGACCACCTTGCTGCCGCGCTGGAAACGCCGGGCCTCGGCACCCTGCCGATCTGGGTCCCGCTGATCCTGTCTCTCGCGTTCAGTTTCACGCTTCAGGGCGCCGTCAAGAAACGCAAAGACTGAGCGTGGCTGCCAAGTCGCCACTTTCGAAGGGCCGGCCCGCGCCTTCGGCTGGCTCATCTGCCGTCTCGTGGGTCTGGCGACAGGTCTGCGCCCTCATTCTCCGGGCCGGGGGCTGGAAGGTCGATGGCGACTGGCCACAGGCCGACAAGGTCGTCCTCGTCGCTGCCCCGCACACGTCGAACTGGGATGGGTTCTGGATGCTCATGGCGGCCGGATACTACCGGGTAAAGCTGCGCTGGATGGGCAAGAAATCCCTCGTCGATCACCCGCTGGGCGGCTTCATCCGCTGGCTTGGCTGCGTACCTGTCGACCGCGATGCCGCAGGTGAATTCGTCGACCAGATGGCAGACGCTTTCGACACTGCCGACCGGCTCGTCCTCGCCGTCGCGCCGGAAGGCACGCGCGCGGGCACCCCGGTCTGGAAGAGCGGCTTCTACCGCATCGCTCTTCGCGCCAAAGTGCCCCTGCTCATCACCGTTCTCGACTATGGGTCACGCACGATCGCGGTGCGCGGCCTGTTCCAGCCGACAGGCGACTACGCCGCCGATCTGCCCGCCATCCGCGCATACTACGCCGACGCGCAGGGTCGCCACCGCGCGAAGTTCTCGATGTCGGAAGACGGCGAACCCTAGTTCGGCTCAGACACCTGCACGACCAGCTTGCCGAGGTTCTTGCCAGTGAAGAGCCGGTCCAGCGAAGATGGCGCATTCTCAAGTCCTTCGACAACATCGGTCTCGAACTTCAGCTTGCCCTCCATCAGCCAGCCCGCCATCGCCTGCATGCCTTCCGGAAAACGCTCGCTATAGTCGGTCACGATAAAGCCCTTGAGCGTCACATGCCGCATCAGCAGCATGGAGAAGTTGTATGGCCCCGGCACCGGCTCAGTCGCATTGTAGGATGAGATCAGGCCGCAGAGCGGCATGCGCGCGAAATCATTGAGGCGCATCAGGATCGTGTCCATGATCTCGCCGCCGACATTCTCGAAGTTGATGTCGATCCCGTTCGGGCAATGGCGGTCCAGCGCCGCGCCAACATCCTCTTTCTTGTAATTGATCGCGGCATCGAAGCCCGCGGTCTCAGTAAGCCATTTGCACTTGTCATCAGAGCCAGCAATGCCAACGACGCGGCATCCCTGAATTTTCGCAATCTGGCCAACCATGGAGCCGACAGCACCAGCAGCCGCCGACACCACGACCGTCTCGCCCGGCTTGGGTTTACCGATATCCATCAGGCCGAAATACGCCGTCATCCCTGTCATGCCGATCGGGCCCATGAACGCTGTCAGCGGCACGCCCGGTAGCTCTGGCAGCTTGTTGACCTCGGCACCCGGTTTCACCTGATAGAGCGACCACTGGCCAAGCCCGGTATTGACGATATCGCCTGCCTTCAGTCCGTCGAAACGGCTCTCCTCGACAACGGAGATACCGCCGCCGCGCATTGGATCGCCAATCTGGACGGGCGGCATGTACTGCTCGCGGTCTGACATCCAGATGCGGTTGGTCGGGTCCAGCGACAGATAGATGGTCCGCAGGCACACCTCGCCATCGTTCAGATCACGCACCGGGCTTTCAACGAGGTCGAGGTCGCCCTCGCCCACATCACCTACAGGCCGCTTTTTCAGGATCCAGGTCTTGTTCATTCGTGCCACGGCGAGCTCCTCCAGTTTCATGCATGATCTTGGCTGCACTCTTGGCGCAGCATCTCTCTCACATGCTTGAAGCGCAGAAGGCGCGGCGAGATCAATGCTGACCTCACGGGAAGCGGCCAAAGCGGAACGCATGCCGCGTCCCGCTTGCCGTGACTAGTTCGTCGCCCCGGTCACTGCATCGACAGGGATGTCGTAGTGGCGCGCGCAGAACTGGCAGTCGATGCCCAGCGTGCCGTCTTCTTCGGCCATCTCCCGCAGCGACTCGTCAGGCATGCCAGATAGCGTGTGGCGCAGCCTTTCCTCGTTGCAGGTGCAATTATCGTCCAGTGGCTCCGGCGACTGCATCCGCACCCCGCCCTCATGGAACAGCCGGTAGAGAAGATCCTGCGCCGGCAGCTCTTCTGAGCATAGCTCATCAGCTTCCAGCGTGTTGAACAGCGCCATCGCCTCGCGCCAGCCGTCATCAGTGTCGCCGCGCGCGTCATCGCTCGCCATTTTCTGGATCATCATGCCGCCAGCATGCCACTCACCGGCCGCGTCGCGCTTCACCGAAAGCGCAAGACAGGTCTGAACCTGCTGCGACTGATGGAAATAGTCCTCGGCGCACTCAGCCAGAGAGCCTTTCATCAGCGGTACGATGCCCTGATAGGGCTGAACGTTGCGGTTATCCTGGATGATGATCAGCGCCAGCGCACCCTGCGGCCCGAAGAGCTGCGGCATGTGTGGCTTCTCTCCGCGATTTACCTTCTCCAGATAAGCCCAGCGTTCGGCCTCAAAGCGCGAATAGGCGCGCACACTGCCATCAGTGCTGTATTCACCGACCAGCATGGAGACCGGCCCGTCGCCTTCTGCCTGCGCCAGAATCCGGCCCTGAAACTTCATCGCCGACCCGATCAGCGTGGACAGCAGAACGGCTTCACCGAGGATTTCTCCAAGATGGTCTGGATAGGCGTGGCGCTGTAGTATTGGCGACAGGGACCGCGGCCCCATCCGTACGATCCGCCCGGTAATCGGCAGCGCATCAGAGGTAAATGCGGCCACGAAATCGTCTTGCGCTGGTGATACTGAGCTCACTTTCAGTCCTCGCTGTCTCTCGTCTTCGCGCGTCATGTGGCGGTGCATATGTCCACAGACAAGAAGGCGGTTGCAGGGCCTTGAACCTGGCCGAATGCCTCACGCCTTACCGAATTAGTTGAAATCAAACATAAGCGCGAAAGCGCAATTTAAGCTCAATTGCCTAAGCCGGACTCCCAGTAGATCAAAGAGGACGTCGCTGTGCTTTCGAACCTGCGTTCATTTCTGACACTTGATCCAGAACACGTCGAAGTCAACCGCGCCCGTTATGTGGCTCTCAGCAAGCAGATACCGCTGATGTACTCCATCCTTGGTATCAACCTGCTTGGCCTGTCGCTGACACACCTCGGCGCAGCCCCGAAACTCATGACGATCCACCTGCCTGCCGTGATGCTTGGCTTCATGACGCTGCGCAGCATCAAATACATTCGAGGCCGCGACCGGGTGCTGACCGACGCCCAGATCTTCCGCAGCCTTCGCAACACCATCCTGCTCGTCGTGCCGGTAGGTGCCATTTTCGGCGTCTGGGGCATATTCTTCCTGCCCTATGGCAATACCGGCCAGAATGCGCAGGCCATCTTCTTCAACGCCGTCTCCGTGTCTGCCTGTGCCTTCTGCCTTGTACACCTGCGGCAGGCATCCATCCTGGTGCTGGCGACGGTGACGCCGCTGACCTGTATCCTCCTCTTCTCACAAGGCTCGTTTGCCTATTCGTCCGTGGCCTTCAATCTGCTTCTGGTGTCGATTGTCCTGGGGCATATCCTGATCAATCTTGAGCGCGACTTCGTCCAGATGGTCGAGCAGGAGATCGAGCATGGTCGCCAACGCGACAAGCTTCAGGCCCTGTCTGAGGAGAACTACCGCCTTGCCAATACAGACAGCCTGACGGCCCTGCCCAACCGCCGCCAGTTCCTGTTCGAGATCGATGAGCTCGTCGAGGAATGCCGGGAAAAGGATCGCACCTTTGTCGTCGCCCTGCTCGATCTCGATGGCTTCAAAGCGGTCAATGACGTCTTCGGGCATCCCGCCGGCGACGCCGTCCTGATTGAAACAGCAAACCGCCTGAATGCGGCCTTCGCAGACCATGATGCGACAGTCGCCCGGCTCGCTGGCGACGAGTTCGGCCTGCTGATCCGTAGCCAGCTCAGCGATGAAGAAGTGACAGCGATTGCACGCCGCGCCTGCGAAGCGCTGCGTCAGCCCTTCGAATTTGACGATGGGTCTGCGAACCTGTCGGCCACCATTGGTCTGGCGCGCTTCCCGCACAGCGCCGACACGCGCAGCCACCTCTTCGACCGGGCCGACTATGCGCTCTACTTCGCCAAACATCACAACAAGTCCGAACCGGTCTTCTTCTCACAGGAGCATGAGCGCCTCGTCTTCGAGAATAGCGCCATTGAGCAGGGCCTGCGCCACGCAGACCTCGAAAAGGAAATGTCGGTCGAGTTCCAGCCTGTGCTCGACCTGCACCAAGGTCATACGTCCGGGCTCGAAGCCCTTGCCCGTTGGTATTCGCCAACGCTGGGCAATGTGCGCCCGGACCGCTTCATTCAGATCGCAGAGAATGCTGGCATCATCGGCAGACTGAGCGAAGTCCTTTTCCGTAAGGCGGTCACCGAGGCGTGCCAGTGGCCGGGTGACCTGACGCTCAGCTTCAACCTTTCAGCGGTCAGCCTCAACACACCGGGCGCCGTGTCCCGCCTTCTCTCCATCGCCCGCAAGGCTGGCTTCCCGGTTTCACGACTCGTCTTCGAGATCACGGAATCTGCCGTTCTCAAGGACTTCGAAAGCGCACTCGACGTGCTGGAAGAGATCAAGGCAGCCGGTGCGCGCATTGCGATCGATGACTTCGGCACCGGCTTCTCCAGCCTTGCCTATGTCCACCGTCTGCCAATCGACGCGCTGAAGGTTGACCGCAGCTTCGTCAGGGACCTGACCCACAATCAGAAGAGCGCCAACGTACTCCGCTCGATCCTCGATCTCTGTGAGAATATGGGCCTGTCCTGCGTCGTCGAAGGTGTAGAGACGCAGGAGCAGTTCGACCTCATCAGCGATCTCGGCGCTGGCCAGATACAGGGCTTCTATTACTCGAAGCCCCTCTCTGGCGGCGACACGCATATGGTCCTGCAAATCGAGTTTCACGACCAGCTCATGTCGCTGGCCAGTTAGAGCGTTTCCGACTTCGTCGGAACGCGAGGGCGATCAAGGCGAGCCCGGCGCGAATGCGCCGCCCCCGCGGAGCTTCGGAGCCGATCGCGCAGCGATCATTTGATCCAGTGGATGAAATGAAGGCGGAGAAGGCCACGCCAGTGGCAGCTTCAGCGGGCCGGCGTGAGCGCAAACAAAACGACGACCGATCCCGCTGAAAGCGGAATTGGTCTAGCCTATTTCACCCAGGCGCCCGGTGCATTCGACCGATAGCCAAGTGCCCGGTATGCCGCATCGATCAGCGACTGGCCGCGATCATTCATCAGAAGGCCCAGGCCCATCTGTGACATCGTATAGCTGAAGGCGAGGCCGCATTCGGGGTCAGCAAAGCCGATATGGCCGCCCGCGCCGACATGACCGAACGCTTCCCTGCCCATGATCGCAGACTGCGCCTGCGCCCCCGGCAGCGCGCGGTTGTCCATCGACTTCATGAAGCCTGACGCAAAGCGCGTTGGCACCAGAAGCGTCGCATCCCGCTGCGTCGCCGTCGACACCATCGACATCGCCGCCACACGGTCCTTTGAGACAAGCGAGCCGTCATTCACGGCAAGCGGCGTATACATGGCGACCTGCCCGCGCGCATTGGAAATGCCGCCAGCCCCGCCAATCTCGGCCTTGTGCGCATCCTTGTCATTGGCGCCCCAACCGCCATTGTTCAGGAAAGACAGCGCCTGAATGGAGGTCGGGTCTCCCATCAGCAGCCCGGCGAAATCCGACACCGGGTCACCCTTTTGCGGGATATAGGGCAGGATATCAGCCATGTGCGGCTCAACGCCATCAGGCAGGCCAATCCAGAATTTTGCGCCCGTTGGGCCTGCCACTTCATCAGCAAAGAACTGCCCCAGCGACTTGCCCGAAACGCGGCGCACCAGCTCACCGACTGTCCACCCAAAATTGACCATATGATAGCCATTGCGCGTGCCCGGCTCCCACCAGGCTGGCTCATCTTCCATGCGCTTGATCATATAGTCCCAGTCGAGAAAGCCCTTCTCTTTCACCGGCTCGCGCAGGGCCGGAATGGCGCTCTCATGGTTCAGCATCATCTGGACCGTGGTCTTTTCCTTCCCGGCCTTCGCAAACTCGGGCCAGTACTTTGAAACCGGCGCCTGCAGCTCAAGCTCGCCGCGGTCAATCAGGATATGCGCGCAGATTGCGGTCGCCGCTTTGGTGCAGGAAAAGACGATCGAGGCCGTGTCTTCGCGCCAGGCGTCGCCCGTCTTCACATCGGCAACCCCGCCCCAGAGGTCGACCAGCGTCTCACCGCCGACACTCAGGCAGACCGATGCGCCCTTCTCGCCGCGCTCGGCGAAATTGCGCTCAAACTCTTCCCGGATTTCAGCAAACTTCGGGTCGCAATGCCCGTGAACCTGACCTGACATGATGCTTGTCTCTCCCTCGTCTTTTGACGCGGATATGAAACGAGCGCAGTTGCGATATCAAGCAGAGAGATATCTGACGCAGGGTCAGCTGAAGAAAACGAGATAGGTCGCGAAACCGGCAAACAGCAGAAGGCCGCCGACGAGGATTTCGACATCATATTTCTTGAGCAGCTTCTCCGCGCTCTGGCCGACCAGCATGACAAGGATAGCGATGGCCAGAAACCTGATCGAACGCGACGAAGCAACGGCAGCAATGAATAGCAGGATCGGGAAGCCCGCTGCGCCGGCAGCCGCCACACCCACCTGAAACGGAAATGGCGTGACACCGATCATGAACAGCGTTGCAAACCCGTCCTCTCTCAGCTTCTGAAGCGTCGCGTCGTAGGTTTCCTGCGCACCGAACATGGAAATCATGGGCTGTAGCAGATCATCAGCCAGCGCCGCGCCCAGCCAGTAGATCAGCAGACCGCCCAGCACATTGCCGAGCAACAGCGCCAGCGCGACGAGCCAGGCCTGTTTGCGTTTCATCACCATCATCGGAATGTAGACGGGCTCCATCGGCACAACGACGAAGCTGCCTTCAAGAAAACCGACGAGAACAGCGATGGGATAGAAAAGCGGCCCCTTCGCCCAGGATGCAATTTTCGCCCGTACCGACTGGTCCGGCTGCTCTGTCAGGGTCTGCGTCATCCATCGCAAACGGTTCGCGTCGCTGCGATGTTCCCCGCTTTACCGCGAAACCCTCGCGCGGTCGAGCGCAGCCATATTGACGGCCTGTAGCGGCGACCTACCTGCGCAAAGGCTTAGAGGGAAGCGGGGATCGTGCATCATGTCTGAAACTACAGTCGACAAGGCATACCGTATGCTGACGTCGGACGATGATGGCCGCGTCTGCCGGGATATTCCTGAAAGCGCGTGCAATGATCAGCCGCGCAACTTCATCACTCATATCGTGTCGCTGGGTGCCACGAAGACCGCCGACGGGCTGATCGACCCCAAACTCGTCCTCTCATGGCTACTCACCCAGCTTGGCGCGCCAGCTGTCTATATCGGCCTACTCGTCCCAGTCAGGGAATCTGGCGCCCTCCTACCCCAGCTACTTACAGCGGCGAGTTTGCGGCGCCTCGCAAAGCGCAAATGGGCGTGGAGCATCGGAAGTGCCGTTCAGGGTCTCAGCGCCGCATCCATCGCGCTAGCGGCAATCTTTCTAGAGGGGGCCGCAGCCGGCATCGCCATCGTTACAGCCCTTGGCATCCTTGCCCTCGCCCGAAGTGTCTGTTCGGTGACGTACAAGGACGTGCTCGGCAAGACCGTCTCCAAGGCGAGGCGAGGCACGGCCACCGGCACGGCCAGCTCACTTGCGGCGCTATTTGTCATCATCTTTGGCGTGGTCCTCGCCACTGGCACGCTTGCGCGCATGCCCGTCGTGCTTGCTGGCCTCCTCATCGCTGCGGGGCTGTGGCTGCTTGCGGCCGTTCTGTTCTCGACCCTCCAGGAAGAAGCTGGCGCAACCGAAGGCGGTGAGAATCCGCTGTCAGCGGCCATGGAAAATTTCGGACTTCTGGCCAGGGACGCCCAGCTGCGCCGCTTCATCGCCGCCCGCGGCCTGCTGATCTCAACCGCCCTCGCCCCGCCTTTCATGGTGGCGCTCGGCTCTGATGGAGAGGCAGAAAATGCGTTTGGCGGGCTCGGCCTTCTCGTCATCGCGTCTGCAGGCGCCTCGCTGCTCAGCTCCTATGTCTGGGGCCGACTTGCAGACCGCTCCAGCCGCAAAGTGCTCATCTTCTCAGCCATCGCAGCGACGATTGCCCTCGCCGCCACGCTGACATTAGATGCCGTTGGCCTTTTGACCGCTGTCTGGGGACTGCCTGCCGTTATCTTCGCACTTATGCTGGCTTATCAGGGGGTGCGCCTTGGTCGCTCGACCCACCTCGTCGACATGGCGACGCAAGACACGCGCGCAGCCTATACAGCTCTGTCGAACACCATCATCGGCCTGTTGCTAGCTGCTGGCGGGGCCTTCAGCTTGCTGGCGGAATTTGCGGGCGTATCGGCGGTCATCGGCGTTCTTGCCGGGATGAGCGCACTGTCGGTCATCGCAAGTCTTGGTCTGGAAGAAGTTCAGGCCAAGGACGACTAGCTGATCGCTGGCGCCAACCGGTCATCATCCTCGTCTTCAACGCTCTCGTCTGCCGACAAGGCAGAGCTATCGCCAAGCTCCTCCTCGAGAATTGGGTCCGGCCTATCGCAGGCGTCGGACCCCTCATCCAAGGCCTCATTCACGATCGCAGAATCCTCAGGGTCGCATTCGGTTCGCCCCTGCAGGAAGGTATCGAGCCAGGAGAGCTCCGGCGTGCGCTCAGTGAACGCCTTCAGCGCGATAAGCATTGGCGTCGACAGGAACATGCCGACGAATGACCAGAGCCAGGCCCAGAAGGCGAGCGACAGGAAGACCGCGACCGCATTCAGCTTGAGGCGACGTCCAACAGCCACGGGCGTGATAAACTGGCCCTCAGCAGTGTTGATCAGCCAATAAATGAAAGGGGGCGCAAGCGTCATGAAGACGCTATCAAAAGTCACAAGAGCCATCACGAATGCAAAGCCGATCCCGGCGAGCGAGCCGACATAGGGAATGAAGTTCAGCGCGAATGCGATCACGCCAAAGAAAACAGGGTCAGGCATTCCGAGCGCCCACATCGCCAGCGCGATCACGGTGCCAAGGATAAGGTTGATGGCAAAGATGGTCAGGAAGTAGGTGGAAAGCTGGTTTTCGACTTCCCGGGCAATGCCCACCGATACGCGCTTTCGCGACGCGGTCGGCATGACACGCACAAGCTTCTCATAGAACATGTCGCCAGAGCCGATCAGGAAGGTCGCAAGGACAATCGATAGCGCGGCCTGACCCAGCACGTATGGGGTCGTCTCGGCCCAGAGACTGAAAATGCCCTCTTCTCTGACAACCACCCGCTCCGGGCCCTGATTGCCGCCCTGCATTTCCTCTATCTGTTTGCCCGCCTCACGGACAGGTTCGAGCACGCCTGAGATCTCCTGCAGACGCTCCTTGATCCGGTTCATGATCTGCGGCTCGTCGCTGAGGATCGTCGCGAGCGAATTGGAGATGATATACAGGGTCGAGAAAGCGGCCAGGCAGAAGACCGTCATGATAATGGCTGCCGCGAAGGCCGGGCCAATACCCGCCTTGCCCATCCAGCGTCTGACAGGGCTGAAAATCAGCGCGAGGAACAACGCGAAGACAACGGGAATGAAGAAAGCCTGAGCGAACGACAGCGCGCTGATAATCGCCAGGACGAACAGCCCGATAATGGCCCAATGTGTGGCCGGCTCGACCTTGCCTGACAGAATACCGCTCTTCAAATCGCCCTACCCGAATTGCCCACTCCCGGCGTCTTTGCCGGGAGACCAATCGGTTAACGGGCAAAATCGAGGAGCGTTCCCAACCGCGTCTGACGACGCCTAGTCTGCGGGGCGTGCCGCCTGCGCCTCGATCTCGACGCGCCAGCCCGGACGGATGAGGCCGGCAACCTCCATCACGGCGCGGGCTGGCTTGTTCGGCTGCTCTGGCGTGCCGAAGTATTGCGAATAGCCTTCCATGAAACCCGCAAAATCAAGCCGCCCACCGGTCGCCTCGTCGCCGACAAGATAGACGCGCATCATGACGATATCGCCGAGCGACCAGCCAGCATCTTCCATCCGGTTTCGCATCTCGTCGAGCACGGTCTCGGTCTGGCGTTTGGTATCACCATAGGCGTCGCGGCTGTTCGGGTCGGCGTCCGGGTCAACGACCTGCGGAACGATGCCGCTGACATACATCGTCTCGATATTGCCGGAGGTCTCAATTGCCATGGAAATCGGAAAGTCGGATCCGGGTATCGCGATGCGGTTGACGACGCCCGGCGCCTTGGCCTCACCGCTCGCCTCAGTCGCGCCCTCATCGCCTGCACCGCCGCACGCTGCGACCAGTGCAGCTGCCACGATAATCGTGCCTGCGCTCCGCAAATCCGAAATCTTCATGCTCGTCCCCTAACCTGCTCTGGTACGCTCGTGCACCTGCGCGACCGCATGGTGCGATGATCTTATAGCTGCTTCCATCCATGCGCCAATCGGGCTGAGATGCTGGCCGGCAAAGACAACGGGCCCGTCGCCGCCCATGACGGCATCCACATCTGCCTTGCCCGGATGATCGCTCTCACGTTCGCTCGCCCACGCCCCCATCGAATGAGGCACATGGGCCCAGTTCACCCCGGCAGGCCGCCTGAGCTGCACCGCCTTGCCGGGATGGATGCGGTCCACCGAAGCGCGTGAGGCAGCGAACTGCTCATCCCAGCTCATCGCGGCAAAGCGCTCCGACTGGTCGGCAAAATTATAGGTCCCGATCAGGACGCCTTCCCGGGCCTGGAAGTCCCCGCTCGGATACCAGGCCATATTGGAGTCGCTGTCGACGAAGGAAATGCCGCCATAGATATACTCGTCGGTCTCCCAGAAGCGCGGCGACTGCCAGGCCACCTTGCCCGCAGCGCTGTATCTGAACGCCTTGATGCCTTGCTTTACGGGTGCTGACAGGCCCGTCTGTAGCTTCTGCACGATTGAGAATGGCAGCGTACAGATACAGAAATCGGCATCGATCGCGGCGCTGGTGCCATCCTTCTTGTCATAGAGAACACGCACACCGTCACCGCTACGCCCGAAATAGCTGACCCGGACGCCATATTCGATTTCACGGCGAAGACGCGCGGCAAAGGCATATGGAATGGCATCCATGCCATCGACCGGCTGCAGCATGGTCGCCTGCTGGAAGAGCCCCTCGGTGAAAAGCAGATTGCCTGCAAGTGAACCCTCGGCGATCAGCTCTGTCAGTGGGATGGCTGGCCGCGGTGTAGAGGAGACATTGAGGACGGTCGGCTCAACCTCAAAGCCGCTACGGTCACTGCCCGCATAGACACGCTCGCCGCCCAACGCCCCATAGACAGACAGGAAGTCGAGCAGCCTTTCCTTGTCCTGCGCCGACAATTCGCTATCGAGCGCGCCCTTGCCAGCAACCTTGGCCAGCAGTTCGCTCACCCCGCCGCGCAGGTCATTCTTGACCTGTCTGTGGTCGACCGGAACGCCATTGCGCAGTTTTGAACTCACAAATTTGGACGCGCCGCTTTCATTGACCAGCGCTTCAAGCCGCACTCCGAACTCCCGGCAATAGTCCAGCACGCCTGTGTGAACTGAGGGGATCCGCGCGGCGCCCGCATTGAAATAGTGGCCTGCATCAAAGCTGCAGCGCTGCGGCGGCAGATGGTCATGCTCCAGCACGCTGCCCCTGCGCACCGTCCAGACCCGCCCGCCCGGACGCTCGCGCGCCTCCAGGACGGTGACCTCATATCCCGCCTTCTTTAGCTCGTGCGCGGCGACCAGCCCTGCAATGCCCGCCCCCAGAATGACGACACGCTGTCCCGCCCCATGTATGGCATCGGCCTCTGGAGGGCCACGATATGGGCCAGCCTCAGCGACCAGCCCCAACGCCTCTATCGCTGTGTATGCCCCGGCGACCCCCATCACCCGGGAAAAATTCCAGATCACATCGCGTCTAGAAATCGACTGGCCCATATCGCCCCCTCAGCGGGCGATTTTCACGCCAGGCAATGTGGCATGGCCAGCAATTCCGGTGGTTCGGCCCGGAAAACCGGCACGCTGACCAAAATTTGTGACGCGTCAGGCAGTCCTGCCCTTGGAAATTCACATCTGGCCACCAGCTGACACAAAACCGTCACGCTGCTTCAGCGGGCCTTGGTCTCAGGAGTTCGAAATGTCCGCCGTTCTCAGCGCCGCTTTGCGAGCTGTGTTTGCAATCACAGTGGCTGCGCTCCTCATCTGCAATGCCGCAGATGCCCAGAACACCTCTTCTGTCTCCGGCCCGACAGTCTCAGCTGGCGACAGATCGGTAGAGTACCGCCTCGGCTGGATACCGGGAGAGGAAGGTGTCGGCGACAACTTCGCACACCGCGTTGATTTTGGCGCCGCACTCAACGAGCGTACGGCCTTCAAGGTCTTTGCAAACTTTGAGGACCGGCCCGGGGCAGACCCGCGCTTTGACAATCTAAACGCTGAATACCTGATAGAGCTTTCGCCGGAGAATGCCCCCGTTTGGCAAACCGGCATCCGCTTTGATGCTCGCCTGTCCAACGGGCCTGACCCAGAGCGGATCGGCTTTAACTGGCTCAACCAATGGCGATTGTCTGACCGGCTGAGAGCCCGCGCCCAGTTCATCGCGACGCGCCAGTTTGGTGAGACTGCCAGCCGGGCTGTCGCCTTTGAACTGCGCTCCAGCCTGATCTGGCAGGCAACCGAGCAATACGACATCTCCCTGCTCAGCTTCACAAATCTCGGCGATAGCGACGATTTTGGCATGGACGGTCAGGTTCAGGAGCTTGGCCCGACATTGAGCGGCGATCTACCCAACGGATTTGGCTGGACCGTCGGCACACTTTTCGGGCTGACGGACGAGGCCCCGGATCAGGACTTCCGCTTCTGGGTCAGCAAAAGCTTCTGACCACTTGCCCTTGCGTCCCCATTAGACAGCGCCGCGGCCTCTGCTACTCAATCTCTCAACAGAGGATAAGAGGAAGCAGGCAATGGCGTTGAAAGTGGAAAAAGGCGACGGCGTCTGGACGGTCAAATTCAACCGGCCAGAGCGGATGAACGCCATAAATGAGCCGATGTCGGTAGAGCTTCTGGAGCTCTTTGAAAGCCTCCGGCGCAACGAAGACGTCCGCGTTGTTATCCTCACCGGCGAAGGGCGCGCCTTCAATGCGGGCGCTGACCTGAAAGCAGGCGGCACACCCGAAGCCCTGCGCGATGGCCCGCGCGGTGACTGGCGCCTGCGCGATACGGTAAAGGCAATGCGCGCCTGCCCTCAGCCAATCATCTCTCTCGTCAACGGCGCAGCCGCCGGCGGCGGTCTCGCCCTCGCGCTCGCCAGCGACATCATCGTCGCCGCCAAGGGCGCCATGCTTGTGCCGGCCTTCATCAAGATCGGCCTCTCTGGCTCAGAGCTTGGTGTCAGCTGGCGGCTTCAGCGCACCATGGGTATCTCGGCAGCGCGTGAGTTTCTCTTCACCTCACGCCCGATGAACGCCGATCAGGCGCTCGGCCATGGCATTGTCTCCGCCGTCGTCGAACCAGACGAGCTCATGGCCTATGGCAACCAGCTGGCCACCGAAATGCTGCAGGCGGCGCCGGACGCCCTGCGCGTCACCAAGCGAACGCTCGACGCCGCGCTGGAGATGCCCGACCCTGCCCTGCTGATGGAGCTTGAAGAGCGCTCCCAGTCTTCCTTCGTCCGGCGAAACATCCGCCAGCGCAAGGCAGAGACCAGCTAGTCGAACATCACCACCTGGCGGGCGACCGTGCCCTTATTGTCCTTGAGGTTCTGCAGCGCGCCGGTGATCCCGTCCAGGCCGATCCGGTCGGAGACGAGATCGTCGAGGTGCAGGCGGCCCTGCTTGTAGAGCTCGATCAGGCGCGGGAAATCGACCCGGAACCGGTTCGAGCCCATGACAGCGCCCTGCAGCCGCTTCTCGGTCACCAGAAGCTCGATGCCCGGCACTTCGATGTTCACGCCCGGCGGGATCATGCCGATAATCGTGGAGACGCCGCGGGGGCGCAGCATCAGATAGGACTGCTCGGCGGTCTGCTTGAGGCCGATACACTCAAATGAGTAATGCACGCCGCCGCCGGTCAGCTCTTTGACCTGCTCGATCGGATCGCCATTCTTCGGATTGACGAAATCGGTCGCGCCAAACTTCTTGGCCATCTTCAGCTTGTCGTCGGAAAGGTCGATTGCGATGATCCGGCTCGCCCCGGCAATCGCCGCGCCATTGATGGCCGATAGGCCCACACCGCCGCAGCCTACCACGGCAACCGTTGAACCCGGCTCGACCTGGGCTGCATGAAACACGGACCCGACACCGGTAATCACACCGCACCCGATTAGCGCGGCCCGGTCCATCGGCATCTCAGGGTCGATGGCGCAGAGCGTGTTTTCATGCACCAGGATCTGCTCAGCAAAGGAAGAGAGGTTCAGGAACTGATTGAGCTTTTCCTTGCCCGCATAAAGCCGCGGCGCGTCATCATCGGCGCGCTGGAAAAGGGGCCGGTTCACCGTGTGGCAGACCGACATGTGGCCTGTCAGGCAGTGCTCGCACGTCCCGCAGAAGGGCGAGAGGATCGAGACGACATGATCGCCCGACTTCACGGCCGACACCATGCTGCCCACCTGCTCGACCACGCCCGCGCTCTCATGGCCAAGGATCGTCGGCAGTTCGTGCGGGAAAGCCCCATCCCAGAAGTGCACGTCAGAATGGCAGACGCCAACCGCCTTAAGGCGCACCAGCACCTCACGCGGCCCCGGTTTGGAAATCGAGACCTCTTCAATCGACAGCGGCTTATTCGGCTCGCGCAGTACGGCAGCTTTCATGGGGTTTCCTCCTGTTTGCGGGCTGCTTTGGCGCAGCCTCTTCAAGCTGGAGAAAACGCTACCATGAGGTCAGAGACCTGTCATTGCAGACGCGGCGTCACCCTTTGGGCAACGCCGCTTCCACTTACTGGCGGATCTCGTAGACGAGGCAGGCTTCGGCGCTAACGCCCATCCGGTCCGGCGTATTCGGCAGCTCCAGTGCGTCGAGATCGTCATCGGTGATCTGCGAAGTGCCCGGGCCTGGCGGCGGCGGCGGTGGTGGCGGTGGTGGCGGCGGAGCTGGCGGCGGCGGCGCGCTGTAGAGCGAATAGCCCTCAGAACCGCGCCATTCACCAAGGCACGGGCCAGAGCCTTCCTGCACCACCAGAAGCCGGCCGAGGCTCACCCCGACGGCGTCTGCCATCAGCTGCGCGCGCTCTCGCGCATCGACGATGGCGGCGCGGTAAGCAGCCTGCAGCACATCCGTGTCGCGCTCGAGGCTATTGCTGAAATAGCTGGAGGTCTCAGGCCCCATGGCGAGCGCTGCAGCTCGCGTGCGGCTTGCCTTGGACAGGTCGCGCACACCGACCGAATAGGTCACCGTCGCTTCATAGGCGCGAATATTGTCGGCCGAGTAATCGGTGCGGAGATTGCCCTCATCATCCTCAATCTGATTGTAGATCGCCGAGACGCTGACGCGGCTTTCAATGGTGAGGTCCTCACCAGCGACACGCTCCATCGCGTCATAGGCGCTTTTGGCGCGGGCCGTGGCCAGCCGGGTCGCCTCAGCCGCCGTTGCGGCCGTGTTCTTGAAGCCGACAGAGAAGGTCGAGCGGTTCGGATTGACCTGAAGCTCGGCGCGGCCGATCGCTTCAATGACCGGATTATCGATCCAGTAAGGTTTGCTGAAAGTCGCCGCCTCCTGGGCAAAGGCCGGTGCGGCCAGCGCAAAGACTGCAAGTGCTGGAATGGTCTGACGCATTGGATGTCCCCCTCTGATCTGCAACAGGATTTGCACAAAGCAAAATGGCTCGCCAGAGGATTCTTTGCGGCGATTTCGGGAACTTTGGCTTAGCCGAACGGCGCGTCTATCGATTTTGAGAATGGGCTAAACAGCTTCGGCCCGTCTTGCGTCATGTAGAGGCAATCTTCCAGACGCACGCCGAACTCACCAAAGATATAGATGCCGGGCTCATTGGAAAAACACATGCCGGGGGCAAGCGGTGTGTCTTCGCCTTCGACGAAATTTACCGGCTCATGACCATCAAGGCCGATGCCGTGACCAAGCCTGTGAGAGAGGCCCGGCGTCCGGTAGCGAGGCCCATACCCTTTTTGCTCATAGAAGGCCCGCACCGTCTCATCGACGAAGCCTGCCCGCACGCCAGGCTGCGCGGTTTCAAGCGCCAGTTCCTGGCCTTCCTTCACCGTATTCCACACCTCGCGCTGCTTTGCGGTCGGCTCACCGAACACCCAAGTGCGCGAAATATCGGACTCGTAATCATGCACCCCGCAGCCGCAATCCATCAGGATGACAGAGCCCTCGCGCACGGTCTGCGGGCTGCGCGTGCCATGCGGATAGGCGCTCGCCTCATTCAGCAGCACCATGGAAAACTCAACCGCGCCGCCAAGCTCGCGGGTCGCATCGCTCATCATCGCCGAGATGTCGCCCTGGCTCATACCAAGCTCAACGCGCGGATAGATGTGTTTATAGGCCGCGAGCGTGATGTCGTTCGCCGTCTGCATCAGCGCGATCTCGGCGGGCGATTTGTACATGCGCACACCGCGCGTCACGCTCATGCCAGATACGAGACTGAAAGCGGGCGCGGCTTCCGCCACACCATTTGAAACAAAGTGCCGGACGGTTTCCTCAATGGCGAGCTTGCCATCCTCATAGCCCCAGTCGCCGAGAGTTGCCGCAACCAGCGCGAACGGGTTCTCATTCTCGTGCCAGGTGCGCACGTCGACATCTGCCTTCACGGTCTCGCGGACGGATGGCTCCTCGAAGTAAGGCGTGATGACGACCGGCATGCCCTCTTGCGGGATGATGACGCCGGTGAAGCGCTCTGAGCGCCACCATTGAAGACCCGTAAAATAGACAAGCGCTGACCCCGCCTCGATGATGAGCGCCCTGATGCCCTGCGCTTGCATGAGGGTCTGGGCTTTCGCGATACGGGCTTCGTGTTCAGCCTTGCTGATCGGCTCTGCGCCATCGGCCATGCTCTGCAGCGCGCCGGCTTCAGGCGCCTGGGCGCGGGCTGCACCACTGCCTGCAGCCAGGATCAGGCCGGCTGCGCCGCCTCGCTTCAACAGGTCGCGTTTCGTCAGCATGCTTCGTCCTCCCGGCATTTCCTTACCGGGCAGCACTCTGACGGCGCGGCGCTATTTGTCCAGACACCACCGCATGATGGCTTTCTGCGCGTGCAGGCGGTTCTCCGCCTCATCGAAGACGAGCGAGCTCGGCCCGTCGATCACTTCGCTGTCGACCTCCTCGCCGCGATGGGCAGGCAGGCAGTGCAGGAACTTCGCGCCGGGCTGCGCAAGGTCCATCAGCTCTTCAGTGACGGCGAACGGCTCCAGCTCCTCAAGGCGCTCATCCGCGTCGGTGTCACCCATTGAGACGAAAGTGTCAGCGATCACGACGTCCGCGCCGGCGACTGCGTCTTCGGCATTGCTGTAAAGCTCCACCCTGCCCTGCAGCTCACGTGCGATCTCGATGTCATCATCATCCGGCGCATAGCGGTCCGGCGTCCCTACAGCGAGCGTGAAGCCGAATTTCGGCGCAGCGTGGATGAAGGATGAGCAGACATTGTTGCCATCGCCCACCCAGGCGAGACGCGCGCCCTTGAGGTCCAGCCCGCTTTCTTCCAGCGTCATCAGGTCCGCCATGATCTGGCAGGGGTGCGAACGGTCCGTCAGGCCATTGATCACCGGCACGCTGGCGGCGTCGGCAAAATCCTCGACATCGCTGTGATCATTGGCGCGGATCATCACCATGTCGACATAGCGCGACAGGACACGCGCCGTATCGCCAATGCTCTCGCCGCGGCCAAGCTGCATGTCGGCAGAGTTCAGCACAATCGAGGTGCCGCCAAGCTGGCGAATGCCGACATCAAAGCTCGTGCGCGTGCGGGTGGAGGACTTTTCGAAGATCATCGCCAGGATGTGGCCATCCAGCGGCGCACCCTCATCGACGCGGCCTTTCGGCCAGCCTTTGCGGGCGCTCTTCATCGCATGCGCGAGATCAAGCATCTCGCGAAGCTCGCTGGCTTCCAGTTGCCAGATATCGAGGAAATTCCTGATCGCCATGACCTGCCTGCCTTCCCATTGGCGCGTCACACGCCTGAAATCGAAGCGCGCGCTGTAGAACAAAACGCCATGCGATGCAAAATTTACCATTTGACAGATTTTCGACTGGAACAAGTTTGCACACCAGACGATTTCATACTTTCGGTACCCTACACCTTTCGCTTGTGGCGCTGGCGTGTGTTGTCCAAGTGCCGAAACGGACCGGTGACGAGCTGAAGGGGGGAGAACCAGATGTCGAGCTTGAGGCGACGCCTTCGCGAAGAAACCCGTGATGCGCACACGTCCGTCGACACCCTGTTTGGCCAGCATGATATCGCCACGCGCGAAGGGCTATCCATAACACTACAGGCGCACGCCATTGCGCTGCGCCGCACCCTTGCCGCCCTGCCCGGCCGCCAGACATTCACCCATGCTCGCACCCTGCTGGTCATGCTTGCCGCTATCGAGTCCGACCTCGCCGCGCTGCATGTTCCTGCCACCAACACTGATCAGGTTCAGGTGAATGATGGTGAGATTCACCCTCTCGGCTTGATCTATGTGATTGCGGGATCGCGCCTCGGTGCGCGCATACTCCTGTCTGACATTCAGGCCTCCAGAGACCCTGATGTCGCATCCGCCACGCGCTATTTTGCCTGTCCCGAGAGCGATGAGATGTGGAAGCAGGTCAGCGCCCAGCTGAAGGCGTGGACAGGTAGCGCGGATGAAGAAAAGAAGATAATTGCCTCGGCTCAAACCGCTTTTCTCTGGTTTGAAGCGGCGCACCGTTCAGTTCAGAAGGCCAGTATCCCCGCATGACCAGTAATACCGTGTCGCCGGACACGAAGATTGACCTCACCAATTGTGATCGTGAGCCCATTCATATTCTGGGTCACGTCCAGCAGTTCGGTTGCCTGATTGCCGTCAATTCCGACTGGCTGGTGCAGCACGTCTCGCTCAACGTTGCAGACTTCCTGTCGAAAGATCCAGAATCGCTCATCGGTGAGCCACTGAAAGAGATCATTGCGCCAGATGCGCTTCGGGATATCCGCAGCCGCGTCCAGCGCCTTGACGGTGAAGACGCGGTCGAGCGCCTTTTCGGGCTGAAGCTGCTGGCCGGTTCTGATGAGAAGTTCAACGGCGCCGTCCATATGTCCGGACAGTCGGTGATCATCGAGATCGAGCCCCAGCGCGCCGAGATTACCTCCGACTATACCTCCTATGTACGCCCGATGATCGACCGGGTGCGCAAGGCGAAGACCGTGCCTGAGCTTTGCAAGATCGCCGCACGCCAGATGAAGGCGCTGACCGGCTTTGACCGCGTCATGGTCTACCGCTTCGGCGCCGACCAGTCTGGCGAAGTCATCGCAGAGGCGGTCAGCCCGAACGTCGATTCCTTCTTCGGCCTGCACTATCCGGCCAGTGATATCCCCCAGCAGGCGCGCGAGCTCTATCGCCGCAACCTGCTCCGCATCATCTCAAATGTGCGCGAGACGGTGTCGCCCATTATTCCAGAGCGCAGCCCTGAAGGCCAACCGCTCGACCTGTCCATGAGTGGGCTCCGCGCGGTGTCGCCCATCCATATCGAATACCTGAAAAATATGGGTGTCGACGCCTCACTCTCGGTGTCGATCCTGCACCGAGAGAACCTCTGGGGCCTGTTTGCCTGCCACCATTATGAGCCGCGGGTCCTGTCCTATGAGATCCGCTCGGCCGCAGAACTTTTCGCCCAGCTTTTCAGCTTCGTGCTTGGGCAACTCCTCGCCGACGAGGCCAGCGAGCATACCCGCCGGGTTCAGGTACTGCACGACAAGCTGATGGCTCAGCTCGCTGGCGGCCAGTCAGTGCGCGACCACTTCTCGACCATTGCCGAAGCGCTGAGTTCTGTCATCCCGAATGACGGCGTCGCTGCCTATGTCGATGGGGATTTCGTTACGCTGGGCACCACACCCACGCGCGATGAGTTCATGGGTATTATCCGCTTCCTCAACACCACAGCCGGTGGCCGCGCCTATGCGACGGACGAGCTTGGCGCCGTGCACCCACCGGCGCAGGATTATGTCGACCGCGCAGCGGGCCTGCTCGCCGTCCCGGTCTCGCGTCGCCCGCGCGACTATGTCGTCCTTTTCCGGCAGGAGTTCACCCGTAAAGTAAACTGGGCTGGCAATCCGGAGAAATCCGTGACGCTCGGACCGAACGGTGCGCGCCTCACCCCGCGCAAGAGCTTCGAGACCTGGCAACAAACGGTCACCGGCCAGTCGATGCCATGGCTCAAATCGGAGATCGCCGCCGCCGAGCAGCTGCGCGTCACCCTGCTCGAAGTCGTCCTGCGCATGTCGGACGAGGCCAATCAGGAGCGCATGCGCGCGAATGAGCGCCAGGAGCTCCTCATCGCAGAGCTCAATCACCGCGTTCGCAACATTCTGAACCTCATCCGCGGCCTTGTCGGCCAGAGCTCGCGTGAGGCGAGCTCAGTTGAAGAACTGGCCAAGATTATCGGCAACCGCGTGCATGCGCTCGCCCGCGCCCATGACCAGCTCACCGAAGACAATTGGGGGCCCGCCTCCCTGCAGGCGCTCATTCGGACCGAGACGGAGGCCTATCTTGGCAACAAGGCGTCGCGCGTGCGTGTCGAAGGCCCGGATGTACTTCTCATGCCGAACGCTTTCAGCACGCTCTCGCTCGTTCTGCATGAGCTGACCACCAACTCAGCGAAGTATGGCGCGCTCGCAGACTCCGAGGGTGAGATCATCATCGAGGTCAAAGCCGGGACAGACGATGATCTGGCGCTCTCCTGGCGCGAGCAAGGCGGCCCGGCAGTGCAGGCACCGACCCGTCAGGGTTTCGGCACGACGATCATCACAAGGTCCATCCCTCATGAACTCGGCGGTACGGCAGACATCCGCTACACTTTCACGGGGCTCGAGGCCGACTTTTTGATCCCAGGCAAGCATGTCGCGAAATTTGTCGAGAACACCTATGAGCCGACCACGATCACGCCGCTCGCTCCGGCTTCGGAAGGCGCCGGAAGCGGCTTGCAGGGGCCAATTCTTCTGGTCGAAGACAATATGATCATTGCGCTCGATGCTGAAGACATCCTGATGGATGCGGGCGCCGAGAACGTCTCGGTCTGCTCTTCTGTTCGCGAAGCGCGCCAGGCCATGGCGTCAACCGAGTTCCGGATTGCCCTCCTCGACGTCAATCTCGGGAATGAGACGAGTGAGCCGGTCGCTCACGACCTGCAGGAAGCCGGAACGCCGTTCGTTTTCGCCACCGGCTATGGCGACTCCAGCGTGTTGTCAGCGAAGTTCCCATCCGTCCCCGTCCTCAAGAAGCCCTACAATCAGGCAGACCTGCTAAGCGCGATCAAGGCGGCCCTTTCAAAGGACTAAGGAAGGGCGGCCCGCTTGCCTTTGGGCCCGTCAGACGTACAGTCTGAGCAATGACAACTGCACTCGTTCCGACAGATGCGACCGCATTGCCCGACAAGCCCGCTGATGGCCCAATGCTCTTCGGTTGCATCCTTGATGGCCGAGGCGGCGCCACGGAGATTGACTGGCAGAGCGCGAAGAATTGGGTACCGTCACGGTCTGGCGAAGTTCTCTGGCTGCATCTCGACCGGATGTATGAGGATCTTGATGACTGGCTGATCGAGTCCTTGGATCTTTGCGAAGCGACAGCTGAACTGCTCCTCTCCAACGAGACCCGCCCCCGCGCTTTCCGTGAGCGCGACAGCCTCATCACCGTCCTGCGCGGTATCAATTTCAATCCGGGCGCCGAGCCTGAAGACATGATCGCCATGCAGATTTGGAGCGATGGCCAGCGGCTGATCACGCTGCGCCGCAGGCGCCTGCAGACGCCGCGCGATGTGCACCAGGAATTGATGGCAGGCCGTGGCCCCTGTTCGGCTGGCGACCTGTTTACCACGCTCGCCGAGCAGCTGGTCATCAAGATGAACCACTCCATCGTCGACATGAATGACCGTATCGATGAGATGGAGGAGGATGAGGATACCGACGTCGAGGAGCTCCTCTCCGAGATCGCTACGATCCGGCGCAACTGCCTTGCGCTGAAACGCTATATGTCGCCTCAGCACGAAGCGATGCTGGCCATTCAGAAGGCCCCGCCGCCCTGGCTTTCAGAAGAGAATCTCACCGACATCAGAGAGACGGGCGAGCGTCTCAAGCGTTATCTGGAAGACCTTGATGTTTCGAAGGAAAGCGCCATCGTCCTGCAGGATGATCTCAATAATCGCGCGCAGGCCAAGATGAACCAGACGATGTATATGCTGTCCATCGTCGCAGCGATCTTCCTGCCGCTTGGCTTTCTGACCGGCCTTCTCGGAATCAATGTGGGCGGCATGCCTGGTGTCGATTCCTCCAACGCCTTCTGGATCACCTGCAGCGCGCTGGTCATCCTCATGGGCTTTCAGTTCTTCATTTTCAGGAAACTCAAATGGCTCTGATGACGATTGCTTCCTTCCTCGCCCGGCAAGCCACACCCAGCGAACAGATCGCCGAGGAGCTACCTTCCGGCGATGAAAGCGCTCAGGAGGGGTCAGGCGATGCGCCGGACGGGGGCGACGGTGAAGGCGGGAACGATTTCGTTCAAGCCAACATAGAATGGGAAGACATTCGCGAAGGTGCAGTTTCCACGTTCCAGTCGGTTCAGGAGAACTTCTTTTCGTGGGCTTCGCTGTGGCAGCTTCTCGCCGTGCTCGCAGCGCTCGGCGTTGGCTACATCACCTCGCGCTATCCCGCCAAACGCCTTCGCGCCTGGGCTGATGCACGCGAGACGCGCGATGTTCTCACAAGGCTCGCCCACTCCGTTGCGAAGATTGTCTGGCCCGCTTTCACGGTCGTCGGGCTCTGGATTGCGACTGCCGTGTTCGAGGCGGTCGGCTTTCCGAATGAGGGTTTGCGCGTTGCGGCAAGCCTGATGAATGCGTGGATCGTAGTGCGTTTCGTCACCGCCAACATGCAGCCCGGCTTCTGGCAGACCGCTATCGCCGTCATCGCCTGGACAGTGGCTGCCCTCTATATCCTCCACCTGCTCGACCCTGTCGTCGATGCCCTCAACGCCGCGGCCTTTACTGTGGCTGGCGTCAAGGTGACCTTGCTGCGCGTCATTACGAGCATCTTCATTGCGATCGTCGCGCTCTGGCTTGGGCGAATAGCGGGGGATGCGGCGCAGTCCCAGCTGAAATCGAACAAGGCGCTCAACCCGTCTATCGCCGGCATTCTGGGTCAGGTCCTGAAAGTGGGCTTCATGGCCGCGGCGATCATCGTCGCCATGTCGACCTTGGGCATCAATCTCACCGCGCTGACCGTGTTCGGCGGCGCGCTCGGTGTCGGTATCGGTTTTGGCCTACAGTCGATTTTCTCGAACTTCATTTCAGGCATCATCATTCTCTTTGAACGCTCTGTAAAAGTTGGAGATTTCATTGAGCTGCAGTCAGGCGTCACAGGTCTCGTCAAGGAGATCAATATCCGCTCGACACTGGTCACAACGAACGACAATGTCGATATCCTCGTCCCCAATGAAGAGTTCATCAAGGCGCAGGTCATCAACTGGACACTGCGCGATGCGCGTCGGCGCATGCGGGTCGGTTTCGGCGTCGCCTATGGCACTGACAAGGAGCTGGTGAAGAAGGCCGCGCTCGAGGCGGCCGAAGCCGTGCCTTGGACGTTCAGCGGCATCCCGGGACGTGAGCCGCAGGTCTGGCTCGTCGGCTTTGGCGACTCCAGCCTCGACTTTGAACTCGTCGTCTGGCTGACCGAAGAGGCGGTGAAAAAGCCATCGCGCGTGAAGGCAGACTATAATTGGGAGCTGCACACAGCCCTCTACAAATACGAGATCGAGATCCCGTTTCCGCAGCGCGATATCAACTTCCGCAATGTCGGAGAGATCGCCCTGCTCAAGGACGGCGCGCGCGTCAGCGACACTCAGCCCAAGCCCGAAGCGCTGCCAGCATCCTCACCGACGCCGCTTCGCGATGAGCCTGAGGGCAGCACCACGAGCCTCGCTGGCGAAGGTGATGATGGCGACGGAGATGCAGGCGACTAGCGGCTGAGCCAGTCCTCAGCAGCCTGCAGCGCAAGGTCTGGCCCATCACCATTGTCAGCAATGACGGGGTATGGCGGGTGCCAGACGTGCCGCTCCATGCCCTTCATATGGTAGAGATTATAGCTCGGCAGGCGCACCGACCAGCCGCTAGCTGGCAACTGGAAGCTTTCGACCCCGCCCGCAAGCGCCGCCATCGGAGAGCCGAAAACCCGCGCCCGGCGAAGGCCATCAAAGCCAATCGCCAGCCCCTCGCCCATACTGCCCGTCCAGCGCCCGGCGAGCACGGCAACGCGGCCTTTGACCCGCCAAGGGCCGCGCGAAGCGACATGCCGGACGGCCTCGCCTTCCCAGCGCGGACCAGCCTTCTGATAGGGCTTCACGCCGCGAATGAAGCGGCCAAGCATCGGCTCTGCGACGCCCGTATTGCCACCGCTCGGCGTATTTCGAAGGTCGATGATCCAGCCGGATGCGCCATTCAGCGCTTCTAGCGCAGCATCGAATGCGGCGACAGCGGCTTCATCGCCAAGCGAGTCCTCGATCCGGATATAGCCGATATTGCCCTCAAGACGCTTGTAGGTAACCGGCTCGTCGGGCGGTTCAGGCATCGGCTCATCGAGGAGCAGATTGAGCTCCGTCCCGCCTCTTTCGACGGTGACACCGCGCATCTGGCCGCGATATCCCGCGGCCTGCGCATTCAGCGCCCAATTGAGCCGCCCTTCGCTGACGGCGTTTCGGCCATACCGGATCCTGTCACTGGCCGCGCTCAGTACGGGCATGCCAGTCATCGCGACCACGCGGTCACCCACCTCCAGACCCGCTTTGGCCGCGCCGGAGCTCGGCCGAACAGCCGTCACCACAGCATCGCCGCCTTTGAAATCAAGCCAGTAGTCGCTCCCCGATGGCACCAGCCGCGGTGAGGTGGAGGAGTTGATATTCAGCGAGGCGTGATTATCCCAGAGCTGGTCTAGCATGTGTTCGAGCAGCTCAAGGTGCCCGGCTGGCGTCGCTGCAGCCTCTGTCAGCGCCGCATCTCGCGCCGCTTCGCAAGTCGCTTCCCAGACATCCTCGCGCGGCGCGAAGTAGACATAGTGCTCACGCACAAGCGCGCAGAGCGCCTCGACATCCTGCAGCGCGTCGCTGGTTTCCCCCGTCGGAAAGTCTGTTGCAGCTTCATGGGATGTTTGCGCGTATCCATGGTGCACTGACGGTGCAGCCACGGTGCATAGGCAGGCCATCAGAGCGGCCCGGAAAAAACCTGCGAAATTCCTCACCAGTCAATTCTGGCGCAAACCGGTGGCGCGCGTCTATCGGCTCAGCTGCGTTTAAACCGGATGGTCTTGCCGAGAACGAAACCGATAATGACGCAGATGAAGATCAGGAGGACCCGGCGCGTCTCGAAACCAAAGCCAAGGAAGTTCACACTGATCAGCTCCATGTTCTGAAGCGCAAAGATCATGATCAGCGCGACGAGAATGATGGCGAGCCAGTTTTTCGGGTTTTTCATCATGGGTCTTCCCTCCAGATTTCAGCTTTATCCAATACTGGCCGGGGGGCGGCCTGCGTCAAGGCGACGCCGGAACAGGCCGTTCTGGCCGGAGTTGATAGGCTGATGATTGGTTCGGACATTATCTACAAGATCAGGAACGCTCCGCTTTACCAGCGCTGGGGCCATCCCGTCGTGAACATCGTGACGCGCACCTTTGGCCGTATCGGCGAAGACGATGTGGCGCTGGTTTCTGGCGGCGTCGCTTTTTACGCCTTCCTGTCCGTCTTTCCGGCCGTCGCTTGCGCGCTGATGGTCTGGGGGCTGTTCACAAGTTCTGCCGACCTTCGCGACTATTTCGAGATCATGCAGACCTTCCTGCCGGAAGAGGCCTACCGGCTGATCACGGACCAGATGATCCGCATCGCGGATTCGCAGTCCTCAGGCCTTTCCTGGGGTGCGCTGATCTCGCTCGTCATCGCGCTCTGGTCGGCCTCTCGCGGGGCGAATGCCCTGCTGCTGGCAATCGCTGTGACCTATGACAGGCCCGCCAAGCGCGGCTTCCTGCAGCAGAATCTGCTAGCGCTTGGCTTTACGGCTGGCGCGATTGTGTTCGCCATCATCTCGCTTGCTGCGATTGGCGCGGTGCCGCCAATCATTGAAGCGTTGCAACTCGGCGCGTTTCTCGACGCCTTGCTTCGCATCATTCGCTGGCTTGGCCTGATCAGCCTTTTCCTGCTCGGTATCTATGCCTTCATGCGGACCGCCCGCCCCCACAGTGTGCGCGCTCATGAAAGCCGCGCGCGCCCCATCCTGCCCGGCGCAATCGTGGCGGGTGTCATCTGGCTGATGGCCTCGATCGCCTTTTCTTTCTATCTAAGCGCCTTCGCTGACTATAATGAGACGTTCGGGTCACTGGGCGCCGTCGCCGCCCTCCTCATGTGGCTGTGGCTCTCCTCTTTCGCGATCTGCGCCGGCGCCGAAGTCAATGGCGTTATCAGCCGCCGGGAACGCGGCCTGACAACAAAGACAGCGAAGCAGCGGGCCGAGAACACTGAAAAGCCAAGGCGCTTCAGGCGCCAGAAGAAGGCCGACTGAACCCTGCGTCATGGCTTGCCGACCCGGCAGGCGCAGATAGTCTCGCGCGTCAGAGAAGATAAAAAACGCCCGAGGAGACGCGCCATGAAACTCTATAATTCAGTCGGACCGAACCCGCATGTCGTTCGCATGTTCATGGCCGAGCGGGGCATCGAAATCCCGACAGAAGACATCGACATCATGGTCGGCGCGAACCGCCAGCCTGACTATCTGGAAAAGAACCCGCACGGCCAATCGCCAGCGCTCTTTCTCGATGACGGCTCGCTAATCACCGAAATCACCGCGATCTGCGAATATCTTGATGAGACCAATCCCGGCGACAGCCTGATCGGCTCAACCCCGGAAGAACGCGCCCAGACCCGCCGCTGGACCCGTTGGGTCGATCTAAAGATCGTCGAGCCCATGACCACGGCTTTCCGCGGCGCTGAAGGCCTGCCAATGTTCAAGGACCGGATGCGCTGCCTGCCAGAGGCCTCTGACGGCCTCAAGGCCTTCACCCAGGACAATATCGCCTTTCTCGACAAGCAGATGGCCGGCCGCGAATATGTCGCTGGCGACAAGCTCACCCTCGCTGACATCCTGCTCTTCTGCTTCCTCGCCTTCGGCGAACAGGTCGGCCAGCCGCTAAACCGCGACTTCAAGAATGTCGCTGCCTGGTTCGACAAGGTGTCGAAACGCGAGAGCGTGAAGGCTTAGGATCAGTCTCACTCGGCGCTGCTGAGCTTTAACAAGGTGCTTGCGGCGATGGCAGGAGATGAACCCTCAGACCGCTGGCGCGGTCGAGGGCAACTTCATTCCGCTTCCCTGAGCCTCTGAACAAACGCGAAAAGTAAGGCGCAAAGAACCAGTCCGCTGACGATAGACCCAACCAGCGAGAAGACATTCATCAGCGTCGGCGCCAGTATGAAATGCAACAGCGATGGAACGTCGCAATCAGGAGCGTTGGCAGCTTCGCAGCCTAGTTTTTCTGCGGCGCTGGTCCGAACGGCAGAGCGTATGTTCAGGTATAGCGAGGCAACAATGCCGCTGCCCACAAACAGCCATGACCAAACCTTTTCTCTCTTCAAACTCGCTCCGCTGGACGTCCGTTAGTCGCTCGCTTGATTGCCGCAATCGGCTCGCTGGCTGATTTGTGCAGCCCTATCCCTCAGCCTCAACCATCGATTCCTCGTCGCAAAGGGCGATGATGCGGTTCAGCTTTTCGGTGAATTGCAGCAGCGCCTCTGCACCGAATTCCTGTTCGATGCGGCGGTTGATGGCGATCGGGTGGCTCACGGCCCGGTCGATCGCGGTCTGGCCCTGTTCGGTCAGCTTGAGCACGAAGGCGCGGCTGTCGCTTTCGCTACGCGTCTTTTCCAGCATCCCCATACCGATCAGGCGGCGCACCATGGCCGTGATGGCCGAGTCGTTGAGGCGAAGGTCCCGCGCGAGGCTTGTCTGGTTCAGCGCCTTTGCCGCGCCGACCCGTGTCAGCACGCCAAGCTGCGGCGCGGTCAGGCCTGCGGTCTCCACCAGCTGGCGATCTGCAACCTTGCGATAGAGCTGGGCGGCGATCTGCAGGCGCGAGTAGATTCGCGGATTTCGTGTGTCGTGCGTCATTCCTGCCCCTTGCGAGTCCTCGTCCCGGACGATATACTTCACTAGTGAAACAATCAACTGTTCGGCCAGTCCCAACCCTGTCCGGGCAGATGTCCGCTTAACACTCGATCTTTGGGAGGATCAGGAAATGGATACCGCAACAATCGGCACAATGGGCGTTCGCGATGAGCTGAATGACCTGCGCATGTCGGAAAAGACCGTGCCGCTTTACGAGCACGTGAAGCGCTTCATCAAGGAAGAAGTCGACCCGATGAGCGTCGAGTTCCACAAGCTTGGCGAAGGCCGCGCAGAGCGCTTTTCCTACGCGCCGGGCCAGCTGGAACTGCTCGACGCCGTCAAGCAGAAAGCCAAGGACCAGGGTCTCTGGAACTTCTTCCTGCCAGACGCCGAAACCGGCGAAGGCCTGCCAAACCTCGACTATGCGTATATCGCTGCCGAGCTTGGCAAGAACTCGCTCGCGTCCGAGTGCATGAACTGCGCTGCGCCTGACACGGGCAATATGGAAGTGCTGGAGCGCGTCGGCACCAAGGCACAGAAAGACAAGTGGCTGAAGCCACTGCTCGAGGGCGAAATCCGCTCCTGCTTCGCGATGACCGAGCCGCACACCGCCTGTTCTGACGCGCGCAATGTTCGCACGCAGGCTATCCTGAAAGACGGCAACTGGGTCATCAATGGCGAGAAGTACTACGCCTCCGGTGCTGGCGACCCACGCTGCAAGATCATGATCGTCATGGTCCAGACCGACCCTGACGCGCAAAGCCACCAGCAGCAGTCGCAGATCCTCGTGCCTATGGACACGCCAGGCGTCGAGGTTCTCGGCCCGATGCACGTCTTCGGCGAAGACGACGCGCCACACGGCCACATGCACATCCGCTTCACGGACGTGACCGTGCCGGAAGAGAACATCCTGCTGGGCGTTGGCCGCGGGTTCGAGATTTCTCAGCTGCGCCTCGGCCCTGGCCGCATCCACCACTGCATGCGCTCCATCGGCGCCGCAGAGAAGGCCCTCGACCTGATGCTCGAGCGCGGCATGAGCCGTGACGCCTTCGGCCAGCCGCTCATCAAGCTCGGCGGCAACCAGGAGAAAGTCTCCCGCGCGCGCATCGAGATTGAAGCCTGCCGCCTTATGGTGCTGAAAGCTGCGAAGGCGATGGACGTCCTCGGCAACAAGGAAGCCCGCGTCTGGATTTCCATGGTGAAAGCGATGGTGCCGGAAAAGGTCTGCAAGATCATCGACGACGCGATCCAGATGCACGGCGCAACCGGCGTCTCCCAGTGGACCCCGCTCGCCCGCATGTACACCAGCCAGCGCACGCTGCGCCTCGCTGACGGTCCGGACGAAGTGCACCACATGGTCGTCGGCCGCAACGAGATCGGCCGCATGGGCATGAAAGGCATGACCAAGAAGTAGGTCTAGTCCTTAGCCAGATATGAGAAAGCCGGCCTTTCGGGGCCGGCTTTTTTATTCGCTACGAAGAACCGCTTTGGCTGCGTTTACAGTTCGAAGTCTATGGGACCGCCGCGTCGTGTCAGATACCAGATATATGGGAAAGCAATCACTGCGGCGCCCAACGGAATGAGCAGGAGAATGCCTAGGTCCTCAAGAAGCATTCGCCAGTTCAGCGCGATAAAGAGACCGACGAAGGGCAAAAGTAGTAGGTTCCAGATCACGACGAATTTGCGCGCCGTCGTGTAATTCTCAAACCAGCTCACCCCTCCATCTCCCACTCGCTCAGCGCCTCATCCATTACGGACACGGCCTTGCGGACGTCGCCGTCTTCGATGATGAGCGGCGGCGCGAGGCGGAGGACATTGTTGCCGGCGACGCCGACAAGAAGGCCTTTTTCGCGGCAGGCATTCTGGACAGGCTTTGGCGCTGATTTCAGCTTGAGGCCGGTGAGGAGGCCTTTGCCCGTGACGCCTTCGACCTTGTCTGGATGGCTGTCTGCCAGCGATTTGAGGCCCTGGCTGACCGTGCCGGAGACGCGGCGCACTTCAGCAAGGAAAGCCTCATCAGAGATGATGTCCCAGACGGCATTGCCGACGGCCATGGCGAGCGGGTTGCCGCCATAGGTCGAGCCGTGGGAGCCGGGTTGCATGGGCAGACCGACTTCTTCGGTCATCAGGCAGGCTCCGAACGGGAAGCCGCCGCCGACGCCCTTGGCGACACACATGATGTCCGGCTGGGCGTTCTCGGCCCACTCGTGGGCGAAGAGCTTGCCCGTCCGGCCCATGCCGCACTGGACTTCGTCATAGATGAGCAGCGTGCCGGTCTCATCGCACAGCTTGCGCAAACCTGTCAGGCATTCCTCGGGCATGGCGCGCACACCGCCCTCGCCCTGCACAGGCTCTACGAATACAGCGCAGGTCTTGTCGGTCACCGCTTCCTTGAGGGCGTCGTGGTCGCCCCATTCCAGCTGGCGGAAGCCTTCAATGGCCGGGCCGAAGCCTTCGAGGTATTTCGGATTGCCGCCGGCATTGATCGCGCCGAGCGAGCGGCCGTGGAAGGCGCCGGTGAAGGTCACGAATTCGATGCGGTCATCATTGCCCTTGGACCAGTGATACTTGCGGGCCGCTTTCAGCGCGCACTCCACCGCTTCGGTGCCGGAATTGGTGAAGAAGACGCGGTCGGCAAAGGTGCGTGCGCACATCTTGTCGGCAAGCTCCTCGCCTGCGCGCACGCGGAACATGTTGGAGAGGTGCCAGAGATTGGCGGCCTGGTCCTGCAGGACCTCGACCAGCTTGGGGTGCGAGTGGCCAAGTGAGCTCACCGCGATGCCAGCGACGAAATCAAGATACTTGTCGCCGTCCTCAGTGATGAGGTTCACCCCCTCACCTCGCACGAACACCTCCGATGGCGGGGCGTAGACGGGCATGATGTGGGCGCGAGGATCTGACATGTCTCTTTGTGCTCCTGGGGCGTTTGGGATTGAATTTCGCCTTCGATGGCTGGGGCTGATTCCAAAGTCAACACATGGGCCTTTGCAGCCGCAAAGGCGAGCAGGAAGTTGGCATCGGCCAAATCGTTTCATTTGCAACTTTGCATGCAAGCCATGCCGCATGCCCTGTGGTCAAAACAGGATCAGGCCATTAAGTGCGCCGCTTCCGCTCTCCGAATGGGCTGGATTACGAATATTTCATAATGTTTTTCGATAATCGCTTGACGTTTATCGATAAGGCATATATTGAAAAACAATAATAACAAACCCGGCTGGTAGCAAACCCTGACGCCCTGACCCTGAGCCGCCAGCCGGGCCCTTCAAAAATCGGAAGTGACTTACCAAGGCCCCACCGGGGCCTTTTTCTTTTCAGGGTTCGCCTGAAACATTTTCGAAACCTCCCCTCACGCCCTGTTGCCGAACCTCGTCGCGCATTGATTCAGGCATAGCGAAGGTCCACGAGGTCGTGAAATCAGGATCCGTTACGATCTTTCCGCTATCCTGCAGGTGATAATCACCGGCAACCGCGCGCCGATAATTGCTCAGCGGGAATGGCGGAAGAACGAACTCACCTGATCCATCTGCCTTGCGCAGGATAACGCCTTCGGTGGGCGATACGCGACTGACCCGACCATGGACCTGAAATTGCTCGGACGCTTCACCAGCCGACTCTTCAAACGATATCCCGGCGATGACCAGCTTGCCGTTCAAGTCATCCAAATTCCGGGGATGTCTGAAGATGCGGGCTGTCAGCCAGCTTCTTAGATATCTGAGCATGCGCCACCCCTAGTCTCCTGCGAACGCCTCAGTCGACACGTGCGGCAAAGCTGCGACCAATTTCCAGCTGGGCATAAAAAAAGGCGCGGCTTGTGGCCGCGCCCGTAAAAAGTATTGCAGCGTTTCCTCCCAGAAACTTGCCTCATCTGAATGCTAATTTTCTGTCACAGAGTCAAGCACGTGTCGAAAATTGGGCAATGAATGCCTCATAGGAGGGCGTCGCCTGGGAAAAAATGAAGTCCGACTTGAGGATCGAGACAGAATTAACGCCGGATTCAGTGAGTTTCCGGGCATTTTCCACCGCTTTCCCGGATGGGCTGAGGAAGGAATTGGCCGAGACCTCTGTCAGGCCAAGCTCGGCGCGCAGTGATTCTTCGACCTTTCCGCCCACGACGAGCAGGCTGGTCGCGTCTGCCGATTCGACCGCTTCGATCGAGGCGAGCAGTTTCTGAAGAACGTCTTTCGCCCCGCCAGACCAGTCTGCGCGAAGCGAACCAGCGAGGGCGGCGCGGCTTTTCAGGATCACGCCGTCATCGAGAACCTTGAGGCTGTTGGCCCGCAGGGTCGTGCCGGTCGACGTTATGTCGACGATGACTTCAGCCTGACCGGAGGCCGGGGCGGCCTCTGTCGCGCCCGCGCTTTCAACAAGGCGATACTCACCCACTGACTTTTCAGAGAAGTAGTTTCGCGTGAGGCGAAGATACTTTGTGGCGACCTTCATGCGGCGGCCATGACGCTGTCGGAAACGGGCGCCAGCGGCCTCGAGGTCGGCCATCGTGTTTACATCGAGCCAGGCCGAAGGCACGGCAACGACCACATCGGCCCCGCCAAATTCCAGCCGCTTGATGACCGATGCATCGCGGGCAAGGTCAGCCGAGAGGTCATTGAGCAGGTCCTCACCGGTCACACCGATATGGAACGAGCCATCGATGAGGCCCTGCGCAATTTCACGCGCAGAGAGGAGCAGCACGTCGGCCTTGGGCAGGCCTTTCAGCTCTGCGGTGTAGCCACGGTCACCGCCGGACTGGCGCAGTTTGAAGCCAGCGCGAGCAAGCCAGTTTTCTGCGTTGTCCTTGAGGCGCCCCTTGGACGGGATAGCGAGTTTGAGCCGGGTCATGCAGTGGCTCCTTTTGTCAGACGATCAGGGCGGACGACACCGCCAATGCCGGTCGCTTCGACCTTCCCGCCTGAGAGGCGTGCCAGCAGCGTGTCATAGCGCCCCCCTGCCCCGAATGGGCGGCGGCCATCGGCTTGCCCCGGATGAAACAGCTCAAACAGGAAGCCATCATAATAGTTGAAGCGGCGACCGAATGGCGTGCCGAAGCGCGCATCGGTCATGAAGTCGGGCGCAAGCGCGCTCATGCGGTCGGTCCGCGTCTGCAGCCGGTCGAGGACCGGGTCGAGGCCTTCAAGGCCTGCCTGACGGGAGATTGCGAGCAGCTTGTCTGCCGCCTGCGCAGGCGGGCAGTTCACGGCCATGACAGCCTCAAGCGTCTGGCGCGCTGTGTCGGGCGCCGCGCCATGTTCAGCGTCTGCGGCCTGCGCCAGAAGGCCTTCGACAATCTCATCGAGGGTGCGGTGGCCCTGAGGCTGAACACCGGCAAGCGCGAAGATGTCGGCGACGATGGCTTTCGCCTCATCCGGTCGCGCGCCCTTCAGGCGGGCGGCAAGGCCGTGGACGGGCTGAGAGCCGCCGGAGTTCAAAAGCGCGGATACACCGCCTGCCTGACGGAAGGCCCGCTTCAAGGCATCTGCAAGCCCCGGCGCAAGGCCGAGCGCATCGACGAAAGCCGGGAAGACGGCGAGGTCACCCATGCGCGCTTCGCAAGCTGCGACGCCAGCGGTGCCTGCTGCTTCGCAGACGAGCGCGAAGGTTTCGGCGTCGGTTTCTGCAGTGGACGGCGCGCCATAGCGTTCGAACCCGACTTGCGTAAACTCCAGTGCATCGCCTGCGACAGCTGGCAGGCGGAAGGCCCGCGCGGCATAGCGTTTGACCGTCTCGCCCCCCACGCCCTCTTCGGCCTGCGCCAATGCGACAGGCAAGGTGAGATCGGGGCGGAGGGCACATTCCTCGCCCAGCTCATTCACGAAGACGCAGAGGCGCGCGCGAACCGCTTCGCCCGAAAGCTCCAGCGGCTGGCTGGCGGGCATCACGATTGGCGGATCGACAATGTCGCCGCCAAGGCGGGAGAAGATGTCAGCTGGCGTACTCATTCCGACGCCTCCACGATTTCGCGGATGCGGGCGACCATTTCGCTGCGCGGGGCTTCGAACTGGCCCGGGCGGGCTTCGCGGTATTCCTCATTGGACTTGATCGCGGCGGCCTGTTTGGCGCCCTCTTTCAGGTCCTTGATGGTGACGACGCCCTTGGCGATCTCATCCTCGCCGACCATGACCGCGACGGGCGCGCCGCGCCGGTCTGCGTATTTCATCTGAGGCCGCATGCCGGAGCTGCCCATATAGGCCTCAGCGCGGATACCTGCGGCGCGAAGCTCGGTCGCAAGTTTCAGCGCTTCGGTCGGATCGTCCCGGTTCATGTTGAGGATGACGACAGGGCCGTTCAGCGTCTCGATCTCACCAGAGATGGCAAAAGCCGTCGCGAGGCGCGAGATGCCGACGGAGAAGCCCGTCGCCGGGACTTTCTCACCTGTGAAGCGGGCGACGAGGTCGTCATAGCGACCGCCGCCGCCGACAGAGCCGATGCGGACGGTGTTGCCATCCTCATCGACGGTCTCCCGCAGCAGCTCCGCCTCGAAGACGGGGCCGGTATAGTATTCAAGACCGCGCACGACGGACGGGTCGAACAGGACATCCGTATCCGGACAATTGAAGGCTTCGAGCCCGCGCGCAATTGCGGTGAGCTCGGCAAGACCTGCTTCAGCTTCTTCGCCCGTACCGACAGCGCGGCCGAGCGCTTCAAGCGTTTCGCCGCGTGTCGGGCGGCCCGCTTTTGCGAACGCCATCACGCGGTCAATCTCTGACGTGCCAAGCCCTGCGCCCTTGGTGAAGTCGCCGCTTTCGTCTTCGCGGCCCGGGCCGAGGAGGAGTTTAACGCCCTCTTCCCCAAGCCGGTCCAGCTTGTCGAGCGCGCGCAGGATTGTGAGGCGCGCTGTGTCACTATTCGCGCCGACGCCGTCGAGGACCGCATTGAGCAGGCGGCGCGTATTCACGCGGACGGCAAACTCGCCGTCGCCTGCGCCCGCCGCACGCATCGCCTCAGCCGCCATGGCGACCATTTCAGCATCCGCATGCGCGCCTGCCGCGCCAACCGTATCGGCGTCGCATTGCAGGAATTCACGGAAACGGCCGGGGCCCGGCTTTTCATTGCGCCAGACGGGCCCGGCCGCATAGCGGCGGAACGGCTTTGGCAGGGTCTGCCAGTTCTCAGCGGCAAATCGGGCAAGCGGCGCGGTCAGGTCATAGCGCAGCGAGATCCACTGCTCGTCATCATCCTGCATGGAGAAGACGCCCGCATTCGGGCGGTCATCGTCAGGCAGGAACTTGCCGAGGGCATCAGCATATTCCCACGCGCCAGTATCAAGTGCCTCGAACCCCCAGCGGCGATAGACCGACGTGACCCGGTCAATCATCTCGGCCTGGGCATGGATCAGCGCCTCGCGGCGGTCAGGAAAACCGCGCGGCTTTCGCGCGAGGTCCTTGCCGCTTTTCGGGGCGTCGGCGTCCTGTTTCTTCTTGGCCATTTGCTAGTCCTGTCTGGTCGTGCGCGCTCCGCTTAGACGAAGCCGGGATAAGAGTGAAGCAGACGCGGGCAACAAGACGCGGGACCGGAGCTATCCGTGTGCGGGCCTCTGGCGGTTCAATGTTAGAAGATGAACACTGTGAGAGAGGCGCAGCCGGACCGGTTCGCGCCTCATGCGGCGCGTCACGCGTGGTGATGATGGTGATGCAGCGTCGTGTTCATTACCGGGCTGGATATGGAGCAGCCTGCGGGAAGTCAAGCAGCCCGCTAGAAGAGAAGCTCATTGTCCTCTTCTTCTGCCCTCGTCTCATCATGCATGGCGATAGCGATACCGAATGTCAGGATGCCGACACGCCCGGCTGTCATCAGGACAATGATGATGAGCTTTCCGAGTGAAGACAGATCACCCGTTATGCCCATGGACAGGCCAACCGTGCCAAGCGCCGAAATCACCTCAAACACGACGCGGTCAAAGGCAAATTGCGGGTCGGTCAGACCGAGCAGGAAGACGGCGATGGCGAGAAGCACAATGAAATACACTGCCGAAGCGCCGGCCGCCTGTAGGCGTGAGGCCGCAATCGGGCGTTTGAAGAACCGCACACGGCTACGCTGTTTCAGCGTGGAGCGCATGATCGCCAGCAAGGCAGCGAAAGTGGTCGTCTTGAGGCCGCCGCCCGTACCAGACGGTGATGCACCAATGGCCATCAGCACGAAGAGAACCATGAGGACAGACATGGACAGGGCGCCGATGGGCACGGTGTTGAAGCCGACCGTCGTGGTTGCCGTCATCGTCTGGAAGAAAGCAGCGAGCAGACGCTCCGTCGGCTGCAGGGCTGCGATGCCCGGGTCGGCCACGAACAGGACGAGCGTGCCTATGAACAGGAAGGCCCCGGTGATGCGAAGGATCACCTTGGTGGTAAAACCGAGATGGAAGGCGGCAGAGGTAAAATTGCGCCAGACGTCATGGATAACCAGGAAGCCCATCGCACCAAGCAGGCTGAGAGCCGAGATCACGACATTCAGGCCGACATCGCCGCTATAGGCCTCAAAGCTGTTCGGATTCAGGCTGAAACCGGCTGTACAGAATGCAGAAACGGCATGGAAGATGGCGCTCCAGACAGCGTCTTCCTGACCTGCGCCCGCGAAGATGAAATAGAGCGCCAGCGCGCCGATCGCTTCGCAGACCAACGTAAAGATAACGACGGTGAGAATGAAATGGCCGGGCTTCAGATCCTTCGGAAGTGCGAAGGCGGCGCGCGCCATCTTCTCACGCAGCGGCGAGAGCTTGTGCGCCGTCGCCATGACCGCGAAAGACCCGATTGTCATGTATCCGACGCCGCCAACCTGGATCAGGAGGAGAATGATCAGCTCGCCGAAAAAGCTGTAATTCGAGCCGGGGTCCACCGTGACGAGGCCGGTCGTCGATACCGCTGAAACGGCGGTGAAGAAGTTGTCGATCGCCGCGACAGGGCCCTCATGAGCGAAAGGCAGCGAAAGGAGCAGCCAGCCCGCCAGCATGTAGCCGACATATCCGACAACGAGGAGCTTGGCGGGATTGGTGCGGAGCATGGCAAGGCGCGTGCCCCGCCACAAATTGCTCAGAAACGATCGTTTTTTGCGACCGGACGTTTCTGTTGGCATCTGGTGGCTATCAGCCTCCCTCAAAATGTGGCGATCAAAACGCGCGGGAGAAGGAATAGTTTCCCGATATTCCTGTCAGGCGATTGGCATTAGCCTTGCTTCGCGTCTCAGGAGAGTTACGGAGTGTATCCTGATGAAACGTCTGATCGCCTCACTTGTCCTGTCTGCCCTGCCCTTTTCGGCCGCCGCTTCGCCAGACCTTGCGCGGGATTGGGGGACGAAGGCGAGTGCGCTTTACGAGGATACGATCGAGCTCCTCGAAAGCGATTCCGGCATTCCCGACAGCTATGAGACCGAGATTGGCCGCTTTGCGCTGACCGCCGGGCGTCTGGGCAGCTGGATCGATGGCTCAGGCGGCCCGTCAGACCTTGGATGCATTTTTCGCGGCATGGCCGAGGAAGGCGAGACGCAGCTCATGGCGCTGGAAAGCGCTGACACACCGGATGCCCGCGAAGATAGCCTGAAGCGTCTCGCGACCATGTTTTCCGACGCGGAAGCGATTGCCGCAGCCGCCGCTTTATCGGCTGATAAGGGCCGCCCCACCGAGCTGCATGCAGGTCAGAACAGCTGCGCAGCGAACTCAGCCGCGACCCACGCTGTCCTGCAATAAGCATTACAGCTGCCCCATTCTGGGACAGTTTATTTTTCTGCAGATAGTTTGGAACGGTCTCGCCCCCTCGCGCATAGTCTAGGTCAGGAAGGCAGAATGCCTTTCCAATGACAGACCAGCTGCGGGCAGAAAGCCCGCAGCCTGTCCTATTCCCCCGCACGGCCAGAATGGCTGCGTCCCCAAAAAGCCGGACCTGGTGACAGAATGCACCCCGGCACTTTTTGCGGCGTTATCGGGCGGCGTTTTACCCGAAAATCAGGACTTTTCGAAACGGGCCTTGAAGGCTTCCGGATCGAAGAATCGGATGATGCCGGACTGGCTTCCCGTCGCCATCAGCGTGCCATCGTCGGCGAACATGGCGACGCGGCCATGCACAAAGCCATTGTGCACGCCCTCAATCTGGATGTCGCAGCAGACCCATTCAGTCTCAACGATCTGATGAATGCGCAGCGTATTGTCGAGCGAGTTTGCGCCCGCCGGAAGGCCGAGCGCGTGGCTGGTGCCTGAGGGGACGAAGTCATTGATGATGGCCAGCATGGCCGAGTCGATCGAGTGCCCGGTCTTTGACCGGCCCCAAAGGACGACGCGGCCATCCTTGCTGCTGCCGCCTTCAATGGAGCGGTCAGGCGAATAGCGCCCCTGCGCGACGCGCATGTCGAGATAGTGGTGCAAGTCGACATTGTGCTTGTCGAAGCGCGGCATGGGCGGGCAGTCCTCTGGCCGCGCCACATCCGGCTTGGTCTGCCATTGCTGGGAGTGTTCGGACTCGCGCTCACCGACGGCCGCGTTCACCGTGAAGATCTCGCGGTCCTTGATATGGCCGAGGACACGCGCCTGGGTGATGTTCTTGCCAACCACGGGCGAGCGGACGTCAACATCAAGAACATCCGGTGGGTTCGCAAAAGAGAGATACTGCGCTGTTGCCCAGATGCAGGGGCGCCCTGTCGTGCGCTCCAGCGCGGTAATCGCCGTGCCGAGACCTACCCCGCCAAAAAGGAATTTCTTGCCGGGAGGGCCGACGCAATAGCGCTCCTCAACCGGCAAATACCAGCGATAGGGATTGTGGGTCGATTTCAGGTCGATGAAGGGCGCGTCTGTCATGGCGTTGGGCTTTAGCGCAATTTTTGCTGCCATGAAAAGCCGCTTGGAAGATGACGCAGCGTCTAGCGCTTTTTCCGAGGCGAGTGGCGAGCCCTGAGGCCCCTGAGCCGTCTTGACGGCACACCAGAACATGCAACTAGTCGAGGCTCGACGATCTATCGGGGGACAGAAATGATCAAACCATCGCAATCACGCCTAACATCTCGTTCGCTCAAGACCGCCCTGACTTTTGCTCTCTTCGTGGGGATGATGGGGCAGCTAGGCGCCAATTCGCAAACCAAGGAACAGTACTACCAGGCGGGCGTGTCGGCCTACCAAGCGCAGAATTTCACTCAAGCCTTCACGTTCTTCAAAACATCGTGCGACGCTGGCTATGCGTATGGATGTGCCTATCTCGGCGCGATGTACCAGGGCGGCCAAGGCGTTGAAAAGGATCGCTCAACTGCTCGCATCTATCACGACAAGGCATGCGCGGCCGATATGGCGTCGGCCTGCTTCAATCTCGGTGTATTGCAACGTGATGCGGAAGGCGGGCCTGCTGACCCGGTGAAAGCACGCGAAAGTTTCTCCAAAGCCTGCGCGATTGGGCAGAATTACTTCTGCTTCGACTATGGGAACATGCAGGTTTTCGGGGACGGCGGTCCAGTCGACATGACGGGCGCCCGGAGCAGCTTTACCGTGAGCTGCGCCGACGATCACAACACGTCATGCTTCAACCTGGGTATGATGCAGGCAAAAGGTGACGGCGGGCCGAAAGAAGCCGAGGCAAGCGCAGCGAATTTCGCGAAGGCATGCACTCTCGGGTTCGAAAGAGCCTGCGTTTTCGCAGACGTCAGCGCTCCTTAGGGTCGAGTGCGTCGCGCAGGCCGTCGCCGATGAAGTTAAGGCAGAGCAGCGTCACCGCCATCAGGATGGCCGGGGCCATGAGCAGCCATGGCTTGTCCTGCATTTCCTTGGCACCGTTCGAGATCAGCACGCCGAGCGAGGTCAGCGGCTCATTCACGCCGAGGCCGAGGAAGGAGAGGAAGCTCTCTGCCATGATGACGACCGGTATGGTCAGCGTCACATACACGGCTACCGGGCCGACCACATTTGGCAGGATGTGGCGGCGGATAATCGCCGGGCCGGACACGCCTGCGGCGCGGGCGGCCTCGATGAATTCCTTGCCCTTGATGGCGAGGGTCTGGCCACGCACGATCCGGCTCATCGTCAGCCACTCCACAGCGCCGATGGCGGCGAAGATCAGAATGATGTTGCGGCCGAAAACGGTCAGCAGCAGGATCACGAAGAAGATGAAGGGCATGGCGTAGAGCACGTCCACGAACCGCATCATGAGGTTGTCGGTGCGCCCGCCAACATAGCCGGCAATTGCGCCCCAGGTGACGCCGATGACCAGCGAGACGAGCGTTGCGACCATGCCCACGGCCAGCGAAATGCGAAGGCCGAGCAGGTTACGCGCGACAAGGTCTCGGCCCTGCTCATCGGTGCCAAGCAGGTGCCAGTTCTCGAAAGTCGGGGCGAGTTCTGTCTGCGCCGAGATGCGGCTATAGTCGTGCACCCACAGCATCGGACCGAAAGCGGCGAGGAAAATCATCACGCCGAGCACCCACATGGAGATGACGGCCGCCTTGTTGTTGAACAGGCGGCGCTTGGCGTCATCCCAGAGCGAGCGACCGCCCGCGAGCGCCTGTTCGACCGGATCCTTCCGGCCTGTCATGTCCAGTGTGTCGACCATCAGTCGTATTTCACTTTCGGATCGAGGAGTGCGTAGAGGATGTCGGCGATCAAATTGAACAGCACGATCAGCGTTGCGTAGATGATCAGCGCGCCCATCACGAGCGTGTAGTCACGGTTGATGGCGCCGTCGACGAAGTAAGACCCCATACCCGGCAGGCCGAAGATACGCTCGATGACGAGTGAACCGGTCATAACGCGGGCCATGGCGGGACCAGCATAGGAAACAAGCGGCAGGATCGCGGCTGGCAGGACGTGACGCATGATGACTTCACGCTCTGGCAGGCCCTTGGCACGGGCGGTGCGCACATGAGGCGAGCGCATTGTCTCGATCGTCGAGGCACGCATCAGACGCGAAATGATGGCGATCTGCGGCAGGGCGAGCGTCAGGACCGGCAGGGTCATATTATTGAAGCTCATCCCGATATTCGGATACTCCCCCAGACCGCCGACAGCGAACCAGCCTGCGCCCAGCGCAAAGGCGAGAATCAGGAGCGGGCCGGTCACAAATGTTGGGATCGAGATGCCCGCCATGGCGAAGCCCATCACGGTGTAGTCACCAGTCGTATTCTGGCGAAGGCCGGCAAAAATACCCATGGCCGTACCAACAATGAGGGCGACCAGCATCGCCAGCGAGCCGATGGCTAGACTGACTGGAAGACCGTCGGCGATCAGGTCGTTCACGCTCTTGCCGAGCGTCTTCATCGAAGGGCCGAAATCGCCCTGGACGACGCCCAGGAGGTAATCAACGAACTGTTTCCAGAGCGGCTGGTCCATGCCGAACTTGGCGGCGATGGCCGCTTCGGTGGCTGCATTCAGCTTGCGTTCGCCGTCAAACGGACCGCCGGGCGCCAAACGCATCATGAAGAAAGCGACCGCGATAATGACGAGAAGTGTCGGGATCGCGAAGAGCAGACGCCTGATCACATAGGCCCAAGGAATGCGGGAAAGGCTTCGCTGCAGCGCTGACACGTAAGGAAACTCTCAGGCGATGTTCAAACATAGGCGACAGGCGGACTTGGCAGCCCGCCACTGGCTTCCTAGGTTCACGCCAGACGAATGCTTGTCAACGCTACATGACACCGAGGTACCAGATGGCCGATATCCGAAACGTGACAGACAGTTTTTCTGTCGCGCCGCAAATCTCTGAAGACGATGTAGACGCCATCGCCAAGGCTGGTTTCAAGACCATCATTGCCAACCGCCCTGATGGTGAAGGCGGCGTTGATCAGCCGCGCATGGGCTCTATCCGAGCCCGCGCAGAAGAGCTTGGTCTGACCTTTGTGGCACTGCCTTTTTCGGGTGCACCGACACCGGAGATCATCGAGCGCATGAACTCGATCCTCGCCGAGGCCCCTGCCCCGGCCCTTGCCTACTGCCGCACGGGTACGCGCTCGATCACGGCCTGGGCCCTCAGCCATGGCGGACAGGGCCAATCGGACGAAATCATCGAAGCTGGCGCAGGCGCTGGCTACGACCTCTCCGGTCTGAAGCCCCTTCTCTAGCTTGACGCGTTTCAGCGCAGCGGCAGTAAAAGTTTGATCACGAAACTTCAGGGCTTTATGAATTGAAGCTCAGAGGAAGTCGTGCGATTCCGGCATCGGTAACTAGCTCACCGCAGCCCGCACGCAGGGGATAATGCATGTCCAGAAACTGGCTGGCAGATTTCAAATACGAAGATGGCGCCTGGCTCGTGAAGAAGACGGGCCACCGCGTGCCTGCTAATCGCCAGCTCGCGAACGACATTTTCACCTGGCTGACCTTTTACACCATGGCTCAGTCCTGGCGTACCTGGCGCCGCATTACCGGGCACAAGCGCCCGACCATCGCCTTCCATCCTGACAAGCCGCGCCCCTGGTACTTCATCTGGCCGGTGATGCATGCTTCCGGCGCAAAGCTTATCTCTGACGTCTCGCAGGCCGACATCGTCTTCCAGTTCGACGATTCAACCCATGTCGACGCGAGCAAGCCGAAAACGAAGCCCGGCACCCGCCTGGTCAACTTTGGCTGTAACGATATTTCCAAATCCTGCGTCGCTGAGAGCTTCGAGCTCGCTGCAGGCTATGGCCTGAAAGTCGATCCGCTCAGCTATGAAGGGCCGATGGTCGAAAAGTCCGAGAAGAATGCCTGCCATGATGGCCGCATCATCGAAGGTCCGATGGAGCCGCTCGACGGCAAGACCTATCAGCGCCTCATCGACAATGAGATCGAAGGCGGCCTCGTCGAAGACCTGCGCTGCTGCATCGTTGGCGGCGCACCGACTGTGGTGTTCCGGAAGCGCCGGCCCATCGCACGCCGCTTCCTGAACGAGAATGTCGACGTCATCCTCGACGAACCGCGCAAATGCTACTCGGCCGAGGAAATCGAGGTCATCACGGCCTTCGCGAAGGAAATCGGCCTTGAGTGGGGCGGCGTGGATGTGCTGCGCGACCGCAAGTCCGGCAAGATCTTCATCGTCGACGCGAACAAGACGGATATGGGCCCGCCAGTTGCCCTCAATCTGGGCGACAAGCTGAAGGCGACCCGGCGCATGGCGCGCGCTTTCGTCCTGGCCTTCGCGCCGCGCCGCAACGCCTAGAACGGGCAATCCAGTTTTTCACAATTCAAGGTGAGGGAGTTCACTTGGGAATTCCATACATCAAGGAAATCGACTTCGAATATGGCAAGGTCGAGCAGGTCTCTCCGCTCATCCGCCGCGTGGTCGCAAATAATCCGGGTCCGTTCACCTTTGTCGGCACCGGGGTCTACATCATCGGGCACGGCAAGGTCGCCGTGATCGATCCGGGCCCTGAACTGGCAGAGCATTTCGACGCCCTCAAAGAGATCCTGAAGAACGAGACGATCACGCATGTGCTCGTCACACATGGCCACTCTGATCATTCGCCTCTCGCAAAGCCGCTCGCCAACTGGGCCGGCTGTCTGACCTATGCGAAGAATTCTGGCGTGCCGACCGCCAAGGGTGAGCTTGGCTCTGCCGACGATCTTGGCTTTATGCCGGACGTGCAGATCGGCGATGGCGATGTGATTTCGGGTCCCGGCTGGACACTGGACGTGATCGAGACGCCCGGCCACACCTGCAATCATCTCTGCTTTGGTCTGCGCGAAGAGAATGCCTGCCTGACAGGTGACCATATCATGGGCTGGTCGACGACGATCGTCGCGCCGCCGGATGGCAATATGGGCGACTATATGCGCTCGCTCGACAAGATCGAGGAGCGCAATTTCGATATCATGTGGCCGACGCATGGCTCGCCGATCCGCGAAGATGTGAATGGCTTCATCCAGTCCTATCGCAATCATCGTCTCGACCGGGAATCGGCCATCATCAAGCATCTCGAAGCGGGTGAGACCAACATCCCGAAGATGGTCGAGAGCATGTATGCCGACGTCGACAAGCGCCTGCACCCAGCGGCTGCCCTCTCCGTCCTCGGCCACATGTTGAAGCTCGTCGAGGAAGGGCGCGTCGAGACCGCCGACGCCAGCCCAACGGTGCGCTCAGAGTTTCGCTGGAAGGCGCTGCAGCAGACGTCCTAGCGGTCGGTGCGAATGCGCCAGACAAGCTGGTCGTGCCCGGCATCGCAATTTACGGACATGAAAGCGCGGTGAGACGCGATCGCGCCGCCCCATAGCTCCTGCCAGCAAGCCAACAGATCGTCGCGTGCTGTCCCTTCGATACCGCGAGCAATCCGAAGGCCAGTCTGCGTCACCAGCACATCTTCGCCATCTCGGGTGATCTCACACGCATCACCCATACCTGCGAGAATAGAGGCCAGGAAATCGGCGGCGTTACTGGCATCGCCATCAACGGCACCGACAGCTGCCGCCAAACCCGGATATTGCTGCAGACCTGTCAGGCGTGCTGCGCGTTTGCCAAGCTCAACTGCGCGGTCCCTGCCTATGGTTTCGGAAAGCGCGCGCAGGCCATTGCGCACATATTCCATCGCGTAGTTGCGGTTCGCCTTTGCAAGGCGTTCTTCGCTCCATTCACCGGCCGGAGGCTGAGGCTGTGCCGCAGGATCATACGCTGGCGGCCTCTCATCTGGCGCGAAAACAAGCCGCTCATCGTCGGCTAGCTTGCGGTCATATTCCTTGAAGTAGCCGCAAAGGCCGAACTGCCCTGTCACGTCTTCGGAAACGCACACAAAGCCGAGCCGCAGATTTTGCAGGCTAACGCCATTCTGCGCGTACCAGCCGTTCAGAAACCCCCGGCTTGCCTCCACTGGAATGCCGCAAATGGCCGGGCCAGCATACATCCAGCGCGGATAGCGAAACCGAACCCAGGCCTTGGTTGCGCTTTCTTCCATATACTCGACGGCGACCCCACCCATCCCGTTGGACAGAACATGATACTTGGCGCAGGCGACAGCGTGCGGCTGGCCGTTGAGACCCAGCTTTTCAAAGCTCGACAGGAATTTGTCCTCGTGCTGGCGTCGGAAGAGGCGGAACATCCAGTCGTAGACGGTCTGTTTCGTCTCTTCGACGGCCACCATGAGCTGCAGGCCGAGAAAGTATTGGTGGTGAAGTTCAGCCTGGGCGGCGATTGCGTGGTTCGTGTTCATCATTCTGCCGCGACCGCTTGCGAAGCCACGCCGTCAAGTTGCCTGTCTACAACCTTGTTGAACGCATCAAGCGCCCCCTCAAACCGGCCAAACAGCATGTGGTCATTGGCGCCCGAGGCAATGCTGGCCTGAATGCTTTCACCAATCTCGAAATCCTCATCCAGCGTCGCCCGCGTGATTGCATGATTGCGCTTCCAGTGGTCAGGTCTGTCTGCCTCTCTATTGGGTGCAAGCGTCGTCATGCGCACCCGCGTCTCCCCGGCTGAAAGCGCCTCCTGATTGATCCAGGCAATATGATCGGACTGAACGAGAAGCGCCGTGTTCGGGAAGATCGTGTAGAGTATTTGCGCGTGATCTCGCAGGCGCCAGTCTTGTCGCGCTTCGGCTTCCAGTTTCGTCATGCTGGTCCGCATGAGGATTGACCGCATGTGTGATCCGATCATCCGGTAAGATGAGAGATTATCCTCGAAGTATGGGCCGATCGTGGCGCGATGAGCGACCTTGAAGTGATAGGCCTCTATTCCGCCCTCGACAAGGATCTTCCAGTTGGCCGCATGGACCGGCGCATCCTGCTGAGCGACGAACATGTCCTCGATACCGAGCGCATCCAGCTCTTCGCCAAGCGGACCGAGATGATCGTCGAGGGTGACGGGGCTGTCCTCATCTGCTGTCACCCAGATAAAGCCGTGGCGCTCTTCACAGGTCAGCCGCTTAAGTCTGAGATCTGACTTCTGCAGCCCCGCAAAGCCTTCTTCAAAGTGCGGCGCGGCAATCAGTTCGCCAGAACTTGCATACGTCCAGGCATGGTAAGGGCAAGAGAAGCGGTGCTTGCAGCCAGATTCCTCCTCCACAAGTCGGGTACCCCGATGGCGGCAGACATTGAGAAAGGCGTTCGCCCGCCCAGCCTTGTCGCGCGTCAACAGGACCGGAAGACCGGCAACTTCGCGCCTTAGGAACGCGCCTGCCCCTGATAGCTCGCTTGTGTGCGCTGCAATCGTGGGGAGTCTGCGGAAGATATGCTTACGCTCCAGCTGGAAGCGCGCTTCACTGAGATAGTGGTCAACCGGGTTCCTCGCGATCGTCTCGTCGAGAAAATGCGCCCTTTTGCTTTTCAGCGCCAGCAATTCATCGATGAGTTCAAGCTCGAGCTGACGGTCCATGGCGTCCTCCTGATTGCTGATACTTACCGCTTGGTAAGTCCCTTAACTTACCGTATGGTAGGTCGTCAAGGCGCACGGGAAATATCGATGGCAAGAGACACGCGAGAACAGTTGCTCGACACCGCTGAGACGCTCTTTGCAGAACGTGGATTTTATGGCGTGAGCATCGCCGCCATCGCAGATGAGCTCGGCCTGACAAAACAGGCGCTACTTCACCACTTCGGGACCAAAGAGAAACTGTATGGTGAAGTGCTGAAGCGGATATCAGATCGCTTTGACGCCCTTGAAGACAACCGCGATCAGGCGCCGGAAGAGGTGTTTGCCGCCTATCTCAGAAACCTGAACACCTGGTCTCACGCCCAGCCGCAGCAAACCGCGCTTCTAATGCGTGAGCTTCTTGATAACCGCCAACGGGCCGGATCGGCGGGTACCTGGTATCTGAAACCCTTTCTGGACCGATTGGCGGACAAGGTGCTGGCACTGGAAAAGTGGCAGGACGCCACGCGCCCGCAGGGGCTGGCGATGGCTTACCAGCTTCTTGGTGCCATCAACTACTTCTCCGTATCGGGCCCCACCCTGACCGGCATTTTTGGGTCAAGCTTCTATGGTGACCTCGAAAGTGCTCATGAGAACCAGTTAGCGCTCCTGATCGAAGCCGCAATCGGTTCAGGTCCTCCGGGCTAGAAGCCGAGCCTTTTCGCGATCGCTTTCACCTTGTCGGCACGCCCGGGTGCGGACCGGTTCACCAGCCCCCAGTAACGCTCCAACGTCGCCGGGTCAGCCTTTTCCGGTGAGCCGCTTTCGAAAGGCGGCTGCGGGTCATACTCGATAGACAGCTGGATGAATCTGGCGTGGTCTTCGCCTCTGATCTTTGCCGCGAGCGCGAGACCAAAATCGATGCCGGACGTTACCCCGCCGCCGGTGACGCGGTTGCGGTCAAAGACGACACGCTGCTTCACTGGCTCGGCGCCGAAGAAGGCGAGCTGGTCATGCGACGCCCAGTGGGTCGTGGCGCGGTAGCCCTTCAGGAGGCCCGCCGCGCCGAGCACGATGGAGCCCGTGCAGACGCTGGTGACCCAGCTTGCGTCAGCGCCCACCTTGCGGACCCAGTTCAAGACCTCTTCGTCTTGGATGACTTCCATCGTGCCAAAACCGCCCGGCACGCACAGGATGTCGGCGCTTTGGGTTTCGGCGAATGTTCTGGTCGGCAGCAATGCAAACCCCGCATCCGTCGGCACCGGGTCTTTTGTCTTCCAGACCAGATCGACGGTCGTGTTGCCGAGCCGCGAGAGCACCTGCGCCGGGCCTGTCAGGTCAAGCTGGGTGACGTTTGGAAAGACGAGAAAAGCGACAGAAATTGGTGAAAGCTCAGACATGGGCAGCCCTCCTTTGAAAGGTGAGGTTCATGCCCAGGCGCACGGCGGATCAGCGCCGCGCTCCCCGGTGGTAAACCACCCAAGCGCCAGTTACGCGGCTTTGCCAGCATATAGTGGTTTTACGTCATCGTCGATTGATGGCGATGCCCCCTTCGACCCGCATCCGCGGGCCACTTCCCCCGCAAGCGGGGGAAGAAGGGTAACCTATCAACGTATTGCCACCCTCCCCCGTGGACGGGGGAGGTGCCCGGTCCTTCGACAGGCTCAGGATGAGGGGCGGAGGGGGGCGTACTCATGCATTGAATACAAAACGCAAACCTACCCTCTCCCGTTCTCCCAGGAAAGCTGGGACCCATGGCGGTTGAGAGGCGACGGCCCAGCCGCCATGGACCCCACCTTTCGGTGGGGAGGCGGTATTCTTGAGTGCCAGGCGAGAAGTCGCAGATCTAAGGCTGGCGACGGCCGTCTGCGCGCGATTCCAATTCGTCCATGAAGGTGGAGACGCGGCGGGCGTTCATGCCGAGGTCGGAGAGGCCGACGCGGCTGATGGAGCGCATGTCGACGCGGGTCGCTCCTTCAACGGCACGGATGCGGATGGCGACATCATCCTTGAAACCGAACCAGGTCGAGGTTTCGGTTGCTTCCAGCATGGTGCGCTCGACATCCTGACCGGTTTCGGGACGCGAGAAGATGTCCCAGCCGCGATCCTCTGCAATCTGGAGTGCGTAGGACGCAATCTCACCCGGCGACTGGTCGAAATAGACCGGTTCAATCGGGCGGTCATAGGCAGGCTCGACCGTCTCACCGTCCACGGTGCGTTCGCGCTCAGCCTCTTCCTGCACTTCCGCGACGCGGCGCCCACCCATGCCGGGCCACCGGCCCTCAGCGCTCTCATCAATGGTTGGGTCGTCCTGTACTTCATTGAGCGCGCCGTCGCTGCGGCGCTGGGCAATGAGCGATTCAGAAAGGGCAATCGGCTCTGACCAGTCGGTCTGAACATCGTGGATCGGCGGAAGCGATCCGGCCTGCGCCCCGAAGCCAGCAATCCGGAAGAAGACCATGAGCGCGATGAGAAGCGCCGCCAGCGCCAGCAGTGCGGGCTGGAAGCGAGGTGCCTTGATCAGTGCAATGATGAACGCGACGACGGCAAGGCCAAGCGCGAAGAAGGTAAGGATAGGCCCCCAGCTGAGGATCATCTTGCCAAGGCCGAACTGCCAGCCCCAGAGCCCGAACTTTGAGCCAAGCGCGGCAGCCGCAAACCAGAGCACCGTGAAGATCGACACGCCGAGCGCGGCGCCCGCGACGGTCAGACGCCATCCACCCTTATTCGTCGTATCGCTCATTCCAGCCTCCCGAACTGTACTTATCAGAACGCGCCGAGATTTATCTCAGCGCTTTGCTTTTACAAACCTTCCCCTTGAGGAAGCGGCAGTTATCGCGTCTGGCCGCCATCGACAGGGATGATGGCACCGGTCACGAAACTTGCCCGATCGCTGAGAAGGTAGGCTGCCGCCGACCCGATCTCTTCCGGTTTGCCGAAGCGCTGGAGCGGGACTTCGCGGCGAATCCATTTCTTCCAGACATCGCCGCGCTCACCCTCGCTGCGCTCTTCCCAGGCGCCGCCCGGGAAGATGATATTGCCTGGCGAGATCGCATTGATGCGGATGCCGGCTGGCCCGACGACACGGGCAAGCTCCTTGACCATATGGTTCATCGCCGCCTTGGCGGTGCCATAGGTGAGCGGCGTGCCGAGCGCGCCCATGCCCGCGATGGAGGAAATGGCCACAATCGACCCTTGTCCGCGTGGCTCCATCTTGCGCAGGCAGGTGCGGGCGAGACGGAAGGCGCTATCGAGATTTTGCTGCATCCCGGCCGTCCAGGTGTCGTCATCGACATCGAAGCCCGGTGGGCAAGGATGAAGACCGACATTGGCGACCGCGCCCCAGAGCGGACCAAACTCGTTTTCGATGGCGTCGACCATCTCTTCGAGCGTCTTTGTTTCGCGGAGGTCGCCAGCACGCGCCCAGAGGCGGTCCTCGCCATACTGGCTGGCGAGGCGGGCGCGTTCTTCTTCCAGCTTCTCGGCGCCGCGCGCCGCAATGGCCACGCGCGCGCCTTCTTCCAGAAGCGTTTCCACGATCCCGAGGCCAATGCCGCGGCTAGCGCCCGCGACAAAGACCACCTTGTCCTTCAGGTTCAGATCCATCCGGTCAGGCCGTTGGCAGCTTGTAGTCTGCGAACATCTCGCGGAGTTTCAGCTTGTTGATCTTGCCGGTCGCGCCGAGCGGGATCTCATCGACGAACTGGACATCATCAGGCGTCCACCATTTGGCGATCTTGCCCTCGAGCTGTTTCAGCACGTCTTCCTTGCTTGGGTTTTCACCCGGTGCAGGCTGCACGATCAGGAGCGGGCGCTCATCCCATTTCGGGTGATAGATGCCGATCGCCGCAGCGTTCGCCACTTTCGGGTGACCGACAGCGAAGTTCTCAATGTCGATGGAGCTGATCCACTCACCGCCGGACTTGATGACGTCCTTGGCGCGGTCGGTGATCTGCATAGTCGAGTACTGGTCGAGCGTCGCGACATCGCCTGTGTCAAACCAGCCATCGCCATCAATCGCGAGTTCATCGGCCTTGAAGTAGGATTTCGAGATGGCCGGGCCACGGCAGACAAGGCGGCCAGACGTCTTGCCGTCGCGCGGCAGCGTCTTGCCTTCATCGTCGATGATCTTGAGCTCCACACCAAATGGCGGACGGCCCTGCTTGAGCTTGAATTCCATCTGCTCTTCGTGGGAGGCGTCGATCAGGCTTGGCGGCAGTGCGCCGAGCGTGCCCATCGGCGACAGCTCGGTCATGCCCCATGCGTGGAAGACGTCGACATCATAGTCTTCTTCGAAGGCGCGCAGGATCTTTTCAGGCACAGCCGAGCCGCCAATCACGACCTTGCGAAGGTGCGGGAGCTTCAGATTGTTTTCCTGAAGATAGGTGAGCAGTAGCAGCCAGACGGTCGGCACAGCGGCCGTGATCGTGACCTTCTCCTTGTCGAGGAGCTCATAGATCGCCTTACCGGACATGTCCGCGCCCGGCATGACCAGCTTCGCGCCGGTCGCCGGGCACGCAAAGGCAAGGCCCCAGGCATTGGCGTGGAACATTGGCACGACCGGCAGAACCACGTCTGCTGCGCCCATGCCGAGCGTATCGACGCCCATGGTGATGAAGGTGTGAAGCACGTTGGAGCGGTGCGAGTAGAGCACGCCCTTCGGATTGCCCGTCGTACCGGATGTGTAGCAAAGGCCGCAGGCAGTCTGCTCATCAAAGTCGCCCCAGACGACATCAGTCGACTTGCCCTTGATCCACTCTTCATAGGAAACCGCGCCAAGAGAATTCTCCGGCATGTTCTCCGGAGAGGTCAGGATGATGAACTTCTCGATCGTCTTGATCTGCGGCTTTGCCGCTTCGACCAGCGGCAGGAAGCTCGTATCGAACATCAGGATACGGTCTTCGGCATGGTTTGCGATCCAGGCGACCTGATCGGGATGAAGGCGCGGATTGATCGTGTGCAGCACAGCGCCGATGCCCATCGTGCCATACCAGGCTTCCATGTGGCGGGCTGTGTTCCAGGCCAGCGTCGCAACGCGGTCGCCGAGCTTGATGCCCTCTTCCTTCAGCGCGGAGGACACCATCTTGGCGCGTTCATGGATCGCTTTGTAGGTCGTACGCGTGACATTGCCTTCGACTTCGCGGGTGACGATCTCGCGGTCGCCATGATTGTGAGCGGCATGGTCGAGCACCTTGTCGACGGTCAGCTGCCAGTTTTGCATCAAGCCGTGCATGTTCTTTCCTCCATAATTTTTTCACGGGTTTCCGTGGCGTTCGGTTTCTTCTATGTCCCAGCTACTTCTACGGCAAGCGATGGCGAGCGAGGTCAAATGTCCCAGACACATTTTCTAATGGGCGCCCTGTTTCTGGGCTCCGTTCTTGCTGGCTGCAACGAGACCGCAACCGCCCCTGCGGAGACATCCGAAACCGCGGCAGCGGAATCGCCTGTCGAAACCGATCAGTCAGCGCCCCCTGTTTCGAGCGGCCGTGACCTTCCCCGTCTCTTTGACTGTGTCCGCGAAGAAGGCGGCGTGCTCATCGCTGCCCATCGCGGCGGCCCTGCCCCCGGTTTTCCGGAGAACGCGGTCGAAACCTTTCAGCACGCGCTAGATGCCGGTATTCCGATGATGGAGATCGACGTCGCCGAGAGCCGGGATGGTGTCCTGTTCCTTATGCATGACCGCTCCCTCACCCGCACGACGACAGGTGAAGGGCCGGTGGCCGATACAGGCTGGGGTGAGATTTCGCAGCTGCGCCTCGTCGATAATGAAGGCCGGGTCACCTCGTTCAACCCACCGACGCTGGCCGACGCGCTGGAATGGGCCGTGAAGACCGGCGGGATCCTCGAACTCGACCGCAAGGAAACAACCAGCTTCCGCAACATCATCGGTGAGGTTCGCGGCGCAGGCGCCGAGAACAATGTCATCATCATCACCTATTCGGATGAGGAAGCCTGGCAGGTCGCTGAGATTGCGCCGGACCTCATGATGACGGCAGGTGTCGGCAACCGCGCGCATGAAGCCGCCCTCCTCGAAGGCGGTGTTGATCCTGACAAGCTCGTGGCATGGACGGGTACGCGCGAGCCAAGCTTCGGCAAATGGCGCGGGCTAGCAAGCAAGGATATTGAAAGCGCCTTTGGCACGCTTGGCCGCCCGGGCGAGCGGCTCGACGATCAATACTGGGCTGATGGAGACCCGTCCGAATACGTATCACTGATAGAAAACGGGCTTGTGCTGCTTGCAACGGACACGCCGTACAGACTGGTAAGTGATGGCGGCCTTCCAACGCAATTCATAAACGCAACTGAAACCTGTTTGAGATAGACAGGTGTTGGCTCTCAGCCACGCATCAGCCCCCAAAAAGGCTTCAAAATTTTATCTTTAGAAAGATAATATTCACCTTTTCAGGCGATTAATCCTCAGTAGAAGAGCCGGTTATCGGATAGGGACACGCCTCCCGACGCTGACCAGAGTTCTGCGGAGGGGTTCGTTTGACCATGCAAAAAGCCATGCTGCGTCGACTGTACAAGCTTGGTCCGATGATCTTCGGGCTCGGCTTCCTGACCCCGCTTGCTGCACAGCTTCTGCAATCGGCCGATGTGCCGCTGCCATTTGGCATGTCGGCTCTTCTCGCCGGCTTCCTGATCGCCATGGCAATCGCCATTCCTGCACAGTTAAGGGGGCGCTGGGTCTGATGTCGAACCGTGACCTTTCCATGCTGACGCCGAAAGAACTTGCGCGCATCGAGCGTGAGATCGCCCGCAAGCATATTGGCAAGTTTCCCTGGCTGGCCGTGACAGCCGGCATCGGCGTATTCATTGGCTGGCTGGCGCTCTGGCCGCTCGTTCTAATGAATATCATTCCGGCATGGGCTGGTTTCATTGCCGCAACCATTTTCGCGATCATCGGCTATCTTCCGTCGCACGAAGCCCAGCATGACATCATTGCCCGGCCCGGCTCTCGGCTTCGATGGCTCAACGAACTGGTCGGACATGTGTCGACTGTTCCGCTTGCTCTTCCCTTCGACCTCGCGCGGGTAACGCATAGAGAACACCACCTCCACACAAACCACCCAGAGCTGGACCCGGACCACGGCTCCAGTGCGTCAGGGCCTCTCATGGCGATCTGGACCGCCATCCAGAACGTCCAGCCAAAGGGGCGGGGCGGCCACAATGCCTATAGCCGCACGCTGAAGCGTCTCGGCCGGAAAGATGTCCTGATAAGCTCAGCGCTGTACCGCGTCGCCTGGTTTCTGACCCTGTTTGCCCTTGCCTGGACCGGGCACGCCATCGAGGCAGCGGCGCTCTGGTGGCTGCCGCACCATGTCGGCTACATCTATATCCAGTATTATCTGAGCTGGGCGCCGCACCACCCGGCCAATGAGACCGCCCGCTACCGCCACACCCGCAGCTTCCGCGCCGCGCTTGGCAATATCGGATCGCTCGGCATGCAGTACCACATCGTGCACCACCTGCACCCGCGCATCCCTTTCCTGCGCACGCCCGAGGCCTACTGGGAAATGAAACCTGTTCTGGAAGCGCAAGGCGCACGGGTCGAGGACCTCTAGCGACCCGTCCACGGCGGTGCATTGCCAAAAGTTGACGCATGTGTCATTTTCTTCCTCGGGAGAAAACGCATGGCCATTGCTCTACGCACCTTGTTCAGGTTCGGACCGCTCATTTTTGCTTTCGGTTTCCTTGCGCCGCTGGCCGCGCAGATCATCGAGGCACTTGAAATCATACCTCCATTTGGTCTCGCTCCGCTGACAGTCGGGCTCGCTCTTGCCGGTCTGCTGGGGCTGGCCGCGCAATTGAGGGGGCGCTGGGTATGAGTGATCTCGCTTCGAAAAGCCAAGCAGAGCTGATGCGCATCGAGCGCGACATTGCGCGCAGACACATCGGCAAATTCCCCTGGCTCGCCGTCACATGGGCGTTGACCAATCTTGCCGTCTGGCTGAGCCTGTGGCCGCTTGTCCTGATGGGTGTCATCCCGCTCTGGGTAGGGTTTATCGTCGCCACATTGAATGTGATGCTGAGTTACCTGCCCTCACATGAGGCCCAGCATGACATCATCGCCCTGCCCGGCGCGCGGCTGCGCTGGCTGAATGAGCTTGTCGGCCATCTATCGACGATACCGCTCGTCTTGCCTTACCGGGTCGCGAAACTGACCCATCTTGAGCATCACAAGCATGCCAATGACCCTGCACTGGACCCTGACCACGGCACCAGCGCACGCGGCCCGCTCCATGCAATCTGGAAAAGCATCCTCAACCGGCAACCGGGCAACAAGAATGCCTATGGCGACACACTTGTCCGGATAGGCCGGTCTGATGTTGCGCTCGATTTCATCGCCTATGAACTGATCTTCTACGGCACGCTGTTCACACTCGCCTGGACTGGCTTCGCGTTGGAGGCAGCGTTGCTCTGGTGGCTGCCGCGTCACATCGCGCTCACCTATATCCAGTATTATCTCAGCTGGGCGCCGCATCATCCGGCCACCGAGCAGGGTCGATACCGTAACACCCGCAGCTTCCGCTCCATCCTTGGCAATATCGGCTCGATGGGGATGCAGTATCACGTCATCCATCATCTTCACCCGCGTATCCCGCTCTACAGGACGCCGCAGGCGTACTGGGAAATGAAGCCTGTCCTTGAGGCCCGCGGCGCGCGAGTGGATGAGCTCTAGCCTTTTCGACGGACCAGGCTTGAAAACCCTTTTTGTTGACGTTTCGCCCGATCAGGCGTATCTGCCCGCCCCAAGGTGAGAGACGCCTGCCGTTCGCCGGACGAAATGTCCGATGGTGAAGATCTCCGGGGCGAAAGCCTCGTCCTCCCGGAACTGTCCTTCCCATCAGGGGACCGGTCCAGCGGCAAGGCGAACATCCGCATCATGCGCCCGGTCTATCGATGTGAAAGACGAACGGAAGATGTCACTCAACATTATGACGAGAGCGCAGGCGAAAGCCCATGCGCGAGAACTACGTGCCGAGGCCGCCCAGCGCGGCGAAAGCCTCAGCCATGCCCGCGCGCTCGAAGCGGTCGCGCACAAGCTTGGCTATCGCGACTGGAACACGGCGTCAGCGCGCCTGTCGAACCAGGCCGACGTGCCGATCCAAGTCGGTGAGCGTGTGTCGGGCCGCTATCTGAAACAGCCCTTCGAAGGCCGCGTGCATGGTGTGCGCGAACTTGCCGGCGGCATGGGCTATGAGATTACACTCCACTTTGATGAACCGGTGGATGTGGTTGAATTCGATAGCTTTTCCGGCCTTCGCCAACGCGTCAGCGCGATGATTTCCGAGGAGGGAATCTCCTGGGACAAGACCAGCGATGGGGTACCGCACCTCATCGTGCAACGCGACAGCGCTGGCCTGATCTGACCTATAGGCCCGGGCGGCTCGCCTCTTTATATCCTTGCTTGTGCGCAAGTACCGGTTCGCAAACGATCCGGTTTGCTGCGAACTTGCTCTAGGGGTAGAGCCGCTCGGGTGTCCAGACGCCGTTCTTCATGGTGAATTTCAGCCGGTCATGCATGCGGAAGGCCTGGTCCTGCCAGAACTCTATGCTTTCCGGCACGACGCGGTAGCCGCCCCAATTGTCCGGACGCGGAATATCCTCGCGGCCATCATACTCCTCGCTGAGCGCGTCGATGCGCTGGGCAAAGACATCGCGCGATGGCAGCGGGCGGGACTGATCGGACGCTATCGCGCTGATCCGGCTCGCCTTGGCGCGTGAGGCGAAATACTCGTCGGCTTCAGCTTCCGGCACAGAGATGACGCTGCCGCGCACACGAACCTGCCGGCGCAGAGACTTCCAGTGAAAACCGAGCGCCGCATGCGGGCTCGCCTTCAGCTGTTCGCCCTTGGCACTGTCAAAATTGGTGTAGAAGGTGAAACCCTCCTCACCGACAGACTTCAGAAGCACGACGCGCACGTCCGGGCGCCCGTGAGCGTCAACCGTAGCAAGCGACATGGCGTTGGAGTCGTTGAGCTCTTTCTCACGCGCCGTCGCCATCCAGTCTCTGAACAGGGTAAGCGGGTCAGCCACGTCCGGGATCAGCGGATTGCCTTCACTGTCGCGCTTATAGTCCGCCTCTGTCGGCGTTGGCGGGATGACACTGTTGTCGCTCATCTTCTGCTCTTTCAGTCGTGATCAGGCGAGGATGCCGCCATCTACGCGCAGCACCTGGCCGGTAATATAGTCTGCCTTGTCCGAGGCGAGGAATGCGACAGCATCAGCAATGTTCTGTGCACTGCCCCAGCGCCCTTCCAGCGGAATGACCTTGGCGATGCCCGCCATCGTCTTCTCCCGATCGACCCGCCCGCTTTCGAAGGCGGTCGTCCACATGCCATCATCGATCACACCTGGCGCGACAGCGTTCACGCGGACCCCTGCCCGGCCGAGATCGATCGACATATTGCGCGTCATGGAATTCACCGCGCCCTTGGAGGCCGAATAGGCGATCTGGCCGATACTGCCCGTGCTGGCCGAAACGGAAGAGATGTTGACGACATTGCCCTTTCGCGACTTCAGGCTGTCAGTCAGCGCGTCGGTGAGCAGGATCAGATTGCGGACATTTACATTAAGCGTGTTGTCGAGGCCGTCTTCCGTGACGCGGCCAGCCGGCTCATGCACGCTGACGCCGGCATTGTTCACAAGGATATCGACGGGGCCGAGCTGTTCCAGGATGGCTTCGGCCGTCGGCTTCCAGCCATCGGATGAGCCAAGGTCAGCGTGAATAACGACCGGCTCACCGGGCAGCTCCTTGGCGAGGTCCTCAAGCGCCTCGACACTGCGAGCGACGAGCGCAAGACGCGCGCCGCCTTCGGCCAGCGTCTTTGCGATGGCCCGGCCGATGCCGCGGCTCGCGCCGGTCACGACGGCATTCTTGCCTTTGAAGTCATAAGTCATTGCCTGATCCTCCTCGTCTTTTCTTGTCAGGAATGAGCGTATTGCGTTCGCGCGCTGCGGCAAATGGCAAACTGGCGCAGCGTGAGCGCGCTGCGGTCATGCGCGGCGCTTGCCCTCGCCCTCCAAATTCGCCATTGATGCGCGCAATAGACAGAACGCCAATGCTGGAAGGAAACCTCCCATGAAAAAGCCCGTCAAAGTTGCCGTTACAGGTGCCGCCGGTCAGATCGGTTACGCCCTGCTCTTCCGTATCGCCGCTGGCGACATGCTGGGCCCGGACCAGCCCGTCGACCTTCACCTGCTCGAAATCACCCCGGCGCTCGGCGCGCTCGAAGGCGTGACGATGGAGCTTAATGACTGCGCCTTCCCGCTGCTCAACAAGATCGTGCAGACCGACGACCCGAACGTCGCCTTCAAGGATTGCGATTATGCGCTTCTGGTTGGCGCCATGCCGCGCAAGCAGGGCATGGAGCGCAAGGACTTGCTGTCCGCCAATGGCGGTATCTTTGGCCCGCAAGGCAAGGCGATCAACGATCACGCCTCACGCGATGTGAAAGTCCTCGTCGTCGGCAACCCGGCCAACACGAACGCGCTTATCGCCCAGCAGAACGCACCGGACCTCGACCCAAAGTGCTTCACCGCGATGGTCCGTCTCGACCACAACCGCGCGATGAGCCAGCTCGCCGAGAAGACCGGCGCGCACAATACCGATATCAAGAACGTCATCATCTGGGGTAACCACTCGGCGACCCAGTATCCGGACATCCATCACGCAACGGTCAAAGGCAAAGACGCCAAGCCGCAGGTCGACGATGCCTGGTACACCGACACCTTCATCCCTGACGTGCAGCAGCGCGGCGCGGCGATCATCAAGGCGCGCGGTGCCTCCTCTGCCGCTTCGGCTGCCTCTGCCGCCATCGACCATATGCGCAGCTGGGCCCTCGGCACGCCTGAGGGTGAGTGGGTGTCCATGGGCATTCCGTCGGACGGCTCCTACGGCATCGAGCCGGGCGTGATCTATGGCTATCCATGCACCTGCAAGGACGGCAAGTATGAGATCGTCAAGGGCCTCGAGATCAATGAATTCTCGCGCGGCAAGATGGATGCAACCGATGCGGAGCTGCGCGAAGAGCGCGCCGCCGTCGAGCACCTGTTCGCCTAGCGCCTGAGGCTAACTGACAAAGACGGGCAGCCATGTCGCACAATACGTTCGGCCACCTCTTCCGCGTGACCACCTGGGGCGAAAGCCACGGGGCGGCCATCGGATGCGTGGTGGATGGCTGCCCGCCAAACCTGCCGCTGGATGAGGCTTATGTGCAGGGCTTCCTCGACAAGAGAAAGCCAGGCACCAGCCGCTTCGTGACCCAGCGCAAGGAGCCGGACGAGGTGCGCATCCTCTCCGGCGTCTTCGCTGACGACCGCACGGACGGGCAAGTCACGACCGGCACGCCCATCTCGATGATGATCGAGAATGTCGACCAGCGCTCCAAGGATTATTCGGAAATCCGGGACCGCTATCGCCCCGGCCACGCCGACTATGCCTATGACCAGAAATACGGGATCCGCGACTATCGCGGCGGCGGGCGCAGCTCTGCGCGCGAAACCGCGATGCGGGTTGCTGCAGGCGCCGTGGCGCGGCGCGTTCTCGGCGATGGCATCACGATCCGCGGCGCCGTCATCCAGATCGGCCCGCATATGATCGACCCGGAACACTGGGACTGGGACGAGACCGGCAACAACCCCTTCTGGTGCCCGGACGCCAAGACGGCCGCGCAGTGGGAAGACTTTCTGGACGAGACCCGCAAGGCAGGCTCCAGCGCCGGCGCCATTGTCGAGGTCCACGCTTCAGGCGTGCCTGCCGGATGGGGCGCACCCATCTATGGCAAGCTCGACAGCGAACTTGCTAGCGCCATGATGAGCATTAACGCCGCCAAAGGCGTCGAGATTGGCGCAGGCTTTGCCGCCGCCTCCTATTCTGGCGAGGAGAATGCCGACGAGATGCGCATGGGCAATGAAGGCGTGCGCTTCCTGTCGAACAATAATGGCGGTGTCGCAGGCGGTATCAGCACAGGGCAGGATGTCGTGGTCCGCGTCGCGATCAAGCCGACCTCATCCATCCTGTCTCAAACCCGCTCTGTGACCCGCGACGGTGATGAAGTCGATGTCCGCACCAAAGGTCGCCACGACCCCTGCGTCGGCATCCGCGCCGTCCCTGTCGCCGAAGCGATGATGGCCTGCGTCCTCGCAGACGCAAAGCTGCGTCATCGCGGGCAGCTGGGCTAAGAAATCAGAACTAATCCTGGCGCCAACTCACGAGTTTGGCGCGAGCCAACTCATTGATCGCTTTGAAAAGGACGACCTGTTCCATCGGCAGCTCGTACACCACGAGAACGTCATCCAATTCGAACGAGACCTCACAGTCGTAGCGAACTGTTCCGGGATAGCAGAGAGCAACGACTGTATCGCGGCCACTTACCTTGAAATTGCTATGGCTCGGCCGCTCGGACATGACCAATATGTCGTCGGCAGGATAGATGCGCACCAGATAGTAGTTTCCGCCATTCGCGAACCTGACTTCTGGTTCGCTGTGGTGCTCCATTTCAAAAAACTGGTCCAACATTTCATCGTATGTGCCGACCGATTTCGGCACGACCTGAATGACCACTTCGTCATCAACGCTGAAGCTGGGCTGCTTTACGCCCACGCCTTCTGTGGCTGCGTGGATCTCCGATCCTGGCAGCACAAAAAGGAATCCGTCGCCATCACCGTTTCTGAATCCAGTGAACGCCGTCACCAGCGGACTATCATAATCATATTTGGCGGGGACCACGAAGATTTCCTCGCCCACATCATAGCGGCCGCCGCACCCGGCAAGCAGTGCGCAAAGAGATGCAAATATCAGAACTGACTTGAGTGGACCCAACAGCGCCTCCCGCAGAGGTCCATAAGGCTTAACCCAAGGCTTTCACCGGGCAACAGGTCAATCTGGCGCAGACGGCACGCTGCCGTCTCCTACCCCACAAACGCCTTCTCGATGACAAACTCGGCCGGGGCGGCATTCGAGCCTTCTGTCAGACCCGCTTCCTGCATGAGATCCTTCATCTCCAGCGTCATCGGCATGGAGCCGCAGATCATCACGCGGTCCGTGGACGGATCGAGCGGCGGCAGGTCCAGCTGCTTGAACAGCTCGCCAGAGCGGATGAGATCCGTTGGGCGACCCATACGATCTGACTGCTCCTGCGTGCAGGAAGTGAACAGCTTTAGCTTGCCATGCACCATCTCACCGACGAGCGGATCATTGACGAGGTCCTCGACCAGTTTGGTGGAGTATTGCAGCTCCCCATTCTGGCGGCAGGTATGGGTGACAATGACGTCCTCGAACTTCTCATAGGTCTCCGGGTCGCGCACCAGGCTGGCGAAGGGCGCAAAACCGGTGCCCGTAGAGAACATGTAGAGGCGCTTGCCAGGCGTCAGCGCGTCGAGGACCAGCGTGCCGGTCGGCTTCTTGCCAAGCAGCACCTTGTCGCCGGGCTGGATCTTCTGGAGGCGGGAGGTCAGCGGGCCGTCCGGCACCTTGATCGAATAGAATTCGAGAGACTCATCCCAGGACGGCGAGGCCACTGAATAGGCCCGTAGCAGCGGTTTGCCGTCTTCGCGTGGCAGGCCGATCATGACGAACTCCCCAGAGCGAAAGCGGAAGCTTTGCGGGCGCGAGATGCGGAAAGAGAAAAGCCGATCGGTATAATGCTCTACCGAGAGCACAGTCTCTTCGGTTGGCGCGTTCGGATTGACGCGTGGCGCGGCAGATTGCTGGCTGGCAGTCGTCATTGTTTCGTCCCGATAATCACTGGTCGATGGGTGACATGACGGCGAAAGCGTCGATGTGCAAGCGGCGTAACGGTCGCATTAGCAGAACTAAATAAGGAAAGGCAGGCGCGGCGATGGGGAGCCGGCCTGCCTTTCGCAGGTGGTGCGCAGCTGAGGTTCAGGGCATTTGCGGCGCACTCACCCAGTTCACGTCCGGATCATTCGTGCTGACGAGCTCTCCCAGCTCATAGACATTGGTGTAGCCATAGCCGTGCAGGTTGATGAAGGTCGGGATGTTCAGCGCGAGCGGGGCCCGCTTCAGCATCACCGGCGCGATATCGTCAGCGAAATTATTGTTGCAATAGATGAGGATGCGCGTGCCGCGATGGGCGATCAGATCGGCCAGCTTCTCATCGGTGAAGTCGGCAAAGTTGATGTTGATGGCGCCGTCGATATGGCCCAGCGCGAAAGCCTCCGCGCTCCGGCTATCGAGGATGATCGTGTCGGCTTCGCTCGCCATCTCATTGAATTCGGCGAGGCTGACGAGGCGTGTGGCGCGCAACGCCATGACATCCTCACCGGCCTGCATGAAACCGGCATAGTCGATATTTGGAGAGCCAGCGGCCTGCGCGTCGGCCTTGGCGCTCACACCTGCGAGAACGAATGAAAGCAGCGCCGTCAGCGCGAATGCAGTGTTGCGGCGGGCACCCATGACCTCTCCTCCTCAGTCAGTGCGATGAGGCGACAGTCACCCCCAAATGGGGCGGCAATCGGGTGAGGCGCGGGCGATTGAGGGGTTTTCATAAGAAAAGCGGCGCCACACTCGCAGCGCCGCTTCCCTCAAGATTTGCGCAGGATCAGTCGGCGCCGACAACCCAGTAGCGCTCGACCTTGTAGTAGTCGAAGGCCGCATCGCGCGCGGCCGCGCCATCATCCTTGGTCAGCTCTTTCAGACTGTGTGACGGGGCCTGCTTCAGCTGCTCCTCGCTGAACGGGACGATATAGCCGCCCTTGTCTTTCTCATAGTCGAGCGAGGCCCACGGGATGGCGTGAAACTTCTCACCAAAGCCGAGAAAGCCGCCAAAGCCGACAACCGCAAACATGATCTGGTTATCGAGCTTGTTCAGCATGACGTCCTCGATCTCACCGATCTTGTCGCCGCTGGTGGAGTAGACATCCGTCCCGATAACGCGGGAGGCGCGGATGGCGGTGGTATGTCCGTCTGGTGTGGGCATTTGCAGTTCCTTTCTGGGTTTGCACGGGGAGCGTTCGGCTCCTGCCCCAAACAACCAGATGGATAGCCCACTTGTTCCTGTCAGCTCGCTTGCAAACCGGTAACTTCTTTCCAGTGCTGGCGGCAAAGCGACAGATAGTGGTCCTTGTCGATATCGACCTGCTGGCCTTCTGTCTGTGGCTGACCGGCCTCATCGACGCGGGCCGTCATCGTTGCCTTCTTGCCGCAATGACAAATGGTGCGGATTTCCCGAAGGCTGTCGGCAATGCCGAGCAATTCAGCTGAGCCATCGAATAGCTTGCCCTGGAAGTCCGTGCGCAGGCCGTAGCAGAGAACAGGGATGCCCAGCTCATCTGCCACGCGTGATAGCTGCCAGACCTGCGCAGGGCTCAAGAATTGCGCCTCATCTAGCAGGACAGCGCTCAGCGGCGTGCCTGCATGCGTTGTCTCGATTGCCGAAAAGAGATCGACATCGCCATTGAACCGGTGCGCGTCAGAAGCAAGTCCGATCCGCGATGAAATACGCGCGTCCTCAGCGTCATCGGCCTTGGTGAAGTGAGACGTCCACAACATGACCGTCATGCCCCGCTCGCGGTAGTTATGCGCCGATTGCAGAAGGATGGTCGATTTGCCGGCATTCATCGCCGAATAGGTGAAATAGAGCTTCGCCACGGTCTCTCCTCATCTCAGGCAGGCCCTGCCTTTAGTAGACATTCGGCTTGGCCTGATTCCATCCGCTGCCGGACACTCAATCGGCAGGCGCCTCGATCTCTTCTGTCAGGAAATGGCGCGCTTCGCGATCCTCGATCTCAATCACCCAGAGGTCGCTGTCGCGGCTGCGGGCGCGGCGAACATAATCATCTGCCTCTGCCTCGCTTTCGCACACGCCCTGAAGGCGCACATCAGAGAAGATGCGGGTGCCTTCCATACTTGTACGGGGGACATAGACTCGCGCACTGCCCTGAAGGTCAGCCACCTTTACGATGACGTCGCCCCTCTCGCGGTCGCCCTTCTGCAAAATAAAGCAGCTTGCACCAGCCACTTGTACCCGGCGCACAAGTGCATCGACCCAGAGCCATGTCGGCAAGCGTTCTTCAAACATACCGTCCGGCTCCTCTCATCCGGCACGCGCCTTGCAAGTTGCGTATTCGTTAACAGTTTACTAATACGCCGCCAGGGAGTGGGCCATGTTCAGCATCATCATTCAATCGGGCGCCGCTGTAAAAGCTGCCAGTGAAACCGCAAGCGTGAATGCCCTGTCGCTCGGCGGCAAGGATTTCCTGTCGGCGCGCGCTATCGATGTCACCGGCTCACCTGTCCTGCCGCTCGAAGTCGTGATCGTCATGATCGGCGCGCTTCTGGTCAGCGGCTTTGCGCTTCTTCTGCGTGAGACGCGCATCGAACGGCGCAAGCACAGGGCCTAACGCGCCCTCGCCCTGAACCAAATTCCGATTAGACGCTGGTCGTTTCCAACAGCGCGCCCTCAGCCTCTTCTAGCTCGGCTTTTGGCAGAATGACCCGCACCCGCGTGCCCTCGCCGGGCGCGGTATCGATGATCACCTTGCCCTGCATCAGGTCTGCGAACGTCTTCACGACGGCCAGGCCAAGCCCTGTACCTGCCCTGCCCTTTGCATTGCTTCCCTGCTGGAAGGGCCGCGCAACTTGTTCAAGGTCGCTCGCACTCATCCCGGCGCCCATATCCCGCACGGACAAGGCGACGGTGGTAGAACCTGACCGCGCATCAATGCTGACCATTGAGCCTCTAGGCGAGTATTTGATCGCGTTCGACAGAAGGTTCTGCCAGATCTGGCGCACCGCGCGCGCATCGGCCAGCGCCCAGACTTCATTGCCCGCTTTCTGGCGAATGGAGACGCCCGCCCGGTCAGCAAAGGCAGAAAGCTGCGCGATGACGGACTCGCTGCTGGCGACCAGATCGACTGGCTCAAGGTCGAACCGGATATGTCCCGACTCTGCCTTGGCATAATCGAGAATGTCCTCAACGGTCAGAAGCAGGTCCTGGCCGCTCTCATGGATCAGCTCGACATATTCGCGGTAGACTTCCGGCAGGTCGCCGCGCAGCTCATTACGCATGAGATCGGAGAAACCGAGAATGGCGTTGAGCGGGGTCTTGAGCTCATGACCGAGGCTCGCAAAGAAGGCGGTACGCTCTGCAAGCGCCTCTTCGGCGGCATGGGCACGGACGAGTGCATCATCGTCGCCCGTCTCCAGATCCTCTTCTTCCGCTTCAGGTTCTTCGACCAGGCTCATGAAGACGCGCATGCCCGCTGCGTGCGGATCAAAGATGAGCTCAAGCGGTGCGCGGCCAATGTCGATATCGAGGCGTGTGCCGTCAGATGAGAGGGCCGCCTCGATCCTTGGCCGGTGGGGTTCGTCGAACGCCTCAACGAAAGGTTGCTTCTGGCGCGGGCTGACTGGCGCATTGATCTCGCCAGACACCATGCGCACGCGTCCATCATCAGCGACATCGACGATCATTACCGGGCCGGTGCGCGCAGGCGTGTCTTCCTTGATCTCAGGACCAGCCCTCACAGGCGCAAGAGCCGCTGCGGCGAACACATCCGCAGGCTCACGCCGCAGGATCGCCACCAGCAGCAGCGCCCCGGCAAAGATCGCATTCAGCGAGAGTACGCCGCTGAACATGTCCAGCGCAGGATCATCGAGGGCGCTATTGAGGAAGGCGGCGGCGAGAAGGCTGCCAGCAAGGCCCAGAAGCGCGAAGACGCAGATCTCCGTCACATGTGAGCGCCAGCCAAACGCCAGCACGAAGAGCGGGGCCAGCGCGCCTGTCGCAATCGCAGGCGAAAAGAAGCCGCCCGTCACGAAGACGAGGCCGGACGCAAGCGCGATCCATGGCAGGATGGCGAGAACCGATTTGCGCGCGACAGGCCAGCGGCGCCCGCGCAGGGCAACGAGGATGGTCAGGACCGATGGCAGCGCCGCGCAGGCGAACACAGCCACCGCAATTAGCCCCGGCATGCCTTCGCGAACAGCAAGCACAGCTGCAGCGACGGCCCCGGCCAGCCAGATCAGGGAGGCAGATGTTACCGCGATTTTAGACGAGCTGTTCATCTGTCGGTTAGAAATGCCACGCATCCTTGCGGCTGAAGAATTCAAGTTGAGTCGGTTGCCTATTTTGCCGTAGATTATGGCGAGTTGCGCAAGAATGATAGAGCGAGGCATGCCTTCGCGTCTCAGGGGAAACAGAATGAAACTCGGAAGAATTCACGCAGCAGTGACCGCCGGTACCCTCATGGCGCTGGCAGCTACAGCGCAGGATACGACGCCTGAACAGGCCGCTCAGCCGGCGACCACAACAACCATTCCAACGGTTCAACCTTACAGCGTCGGCCCTGCCCCAGACCCGCTCGCGACAGCCGCAGCCGTCTATGCCACATACCAGAGCGATGTGACCCGGCTTGAGCAGCAGAAGTTCGAGGACGTCGCCTCGATCCAGACTGCGCTCAATGATCTCGGCAGCCAGAACCATGACCAGCTCTCGCGCGGCTGGATCGCCTATTCGGCGCTGATCGCCTCGCAGGACCCCGAATTCCGCGCCGCTGTGCGCGACGGTGAAGCCTATTATGGCCGCGACTTCCTCGTGCGCGGCCTGCAGAATGATGTGCGTTATGCGCGCACGCTGCATGGCGGCTCGGCCGCTGTCAGCGCGGCCCTGAACGCAGGCGCAGCCGATGCGCAGCGCCTTCAGGCGACCGCACAGACCGTGAAGCAACAGGCCTACAGCCTCCAGTCCTATGGCTGGGCCAAGGGCAAGCTGGGCGACTCCGGTGCGCTCGCAACCCGCCTGCGCGCTGACTCTCTCGTTGGCCGTACCGCCAGCAGTGACATGACAACCGCTTTCCGCGCGCCTGATATCGGCAACGTGCTCTCGACGGCTGGCCGTGCTGGTGCCCCATCGATCTGGCGCAACATCAGCGGTGCCGCAGATCGTGTTCGCGTTGCGAATGTCACCAACATCACGCGTGGCACCCGCCGCAGCGTTGCCCCGGGCAGTGAGCAGGTCGCTGACAAGATCGCGACGCTCGCCGCCTACCGCGTGCTCGGCAGCGAAGAAACCGGCCCTGCCCCGATCCAGGGCGCGATGACCGAAAGCCAGACCTCTGGCTGTATGAACATGGCCAATCTGAATCTGCAGCAATGCATCGCCGCGACGCACCAGCATTTTGAGGTGCCATTCTGCCTCGGCGAGCACGCGCTTGCTGAGATTGGAAGTTGCATCGCCAAGGTCAGCAACTAGGATCACGAGTATTCAATCTCTCGCCCCGACCCTCAACTGGGGGCCGGGGTTTTCTTTTGCCTGTTTCTGCCCCAAATGACCGGCATGACCGTTACAGAACGCGCACAGGACATCACCGCAGAGTTCGAGTTTCTCGACGACTGGGAGACCCGCTATGCCCACATCATCGATATGGGCAAGGCGAACCCGCCGCTTGAGGCAAGCGAACGAAGTGAAGACACCCGCGTTCGCGGATGCGCCTCACAAGTCTGGATGGTGATTGAGCCAGAGAATGGCGACCACCTGAAAATCCGCGCCGAGTCCGATGCGCTGATCGTTTCAGGCCTGATCGCGATCCTCATCCGGCTTTATTCAGGTGCAAAGGCCACAGAGATTGCGGCCTTCGATGCAATGGCATTCTTCGATGAGATCGGCGTCAGCGAAGCCCTGTCGGCGCAGCGCTCCAATGGGCTGGCCTCTATGCTGGAACGGATCAAGTCGGTCGCCGGCACTGAAGCGGCCGCTGGCTGAGGCCCCGGCCCTCACCTGACTGGCCCACATCTGCTGCCTCGCGCAGCTTGTTCTCCATCAGATCGAGCCAGGCATCGATATCCGGATCATCGCGCATATCCTCAATCCTGTGGCAGCCATGCGCAACGGTGGACCTGTCGCGCTCCATCGCCATTGCCACGCGCGCAAGGCTCATCCCTAGCCCGACATGTGAAAGGTACATCGCGACCTGCCGGGCCCGCACGACATTGTGGTCGCGCGCCGCTGCGGACAGGATCGCCTCTGACGGGATCTGCAGTGCATAGCCTGTCAGCCCCACAGCAAGGCGGACGCTGTGCTCATCGTGGAGCCTGTTCTTGGTAGAGTTCATTTCCTACTCCTTTTGTCTCGTGCGTCCCACCTTAAGGCGAGCAAGACAGGTGTAGGATATTTTTCCTATATCAGGAAATCAATCTTTTGTGGATCAGGCGGCTACGGCGCGCGGCGCTGAGGGATGAAGAGAGAAAACAGGCCGGGACATACGGGTCTTTTTCCGGCGCAGGACATCATGGCAGAGCACCATCGTTGGCGCGTCGTCGGCGGCTAAATGGCGAAGCGGCAAGCGGAGCCAGGCGTGATGGGTCTCGCCAAGGTCGACGACGCCTTGCTGCGGCTGGCAGCCTTCAAGCAGGGAAAGCCCGCCCATCCGCCAGATGGAGGCGTGTTCCTCGGGCAGGTCATCGATCCGGCAGCCGCGCATGTCGGCGCCAATCAGGTTGCGAAGCTGGGTACCGATCAGGCGGAAGGTTGCGCCGCCCTGCCCGTCAAGCTCGAGGATCGAAATGCAGTGGAGATGAGCGCGCAGCGCGCCCGGGTCTATGTCGGCGCGAAGGGGCGCCGAGCCAACTTCCCTTCTGGAATTCCAGTAATCGACAATCTCGTTCTGAGCATCGATCAGGCTAAAAATATCTGATTGACTCTTCATCGTCAGCCACCCCAAGCGATTCGACAGAATCAGGTGTGTCTGAATTCGATTCGCGCCGCAAGAGTCAATCTAAGAAAAAATTAACCTAGATTGCCAAAGTATTTCATTTCGCAAGCGTAACGATCTTGATTGTCAGTATTCGGGCGGCACACCGAAGATGACCGACCTATTTCTTGCCGGTGCCAAGGCCCATCTTCTTGGCAAGCTGCGAGCGCTTGCGGGCATAGCTTGGCGCGACCATCGGATAGTCGAATGGCAGGCCCCACTTCTCGCGGTACTCGTCCGGGGTCATGTCATACTTGGCGCGCAGGTGGCGCTTCAGCGACTTGAACTTCTTCCCGTCTTCGAGACAGATCAGGTAGTCATCGGTGACGGATTTCTTGACCGGGATAGCAGGCTTCGCCTCAGGCGCCTGGACTTCCTCAGTTGAGAGGTTGGTCAGCGCATCGTGGACGTTGCGAATAAGATTGGCGAGGTCGCTGCTCTGCACAGGATTATTGCTCACATAGGCCGCCACAATCTCAGTGGTCAGCTCAAGCGTGTCCACGCCAGGGGCTTTTTTTTCTGTGCCGGTATCCACGTTTCTCTCCTATACGCTCAAGTCAGATCAATTCATCTGATCAGGCTTGGTTCCAAGTACATCGAAATAAGTACAGCGCATTCCAGTAGAATACACAGCCTGCAAATGCACTGATTTATATCAACATCATTGGAATGAACTTTGGCTGGCTACAGTCTGGCTGCATTCAGCGGATAAAGAACGCGATCAACAGCGCAAGACCAAGCAGCACGGCCGTCCAGATCGCCATGCCATTATAGAGCCCGCCTGACGCCAGCGTCCCACGCGGACTGAAGGCAGCCTCCAGCCGCGAGAAGGTCCGCGCACCAAGACTGCCGAACACGCCGCTCATCGCCGGGCCGACCTTGTTCCAGACAAGGCCCGCCCAGTTCGCAAGGCCATAGCCCGCCTTGCGATAGATGATGTCGGTATCGATGATGATACCGCGCTTTTCTGGCGGATAGGCACCGAGGCGCTGCAGCAGCGCGAAGGCGAAGATCGCCAGCACAAGAAGCTGCATCTGCGTCAGGATATGGTCGCCAGTATAAGGCTCATAGCGGACCGTATACGGGTCGTTGGCGAATGGCAGGATCGAGTAGAGCCAGTTGAAGCCAAAGCCGGGGAAGAAGGCTGGCAGGCCAACAGCGATACAGATGAAGGCAGCAAGGCCCATCGCGACCAGCATGTTGAACGGCGCTTCCTTGGGACGCTTGCCGCTATCATGGCCGAAGAAGGCAAAGTACGGGATCTTGATGCCAGAATGCTCAAGCACACCAGCCGACGCGAACAGAAGCATCAGCCAAGGGATCAGGAAAGCCCCGCCTGCGACCGCGCTCATGGTGAGCGACTTCGACACAAAGCCGGAGAAGAGCGGGAAGGCCGAGATAGATGCCGCGCCGATCAGACAGAAGACCGTCGTCCACGGCATTGTGCGGAACAGGCCGCCAAGCTCGGTCGCCTTGGCCGTACCCGTCCGGTAGAGGACAGCGCCCATGCTCATGAAGAGCAGCGACTTGTACATGATGTGGCAGAAGGCGTGTGCCGCCGCGCCATTAAGCGCCAGCGGCGTACCGACACCGATCGCACAGACCATGAAGCCGAGCTGGTTGTTCAGCGAGAAGGACAGAACCTTGCGGAGGTCATTCTCCACGACGGCGAAGAAGACCGGATAGACGGTCATGATCGCGCCGATCCAGATAAGGCTCTGCTCACCCGCAAAAGTCCGCGCGAGCGCATAGATGGCGAGCTTCGTCGTGAAGGCAGACAGGATGACCGTGCCGACCACGGTTGCCTTTGGATAGGCATCCGCGATCCAGGTGTGGAGGAAGGGGAAGCCTGCCTTGATACCGAAAGCGAGGAAGACCAGCAGCACGCCCGGATTGCCAAGCTCCAGCGCGCGGATGCTCATGTCGCCGGTGTCGAAATAGATCTGCATCGCGCCGAACAACAGCAGCACGCCCGACAGGATGTGCAGGCCGAGATAGCGCATACCCGCCTTGTAGGCGGCCCGCGTGCCTGAGCGGAAAATCAGGAAGACCGACGTAATGGCGGTCAGTTCCCAGAACACGAACAGGCTGATGAAGTCGCCGCAGAAGGCCGCAGCCACAGCCGCGCCCATGTAGGTCAGCCCCATCGTGTCTTCGAACTGGCTGTCCTGATGCAGCGCGTAGACCGCATTGATGAAGGCCGCGATCAGGAAGGCGAGGCCAAAGATGAAGGACAGCGAGTCGACACGGTACAGCACCATGTCAAAGCCCATCATGGACAGGCTTGCGAGGTCAGTTTCACGCGGGGCAGCGAGCAGCAGCGCTGTCGCGATAACTGGCGCGAGCAGCGCCAGGATCTGACGGATGCGCTGGACCGGAATGACAGCGGCCAGCATCCCCGCAAGGATGAGCACCAGGCCCGGATTGATGGTTGCAAGCAGGCCGTTCATGGATGCGGCTCCGTTCCGGCAGGTTCCTGCTCGTCCTCGTAATAGTCTTCAGAGCGGCGCAGCAGGCGGCCGAGTGGCCAGCCAGCCAGCACAACGAGCGCGAAGGCGCCAAAGCCCCAGATGGCGTTGAAGCCTGTCGTGCCGTCGATGCTGAAATATGGATGGCGGAAATGCTCACCCTCAGGCGCCAGCATTTCCAGCACAGGCTCAATGGCGATCAGCAGGATCGAGACGACCAGCAGTCCCCAGAACAGGGCCTTGCCGATCCACGGTTTGGTCGTCCAGCCGAACAGTGCGCGGGCTGCTGGAACCGTCTGGCTCTCATCGGGCGCATGTTCTCCATGATCGCTCAGATGAGGCGGGGTTGCATGATCGCTCATGGCTGGCCTCCAATCGCTGGAAGAAGGAAATCGTAGAGCTCGCCCATGAAGAAGAACAACACGAGCGTACCGATCGCCGTGAAAACAGGCGCAGCAACAGCAAGTGCCGGGGCCCCTTCCGGGCGTTTGTAAGGTGCAGGCTCTGGCGTGCCGCGCGGTGGCATCAGGCCAAGGAAAGCGATCGGCAGCAGGTAGGCGATGTTCAGGAGCGACGAGATGATCAGCACCCAGGCGACATACGCGTCACCGCTTTCAGACGCGCCGAGCATCAGCAGGACCTTCGGCCAGCCCCCTGCAAGCGGCGGCAGACCGATGATCGACAGCGAGCCTATCAGGAAAGCCGTGAACACCCATGGCATACGCCGGCCAAGCCCGCGCATTTCCGAGATCGCCTTCTTGCCGGTCGCGACATAGATCGCACCCGCGCACATGAAGAGCGTCATCTTGCCAAAGGCGTGCGCCGGGATCTGTAGCGCGCCGCCCATCATGCCCGCCTCATTGGCCAGCATCACACCGGCCGTCACATAGGCAAGCTGGCCAACCGTCGAATAGGCAAGCCGTGCCTTGAGGTCGTCCTTGGTGAGAGCGATCAGCGAGGCAACGACGATCGTGAAACACGCCACAAACAGGACGAAGTCGCGCGCAGGCGTGTCCGCCAGAAGGTCTATGCCGAAGACATAGATGCCGACCTTGGCCATGGTGAAGACGCCAGCCTTCACAACTGCCACAGCGTGCAGGAGCGCGGACACCGGCGTCGGCGCAACCATGGCGTTTGGTAGCCAAAAATGGACCGGCATCAGCGCCGCCTTACCGATACCGAAGGCAAAGAGGATGAGAAGCGCACTGGCGATCGCGGGCGTGACACCCTCTACCCCGGCGAGCAGGCCGCCCGGCACAAAGTCCATGCTGCCGGCCAGCGTCGCCGTCCAGATGATGGCGACGAGCAGCAGACCGATGGAAGTCGCGAGCAGCGTCATCAGATAGATGCGGCCACCGCGGAGTGCATTGGCGTCGCCCTTGTGCGCCACCAGCGGGAAGGTCGACAGCGTCAGCACTTCGTAGAACACGAACAGCGTGAAGAGGTTCGAGGCCATGGCAACGCCCATGGCGCCCATCAGCGCGATTGCGAAGCACATATAGAAGCGCGTCTGATGGCGCTCCTTGTTCCCGCGCATGTAGCCGATGGAATAGAAGCTGTTCACGATCCAGAGGCCGCTTGCCACAAGCGCGAACATGGCGCCGAGCGGCTCCAGCTTGAACGCCAGATCAAGGCCAGGAACCACCGTACCAAGGACGAACTCGGCAGGCTCACCGCCCATGACGGTTCCGGTCAGAAGGCAGGCCACTGCAAAGAGCGCAGCTGCACCAACCAGCGTGACGCCTTCGCGCACATCCGGGAAGCGACCGGTAAGGTAGATACCAGCCATGGTAATCAGCGGCAGAATGAGCGCCGCGAGGATCAGGATTTCACCGCTCATGACGCGCCTCCGATAAAGAGCGCCTCAGCCGCATCGGTCGCAAGGCCGTAGACAAAACCGCCATCGATGCCGACCCAGATATTCGCAATGGCGAGAATCCAGAGCGGGACGAGGATGAGAAGCGGCGCTTCACCATGCTCCTTGTGCGGGTTGGTCGGCGCGCGGAAGAAGACGGCCTCCAGGATGCGGCCCATATAGATGACCGCGAGCACGCTGGAGAACACCACGATAAGCGCAGCCCACCACCAGCCGCTTTCGAGCAGCGCGGAGACGAGTGCGAACTTGGACTGGAAGCCTGCCGTAAGCGGCACGCCGATCAGCGACAGACCGGCAATGGCAAAGGCCGTCATCGTCCAAGGGGCGCGGCGACCAAGGCCTGCAAAGTCATGGATGCGCGCGCCCTGATAGGTCAGCACAGCGCCTGCGACAGCCATGAACAATGCGCCCTTCATCAGGGCGTGGTTGATAAGGTGGAACATGCCTGCAGACACACCAGCCGCGGTACCCAGAGAGATACCGAGCAGCATGTAGCCGACCTGCGCTACCGAGGAATAGGCAAGCGTGCGCCGGATATCGGCCTGGAAGATCGCCTGGAAGGAACAGGCGAGCATCGCCGCAATCCCCATCGGCGCAAGGATCAGCGCGAGGCTCATGCCCTCGAAAGCGAAGTCGAGCGAGAAGACGCTGAACAGGAAGCGGACCAGGGCGTAGATCGCAACCTTGGTCGCGGTCGCCGCAAGGAAGGCCGTCACGAAGCTCGGGCTGTAGGAATAGGCGTTCGGCAGCCACTGATGCAGCGGGAACATCGCCGCCTTGAGGCCGAGGCCAACAAGGATGAAGGCAAAGCCGACCTGAACGGCGCGGTTGCCGCCAACATCCTGAAGCTGGACGGCAAGGTCCGCCATGTTGAGCGTACCGGTCGCGGCATAGAGGAAGCCGACGCCAACGACGTAGAAGCTTGCCCCGATCGTCCCCATAAGCAGGTAGTTGATCGCCGCCGGGAGCGCGCGCCGGTCACGGCCAGAGCCGAGCGCGACGAGCACATAGGTCGCGATGGAAGACAGTTCGAGGAACACGAAGAGGTTGAAGGCGTCGCCTGTCGCAGCCACACCAAGCAGGCCCATGAAGCAGACTTGGAAGGCGCCAAAGAACATGGCGCGCTTGCCGTCGGCAATCTCTGCTTTGATCGTCGGCCAGCCAAAGATGCTGGTCAGGAATGCAATCACGCTGACGAGCAGCAGCACCAGCACGTTGAGCGCGTCGATGCGGAATTCGATACCATGCGGAGGCGCCCAGCCGCCCATGGCGTAGGAAATGATCGCGCCGCCCTCAATCGAGCGGACCTGCGCAAGCAAGATCAGCGAGAGCAGCGTACAGAGGCCCGTGACGATGACCGTCATGCCCCATGCGACGCGGCCACCGCCCGGCAGGAATGCCGCGATCGGCCCAGCCAGCATTGGCAGCAGGATGAGCAGCGCGGGTGCGTGCGCTTCAGCGAATGCTGGCGCGATTTGAAGGATCCAGTCCATCATGCCGGGTTAGCCTCATCAGCCTGATCCACGGCGTACTCAGCGCGCGCGACTTCAAGGTCGGTTTCGCGGATCTCATCGCTTTCGATCGTGCCGTATGCTTCCCTGATACGCACGACAATGGCGAGGCCGACGGCAAGCGTCGCGACGCCTACCACGATGGCCGTCAGCATCAGAACGTGTGGAAGCGGGTTGGAATAGACGTGCTCCAGCCCGTGGCTGGCAGCGCCGTGCGCAGCATCTGCCGCCCCGTGCGCAGCGTCCGCGGCGCCATGAGCCGCATCAGATGCACCATGGGCCGCATCGCTTGCCGCGCCATAGGCACCGGCTGCTTCATCATGACCGCCGCCATGACCCTTTGCATCCTTGCCATAGAGGATCGGCGCCGTACCGCCATCAATGCGGCTGAGCGAAATGTAGAAGAGAATGATCGAGGTCTGGAAGATAGACAGACCAACGAGCTTCTTGATCAGGTTTGTGGCGGCAAACAGCGTATAGAGGCCGAGCATCATCAGGCCGATGATTGCCCAGTAGTTGCCGCGCTCCAGAACGAAATCCAGCATTACCAGTCCTCGTCCTTGATCTCGGTGACGCGGCCGGCGAACGCATAGAAGATCGAAAGCATGGAGCCTGCGACCGCGAACAGCACGCCGACCTCAACCGCGATGATGCCATAGTGCTGGCCCATATGGCCGCCCGGCTCTTCATTGAAGAGAACATCATAGTCGAGGAAATTGCCGCCCATGATGAGCGCCCAGACGCCTACCCCGGCAAAGATGATGAAGCCAAGCGCCGCAAGCGATCTTGCAAAGACAGGCGGCACAGCGCGCATAGCCGGCGTGATGCCAAAGATCAGCGCGTAGAGCACGACGGCAACGACGATGATCACGCCGGCCTGGAAACCGCCGCCCGGGCTATAGTCACCATGGAAGTGAACATAGAGCGCGAACAGCGCAATGATCGGGATCAGAGGCTTTGCGACAACGCGCAGGATGACGTGATGGTCTGTACGCGGGCCGGCCATTATTTCTTGTCCTTCTTGCGGTTGAAGGTCGCCGAGAGCGAGCGCTCACCAAAACCAAGCAGGAGGATCACAGCGAGGGCTGCGGTAAACACAACGCCCGTCTCACCCAGCGTATCAAAGCCACGATAGCTCGCGAGAACGGCAGTCACGATGTTCGGGACGGCGATCTCCTGCGGCGTGCGCTCAAGATAGTCGGTGCCAACATAAGTGTTGGCCGGGCTATCCGGGTCGCCAAAGGCTGGCAGGTCGATCGTCGCATAAACGAGCATGGCGCCCGTCGCGATCACGACGAGGATCGGCACGATGCTCCGTGCGAACGGTTCAGGTTTCGCGGTGCGCGCGGTCAGCAACATCGCCCCGAGAAGGAGCGCGGTGGAGATGCCTGCACCAACGGCCGCCTCGGTAAACGCCACATCGACGGCGTCCAGCGCGACGAACCAGGTCGCAGAGATCAGGGAATAGATGCCCGACAGCATGACGATGGCGAACAGGCTGCGCATACGCGCAATCGCCACGCCGATCACAAAGAGCAGGCCGAGCAAAAGGACGTTGATGAGAGCGATGGCGAGATCTGCGCCAGAATAGCCAGCGATCATGCCTCCTCCTCTCTATTGTCTGGGCGCTTCAGGTCGCGGCCAAGAACAGGCTGGAGGCCAGCCGTGTGAGCGGCGTTCGCAAGCGCGTGTGAACCGGTCGGGCTGGTCAGGAAAATGAACAGCCAGATGGCCGCCAGCTTGAACACGACGAGCCAGTTCGGGGCAAGAATCGCCATGCCGAGCAGGCCGAGCGTGACGGCGCTGGTATCAGTGATACTGGCCGCATGCAGGCGGGTGAAGAAATCAGGAAAGCGTAGCACGCCGATAGAGCCGATAAGCGCAAGCAGCGCGCCGATCACGCATAGGATGCCGCCAACCCATGGCTTTATGAGCAGAAGGATGTCGAGAAGCTCAGACATTGTCTCTCCCCTGCACTGTCGGCGCCTTCGGGACGGGCCTGCGGTGCAGCGGCACCTGGAAGGAGCGGTAGCGGAAGAACTTCAGGATCGCGATCGTCGAGACGAAGTTGATGAGCGCATAAAGCACTGCAATATCAAGCCAGTCCGGGCGGCCCAGCACGAAGCCGAGGAAGCCGATGAAGAGTACGATCTTGGTCCCGAGCGAGTTGACGGCCAGCACGCGGTCATAGAGCGTTGGCCCCATCAGCGCGCGAATGAGCGTCAGCCCGATCGCGATGATAATAGCGACGGCAGCGATCTCGGTCATGCAGCCAGCTCCTCCTTACGCTTGCCATCGGCAGCGCGATAGGAACGGTGATCCATCTCGTCAAACGAGGCAGGCGTTGCGGCCTCCTCGAACAGGGCGTGGATCAGAAGTTTGTCGCCTTCGACCTCCACGGTCACCGTGCCCGGCGTCAGCGTGATCGAATTGGCAAAGATGGTCTTGGCGAGATCGCTTTCGCAGCGCGTCTTCACCCGCACAAAGGCCGGATTGATGTTCAGATTGGCGCTGACACACGCCTTGATGACCGGCCAGTTCGCCTTGAAGATCTCAACCAGCAGCCATGCCCAGTAGGACAGGATCGGGATGGTGCGGCCATAAGGAGAGCCTTCCCGGTCAACAGTCTCAAGGCGCGAAGCCAGAACAACGGAGATGAGAATCGAAATGCCGGCAAGAATGAGTAGTAACGGCTTGTAGATCCCCGAAAGGCCAAGCCAAAGTGCGGCGAGCACAAAGATCAGGCCTGCAAAATAACCCACGAGTTAGCCGCTCCCATTTCGCCACAAGACAAGTATGGGTCGCTGTTACTCGCTCGACAGGGGTTTGGCCAGACCCTCTTCCAGTCTATGCACCAAAAACGAGCTGGGCCGTCCGCCGCGACGTTGAGAAACGGGTTTCGCTGGGCGATTCTGTCGCATCTTCTGCAGCATGGCCCGCCCGCGGTGAGTAGGATGATGACAGCGACCAGTTCCAGTAACGCAGCGTTGTCTGCGCCTTGGCGACCGCAAGAAGCTCATAGGTTTCTGACAGATAGGCGAATTGTGGATGCAGCTTGCCGTCATCTAGCTTCAGGGGGCGGCGCAGGGCGTGCCAGAGGCGCGCGAGGTAAGGCCGTTTCAGTCCTGTCGCCTTGCAGAGAACGGCAAGCCCCTCCCCGCCCGTATCGCTGAGGATCTTTGCGATCGTCACCGGTTTGACCCCGGCCAGAAATCCGATTTCCTGGGCAAGTTCTGGATTCAGCCCCTTTTCTGCGGCGACTTCAACCGCGTGTTCAAGGCTGTCATAGGGGCTCTTCTCAATAGCGGCGCGGTTTCTCTGCCGCCGTTCGATCAGCTGCAGCGTCTTTCGCGCAACCGGGTCGGACCAATTCTCCTGCGCCGCGACCGCAAAGACATCCGAGCAAAGATCGACAAGTTCCAGCCGGTCGGCTGCCTGCCTTTGCAGGATGACCCGGCGGGTCGCGCCGTCCGCCCACCAGAACATCGCCATTGCCTGACTCGGGATCAGCTCAAGCCGTTTGATCAACAGCGTTGTCAGACCTTCAACCGTGCGCGAATGCTGGACCAAAAGATCCATGCCGCGCTCTGATATCTCGGCGCCATTATTCTGCAGAAGCGCCTTCAGGACGGCCGGTTCCTCACGCTGGCAGAGCGCTTCGGCGACGCACGGATCGATACGCTTGCGCTGCGCAATCAAAAGTCTGTGATCGAGGGTCGTTTCATCCGCGATCGTGGCGAGGTCGGCCGCGTCAAAGCCCTCATTCACCTCGAGAATCGGTTTGGCGACTTCGAGGTCCGACATGGCGAGGTAGCGCATCAGTCGCCGCGGCGCTTCCTTGTTTACCTGTAGGCGCTGGGCACAGAATCGCCTGTCATCCGGCGCGGCGTGAAACAGCATTTCCAGAAGAATGTCGCCGCCCATAGAGCGGTCCTGCGGCGCAACAGCCGTCGCCGGCAGCGCAACAAAGTCGATAAGGCGGCGCAGGAGAAGCCGCCGAGCGCGCCCGCCCACGGCACCTTCAGACTGGGGCGATTCCCCCTCTGACATCTGTTCCAATGCTGACATTGCGGCCTGTTCGCTCTGCATCAATCGAACGGGCAGATTGCCAGCACCAGGTTAACAGCGCGTTTGACGCGTCAGACCTCGTCCATGTCGGGCTTCTTGCGCAAGGGATGAGAGAAGAAAAGCAGGATCGACGCAGCCAGCATCGCGACCGACAGCATGAAGACGCGGCCAAAGTCCGTCCCGCTTTCAAAAACCGCTGTGGATGCAGGCAGCTCGCGGCCAAGCACGTCCGGCATCATGTGCGCCGTGACAGCCCCCATCATGAGGAGCGCCGAAAGCGCCGCGCCGAAACGCCGGGACCCGGGAATCAACAGAAGGGCGCAGAGCAGAAGCTCGAACACGGCAACGACAACGCGGCCGGTCGGCTCCAGCAGCTCGATGCCCGTCTTGTCGGCCATGGTTTGGAAAAAAACATTATCCCCGGGGCGGTCGAACAGCTTTACAAAGCCTTCGGGCGGATCCGGAAGCGGATGAAGGGTCGCGTTGACGTAGACGAAGATCAGGAACACCGCGAACAGCCAGCTCAAGAGCAGGCGCAAGGCAAACATCACGGTTCCTCCCGGAGGGCGACGACAGGGACAAAGCATAGTCCGCCCAATCTGAACCTCAATGAGAGGTGTGACGTGAGGCGACTTTCGAGCTGCGAATGCAGCCAGTAGGGGAAAAACGCTTTTCTGAGAGGCCGCAGACAGTAAGGTCGCGCCTTCGCCGAGAGGGAGACGGTATCGCGAATGGATGAAGACGAGCGCCAGCTGGAGAACCGCGGCGAAGACCGCACCGGTCAGGTGAAATCGCCGGTCAGCGGTCTCGACAGCGCCACAACCGCCGGCGCTTCGGTTGAGTTTACAGCGCGCAGCCTGTTCACGCGGCGCACGCACCGGCGCGTGAAATCGGAGCTTCCTGCCTATCTGATGATCCAGTGCAGCTGGTTCACGGCTTTCGGCCTTCAGATGGTGCTGTTTCCCTACCTCATCACCAATCGTCTCGGCCTCGATGGCACTGAGCTCGGCCTTGCCAACATGGCCCTGTCCGGCCCGTCGGTCATCTTCCTGCTTCTGGGCGGCGTCATTGCTGAGCGCGCCTCCGGCAAATCGCTTCTCATGCTGCTTCATCTGATGGCGGCCGTTCCGGCAGCGATTCTCGCCTTCGTCCTTGCGACTGGCAACCTCGCCTATGGCTATATGATCATCTATGGGGTCGCGATGGGCACAGTGGGCGCATTCATGATGCCAGCGCGCGATTCCATCATCAACGAAGTGGTCGACCGACGCGCCCGCGTCGGCTCCGATGTCACGCTTCAACAGGGCGTCGCCTTTGCGACCATCGCCCAGTTCGCAGCCCAGATCTGCGGCCTGATTGTGGGCGGGTATGCTGATAAGCTGACCCGGATGCCGGACTGGCTCGGTGGTTTTTCGATCGGCCCGATCCCGAGCTGGGAACTTCTGGCCTTTCAGGCCATCATCGTCGGGCTTGGCGCAGGCTTCGCCCTCTTCCTCGCTCATGGCCGCCGGGTAAAGACCGGCCGGTCTGGTCTCGGCGCCGCGTTTGGCGACATCAAGGAAGGCTTTCAGGTGGTAAGTGCCGACGGCAAGCTGTGGGCGATGACGGTGCTGATGTTCGGGGTTGGCATCTTCGTGATCGGCTCCTTCCTGGTCGTACTCCCGATCATCAACCGGGACATTTATGGTCTCTCCTCAGACGGCATTCGCGACATGTTCGTCACCTTCTGGCTTGGCGCATTCGTGTCATCGGTCACGCTGTCCCTCTTCCGCGCCATCAAGCGACAGGGACGCCTGCTTCTGACGGCGCAGCTCCTCGGCTCCCTCGCCATTCTCATCATGCTGGCGAAGCCGCCGCATTATGTCTTCCTCGGCATCGTCTTCGCCTGGGGCCTCGCAGCCGGTGTCTCCATCGCGATGAGCCGCTCCATCGTTCAGGACGCCGCTCCAAAAAATCATCTCTCGCGCGTTCTTTCGATCTATCAGCTTGGCTTCATGGCCGGGGCGCCGTTCGGTGCCGCCCTCATGGGCTGGCTGATCGACTTCTTCCCCGACCAGCCCCAGCGCGTCGCCGTTGTCCCTGCCCTCGGCATGACGCTCCTCATCGCCTGGATGGTGATCCGCACACCCATCTGGAACATGAAGCACCAGCCTGCCTGAAACCGGGTTGTCGCCGCGAAGGCAGCGACAAAATGGTGCAATGTTTCATTAATTATTATTCTGGGAGCGGCTCATCGTGACATAGACGCGAACATCGGTGGTGTGAGGAGGGCTTCACTGTGCGGGACCGATTCACATCTTCTCAAACGGTGCTTCTTGGCATTGTGCTGGGCATTTCAATCACCTGCCTCATGGGGTCGGTTCTGGGCATCGATGCCCTCAAGACTTTTGGCCGCTCAAACAGCGCGATGGTTCCGACGACGGCTTGCGCGCTGATCTCACTCTGCGCCGCATTCGTGATCTCCACGCGTAGGGACGAACGGCGCCGCGCCCTCGCGCTCACCCTGTTCGCGCTCTTCGTAATGCTTCTGGGCCTGATACTCGGAACGAGGGTCGATGAAGAGAGCGCCCTGGCGAACCAAGCGCCGCCTGCGCGCATGTCGATCGGCACATTTGTCTGTCTTTGTTACGCCGCAAGCGTGATCTGGCTCCGCCTCGGCCGGCGGGCGCATTACCACGCACTGGCCGTCATCCTATGCGGTTCGGGCTTCTTCTCTTCGCTTTACGGCCTTTTCAGCCATACGCTGCCCGCCAACACGTCCCACCTGCTTCCTCTCTTTGGCGCAATGTCAGTGCCGACAGCGATTGTTCTGTCGGTTTTCTTTTTCACTCTGATGAGATCACTTCAGCAGGACGCAGACCTTTATGCAGACTCGTCGGTGACCAACTATCTGGAGCCCTTAGCCCTATCCGCGCCGCTGCTCTTCTCACCTGTCGTATTTGCCTATGCGATGGCGACGTCTGACCCGGTCGGTTTTGGCTCGAGCGCAGATGATGCGCTTACTCTGTGCATTGTCTTAGCGGCATTTGCGTTCATCGCCGCATTTCTCGTGACCCGTCCACGGACCAAGTAAAAAGGCTGCGGCACCTGAAGCACCGCAGCCTTTCGAAGTTCAACGCGTAGGCTGAGCTATCAGCCGCCTTTTTTGGAGATCCATTTGAAGGATGGGTCCTTCCACCATGGGAAGAAGGTCGGCATGTCCTTGGAGACAGAGCCTTCATACTTCGCAGGGCGCTTTTCGAGGAAGCTCATCACGCCTTCCTTGGCGTCTGGCGACTGGCCGCGCTCATAGATGGAGGCCGAATCGACGATGTGGGCATCCATCGGATGCTCTGCACCAAGCATGCGCCACATCATGTGGCGGGTCACGGCGTTCGAAACCGGCGCGGTGTTGTCAGCGATCTCACGGGCCAGTTCCTTGGCGCGGGACATGAGGTCGGCTTGCGGGACAACCTCAGAGACGAGACCGCCAGCAAGGGCTTCGGACGCCGGGAAGACGCGGCCGGTATAGCACCACTCAAGCGCCTTCGAGATACCGACGAGGCGCGGGAGGAACCAGCTGGAGGCGGCTTCCGGATTGATGCCGCGCTTGTTGAAGACAAAGCCGAAGCGCGCATTGTCTGACGCGATACGGATGTCCATCGGCAGCTGCATCGTGACGCCGATGCCCACCGCTGCGCCGTTGATGGCGCCGATGACCGGCTTCAGGCTTTCGAAGATGCGGAGCGTCACACGACCGCCGCCATCGCGCTGGACATCTTCGCGGCTGGTGCGGCCAGCTTCGCCGTCGCCAGAGCGGGCGTCATAGTCGAAGGTCTTCGCGCCCGATGAAAGGTCAGCGCCTGCACAGAAGGCGCGATCGCCCGAACCGGTGACGATGACAGCCTTGATGTCGTCATCCTTGTCGGTCTCATCGAAGGCGGCGATCATTTCCTGCATCATCTTGCCGGTGAAGGCGTTCATCTTGTCAGGGCGGTAGAGGGTGAGCACGGCGATGCCGTCTTCCTTCTCCAGTTTGATCTCTTCGAATTCCTTGATTGTTGTCGCGGCCATATGGCGGTCTCCCTGGTTAGCTTTTGTTTCGCAGGTCACTGAGGAGAGGTTCCCCCGCGTTCGTCAAGCGCGTTTTCGAGGACGCGTCGTCGCAAAACCCGGGGCGCTCCACTTGTGCCGCCAGGATCAATATGCTCTTCAAGAGGGCACAAAACTGTACGTTAACAGAGCAATGGGGGGGCATTGATGACGCGGTTTTTAATCATGTTCATGACACTGGCAGGCCTGTCGGCCACCGGGGCGGCGCAGACAGTCTGGGGGATCGAAGCCTATAGCGATGTCTGCCGGGTCGTTTTTGTGGAAGACGAAAACCGGATCGGACAAGGCACGATCGATCATCTCGATGAAGGCTGCCGGGTGGGACCATTTGAGCGATATGCGGTCGGTAATATGGGCGAGGTGCGTTTCCTTGGTGCGAGCGGTGATATCCTGATGTCGGTCATGCCAGACGGCGCTGGCTATGACGGTTATGTCGGCGATGGCGATCCAGTGACGATGAGCGTCATGAGGAGCGAACCCGCAAGGCGTTACTCTTCGCAGGACAGAGCGCGCCCACCCGCCAGACCGAGCTACGCTGCCGGAGGCGTCGGCAAAGCGACAGCTCCAGAGTGCGTGCGCTACTATGACAGCCGCCAATGTGCGCAGGACCATGACCTCGGCATGCCGGGAAGCCGATTCGACCTTCTGCCCATCGAAACCCGGGCGCGCATGAACAAGCGCTTCATGGCGAACCTCAATTCCTCGGTCGAAGGGCAAATCGAAGCTGGGGTGTGCGTCGAGGTTCGCAACTGCACCGAGCGGATGATCGATGAGGAGATCTGGTGCGAGGTCGATCATGACGGCGACTGGTCGTGGATACTCAAACAGGATGCGCAGTATGTATATGCCGGTGCTGGCTGTGGCTGAGGACTGGGGACGAACTGTCTGAACTGGCCGACGGGACTGATCTGACGCTGCTGAGTGATCTGGACTTCAATGGGAATGCAGGAGAGGTTTTCGGACTGAACCTCATTTTGTGGGTTTTGACCTCGTCGCCGTCTTTGTCGCCTTTAGCATTGAGCCATGCCTGAATTTGCCTCCCCCACTACGATTGCTGCGCCTGCCTTTGTTCTGGCGGTGATCTGGGAATGGTGGGCGGTGAAGACGGGCCGCGCAGGCGGGCGGTATGAGACGAAAGACGCCATCGCCTCCATGTCGATGGGGATCGGCAATCTGGTCGTGAACACGATTACCGGCGCCATCGCCCTCTGGATGATGATGCTGGCCTGGCCCTACCGGATTGTTGAAAACCCGGTCACCTTGTGGAGCTTTCTGATCCTCTTCGTGGCCTATGACCTGGTCTATTACTGGAAGCACCGCCTGGCTCATCGCATGCGCTGGTTCTGGATGGAGCATGTCACGCACCATTCCTCGACCCACTACAATCTGACCACAGCGCTGCGCCAACCTTGGTTCGGGCCATTCACCGGCCTCATCCTGCTTGGCCTGCCGTTAGTGCTGATTGGCTTCCACCCGCTTTTCATCTTCTTCGCGGGCGGGCTGAACCTTCTCTACCAGTTCTGGATCCATACCGAGGCGATCGGAAAGATGCCGCGCTGGTTCGAGGCCGTGATGAACACGCCCTCCCACCACCGGGTCCATCACGCAACCAATCCACGATACCTCGACGCAAATTATGCGGGCGTCTTTATTGTCTGGGACAAGTTGTTCGGCAGCTTTGTCGAAGAGCGCGAAGACGACCGCCCCAATTATGGCATCGTGAAACCGCTGGGCAGCTATAACCCCGTCCGCATTGCCTTCCATGAGTTTGGCGGGCTGATGAGTGACTGTCGGCGCGACGGGCTGCGGCCTGACCGCTGGATACGCCGGGCCTTCAATCCGCCGGGCTGGAGCCCCGATGGCCAGCACAATCGAAGCGAAGACATTCGCGCGGCCTGGGCGGAGGCGCAGCAGGCGCGGCCGCAGACCCAGCAGGACTGACGGCATTTTCAGCTGATTATCGAGAAAGCGCGCAGCTATCCGCTGTCGAAAGCGAATGGTGGCCGCGGCACGGGTTTCAGACCCGCCAAGGCCACGCCAAACATATCTGAAAGCGCAGCCCGAAAGCCGGTTTGGCGCACGTCCGCACCAAGGGCGATCGATCTGGAAAGCCAGGGCTGGCGCGGGACATGATCTTCACCATGCACACAGCCCCCCACATCATCCTCGTAATAGCCAGTGACAAGGAGCCGCCCCTGACGCGACACCGCAAGCGCAACATGCCCGCGCATGTCGCCCGGCAAGTCCGCGCGCCAGCGAAAATAGACGGCGACATCGCGCAGCAAGACCGGCCAGAGCCAGACCGGAAGCAGTCTCAAGGCACGAAGGATGAAGGCGCGGTTCATGGCGATGATTGGATCACGGGCTGGCCGGTGTCGGACGAATTTATTCTGTCCATGAATTCAGTGCGCTGTGCCTGCGGGTTTCCGCTACGTTGGGCATGGACGCATGAGGCCCGCTTGATAGAAACCTCTGCAACGACACGACGCCCGACAGGCATGGCCCGAGGCGCGCCCATACGCACGAGGAGAGGACCCCGCATGCACCCTTTTCATTTCGCCAAGTCCAAGCCGAACCACCCCGCCTATATCATGGGGAATTCCGGCGAGACGGTCACGTTCAAACAGCTGGAAGACCGGTCTAACCAGATCGCCCACCTGTTTCGCGAACACGACATCAATCCGGGCGACACGATTGCCATCTTTGCGGAAAACAGCGCGCGCTATTTCGAGATTGCGTGGGCCGCGCAGCGTTCCGGTCTCTATTATGTCTGCATCTCCTCTCGCCTGACGGCGCCGGAAGTCCAGTACATCGTCGAGGATTCCGGCTCCAAGGTGCTGATTGCGTCGGCGAGCCTCAGCAGTGTTGCGGTCGAAGTGAATGCGATCACCGAGCTGGAAGCCTATTGGTCCATCGACGGAGAGATCGCGACCTATCAGAAGCTCGAGGAGCTTGCCGCCAAGAAGCCGACCACGCCGATCTCTGATGAGATGATGGGGACGGACATGCTCTATTCGTCCGGCACGACAGGGCGGCCGAAGGGCATTCGTCCGGCGCTGGAACTTGGCATGCCGATCGATGAGCCGAGCGTTCTGGTCCAGCTGGCCCAGCTTCTGGCCAAGGCGCAGGGCGACGACATGGTCTATCTCTCGCCTGCCCCGCTTTACCATGCAGCGCCGCTTCGCTGGTGCATGTCCTTCACGCGCATGGGCGCGACGCTGGTCATCATGGAGAAGTTCGACCCGGAAAAGTATCTGCAGCTGGTCGAGAAGTACAAGGTGACCCACACCCAGCTTGTGCCGACCATGTTCGTCAAAATGCTGAAGCTGCCTGAAGAGGTGCGCACCAAATACGACGTATCAAGCCTGCGTGCAGCCATCCATGCGGCAGCCCCCTGCCCTATCCCGGTCAAGGAACAGATGATCGAATGGTGGGGACCTGTTATCGAGGAATATTATGCCGGGTCCGAGGGCAATGGCATGACCTGGATCAATTCAGAGCAATGGCTGCACCATAAGGGCTCTGTCGGCCTGCCTGTCATGGGTGAGCTTCACATCTGCGACGAGGAAGGCAATGAGCTGCCCGTCGGTGAAGCAGGCACCATTTATTATAGCGGCACGACCCCGCCGAATTATCACAACGACCCTGAGAAGACGAAGGGCGCGCTGAACCCCAAGCATGCCGACTGGTCAACGCTGGGTGATGTGGGCCGTGTCGACAAGGACGGCTTCCTCTACCTCACTGACCGCAAGGCCTTCATGATCATTTCCGGCGGCGTGAACATCTATCCGCAGGAAGCCGAGAACGTGCTGATCACGCACCCGAAAGTGGCCGACGTTGCCGTCATCGGCGTGCCAAATGATGAGTTTGGTGAAGAGGTGAAAGCGGTCGTTCAGCCCGCAGAGGGAATCCCGACCGATGAGGCGCTGAAGGAAGAGCTGCTGGAGTTCTGCCGCTCCAAGCTCGCCAAGATCAAATGCCCGAAAACCGTCGATTTCGACCCGGCCCTGCCGCGTCACCCGACGGGCAAGCTCTACAAGCGTCTCGTCCGCGACCGCTATTGGGGCAAGAGCGATTCGACGATCGTCTAGGAAGGCGCAAGCTGGAGTATCCTAGATTCCCCAGCTTGCCGGATCCTCGATCGGCTGGTCAGCCAGAAGCGCCTGCATCCCTTTGACGATGCGGATCACGTACCAGACGATGGCGGCCAGAATGATCAGCACGCCGACGATGATGAGCGTCAGCACGGCGCCCACCACCATGAAGAGCAGCATCTTCCAGAAGATGTTGATCTGGTTCCGATAGTGAGAGCGCACCAGCGGCGAGGCACTATCCTTGCCGACATAGGCCATGATGACGCCGACCAGCGCCGAAACACCGATCAGGAAGCTGCAGAGATAGAGAATATAGACCAGGTTGGCATTGCCCTTCTGGCCCGGATCAACGGTGACGACGGGATCGGACATGGCAGAACCTCAAGCGGTTTGATCTGAAGATAGGGCCAAGCTGTCGCGCCCGCGCCGCGTTGGCAAGGGGCCATGCCGAACGAGGCCCGCCCGGCCATGAAACTGCTTCCCCTTGCGCCAAGGCTTGCGAATGGCGTCCAGTTTTCGCAAAAGTACCGGCCAACACGAATTCCAATATCTGAGGAAGGAAACAGACCAGATGGCTGACCCGAAAAAAGTCCACTATAACGACCTTGAATCCATTGCTGGCCAGGAGGTTGGCGTCTCTGACTGGGTGACGATCGATCAGGACCGCGTGAACAAGTTTGCTGACGCGACCGGCGACCACCAGTGGATCCACGTCGATGTGGAACGCGCCACGAAGGAGATGGGCGGCCCGATCGCGCACGGCTTCCTGACCCTGTCCCTGCTGCCGATGCTGGGTGCGCAAGTTCTTCGCATCGAAGGCACGACGCGAGGCATCAATTATGGCTCTGACAAGGTCCGCTTCACGAACATGGTGCCTGTCGGCTCCAAGGTGCGCCTGCGCCAGAAGTGCCTTGCAGTCGAATCGAAAGCCGGCGGCAAGCAGACCCGTATGGAAGCCACGATTGAAGTTGAAGGCCAGGAGCGCCCGGCGCTCGTCGCTGAGACGCTGACCGTCGTCTACGGCTAGGCCTTGAAAAACAGGTGAAATCACAAGGGGCTGGCGGAATGATCTGCCAGCCCTTTTTTCGTATTCATTGCCGGTTAAGGCACGAGTCTTGCAGACTCTGACGTTGAATTGCTGCACAGTTTTCGTGGCACAGGGTTTCGCATGGGCAAAAAGGAAATTGCCTCGCGGTGCCCGACTGATGTTGAATAGCTTTTCGGCTGCTTCTTTCAAAAAGGGTTCCAAGCCATGCTCGTGAAACCAAAGTCCCTTTTCCTGTCGACCTCGGCGCTCGCCCTGCTCGCCCTGCCCGTCATCGCGCAAGGGTCGATGCCACGATTTGGCAGCATCGATGCAGCCTTTGCCGGAGACGGCGTCTGTAGCGACCCGCGCTTTGAAGGCCCCGGCATGGCCGAGACGCCGTCGGAAGACGCGATCATGAGCGATGCGGGCGACTGCGTCGTTGCGTGGGAAGCCGGTGAGGTGACGCTGATCGAGGTGGCAGAAGCGGAAGCGGCGGATGATGTGGCGGAGGCGGTTGAAGCCGATGCTGCGATTGAGGCGGAAGCGGAAGTCGCGGAAGACTTGGAAGTCGACGCTGCAGAGGTGGACGCGGACGCTGAGGTGGACTTGGACACGGCCACTGACGAGGTCGAGGCGGATGAGACTGAGGCGGAAGCCGAAGTGGACGCAGCAGATGTTGAGGTGGACCTGGACACGGCCGCTGACGACGTCGTGGCCGAAGTAGATTCCGACGCGGTCGAAGCCGAAGACATCGATGCTGAAGGCGCAGAGGCCGAAGCGGGCGACGTTGAAGCAGAACCAGCACCAGAAGCGGAAGATGAAACAGAAACTGTCGAGGTAGATGTTGAGGCTGCGGCAGAAGCTGACGCCGCTTCTGATGAGAGTGATGCTGAGACGGCAGACGACGCCGAGGCCGACGTCGCCGTGGACGATGCGGCCGATGTTGCGCCAGAAGCTGAAGACGCACCCGTGGACGCGGACCCTGTCGACGAAGTGGCGGAGGACGCTGCCGAAGCCGAAACTGTAGAGACCGAGGCTGAAGTTGACGCTGCGGCGGACGAAGGCGCCCCGGCTGAAGACGAAACGGATCTGGACACCGAGGCAGACATTGACGCAGAGGCTGAGGCCGAAGCGGATATGGCGCCCGCTGATGGCGACGTAGAGGTCGCCATGGACGCGACCGAAGAGACAGAGGCTGAGACCGAAATTCCAGCCGAAACAGACGCTGAAGCCGAAGAGGCTGATCTTCCCGTGACGCTGGATGAGGCGGCAACCGAAGACGCTGGCGATGTCGAACCGGTCGAGGCCGATGAGGCAGCCGCCGATGACACCGAAATGGCGGACGATGCTTTAGAAGCTGACGCCGCGCCGGTTGAGCAGGAAGCTGACCTCTCCGAAGCCTCGCCTGCGGAAGATGCGACGGACACCGTGGTTGAAGCTGCCGACGAGGCTGACGCCGTTGAAGCCGAGGCTGAGGCAGAACTGGACGCTGATCTTGTCGAAGACACACCAGTCGAGGCCGAGACTGAGGTCGCGGACGAAGCCGAAGAAACCGCTTCAACTGACGAGGCTGATGTGGCCGCTGACGCAGAGGCTACGCCTGTTGATGAGGTGGTCGAAGAGGATGCGGCCGCGCCTGCAGAGACAGACGCTGAAGCAGCAGTGCCCGACGAAATGCCTGCAGAAGCCGCGATGCCTCTGCCGGTCACCCCGACCGATAGCGGAATCGATTTCGGCGACGACACGAGCGAGTTCGCCCTCGACGGTGAGTGCGATGATGCGCGCTTTACCGGCGAAGGCATGACCTCCACTTCGCTGATCGAGGAAGACATTGGCCGCGACGCGAGCGACTGCCGCGCCGCTTTCGAGGCGGGCCGTCTTGAGCTTCGCGATGCAGCGGTCACGGCTCTCCCGGCAGCGACTGAGACGCCTGTCGTCCCGGCAGCGGAAGAGACTGTGCCTGCCGTCGAAGCAGAGGTTGAGACCGCTGCTGAAGTGGACACCGCCCCGCCTTCAGAGGCTGAAGCCACGGGCGAAAGCATCTCGTTCAACGGGATCAATTTTGGCGACAATTCCAGCCAGTGGGCCAATGATGGCGAGTGTGATGATCCGCGCTTTGAGGGCACAGGCATGACGCAGACGCCGCTTATGGAAGAGGATGCCTATCGCGACGCCAATGACTGCCTCGCCGCCTGGCGCACCGGCGGCCTGCGGATCGCGGACGAATAGCGCCCAGGCTGGGCGACATGTCGCCTAAGGCTGTTTAAAGCCGCTTTTGACCCCATATCTCGACTAGGAGTTATCGAGACAGGAGCTACGACATGCTGCCCCCAAAGCCTGCTGACAATTTCAAGCGCGTCAGCCGTTCCGACAAGGAATGGCGCGAGCTCCTGACGGAAGACCAGTACCGCGTTGGCGTGAAGGACGGCACCGAGCGCGCCTTCTCGCCGGGCAATCACAATGATGAAAAGCGTGACGGCCTGTATCATTGCGTTGGCTGTGACACGCCGCTCTGGTCCTCGGAGCACAAGTTCGACTCCGGGACGGGCTGGCCGAGCTTTTATCAGCCGGTGCGCGAAACGGCCGTCGATACCAAGACTGACTTCAAGCTGATCATGCCGCGCAAGGAGTGCCATTGCGCGACCTGCGGGCTGCATATGGGCCATGTCTTCAAGGATGGACCGCCGCCAACTGGCGAGCGCTGGTGCATCAATGGTGTCGTCTTGAACTTCAAGCCGGCCTGATATCCGAGGCTTCTGGACAGCACAGCTTTAGCCGCTAGGGTTTTGCGTTTCTCGATATGAAACGGAGACCTTTTTCCCATGCGATTGAGCTATCTGCTGGCCAGCGCCGCAAGTGCTGCCCTCCTGACAGGGTGCACGTCTCCTTCCGGACAGACCGAACAGAGCGATAATACAATGACCGAATCTGCAGCTGACACGCAGACCGCAACCGATGCACGCGCCGAGACCCCGCCAATGGCAAAGCGCGTCCCTGTAGAGATCGAACAGGTCGGGCGTACGCGGACCGACAATTATCAATGGATGAAGGACGAGAACTGGCAGCAGGTCATGCGAGACCCGTCAGTTCTGCGCGAAGACATCCGTGAGTATCTCGAGGCCGAAAACGCCTACACGAAAGCCTCGCTGGAAGACCCAACCGAAGCGCTGCGTGAGACGCTGCTGGCGGAAATGCGCGGGCGTATCAAGGAGGATGACAGCTCCGTCCCCTCCAAAGACGGGCCATATGCCTATTATGTGCGCTACCGCGAAGGCGGTGAGTATCCGATCTTTGCGCGCAAGCCTGCCGAACAGGCCTTCGAGGATGATGCACCGGAAACCGTGCTGTTCGACGGCGACAAGGAAGCAGAGGGCAAGTCCTACTTTTCGATCCGCGGGCTGGAGCAGTCGCCTGACCACAAGCTGCTGGCCTCGGCGATCGATACGCAGGGCAGCGAATATTACACGATTGCCGTGCGCAATATCGAAACCGGCGAAGCCGTGGGCGCGCCGATCGAAGGCACCTATGGCAGCTTTGAGTGGGGCGCTGATTCCAACCTGCTCTACTGGGTGGAGCGCGATGACAATGGCCGCCCGACGGCCGTCTTCCAGCGCGATCTCACCACCGGCGAGGACGTCGAGATCTACCGCGAAGAAGACCCTGGCTTCTTTGTCGGAGTGAGCAAGTCCGAGTCGGAAGAGTTCATCTTCATCGAGACCGGCGGCCACACCTCTGGCGAGGTCTGGTTCTTCCCGGCCGATGCGGCGAGCCCGGAGCCAAAACTCGTCGCGCCTCGCAAGGAAGACGAGGAATATGACGTAACGCACTGGAATGGCGCATTTTATATCCTCACCAATGCTGATGGCGCCGTCGACTTCAAGGTCGTCAAAGCGCCGATCGAAAATCCGGGACGCGAGAACTGGCAAGACGTGATCGCGCACCGCCCAGGCACGCTGGTGCTCGGCCTTGATCCTTACAAGGATCATCTTGTGCGGCTGGAGCGGGCAAACGCCCTGCCCCGCATTGTAGTGCGTGAGCGCGAGAGTGGCGACGAGCATACGATCGCGATGGATGAGAGCGCTTATGATCTTGGACTTGGGTCGGGTGAGTATGACTCGACCGTGATGCGGTACGACTATGCCTCACCGGCCAGCCCAAGTCAGGTCTTCGACTATGACATGGCGACGCGCGAGCGCACCTTGCGCAAGACGCGCGAAGTGCCGTCTGGCCACAATGCAGAGGATTACGCGGTCGAGCGCCTCATGGTCCCGGCCTGGGATGGCGAAGAAATTCCTGTCACCATCCTTCGCCGCGCCGACACGCCAGTCGATGGGACCGCGCCGCTGCTGCTCTATGGCTATGGCTCCTACGGGATCACCATTCCGGCGAGCTTCTCGACCTCTCGCCTGTCGCTGGTCGATCGCGGCTTCATCTATGCCATCGCCCATATCCGCGGCTCTCAGGCCAAGGGGTATCAGTGGTATCTGGACGGCAAGCTGGAAAAGAAGACCAATACGTTCAAGGACTATGTCTCTGCCGGGCGTTACCTGGTTGAAAACGGCTATGGCGCGGAAGGCCGCGTTGTCGGTCATGGTGGGTCCGCTGGCGGACTTCTGATGGGCGCAGCCGCAAACATGGATCCGGAGCTATTCGGCGGCATTATCGCGGCGGTGCCATTCGTCGATGTCATCAACACGATGTCGGACGACACCCTGCCCCTGACACCGCCTGAATGGCCCGAATGGGGCAACCCGATCACGGATGCCGAGGCGTATGACACGATCCTGGCCTACAGCCCGTACGACAATGTCGGCGACAAGGATTATCCGGCGATGCTGATCACCGGCGGCCTTTCGGATCCGCGCGTCACCTATTGGGAGCCTTCGAAATGGGCGGCACAGCTTCGCTACGAAGCGCCGAATGCAGGGCCTTACTATCTGCGCATCAACATGGATGCAGGACATGGCGGCTCAACGGGCCGGTTCGAGGGGCTGAAAGAGACAGCCATCGAGTACGCTTTTGCACTCGCCAGCGTCGGACTTGTCGACGGTTACGACATTTCCCGCGACGAGACGTCCGCAAACGAATAGCCCACCGCTAAACCGAAAAAGAAAACGCCGGCCCCTTCGCGGGAGCCGGCGTTTTTTTATGCCTGTTGCGAACGGAGCCGCGCGGTCCCACTGGTCGAGAGCGCAATGCTTTATAGCCGCCAACGAAAATGGCCCGGCATCGCTGCCGGGCCATCATCGATTTCTGAGGTCAGATCAGACCGTTCTTAGCGAACGATGATCGTGACTTCCGAACGACGGTTCAGAGGCTCACGCACACCGTCAGCGGTCTGCTTGGCCAGGTCGTTCTCACCGCGGCCTTCCGTGGCGATCATGCTGGACGGGATGCCACGCTCGTTAAGAGCAGTTGCAACCGCTGCAGCGCGACGCTCGGAGAGACGTGCGTTGTAGGACTGTGCACCGGACGTGTCGGTGTGGCCGACGATCGTCACAGAGTTCGCAGCACACTCTTGGCGGCTACGGATGTTCGCCACAGCCTGGTCGATCACAGCCGAAGCCTGGCTGGTGATGTTCGACTTGTCCCACTCGAAGTAGACCACGAACGCCTGGTTCAGCGTCGAGCACGACGGTGGTGGTGGCGGTGGTGGTGGTGGTGGAGGCGGTGGTGGTGGCGGAGGTGGCGGTGGTGGTGGTGGCGGTGGTGGTGGCGGCGGTGGCGGTGGAGCCGCTGGTGCCGCAAACTGATACCGCAGACCAACCGTCACGGAGTGATCTTCGTATTCGCCGCTGTAAGGAACTGGCTGACCGAGCGGTGCGCGGCCATCGAAGTTCAGGTCATCGACGAAGAAGTACTTGTAGCCGAGGTCAAGCGTGAGCTGCTCGGTGAGGCCGTAGCCGATACCGCCGAGGAGTTGGTACGCCATGCCGGTGTCGTCGTCGTTGAAGCCGTTGGCGTCGAACGTCTGAACGCCGCCTGCGGTGACAACGCCAGCGCGCAGGTTGGTTGCGCGAGCGTCAACCTTTGCGAGACCGATACCAGCACCGAGGTATGGCTGGACAGCGCCTGCTGGGTTGAAGTCGTACAGAGCGTTGAACATCAGGTCATAGACCGCGACGTCGCCGTCACCACCAACAGCATAACCACCATTGGTCAGCGGCGGGAGGTTCAGGATGCTTGCACCGGTGATCGTGGTGGAAGGCTCAAGCTGGCCACCGCGGTAACCGAAGGTCGATTCCAGACGGAAGCCGTTGCCGAAGCCGTAACCCAGACCGATCTGGGCGCCGAGCAGGCCGTCGCCGTCGAGTTCCTGATCGCCACCGAGCGCGAAAGGCGCGTTGGTCGGCGGATCAGAGTCAAGCTCACCGTCGAAGCTGTAGCCCAGATCGGCACGGCCGTACCAGCCGTCCTGAGCGTTAGCGACAGACATTGCAGACGCCAAGGCGGCCGCGGCTGTCGCGCACATAAGAGTTCTTTTCATACTCATCCCCTATTGTGAGCCGTATGGGCACTATTACCCACCGACCGCAGAGACTAAACGGACCATTCCGTGTGCATACTCACCTAGAGCAAGTTCGTTCCGTAGACGAGTGTACAAAGATGGAAAATAGTTGAAACTTCGCGTTTTTTCTAGCAGGCGCGGCGTAAATGCAACATTTTTTCTTGTCTGACAGCTACCTGCCAGAAGTTTGCCAGATTACGGTCACATTTGAGCAACCGAGCGCGAGATTATCGAATCAGGGGGGAATGGTACCGCCTCTCCGGCTTGAACGGAGGACCTCTGGTTCCACAAACCAGCGCTCTAACCAACTGAGCTAAGGCGGCACGTCGGACGCACATACGCTCAAGCGGCCTTGCGTTCAAGCCGCTTTCCCGACTCTGATGCAGTCGCCTCTTTCCTATTCCGCCGCAAGTGGCTGAGGCGCGACCTCCATCGGTGTTTTGAATGCCGCATCCCCCGGTTTTCGATAGCGCAGGATGCCATCGTCGAGCCGTGCGCGGCCGATCTCGAATATATCCTGCACATAGTTCTGGTTGAGCCGCCACGGCGCTTCCTGGCCCTGCTTCGGAAGACGGTGGAGCGCGCGGGTCACATAGCCGGACGAGAAATCGAGCCACGGCGCATCGCCGGGGTGCTGGTCGGCGATCGGGCGCACTTCAACGGCACCGGTCCTGTCCATATGCCGGATGAGACGCGAGACGAACTTGGCAATGAGATCGGCCTTCAGCGTCCATGATGCATTCGTGTAGCCGAAGGTCACGACGAGGTTGGGGATATTGTTGAACATGATCCCGCGATAGCCGTGAAGGCTGGATGGTTCGACGGGTTTGCCATCAACGAACACATCCGCGCCGCCCATGAACTCTAGCTGCAGGCCGGTTGCAGACACGACAATATCTGCGTCGAGCGCCTCGCCTGAGGCAAGCTTGATCCCGCTCTCTGTGAAGGTCTCGATATTGTCGGTGACCACGCTCGCCTCTCCATCCTTTATGGATTTGAAGAGGTCGCCATCGGGCACGAGACAGAGGCGCTGGTCCCACGGGTTATAGCTGGGCGTGAAATGCGTTTCGACATCGAAATCGGCGCCAAGCTCTTCCTGGGCCATGCCGACGATGCGCTCTTTCACTTTCTCAGGGCGCCGACGGGCGAGCCTGAAGAAGAGCATCTGCAGCAGCGTATTCTTCCAGCGGGTCAGACCATAGGCTGTCTTCGCTGGAAGGATTCTGCGCAGGCCAAGGGCGACCTTATCCTCTGCCGGGCGGGAGACGATATAGGTCGGCGAACGCTGCAGCATGGTCACATGCGCGGCCTTTTTCGCCATCTCTGGCACCAGCGTGACGGCAGTCGCGCCAGAGCCGATTACGACGACTTTCTTGTCGCTATAGTCCAGGTCTTCCGGCCAGGCTTGCGGGTGAATGACCTGCCCCTTGAAGGACGCTTCGCCCGGGAAATCCGGTTTGTAGCCGCCCTCATAGGAATAGTAGCCTGCGCACATGTGCAGCATCCGGCAAGTGAGCGTCCGCTCGACGCCCGCCGCCTTGTCCTCAACCTTCAGTGACCAGAGCGCGGCACCAGAATCCCAGCGCGCTTCGCGCACGAGGTGTTCGAATTTTATCCTGCGATCGATGCCGTTCTCGGATGCCGTTTCGCGGACATAGTTCAGGATAGACGGGCCGTCGGCGATGGCCTTTCGCTCTTTCCAAGGTTTGAAGTCGTAGCCCAGCGTATGCATGTCGCTGTCAGAGCGGATGCCGGGATATCGGAAAAGGTCCCACGTCCCGCCAATTGCCTTGCGGCCTTCGAGTATGGCGTAGGTTTTGCCGGGACAGCGTTCCTGAAGATAATAGGCAGCGCCGATGCCGGACAAACCTGCGCCAACGATGAGAACGTCGAAATCAGGATTTGCCATTCTCGGAGAGAACCGCGAATCCGCTCGCCTGTCCAGATATTATGACTCAGGCGTCAGGTTTTCGCCGTCCGCCTCTACCTCATCGCGAGGCCATGCGCCGAGCGCACGGTAGACCGCAATGGAGTTGAGGCTGCGCACCAGATTTGCGCGGATGAGCTGCTGGCGGGCATCGTAATAGAGCTGCTGGGAATCGAGGACCGAGAGATAGTCATCCACGCCGACGCGGAAGCGTTCCTCGGAAAGATCCCGCGTGATTTCAGTGTCTTCCACCAGCCTGATCAGCGCATCGACACGCTGATCGATCGTGCGGCGGACAGCCAGGGCGTCAGCCGTGTCGCGGAAGGCGAACTGGATCGCCTGCTCATAGTTGGCGACGGCAAGCTGTTCCTGTGCGCGGCGAACATCGAGATTGGCCTGGCGCGCGCCTGCATCAAAGATTGGCAGCGAGATGGACGGGCCGAAGGACCAGCCGAGCGTGCCGTCGAAGAGGTCGCCCAGCTCATCGCTGGAATAGCCCACCTGCCCCGTCAGGGAGATGATCGGGAAGAAGGCAGCGCGCGCCGCAGCGATATTGGCATTGGCGGCCATGAGCTGGCGCTCTGCCGACTGCACATCCGGGCGCGACAGGAGGACGAGCGACGACTGGCCAATCGGGATTTCTTCGGCGAGCGGCGTCGGGTCGAGCTTAGCTGCGCCGAGCGTGCCTGCGGGAAGGTCTGTACCAACCGCGAGGCGGAGGGCGTTGAGGTCCTGTTCGACCTGCGCGGAGAATTCAGCTGCCTGAGCGCGTGCAGTCTCCACACTGGCGGAAGCGCGGCGGACATCGAGTTCTGTCGCGATGCCGGCGTTGAAAAGCTCCTGCGTGAGGTTCAGCGATTCCGACTGCACATCGACCGTATCCTCGGCGAGCGCGAGCAGCGCCTTGTCAGCGGCGAGCTGCATCCAGATCTCACCGACCGTGGCAGCGATCGCGATCTTGGCGGCGCGCTCCCCCTCTGCGGAAGCCAGATAGCTCTGCAGGGCGGCCTCATTCAGAGAGGCGACGCGGCCGAAGAGGTCGAGCTCATAGGCGGTGATGCCGATGCTGGCGGCGGCATTGTCGAAATTGCCTGCGCCGCCATTATTGCTGCCAATCGTGCCGCCTTCGGTGAAGCCGCCATTGGCGGTGACGGTCGGCAGGCGCTGGGCGCGAGTAATGCCGAATTGCGCGCGGGCGAGCTGTACATTGGCTGCGGCGATCCGCAGGTCGCGGTTCTCAGCGAGAGACAGGCGAACCAGTTCGCGCAGTTCCTCGGAGATGAAGACGTCCTGCCAGTAGAGCGGCTCTACCCGTTCGCCGTCAGCATCTGTCACCGGCAAGGCGTCCGGGATCGGCGCGGCCGGTTGCTCATAGGGCTGCGAGATCATGGCACAGCCACTGAGCGCAGCGGCCGCCACAGCGCCGAGGATCATACGTTTCGTCGAGATCATGCGACGGCTTCCTTGTTACCAGGTTGGGTCAGAGGCTTCTGGCCGGTGAGCTTGCGGATCATCACGTAGAAGAGCGGCGCAAACAGAAGGCCGAGGATCACCGAGACGACCAGGCCGCCGAGGACGGCCGTACCGATGGCCTGGCGACCAGCTGCACCCGCGCCGGTGCTGAGCGCAAGCGGCAGCACACCGAAGCCGAAGGCGAAACTCGTCATCAGGATCGGGCGAAGGCGCATGCGGACCGCCTGGGACACGGCCTCGAAGAGCTCAACGCCCTGTTGCTCGAGGTTGCGGGCAAACTCGATGATGAGAATGGCGTTCTTCGAGGCGAGGCCGACCGTGGTCAGCAGGGCCACCTGGAAGAAGATGTCATTGTCGAGCCCGCGAAGGTGGGCAGCGAGGACTGCACCCGCCACGCCGAGCGGCGCTGTCAGGAGAACGGCAACCGGGACGGTCCAGCTCTCATAGAGGGCGGCAAGGCAGAGGAACACGAACAGGATCGACATGATGTAGAGAAGCGTCGCCTGGTTCCCGGCTTCGCGCTCCTGCGCACTGATGCCTGTCCATTCCATGTCGAGGCCTTGCGGCAGCTGATCGACGAGCGCTTCCATCTGGTCCATCGCGACACCTGAGCTGACGCCCGGTGCTGGCGAGCCCTGAATGTTCAGCGCAGGCAGGCCGTTATAGCGCTGCAGTTGCGGCGAGCCATAGGTCCAGCCTGTCGTCACAACTTCCTCCAGCGGCGTCATTTCGCTCGAAGTATTGCGAATGTACCAGCCGCCAAGATCATCAGGCTGCATGCGGTTGTCCGCTTCGCCCTGAACATAGACCCGCTTGATGCGGCCACGGTCGAGGAAGTCGTTGACATAGGTGCCGCCGAACGCCGTCGAGAGAAGACCCGTGATGCCGGAGACATCAACGCCGAGGGCCTGCGCCTTCTGATAGTCGATATCGATGTTGAATTGCGGACCGTCTGCCTGGCCGTTTGGGCGCACGCCGGTCAGCTCTGCGCTCTGATTGGCCATGCCGAGAAGCTGGCCCTGCGCCTGAACAAGCGCGTCATGGCCAACACCGCCAGCATCCTGGAGGTACATGTCGAAGCCTGACGAGTTACCAAGCTGCGGGATGGGCGGCGGGACGATCGCGAAGATCTGGGCTTCGGTGCCTTGCGCAAAGTTACCGCTGGCAGCGCCTGCGATTTCCATTGCGGATTCGCCCGGACCGCCGCGCTCAGACCAGTCAACGAGTGCGCCGAAGGCGATGCCGTTATTCTGGCCCTGCCCTGCAAAGCTGAAGCCTGCGAGCGTGAAGAGACCCTTGATGTTCTCGCCCTGCGCGCCGCGATAATACTCGCCGACGGAGTCCATGACCTCGGTGGTGCGCTCAAGGCTGGAACCCGGTGGCAGCTGAACGAGGGTAATGAACTGGCCCTGGTCTTCCTGTGGCAGGAAGGAGGATGGCAGACGGACAAAGCCTGCAGCCATCACAGCCACGATCACCGCGAAGACACCAGCAAAGATCCAGCGGCGGCGAAGGATGCGGTCGACGACCTTTCCATAGCCGTCACGCATCCGGTCAAAGCCATTGTTGAACCAGATTGCCGGCTTCTGGAGCATGCCAGGTGCCTTCTCATGGTTCGGCTTTTTCAGGATGGTCGCACAAAGCGCTGGCGACAGGATCAGGGCGATCAGGAGAGACAGCGCCATTGCCGAGACGATGGTCACCGAGAACTGGCGATAGATGAGACCCGCAGAGCCTGGGAAGAAGGCCATCGGAATGAAGACGGCCGACAGGGTCACGACGATACCAATAAGGGCGCCGGTGATCTGGCTCATCGACTTACGGGTGGCTTCGACCGGGCCGAGCCCCTCTTCTTCCATGACGCGTTCGACGTTCTCAACAACCACAATAGCGTCATCCACGATGAGACCGATGGCGAGCACCATGGCGAACATGGTCAGCGTGTTGATCGAGAAGCCGAGCGTCAGAAGGCCAACCATGACGCCGAGCAGAACCACAGGCACCGCGATCATCGGGATGAAGGAGGCGCGCAGGCTCTGCAGGAAGACGAAGATGACGAGGAAGACGAGGACAACCGCTTCGATCAGCGTCTTCTGGACTTCATGAATGGAGGTTTCGATGAACGGGGTCGTGTCCACCGGGAAGGCATATTCGATGTCTTGCGGGAAGGCCTGCGAGAGGCGTTCGACCTCTGCCTTGACCGCCTCAGCCGTTTCCAGGGCGTTGGCGCCGGTCGCAAGCGAGACACCGAAGCCGGAAGATGGCTGGCCGTTGAATTTCGAATTGAAGGCGTAGTTCTCTGCGCCAAGCTCCACCGTGCCGACATCACCGAGGCGGACCGAGCCACCTTCTGGCGTGGTCCGGATGAGAAGCTCCCGGAATTCTTCCGGCGTGTTCAGAAGCGATTGGAGCGTAACCGTCGCGTTGATTTCCTGACCCGCAACAGATGGCGCGCCGCCAAGGGCACCGGCAGAAACCTGCGTATTTTGTGCGCGGATCGCTGCGATGACATCTGAGGGAACGAGATCAAACTGAACCAGCTTGTCCGGGTCGAGCCAGATCCGCATCGCGTATTGTGAGCCGAATTGCTGCACGCGGCCAACGCCATCAACGCGGCTGATGGAGTCGTACATGTTGGAGCGGACATAGTCGCCGAGGTCAGTCTGGTCGTAAGTGGCGTTTGGCGAATAGAGCGCGGTAATCAGGAGGAAGCCCGTGCTCGCCTTGTCGACGGTCACGCCCTGACGCTGCACAGGCTCTGGCAGGAGCGGCGTTGCGAGCGAGAGCTTGTTCTGGACCTGGACCTGCGCGATGTCCGGGTCGGTCCCCGTCTCGAAGGTCAGCGTGACAGAGGCCTGACCGGATGAGCTGGACGAGGACGAGATGTAATCGAGGCCATCAAGGCCCGTCATCTGCTGTTCGATGACTTGGGTAACAGAGTCCTCTACCGCCTTGGCGGATGCGCCCGGATAGGACGCATTCACGGAAATCGTCGTCGGCGCGATGTCAGGATACTGCGACACCGGCAGGGCCCGCAGCGCCATCGCGCCAGCAATCATGATAACGATCGCGATGACCCAGGCGAAAACCGGGCGATCAATAAAGAAATTTGCCATGATTACTGAGCTTTATTCTGGCTGGGTCGCTGAAGCTGGCGACGAGACCGCCGCCATTTCATCCTGACGCGATGCGATCACTTCGACCGGCGCGCCGTCGCGGACATTCTGGAAACCACTGATGATGACCCGGTCGCCCGGCGACAGACCATCCGTCACGATCCAGTTCGATCCGTTGGCTTCCTGAATAGTGAGCGACTTCTGGACGGCCGTGCCGTCATCGCTTGCCACGAAGACATAGCCGTCGCCTTGCGGTGTGCGTTGCACAGCGCGCTGCGGAATGGCGTACACATTATTGTAGGTGCCCGCCGCAAAGGATGCTTTCAGGAACATGCCCGGCAGGATGAGGCCATCAGGGTTCGGGAATTGCGCGCGTACGATGACCGTACCAGCCTCCTGATCGACGCTGACTTCAGAGAATTCAAGCTGGCCGGAGAGCGGATACTGGTCGCCATTTTCAAACTCGAGCGTGACCGGGACAGCTGCCGACCGACCCGTCGTCGGACCGAGCGTCTCGATCTTGCCTTCAGAGACGTCGCGCTTCCAGCGCAGGACCTGCGCACTCGACGCGGTCATGTCGACATAGATCGGATCAAGCTGCAGGACGCGTGCAAGTGTGGTGGCCTGATTGGCGGTCACGAGTGCGCCTTCGGTCACGGCTGAGCGGCCGATACGACCCGCGATCGGGGAACGCACCTTGGTGCGGGCAAGGTCGATGCGCGAGCGTTGCAGGGCAGCACGCTGAATGCCGACATCGGCCTCGGCCTGTTTCTGCGCCGCGACGGCTTCGTCATAGGATTGCTGGCTGACGGCATTGATGTCGGCAAGACGCTCAAAACGACGGGCCGTTTCGGTTGCGGCTGCAGCGGTTGCCTGTGCACGCGCAAGCGCCGCCTCCGCGCTCTGGACGGCGGCGACATATTCGTCAGCATCGATCTGATAGAGCGCCTGATCCTCTGCGACGACTTCGCCTTCGGTGAAAAGGCGGCTTTCGATCAGACCTGATACCTGTGGCCGGATTTCCGCTTCTGCAAAAGGCGTGGCGCGGCCTGGCAGTGTGCGGACACTGCCGATGGAGGCGGGCTGGACCGGCATGACTTCGACGCGCGTTGCCATTTGCTGCTGAGGCCCAGCGCCTTCAGCTGCCTGTGCTCCAGCGGTCTCGCCGCCATCGCCATTTCCGCAAGCTGCAAGAACGAGCAGCGCGGCACCTGCCGCCGCACCAAATCCCTTACGCAGGAACTGGGAGGAGAACTCTTTAGAATGGGGCATTTGCTTCCTATGCGCCGTCAGGGATCGTTCAAATGTAGCGAAACCTGTTGATTTTAGAATGAACGTTCTATTTGTTGCTGCGATGCACAAAGTCAATGACGGGATGTGAAATAGTTGGAACAAAAACCAATACCGATGACGGGCGCTGAAAAACGGCGTACGGCGAGGATCTCGCAAATCCTTGACGCAGCGGCACTTTGTTTCGTTGAGATGGGCTTTCACCGCGCGGGAATGGCCAAGATCGCCGCCCGCGCAAAAATGAGCCCCGGCCACATCTACCACTATTTCGAGAGCAAGGAGGCGATCATCGCCGCCATTGTCGATCGCGAGTCGGCGAAAGCTGCGGAGCGCTTTGCAGAGCTGGATGCGGTCGATTCAAATGAGCTCGCCAGCGTGATGACCGAGCGCGCCATCCAGTCGATCGAGGAAAAGACAGATATTCTTCAGTCCGCGCTGAACATGGAGATGCTGGCCGAGTGTCAACGCAATCCGGAGATCGCCTGCATCATCCAGCGCCACGACAAGTATATTCGCGACCAGCTCACGCATCTTATCGGCAACAAGATCGGCCTCGATCTGGCGGAAGCGCGGACCGACATGATGATGGTGCAGTTCTCCGGCCTCGCAAACCGCCTGCTGAGAAACCCGGACATGGATCTGTCGAGCATGATCGCGCTGATGCGTCAGACGATGCAGTCCATCCTGACGCCTGACACAATTGGCGACCACGTGTGAACTTTCCGTCAGATCAGGCGCTTATTGAGCACCTATCGACAGAACAAGGACGCACTCAATGACCGCCTCGCGGGACAAACCGCTCGAAAACGTTCTCGAGCGAGCCATCAACGAAATCGATGGCGATACGGTTACATTCGGAGACGTACTCGATCTTTTCGGAGATCGCTCCTTCGGCCCCATCATTGTCCTGCTCGGCCTGTTGGTCGTCGTCCCGCCAATCGGCGCGGTTCCCGGCCTGCCCATGATCGTCGGGCTGGTCATCATCCTGTTCACCATCCAGATCATTTTCGGGGCAGACCGCATCTGGGTGCCCGGCTTCATCGAGAAGCGGTCGATCTCGAAAGAAAAGCTGAAGGCCGCCGACAAGAAGACCAAGCCCTGGCTGAAGCGAATCGATGGACTGATTTCACAGCGCATCACGATGCTGACTGGCCCCTGGTCAGTTTATGCCTCAGCCGTGATTGTGATCTTTCTGGCGCTGCTGATGATCCCGCTGGAACTTGTGCCATTTGCCGTAGCCGCACCCGGTGCAGCCATCACCCTCTATGGGCTCGCCATCATGGCGCGCGATGGGGTGTTGATGCTGATCGGTTATGTGCTTGCCGCGATTACCACAGCGGTCACGATTGCCTTTGTCCCGTGGGAGAAATTCGCTTCCTTCTTTGGCATGGGATAGGCGTCAGGCCGCATCCGACCATAGCAGCGACCGCGCGCGAGCAAGGTCATCGACAAACCGGTCATACTCTTCGGCGGCGCGCTGCCTGTCCGGCAGGCGCAGCAAGTATGACGGGTGAATAGTCGCGATGAGGCGGGTACCATTATCGAGCTGCGTCAGCGCCCCGCGCATATCTTTCAAAGCGACGGCCTTGCCGAAGACGCCGCGCAGCGCAGTCGCCCCCATCGTTACAATGATGTCCGGCGCGACGAATTTGCGCTCAAGATCCAACCAGAAGCGGCAGGTATCGATCTCGCCTGCATTCGGCTTCTGGTGCATGCGGCGTTTGCCGCGCGGGGCGAATTTGAAGTGCTTCACCGCATTCGTGACATAGGCCTTACGGCGCTCAACATTCGCTTCTGTCATCGCCTTGTCGAACAACTGACCGGCGGGACCGACGAAAGGTTTGCCAGCGATGTCTTCCTGATCGCCTGGCTGTTCACCGATGATCATGAGCCGCGCGTCAGGCGGGCCTTCGCCAAATATGGTCTGACTGGCGCATTCATGGATCGGGCAGCGGTCACATTTAGAAGCGGCGCGGCGCGCATCATCCAGTGAGTTGATCTCTATCGCTTCTTCTTCGGCGAAGAAGTTCGACATGCGCGAGGTCCTGATGTTCGCATCGGTGGAGGGCGCTGAGAGGAGCGCGCCGGTACGCTGGGATGACTTGCGGATAAGGTCAGGGATGAGCTCTGCCTCTGGCAAATTCTTCCAGTATTTGGCTGGCATTTCCGACAGCATGGCGTCGACCTTGAGCCGGGCCGGATTGAAAATGGAGGCATAATAGGTACGCCACTGGTCCTCGATCGCGTCTTCTGCCGGCATCTGGGAGCGGTCAGCGCCTGCCGCAAAGGTGAGCTTCTTGCCATCCCAGCTGGCGCAGGCGTCCGGCGTCAGGATGGTCCAGTCCATGCCGGTGAAGCGGCGCATGAAGAAGGGCGCAGTCAGGCCGACAATGCGATTGTCCGGCTCAAACCAGCTCATGAAGACTTCGCGGCCCTCCCGCTCGCCGACTTTCCGGAAGCGGACGAACGCATGCATCTTGTGAACGTCGCGGCGGATCTGCTTGTCGGCGGCTTTGACCCAGCGGGCCGCATCATTGAGCGGGTCGGTAAGCGCGGCGCAGTTGCGCTGCAGGTCCCACAATAGCTGGTAGAGCCAGGCGAAACGGGCGGGATCGCGGTGGCAGATGACCCGCTTGGCCATATCGATGAAGGCTTTAGGAACTTTGACTTCACGCGGCGCAGAACCGGATGGCGTGGCAGGTTCGGGCGCGCTGGCGGCTGCAAAGAGGTCGTCTCCGCCTGCGGCGCTGCCCGACCAGTGAATGTCGGATGGCGGAACGCCCTGCCCCGCAAGCCGGCGGGCCGCATCGCGCCATCCCTCGAAATCAGTTTCGGAAGACAGGCTGATCTGGTGCATCAGAGAAGCTGGAGCTGCTGGGGCTGCGGAACGAACCTGTCGCGCAGGGTGACAAGGTCGAGCGCGCGGGACGGGTGCCAGTCCACGGTTTCGATGAAGTCGCGGCAGATCTTCAGCGACCGGACGATGCGCGCGATGTGATCGAGGCGGAGGTTTGTGTGCCGGCGCGCAGCAAGGATGCGGTTCACAGATTTGGTGCCAAAGCCGGGCACGCGCAGAAGCTCCTCGCGGCTGGCGCGGTTCACATTGACGGGAAAGCGCTCGCGCCGCTCCAGCGCCCAGGCAAGTTTCGGGTCAAGATCGAGGTCGAGCATGCCATCGCCCCGCGCCTCGAAAATCTCATCCTTCTCGAAGCCGTAAAACCGCATCAGCCAGTCGGCCTGGTATAGCCGGTGCTCTCTCATCAGGGGCGGCTTGATGAGCGGCAGGTCGCCAGAGCTGTCCTGTATGGGGCTGAAGGCCGAATAATAGACGCGGCGAAGCTTGTAGCCGGAATAGAGCGAGGCGCTGGTCGTCATGATGTCCTTGTCGGAGGACTGGTCTGCGCCGACGATCATCTGCGTCGATTGCCCGCCGGGAATGAAGCGCGGCGGGCGCGCCTTGCCCCGCTCCTTACGGTCAGGCTGGCGCGACTCGATGCCATGACGGACATTAGCCATCGCCGAGCGGATGACGGCGCCGGACTTCTCTGGCGCATAGGATTTAAGCGAGGCTTCACGCGGCAGTTCGATATTGATGGAGAGGCGGTCAGCATGCAGGCCGGCCTGCTCGATCAGCGCCGGGTCCGCTTCAGGGATGGATTTGAGATGGATGTAGCCGCCGAAATTATGCTCCACCCGAAGCTTGCGGGCGACCTCCACCATCTGCTCCATCGTGTAGTTTGATGAACGGATGATGCCGGAGGAGAGAAACAGGCCTTCGATATAGTTGCGCTTGTAGAAATCGAGCGTGAGCTTGACGATTTCATCAACGCTGAAGCGCGCCCGCTCCACATTGCTGGACACCCGGTTGATGCAATACTTGCAATCGTAGATGCAGAAATTCGTCATCAGGATCTTCAGCAGGGAGATGCAACGCCCGTCAGGTGCATAGGCGTGACAAATGCCCATCCCCTCAGTCGAACCTATCCCATTGGTAGAAAGTGAATTCCGCTTCGCCGACCCGGATGAGGCGCAGGAGGCATCATACTTTGCGGCATCCGCGAGAATGGCCAGGCGGTCGATAAGTGTACGCTTTCCCATGAAGAGAACATAGCAGGAACAGCGCGTCAGTAAAAGCAATTCAGCAGCGTTTTTCCACGTCAAACACAACGAGCAAAAAGCCGATGAACACACCATTGGCGAGTGGTCGGATCGATCAAGGTCAACGTGTTGCTGCTAAATGTTAACTATTCCACAGCTACAAAATCGGAACGCTCGGCACGCCTGTTTGTTTACAGGTTGAGCAACGAGACAGAATGATGACCGACACGCATGAACATAAGAAAGCAAGACTGGTGAGCGCCGAAGAGCGTCACGCCCGCCGTGCATTTCGCAATGCGATGTCGGCTGGCCTCAAGCGCACTTATGATCGCGTTTCCGAGAAATCGGTACCTGATGAGTTTCTGCAGCTCCTTCAAGCAGCTGATCGCAAGGCTAAGGCCTAGCACTGAACAAAATCAGGGCAGAGATTTAAATTCGCCCTTGTGAGCAGTCACCCCATTGCAGTGGTGCCGCCAATGGCTACGGTCACCGTATGTCGAGACAAGGCTTTACCTTGCCCCGAGGGATGCAGGCGGACTGGCCGACACTGGTTGCGGCCTCTACCGATTTTCGTCGCGATCTCCATCGACACCCAGAGCTGCCCTGGCAGGAAATAGATACGTCCGAAGTCATTCGGGCGTCACTTGATGCTATGGGCATTTCCTATCGCGTCTGTGCAAGGACGGGTACCGTGGCGACACTGGCTGCGGATGCACCCGGCAGGCATGTGGGGCTGCGCGCAGATATCGACGCGCTGCCGATCAATGAAGCGACCGGTCTCGATTACAGCTCCTCTCATATTGGTTGCATGCACGCGTGCGGACATGACGGACATGCGGCCGCTCTGATGTCGACCGCTGCCTGGCTGAAACGCCATGAAGCAAGCCTGCCCGGCCCCGTTACCCTGCTGTTCCAGCCTGCCGAAGAAGGCGGGCATGGCGCAAAGAAGATGATCGAAGATGGCGCGCTTGAGGGGCTCGACTGCATCTTCGGCTGGCACAACTGGCCGGCAATTCCGTTCGGCAAAGCGGTTTGCCCCGACGGCGCCGTCATGGCGGGTAATGGGACATTCCGGATCACGCTGCGCGGCGCAGGCGGTCATGCGAGCCAGCCTGAGAATACGCGCGACCCGGTTCTTGCGGCCTCTGCCGTCACCATGGCGCTGCAGCAGATCATTTCACGCCGGATTACACCTCAGAACGCCGCCGTGGTGAGCGTGACCTCGATCGAGGCGCCAAGCGGTGAGACCGTCATTCCGGACAGCGCGAAGATGGCGGGTAGTATCCGCATCGCCAATCCAGCCGACCGCGAACGCATCGACACGATGATCCGCGACATCGCAACCGCGCAGGCCGCAGCATATGGCGTCGAAGCCGAGGTTGAGCTGTTCCCGCGCTATGATGCGACCATCAACCATGCGAGCGAAGCGGGCCTGATGCGGGACGCGATTGCTGGCGACCTCGGTGAGCAGTGGCATTTCGATGAGTTGCCAGTGCCGATCATGGCGTCAGAAGACTTCTCTTATTATCTCAAGGAAATACCGGGTGCCTTCGCTCTGATTGGCGCCGATGACGGCAAGGGCCATCACGAGCCATGCCATTCCCCCCGATACGACTTCAATGACAGGCTGCTGCCGATTGTGACCCGCATTTATGCGCGTCTTGCAGGCGCGCCCCTACCCGACCAAGCCACTTATCTGAACGACTAACCCTAAACACGAATCCGAGGAGAGACCGTCATGGACCTGTTTGAGCGCTGGGAATCGAATGTAAGGGGTTATGCACGGACTTACCCCACCGTGTTCAAGTCCGCTTCCAATGCCCGCCAGACCGATGAGGCTGGCAAATCCTATATCGACTTTTTTGGTGGCGCAGGTGTCCTGAACTTCGGACACAATAATCCGCGCATGAAAGAGGCAATCATCAAATTCATCGAGGCCGATGGCATTCCCCACAGCCTCGACATGATGACGACCACCAAGCGTGACTTCATCAAAGCCTTTACCGAGACGATCCTCGAGCCGCGCGGCTGGGACTATCGGATGCAGTTCACGGGGCCGACCGGTACGAACGCTGTCGAAGCCGCCCTGAAGCTTGCCCGCCGAGCGACCGGCCGCAAGCAGGTCATCGCCTTCACCAATGGCTTTCATGGCATGACGCTCGGCGCGCTCGCAGCAACTGCGAATGCCTATTTCCGCAATGCGGCCGGTGTGCCGCTGAACCATGTCGAGCGCCTGCCATTCGGCCATCCTCTGGAAGGCATGGAAGAAGCTTATGCAGACCCGTCTTCCGGCTATGAGCCGCCAGCGGCCATCCTCGTCGAACCCATTCAGGCCGAAGGCGGCGTCAATGTTGCCGATGCCGAGTGGCTGAAAGCGATCCGCAAATTCGCAAAGGATCGCGGCGCGCTCTTTATCCTGGATGATATTCAGGCCGGGTGCGGGCGCACCGGTTCCTATTTCAGTTTTGACGGCATGGACCTCGACCCGGACATCATCACGCTGGCCAAGGGAATTGGCGGCTTTGGTACGCCGCTCGCCATGAATCTGAACAAGCCGGAATTCGATAAGCACTGGTCCCCCGGTGAGCATACAGGTACGTTCCGCGGACAGGGCATCTCCTTCATCGCGGGCATGGTCGCCATGGACTATTTCAAGGATGACGCCTTCATGGCCGATGTACGCCGCAAGGGCGACATCATGGAAAGCCGCCTGAAGAAGATGGCGCGTCCGGGTATGGAAGTGCGTGGCAAAGGCATGATGCAGGGCCTCGACACCAAGGATGGCGCCTTCGCCAAGAAAGTGGTGGCTGAGTGTTTCAACAAGGGGCTGCTTCTCGGTGGCTGCGGAAGCGAAGGCCGTGTCGCCAAGCTGATCCCGCCGCTGACAATTGATGATGCAGACCTCAATGAAGGCCTCGACATCATGGAGGCGGCCATGGAAGCCGTCCTGGTGCCAGCATGAGGCACCGCGATGATATGACGTTCCCGCCGGAAGAGTATGCTCGCCGGCTGGAAGACCTGCGCGACCGGATGAGAAGCCGCCGCCTTGATGCGGTGGTCATCTCCGACCCAGAAAACATCATGTACCTCACTGATTATCAGACGACGGGGTACTCTTTCTTCCAGGCACTGGTGGTGCCGCTCGATGGCGACTGCTTCATGGTCACGCGGAACATGGAAGAGTCGAACGTCCATGCCCGCACATGGGTCGAGAAAACGCGGCCCTATGCCGATAATGGCGACGCCATCCAGCGCCTGATCGAGGCGCTGCGTGAGGCCGGGCTATATAATTCGACAGTTGGGTATGAGCGTAACTCATACTTCCTGCCTGCCTATCAGCAGGACCGCTTTCACTCAGCCTATACGGGCGGGCGCCTGCTCGACTGTTTCGGCATCGTCGAGGAAGGCCGCGTCTGTAAGTCGAAGCACGAAATCGAGATCATGAAACGGGCGGCCCGGGCGACCGAAGCCGGCATGCAGGCCGGTATCGACATCGCAAAGCCCGGCGTTACCGAGAATGAGATCGGGGCGGCAATCTCTGCTGCCATGTTCGAAGCGGGCGGCGAGCCACCCGCCGTCATGCCTTATGTAACGTCTGGTCCTCGATCCATGATTGGTCACGCGACATGGGAAGGTCGGAAGGTGCAGGAAGGCGAGCATGTCTTCCTCGAGGTTGGCGGCTGTTACAGGCGCTATCACACCGCCATGATGCGCACGGTCGTCATGCAGGATGAGCTGTCGCCATCCATGCGCAGCGCAGAAGAGCAGATGCAGAAAGCGCTGAAGGAACTGCGCCGCTATGTGCAGCCGGGTCTTACGGTTTCGGACGCAGACAAGATCGTGCGCGATATCATTTCAGACGGCTCGCATGGCGGCTCTCTCATCACGCGCTCTGGCTATTCGATCGGGATCGCTTTCCCGCCGAGCTGGGATGAAGGCTATATCCTGTCGCTGATGCAGGGTGACCCGCAGATCCTGAAGGAAGGCATGACCTTCCACATTATCCCATGGGTCTGGGGCGTGGACGGTGACAAAACCGTCGGCATTTCCGACACCTTCTATGTCACTGAGACAGGCTGTGAGAGCTTCTTTTCCCTGCCAGAAGAGTTCACGCTGAAGCCCGGGACCGGGAAGCCGACTGCGCCCGCCGCGAAGAAAGCCAACGGCGAACAGGCCCAGCCTGCGAGCTAGCGCCTGCCACACATCTGAGATCAGGAGAAATCCATGCTGAAAGCCGTCAATCCGGCGACCGGCGAGACCGTTCGTGAAGTTGCGCTCGACAGCGAGGCAGACGTCAACGCCAAGATCAACGCGTCGCTGGCTGCCTTCCATGAATGGAAGACCAAATCCTATGCCGAACGCGCCAAACTGCTGAAAGCCGTCGCGGCCCATATGCGCAAGCATGTCGAAACGCTTGCGCCCATCATGACCGAAGAGATGGGCAAGCCCATCAAGGAAGGGCGCGGCGAAGTCGAGAAGTCTGCCTGGTGCGCAGAGCATTATGCCGACCACGCCGAGGGCTACCTTTCCCGGCAGGTTCTGGAGTCCGATGCGAGCCTGTCCTATGTGCAGCACCTGCCCATCGGCCCCATCCTCGGCATCCTGCCCTGGAATGCGCCTTTCTGGCTGGCTTTCCGGTTTGCGGCCCCTGCCCTGATGGCGGGCAATTCCTGCCTGATGAAGCATGACCCGCATGTGCCGGGCTGCGCTGAAGCGATTGAAACATGCTTCCGTGAGGCCGGTGCGCCTGAAGGCCTGTTCCAGGCGCTTTATCTCGAGACGCCGAGCGTCGAGGCGGTGATCCGCGACGACAGAGTTCGCGGCGTGTCCTTTACCGGGTCTTCGCGCGGCGGGTCTGCGGTGGCGGGGATTGCCGGCTCAGCGATCAAGCCTGCAGTGCTGGAGCTTGGCGGGTCTGATCCGTCCATCGTTCTGGCGGATGCTGACCTCGACAAGGCGACGGACGTGCTGACGCTGTCGCGCATCATCAATGCAGGCCAGTCCTGCATCGCGGCCAAGCGGATCATTGTTGAGGAAAGCGTTTACGACAAGGTCGAAGCGCTGATGAAGGACAAGCTTGCGGCGCTGAAGCTGGGTGATCCGCGAGAGGGCGACACGGATGTGGGCCCAATTGCCCGCCCAGACCTTCGCGATGAGCTGCACCGACAGGTTCAGGAGACGATCGAACAAGGCGCGGACTGTGTCCTTGGCGGCGAGTTGCCAAACGGTGATGGATACTTCTATCCGGTCACACTGCTCTCCAACGTCACCCCGGATATGTGCGCCTTCAATGAGGAGACGTTCGGCCCGGTTGGGGTCCTGGTAAGGGCACGTGACGCCGACCATGCCGTCGAGCTCGCCAATGATACGCGCTACGGCCTTGCGGCGAGCATCTGGACTGAGACGAGCCGCGGCGAAGCGATGGCGAGCTTGCTCGATACCGGTCAGGTCAGCGTCAATGGCATTGTGAAGACGGACCCTCGCCTGCCAAGCGGCGGCACGAAGGCGTCAGGTCTCGGACGTGAGCTTGGACCGCACGGCATCCTCGAATTCGTGAATGCCCAACAGGTCTGGGTCGGCCCTGCAAAGCCTGCCTGATCTGACAGGACGCGGACGAAATCCTGACACGGGCTGATCAGGAAGCGGCAAATTTGTTTCAAGTTTGCCGCGCGCGTTTCAGCCGGACTTCAAGTCTCGCTCTTAAGCTTGCTTACTGAACGCCTGCAAAATGCGGGCACTAGTAAGCAGCAAAGAGGGTCAGAATGACGTCCTCCATCTTGCAGGCCTTTTCGTTTGCCGTCCTGTTCTGCGGGTTTACCGCTGGCGCCGTTGCGGAGCCGATGCCGCGCCAGACTGGCAGCGCTGTCTATCACGCCTCCACCTCACCTGCAGGCCCATCGCAGACCGACCTGACTGTCGTCGTGAACCGGTCTACGCCTATCGCAGTTGGCCGCCCGTTTGCGCGTATCGCTATCTCCCAGCCAGAGATCGCTGACGCTGCGCCGACATCAGACAACCGTCTCTATGTCCGTGGACGCACGATCGGCTCGACCAATATCCTCGTCTATGATGATGATGGCGACCTGATCGAGATTATCGATGTCCGCGTCGAGCATGATCTGGGCGCCATCCAGAGCGACATCGCGGCCCTCTTCCCTGACATCAGCCTCGACCTTCGTACCGTGGCGCAGCGCCTTCATGTGCGTGGGAATGTGCCGGATGATGAGACGGCTGCCGAGATCATGCAGATCGCGGCAAGCTATGCGCCGGATGCGGTGATCGACGCACTGGACGTGAACAGCCCGCAGCAGGTGATGCTTGAAGTACGCTTTGTCGAGGCGTCGCGTGAGGACGTGAAAGAACTTGGCATTGGCGGTGAAGTCAGCCGCGCGGGCGATTTCCTGTTCGCGACCGGCTCTGAGCTTCTCTCCGGCGGCGCGCCGAAATCCATTCTCAGCCTGCTTGGCGCGTCTGGCGGGGTGAATATCGACTTCTTCCTTGAAGCGCTGGAAGAGCGCGGTGTTATCCGCACGCTGGCCGAACCGAATCTCGTCGCCCGCTCTGGTGAGACGGCGAGTTTCCTGGCGGGCGGAGAGTTTCCTGTCCCGGTCGCGGCCGATGAAGATACGATCAGCATCCAGTTCCGCGAGTTCGGCGTGAGCCTCGAATTCACGCCGCGCATCCTGTCGAACAACAAGATGAGCCTCGAAGTCAGCCCGGAAGTGAGCCAGCTCGATCCGCGCAACTCTGTTCGTCTCGCGAGCGTCGAGATCCCGGCGCTGAGCGTTCGCCGCGCAAATACGATCATCGAGCTTGCCGATGGTGAGAGCTTTGCGATTGCTGGCCTGATCCAGAACACGGTGGACACGACCTCTGTGCAGACGCCGTGGCTGGGCGATGTGCCTGTCCTTGGCGCACTGTTCCGCTCGAACCGTTTCCGCGAGAATGAGACAGAGCTGATCATCATCATCACGCCGCGCCTCGTCTTGCCGACGCCAGCTGGCACGCGCATCCCCGATCCGCTGACGAACAATCCGATGCCATCGGAAGCAGAACGCCTGCTGCTGGGTGAGCTGAGCTATGATGATCGGCCGAGCGCCGCGACTGCGGGCACGGGCACGCTTCGTGCGCCCTCCCCTGCTCAGGCCCAGCCTGTGGCCCAGTCCTCACGTCCTGATCTTGGCTACGTGCCGGGAATGGGAGGCGAGTAGGCATGAGCGCCACACCGCTTCAGGTGACGGGGCCAGTGCGCCTTCACGTCTTCGCGCCCGGTGGGCACGAGGCGCTGGTGGCGGCGACCGCAAACCTGCCGACAATCAGTGTCACCAGTCATGACAGCCCCGACGCCGCGCTTGAAGCGGCGGAGGCTGAGCGCGGCGGCGTTCTGGTGCTGGAGAATGCAGGTACGTTCGATCTCGTCGAGCTGCTGATCCGCGTCTCTGAAACCGCACCCAGCCTGCCAGGCATCGTGATTGGTGAGAATATCCCGATCCTTGCGGTGAAGCGGCTGATGTCGCTCCAGCGCTGGGACATGCTGCCGCCGCCGATTTCACCAGTGTCGCTGATCGAGGCGCTGGAGCTTATCTGCAAGCAGGACAGTTCGGGGGCGGATAGCTCGGGCAAGTGCTGGACGGTGACACCTTCGGTTGGCGGCGCCGGCGCGACGCTGGTGGCCGTCGAAATCGCCTATCAGCTCAGCCAGCGCGAGACGCGCAGCAAGGTTTGTCTCATTGATCTCGACTTCTTCGATGGGGCGTGTGCGTCCTATCTGAACTGCCCGGCAAACCTCAATCAGACCGCGCTGACGCAGTCCGCGGACCGCATTGATGAGGCGCTTCTTCAGGCCTTCATCACGCACCACAAGAATGGCATAGATCTTCTAGCCGCGCCGCGCTCTCACCGGCTGTGGAATGCGATCAAACCGGAATCGATCCTCAAGATGCTGGAGGTTGCCTGCGGCCTCTATGATCATGTCATCGTTGACCTGCCGCGTTGGCCCTCGCCCTGGATGGCGTCCGTCGTGACGGGCGCTGACGAAAACATCGTGATGAGCGAGCTGACCGTCCCGGCACTGCATGCTGCGCGCAACCGCGCCGAAGACCTCGAAGACGCCTCCGAAGGCATCGTGCAGCCACGGATTGTTCTGAACCGGATGTCGAAGAAGCTGTTTGGCGGCACCGTTACCGTGTCGCAGGCTGAGGAAGCCATCGGCCGTCCCGTCTTCGCGACCATCTCGTCGGAATGGGAAGCCGCACTTGCCGCCGTGAACTTCGGCCAGGCTGTGAGCGAAGCGAAGCCCGGCAATCGCCTCGCCAAGGATATCAGCCGCCTGATCGACCTTCTCGAAGAAGGCAATGCCCCAGTGGTCCAGTCACCCCCGAGCAGAAAGAAAGCCTAGATGGCACGCTTCTCCCTTCTCTCTCGCAATAACTCCGCCGCCGAAAAGCTCGAGCCTGAAGCACTAGCGCCAGAGGCGAGTGCGGAGGAGGCGACAAAGGATGATGGTCCGCTCTTTGCGGCAGATGATGCCGACGAAGCCGACGATGAGCCGAAAGAAAGTTCAGGCTCTGCCTCGTTCGACCTGCTCGAAGCCAAGCTGCGTGTCCACAACAAGCTGATTGACGAACTCGACCTCTCGGTTCTCGACAAGCTCGACGAAGCGGAAATGAAGAAGCAGGTCGGCCGGCTGGTTTCCGAGATTGTGCGCGATGAGCGCATCCCGATGAACCAGGCCGAAGTGCTGGATTTTGCGGACTCTGTCTATCACGAGATGACCGGCCTCGGCCCCCTTGAGCCGCTTCTAGCTGACCCTACGATTTCGGATATTCTCATCAATGGCGCCAAGCAGGTCTATGTGGAGCGCCGCGGTGAGCTTGAGCTTTCAGAGGCCAAGTTTCGCGACAATGCCCACCTTCGCCGGATCGTCTCGCGCATCGTGTCCGCCGTTGGTCGCCGCGTCGATGAAAGCCAACCGCTGGTCGATGCGCGTCTTCTCGATGGCTCGCGCGTCAACGCGGCTGTCGAGCCGGTCGCGATTGATGGCCCGCTTGTTTCCATACGGAAGTTCTCAAAGAAGCCGCTGACGCTAGAAAAGCTGATCGGCTTTGGCGCGATGCCGAAAGAAGTCGCCGAGTTCCTGTTCAATGCCGTGAAATGCCGTGTGACCTGCATCATTTCCGGCGGTACGGGCTCCGGCAAGACCACGCTGCTCAACGCGCTCTCCAAGGCGATCAGTCACAAGGAACGCCTCATCACGATCGAGGACGCGGCAGAACTTCAGCTGCAGCAGCCGCACGTCGCGCGCATGGAAACGCGCCCACCAAACCTCGAGGGCAAGGGTGAGATCCGCCAGCGCGAGCTGGTGAAGAACGCCCTTCGTATGCGTCCGGACCGGGTGATCCTTGGCGAGGTGCGTTCCGAAGAAGCCTTCGACATGCTGCAGGCCATGAATACGGGCCATGAAGGCTCCATGGCGACGATCCACGCCAACAATCCGCGCGAGGCGATCAGCCGCCTTGAGCAGATGGTGGCAATGGGCGGGCTGCGCATCTCGTCCGAAGCTGTCCGTGGGCAGATCTCGTCGGCGATCGGCATCATCATCCAGGCCCAGCGCCTGTCTGACGGTTCGCGCCGCATCACCCATGTGACGGAAGTGACGGGCATGGAAGGCGACATCATCCAGATGCAGGACATCTTCCTGTTCAACCGCCTTCGCACCGGCGAGGATGGCACCGTGATCGGCGAGTTCCGCGCAACGGGTCTTCGCCCCAAATGCCTCGATGAGATGCAACGGCGCGGCGTGCACCTGCCGATGGAGTATTTCGACCCGTCGAAGCCGCTCCTCGAAGTGCCGGGGAAATAGATGGAGACTTCGGTCGTCATCTATGTGCTGGCCTTCGCTTCAGCCTTTCTCGCCGCCCAGTCGGTCCTCGGTTTTGGACAGGGCGCAGTTGAGAAAACGCGGCTGAACCGGCGCCTGCGTGTGCAGGAAAAGCAGGCGAGCGTCGCTGACCTCATTATTGAACTGCGCCGCCAGCGCGGACAGGACAAGGAAGGCAATGGCCGGCTGGCAGTTCGCTGGTTCAATGATCTCGTGACCCGCTCTGGCCTCGCTTATGATCCCGTCACCTGGTCGATGATCGCGCTCGCTGTCGGCGTGGTTGCAGCAGCTGCCACCTTCTACTTCACCGCCAACCTGATGATAACGCCTGTGGCGGGTGTTCTGGCATCCACGGTCCTGCCGATCTTTTTCCTCAAGATGAAAGCCGCCGCGCGTGATCGCCAGCTTGGCGAGCAACTGCCTGATGCCCTTGAGATTATCGTCCGCAGCCTCGAAGCTGGTCACCCGGTGCCGACGGCCGTCTCACTGGTGGGACGTGAAATGCCGGATCCGATCGGGTCCGAATTCGGCATGGCCGCCGATGAGATTGCCTATGGCTCAAGCCTCGAAGAAGCTGTGAAGAAGCTCGCAGAGCGTACACAACAGCCCGACGTTGAACTCTTCGCCGCCACGGTACGCCTGCAGGCGCGCACCGGGGGTAATCTCGCCAGCCTGCTCAAGGTCAACGCGTCGACCGTCCGTGCACGCCAGAAGATGCGCCTCAAGATCAAGGCGGCCTCATCGGAAGGGCGCGCATCAGCGCTGATCCTGACGTCTGCGCCGTTCATCGTGATGGGGGCGATGCACATGCTGACCCCGCACTTCTATGGCAGCGTCATCAATGAAAAGATCGTCCAGTATGGTCTCGGCGGCTGCCTCGTCTGGATGGCGATTGGCAATCTCGTCATGCGCAAGATGATCAGCTTCAAGGTCTGAGGGAATGATGCCGATCAACTTCCTCCAGACCTCCAATTTCGCGCTCGTCTCTATCCTCACGATTGTGACGCTGTCTGCGCTTGCTGTTCTCGCGGTGAAACTCGCCCGCGGCCTGAAAGCCAAGAAGAAGATGGCCCAGCGTCTGGAGAGCGATGCTGCGCGCCGGACGCGAACCCAAACGCAGTCCGCAAGCCAGAAACGCGACCAGGTCATCGAGAAAATCGGGCGGCGTTTTTCCGACCCGAACTCCGAAGCACTCAGCAAGCTGCGCGCGCGCCTTTTCAAGGCGGGGTATTATTCGAAAGCTGCGCCTTACCTTTTCATTGGCATCCGTTTCATCGCGCTGATTGTGCCGCAACTCCTTCTGCTCGCGACCTGGCCGCTCTATGGCGACAGGCTACCCGGCAACGGGCTGATGCTCGCCTCAGGCGGCCTTGCCGTCATCAGCTTCGTCGCGCCCTCCTTCATACTGGATAAAAAACTTTCGCGCCTTCAGGACCAGTACCGCGAAGGCTTTCCGGATATGATGGACCTGATGGTGGCCTGCGTGGAAGCTGGTCTCAGCCTCGATGGCGCTGTCCAACGTGTGTCCGAAGAATTGGCGCAGCGGTATCCGAACCTTGCTGACCATCTGAAGATCATGAACCTCGAGACGCGCGCCGGGCGGGCGCGCACCGAGGCCTGGAAGAATTTCGCAGACCGCTTGGGCCTCGATGAGGCGCGGGCGCTCGCGACCATGCTGCGCCAGTCTGAAGAACTCGGCACCAGTGTGGGTGAGACGCTGCGCGTCTTTGCGACCGACATGCGCGAGAAGCGGATGCTCTATGCAGAGGAAAAGGCGCTGGCGCTTCCGGCCAAGCTGGTCGTGCCGCTGATCCTGTTCGTGTTTCCGTCGCTGCTTACCGTGCTCATGCTGCCTGCCGTGGTGCGCATGATGGACGTGATGGCGGCAACGTCTTAAGGCCGCGCCGCTTAGGCTGGACGCTCCGCCCTAGCGATCGATACCCAATAATTCCGTTCACTGAGCTACTGGTGTTGCTCCCCTGTCCGCGAAGCACGAGCCGTGACCTGCACCGCCGACGCAATCGGCGCGCGTCCGCCTCCGGCCTTTCTCAAATCCGCACAGGCAAGAGCGCGGACGTGAGGATGAAATCACCTTCACTAATTTAGCGCGCACGCTACTCCACTGCACGGCCTGCGCTGACCGGCAGCGACCAAGAGCACGCTGCCAATTCAGGGAACGGGTGATGAGCGCCGCGCTCATGCGGAAAATCCAGCTTGCCGCGCCCCTCAAGGAGACTCGAAAGCTGGATCTATCTAGAGATGGATTGTGAAGTACGGAAAATCGCCGCCGGATTACTGGCTGGACGGGACCCGGACCATGGATTCCTGATCGCCCATGATGATGGCGACCTGCGTGCCAGACGGCGGACGCGGGGCAGCTGGCTGCGGCGCTGCTGCGACCTGGCGCGGCGCGGGCGCCGGGGAGCGCAGGCGCACGGCTTCTGCCATCTCATAAGCATCGTCCGCACTGCCGCGAAGCGCCAGCGACAGCGTACCGGACTTGCCTGCGACTGAGAGCGTCTGGGCCTGTTCAAGCGTAACGGCGAGCGTCGCCGTGCGGAATGGTGACGGGTCATTTCCAGCGACATCGTCATTGAGGTCCAGCGCCATGACTTCAACATTCTGCAGCAGCACTTCGGCGCTCGCCCCGCCAGCGCGGACCGGTTGGTCGTCAACGAGGGCTGCGCCGTCATTGGCCATGAAGATAATATCCACCATGTCGCCCGGAAGGACGAAGCCTGCGACACCGGCAACGTCATTCATTTGGATCGTATAGGCGCGCATGCCGGGGCGGATCTTCGATGAGAGCGAGGCGCGCATGCCCACCGCAAGCAGCATTTTCTCTGACAGGATTTCGCCGCTGCCGATCTCGATCAGGGTCGGGCGCTCAAGGCCTGTCTCTTGAAGGTCGCCGCGCGTTTCGAAAGCGCCGCGCGGGACATCGGTGACAGGTATTGCTTCTGTCTCAAACCAGGCCGGGTCGAGCGTGACGCCGCGCGGGATGTCGCGCACGGCGACCAGCACATCGCGGGTCTCGATGACCACTGGCTGCACTTCGGTCATTTCAGCCGGTGCGGGGTCCTTGTCGCCGCCGAGCCAGAGGCGCGCACCAAGCACGGCTGCGCCGCCAAACACAAGTGACAGGACGAGCGAGACGATTGGAGACATTTTCACGAGGCGAACCTCCCAGACAGCTATTCACCGCCGAAAATAGCGTGCCGGGGCTTAAACCTTCCGCAAATGCAAACGCGCCATTTCACGGGTCGGCTTAACCATGAATTCCGGCGGGCGCCTCTTCTTCGAGTGGCACCACATCGACGGCCTGCGAGCCAGCCTGCCCAGAGGCCGACTTCAGCACGCCTTTCACGGGAGATACGTCCGAATAGTCGCGGCCATAGGCGATCACGATATGGTTGGTTGCAACCTCGCAGGCATTGGTGGGGTCGTACTCAATCCAGCCGAGCTCTGGCCCGCACCAGGCCCGCACCCAAGCATGCATGGCATCCGCCCCTTCGAGGCGCGGCTTTCCGGGCGGCGGCTCAGTACGGAGGCAACCGCTGACATAGCCTGCAGGAATGCCGATGCTGCGCAGGGCCGCGATCATGATGTGGCTGAAGTCCTGGCAGACACCCTTGCGCGCGGCGAAAGCGTCTTCGTGACGCGTATCGACAGAGGTCGCAGACGGATCGAAGGTCATCTCTTCATGCAAACGCTCGCCCAGCCTGTGCACGACATGGCGGGTGGAGGCATCGAGCGGGACAAGGTCGCGGACATAGTCCTGCAGGACGAGATTCGGCCGAACGCGCGGCGTGGTGCCAAGGAAGTGAAGCGGAGAGTCTGCGGCGAGGCTTTTAATCCCGCCCAGAATATCCGGCATCGTTTCCAGGTTCGCAGATACTGCCTGCGGGGCTGGCTGTTTGTGGCGTTCGACGCGGGCGGTAAGGCTCGCCTCAAAGCGCTGATGGGCCTCTGCGAAGACGACCTCGCTCGTCCAGTTGCCGAAGAAGTCGCGGAAGCCGCTACGCTCGGCTGGCTCAGGCGTAACGGTCAGGGTCTGGCCTGATACTGACTGCACGCCCGGCAGGTCCGGCGGCCAGAGGTGAAGAAGATGGCGGCCGGTTAGCACCATGCCGCCATAGCGGTAGGAAATGCTGAGTTTGAGATCATAGAGCATGGGGGCGCCTTCAGCTCATGAATATGCGGGTGAGATTGTCGGATATCGCCGCGACCTTGTTGCGGAATCCGACGAGGTAATCCGGGTCGATATCCTCTGGCGCGAGCGCCTCGAACGTCTCTCGCAGCGCCGTGCAATCGGCCAGCAATTCCTCGCTGCCGGACGATTTCATCAGGTCTGCCAGCGGGCGCATATGGGTCTCAAGCTCGACCAGGTGGAAGATGAGAGAGCGCGGATTGAGCTCATCGAGGGCTGTGAGTTCGGCAACCGAGGGCGCGCTCGCCTGAAAGCCGTATCTGCGGCGGTGCGAAATAGAGCTGTCGGCATATTCCAGCGCGAGGTCGAGACTGCCGAGCGGGGCGTCTTCGGCGAGGAAGTTAGAGAGCGCCGAGGACAGCGCCATGAGGCGTTCGATAGAGCGACCGAGACTGAGGAAGCGCCATTCGGTGAAGCGGTACATATTGTCCTGAAGGAGGCCTGTGAAAGCGCTGGACTGGCGCAAGAGCACGCCCATCTCGCGCGCTGCGCCATCCCCCGGAGCCACGTTGCGCGACAAGGCATCATCCAGACGGTCACTCAGCTGGTTGATGGCGGCCCAGCCATCCGGCGAGAGGCGATCACGGACGCTTTCGGCGGCGCGCAGGGCCGAGCGGATCGTGCCTTCCAGCGCTGGCGGTATGGAGGATTGCGTATCTAGCCCGATGAAGGATCCATAGCGCGTCAGATGAAGCAGAAGCGGCGCTTGCGGCGAGGTTGCCTCTGCCAGTCGCTCATGGCGCGCGCGGTTGAGGCGGGTGAAGCCTTCCGCGCGCTCCATATAGCGGGCGAGCCAGTAAAGGTTTTCAGCAGCCTTGCTGGGTAGAGCCCCCTGCTTCGCGCGCGGCGCCCTCGCTTGCCCGCTGGCGAGGCGTGTGACCGTATCAACGGGCTTGTCGCTGACGATCCAGACATCGGCGACCGAGCTGCCGGCCTGCATGCTCAGGACGTTCGAGTTTGTTTCCGTGCCGATACGCGCGAACCCACCCGGCATGACACACCAGCCGTCAGCTGTCCGGACCATGAAGACGCGCAGGCTCATCGGGCGCGGCACCAAAGCACCATCGACCCAGGCCGGCGAGGTCGAGAAGGAGACGGTCTCCTGACCGACAAGAAGTTCGCCTTCGGTATCGATCAGGCGTTTGGCAAAATCGATACCCCGCTTTCGAAGCTGGCTGCCAAGGATGGCGGACTCGTCGGGATCGAACATCTGGCGCGTTGAGAGCGCGGGGGCGATCAGCATGTTCTCGAGCCGCGAGAGGACATGCTCGCGCTCAGCGGGCTGGCCGCACCACCAAGTTGCGATATTCGGCATTTCGAGCGGCTTGCCTGCGAGCCTTCTAGAAATGCGCGGCAGGAAAGCCAGCAAGGCGCGAGATTCAAGTATACCTGCGCCAAGCGCGTTTACGACCGAGACATTGCCCCGGCGCACGGCCCCGACAAGGCCTGCCGTACCGATCTGCGATGCCTCATCAAGCTCCAGCGGATCAGCGTAAAGCGTATCCAGCCGGCGCCAGAGAACGTCGACGGGCTGCAGGCCTGAAACCGTCCGCACAAAGACTTTGCCCTGCTGGATAGTGAGGTCCTCACCCTCAACCAAAAGCAGGCCGAGATAGCGTGCGATATAGGATTGCTCGAAATAGGTTTCGCTGAATGGGCCCGGCGTCAGGATCGCGACATGGGCGTCCTGAGAGGTGCGCATATTGAGCAGCGCGGCGCGAAACTCAGAGAAGAAGTTCGAAAGGCGGTGGACCTTGGCGTCGGCATAGTGCTCCGCGAAGATGCGCGACGTCGCCACACGGGTTTCGAGCGCATAGCCTGCGCCAGACGGCGCCTGCGTCCTGTCATTGAGGACCCACCAGGTCCCGTCAGGCCCCCGGCTGATCTCGAAGGCGACGAAGTTGAGGTGATGGCCGCCGCGCGGCTTCACGCCGACCAGCGGGCGGATCCATTCCGAGCTCTGCGCAATCAGCTGGCCCGGTAAGGCCCCATCCGCGACGAGCTGGTTGGGGCCGTAAAGATCAGCCACTACCGCCTCGAGCAGATCAGCACGTTGCTTCAGTGAGCCAGCTATCTGCTCCCATTCCTTCGCGTCGATCAGAACGGGCATATGGCTGAGCGGCCAAGGACGCTCGGTCGCCCTATCCTCTGTATACTGACGCAAAAAGACGCCAGAGTTTCGCAGGTATGCGTCGCCACGCGAAAACATCTGCCGCAGCGTTTGCGGGTCGTGCTCTGACAGGTGCGAGATGAAGCTCTGCCAGACAGGACGGATGCGGCCCTCACTGTCCAGCAGCTCGTCCGGAACACCGGGCACAGGCTTGTAGTGCGCCAGCAGACGGAAGAGTGTTTCTTCTGCTGCCTTCCGGGGCCGTGACATGGATTACACGCCCTGCGACCTGCGCAGGTCGAGGGTCAGCGGAAACTCCGGATGCACCCTTTCGGCCACTGGCATATAGCTCCCCGGCTTGTGCCCCTGCGGCTCAAACCTGGCGAGCCTGCGGGCTTCTGCCTCGTTTGAATTGACGGGGAAAGTCTCATAGTTGCGACCGCCCGGATGGGCGACATGGTAGACGCAGCCGCCAACCGCATGCCCGCTCCAGGTATCGAAGATGTCGAAGGTGAGCGGCGTGTTCACCGGCAAGGTCGGATGAAGCGATTCAGGCGGCGCCCATGCCTTGTAGCGCACGCCTGCGACTTCGCTCGCGCTGCCCGCCGACTGGGTCAGCGGCATGCGCCGGCCATTACAGGTCACGGCAAACCGGCCGGGCGCACCCGACAGCAGCTTAACCTGAAGGCGTTCCGCCGAACTGTCCGTATACCGAACAGTGCCGCCGATCGCCCCCGTTTCGCCGAGGACATGCCACGGCTCGATCGCCTGACGAAGCTCAAGCGTCGTGCCTTCATAAGTGACCTCACCGCAGAACGGGAAGCGGAACTCAAACTGGGCTTCATACCATTCTGATTTGAGATCAAAGCCATGCGCCTTGAGGTCGGCGAGCACTTCCATGAAGTCCTGCCAGACAAATTCGGGCAGCATGAAACGGTCATGCAGGCGCGTACCCCAGCGCACAGGCGTACCTTCAACCGGGTTCTGCCAGAAGCGCGCAATCAGGGCACGGATCAGCAATTGCTGGGCAAGGCTCATGCGCGCATTTGGCGGCATCTCGAATGCCCGGAATTCGACGAGACCCAAACGCCCTGTCGGCCCATCCGGCGAGAAGAGCTTGTCTATACAGATTTCGGTACGGTGCGTATTGCCCGTCACATCGATCAGCGCATTGCGCAGCAGCCGGTCGATCAGCCAGGGCGGTATGTTCCTCTGCCCCGGCGCGGGGATTTGCGAGAGCGCAATCTCAAGCTCATAGAGCGTGTCATTGCGCGCCTCATCGATGCGCGGTGCCTGACTGGTCGGGCCAACGAACAGGCCAGAGAAGAGATAGGAAAGGCTGGGATGCCTCTGCCAGTGCAGGATGAGGCTCTTGAGCAAGTCCGGCCGGCGCAGGAACGGGCTGTCATTCACATTCGCGCCGCCAACGACGACGTGGTTGCCGCCGCCCGTGCCGGTATGACGGCCATCGATCATGAACTTGTCTGTGCCAAGACGGGTCTGGCGCGCCTCTTCGTAGATTGCCTCGGTCGTCGCGACGCACTCTTCCCAATTGTGGGCGGGGTGAATGTTCACCTCGATCACACCCGGATCAGGCGCGACGCGGATGACGTTGAGGCGCTCATCCGATGGCGGGGCGTAGCCTTCGATATGGACAGGCTTGCCGACGGCCTTCGCCGCCTTCTCGGCCGTCGCGACCAGCTCAAGATAATCTTCGAGCGCTTCGGTCGGCGGGATGAAAACACAGAGATGGCCATCGCGCGCCTCGACACTTAGGGCAGTGCGCACGCTTGCGCCCTCCTGCGGTGTCATCTGCTGCTGGCGGACATCCTGCCCCTTTGCCGATTCGGTGCGGCTGGACACATTCTGGCGCGCATCGGCGGGCACGTTGCGCTGCTCGACCGCCTCATCAATCGAGTATTCCGGCAGCGGCCCGCGCGGCTCTGCCGGGTCGGTCACGTGCATGTATGGATAGACGGATGGGGAGAGATGAGGAAGCGACTCCAGTGGCAGCCGATAACCCGCCGCGCTGTCGCCCGGCACGAGGAAAAGCTTGCCGCGCCGGAATGACCATTTCTCACTGCGCCAGCGCGATGTTGCCGCCTTTGCCTGCCAGCGCTGGACCGGCAGGACGAAAGCGACCGGCTCTGTCAGGCCGCGCTCAAACACTTTGGCGATACGCTGGCGCTCTTCAGGGTCTTTCAGCTTGGAGTTTTCGGGCGTGACATTGTCAGGCAGGCGGCCTTCGCGGAGGATCCACTCTGCCGGGTCTTCATAGGCAGGCTGCACCACTTCATCCGGCAGGCCGAGTTCGGCCGCCATCGCTTCGGTCATCTTGCGGGCGTCGTCCGCCGTCGCGCCGGTATCTTCGCCTTCATGGGCGATGAGGTCAGCGTCGCGCCAGACCGGCTTGCGGTCGCCGCGCCAGTAGAGAGAGAAGGTCCAGCGCGGCAGGCTTTCGCCCGGATACCATTTGCCCTGCCCGTAATGCAGCATGCCGCCGGGCGCGAAACGATCGCGCAGCCTGCGGATCAGCTGGTCAGCAAGCGCGCGCTTGGTCGGGCCGACGGCGGCGGTATTCCACTCTGCGCTTTCAAAGTCATCGATGGAGACGAAGGTCGGCTCACCGCCCATGGTGAGGCGCACGTCTTCTTCCTTAAGGACGGCATCGACCTTCTTGCCGAGCGCATCAAGGTCCGACCAGCTCTCATCGGAGAAAGGTTTGGTGATGCGCGGATGTTCGGCCACGCGGTTGATCTTCATATCGAAGTCAAACGTGGTTTCCGTCTCAGGGTCGCCGCTGAAACCGCCAGAGATTGGCGCGGCGTTCTGATAGTGCGGCGTCGCCGCCAGCGGAATGTGGCTTTCACCGGTGAGCAGGCCAGAGGTCGGGTCGAGGCCGACCCAGCCGGCGCCCGGTATATAGGCTTCGACCCAGGCATGCAGATCTGTGAAGTCGTGATCGGTCCCGGCTGGCCCGTCGAGCGCGACAAGGTCAGGCTTCAGCTGGATGAGATAGCCAGAGACGAAGCGCGCGGCAAAGCCGAGCCGGCGCAGCACCTGCACCAGCAGCCATGAAGAGTCCCGGCAGGAGCCAGAGCCCTTGCGGAGGGTTACTTCCGGTGCCTGCACGCCGGGCTCGAGCCGGACGATATAGTCGACGACCTTCTCCACCCGCCGGTTCACATCGACGAGGAAGTCGACCGTGTTCATCGGGTCTTCGGGGATGGTGTCGAGGAAGGCTTTCAGCAGCGGCGTCAGCCTGTCAGGCCGCCTGTAGATTTCTAGGTCCGGCGCATATTCCTCGGAATATTCGAACGGCCAGGTTTCGGCCCGCTCCTCAACGAAGAAATCGAACGGGTTGTAGACTGTCATGTCGGCGACAAGGTCGACTTCGACTTTCAGCTCACGCACCGGCTCCGGGAAGACGAACCGCGCCAGCCAGTTGCCGTACGGGTCCTGCTGGTGGTTCACGAAATGCTTGGAAGGCGAGACTTTCAGGCTGTGGGACACGATCCGGGTGCGCGACTGCGGCGCTGGCCGCAAGCGGATGATCTGTGGCCCCAGCGTGACCGGCCGGTCATACTTGTAATGGGTGAGGTGATAGATGCTGGCGAGAATAGCCATGAAGAAACTGCCTTACTGTATCGCCCCTCTTCTCTAGACCACATGTTGAGGTTTCGCGAACGGGAAAGCGGAAATGCTGTCCCGCAGGCGATTATTGCCCGGGCCGTGGGCAGGAAGGCTGCAAAAAATCGATAGCTCAGGCCGAGGCTTTGAAGACTGGCCAGCGTTCCACGACTTTCCCGTCCTCGACCACCGCAATGTCGCCAAATTGCAGGAAGATCGCCTCTGACTGGGTGGGCCGAAAGAAGACGAAATCGTCAGGTCTGAGCGGTACAGTCGCAGGCGCGGTCAGCATCTGCTGATTGCTTGATCGGCCATACTTCTCATTGACGAGGATGCCTTCAGGCCAGACGGGCTTCGCCATCCAGTTGCCGCCGAATGTGTAGATCGTTTTGGAATGCCCCTCCGGCATCTCCGGCTCACGGCCCTCCAGGAAATCGAAACCGGCGACGTTGATCCCGTCCAGAACCTTGAGTGCGGGAGCGGCGATGAAGCTTGCCGGAAGGTGGTTTTCTAGAAGATCGGTATCGAAGTCCGTCGGCTTGACCAGAACTGAACCGGCAGACACCTCATTCGCCATGCTGGTGTCTGTGTAGAGGCGGTAAGTCGGGCTGCCGGCCGTGTTGAGCGTCAGACCGCGCTCGTCCCGGTCATCGCATCCCGTCAGCGTCTTTGCGGCCTCATAGACTTCGCGGGCATGGGCTTTGGCTTTCTCGCGGAGGCCATGCTTTTCCGGCATCTTGGCGATGTGCGGCTCATACCCCATCAGGCCGGTGAAACGTGCACGATTAGAGGCTTCTAGCTTCTGCCAGCACCGCTTGAGGATTTCATCTGCAGAGAAACCGCCGCGGTGCAGGCCGACATCGATCTCGAACACGATGTCGAGATGGACGGAAAGCTCAGCGGCCAGCGCGAGATACTGATCAAGTCGTTCAGGCGTATCGATCAGCCATTGGACTTTCGCGCCGGGCGGCGCATCGCGGTAGAAAGCGCGGGCTGCGGCGACGGGCAACGGCTTGCCCAGCAGCTGAGTCACATCCGGCATGGCGCGGGCAATCTCAAGCAGCATGTCGAGATTGAAGGTCATCATCCGGTCAGTGCCGGTCCTCTGCCGGATATGTTCAAGCAGAGGCAGGCTGGGTAGCGACTTTGCGACGATGCGATAGGCCATGCCGGGCGGCAGATGGCTTTTGAAGGTCTCGATATTTGCGTCGAGGCGCTTGCGGTCGATGATGAGCGTCGGCTGGGCAATGCCCGCCTCAGCGAGTGCGCTCTGGAGTTCTGCAAAATAATCAGCAGTGAGCGGCATCACGCCTCCGGCTCAAACAGGGTTCGAAGATAAGGCGTCATGAACCGCCCCTTCGGATCCATCCTGCGGCGGACATCGCAGAAGCGCTCGAAGTGCGGATAGAGGTCGCAGAGATCACGGTAGCGAAGGCTGTGCAGCTTGCCCCAGTGAGGCCTGCCACCCGCGCGCCGGAAGATGGGCTCTATGTGCGAGAAGAAGAAGTCATACTCATCTTCGGCGAAGGCATGCACCGCGACAGAGATGCGGCCAGCGCCGCTGAACGGGCTCAACCAGATTTCGTCGCCGGCCGTCTTGCGAACTTCGATGGGGAAGAAGACCTCAGGGCGCTCGCGCTCGATATAGGTGATCACTTCCTGGAGTGCGTCGAGCGCGGTCTCTTCCGGCAGGTGATATTCCATTTCGTTGAAGGGGACGTTGCGTTCACTGGCCAGCAGCTGCCAGCTGTTTCCGATGACATCCTCGCCTTCGAACCGGGCAAACGCGCCGGTGAGATAGTCACGGCGCGAGGGGGCATCGCCCCCGGCATAGTCGCGTGCGCGCTTGAGGCCGAGAACGGCGTCATCATCGTCGCTTTCGGGGCGTGGCGTGACTGGCGCGTCTGTCTCTTCATGCGCAATCGAGATGCCGTAGCCAGAAAACGGGACGTAGAAGAACTCGTAATTCCTGAGCGACTGCCAGCGTGTCCTTGCCGCGGACAGGATCACACCAAGCGGTTCGGCCCAGGTGCGCCGGTGGAGGTTATAGGGCGAAACCAGCTGGATTTCAGCTTCGATGAGGATACCAATTGCGCCGAGCGAAACACGGCAGGCCTCAAAGACGTCGCGGTCTTCTTCGCGCGAAACAGTGATGACATCGCCGCCAGCGGTCAGCAGCCTGAAGGCCAGCGTTTCAGCAGAGAGGCAGGCCAGCTTTTCGCCCGTGCCATGCGTCGCCGTCGAGATCGCCCCGGCGAGCGACTGGGCGTTGATGTCACCAAGATTTCTGAAAGCGAGGCCGTCGGCTTCTAGCGCAGGCGAGAGATCCTTGAGACGCGCGCCGGCATTGACCCAGGCTGTTTTCTTCTCGCTATCTGCGGAATGGACAAGGCCCATCCGGTCGAGCCGGACCAGTGTCCCATCTGTGCAGACGATCGGTGTGAAGGAGTGTCCCGCGCCAACCACGCGCACCGGATCGGGCGCAGTCTTCAGCAAGGCTTGCAGCTGCCCAGCATCGGCAGGCTCGACCACCTCTGCTGGCTGCGCGACCTGATTGCCTGACCAGTTTGTCCAGACAGTCGTGTTTTCGATGTTCTCTTGTGTGTCCGCCATCTGATGTGACGCCTCCCTTTGAGGGAAGAGACCATAGTTTCCGGCAGGCTGGCAACGTCTGGCCTTCCAGACGTGCGTCACGGGCTCGAAATTCACAAGCTCTCTCCCCCATGAAGACGGGTGAGCTTGACTCTTTTGCTCCAGAACAAAATAAGAACATATGGAGTCCAGAGCCCTCGATATTCCCGGCGTCTTCCGGCTTGGTGAGACGCGTAGAAAGCCAGACCAGAGCTTTCCGCTCAACCTTGGCCGTGAGGGCGTGCATGAGATCTGCGAAGCGCGCCATGGCGACATGGCGGCCATGACAGGCTTTGCGCTGGCTGCAGCGCGCCCGCCTGCAGGCGCGGTCTTCTGGGTCCGCCAGTTCGGCCTTGCGCGTGAACATGGCGACCTTCTCCATGCCGGGCTATCCAGCCTCACCCAGTGTCCGGCCGGCCTGCTGTCTGTGCAGACCCGGAAGGCCAGCGACGCCCTCTGGGCCAGCGAGGAAGCCATTTCGTCAGGCGCTGTCGGGCTTGTCATCGCTGAAATCGAGACGCTGGACTTTACCGCCTCTCGCCGCCTGACGCTCGCCGCCAGCCGGCATGGCATTCCGCTTATCCTTCTATTGCCCTGGCGACGGGAGGGGACAAGCGCGGCGACCGCCCGATGGCGGGTCGCTTCGCGGCCATCGGGGCCTAATGCCTTCGATGCCCGCGCTCCGGGCGCCAGCCGCTGGCAGGCCGTCCTGGAGAAGTCCAGGCAAGCCCCGCAAATGGCGGGGCGCGTGTTCAACATCGAGCTCGACCATGAAACGCTATCTCTCCGTGTGGTTTCCGGGCTGGCCGCTCACGCGCCTCCGCCGCGCGCGGCGCCAGCCGACATCGGCCTCAGCCAGGACCCGCCCCGGCGAAAAACCGGCTGAACCGCCCCGTAAACCCTTCGTCCTCGTCGAGGACGGCGGCCATGGCCTGCGCGTTGCGGCGGCCAATGCTTCTGCGCGCGCGCTTGGCATATCCGCTGGGCTTGGCTTTACCGATGCGCGCGCCCGCTGCCCCGACCTCCTGCATGAGGATATCGACCGGGAGGCTGACCGCGCTGCGCTAGAGCGGATTGGTGACTGGATGGTGCGCCTCTCGCCTATCGTTGCCATTGACGGCGATGACGGGCTGATGATCGAGACCACAGGCTGCGACCATCTTCATGGCGGTGAAGAAGCGATGATTGAGACTGTCGCTGCCCTGCTTGAGAGGAATGCCATTCCGCACCGCCTCGGCCTTGCCAGTACGCCGGGGGCGGCAAGCGCCCTCGCGCGCGACTGGCCGGGACACATCCTTGCCGATGGTGAGGAAGCCGCAGGCCTTGCAGAGCTTCCCATCAGTGCGCTGCGCCTGTCGGAAGAGGCTGAGACCCTGCTCAAACGGTTTGGCCTTCGCCGGATCGGCCAGCTTTACGGGATCGACCGCAAGGCGCTGGGACGGCGTTTCCAGTCACGCGCGGCAGGCGATGCGGTCCTCCTGCGGCTCGATCAGGCGCTTGGCCTTCGCCGGGAACCGCTGACGCCGCTGACCGAAGCCCCCTCGCATATCACCCGCCTGCCCTGCCCGGAGCCATTGCTCGCGACCGAAGGCGTCCAGAGCGGGCTCGAACAGCTGGCAGATGAGCTTTGCGCGAAGCTGACCGGGCTTGGGCAGGGCGCGCGCGCCTTTGCCTTTCATGCCTTTCGCGCCGATGGCGAGGTGAGCTCTGTGTCGGTCACACTCGCAAGGCCCGTGCGTACGCCAAAGCATATCCTGCGGCTCTTTTCGGAAAAGCTGGACCAGATCGACCCCGGCTTCGGCATTGATCTTCTGATGCTGGAAGCAAGGCGGACCGGGCCGATGGATATCAGCGCGCCCGCGCTGTCAGGTGACCTTGCCGCCAGCGACACAGACCCTGTGCTCCTTTCGGCCCTCGCAGACAGGATCACCGCCAAGCTCGGTGAAGGCACCGTCAAAGTCACTGAGGCGCATGAAAGCCATTTGCCGGAGCAGGCAGAGCGCAAGGCAGGCTTTGACGGTGAGCTGCCAGGCCCTGCCATCACCCCTGCCGATCACGGGCCAAGGCCGATCCGCCTGATAGACCCGCCAGAGGAGATAAAAGTGCTCGCCGAAGTGCCCGATGGCCCGCCCTTGCGCTTTATCTGGCGGCGTGTGCCGCATGCCGTGACGCGGGCTGACGGGCCAGAACGGCTTGCGCCTGAATGGTGGACATGGACGGCCCCGCCGCCGCCCTCTGCCAGCCCTGAAGGCATTGACCGCAAATGGCTGAAACCAAAGCTCGACCCGCGCGCCGATGCGGCGCTGATTGCAAAGATCCGGGCAGAGCTGGAAGCGGCCGATCCGGGCGAACCTGTCTCCAACCTGCCGCGGGCGCGGGACTATTACCGGATCGAGGATGAAGAAGGCCGCCGGTTCTGGCTGTTCCGGCAAGGCCTCTATGAAGATGGCCGGGGCGGTGCGCCGCTCTGGTTCATGCATGGGCTGTTCGCATGACCGGATATGCCGAACTCGCCGTCACCACGAATTTCTCTTTCCTGCGCGGGGCAAGCCACCCTGAAGAGCTGGTCGCGCAGGCAAAGGGGCTTGGGCTTCACGCTATCGGGGTGGCTGACCGCAACACGCTCGCCGGGGTCGTGCGGGCCCATCTTGCGGCGAAGGATTATGAGATGCGCCTTCTGGTCGGTGCCCGTCTCATAACGACGGATGGGTTCGACCTTATCGCCTATCCGCAGGACAGGGACGCCTATGGCCGTCTTTCCCGGCTACTGTCCGAAGGAAAACTGCGGGCGGAGAAAGGCGACTGCCATATCACGCTGGAAGATGTGATTGCCCACGCTGAGGGTCAGGTCTTCATCGCCATGCCGCCGCCCCGCCCTGATGAGGCTTACAGGCTGCGGCTGGAATGGCTGCGCGCCCAGTGGGGTGACCGGCTCTATCTCGGTGCCCGCTATGGGTTTCAGGGCCAGAACCGCGAGCGGATCGCCCGCCTCGCAGACCTTGGATTCAAGGCTGGCGGGGTGCCGATTGTGGCGGTGAATGATGTTCTCTACCACGCCGCAGAGCGCCGCCCGTTGCAGGATGTCGTGACCTGTATCCGTGAGCATTGCACCGTGGATGACGCGGGCTTCCGGCTGGAAGCAAATGCTGAGCGGCACTTGAAGCCCGCAGAAGAAATGGCACGTCTTTTCAAGGGTTTCGAGCCTGCTCTTCGCAGGACGGTTGAGATTGCAGAGCGGTGCAAGTTCTCTCTGGATGAGCTTGCCTATGAGTATCCCGATGAGCCTGTGCCGCCCGGAAAGACGCCTCAGGAGCATATCGAAACACTGGCCTGGGACGGTGCATCCTGGCGGTATCCTGATGGTGTTCCAGAGGGTGTAAAAAAAGCCATCCGAAAGGAGCTGACCCTGATCGGGGAGCTTAATTACGCGCCCTACTTCCTGACGGTCCATGACATCGTCGCCTGGGCGAGAAAGCAGGGCATTCTCTGTCAGGGTCGCGGCTCTGCGGCCAATTCGGCGGTCTGTTATTGCCTTGGCATTACCAGCGTCGACCCGTCTGTGACGCGCCTTCTCTTTGAGCGCTTCCTGACCAAGGAAAGACGTGAGCCGCCCGATATCGATGTCGATTTCGAGCATGAGCGGCGTGAGGAAGTCATCCAGTATGTCTATCGCCGCTATGGCCGTCACAAGGCGGCGCTGACGGCGACAGTGATCTCTTACCGGCCACGCTCAGCTGTGCGCGAGGTCTGCAAGGCGCTGGGCCTGTCGCAGGATATTGCCTCGGCGCTGGCGGGCACTGTCTGGGGGAGTTTCGGGTCTGATGTGAAGGAAAAGCAGATCCGGCAGGCAGGCCTCGACCCGACCAATCCGGTGATCCGCCGCGCCGTGCAGCTGACCCGCCAGTTGATCGGTTTTCCGCGCCACCTTTCTCAGCATGTCGGCGGCTTTGTCCTGACGCGCGGCCCGCTGGTCGAGACCGTGCCTATCGGCAATGCGGCCATGGATGAGCGCACCTTCATCGAGTGGGACAAGGACGACATCAGCGCGCTCAACATCATGAAAGTGGATGTGCTGGCGCTCGGCATGCTGACCTGTATCCGCAAGGCTTTCGACCTTCTGCGGCTTCACAAGGGGCTCGACTATTCGCTGGCGACCGTCCCGCAGGAGGATGAGGCGACCTATGACATGCTGTGCAAGGGCGACAGTCTGGGCGTCTTCCAGGTTGAGAGCCGGGCGCAGATGAACATGCTGCCGCGTCTTCGCCCGCGTGTCTTCTATGACCTTGTCATCGAGGTCGCGATTGTGCGGCCCGGCCCCATCCAGGGTGATATGGTCCACCCCTATCTGCGCCGCCGCAGCGGACAGGAGACGGTGACCTATCCATCGCCCTCCCCTAGGCATGGCCCGGCCGATGAGCTCGAAACCATCCTGAAGCGGACCAATGGCGTGCCGCTTTTTCAGGAGCAGGCGATGCAGATCGCCATGGACGCGGCAAAGTTTTCTGCCGATGAGGCCAATGGCCTCCGCCGGGCCATGGCGACCTTCAGGAAAGTCGGCACCATCCAGAATTATGAAGAGCTGATGGTCGAGCGCATGGTCGCGCGCGGCTATGAGCGGACCTTTGCCCAGCGCTGTTTCGATCAGGTGAAGGGGTTTGGCGAATATGGCTTCCCCGAAAGCCATGCGGCCTCATTCGCGCTTCTGGTCTATGTCTCGTCCTGGCTGAAATGCCATCATCCGGATGTCTTCTGCGCCGCACTTCTCAACAGCCAGCCCATGGGCTTCTACGCCCCGGCCCAGATTGTCCGCTGCGCGCAGGAACATGGCGTCGAAGTCCTCGAAGCGGATGTGAACCTGTCTGACTGGGATAATACTCTTGAGCCTTCCTCCCGGACAGCGGGCGCCTTGCGGCGCGACGCTGCCGATGAGGCGCGCTCAGGGCTGCTGGACAGCGCCGCACAAGCAAATGCGCAGGCGCAGGGCGCCCGGCCCGAAAGGGCTGGGACAGCGCCCGAGCAAATGAAGATAATCGCTGGTGAGGGGGGTGACCTCCAGCGAGTGGATGAGATTTCTTCTTCTCCCCCGTTCACGGGGGAGGTGGGCCGCGAAGCGGCTCGGAGGGGGGATACTCCAGACGCAGCGTATGCTGCCCGCCCCCTCCGCCCTGCGGGCACCTCCCCCGTCCTTCGACAGGCTCAGGATGAGGGCGGGGGAGGAAAGTCTTTCTTGGCTGTGCGTCTTGGCTTTCGCCAGATTGACGGGCTTCGCGAGGATGAGATGGAAGCCATGATGCAGGTGCGTGGCGGCGGGTTTGAGCGCCCGGAGGATATTCGCAGGCGGTCCGGCATGACCCGGCGCGCCATGGAGCTGCTTGCAGCTGCAGATGCCTTCCGGTCGATGGGGCTGGACCGGCGTGAGGCGCTCTGGGCGTCTCGCGGGGAAGCCGCTGGCAAGACGCTGCCGCTCTTTGCGGCTGCCGATACTGCTGAACAGGGCGGCGAGGCAGCAACACCCCTGCCCCGGATGCCGTCTTCAGAACACGTGCTTCAGGATTACCAGACCACGCGGCTTTCGCTGAAGGCCCACCCCATGTCCTTCCTGCGCGAGCATTATGCCTCCATGCGGACGCTGAGCACACGTGAAGCTTCTGGCCTGCCAAACGGGGCGCGGGTACAGACCGCCGGTATCGTGCTGGTGCGCCAGAGACCCGGCTCTGCCAGCGGCGTCTGCTTCATCACGATCGAGGATGAGACCGGTATCGCCAACCTCGTCGTCTGGCCGAACGTGTTCGAGCGGTTCCGGGCCGTCGTCATGGGCGCGCGGATCATCCTGGTCAAAGGGCGCATCCAGCGAGCCGAAGGGGTCACTCACCTTGTTGCAGAACAGCTGATCGACCGCACTGATGACCTCACCCTGCTGTCAGAAAATACGCTTCGCGATCCGATGAAAGGCGTGCTTTCGAATGCGGACGAGGTGGTCAAACCCATTCCCGAGCGGCGCGGACCCGGACGGCGGCCCGCGCATACCCATCCGCGCAATGTTCGCATTATTCCCAATAGCCGCGATTTCCATTGATATGACTGCAGAATAGGTCGACCGCTGTCTCGCCTTCTGACAAAGTCGGTCTATCTCGCGGTAAGGGTAAAGGTGCGGGGCGTCGCACCGTCGAATTTACCGTGAAAGCAGGTATCTCCGTGGGGTCTGCCAATCCGTGCAGATGCGCGGTCTACTCAGGGTCAGACGTGTTTAATAACTCGATCAGAATTGGCGCTTTGACTGCCGCGCTTTTATTGGGCGCTTGTCAGGGAGAAGAAGCAAGCGAGCCGCCGCAGCAGCGCGCGCCGCAGGCCGTAAAGATCGTCCCCCATGAGGTGAGCTATGCGACCGACACGGTGCGTGTCGAAGCCGTCGGCACCGCAAGGGCGCGCGCGTCTGCCACGATACAGGCTGAAGTGGCCGGCGAAGTCCTCGCTGTGAACTTCACTGCGGGCGACAAGGTCTCGCGCGGTGATGTGCTCATCCGGCTGGAATCTCGCGCCGAGCAACTTGCTGTCGAACAGGCTGAGGTTGCCCGCGCCGATGCCCAGCGCCTGATTGACCGCTATAACCGCGTATCAACACCCGGCGTCATCGCAGGCAATGAGCTGGACCGCGCTGAAGCCGCCTATGACGCGGCTGAAATCCAGCTGAGCATCGCCCGCGACGCGTTGGGTGACCGCACAATCCGCGCGCCGTTTAGCGGCTATGTCGGCCTTACCGACATCGACCCCGGCGCGCGTGTTACGCCAGATACGGTCCTGACCCGCCTCGATGACCGCGACGTTCTATATGTCGACTTCCCGGTGCCGGAGCAGACATTCGGCCGGATTGGCGCAGGGGATGTTTTCGAAGTCGAGCCTTTCTCAAACCCCGACAAGACCTACGAGGCGGAAGTCCTCACCATCGATAGTGCCATCGATACGCAGACGCGGGCCTATACGGTGCGGACCGCCATCGATAATTCCGAAGACCAGCTTCGCCCCGGCATGAGCTTTCGCATCGGGTTTGAACTGCCGGGTCAGCAATACCCGTCGGTGCCAGAAGCCTCCATCGTGTGGGGCGGTGACGGCGCATTCGTCTGGGCCGTGAAGAATGGTGAGACCACCCGCGTGCCCGTGACCATCGTCAACCGGACGGAAGGCATGGTACTTGTACGCGGCGATATCCCGGAGGGCAGCTGGATTGTCGAGGAAGGCGTGCAGAAAGTCCGCCAGGGCACGCCGGTTGAAATGCCAGCCTCGCGTAATGTCCGTCCGGTGGCGACGAACGGCCTCGCTTCTGGCGGTCAGGCGGCCGCCCAACCATGACGCCTCCGGGTCAGGATCTTCCCGGACTTGCCGTACGCCGGCCGATGATGGCCGCTGTGCTCAACCTGCTGATCGTCATCGCAGGGCTTGCCGCCATTCTGGGTGTGGAAGTCCGGGAACTGCCCGATGTAGACCGCCCGATCGTATCGGTGCGCGCGACGCTGCCTGGCGCCGCGCCTGAAACGATTGATGCCGAAGTGACCAGCATTCTTGAAGGGGCGGTTGCGACCGTTTCTGGCGTCAAGGAAATCCAGTCTTCCAGCGAAGAGAACAGCTCTCGCATGCGGATTGAGTTCAATCCGGGTGTGGACCTCGATACGGCAGCATCCGACGTGCGCGAAGCCGTCAGCCGTGTCACCCGTGAACTGCCTGACCGGACCGAAAACCTGTTCGTGACCAAGGCAGATGATCAGGGCCAGTCAGTGCTGACTGTTGCCGTCATCAGCGACGCTTATAGCGAGGAAGAACTTTCAAGGATCGTCGAGAACGACATCATGCCGGAGTTTCTGGCGATCGATGGTGTCGCCACGGTGCAGCAGTTCGGGACGCGCGAACGACAGATGCGGGTGCTTGTCGATCCGCTGCGGCTTAACCGGTTTGGGCTGACGATCGCAGATGTCGCCAACGCGCTGCGTGAAGCACCATTCGATGTGCCGGTCGGCAGCTTCCGGTCAGACAGTCAGGAACTGATTGTGCGCGCGGAAGCGACCGCGGCGACGCCTGATCTGATCAAGGACATCTATATCGAGGGCAATACGAAGATCGGTGACGTCGCCGAGGCAGTGCTCGGCCCGGCGGATGCTGACAATTTTCTGAGGCTGAACGGTGAGCCGATCATCGGGCTTGGCATCATTCGTCAGGCATCTTCGAACACGATCCAGATTTCTGAAGCCGCCAAGGCGAAACTGCGCCAGCTCAATCGCCGCTTCGACGACATCGAGCTTCGTGTGACCTCTGACGAAGCGGTGTTCATTGAGAAGTCCGTCGAGGAAGTTCTGACCAGCCTCGCTATCACAGTGCTTATCGTGGTGATCACGATCTGGGTGTTTCTCGGCTCCATGAAGGCGACGATCATTCCGGCGGTGGCTATTCCGGTTTCATTGATCGGGACAGTCGCGGGCATCTGGTTGCTCGGCTTTTCCATCAATTTGCTGACGCTGCTGGCGCTCGTGCTGGCGACGGGCCTCATCGTTGATGATGCCATCGTGGTGCTCGAAAACATTCAGCGGCGCCAGTCTGAAGGCATCCGCAGGCGGGCTGCAGCGGTGCTTGGTACGCAGCAGGTCTTCTTCGCGGTCATCGCGACAACGGCCGTGCTGATCGCGGTTTTCGTCCCGATTTCATTCCTGCCATCGACGACTGGCAGATTGTTCCGCGAGTTTGGGTTCGTGCTGTCTGTCGCGGTGCTGATTTCCTCGTTCGTGGCGCTCACACTCGCGCCAGCGATCGCGTCGAAGTTCCGCTTCATTCCACGCGACCCAGCCGAGCGGAAAGATAGCTGGCTGGAGAAGCGCGGACGCTCCATTTCCAACGCCTACGGTAGTGCGCTAAGCGCCTGCCTTGGTCATCCGATCATTGTTGGTCTGGTCTGCCTTGGCGCAGCTGGCGCAGCCGGCCTTCTCTACACCTCTGTGCCGCAGGAACTCGTTCCGCCCGAAGACCGCGGTGTCGTCGAAGTATTCGCCACCGGGCCTGACGGCGTGGGGCTTGCCTTCATGGAGCAGGAGGCCGACGAGATTGAACAGATCCTCCAGCCCTATGTCGATGATGGCACGATCGAGTCTCTCTTCACCATTGTTGGACGGTATGACCCGAACCGCGTTGGCGTGACCGCGTGGCTCGCCCCATGGGAGGAGCGCACGCTCAGCCAGGAAGATATTATCTCGCAGCTTCAGGGGCCCATGTCGGCTATTCCGGGGTCGCGCGTCTCCGTCTTTGGCCGCTCCAGCCTGTCCAACAGGGGCGGCGGACGTGGCGGCGGCCTCCAGATCGCACTGACAGGCAATGACTATGGTGACATCTACGCGGTCGCCCGTGAGCTTTCCGCAGCCATTGAAGACAGCGACATCCTGTCCAATCCCGAAATCTCATATCAGCCAACGCAGCCGCAGCTTTCAGTTCAGGTGGATCGCAGACGAGCCGCTGACCTGAATGTGCCATTGGACGAGTTATCCGTGACCTTGCGTGCCATGGTGGACGGAGAGGATCTTGTCGATCTCAATGTGAATGACCAAGCCATCCCGATCATCCTGGAATCGGAAACCGGCACGATCCGTGACCCGGGCGACCTTCAGAACCTGTATGTGCGGTCCAATACGGGCAGCCTTGTACCGATCTCAACGCTCACCACCATCCGCGAGGAAGGCGTTGCGGCTGAACTTGACCGGACGGAACAACGCCGGGCGATCGAAGTCGAGATGGACACGCCGCCCGGATTGCCGCTCGCCGATGCCATTGCAGAGATCGAACGCCTGACGGATGAGCTTTTGCCGCCAGGTTATGGCATGATCCTGCAAGGTGAGGCCGCGACCCTGGAAGAGAGCAATCAGGACCTGTTGCTCACCTATGGCTTCGCTTTTGTCATCGTCTTCCTTGTCCTCGTCGCCCAGTTTGAGAGCGTGACCAGCCCCGTCGTAATCCTGTTAAGTGTGCCGTTCGCTCTGGCTGCGGCCATTTATGCGCTGTTCCTGACGGGCACCTCGCTCAACATCTATTCGCAGATCGGCCTCATTATGTTGATCGGCCTGATGGCGAAGAATGGCATCCTGTTGGTGGAGTTTGCCGACCAGCTGCGAGGCATGGGCCGGAGCGTCCGCGATGCCGTGTTTGAGGCGGCGACCATCCGGCTGCGACCGATTGCGATGACGCTGATCTCAACCGTGCTCGGCGCCGTGCCGCTAATCATATCGAGCGGCGCGGGCGCGGAGGCGCGTAATTCCATCGGTTGGGTCGTGTTTGGCGGGCTTGGTATCGCGGCGCTGTTCACCCTCTTCCTGACGCCGGTCATCTATCTTGGCGTGGCGCAATTCTCCAAAGCGCGCACCGCCGAAACGCGGGCGCTTGAGGATGAGCTTGAAGAGGCGCGCGGCAAGGCCAATGAGCAGCCTGCCGAGTAGGTCAGGACACCTTTGCCCAGAAGCCCGCCCACGGGGCCAGCGCGAGCGGCATCTTGTCCGGCGCGCCTTCGAGATTGCAGGATGCCATCAGCTTTGCGGGCTGGGTGCGAAGTTCATCCGGCATCTCGGCTTGCGAGTCCGACAGGTTGAAAACGCAAAGGATTTCCTCGCCTTCATAACGGCGCATAAAGGCGAGGACAGGTGCCTCGTCGTGAAGGAAATCGATCTCGCCCAAGCGTAGTGCGGGAGTCGCCTTCCGAAGCCTTACGAGCCGCCGCGTGAGGTTGAGGCTGGAGGACGGGTCATTGGCTTGCGTGTCGAGGGCCAGCGCCTGATGGGCCGCGTCGACGGGCAGCCACGGCTTGGCACTTGAGAAGCCTGCATTCGGCTCACCCGACGTCCATGGAAAGGGCGTTCGCGCGCCGTCCCGCCCAAGCGTGCGCGGCCAGTTGGCGATGGCTTCAGGGTCCTGAAGGTCTTCAAAACCGACCTGCCCCTGAGGCAGGCCAAGCTCTTCGCCCTGATAGAGGAAGGCGTTTCCGCGCAGCGACAGAAGCAGGAGAAGGAGCAGGTCTGCAGCAGCCTTGCGGTGCGGCGGGCCTGCCCAGCGTGACACCGCACGCGGTGCATCATGGTTTGAGAACGCCCAGCTCGGCCAGCCTTCGCCAGCCTCACCGCTCCATTGTTCGAGCGAGCGTCGCACGCGCGCCGGGCTGATCGTTTCGGCGTAGAGAAAGTCGAAATTATAGGCCGAATGGAGCCGCCCCTCGCCTTCGGTGAAGGCCTTCATTTCTGGCACGGGATTAGGGCCGACGACCTCAGCGACGGAAAACCGGTCTGGATAAACGTCGAGGCGGGTGCGCACGCGCTCCAGGAAGGCCGGGATTTCCGGCTGGGACATGTTGTAGAGATGGTCCTGCATATCAAAGGGGCGGGTCACCTTTTCCATGGCGAGGCCAGATGGCGGATTGTCCCGTAGCTGGGCGTCATGAATGGCGAAATTAATTGCGTCGAGGCGGAAGCCATCGACACCCCGGTCCAGCCAGAAAGCGGCTGCATCGAGTAGCGCATCCTGAACTGCCCTGTTGCGGACATTGAGGTCTGGCTGGGAGGCGAGGAAGTTGTGCATGAAATATTGCTGGCGGCGTCCATCCCATTCCCATGACGGACCGCCGAAAACGGCCTGCCAGTTATTGGGCGGCGAGCCATCCGGCATCGGGTCCGCCCAGACATACCAGTCAGCCTTGTCGCCCTGCCTGCTTTCGCGGCTCTGCCTGAACCAGTCATGCGCATCGGACGTGTGCGAGTAGACCTGATCAATGATGACTTTGAGACCAAGGCCATGCGCCTTCGCGATCAGGCGGTCAAAGTCTTCCAGCGTGCCGAAGAGCGGGTCCACGCCGCAATAATCAGCGACGTCATAGCCGAAATCCTTCATCGGCGAGGTAAAGAATGGCGAGAGCCAGATCGCATCGACACCGAGCGATGCGACATGGTCGAGCCCGCCTATGATCCCCTCAAGGTCTCCAACGCCGTCGCCATTGCTGTCTGCAAAGCTGCGGGGATAGATCTGGTAGATCGTCGCGCCTTTCCACCAGGGCTGTCTGTCTTCTGTCATGGCAGCGGCGCAAGCCTTTCATTGTGCAATGGGCGATCATTCTCATGTCATGCGAAATCGCCAAAGGTAAAGTCAGGCGAAAATAGTCTCTCAGTTGACGTTGGGTCCGGCCCCGTTGGCGCTTCACGCGCACCGAGAATTCTGAGACCATAAGACAAAGATGAAAATGGGAGGAGAGAGCAATGCTCACCAATGTCAGCGAGACTGCGCAGGAAGAAGCAAGCGTCCATCGTGGCCACAAGTTTGAGCGCGCCTATCCTGTCGCCCCGGCGGCCGACCTCACTGATCTTGATCTCTTCACGAAAGGACAGCCCTTCAGCGCGTTTGCAGAGATGCGCGGAAAGGCGCCTGTCTGCTGGCATGAAGAGACCGAAGGCGCCGGTTTCTGGGCGCTTACCGGGTATCATGACGTCCGGGCGACGGAGCTGAACACCAAGGTCTTCTCATCCCAGAAGGGCGGCATCCTGATGAACTACGGGCACGCTGATGCGCGCCACCCCCTACTCCACCGTGCCTCGCTCGACGCGATGATCTGCCTGGACCAGCCTTACCATTTCCCCCTGCGCCGAGAGCACATGCCCTTTTTCACGCCCGGCTATGTCGCCGAGCTGCGCGAGCGCGTGGATAGCAAGGTAAGCGCCCTCCTCGATGCAATGGAAGCGAAAGCACGCGACACAGGCGGGCCGATCGACATGGTGGAAAACTTTTCTGCCGAACTACCGCTGTTTACACTTTGTGAGATCCTCGGCGTTGCTGAGGCCGACAGGCCAAAGCTGATCAAGTGGATGCACTATCTGGAAGTTTCCGCCGATACGATGCGCAAGGGTGAAGCGATCGATCCGCAATTCTTCGGTGACTTCGTCAACAATGTGCTGGAGATGTTCGAGTACGGCAAACATGTGCTCCATGACCGGCGAAAGAACCCAAAATCCGACCTTCTGTCCGCGATCGCGAATGCAAAGGTTGAGGGTGAACTTCTGTCCGATGAGATGCTGGACGGGTCATGGCTGCTGATCGTATTTGCCGGCAATGACACGACCCGAAACTCCCTCTCCGGCACGATGAAGCTGTTGAGCGAATTTCCAGAGCAGAAACAGGCGCTCATCGACGACCCGTCGAAGATCCCGAACATGGTGCATGAAGCCATCCGGATGGTATCGCCGGTGATCTATATGCGCCGGACAGCCGCCGAAGACGCCGAGATCAATGGCCAGAAAATCGCCGAGGGCGAAAAGGTCGTCATGTACTATGGCGCCGCGAACCGGGACCCATCGGTGTTCGCCGATCCGGACCGGTTTGACGTGACGCGCGCCAACGCCAAGGACCATCTTGCCTTCGGTATGGGGCCGCATGTCTGCCTTGGCCAGCGCGTTGCGAACATGCAGCTGGAATCTGCCTATCGCCAGATCCTCGCCCGCTATCCCGACATTGAATGGACCGGGGATATCGACATCGCGCCGAACAATTTCGTGCACGCTATCTCGCGCCTCGGAATCGACCTTCGGCTTTCGCGGTAGAGATACAAAACCTGTGGGTGTTGAATTTCTTTTTCCTGTTAAGGTTTGGTTTCCCTCAGAAGGATAGAAATTGAAACTTCACTGGGGGTGGGGACAAGAACGGTTTGGATCAGGCCATTGCAATCGGCTTTACAGTGCCGGCCATCGCGACTGCGATGTGCGCGATATTCCTATGCTTCTGGCACTATAATCGTGAAGACCGCGCGGCGCTGGTTTTCGCAGCCGCTTTCGTCATGTGCGCGGTCGGTTTCCTGCTCAACCACTTCGTTCTGGCCAAGGAATCAATTGCGAACGCAATCTTGCACAATGCCTGCTACGCGGCGGGCCTCTATCTGCTGAGTGACGGCATTCACCGGGCATTCGAAAAGCAGACGCCGCGGATTGCGCTTCTCTCGATCGGCGTCTTCAGCGTCATAGCGGCTGGGATCATACAGCTCAGCTTTGTTGGCCTGTCGGTTCGCATTATCACGATCAACTTCGTTCACGGCCTGATGCTGATCATCACCGCCTGGTCGCTTCGTGGCATCTGGAACAGGTCTTGGACGGGTACAGCCGTGCTGGCCGCAATGGCGCTGTGCATCATCAATTTTATCCTCGTTTCGCCCATTACTGTGATGGGCAACACGATCCGCGATGACACTTTTTTCCAGTCGGCCTACTGGCAGATCATCAATCTGATCAGCATTTTCTCTGTTCTATCAATGGGCGGTGCGCTCGTGTCGGTCTGTGTGATGCAACGGCTGGAAGCACTGCGCGATGACGCAGAGAGCGACTTTCTCACGGGCCTGAAGAGCAGACGCGCCTTTGAACAGGCCGCACGCCATTACTGCGAAGCCCGTTCGGGTGACTATGCAGCCAGCGTCATGATCATTGATCTGGACCACTTCAAGCATGTGAACGACGCCTACGGGCATGCGGTCGGCGACATGGTCATTCGCGGCGTCGGTGCCCTTCTGTCCTCAAAGACGAGGATGAGCGACATGGCCGGACGAATGGGGGGCGAAGAATTCTGTCTGGTCCTGCCTGGCACGAGCATGGCCGGCGCAAGGACGCTCGGCGAACGATTGCGGGTCGCCATATCTCAGCTCCCGCTCGAGAACACACCCGAAGAACTAAGGATTACCGCGAGCTTCGGCGTTGCAGAACTCGGCCGTGATATGTTGTTCGAGGACGCCTATCCTATCGCGGACGCTGCTCTTTATGCCGCAAAGTCGCTTGGCCGAAATCGCGTTGAGTGCGCTGAACTTCCGACGGATACGGGCAAGCCGGTCCGCAGGAAAAAGCTGGAAAGCGTACCGGCGTCCGACACGGGCGCACAGCGGCTCGCATCCTGATCCACACAGCCAGAAGCAGGCCGCCCTGACCCGAGGTTAGACCTGTTCAGCGCCCGCCTCCCATGCTCTTTCAGGCGAAAGACAACCGAGGAGGATATTATGTCAGACAAGCCTGAAAGCGTTGGCAACGAAGTCACCTATGAGGTGAAGGATCACGTCGCTGTGGTCACGCTGAACCGCCCCGACAAGCGCAACGCGGTGAACGGCGCCGTTGCTTCCGCGCTGGGCTGGATCTGTGAGGAAACCGAGCGTGATGATGATGTGCGGGCCTGTATCCTGACCTCGTCGCTCGAGTCGACCTTCTGTGCAGGCGCAGACCTTTCTGAAATTTCCAAAGGCAATGCTGGCGCCCTGTCGACGAAAAAGGGTGGCTTTGCAGGCTTCGTGAAGTTCCCCCGAACCAAGCCGTGGATCGCAGCCGTTCGCGGCAATGCGCTCGCCGGTGGCTGCGAGCTGCCGCTCGCCTGCGACATGATCGTGGCGGCCGACGACTCGCGCTTTGGTCTGCCTGAAGTGAAGCGCGGCATCTTTGCCGGTGCTGGCGGCGTGTTCCGCCTGCCACGCGCCCTGCCCCGCAACATCGCGCTCGAGATCGTCGCGACCGGTGACCCGCTTCCAGCCGAGCGCCTGTACCAGCTCGGCCTGGTCAACCGCATGGTGGCTTCCGACAAGGTGCTCGACGAAGCAAAATCGCTGGCAGCCCAGATCGGCGTGAATGCGCCGCTCGCCGTGCGCAAGAGCCTCGAAGTTGCGCGTCAGGCCTATGACGGCACCGAGAGCGACCTCTGGAAAGCGTCCAACGAAGCCTCCGCCATCGTCTTCTCCAGTGAAGACGCAAAGGAAGGCCCTCGCGCCTTCCTCGAAAAGCGCGCACCTGTCTGGAAGGGCAAGTAACGCGGTTGGTTCGCAAGCGGACCTCTAAAACAGAAAAACCCCCGCATCAGGCGATGCGGGGGTTTCTTTTTGGCTAAAGCCCGATCAGGCCGGGCGATGAATTACCAGGCGGCCTGGAAGCCGACACGGGCACCCGTGCCACCGCGGTCCACGCCCTTGGCGACACCGGCATTGAGCTGCCAGGTCGGATTGAGGCGGAAGGCGGCTGCCATGGAAAGCGCGCCTTCATCTTCATAGTGACCATAGCCACCGCTGAGCGCGAACTGCTTGCCTTCCGGGACGAATGGCGTGTCCAGCGCGATTGCCGCTGCGATACCGCCGCGATTGTCGCGGATGTCGTCGCTATTGCGGCCAATGAGGCGAGTGTTCGCCGAGATGAGGCCGGAATTCTGCGCGAGCCCGGATGACAGGCTGTAGTCAGCGGCAAGATTGCCATTCCGGTCAGTGGTCACGACGCCAATTTCGCCCGACTGGGCAGCGGTGCTGGCCGCGGAGTTGAGACCCGAGAAATTGTAGGTCGCGTCAGAGCCACCAATCGCGATCTGGTTATCGGCAAGCGCGGTTGCGCCATTGCCGATCGCGATGGAGTTGGCGCCGACGGCTGACGTCTGGTTGCCGAGCGCAACTGAGCCCGCGCCGCTGGCATTGGCGGCTTCGCCAACTGCGGTGGAGCGAACGCCGGATGCCGTGGCGAGGTGACCAAAGGCGTGTGCGCGTTCAGCCGTTGCGGCCGAGCGCCAGCCATATGCGGTGGCCGCCGTCGCATTGGCGACGGACTCGCCGCCGACAGCCGTCGAGGAAGTGCCGCTTGCAATGGCTTCGGTACCCATGGCGACCGCGTCCTGACCGGATGCGACGGCAAGATTGCCCTGTGCGATGCTTTCGAGGCCGGAAGCATTCGCCGCTTCACCGACCGCCAGCGAGCGAACACCGGATGCATTTGCGAGGTGACCGAAGGCCTGCGCGCGCTCTGCAGTCGCTTCTGAACGCCAGCCATATGCGCTGGCACCAGGGCCCATCGCCACGGCCTGACCGCCGACGGAGGTGGTGGACGGACCGCTTGCCACAGTGGCGCGGCCAGTTGCGCCATCACGGTTACCGCCAATGGCGATCGCATCACCGCCATTCGCTTCGGCCGTGTTGCCGATGGCGATTGCATTCGTGTCGGTCGCGGAGGACTGGTTGCCGAGGGCTATGGATTGCTGACCTGATGCGGTCGCTGCTTCACCGACTGCGGTGGACCTTACGCCGGATGCATTTGCGAGGTGACCGAAAGCCTGTGCCCGCTCTGCCGTGGCCTGGGACTGCCAGCCGACAGCGGTCGTGCCGGCTTCGGTTGCATCGCTTTCGCCGCCAAGCGCCGTCGAGGACGTTCCCGAAGCATTTGCTTCTGTGCCCACAGCGACGCCATCAGTTCCGGACGCGTTTGCGAGGTTACCTGCCGCAAAGCTTTCAAGCCCACTTGCCGTGGCTGCCTCACCAATGGCTGTCGAGCGGACGCCGGAAGCTGTCGCGAGATGGCCGATGGCGTGTGCGCGTTCTGCGGTGGCCGATGACTGCCAGCCGAATGCCGTTGCCGCCGTGCCCGTTGCGTTGGACTCTCCGCCGACAGCGGTGGTCGAGGTGCCATCAGCATTGGCTTCGGTTCCAACAGCGAGCGCGTCTTCGCCATCCGCGTCAGCATCCACGCCGCATTCGAGCGAGGTCGCGTCAACGGCGCCCGCATTACAGTCTGGCGTGGCATCTGCCGAAGCCGTTGAAATTGGCAGAACTGCCCAGCTTGCGCCTGCAAGCGTGAGTGCACTGACGGTCTTTTTAAGATTGGAGAGTCGCATAGGTGCCTTCCCGGTTTCCTCTTTGGACCGGCATGGTCGAGGAAACATGCCGGCTTCAGGCGCGCGCCTGACGCGTCAGCTACGACCGCGAGAGATGGCGGGGTGCACGATTCAAAGAAAAGTTGAATTTTTTTCGCCGATTTCATTCCCACTGCGCTCCCAGTGGTGACGAGCGTTTCCGATACCTCCTGCAGATCGCGAAGAATGTGCTTCACCCGAAAGTGATCACGCGGAGCTTTACTTTCGCCCGTGCGACCTAGTTCACTATTCAGTGTGAGGGGCCTCTATGAGCAAACCAGAGTTCGCAAAGCTCAATCTGGAACTGAAAGCTGCCCTGGCGGCCTGCGCCAACGGTGACGCAAAAGCCTTCAAGGAAGTCTACCGGCTGACGGCCCCCAAATTCTTCGCCATCCTGAAAAGCCAGCTGAAGGACACTGAAGCCGCGAAGGATGTGCTTCAGGAGGCCTATGTCTCCATCTGGAAGAATGCGCACCGGTTTGATGCTGACAAGGGCAACGCCTTTACCTGGATGCTGGTGATCATGCGCAATCGCGGGCTGGACCGGCTGCGGTCAGAAGCGCGCGCACCTGTGACTGAAGAGATCGCGGAAACTGTACCGGATGGCGCCGCCCGCCCAGAACAGCAGGCACGCACGCAGCACCTCGGCGCGATACTGGAACGGCATCTCGCTAAGCTACCCGAGCAGGTCTCGCTCTCGATCTCGCTGAATGTGGTTCAGGGCATGACCTGCCGTGAAATCGGCCACATTCTGGAAGTGTCACCCAATACGGTGAAAGCCTGGGTCCGGCGCGGCCTCAAGAAGCTGCGCGCGGACATGCCTGTCGATAGCGTCAGCGCGGTACTCTAGCTTCTGACTCTTTTCGGAAATCAGATCGGGCTGACCGCGCCGGTGAATACGACCGGTCCGGTTGGCCCTGCCTCTGGCGAGCCACCTTCCGGCTCCACACTGATTGCAAGCGTATCAGATCCGGCAGCAAGCTCTGTCGCGATAGACAGGTTGATGACGCCATCCTCTGACAGCTCCGTCAGCAGGCCGAGCGATTGCGGCGCATCGAGCCCCTCGCGCAGAAGCCAAAGTTGCCAGACGCCATCGGCCGGCGGCTGGACGTTGGTCAGGCGGCCGGTGATCTGATTGCTGTCCTTGTCATAGAGAAGTACAACGACAGTCGGGGCTTCCTCGCCAGCGGTCATCAGGGTCAGCAACTCTTCCTGAACGGTGGCGACTTCTACAGGAGCAGGCTCCGGTGTTTCAGTGTCCGGAATGGAGTGAACTGCCAGTGAACCAACCGCGAGGATCAGCGACGCGGCGGTCGCATATTGCCAGGGCCGCTCTGGATGGCGGCGGGCTTTGGAGCTGCGGCGCCGCCTGACACGCTGTGGCGCTTCAGGCATGGGCGTTGGTGCTGCGGCACTCGGTGCAGGCTCCGCACCGGTGATCTGAACCATGATGTCGTCGAGCACACCCTCCGGCGGCTCAGCATCGTCGCTGAGGGTGCTCAGGGGCGACAGGAATTCCTCCATCTCCGCCACCAGGGTCCGGAAGCTCTGGTCCTCAGCGTAAAGACGCTTGAACTCTGCGAGCTCGCCCGCATCAGCATGTCCGAGAATGACGGCGCTTGCGAGTTCCTGGCGCTTGTTCGGGGTCCTGTCGCTCATTCTGCGCCCCCCGATTTGCGACGTGCGATTTCAGCGAGACGCGCACGGACGTCTGCTACCGGCACACCTGTCCTGCTGGCGATCTGTTCGATGCTCTCGAAATGCAGATACGCTGCGGTCAGCATGTCGCGGTCGGCCTCGCTTAATTCTTCCAGGGCGGACATATCCATGTGAGGCGCCCCATCAGAGGGCGCGTTTGGCACATGATGTAAGAGTTCGCCATCGCTTGTATCACTGAAACGAATATCGACCGCTATTTGGTGCGCAATTGCAGCAATAAAATGCATGTAATCGCACCCGCTCGCAGGTATCGATGCATGATTTTTCCATAAGCGCAGATAAGTACCGGTCAGTGCGTGCTGTGCAAGCTCTGGCGATTTCAGGAGCGCAGCGAGCTTTCCGTAGATCTTCGGAGAAGTCAGCGCGAACACCTGCTTCATTGCTTCGGCATGGCCTTGGCCGAGCGCACGCATGGCGTCATTCAACTGTTCGCGTGCCCCAGAATTCATCGACCCACCGGTTTCATGGCGCCTCACTCGCTATCAGCAAGTCTAGCGCCAGTTACGTTAACCTATGGAAGCGTCGCGGAACAGATTTTGTTCCGCGTTTTATTTCGAAGATCGCAAATACTTCTTAGCCTGACGCTTCGCTTTTATTCAGTTTATTACGCACGCAAAGCGCAACTTGGTCTAGCTAGGATCCCGGCACGCGTATTTTTTCAACAAGTTCTAGAATTTCTCGTGGCGGAGGCTTTGTCGCCAGCGTGGTGATCACGCCGACACCTGCGGCCAGCCACATGAAGACGAACCCGATTCCCTCAGGCGAGACGCCGAAGAGCCAATGTGCTGGATCGGTATCAACAAATTTGAACCAGTAGATATAGCCAAAGGTCGTTATGAGGCCTGTCAGCATGGATGCGATGGCCCCCTCCTTGTTCATCCGCTTCCAGAAGATGCCAAGGAAGATGACCGGAAACAGAGAGGCCGCAGCGAGGCCAAAGGCGAAAGCGACGACCTGAGCGACGAAACCCAAACTGTTGGAGAAGATGCCAAGAAGCCCGGCCGCAAAAACAGCCCCCGCTGCCGCGCCGCGGGCAACACGAAGCTCCGTCTTGTCGTCCATGGATTTGAACAGGGTCCGCCGGCAAAGATCGTGGCTAACGGCAGAACTGATCACCATGAGCAGGCCGGCAGCGGTGGACAGGGCCGCAGCAAGACCACCCGCCACCACAAGGCCGATCACCCAACCCGGCAGATTGGCAATCTGCGGATTGGCGAGAACGAAGATGTCATTGTTCGGGCTGACCTCATTCTCAAGGCCGTCCGGGGCGTTTGGCCCGCGATACTGCATGACGCCATCGCCGTTCTTGTCTTCGAAGGCGACGAGCCCTGTCGGCTCCCAATCCTTGTACCATTGAGGCACCGGCTTGCCGCCTTCGGCCTCAATCTCGGCGGAGCGGCCGTCATAGTCTTCGTCGTCAGCGATATACGTCGCTTCGTTCACGGTATCGATGAAGTTGATCCGCGCGAACGCCCCGACCGCCGGCGCGGTGGTGTAGAGGATGGCGATGAAGATCAGCGCCCAGCCCGCCGATACACGGGCCGCATCGGCGCTTTTCACGGTGAAGAAGCGGATGATGACGTGCGGCAGGCCCGCCGTGCCGAACATCAGCGCAGCGGTGATGCAGAACACGTCGATCATCGACTTGTTGGTTTCTGTGTATTCCAGAAAGCCAAGATCGGTGACGACCGTGTTGAGCTTTGCGAGCATGGAGATGCCCTCGCCTTTCGCTTCGCCAATGAAGCCAAGCTGCGGCACAGGATTTCCGGTGATGATCAGCGACATGAAGATCGCAGGTACTGTGAAGGCAAAGATCAGCACGCAATATTGCGCGACCTGCGTGTACGTCACGCCCTTCATCCCGCCGAGCACGGCGTAGAAGAAAACAATGACCATGCCGATGATGATGCCCCACTCAAACGGCACGCCGAGGAAGCCGGAGAAGGCAACGCCAACGCCTTTCATCTGTCCCGCAATATAGGTGAAGGACACGAACAGCGCGCAGACGACCGCGATCACGCGAGCCGTCGTGGAATAATACCGGTCGCCGACAAAGTCTGGCACGGTGAACTTGCCGAACTCCCGCAGGAAGGGCGCAAGCAGAAGCGCGAGCAGGACATAGCCGCCCGTCCACCCCATCAGATAGACAGACCCGCCATAGCCCATGAATGCGATAAGCCCGGCCATGGAAAGGAAGCTTGCCGCCGACATCCAGTCAGCCGCCGTCGCCATGCCATTTACAGTCGGGTGAACATCATGGCCCGCGACGTAGAAATCATCGGTCGACCCGGCCCGGGCCCAGATGGCGATGCCGATATAGAGCGCGAAGGTCGTGACAACGAAAAAGAGTGTCCAGGGATCCAGCATATCAGCCCCTCACCCCATGCTTCTTCTCTATCCGGCGCATTGCCCAGCAATAGACGAAGATCAGGACAACAAAGACGTAGATCGAGCCCTGCTGGGCAAACCAGAAGCCAAGCGGCGCGCCGCCGACGGCCCATTGGTCAAGGAAATCGCGAAGCAGGATGCCTGCGCCGAATGAAACGGCGAACCATATGACCAACAGGCCGATGGTCAGCCTGATCGTCGCCTGCCAGTAGGCGCGGCCTTCGTCTGCGCTCGTATTGTCCTGCACGGCGCCCTCCCTCTTTTATTTTGTGTGAGCCTGCCGTCTTAGGCGCTGCTTTGCAATCATTATGGACGAAGCTTCCGCGAGGTTCATTGCATTGGCGCCAAATGAAAACGGCGAGGCCGAAGCCTCGCCGTCTCCTTTCCGGTCAACCAGCCAAACGTTCTAATTGTTAGGAACGTCGAGGGGGTCGCTGGTCCGATCGATCGGTGTGATCGTGATCGTGTCCGGATCAATTGGCGCGCCAAAGCGAGCCGTACTGAAGGCCGCCCCGAAGCCTGCTCCGAAGCTCGACGCCGGATCGACCTGCCCTGCAGGTGGTGGCGGCGGCGGAGGCGGAGGCGGAGGCGGTGGCGGCGGAGGCGGTGGAGGTGGTGCTGGGGGAGGCACTGTCGGGCCGCCACCTCCATTGTCGCCCCCACCGCAGGCACTGATCCCCATGGCGGCAACGCCCGCGAGGAGTGCAAGCTTCAGATAGGAGTGTCTGTGAGTTTTCATGATCGCGCCTCCCTAGTTGTTCGGTGAGCCGGCGATCGGCGTGTTGAGGTATGGGAACTGGTTCTGCAGTTCGAGCGCGGTGATAGGCGCACCATCGGTGAATGCAGCGGTCCCGACATTCGCATCTTCAGGGTCGCAGAAGCCAAGATCCGTCGACGCACCGCCAATCGTCACCGGGTGGCAAAGCCGGCCCATGGCCACGCGCAGTGCGATGTCGACAGTGTCATCGCCTGGCCTCCGGCCATTCGGGAAGCCAGCAAGGTCGTCAGCCAGCACACCGAGATTGTTTTGCGAGCTGCGCGGCGTTGCCGGAATGCCCATATTGAGGCGCATCATTTCTGACGGCGTCACGCCGGCTGGTTGATTGAGACCTTCAATCCCAGTCAGGAACGCCGCGACAAGATCCTGGCGTGGCAGGTTCGTTGGCGCAATCGTCTCAAAATCCGTTCCGAGCGTACCGTTCACGGCGTCGCGGAAGAGAATGTCGAGCAGGACCGGTAGCGTCGGATTGGTGACATAGTCGGCCAGCGCTGAGTCCTGCGTCGGCTCTGCTGCGTTGAACAGATCCTTGTCCGGCAGGCCGATGACGACTTCGTTCACGAGCGGCGCAGACAGACGCGACTGCTGGACGAAGGCGCCGCCGTAGAGCGATGTCTGCTTGTATGTCGGTGACGGATCTTCGATCTCTGCCTGAGGCAGGCTGGCTGTGGTCCAGCCGCCGATAATGCCATCGCCATCTTCATCGAGACAGCTGATCGGCACTTCAAGCGCGAGCGACGTTACGTTCGCCTTGCCGACGAGGTCGTCATTTGCGCGGTCCTGGGTGATGCCGCCTGGGAAGCCATTGCCATCGCCGTTCCCTGCGCCGCTATCACCATCAATCGGCACGAGGTTCACGAGATCGAACACTTCGCCGAGATTGACGGCGAAAGCTTCAGCCCGTTGGCCAGCGAACACCCGTCCAGTACCGCAGCCCGGAATATCGACCGTGGAAATGAAGCTGTTTGCGTAACCGGCGTAGTCGGGCAGCGTCTTGTTGCCGATATTGTCGACCGGCTTTGTGAACCTGCCAAGCTCGGTGCGGGTGCCCTCGCGCCGGTCGCCCGTGACCAGCGACAGCCTATAGGTTTCGAGTTCGCCGAGCGCGCCCTGATTGCCTGCACCAATCTGCCCGGCCTGACGAAGCGGTATGGCGAGCTGCTTGTCGCCGACTGGCACGGTGATGCCGGTGCCATCGCGCAGCGTGTTCTCAAAATCGAACTGGAAAGTCAGGTCCTCAACGGCATCACCATCGACGTCCACGTGAATCTCGTAGATCGCGTCAGGGTCCATCGTGAAATAGTTCGGCCCGCCATATGGCGCCTGCAGCGGCTGATAGTTGGCAATGAAGGTCACATAATCCGACCGGCCATTCTCATAGCTGCGGAACATGTAGAAGTCGGTGCCGTCTACTTTCGGCTGCTCGGTGATGCCTGGCGCTTCACGGTGGCTCGACGCCAGTGCTGGCGCGAGCAACGCGCCTGCCGTGGCGACAGCCAACGCGGCCATAGAGACATGGGTCAGTTTCATTTTGGCGTTCCCTCTCGAAGAAAATTGTCTGGCGCCTTTTCGTGTCAGACGCGGTGACAGTTACGAGCTGGAAAGGTTTGGGGGTGCGTCAGCGCAAAAAACTTTTCAACGGCGCCATTTGGATCAGAATTATGGGTGGCTGCACCCGTTCCACCTTGCTGGCCGTAACTGTCTCGAATTCTGGAGGAGACCGATCATGAGACGCATGATTTCACTGTCGCTTTTTGCTGCCGCTGTGACGGCGGGCGCCGCTAACGCTCATGATTTCTGGGTCCAACCAGAGACGTTTGTGCCTGAAGAGTCCGTAGAATTACGCTTAAGCTTTTTTGTCGGGCACGGTTCGGACAAGTCAGACTGGCCGGTCCGCCCACATCGGATTGTAGGGTTTCAGAGCTTTGGTTCGGACGGCCTCCAAAATCAGGTGCGCGGCGCCGAAAGCCTGACGGGAGAGCTATCAGTGATGCTCGAGAACGTCGGCCAGCATCTCATTCTGGTCGAGACAACGAACAGCTTCAGCGAACTCGTAGCAGGCGAATTCAATGACTATGCCGAGGAAGAAGGCATTCGCCCAATCATACTCGACCGCGCGGCCAACCGTACAGAAGACCGGCCCGGCAAGGAGCTTTACTCTCGCCGTGGCAAGGCGCTGGTACAAGTCGGGTGCCCGGAGATGTCTGACGTCTGGAGTAAAGAGCTCGGGCTAACGCTCGAAGTCATTCCAGGCGCAGATCCGGTCGAGTGGGACGAAGGCGACGCGATGCTGATCAAGGTGCACTATCACGGCGCCCCTGTGTCAGGCGCGACGCTTCACATCACGGATCTGGATGATGAAACGGTTCACTTCAGCGCTGAGACGGACGCCGAGGGTAAGGTCGATATTTCAGCTTCGCTGACGGAAGGGCGCTGGCTTGTTCACACTGTCTGGGCTGAGGCCGCGGCAGGCCTGCTGGAAGATGCTGACTATCAGACAATCTTCTCCAGCCTGACCTTCGACACGCAAAGCCCCTGCCCCAGCTAAGGGGCAGGTCGTCTGACTAGGCGTCGATCTCTTTCAGATCCTTCATCACCTTGTGCTCATGGCGCATGCCGAGGAAGAGGCTGATACAACTTGCGAGCAGGATGGATGTGAATGGCAGCGCGGCCGTGATCGTACCAGCCTGCAGGGAGTTCAGCGTATCGCGCCCGCCGCCATAGAGCAGCATCGATGCGGTCACACCCAGCATACACGCCCAGAAGACGCGCTGTGGCACGGGAGAGTCCGTCTTGCCGCCGGATGTAATGCTGTCGATCACGAGCGCGCCAGAGTCTGCCGACGTCACGATAAAGACGACGAGCAGGAAGATCGCGGCGCAGGATGTGATGATCGAGAATGGCAGGCTATCCAGCATGTGGAAGAGCGTCAGCGCGGCGGTGGTCATCCCATCGCCGAGCTCGCCCTGCCCGGCTTCGTACTGCTGGATCGCGGTTTCCCCGAAAGTCGTGAACCAGAGAACACAGATTGCGACAGGCGCCAGAAGAACGACAGAGAAATACTCCCTGACGGTGCGGCCTTTCGAGATACGGGCGATAAACATGCCGACGAATGGCGACCAGGAAATCCACCAAGCCCAGTAGAAGATGGTCCAGTCATGGAACCAGGCGGTATCTTCGCGCCCAAACCAATTGGTCAGGCCGGGCGTATCCTTCAGATAAGCGAGAAAGTTTTCTCCAAGTCCGCTCACGATGGCGAGCGTCGGCCCAGCAATGAGTACGAACAGCATCAGGATGACCGCGATGGTCATGTTGATGTCCGAGAGCAGCTTCACGCCGCCATCAAGCCCGCGCAGAACCGAAATCACGGCGAGGCCTGTAATCGCTGCAATCAGAAGCGTCTGAAGACCGACGCTGACCTGCATGCCAGTCAGGAAACCGATGCCGCTGCTGGCTTGCGCGGCGCCAATACCGATAGTGGTCGCAAGGCCGAAGACGGTGGAGATAACGGCGAAGGTGTCGATGACATGTCCCCAGAAGCCCCAGACCCGATCACCGAGGATGGGATAGAAAGCTGACCGGATGGTGAGGGGCAAACCCTTATTGTAGGCGAAGAAACCAAGCGCCAGACCGACGACAGCATACACGCCCCATGGGGCAACACCCCAGTGAAATAGAGTGGCGCTAAAGGCCAGCTTCCGCGCTTCTTGGGTATCGGCCTCCACATTCAGCGGCGTGCCGAACCAGTCCGAGTAATAGGCCAGCGGCTCTGCGGACCCATAGAACATGAAGCCAATGCCCACACCGGCGGCGAACAGCATGGCGATCCAGGAGGGTATGTTGAATTCAGGTTTTGCGTCCGGCCCGCCAAGGCGAATTTTGCCGAGTGGCGAAAAAGCCAATGCGAGGCAGAACAAAAGGATAAGCGGCGGCGTCAGGGCAAAAAGCCAGTCGAAAGTTTCGAGCGTCCAGGTTCTCGAGGCTTGCAGGGCAAATCCGCTGGCTTCCGGGAACACGAGCGATGCGATAGCGAAGACGAGGACCAGACCGGCGCTGAGGAAGAAAACTGGATTGTGAATGTCCAGACCGAACCATTCGACGTTGTCCTGCCCGACCTCGTAATCTGTCGTATACTCAGCATCACCGTCCGGTTCGCTCATATTCAACTTCTCCATCGCGGTGATTGCCGCTGATTGTTTGTGAATCGAATGATCAGTCCAGCGCTGATCTTAACACTCTCAAATAACTTTCAAGGTTTGAACAAAGTTGCAGACATGTTGCAATGCTGCAACCATAGCAAAACACATTGAAAACAATATATTTTTCTACTCTTTGTGACGCATCGCAGCATCAACCGTGTCGAAAGTTTGACTATTTTATTTTATTTGCCGAACTATCGCCTTATGTGAGGTCGGTGCCCGGGCGCGATCTGATTTCTGACCGAAATCCGCGAGGGGGCCTTTCGCATGTGTACACGCGACCACGAATAGATGGGGTAATCATGAATAAGCTTTTCGGCGGAGCATCCCTGCTCGCCATCGGCACTATTGTAGCTGCCACTCCGGCAATGGCGCAGTCTCAGGAACCGGCTGCCCAGAACAACAGACGCCTGACAACCGTAACCGTCACCGCGACCAAACGTTCCGAAAGCGCACAGGACATTCCTGTGACGGTGAACGCGCTTGGCGAGCAGGAGCTCGACCAGCTCGGCGTCAAGAACTTTAGCGACTATCTGGTCCAGCTGCCAGGCGTGACCGCTGGTGGTTCCGGTCCAGGCCAGAACACGATCTACATTCGCGGCCTCGCCTCCACGACACCGAACCTGACGGTTGCTGGTGTTGCAGGTCTGGCACCGAACGTTTCTTTCTATCTCGACGAACAGCCGCTGGCGCAGCCAGGCCGTAACCTCGATGTCTACGCAGCCGACCTTGAGCGCGTGGAGGTCCTGTCAGGCCCGCAAGGCACACTGTTTGGCGCGAGCTCGCAGGCAGGTACCGTCCGCCTCATCACCAACAAGCCGTCGCTTGCTGGCTTTGACGCAGGCTTCAAGGCATCGACCGCATTCACCGACGGCGGTGAGATGAGCAACAGCGTCGAAGCGATGATCAACCTGCCGGTGACCGACAAGCTCGCTGTTCGCGGCGTTGTCTATACCGACACCCAAGGCGGCTATATCGACAATGTCGGCGGCACGCTTTCGACCCGCGAATCCGCGCGCTTCCGTGCGGAGGGAACCGTCCGCGCCAATGGCGTTCCGGTGAATGCTGACCGCGCTGGCTTCCAGGCAGGTTCTGACCTTTCCGGCGTCACCTTCATTGATGCCAACAACGGCACGATTGCCGAGAATGACATCAACGACGTCACCTATCAGGGCTTCCGCCTGAGCGGCTACTACGAGTTCAATCAGGATTGGGACCTGCTGCTTCAGCATTCCCAGCAAGGCATCGAAGCCGACGGCGTCTTCTTCGCTGACCCAGAACTCGACGATTATGACATCGTCCGCTTCACGCCTGAGGAAATCGAAGACGACTTCCATTCCACGGCGTGGACGCTTCAGGGCCGTCTCGGCATGCTCGAGACGATCTACACGGGCGCCTATACCGAGCGGACCACCGACCAGGTTGTCGACTATTCCGACTATCTCTTCGTCGGCCAGTATCTGCCGTATTACATCTGTGACTATGACGTGACTTATCCGACGGGCGCTACGCCTGCGGGCACGTGCTACGCGCCGAACCTTTCGGTTCGCTCGCACTCGGAAACGAAGGTCCAGACGCACGAGCTGCGCTTCAATACGCCGGACGAGTATCGCTGGCGCGCAACCTTCGGTGCGTTCTATAGCGACCTTGAACTCGCTGAGCGCAACGACTTCGTCTATCCGGGCTCCACGCAGGTGGTTTACACCGATGGCTCTGTCGGCTTCGCGCCGAACTTCCCGCTGACCAACGGCGCTGCGACTCCGGGTGATGTCGGCAATGAAAGCCAGGGCTATTTCAGCCAGCCAGGCCCGTTCCCGGCAGGCGTAATTTTCCGCAACGACGTGCTTCGCACGGATGAGCAGATTGGCCTCTTTGGTGAGACGACCTTTGACCTCACCGACACGTTCGCTATCACGCTCGGCGCACGTTACTACGACGTCGAAGTAGATCTTGAAGGTTCGGCCAACTCGTCCTTCTTCAACCTGTTTGCTGATACCGACCAGCAGGTCTTTGGCACGAACATCTCGCAGCTTTACGGCCCGAACGGCCCTGCGGATGCTCCGGACAAGGCGGCGACTGACGGCGTGATCCTGAAGGCAACCGGTGAGTGGACGCCAACCGAGGATACGCTCTTCTACGCGACGTATTCCGAAGGCTACCGCGCTGGTCTTCTCAACCGTCCAGGCGGCGCAGCAGGCCCGAACAATTACACCGTGCCATATGCCGTCGATACGGACGAAGTTCAGAACTATGAGATCGGCTGGAAAACCGAGCTGTTCGACAATTCGCTTCGCTTCAATGGCGCAGCCTTCTTCGTCGACATTGAAGGTCTCCAGACGACCATCTTCGATCCGTCCATCGTCAACCTCTTCTTCTCCGATAATGCGGCGAATGCAGAGCTGAAGGGCATCGAGGGTGACTTCACCTGGCTTCCGGCAAGCATTGACGGCCTGACCGTTGCTGGCGCGTTCTCGCTCCTGGATTCGGAAATCACCGAAGTGCTCGTCCCAACCAATGACGTGGTCGTTGGCTCTGAGCTGGCTTTCGCGCCGTCCTATCAGGGCAATCTGCGCGTTCGCTATGAGTGGGATCTCGAACAGGAGATTGCCGGTCAGCGCGTGCGGGCTCACATCATGCCGCAAATGGTCTTCTCCGACGACTCCGTCACAGACGTCGTCGAAATCAACAAGATGGACCTCGATGGTTATGTGACCTTCGGCGCGACGGCAGGCATCACGGGTGACAATTGGGGCGCGGAGCTCTTCGCCACCAACCTCACCAATGAGTATGCCGAGCTTAGCGGCAGCTTCATCTTCGACCGTGAGCGGGTCACCCCGATCCGTCCACGCACGATCGGCATCCGTCTGAAGTACGACTACTAATCTTCGACGAAGCCAAACTTGCTTCTATCGCAGCGTCCCGGTTATTCGGGACGCTGCACTTGTATTGAATGGATGAAATGACTGAAGCCGCAACGACGAACGATCAGCTGAAACAGGTTCGCGCCTTGATGCAGCGCGGCGAGTTCAAGGCAGCTTCCGAAGCGTTAGACCTCATCCTCAAGGACACACCGGACCATCAGGACGCCATCTATATGGCTGCCGCCTGCGCCCGGTATCTGGGTGCGACGGACACAGCTTTCCGCCATCTTGATCATCTCAAGCGTCTGTCACCTGACTTTGGCCGAGCTTTTCAGGAAGAAGGCCATCTACACCGCAAGATTGGCCACGGCGATGCGGCACTGACCGCCTATCAGCGCGCCGTACGCTACAATCCGGCGCTAGTCGCCAGCTGGACGGCGCAGGCTGAAATCCTCTCCGCATCGGGGCGCGCTGCAGACGCTGCTCATGCCCGCGCGCAGGCCGACCGGCTGAAGCGACTGCCCCCGGAACTGCTGGCGGTCACGAACTATGTGCATGAAGGCCGCCTCATCCACGCAGAGCGGATTGCCCGCGCCTTCCTTCAGAAGAATCCGCGCCACATTGAAGGCATGCGCCTTCTCGCCGATATCGGGACGCGGCTTGGCGTGCATGAGGACGCAGACTTCCTTCTGGAAACAGCGATCGAGCTCAACCCGGACAATCCGCAGCTGCGCATCGACCATGTTCAGGTCCTGCGCAAACGCCAGAAATACGAAGCGGCCCTCGCGCAGGCAGAGGCGCTTCTCAAGCACGACCCGGAAAGCCCGGTCTTCAAATCTATCTACGCCATCGAGGCCATGCAGGCGGGCAATTATGACGAGGCGCTGGGTATCTTTGACGAAGTGCTCAACGTTCTTCCCGACGATCTTGCAACGCTGACCTCACAGGGACACGCGCTGAAGACGGCGGGTCGTACTGAGGAGGCAATCGCATCCTACCGCCGGGCCGTTGAGGTGACCCCGTTGCACGGCGATGCCTGGTACGCCCTTGCCAATCTGAAGACCTACAAGTTCAGCGCCGCCGATATCGACGTGATGCGAGGGGCGCTCTCCGACCCGAATTTGCACTTCATGGGCCGCGTCCACCTCGCCTTTGCGCTCGGCAAGGCACTGGAAGACGCGAATTCCTATGATGAGGCCTTCGAGGCCTATAGCAGCGGCAATGTGCTGAAGAAGGGCCAGATCCGCTACACGACCGAGCAGATGCGCGCCGAGGCCGACGGGCAGATCGAGCACTGTACGCGCGACCTGTTCGAGAAACGCGCCGGCGTTGGCCATGACGACCCTGCCCCTATCTTTATTGTCGGCCTTCCCCGCGCAGGCTCTACGCTGATTGAGCAGATCCTCGCCTCGCACAGTCAGGTCGATGGCACGCTGGAATTGCCCAACATTCTGTCTTTGGCGCACCGGCTTCGTGGACGTAAACAAATTTCAGACCGTGAGCGGTATCCACGCATCCTGCATGAGCTGCCGGATGACGAACTGGCAGCGCTGGGCCAGGACTATATCGCCAATACGGCGATCCATCGCCGCGGCGCGCCCTTCTTTACCGACAAGATGCCCAATAACTTCAGGCATATTGGTCTGATCAGCCTGATCCTGCCAAATGCGAAAATCATCGACGCGCGCCGCGAGCCGATGGCCTGCTGCTTCTCAGGCTTCAAACAGCTCTTCGCCGAGGGTCAAGAGTTCAGCTATAGCCTGGACGATATCGGCAATTACTACAGCATCTATATCGAGATGATGGCCCATTGGGACCGGGTGCTTCCGGGCAAGGTGCTGCGCGTCCAGCATGAGGATGTCGTTGACGATCTGGAAGGTCAGGTCCGGCGTATCCTAGACCATTGCGGTCTGCCCTTCGAGCAGGCCTGCGTCGACTTCCACAAGACGGAGCGCGCCGTTCGCACAGCAAGTTCGGAACAGGTCCGCCAGCCGATCAGCCGATCCGGTGTTGACCAGTGGCGCAACTTTGAAGTGCATCTCGGCCCGCTGAAAGACGCGCTTGGCCCTGCCCTCACGGACTATCGCTAGACCTCAGGCAAAATGCAGCCGGCGGTACTTGCCCTTGAAATAAAGGAGCGGGTCGCGGCGCGGTTCATACTTTGCGCGCTCCACCTTGCCGATGAGGATCACATGGTCCCCGCCATCATGCAGGTCGAACTTGATACATTCGAAATTGGCGAGAGCGCCTGAAATGAGCGGCGAGCCGTACTGACCTTCCTGCCATGGCGTCTGCGAGAACCTGTCCTCGCCCGGCATCGCGAATGTGTTGGAGACAGGCTGCTGACCGATGTGCAGGACGTTGACGGCAAAGCGCTGAGAAGCTTCGAGCGCAGCGAGGCTGGACGAGCTTTTGGCGATGCAGACCAGCAGGAGCGGAGGGTCGAGCGAGACCGACGTGAAAGAGTTCGCCGTGAGACCGACAGGCTCACCTTCTGCCGACATGGTGGTGACGACCGTCACCCCGGTCGCAAAGCAGCCGAGCGCGTCGCGCAGTGTGCGGGCGTCCGATCCCTGCTTGTAGTCAGGCATCACGCGCGGCACGCGGCGTTCAAGAAAATCGAGCAAGACAGCGCTGAAGGCATCGGAGCGGTCGAACACGGCGAGGTGGCCGGCATCTTCGATCTCTGCGAACTCTGCGGTGGCGACCTTCTCGACGAAGCGGTTTGCGGCGTCGCGGTTGCCAAAGCTGCTGAGGGCGCCGCGGACGAAAAGGACCGGCACCTTCAGGCCGGAGGCGGCGAGCGAAATACGCTCGCTCGACTTTTCGACATCGATCACGTCACCGAAGACCGGATCGACATTTTCTGTCTGAGCAGGGGCAGAACGGATAGAGGCCGCGAGTGCACCAGCGGTGCGAAGGTCAATCTCTGGCGGAGCATCTGCGAGAACGAGGCCCGATGCGAGGTGGCCGCCGTCCTCCCCGATTGCCGTCAGCGCGATCCAGCCGCCAAGCCCTGCCCCGACAACTACGGGACGCGACGCAAGCTGCGCGAGCACGGCGCGCAAATCCTCGACGCAGGCGTCAAATTCATAGCGCGCATCTTCGGAGCGGGCACTGCGGCCATGGCCGCGAAGATCGAGGCTGATGACATGGCGGCCCGCCTTCACCAGTGCATCGGCCGTCTCCTGCCAGACGTGACGGGTCTGCCCGCCGCCATGCAGCAGGAGGACGGACGGGTCTTCATCTGAGCCGCGCATGTCCGCACTGAGGAGAAGACCGCCGAAGCCTTTGAATTCGCGTTCTGCCATCAATCCTGCCCGTTGCCTCTCGAGACCTTGCTCACTGCCTCATTTAGGGCGCTTTACCAATCCGCGAAGGGGAGAAACATTGGCAGAAACAGTCGATTGCTTCATCGCCAGCGGTTTAACTTATTCGCGTAATCGGCGACATGGATCGACGAGCCGGGCAAGTTTGGTTACTAACTCATGAAGGGCTGCGCATGAGACGCCGTTACTGGAAAGGATATCAGGATGAGCGATCAAACAGGATCACGCAGATCCCGGCCAAAGATGGGGACCTTTAGACGGATTGAGACGATCACGCCGCTGCTCGTTTTCCCGCTGATTGCCTATGTCATCATAGCTGTCATTGCTGGCGGGCAACATATGGATGAAACGCCGGCCATTGCGGGCAATCTCAACGCGACGCTGTTCTCTGTGCCGATGGTGTCGGGTGTCAGCTGGAAGATGCGGTTGGGGGACATCTTGCTGCTAGTCTCTCTAGTACTTCTGTCCATCGAGATCATGAAGGCGACAAGCTCGCGCTCCAGCGCCATGGTCAATCATATGGCGTCGATGGCGGTACTGCTGACCTGCATCGTCTGCTTCATCCTATTCGCTAATTTCGCGACAGCGACCTTTTTCCTCTTCACCTGTATCGCGCTCATCGACGTGATGGTGGGTGTGATTGTGAGCATCGTGTCCGCACGCCGCGACTTCGGCGTTGGCGACGGCTTCGGCAGCTAAGTCTCAGACTTCAGATCATGATGCGGGCGCAGCGTTTTCGCTGCGCCCTTTTTCATTGTCAGTGCGCATGTCAGGCACACCGAATATCCGCAGATGGATCGTCAGGAGGGCTGGCAGCATAAAGACGAGCAGGAAGGTCCCGATCAGAATGCCGAAACCGAGCGAGATAGCTGTCGGGATCAGGAATTGGGCCTGGATGCTTGTCTCGAGAATGATTGGCGTCACGCCAAGGAACGTCGTGAGCGTGGTCAGCAGGATCGCCCTGAAACGGTCCAGCATGGCCGACACGACAGCCTCCACAGGCTCTTCGCCATTCTCAAGCCGCTCATTGAGGAAGTCAGTCACCATCAGCGACGCGTTGATGATCACGCCCGAGAGGCCGATGATGCCGAAGAAGGACAGGAGCGTCAGGTCCGCGCCGAGCAGGCCATGTCCGATCAGTGCGCCCACATAGCCGAACGGGATCGCGCCCATGATGACGAGCGGCTGGCTGTACGAGCGGAAGTTGAGCGCCAGCAGGCTGTAGATCACGATCAGTGCCAGCATGAAGTTCCGCGCGAGCACAGGCTGGGCTTCGGCCTGGTCTTCCTGATCGCCGGAGACCTGCATGGTCAGGTTCTCGTATTCCTGCTGCAGTTGCGGCAGGGCCTGCTCGAACATGTAGGCGGAGACCGTGTCGGCGGTGGTCACATCTTCGTCGACGAAGGCATTTAGCGAGTAGATCCGCCGCCCGTTCACGCGGTTGATAGCCGCCGGTGCTGGCGCGATGGTGAGGTCGGCGAGCGCATCCATCGGGATATAACCTTCCCCGACCTTCACACGCAGGCGTTTCAGGGTTTCCAGAGACGCGCGCTCACCCTCTGGCAGACGGACGCGCACCGGTATTTCCTCTCGGTCGCGCTGGATGCGGACGGCCTCTGCGCCGAAGAAGGCGGCTCGAACTTCTCTCGCAAGATCATTCTGGGTCAGGCCATAATTACGCGCGAGCGGTTTCAGCTGGATCTGGACTTCCTCAGTGGTGCGAAAACGGTCGTCGCGAACATCATAGACGCCGGGGCGGCTTTCGAGCGCGCGTCGAAGCTCCAGCACGGCCTCGCGTGTCTCCTCGTCCGTGCGTGCAGATATCTGGAGCTGGATCGGCGCGCCGGGGCTCACCAGGTCAGAGGTGAAGGTGAGCTTTTCAGCGCCCGGAATGCGGCCAACCTGCTCACGCCAGGCGCGCTCAAAATCGCGCGCACCGAAGTCGCGGCTGCTGGATTCCTGAAGCTGCGCGACCACAAAAGCGCGGTTGCCTGAGATGGCGCCAGCGCCGCCGCCCGTCGCATTGGCCTCATTGCCGCCGAGCGGCTCTGCGATTTGCCAGAGAACGCCGACCAATCCGTCTTCTACCGCTGTTACATCCGCGATCGCTGCGGAGGCTGCCTCCTCGATTTGAAGGGCAAAGCGCCTCGTCTGTTCTTCGGAGCTGCCCTCAGCCAGTTCAAGCTCAGCGGTGACGTAGTCGCCTTCGACCGCCGGGAAGAAGATGAATTTGACATAGCCACTCGCGGTCAGCGCCTGTGTGGCGAAGAGGATGCCGAAGCCCATCATGAGCACCATGGCCGGGCGAAGGACGACGAACTGCATCGCCTTCTTCAGCGGGCCAGCAGAAAATTTGCGGAGCGCGCCGGCAACGCGGTCTCGCACCGGGTCTGCAAAGCGGCGGGGCGAATACCGTCCCGGCGGATCATCGCTGAGATGAGAGAGGTGGCGCGGCAGCACGAAAAGGCTTTCGACCAGCGACAGGAAGAGGAGCACGATCACGACGGCTGAGACCTGCCCCAGGAATTGTCCGAACAGACCAGGCACGAGCAGGATAGGAACGAAGGCCGTCATGGTGGTTGAGACCGAGAAGAGCACTGGCCGCGCCACCCGCGTTACACCGAGACGCGCAGCTTCCATCTGGCCTGCCCCGGCGCGCCAGTTGGCGTGGATATTCTCCCCCACCACGATGGCGTCATCGACGATGATACCGATGGCCAGGATGAAGCCGAACAGCGAGAGCTGGTTGATGGTGATGCCGAAGATGAGCATCGGGAAGAAAGCGCCGACAAAGCTGACACCCACCCCCAGCGCGACCCAGAAAGCGATCCTGATGTCGAGGAAGAGCAGGAGCAGCAGCGTCACCAGCACCAGGCCCAGCACGGCGTTGCGGACCAGCAGGTCGATGCGCGAGCGAAGGTTTACCGCCTCGTCGCGCCAGAGCACGTAGTCGACGTTACCAGGCAAGGCGGCATCAATCTCGGTCTCGAGATAGCTGCGCACGATCCGGGCATTATCGAGCGTCTTTTCGCGGCCCACACGGAAAACCGAAACGGTTACCGCAGGCTCACCTGCATAATTGGCTTCCACAGGATCATCGGAGAGCCCGTCATGAATGACGGCGATATCTGCCAGATAGATTGGCGCGCCGTTGCGCCCGGCCCCAACCACGATGTTCTCGAACTCAGCGCCGGTACGCCGCTCTCCTACTGCGCGCACGCGCAATAGTTGGCGGTCATTCTCTATTTCGCCGGCGGACAGGTCGACGCTCTGCTGGGAAATGACCTGCGCAATCGATGTCAGGCTCAAATCGCGGGCGCGAAGCTCTTCTTCGGAAATCGCGATTTCGATCAGATAATCTGCGACGCCGCCGATCTCGACCAGGGAGAGACCATCCTTGGCAGCCAGCTCGCGCCGGACGCGATCAGCGGCCTGTTTCAGGGTCTGCCGATCAACATCACCATGCAGGATGATCTGCGAGACGAGTTCGTCTGGCTCGACTTCGGTAATTTGCGGCGCTTCAGCGGCTTGTGGGAAAACAGTGATGCGGCCAATTTCGTTCTTCACCTCGTCCAGCATCTCGGAGAGGTCTTCGCTTTCGGGGATATCGACGACGACATTGCCGACGCCCGAAGCAGCGAGGCTGGTGATCTTGTCGATGCCCTCAAGGCCTTCAAGGCGCTCTTCAATGGGGCGAACAATCGATGTCTCAACGTCCTCCGGCGTGGCGCCCGGATAAGGCACGGTAACGGAGATGTTGTAGGTTTCGATTGGCGGGAAAACGCGCACATTCAGCGCTGACAGGGACGCGACCCCGGATATTACGAGGAACACCATCAGGAGGTTTGCCGCCACCCTGTTGGCGAGGACGCCCTCAATCATCCGGATCAAGACTGGGTCTCCTGAAGATGCACACGCATGCCGTCGATTTCTTCCGCCAGCACTGTCAGCATCAGCCTGTCACCAGTTGAGAGTTTAGGCGCGCGGATCAGAACGCCGTCTTCATCACGGTCCACTGTTTCCACATCGACGCGGCGAATCTGCTCATCCGTGCCGACCACCCAGACGAAGGTGTCCTGACGAACCGCACCATCTGGCACCAACCACATCGGCATTTCGGACCGCCCCTCAATCAGCAGGTCCATGTAGTCGCCCGCGAAGATATCCCCCTCGTTCTCTGGAGCGAAGGCGTCGGGAAATACGGCGATCACCGTCGCCGTACGCGACTGCTGATCAATTTCCGGAGAAAATTCAGCAAGATATCCATCGATATCTGTTGCGCCGAGTGAACTTGAATTCGGTACGGCCCTGACGGGGAGGCGTGCGTCCCCGCGCGCGGCCAATGCACTGCGAACAGCCCTCACATCCTTGGCAGGTAGGCCGGCCTGTATCTCTCCCTCCCCCGCGCTGATGAGCCGGGCGAGCGGCTGGCCGGGTGAAACAAACCTCCCTGGCGCGACCGTTTCAGATACGACTATGGCGTCAAATGGCGATACGATCGCGGTTTTCTGAAGGTCACGACGGGCGATGACGAGTTGCGATCTCGCCTGCCTGACGCCGGCTTCGGCATCCTCATAGGCGGCGATCGCCTGTTCGGCCGCTTTCTCAGGTGAGGCGCCAATATCTGCCAAATTGATCTGCCGGTCGCGTTCGGCTTCGGCCTGGTTGAGGCGGGCCTCTGCCGTCGCCAGCTGCGCCTGCGCGCGCTCTACATTGGCGCGGAGATTGCCGTCATCGATCTGAAGGATGGTCTCACCCCGGGCGATCCGTCCGCCCGCTTGAAGGTCTGGATTAACGTCAGTCACCTTGCCGGATACTTCACCAACAAGATCCAGCCTCTCGCGGGGCTGAATGCGGCCCGGTGCGCGCACCATGAATGTCAACCCCGCCTGTCTCGGACGTACGGTTTCGACGTAAGGAATACTGTCCTCCTGCGCGACGGCGTCCTCTGCCGGGGCATTGGCTGCGCCCGCCAACGTCATGATCACAATACCGAGAACGAGCACACCAAGCCCGGCGACGATCCAGATCCAGCTTGGCTTTTTTCTGGATTCCGGCGATCGGTATTCATCAGACATGGCGATTTTGATCTCGTTGAGGCATTAGGTCTCTTGTTCGACTGGATATAGATCGACAGGGTACGGGCAAGATGTCAGCCAGCCGCAGGACGTTGAATATGAAAAACCTGCTTCGGATTTCGGCGGTTGCCGCTTGCGCATTATTCCTCTCCGCATGCCTGACCGTTGGCCCCGAATATGAACCACCAGAGACAGAAGTCTATCAGGATAGTTGGGTCGCCGGAGATTTAGCCGTACTTGCGCCCGGTCAGTTGCCGCGATCAGACTGGTGGACCGCATTCGACGACGAGCTGCTGACAGCGCTGATCAGCGACGCAAAAGCGCGCAACCCCAGCATTGATGAAGCCGCCGCGAATGTCGCGGGTGCGCAGGCCGCCCTCGGCGCCGCGCGGTCCGCGGGCCTGCCTATGGGCGCGCTTAACGCGTCGGTGGTGCGCCAGAAACAGTCGGCCGCAAGTCTTGGAGCGAATGTCCCGTTCGAGTTCGGGGCCCAGACGCTTTACTCAACGGGCGCTGAACTCAGCTGGCAGGCAGACCTGTTCGGGCGCACTGCGAATGGCATCGCGCAGGCAGAAGCCGCGCTCGGCGGGCGCGAAGCTGTCGCCGCCGATGCCGCACGGGCCATCATCGCTGAAACGGCGCGCACCTATCTAACACTTCGCGAACTCGATGCCCGCATTTCGGTGAATGAAGAGAATGTAGAGCGCCAGGAGGATGTACTTGGCCTGACCATTCGCCTGCGTGAAGCGGGCGAGGTGGCTGATATCGATGTCGAGCGCCAAACCAATCTGGTGCAGACAACCAAGGCCGCGATCAGCGCGCTGAAAGCGGCGCGCGCGCAGACCGTTACGGGTCTAGCCCGCCTAACAGGTCATACTCTGCCTGATTTTTATGAGGCTTACCCGGCACTTCAGCCGGGCGGGTCCGTGGAACTCGAGCCGGTCGAGGCTTTTGGGCCTGTAGAAATTGGCGAACCGAAGGAGCTACTGCGACGCCGGCCCGATATCCGCGCCGCCGAACGCCAGCTGGCCGCCGCAACCTACAGGGTCGGCATTGAGACAGCTGACCTCTATCCAAGTCTGACGCTATCGGGACAGGCCAATTTCCAGTCCGGCGATGTTGGTGAACTCTTCAGTGCCGATGCGCTAGGGTATAATTTCGGCCCGCGGCTTAGCTGGGGCATTTTCAACCTGCCGCTGACCCGCGCCCAGATCGAGCAGGCCGAAGCAGACGTTGAGGCCGCGCGCGCAAACTTTGAGGCCGCAGTCCTCGACGCGCTGACCGAAACGGAGGCCGCCCTCCTCGCTTACAATTATGCGGTTGAAGAAACCGCCTTCCGCTCTGGCGCGCTCACGGCTGCGACACGGGCCCGCGACCTGATCGAAATCCGCTACCGCGAGGGCGCCGAAAGCCTGCTCAGCCTCATAGACGCTCAACGGCAGACCCTGTCGGCGGAAGATGGGGAAATTCAGGCCCGCTACGAAGCGCTCCGCCGGCGCGTCGGCATATACGCCGCCTTTGGAGGCTGACGCCGCGTCCGGTGTTTTCGTAGGGCCAACTCAGTGTAAGAGTGGCCCAAACATAAAACACAGGGCGGAACATGTACTACGCGGAACTCAAACGGGCCAAAAGCGAACTCACCGGCCCAGGCGGCGACTTTGAAATCGTCGAACAGGAAATTCTTGGCAACCGGATCCGGGCCTGGAAGACTGCTCCGCCAAGCGTGCGTGAAGTCTGGCTCTCGACGCTTGAATTCGCTGACCGCGACTATCTGGTCTATCACGACGAAAAGCTGACCTATGGCGAGACGCATGCGCTCTCCAACTCGGTCGCAAACTGGCTGTTCAAGCAGGGCGTGAAGCCCGGCGACCGCGTCGCGATCTCCATGCGCAATTTCCCTGAATGGATGATTATCTACTGGGCCTGCTGCGCGGTCGGCATCACCGTTGTGGGCATGAACGCCTGGTGGACCGCTGAGGAGATGGCTTACGCACTCAAGGACTCCGACCCGGCTGTCCTTTTCCTCGATGAGGAACGCCTCGCCCGCGTGCGCCAGAAGCCGGACATGGTACAGGGCGCCAAACTCGTCGGTGTCCGCCTTGATGAGGTCCCTGAGGACGTTATCGACTGGAAAGACGTCATTGCGACGGGCGGCGACCTTCCTGATGTCACCGTCGACCCGAACAGCGACGCCTGCATCTTCTACACCTCCGGCACCACCGGCTTTCCGAAGGGCGCACAGCTGACCCATCGCGGCTGCGTTTCGAACCTCTATAATATGCTCTATGCCCGCGCCTCGTCAGCGCTGGCGGTGATGTATGCGACAGGTGAGGTGCCGCCTGATCCACCGCCTGTGCCGGTGACGCTGATCAATACGCCCCTCTTCCACGTGACGGCCAATAATTGCGCCGCCTATGCGGTGACTGCCGCAGGCGGCAAGATGGTGCTGATGTACAAATGGGAAGCGGGCGAAGCGCTCCGCCTCATAGAGAAGCATCGTATCATGACGGTGAGCGGCGTGCCGGTCATGGCGCGCGAGCTGATCAATCATCCCGATTTCGACAAGACTGATACATCCAGCCTCCTCGCGCTTGGCGGCGGCGGGGCGCAGGTCCCGCCGGACCTCGTGCTGGCTATTGAGAAAAAGGTCGCAACGGCCCGCCCGAACACCGGATACGGTATGACGGAAACCTGCGGGATCATCACCTCCATCGCTGCCGACTTCTATGTGGACAAGCCAGATAGCGCAGGCCCGGCCATGCCGAGCTATGAAGCCAAATGCGTCGACCCTGATGGCAATGAAGTCCCGACCGGTGAGCGCGGTGAGCTCTGGGTGCGCGGGTCCTCGGTCATCAAGGGGTATATCAACCGACCTGAGGCGACGGCGGAGACCATCACGGATGGTGGATGGCTGCACACAGGTGACATCGCCAAGATGGATGAGGATGGCTTCATCTATATCGTGGACCGCAAGAAGGACATGGTCCTGCGCGGCGGTGAGAACATCTATTGCGCCGAGGTCGAAGCGGCCCTCTACCGCCACGATGACGTCGCCGAATGCTCTGTCTTTGGCATCCCGGATGAGCGGCTTGGCGAAGAAGTCGGCGCGGCCATCGTCGCAAAGCCCGGCAGGAACGTCACCGAAGACGCGATCCGCGAGCACTGCGCCGCAATCATGGCGAAGCACAAGGTGCCTCGTTACATCTGGATCCTTGATGAGCCCCTGCCCCGTAATGCCAGCGGCAAGTTCCTCAAGCGTGAGCTACGCGACAGGCTGAGCGCGAATATCTAGACCTGCGGGATGACGCCGAGCCGAAAGGTCCGGCGGGCCTATTCGTGACCGATATAGCCCAGGGTCGAGGCGCGCTGGATGGCGCGCGCCTTGCCAGCGACGCCAAGCTTGGTTGCGCTATTGGTGATGTGAAATCGCACCGTTGGCACCGAAATGTCCATGATGGTGGCGATCTCTGCATCGGTCTTGCCGGCAGCCGCCCATTTCAGGCACTGGATTTCACGGCGCGTGAGATAGACCGCAGGCCCCTGCGGCCCGAGATCGCGCGCATCGTGATAGGTGGCAACGAACCGCAGGGCGAGCGCATGCAGATGATCGGCCTCTGCCGAGAAAACATCGGCGAGATCTAGCGCTTCCTCAGATGCCCAGACGACGGCACCGATAACACCGCCCGGCAGATGGACAGGCGAAACGATTGCAGCGCCAATGTGAGCTGAGGAATATTGCTCAGCATCAGTTGCAGCAACGAGAGCATCGTTTCGCCGCCAGCTTCTGACCTGCCCATTGGAGTAATAGAAAGGCTCCGCGCATGTGCGCGTTGCATGCACCAGTGTGGAGCGCAGGGCGAACATCCGGTCTTTCCAGTATTCCAGCTTTGGATCGATCCAGCGAAACAGGGTCTCGGCATAGGCGCGCCCGTCGCCATCGCACATGGGCTGCGGGCTGCTAATATCAGCGCTCACGGCGACATAGGGCAGACCTATCCGACGGCCGCTTTCCGCGACCTCGGATGCAAGCGCAACCAAGTCATTTTCGAGTAGCTGGGAGGACAATTTATCGGGCATGTTCTGACCTATTATTACTATTAGCTTGTCCCCGCACGGGCTATTCTGCAAGCATGTCGCAGAGATAAGTCGACACCGATAATCAAAGAAAAGGGCGTAAGGGATGAAGCTGGCACTGGAAAAGAAGCACGAACTGTTTCGCGAAGAAGTCCGCACCTTCCTTGCCGAGAAGCTTCCGCCTGAACTCGCACAGGCGGGCCGTCTGACCACCAGCTCTTTCAGCGAACCGCAGCACAACCTGCCCTGGCTGAAAATCCTCAACGAAAAAGGATGGGCAGCGCCTCATTGGCCGAAAGAGTATGGCGGCCCCGGCTGGGATGAGATGCAGAAATACATTTTCTCATCTGAATGCGCGAAGGCTGGCACGCCGCCGCTTTCGCCTATGGGCCTGCAGATGGTCGGCCCATGCATCATGGGCTATGGCACGGAAGAGCAGAAAGCCTATTACCTGCCACGCATTCTGAAGGGTGAGGATTATTGGTGTCAGGGCTATTCAGAGCCGGGCTCTGGCTCTGACCTTGCCAGCCTCCAGATGCGTGCAGTTTCAGACGGCGACGACTACATCCTGAACGGCTCGAAAATCTGGACGACGCAGGCCCATCACGCCAACAAGATGTTCTGCCTCGTTCGCACATCGACTGAAGGAAAGCCGCAGCAGGGCATCACTTTCCTTCTGCTGGACATGAACACACCCGGCATTCGCGTTGAGCCCATCATCACCATGGCTGGCGAGCATGAAGTGAACCAGGTTTTCTTCGACGATGTGCGCGTGCCGAAATCAGGTCGTCTCGGCGAAGAGAATGATGGGTGGACTGTCGCAAAGTACCTGCTCGAGTTTGAGCGCGGCGGCGGCTCATCAGCTGGCATCGAGGCGGCCCTCGAACGCGTCCGCATCATGGCTCATGCCGAAGCTGGTTCGGACGGGAAGCCGCTTGCAAGCGATCCGGCTTTCAAGCGCCGCTTTTCTGATACCAAGATCGCTCTGGAAGCGATCACGGTAACCGAGCAGCGCGTGGCATCCGCCCTCGCAGGCGGCAAGAATCCGGGCGCCGCGTCGTCGATGCTCAAAACGGCGCGGACCGAGATGATGCAACGGATCGATACGCTCGGCATCGAGGCAGCGGGACTCTACGGCAATGTCGAGCAGATGGCCGCGCGCCAGCCGGGGTCGAATGTGGAACCTATTGGCCCTGAGCATAGCCTGACGGCCATGCCACGCTACCTCAACAACCGCGCTGCTTCTATCTATGGCGGCTCAAACGAGGTTCAGCGGAACGTCATGGCCAAGCTGCTACTCGGCCTCTGAGACCCAATAAACATAGAGACCTGTCATTTCCGATAGCTTGTGCCGAGGCGCAGGTTTGAAGACTCTTGCCTAGCAAAATAATGGCCGGAAAAAAAATCCGGATCCAGGGAGGAAAATTTGATCAAACAAGTAACTTTACGCCACACCCTCATCTCGAGCACAGCCATTGCGCTCGCGGCGGGACTGTCACCGGCCTTTGCTCAGGAAACGGCAAACGACGAAACCGTCGCCACGACGCAGCAGCCTGCACCAGAGGAATCGCAACGCCGGCTCACCTCGATCCAGGTGACGGCACAGCGCCGCGAAGAATCGGTCCTCGACGTTCCGATGTCGATCCAGGCGTTTGGTGAAGACCAGATCGAAGACCTCCGCGTTGACAGCGTTGATGACCTGCAATCGGTTATCCCGAGCTTCTCGGTGTCGCAGTCCTATCAGGGCGTGCCGACCTACACGCTGCGTGGCATCGGCTTTAACACGATCAACGTGTCGGCGACCTCCACGGTCGGTACCTATGTTGACGAAGTCGCCTACCCGTTCCCGTTCATGAACTCCGGCCCTGTGTTCGATGTGAACCGCGTCGAAGTCCTGAAGGGGCCACAAGGCACCCTCTTCGGCCGCAACACGACGGCTGGTCTTATCAACGTCGTCACCAACAAGCCTTCCGATGAATTTGAAGCCTTCGCTGTGGCCGATGTCGGTAATTACGAAACCTTCAACTATGAGGGCATGATCAACCTGCCGATCGCTGACACGCTCCAGTTCCGCCTGGCTGCCCGTCAGGAAACGAGCGATGAAGGTTGGCAGCGCTCCGACACGCGCCCGAACGAAGAGCGCGGCAAGATCGACAAGCTCGGCTTCCGTGCAGCCCTTGCCTGGCAGCCGACCAGCAATCTCGACGTCGACCTGTCCTGGAATGGCTGGACCAACAAGTCTGACACCATTGGCGGTCAGGCAATCGGCCTCACGCCAGCAACCAACCCGTTCAGCCCATTCGCTGGCGGTGGCGCAGGCGCAAACGCGGCCGGTGTCGTCGACTATGTGATCAACAACAACCCGACTTCTGCCGAGCAGGCAGACTGGGCCCCGCTTGGCGCACGCGCTGGCAGCGAGTTCGGTATCGCAGGTTTCAGCGGACCGCTTGAAGAAGACTCCACCTTCAATGCCTACAAGCTCGGCATCGACTGGAGCCTCGACAACGGCATGCGTATCGTGTCGCTGACGGGCTATAACGAGCTGGAACGTGAAGCGCTTCTGGATTGGTCCGGCGCACCTGCCGCCATCCTGCTGCAGGACATCGACGCTGAAATCGAGTCGTTCAGCCAGGAAATCCGCCTTGAGGGCTCCAACGGTATCGCAGACTGGATGGTCGGCGCTTACTACTCCAAGGATGAGATCACCGACTCCAACCAGACGCTGCTGCGTGACAATGCGAACAGCAACTTCATCAGCGCTGTCGCAACCGGTCTTGCCTACGACACCGAGAACACGCTGCGCCTTCTCAACCCGGCCCTGATCCAGCTGCAGCAGGCAAACCCTGCGGCCTACGCCGCGGCAATCGCCCAGCAGACAGCGTTCATCAATTCGCTGAATGTCGATCCTGAAACCGGCCTGCCTTACTCGCCGGCTGAGATCCTCGGCTCGTTCCAGAAGTATCAGGACATCGGCCAGTTTGAGTCGACCAGCGCCAGTATCTTCGCGAACGCCAACTGGCGCCTCACCCCTGAATGGGAACTGATCACCGGTATCCGCTATACCGAGGATGAGCAGGACTATATTGGCTGTTCGGCCGACATTGACGGTTCGATGCAGCCAAACGTGAACATCTTCAACCGCTTCTTCTTTGTCGGTTTCTATCCGGATGTGAACGTGCCGCCAGCGCCGCTGCTAGAGAATGGCTGTAACACCTACAGCAACATCCAGAACACGTTCGGCCCGGTCGACTCGAATGTGAAGGAAGACAATGTTTCCTGGCGCGTCGTGGCGAACTACACGCCAGAGCGTTTCGAAGACCTCCTGCTCTTCGCGTCGGTCTCAAAGGGCTACAAGTCGGCTGCAACGCCTGTGAACGCTGCTTCCAAGGCAGAGCAGAACTTCCCGGCCACGCAGGAAAGCCTTCTTGCCTATGAAGTTGGCATGAAGGCTGGTCTTCTCGACGGCCGCATGCAGGCGAACGCTGCCCTGTTCTACTATGACTACACTGACAAGCAGGGCGCACAGTTCTTCCCGGATCCGATCTACACGGCGCTCTCGCAGCTCCAGAACGCTCCGGAAGCTGAAGCCTACGGTCTTGACGCTGAGATCACCTGGCTGCTGACGGACAATCTGACGGCAATCGGCGGCCTCACGCTGCTCAACACCGAGTATGGTAGCTTCGACACCTTCGATTTCGCTGGCCGCCCGACCAATGTTCAGGGCGACCCGTTCCTCTACAGCCCGGAAACGGCAGCAAGCCTGACCTTCCTCTATGATCGTCCGCTGAATGACAGCCTTGGCTTCTCGGCTGCACTTAACGGCCGCTGGCAAAGCGACTCCACGGCAGGCGATCCGGACAATGAGCTGTACGACATCGACTCCTACGGCCTGCTCAACGGCTCGATCGCCCTCTACTCGATCAATGATGGCTGGGAAGTCTCGCTCTGGGGCAAAAACCTCACTGACGAGTATTACTGGCAGCAGATCACCTCGAACGCGAACGTGATCATGCGCTTTGCCGGTAAGCCGCGGACCTATGGCGCCAGTCTCTCTTACCGGTTCTAAGCCGGAAGAGGACCACCTCGTGACAAATGAGAAGTGCCGACCCAAACGGGTCGGCACTTTTTTGTTGTCGGTTGGAATGACACGTTGAAGGCGCACCGCCTTCAGCGCTTAGTGCTTGGTTTTCTCGGTAATTTCGTCAGCGCGTACACGCACCGTCATGCTGGCGCGGATCGAGTCGCTCATTTCGGACGCGGCTTCCTCAATCGCGTCTGCCTCACAGGCGTTCGCCAGCAGCACGAGCGCTTCGCTCAACAGCATCATGGACGTTGCACGCTCTCGTTCCGAGCTTGGCAGATCGACCCGATGGTCCTCAATGTTAAGCAGGACGGTATCCCCATCCAGAATACTCAGTTTCATAAAATCCCCCAGTGTCCCCGCGATTACGCTAATCAGCACGATCAGAGGTTGTCCAGCCCTCTTCGCCTGTAGCGCGAACAGGTTCGTGTGCGGAGGGTCAGGCGTCGATACTTGCCTTCATGGCGCGCGCTGCATCATCGCGGTAGTAGCGCGCCGCCAAGACCAGGCAGACGATACTGGCTGCATTGAAACCCAGAATGACCTTCAGCGCATCTGCAAGTGGGCTCGCATGACCGGCCGCCGCGAAATAATCGCTGATTGTGCCCGCGATGAGCGGTCCCCCGCCGATGCCAATAAGGGTCAGGCAGAACAGGGTGAAGGCGGCGCCGACCGAGCGCATCCTGACCCGAACCAGCTCCTGCGTCGCTGTATAGGCGATGGAAGCGTAGATTAGACCAACAAAACTCGGAACGATGTTCCAGACATAGGCCATCTCAACCGTCCGCGCGCTTAGGAACATCCAGGCAAATGGCAGCGCTATGGCGCTGGTCGCGGCAATGATCCACGGGCGCCAACGCAAATCCCTGGTTGAGAGCCGATCACAGGTCGCGCCAAGGATCATGGCCCCTGCCCCGCCGACGCCGCCGATGAGAAGCCCGAGCGGCAAGGAAACATCCTGTGGCTGCAGATCAAATGTGCGTTGCAGATAGCTTGAGGTGAAGGCGACGAAGGCGTTGGCCGAAATACAGATGAGAAGACAGCCAAGCAGGATGAGCATGTAGCTCCGCTGGCTCAGCATGAACTTCATGGTCTCGCCAAAGCCCGGCGCGTCCTCAGTCGGCTGGCTCGCGTCAGAGAAACCGCGCACCGGCTCCTTCACGGTGAAACGGACCAGCAGGGCGAGGACAAGCCCCGGAATACCGGCAGCGAAGAAAGCCGCACGCCATCCGAAATGTGCGTAGACATAGGCGCCGAGGATGTAGCCGATCATGATCCCGAAGCCGATGCCGCAGGTATAGACGCCAAGCGCAAAGGCCCGCTGCTGGGGCGGATAGAGGTCTGCGATCATGCTGGTCGCGGGCGGCGTGCCACCGGACTCGCCAATGCCCACGCCCATGCGAGCAAGGAAGAGATGCCAGAAGTTCTGCGCGAAGCCCGACAGCGCCGTCATGCCGGACCAGATGGTGAGCGCGAGCGCGATGATATTGCGCCGGTTTCCCCGGTCCGCCCACATGGCGACCGGAATACCCAGCGTGGCGTACAGCGCGGCGAAGGCGAGCCCCGTCAGCCAGCCAATCTGCCCGTCGGAGAAGCCGAACTCTGCCTTGATCGGTTCAATGACGGTGATGAGAATCTGCCGGTCGACATGGTTGAACGTGTAGACAAGGGTCAGGACAGCAAGCACCCAGGCGCGCCCGGGGACTGATCTGGTGCTCGGGGCGGCTGCTTGCTGGCTCATCACTTGGTCTCCAGTCGCTGAAGGAATGTCGAAATGGCGCGGATGGCGGCGGGCTCATTAAGCAGAGGTGCGTGGCCACGATCCGGAATGGTTACCAGCTCACTGTCTGGATGCCGGCGCGCCATCCGTTTAGCGGTCGATGTCGTCAGGATGTCAGACATCTCGCCGCGCAGGATCAGAAGCGGGATGGATTTCAGTGACCCAAACAAACGCCACATCGCAAATCTGGTCATCAGCCCCGCCTTCGCCTCACCGAGGGAGCGCGTGATTTCGGGGTCGTAGTCTGCGCGCACAGAGCCGTCTAGCTCCTCACGCCATGTCCGCTTTGCAAATGCCATCCAGTCATCATCGCCAAAGCCCGGAAAGGCGTCGGCCTGCGCGGCTTTCACCTTCCCGGCCGCTGCTTGCCATGTCGGGGCCGGCTTGGGGTTCTTCGAATAGACAGCAATACGCGCAAGGCCTGCCGGGTTCACCACGGGGCCGACATCGTTAAGGACCATGCCGCTGATCCGCTCTGGCGCAACCTTTGCCATGATCATGGCCATGAGGCCGCCCATGGAGGTTCCGATCAACGCCATGCGGGAGAGCCGAAGCTGGTCAGCGAGCGCGAACATATCCTGCGCATAGATTTGCGGCGAATAGGTTTCAGGCTTGCTCGACCAGTCCGACTGGCCGCGCCCGCGAACATCGACCGCGATAAAACGGTATTGAGGCCCAAGCCGCTCAATCATCGGCTCGAAGTCCTTATGGTTGCGCGTCAGCCCGTGCATACAGAGCACGCTGAGCGGAGCATCTTCCGGACCATAGGATTTCGCAAACAGGTCGAGACCGTCGGCGGACGTGTAGTGAATATCGCTCAAAGCAGGCCCCTGCCGTAAAAATCAGGGTGCGGCCGGCACGAACTGGCGCCCGCCGCACCCCTTGGGAGGAGAGATCTGACTAGAACCGGTAGTCGATACCGGCGGTCACCGTGCGCGGATCGCCGTAGAAGGCTGTCAGCGTGCCTTCGAGACCGAGCGTTGGCGTGAACGTCCCGTTCGGGTTCACCGTCACGAAGTTATAGCCCGCGACGATGTACTCTTCGTCGGTGAGGTTCTTGCCGGTCAGGCTGAAGCCCCAGCGGCCGTCCTCGGTTTCCCAGCGAATGCTGGCATCCCACAGTGTGAACGCTTCCTGGTCGAGGAACGGGTTCGGCACTTCGAACTGGCTGGACTCACCGCGATAGGAAAGCTGCGTGTTGAGAAGCAGATTGCCCCCAGCGAATGGCGTGTCATAGGAAATCCGGCCGTTTGCAGTCCATTCTGGCGTATTCTGGATCACGCGCTGGTCGGAGACATCATTGCCGAATGCATCGATGAACTCGTCATACTGTGCATCCAGATAGCCGACAGACCAGCCTAGGTTCAGGAGGTCGCCTGCACGGGCCATGTCCTCGGCAAGCGTTGCCGTGCCTTCGAACTCGACGCCCCAAATCGTGGCGGCGCCAGCATTCGTGGTCACACCCGAGAAGGAGTCGTTGACGCCGTCGCCATCGGTATCGACACCGATGGAGCCCGGCACCTGCACGTCCTTATAGTCGGAGTAGAAACCGGCCAGGCTGTAATTGACGCGGCCGCCAAGCTGGCTTGCCTTGTAACCGACCTCGTAGGAATCGACCTCTTCCGGATCGAACTGCATGAAGGTGTAAATCTCGTCCGAAGAAACCACCCCGTCCTGATTGAGGTCCGGTGCTGCCGTCGTCTGGCCGCGCGGGTCGAAGGAGCCACCTTTGAAGCCCTGCGAGTAGGTCGCGTACAGGTTGGATTCTGGCGTAATCGCATAGCTAAGCGATACGCGCGGGCTGAAATCATCGAAGGTCGCTTCACCTTCAAAGTTCGACGTGGTCGCGATTGGAATGCCAGCACCACCGAAGAACTCAGAGAACCCACCGATATATGTACGACGTTGCACAATCGAGGAACGCGTATCTTCGGTGTAGCGACCACCGAGCGAGAGCGACCAGCGATCTGTCAGATCATAGGTGAAGTCACCAAAGATCGACCAGGTCTCCGTGCCTACATCACCGAAAGTCTGCGCATTCAGACCCGGCAGGCTCAGCAGATCACCCGTCGTCGCCAACAGGACGTCAAACACGGTCGAGGCGTTCGCATCGAGATAGTAGACGCCGATAAGGCCGTTCAGGCGGTCGCCTGAATAGAGGAACTGAAGCTCTTCGGAGAACTGATCGTTCTCATAGATCGCCGGGACGTCGACATCGGCTTCTGGCAGCGAGTCGAAGTCGATCGGCGAGGTACTTTCATCCTCGCGGTAAGCCAGGATATTCTTGATCGTCCAGTTGTCGTTGAGTTCCCATTCTGCAATGAGCGACCCACCATAGGCCTCGACGCGCTGGTCAACTGCGTTCAGGCCAGCGCGCGTGTCATACACGTCGCCAAGCACCGGATAGGTGAAAGGCGGGAACTGGTCCGGGATCAGACGGTGGCCCTGACGGGCGTTGGACTTGTCCAGCGAATAGTCCGCGGCAGCGCGAACCTGGAAGTTGTCCGCAAGGTCGAGCTCGGCTGAAACACGCGCACCGAAGAGCTCCTTGTTATAGTTCTCTTCGCCGGTGATCCGGTTTTCACCGAAGCCGTCGCGGTTGAAGCTCGCAACAGCTGCGCCGACACGGAAAGTGTCCGTCACTGGCAGCGATGTGGTCAGGACGCCATCAAGCTGGCTGTAGCTACCGACTTTGACATTGGCTTCAAAGGTCGGCTCATCCGAAAGACCGCGCGTGACATATTTGATCGCGCCGCCAATCGTGTTGCGACCATAGAGCGTGCCTTGTGGGCCACGCAGGACTTCGACGCGCTCAACGTCATAGACATCAAGCACAGCGCCCTGCGGACGGTTGAGGTAGACGTCATCGACATAGATGCCGACGCCAGCCTCAAAGCCTGCGACTGGGTCCTGCTGGCCAACGCCGCGGATAAAGGCCGAGAGCGTGGTGTTCGTGCCGCGGGACACTTCCAGCGTCACGTTCGGCGAGATTTTCGCGACTTCTGTCAGGTCAGCCACGCCGAGGTCTGCCAGAAGCTCGCCATCGAAAGCTGAAACGGACAGCGGAACGTCGACAAGGCTCTGCTCACGGCGCTGGGCGGTGACAGTCACCGTGTTGAAGCGGCGCTGGTCCTGAGCCTCTTCGGCTGTATCGCCAGCGACAGTATCGTTCTGGGCACTAGCAGCCATGCCGGCAGTCAAAGCAATGACCGAGACGAGCGCCAGGCGAGCGGAATGCGGGGTACAAAGTTTCATGATATCCTCCCTTCATGCATCTTCGCGCATTGCAGGCAGGTGTCTCATCTTGCCGGTTCGCCGCCATGACACTTATCGTCAAGGCCAGTGAACACTTTCGCTCAAGCAGATAGGTTCAGGACTGGAAATCCTGCGCGAACGCGGCGGGCGTTTTCCCCTTCCAGCGCTTGAAGGCGCGGTTGAAAGCGCGGATGTCGGAATAGTCCAGTGCCTCGGTCGCCTGTGCCACGGAAGCACCGCGTTTCAGCATGCCTTCCGCGCGCAGGAGGCGCGTCTCAAGCAGGAGATCGCGGAATTGCACGCCCTCTTCTGACAGGCGCCGGCGCAGTGTTGCGACGCTGATATCCAGCTTTCGCGCCACGTCTGACTGGCGCGAAAGGCCATCCTCCAAGAGGTCGCGGGTGCGCGCCGCAATGCTGCGCTCTCCGTCAATCGCATCACGCGTATCGAGGTGGCTGATGACGCGTGAGAACAGCCCGTCCGTACTCATATCGACGGCTTCGCGGATCTGGAGCGGTGCGCAGGCAAGGTCGAAATCGTAGATGAGCTCATAGGCTGGCGCGCCATATTCGAGCGGGACCGACCAGAATGCGTTTTGCGGCCGACGCGTCTCGCCGCGCCGCCGCTTGAGCTTGATCCGCCGCAGCGCTGCACTCGCCGCCCCTTCGGTCAGACTATCGAGCAGGCAGTGGATCTTGATCGTCAGGCAGTCGCCGACCAGCTCAACGAAGTCGGTATTCTCACGTGAGCGATACGGAAAATGGCTGTCATCAATGATCAGCGCCAGCCTGCTGTCGCCGAACCTGACCGAGTTATAGGTATCGCCATGCATCATGTTCATATGCTCGGCGAGGATCTCGATCGTCGCCATCAGCGAGGTGGCATTCTGCATTTGAGCGATGAGAAACTGACCCGTCTTGAAGGTCAGCTTCCGGCTGGAGATGACAGCCGTGAGGTCGTCAGACGCGAGCGCCAGCGATCTCTGGATGCGGAAATAGTCAGCGATCTCGATCCTGGCGTCGCCGCCCTCGTCTGAGCGCTGTATGAAAGGCGCAAGATCGACGCCATGCTCAACCGCTGCATCAACGAGCGGCTGGATATCCCCGATCTCTACAAATGCTCTGGACATCGGCCTGCGTATACTCTGACGAAACTGTACAGCGATCCGCGAAAGCGGGTCTCACGAAAGTATACCACAATTCACGCCGGGCCTATGCCCCTGCGTAAGCAGCTGAATTATCATGGAAAACAAACCCGAAAATGGTGCCCAGGAGAGGACTCGAACCTCCACGGATTGCTCCACACGGACCTGAACCGTGCGCGTCTACCAGTTCCGCCACCTGGGCACTTTCGGAAGGCGGGTTGATAGGACTGCTGCGCGCTGAGGTCAACGCGAAATTCCAGTGAGATGGGCAGCAAACGGCAACTTATTTCTGCGGGCAAAACAGCGCTTGACCCTCCCATGCGTCAGCCCGCTAGCGCTGGGAGATGAACGCCGCCGCAAGAGCAGGCGTCTGATACACCGCAGGGAGAGACCACCATGTCAGAGACAGACACCGCCGCCAGCGTCCTTTATGAGGTCAAGGATCATATCGCGACCATCACCCTGAACCGGCCAGAGCGGCGCAATGCGCTCAATTTCGATGCCTATGACCGGCTGGAGCGCGCGCTGCGCCGATCCGTGACTGACGCCGATGTTCGCTGCGTGATCGTGACCGGGGCTGACCCCGCTTTCTGTTCTGGCGATGATGTCCGCGAGATCATGGCCGCGCCGAAGCCCAAGGACGCGGCACCAAAGTCCCCAACCGTCCGCCACCAGCCGACCCCTGCCGCGATGGCTGCGCTGGAATGCGACAAGCCTCTGATTGCGGCCATCAATGGCGCCGCCATCGGCTGGGGCATGGAACTTGCGCTCTATGCCGATATCCGCATCGCCTCAGACAAGGCGAAGTTCTCCGAAATGTTCATCAAGCGCGGGCTCGTTTGCGATGTGGGTGGCTTTTACCGCCTGCCCTCGATTGTCGGGCCAGCCAAGGCCGCCGAGCTACTCTTTACCGGCGACGTCATCGACGCGCAGGAGGCAGAGCGCATCGGCCTCGTCACCCGCACTGTTCCGCATGAGCAGCTGATGGATGAGGCAAGAGCGCTCGCCGCGCGTATTGCAGAGAACCCGCCGCTCGCGCTTCGCTACATGAAGGAAGGCATCCGCAAGGGGACCTATGGCGACCCGCGCGAGCTAGGCGGCTGGGCAATTGAGACTATTCGCGCGCTGATGCAGACCGAGGACCACAAGGAAGGCGTGGCGAGCTTTCTGGAGAAACGCCCGCCTGCCTTCAAAGGCCGCTAGGCTGGTTTTGCGGCGCGCCGGTCGAACACCTCGAACGCCAGCATGCCTGCCGCCATCGCCGCAAGGAAACCGAGCGCTGGAACGCCGCCAATCGTGAGCGCTGCGATCGCTGGCCCGGGGCAGAGACCGACAAGGCCCCAACCGATGCCGAACAGGACAGCGCCTGTCGCGAGCTTCGCGTCGACCTTGCGGTTGCCCGGCACCTGGAAGCTCTCTGCCAGAACGGGACGCGGGCGCAGCCAGACGAAGCGATAGCCAATCGCCGTCACGATGAGCGCGGCGCCCATCACGAAGGCGAGCGACGGGTCCCAATTCCCGAAGAGGTCGAGGAAGGCGATTACTTTTGCCGGGTTGACCATTTGCGAGATAACCAGCCCGAGACCAAAGGTGAGGCCTGCCAGAAGGGCCATGAGATTACGTGCCATATGCATCAGGCTCCAATCGGGGGTTTGAGAAGCGCGACGGTCGCCATACCGGCGGCCATGAACAGCACGACCGACACCATGGACCGCGGCGACAGGCGCGACAGGCCGCAGACGCCATGTCCGCTCGTGCAACCCGAACCGAGCCGCGTGCCAAAGCCGACCAGCAAGCCGCCAGCAATGATAAGCGGCCAGCCTGCCTCTAAATCAAACGCAGGCTTCTCAGCTGCCGCCAACCAGTAGACGAGCGGCGCCGCCACCAACCCCAACACAAAGAAGACGCGCCAGCTACGGTCACCCTTGGCCGCGAAGACTGTGCCGGAGAACAGGCCGCTGATCCCCGCGATCCGTCCGTGAAACGCCATGAGCAGGACGGCAGAGAGGCCAATTAAGGCTCCGCCGATGCTGGCGCTGATAGGTGTGAAATCTTCCACTTTCGACTTCCCAAACTAACAATTTACGCTTATGTAAAATGTAAAGTGACTTTGCGCAAGATGTATCGGACCTCGCTATGATCAAGGATGTGAAAAACATGGAGCCGCTCGCCCGCGAGGCGACGACGCTTCTGAAGTCCCTGTCGCATCCGGACCGGCTCATGGTCTGCTGCCAGCTTCGCGGCGGCGAGATGAGTGTTGGCGAACTCGAGATACAGCTCGAAATTCCCCAGCCCCGGCTCTCGCGGGAACTCGCCAAGCTGCGCGAGGAAGACATCATCTCAGCCCGCCGGGATGGCAAGGTCGTTCACTATTCGCTGGTCGATGCACGCGTTCATGCGCTGGTCGACGCAATCTGCACGGTGATGCTCGGCTCTAAAGCGGACCCGGACGTCCGCTTCGAGGCTGAGCCCGAAGGAGAAAAATGATGAGGAAACCCGACGTAAAAGGCTTCTTTGACGAGGCCACGAACACGATCAGCTATGTGGTCTGGGACAAGGCAACAAAGCAGGCAGCCATCGTCGACTCGCTGCTCGACTTCGACCAGGCATCCGGCCGCACAAAGACGGATTCGGCGGACGTCATGATCGCATTCGTGAAGGAAGCCGGCCTCACCGTCGACTGGATCATCGACACCCATGTCCACGCCGACCACCTGACCGCCGCGCCTTACATCAAGAGCCAGCTAGGCGGGCGCACCGGCATCGGTGAGCACATCGCCACGGTTCAGAAAGTCTTCGGTGAGATCTTCAATGAAGGCCAAGAATTCCACACCGATGGCAGCCAGTTCGACCATCTGTTCAAGGATGGTGAGACCTACAAGATCGGCAATATCGACGCCCGCGCCATCCACACGCCGGGCCACACCCCCGCCTGCATGAGCCACCTGATCGGTGACGCGCTCTTCGTCGGCGATACGATTTTCATGCCTGACTTCGGCACCGCGCGCTGTGACTTCCCGGGCGGAGACGCCGGCACGCTCTACGACTCGATTCAGAAGCTCTTTGCCCTGCCCGGCGATACGCGCGTCTTCCTCTGCCACGACTACAAGGCTCCCGGCCGCGATGAGTATGTGTGGGAGACGACGATCGCCGAGGAGAAGGCGCACAACAAACACGTCCATACGGGCATCTCGAAAGAAGAGTTTGTAAAGATGCGCATCGAGCGCGATGCCACACTCGCCATGCCAAAACTCATCCTGCCATCGGTGCAAATCAATATGCGCGCTGGCGAAATGCCGCCCGCCGAGGAGAATGGCAAACGCTACATGAAGATCCCGATCAACGCGCTCTAACCCCTTAAGGACGCCGAACATGGCATTCCGAGCCGCCAGATATTTCCCCATACTCGAATGGGGCCGCGACTACCGCCGCGACACGCTGATCAACGATCTGATTGCGGCGGTGATCGTGACGATCATGCTGATCCCGCAATCGCTGGCCTATGCGATGCTGGCGGGCCTTCCGCCTCAGGTCGGGCTCTACGCGTCCATCCTGCCGCTGGTCGCCTATGCCATCTTCGGCACCAGCCGGACGCTGGCCGTCGGCCCCGTGGCGATCCTCTCCCTGATGACGGCGGCCGCCGCCAGCAAGATCGCACCACAAGGCAGCGAGGCCTATATACAGGCCGCGCTGATCCTCGCTTTCCTGTCAGGGGCGATCCTTCTGGTGCTCGGCCTGTTGCGCGCCGGGTTTCTGGCCAACTTCCTCAGCCACCCTGTCGTCTCCGGCTTCATCACGGCCTCGGGCATCATTATCGCGGCGTCCCAGCTGAAACACATTCTCGGCATCAATGCAGGCGGCGGAAACCTGCTGGAGATCGTCACATCCCTCATTGCCAATGTGGGCGAAACGAACGCGCCGACCTTCATCATCGGCGCCGCCTCGCTCATCTTCCTGTTTGGCTCGCGCAAATTCCTGAAGCCTGCCCTGATCAAACTTGGCCTGCCGGAAAAAGCCGCAGCCATCATTACGCGCACCGGACCGGTCTTCGCCGTAGTCGCGAGCATCCTCGCCGTCGCATTCTTTCAGCTTGATGAGGACGGTGTCCGCATCCTCGGAGAGGTGCCGCGCAATCTGCCTGAAATCGGCCTTCCGGCTTTTGACCGCGAAATCTGGATGCAGCTTTTAGGTTCTGCAGCTCTGATCAGCCTGATCGGTTTCGTGGAGTCGGTCTCGGTGGCCCAGACGCTCGCCGCCAAGCGCCGTCAGCGCGTGGACCCGGATCAGGAACTGGTCGGCCTCGGCGTTTCCAGCCTCGCAGCAGGCATCTCGAGTGGCTACCCGGTCACGGGTGGTCTCGCCCGCTCTGCCGTGAACTTTGACGCAGGCGCTGAAACCCCGGCCGCAGGCGCTTTCACCGCTGTCGGCATCGGCCTCGCGACCCTCTTTTTGACGCCTTATCTCTTCTTCCTGCCGCAAGCAGTACTGGCCGCGACCATCATCGTCGCCGTCCTGTCGCTCGTCGACTTCAAGGCGCTCCGCCAGGTCTGGTCCTATTCAAAGTCTGATTTCAGCGCGATGGCCGCGACCATCCTCGTCACGCTATTCGCTGGTGTGGAGCTTGGCGTGACCACAGGCGTCGGCCTCTCGCTCTTCCTTCATCTCTACAATACCAGCCGCCCGCACTTTGCCCTCGTCGGACAGGTCCCGGGCACCCACCACTTCCGCAATGTGAACCGCCACCGCGTGGTCATCTCCGACACGGTCCTCACCATCCGGATCGATGAGAGCCTCTATTTCGCGAATGCCCGCTTTCTTGAGGACACCGCCTATTGCGTGGTCAGCAACAGGCCGGACCTCAAACACCTCGTTCTCATGTGCTCAGCCGTGAACCGGATCGACGCGAGCGGTCTGGAAAGCCTCGAAGCCATCAATCTCCGGCTTCGGGATGCAGGCATCAAACTCCACCTCTCAGAGGTCAAAGGCCCCGTCATGGACCGGCTGCAACGCTCGCATTTCCTCGATGAGCTGAGCGGCAATGTCTATCTCAACACCTATGACGCCATGGAGGATTTAGACCTCGACTGCGTACAGGCCGCCTTTAGCAAGGACGCCAAGACCACCAGCCCCGAAGCCATCCCCTGCCCCTCCCTCACACTTGCAGGACTGGAGCGGGTCTAGAAATCAACTCGCTCGAAAGCTGTCCGTTTCGACCTTGTAAACGCTTGTGTGGAGCTGCGGATCGTCGCAAGCTTTCAGCGAGTCCAATGCGAATGCCGAGATAACGTCGCCGGACTAGGTGTGGGGGACATGCAGACACCAGAGCAGACAGACGCGCTACGGATTGAGCTTGAGCAGGCGCGCCTTCTACGTGCGAATGTCGTTCGCTCGTGCCTGTTTGTTGAAGCGGTAATCATCTATCTGACGATTATGATCGTCGCCTTCGGCAAGACCGAGTTTGCGGCGCTTTGGTTCTGTGTTGCCTCGGCAATGGTGGCCGTCACCTATGGGCATGCCAGGCTAAATCCGCGCGGCGCGCTCACGGCAAACAACTACAGACGATACTTGCGCGGTCATATTGTGGTCTGCTCACTGACCGGTTTGATCTGGGCGGCCTTTGCCTGTCTGCAGGTCGATGGGAACGACCTCTTATCGCTCTTTGTCGCCAGCAATATGGTCTTTGCGATAACCGTTGGCGGCATGCTCCCGGGCTCGGAATACAGGCCAGGCTTCATCGCGCTCGCAAGCTGTACGATCCTGCCCTTCGCCGCCTACTGGATTTACGCCCTGGATGGCGGCACGCAAATGGCCGCGATTGGCATCATTCTATACTATCTCTTCGGTATCATGGTCAGCGGCCAGACCGACCGTGACACGCGTGACGGCATTATCGCCCGCCGCAATCAGGCGCTGACCGACCAGCTTGTCGAGCGTAACAAGCAGATTGAGAAAGCCAGCGAGGAGCGCACCCGCTTCCTGGCGGCAACCAGTCATGACCTGTCGCAACCGCTACACGCACAGGGCTTCTTCATCGAAACCCTCCGCAACGAACTGACAAACGGGCGCCAGAAGGAGCTTCTCGATCAGATTGACGCAACCCGGCAAGGGTTGAGCGACCTGTTGCGCGGCATCGTCGATATCACGCGGATCGATAGCGGCGCGGTCGTGCCAGACGTGCAGCCGGTGGATGTCTCGGCCATACTCTCACCGCTGCTGCAGCAGTTTGCGACGCAAGCCGAAATCGAAGGCCTGAGCTTTGAAACTGAAACGCCTCAGGTTTTCGCGAAAACTGACCCTGTGCTGCTCAGCCGGATCATCGCCAATCTGCTGTCGAATGCACTCCGTTACACACCGGTGCCCGGCAAGGTTATCCTGAGGCTCGAAACTGCCGAGAATAGACCGGTCATCGAGATTGCGGATACGGGGCCAGGGATACCGAAGGATCTGCAAGACAGTGTCTTCGAAGAATATGTGCGGCTCACCCCCACTGGCCAGTCGGCGAAGCCCGGCCTCGGCCTCGGGCTTTCCATCGTCAAGCGCTTGGCCTCCCTCCTCGATATTGAGTTGAGGCTCGACTCTGCGTCCGGACAGGGGACACGCTGGTTGCTCGCCCTGCCCGAAGCGCATGCAGCGGCCGTTATCCCTCATGAGCGACCGCAAAAGCCCGCATCTTTTGACGCTGCCCCGTTTTGCGTCGTCATCGACGATATGAAACCCGTAAGAGACGGAATGAACGCGCTCCTGACCAGTTGGGGCTGCCGGACTTACACCGCCGCGAATGGGCTGCAAGCGGCCAAGCTACTCAGCGCGAGCGCGCAATCACCCGACATCCTGCTCGTCGACCGGCGTCTCGGCGCCGGGCTTGACGACGGCGTTGAGGTGATCAGGCAATTGCGGGATCTGGCAGGACAGCAAACACCTGCCATTCTCATGACCGGTGACATCGCGAACATAGAAGATGAGGTTTCAGGGCTTGGCATACAGGTCATGCTGAAACCCGTGGCACCCGACGATCTGCGCAACATGCTGCGCAAACTGCTCATCAGCTCAGACAAACAGTTCGCCTGAGCTGCAGACTGCGGAATGGGTTAGATGAGGCCCAGTTGTTGAGCGCGCTGCACACATTCGGTGCGCCGGCTGACGCCCAACTCAACGAAGATGTATTTCAGATGCGTCTTGACGGTGTTTTCGCTGATCGACAGCGCACGCGCGATCTCGCTGTTCTGCCCGCCTCCACATAGCAGTTTCAGCACTTCTATCTGGCGGTCACCGAGCTTGGGAAGATCTGGGAACCTGTCGATATCGGTATCCGCCATACCGGCACCCGAAGAGGCCTCGCTGAAATCCTTAAAACCGAACGAGTGGGCGCGCACATAATCGACAGCATTGCTCAAGGCGCGGCTGCCCTGAGATTTGTGAATGAAACCATTCGCGCCAACAGCCTGCATCTCGGCGATGGGCGGTGCGGAATTGATGCCCGACAACATAAGCACCGGGATGCGCGAGCCCTGCCTGCGGATCGTATCGACGAAGGCGAGGCCGTTCATCTCGCTCATGATGAGGTCGCAGATGATTAAATCGAACTTGGCCCCACGCGACAGACTATCCAGAATGGATGAGGCTTCCGTAACAGTATCGACCGTGAAGCTCGGAAAATCGCGCTGCACGATGAGCGCGAGCCCCTGCAAGAACAGGTCGTGATCGTCGATGATCGCGATGGTGCCTGCGCGCTCTGCCAAACCGGTAAACCCTCGCCTCTGAAGCGACTGCGCTACGTCGAACTGTAATCAGTATTACAGTTTCTAGTATATCTGCATTTAAAGGTCAGCAAGAATTGAGCCAGATGCGTCAAAACGCTCTGTTATTGAACTTTACGCTGAATTCGACCCTCTGACATTTCGAAGTATAGCGCTCGGCTGCTTGGCACCGGCGGTAGCGAAGAAGCTTTAGTGCCTCACGTCTTGCAGGTGATCGGCGTCAGAAACTCGGTCCGGTCACGAAGGACCGATTGATCTTCGCAACGGCATCCTGAAGCTTTGGAGCAAGTTGTCCGCGCATCTCCTCGACAGAGAAACGTACCGATGGACAGCATGCATTGAGCGCTGCGATGACGCGATTGTTCACGTCACGTATCGGCACCGAAATCGAGCGCACGCCAGGCTCAAGCTCTTCATCAACGAGTGAGTAGCCAAGCTGCCGGGTCTCCATGAGTATTTCGCGGAGGCGCACCTTGGAAACGACGGTATTGGACTGAAACTGCTTGAGGTTCACCCGCGCCAGATACTGCTCCTGCACCTCTTCGCTCTCATAGGCGAGCAGGACGCGTCCCGTAGACACCGCATAGGCAGGCAATCTTTTGCCCACATTGTAGCTGACGGCCATGACCTGATCAGGCGTGGACCGCGCCAGATACGTAACATCGTCACCTGTCAGAACGGCAGTGAAGATCGACTCCTGCGTCGACTGGCTGAGCTCGTTCATGATCGGCTGGACGACTTCCAGCATGCCAACTGAGGACAGGGCTGAATAACCGAGCTGCAGGACTTTCGGGCGGAGCGAAAAAACACGGTCTGTTTTCTCTGCGTAACCCTCACGAACCAGCGTCAGCAGAATGCGGCGCGCAGAAGCACTCGTCATGCCTGTCGCTTTCGCCACCTCGCTCAAAGTCATTCTCGGCGTGTAGCGTGTAAATGCGCAGATGACGTCGAGGCCTCGCGCCAATGTCGCAACATAGTCGCGATCATTATCATCAATTTGATCGTTTATATTATCTGTCACGAGTCCCTCTCTCGCAAATATAGCTAGCTGGTTTCGCGCTTCGTTCAATTCCCTCGATTGATCGGTCGAAAGGCAACAGCAGCTTATCCTGACATTTTTTCTACCATAATTTCAGGATAATTCATGTCAGCGCTTCCAGTCGGAGCCGCTGGCCGGCAAAGGATCGGGGGCGCAGAGCTGCGCCCCCAACCAGATTGGTTAATCCAACTCGCCCTAGAACTCGACGTTCACACCGGCAAACAGGAACCGGCCAAGTGCGTCATAGGCTTGCGGGAAGGTGTTCCCGTTACCGAATGAACCACCAGCCGAACCGACATTGGTGCTGACCGGCGGGTTCTTGTCGAACACATTGTTCACGCCGACACGGAAGCCGATATTCTCGCGAATGGTCGTGCGCAGGAAGAGGTCGAGATAGTTCCGCTCATCCAGCGTCGTGTTGACGTTGGTCTGCGTTGCTCCAACCAGATCAACCGCACCGATATGACGCCACGTTGCCGTCAGCGATGCATCGCCCCAAGGCATATTCCAGGTCACCGGAATATTGTGACGGTATTCTGGCTTGGACGTACCGCAGGAGGCGTTGGTCGAGGCGAAGTAACCCGCGCACTCGATGACGCCGAGACCTGGCAGTGGCTCCTTGTCCAGCTTGTCGAGGAAGGTAGCCAGATAGCTGACGTCGACAGAGCCATACTCGCCAATGTCAAAGCCATAGCTGGCCGCAACGTCGATACCGGAGGTTTCAAGCGAACCGGTGTTCACATTGGTTGCGATAACGAACGCATCCTGGCTTGCCCACAGCTCGCCATTGCTGCCGCGATTGATTAGACCGCAGAAGAAGGCATCGCCCGTGGTGAGACACTGATTGATCGACTGCTCTTCCGGCACACTGCCGATAAAGTCTTCGACCGTGATGTCGAAATAGTCGATCGAAACCGTCAGCCCCGGCACGAAAGCTGGCGTTGCAACCACACCGATCGTGAACGTGTCGGACTTCTCCACCTCGAGGTCCGGGTTACCGCCACTGATGTTGCGGAACTGACCTGCCGGATTATCGGCGATATTGCCATACTGGGCAGCGGTGACGCCGGTACGTGCACACTGCTCGAGTGTTGCGGCAGGGTTTGCACCCGCACATGGATCATAGAGGCCGTTGGCGCCTGTCGGCAGGGTGAACTCAAACGGCGACTGCGGTGCGAACAGCTCCAGAGGGTTTGGCGAGCGGGTCGCGCGCTGGAACTGGGCCCGGAAGCGGTAATCAGAAACCGGCGCATAGGTCAGGCCTGCTGCGTAGGTACTCTGTTCGCCCGTCGTCTCGTAATAGTCAGAGAAGCGATAAGCGCCCGTGACCGATAGCTCATCGATACCAGGACGGTTCTCGACAATCGGTACCTGAACTTCGGTGAAGAACTCATACACGCTGACACCGCCGGCAACATCTGCGCGTGCCGTGCCGAGCTTGCCGTCGCGGGTAAGCGCATCATTGGTCTGCGTCAGATACTCATCGCGATATTCTGCACCGAACACCGTCTGCACACCGGTCTCGGCCCATGGCATGACGATGCCGTAATCGGTGAGGTCGCCAGTAATGACGGCGCTGAAGACTTCCTGGGTAACTTCACCTTCGCGGAAGCCCGGCGCCTGGATGTAATCAAGCGCTTCTTGCGTCACGCCGCCAAGCGAGAAGATGTCATAGGGCACACAATTGGTGTCGGTGCCGTCGATCGCGACCTGACAGGCAGGGGCGCCCGTCGCTGGGTCGATCCGAACCTCAAGCGCGTCGGCAACGCGGTCGAGATTGAAGAAGTTGGCCGCCTTGTCGCTGTACTGAACCTGCGAGTACTGCGCGTAGACGTCATAGGACCAGACATTGTCGAGGTCGCCGCGGAAACCGCCGAGGACGCGGAAAGACGTGTGCTCGGTTTCGTTCTGGCGACCGCCACCTTCCACATTGCGACGTCCAATCTGGAGCGGCGCGTTGCGGTCGGCGATATTGGCCGCCGTCGGGCTGTAACCATTGTTCAGACAGATGACCTGAACCTGCTCAGCCGAGAGGAGCGGGTTGTCACAGTTGATTGTGCTCGTCTGGAAGAAGTTGCCCGCTGGGGCAATCTGAGCGGTCGTCACGTCATTGGTGAACGCGAAAGACCCGTACGCCTCAATCTTGTCGCTGATATCGTAGCGAGCCAGCGCGCCGAAGGAATAGCGCTCGTTCGGGCGGATGAAGTGATTGAGGGGAGCGAAGTTGTAGGTATCGGTCGCCGGATTGTAGTCACGGATGCCGCCATTCTCATCAAGCGTGAAGGAGAATGGAACCGCGCCGCCACCAAAGCTGGTGAACTGGCCCGGGAAGGTCGTGCCCGAACCGCTACACGTGAAATTTCCATTGCTGAAACCGAGCGCACAGGCGCTGCTGATGCGATCCCCCTGCAGCACTTCATTCTGCTTCTTGTAATTGAAGTAGCTGGTGATGTTGCCGCGGCCATTGTCGCCGTTCAGACCGAAGATGAGGTTCACATCGATCGATTCGCCGTCCGACGTGGAATCTGGAACGGGCTGGTTGAACTGACGGAGCGTGCTTTCCAGGCGGCCGCTGCTATTGGCCGTCTGATAGGTACCGACCTGAACGTCAGCCATAAGGCCTTCATAGTCGTCCTTCATGATGAAGTTGACGACACCGGCCACAGCGTCAGCGCCATAAACTGCCGATGCACCGCCGGTCAGAACTTCGACACGCTCTACGAGCATGGACGGGATCTGGTTGAGGTCTGCGGGTGCAGACACTGGCGAGCCATATGGCAGACGGCGGCCATCGACGAGGACGAGCGTGCGCTCCGCGCCGAGGCCGCGCAGGTCGACATTTGCCGTACCAGCCGCTTCGTTGGCGCGACCGGCACCCTCTGAAGGGTTGATCTGTGGCAGCGTGTTCAGCATGTCTTCGACGCGAACGGTACCGCGCGCCTGGATCTGGTCTGCGCCGACCGTGGTGACCGGACTAGGCGATGTCAGGTTCGGATTGCTGATCCGCGAGCCAGTGACAACGATGGTTTCTTCAACCCGGCTGTCCTCTTCCACGGCCTCAACGCGCTCGACGTCATCGGCGCCCTGCGCGACGGCCGCGAGCGGCGCGGCAGCAATCAAGGCCACCAGAGGCGCCTTCGCAGCCCCCCGAAGCAGCGCACGCGTCACTCCGCCGCCCTGCTTACTATTCCATACATACACTTTAGACATGAAAACCCCCTTCTGGCTCACGTTATTGTACGTATTCCGAACTTTTTTCGAATAACGCACTTTGATGGTGCCCCCTTTTGAGGTTCGTGCAGCCCCGGAAGTCAACAACTAAATTTTGAAATTGTAGGCAAACACGGAGTAATTTGCGCTCACTGAGGCGCGATGATCACAGTTTTGTCAGCCGCGCACACACAATGGGCATGTCACAGGAAATGCGCGCTCAGCGAATATTTTTGAATTTATTTTCGGATATCGTATTTTCTGGTTGACATATTCCGTACTCGAACCTGTACAGTTCGCAGAGCTGAAGGGGCATGGGAGTCGCTTCGCCATTGACCGCGAACCGGGAGGATACGAAGATGATCAACAGGAAACTGGCAAGGGCCGTGAGCGCTGGTGCCATAATGAGCGCACTAACGGGCGCTGCGTTCGCAGACACGTTCAGCGTCCAGCTGTCCGATCAGGCCGTCACAGAAGCTCATGATGGCCGGGTCATCCTGATCATCACGCCGGATGGGGAAACCGAGCCTCGCTTTCAGGTGAAGCAGTCATACGACGCGCCCCAGATCTTTGGCGTCAATGTTGACGGTCTCGCCCCGGGAGAAAGCGTCGAGATCGCGCCCGGCATTCTCGGCTTTCCAGCGAGAGACATGAAAGACGTCCCTGCGGGCGACTATTATGTACAGGCTGTTCTGCACAAGTATGACACGTTCAATCTCTCAAATGGCAAGACGGTGAAGCTGCCAGCCGCCAGGGGGGCGGGACAGAACTGGCGCCTCGAGCCGGGCAATGTCATCAGCGCGCCGCAAAAGGTTACCTTCGACCCGCAGGGCGCAAACGAAATCAGCATCACACTGGACAATGTCCTGCCAGAAATCGCTGAGCCCGAAGACACCAAGTACATCCGTTACATCAAGGTTCGCAGCGAGAAGCTGTCTGAGTTCTGGGGCACCGACGTCTACATCAATGGCCACGTGCTCGTGCCTGAAGGCTTCGACGAGAACCCTGACGCGAAGTACCCGCTCGCCATCTTCCACGGGCATTTCCCGGCTGAATTTGGTGGCTTCAGAACCACCCCGCCAGACACGGATCTCGAATGCGAATATAGCGAGCGCTTTGATGAGCCTTGTTACAACCGGATCGAGCAGCAGGAAGCCTACGACTTCTACAAGCAGTGGACGTCGGATGACTTCCCGCGCATGCTGATCGTCGAGATCGACCACTCAAACCCATACTATGATGACAGCTATGCGGTGAATTCGGCCAATATCGGCCCGTATGGCGATGCGATCACCTATGAATTCGTCCCTGCACTGGAAGAGCAGTTCCGCGGCATCGGCGAAGGCTGGTCACGCTTTGTCTATGGCGGCTCCACTGGCGGCTGGGAAGCACTGGCCGTTCAGGTCAAATACCCCGACGAATACAATGGCGCATTCGCGGCCTGCCCCGACCCGATCGATTTCCGTCAGTTCATGCTGACCGACATCTACGAGGAAGATAACGCCTACTATTACACCGGGCCATTTACCCGCGTAGAGAAACCGGGCAAGCGCAATTACCTCGGACAGGTGCCATACACGGTCGAGATGGAAAACCGCTGGGAACTGGTTCTCGGCGACAAGACCCGTTCCGGCGCCCAGTGGGATGTCTGGGAAGCTGTATTCTCGCCGAACGGCGAAGACGGCTACCCGCAGCGCATATGGAACAAGCTGACCGGCGAGATCAATCACACGGTGGCTGAGTACTGGCGTGAGAACTACGACCTTCGCTACATTCTGGAACGCGACTGGGCCGAACTCGGGCCGAAGCTTCAGGGCAAGATCCATATCTACACAGGCGATATGGATAACTTCTACCTGAACAATGCGACCTACCTGATGGAAGACTTCCTCGTGAAGGCCGACCCGCCCTACCAAGGCGAAGTCACCTATGGCGACCGCGATGAGCATTGCTGGAACGGTGATCCAGACCTGCCAAACGCTGTCTCACGCCTGCGCTACAATACGATGTACGTACCCAAGATCCTGGAACGGATCGAAGCAGCTGCGCCGGAAGGCGCCGACCTCACAAGCTGGCGGTACTAGGCATCGTCAGGCCCCGGGCATTCCTCCAGATGCCCGGGGCCTTTCTTTTTTTCTGCAATAAAGACCAGAAGGAGCGCCGCATGCGCCGCACGAACCTATTTCTCGCAGCCTGCACCTCAGCCCTCATGACCGGCCTGAGTGTTCCGACCGCCGCCATGGCATCACCGGCAACAGAGGTTGAACAGGACGACCGTCAATCGGCGCGGGCTTTGCTGGAAGACATTCTCAAACTGCGCACCGCAAAGGGCTATGGCCAGACAAAGGCTCAGGCCGAACTGCTGGCTGACAGACTTCGGGCGGCAGGCTTCACTGACGATCAGATCGACATTCCGACGATGACCATCGATGGCGAAGAGGTCGCCAGCTTTCTCGTGCGATATCCCGGCAAGACTGGCAGCGAGCTCTCGCCGATTGCACTCATCGCACACATGGATGTCGTCGACGCGTCGACCGAGAACTGGGCAACGGATCCTTATCAGCCGGTTGAGAAGGATGGGTATCTCTATGCAAGGGGCGCCGTCGATAACAAGGCTGGTATTGCGCTTCTGGTCAGCACATTCATCCGCCTCAAACAGGAAGGCTTCGAGCCTGAGCGCGACCTTGTCATTGCCTTCTCCGGAGACGAGGAGACAGGTATGCAAACGACGCGGAAACTCACCCAGCACCCTTGGGTGAATGGCGCGGAATATGCGCTGAACTCCGATGCTGGCGTCGGTTCTGTTGACAGCGAGGGCCTTAACCCGAGCTATTCGATCCAGTCTGCCGAAAAGACCTATGCGACTTTCCACCTGACGGCCCGCAATGAAGGCGGCCACAGTTCGGCGCCCCGCGCCGACAACGCGCTGTTTGATATCGCGGACGTTATCGACGCTGTGCGATCATTGAGCTTCCCCATCGGCTTCAACGACATCACACGTCAAATGGCGCGTGATCTCGCCGAGAGCGAAGGCGGTAGATTCGCAGCCGCAATTGAAACGCTGATCGAGAACCCAGGTGACAAAGCCGCGCGCGAGACGATTGAGGCTCACGAGGCGGGAACACACTTTCTTTACACAACCTGCGTCCCGACAATGCTATCTGCAGGCACCGCAGAAAACGCGCTACCTCAAAAGGCGGAGCTGACGGTCAATTGCCGCATCCTTCCCGGCACGTCGGTGCAGAGCGTGCAGGACGCAATTTCAGACGCCGTAGCCAATCCAGACATCTCCATCGACCTTGTGGGCGAGCCGCTGGAAAGCCCGGTTTCACCAATCAACGAGGAGCTGTTCGCTTCGATACGATCCGCTGTACACGCCATCTATCCAGATGCACCGGTCAAACCGTCCATGTCCTCAGGCGGAACTGACGGCAAAGAGTTTCGTGCCGCCGGCATCCCGACCTATGGCGCCGGAGCGATCACTCTGGTGCGTCCTGACGACTACCGCGCACACGGTATTGATGAGCGTCTCCCGCTAGAGAGTTATTACGATCAGCTCACTTTCTGGGACGTACTGCTCAAGGATCTCGCAGGGGAGGACGACCAGTGAGCCACCGCAATTCATCCGCACTGAACAGACGCGGCTTCATCATGGCAGCAACCGGCACGGCATTGTCCGCGCCCCTGCTCGCGCGGCCAGGCTTTGCTCAAATCAAGACCAACCCGCAGATCAAGCGCGCAGCTCCCATTACACCCGAAGAACGTCAGGCGCGGCTTGCCAAGATCCAGGAGCTGATGCGCCAGCAAGGCATTGGCGCCACGATTGTCGAAGCTGGCTCGTCCCTATTTTACTTCACTGGCATCAACTGGTGGCGCAGTGAACGACTGACTGCGGCCCTCATCCCTGCAGAGGGTCAGGTCTGCATCGTGACACCAGAATTCGAAGAGCCCTCCATTGAGGAAATGCTTGTCGTCCCCGGCGAAGTCCGCATCTGGAACGAGCACGAGAATCCACACGCCCTCGTAGCCAGATGGATCAAGGAACAAGCACTTGGCAATCGCCCCGTCGCCATTGAGGACACGGTCCGTTTCTTCGCGGTCAACGGCCTGAAGAAGGAAAGTCCCGGTATCGAACTTGTCTCAGCCGAACCGATTGTGACAGCCTGCCGGATGATCAAATCGGATACTGAGCTCGCCCTTCTTCAGGAAGCTGCAGACATCGTCGACACTGCATACCGTAGCATTGATGGAAAAATCGAGCTCGGCATGGATGGCAAGGATGTCTTCGCGCTGATGAGCGCTGCGATCACCGAATTGGGCGGAACGTCTCCGTCGGGCGGCGTACAGATCAATGAGGGATCGGCGCTGCCCCACGGATCCAAGATCCGCGAAACCGTCCGGCCCGGCTCCGTCATCCTCATGGATTGCGGCTGCACCGTAGATGGCTATTTCGCCGACATCTCTCGAACGGCAGTCTATGGAGACCCGACCAAGCGCCAGAGGGAAGTCTACCGTCAGGTCCGCCTCGGACAGGAAGCAGCCATGGAGGCCGCCCGACCCGGCGCGACGGCGGGCGCCGTCGATGATGCTGTGCGCGCACTTTACGAAAGCATGGGCTATGGCCCGGGCTATGGCGTGCCCGGCCTGCCTCACCGGACCGGCCATGGCATCGGCCTCGACATTCATGAGCCCGTAAACCTCGTTCACGGCGAGCAGACTGTCCTGTCGCCGGGCATGTGCTTTTCGAACGAACCTGGCCTCTACATCCCCGGCTCTTTCGGCGTCCGCATCGAGGATTGTTTCTACACCTCTGAAAGCGGCCCGGTCTATTTCACTCAGCCTCCAAATTCTCTGGACGCCCCATTTGGCTAAACAACTTCAGGAGCCTTTCATGCGCAAACTTATCTACGGCCTCTCTGCTGCAGCGATCCTCGCTGGCAGCCCCGCCACAGCTCAGGAACCTGCACAGGGCGAAGTCAGCATGTCGCCCGAAATGCCTGAAATTCTGACCCTGCGCGAGCGCGCCGCCATTGAAGACGCATGGCTTGGCGAGCGTCTCGACACCGTCGTACCGGCACTTATGCGCGAGAACGAGATCGATATGTGGGTGCTCGTCGCCCGCGAGTACCTCGAAGATCCCGTCGTCGACACGATGCTCAATTCAACCAGCCTGCACGCACGCCGCCGCACCATCCTCGTTTTCCACGATCCGGGTGAAGGCCAAGACGTAGAACGCCTGACGGTCAGCCGCTATGGTCTGGGCGGATTCTTCGAGTCGGCCTGGAATCCAGAAGAGCAAGGTCACGACCAATGGGCTCGCTTCGCTGAGATCGTCGCAGAGCGTGACCCACAGAAGATCGCGCTCAATATCTCGTCGGTAAACGCTTTCGCAGATGGCCTCACAAGCAGCCAATATACGGATCTCGCCGAGGCCCTCGACCCGAAGTATCGCGAGCGCATCGTTTCAGGGTTCGATCTTTCGATTGGCTGGCTTGAAACCCGTATTCCGGCAGAGATGGAGTATTATGGCCATATCGTCCGCGTTGCACACAGCATCATCGGCGAAGCCTTCTCCACCAAGGTCATTACGCCGGGCGTGACCACGACGGACGATGTCGTCTGGTTCACTCGCCAGAAAACCGCTGACCTCGGCATTGATTCCTGGTTTCATAATTCCGTGCACATCTTCCGCGAAGGCGAAGAAGAAGAGCTCATGGGCGACGCCGTCATCGAGGAAGGTGACCTCCTCTGGATCGACCTTGGCATCGTTTATATGGGCCTCAGCACTGATACACAGCACCTCGCCTACGTCCTGAAAGATGGCGAAACTGATGCGCCAGAGGGCATCAAGGCCGGCCTGCGTGCCAGCAACGATGTCCAGGACGCGCTGACCTCGTCGTTCGAGACAGGGCTGACTGGCAACGAAATCCTCGAGATCGCACGCAAGAAAGCCATTGATGCCGGCCTTGAGCCGAGCATCTACAGCCACCCGATTGGCTATCACGGTCATGGCGCAGGCACCTCGATCGGTTTCTGGGACAATCAGGGCCCGACCGAGAAGGGCGAGTACCGTCTTCGTGCCAATACCGCCTGGTCGATCGAGCTCTACGCCAAGGAAGCGGTTCCTGAATGGGGCGGCCAGGAAATCACCTTCCGTACCGAAGAAGACGCGTTCTTCGATGGCGAGACCGTCACCTATATCGACGGTCGTCAGATCAAGCTTCACCTGATTGGCGACACTGAAGAGTAGCGCTTACAGGTTCATCCTGCACCTGGATGAAACCCGCTGGCCGGAGGCGTGCCTGCCCTGAGAAGGCACGCCTCCGGTCGGCAATTTTGACTCCCTACGGACCTGTAGGGACGCGACCGAGCCTGCGCGTGGGCGGTGACAAATTGTCATCCGCTGCACCTCATCGCTTGGACCCGCGCCCATGGCCATGCAATGCAATGCTTCGATCGCCAGCGATTGAAGGGATTGCAGACCACGGCCGACCTTCGTTCCCTACCCAGACCTGAGACAAGGTCCCCCCTGCCTGGCGCGGAGCGTTGATGATGCGCCCCGGGTCCTCGCATGCCAGTGAACCAGACATAATCGGCGCCAAAAAACCTGAGCGCCAGTCGGGGCAGTCGGCCCCGTCGGACCGTTTCAGGACCGGCGCCTGGTGGACCGTTCTCCTGCTCAGCATCTTCTACGTCATCTCCTATATCGACCGCGTCATTCCCAGCCTGCTGGTGACTCCGCTCAAACAAGGCTTCGACATCAGCGACCTCGAGTTCGGCTTGCTGTTCGGAGGGGCGTTCGCCGTCTTCTACGGACTGCTCGGTCTGCCCATTGCCCGCGCTGTCGATCGGGGCAATCGCAAACACCTGATCTTTGCAGGCGTGTTGATCTGGAGTGCCTGTACCTTCGCATCGGGACTGGCGACAGGCTTCTGGATGTTGGTATTGATGCGAATTGGCCTCGCTGTCGGCGAGGCTGTGCTTTCGCCCGCTGCTTACTCCATGATTGGCGACCTCTTTCCGCCCGAGCGCCGCTCGTTGCCGTCAGCCATTTATGCCGCGGCAGGGAATATGGGGACTTATGGCGCGTACATAGCCGGCGCCGGGATCTTTGCTGCCGTTTCCACGCCGCCCGTCGCCTCATTCTTCAGCCTGAATGGCATCGATACATGGCAGATCGTATTCTTCATTGTCGGCCTGCCGGGCATTCTCGTCGCCCTCATCTTTTTCGCAACGACGTCTGAACCCAGCCGAAGCAATAATGCCGGAACATCTGATCAAAACCTCAAGGCTGCCCTGCACTTCTTCGCCCGACGAGCGCGGCTCTTCGGCGGCCTGTTTATTGGGGCGAGCTTCATTACCGTAATCATTTTCGCCTACGGGGCCTGGGCGCCTGAATTCTTGCACCGGACCTTTGGTTGGTCGGTCGAGAAGGCTGCCGTCAGCTATGGAACGACGGGCGTTATCTCAAGCGCGCTCGGCACGCTGTTCTTCAACCGGCTATCGGAGGCCCTCACCCGAAAGGGACGACGCGATGGTATCGTTCTCGCGGCTATTAGCGCTTCAACACTCGGTTGCATCGCAGCCAGCCTTGCCGCCCTGATGCCGAGCGCGACGTTGTCAGTCGCCGCGATGGGTGTGATGATCTTCTGTCTTTCGGGATGCAGCAATGTGATCGTGATCTCAAACCAGTTCACCGTCCCATCACACTTTCGCGCGACCGCCATCGCCATCATGTTCATGTGCACGATACTGATCGGTCTCGGCGTCGGGCCGCCGCTGGTTGCCTGGCTTGCTGGCGTCTTCTTCACCGGGCCCACAGGAATTGGACCCGCACTGGCCCTTGTTTCCATCGGCATGCTGATACCGTCCGTCGCCTGCTTGTTATGGGCAAGAGGCGTCTACACGACAGAAGCTCAGTCTTCTTAGGGCGCGGCGCGTTAGACGGCCCGAAATCTAGACCGACTCCCAGCTCGCTTTCTTGCGGTAGATCGTGGACGGGTTGATCTCCAGCCGCTTTGCGGCAGCCACGATGTTACCCCGCGAGAGCGCGATGGCACGCTCGATCGCCTTCTTCTCCGTCAGCCAGAGCGGTTCGCATCCATAATCCTCGGGCGGAGGCGCGGCTGGCTGATTGCGGGAGGCATTCTCTGGAAGCGCGGCACCGGTGTGCGAAGCGGTAATTGGCGTGCGCGCGGGCAACATATCGACCGTCACCTCACCGCCAGTCTGCATCACTGCAATCTGGCGGATCAGATTCTCCAGCTCGCGCACATTGCCAGGCCAGGTATGGGATACCAGCCACTCCTGCGCCTCGCGCGAAAACCCGGTAAACGTCTTGGCCTCTTCGCGCCCGAAACGCTCCAGCAGGCTTTCAGCAAGAAGCAGAACGTCGCCGCCACGTTCGGCAAGCGGTGGCAGCGCGACCGGGATGACGTGCAGGCGATAGTAGAGATCCTCGCGGAGCTGTCCGTCCTGAATAGCCTGAAGCGGATCCCTGTTCGTCGCCGCAATGATGCGAATATCGGCCTTGCAGAGCGTGCTTTCGCCGACCCGGGAGAACTCTCCCAATTGCAGGAAGCGCAACAGTTTTGGTTGGAGGTCAATCGGCATCTCCCCCAGCTCATCGAGGAACAGGGTTCCGCCGTCGGCAAGTTGCGCGGCGCCGGTCCGGTCAGCTGTTGCGCCCGTGAAGGCTCCTTTTACATGACCAAATATCTCACTTTCGATGAGGTCTTTCGGGATCGCACCGCAATTCAGCGCAACGAACCGCGCCTTTCTGCGAGGGCTCATCTCGTGCACGGCCCGCGCCACAAGTTCCTTCCCCGTGCCGGTTTCGCCCGTCACGAACACACTCGCGCGCGATGGCGCGGCCGCTTCTATGGTCTTGAACACTCCCTGCATGACGAGAGAGCGGCCTATGATCCCGCAGAAATCTGATCGGTCGACTTCGGCTTCATAGGTCGCAACAGTTTTCTTGAGCTGGAAGTTATCGCGCGCATTGCGCACCGTTACTTTCAGGCGTTCAGACGAAGTCGGCTTCACTACGAAATCGTGCGCGCCGCGCCGCATGGCGTCGACCGCAACGGTCATTGAACCCGTTGCCGTGATCACGATGACCGGGGCCGCCAGCTGGTCACGGGTCCAGCGGTCCAGCAGGTCAAGTCCGTCCGCGTCCGGCAGTTTAAGGTCGAGAAGAATGCAGGATGGCGCCTCATTCTGAACGCTCGCCAATGCCTTCGCACCGGTGTCTGCTATCTCGATACGATCGAACTCACGCTTCAGATGCGCCTCATAGGTGCGCGCGAGCGACGGCGTATCCTCAACGATCAGCAGCTTGGACTTAGTCGTCATCGCGCGGCACCTTTATGTAGGCGTGTCGGAGCTCGCGGACGACCGCGTCTGCTTCCGTCTTCATGCGGTTGATCAGCTCGTCCCGGCCAGCTGCTGTATCTTGAGCCGCATGCTGCTCCAGCTCGAAGGCCAGCGCGCTCAGACGGGTCGCCCCGACATTCGCTGCGGCCCCCTTTATCGCGTGAGCGAGGTGTTCAAGCTCGCGTCCATCGACCTCTGACAGTTTAGGCAGCCGCCAATCGAGCTCATCAACGAACATTTCCGCAATGCCGCTGAACGCTTCAAGATCACCCGACCAGAGCGCCTCAACCTCTTCCCGCATGATCGCTGTTGCGCCGGCGGCCTCCGCCGAAGCGTCCGCCTCCGTAAGCCAGTTGGCCAATTCGTGCCGCAAGGCATCTGGGCGTACTGGTTTTGTGAGGTAGCTATTTACCCCGATAGCCAGAGCGGAGTCGCGGTCTTCCTTGAGCGCGTGAGCGGTCATCGCAACAATCGGTCCTTTATAGCCTCTCTCGCGCAGAATCCGTGTCGCTTCGAGGCCGTCGAGGATTGGCATCGAGACGTCCATCAGAATTACATCGAATTCGCTATGGAGGGCTGTGTCCACGGCAGCAGCGCCGTCTGTGACATGCTGATATTCAAGACCAAGCCGCTCCAGCATGGTCTTGGCGACCATTGCATTCGTTTCGCTGTCTTCTGCGATCAGCACGCGGCCCTTCAGCTTGGCATTGGTCTCGGCGGGGGACGCTTCAATTGTCGGCACATCGACGGCGCGCTCGACTGGCAGCGTCACAGCAAATGTCGACCCGACGCCGGGGGCGCTCGTCAGCCGGATGCGCCCGCCCATTATGTCTATAAGCTCCTTACAGATCGCCAGACCAAGACCCGCTCCACCATGGGACCGGGACTTCGAGGAATCGGCCTGTTTAAAGCGATCAAAGAGGACCGCCTGATCCTTCTTCGAAATACCAATGCCCGTATCGCGCACCTCAAACTGCATCGTGCCGGACTGTTCGCCGCCGAGATAGCTGATCGATACGTCCACACTGCCGCGCGACGTGAATTTGAGGGCATTCCCAACGAGATTGATGAGGACCTGACGGATCTTGCCAGCATCAGCCCTGAACTGGCCTTCGGGCACATCGACGGACGTGTTGAGCTCAATGTTTTTCTTCGCCGCCATTGCGGAGAACAGCTCACTTATCATCTCGGCCTTGCGGTGAGGGCTGAAGACGGTTGGCTCCAGATCCACCTCGCCAGCTTCAATGCGTGAAAGATCCAGCAGATCATCGATCAATATCAGGAGTGTCTCGGCCGAATGCTCGGCGGCCTGAATCAGGTTGCGCGCTTCTGGGTCGATACGGTCAGGGTCGATAAGCGACAATGAACCGATGACCCCGTTCAACGGCGTCCGCATCTCATGGGACATATTCGCGAGGAAGTCTGATTTGGAGGCGCTGGCTTGTTCGGCGGCTTCCTTCGCATCGCGAAGCTGCCGTTCGAAAGCTATCCGACTGGAAATGTCGCGTATCACGCCATGATAAAGCGTGCCTGCTTCGGTCTCTGTCCTGCGACCCACTACCTCGGTAGGGATGCGGACGCCTTCGCTGTCCTTGAATGCAATTTGCACCTGTACCGTGTTTTTATCACCGGTCAGTTTAACGCCTTGATGAGCCGCAGCCACCTGATCTTCGGGGATGAAGTCAAACGCACTTCGGCCGAGCATTGTCTCCTTCGTCATTTTCGCGAGTTCGCAGGCGCGCGAATTAACGTCGACGATCACCGCACTCTCATTGATGACGACAATCGCATCCGGCGATAGCTCGAACAGGCTCTGGAAACGGATCTCGGAGCTGCGAAGTTGCTCCTGCGCCGCGCGCGCTTCGGTAATGTCTCGCAGATAAGCCGAAAAGAACTGGCGCCCGCCAAACTCGACAGGGGATATCGCCAGTTCGACCAGAAGTTCGTCGCCCGCCTTGTTAACAGCAGGCACTTCAACACGTTTGTTGAGGACGGCGTGCTCACCGGTTGAGAGATATCTCTGCAAGCCATCATGGTGTGCGCTGCGCAGGTTTTCCGGGATGATGAGGTCGGAAAGGCGCGCCCCCACTGCTTCCTCGCGCTCATATCCGAAGACGCGTTCGGCTGCCGGATTGAACTCAACGACGAGACCGTCCTGGTTCATCATGATAATGCAATCTAGGGCTGCGTCGATCACCGCGTGCCGCAAGGCCGTGTCCCGCTCAATGGCGGCCAAAGTGGTCACTTGTTCGGACATGACGCCTCCCTTATTTGCATCGCCGTCCGACGGCGTTTTGGCGTTATCCATTGTACTTCTCTCCTGAGGGGATCACATGCCTTGCAAAATTCGGCACATCCTCGCGAAGAGAAAAAAGTTATTAGAAACAGCGCAAAGTCTGGGACCGCGCAGCAAAGCACGATCCCAGACTGCAAAGTGCATCATTTTTCCTCGCAATTTGCAAATCAGATCATTGCATTTTGCGAAAAATTTTCCCTTTAATAGGCCCCGCGTGCAGTCAGTACAGCGATCGGGGTTCGCAGCAGGATCAGTAAGTCCAGCCACACAGTCCGCCGTTTCAGGTACGCGACATCCAGGACAACCTGCCGGTCGAAAGGAAGATCAGCTCTACCAGAGATTTGCCAAAGGCATGTGATACCGGGTTTTCCTCGCAGGCGTCGCCGCTCGACGACCGAGTATTTCTCGACCTCTGCAGGCAGGGCGGGCCGCGGCCCGACCAGGGACATATCGCCCTTCAACACATTCCAGAGCTGCGGCAGTTCATCGATCGAGGACTTTCGGATCAGTTGCCCTACCCGGGTGATCCTGGGGTCGCGCTTCATTTTGAAAGTTATGCTGTCCGCATGGTCATTCGCCGTCTTGTGCAGCTCCGCCCAACTCGGACCTGAAGTGCGCATTGATCGGAATTTGAACATCTCGAACGGCTTTCCATTCTCACCGATACGGGTCTGACGAAACAAGGCCGGCCCCTTGCTCTCCATCCTGATCGCCACGGCGACAGCGGCAAAGATCGGCAACAGCAGGGCTATCCCCAAGGATGCCGCCGCAACGTCGATCGCCCTTGCGGCAGCCCGGTCGACCTGATGCACCATGGCCCGCTTGCGTCGGTTGAGCGCATGGCCCACCGCATGGAGCAGAAAAGTGACATTGCCGACGAGGTAGCGTCGCCACATCCGCTTTGGTTCGCACTTCAGCCGGTAGATCCATTCGATCCCGGCTTTGCGCATCCAGACAGGCGCTCGCGGAATGCGGCCCGACACGAAGTCGAGCAGGCCACCAACGCCAAGCAGGACCGGCGCGTCGATGCGGTGACGCACACGGGCGATCCAGTTGTCCTGCTCAGGCACGCCAAACGCCACGAAAACGACCCGAGCGCCCGAAGCATTGATCTCGCGGATCACATCGTCTTCTTCCCGCGGGCTGAAATAGCCGTGGCGGGTGCCTGCGATTTTCAGACCCGGGCTCTGCGCGGCCGCATTCTCGGCGGCAGCTGCGGCAACGCCTTCGCGACCACCCAGAAAGAAAACCGGAATGCCGCGAATGGCGAGGCACCGGCACAGGGGGCCGAAAAGATCGGTCCCGTTGAGGTTTTCACCTAGCTGCTGCTGGTCGAGTTTCGCCGCAAGGAAGACCCCTGAGCCATCCGGCAGCAGGGCGTCAGCGCTCTTCAGGGAGTCGCGATACTGCCAGTCTCTGCGGGCGACGTTCGCGCAATGCGCATTGAGGAAAGAGATCTGGGTGGGGATTCGCGCCTGCGCCCGACTGGCAATCCAGTAGGCGGTTTGTGCCAGGCTTGCTTTCAGCAGGTCAAAGCCGAGAACGGTTGTGCGCGGCAGTTGCTCAAACGGGCTGAAACTAGGTCTCGCAAGAACGGGTCTGATCTCGCGAACGGCGTCGACTGTTTGTGGAAGCGGCATCTGCAATCTCCTGCGTGTGATGAACTGCTCCACCACAGCGCAGGAGACGTTCCGCTTTGGCCCGCCGTCGCTTTATTCAGTCTTTTCAAGGCGCTTGCGCTTCAGCTCAACGCGCCATCAGCAAATGCCCTCGCATTATGCGCGGGCCAGTTCTTGCACTTTGCATCACGCCGGGCATTTCGCAGCTACGTCCCTGCGCCATGCCAAAACCATATAACTCTGTAAAAACAGCGCAGTACGGCAACAGCGGCCCATAGGCCTGAAGTGCGGCGATTCTTGAAATGTCTTTTGCGTCATCAGCAGGAGGCATGTCCGTGAGCATCACGCGCTTCATTTCAGCAAAGCTTCGCTCGGTCTCAGCCGACCGGTTCTCGAGCAATATAGGCTGGCTCACCTTGGCAGAGCTTGTTAGCCGTGTTGGCCGCATTGTCGCGGCCATCATCCTTGCCCGTCAGCTTGATGCGGCCGCCTTCGGCGTCGCTGCAGTCGCGCTCACCGTATTCGAACTCGTTAGGGTCTTCACCGAGAACGGAATCGGCGCGGCGGTCATCAAGGCTAGCGATGAGGCGTTCGATCAGGTCGCCAATACCGCGCACAGGCTCATGTGGCTGATTTGCATCGGGCTCGCTTTCGTTCAGCTCGCCGTTGCGGCCTTAGTCGAAAGGCTGGTTCCGGGCCAGGGTCTGGGGCTCATGATCAGTGCACTGAGCGGCGTCTACCTCGTCATGCCCTTTGGGCTCATGCACGCCTATGTCCTGCTGCGCCAACAGCGCATGAAAAGGGTCGCCGCTGTCGCCAGTTCACAGACTGTCGCCGATCATCTCCTCACGGCGCTGCTCGCCTTCACCGGCTTCGGCGCTTGGGCGATCGTCCTGCCGAAACTCCTGACGACGCCGATCTGGCTGTTCGGCATGCGCCGGGGCAATCCGTGGAAGAAGAACCGCGCCGCCGGGTTCGAGCCCTTGACCAACATCGTGCGCTTTTCAGTGCCGGTGCTCGGGGCAGAGCTTTTGACCGCCTGCCGCGACCAACTCGACAAGGTCGCGGTATCGGCCGCCTTCGGGATCGAAGCGCTCGGCATCTATTACTTCGCATTCAATGCAGGACTTGGCGTCTCATCGGCGCTGAACCGCGCCTTCTCGACGGCTTTCTACCCCCATCTGTGCGCTGCGGCCGACAAGGCCCGACATTTCCGCAAGGCGATCTTCGGTACGATTGCTCCGCTTGGTTCTGCCTATCTCGTTCAGGCGGCTGCGGCATTGATCTACGTGCCAATCGTTTTCGGCGCTGACTGGACCGATGCTGCGCCTTTGGTTGCCGTGCTCTGTCTTGGCGGACCTGCCCGCCTGCTGTTTGACGCCTCGCGCATGTATTGCCGCGCCTGCGGGGCCACCCTCCGCGAACTTGCCAGTTCGGCTGGCTTCTGCGTCGCCGCCGTCGCGCCTTTCGCCCTGATGTCCGAGGCGAGCCTCATGGCGGCCGCCACCGCCTCTGTCGCAATGGTCAGTCTTTTTAGCGCCAGCGTTGCAATCGCTCTGGTCCAGTCCCGTTCGGCCGGTCTGCTCACCGTCCCCGCTGCCTCCCAAGGAATTTGAAAATGCCTCAGCCATCCGCCTCCGTCGTGATGCCGGCCTACAATTGCGCTGGCACGATTGCGGCATCCATCCGCAGCGTCACGGCCCAGACCCTCAAGGACTGGGAGCTGATCATCGTCGACGACGGCTCCAGCGACGACACCCTGCTGCTGGCGAAATCCATCGCTTTGCGTGATCGGAGAATTCGCATCGTAAGCCAGCAGAATGCAGGACCATCGGCCGCGCGCAATCAGGGCATCGCACTCGCGTCTGCACCGATCATCGCTTTCCTGGACGCCGACGACCTCTGGGCACCAGAGAGGTTGGCAGCAATTGTGGAACGCTTCTCTGAAGAACCCGAAACCGGGGTGCTGTTCACCCGTGTGCGGTTCGTCGACGAGCATTCAGGCGCGCCCGGCCGGCTTAGCGACCATGTCGCAAGACTCAGCGCAGAAACGCTGCTAGGCGAAAACCCCGTCTGCACGACCTCCAACATTGCATGCCGCGCCGAAGTCATGCGCGATGTCGGCCTCTTTTCTCACGGCCTGAACTTTGCCGAAGATCAGGAGTGGCTCTTGCGGGTCGCCGCCAGCGGTCGCTGGGCGATCTGCGGCATAGATGAAGAGTGGCTCTTCTATCGATCTGGCGCACAAAGCCAGTCTGCGGACCTCAACGCCATGCGTCTCGGATGGCTGACGATGATGGAGCGGGCGAAGGACTATGGCGCTGGCCTGTCACCTCGATCCGTCCGACGCGCTTACGGTCCGTTCTATCGCTATCTTGCACGCCGCGCCTTGCGGCTTCGCAGACCACTTCAATCATTCGATTTCCTAGCGCGGGGCCTGGTCGCCGACCCGGGACTGTTGCTGCGTGAACCAAGGCGCACAGTCCTGACCGCGCTCGGCATTTGTCTGTCTTTCCTTCCATCCAACACAATCAGGGGGCTCGTCGAAAAATGAACCATCAACCTACAGTCACGGTCGTGATGCCGGTCTACAACACAGCCGCATATGTCGAGGCCGCAATCGATTCAGTGCTCGATCAGACCTTTGAAGACTTCGAGCTTCTGATCATTGATGACGAAGGCGGCGACGAGTCGGTCACGCTTTGTCGGGCCTATAGCGACCCTCGGATTCGTATAATCTCACAGCAGAATCGCGGCCTCGCCGGCGCGCGCAACACTGGCATACACCATGCCGAAGGCGAGTTTATCGCCTTTCTGGATTCAGACGATATCTGGGCGCCGGAAAAGCTTCAGAACCATGTCCGGCATTTGCTAGAAAACCCCAAAGTCGGGGTGAGCTATGCTGCGTCCATCACCATTGATGATGAGGATCAGGAACTCCGCATCGTTCAACGCCCAAGACTTCGCAATATCAAGGCGCAGCATGTGTTTCTTCGCAATCCGGTGGGCAACGGGTCTGCCCCTGTCATTCGCCGCGACGTCTTCGACGATATCGCGTTCAGAGCCGCGAAAGATGACCGCCTCAGCTATTTCGATGAGAACTTTCGTCAGTCGGAAGACATCGAATGCTGGATGCGGATTGCCCTTACGACCGATTGGCAATTCGAAGGCATCGAAGGCGCCTATACACTTTACCGCATCAACGAGGGCGGGCTTTCAGCGAACATCGTCCGGCAATTCGAAACATGGGACCGGGTTCGCAATAAAGTCTCGGCAATCGACGAAGGCTTCGCGCGCCGCTGGGCGCCGGTCGCCGAAGGGTTTCAGCTTCGCTATCTCGCACGCCGGTGCATTCGCCTGAATGACGGGGCAATGGCGCTGTCCCTGATGAAGGACGCCCTGATGCGCAGTCCATCCATCCTTCTGCGTGAACCCGCCAAGACCCTCACCACACTTGGAGCGGCAATCGCGCTTCGCACCATGCCGGTCGTCGCAGGCCGCTCGTTCAACGCCGTCCTGAAGAAAGGATAAGCCAATGTCCTATCGCCGCATCGTTCACCTGATCGACGACACAGCCATGGGCGGCGTTACACGCGCGCTCGACAATTTCTCGGACCCACGCCTGAAGGCGCTGGGACATCATGAAGTGGCCGATATTCGCGCGGGGCTTCCGAAAGCGAGCGGCCCGGACGACATTGCGGTGATCCATTTTACCGCAAACTGGCGCAAGCTCCCCCTGCTCGCGAACATCCGCTTCCGCGGCCGTTTCAGCCGTGTGATCCTGATCGAACATACGTACACGGACGGCTTCGAGCGATTCTGCGTTCTCAATCAGGCGCGTTTCAGGTCTATGCTGCGCCAGGCTTACAGATTTGCTGACACAATCATCGCGGTCTCACAGGATCAGGGGCGGTGGATGCAAGAGGCGCATCTTGCGCACGCGGCGAAAGTCGAGGTGATCGGCCAGGCTCGCAATGTTGGTGAGCTGATGAATTTGCCGCTCATCCAGCGTTCGACCGGGCCGCTCAGGATTGGCGCATTCGGGCGCTTCCACGAACAGAAAGGCTTCGACCTTCTGATCAAGGCCATGTCCCGGATTTCGCCTGACACGGCACATCTGCATCTGGCTGGTGACGGGCCTCAAATGGCTGCGCTCACCGAATTGGCCTCTGGTCTTGATCACGTGCAGATCGATGAAGCTTTCGCCTCACCCAAGGCATTTCTGGACAGCGTGGATGTCGTCGCTATCCCGTCGCGTTGGGAAGCGTTCGGTCTTGTCGGTTCTGAAGCCCGCGCAGCTGGCCGGCCAATCATCGCCGCCGACGTCGATGGTTTGCGTCAACAGATCGCAGATCACAGCTACGCACACCGGGTTTCGGACATCTATGACCTGCAGCGTGCAATCGAACATGCAGCCGCAGATCCGTTCATCCAGAACCGGGGATTACGCGCCCGCGCCCATGTCGACGATGAGTATGACCAGATGATTGATGCGTGGACCGGACTGCTGTCCGAGGACGCACAGGCCTTGAGCGCCTGACGGGTTTTCCGAGCTCAGGACACATTTGAAGGGCGCTGCGGTCCCAATCGCGGCGCCCTCTATGTTTGCGCGGTGTCCAGCTTACCAAGCGCTGCCACTTCGCGGGACGCGATCCCCATGACCAACAAGCCCGGCCACATCAGATAGGACAGTATCTCCAAATTCTCGCCGATCGAATAGAACGTCATCAGCAGAACCATTGCGAGAGCAACCTGTCCTGCACGTGATCTCGCAAAAGCGAGCAGCGTAAATTCAATGAGGCTCCACGCCAGCGGAACTGCGAGCGCGAGGACGCCGACAAGGCCTTTCACGAAGAGCAGACCATACCAGGTATGGTGACTACCAATCGGCATGAACTCGACAAAGTGCGGCCCTCGCTCAACGACGCCATGTCCGAATATCGGCGCCTCCGTCCACCAGCGGTGCACCGCGATTTCACCCAATGCCTCGCGCACCCGCGTGGAATCCGCGCGCATGGACTTTACCGAATTGAGTGTTGCATCAATCGTATCAAGGATGCCTTGGGCGAAAGGCGTCAGAAGAAACAGGCCAGCTGCCGCCAGCAGCCAGAGGCCCGGACGGCGCGCCTCGCCAATCGCGACCACCAGTGGCCAGATGAACAGCGCAGCCGCGATAGCAAGCCGCGACTTCGAAAACACGATGATGCAAAGCGCTGATACGATCCCGATCCACTTCCAGAGCTTTCGCCGGTCTGCGAGGGCGAAGATCAGGTACATATTGCCAATCAGCCCGGCCGCGGGCGACCACGGCGTGAAGTAGCGCAGCCGCGTCGAGCCGTCAGTGGGCTCGATCGAATAAAGCTGGATCGCAAAGAATTCCGGTCCGGGCCCGCCCACAAGTTTCAGCGGGGATACAAAGATGACCTCGGGCAGACCGAGCTTTGGCGCAAGCAGCAACAAAGGTGTCAGGATGAGCGAGCCGAGCGCGACGATGCTTGCGGCTCTGATTACGGTTTCCAACCTGATATTGAGACACGCGCCGATTAGCGGAAAGAGCGCAAGCAGCGCCCAACCCTTCGCCCACCCGATCGTCGATTTGATCGTCTGACCCACGCTCAGATTATTGTTGGCGTGCCCGATCTCGAGGGCCAGCAGCATAACCAGCATGCCAAGGATCCAGACCCAGACGCCGGCGGGAATACTATGCGAGGGACGGACCGCTAGGCCGGAGCCGCCGACATAAAACCTCGCCAGCAGCAAGCCCGTCAGGCCAACGCCGAGCACGGGCCCAAGCACGTAGAGCCCACCAACCAGGTAGACCAGCCAAGTCGCCGCCAGGGCGGCGAAGACTACAAGGTCTTCAGGAGCGCGCGAATGATGGGCAGTCTGATCCACAGCAGGGCAAGTCCAATGGCAAACAGGAACATCACGGCGAAGGTGCCGAGAGCGAGAAACTTTTTCGAAGGCGTCGCCGGACTTTCTGGCAGTCCTGGCACTTCGATGGTCTGGGTCAGAGGATAGGATGCGAACGTATCGGTGCGGTTTGCATCAAGCTGCGCGAGCGCCGACGCGAAGACCGTTTCTGCGACCTGATGATCGCGCATCAGCGCATCAAGCTCCGTCGCAGGCCCGGCGAGCGAGGCAACGCGGGTTTGCATTTCCGTGAGCTGATCGCTGAGCACCTCATGGCGCTTGCGCGCGCCCGAAAGCTTCGCAGAAGCGCTCACCAGTGACGAGATCAGCTGGGTGCGCTCATCGTCCGACGTGTAGTATTCTTCAGCAACGGCATGGAAGCGCTCCACGCCGAGCAGACTCTGTCCGCGCACAGCCAGGCCGCGGTGCAAACCAGACTGTTGCTCGATCGCATTCAACATCTCCGGATGATTTTCACCGTACATCTGTGAGAGTTCTGCCTGCAGCGCATTGGCTTCGGCTCTCGCTGTCGCAATCGACTGGAAACTCGGGTCCGAAAGCAATGAGAGGATGTCGGCTGCTTCCTCCGGCCCAAGTTCAAGAATGGATGAGAGGCGGGTGATTTCGCTTTCTGCCACACTTGCCTCTGTCGACGCCTGACTGATCTCCAGGCGCAAGAGTTCGGTCTGCGAGACGATATCCTGAAACTGGTTCGTGGACGTTAGTCCGTATTCTGACTGGAAGGCGATGATCCTCGCACGCGCCTCTTCGACCGCCTGCTCAAAGCCAGCAATCGCTGTCTCATAAGCCTGGCGCCGCAGGTCCTGCTCTTCCTCGCGAAGAGTGGCCACTTCCTGTTCGAAAACGGCATGCCATGTCTCAGCAAGCAATTTGGCTCGCCCGGGGGAATCGGATCTCACAGAGACGAAAATGAGGTTCGTTTGATTGGCGAGACGAATGGATGGCGCCGGGGTTTCGGCAATCGTCTGGCCCATCCGTTCGGCCACCATGCCCCGCAGACGGTACGACTGGAAAATGCGCTTATAATTTTCGGTCGGGCTAAGCGTATGGTCCCCAAATGGCGACGAGGCATTGCTGCTGGCTTGCCCCAGGGAGTCGAGGTTGACCGACGTTGACTGCCCTGCCCCAGGCAAGATCAACGTGAAACCGCTCTCATAGGCACGCGGTGTGAAGACATAAATTGCGTCTGCGAGCGCGAGTATCACGCTCCAGCCGATGGCGAGCACCGCAAGATACCGCAGAAAGCGGCCAGCCGCGGGCCCGCCGCGCAGGAAGCTCCAGCTGCGGGTCAATTTGCGAGCCCGCCGATGATCGCAGCGTTGAGAGCAGGCGCTGCAACTTCAGAAACCATCGCGATCACGTCGCGAACGTTGGTGACGTGAGAGTCGTAACAGGCGATTGCATCGTTCGGCAGCAATACCGGATTATAATCGTCGCGATTGGCGCTGCGCACGAGCTTCTCGATCGATCGAGCAACCACTTCGCTTTCGCCCGTGATCGGGTTGCGAGATATGAGCACGCCCCAGCGACCGGCATTCGTCGCCTGGAGGCCGCCCACGCAATTGGCAGAGACGAGGCCCTGCAGGAAGCGTGTACCATAAGGCAGCCGCGTCGCGTCCTGTCCAATCGCCGATGCCGCGTTAGACGCCGCCGGCTGGGTGAGATTGGACATGAAGACCCGGATGCCCGGCGGCGTTATGCGCGAAGGACGCGCAAGCGCCATCTGGAAACAGCCTCGCGACGGCACGTGGATACGGTCACCGGCAATCAGAAGCGGGTCATCCATTGCTCCGCCATTCAGCGCGCCGGACATATCGAACACACGGCGTCTGCCGTTTCTGACAAGCACAATATTTCGAACGTCCGCATCAGGACGAACTCCTGCGGCGGCGAAAAGCGCCGAGGAGAGCGAGCGTTGAAAGGCAATGTCGCCTGCGGCCGAGACACGCTCTGCCGGGGTATCATCTGCATCGCGCTGATTGAGCAGAACGTCACCAGCCTGGAATACAGCGCCCGACACAGAGACTTGAATCGGCGCCCATTCAAGAACGGACACGCTGGCGCGGGCGAAGCCGGGCTTATAGTAGCCGCCCTCCACAAGAAGCCGCGCAATGATGGTCTCCAGCTGCGAAGTCGACATGCCCGATGCGGGCAGGTCACCGATGAATGGCAGGCGCACATAGCCGTTCGGCCCGATCACATAGTCTCCCCCAAAATCATCCTCACGCGGAAGATCGACACGCAGAAGATCACCCGGCGAGAAGAGCTGCGGTTCATCGAATGAAGCGCCGAGACCTGCGTCAACCGGTTGTCCGGCCAGCGCGATATCAAGATCCGCACACCTCGCCTGGTTTGCGATGCGGGCCGTATTGGTTACCTCCAGCGCGTTCTGACGCTCAGCCTGATAGCCATGATGGTTCATGTCGACAGTGTTGGCCGGACGAACAAAGGACGAAGTGCAGCCCGCCAGGCTCGCCACGGCCAGGAGAAGCAAGGTCCTACGCATGTTTCGGCTCACCGTTCAGGCAGCGGAACATGGCGCGCTTGGCAGACCGGCACTCCGTGTTGATGGTCTTGATCAGGCCAGTTGAGTTGGCGGAGGTGCAGACGCTGACATAATCATCAGCGGCGACCAACACCGCATTCAGCACGTTCTCAAAGAAGCGCTCTTCCTGCCTGGACCTCACACTGAAAACAAAACTTGCCATGAACCGCCTCCAATCCGTTTGGAGGAGTTACTTGCAAGCTACACAACCACTTCAAAGAACGCTTTGAATTCAGAGCGCTAACGTATCTGGCGCGTTGATCTGGCGAATACGAACCGCGTAATGCCACGCAAAATGCGGGACTTTTCGCATTTTGCAGGACCGGGACAGCTCGCTCTCAAGGCGCCGAATGCTAAGGCCTCTTGTCTACAAGACTGGCCGACCACCCATCTCGTTGCGCATCAGCCGACCTGCGCGGGCGGGTCGTCTGACAGTACGACGTTGAGGATATAGCGATGGGGAAACTGGCTGGCGGTGCTGTCAGTCTAATGCAAACCGGTCTCCAGCATCGCTAGACGCGCCCCGCCCTATCCAGCCAAAAGTTGACGCCATTCGAGGAGGGCTGCGTCGCGGTTTGATTCAAACGTCTGGCGGCGGATGATGTGGCGGTCGAGATTGAAGTGGTTGTGAAATGAGGCATGCGTCGAAGCGAATTTCTGAAGGTTCGACATCCGCCTGAATCTAAGCATTGCTCGCTCCGTCGGCGGAATGGCAAGAGCGAATTCTCCGCTGAATTACTGAGGTGACGACCGACCTCCTGGCGGTCGAAATTACCGATTTCCTTCATAGCAGCGCAATAGGATCTGAGCCGATCGGTGACGACAGTCCGCGGCGCACCGTACCGCTTCATCGCTTTTCTGAAAAACCGCAAGGCCCCTGTTTTATCGCGAGTTTTCGTGATCTAGCTTTCCAACACGTCGCCCTCATGGTCGAGAGCCCGTCAAAGATAGTAGGTCTCTCCGCTGATCTTCACCAAGATCTCGTCGAGGTGCCACTGCCATTGACTGATTTTCCCCATATAGTTCGCACGGCCAACGCGGACCTTGCCGGCAAACATAGGGCCCAAGCGATCAATCCAGAGCCTCATGCTCTCGTGGCAGATATCAATTCCGCGCTCATGGAGCAGGTCTTCGACATTCCGAAGTGAGAGCGGAAATCGCACATACATCATGACTGCAAGCTGGATGATCGCCGGTTATGTCTCGAAATAGCGAAACGGATCTTTGAACATGAGGTGACGCTAGCCTCATCGCCCTACCCGCTCAATCGGCCCCTTCCGCTGACAATACTCTTTCCTGAGATCGGTATATCTGTCACCCGGGCCTCCGCCGCAGACAAGATATTTCATCTCGGTCTTCAGAGAAGCGACAGTAGTCGCGTGTAACGAAACGGAATCCTAAACCAGAAACCAGTCGGTAAAATCCATTTCAAGACAGGCAAGCCCCTCAAGCGAAGCCTGAGGAGCATAGCTGTCGAGCAAAGGGGGCAGCGCCTCTTCGTCGAACATCGACATATCGAGCGGGGTCATCAAATAGGCGTTCCTTTGCTTTTGTCCGCTAATCATCAGCTTCTGCCTTTGCGGTCCAGAACCTTGCTTCCATTTAGGCGACCAGGCTCCTCGTCCCGCACCGTCACTCTCTCGCAAACTGGAAACCGGATGCAGACTGACCGGTCGCCATGGTCTCAATCAGGTTTACATTGACCCGCTGAGGCAGGGAGATGACCCATTCAATCTGCGCAGCGATGTCGTCGGCCTGAAGCGGGTCCCAGCCATCATACACGCTGTCCGCCTTGTCCTGGTCACCATGGAAGCGGACGAGCGAAAATTCACTCCCGCTTACGCTTCCAGGTTCAATGACGCACACCCTGACCCCCGTACCGTGAATATCCGAGCGAAGATTGCGACTGAACTGGCGGATAAAAGCCTTTGTGGCTCCGTAGACGTTTCCACCCCTGTACGGATAGGAGGCTGCGACCGATCCGATATTGACGATCAGCCCTTGATGGCGGCGAACCATGCTTGACAATACGGGGTGCGTCATCTGGACCAAACCCTTGCAATTGACGTCGATCATGCGGAACCAGTCATCAGGATCGGCATCAAAGGCAGGATCGGCGCCAAGGGCGAGGCCGGCATTGTTAACGAGGACATCGACGGGGCCTGCCTTCTGTTCGAACTGGCGCACAATATGCTCCACCTGTTCACGGTCGGACACATCGGCCACCAACGGTATGATCCGGGGATATTCGTCAGCCAAGGTTTCCAGACGCTCGCCTCGTCTTGCAACTGCGCCAATCGTGTGGGTCTTGCCGAGCCGCCGAAGCGTTGCCTGTCCAATGCCGCTGCTCGCGCCTGTAATGATGATGTTCATCTTCGATCTCCATTTGTTTGTCGGTGATTGCTGTCAAACCGCGTAAAGACGGCGAAGCCATCGTGACTGGTCGCGATCTTCAAGAGGATTGAACGCCCGGCGCATGTGCAGGACCTGCCGGTTCTTGAACATGAGGAAGTGGCCGGGCTGAAGTGTGATCTGGGAAGACGGGACAGTTTTGGCCAGAACCGCCTGCAGATTGGCGAGCGTTTTCTGATATCGCGGATCGGGATCGTGCAACGACACGCTCGTCGGGTCATAGCGAAGGACGAGATTGCCTTCATCATCTTCCTCAAGGAGCGGGGTCGGCCGCCGCGAGGGTGCATAGATCGACACTTCATTCGACTGAGGCGGCTCGATCGCAAAGGCGCGGTGGGCAAGATATTTGAACGCGCCATGCTTGATTTCATTGAGCACGCTAATGGTCCGTTCCAGCTCAGTTGGAATATTCTCGAAATTGCGAATGCAGTCGAACGCTAGAATGCGAGGCACCTGCATGCATGCCGGGGCCTCCGAAGACAGTTCCGCAGACGGGTTGTCCATATGCAGGCCGAATTCGGCAGAGCCGTGCGAAGACTGGCTCTCCTCCTTGCCAGCGGCCGCCAACACATTGCGGAAGGCATAGCCCTGATTCTCGCTCGGACTGGCAAACGGGGTAAAGCCTGCCAAGCCGATCAGGCCCAGCACTTTTGCGTCTGACCGGAGCATGGCGCGTTCCGTTGCGGCGTCGGGGCGGCGATAGGGGGTCGGTGGGATATCCTCTTCTGCAAGTCGCGGCGTGTTGCTGATGTGAAGCGCCAGCGCGTCCTTGTTGCGGCGGAAATCCTGAATGGCCGCCCTGTGCCCGCTGGACAGACAATCGCGAAACGCCTCTGACATTTCAGTGCAGACGAGATCGAGGATTGCATCGATCTTCCTATCAGTACCGATACGGGCGAGCCCGTCGAGGATCGCCTGCTCGAGCGAAAGCTTTTCCTCGTCGCTCAGTATGAGCTGAACCGTTCGTGTGGGAATGTTGCTGTAGAATCCGTCCGCCATGGAAGCCTCCTCTTATTGGGACGCTTCGAGCGGTAAGAGTGCCCTTAGGGTTTAAAACAGAAATTTTAGTAAAAATAGAATCCCAGAAAAACCGCCATAATCCGTCACAATCCCAATTGTGGCCAGGATTTAGGATTTTGGCAGTAAAATCAGTCGCCGCAACGGATTGATCTGTCGGCGTTGACCGCGCATAAGCGGTCAAAAGGGTCGATGCAAGAGGAAATCTTCGGTTGAGGGAAGCTGGGAAGGACAATAGGGGCCGGAAGATCCGCGATGGGCGTTCACTTGATCAGGCCTTCTTCGGCGAGGACATTTGCTCGCGCTTCCGAAAATGCCATCTGCGATGGAAGATGGCGCCAGCCACCATGGCCGACGCCAACGCTACGCTTCCATGCAGATATATCGGACTCCGCGCCAAGGCGGTTGCTCTCGCGGTTTTCTTCGAACTCAGCACTCCTACCGAGCCGGACAGCAAAGTGGGAAGGCGCAGCGGCAGTGTGAAAGACCTAGTAGACCGCACGCGGGCCCGGTTTCCGGAGGAGACTAATCTGCGGTGGCCCGACACAAGAACGGAGGACCAGGTTGTCCAGTTTTTCAGGCGCTCGCGCCAAGTCAGCGCGATCCCTGAACCGCGTGCCAGAAGCATTCTCGACCATGTAGCCCGAACCGTTGCGGAGGTGCTCGATATCAGTGCCTCGGACATTCGCGATGTGCTCAATAAGGACTATATTCGTCCAAGCGAAATTCTGAATGCGCTTGAAAGCCTGCGCTCCAGCGGCGAGATCGAACGGACACTGGGTATCTCGCTGGCATCGAAGTTCAGCCCGGAGTTCCAGGGTCCGGCACATTCTGGAAGCGGCGCGGCGGCGCAAGTGCTTCAGGATCTCACCCATGATCTGAGAACAGCCGGACCCGGCAAACGTATCATCGGACTTGTCGCCCCCCGCTTTGGTGGAAAGACATCCCTGCTCATCTCTCTTATGCAGGCTGCCGATATCAATCCACGCTATAGCGGTTCGCAGGACCCGCGCCAGTTTTTCATCCGGGCGGAGCATAGCCGGAACCTGCCCGTCTTCGCGAAAGACTGCAACCATGCGGACTTTCACGAGCTTCTCACCAGCATGCTCGGATTTTTGAGCGGTGATCGATTGCCGGGCGGTGAGGTGCGCTTATCTGTTAATGACCAGCTGGCTCGGATCCGGTCCCTGTCAGAGGGCCACCCAGCGCTATATGTCTTTGGCAATCTCGACGATTTTGGTGACGGCAGCATTCGTCTGAGCGTCCGTAATGCCGGCTTGCTGCGTCTGATCGATCTTCTCGTGAAGGCAAACGAAGACAATATCGTTATTTACTCCTGTCAACAGACGCTTGTTCAGCATCTGCAAGACGAGTCGCTACTGCCTGGCGCGACGCGCATCATCGAACGTCAACTGCCTGAACAGACGCTTGAGGATGTGCTCGCAATCGGCAGTGAAGCAGCCCGCGCAATACTGACCGAAGAGCTGATCGGGTCCGATCGTAAGATCTCCGTGTCCGGTCAGACACTCTGCCTTCTTGCCGTCGCTGCCGATTTCGGTCTCGAAGGTGTGAAACTCCGCGAAGGTCTTGACGCGTTCCGCACCTCGGTTCGTGTCGGCAGGCGTAGCGAAGCAGAACAGGCTCTTGAATGGCTATGCTGGGAGGAAATGCGCCAGTCGGTTTCCCCGAACACGGTGCTGCTCTGGATTCTCGCTCTGACGGCAGCAAGTGATGACGGTCTGTCGGAAACCTCCATTCTGGGATTTGCGCAGGTTCTGAAAAGCCGGGGCCACATTTCCGAAATCGAGGACCCGCTGGGCGCGCTCGACAGCTTTATCAAGGACACACATGGCCGTGTCATCTATTCCGTCCGCGATCAGTCGCTTGAAGACTGCGAAAAGGACACGGTAGAAAAGGAAGCATTCGCGCTCGCCGGCACCAGATTTGCCCGCCGATATGTCATGGACATTGCCCTGTCCGACAGCCTTGTCACCTTCTTGCAGGACCGTTTTCCATCACTGTTCAGGACGGTAAGCGCTCTCATTTCAATCAGGGCGCGAGAGCGCGCACAGCTGTCAAAGCTTCAGATCAAATCGATTTACGGCACCGACAGGAGCCACTATCGGCGCGATGTTCAGGCTTACTGCCATCTTCTTTCCAGCATCGATGCCACCAAGGTGACGATCCACGCAGCCAGCGATGACGAAACCTCGAGCATTGTCGAAGAGGAAGTGTTTTCGATAGATCGTTCATGCGCACCGGCCGAAGTTCTGAGGTACGCGTATTTTCGCATCCTCAGGAAGGATATCGACAGGTCCAACCGAATGACAATGGTTCTGGACGATGACACTACCCGTCTGCAGCTCTATCTGCAGCTCTTCTTCGTTGGCGAACCGTTCAGTTCGCGCATCGTGGCTGCATCCCAACTTCCCGCCAGAATTCCCGACTATCTGCGGAAGGCATTTTCGGCCCAGGACATTGCCTCCGTCCTGGTCAGTATTGCCCTTTCCGCCTTTTTCTCCAATCGGTTCGATATTGTCCTACGCGCCGCCCGGCTGGCGGATGGATTGGTCGAGGCCCAGGCTGACAAGTCAGGGCTGGACCAGCTGAGGTCTCAATTCATGCGGGTTTGGTGCGCAGAACTCGATGCCCTCTTTCTCTTGTGCAGAACGCTGGAAACGGCGAAGATCAGCTGGACGCCGGTGGAGGAAAGGCTCGAGGCGCTGAAAGCTGAGTGTGAGCAAATTTCCGACCCAAAACTCAAGCGACTGGCGCTGCAGCGGCTTCGCTTTCATGAAGTTCGCCTCAGTCATTATTGCAGGGACAGGGACTCGACGCTGCGGCTGGTCGAGGACAGCCTGACAAGGGCGGCAGAGATCAACCGCAGCACATCCACCAGCTCGGGAGCCTTGAGCGGCCGAAATGTCAGAATCCTGATAAAGGCCCTGCTCGGTGATCCCCTGTTCGACTGGGCAGACGGCATTTCCGATCCCGACATCAGGCGAAAAGCCGTGCGCCAGGCAAAATCGCTGCTCGCCCACAATATCGCCAGGCTCAGCCGTTTCAGCGGAGGAGACAGAGTTGCGGTCCTGATTGACGCGGCGCTCATCGAGCTTGCCGATGCTAATCCCATGGCGGCCTATGACTTCATCACGCAGGCCGATGACTCAATTCATTATCCGGACCTCAGCCACAGCCTGCGCCTCGACCTGCTGTGGCACAAGGCTCAAATCTTCACCGCCCTCGGCGAGGGGCTGTGTGAGGTACCGTACGGCAGACTGGGCATCGACAGTGCGGGCCTTCTCGACGAAGCGCTTCTGGCGGCCGATCAGCTCCACGAACTGAGCGGTGAGAATTATCCTTTTCACTCTGCTCTGGCGTCATGCGCCAAGGACAAGATCCGCCGCGCGCTTTATCCCGGCCAATCCGCCCCGGACACGCTTGCAGCAGCATCGTCGCTATTCCAGAAGCTGGGCGTGAAAACCAAGGTCGGGAGGGCGCATGCTGATCAGGGTTCCAAGTGAAGCGACAATCGCCTCATGTGAATCGGCACTTCGAAAAATCGAAGACCGGGCATCAGGGGCACATCAGATCCTCTTGCCGACCCATTTCAAGAGGATGGAAATGGGAGCGGAGATCGCGTGGGTACAGATGCTTCTCACCTGGGCTCAGGGGGAGCCGTCAGGCGCCTTGCAGACCTTCGCCGATTCTCCTGACGACCAGCAGGTTGACCGGCTCACCGACAGGATGATTGGCACAGTTGCGTCGCTGTGCGCAGGGCGCGTTGTCAGCAAATCTTCGGGCAAAGATCTGACAGATGCCTATCGCGCAAAGGCGCTGGACCGGCTGAATGCCCTTCAGGACAGACGGCCCAACCAGGCGACGAAAGGCCCCTCCATCGAAGTCATCACTGGCGACGATTATGGCCGCGACAAGCCAGCAAGCTTCTATCCGCGAACCCGTGACGGCTCTCGCCTGCTTGGAAGCCGGGATTATTTCATGCGGGCTGCGCCGCGAATGCTGGGCGCCATATCCCGGCAGGTCAGCTGGTTGGAGCAAGACGAGTTGTCGCAGAGGACATTCGGCACTCTGCTCTATGAAGCCTTCCGCAATACCGAAGACCATGCGCGCCGTGACCTGGATGGCAATATCGTCAATCACAGTTACAGGCTCGTCCAGGCCTCCTTTGCCGGGCAGCTGCCGGAAGCACTCGACAGGGCAACGGCCGGATATGCTCCACTGAGGAAGTATATCAGGCGGTTCAGTCCGAAGGCGGGCCATAAGCAGCTGTCATTTGTCACGCTCTCCATCCTCGATTCAGGTCCCGGATTTGCGCAGACTTGGACGCAGAAGCCGCTGCAGCAGCTCAGCGATGAGGAGGAGTATGCGGCCACGCTCGACTGCTTTACGGCGGGTACGCGAAAGGCGCATGACGTGTATGGCCGCGGCCTCGTTCTCGTGCGTGAGTTCCTGCGAAAGTCGAATGGCTTCTTGCGGCTGAGAACGGGCCGCATGTCCCTCTTCTATGACGCGCACGCCGACGTGTCGCCAGACGGTCCGATCCCAGTCGAGCGCTGGCGTCCAGAGTCCGGTACACAATTGGCGCCTGTGTCCGGCGCCCTATTGACGATGATGTTTCCGGTGAGAGGCACGCATTGAAACCCCTGTTTGATATACGCTGTGACCTTGAAGACGGTCCGAGCCTGCACGAAGTGCTGCTAGTCTTTTCTCACCGGGGCCAAGTCAATTGCGACTATCTTGCCGACCGGCTCGACCGAAATATCAAGGCCAATCTTCCGCCCGACGAAATCCTGATTGCCGTGCCCGCGCCCCTGGCAAACGACACCGCGCAGCTGCTGCAGGAGGACATCACGCTGAAGGCTCATATAAAGCGGTTTGCCAAACGCTCGACGATCACCGTGGTCGGGTTCGGGCTGCAGGGTGAGGACGTGAAACACATCCACGTTGATGGACCTCAAGCCCCCTTTCAGACCCAACTCAGCGACTTGCCGCGGCGTGTGATGACAGCCATTTTCCAGAAACATGGCGGGTTCGTCCAGTCGCGGGAGACCTACCATTTCGTGAATCCGTCGCAACGGCACACGCGCCAGTTCATACGTGTTTCGAACATTCTGGTGAGCGCGGGCGAAATCGGTTTCATGGCCTATGCCTGTCTTCCTTTCATCCCTCAATTGATCGACCGTATATTTCTGGATACACCGACGCTGCATTCGGTCGCGGCCTCCATCAATGAAATCCGGGCAGCGTTCAACGCACCGCTCCTCGACGTTGAAAATTTCAGGTCCTATGACGGCCTGTCCGGCGGCGGCTTCGAATTCGATGACCAGAGCCTGGTCCTGATTTCAGCCTCGTCGAGCGGCGGCCTCGCGCGCAAACTGACAGGAGAATACGACGTACTGCCTGAAAATATCGTGCACCTCATTTATCTCGGCAACGGCGCAGACAGGATCAGGGCGGTGTGCGACCTCGCCCTGGACCAGAAGCTCAACCCGTACGGTGTTCGCAAACTTCCAGAAGTCTATTCAAGCGAGGATTGCAAATACTGCCGTGAAGGTTCGTTCCAGGTTCACCTGCATGGTGACCAGTTCGACATCAAGGGCCCGCAGCCCGAACCGGTTCTTCTGCGCAAACAGGATGCCCCTCGCAGCCTCGCTGAGACCATGTCCAGAATGGTCGGACTACGCGCCTTGTCGATCATGCTCGGAGAGGATGAAACAAGCCGCAAGCGCGATTTTTTCGTGGAGTTTGAAAACCTGCTGGGCGACGCGTCCTATCAGAGGCGGGTAGAGTTCGTTCTGCGCAGGACCATCCCGGCAAGTGCCACACATATCATCCAGATCGATGAGTATTCGGCCAGTCTCGCCAAACTTGTGAAGGAATTCATAAGCGACAATAATGGCAATGCGGACATCCTTGGACCAGATGACATTGACAGGATCAAGCCCGACGAAAAGACGACTATCCTTGTCGTGGCAGCCGCCATCGAAAGCGGCCGGTGTCTGACCGATATCAACCGGGATCTTCGATCGGTGGCACAGGGCTCGCCAATCATCTTCTTGGTGGGCGTCGAGAAGACGACGGCAATGGGCCGGCGCGAGGCGCTGAAGAACACGCTGGTGCAGACCCGGAACGCCATCAAGCATGACTTTTTCGCGATCGACCAGCTGACCCTGCCTAGAGCCAGCGCACACACCGCCTGGAATGATGAACTAGAATTCCTGACCCGCTTTCAGCCCACGCTGTCGAAATTCGACGAGGACCGCGTATCGGCACGTCTTGGCAGGCTCAGGAAGACATCGGAACCGCTCATCGATGACCTTTTCCTGGCTGCGCCCAACAACAAGGTTCTCAAGATTCAGGAGGGGTTCGTGTTCTGGTCTGCAAGCACCAAATTCGCTGAAGCTACCCAAGCCGATGTCTACTTCACCATTGCCTCGGTGCTCCAGCGGCTTCGGGCCAATACGGACGAGGACCAGGCCAAGTCAGCGATCCGCAGTGTGTGGTACCATCAGACTGTAATCGATCCGGCCAATTTTGCGCGGTTCAATGACGATATCATACAGGCCTGCCTGCTTCGGGCGGCCACGCCATCGGAGCTGAACTATACCGATTCAGCCGAGGAAAGCCGTGAGCTAGCCCGGATCATAACCGGCATCGTGCGCGCGGCCGACCGGGTGCGTGGCCAGGCGGCGCCGGAATTCATGCTTGCGCTCGCAACACGGCGCCTGAAGCTTCGCGATGAAGACCTTCTCGGCGTGCTCGAGGCGGCAGACAGCCGCCGCGATCTGCTACGGGGCCTGTCTGAATGCATCCGGACTGACCGCCCTGACCTTAACGCCGCCAAAGCCTACGGACCGTCCGCGGACCCAGTTGCAGACAATCCGGTCTCAAAGCCAACATGAATTCCGCCGCAATCCATGGAAAGAGCACTGTCAGGCAGCTTTCCCGGTGAAAAAGTAGTCGAATCCGCAGTCACCTTCGCATACCGCATGTTATGCGACGCCAGGCCCAATCGTCCCCCAGGGTCGGTGGCCTCATATTTTCAAGTACCTGTCCTGACTTCACCGGATCACCACCGTCATCACCTACCTGCAAGTGAGACCCGAAGAGGTCCCCTCCGCAGGAAGTTTGGCGCTTCCTACGAATAGTACTGCGCGATGACGCGGCGGTGGCTGCAGGCCGCGTTATGAAGGCGGCGTCTGCTTTCGAGAATTAGCTGACCCGCCGGTCGCATAATTGCCACTTATGAGTTGCCGCCCGTCTGTCGCTCATCTACCGCGGCAAGAAACCCGCGCAAATAGGACTGAGGCATCTCAACAATCATATCATTACGCTGGCCCACAATCTTAAACGTAAGCACTGGGCGCTCGGCGAGTTCACGAAGCTGGGGCATAGTCATATCGATCCCGACAAGTTCCGTCTTTAGGCAATTCAGACCGATGCAGTCCACGTCGCTATCGATCCGGGTGACCTCGAACGCTTCACCTTGGCTGTAGGCCGCGCGGTAGCCCGGCCAGTCGCCTTGTGTCGATTGCCGCACCCTGATTTGGACGTCGCTGAAGTCGATCACGTCTGCGCCCGAGCGGCCGATATCGAAGGCGCGCAGGTGATAGATATTATACCCGTCGGTCCATTTGTTTCGCTCAGGGTCGAGGTAACGGATCTCCGGGCCTATCGCCGTTCGTGTGCCCATGTGCGGATCATCTTCAAATGTCACCGCAGCTCGTACCGCTTCGAAACTCGTCACGCTCTCAGACGCCGCTGCTGCGCTACCGCTTGCCCGCACACTTTCTGGTGTCGAGACATTCGTGGCGCAGGCGCCGAGTGAGGCTGCCAGTGCACCCGCCGCGATAGTGGTCAAAGGTCTGTATTTCATGAAACTCTCCTTAGATGCTTATGAGTCTCACTACCGCTCGTTTCGACACAGAGTTCAAGGAGAAAATGATACTTATAGGCTGTAGTCTCATCGTCTACGCCGGTCTCCTGTCCAGGGTATGGATGTACGGGTTCTCGTCGGCGCAAATACAAAGCGACTCCGCAGGCTGAAAGGCTGGTCGCAGGAAGAGCTTGCCCACCAGTCGGGTTTGCACCGCACCTATGTTTCAGGCGTGGAGAGAGGCGTGCGCAATCCAACCGTCACGGTGCTGGCGGAGCTGGCGAAGGCGCTAGACGCCTCACCAGGCGAGTTCTTTAAAGAGCCATCATAGCGCACCAGCGAGCCGGTAGTGGAAGAACAGTCCACCATCCCCAAAAAAGGAGGCGGACTGACACGCAGCCCGCCTCGCCTTCGCAATAGGACTCATCACGCCGCTTTGTCCCAGCTCATATAGGCCTTGAAGAATTCAGGGTCCTTCAATGCTTCTTTTTCCTCGTCTGAGAACTCGTAATCGTCTGGATCGAACTCGCCGATCTCATTCTTGTACCGGATGAAGTCGTGTTCGACATCGCGGGGTTCGTGAACCTCGCTATCCAGCCGCGTGTCCCATTTCTTGCCCATCTGTTTTCTGAGCTTCTTGCGCATGAAAGCCCGGAATTTCTTGTTCTCCGTCTTTAGATGGCTGAGCTCCCGGAGCGACTCCCGTGTGGGTTTAGGGCGGTTCTCGAAAATGGCCTTGAGTTGCTCCTCCGGCAGATCAACAAGCGCCGTCGGCAGATCACTACTCTCCGCGTAGTAAAAACGCTCATCATTTATGATCCGGCGGTACTTCGGCGCAAACTCCCGCCACATCGGATCAGTCGTCGGTATGTACTGTCTGAGCTTGGCGAGGAACCACTTTTGATCGGCGATGTCGCTGTCCTCGTCATCAAGGCCATCGAACTCAGCCTCTTTGATATCGATCTCAGATCTCACCATTTGCGCGATCATTCCGAGCCGTGTTTGAAACTGCTCCGCATTTAGAGGGCCGTTGATCTCGACGGTGCCAGCCTCGTAATCGATCTCTATCTGCTCGGCAGAGAGGATCGGGAAGACATAATCGTCGCCATATTTCGAGCGATCGTTTTCGTATTTCGTGATCGCCGCTTTGATTTTTACGGCGGTCTCAAAAAGGTCCTCAGCTGCTGCGCGACGGCTTTCCATTTCCTTAGCCGCCCAATCGAAGACCCGTTTCTGGGCGTGAGGCTTGCTATCCAGAGCGTCTTTCACGAGTTTGCGTGGCAATGCCTCCTCGAGCGTAATTTCTTTCGGCTTGCCGTTCTCGGAGATGGTGATTTTGCTCTTGAGCACCTCTTCGAGTGATCCCATCAAGGCGGTCCCATGTGATTTAGGTGATGACGACTTCGACTTTTTACGCGGGCGTCCGTTTGGGTTGCCCGATTTGCCGGGCTGAAACCGTGTGTGCTTTGGCGTTTTGCCGCGCCCAACATCGTAATCTGCCTTCTTCGGATCGAACGGCTTTTTGCCCTTATCCTTGCTCATGCCACACCCTCCTCGAGAATAGCGCCCGAGCGAACCCGCTCGGCTTCGCCTTTGGCAAAAGTCTCCCAGCGGTGAAGGATAACATCGCAGTAGAGCGGATCGATCTCGGCAAGATAAGCGCACCGTCCCGTTTTCTCGGCAGCCAGCAATGTGCTGCCGGATCCCCCAAAGAGGTCGAGGACGATGCCGTTCCGGGTCGAGACATCGCGAATGGCGTCTGCGATCATCTCGACCGGTTTGACGGTCGGATGCATGGCCAGCTCCTCGGCGCGGTTAGCACCAGCTGAATTCATGCCCCGATAATGCCAGACATTGGTGCGGTAGCGTCCATGCTGACCGAGCTCAAAGTTGTTGATGTGGGGGCCACTCCCGTTCTTGAAGGCGAAGATCAGCTCATGGCGGGAGCGATAGAATGTCCCCATGCCGCCATTATCCTTCACCCAGGCAATGACATTCTTGAGTTCAGAATAAACCGCCTCTCCCGCGGCGAGAATCTCGCCCATATGGCGCCAGTCCATGCAGACAAAGTGGATGGAGCCATCCGTGGTGTAGCGCCTTTGGACCTCGAACGTATCGCGCAGGAAGCCGGTGAACTCCGCCTTGCTCATCTCGCCGGAGGCCATCGCAAACTCGCGATGCTTGACTGAGCCTGAGCCGCAGACATTGCCGTCGATCGCGACATTGTAAGGCGGGTCGGTGAAAACCATCTCGGCCTTCTTGCCCGCCATTAGAAGACGGATCGTCATCGGATTGCGGGCATCAGCGCACATGAGGCGATGCCGACCGAGCTGCCAGATGTCCCCAGGCTCGCAGCGTCGAGGGACGCTGTTTAATGCAGGAACCGTTTCTTCTTTTGGGTCGCTCGCCGGTGTCTGGTCGGCGCCTTCAATGATGAAGTCCAGCTCGTGGGTGTCGAAGCCGGTGATCTCCAGGTCGAAATCTAGGTCTAGCTCGCTCAGAGCGCCGAGCTCCAGGCGAAGCAGGTCTTCATCCCACCCCGCGTTCAGCGCGAGTTTATTGTCAGCAAGGACATAAGCGCGCTTTTCAGCCTCGCTCAGATGCTCGATGCGAAGACACGGCACAGTGTCCATGCCGAGTGACTTGGCAGCTTCGACACGGCCGTGCCCGGCCATGATCCGGTTATCTTCATCGATAAGGACGGGATTGGTGAACTTGAACCGCCGGATGCTCGCCTTGATCTGCCGGAGCTGTTTGCGAGAATGCGTCCTCGCATTGTTTTTCCAGGGCGTGAGACTTCGCGGATCGAGATATTCGATATGGCTTTCTGTCATGAGATTTCTCCTTTCCTTGGAAACTCATGACTATCTCGTGTCTGCGAAGATGGTGAATTCTGTCAAGCCCTTGAAAGAAATCGTATAATTCTGCGATTTCGTGAAATTTTGCGATTGCAAAGCGCTTAGGGCGTTGAAGAATCACAATATTTTGTTCTTCTTATGATCTTATTATACCCCACCCATGTTCTGTCCTCTATCGGCTCAGGAAAGATATTTTTTATCAAATTTCTGCAATTTATCGGATTTGTGTGACTTTTTTCTTCCAAAGCCGCACGCCGTTTTTCTCGCTCTATCGAAGATCTGTGGCCTGGTCGGCTTTGAATGAGGGAAAAACTATCTGGTAAATTTGTTAGTGAAAGCGATCGCATGCGTCCTGGATCACATAATGCGGTGTATGAGAAGGAGACTGGCAGCTTTGTATATGGCCACATCCGCTGAGGCCCCTTCATGCGCTGGTAGACGCGCAAGCTCTGCTTACTGGGCTTCAGTCACGCGCATCTGAAGAATATGGAAGGCCAGATAGCTCAAACCGCCGAGGAAGATGGACCACTTCTGCAGCACAAACGGACCACTGCCGTTGGGGTTTTCCTTCAGCCTCTGTTTAGCGACTGATAATAAAGCGCTAGGATATGGTGTCTGGACTTCGCCTCCTTCCAATGCATCTTGAAGGGCAAAGTACGCCGCATTCTTTCCCGTTAGAATAAGACGCTGCTCCGTAGCCCGAATGCCAAAGAAAAAGGAAAAGCCCCAGAAACTAACTGCGGCCAGCCACACCCAATGGAGGTTGCTCCATCCGTTGCTTGTCGTGTGTGAGATAGCCGCTGCGATACAGGCGCCAGCAACCGCCATCAGGAAGTACCCAAATTGCTGCGCTCCCGAAAACAGACGCCGGTTCAACTCAAATTGCGGAGTATCACTCATAGATCAGCAATAGTCGGATTCGCTTGACCTGAGTGGGTAACATAGTCAGGCCCGACCACCTTACTGCTTGTTGCTGGCGGACACATAGCTTGCATCGAGAGCGCCATTGATCACGTGCGCCAGACGAACACCCGCCTTCAATAATTGCACTTCGGCGAGCTGCGTATGTTGATCGATATAGGCTTGTGTCATCTGGATTGTACGGGGGTCTTCATCACGTCCTAACACCCGACGTGTTGCCTCATACCAGCAGCCATCGCTCTTCATAGTGCAATAGCCGATATTTGGCCTGCGAACGATATCGTACGACTCCGCAGCCCACTCCCAAGGTTCGCTTTGAGACCAAGCCTCAGCATCTTCCAGCGTCAGTTCCTCCAGAAGGCGATCAGCAGCGCGGTAGGCTTTTGTAAAGCGCGCCCAGCCCAGCATTCGCTCAAGGGCACCCATGCGGAACACGCCATGTTCGATCAGACAGTTGTCCCAAACCGCATGTAGATTGCGCGCATCGCCGCATCGGCCCCTTTTGTTGATGAGATTGTCGCCTCGATCATCAGCGAACGAGACATGCATGGGTTGATGAACATCTCCAACCCAGTGTCCGAGGAGAATAAGAGCTTTACTGCGCTCTTCATCAGCGCGGGTCTCATCAGCAAGCACTTGAGCGTCGCCGGATATCGCCGAAATCACGCAGCTGTTAGCGTCGCCGCAGCTAGGACCGCTAACTTTCTCAAGCGCCCGGTCGTAATTGACGTAATGATCGGCAGGCCTGGTGCGCGGGAAGTCGTCAGCCTCCAAGCAGGCCCGATTGAATGACGTGTATTCCGAATCGGCTTCAATCAGCGAATTGACGCGCTCGCGAGCCGTGTCGGTCAATAGCCTGTAAGAAATCTCGCAAATGGTGACATGGCCGTATTTACCCCAGGCATCTGCCTTCCCAGTAGTGAAAACCGCAAACGCCAATACCAGCCCGATGATCAGTCTCATATCGCCCCCCCCACTTTGGCAAAGCGATAGAAGCCTCATTCAATCTGAGCGTCAATGTTGAGCGGCCTTTTCAGATGGTTGCATGATCAAACACGGCTGCCTTCTGGCAGCCGCGCTCTAAACTTGGCTCAGTCTTTTCCAGTGAGGAAGAACTCAGCCAGCGCTTCGACGCGGGCAAAAGCTCTGATCGCGGATTCGGAGATATCTTTCTCAGGTCCGTCCTGGCATTTCTTGAGCCGACGTTCCGAGAGCCGCCTACCGGCCTTTATGAGCCGCCTGGCTTCATCCAGAATATCCGGAGAACGGATAGCCTCGGTGGTTATCAGCACCACAATCAGGCTCTCAAGTGCTGCAATGCGCGCAGCCAGTGCATGGTTTGAATTCATGAGTATTCGATCCCTTTGGTTGATGGGATCGGCACTAGAGGCCGCCTTCGCTAGAATAGAAAATAGAGTGAGAACGCAACCAGACCGCGTAAAATCATTTACGCCCTTACAAAAAAAAATGGAAAGCTAAGAGCCTGACTTCGAGCACGACCTGCTTGCCTCTACGAGCGAGCAACAGCCTCCCGCATGAGCTCGTCTAACCGCCAGCGGACCTGGAAGTACGGCTGCAAGTCGATAACGTTCTTGCCGCTTCGAGAGCGCACATAAAGCTTCCATTCTGTATCCAGGCAGCGGAGCTCTTTTTCGATTTCGAACATGTAGGCCGTAGCATCATACAGAAGGCCAACGGCGACAGGTACAGCAGCCAGTGAGACATGCTTGCAGCGGTATGAGAATGCAGAATGCTCTTGGGCTTCGATCATCTTCGCTGGAAAATCTGTTGCTCCGTTAGACGCTAGTTCAGCTTAGGAAATCAGCCAAGCTGTGCACGCAAAGTTCTCCTAAGAACGCTTAAGTATGCCGATGAACGCGAGAAGCCGCAAAGATCTTCCGCTTCATTGACTAATGGCGTGGGTCATTCCTGTGCTTGCGCAAGCGAATCTGTCGCTACCGATTGAGGTTTTCGCGTTGTAGCCAAACCAGGTCCCGGCCATGCATACTGAGTCGAGTTCCCTACACCTAGCCAACTTTTTTCGCCTTGAGTGACAGGGGCCCGCACTCCTTCAAGCCAAAAGTTCCTAAAACACAGGTTGACAGCCTGGTGGGTGATCGGGACTGTTGCTGAAGGTTAATGGGTTTCGGGGGTTTGAAAATGAAGTCGGCTTGGTTGGTGACGCTTGGCGTCAGCTTTGCGTTTTTGGTTCCGGCTTCTTATGCGCAACTGCCGCCCTTTGATACGATCAATGACGAGCCTGCCGCTCTTCCAGAGAACAATACCGCGCTTAATAGCGGCGGGGTTGATCAGTTCTCTGGCAGCTATGGCATGTCATTCGAGCTGGCGCGGATTGGCGATCCTGGTGGGCAAGGTGGCCTTAGCTATTCGCGATCTTTCTCCAATCTGAGCTGGCGCAATAACCTCGGCGGCGGTGTGTACGAAAGCAGCACGACAGGCCGGTTCACCGTTCGCTACGGTAATTTCACTGAAGAATTCACGCTCACAAATCCGTCTTTAGGCACCTACGCTCCGTGGCGCCCGACTGTATCGACGCTCGAAGAAGATGTAAGCGGCGGAAGCTGGGGTGATTTCACCTACAAAGCTTCGGACGGTAGTGTCATCGAGTTTTCTGGAGACCTTCGCGATACGTCGATCGGATTGCATGCCGCCATCACGAGTGTGACCAGACCGAATGGTGAGGTCATCACCTATGACGGTCCAAATGTCTCAAGCAGCCTCGGCTATCAGCTACGAACCGAGGACGGCAATTCACTCATCAACTCCGCGTATAAGTATTGTGACGTTACGCTCGACAATTGTAGCGGCCTTCCGTCGGGCAATTGGCCGAGCGCCTCAGGCCTCACAAACTCTGCAGGCGAAACCTACAGCGTGACCGACACAGCCGTCGGGAATAACACGCAAATCCAGGTGACCTCTCCAGAAGGCGTGTCCACGACAGTCACCCTCGACAGTAATGGCCGGGTCAGCAGCCGCGCCTATGCGGGCAATACCTGGACCTATTCGAGCTCGAGCACATCAAGCCAAACGCAATCGACGGTGACCGGCCCAAGCGGCATTTCTCAAGTCTCGACTTATAATAGCGACGGTCAAATCCTCTCTGCCGAGACCATACCGTCTGGGCAGACAAGCGGGCTTGGTGTCACCTACACTTACAAAGATGGGCTCCCTGAGACCGTAACATATCCTGAGGGCAATTCGGTCGTATACAAATTCGATCCCCTTGGACGGTTGGAAGAGATCCGCGAAAAAGCAAAACCCTCTTCAGGTGTGCCGGACAGGGTCGTTAGTTTCACCTATGCAGCCTGCGGCCCCACGACCTACAAATATTGTAGCAAGCCGATTACGGTGACGAACGAACGCGGTCTGATCACTAAATATAGCTACTCCTCAGCGCATGGCGAAGTTATCCGGATTGAGCATCCGCGGCCAAATTCGAGCGCGGATTATCCTATCCAGACATTCGGCTACGTTCAGAAATATGCCTGGGTCAAGGCAAGCTCGGGTACCTCGCAAGTTCAAGCGTCGGCGCCTGTCTGGCGCCTCGTTCAGAGCCTTCGGTGCAGTGTCCCAAGCCAGACTGACAATTGCGTCGGCAACTCCTCTGCGATCGAGGTAACCGATTATGCCTATGAGGCTGGCAACTCATCGACCCCGAGCAATGTCCTGCTCAAGTCGGTCACGCGCCGTTCTGTCGACTATTCGATTATAGCGACGACCGCCTACACCTACGACACGTGGGGACGTGTCACCAAAGTCGATGGTCCTCTTGCTGGCGATGATGACAGCTCTTGGTACGAATATGACCATATGGGCCGCGTGACGTTGACGACGGGGCCGGACCCCGATGCGAGCGGCGGCATGCAGCATTCATATGCCGCGATCAGCTACAATGATGATGGCCAGACAATCGAGCAAGAATCCGGGTCCGTGAACGCACCGAGCGGAAGCCGGAGCTTCTCCCCAATATCTGTCGCGACGCAGTTCTACGACACTTATGGCCGTCAGCAGAAGACGCAGCTGGTTGATAGCTCGAGCGCTGTCATATCAGTGAGCCAGGTCAGCTATGATAGCGTGGGACGGCCGGAATGCGCCGCGCTACGGATGAGCCCGACCAGCTATAGCTCGCTACCAGCATCAGCCTGTACTCAGTCTGGCGCCGGCATCGACCGGATCACCAAGACTTTCTACGACAGCTATGGTCGGCCCTGGAAAGCCACCAGCGCATTTGGCACGTCCGCTGCGCGTGACCAGTCGGTGAGCTATACAGATAACGGTCAGGTCGAAACCATTACCGATGGCAGAGGGGCCCGGACCACTTATGAGTATGACGGTCTCGATCGGCTCGTAAAAACGCGCTATCCTGATCCGTCTTCGTCAGGCGCAAGCTCTACGACCGACTTTGAGCTTGTAACCTACTGGGTCGATAATGGCTTATCGACCTCCGACGTGCACACCGCAAAGAACCGGAACGGTGAGACGTTCGGCTTCGCTTACGACAATCTGGGCAGGATCGCTGATATCTCCCGTCCATCTGGGCTGTCAGCGCTGAGCTACACCTATGATGGCCTTGGGCATCAAACGTCAGTCACGTCGGGCGGCACAACGCTCAGCTATGGTTGGGACGTTCTCGGCCGGATGACGTCAGAGCAAAGCGCGATCGGCACTGTCTCTTACCAGTATGATAGCGGCGGACGGCGCACGCGGATGACATGGCCGGACAGTGTCTACATCACTTATGAATACCTTGCAGGTAGCTCGGCGCTGACGACCATTCGTGAAAACGGCTCCACGCCGTTGGCGTCGTTCACCTACGACAGCCAAGGTCGCCGCAGCGCGCTTGGCTATGGCAATGGGGTGACGACAACTTATGGCTATGATGACGCGTCCCGCCTCTCTGATCTCAACATCAGCGTGCCGAACGATACCGACTACAGCGTCGAATATGACTACACCTACAATGCGAGCGGTCAGATCGTTCAGAGACAGGTCTCTAACTTCTCCTATGCCGATCAGCTGCCTGCATCGGGCCACAGCTACGCCTATGACATGCAGAGCAAGCTCACCTCAACCGACTCGCAGTCTGTCACGCATGATGCACGCGGCAACCTCACCAATGATGGCAACCAAAGCTATGCCTATGATGCTGAGAACCGCCTCACCAGTGTGAACTCGGGAACCTCGCTCAGCTACGACCCGGCCGGCAGGCTGACAACGGTGTCGGATACGGCCAATACCAAGATGCTCTATGACGGTGTTCAGCTCATTGGCGAATACGATAATGGCGGCAATCTGCTACGGCGCTACGTGCACGGGCCTAGCCTGGACGAACCGCTGGTTTGGTATGAAGGCTCAGGCGTCAGCTCTTCCACCCGCCGGTACATGAGTGCAGACGAGCGCGGGTCGGTGACCCTGCTGAGCGCTGCGTCAGGCACGTCCATCGGGCTCAATCAGTTTAGCGTGTTCGGTGAACCGAGCGCT